>NZ_RCWY01000002.1 GCF_003688625.1 Sphingomonas sp. PP-CE-3A-406
ATCTTAACCTACAATGTCAAAGAGCCGACAAAAATACCGACACTCGCATAACCTCCCTCTCGAGAAGCTTGGAGCATCTGGTTTTTTGCGACCGCTGCGTCCAGACCGTGTGGCCGTTCGCTGCGGTGACACCCCTCTAGGGCCAACGCACAAACCCGTCAAACACTATTTTACAGTTTTTGGTCGGTTTTCGGAAAAACGGCGCTTGAGGCCCCTCTGACGCTTGGCAGGGCGATATCAGCCTCACCGAGAGTGCAGCTGCTCCAGCGCTATCCCCGCAAGGTTCTGGGCTCGACCGATATAGCGGATGCGAAGGCGCTCGAATCCAACCGCTAACTCCTTAAACCTTGCCCGGTGCGCTTCGAGTTCTATCGAGCGGCACCGTGCCGTACCGTTGGCTTGGGTGACGACCAGCATGGAATCGCCGAGCAGCGTGATATCACGGTCGCCGTTTCGTGCTGCGATCTCCAATGCCTGGATCGCAGCCAGCCATTCGGCGTCGCTGTTACTCCCGTTACCAAGATCGTGCCGGTAGTGCGCGACCCCCTTCCGGACTACGGCGCATTCGATGAGGCCGGGGTTTGGCCGGCAACCGCCATCGAAGAACAGCTTGATCGACCGCCCATATGTCATCAGGCGTTGGCTCGCGTTTTTGCTGCCACCTCGTCAGACGCGCACCGCTTCCGGTGCGCCAGCGCTGCGCCAACAGCGATCAGACAAAGACCCGCGAACGGTGAGCCGCGACGGATCGACCTCAGACCGCCGAGCGCCAGAAGCGATGCTGGTAACCCCGCCTGCACGCCACTGAAATGGACTGCGGCCAAGACCCTGTCCGGCTCCTCGGGATGAACAACTGGCTTCGGGTCAATATCTGTTGCAACCGTATCCGCGACGGTCGCACCTCGCATTCCCATTGGTGTAGCCCCACCGGTCGTCGTGTCGCTCGTCGTCTGGTGCTCAAGTTCCGAATTCAGCTCTGCGCCGAGCAGGAAAACATAGGCCGAGAGCCACAGCCACGTGAGGAGCACGATGACCGCGCTCAGCGAGCCATAGGTCGCGCCGTAATTTCCAAAGCGCGAGACATAGACGCCGAACCCGATCGTCGCACCCAGCCATATAACCGTCGCAGCCAGAGATCCGGGCGTCAGCCACGCCCATTTGGCTTTGTGACGATTGGGGCCGAACCGATACAGGCACGCCGCTGCCGTAACGCCCAGCGAGGCGAGCACGCCGTAACTGACGAGGCGGATCGCCAGCAGCAGGATTTCCGGCGCGCCGGGTATCAGGCTGTCGAGGAGCGCAAACGCCGCGGTCGACAGGGCGGCAACCAACGCCAGCATTACCGCACCACCGGTGATCGCGAAGGCCAGCAGGTTCAACACGATGAACCCCCGCGTTTCCTTCTCTTCATAGGCGATGTTGAGCGCGGTGACGATCGACGAGGCACCCTTGGTGCCGCCGTATAACGCGATCCCCAGCGCGATGACGAGGCCGAAGCCCTTCTTGCCTTCCGACGTGCCGACGACGGTGGCGAGCTGATCGCCGATCACGCGGGCCGCATCATCGGGGAGGACGTTGAAAAGAGCACGGATGTTGGCGACGACGGTCGCGGTATCGGCAACCAGACCATAGATCAGGACGATCGACGCCAGCAACGGGACGATCGCCGCGAACCCGTAGAACGCGGTCCCCGCGGCGATAAGCCCGATATTATCGTCCGCGGCTTCGGCCCAGGTCCGTTTCAGGACCTTCCACCATTCGCCTGCAGACATGGACCAAGGGCTAGTGGCAGTGTTCGGCAAAGCGGTCGTATCGGCCAGAGTCTTGGTCCTCGGAAAACGGTGGTGACGCGAGGATCGCCCCGCATCAGCCCAACGCCGCGGGTCGGGAAACGTGCCGCATGTTCGTACGCATTCCTAGTCTAAAGCTCACGAAGCGCGCGTGCGGGGCGCGCGCCGAGAATTGGCCACGCGCCAATCAGTCCGATTGCCATCGTCAGCCCGGCGCCGCCGACCAGCGTCGCGAAGACCGTCGCGTAATCGGGCAGCCATTCGAACGTGAAGAGCTGGGTCACCACATACCACGCGCCGCCGAGCCCCAGCAGCAAGGCAAGCAGCGACAGCACGATGCTCAAAAACGCGTATTCGAGCGCCTGGACCGCGAGCACCTGCCGCCGCGTGGCGCCAAGCGTTCGCAGGATCACGCCGTCATAGGTGCGCGCCTCGCGTGCGGCGGCGATCGCACCGATCAGCACGGCGATACCGGCCAGGATCGCGACCGATGCCGCCGCGGTGATCGCCGTCGCCATCTGCGAGACGATCGCGCGAACCTGCCCCAGCACACCGCGCACCTCGATCACCGAGACCGACGGGAAGCGGGGCAGCAGCGCACGCATCACCCTCGCCTCCTGCCCGGGCGCGAGATCGATCGTCGCCGCGAGATTGTGCGGAGCGTCTTCGATCGCGTTTGGCGAGAAGACCATCACGAAGTTGAAGCCAAGCGTATCCCAGCTGATCCGCCGGAACGATGCGATCGTCGCGGTTCGCTCCACCCCGAGCAACGTGTAGCTGAGCGGATCGCCAATCTTCAGATCGAGCACCTTCGCCAGCCGCTCATCGATCGAGACTAGCGGCGGCCCATGATAGCTTCGCGGCCACCAACGACCGGCGGTCAGTTCGCTCCCTTCAGGAAGCGTCTCGGAATAGGTCAGCCCGCGCTCGCCACGCAGTGCCCAGGCGCCCTCGGGCAACGTCTTGAGATCCGCAACCCGCGTCGTGCCATAGCCGGTGATCGTGCCGCGCATCGCCGGCACCGTTCGGATCACCGGGTGGGTGGCGACGGCTTCGACGGCCCGGCGAAACTCGGCCTCGCGATCGGGTGGGACGTCGAGCGCGAACAACGCCGGCGCGCGCTGCGGCACAGTCCGCTCGATGTTCGCGTCGATGCTGGTGCGGATTCCGGCCAGCAGGACGAACAGCGTCAAGCCCAGACCGAGCGCGACAACCAACGTCCCGGTCCTTGCCCCTGGTCGGTACAGACCGGCGACCGCCAAGCGGAGTAACGGGCGCCGCGGTCGAGGCAGCAGCGCGGCGCCGCGACGGATGCTCCATCCGAACAGCGCCAGGATCGCAAGCACGCCCGCCACCGCCGCGAGGAAGCCGGCACTCAGACCGGGCTGTTCGGCGGTCAGCAGCGCAAGCGCGACGATCGCCGCACCGGCGCCGAGCACCCAGGGAAGTGTCCGGCGGAGTGGTACGCGCCGCTCACCGGGTAGCCCGCGCAGCAACCCGGCAGCAGGGATGCGCCCTGCCTTGATCAAGGGCGGTGCGGTAAAGGCCAGCGCGATCAGCATGCCGTACGCCGCGGCAAGCGCGAGCGGCGCGACCTGAACGGCGAACCGTGGCGCGACGGGCAGGACGTCGCCTGCGAGCCACACGATCAACGGCACGGTCACGATCCCGGCGACCAGCCCCGCGGCGATCCCCATCGCCGCGACCACCGCGACCTGCAGGATATAGATCCGCGCGATGATCCCCGAGGTGGCGCCAAGCACCTTCAGCGCGGCGATGCTGCTGCGGCGTGCGGTCAGGTAGGACGACACGCCGTTGCCGACGCCGATCCCGGCGATGACCAGCGCGGAGAGACCGACGAGCAGGAGGAACTGGCCCATCCGGTCGACGAAGCGCTCGGCGCCGGGTGCAGCGCGATCGCGCGTCTTGGTCTCCCAGCCGCCGGTCGCGAACGCTGTCTTGAAGCGGTCGGTGGCGGTTTGCGGCGACGCGCCGTCGGGCAACCGGATGCGGTATTTGCTTTCGTACAGACTACCGGGCTGGACGAGGCCGGTCCGTGTGATCCCCGCGAGCGAGACGATCGCGACCGGGCCGAGCGTAAAGCCCTCTCCCAGCCGGTCCGGCTCGCTCGTGACGATCCCACCGACGGTGAACGCTGCGGTGCCGAGCCTGACCTTGGCGCCGGGCGCTATCCCGAGGCGCTCCGCCAGCGCGGGCACGACGAGTACGGTCGTCGCGTCGAGCGGTCTTGCCGATCGGCCACCGCGCAAAGCCAGCGTGCCATAGAGCGGATAGACGGCATCGACACCCTTCAACTCGATCGGCACGCTATTGGTGCCGCGCACCGCCATCGCCTGCATCCGCACCGTCTCCGACACGGTCCCGAGCCGCGCCATCGCCACACGTTCGGCCGGCGTAGCGGCGCGCTGCGAGGCCGAGAATTCCACGTCTCCGCCAAGGATCGCGCTACCGCGGGAGGCGAGTTCGGTATCAATCGCCCGGGTCAGGCTGCCGATCGCGGCGAGCGCCCCGACGCCAAGGAACAGGCACGCGAGCAACAGCCGCAGCCCGCGAAACCGCAGGTCGAGTTCGCGCCGCGCAAGCCGCCACGCCAGCCGCCACTCGTTCACCGCAAGCGATCCGCGACGATACGCCCGTCGCCCAGCTCGACGATCCGGTCGCAGCGCGCCGCGAGCGCGGGATCGTGCGTGATCACGATCAGCGTCGCGCCGGTCGCGACACGGCGATCGAAAAGGAGGTCCATGATCGACGCGCCGGTCGCCGTGTCTAGATTGCCGGTCGGTTCGTCGGCGAACACGATGTCTGGGCGCGGTCCCAGTGCGCGGGCGATCGCGACGCGCTGCTGCTCGCCACCCGACAATTGCGTAGGGTAATGGCCGATACGGTGCGACAGTCCGACCGCGGTCAGTTCGGCCTCGGCGCGCGCGAACGCGTCGGGCATGCCGGCCAGCTCCATCGGCACCGCGACGTTTTCCAGCGCGGTCATCGTCGGCAGCAGATGAAAGGCCTGGAGAACGATACCGATCCGCCCGCGTCTCGCGCGCGACAACGCATCCTCGTCGAGCGCACCGAAATCGAGCCCCGCGACCCGCACGCTGCCGCCGCTCGCCTGTTCAAGTCCGGACAGGATCGCCATCAGCGACGACTTGCCCGATCCCGACGGTCCGAGCAGCGCGATGCTGGTCCCGCGTGCGATATCGAGGTCGATGCCCTTCAAGATCGTCGTCGCCGCGCTTGCTGCGCCAAGCGTCAGGGTGACATCGCGAATGGTGATCACCATGTCGTCTGCGGCGTCGTCTGCGGCATGATCGGGCACGGCGTCGTGCGCATTGTGAGTCATGGGTGGTTGGAGATCTTCAAATTGGAGCGAAATCGAAAAAGCAGGCGTCGGACACTGTATGGGGTCGGCGCGGTCCTTCTCCAAGCCGGGCTACTTGCCGGATGCGATCGAAGCGACACGACACCCGCCCCCTCACCTCCCACCAATGCCGTCGCGCCCGTCGTTGCAACGCCAGCGCCGAAAGGTCCGCCGAAGTTGATCCTCGCCTTCGGGGACAGCCTGTATGCGGGGTATGGGCTCGATCGCGGCCAGAGTCTGCCGGATGCGGTACAGGCACGGCTGCGGCGTGACGGGATCAATGCGACGATCGTCAACGCGGGCGTGTCGGGGGATACGAGCGCGGCGGGGCGTCAGCGGTTCGCGTTCGCGCTCGACAACATGGCGCGAAAGCCCGATCTCGTGCTGATCGGGCTGGGCGGGAACGACGTGCTGCGCCAGATCGCACCGGCCGAGACGCGGGCGAACATGACGGCGATGCTGGACGAGGCGAAGCGTCGCGGGATTCCGGTTATGCTCACCGGAATGATGGCGCCGCCCAATCTGGGACCCGACTTCGCCAATCAGTTCAACGCGATCTGGCCTGACTTGGCCAAGCGGTACGACGTTGCGCTCTATCCGTTTATTCTGGACGGGGTGATCGGCAATGCGCAGTTGATGCAGGGCGATCATGTTCATCCCAATTCGGGCGGGGTCGCCAAGATCGCGGCAAAGGTCACGCCGGTGGTAGAGACTGCGCTCGGAAAGTCCAGTTAACCCCTTCGCTTGAGCAGCGCCGTTCGCAGGCATTGGCAGACGATCTCGTCGCGCTGGTTGATCAGGCGGTGGGTGAAGGTGACGATGCCGGCCTCGGGTCGCGATCTGCTGGGCTTGAGGTCGGTCACCTCCGTCTCCGCACGCATCGTGTCGCCGATGAACACGGGCTTCGGGTGTACCAGCTTGTCGTAGCCGAGGTTCGCGACGAGCGTGCCGAGCGTCGTCTCGCCGACCGACAGCCCGACCATCAACGCGAAGGTGAAGGTGCCGTTGACGAGGATCCGGCCAAACTCACTCGCCTTCGCCGCCTCGATATCGAGGTGGAGCGGCTGCGGGTTGTGAGTCATTGTCGAGAACAGGAGGTTGTCCGTCTCGGTCACCGTGCGGCGGATCTCGTGCTCGATCCGGTCGCCGATGCTCCAGTCGTCGAAATAGCGGCCGGCCATTAGCTATCCTTCTCGATGCGGACGAGCATGGTGCCCTCGGTCACCTGCCCGCCCTCGATTGCGTTCAGATCCGCGACGATGCCGTCGAACGGCGCGGTGAGAGAATGCTCCATTTTCATCGCCTCGAGCGTGACGAGCTTCTGACCCTTAATGACGGTATCGCCGGCTGCAACGTCGACCGCGATGATGCGGCCGGGCATCGGCGACAGGATCGCACCGTCCGCTGCTCCGCCCGCGGCGACACCCGACGCACGCCACGGCTTGAGCTGCCAGGTCTGGCCGGCTTCGGAGATCAGGACGTCTTCGAACGCCGACGTCGCTCGGGCGTGTCCGTCGAGTTCGACCTCGACCGGTTCGCCGTCCAGCAGGAATGTTGCGGTACGGCGCGACGAGGCGTTCAGACGGAAACCCGAGATCGGATCAGCGGATACGAGCGCGCCGACGGCGTCGGCCAACGCCTCTTCGGTCGGGTGCGTCGGCGGCATGAGCGCGTCGCCTTCGCGGGCGATCAGACCGGTGTCGAGCGTGCCCGCCACGAAGTCGGGATGGTCGAGCGCCTCGACGAGGAACCCGGCGTTGGAGCGTACCGGCCAGACGACCGCGCCATCGAGCGCATACGCCAGGGCTTCGCGCGCGGTCTCGCGGTCTTCGCCCCAGGCGATGACCTTGGCGATCATCGGGTCGTAGAACGGCGAGATTTCAGCGCCCTGCTCTACCCCGGTATCGACGCGGGCGGTGCTGCCGAGGTCGAAGCGTTCGAGCGTTCCGATCGACGGCAGGAAACCCTTGGCGGGATCTTCCGCATATAAACGCGCTTCCATCGCCCAACCATCGATCGCCAGTTCGTCCTGACGCTTGGGCAAGGGCTCGCCGGATGCGACGCGGAGTTGCCATTCGACGAGGTCCTGGCCGGTGATCTCTTCGGTCACCGGGTGCTCGACCTGCAACCGCGTGTTCATTTCCATGAACCAGATGCGATCGGCGCGGAGGCCTTCGCTGGCGTCGGCGATGAACTCGATCGTGCCGGCGCCGACGTAATCGACCGCCTTGGCGGCCTTGACCGCGGCGGCGCAGATGGCGTCGCGGGTGGCGGCGTCCATGCCGGGTGCGGGCGCTTCCTCGATCACCTTCTGGTGGCGGCGCTGGAGCGAGCAGTCGCGTTCGAACAGATGGACGACGTTGCCGTGGCTGTCGCCGAAGACCTGCACCTCGATATGGCGCGGCGAGAGGATGTATTTCTCGATCAGCACGTCGGTGTTGCCGAACGATGACGCCGCCTCGCGCTGGCACGAGACGAGCGCGTCGGCGAACTCGGCGGCCGTATCGACGCGACGCATGCCCTTGCCGCCGCCGCCGGCAACCGCCTTGATGAGAACGGGGTAGCCGATCGCGTCGGCCTCCGCCTTTAGGCGTTCGGGAGACTGGTCCTCGCCGAGATAGCCCGGCGTGACGGGCACGCCGGCGGCGATCATGCGCTGTTTCGCGGCGTCCTTGAGGCCCATCGCGCGGATGCTGTCGGGGTTGGGACCGACCCAGATCAGCCCGGCGTCGAGCACGGCTTGGGCGAAGTCCGCGTTCTCCGAGAGGAAACCGTAGCCGGGATGGATCGCCTGCGCGCCTGTATCCTTCGCAGCGGCAATGATGCGGTCGCCGACGAGGTAGCTTTCGCGCGCCGGGGAGGCGCCGATGTGGACGGCTTCATCGGCCTGGCGGACGTGGAGCGCGTTCGCGTCGACATCCGAATAGACCGCGATCGTGCGGATGCCGAGCGCCCGCGCGGTGCGGATGATACGGCAGGCGATCTCGCCGCGATTGGCGATCAGGAGCGACTCGATCATCGATTCGCTCCGCGGAAGTGCACAAAGTGCAGACGCTCCAGCGATGTGCACATCGGGCTCGAAAGCCGCTCGAAGGCAGGATGATCGGCGGAAAGGATCGACTGTTTCGTCATGGTCATCCCGGCATAAGCCGATGCGGGCGGTGTAGGACAGGCCATGTCAGTTCGCGCAGCCGGTGGTGCGCTTCGACCAAGTGAGGTTGGCGATCTTCCAGCGCCCGGCTTCGCGGACCATGTCGAAATGGTCGGTGCCGCAATGCGCGACCTTGCCGTCGATCGTGAAGACGTAGGGCGACCAGACCATCGCGATGTCGCCGTCGATGTCGACCGCGGGGTCGGTCAGGCGTTCGGCGTAGCGTTCGGGGCCGGGTTTCAGCGCGGCGGCGAAGTCGGTCCAGCTCGTACGGCGGATGCTCCGCGTGCCGTCCGACTTTTCCTCGACCGCGGTGGCGCCGCCGTCGGATCGGACCTGGGCGAGGATAGCCTGCCCGTCGCGCGCGGCGAGCGCGGCGAAGAGAGCATCGATCGGGACCATGACGCCGGCCTCCTCGGTTGCGACGGCTGGCGGCAAGCCAGTGCCCTTGACGATCGGCTGGACCGGGGTGACCTGACCGGCGACGAGGAAAAGTGACAGCAGGATCATCGGGTTACATCCTGAACACGCCGAACGCGGGGCGTTCGGGGATGGGAGCGTTGAGCGTCGCGGCGAAGGCCAGGCCCAGCACGTCGCGCGTTTGAGCGGGATCGATGATGCCGTCGTCCCACAACCGCGCGGTGGCGTACCACGGGTTGCCCTCATCCTCGTATTTCTGGCGGACCGGCGCCTTGAAGGCTTCGGCCTGTTCGGGGGTCCAGCTTTCCGCGTCGCGGTGGACGGTGGCGAGGACGGAAGCCGCTTGCTCGCCGCCCATCACGCTGATCCGGCTGTTGGGCCAGGTGAACAGGAAGCGCGGCGAATAGGCGCGGCCGCACATGCCGTAATTACCCGCGCCGAAGCTGCCGCCGATCAGCACGGTGATCTTCGGGACGGTCGCGGTGGCGACGGCAGTGACGAGCTTTGCGCCGTGCTTGGCAATGCCCTCCGCCTCGTATTTGCCGCCGACCATGAAGCCGGAGATGTTCTGGAGGAACAGCAGCGGGATGCGGCGCTGGCAGGCGAGTTCGATGAAATGTGCGCCCTTCTGTGCGCTTTCGCTGAACAGTACGCCGTTATTGGCGAGGATCGCGATCGGGATGCCCCAGATATGCGCGAACCCGCAGACGAGGCTGGTGCCGTAGAGCGCCTTGAACTCGTGGAACTCGCTGCCGTCGACGAGGCGCGCGATGACTTCGTGGACGTCGTAGGGTGCGCGGACGTCGCTGGGGACGATGCCGTACAGCTCTTCCGGCGCGAACTTCGGCGGCTTGGGCTGCTGGAGGTTTACCGCGGTCTGCGCCTGCGGTTGCAGCGTCGAGACGATGTCGCGGACGATCGTCAGCGCGTGTTCGTCGTTCTCGGCGACGTGATCGACCACGCCCGAGCGGCGGCCGTGCGTGTCGGCGCCGCCCAGTTCCTCGGCTGAGATGACTTCGCCGGTCGCGGCCTTCACCAGAGGCGGGCCGGCGAGGAAGATCGTCCCCTGCCCGCGGACGATGATCGTCTCGTCGGACATCGCGGGGACATATGCGCCGCCCGCGGTGCAGCTGCCCATGACGCAGGCGATCTGCGGGATGCCGAGCGCGGACATGGTGGCCTGGTTGAAGAAGATCCGACCGAAATGATCGCGGTCGGGGAAGACCTCCGCCTGGTGCGGCAGGTTCGCGCCGCCGCTGTCGACGAGGTAGATGCAGGGGAGCCGGTTTTCCTGAGCGATTTCCTGGGCTCGCAGGTGTTTCTTGACGGTCAGCGGGAAATAGGTGCCGCCCTTCACCGTCGCATCGTTGCACAGGATCATGCACTGGCGACCCGACACGCGGCCGATCCCGGCGATCACGCCGGCGCCGGGGACCTCATCGTCATAGAGGCCGTTCGCGACGAGCTGGCCTATTTCGAGGAACGGCGAACCGGGGTCGAGCAGACGTTCGACGCGGTCGCGCGGAAGGAGCTTGCCGCGGGCCGTGTGGCGCTCGCGGGACTTGGCGTTGCCGCCTAGCCCGGTGCGGGCGACGTCCTCGCGGAGGGTTTCGGCGAGTGCGCGGTTGTGCGTGGCGTTCGCGCGGAAGGTCTCGCTGTCGGGGGACAGCGCGGAGGTCAGGACGGGCGCGGTCATGCCAATCCTCCCCGGCAGGGGGAGGGGGACCGTTCGTCCGCTTGGGCGAAGGGTGGAGGGGGGCTTCCGCCGACGTTGCGTGTGGGGTGAGCCCCCTCCACCGCTACGCGGTCCCCCTCCACCGCTACGCGGTCCCCCTCCCCGTTTCGGGGAGGATTGGCGGGGGCCATTACTGCGCTACCTTGGGAGCGGCACCGATCAGTTCTCTGCCGATCAACATCCGCCGAATCTCGTTCGTCCCGGCGCCGATGTCGAGCAACTTCGCGTCGCGCATGAACCGTTCGACCGGCCAGTCCTTGGTATACCCGGCCCCGCCGAGCGCCTGGATCGATTCGAGCGACACCTTCACCGCGCTCTCGCTCGCCAGCAGGATCGCGCCCGCCGCGTCGAACCGAGTCGTCTTGCCGGCATCGCACGACTTCGCCACCGCATAGACGTACGCACGCGCCGAACTCAGCGCGACATACATGTCGGCAACCTTCGCCTGGATCAGCTGGAACTGGCCGATCGGCGTGCCGAACTGCTTCCGCTCACGGACGTACGGGATCACGACGTCGAGGCACGCCTGCATGATGCCGAGCTGGATACCCGCGAGCACCGCGCGCTCGTAGTCGAGGCCCGACATCAAGACGCCGACGCCGCCGTTCTCGGGGCCCATGACGTTCTCGAACGGTACTTCGCAATCTGTGAAGACGAGTTCCGCCGTGGGAGAACCACGCATACCCATCTTGTCGATCTTCTGGCCGATCGCGAAGCCCGGCATGTCCTTCTCGATCAGGAACGCGGTGATCCCGCGCGAGCCTTCGCCGGTCTTCGCATAGACGACCAAAGTGTCGGCATAGGCCGCGTTGGTGATCCAGAACTTCGTGCCGTTGAGGACGTAGCCCGCGTCGGTCTTGACCGCTTTCAGCTTCATCGAGACGACGTCGGAGCCCGCCCCCGCCTCGGACATGGCGAGGCTGCCGACATGCTCGCCCGACACGAGCTTGGGGAGATACTTGGCCTTCTGCTCGGGATTGCCCCAGCGGCGGATCTGGTTGACGCACAGGTTCGAGTGCGCGCCGTAGCTGAGCCCGATCGACGCGGACGCGCGCGAGACTTCCTCGACCGCAACGACGTGTTCGAGATAGCCCAGGCCGAGTCCGCCATATTCTTCCTCGACGGTGATACCGTGCAGGCCGAGTTCGCCCATCGCCGGCCAGAGTTCGCGCGGGAACCAGTCGTCCGCATCGATCTTCGCCGCCAGCGGAGCGATCTTGTCCGCGGCGAACCGCTGCGTGGACTCGCGGATCATGTCCGCAGATTCGCCCAGCGCGAAATCGAAATCGTTCAGCATGCCATCTCCGTGTCGCCTCGCTTGCCGAGGCTGTTGCGCGGCGACTAGCACAGCGCTTCCTCGTGCGAAACCAGCGGTGAAACGGTCATCCCCCCTTCCCGCTGGGCGATGTTCGTGCGAACGATATTTGCTCATGGGGTGTGGACGTAAGGCACGAAGATGCAATTGAGCGGTTTGATCGCGCGGCTGGGTCGACATCTCGACCTGACCGAAGCGGAGCGGGACGCGATCCTGCAGGCGGAAAAGGGCGAGCGACGCCTGAAAGCGGGCGACGTGCTGATGGCGGAGGGTGGCGAAAGCCATGCGCTGTACGTCGTGCGCCAGGGCTGGCTGCATTCGTCGACCAAGCTGATCACCGGCGGGCGGCAGATCCTGCGGTTTCATTATGCGGGCGACCTGATCGGGACGTCGAGCATGGCGTGGTCGCAGGCGGCGGCGACACTGACCGCGATCTCCGACTGTATCGTCATCGAGATGCCGAAGAATGCCCTTGGCCAGCTGTTCCGCGCGCAACCGCGGATCGCCGGGCTGCTCTACGCGATCGCCGCGGCCGAGAACGTCGCGATGAGCGACCGGCTGACGACGATCGGCCGGATGGGGGCGAGCGAGCGGCTGTCGACGCTGCTGCTCGATATCATGGCGCGGCTGCGGGTGACCGCGGGCGGGATCGTCGACTCGTTCGACCTGCCGCTCACGCAGACCGATATCGGCGATGCGCTCGGGCTGACCAAGGTACACGTCAACCGGACGATCCGCGCGCTGGAGAAGTCCGGCGTGATCGAGCGGACCGGACGGCGGGTCAAGATCGTCGACGAGAAAGCGCTCGTCGCGGCGACCGGGTTCGTCGATCGCTACGGCGAGATCGAGACGGCGTGGTTGCCCGCCGCCGCGTGAAATTCAGGTGCGATCGACCACGAACAGCGTAACGCGGTCGTACTTGATGTCGCCGGGATTGAAGATCGCATCGGGGACGAACGGGCGATCGATGACCTCGATGTCCTTCAACCCGGCGAGCTTGAACGTCCCGAGCTTGATCTCCTTGGGCGGCTGACCGTCGCGCTCGAGCGTGATCGCATCGACGAACACGTCGTCATGCTTGGTATAGAGGATGTGCGGGGCGAGCGTGCAGACCATCCGGTTATACGTCGCGGTAATGCACTGGCGCAGCGCGATCGCCTGCAACAGCAGAGCGTTCGCGTTGGCGGGCGAGGACTGGTCGGGGGTCGAGGTCATGTTGTGCATCGCAGCATAAGTTGGGGGATCGGAGCCGTTAGGCCGAACGCGGCGCTCGCGACAAGGCCTAACTTGCCGCAAGCGCCGGTTTAGCCTGCGGCGTCGACCTCGTCGGTGTGAACGTCGAAGCCGACCAGACGTGCCGGGCCGAAGCTGGTGGTCAGCGCGGTATCGGTCGCGTCCCTCCCCCGCGCCATCAGGATCCGGCCGATCCGGGGACGGTTGTGGCGCGCGTCGAGCGTGTGCCAGGTGCCACCGAGATACACGTCGAACCATGCGGAGAAGTCCATCGGCGCGTCGACCGGCGGGATGCCGATATCGCCCAGGTAGCCGGTGCAGTAGCGCGCCGGGATGTTCATGCAGCGGCACAGGGTGATCGCGAGGTGCGCAAAGTCGCGGCACACGCCCTGGCGCTCCTGATACACGTCCCACGCGGTCTTGGTCGGGCGCGCGAAGTGATAGCCGAACTCGACATGGTCGTGCGCGAAATCGACGATCGCCTGGACCCGCTCCCAGCCCGCGGGGACGTGCCCGAACAGCGACCACGCGGTCTCGGAGAGCCGGTCGGTCTCGCAGTATCGGCTGCCGAGCAGGTAGATGAGGACGTCGTCGGGCAAATCCTCGACCGCGTGCTGGACCGCGTCGGGGGAGACGGGGTCCGGCAGGCCGCTATCCTCGATCGTGAAGTCGCACGACAGCGTCAGGCCGCCCTTGGGGACGGTGAAGCGCGAGCAGACGTTGCCGAACGCATCGAGATAATCATAGGTCGGCACGTCCGGATCGGCCGCGAGCCGATGCGGCGTCACCAGATCCTTGTTGCGCGAAGGGTGCAGGCTCAGCATCGCCATCATCGGCGTCGCCACATCGGTCTCGAAACGAATGTCGTAGCCAGCTCTGATCAGCATCGATGCCCCCCTTGGATGCCCTGGTGTCATGCGGATTGCGATGATGGATGCTGGTGACGCGCGACCTCCGCGTCCTCGTCGACGGTGATGTCGACCGACACGCTCATGTCGAGAAAGCTGCCGGGAAAGCCGCTCCAGGTCCCCGAGACCGGCACCGCCTGATAGATGTCGCGCGCGATCGCGACGCGGACGAGCCCGCGATTGCCGACTATGCCGTTGGTCGGATCGAACTCGACCCAGCCCGAGCCAGGCAAATACACGCGGACCCAGGCGTGCGTGTTGCCGCCACCGGTGCGATGCTCCCGACGTGTAGGATTGTAGACATAGCCCGACACGAACCGCGCCGCGAAGCCGAGCGCGCGGACCGCCTCGATCATCAGCATCGCATAGTCGCGGCAGGTGCCTTTGCGCGTCGTCAGAGTCTCGATCGGCGACTGCGTGCCCTTCTCCGGGCGCTGGACGTAGGTGAATTCGCGTTTGATCGCGGCGGTCATCTCCGACAGCATCGCCAGCGTATCGGTCTTCCCGCCGGTCCCGACGAAGCGCCGCGCCCAGCTGTCGATCTGGCGTTGCGGGTCATGATGCTGGCGCTCGATCGAGCGCAGCAGGTCGGGCATTTCCTCCGACGAATAGGTAAACGGATACTGCCGCGCATAGCGTTCGATATCGACCCGCTGCAGTTCGGCCGGGCTGTGGTCGAGGCGGACGGTGCTGTCGATCACGAGGTCCTTCGCACGCTTGGCGAAAGTGGCGATCGCGACCGAATTGCCAAACACGTCGTGCAGCCAGCGCACGTCGGAAGGTTCAGGCGTGATCGTCAGCGTCGCGTCGATCAGGTGCTGATCGTAGCTTTCGCGCGGTCGGACCATGATCCGGTGCTCGCCGAACGCAACCGGTTGGCGATACGAGTATTTGGTTACATGAGAGAGCGTTAGAGATGGCATCGAGGATCCACGTCGCATGAACAGCACTGCCAGCCAAACGCTGCTTAGGACCGAAGATGCCGCACCGGTCGTCGTGGTCAACCCCAAAGGTGCGTCATCGTTCCTGTTGATCGGCGATCACGCGGGAAATGCGGTGCCGAAGCGGTTGAATGCGCTGGGCCTGAGCGATGTAGATCTGGCGCGGCATATCGGCTGGGACATCGGCATCGGCGACCTCGGTGCGATGTTGGCGGAGAAACTCGATGCGGTGTTCGTGCGCCAGACCTATTCGCGGCTCGTGATCGACTGCAACCGCAGCGAGACCCAGCCGGATCTGATCACGGACATCAGCGATGCGACGATCGTCCCGGGCAATGCCGGCCTGCGCGCCGTGGACCGTGCGGCTCGGCTGGCGGAGATCCATGCGCCGTATCAGGCGGCGATCGCGGCCGAGCTGGCGCGGCGCGATGCGGCGGGGATGCGGACCATCCTCGTCGCGCTCCACAGCTTCACGCCCGCGATGCGTGGTGCGCTGCGCGATCAGGCGCGGCCCTGGCAGATCGGTATCCTCCACGACGGCGGCGACACGGGTTTTGCACACGCGCTGCTCGATGTGTTGCGGACCGAGCCCGATCTGACGGTGGGCGACAACGAGCCGTACCGCATGGACCTGATCGATTACACCGTCCCACGCCACGCCTATCCGGGACGACGGCCTTATGCGGAGATCGAGATCCGGCAGGACCTGCTCGGCTCGACCGACGGCTGCGCGGCATGGGCGGATCGGCTGGCGCGGTTGCTGCCGGTCGCCGCCGACGCGAGTGCGGGGACTCGACATCCCGCAGGTGTGACTGGCGTTCGCTGAACGAACCAGCGACGATCTAAAAAAGGGGGGAGGAACGCCCCCACCCCGTCATCCTGACGTTTGTCAGTATGACCTCAGCGCGAGCTCTCCCAGCTTCCAAGGCCGATCCGTGTTGCATTGCGGTAACAGCCAGTCAACGATGTGCCGACCTCACCCAATTCAAACTTGATATGATGTATCATATAGTTTTAATCGTCGGTTCATTCGGGGACGACACGGGGAAATTTAATGAAGACGATGCTGTTCGGCGCCACCGCCCTGGCCGCCCTCCTGGCCGCACAGGCGCACGCGCAGACGACCGCCGCGGATCCTGCGACGCCCGCCCCCGCCCCGGCATCGGTCGGATCGACCAATCAGCGCGACATCATCGTCACCGCGCCGATCCAGACCAGTGAGCGCGACGTCTTGCAGGGCACCACCGTCCTGACCGGCCAGGAACTCACCCGCCAGCTGCGCCCGTCGATCGGCGAGACCCTCGCGCGCCAGCCCGGCGTATCGGCATCGTCGTTCGGCCCGAGCGCCTCGCGTCCGATCCTGCGCGGCTTCCAGGGTGACCGCATCCGCGTGCTGACCGACGGGATCGGCTCGATCGACGTGTCGAATACCTCGGTCGACCACGCCGTCATCATCGATCCGCTGCTCGCCGAGCGTATCGAGATCCTCCGCGGCCCCAGCGCGCTGCTGTACGGCACGTCGGCGGTCGGCGGCGTCGTCAACGTCATCGACACGCGCATCCCGCGCACGGTCCCCGAGAACGGCTACCGCGTGAACGGCATCGCCAACTATGGTTCGGCCGCCAACGAGCGCTCGGGCGGGATGGCGGGCGACGTCGCGGTCGGCTCGCATCTCGTGCTCCACGCCGATGGCTCGTACCTCAAGTCAGGCGACCTGCGCACCGGCGGCTACATCCTCTCGCGCGACGCCCGCGCGCAGGCATTGGCGACGGCGGCCACCACACCCGTTGATCCGAACGACGCCGAGTCCATCGACTATGCCGCATCGGCGCGGTTGAAGGGCAAGCTGCCCAACACGCAGGCCGAGACCTGGACCGCGGGCGCCGGCGCGTCGATCATCACCGACACTGGCAATCTCGGCATCTCGTACAGCCATTACGACAGCCTGTACGGCGTACCGATCCGCTACGCCACGCAACCCGGCCAGGAACAGGAAGCCCCGCGGCTCGACGTCGTCCAGAACCGCGTCGACCTGCGCGGCGAGATCGATACCGGCGGCGACGTCATCAGCAAGATCCGCATCCGCGCGGGGCAGGCGAGCTATCGCCATTTCGAGCTCGAGGAGGACAACTCCGTCGGCACCGCCTTCTACAACAAGGGTCTCGAAGGACGCCTGGAGGTCATCCAGGCGAACCGCGGCGGCTGGCAGGGCGCGTCGGGCGTGCAGTTCTACAACCGCATCTTCAACGTGGTCGGCGACGAGGCTTTCCTGCCGAAGAACGAGACCAACCAGACCGGCCTCTTCACGCTTCAGCAGTATGATTCGGGCAAGTTCCGCGCCGAGGGCGGCGTCCGCTACGAGATCACCGATCTCGCTGCGCGCACGCCCGAGGACGATCTGCGCTTCTTCCGTGGCAGCCAGAGCTATCATTCGGTTTCGGGTTCGCTCGGTGCCTCCTACGCGCTGACCGACAGCATTCGCGTTGGCCTGAACGGCTCGCGGACCGAGCGTGCGCCATCTGCCGAAGAACTGTTCGCGAACGGTGCGCATGCCGGCACGCAGGCGTATGAACTGGGCAATCCGAACTTCCGGTTGGAGAAGTCGTGGGGCCTAGAAGGCACGCTGCACGCGCATGGCGACGGATTCAGCTTCGACGCGTCGGCCTATTACAACTGGTTCTCGAACTACATCTCGGAGAACCAGGTCGCGTCGACGGTCTGCCAGGCGGCCGCCGATCCTTCGGGCCGGACCGTCGACCTGCCGTGCTTCCAGTATCAGCAGGCCGACGCGCGCTATTACGGGTTCGAGGCGGATGCGTCGGTGAAGGTCGCGCAGATCGGCGGCTATGCGGTCAACGCCGACGTGCTGGGCGACTACGTCCATGCCAACATCGTCGACCAGGGCCCCGTCCCGCGCATCCCGCCGATGCGCGTGCTGGGCGGGATCGAGGCGCAGGGCGACCGGATCAACGGCCGCGTCGAGGTCGAGCACGTATTCGACCAGAACCGCATCGCCGCGTTCGAGACGAAGACCAACGCGTACACGATGGTCAACGCCTCGATCGGCCTCAGCCCGTTCGGCAAGGAGTCGAAGACGACGTTGCTGTTGAGCGCGAACAATCTGTTCGACGTGAACGCCCGCCGCGCGACGAGCTTCCTCAAGGATTTCGCGCCGCTCGCAGGCCGCGATTTCCGCGCGACGCTGCGCTTCGGGTTGTAAGGCCCAGACCCTCGCGGTCGTCACTGCAGGGTGACGGCGGCGGGGTTCAGGCGTCCGTGTGCAGGATTTCGACCGACACCGTCTCTTCGCCGAGCAGGTCGGCGAGCACCTCTCCCGATGCGAGTGCAGTGTCGGCCCACCAGTCGCGTGCAGCGATCCCGTCGAGATGGCGGTCGGCACAACGCAACGCCACCACGCAGCGCAGCGTCGCGCCATCATGCCGGCGGTTGAAGGCCAAGACGTTAGCCGCGCGGGGGCCGGTGATCGTGATTAGGTCGTAGCTCCCTTCAGCGAATACCCCCGGATGCTCCCGCCGCATCGCGAGCAGTCGTACGATCAGCGCCATCTTTGGCGGAGGGGTACCGTCGAGCATCGCCTGCAACTTTGCATAGTCGACCGGGCGACGATTGTCGGGATCGACCAGGCTCAGGTCGGCGATCTCGGTACCCTGATACAGGTCCGGAACGCCAGGTCCGGTATAGCGCAGGGCAACCTGTGCAAGACTGTTCGCGTCCGCCGATGGCACGATCCGCGCGAGGAAGGAGGTCAGGTCGTCGAGGAACGTGAGCGACCGCGCGGGATCGAGTAGCGCGAGCGCGAGATCGTGGCAGCGCGCTTCATACGCCTCTTCGGGCGCTTCCCAAGACGACCGCAGCTTGGCCTCGCGCAGCGCCTTTTCCTGCCACGCGACGATACGCTTGGCAAAGGCGGCGAGCTCTCTCGCGTCCGACGCCCTCAGACCTGCCGGCCAAGCGCCGACTAGGGTCTGGAGCAGCATGTAGACGTCTGCCGGATCGACCGCGTTTGCAAGCGGCGTGGCCATCGCGAGCCAATGCTCGACTCGCACGCGCCACTCGTCCGGAATTTCGCTGAGCACTGCGAGCCGCGCGCGGACGTCTTCGCCGCGCTTGTGGTCGTGCGTCGCGGTGGCGAGCATGGCAGACGGCCAGTCGCGGGCACGGTCAATCATAGCCGCGTGAAAATCGCCGATATCCAGCGACATCCGAGCGGCATCGAAACCGACGTCGTTGCGCGAAAGCAGGCGGCCGTAGCGATAGAATGCGGTGTCCTCGACCGCCTTCGCCGCGATCGGCGCGGAGAGTTGCTGGAATTTGCGCACCGCCTCGGCGGCGAGTGCAGCGTCGCCGGGGCCTTCGCCTGCCAGCCAGGACAGGATTTGGTCGACTACGGGGCCTTCGCCGGGGGGGACGAACTCAGCAACGCGCTGACAGACGATTTCGCGGATCTCGGCGTCTGCTGCGGGTGCGGCAGCGCCCGTGCCGTAGGTGCGGTAGACCGGGAAGACCCAGAGCAACCGCTCAATCGCGCGGTGGAGCATGCCCGTTGTCAGACCATCACACTCGACGGCCGTGCGGGCGAGCGCGGCGAACGCCTCGACGCACCGGCGGTGCTGCGCGTCGAACTGCCAGGCGAGCAGTTCCTGCCGCGCACGCAATTCCTCCGGCGCGAAGTCGGCGGAGCGACTGCTCATGTCAGCCCAGAGCTTGGCGAGAGGGTCGGCGCCGGCGGGGGCATGGAGCAAGGCCGTGGCCTGCTCCATGAAGTCATAGCCGCTGGTACCATCGACGCCCCAGTCGGTGCTGAGCGGTTCGCCGTCGGCAAGGATCTTCTCGATGACGATGTAGGCAGGCCCAGCCGGTGCATCCGCGGGACGTTCGATCGCGTCGAGACGCGCCCGGAGTTGTTGGCAATAGCCAGCTGGGTCGGTTAGGCCATCGACATGATCGACGCGGACGCCGTCGATCAGTCCTTCGGCGTATAGGCGGAAATAGAGCGCATGGGTGGCGTCGAAGACGATGGGGTCTTCGGCGCGAAGGCCGGCGAGGTCATTGATCGTGAAGAACCGCCGCCAGTTGAGTTCGTCGTTCGCCACGCGCCATGACGCCAGGCGGTAATGCTGGCGGTCGATCAGTGCGGCGATGTCATCGGTTGCCGCGGTCGCCTGGTCCTCGTCGCGGAGGGGCAAGCGGTGCTCGCCGTATGCTTCGAGGACGTAGCGCCCGTCGTTATGCTCGACCTTCAGCGCGCCGCTGGCCAGCGTCTCGGCGAGCGGATCGCCGAGGACCGGGAGGACGAGCTTCTCGCGCCAGTCGATGTCGAAGTATCGCGCGAACTCGCTGCCTTCACCGTGTGTTAGGACGTCGTTCCACCACGCGTTCTCATCACCGGCGACGCCCATGTGGTTGGGCACGATGTCGATGATGACGCCCATGTCGCGCGATCGGAGCGCTGCAACGAGGCTGCGGAACGCGTCTTCGCCGCCGAGTTCGGGATTGATCCGGGTCGGGTCGACGACGTCGTAGCCGTGGGTGGACCCGCTTCGCGCAGTGGTGATCGGCGAGGCGTAGAGATGGCTGATCCCAAGGTCGTCGAGATACGGGACCAGTGCTTCCGCGTCGGCGAACGTGAAGTCCTTGTGGAACTGGAAGCGGTAGGTTGCGCGGGGCGTGGAGGGGGCGGTCATGCGGGTCTCGTGACGTTGAGCGTGTCGATGCGGGCGGCAACTTCGGGGCGGGCGAGCAGCGTTTCGGTCGTGTCGGGCATGCGGCGGCGCCAGTTGGGGTGTTCGTCGATCGTGCCGGGGAGGTTGGGTTGCTCGACCAGCCCGGCGAGGTCTTCGATCGGGATGATGGCGAGCGCACAGGGCGTGCTGGCGACGTGCGCGATGGCGGCGTCGACGACCGGGTCGGTGTCTTCGGCGGTGGGCTGTCCGGTGCCGGTGTGGAATGCAGACCAGAGCGCGACGCGGTCCTCGGCGCGAGCGGCGAGGTCCGTGGGTTTGTCGGCAGCGTCGGACTTGCGTCCGAGGTCCCAGGTCCAGTCGATATCCCGGCCGCTCCACCAGCCAGCGACTGTGGCGAGGTCGTGCGTACCGGTCATCGCCACCGCGTCGGGCGACCATTTGGCGGGGGGGACGAAGCCGTCCGCGTCGCGCTCGAACCAGAGGACGCGCATGCCGAGCATGGCGCGCGCGTCCATCGCCTCGCGGAACCCGTCGGGGACGGTACCGAGATCTTCGCCAATTACGATCGCCTTGGCACGCTGCGATTCCATCGCGACGATCCGCATCAGGTCGTTGAACGGCATGTCGAGATACGCGCCCTCTGCGGCTGACGCACCTTCGGGGACGACCCAGAGGCGACGGA
Source organism: Sphingomonas sp. PP-CE-3A-406 (assembly GCF_003688625.1). Lineage (GTDB taxonomy): Bacteria > Pseudomonadota > Alphaproteobacteria > Sphingomonadales > Sphingomonadaceae > Sphingomonas. The sequence continues at coordinate 21,260 of NZ_RCWY01000002.1, forward strand.
GGCCGAACGCGTGGTCGATGCGGATGCCACCGGCGTGTGCGAGCGCCGAACGGATCGTCGCGATGAACGGGGCAAAGCCGGTGTCGCGCAGGGCTTGTGGGTCGAACCCGGTGATGCCCCAGCTTTGTCCGTCGGGGCCGAGCGGATCGGGCGGCGCGCCGATCGAGAGGCCGGTGAGCAAGTCGCTGCGCCGGCTCCAGCCGTGGCTGCCGCCGGGGTCCATGCCGACGGCGAGATCGGCGATGAGGCCGATCGCCATGCCGGAGTCTTTGGCAGCCACCTGCGCGGCGTCGAGGTCGTGGCGGGCTAGCCATTGGAGGAAGACGTAAAACGTGACGTCATTGGCATGCTCCGCGACGAAGCGGCGAACGGTGAGACTAGCAGGATCGTGATACGCGGCGGGCCATTGCTGCCAGCCGCGTGCACGGGTGGTCGCGAAGAAGTGCGCGTGGAGGGCGTCGAACTCGGCATGGCGTTCGAGATCGTTGCCGCCTTGCCGCCTGAACGCTGTCAGCATTTCCTCAATCTGTGGAAGCACTTGATCGAAGATCTTGCGTAGTCGCGCGAGCTTTTCGAGGATCGCGGCGTGCCAATCGATCAGTTCCGGGAGGTCGCGGCTGTCGGACTGTGCACCGAATGCGGCCGGGTCACCATACAGCCCGTTGAGGAATTGCCGGCTCGAGGGCGCGTAGGGGCTGTACCGGCTGGCGTCGGCGGGAAACAGCGCGTGCGTCGGGCTGATCGCGAGAGCATCGGCGCCGCGTTGGCCGAAGGCTCGGGCGGCATCGGCTAGCGAAACGAAGTCGCCGAACGACTTCGGCACGTCGGTGCGGAGGCTCGGGATCTGGACGGCGGGCGCCCAGAGTTTACGTCCCGGTAGCGCGTCGGCGATCGTGTAGCAGCGGCGTGGGGCGACGAGAATTTCGATGACTTCGCTATGTATTTTAAGCTTGTGGTAGCCGCTCCTGCTTATCGGACTCAATTCGCCGTCATCGACTGTGACGGAGCGCGTCGTACCGTCTTCGAACAGAAGTTCGGCGTTGCCTGATACCTTCGATGTCAGCCGGATCGGGTCTCCCACATCGACGGACAGGAAACGGATACCCTGCGCGGTTCGCGTTTCGATCGCGGCGCGGCTTTCGGCGATCTGCGTTTCGCTTCCGGACGGATGGCCGAGACGATCCAGGATCGCCTTCAACGCGCAGTCGGCGACGGTCTGACGACGCCCCCCTGCGTCCTGCCATTCGGGTTGCAGGCCGGCAGCGACCGCGAGTGTTCGGAGGCCGCTCATCGATCCAGCCAGACTGCCACGCTGGCAGCCTCACCGGGCTTGCCATCGGCGAAGATGGGCAAGGTCTTTATTGCCGGAAAATCAACGAGATCGTCGCCGAGGTTGAGAGCAATTGTCAGGATTACGCCGTCACCCATCCGCCAGCGCGCAACGACCGCTCCCTCGCCGATCGTCTCGGCGCCGATTGCGGTCGTATCGCGCAGGCGGGGGATGATCTGCTCGTGTCGGATCTTGAGCAGGGTGCGGTACAGGTCCTGCCACTCGGCCGCATCGGCGCCGGGGCGTGCTCGCGATTGGTGGAAGGTTTCGTGTGCGTTGGGGTCGGGGATTGCCTCGCGCGCTTCGGGATCGGCGAAGGCGGCGAACTTGGCGAATTCCTTGCGCCGGCCTTCGCGCACCGCGTCGGCGAGTTCGTCGTGGAAGTCGGTGAAGAACAGGAACGGGCTTTCGCTGCCATGGTCGTCGCCGATGAAGAGCAGCGGGATCTGCGGGCCGAGCAGGAGCAACGCGGTGGCGGCGCGGAGCTTCTGGCGGTCAGCGAGCAGCGTCAGGCGTTCGCCGAGCGCGCGGTTGCCGATCTGGTCGTGGTTCTGGAGGAACGCAACGAACGCTGTCGGTGACAGGTGCGCGCTGGGCTTGCCGCGCGGCTTGCCGTCGTGGTTGGGGGAGCCTTCGCCCTGGTAGATGAAGCCTTCGCCAAGGCACCGCGCCAAGCGTTCCGCGGGGCGGTCGGCGAAGTCGGCGTAATAGGCGCTGGTCTCGCCGGTGAGCAGGACGTGGAGGACGTTGTGGAAGTCGTCGTTCCACTGCGCGTCGAACGCGGCTGGGTGGAGCCGGTCGGCGTCGTTGCCTTCGTTCTCGAGGACGAGGTGGACGTGGCGGCCGGCGGTCTTTGCGCGCAGTTCGGCGGCCATCGCGTCGAGGAAGGCGTCGTTCTCGATCGCGTGGACCGCGTCGAAGCGGAGGCCGTCGAACTTGTACTCGTTGAGCCACATCAGCGCGTTGTCGACGAAATAGCGGTGGACCGCCGCCTGGTCGACCGCGACCGCGCCGCCCCAGGGGGTGTCGACTTCAGGATGGAAGAAGCCCTTCGCATAGGCGCCGAGGTAGTTTCCGTCAGGGCCGAAGTGATTGTAGACCACGTCGAGGAACACGGCGAGGCCGAGTTCGTGGGCGCGGTCGACCAACGCCTTCAAGCCATCGGGCGTGCCGTAGCTCTCGGCGGGGGCGTAGGGCAGCACGCCGTCATAGCCCCAATTGTGGGTGCCGCCGAACGCGTTGACGGGCATCAGTTCGATTCCCGTGATGCCGAGTCCGGCGATCGCGGGGAGGTGGTCCGCGACGCCTGCGAAGCCGCCTAGCGTGCCGACATGGACCTCCTGGATGACCATCTCTTCCCACGGTCGGCCGCGCCAGTCCGGGGTGCGCCACGCGTAGGCGTCGGGATCGACGACCACGCTCCAGCCGTGGACGCCGCCGGACTGCGCGTGCGACGCTGGATCGGGAACCGCGAGATCGTCCGTCAGACGGAACCGGTAGAGGGTCCCCGCCCCTACCGGCGCCTTGGCGCTGAACCAGCCTTCCGGTTCAGGGATCATGGGGACCGACGGGCCATCAACGATCTCGACCGTCACTGCGTCGCGATCGGGTGCCCAGAGGCGGAACGCCGTTTCGTCCCCGGTGAGCGTCGGTCCCCAGCTACTCACGCTGCGATCGTCCAGGAGAGCAGTGCCGCGCCTTGTGGGGGAAGCTCATAGCTGTCCTTGATCGGTGTGGTGCCCTGCTCCGGCTTGCTGCTGTCGATCAGCACGGTGCGTTCGACCTCTGCCGGCGGCGGCATGTGGAAGGTCAGCGGGCCTTCCGACGCGTTGAGCAGGAGAGAGATGACCTGCACTTCGCCCGATTCCTGCTCGCACGCGCGGCGCATCACCAGCGCGCGGCCGTTGGTGTTCTCCCAATCTTCGGGGGTCAGTTGCAGGCCACGCTCGTCCCACCATTCGATGTCCTTCAGCCCCTCCGCGGGCGTGTCCTCGCCGTAGAGGAAGTTGCCGGCGCGGAGCATCGGATAGTCGCGGCGGAGTGCGATCAGGCGCGCGGTGAAGTCGATCAGCGCGTCGCCCTCCGGCGACTTGGCCTTATTCCAGTCGAGCCAGCTGATCTCGTTGTCCTGGCAATACGCGTTGTTGTTGCCGTTCTGCGTGCGGCCGAACTCGTCGCCCGCGACCAGCATCGGCGTGCCGAGCGAGGCGAACAGCGTGGTCAGCATCGAGCGCATCACGCGCGACCGGGTCTCAAGGATCGCTGAGTCCTCGGTCGGGCCTTCGACGCCCCAGTTGCGCGAGCAGTTGTTCGAGTGGCCGTCGTTATTGTCCTCACCGTTCGCCTCGTTGTGGCGCTCCTCGTAGGCAACCGTGTCGGCGAGCGTGTAGCCGTCATGCGCGCCGAGCAGGTTGACGCTCGCCCAGGGGCGGCGCGCCCGGCGGTCGAACAGATCGGCCGAGCCGGTCAGGCGGGCGGCGAGATCGGCGCGCTGGGCATGATCGCCGCGCCAGAATTTTCGCACGGTGTCGCGGTACTTGTCGTTCCACTCGGCGAAACCGGGGGGGAAATTGCCGAGCTGGTAACCGCCGGGACCGATGTCCCAGGGCTCGGTGATGAGCTTCAGCCTGCCGAGCACCGGGTCTTGGCGGAGCACGTCGAAGAAGCCTGCTCCGGGATCGAAGCCGGTATCCGTCCGGCCCAGCGTCAGCCCGAGATCGAAGCGGAAGCCGTCGATCCCGAAGCTGGTCGCCCAGTAGCGGAGCGAATCCGCAACCATCTGGATGACGCGCGCCTTGGTGAGGTTCAGCGTGTTGCCGGTGCCGGTGTCGTTGATCGAATAGCGCGGGTCGTCCTTGACGAGGCGGTAGTAGCTCGCGTTGTCGAGGCCGCGCCAGGAGAGCGTCGGACCCTGTTCGGAGCCTTCGCAGGTGTGGTTGTAGACGACGTCGAGGATCACCTCGATCCCGGCCGCGTGCAACCGGCGGATCGAGCGGCGGAGTTCGTCGTGGCTGTCGGTGGCGAAGAACGAGCGCTCGGGCGTGAAGAAGTTGAGGGTGTTGTAGCCCCAGTAATTGCGCAGCCCCTTTTCCTGGAGGAAGCGGTCCTGGATGTAGGTGTGGATCGGCAGCAGCTCGATCGCGGTGACGCCGAGGCGCTTGAGGTGATCGATGACCTTGGGGTTGCCGAGCGCCGCGAAGGTGCCGCGCTCGGAGGGCTGGACCTCCTCGAACAGCTTGGTCAGGCCCTTGGTATGCGCCTCGTAGATCACGGTTTCGGACCAGGGCGTGTTCGGACGCACGTCGCGCGACCAGTCGAAATGGCTGTCGGTCACGACGCCCTTGGGCATCGTCAGCGCGCTGTCGCGCTTGTCGAAGCTCAGATCCGCGCGCGGCGACTTCACCTGATAGCCGTACATCGCGTCGGTCCAGCGGAGTTCGCCGATCATTTGCTTGGCGTACGGATCGAGCAGCAGCTTGTTCGGGTTGAAGCGGTGCCCTTCCTCGGGCGCGTACCGGCCATGCGCGCGGAAGCCGTAGACGAGGCCCGGCTGTGCGTCGGGGAGGTAGCCGTGCCAGACTTCATCGGTCCATTCGGGCAGCGGATAGCGCTTCAGCTCGCGGCGGCCGGTCTCGTCATAGACGCAGAGTTCGATCTTCTCGGCATTGGCGGAATAGACCGCGAAGTTGACGCCGAGGCCGTCGAAGGTCGCGCCGAGGGGATAGGCCGAGCCGGCGTCGAGCGTGTCGGGCAGTAGATGCAATGCGAGGACCCTTTTCGTGTCGTAATCAACGCTGCGGGCGCGGCTTTATCGCGGTGCAGCATTCCTTGCCGTGAAACCCGCCCGCCCGTTCCTATGTTCCGCCAGCAGCAGCGAGTTTTCGCCGCACCTTCTCACAGATCAAGGGACATGCGCATGCCTTCCACCATCCGATCGATCGCCGCATGAGCGGGCCGAAACTGTTCGAGCCGCTTCAGGTCGGCAACCTGAGGCTCGCGAACCGGATCGTGATCGCGCCTATGTGCCAGTATTCGGCGACCAATGGCTGCATGAACGACTGGCACCAGATCCACCTGGCCCAGCTTGCGCTGTCGGGCGCGGCGCTGCTGACGATCGAGGCGAGCGCGGTGCTGCCCGAGGGGCGGATCACGTATGGCGACGTTGGGCTGTACGACGATCCGACCGAGGCGGCGATGGCGGGGGTGATCGAGAGCGTGCGGCGCTGGTCCGACATGCCGATCGCGATCCAGTTGTCGCACGCGGGGCGCAAGGCCTCGTGCGAGGTGCCTTGGAAGGGCGGACTCCAGATCGCACCGGGTGAGCCGAACGGGTGGCAGACCGAGGGGCCCTCGACGGTGCCGTTCCTGCCCGAGGAGAACGCGCCGGTCGCGCTCGACGCCGAGGGGTTGGCGCGGATTCGCGATGCGTTCGTGGCGGCGACGGTGCGTGCGGCGCGGCTGGGGATCGACGCGGTGCAGCTGCATGCGGCGCATGGGTATCTGCTGCACGAGTTCCTGTCGCCGCTGTCGAACCGACGTGACGACGAATATGGCGGCAGTCTCGATAACCGGATGCGGTTCCCGCTCGAGGTGTATGACGCCGTCCGCGCTGCCTTCCCGGCCGAGCGCGCGGTGACGATGCGCGTGTCGGGGACCGACTGGGCCGAGGGCGGCTGGGATTCGGAACAGACGGTGGCGTTTGCGAAGGCGCTGGAGGCGCGTGGGTGCAGTGCGATCCACGTGTCGAGCGGCGGGATCACGCCCGCGCAGCAGATCCCGGTCGGGCCGAGCTACCAGGTGCCGCTCGCGCGGGCGGTGAAGCAGGCGGTGTCGATACCGGTCGTCGCGGTCGGGCTGATCACCGATTTCGAGCAGGCCGAAGCGATCGTCGGAACGGGCGATGCGGACATGATCGCGCTGGCTCGGACGATCCTGTACGATCCGCGCTGGCCTTGGCACGCGGCGGCGCATCTTGGGGGCAAGGTGAAGGCGCCGAATCAGTATCTGCGGTCGCAGCCGCGGCAGTTTAAGGATTTGTTCGAGAGCTGATCACACCGTCCGTTTAGCGACGCCGTTCCCTTACCGACTGAGGGAACGGCGCCAACGCGCTGCATCTACACCATTACTATCGGCCAAGCTCAGCGCTCAACCCCAGGCGCGGGGGCCGCCATCGTCGAGCGCACGATCAAGATAGAAGGCGGCGCTGATCAGAGCGAGATGGCTGAACCCTTGCGGGAAATTGCCGAGGAACGTGCCGTCCTGCGCGATCTCCTCGGCGAACAGGCCGAGATGGTTGCCGTGGGCGAGCAGCTTTTCGAAGTTGAACCGCGCTTCGTCGAGGCGGCCGGCACGCGCGAGGCATTCGACGTACCAGAACGAGCAGGCGACGAAGGTCCCCTCCTGCCCCGGCAGCCCGTCGTCGATCTTGTAGCGATAGACCTGGCCGTCGTCGGACAGGTCGGCGCCGATCGCATCGAGCGTCGCCAGCCATTTGGGATCGGTCGGGCCGACGAAGCGGACCAGCGGCATCATCAGCAACGCGCCGTCGACCGCCCTGTCCGCGGGCGTATCCCCCGTCGCGCGGACGAAGCGCCCCAGCGTCTCGTCCCAGAAGTTGGCCCAGATATCGTCGTGGATCGCGGTCCGCGTTTCCGCCCAGCGCACCAGCGGCGCGGGGAGCGAACGCTTCTGCGCCAGCCGCACCGCGCGATCGACCGCGACCCAACTCATCAGTCGCGAGTGGAGGTAATGCTTGGTCGGCCCACGCACCTCCCAGATCCCGGAATCGGGGGTCTGCCACGTCTCGCAGACCTGATCGACGACCCGGATGATGTTCTGCCAGCTGTCATGCGACGGCGGCTCGCCGTATTTGCTGCCCAGATAGACGGCGTCGAGCAGCGCACCGTAGATATCGTGCTGGACCTGAATATTGGCATCGTTGCCGACCACGATCGGGCCGGCGCCTTCGAAGCCGCTGAGCTCGAGCTTACGTTCGGATGATACCGGGCCGCCGTCGAGCGCGAACATCACGCCGATGCTGCCGTCCGTGCACTCGGACGTGCGGTCCATCGCCCAGTGGAGGAAGTCGACCGCCTCGCCCTGATAGCCGAGCCGGAGCAGCGCGTAGACGGTGAACGACGAATCGCGGATCCACGTCGCGCGATAGTCCCAGTTGCGGACGCCGCCCGGTGCCTCGGGCAGGCCGAACGTCGCCGCCGCCGCGATCGAGCCGTGCTTGCGCGACGTCAGCAGCTTCAACAGCATCGCCGACCGCTCGACCGTCTCGCGCCAGCGGCCGCGGTACATCGATTGCCGGCTCCAGTTCCGCCAATAGGCGATATCCTTCTCGACAACCGCATCGAGCGCGGACGCGCCCAGCGACACGTCGTCGGGGTTGCTGAGCACCAGCGACACGGTCTCGTCTTCGGCAAGCTCGATCTCGGCGACGAGGTCTTGTCCGTCGGCAACGAGCGTTCCCTTGCCATGCAACGCCAGCGCGAGCCCGGTTTCATGATCGAACCGGCCGCGTGAAACGCCGGGCGCGCTCCCGTTCTCGTCGGCGGTGAACGACGCGGTGACGGAGGCGGCGCGGCCTACCGCGCCGTAATCGAACCGCGGTGCGCAGCGGATGCGAACCGTCGCGCGGCCCCGCGTGCACGTGATCCGGCGAACCAGCCGCGGCGGCACCTCGTTCCGATTGTCACCGACCGGCATCAGGTCGACGAGATCGACGCTTGCCTGCGTCCCCATCCAGCGGGTCATCAGGATGTTGGTTTCCGGCACGTACATCTGGACGACCCGGGCGCCGTCGAGATCGGGCTCGATCGAAAAATGCCCCCCCTTTCCGGCATCGAGCAGCCGCGCGAACACCGACGGACTGTCGAGGCAAGGCCAGCACAGATAGTCGATCGTGCCCGCGGTATCGACGAGCGCGATCGTCTCGAGATTACCGATCGCGCCGTGATCGGCGATCTGCGTCACTGCGGGCGAGTCCGACACGTTCCGGTCCGACGCGCGGCCTCCCGTCGCTGGCATGGCATCAGCCATTATCGCGGAAGCCCGGATACAGCGACATCGCGCCATCGATCGTGAGCGTCGATCCGACGATATAGTCGGCAGCGTCCGAGACCAGGAACAGCGCGGCGCGCGCGACATCGTCGGGATCGCCGACCCGACCATAGGGGATCAGTTCGAGCAGCTTGTCCTGATCGGCCGTCGCATCCGCGTTGATCGCGGTGGCAATCGCGCCGGGAGCGATGCCGTTCACGCGGATACGATCGCCCGCCACCTCTTGCGCGAGCGTCCGCATCAGCATGCCGCTGCCCCCCTTCGAGGCGGCGTAGTTGGCGTGCCCCGCCCACGGAATGACCTCGTGGACCGAACTCATGAAGAGGATCTTGCCGATCGCCCGGCTGACGCCGCGGTCGCCCTGCTGGCGAAACCGGCGTACGGCCTCGCGCGTCACCAGGAACTGCCCGGTCAGGTTGACGTCGATGACCTGCTTCCAATCGGCAAGCGTCATGTCGGCATAGGCCGCGTCCTTCTGCAGGCCCGCATTGGCGAAGACGATGTCGACGCCGCCGAACCGTTCGACGGTCTCGTCGAACATCCGGGTCACCGCGGCCTCGTCCGACGTGTCCGCCGCGCACGCGAAGGCTTTGCCGCCGGCCTGGACGATCTGGTCGACGACCTCGCGCGCCTTGTCCTCGCTGCTGTTGTAGTTGACCGCGACGGCTGCACCGGCGGCGGCGAAGGCGATCGCGGCGGCGCGCCCCAGTCCCGAACTCGCGCCGGTGATGATCGCGGCCTGGCCGGTCAGGTCGATGTGCATGATGGATCTTTCGTAGGAAACAGTCCTCGCCCAACGCACCGGGTGGCAACTCTTTCCAATCGCAGACAATCTAGCTGATCCTGATCAATCGCGCTGAAACGGACGCAACTCAAACGTATCGCCATGCTTTATGACATCGACACAATGGTGGGGCAGCGTGTGACCAAGACTTTCGGTTCAGGGATGCGCGACTGCCGCAGTATCGGTTTAACGGCTGATCGACGAGGTCAAAGCCGACCACGCGCGATACCGGCCGCTTCATTTTGAAAACTGTCTCTTTACCGCTATTTACGAAATCAATTGCGTCACAGCGCCGTATTGCGATCGCTATCCCGATCAAAAACGAGGAGGAGCATCTCCCCGCCTGCCTGGCTGCGATCGATCGTGCCGCCGAGGTGTTCGGCGGTCGGGTCACGATCGTCGCGCTGTTGAACGACTGTACGGACGGTACGCTGGAACTCCTCAAGCAGTGGCGACCACGGTTTGCCGAGCTTTCCTGTCATGCCGTGTCGCTACTTGCCGGCTTTCGTCACGCGGGTTGGGCGCGACGCCTGGCCTGGGACACCGCAGCCGATCTGCTAGACACCGACGACGACCTTCTACTGTCGACGGACGCCGATACCAACGTGGCGCCGGACTGGATCGTCCGTACGGTGGCGCATATCGATGGTGGCTATGATGCGGTCGCTGGACGCGCGCTGACGCTGCGTGGCGACCGCGAGCATCTAGGCACCACGGCGCGGCGACGGCTGGACATGATCGGCCGCTATTATACCGCGCTCGATTACCTGCGCGCCGACGCGGAAGCCTCGCCGCACGATCCCTGGCCTCGGCACTTCTACGAAGGCGGCGCGAGCATCGCCCTGTCGCGGCGGCTGTATCGGAGGATCGGCGGGGCCCCCACCCCGCCGGTTGCCGAGGATCGCGCGCTGTTCGAGCGTATCAGGCAGTACGGCGGCCGCATTCGCCACGCACTCGACGTGAGGGTGTTCACCTCATGTCGCACCGCGGGCCGCGCGCCCGGTGGCATGGCGGACGCGGTCGCCCGCTGGATCGATCAGCCGGAGCACGCGCCACTACACGAAACCTACGCCGTGGCCGCCGCGCTCGCCCCTGATCGCGCGACCCGCCGCGACCAACTCAGCTTTGCGACCCTGCCTGCCGCGATCGCCGAAGCACAGCGCCTGATCCGGCTAGCCCGCCGCGCCAAACCGCCAAAGGTCCAGCCGATACGCGTCGTACCGATCGCTGCGGACGACGGTGACCGCTTCGCCGAGCGCGACCTGGAGTTCGGCGACCGCGTCGTCCCCGCTTTTGGGATAATCGGTTTCGCCGATCCAGTGCACCAGCAGAATGTGCCTGCCAGGTAAGAGCGCAGTCCGCAGATAGTCCGCCAACCGGCTGATATCGGCGCTGTCCCAGTAATAGACGACCTCCGACAGCAGCACGAGATCGAAGGCCCCGTCGGGGGCTTCGGCGGGCAGGCGGCGACGTTCGACGCGGACGTTCGACTGCGCCCCACACCGCGCGCGCGCGGCGGTGAGGGCGGTGTCGGACACGTCGACCGCCAGGAGAGAGTCGCAGCGCTGCGCCAGGCGCGTCGTCAGGACGCCGTTCGCGCACCCGACTTCCAGCGCGTTGGCGAACCGATCGCCGGGCAACGCGGCGAGCGTCGCGTCATATTTCGCGGCTTCGTAGGCGCTGGTCTCGAAGTGCCAGGGATCGCCCCGATCCTTGTAGAGCGCCTCGAAATAGGCGGGTTCGATCGAGTGTTCACGACGCAAGGCGGGTCTCCAGGAGCACGGTGTTGGGGCGATCGATCAGGCGAAGCATCGCCCGAGGGAGGCGGAAATTCTCCCGCGCGCCGACGATGCGGCCACCGCGCTGACTCCGGTGGCACGCCATCGCGCGGCGTTGATTGGGCCGCCCTGCCTCGCTGTCGACCGCCAAGGCACGAACCCCACGCAGGCGCTGGGTCAGCGCATCGACCGTCCAGCCCCAGACCAGATAATCGTAGAGCCGGCAACGAAGCCGCGCCGCGACCGCCGCCGCCAGTGCCGCCGCGGCCTCGTGATCGCAGTGCGGGTCGCCCGACCACGTCACTGCGATCTGTCGGATGCCGCGTCGCCTGCACCACGCCACCAGTCGGTCGACGCTGCGGGCGAACACCGGGTCGCCCGGTTTTGCCGGCGTCGCATCGGGCCAGTCGAGATGCAGCAGGTCGGCCACGCCGCCAAGGATGCGTACCGCGGCCTGCGCTTCGCGGCGGCGCAACCCGGCGATCCGCTCCGCGCTCCAGCCGGGCGCATTGGGGTGCGATCCGGAGCCATCGGTCAGAAATGCGGTGTGCACTCGGCCCCCCGCGGCGCTGACCGCGGCGATCAGCGCGCCGCAGCCCAGCGTCTCGTCGTCGGGATGCGGTGCGAGCACGAGCCACGGCCCCTGTCGCGCCGCGTCCTTCGCCGAGATCCGCCGGGCACGCCGCGTCAGCGCACGCCATGCATCCCCGCCTGGCGCTACCACCACCGATCGTCGCCCCAGCAATCCTCTTCGAGCCACGCCGCCGCCGCCCGGTCGCGCGCCTGATCGGGTACCGGCTGACGCAGGTACAGCCCCAGATCGCGCGTGATCCGGTCGATCCGGCTTTTGGCGAAGAACGACGCGGTGCCGACCGATCGGGCTGCCGCCTCCATCGTCCGCAGCCCCGCTTCCTCGACGATGCCGCGCGTCATCAGCACGAACGGGATCGCTTCCGCCGACTGCGTTTCGGCGAGATGCGCGGCGCGCCGAACCCAGAGCCCGGCACTGCGCGTCTCGGTGAGACAGGTAGCGAACCGCGCACGCTGGATCGGATCGTCGGACTTGCCGCTTGCGACGAGGTGATCGCGCAAATGCCTCACCAATGCCTCGACCGCACCGAGCTGCACCGCGGTGAACCGCCACGCGCCGGCACTGAACCTCGGCTCGCGCTCATACTCGTTCGCCGCACCGATCACGCCCTCACGACCGATCGCCATATCGGAAAAGTCGAACGCCCCGCTGCACGTCCCCCGCATCCCGCGCACCTGCCATCCGGCGTTATCCGCGCGGTCGGTTTCGCCGGCGATCGGCACGAGAACCAGTTGCTTGCCGCCCGTCTCGTCGCGCGCGGTGACGAGGATGCGGTCGAGATGCCCTGCCCCGGTCGCAAAGCTCTTCGCGCCATCGAGAGTCCACCGATCGTCGCCAACCTTGCGGATCGCGAGACCAAGGGCTGGTTCGGTGTTCCAGACGCCGAACGTGCGTCCCGCCTCGAGATCGGTGTCCAGCGTCGCGCGTTGCTCCGCGTCGCCATAGGTCGCGATCAACTGCACCGCGTTGACATGCCCCTCATACACCCGCCCGAGACTGAGATCCGCCCCCCCAATCGCGCGCAGCACGTCGAGCAGCGCATCTGTCGCCCCCCCCGGCGTCACCGCCTTGAACGCACCCAACGCCCCCGCCTCGAACAGCGCATGGAGCCGCTCGGCGGGAAAATCTTCGTGCGTGTTCTCCTGGTCCCACGATGCCGCGAGGTGGCGGACGGCTTCGAGGACGGACCAGCCTGATGGATATTGCGTCAGTGGATACATCCCGGACCATCCGGTTGCGGGAGCGCACCGGTCACGAACAGACAACGTCGGACGCGCGCGAGCGTTGCGAGTCGCCGTTCGCCGCCGTTCAAACAGTTACGCAGAGGTAAAACGCATGCCAACCATCGGTTAACGCTTGGCCGGCATACTCGCACCATCGGATAGGACGAGATCGATGGCAAGCACACAGGACGTCTTCACGCTGGTCGGCAAGCGTATGCGCGGCACTCTCGGTGAGCAAGGTCATCGGAGTCGGGCCGTCGAGATGCCGCCGATCGCCGAACTCATCTGCCGGATCGATCGCGCACTGCAGGATCGGCGCGCCGCCTGACCCTGCCTTAGTCGGATCGGTCCGCGACGGCGATCGCAGACGCGTACATCGCAGCCGCCCGACGCTCGCGTAGATCCTCGAATGCATCGCGCGGGTCCGGCGCGTCGCCGGTCGAGCGCAACACCGCCCACAAGGCGAAGCGTCGGCCCGGTTCGCGCTCGGTTCCGAATGCGATGGCGACCTTCTCCCGTCCGTCGTCGATCGCGATTTGATCAAGCGCATCGATATCGGCGGTGCCGAAGAAATGTCGTAGTACCGCGTCGAGATCCATTTCGCTTCCTCTAGCCCGCGTAGCCGAAACGCAACCGGTCCCGGCACGGTGCCGCGGCTCGAAACGGTTGCGATCCCGCCCCCTACCGCTTAGACGCCCGCCGATACACGCGTATCCCGGACGGGTGGCCGAGTGGTTTAAGGCAACGGTCTTGAAAACCGTCGTAGGGGTAACTCTACCGTGGGTTCGAATCCCACCCCGTCCGCCAATTTACATCGCTCGCCGGTGCAAATTCCGAAACGGACGATCAGTTGGTTCGGTCCGGCGGAACGATCGGTAAGGGCAGCGCGGCGATCGGGACGCCCTCTTCGGCCAGAGCCTTGGCCTCGGCGAGGCTGGCACGTCCGTGGATGGTGGCGTGCTTTTCCTCGCCGAGATGCATCGCGCGGGCGCGATCGGCAAAGGCTGTACCGACCCATTGCGATGATTCGAGCGCCTTGGCCTGCTGTTTCGCCAGCATCGCCAGGGCGGACTTGATCGCGTCGGGGCTCGGGATCGGCGCCTTGCTGTTGCCTTTTGCCGGGATCGCAGGGGCCATGAGCGCCTTGATGATCGTGCTGTCGTCGCAGATCGGGCAGCGGACCTGCCCCGCTTCGCGCTGCGTTTCGTACGCAATGCTGGAGCCGAACCACGCCTCGAAGACATGGCCGCCGCCGCACTTCAGATCGAAGACGATCACCGCACGACCGTGACGGGGGGGATGGCACGACGGTGCGCGATCACCGGGATGCGCGATCGGACGTCGCGCAGTCGGTCGGCGTCGATCTCGGCAAAACCCAATCCAGCCGCGTCGCCCATATCGAGCAGGACATCTCCCCAAGGATCTACGACCAGCGAATGGCCGTAGGTCGTGCGCCCGTCGGCATGCACGCCCGTCTGCGCCGCGGCGACGACGAACGCCCCCGCCTCGATCGCGCGGGCGCGCAGCAGGATGTGCCAATGCGCCGCGCCAGTTGGTCGCGTGAAGGCGGCGGGAACGGACAATATAGCCGCGCCTGCGTCGCTCAAGGCGCGATACAGATCGGCGAACCGAAGATCGTAACAGATCGATGGACCGACCATCCCGACGGGCGTGTCGATCACGGTCGCGGTGTCGCCCGCGACATAGGCGGCGGATTCGCGCCAGCTCTCGCCGGTCGGCAGATCGACGTCGAACAGATGCAGCTTGTCGTAACGCACTCGGATCGTGCCGGTATCGTCGATCACGAACCCGCGATTGGCGAGCCTGCCATCAGGGCGGCGAACCGCCAACGAGCCCAGATGCACCCATATGCCTGCATCGGCGGCAGCGGTGCAAACCGCTGCGAGCACGGGGTCCTCGGCCTCGCTCACGATCGAAGCGCCCGCCCGGACCCGATCGCGGTCGACCAGGCCGGACACTTCGGGCGTGAACAGCATCGCGGCACCCTCGCCTGCCGCCCTATCGATCGCATCGACCAGCGTCGTCGCATTGACGAGCGGATCGATACCGCTCGTCATCTGGAGAACGCCGATCCTGGCCATCAGGCCAGCAGAGCGTCGAGACCGCCCTTTGCGTCGAGCGCCGCGAGGTCGTCCGATCCGCCGATATGCTTGCCGTCGATAAAGACCTGCGGCATCGTGTTGCGACCGCCCGAGCGCTCGACCATCTCGGCTTTCTTCGGGCCGCCCATCGTCACGTCAAACTGCTCGGGTTCGACGCCCTTCGAGGCGAGAAGTTTCAGCGCGCGCGTGCAGTACGGGCAGAACGCCTTGGTATAGATTTCTACTTTTGCCATGCGCCGGAGATGTGGTTTCCGCCGGGCGCTGTCAACTCGGCGCCGGTAAATTGGACGGTCAATTCGGCGTGGATCAATCGCTTGCCGTCGGAGACAGCACGCGCGCCCAGCACAATATCGTGACGGATCGCGCGCCCGCCTTGAGCAAGACGCGCGTACAGCCGTCCGTGGTCGCGCCGCTGGTATACACGTCGTCGACGAGCACGACCGACCGTCCCCGAACCCGCTCGGGCGTACAAACAGCGAATGCACCCGCGACCGCCTTCACGCGCGCTTTCCCTCCCAGCCCCCGCAGTACGAGCGTCCGCCGCGCCCGAACGAGTATATCGCAATCGTGGGTGACGCCGGATAATGCCGCCACCGATCGGGCGATCAGCGCCGCCTGGTTGAACCCCCGCGACCAGATCCGCCATCGGTGCAGCGGCACCGGCACCAGCAGGTCGGCATCATCGGGCATCAGGCGATGCATATGCCGCGCCATCGTCTCGGCAAAAGCGATCCGGCCGCCATATTTGAGCCGCAGCACGAGGCTGCTCGCGATGGGTCCGTAAGCGACCGCGGCGCGGACACCGGCGTGGCGTGGCGGCTCGGCGAGGCATGGTGCGCAAACGACGCCCTCGCCGCGATCGAAGGCGAACGGGCGGTTGCACGCCACGCACCAGGGCGGCCCGAGAAACCGCAGGCTGCTCCAGCAGATCGCACAGAACCGGTGATCCTCGGCGACGGGTGTCCCGCAGCCGCCACAGCGCGGCGGTAACGCGAGGCCGATGATCCGGCGAAACGGTCCGGTCATGCCGTATCTCCCCCGCCCTGAAGCCTGCTCCCGTCTGGCTCCCCCTGCGAGACCTTGTCGTGGAAGCCCGACCACGGCACAAGCGCGGTCGTGTCAGACAGTCCTCCCGAAATCTTCGACCGCGCGGCGCGTCGCCTGCGTCGCGACCGCGCCGCACCCGATTATGCCGATCATGCATTTCTTCGCGATACGATGCTCGACGGGATCGCCGAGCGGATCGACGCAGTCACCCGCCCGTTCACCGACATCCTCGATCTCGGCTGTTTCGATGGCGCATTCTCACCGCCACCGGGCGCGCGCGTGGTGCGGTGCGACGCGGGCTTCGCGTTTGCCGCACGAACCGGCGGGGTACAGGCCGACGAGGATCGCCTGCCGTTCGCCGACGCGTCGTTCGATCTGGTGGTCAGCGCCGGCGTGCTCGACCAGGTCAACGACCTGCCCGGCGCGCTTGCTCTCATTCGACGCGTGCTGCGTCCCGACGGGCTGTTTCTCGGCGCGTTCGTCGGCGCGGGCAGCTTGCACGCGCTCCGTGCGGCGTTGCGGATCGGCGAGAGCGAACGCCCCGCCGCGCGCCTCCATCCGCAGATCGACGTGCGGTCGGCGGGGGACCTGCTGATGCGCGCCGGCTTCGCGTTGCCGGTCGCCGATGTCGAGACGCTCGATGTCCGCTATGCCGATCTGAGCCGCGTGTTCGCCGATCTGCGCGGCATGGCGGCGAACAATATGCTCGCGCAACGCCAGCCCCTGACACGCGACGTGCTCGCCCGGACGTTCACTGCATTTGCGGATGCTGCCGACGATACGGGAAGAACGCGGGAGACGTTCCAGATCGTCTTCCTGACCGGCTGGTCGCCCGATCCCTCGCAGCCCAAGCCCGCTAGACGCGGCAGCGCGACGGCATCGCTGGGCGACGCGCTCAAACGCTAGGCGATCAGTCCGTCGCCCTCCGCGGCGCGCGCCAGGATGCGTCCCATCGCCTCGAACAGCGCATCCATCGCGACCGGCTTGAAGATCACGTCGTCCGCTCCCGCGGCAAGGCATCGCTGGCGGAGGTCGGGCGCGATATCCGCGGTGACGACGATGATCGGCACGACCGCCTTTGCATCACCTCGGGCGCGGATATGCCGAATCGCGGTTATCCCATCCATGCCGGGCATTCGCAGATCGACCAGCACGATCGCGAACTCGTCGTCATCGAGGATCTTCAAGCCGATTTCGGCGCTCTCCGCTTCGACCATCGTCGCCCCGGCGACGTCGAGCATGTCTTTGACAACACGCCGGTTCATCCGGTCGTCTTCGATGAAAAGGACGTTCACGAGGTAGGTCGCGAGGGGCGTTTGAAAGGAGGCGAAAGGACCGTCATGCCGCTACGTCTACGCGTCATGCAGCGTGAGATACAAGGTCAGGAATTGAGTGGTTTTTTAAAACTGATCCATGTAAAACTGCCGCGATAAGATCGGCCCCGCTGACCGGCTTTGCCACGACGCGCGTGATCCCTGTCGCGAGCAATTCCTCGCGTTCCCGATCAGCCGAAATGGGCCAGAGCAGCGTCGTTTCGACACATGCCGATGCGGCTGCGTAGGCGATCCGAGTCAGCGCTGCGATATGATCGCCCTCCCCTTGTACCGTCGCGTCGTCGATCAGCACGCGCGCGACATTGCCCAGATCAAGTCGAGCGATAGCTTCGTCGACCGACGTCGCGCACCCGACTGGACCACAACGCGGCGTGAGCAACGTCGTGAACATACTGCGTGTGATCGGGTTGCGATCGAGTACCAGCGTTACCGTTCCCTCCACAGCGCCGCGTTCGGTGATCGCGATAGGTTCGGCGCGGATCAACGGGAGCGTCAACGTGAACGTCGCGCCGCGACCGATCGCGCTGCCGACCGACACATCGCCGCCCATCGCACGCGCCAGGTTGCGGCAGATCGAGAGACCAAGCCCGGTCCCGCCGAATTGCCGCGTCGTGCCCGCATCGGCCTGTTTGAACGATTCGAATATCTCCTCGAACTTGCCCGGCGAGATGCCGATACCCGAATCGATGACGGCAATGCGAAGCCGATCGTCGGTCACTACGTCGATCGTCAGCGCCACCTCGCCCGATGTCGTGAACTTGAGCGCGTTCGACAGCAGATTGAACACGATCTGTCGGACTCGCGCAGCATCACCCATGATCATGTCCGGACAGCCGTCCAGGTCGACGACGAACGACAATCCCTTGGCACGGGCCTGCTCGTCCCACATCCGGGTCGCGTCGATCACCGTCGCGCGAAGATCGAACGGCGCGGACTCGATCGTCAAATTCCCCGTCTCCATCTTGGCGACGTCGAGAATGTCATCGACCAGAGCGCGCATCCTGACACCGGCGCCGTGGACGATGTCGAGGCGGTCGCGGATCGCGGTCCCGAGCGCCCGATCCGCGAGCATCACCTGCGTCATGCCGAGAATACCGTTGAGCGGCGTCCGTATCTCATGGCTCGTGGTCGCCAGGAACTCGGTCTTGGCGGCAAGCGCTTTGCCGAGCGCATCATTGGTCACGGCGAGGTCGTCGTTCGCCGCCCGCACACGGTCGCGGCTGCGGCGAATCGTGACCAGCCCGACCGCCAGCATTGCGATCACCACCGCCACCGCGGCCGATGCACCGATAAACATATAGCGCTGGGTCTGCGCATGCGCGCGTTCAAACGCGATGCTCCGTTGCAGTTCGGTCGCCTTGAGCTGGCTTATCTTTAGTTCCTGGTTAGCGAAGTCGAACCGTGCCGCCATAAGCGCAGTTTTGGTGTCCGTCGCCAGTTTGGTTGCGTCGTCATCCATTCGCTTAAGGGCTTGAAGTTGCCCCAAGGCGCCCTTCGCATCGCCGATCATGCTATAAATGTCGTACGCAGTCTGGTGGACATCTCTGTAGGTCATGTCGGTGTCCGTTGGACTAAGGCCGACCAAGGATCTGACCATCAACGCGCGCGCCTGCACGACATCGCCGCGCTGCAATGAGATTTGCGCATCCGTTGCCAACAATCTGCTTCGAAGTCCCAGATCGCTTGTGTCTGCCACCTTGCGCGCAAATATCAACGCTTGTTCGGCCCGTGACAGATTACCGATCTTGAGCTGGATCCATGCGATATTGATATAGATCTGCTCGAGCAGGTTCCGACTTCCAAGAATCTTTGCGATAGACAGGGCCTTGGCAAGCTCGTCTCGCGCCTCAGGGTAGCGGCGCAGTAACGCAAGGGAGAGCGCTCGGTTATTATGGATCGAAAGAGAAAGGTTCACGTCAGACTGGTATATGTCTAGCGCTTGCTGGAAGTATTTCAGCGCAGTTTGCTGCTCGCGGGCTTGATCGTACAGCGAAGCGATGAAGACCAGAGCACGGGCCTGCCCGCGGGGATCGTTGAGCTTCCGATATATCTCGAACGCTCCTTGATAATCCCGCAACGCGTCGCCCATTCGCACCCGATTGCTGTCTAGCCACCCCAAGGACAGCAGAAGATCGCCATGAAGCTTTGATTTGGGTTGGCGCTGTGCGACTTGGGCGATTGCGCTCTCGATAGGTGCTTCCGCCATGTCCGATTTGTTGGTCCGCAGATACGCTTCGCCCTGAAGCCACTGCGCGGTAGCGATCGCAACGCTGCGGTCATCGACCTGCGCAATCCGTGAACCAAGACGCTCGGCCTCTATCGCTTTGATCAACGCCTGCTGAGGATTAATGAGCATTGCGGCTTTCGCCTCAGCGACAGCGTCTGCATAGCCCTCATTTGCCTCCCTCGCTGGCGACGGCGGCGTTGCCATTGCTGGCGAGGGCGCCGCGCCCAAAAGCACTACCGCCATGATTAGGGCGAGACTTCGAAGAATACGGGAGATCAGGCGCGCTTCCACACGGTCGCCAGTCGATTGAATGGCGCCCGGACGTCGGTGGCCAGCGCCAGCGCCTTGCCGTCGTCGAGAAAATGGATCAGCGCATCGATATTGATCGGACGACTGATCAGGAATCCCTGGATCATGTCACACCCCATCACCGACAGGAGCGCCATCGCCGCGGGCGTCTCCACGCCTTCCGCGACGACTTCCATTTCCAGCGCATGCGCAAGGTCGATGGTCGAGCGAACGATCAGCGGGTCGCGGTTCGAACTCGTCAATTGCGTCACGAAAAGCTTGTCGATCTTCAATTCTCGCGCCGGCAATTGCTTGAGATACGCCAGTGAAGACAACCCCGCCCCGTAATCGTCGATCGCGATGACGATGCCGATCTCGGCAAAGACCTTGAGGTTCGCGATCGCGCTTTCGGGATCGCGAATGACCGAAGTTTCGGTGATCTCGAATCCGAGTTGAGCACCGCTCTGCTCGACCAATGCGCACGCCTGCCTTACGAACCACGCATCTGCCAGGAGCACGCCGGAGATATTGATGAACACCCGCAGATCGTGCCCGGCCCGCGACAATATCTTCTGGTCCTCGATCGACCGTCGTATCGTCCACAGGGTCAGCGCGACAATATCGTGAGTTTCTTCAGCCAATGGAATGAAGTCGCTCGGTAACACCATTCCGCGTGTCGGGTGGTTCCAGCGAACCAGTGCCTCGACGCTGGTGATCTGCTGCCGTCGGAGGTGCACCTTCGGTTGATACTGCAGAAAAAGCTCTTCGTTTTCGATCGCGACCGGCAAGTCCCGGACGAGTTGAGCCCGATCGATCGCCTCCGTGCTTCCGGCCACGTCGAGCGCGACTGGGGTGCGCTCGATACGCGCCTCCGCCAAAGCCTGTTCCGCTGCCTCGATCAGGTGAACCTCGTCGCGATGCGGGGCCGCCGCGGCACCACCAAGGCGTGCCTGGATATCGTGGGTCTCGCCGTCGATATCGAATGGACGTTCGAACGCGCCTTCCAGCGCAGCGATCGCGACATCGAGCGCAAGCCGAGCCCCACTCTCGAACGCAATTTCAAGAATTTCGCGACCGACCGCAACGATGCGCGCGTCCGGCAGAGCTTCTCGCACCCGCGCGCCGAAATCGACTATCAACGTCTCCGAACGGGCTTTGCCGAGGTGGCGTCGCAGCGCTGCAAAGTTGGCGATTTCTGCCAGGATCAGGAAACGCCAACCGTTCAGCGCCCGATCACAGATCCCGTCCTGCCGGAGTTCGCCGAGCAACACCGGATCGACCAGCCGCGCATCGGTTTGCGTCGGGCTGCACTCGATCTGCGAGTACGGATGTTCGCTCATCCCGTCGTGCTATCGGCGAGCCCTAAACATACCCTTAACTGCAAGCGACACACACATATTATGTATGGTTAACAGACTATAAAGATGATTGTTTAACGTCGCATTAGTGATATGTTGTGCGAGCACCGGTAACGGTGCCCATAAGGGAGCATAAACATGCTGAAGATCATTGCCTCTGTACTCGGAATCACCATCCGTCCTTGGTGAATAACGTTCGTCGGTCCGGATACAGATTCGCCACCAGTTGGCGCGTCAGGTTTCCGGACCGACATTTAACCGTTATTAGTCAATGACTAACGAGTTTTGATAAAGGCTGTCCAAACGCGCTTTTGATCAAAGCTTCCAACGCAACGTCAAATAAAACCTTATTGGCTGCAAGTTGCACCAATTCCGGTTTCCAATCCTTGCATTGCCGAACAGCGCTCATTCAGGAGCCGAATCGACGGCTAGGCCCGCGTCATGTCAGCGCGTAGCGAATGAAGCGTCGCCGGGTTCGAGAACCTCATCGAATCGTCTACCGAGCCGAACTTCAACGCCAGCAGATCCAGCGCGTAATTCTGGTTCAGCTTCCACGGCTTGCGTGCGCCTTGAACCGGCAGAGCCGCAGCAGCGCGCTGCACATAGCCCGAGGTGAAATCCAGGAACGCCTCCTGCTTCATGCTGGGATCGTCGTTGCTCGGCGTCGCTTGCCGCAACCCTCGTTTCTTCATCGTGTTGAGCAGGCGGCAGACGTACACTGCGGTCAGATCGGCCTTCAGCGTCCACGACGCGTTGGTGTAGCCGAAGGTCGAGGACAGGTTCGGCACGCCATCGAACATCATCCCCTTGTACTGGAGCCGCCCGGCGAGTTCGATCGACTTGCCGTCGAGGCTGAACGCGACCCCGCTCATCAGTTGCAGTTCGAGCCCCGTCGCGGTGACGATCACATCGGCGGGCAAGTCCTTCCCCGAATCGAGCCGGATACCCTCGGGCGTGATCCGCGCGATCGTGTCGGTGACGATCGAGGCAGTGCCGGCGTTGATCGCGGTGAACAGGTCGCCGTCGGGCACCAGGCAGACGCGCTGGTCCCACGGATTGTAGCGCGGCGTGAAGTGCGTCGCGACGTCGTAGTCGGGGCCGAGATGATCGCGGATCATGCCGATCATCCGCTCCTTCACCACGGCGGGCTTCTTCCGTGCCATTCGGTAAAAGAACATCCCCATCAACACGTTCTTCCACCGCGTGATGCCATACGCAGCCTTTGCCGGCAGTTTCCCGCGCAGCCAGTTCGCCACGCCGTCCTCGCCCGGCCGCGCGACGATGTAGGTCGGCGAGCGCTGGAGCATCGTCACGTGTGCGGCGGTCTTCGCCATCGTCGGCACCAACGTCACCGCGGTCGCGCCGCTGCCGATCACGACGACGTTCTTGCCGCTATAGTCGAGGTCCTCGGGCCAGAATTGCGGGTGGACGATCTGCCCGGCAAAGCTGTCCGCACCCTCGAACTTAGGCGAATAGGCCTTGGCGTAATTGTAATAGCCCGCGCACATCGAGAGGAAGTTGCAGGTCAGATGCACACGCGCACCGTCGGGGCCGGTCGCTTCGACGGTCCAGCGGGCGTCCTCGGTCGACCACGCCGCCGACTTGACGTGATGGCCGTAGCGGATCTTGCGGTCGATGCCGTATTCCTTCGCCGTCTCCTCGACATAGGCGCGGATCGAGGGGCCGTCGGCGATCGACTTGGCCGCCGTCCAGGGGTGGAAGGCGAACCCCAGCGTGTGCATGTCCGAGTCGGACCGGATGCCGGGATAGCGGAACAGGTCCCACGTCCCGCCCATCGACTGCCGACCCTCGAGGATCATGTAGCTCCGGTCGGGGCAGCGCGTCTGCAGGTGGTAGCCGGTACCGATTCCGGAAATGCCGGCGCCCACCACGATCACGTCGACATGTTCGGTCATGCTGCATCCTCCCGCCCCGGCGTTACGCCGTAGGTTTCAGAACCGAACCTATCCTGTTGTGATCTTTACTCAATAGTCCTTCGTATATTTGACGCTCGCACTCTGCCCGCCGCTCGATCCCGCGGCCGACAAGAGGCTCAGCGCCTTGGTCAGCGCAATCTCGAGCTGCGTCGATGTGAAGCCCTTCGCGTCGGTCACGATCTCAACATAAATGTTCTTCGTGATGTACTTGCCCGCCGCGAGGCTGGTGCCACGCCCGGTCGCCTGATCGGCGCCGAGCACGCGCAACCGGTCGAACCCGGTCGCCGAGCGGAGCTTGCCGAGCGGGTTCAGGCCGCCGCCGCCCGACCCGCGCAGCGAGTTCAACGCGGACGCCAGCTGAATCGCCTCGGTCGCCGACAGATTGGCTGGGCTCGAGCCGAACAGCAGGCGGCTGAGCACCTCGTCCTGCGGCAGGACCGGCGTCGAGGTGAACGCGATCTGCGGCTTCTGGCCGGTCCCGGTGACGTTGATGACGACGGTGATATCGCTGGTCGTAGTGGTCGCCTGGATGTTGATATCCGGGTCGGTCAGCGCACCGCCGCGGAAGCGGATCTGACCCTTGTTCACCTCGAACCGCTTGCCCGAGAACGAATAGGTGCCGCGGACCACGTCCATGCCACCGGTGACGATCGGCGCGGCGGAGGTGCCGCCGATGTGCATGTCCATCTCCCACTCGGACTCGAGGCCCATGCCCGAGACGAACAGCTGGTTCGGCGCACGCACACGGAGGTCGAGCTTGAACTTGCCGATCGCAGGCACGTCCGAGCGGTCGGTCGAGACGGGCGTCCGGATATCACTCTTGCGACGAACGCCGGTCAGTTCCGGGACCTCGGCCTGACCCTGGCGGATGATCTGGTAGCGCGCCTCGGGGATCTGGAGATCGCCCTGGATCAGGCCGCCATCGCGTCCGTTGGTGAGGTGAACCGTACCCGTCGTGGTCGCGCTGATCGCGTCGCTCTTGGCGAGCTGCGCATTGTTCAGCGTCGCGCGGATATCGATCGGGAAACCGCTATCCGCCGCGAACCCGATCTTGCCCTGCGCCTGCACGGTGCCGTCGCCGGCCTTTGCGGTCAGCTGCGTCAGTTGCAGGTCGGTGTTCGAGAACCGCCCGGCGATCCGCATCTGCGACAGACGCGTGCCATAGGTCTCGTTGTCGTAGGTCAGGTTATCGGCGCGGACGACGCCGTTGAGCTGCGGTGCGGACAGGCGCCCGGAGAAGTCGGCTGCGACCGCGATCGGGCCCGACAATTGCTGGTTCGGAATTGCCGCAAAGCTGAACAGCACCGCGGACGGGCCATTATAGCGTATCCCGCCCGACAGCGGCGCGGCCATCAGGCGCGTGCTCCACGAACCGTTGCCCGCCGGCAGCGGCCGGAGGTTGGCGACCATGCGGCCGATGACCGACGTCCCGCGACGCACCAGCGCGCGGCCAGTCGCACCCTCGCCGCCGAGCGTCCCGGCGAACACGATGTCGACGGGTTCGGAGACGGCGGCGAGGCCCGAGCGGGTGAAGTTGGCGACGGTTACGCGAACGTCCGCGGTCGGCAGTGCGGCCGAATTCGCCTGCGAGAAGTCGAGGCTGCCGGTCGCCTTGCCACCGATGCCGAGGTTCGGGACTAAAGCGGAGAGCGTCGACAGGTCGAGGCGATCGAGCCGGACCTGCGCGTTCGTGCCGCGGCCATAGCTGCCGGCCAGGCGCGCCGAGCCGCCGCCTGCGCCACCGAAGTCGATCCGGGTCGGCGACAGGCGATATTCGCCCTTCACCGCCTGGATGCGCGCCGGATTGACGGTGCGGAAGTCGATGCCGTTCGCCTGGCCCTGCGCTGCGACGAGGTAATTGTTGGGGCTGAGCTTGGTATTGACGGCGAGACGGAAGGGAACGCCGTTCGAGCCGGTCAGCAGCGCCTGTGCCGTGCCGTTGCCACCGACGTAGTTCACCTTCGCGCGCGCCGCGGAGAGGACGATCGCGCCGTAGCGCATGTCGGCGATCTGCGCGTCGGCGACGATCTGCGGCGTCGGGGTCAGCACCGCGGTGGCGTTGACGATCGCGCGGCCGATGGTGAAGTCGACCATGCCGGGGATCTTCGCGCCGTTGGCACGCGCCGCGACGTCGGCGCGCTGGTAGCCGCGCTGGTTGGCGAGGCGGACGTTGCCCGACAGGCCTTGCCCGGCGAACTGGAGCGCACCCGCGAACGGGCCGGCCGCAGTCTGGACGATCCGACCGCTGCCGACGATCCCGGCGAACACCACGCGGCGCACGTCGACCGCGAGTTGCGCGCCCGGCTTGACCAGCACGTCGGCGGTGAACGGCCCGTAATTGGTGCCGCCGCTCGCGGTGACGGCATAGGCGCCGCCGCGACCGACGATACGCGCGTTGAGGTTGACGAGGCCGACACCGACACCAGGACGCGGTGCGCGTAGGACGACGACCGGCGCCGTGGCGCTGCCCGTGACGCGGGCAGACAGCGGGCCATAGGCGGTCGAATACGCGTCGGCATTCACCAGCACGGCGCCGGTGGCCGGATCGAACCGGCCCTCGCCGCTCGTCACACGGAACTGTGGCGCGTTCATCCGAAGATTGCGGAAGGTAACGATGCCTTCGGGGCTGTAGCCGATGTCCGAGCGGATGATCGCGTTGCCGCCGAGGAAGCTGCGCGCGCCCTCGTTGAAGATCTGCGAGGTCTGCGCGACGACGCGACCGGTGATCCCGAAGCCGCCTTTCGGCCCCGGTACCAGCTTCGCGTCGGTCGTCAGGTTGACGATGCCGATGCCGTCGACGCGGTAATTGTTGATCCGGCCCTTGAGCGCGCCGGTGTAGCGACCGGTCGCCATGTTCGCGACGACCACCGCGGTCGCATCGATCTTGTCCGAACGGATCTTGAGGTTGTCGGACAGGACGTTGACGCCCGAAATCGCGAAGTCGCCGTCGATCGCGACGTTGGTCGCGAGCCCGCCGACGGCGGCATTGAGCCCCGTCACGCGACGCGCGCGCGCCTTGATCGGTACGAGGATACGGTCCGAGTTCACGCGGGCGAGACCCTCGGCGTAGAGGTTCTCGACGCCCATGTCGCCGAACGCGATCGTCGCCGCGCGCACCTTGTAGTCGACCGTCGGCGTCGCGAACGCGCCGTCGAGGACGACGCGTGCCGTGACATCACGACCGCGCAGGTTCGGAAGGATCGCACCGGGCGTCAGCAGCTTCGCGTTGACCGCGAAATTGCCGAAACGGCTGTTGGCGAGATCGATCAGGCCGCCGGCGTCGACCGCAAGCGCGTCCGACTTCAGCGTCATCCGCGTGTCGGCCTTGCGGTCGTTGAGCGTGGTATCGATGGCCACGTCGAGCTGCGGCGCGGTCAGGCGCTCGACCGGACCTTCGAGATACAGGCCTGGACGCGTTGAACCGCGCACTTCGATATGACCGTTCTTCGCGGTCAGGCCGAGGTTGGCGAGCTGTCCGCCGCCGAGCGTCGCGACCGCACGACCCTGCCACGAGGCCCAGCTACCGCGGCCGTCGACGCTTGCCGTCAACGGTGCCTTGAACGCGCCCATCGTCGACACGACGCCGCCGACCGGAGCCGTCAGCTTCACATTGACGTCGAGCTTGTTCTGTTCGGGCACCGCGTCGAGTTTCAGCACGAGGCGGTCGCCGCCGGCGATACCGGGGCCGGTCAGTGCGGTCGCGTTGGTGGTCAGCTGCGCGCGCTTGTCGGCGATGTGAACCGCACCGTCGATCTTGACGATATGCGTCTGGCCGGTGACCGGCTTGGCGATCAGGAAGCGATCGATCACCAGGCGGTTCACGTCGATGTCGAGATCGGGGAGCAGCGGCGCGTTCGGGTCGGTCGGCGTCGCGTTGAGCACCGGGCGGCGCTGCAGCGTGACCAGCGGCGTGGTCAGCGAACGCACGTCGACATGGTTCTTGGCGAACGCGAACGGACGCCAGTCGACGGCGAGCTTCGGGCTGGTCAGGAAGACGCCCTTGGGATCCGACACCCGCACGTCGCTGAGCGTCATCGCGCCGTAGATCGAGCCGTCGATCCGACCGACCTTGATGTTGAGACCGGATGCGGTGGTGTAGCCGCCGATCTGGTCCGCGACGAGGCGCCGGCCCGGATCGGTGTTGATTCCGAACAGCACGATCAGGACGAGCGCGATCAGGCCGACAGCCAGGATCGCGAGCCATTTCAGGATACGCTGCCATAGTGGGCGACGGTCTACGATCACCGTTTCGGTCTGCTCGAACTGGTCCCGCTCAGCAGGGCCCTGTTCAACAGGTGAGGTGCCGTTTTCGGCCATCAGAATGCCTGCCCGATCGAGATGTAGAGGGCGACCTTGCCGTCGCCCTTGCGGGGGTTCAGCGGAGTCGCGACGTCGAACCGCATCGGGCCGAAGCTGGTGTAGAAGCGCCCGCCGATGCCGGCGCCGTAGCGCAACGATGACAGGTTTGGCGTGCTGCTCTCATAGCTGTTGCCCGCGTCGATGAACGGCACGATGCCGTAATCGCCGAACCGGTATCGGGCCTCCAGCGCGAATTCGTTGAGCGAGCGGCCGCCGACCGGGTTGCCGTTGGGATCGAACGGCCCGAGCCGTTGATAACCATAGCCGCGCACCGATCCGCCGCCGCCGCCGTAATAGCGTCGTGACGGAGCGAGATCGTCGCGGTCTACGCCCTGGATCGAGCCCGCCTTGGCACGGCCCGCGATGACGATGCTGCTGGAGACGGGATAGTAGAACGTCCCCTCGATCATCGTCCGGATGTATGGCTTCACCGACCCCTGCACCGACGTTTCGGGGCTGAGGTTGAGCGTGAGGCGATAGCCCTTGGTCGGGTTGAGCAGGCTGTCCGAGCGATCGAACTTCACCTGGCCCGGTAGCGCGACGATGCCGTAGGTCCGGCGGACGTCCTTGCCTTGCGTGAAGTCGTAGACGCTTTCGTTCGTGCCGACGAGTTCGCCACCGTAATAATAGGTCAGCGGCTTCTGCCAGATCGGCGTGGAATCGTAGCTCCAGCGGACGCCGACACTGGTCGTGAACGCGTCGTAGGCGTCGTAATTCGAATGGTTCGCGCCCGCGGTCAGGCTGAACGTCTTGTCGCGCTTGCCCGCGTTGGCGCGGCGGAACGTGCCCGCCAGACCCTGCTCCTGCGTACCCGCGATCACCGACGCGATCAGCGCGCCCTCGTACGGGAACAGGTTGCGGTGCTGCCACGTGCCTTCCGCGCGGAAGCCCTGCCCGGTCGAGAACCCGACATTGCCGCCGAGCGAGCGCGGCTTGCCTTCGCTCTGGCGGACCAGCAGGTCGACCTGCTCGGTGCCGTCGGGGTTGATCGTGCCGGTGCGGACCGGCTCGACCGACACCGTCGAGAACAGCGACGTCGCGACCAGCGCATCGCGCAGGTCGTCGGTCATCCGGTTGTCGTAGAGTTCCCCCGACTTGAACCGCGGGAACAGGTTCAGATGCTCGAGGTTGAAGACCGGATCGCCTTCGGTGCGCAGCTGCCCGAACGACGAGCGCGGGCCGGTATCGACGGGCAGCGTGTACGCGCCGGTCGGGGTCTGGTCGTCGAGCAGGATGTCGCGCTCGCCGACCTTGACGAAAGGATAGCCCTGCTGCGGCAGCGTCAGGCTGACATTCGCCTCCGCGCCCTGGATCCGTGCCGCCTCGATCGGATCGCCGACCTTGAGCGGCAATTGCGTCCGAACCAGATCGGGGGGCGTCGTGGCGTCCGCCTTCACGGTGATCGACGACAGCGAATAGAGCCGGCCGGGTTGCGCGCTGACCGTCGCCTTCAGCCGCGCGGGCTTGGTCTTGTCGGCGTCGGGGATCGTTTCGATCGTCGAGATCGCGGTCGCATCGTAATAGCCGAGCGACTTCAACAGCCGCACCGCCAGCGCTTCGTCCTCACGCGCGCGCGCCGCGACCTGCGTGGCGTTCGCCGCCTTGCCCTTGCCCTCGGCGAGCGCGGACAGCGCCTTGTATTCGCCTTCTAGTCCGTCGCCCGCCTTGTCGAGCCCCTTGGTCGCGGTCTCGTAGCGGATCTCCGGCGCGTCCTTGTCCTTGATGTCGGCCGCGGTCTGGAGCGGGGTCGTGTCGAAGCTCGACAGCGGCGTCAGTGGTTGCGCGAGTTGTGGATCGCTCGGGCCGGTCGGCGGCAGGACGTCGCCGGCGAGCGTGGTCGCGGGGGTCGTTGCGGTGGCGGGAGTCGCCGGTTTCTGGGCGCGTGCCTGGGCAGGTGCCTGGGTCGTCGGAGCGGGCAGCGGCGCCATCGCTTCCAACGGCGCGTTCAGGTCCCCGCTCAACGGCGGCAAGGCGCTGTCGAACTCCGCGTCCGGCACGATCGGCGCGTCGGAACGCGGATCGTTCGACTGCGGCTGATCGCTGGGCTTGGGCGCGCCGGGGCCCTTGGCCGGGGCGGTGCCCGGCTTGGCGAGTTGTGCGGAAGCGAGGCCCGCAAATCCCCCGGTAAAACCTGTAGTCGACGCTACCAACGCCAGAGCGAGCCAATGATGCCGGCGGTTAGAAGCTGTCACACGATCCCCTTTACAGGCAGCGATCGTGCTCGATTCACCCCCATCTTCGTCCACGTAACGCACATAGGACGGCTTGGTTTCACAAAAATTAACCTCAGACACAGCCGATTAGGCCACCGACCGGCATGACGATCGTATCGCGGCCGGGGCGGTCGATCCGTAGCGTCGCGGAGGTCACGGTCGCGCCGGCGGAGATGTCGGCGCGGACCGCGACCGCCATGTCGAGCGTCGCGGTCACATCGCGGCCGCGATACTGGGTCACGCCGCCAAAGCCGAAGCCGATCGCGGGGGACTGCGTCGTCATCGCGTAGTCATTGGTCTTGCCGTCGATCGCCAAGCGGATCTGCGCGGGGTCGGCGGTCGCCATCGCGACGAGCTGCCGGCCGGCGTCCATGCTCCAGAGATACGCGGCGCATCCCTTGGCGGGGAGCTTCTGCGTGCCGATCGCGCCGAGGGGGCCCGGGCCTGGGTTCGCCCCCGGATTGGCCGCAGCAGACGGGGCCGCGGCTTGCAGCGCGAGCATAAGAGCGAGCGAGATCATGACGTCAGGCCTATCATGAACAGCCACGCGGGATAAGCCGCGATCGCCAGCAACGCGCCGAACGGGAGCGCGGTGTCCGACGCCATGCTGCGCCCCTTGAGGTGCGCGGCGAGGACCACACCGAGCCCGATCATGCTTGCGATGAGCAGGACGGCGGGCAGCATCTGCCACCCGAGCCACAGCCCGATCGCGCCGAACAGCTTGGGATCGCCGCCGCCCATTCCGTCGCGGCCCCGCAAATGCCTGTAGCCGAACGCGACCAGCCACAGCGCGCCGAACCCGGCGATACCGCCGATCAGCCGTTCCTGAAGCGGCGGGTCGATACCAAGCGCGGCGCCGACGAGCCCGGTCGCGGCGAGAAGGATCGTCAGCCGATCGGGCAGCCAGAACGCGACGAGGTCGAGGCTTGCCAGCGCCAGAAGCAGCCATCCGAACACTGCGCCTGCGATACCGACTTGTCCCGGTGCAACGATCCCCGCCGCCACGCCGATCACAAGTCCCGACAGCTCAATCCGCCAATGCACAGGACTGATCGAGACGCCGCACCCTTTGCACCGGCCGCGCAGAACGAGCGCGCTCAACAGCGGCACCAGTTCGACCGCGCGGAGAGTCCGCCCGCAGCCATCGCACGCCGAGCGCCCCTGCATCACCGATCGTCCGTCGGGCCAGCGCGTCACCAGCGCCGCGACGAAGCTGCCGATGATCGCGCCGAGCACGCCCAGCAGCACCGCCCAGAACGCGGCCTCAGACACCCGTTTTCCGCACGAGGTAGCGATACACGCCGAGGAGGTTGATCCCGAACAACACGATGTTCTGCGTGCCCAGCGCCCAGTCCCCGGTCAAGGCCGCACCGCTCAGCCACGCGATCGACGAGCCGACGAACAGCACGAACCCCCACCCTGTCACGCGCCGCCCGAAATCGAGCGACACCATGAACGCGGCGATGACGCCGGATGCTGCGGCGGACCATTTGAGCGTCGTGATGAGTGTTTCCATGATGGGGGGTCTAGGCGCATCCCGTGGTGCTTTGTATTGCCGCACATCAACCCCAGATACGGGGGCAGAAGAATACATGGAGAGTGAAGTGGCCGCCGATCGAGATCCCATCGTCATCCTGTCCTACGCGCGCACGCCGATGGGATCGTTCCAGGGCGCGCTTGCGGGCGCTACCGCAACACAGCTTGGCGCCGACGCGGTGCGCGGTGCGGTCGAGCGCTCGGGCGTCTCCGCCGCTGAGATCGAGCGGATCTACATGGGTTGCGTGCTGCCTGCCGGGCTCGGCCAGGCGCCGGCGCGACAGGCTGCGATCAACGCGGGTCTTGGCGATCACGTCGAGGCGACGACGGTCAACAAGATGTGTGGATCGGGGATGCAGGCG
Source organism: Sphingomonas sp. PP-CE-3A-406 (assembly GCF_003688625.1). Taxonomy (GTDB): domain Bacteria; phylum Pseudomonadota; class Alphaproteobacteria; order Sphingomonadales; family Sphingomonadaceae; genus Sphingomonas. The sequence continues at coordinate 52,819 of NZ_RCWY01000002.1, forward strand.
GCGATCCTTGCCGCGGATGCACTGGCTGCAGGCTCGGTCGACCTGCTCGTCGCGGGGGGCATGGAGAGCATGACCAACGCGCCATACCTCTCGAAAAGCCACCGTGGCGGCGCGCGGATCGGGCATGACCGGATGTACGACCACATGTATCTCGACGGGCTCGAGGACGCGTACGAACCCGGCAAGCTGATGGGCAATTTCGCCGAGGACACCGCGCACGAATACCAGTTTACGCGCAAGCAGATGGACGACTACGCGATCGAATCGCTGCACCGGGCGCAAGCCGCGCAGAAGTCCGGCGCGTTCGACCGGGAGATCGTCTCCGTCGATATCGCCGGGCGCAAGGGCACGACCACGGTCTCGCTCGACGAGCAGCCGGCCAAGGGCGACGTCGCCAAGATCCCGACGCTGAAGCCCGCCTTCTCGAAAGACGGCACAATCACCGCCGCCAACGCCTCGTCGATCTCCGACGGTGCCGCGGCTTTGGTGATGACGCGGGCTAGCGTTGCGGACCGACTCGGCATCACCCCGATCGCGCGCGTCGTAGCGCATGCCGCGCATGCCCATGCCCCGGCGCTGTTCACGACCGCGCCGGTGTTCGCGATGCGCAAGGCGATGGAGAAGGCCGGCTGGTCGGCGTCGGACATCGACCTGTTCGAGGTCAACGAAGCCTTCGCCGTCGTCGCGATGATCGCGATGCGCGACCTTGGTTTGCCGCATGAGAAGGTCAACATCCACGGCGGCGCGTGCGCGCTCGGTCATCCGATCGGCGCTAGCGGCGCGCGGATCCTGGCGACGTTGCTGTCGGCGCTGGAGACGACCGGGCAGAAGCGCGGGCTTGCCTCGCTCTGCATCGGTGGCGGCGAGGCTACCGCGATGGCGGTGGAATTGTGGAACTGATGCGCTGACTTCCCCCCTCCCTGGAAGGGAGGGGTTGGGGGTGGGTTGCTCTCCACGAGTCTCGAGAGCAGTTTGGAACGATGGCCCGTATCCCTCCCGAGATGACGCGGCGCGCTCGAGAGTTTCGCAATCATCCGACGGATGCGGATATCGCGATCTGGCATAGGGTCGCGTATTTTCGGCCGCGGTTTACTCGGCAGTTGGTGATCGAGCGGTTTATCGTCGACTTGGCGTGCCGGGAGGTGCGGCTGGCGGTGGAGTTCGACGGGAGCCAGCACATCGACTCGGTTCGGGACCGTTCGAGGACGCGGCGGTTGGAAGCGCTGGGGTGGACGGTGATCCGGTTCTGGAACTCCGACGTTACCCGCAATCCAGACGGCGTAACCGAGACGATCCTGGCAAGCGTCCTCCGTCTTCAGCGGCCAACCCACCCCCAGCCCCTCCCTTCCAGGGAGGGGAACTAGAAGGAAGCCGCCCGACTGGTAACTTCTTACCCCCTCCCTGGAAGGGAGGGGCTAGGGGTGGGTCGGCTTCCGCATCAAGCGACGCCTCCCAAAACGCCCCCTCAAAGCCTCAAGGCAGAGTCTCACCCGCCTCGACACCCCAAAGCCCGCCAACGGCAACAAACCCCGCCTGCCCCTTCACATCCAACCGGCACCAGCCATTGCCGCACCGGCTCAGCCGCCCGACCACGCCCGGTGCCGCGCGCCACAGCACCCGGCTTCCTGCATCGGGCTTCTCGCGCAGGTCCACCGGCCCCCCGCCATGCACGATCGCGGTGCGCGTGCCGCTCAACAGGTTCGCCTGCATCCAGCCCTCGGTCCCGTCGGGATCCGCGATCTTGCGCCATTCCTTGAAGATCGCGACAACCTTGATGGGAAGGTCCTGGCGTTGATACAGCCAGCTCGCGGGATACGTCCGGGCCGGCCCGGTCCGCATCCGCGCGCGCGACGCCGAGATCGACGCGTAATAGGGCACGCTCTTCTTCGTCGCGTCGGCCGCGGTCACCGGGTCGGGCACCAGCGCGGTGGCAACAAGAGCGGAAAGCGCGGCGGCGAGAATGCGCATGGTCATGTCCTAACTGGCGAACCGAACTCCTATCGCGACGAACCGCTTTCCTCAACCGAAGTTGCGGCCCCGAAGTTGCGGGCTCGACGTTGACGGGCACGAGCGGCTTCGCCAAGCCGGTCGCATGACCGACACACGCCGCTGTCCGAACCCCAAGGTCGTCGTCACCCGCGAGCTGGCCGATACGCTGATGGATCGGATGGAGGCGCTGTTCGACACGCAGAACAACCGCGCCGACACCAAGCTCGACCGCGACCAGCTCGCCGCGGCGATGGCCGATTGCGACGTGTTCGTGCCGACCGTGACCGACGACATCGACGCCGCGCTGATCGCGGGCGCAGGCGATCGCCTGAAGCTGATCGCGAACTACGGTGCGGGCGTGAACCATATCGACCTGAAGGCGGCACGCGCACGCGGGATCATCGTCACCAACACGCCGGGAGTGCTCACCGAGGACACCGCGGACATGACGATGGCGCTGATCCTGTCGGTGCCGCGGCGTCTGGCGGAGGGCGAGAAGCTGGTGCGCTCTGGCCAGTGGAAGGGCTGGAGCCCCGGCGGGATGCTCGGCCACCGGATCGGCGGCAAGGCGCTCGGGATCGTCGGGATGGGGCGGATCGGCCAGGCGGTCGCGCTCAGGGCACGCGCGTTCGGGCTGACGATCCATTACCACAATCGCACCCGCCTGCCCGCCGTCCGCGAGGCGCAGCTCGCTGCCACGTGGCACGAGTCGCTCGACGAAATGCTGGGCGCGGTCGACATCGTCACGATCCACACCCCCTTGAACGCCGACAGCCGTGACCTCATCGACGCCCGCCGGATCGGCCTGATGCGACCGCATGTGTATTTGATCAATGCGGCGCGCGGCGGAATCGTCGACGAGGTGGCGCTGGTTGAGGCGTTGGAAACCGGACGCCTGGCGGGCGCGGGACTCGACGTCTGGGCGCACGAGCCGGTGATCGATCCCCGCCTGCTGGCGTTGCCCAATGTCGTGATGTTGCCGCACATGGGCTCGGCGACACTCGAAGGGCGGATGGCATCGGGCGAGCGCGTCATCCAGAACATCCGGATGTGGGCGGATGGCCATCGTCCGCCGGATCAGGTGCTCGACGGCTGGGTATGAGCTTCCGCCGTTGATCCTCCCCCGCAAGGTTGAGGTGGTGACGGGGGACACGCGACGTTTCGCCGTCCTCCCCCTCCGACTGGCAAGGGCCAGCCACCTCCCCCTGGCGGGGGAGGATCGTTCCGTAACTCTCAGACCGCGCGCATCCAGTGGGTTCGCGCTACCGTACCGGTCAGCACCTTGGAGCCGAACGCCTTGATGATCTTAGCGGCGTCCGCACTGTTCATCAGCACGACGCGCGTGCCGCCCGACGGCAGCGTTTCGATCGCGCTGATGGTCGCGTCGTGCTTCTTGCACATCGCGACGACCTGAGGCTGTTCGACGCTGACATTGACCGCGCGCGAGATCGGCACGACCGTGTCGGTGCCCGTCGTCACGATGCGATCCCTGAGGTCACGATGGCAGAAGTGATCGTCATGCGGCATTCCCGGCTCGGAGCGGGAGCGCAAAGCATCTCTCAGTCGCAGCATGCCCGTACGAAGCGCCGCGATGCATCAGCTATGCGCGCTATCGCCCCGAACGGCAATGGCGCGGCATGCTTTGGCTATGCCCGCACCCGCAGAAAAGCGAGACCGAAACCGACGAAGATCGCCCCCGTCGCGCGGTCGAACGCGCGCCGCAACGCCGGACGCGTCAGATAGCGCGCGAGCGTTCGCCCACCGGCTGCATACACGCCGTACCAGAAGCTTTCGACGACCGCGAAGGTCGCCACCAGGATCGCGAACTGCGGTGCCTGCGGTGAGGCGCGATCGACGAACTGCGGCAGGAATGCTGCGGCGAACAGCAGCAGCTTGGGATTGCTGATCCCGATCACGAACCCGCCGCGAAACAGGCGCCACGCCGACACGGTCGGGGGGAGCGCCACCGGCGTCGTATCGTCGCCGACGTCGATCGGAGACCCCGCCCCGCGCCACGCCTTGATCCCGAGGAATATGAGGTACGCGACGCCGGCATAGCGCAGCGCGTCGAACACGCGCGGCCATGCCGCGAGCAGCGCGGACACACCCGCCGCGGACGCCGCCAGCACGAGCACCAGCGCGGTAAGGCACCCCGCCATTGCCGCGACGCTGCGCCGCGCGCCGAAGGCGATGCTGCGTGTCATGACGTGCAGCATGTTGGGTCCGGGCGTTCCGCATAGGAGGAACACCGCGACCACGAACAACCACCAGGCGTGTAGCGTCATGTTTACTCCCCTGCCCTTCATGCTGATGAAGAAGACCTGGCTGCCTACTGGCGCCCGCAGCCTGCTCAGAGCCCTGCCAAAAACAGTCCGTCACCCCGGACCTGTTCCGGGGTCCACGGTGCGGCAAACTCACACTCGAGATAGCGCGGCACCGTGGATGCCGGAACAAGCCCGGCATGACGAAGAACGTGGCGTGTTGGCACAGCAGCACCGCCGCTAAACTGCGGTTCGCTACTGCCTCCAGCCTCAATCCCCCGTCAAAATCCGGTCGACCAGCTGTCCCACACTCGGCACGAAACCGTTCGAGTAGAACGGATCCTTCTTGAAGTTGTACGCGGCATGGCCCGCGAACATCAAGTTCTGGTCGATGTCGCCGCCGTGCGCGATGTCCTGCAACGTCTTCTGGATGCAGAAGCTGCGCGGGTCCGCGAGGCGTCCGGTCGAGTTGGTCTCGGTATCCGCCCAGCTCGAGAACGAGCATTGCGACAGGCAGCCCATGCAATCCGACTGGTCCTTGCGGATCATGCCCTTCTCGGTCGGGCTGACGAACACCAGCGTGTTGTCCGGCGTCTTCAGCGCGTCGGTATAGCCCTCGCCGAACCACTGCCGCGCACGCAGCAGGTCGTTGCGCGTGACCCAGAAGTTCTTGCCCTTCACGCCGACGTCGAGCTGGAACACGTGATCGCCCGCCTCCTGCGTCGAGAAGGCGATCTGGCGCTCGGAGCGTGCTTCCAAAGAGCGCAGGAACGGATTGCGCACCGCGGACGAGTAGAAGCCGGTCGGCGAGAATTTGTGCAGCAGCACGTCGCCGGGCTCGATCTGCGTCAGTGCGTTCTTCCAGCCCTCGGGAATCGGGCTTTCGCGCGTGAGAAGCGGCCGCGTGCCGAACTGGAACGCGATCGTGCCAAGCTCGGGATTGTCGATCCAGTCGTTCCAGTCGCGCAGATACCAGACGCCGCCCGCCATCACGATCGGCACGTCGTCGCTGATGCCACCTTCGCGCATCACGTCGCGCAGCTCCTTCACGCGCGGATACGGGTCCTGCGGCTTCAGCGGGTCCTCGGCATTCGACAGGCCGTTATGCCCGCCTGCAAGCCACGGATCCTCATACACCACCGCGGCAAGCCATTCGGCCGCCTTCGAATAGGCCCGCTTCCACAATGCGCGAAAGGCACGGCCGGAGCTGACGATCGGCAGATAGCTGACGCCGTAGGATGCGGTGATTTCGGACAGCTTGTACGGCATGCCCGCACCGCAGGTGACGCCGGCGACCTTGCCGCGCGTGCGTTCGAGAACGCCGTGCAGGATCCGCTGCGCGCCGCCCATTTCCCACAGCACGTTGATGTTGATCGCGCCCTTGCCGTCGGCGATCTCGTAGGCGCGCTCGACCTGCTGGACCGCGCCTTCGATCGCGTATTCGACGAGTTCCTCGTGCCGGTCGCGCCGGGTCAGCGCCGCATAGACCTGCGGGATGATCTTGCCGTCGGGATCATAGCTGTCGGCGTTGACAGCCGACACCGTGCCGATACCCCCGGCGGCAGCCCAGGCGCCGGCCGACGCGTGGTTGGTCGCGGCGACACCCTTGCCGCCCTCAACCAGAGGCCAGACTTCCCGACCGTTATAGACGATAGGCTTCAGGCCCTTGAACACGACGTCACCTCTCCCGGAAAATACGGCCCCCTATATCGCAAGGACGCAGCGCGCGAGCAATATTAAGACCTAGGTTAGTAGATCGCCAAGTGCGCCCGGCCGCCCGAGCGCGTCCTCGTACAGCGCGCGATAGCGAGCGATCATAACCGCTTCGTCGAATTCCGCCCGCGCCTTGGCCTGGTTCGCGGCCCCGACCGAGGCGCGCAACGCCGGATCGCCGACCAGTGCCTGCAACGCGTCGCGCAGCCGGACTTCATTGGCGATATCGGTCACGAACGGCAGGTTTTCCGCCGAGACCATGCGCGTGATATCGCCGACCGGATAGCTCGCGATCGGCAGGCCCGCCGCCATCGCCTCGACCACCGCGATCGGAAACTGCTCGCTGCGCGACGACATCGCGAGCATGTCGAAATGGCCGATGTACCGGTAGGGGCGATCGAGGAACCCGGGCAGCACGAGCTTGTCCGCCATCCCCATCGCGGCGGCGGCTTGCAGGATGTTCGCGCGCTCCGGCCCCTCGCCGACGATCACCAGCCGCACCCTGCCCGAGACGCCACCGACAGCCCGGACCAGCGCGGTCAGGTCCTTCACCTCGCGCAGGCCGGCGAGCGCGCCGATCACGGTTTCCTTGGCGTTGCGCGTGAAGCCGGGGATCGCCTTGGGCTCGGGCTTCTGCGCGTAATAGGCGGTGCCGATCCCGTTGACGATCCGGTGGACGCGCTCGCGCGGCTGTTTCCAGGTCTTCAGCGCGATGCCTTCGAGCACCTCGGAGGGCACCGCGAGCGCATGCGCCGCGCCCAGCGCGAGCCGCCGGTAGATGTTGCGCTCGATCTTGAGCCCGCTCGCCTCGTCCGCGTTGAACCCGTCCTCGTGGTGCACGAGCGGCGGCGCGCCCGTGGCGAACGCGCGGCGGGCCATCGCCCCGTCGATCGCGCCCCAGTTGTACGTCAACACGAGGTCGAACCGCCGCATATACTGCGCGATGGCCTCGTAGCGCTTGACCGAAGGCTTGCCCGTCAGCGGCGGTGGATTCTGCGCGATCTCGTAGCGGATGCCCTTCGCGATCGAGTCCCGCGCGCTGAGCGCATCGGGCATCCCCGATACGATGGTGTGCTTCGCCCGATCGCCGAACGCATTCATCAGCCGAACCGCACGCGCCTCCTTGCCGCCGAGGTCGAACGACGAGTGGAGATGGAGGATGTTGACGGGTGCGGCCATCCGCGACCGATGCCGATTTTCGCGGCAGCTTTCAAGGTGGCGCAAACCCGCTTTAGCCGGTGCGGTCTTGCACGATCGGTACCGCGATGCCATTATGTGACAACAACGTCATGCGCAGCAAGCAGCGTGACGACACCCGAAGACTGACAGAGAGTTGGACGAGGATTTCGAGCAGCGGTCGCGCTCGATCGATGGTTTTGCCTATATGCGGTAAGATCTTCGCGCGGCCCGAACGACAATCCGGTCCTTGAGTCCCGCCCCCGCTGTCGAAGCGCTGGAGGCCGGGCCAGACCGCCAACGACGAGGCACGACGATGCGGCTCCCTTCCAACGACGACATGACGACGCCCCAGCTGAATGGCGACTCCGACCGCGCGGCGACGATCGACACGCGCGTAACGCGGCGCGGGCTGCTGGGGTCGGCGATTACCGCGGGCGGCGCGGCGATGCTGCCGCTGGCATCCGCCGATGCAGCCCCCACCGAGCGCAATGTCGACGTACTGCTGGTCGGTGGCGGCATCATGAGCGCGACGCTCGCGGTGCTGCTCCACCAGCTCGAACCCACCTGGACGATCGAACTGGTCGAACGGCTCGACAAGGTCGCGGAGGAAAGCTCGAACGGCTGGAACAACGCGGGCACCGGTCACTCGGCGCTGTGCGAACTGAACTACACGCCGGTCAACGCGGCCGACGGCCTGGTCGAGATCAAGAAGGCGATCGAGATCAACGAGCAGTTCCAGGTCACCCGCCAGTTCCTCAGCCATCAGGTCGATGCCGGGATGCTCGCCAACCCGCGCTCGTTCATCAACTCGACCCCGCACATGAACCTGGTGTGGGGCGATGCGAACGTCGCGTTCCTGCGCAAGCGCCACGCCGCGTTGCAGGCGAGCCCGCTGTTCTCGGGCATGGAATTCTCGACCGATCCCAAGCAGATCGCGCAGTGGGTGCCGGTGATGATGCAGGGCCGCGACCCCACCATGAAGCTCGCCGCGACGCGCTCGCCGCTCGGCACCGACTGCAACTGGGGCGAGGTCACGCGGCAATATGTCGACGCGATGCGCAAGCAGCCGGGCTTCACGCTGACCACCGGCCATGAAGTTCGGTCGCTGGAGCGTAGCGAGGACAAGCGCTGGCGGGTCACCGCGCGCGACATGAAGAGCGACGAGAAGCGGATCATCAACGCGCGCTTCGTGTTCGCCGGCGCGGGCGGTGGCGCGCTGCCGATCCTGCAGAAGTCTGGGATTCCCGAGGCCGACGATTATGCCGGCTTCCCTGTCGGTGGCTCGTTCCTCGTCACCGACAAGCCCGAGGTGGCGCAGCGTCATCTCGCCAAGGTCTACGGCAAGGCCGCGGTCGGCTCGCCGCCGATGTCGGTGCCGCATCTCGACACGCGCTATCTCGACGGCAAGCAGGCGCTGCTGTTCGGCCCGTTCGCGACCTTCTCGACCAAGTTCCTGAAGGAAGGCTCGTATTTCGATCTGCCGGCGTCGGTGACGCTCGACAATTTCCGGCCGATGATCGCGGTCGGCTGGGACGATTTCGATCTCGTCGAATATCTCGCGGGGCAGCTGATCATGTCGGACGCCGACCGGATGACCGCGCTGCGCGAGTATTTCCCGGGCGCGAAGGATGGCGACTGGCGCCTGTGGCAGGCGGGGCAGCGCGTCCAGATCATCAAGCGCGATCCGAACAAGGGCGGCGTGCTGAAACTCGGCACCGAGATCGTCGCGTCGAAGGACGGCTCGATCGCGGCCTTGCTCGGCGCGTCGCCGGGCGCGTCGACGGCGCCGTCGATCATGCTAGATTTGCTCAAGAAGGTGTTCCCCAACCACCTCGCGACGGCGGCGTGGCAGGGCAAGATCCGCGAGATCGTCCCGAGCTACGGCGTCACGCTCAACGACAAGCCCGACCTGATCGCCAAGACCTGGGCGGCGACCGCGCAGACGCTGCAACTGACGGTGCCGTCGCCGGCGGTGCAGGTCGCGACGCAGCCGAAGCCTGCGGCGACGCGCGTCAAGGTCGACCGCAGCCCCGATCTGGCGCTGTAAGAGCGGGGATCAGGTTAAGCCCTTGCAGATGCCAAAACCGCCCCGTCACCCCGGACTTGTTCCGGGGTCCACCGTGCCGCAAACCAAATCTCGATGAGTTTGCGGAACAGTGGATGCCGGAACAAGCCCGGCATGACGAAGAAAAAGCCGTAATTATCTAGCTGCAGAATCGCGATCAGGCGGCGAACATATCCTTCGGGATATGCGTGATCCGGCATGCCAGGTCGGCCTCGCCGCTCGCCACCACGTAGAAATCTCCCGCATCCGCGATGCCCGTCGTGAAGACGACGTTGTCGAGATACATCTGGTCCTTCAGCGGCTCGGTCAGCGTGGGGTTCGGCTCGAGCAGCGCGGTATGCTCGGTCGCGACCGTGATCGAGGGGTCGTCCTTGTCGAGGATCGACCAGTACGTCCGGTAGATACCGACCACGCCCGACGGCTCCACCCCGTGCCACAAGGTCAGCCATCCGCGATCGGTCAGGATCGGGGGGGCGCCGCCGCCCATCCGCGCGGTCGAGACGGTGGCCGAATGCGGGCGGATGCCGGGCTTGTCGTGCGGCTTCCAGTGCAGCGCATCGGGTGAGCGCGACAGGTTGATCGATGGCCCGCTGCGCCATTCGCTGTTCGGCGGATACGCGAAATACAGGTCGCCGAGCGGCCGCGTCTGCGCCCAATACTGCCCGTCGATCAGTCCTTCGAAGATCAGCATGTCCTTGTTCTGGTGATCGAGAACGATCCCCTCGAGCTGCCAGTCGAGCGCGTCGGCGGAGGAATACAACGTCGTCGAATGCCGCTCCGGGCTGACAGAGCAGGTCGTCATCAGATAGCGATCGCCGACCTTCGAGATCCGTGCATCCTCGACGCCGTAGCATTGGTACGAGGTGCGCGGCGCGATCGCCTTGCCGTAATGCACCGTGACGACCGAGCGCCCCTCGGCGTCGAGTTCGACCGGCAGCAGCCACGACAGCGACGTCAGCGCCATCACCTTCCATCCGCCGCCGGGAATCAGGAATTTGCGCGGATCCTTGGTATCGACCATCTGCAACGGCCACGCATCGAGCAGATAGGCGCCGTCCTGCCACCGGATCGCGTGGACGTTGCCGTTCTTGACCGGCTGCTTGAGCGCCTCGGCGACGCGCACCATCAGCAGCAGATTGCCGTTCGCCAGCCGCGTCATCCCGGGATTGAACGCCCCGAGCACATAGGTCTCGGCACCGACCTTCCCCGCCAGCGGCGAGCGCGACAGGTCGATGTCGGCGGGGGTGAAGACGAGCTGGTCGAACATGCTATTCTCCTTGATTGACGTCTGGCGACTTCCACCTGCTCCGTCATCCTGACGAAAGTCAGGATCCAGGGTCATCAAGGGCAGTTCGCCGTTACTCTGGATCCTGACTTTCGTCAGGATGACGGGACGGGCGCCGCGCGAACGGGGGGTGGGTTAGCCGCTGGCGCGCCTATTCCCCCTCGAGCGCCCGCGGGACGATGACGATCTGCTGGATCACGGTCCGGGTCGGCTGCGTCAGGACGAACTCGACCCCGACCGCGATGTCCTCGGCGCGCAGCATCTGCTCCGCTTCGATCATCTGCCGCTGCTTGTCGTCTGGCACGTCGGGATACTGCATGTTCGAGCCGACCTTGCCCGGCTCGACCAGCGAGACCTTGATCCCCTTCGGCCCGAGCTCGCGCCGCAACGCTTCCGAGAAGCCGGCGATCCCCGACTTGACCCCGGCATACACCGTCGAGCTCGGCCCGAGGATATGCGCGCTCAGCGAGCCGATGATGACGATGTCGCTGATCGGCGTCATCCGGTGAGCGGCGTGATGCGCGCTGAGCAGGTACGCGGTGAAATCGACCGCGATCGCATAGCGAAGCTCGTCCTCGCTCATCTGCGTCAGGCCGCCGGCCGCGACCGCCGCGTTAACGACGGTGATGTCGAAGCCGCCGAGATACGCTTCGCCCGCGTCGAAGAACGCGCGGACCTTGTCGGGATCGGCGAGTTCGGTGATCATCCCGTCGCCCTCGCCGACTTCGCGAATGCGGGCGAGCGCATCCTGCAGATAGCGTTCGTCGCGGCCGCAGATATAGACCTTGGCGCCCTCCGAGGCGAGCAGCACCGCGATCGCCCGGCCGATCCCGGTGGTCCCCCCGGTGATGATCGCGCGGCGGCCCTTCAGCGGGCGGACGGTGGTGTGGGCGTCGGAGAGTTCGGTCATCAAGTATCCCGGCTTGTCAGCAGATTGGCGGCGAAATGCACGGTGAAACACTGCGCGCCGCCCTCCCCTAAGCGCGGATCGCCGCCCCCTCAAGCGCGCGTGCCAGCAATCGGTCGATCGGCTCCTGCAGCATCGTCTCGCTCAGCGTCGGGGCGTGGCCGACGCCCGGCAGCGTCACCACTTCGGCCAAGTCGAGCGACGCCGCCATCCGCTCCGCGGTCGCCGCCGACAGCAGGTCCGAGCGCCCGCCACGCACGATCAGCGTCGGCACGTCGCGCAGCGAGCCCAGCGCCTGCCACATGTCCGGCCCCGCTTCGTTCCCCGGCACGCGGAACGGCTCGGCGATCTTCAAATCGTAATCGAGCACGATCCGCCCCGAACTGTTGAGCCGGTACAGGCGCTTGGCCATCGCCAGCCAATCCTCGATCTGCCAGTCGGGATACACATCGCCGTTATTCTCGGCGACGCAGCGCGCGGCGTGCATCCAGGTCGGGAAGACGCTGGACTTGCCGACATAGCCGCGGATCCGCGCCAGCCCCTGCGCGTCGATCTCCGGCCCGACGTCGTTGAGCAACGCCGCCGTCATCCGCCCCCGCGACGGCCCCGCCATCAGCATGGTGACGATTCCGCCCAGCGACGTGCCGAACGCGATGTACCGATCGATCCCCTGCTCCGTCAGCAGCGCCTCGACGTCCTGCACATAGGTCAGCGGGACATACGACATCGGGTCCTTCGCATACGCGCTCTCGCCGCGCCCGCGAAAGTCCACGGCGATCAGGCGCCAGCGCCCGGCCAGCCTTGCCGCAAGCGCATCGAAATCGCGCGCATTGCGCGTCAGCCCGGCCATGCACAGGATCGGCGGTTGGCCTTCCTCGCCCCCCGGATAGTCGCGCGCGTGGAGTCTCAGCTCGTCGTTGGACCACCAATAGAGGTTTTCGTATGCGGCCATGGTTGCGTCCTTCGGGTAGCGGCCACCATATCGCCGCATGGCCATCGACCCGCAAGTGTATCGCCCCGAAGCTGAACTTCTAACACTGGGGGACGGCTTCTTCGATCCCGTCGCGCCCGCCGACTTCCCCGAGACGCGGCTTCGTTTCCGCAACGACCGCGCCGCCGCGCAGATCGGTCTCGACACGCTGACGGATGACGAATGGACGCGCCATTTCGGCCGGTTCTCACCGCTCCCCGACACGCTCCCCCAGCCCTTGGCCCTCCGCTATCACGGCCATCAGTTCCGCAACTACAATCCCGATCTCGGCGATGGCCGCGGTTTCACCTTCGCGCAGATGCGCGACGATCGCGGTCGCCTGATGGACCTCGGCACCAAGGGATCGGGCCAGACCCCGTGGAGCCGCGCGGGCGATGGCCGCCTGACACTAAAGGGCGGGATGCGCGAGATCCTCGCGACCGAGATGCTCGAAGCGCTCAACGTCCCTACCTCGCGCACGCTGTCGCTGATCGAGACCGGCGAGGAACTCCAGCGCGGCGACGAGCCCAGCCCGACGCGATCGGCGGTCCTCGTCCGCCTCAACCACAGCCACGTCCGAATCGGCAGCTTCCAGCGCCTCGCCTACGAACGCGACGAAGCGGGTTTGCGCAAACTCGTCGGCTACACGCTCCGCAACCTCTACGACGAGGACAGCGACGATCCGGTCCGCCTGCTCGACCTCGTCGTCGGCCGTACCGCGCGTCTCGCGGCGCGCTACATGGCAGCGGGGTTCGTCCACGGCGTGCTCAATTCGGACAATATCAACGTTACCGGCGAGAGCTTCGACTATGGCCCGTGGCGATTCGCCCCGACCTGGGACCCGGCCTTCACCGCTGCCTATTTCGATCACCAGGGGCTCTACGCGTTCGGCCGCCAGCCCGAGGCGATCCACTGGGACGTGATGCAGCTGGCCGTGGCGCTCCGCCAGATCGCCGAGAGCGACCCGCTGGTGGCCGCGCTCGACCAGTTCGGTCCGCGCTACCAACCCGAAGTCACGCAGGCGATCCTCTGGCGTCTCGGCGTCCGCCCGCGCGATCCGGATGCCGACCGCGACCTCGTCCAGGCCACCGAACGCGCGCTCCGCACCTCCGGCGTCGGGATCGACCGGTTCTTCTTCGACGCGTTCGGTGGGAATCTGCCCGACGCCTACGCCGAACCCTGGGCCGAAGTCCGCACCGCGCTCGCCACCTACGAACCCCGGAAGGACCGCTCGCACCCGTACTGGGCGGGCGAGCCGTGCAGCATGCTGATCGACGAGGTGGAGGCGATCTGGGCGCCGATCGCCGAGCACGACGACTGGAGTGCGCTGAACGCCAAGGTCGCCGCCATCCGCACGATGGGCGAAGCACTCGCCGAGTAACTCCCCCCTCCCTGGAAGGGAGGGGCTGGGGGTGGGTCGGTTTCCGTGTGGTGCGACGGTTGTGTCACGAACCGGCCCACCCACCCCCGCCCCCTCCCTTCCAGGGAGGGAAGAAGAAAGCGACGCATCCGCCAGTGGAAACTCGCCGCGAATCAAGGCAAGAGCGGCGCATGTCCGACGAGATCATCTCCTACGAGCCGGCCACCGGCGCGATTCTCTGGCGTCAACCGATCGGCGACGTCGATGCCGAAGTCGCCTGCGCGCGCGCCGGCTGGTCGAGCTGGGCGTCGAAGCCGCTGGCCTTCCGGATCGAGACGATGCGGCGCTTCGCCAACATCGTCCGGCAGCGCAACGACGCGTTCACCGACCTGATCTCCCGCGAAACCGGCAAGCCGATCTGGGAAGCGCGTGGCGAAGTCGAGACGGTGATCGCCAAGGTCGACATCTCGGTCAGCGCCTATGCCGACCGTACCGCGCAGCGCCGTCTCGAAGCGACGATGGGGTCGCGGATCGCCGTCCGCCACAAGCCGCATGGCGTGCTCGCGGTGCTCGGGCCGTATAATTTTCCCGCGCATCTGCCCAACGGCCACATCGTTCCCGCACTGATCGCCGGTAACGCGGTCGTCTTCAAGCCGTCGGAAAAAACCCCGGCCGTGGGCGCCTTCCTCGTCGAATGCTTCCGCGCCGCGGGCGTACCCCCCGAGTGCATCCGCCTCGTGATCGGCGGCCCGAACGAAGGCAAGGCGCTCGCCGCGCACCCCGATATCGACGGGCTGTTGTTCACCGGCTCGGCGCGCACCGGCCTCGCGCTCAACCGCGCGTTCGCCGACAAGCCCGAGAAGATCCTCGCGCTCGAGATGGGCGGCAACAACCCGATCGTCGTGTGGGACACGCCCGACCTGCACACCGCGGCGATCCTGATCATCCAGTCGGCCTTCACCACCGCCGGGCAGCGCTGCACCGCGGCGCGCCGGCTGATCGTCGACACCAAGCTCTATGACCCGCTGATCGCCACCGTCGACAAGATGGTCGGCCGGATCATCGTCGGCGAGCCGCATGCCAACCCCGCCCCGTTCATGGGCCCGGTGATCGACAACGAAGCCGCCGAGCAGCTGACCGAAAGCTTCCTCGAACTGCTCACGCGCGGTGGCCGCGCGATCCGTCACCTCGAACGCCCGGTCGCGGACCTGCCGTTCCTGAAACCCGCGCTGATCGACGTCACCGATATCGCCGACCGCCCCGATATCGAGCTGTTCGGGCCGATCCTGCAGGTTGTTCGCGTCGACGATTTCGACGCCGCGATCGCCGAGGCCAACAACACGCGCTACGGCCTGTCTGCGTCGCTGATCAGCCAGACGCCCGCGCTGTACGACCGGTTCTGGGCGAACATCCGCGCCGGCATCGTCAACTGGAACAAGCCGACCAATGGTGCCTCGAGCGGAGCCCCGTTCGGCGGCATCGGCTGGTCGGGCAATCATCGTCCGAGCGCCTATTACGCCGCGGATTACTGCGCCTACCCGGTCGTCAGCAGCGAATCCGAGAGCGCGCGTGCGTCGATCGGCATCGGCCTCGCCGACGGCTGACCGCGTTTCGGCGCGTTCGAAAGCAATCCTACCTCCCGCCAAAGCATCATTCGGTTGCGGTGCAGCGGGTTGCCGTCCATCTCTTATCCTATGGCAAGCCTCCTAGATCCCACCGCCCGCGGGCGCGTCATCCTCGTCGGGGCGGGGCCGGGCGATCCCGGCCTCCTCACCGTCCGCGCGGTCGAGGCGCTGAAGACCGCCGACGTCGTCGTGCATGACGGGCTGATCGACCCGCGCGTGCTCGACATCGCGCCGCCGGGCGCACAGCGCATCTCGGTTGCCAAGCAGCGCGCGCGCCACACACTGCCGCAGGAGGCGATCAACGCGCTGATCATCGCGCATGTTAAGACCGGCGCGATCGTCATCCGCCTGAAGGGTGGCGACCCGTTCGTGTTCGGTCGGGGCGGCGAGGAAGTCGAGGCGGTCCGCGCAGCGGGCCTGCCCGTCGAGGTAATCCCCGGCGTCTCCGCCGCGCTCGGTTGCGCCGCCGAAGCGATGCTACCGCTCACTCACCGCGATCATTCGAGCGCGGTCAGCTTCGTCGCGGGCCAGTGCAAGGGGCTGAGCGAACAGAACTGGGCGGGGCTGGCCGGACAGGGTCGAACGCTGGTGATCTACATGGGCATCGCGAGCGCGACCGACATCGCCGACAAGCTGATGACCGATGGCGTCGCCCCCGACATGCCCGTCGCAGTGCTCGAACGCGGCACGCTCGAGGGCTCGCGGGCGATCCGGACGTTGCTTGCCGATCTCGGCGCGATGGTGACGCGCGAGGCGGTGAAAAGCCCCGCGATCATCGTCGTCGGCGAGGTCGTCGAACTGTCGGACGCCGAAGACAAACTCGCCCGCTGGGCCCGCGTAGCAGAGGACGCTGCCGCATGAAGCTGTTGACCGGAAACGACCTTCCCACCGGCGACGTCGTTTGGTGGACCGGCAACGGCTGGTCGCGCCACATCGAGGAAGCGGCGGACGTCGGCGTCGCGGGTGAAGCCATCCTCCAGGCGGAGGAAGGCGCGCGCCGCGTCAACGTCCCCTATCTGATCGAGGCGACGCAGACCGAAGACGGCCCCCGCCCCGCCCACATCAAGGACCGCATCCGCGCGCTCGGCCCGACGATGCGACCCGACCTGACCCTCAAACCCGCCGACCCCAACGCCGGCAGCTGGGTAATCTGATATGTATAAATACGACGAATACGACCAGGCGATCGTCGACCAGCGCGTCGACGAGTTTCGTGACCAGGTCCGCCGCCGCCTTTCGGGCGAGCTGACCGAGGACCAGTTCAAGCCGCTTCGGCTGATGAACGGCCTGTACCTCCAGCTGCACGCGTACATGCTGCGCGTGGCGGTGCCGTACGGGACGCTGGACGGGCGGCAGATGCGGATGCTCGGCCACATCGCGCGCAAGTACGATCGCGGTTACGGCCACTTCACCACGCGCCAGAACATCCAGTTCAACTGGATCCAGCTCGACCAGACGCCGGACATCCTCCAGGAGCTCGCGACGGTCGAGATGCACGCCATCCAGACCAGCGGCAACTGCATCCGCAACATCAGCTCCGACCAGTTCGCCGGCGCCGCCGCGGACGAGGTCGCCGATCCGCGCCCCTGGGCCGAGCTGATCCGCCAATGGAGCACGTTCCATCCGGAATTCACCTACCTCCCGCGGAAATTCAAGATCTGCGTGATCGCGGCGGACGAGGATCGTGCGGCGATGCGCCTGCACGACATCGGCATCGGGTTGCACGTTCGCGACGGCGAACTTGGCGCGAAGATCTATGTCGGCGGCGGCATGGGCCGTACGCCGATGATCAGCCACGAGATCCGCGACTTCGTCCCCGCCGACGACCTGATGAGCTATCTCGAGGCGTGCCTGCGCGTCTACAATCGCTACGGCCGTCGCGACAATATCTACAAGGCGCGGATCAAGATCCTGCTCCACGAGGTCGGTCCCGACGAATATCGCCGCCAGGTCGAGGAGGAATTCGCCGCGGTGAAGGGCCTCGGCCTCGATCCTCCGCGCGCCGAGCTAGAGCGCATTACCAGCCACTTCGGCGCGCCCGATTTCGACGCCAATGCCTCGACCGACATCGACCGCAGCGATCCCGACTTCGCGGTCTGGCTCGACCAGAACGTGAAAGCGCACAAGCAGCCGGGCTATGCGATCGTCAACATCAGCCTCAAGCCGATCGGCGGTATCCCCGGCGATGCGTCGGCGGACCAGATCGATGTGATGGCCGATCTCGGCACGCGCTACAGCTTCGACGAACTGCGCGTCACGCATGCGCAGAACATCGTTCTGCCGCACGTCCGCATCGCCGACCTGCATGCGGTATGGTCGGCGCTGAACGAGGCAGGGCTCGCCGAGGCCAATCTCGATCTGATCAGCGACATCATCGCCTGCCCCGGTCTGGATTATTGCAGCCTCGCCAACGCACGCTCGATCCCGCTCGCGCAGAAGATAGCGACTCGCTTCGGCAGTCTCGATCGGCAGCGCGACTTGGGTGAGTTGAAGCTGAAGATCAGCGGCTGCATCAACGCGTGCGGGCATCATCACGCGGGCCACATCGGCATTCTCGGCGTCGACAAGAAGGGCACCGAGAATTACCAGCTCTCGCTCGGCGGCTCTGGCGCGGAGGACGTGAGCCTCGCGAAAATCACCGGGCCCGGCTTCTCGGAGGACGGCGTGGTCGACGCGATCGAGCGTGTCACCGACCGCTATCTGCAGGTCCGCGATCCCGGCGAACGCTTCCTCGACACCTACCGCCGCGTCGGCTTCGAGACGTTCAAGGAGGCGATCTATGGTTGAGTATCCGGACCAGACATTGCTCCGCTTCCGCGACGACGAGCCGCATGACGAGCCCGCGGTGACGCTCGATTCGTTCATCGGCCAGAGCAATGCCGCGGCGGTGCGCCTGGAGGCGGGCGACGACGCGCGCGCGCTGTTGCCGCAGATCGACCAGCTCGCGCTGATCGAGGTGAGCTTCCCCGGCTACCGCGACGGGCGTGGCTATTCGTCCGCGCGGATCCTGCGCGAGGCGGGGTATACCGGCGAACTGCGCGCGCAGGGCGACGTGTTGGTCGATCAGATTCCGCTGATGCGGCGCTGCGGGTTCGACAGCTTCGCACCGCAGGCGCCGATCGATATCGACGTGCTACGCGCGAGCCTGGAGCGCTACGACACGCCGTACCAGAAGGCGGCCGATGGCGCGGTGCCGGTGTGGAAGCTGCGCCATGGGTGAGCCCGCGCGCCAACTCGACATGATCGACGTCACGCCGGCGTTCACGCGCGCCGATGCGATGGCGATGCAGGAGCGGTTCGAGGGCGTCTCCGCACAGGAGATGCTGTTCGAGCTGCTGGTCGGCGAGTTGCGCGGGCGGATCGCGGCGGTGTCGTCGTTTGGCGCGGAGTCGGCGGTGCTGCTGCACATGGTCGCGCAGGTCGATGTCGATGTGCCGGTGGTGTTCACGAATACGCAGAAGATGTTCGGCGAGACCTTGGCGTACCGTGATGAGCTGGCGGAGAAGCTGGGCTTCACCGACCTGCGTGTGTTTCGGCCCGATCCGCGGTTGCTGGCGATCAAGGACAAGACGGGTTTGCGCTGGTCCTACGATCCCGATGGCTGCTGCGATCTGCGCAAAGTCGAGCCGTTGCGGCGGGCGTTGGCGCCGTTCGATGCGTGGATTTCGGGGCGGAAGGGGTTCCAGTCGGGGACTCGTACCGCCTTGCCGCGGTTCGAGGAGGATGAGGGGCGGTTGAAGATCAACCCGCTGGCGGATTGGGACAAGGCCAAGCTCGACGCGTATTTCGCGGAGCATGAGTTGCCGCGGCATCCGTTGGAGGCGCAGGGGTATCTCTCGATCGGCTGCGCGCCGTGCACGACCAAAGTCGCCCCCGGCGAAGACCCCCGGGCAGGCCGGTGGCGCAGTTTCGACAAGGTCGAATGCGGCATCCACGCGCCTACCGATTACGACCCGATGATCTGACCACTTTCCCTCGCCCCTTCGGGGAGAGGGAGGGAGGAGCCACTTGGCGACGGAAGGGAGAGGGGCGTTGGGATGGACCGTCCCGAGCCACATGCCCCTCTCCCTTCCCACGGCCAAGTAGCCGCGGGCCCCTTCCCTCTCCCCGGAGGGGCGAGGGACTCAGACACTCAATACTCGGCGAGATCCGAGAACTTGGTGATCGTCGGATCGAACTTCATCCGCACCTTGCCGGTCGCGCCGTGGCGCTGCTTGGCGATGATCAGTTCCGCCAGGCCGTAGACCCGCTCCATCTCCGCCGCCCACGACGCATGGTCCTCGAAGATCTTCGAGCTATCCCCTTCCGCCGGCCGCTTGGGCTCCTTCGACGCCACGTAATAATCCTCGCGATATACGAACCAGACCATGTCCGCGTCCTGCTCGATCGAGCCGGACTCGCGAAGATCCGACAGCATCGGCGTCTTGTCCTCGCGCGATTCGACCGCACGCGACAGCTGCGACAGCGCCAGCACCGGGACGTTGAGGTCCTTCGCCAAGGTCTTCAGGCCGCGCGAGATCTCGGAGATTTCCTGGACGCGGTTGCCGTCCTTGCTCTTGCCAGAGCCCGACAGCAGCTGGAGGTAATCGACCACCACCAGCCCGATCTCGTTGTTGTGCCGGCGCTGCAACCGGCGGACGCGCGTATGCAGCGCGCCGATCGAGAGACCGCCGGTATCGTCGATGAACAGCGGAAGGTTCTCCAGCTCGGCAGCGGCAGCAGCGAGCTGCGCGAACTCGGTGCGGCTGATCTTACCCATGCGGAGCGATTCGGAACTAATCTGCGACTGCTCGGCGAGGATACGCGTCGCCAGCTGATCCGCGGACATCTCCAGCGAGAAGAACGCGACCTTCGCGCCGACCGAGTCCTTGGGGGCGATGCCGTCGGCCATGTCGCGCATCCAGCGCCGCGCGGCGTTGAACGCGATGTTGGTGGCGAGCGAGGTCTTGCCCATGCCCGGACGACCGGCGAGGATCATGAGATCGCTGTGATGCATGCCGCCGATCTTGGCGTTGATCGAATCGATACCGGTGGTGACGCCCGACAGGTTGCCGCCAGAGTTCAGCGCGCGCTCGGCCATCTTGACCGCCGCGGTGGTCGCTTGCGCGAACGACTTCACCGTATTCTCGGAGCCGCCATCCGCCGCGACCTTGAACAGCTCCTCCTCGGCCAACTCGATCTGCGCGCGCGGATTGACCTCCTCGGAGGTGTCCATCGCGCGATCGACGAGCGTCCGGCCGACCGACACGAGCGCACGGAGCATCGCCAGGTCGTAGATCTGCTGCGCGAACTGGCGCGCGCCGATCAGGCCTGCGCCGCTACCCGTCAGCCCCGCCAGATACGCCGGCCCGCCGAGTTCGCGCATACCCTCGTCCGCGTCGAACATCGGCCGCAGCGTCACCGGCGTCACCAGCATATCATTGCCGCGCAGCGTCTTGATCGCGGCGAAGATCCGTCCGTGGACGGGCTCGAAGAAATGCCCCGGTTCGAGCTTGTCGACGAGGTCGTCCGCGAGCCGGTTGTCGATCATCATCGCGCCGAGCATCGCGGCCTCGGCCTCGACGTTGCGGGGAAGTTGCTGCGGTTCGGGGACCGCGGGAACGGGGAATGCGAGAGTTGCCATCCCCTTCACCTACGCGATGCTGACCTTCCGGTCCAAGCGCACTGCGACGGAATGTGGGGATAAGTCGCCTCCTTCTGCGCCCCTCCCTGAAAGGGAGGGGTCGGGGGTGGGGCGGGTTCCGGATCATGGAACGGTTGCGGCCAGAGCTGGCCTACCCACCCCCAGCCCCTCCCTTCCAGGGAGGGGAGCGCGTCTAGCTCTTGGCGTCCGCGTGTTCAGACCAAGTGACAGGCGATACGACCCCCGCTATCGAACCGGTATGGCCGACCCGCGGATCATCGACGTGCAACTCGACGAGACCAGTCTCGGCTGGCGCTCGCCCGACGTCGAGCAGGAGCGGCGGATCGCGATCTTCGACCTGATCGAGGGCAATCACTTCGCCCCGCAGCGAGCCTATGCCGACGGCTATGCGGGGCCGTACAAGATCAAGCTCCAGTCGGAAGAAGGACGCCTCGGCATCCATATTCACCGCGAAGACGACACGCATCTCGAGACTTTGGTGCTCGCGCTCGGGCGCTTCCGCCGACCGATCCGCGATTATTTCGCGATCTGCGACAGCTATTACCAAGCGATCCGGCAATCTTCCCCGGCGCAGATCGAGACGGTCGACATGGCCCGCCGGGGCGTCCACAACGAGGCCGCCGAGCTGCTGAAAGAGCGTCTCGACGGCAAGATCGAGGTCGATTTCGACACTGCGCGACGGCTGTTCACGCTGATCTGCGTCCTCCACATCCGCAACTAGAAGACCCATGGCTCACGCACTTTTGAAATTCGCGGCCGCGCTGGCCGCAACCGGCTTCGTCGGCATCTGCGGCTGGACCGCGGCAACCGGCTGGCACCCCGACGTCAAGCACTACCCGTTGCAGGGCATCGACCTCGCCGAAAACCCCGGCCCGGTCGAATGGGGCACGGTGCGCGCGAGCGGTGCCGACTTCGCGTATATCGTCGCGACGTCGGGGACCGACCGCCGCGATGCGGCGTTCGAGGCGAACTGGGCGGCGTTGCCCGACGCCGGCCTGCGACGTGGTGCGGTTCATGTCTATTCCTTATGCCAGCGCGCGGACGAGCAGGCGAACGCGTTCAACACCTTCGTGCCGCGGACGTCGGACGCGTTGCCGACCGCTGTCGACATCGCGTTCCACGACGACTGCACCGCGCGGCCCGACCGCGCGAGGCTGATCGCCGACATCGCGCAGTTCGTGACGATGGTCGAAACGCATACCCGCCAGCCGGTCATGCTACGGATCAGCAAGGCGGTGGACTCGCAATACACGCTGTCGGACGCCGTGCCGCGGCCGCTATGGGCGGTAGAGAATATCCTAAAGCCCGACTACACCGCGCGGCCGTGGCGGATGTGGCGGGCCAGCGATTTCCGCCGCATCGACGGGATCGAGGGACCGGTGAACTGGGACGTGGTGGCATCATGACTGAACAAGCAACGCAACTCGTGGCGGCAGCACGCGACGCCGCGCGCAACGCCCACGCGCCCTATTCGCGGTTCGCGGTCGGGGCGGCAGTCTTGCTGAACGACGGCAGCGTCATCACCGGCGCCAATTTTGAGAATGCGAGCTACGGCCTGTCGCTGTGTGCGGAAACAGTCGCGATCGCCACCGCCAGCGCGGCGGGCCGGCTCCGCGATATCGTCGCGATCGGCGTGATCGGCGGCGCGATGGATGCCGAGGGCCGCGCAACCGGCACGTCCCCCGTCAGCCCGTGCGGCCGCTGTCGCCAGGTCATCAACGAAGCCGCACAGATGGGCGGCCGCGACCTGCCGGTGCATTGCGGCGCGGCGGAAGGCGACGCGATCCGCACCTATACCGTCTCGGAACTGCTGCCCGACGCGTTCGGTCCGGCGGATCTCGGAATAGGCTGACCGATCAGCGTCGCGTGATTGGCCCGGCCAGCGCGCGGCGGCGGATCGCGTGATGCTCGACACGACGGAGCAATTCGTCGAGGTCCTCCCGACCGACGTCGAGCGTCTCGCCCAGGTCGATCAGCGCGAGATCGAGATCCGTAGCGGTCAGCATCGTCGCTTCGGGTTCGCGCGCGGGGTCGCTGGTCGGCACCGGCCGGTGTGGATAGCGCTGCCCGGTGAGCCGATGAAACGCCACGCCCAATCCGACCAACGCGACCGAATTGACGGCGATCGGCACCAGCGCGAACCCGAACCCTGCGTCCCACACCGCCGGGCCGCCAAGCACCGCTGTCAGTGCCACCGCACCCGCCGGCGGATGCAACGACCGCGTCAGCGACATTGCGAGGATCGCGCCGCCCACCGCGAGTCCGGCGGCAAGGACCGGGATCGGCACGAGCTTCAGAGCAGCGACGCCGACCAGCGCCGAGATCACGTTGCCGCCGATCACCGACCAGGGTTGCGAGAGCGGGCTGGCGGGCACCACGAACACCAGCACCGCCGCGGCGCCCATCGGCGCGACCAGGAGCAGCAACGATCCGTGCGGGTGGATGATGGTCGCGCTGATGGCGCTGGTCAGCGCTATGCCGAGGCACGCACCCAGACATGCGAGCAGCCGACTGCGTAAAGTGACACCGGCGAGTATCGGAACGAACGCGCGCATCTTGACCCCTGCGATTGATCCGCGTGCGTAGGGCCTCGCGGACGGCAAGTCATCCGCGCGACGCGAGTCCCCGTGAGTTTGCGATCCTGCATGACGTCGCGAGCGTGCCCCCTTGCCGTGACGCCGCATCCGGGCGAAAGCGCACCCCGAAGAGGAGCTACCATGTCCGTGATGTCCGACCGCTGGATCCGCGAGCGCGCGCTCGGCGACGCGATGATCGAACCGTTCCATGAGGCGCAGCGCCGCGATGGCTGCATCTCGTACGGTCTGTCCTCCTATGGCTATGACGCGCGCGTTGCCGACGAGTTCAAGATCTTCACCAACGTCGACAGCGCGATCGTCGACCCGAAGGACTTCGCGGCCAACAGCTTCGTCGACCGCAAAACCGACGTGTGCATCATTCCGCCGAACAGCTTCGCACTGGCGCGGACCGTCGAGTATTTTCGCGTGCCGCGCGACGTGCTGGTGATCTGCCTCGGCAAGTCGACCTATGCGCGGTGCGGGATCATCGTCAACGTCACCCCGCTCGAGCCCGAATGGGAGGGGCATGTGACGCTGGAGTTCTCGAATACCACCCCGCTGCCGGCCAAGATCTACGCCAACGAAGGCGCGTGCCAGTTCCTGTTCCTCAAGGGGAACGAGCCTTGCGAAGTCAGCTACGCAGACCGCGCGGGCAAATACATGCGCCAGCGCGGGGTGACGTTGCCGCGGCTCTAGGGCTTAGGGCCACCCGAGGCTGGCAACGGCGGAAGGTGTGGGACTCGCTCCACCTTTGCTCGGGGTCTGCAGATTGCCCGCTTCCGCCGCAGATTGGTTGCCCGCGGCACGCTATCGCGGGGGGATAGCGGTTGACCTGTAGCTCCCCGCACCCTCCCGGCGAAGGTCGGGGTCGAAATGGCAAGAAACGAACCTCACCTGGCGGTCGGCAAGATCGGACACGGATCGTCCCAGCTCTAGGGATGCCGTCCAATCGCGGACGATCCCCCCGCCAGGCTACACGTTCGACCACCCTCGTGCTCGGCTGCTCCTTGCCCGCTCCATACCCTCTCAACCGCAGCCCGGCTTGTTTCCCCGCGAAGGCGGGGACCCAGACTGGGCTCCCGCCTTCGCGGGAGAACAAGAATGGCGCAGCCCTTTACAGGGCGCTGCCCCCGCCATCGGGGCCGCGCCGAGGCCACTCGCGCTCTCGTACTAAGAGCCTGCCATCACGACCGCGAGTTCCTGCTCAGCGAGTCGCGATCTGCTGGGTTTGGCGGGCGAGCGCCCGGCTCGCGAGATCGTGCGACGATGCCACTGCGCCCGACGGCAGGTCCATCGCGACCGCCGGCCGTTCCAGCACCGCCGCATACAGCGCGCGGGCTTCCGAGTCGCGACCGGTCCGGTGATACACCGACGCCAGATTGATCATCAGTTCGGGACGCTGCGGGAAGATCTTCCGCTCGGCGACGATGCGCTGTTCCGCCGTCGAGAGGTCGCCCGCCGCGATCGCCGTATAGCCGGTACGATCCATGGTTGGGGACGATCCTGCCAGCGCCGGCGTTGCCGTGCCCAGGATTGTGAGAACGAACAGGACGGTCTTGCGCATCATCCATCTCCACTGACCTCCGCCGATCCGAAGGTTTCATTTTTGTGACAACGGTGTGTCACTTTGAAGACCGTCATACAAGTACATCGATCAACTTCTCGTGAGAGGCCCCTCCTCCCGTCCGTCCTGTGGCGGACAACAAAAAAAAGGGCGGTCCCGGAGGACCGCCCTTTGGACGTTCGATGCTGTACGCTGACTTAGAAGTCGTTGCGGTACTGCTCGTTGCCGATGAAGCCGAGCTTCGTGATCGCGGACCGCTTGATCACCGCGAGCGTGCGATCGACCACTTCATACTTCGCCTGCGGATCAGGCTGGAAGTGGAGTTCGGGCTCCGGCGTCATGCCAGCGCTCTGATCCAGATACTGGCGCAGCGTGACCTCATCGACCGGCGCTCCGTTCCACGCCACGACACCCGCCGGATCGATCGAGATCTTGTTCTTCTCGGGATTGACCGGGTTCTGCGGCTGGTTCGGGCTGTTGACCGGAAGGTCCACCTTGACCGCATGCGTCTGGATCGGGATCGTGATGATGAACATGATGAGGAGAACGAGCAGGACGTCGATCAACGGCGTCATGTTCATTTCCATCATCGGCGCGCCGTCTTCTTTGCCGCCGCTCATTGCCATTTTATACTACTCCTAAATACGTCCGAGCCACCGTCAGCGGTCGGCATCAGCGTTCCGCATCAACGTTCGGTGGTGACGCCGGGAGGCGGTTCGGAGATGAAGCCTACACGGGCGAACCCGGCCTGCTGCATCGTGTAGATCGTGGCGCCGATGCAGCGATACGGTGCGTTCACGTCGCCGCGGATATGCGCCTCGGGCAATTCGAGGCCAGCGGCATTGGCACCGCCCTGACGCGCGATCTCCGCCTTCAGCTTGTCGACGCCCCGCTGCAGCAACTCTTCGTGAGTCACCGGGGAAAGACCCCAATATACTTGGCACTGTCCGTTGGCCGACGTCACCGAGAGCGAGACGTTCTCGGGCTTGGTCATCGTCGGATCGAAGCGAACATCCGGCAGCTTCAGCTGCACCGCCTGGACCGCGACCGTGGTCGTCACCAGGAAGATGATCAGGAGCACGAGCATGACGTCGACCAGCGGCGTCGTATTGATGTCCGATATCGAACTCTCGGTGGAATCGCCACCAACACTCATCGCCATGTGCGAACTATCCTATCCATTTGATCGCCACCGGAACTGCCGGCGGCAATGAAGCGGAGCCGCTGCGGACAGCAGCCCCGCCTTTTGCGCATCTTGATTAGCGCGGCACGCCACCGGTCTGGCCGGCAGTCGTGGTCGTCGTGGCAGGCTTCGTGACCGGCTTAGCAGGACCAGCGATCGCCGGGCGAACCGCACCGTTCGACGCCAGGAAGCCGAGCACGTCGTTCGAGAAGGCCGACAGGTCCTCTGCGATCGACTTGTTGCGGCGCTGCAGCCAGTTGTACGACAGAACGGCAGGAACCGCGACGACCAGACCGAGGGCGGTCATGATCAGTGCTTCACCGACCGGCCCTGCAACCTTGTCGATCGATGCCTGGCCCGATGCGCCGATCTTAACCAGTGCGCGGTAGATGCCGATAACCGTACCGAACAGACCGATGAACGGCGAGACCGAACCGACCGTCGCGAGGAAGGCGAGACCGCCACCCAGCTTCGAGTTGATCGCAGCTTCCGAACGCGCCAGCGAGCCGTGCAGCCAGTCATGTGCCTCGACCGGATCGGTCAGCTTCGAATGCTGCTCCTGAGCGGCCAGACCGTCGTCGACGATCTGCTTGTAGGCCGAGTTCTTCTCGAGCTTGGCCGAACCCTCGCGGAGGCTGTTCGACGACCAGAAGGCCTGACGGACGCGCTTGCCCTGGCCGATGATCTTCTGCTGCTCGAACAGCTTCGAGAACAGGATGTAGAACGACACGACCGACATCAGCACGAGGATGCCGAACACGGTCTGCGAAATCAGGCCGCCCTCGCGGAGTGCGGCTTGCAGGCCGTACGGGTTGGCGTCGGCTGCGGCGGGCGCTGCCGCTGCAAGAATGGTGGTGATCATGTTCGGTTAGTCCTCTGACTATAGTCTATGTCTGAAACGAAAGGTGCAGCGTAAACTGACCAGAGTATCGGGCCCAAATCATCAGGCCCGATAATCCCTGGCCCAAATCACTGAGGCGGGATCTTCCACGTCACGCGACGCGAAGAACTCGACCGGATCGGATTGCCCGCCGTGTCCACTGCCGGCGAATACCGACCACGCCGTGTGATCGCGGCGCAAGCGGCCCGATCCAGCGCGGACGATCCGCTCGACGATGTGACGCGGCAGTTCTCGACGCGACCCTGGGTGTTGATGTCCCAGGCGATCCCGACGGTCCCTTCTTCCTCGGCACGCAGCGAGCTCGGCGGATAATCGTCCGTCGAAACCCACTGCGCAGGATCACCCTTCGCACCGGCTGCCTTGCTGACCACCGGAGCGGGCGGCGCTGGCGCCACCGCCGGCGACGGCGGTGCCGGCGGTGCCGTCGGCTGGAACTTCGGGATGATGCTCGACGTCGTCAGCGCGGGCGCTGGCTGCGGCGTTACAACGACCGGCGGCGGCGTCACGACCGTGGTCGGTGGCGGCGGCAGGTTGGGCTGGTCAGGCGGCGGCGGCGGGGGCTCGTCGGGCGGAGGCGGCGGCGGCGGCGGCTCCACGTCGAACGTCGTCATCTTTTCTTGGGCCTTTTTCACGTACTGATACGCGAGGCCCGTGACGAAAGCGTAGCCCAAGGCCGCATGAATCAGCGCGACGATCACGATCGCGACGATTTTGCCTCCGGACATCTTCTGGTCAGTATAGGCCATTCAGAAACGACACTCCCTTAATCTGCCTGCTCCGTACGCACGTGTTCGCACCAAGTGCGCGACGCATACGTCTGCCGTTGGCCGGAATAACCACGGGGCAGTACCCGAGTCCTATCGCCACGTTCCGCGACACGCAAACGCTTTGTCGGACGCAACAAACGTACAACCTCGGGATGGCAGAATTATTTCTGTATCGTTCAGCTCCGATGGCGTAGCGCAAAGCGATGAAAATCTCCTTTCACGTTACGGCTTGCGTCAGCATCATCGCTTTGGCGGCGGGACCGATTTCTGCGTCCCAAACCGCCGTTTCCCCCCGTTATCCGACAAATGCGCCTTCATCCGTGCCGTCGTCGGCGGCATCGTCCTTCCAATATTCGGACCTAGCCGATCTCGTCCTGTCCGCGCCCGTGATCGCCGATGCGACCGTCCGATCGACCGTCCGGATCAAGCCGTCGGAGGCACCTGGTCTCACTTCGGGACAGGTTAGACTTTATGTCGAGGTCGATGTCGGGACGCTGATCCGGGGCGCAAACGGCCTGCCGCCCCGAATCGGCTACCTGCTCGACGTCGCGCCCGATGCGCGCGGCCGCATCCCCAAATTCAAGAAGGCGCGGGTGTTGCTGTTCGCGCGGCCGGTCGCCGGCTCGGTCAACCAGGTGCAGCTCGTCGCGCCG
The DNA here is from genome assembly GCF_003688625.1 of Sphingomonas sp. PP-CE-3A-406. GTDB lineage: Bacteria > Pseudomonadota > Alphaproteobacteria > Sphingomonadales > Sphingomonadaceae > Sphingomonas. The sequence continues at coordinate 81,461 of NZ_RCWY01000002.1, forward strand.
GATGCGCAGATCGACTGGACGCCCGCCGCGCAGGCCACCGTCCGCCAGATCGCGGAAGCGGCCCTGGCCGCCGATGCGCCGACGGTCATCACCGGTGTCGGCAATGCCTTCCATGTGGCCGGCGCGCTGCCCGGCGAGGGCGAAACGCAGATCTTCCTGACGACCGCCGATCAGCGCCCCGTATCGCTGTCGATCCTGCGTCGCCCCGGCGAGCAACCGCGCTGGGCGGTGGCGCTGAGCGAGATCGTCGACGAATCGGCCGCCCCGCCCAAGCCCGAGACATTGCTGTGGTATCGTCTGACGTGCGCGCTGCCGTCGACGCTGCCGGATCACAGCACCACGTCGCTCGAAGCCGCCGACGCGGTCGTCGCGCGCGAGGACTATGCCTTCGTGCTGAAGGCGCTCGGCCCCTGCGGTCGAACGCGCAAACTCTAGCCGAGCGCAGGCGGGCGGACGTCGATGATCTGGCCGGTGGTCGATCGGGCGCAGTCGAGGAACTCCGCGGCGGCATCGACATCGGCGTCGCACGCGCCCTCCTCGGCGAATACCGCGTTGACCCGGCAGCCCGGCGCGCGCTCGATCGCCAGCGGTGGAATCGCAGCGCGCGCCAACGCGGTCCAGAGCGCGTTCGCGGATGGCTGTACGACGACGACGACGATCGACTCGGCCTCGGCACTCCGGATCAACGAGACGATGTCGCCGTCCGACTCGAGAGTCAGCCGCACCATTCGGCTCCGCTGATCAGCGGCGATGGCGGACGAGAGTCACGCCGATCGCTTCGTCCGCCTCGGCGATCGCCAGTTTGACGATCTTCACCTGCACGCGCAGCACGCGCGCATCCTGCAGGAACAGCGTCTCGCAGATATGATCCGCGACGCCTTCGATCAGCGTGAAATGCACGCCGGATGGCAGCGCGGTGGTCGCCGCGTTCTTCAGGTCGAGGTAGTTCTTCGACGCCGACAGCGGCGTATCCGGCGCGAAGCGCTTCGGGCAGACCATGTCGACGGTCAGCGAGATCCGCAGCGGCTGCGGCAGGTGCGTCTCCTCCGAATAGATGCCGGTCAGGACCTGCACTTCGAGATCGTGGACTTCGAGTTGAAGACTGTCTTCCATCGCCGCGCCTCTAGCAGACGCACGCCGAGATGAAAGTCGGCTCTTCGACGGGGCGATGCGATGCCGATGGCTTACGCGAGTCTCACCCCCGGTTATTCTTGCGTTCAGCCTCGCCAAGGCTAAAGCGCGCTGCCCTCGCCGTTCATGCTCGGACGCCTTCGGGGCAGGAGATGCCGGTGATTACGCTCGTCCCCCTCGACACGATCAATCCGACCGCGGTCGAGATGCTGCTCGATGCCGCCTTCGGTCCCGATCGGTTCACGCGCACCGCCTACAAGATCCGGGGCCCCGGCAGGCCGATCGCCGCGCTCAGCTTCGCGGCGGTCGAGGACGGCGCGCTGGTGGGCTCGATACAGTGCTGGCCGATCGCGCTGATCGACGACCACCGCGAGAGCCCGCTGGTGATGGTCGGTCCGGTCGCCGTCGCCCCCACCCGGCAAGGCGACGGAATCGGCCGCAGCCTCGTCGCGCAGGTACTCGATGCCGCCACCGCGAACGGCCTCGGCGACGCGCTCATGCTGATCGGCGATCCCGACTATTATGGCCGGTTCTTCGGGTTCACAGCAGACCGCACCGCCCGCTGGAACGCGCCCGGCCCGGTCGAGCGCCACCGCCTGCTCGCCCGCGGCGAAGCGGTCCCGGATGGCACCGGAATGCTGGGTCCGCGCCTGCCAGTCACCGCATCCGCATAAGCCGCCGCTTTACCTAGCCCCCCTGCCCGCCTAGTCCGCCGCCATGCCCATGGACCCCATCCCCGATATCGCCTCGCTCAGCCTCGCGGAAATCGCGCGGCTGGTCGAGGAAGCCAAGCTCCCGCCCGTCGAGAAATGGAATCCGACGCATTGCGGCGACAGCGAGATGCGGATCGCGCGCGACGGGACCTGGTATCATCAGGGCTCGCCGATCGGCCGGCCGGCGATGGTACGGCTGTTCTCGACGATCCTGCGCCGCGAACCCGATGGCAGCCACGTGCTCGTCACGCCGGTCGAAAAGCTCGATATCGAGGTCGAGGACGCCGCCTTCATCGCGGTCGAGATGAAGGCGGAGGGCAGCGGTCGCGACTCGAAGCTCGCCTTCCGGCTCAACACCGGCGACCTCGTCACCGCAGGCCCCGAGCATCCGCTGCGCTTCGTCGAGGATACGGATGGCCCGCGCCCCTACCTCGCGGTGCGCGGCGGGATGGAGGCGCTGGTCGTGCGCTCGGTCTATTACGAACTCGCCGAGCGCGCGATCGCCGACGACGCGACTCCCGCCGGGTTGTGGAGCGATGGCGCGTTTTTCCCGCTGGAGCCCGCTGCATGAACCTGACGGAACGGCTGACCGCGGCGCTGGCGAAGGGCGCCGGGTCGCACATGATCCTGCTCACCGGCGACCAGCATGACGGCGATCTCACCGCCGCCGACACGTTGCTTCCCGCCGCGGTGCTGATCGCGGTGACCGACCGCGCCGATCCGGGCGTGATCCTGACGCAGCGCACCGACACGATGAGCCGCCACCCCGGCCAGATCGCGTTCCCCGGCGGTCGGATCGATCCCGGCGAGGACGTCGTCACCGCTGCGCTGCGTGAGGCCGACGAGGAGATCGCCCTCCCCCGCGACGAGGTCCGCGTGATCGGCGAGGCCGACAGCTACCGCACCGTCACCGGGTTCCAGGTGACGCCGGTGATCGGGATCATCCCGCCCGACCTGGTCTTCACACCGAGCGAAGCGGAAGTCGCCAGCGTCTTCGAAGTCCCGCTCGCATTCCTGCTGGACGAGGCGAACCATGTCGAGGCGACGCTCGAATGGCAGGGCCACGACCGGCATTATTACGAGATCATGTGGAACGAGCGCCGTATCTGGGGTGCGACCGCAGCGATGATCGTCAACCTCGCGCGCCGCCTGAGGTGGTCTTGATACTCCCGGCTGCGCCGTGGCGCGACCGTGACGGCCTGGAAGCACTGACCAAGGTTCTCGGCGCGGTGGAGGGCGAGTCGCGCTTCGTCGGTGGCGCGGTGCGCGATACTCTGCTCGGGATCGACGTCGCCGATGTTGATATCGCCACCCGCCTGCCCCCGCAGGAGGTGATCGAGCGGCTGCAGGATGCGCGGATCAAGGCGGTCCCGACCGGGCTCGCACACGGCACGATCACCGCGGTCACCGCCGCAGGACCGGTGGAGGTGACGACGCTGCGCCGCGACGTCTCGACCGACGGTCGCCATGCGATCATCGCCTATACCGACGACTGGCGCGAGGATGCGGCGCGCCGCGACTTCACGATGAACGCGCTCTACGCCGACCCGGCGACGGGCGAGATCTTCGATTATTTCGGCGGCCTGGACGATCTCGCGGCCCGGCGCGTCCGCTTCATTGGCGACCCGTTGCAACGGATTGCCGAGGATCACCTTCGCATCCTCCGCTTCTTCCGCTTCCACGCGCGGTTCGGCACCGCGATCGACGAAGCCGGGCTCGACGCCTGCACCGCACGCGCCAACGACCTGATGGCGCTCTCGCGCGAACGCGTCGCGAGCGAAGTGCTAAAGCTGCTGGTCGCGGCCAACGCCGTGCCTGTGGTCGCCCTGATGGTCGAGCGCGGCATTTTCCGTGCGGTTTTGCCGGAGATCGATGCGGCCGGTGCCGAGCGCCTCGCTCTTCTCGCCGACCGCGAAGCCGCGGCCGGCATCGCGCCGGACCCGATCCGTCGGCTCGCGATGACGATCGCTCCCGCAGCGGCCGAAGCCGTCGGCGCGCGTCTGAAGCTGTCCAACACCGACCGCAAGCGCCTGATCGCCGCCACCGCCGGGCCGGGCACCGAAGGCCCGCAGGCACTCGCCTACCGCACCGGCATGACCGTCGCGATCGACCGCCTCTTGATCGCCGGCGAAGACGTCACGCCGATCAAGGACTGGACGCCGCCCGCCTTCCCGTTCTCCGGCGGGGCGCTCGTGGAACGCGGTCTGCGCAGGGGGCCGGAGGTCGCCGCGATGCTTCGCCAGGTCGAGACGCGATGGATCGCAGAGGGCTTTCCGGATGCAGCGAGGGTCACGGTCATCGCGGATGAAATGGTCGCAGCGGCGGTACTTTAGGCTCCGCTTCCCAGCCCCGGCTCCAACCTGGCGAGGCTGAGGCGACGACGATGCATTCGCCGGGTCTAGCCGGCCTCGGCGGGAACGATCATCGCATACGCCGCATCCGCTTCGAGCGGTCGCGCGTAGAAATATCCCTGCCCATAGGTGCACCCGAGCGCGGTCAGCGTCTGCGCCAGGTCGAACGTCTCGACGCCCTCCGCGGTCGTCTTCATGCCCAGCGCCTGCGCCAGGCTCAGGATCGCGCGGACGATCGAGACCTTGTCGCGGTCCGCGAGCATGCCGGTGACGAAGCTGCGGTCGATCTTGAGCACGTCGATCGGCAGCTTCTGGAGGTAGGCGAGGTTCGAATAGCCGGTTCCGAAATCGTCCATCGCGAGCGTCGTGCCGAGCGCCTTCAGCGCGTGCATCGTCTTGGCGATACGATCCGGATCGGTGACGATCGCGCTCTCGGTCAATTCGAGCGTGAACCGGTCGCCCGCGAGCCCGGTCGATGCGAGCGCGGCCTCCACCACGGGTGCGATCGCGTCGCGCTGGAGCTGGATCGCCGACAGGTTCACCGCCAGCCGGACGCCGCAATCGCCGCCAAACCGCGCATCCCAGGCCGCGAGCGTTCGGGCCGCCTCGTCGATCGCCCAGCGTCCCAGCGGCACGATCAGCCCGGATTCCTCGGCCACCGGGATGAAGGTGGTCGGGCAATGGCGCTGACCGCTCGCATCGGTCCACCGCGCCAACGCTTCGAACGAGACGATCCGGCCGCTGGAAAGATCGCAGATCGGCTGATACGCAAGCCGCAGCTCGCGGTTCTCGATCGCCCGGCGCAGCGCGGTTTCCATGCTGAACTGCGCGCGCGCGATCGCGAAATCCTGTGGCAGATAACTCTCGGCAAGGCCGCTCGCCTTGGCGCGCTTCACCGCGAACTGGGCGTGGCGGATCAGTTCGGCGACATCGCTCGCGTCGTCCCCACCATAGGCGATACCCACCGAACACTCGACACTGATCTCGTAGTCGGTCAGCCGGAACGGCGTGGTCAGCGTCCGCTGGATCCGTTCGGCGAGCGCGTGGGCCTCCTCCCGATCGTCGTCGATGGTCATCAGGATCCCGAACTGATCGCCACCGATCCGCGCGAGCATGTCCCGTCCGCGCAACGCACCCTTGATCCGCCGCGCCACGGTGATCAGCAGCTCGTCGCCCGCGAGCGATCCCAGGCACGAGTTCAGCCGACCGAACCGATCGATATCGACCGCGAGCACCGCGCTGATGCTACGGTCGGGCACGGTCTCGATCAGTTCCTCGAATCCCTCCCGATTCGGCAGCCCGGTCAGGCTGTCGGTCGTCATTTCGCGTCGGAGGCTACGCTCGGTCTGGATCTGCGACGTCTGGTCGATGAAGCTCACCGTGCACCGGTCGTGCATCCAGGCGAACGTCCGCGCCATCGTCACGCGGTAATAGCGGCAGTCGACCGCATCCCCCAGCGTCCAGTCGGTATCGATCCGCAGCTGCTGGCTCTCGAGAAACGCCCGAATTCGCGGCCCGAGGTCGACGATCATCGGCGATCGCTCGGCAACCACGCCCAGTCCCGCGAGACGGTAGGCCCGGTTCATCGCAAAGAGCTCGAAAGCCCCATCATTGAGATGGATATGCACGGCCGGAATGGGAATGAGTTCCAGCGCGCGCGAAACCAGATCGGTCGCGGTCGTCAGGTGCGTCGTCGCATCCGGGGCTGTCGATGCCATACCGATTGCATACACGTCCTTCGTTAAGACGAACTGAAGGAACCGCATCGGTTCATTTCGTCATATCGCGTTAAGTCGTTGGTTTACGGTACGCTAGCCAAAGCGATTATCGCGCGGGAACCCGGTCGGTGGCATTCTTCCGGCCGCGCCGCGCGCCGCCCGCCACGGTCCAAGGTCCGATTCGGTTCTGGTCCGACCGGTACCGCCGCCCATCGCCCAGCTCAGGCCCTCGGCGAACGTGAACGTGATCGCATCCGCCAGCCCGCCGTCGCGATAGCGCTGCAACTGAAGCCCCTGCCCGCGCGTCATCTCGACCAGTTCGGCGAGCGGGAACACCAGCATCTTCCGGTTATCGCCGATCGCCGCGACGTAATCGTCATTGGGGCCGATCGGACGGACGATCTTCAGCTGCGCACCCGGCCGCGGCGTCATCACCGTCTTGCCCTTGCGGGTCTCGGCGATCACTTCGGCGCTGCTCACGGAGAAACCACGGCCGTCAGTGGCAACGACCAGCAGTTTGGGATGCTTGCTCGCGGGCAGCAGTGCGACGATCCCGACGCTGCCGTCGAGATCGATCATCGCGCGCACCGGCTCGCCGAACCCGCGTCCGCCCGGCAGCTTGTCCGCCGCCAGCGTGTAGAACCGCCCGTTCTCGGCGGCGAGCAACAGCTTGTCGGTGGTCTGCGCGTGGAACGCATAGGCCGGGCCGTCACCCTCCTTGAACTTCAGCGCCTCCGGGCTCGCCAGATCATTGTGCCCCTTCATCGCGCGGATCCAGCCGCGCTGCGACAGGATCACGGTGATCGGCTCGCGCTCGATCATCGCCTCGAGCGGGATATCGCGCGTCGGGGCGTGCTCCTCGATCGTCGTGCGCCGCTTGCCGAGCACCGTCTCCAGACCATAGCGGTCGCGGATCTTCGCCATGTCGCGCTTCATCCGCGCGCGCTGCTTCTTCGGATCCGCCAGCAAGGCGGCGAGCGTCGCCTGCTCCTTGTCGAGCTTGTCGCGCTCGGTCTTGATCTCGAACTCTTCCAGGCGCCGCAGACTGCGCAGCCGCATGTTGAGGATCGCTTCGGCCTGGCGATCGGTGAGCGCGAACTCGGCGATCATCACCTTTTTCGGCTCGTCCTCGGTGCGGATGATCTCGATCACGCGGTCGAGATTGAGATACGCGATCAGATAGCCGTCGAGCAGTTCGACCCGGTCGGCGATCTTCGCCAAGCGGTGCTCGGTCCGCCGGCGCAACACGACGAACTGGTGATCGACCCACGCCGCCAGCGCCTCGCGCAGAGACATCACGCGCGGTGTGCGATCCTTGTCGAGCACGTTGAGGTTGAGGCTGATCCGCGTCTCGAGATCGGTCAGCCGGAACAGCCCGTCCATCAGGATCTGCGGATCGACCGTGCGGCTGCGCGGTTCGAGCACGATGCGGATCTCGGTATCCGATTCGTCGCGCACGTCGGCGAGGATCGGCAGGCGCTTGGCGTTGATCAGGTCGGCGATCTGCTCGATCAGCTTGCCCTTCTGCACGCCGTACGGGATTTCCGTGACGATCAGCTGCCAGCCGCCACCCTTCTCGCGCTCGGTTTCCCAGCGCGCGCGGACGCGGAAGCCACCACGCCCGGTCGCGTAGGATTCGCGGATTACCGCAGGCGGATCGACGACGAGTCCACCGGTCGGGAAATCGGGGCCCTTCACGTGGCTCAGGATCGCGGCATCGTCCGCGTCGGGCGTATCGATCAGCACGATCGCCGCCTCCAGCAACTCGGCCGCATTGTGCGGCGGGATGCTCGTCGCCATGCCGACTGCAATCCCGGCCGCGCCGTTCGCCAGCAGGTTCGGGAACAGCCCCGGGAACAGCTCGGGCTCGTGATCCTCGCCGTTGTACGTCGGGCGATACGCGACCGCGTCCTCGTCGAGCCCGTCCATCAGGTCGATCGCGACCTGCGTCAGCCGCGCCTCGGTGTAGCGATAGGCGGCGGCATTATCGCCGTCGATGTTGCCGAAATTGCCCTGCCCGTCGACCAGCGGATAGCGCATCGCGAACGACTGCGCCAAGCGGACCATCGCGTCGTAGACCGACTGGTCGCCGTGCGGATGATATTTACCGATGACGTCGCCGACGACGCGCGCGCACTTCTTGTACCCCTGCGCCGGGTCGAGCTTGAGCAGTCGCATCGCCCATAAGAGGCGCCGATGCACCGGCTTCATCCCGTCGCGAACGTCGGGCAGCGACCGCGCGGTGATCGTCGATAGCGCATAGACGAGATACCGCTCGGACAACGCGCTATCGAAGGGGGCGTCGACGATGGAGTCGAACGGATCTTTGAAATCGGTGGCCATTGCGCGCAGCGATAGCAGCCGCGAGCGAAACGATCAAAGCATGAACGCAACGAACCCTGCGGCATGCCCCGACGCGACGATATGCCCGCATGACGCGGTCGATCGAGCCCGCTACACCAACCCGATGATCCGCCTCGCCTTTCTCGCGCTCGCCGCGATCTCCACGCCTGTCATGGCGCAAACGCCCGCTCCCCCGCCGCCCAAGCTGTTGACCTGGCCCGACCTGACCAAGCTGCCCAAACCGACGCCCGATGCAACCGTCGACTATGGCATCGACCCGATGCAGAAGGTCGACGTCTGGCTCCCTAAGGGCGCGCGCGGAAAGGGCCGGTTCCCGGTCGTCGTGATGGTGCATGGCGGCTGCTGGACGACGAGCATCGCCGATCGCAGCCTGATGAACTGGATCGCCGACGACCTCCGCAACGCCGGCATCGCGGTCTGGAACATCGACTATCGCGGCGTCGACCGGACCGGCGGCGGCTATCCGGGGACGTTCGCGGACGCTGCGACGGCCGCGGACCAACTCAAGGTCAGCGCCAAGACGTTCAACCTGGATACGCGCCGCGTGCTTGCGATCGGTCACTCGGCCGGTGGCCACCTCGCGCTCTGGCTCGCCGCCCGCCCCAAGATCCCCGCGTCGAGCTCCCTCCATACCGCGCAGCCGCTCCGCATCCGCCAGGTCATCAGCCTCGGCGGTCTGCCCGATCTCGAAGCCACCGCGACCAACGCCGACAATGGCTGCGGCACCGAAGTCGTCGCGAAACTGGTCGGCGCGCCCACGCCGCAGCATCCGGACGTGTACGCCGACACCTCGGTCCCGCGCCTGCTGCCGCTCGGCGTAAAGCAGGACCTGATCAACGGCCGCGAAGACCGGATCATCCCCTTCGTGATGGCGACCGACTACATCGCCAAGGCCAAGGCGGCCGGCGACACCGCCACGCTACACACCATTCCTGCGACCGGCCATGTCGAACTGATCACGCCGGAAACGCCTGCCTGGGCCGAGGCTAAACGCCTGATCCTGACCTATTTCGGAAAGAGCCAGTGACGCTCGAAGACGCCCGCGCGCTCGACGCGACCGATCCGCTCGCCGCCTACCGCGACAAGTTCGCGCTCCCCAAGGGCGTGATCTACCTCGACGGCAACTCGCTCGGTGCGCTTCCCAAGGCCACGCCCGCCGCGCTCGCCGACGTCGCAACGCGCCAATGGGGCGACCGCCTCATCCGCAGCTGGAACGAAGGGTGGATCGAGGCCCCCCAGCGGATCGGCGCGAAGATCGCCCCGCTGATCGGCGCGGCCGCGGACGAGGTGATCATCGGTGACACCACCTCGACGCACCTCTTCAAGGCCTTGGTCGCCGCTCTCCGCAGCAACCTCGACCGCCACACCGTCATCAGCGAGGCCGGCAACTTCCCCACCGATCTCCACATCGCGGAAGGCGCTGTCGCCTGCGTCCCCGGCGCGCGGTTGAAGGTCGTCGTCCGCGAGGACCTTGCCGCCGCACTCGACGACGACACCGCGGTGCTGCTGCTCACCCACGTGCACTACAAGACCAGCGACCGCTTCGACATGGCCGCCTGGACTACCCGCGCCCACGAAGCCGGCGCGCTCATGCTCTGGGACCTGAGCCACAGCGTCGGGGCGGTCCCGATCGACCTCGACGGCGCGAACGCCGATCTCGCGGTCGGCTGTACGTACAAATACCTCAACGGCGGCCCCGGCGCGCCCGCGTTCCTCTACGTCGCCAAGCGCTGGCAGCACGCGCTAGCCAGCCCGCTCTCCGGCTGGATGGGCCACGCCGCGCCGTTCGCGTTCGAGGACGCCTACCGCCCCGCCCCCGGCATGAAGCGCTGGCTCGCCGGCACCCCCGCGATGCTCTCGACCGCCGCCCTCGAAACCGCACTCGACCTTTGGGCCGACATCGACCAGCAACTCATCGCTACCAAGAGCGCTCAATTGTTCGACATCCTTGCCGCAGCCGGCGACGCATTGGGTCTCGACTGCGTAAGCGCCCGAGACCCCGCCAAACGCGGCAGCCACATCAGCTTCCGCTACCCGCACGCTTACGCCTTGACCCAAGCACTCATAGCTAGAGGCGTCATCGGTGACTTCCGCGACCCCGATATCCTCCGGCTGGGGCTCACGCCGCTATATCTCAGCCATGAGGATGTCTGGCGTGCTGCCGAAATCCTGCACGAAACGATCGAAACCGAAGCGTGGCGCGATCCAGCCTTCTCCCAACGCCTGGCGGTCACGTAAGGGCGAACCTCATCCCATCGCTGCGAGCTTTGCTCTGGCCGCGTCCGCCAGGAATCCCGACCGATTGCTCGCGACACGGTCGATCCGCGCGAGCAAACCTTCGTCGATCGAAACCTGCACGCGCACTGCCCGCCCGGGCCGATCACCGCGAACCAGCACGCGAGCCGCCTCGTCGACGTCCGGATCAAGTGCGATCGTGTCGATCGCTGACGGCTCAGGAATTGGATCGCCATATTGCGCCATGATCGCCAGATGGCCGCTCAACGCCTCCTCCGCGCCAAGCGCCGCCTCCTGCATCGTCACGCCCGCCGAGGTACATCCGGGTAAGTCAGGGAAAAATACGCCGAAGCCGGTATCTGCGCGCTCGATAATGGCAGGGTAGTGGACGATCGCCATGACTCTCAAATCCTTCAAGGAATGTAACCAAGCCGCGCACCTAGCGAAGCCGCACGCCACTCTGCCGCTCGATGCTTTTGAGCGTACCGATCGCCATCTCCGATTTGGGATGCGGCACAGTCACCGTTCCCGGCAATGTCGCGTGACGAAAGTGCCTGTGCGATCCGGTTTGCCGGACCTCGACCCAACCGGCTTTGCTAATCCGTTTGATGATCTCGGCACTTCGCATACCCGCCCTGATACACACTTATACACAATGCAGTACAGGGTTTCAACGGTTCGCGTTGCAACCATAGTCGCAGCTGACGCCGCGATTGCACCCCTCGCACCCTTCGCCTATAGGCGCGGCCTATTCCGGCCTCGGCTTCGCGAACGATCTCGCGTAGGCTGGGGCCGCTCGATTTTCATCGCTCGATTTCCAGGGGACCGCGCATGGCTCGCCGCCGCCAGATCTACGAAGGCAAGGCCAAGATCCTCTACGAGGGTCCCGAGCCGGGCACGCTGATCCAGTATTTCAAGGACGACGCGACCGCGTTCAATGCCCAGAAGAAGGGCACGATCAACGGCAAGGGCGTGCTCAACAACCGGATTTCCGAGCACATCTTCACGCTGCTCGATCATATCGGCGTGCCGACGCATTTCATCCGCCGTCTCAACATGCGCGAGCAGTTGATCCGCCAGGTCGAGATCGTCCCGATCGAAGTCGTCGTGCGCAACGTCGCTGCGGGCTCGATCTCGACGCGTCTCGGGATCGAGGAGGGCACCAAGCTGCCCCGCACGATCATCGAATATTACTACAAGGACGATGCGCTCGGCGATCCGATGATCTCCGACGAACACATCGCCGCGTTCGGCTGGGCAAGCCAGGAGGAGATGCACGACATCGCCGACCTCGCGATCCGCGTGAACGATTTCCTGTGCGGGCTGTTCGCCGGCGTCGGCATCCGCCTGGTCGACTTCAAGCTCGAATTCGGCCGCATCTTCGACAACGACTTCGGTCGCATCATCCTCGCCGACGAGATTAGCCCCGATGGCTGCCGCCTGTGGGACATGGAAACCAACGAGAAGATGGACAAGGATCGCTTCCGTCGCGATCTCGGCGGCGAAGTCGAAGCGTATCAAGAGGTTGCACGCCGTCTTGGCCTGCTCCCCGAAGGGGCTGACAACGCCGTTCTCGACCTCGAAAAGCATCGCAAGAACCGGGGCAAGTAAATGAAACTCAAGGTTTTCGTGACATTGAAGCCCGGCGTGCTCGATCCGCAGGGCCGGGCGATCCACCACGCGCTCGGCAGCCTCGGCTTCGACGGCGTGCAGGACGTCCGCCAAGGCAAGCTGATCGAACTGGAAGTCGCCGACGATACCGACGACGCGACGATCGACGGCATGTGCCGCAAGCTGCTCGCCAACACGGTGATCGAGAATTACCGGGTCGAGCGCGCATGAAGACCGCCGTCATCGTCTTTCCGGGCTCCAACTGCGACCGCGACATCGCCGTCGCGCTGGAGGCGGTGACCGGCGTCAAGCCGCTCATGGTCTGGCACGGTGATGCGGACTTGCCGGCGGATGTCGGGCTGGTCGCGGTGCCCGGTGGGTTCTCGTACGGCGACTACCTCCGCTCGGGCGCAATCGCGGCGCGGTCGCCGATCATGCGCGCGGTCGTCGAGCAGGCGGGCAAGGGCTTGCCCGTGCTCGGTATCTGCAATGGCTTCCAGGTGTTGACCGAAGCGGGGCTCCTGCCCGGCGCTTTGATGCGCAACGAGGGGCTGAATTTCGTCTGTCGCGACGTCGCGCTGACGGTCGAGACGGCAAGCTCGACGTTCACGTCGGGCTATACCGCTGGTGAGCGCGTCTCGTTCCCGGTCGCGCATCATGACGGCAATTACTTCGCCGATACCGAGACGCTCGACCGCCTCGAAGGCGAAGGCCGCGTGGCGTTCCGCTATGCCGAGAGCGTCAACGGTTCGGCGCGCAACATTGCTGGCCTGCTGAACGACAAGGGCAACGTGCTCGGCATGATGCCACATCCCGAGCGTCGCATCGAAGCCGCGCACGGCGGCACCGACGGACGGCGCTTGTTCGAGGGCCTGCTCGAAGCCGTCAGCGCCTAACCCTTCGTCATCCTGGGCTCGACCCAGAATCCAGAGCCACGAGCGCATCCGCGTTTGGCTCTGGATCCCAGCTTTCGCTGGGATGACGGACGGCGCTCAAACCCGCGTGCGGAACGGCGAGAAGTCCGTCCCTCGATCATACACGTCCACACCCTCGCGCCGCTTGAGCCACCCGACCGCGACATACGTCAGCGGCGTCAGCAGCACCTCCCACGACACCTTCAGCAGGAACTGGCTGACCATCACCATTAGCATAGCGTGGACCGGCCAGTCCGGTGCGCCGTAAAACGCGAGCGGGTAGAAGATCAGGCTGTCGAACGCCTGCCCCACGATCGTACTGCCGATCGTCCGCGTCCACAGCATCCGCCCCTGCGTCCAGATCTTCATCCGCGCGAGCACGAAGCTGTTGGCGAACTCGCCCACCCAGAATGCGCAGATCGACGCGAACACGATTCGCGGCACCTGTCCGAACACGGACTCATACGCCGCTTGGCCCGTCCAGCCGACATCGGGCGGCAGGGCGACGACGACCGCCGACATGAACACCATGAACAGCATCGCGCCGAACCCCGCCCAGATGCAGCGCCGCGCTCGCGCATAGCCGTACACCTCGGTCAGGACGTCGCCGATCACATAGCTGACCGGAAAGAACAGGATCCCCGCGCCGAACGGCCACGCGCCGATGAACGGCAGGTCGATCACCGCGCGCTTCCCCGCGCCGATCACATTCGACAGCAGCAGGATCGTGACGAACGCGGCCATCACGAAATCATAATAGCGGAACTGCCCGCCCGACACGTCGCTCGCGGCGACTCCGATGGCGTCCGACGCCACGCCCCTGCCCTGATCGATATCCATGCGGCGCGTTATGATGACGGTTCCAAGCGCGCGCAATCCACGCTAATCGGTCCTCAGCGCGCGCCCGTAGCTCAGTTGGATAGAGCAAGGAGCTTCTACCTCCTCGGTCGGGGGTTCGACTCCCTCCGGGCGCGCCAATTTCCGCTGCCGGTCCCGTATCTCGCACGGATGATATCGTTACCGTGCCATGGGCGCTCGCGCTCTACGGCGCATGATCTTACACCTCGCTGGTACGATATATCCCGGAGGTATGCGCAGCGGACGATCCATTGCCCCCCTGCTATGGCCGTTCAAGCATCGGTCACAATCCCGGTTTACGGCAAAGATCGTATAATCGCGGTTGCGCGGGATGGCCCGGGGATAGCATAGCATCCGCGACGGCCAACCGGGACTTGACGACTCCGCCAAGCAGCATACGGTAACGCTAACAATTTCGGAGAGGATGACATCGTGGACATCGCATTCGCATCGGCGCGGGCGTTGCCTGCCGATTGGGAACAGGCGGCCTTGCTCGGTCGGATCGACTTGGGCGACGGACCAACCCCGGTCATCGTTCGCGGCGGTCGCGTGTACGACATGTCGTACGTGGCGCCGACCGTCGCGGCGCTGATCGAGGCGGGCAGTTTCGATACTGGGGCCGGCACCGATCTCGGCCATCTCGACGACCTGGCGCTATCGGTCGACGCGGACGCGACGCCGCGACTGCTGAGCCCGATCGACCTGCACTGCGTCAAGGCGTCCGGCGTGACGTTCGCGGTCTCCGCGCTCGAACGCGTCATCGAGGAACGCGCCCGCGGCGATGCCTCGGCGGCGGCGGCGGTCCGAACCCGTCTCGAGGAACGCGTCGGCGGGAGCATCCGCTCGGTCGTGCCCGGATCGCCCGAAGCGGCCGCGCTGAAGGCCGCGCTGATCGAGGACGGCATGTGGTCGCAATATCTCGAGGTCGCGATCGGCCCGGATGCTGAGATCTTCACCAAGAGCCCGACGCTGTCGACGATCGGCTGGGGCGGCGAGGTCGGCATCCGCTCCGATTCGACCTGGAACAACCCCGAGCCCGAGGTCGTGCTGGTCGTCGACCGCAACGGCAAGACGATCGGCGCGACGCTCGGCAACGACGTGAATCTGCGCGATTTCGAAGGCCGCAGCGCATTGCTGCTCGGCAAGGCGAAGGACAATAACGCGTCCTGCTCGCTCGGACCGTTCATCCGCCTGTTCGACGACGGCTTCGGGATGGACGACGTCCGCGCATCCGAGATCGCGCTGACGATCGACGGTGCCGACGGATACCGGCTCGAAGGCAGCAGCTCGATGGACCAGATCAGCCGCGATCCCGAGGATCTCGTCCGCCAGGCGATGAGCGAGCACCAGTATCCCGACGGCTTCGTGCTGTTCCTCGGTACGTTGTTCGCGCCGACGCAGGATCGCGACGAGCCCGGCCGTGGCTTCACGCATGCGGTCGGCGACGTCGTCACGATCTCGAACCCGAAGCTCGGCGCGCTGGTCAATCCGGTGACGACATCGAAGGACGCCGCACCGTGGAACTACGGGATCGGCGACCTCATGCGCAATCTGGCAGGTCGCGGCCTGCTGGCGCAAACCAAGAACCAGGGAGCGTAACCCCGTGCTGCAGAAGACCCAAGCCGCCGACCAAACGGCGATCTATCCCAGCCTCAAGGGCAAACGCGTTCTCATCACCGGCGGCGCGTCCGGGATCGGTGCGGGGCTGGTCGAGGCGTTCGCGCGGCAGGGCGCGCACGTCGCGTTCGTCGACATGGCCGTGGATGCGGCGCACGACCTGATCGCCACGCTGACGCCGGCCGTCGCGACCGCGCCGATCTTCCTCCCGCTCGACCTGCGCGACATCGATGCGCTGAAGACGACGGTCGCGACGATCGAAAGCCGGCTCGGCGGGATCGACATCCTGATCAACAACGCCGCCAACGACGATCGCCATACGATCGAGGAGATCACGCCGGAATATTGGGATGAGCGGATGGCCACCAACCTGCGCCACCTGTTCTTCGCAGGCCAGGCCGTGGTGCCGTCTATGAAGCGCGCCGGCGGCGGTGTGATCCTCAATTTCGGTTCGATCTCCTGGCATCTCGCGCTGCCCGAACTGCTGATCTACCAGACCGCCAAGGCCGGCATCGAGGGCATGACCCGCGCGATGGCCCGCGACCTTGGTGGCGACGGCATTCGCGTGAACACGATCGTCCCCGGCAATGTCGAAACGCCGCGCCAGCTGAAATGGTACACGCCCGAAGGCGAGGCCGAGATCATCGCCGCGCAGTGCCTGAAGACCCGCGTCCAGCCCGCCGATGTCGCGGCGCTGGTGCTGTTCCTCGCCTCCGACGACGCGCGGATGTGCACCGGTCACGACTATTTCGTCGATGCGGGGTGGCGCTAAGATGGCGAACGACACGGTCGTCGCGACCAGCATCTGCGACGTCGGCGCGACGCTCGGCGAGGGCCCGATCTGGGTCGCCCGCGACGCGGCGCTCTGGTTCGTCGATATCAAGGCGCCCTGCGTCTACCGGTTCGATCCCGCCTCGGCATCGCTGGACTCTTGGGAAGCACCCGATCAGGTCGGCTGGGTGATCCCGGAAACCGGTGGCGGCTTTCTCGCCGGCGTCCGCGGCGGGCTGCACCGGTTCGACCCGGCGACCGGGGCGTTCGATCTGCTCGCACCCGTTCACGTCGAGACGCCCGGCAACCGCCTCAACGACGCGGCACGCGCGCCCGATGGCCGGGTCTGGTTCGGCACGATGGACAACGCCGAAACCGCCATGTCCGGACACGTCTATCACTGGCAGGCCGGCACGCTGACGCAGACCGACGTGCCGCCCGTCGCGATCACCAACGGCCCTGCGATTTCACCTGACGGCCGCACGCTCTACACGGTCGACACGCTCGGCAAGCAGATCGACGCGTGGACGGTCAGTGCCGATGGCACGCTCGACAATCGTCGTCCGTTCATCGTCGTGGGCCCCGACGATGGCCATCCCGACGGCGCGATCTGTGATTCCGAAGGCGGCGTCTGGGTCGGTTTCTTCGGCGGATGGGCGGCGCGTCGCTATGCGCCGGACGGCACCTGCACCGATGTGGTGCGCTTCCCGGTCGCGAACATCACCAAGATCGCGCTCGGTGGCGCGGACGGCCGGACCGCCTATGCGACGACCGCGGCGAAGGGCCTCGACGCCGCAGCGCTTGCGGAACAGCCGCTCGCCGGCAACCTGTTCACTTTCCGCGTCGCGGTCCCAGGCGTTCCGGTCGAGCTGGTCACGCTCTAGAGCCCAATATGGCCATCCCGACGAACGGGATGGCCATATTGCCCTCAGTGGTTATGCCGCGGCGTTTTGGCGGAAATCCCACGATACTTCACCGCGAAGTCGAGCACGCCGCCTTCGGCGAGCTGCCCGGTCTTCTCGCGGTACAGTTCCTCCCACGGCGTATTGCTCTCGGGCACCGGTGGCAGCCCCTCGCCCTTGCGTCGCGCGATCTCGTCTGGCTCGACCAGTGCGTCGCACGTGCCCGCGACCAGATCGATCCGCACCATGTCGCCCGTCCGGATCCACGACAGGCCACCGCCGACCGCGCTCTCAGGCGAGACGTTCAGGATCGAAGGGCTGTCCGACGTCCCCGACTGACGCCCGTCGCCGAGTGTCGGCAGCGCCAGCACGCCACGCTGGATCAGCGCGTCGGGCGGCTGCATGTTCACGACCTCCGCCGAGCCCGGCCAGCCGATCGGCCCCGCACCGCGGATCACGAGGATACAGCCCTCGTCGATGTCGAGCGCGGGATCGTTGATCCGGTGATGATAATCGTCCGAGCCCTCGAAAACGATCGCCCGCGCCTCGAACCGATCTTCCGCGCCCGGCGTCGAGAGATACCGCTCGCGGAACGCCGGCGAGATCACCGACGTCTTCATGATGCCGAAGTCGAACAGGTTGCCCTTGAGCACCAGGAAGCCCGCGCGCTCCATCATCGGTGCGTCGAACGGCTTGATCATCTCGCGGTCGCGCGTCTCACGCCCGGCGATGTTCTCGCCGATCGATCGCCCGGTGACCGTCAGGCACGACGTGTCGAGCTTCCCGCCCGCGATCAGTTCGTGCAGCACCGCGGGCACGCCGCCCGCGCGGTGGAAGCGCTCGCCGAGATACTTGCCCGCCGGCTGCATGTTGACCAGCAACGGCAAGTCGTAGCCATGATCCGACCAGTCCTCCGGGTACAGCGTGACGCCGGCGTGCTGCGCCATCGCCATGATGTGCGGCTGCGCGTTGCTCGACCCGCCGATCGCGCTGACCACGCGGATCGCGTTGAGGAAGCTGTCGCGCGTGAGGATCTTCGACGGGCGCAGATCTTCGTACGCCATCTCGACGATCCGCCGTCCGGTCTCATACGCCATCTGCCCGCGCTCACGGTACGGCGCTGGGATCGCCGCGCAGCCGGTCAGCGAGAGCCCCAGAGCCTCGGCGACCGCGTTCATTGTCGACGCCGTGCCCATCGTGTTGCAATGCCCGGCCGAGGGCGCGCTGTCGGTGGCGCGGTTGAGGAACTCCTCCTCATCGATCTCGCCCGCCGCCAGCTTGCGCCGACTGCGCCAGATCACGGTGCCCGACCCGACCAGTTCGCCATCATGCCAGCCGTCGAGCATCGGCCCGCCCGACAGCACGATCGCCGGGATATCAACGGTCGACGCCGCCATGATGCCGCTCGGCGTGGTCTTGTCGCAGCCGGTGGTCAGCACGACCGCATCGATCGGATAGCCGTAGAGCGTCTCGACCAGCCCCAGATACGCCAGGTTGCGATCGAGCGCCGCGGTCGGACGCCGGCAATTCTCGAAGATCGGATGGACCGGAAACTCCATCGCGATGCCGCCTGCGTCACGGATGCCGTCACGCGTGCGCTTGGCGAGTTCGAGATGGATACGGTTGCACGGGCTCAAGTCGCTACCTGACTGGGCGATGCCGATGATCGGCCGTCCTGAGCGCAGTTCCGCCGGCGTCAGCCCGTAATTCATGAAGCGTTCGAGATAGAGCGCGGTCATGTCGGAGCGGGCGGGATCGGCGAACCAGTCGCGCGATCGGAACGGCCTTACCGGTACACGGTCCACTGCAAACTCTCCTGAACACCATTCTTCGATGGGAGCGCTACCGCGACGGCCGCCATGCGGTCAAGCGTGGACGCACCCGCGTAAACGCCGCGCCGGTGCGGCATCCGATTGATCGCATACCAGATAGTTGTCGGGCAGGACACGGCGGTCCGCCCCGCTGCTCGCAGAACGTGGCGCAGGCCCGATGCTCGCTGGAGGCATGCTGGCACGCGATCGACGAAGCTACGTTCGCCAAGAGCGCAACCGTCATGCGCCAATCCTCCGTTCGCCGTGCGTATTACCCGCAATCGCGGACCCCGCCAGCAGTCCTTGGCTTGCGTGTTATCGGTCACACCCTTATTTCGTCTGCGACACCAAGCGATCCGCTACCAAAATGTCGCGACGCGGCCGATGCGCGTCACGACCGACCTGGAGAATTGAAATGGACGGCACCTTCCCGATCGGCGCGCGCGCCGTAAGCAGCGACGTCACCTTCCTGGCGATCGACCCATCGACCGACGCGAAGATCGAGCCCGCCTTCGCCGTGTCGAGCGAAGCCGACGTCGCCGAAGCCTGCAAGCTCGCCGAAGTCGCCTTCGACGTTTTCCGCGAGATCGATCCCGAGGCCCGCGCCATATTCCTGGAGACGATCGCCGACGAGATCGAGGCGATCCACGAGCCGCTCGTCGCGCGCGCGATCCAGGAAAGCGGCCTGCCCCGGCCTCGTCTCGAGGGTGAGCGCGGTCGCACCACCGGCCAGCTCCGGCTGTTCGCCAAGCATCTCCGCGCCGGCACCTGGGCTTCGGTCGTGATCGACGAGGCCCAGCCCGACCGCAAGCCGATGCCACGCTCCGATCTGCGCCAGCGTCGGATCGCGGTCGGCCCGGTCGCGGTGTTCGGTGCGTCGAACTTCCCGCTCGCCTTCTCGGTCGCAGGCGGCGACACCGCGTCCGCACTCGCTGCCGGTTGCCCGGTCGTGGTCAAGGGTCACCCCGCACATCCCGGCACGTCGGTGATGGTCGGCAAGGCGATCCAGGCCGCGGTCGCCAAGTGCGGCCTGCCCGAAGGCGTGTTCTCGCTGGTCCAGGGTCCTGCAAATGAACTCGGCGCGGCACTCGTCAAGGATGCGCGGATCAAGGCGGTCGGCTTCACCGGTTCGCGTGGCGGTGGCCTCGCGCTGGTCGCGCTCGCCGCGGCGCGTCCCGAGCCGATCCCGGTCTATGCCGAGATGAGCAGCATCAACCCCGTCATCCTGTTCCCGGCGGCGCTGGCCGCGCGCGGGCAAGCGCTCGGCAAGGCCTATGTCGGCTCGCTGACGATGGGTTCGGGGCAGTTCTGCACCAACCCCGGCATCGTCGTCGCGGTGGATGGTCCGGATCTCGACACCTTCGTCGAAGCCGCCGCCGCTGCCCTCGGCGAAGCTGCGCCGCAGGTCATGCTGACCCCGGGTATCCACGCCAGCTACGACAAGGGCGTCGCCGCGCTCGCCGGTCACGACTCGGTCGAGACGGTGGCGCGTGGCACCGAGGCCGACGGCGCAAACCGCGGCCGCGCCGCGCTGTTCTCGACCACCGGCAAGGCGTTCGTCGCCGATCCGGCGTTGTCGCACGAAGTGTTCGGGGCAGCGTCGATCATCGTCCGCTGCACCGATCTCGCCGAGGTCCGCAGCGTGCTGGAGAAGATCGAGGGCCAGCTGACGATCACGTTGCAGATCGACGAAGGCGATTACGCCGACGCCGCAGCGCTGGTGCCGACGCTCGAGCGCAAGGCTGGGCGTATCCTCGCCAACGGCTGGCCGACGGGTGTCGAGGTCGCCCCGGCGATGGTCCACGGCGGCCCCTTCCCGGCCACGTCGGACCCGCGCACGACCTCGGTCGGCACCGCGGCGATCGAGCGCTTCCTGCGCCCGGTCTGCTATCAGGACCTGCCCGACGCGCTGCTGCCGAAGGCCGTCAAGCACGGCAACCCGCTCGGCCTGCCGCGCACCGAGGGCTGATTCGGTAAGCGACAAGGTGGTGGGAGCCGGTCGGTGCGAGCCGCCGAACGACGGCCCCCACCCCCTTGTTCTCCCGCGAAGGCGGGAGCCCAGACTGGGTCCCCGCCTTCGCGGGGACACATGATGGTTGTCGGATGTCCCCTCCCCGGCACCACCCCGGCGAAGGCCGGGGCCCAATTGGGGGAAGTCGCTGAACGGAAAGCCGTCCTTCGTTATTCCCACCTTTCCAATTGGGCCCCGGCCTCCGCCGGGGTGGTTTAGGAGTTGTAGTAGCTCGCAACCTGCAACCCTATCGCCGCTAACCATGCGTATTTATTGACACGCGTGCGCCACAAACCCACTAGTCCGGCATGACAACTCCAGACTCGTCGCAAGTCTCGTCGCGCACCGTTATCCTGCCCTCCGACCTTGGCAGCTACATCGACGACCTCGCCGCCGCAGGGCATGGCGACGCCACCGCGATCGTCCGCACCGCGCTCGAACGGATGCGCGAGCGCGACGCCCCGCCAAGTCCTGCCGAAATCCTGATCGGCGGCGGCGAATGCGGGATGCTTGTCCGCCAGCGAGACTGGAGCGCGACCTCGCTCGGGCCGATCGACTCGTGGCCCGCCGAACTCCGCGTCACGCTCGCCAACATCCTCAACTCGCCGGTCGCCAAGGTCGTGATGTGGGGACCCGAGCACATCATGCTCTACAACGACAGCTATCGCGCCGTCGCGGGCGACCGCCACCCCGCCGCGCTCGGCAGCCCGGTCGCGACCGCGTTCCCCGAAGTGTGGGACTGGAACCGCGCCGTCCTCGATGCGGGCTTGCGCGGCGAGATCGTGGCGTACCGCGACCAGCCGATCCTGTTCCAGCGCCCCGACGGCCCCGAGACGCTGACGCTCGACCTGTTCTACACGCCCGTCTACTGCGCCAGTGGCCCCACTGCCAGCACCGTCGGCGGCGTCCTCTGCACGATGGTCGACAACACCGGCCGGGCCGAAGCCGAACACCGCCTCGCCGCCAGCGAGGCCGAACTGCGCCGCGTCACCGATGCGGTGCCGATGCTCATCTCGTATGTAGACCGCGACCACGTCTATCGTCTCGCCAACGCGCAATATGACGAATGGCTCGGGATCGACCCCGAGGCGATGATCGGCAAGCCGGTTCGCGAGGTCCTCGGCGAGGCAGCCTACGAAAACCGTCGCCCATCATTCGATCGTGCATTTGCCGGCGAGAGTTTCACCACCGAAGCGATCTTCCCCCATCTCGACGGCCGCCCGCGCCGGTCCGAATTCCGCTACGTGCCGCATGTCGCGGCGGATGGCTCGATCCCCGGCATCTACATTCTCGGCATCGATGTCGAGGAGCGTGCCGAACGCGAGGCCGCGGTCGGCATCAGCAACGGCCGTTTCCGCACCGCGATGGACGCGGTCCACGGCGTGCTCTGGACCAACAGCCCGGACGGCCGGATGATCGGCGAGCAGCCCGGCTGGGCCGCGCTCACCGGCCAGTCGATCGACGCCTATCAGAATTTCGGCTGGGCCGACGCGATCCACCCCGACGACGTTGCATCGACGATCAAGGCCTGGACCGCCGCTGTCCTCAGCAAGTCGATGTTCGTGTTCGAACACCGCGTCCGCCGCCACTGCGGCACATGGCGCACATTTGCGGTGCGCGGCCTGCCGATCCTCGACGATGCTGGCGAAGTGCTCGAATGGGTCGGCGTCCACACCGACATCACGCACCAGCGCGCCGCCGAAGCCGCGTTGCGCGAACAGGCGGAGGCGCTCGCCCGTCAGGTTCGCCACCGCGAACGCGCCGAGGATCAGCTCCGCCAGCTCAACGAGACGCTTGAGGCACGCGTCATCCGCGAAATCGATGAGCGTCGCCAGGCCGAAGCCAAGCTCGCCCAGTCGCAGAAGATGGAAACCGTCGGCAAGCTCACCGGCGGTGTCGCGCATGATTTCAACAACCTGCTTCAGGTTGTCTCGGGCAATCTCCAGCTGCTCGGCAAGAACCTCGCCGGCAACGCGCGTGCCGAGCGCTGGGTCGAGAATGCGATGGCCGGCGTGTCGCGCGGGTCGAAGCTGGCGGCGCAGTTGCTCGCGTTCGGCCGTCGCCAGGCGCTCGAGCCCAAGGTCGTCAACGTCACGCGGTTCGTGCGCGGGATGGACGATATGCTGCGCCGCGCGATCGGCGAAGGCATCGAGATCGAGACCGTGGTCGGCGGTGGCCTGTGGAACACCTTCATCGACCCCGCGCAGATCGAGAACGCGCTGCTCAACCTCGCGATCAACGCGCGCGACGCGATGGAGGGCCAGGGCAAGCTGACGATCGAGCTCGGCAACGCCCACCTCGACGACGCCTATGCGCTCGGTCACGACGAGGTCCAGGCGGGCCAGTACGTCATGCTCGCCGTCTCCGACACCGGCAGCGGCATGAGCCCCGAGATTATCGAAAAGGTGTTCGAGCCGTTCTTCTCGACCAAGAGCGAGGGCAAGGGTTCCGGTCTGGGCCTGTCGATGGTCTACGGCTTCGTCAAACAGTCCGGCGGCCATGTGAAGATCTATTCCGAGGTCGGCGAAGGCACCACGATCAAGCTGTACTTGCCGCGTGCCATGGAAGCCGAGGACGTCGAAGTCGTCGCGGACGCCAGCCCGATCTCCGGTGGCACCGAGACCGTGCTGGTGGTCGAGGACGACGACGAGGTCCGCGGCACCGTCGTCGAGCTGCTGACGGATCTCGGCTACAGCGTGCTAAAGGCGGTCGACGCAGCCAGCGCGCTCAACGTGGTCGAAAGCGGCGTGCCGATCGATATCCTGTTCACCGATGTCGTCATGCCCGGCACGCTGAAAAGCCCCGAACTCGCGCGGAAGGCGAAGGAACGCCTGCCCGATCTCGCGGTCCTGTTCACCTCGGGCTATACCGAGAACTCGATCGTCCACGGGGGCAAGCTCGACGCGGGGATCGACCTGTTGTCGAAGCCGTACACGCGCGAGGCGCTGGCACGGAAATTCCGTCAGGTGCTTGCCAACCGCCAACGTTCGGGAAGCCCTGCAGCCAAGGCCGCGCGCGACTCCCGGATCGACGCGGACCGCCGCCTCGACACGCCCGCCCGCCGCACCGTCCTGCTGGTCGAGGACGATGCGCTGATCCGCGCCAACACCGCCGAGATGTTGCAGGGCAGCGGCTTCGTCGTCGTCGATGCGGCCAGCGCGGAGGACGCGATGACGGCGCTCCAGACCGTGCCGATCGATGCGCTGGTGACCGACGTGAACCTGCCGGGCGTGTCCGGGCCGGATTTTGCACGTACCGCGCGGGCGTTGCGGCCGGGGGTGGGGATCGTCTTTGCGACCGGAGATACGGCTTCGGTTGCGGACGAAACCGATGCCATCATGCTGGAGAAGCCCTACGGCCTGGACGCGCTGGCAGCCGCGGTGCTGGCGTCGCTTGGTGAGCCGGCATCGGCGGATCAACTCACGGCGCCAGCCCCTTCCGACCGGGTGAGGGAAGCGGACTGACGCCTCTCTCGTCACCCGTAGACAAGCAGGCGTCGAACGTTCCTCGTCATTCCCGCGAAGGCGGGAACCCATATTGGCAGGCCAAGCTATATAATCGCGAAGGTTCGAGCATATGGGTCCCCGCCTCCGCGGGGATGACGAAGGTAGATGAGTGGTGCTCACCAGCCCTGCCGGTGTAATCTTCTTCACAAAGCGACATTGCGGTTTGCCACCCGGCAGACACCAACACCCGCCGGCACGCCGCATTTCGCGCAGAAACCCTGTCAACAACCGTACACGACGATCAACGCAGCAGCGAAGGATCGCCCGTGACCTACCAGACTCACATCGCCCAGTTGACCAACCTCATCGCCGACCAGAACGGCACGTGGGACGCGATCTCGCCCGAGTCCGTCGCGCGGATGCGGCTCCAGAACCGGTTCACCACCGGCCTCGACATCGCGCGCTACACTGCGGTGATCATGCGCAAGGACATGGCCGCCTACGACGCGGACCCGGCGCACTACACGCAGTCGCTCGGCTGCTGGCACGGGTTCATCGCGCAGCAGAAGATGATCAGCATCAAGAAGCATTTCGGCACCACCGACCGGCGCTACCTCTACCTCTCCGGTTGGATGGTCGCGGCGATGCGCAGCGAATTCGGCCCGCTGCCCGACCAGTCGATGCACGAGAAGACCAGCGTCCCCGCGCTGATCGAGGAACTCTACACCTTCCTCCGCCAGGCCGATGCGCGCGAGTTGGGCATGATGTTCCGCGACGTCGATGCCGCGCGCGCCGCCGGCAACGCGATCGAGGAACAGCGCCTGCTCAACGCGATCGAAAACCACCAGACGCACGTCGTGCCGATCATCGCCGACATCGACGCGGGCTTCGGCAATGCGGAGGCGACCTATCTGCTCGCGCGGAAGATGATCGAGGCGGGCGCCTGCGCGCTCCAGATCGAGAACCAGGTCAGCGACGAGAAGCAATGCGGCCACCAGGACGGCAAGGTCACCGTCCCGCACGAGGACTTCCTCGCGAAGGTCCGCGCCTGCCGCTACGCGTTCCTCGAACTCGGCGTCGAGGACGGCATCATTGTCACGCGCACCGACTCGCTCGGGGCCGGCCTTACCAAGCAGATCGCGGTCAGCAAGCAGCCGGGTGATCTCGGCGACCAGTATAACTCGTACCTCGATTGCGAGGAGATCGACCCGGCGACGGCGCAGAACGGCGACGTCATCCTCAACCGCGACGGCAAGCTGCTCCGCCCGAAGCGCCTGCCCTCCAACCTGTTCCAGTTCCGCGCCGGCACCGGCGAGGGCCGCTGCGTGATGGATTGCATCGCGTCGCTACAGAACGGCGCCGACCTGCTCTGGATCGAGACCGAGAAGCCGCACATCGAACAGATCGCCGGCATGGTCGACCGCATCCGCGAGGTCGTGCCGAACGCCAAGCTCGTCTACAATAACTCGCCGAGCTTCAACTGGACGCTGAACTTCCGCCAGCAGGTGTTCGACGCCTGGACGGCCGAGGGCAAGGACGTCTCCGCCTACGACCGCGCGCGCCTTATGAGTGTCGAGTACGACGGCACCGCGCTGGCCGACGAAGCCGACGAACGCATCCGCACCTTCCAGGCGGACTCGGCCAAGCGTGCGGGCATCTTCCACCACCTGATCACGCTGCCGACCTATCACACAGCCGCGCTCTCGACCGACAATCTTGCCAAGGAGTATTTCGGCGACGCCGGCATGCTTGGCTATGTGAAGGGCGTCCAGCGCAAGGAAATCCGCGAGGGCATCGCCTGCGTGAAGCACCAGAACATGTCCGGCTCGGACCTCGGCGACGACCACAAGGAGTATTTCGCGGGCGAGGCGGCGCTGAAGGCTGGGGGCGCGCATAATACGATGAACCAGTTCGCGGCGTGATGCCCAAGCCGGAGCGCAAGCTCCGGCGCGGACGCGGCATCACGCCCGGCCGGCGGGGCGAGCAGCCCTGTCCGACGACGCGGCTTAGCCGCGGCGCGCCTTCGCCCCCCTCCCATCACCCCGACTCATCTTCTAACAGATGAAGACCTTCCCCCCTCCCTTTCAGGGAGGGGCTTTAGACCACATAAAGCGTCTGGCACCCCGCCACATCCCCCGCTACGCACGCCGCCATGGACACCGATATCGCCATCGCCCGCAGCGTCGCGCTGCGCCCCATCGCCACCATTGCGGACGGCCTCGGCATCCCCGACGCGGCGATCGAGCCCTATGGCCGCTTCAAGGCGAAGATCGCGCTAGACTGGCTGGAAACCCGTAAATCAGCCGCAAAAGGCCGGCTGATCCTCGTCACCGCGATCAACCCGACTCCGGCGGGCGAAGGCAAGACCACCACCTCGATCGGCCTTGCCGACGCACTCCGCCATACCGGCCGCAAGGCCGTGCTGGCGCTCCGCGAACCCTCGCTCGGGCCGTGTTTCGGCACCAAGGGCGGAGCGACCGGTGGCGGCCGTTCACAGGTCGCGCCGATGGAGGACATCAACCTCCATTTCACCGGCGATTTCCACGCCATCACCGCCGCGCACAACCTGCTCGCGGCGATGATCGACAACCACATCCACTGGGGCAACGCGCTCCAGATCGACGTCCGCCGCGTGGTCTGGCGCCGCGTGCTCGACATGAACGACCGCGCGCTCCGCGATATCGTCCAGTCGATCGGTGGCGTCGCTAACGGTTATCCGCGCGAATCGGGCTTCGACATCACCGTCGCCTCCGAAGTGATGGCCATTCTGTGCTTGGCCAACGACCTTGCGGACATGGAACGCCGGCTCGGCGATATCGTCGTTGCCTACACGCGCGACCGCACGCCCGTTACCGCGCGCGACCTCAAGGCCGACGGCGCGATGGCGGTGCTGCTGGCGGAGGCAATCAAGCCCAACCTCGTCCAGTCGCTCGAAGGCACGCCCGCGTTCCTCCACGGCGGGCCGTTCGCCAACATCGCGCATGGTTGCAACTCGGTGATTGCGACGCGAGCCGCCCTATCGCTCGGCGATTACGTCGTCACCGAAGCCGGCTTCGGCGCGGACCTGGGCGCAGAGAAGTTCTTCGACATCAAGTGCCGCCAAGCGGGTCTCGCGCCCGACGCGGTCGTGATCGTCGCCACCGCGCGCGCGTTAAAGATGAACGGCGGCGTGGCCAAGGCCGACCTCGCGCACGAGAATGTCGAGGCGGTCCGCAAGGGCGCGGTCAACCTCGTCCGTCACATCGAGAACATCCGCCAGTTCGGCGTCCCCGCGATCGTCGCGATCAACCATTTCTACACCGACAGCGACGCGGAGATCACCGCGATCGTCGAGGCTGCGGCACAACACGGTTCGCGCGCGATCCTGTGCCGGCATTGGGCTGAGGGCGGCGCGGGCGCGGTCGAACTGGCCGACGCGGTCGCCGAGATCTGCGAGACGCATGGCGGCGGATTCGCACCGATCTATGGCGACGAACTGTCGCTGTTCGACAAGATCGATACCGTCGCGCGGCGGATCTACCGCGCGGAGCATGCCGTCGCCGAGCCGAGCGTGTTGGCGCAACTCAAGCGCTGGGAGGACGCGGGGTATGGGCATCTCCCCGTTTGCCTCGCCAAGACGCAGTATAGCTTCTCGACCGATCCCGCTCTGTTGGGCGCGCCGACCGGCCACATCGTGCCGGTCCGCGAAGTCCGCCTTGCGGCGGGTGCGGGGTTCGTCGTCGCGATCTGCGGCGAGATCATGACGATGCCGGGCCTGCCGCGCGTGCCCGCCGCAGAGGCGATCCACCTGAACGACGAAGGGCTGATCGAGGGACTGTTCTGAGGCGTTCTGTCCGCGCTCCTGACCCACGCCCGTCATCCTGACGAAAGTCAGGATCCAGAGCCACGAACGATGCGGACTGTTACTCTGGATTTTGACTTTCGTCAGGATGACGGATGGGGCGTATCAAACGTGGGTTAAGGTAAGCCCGTCCGCTCCGGTCACCACCACCACGCGGCGATAATCGACGATCGTAGGATGCGACGTCGCGACACCATGCGAGTGTGTGGCCGTAATCACGAGAACATCCGCCCCCGCCGCTTCGCCCGCGGCAATCCCGGCGGCGGCATCCTCGAACACCAGGCAATCAGCCGCCGCGACGCCCAGCCGCTCGGCCGCGACCAGGAAGCAGTCCGGCGCAGGTTTGCCGTTCGGAATGTCGTCGGCGGCGATCATGGTGGCAGGCATCGGCAGCCCGGCAGCCTTCAACCGCACCTCGGCGAGCGCGCGCGGGGCGGACGTCACGATCGTCCAGCGTTCAGGCGGCAGGCTGGCCAGGAACGCGGCCGCACCGGGGATTGGTTCGATGTCGCCGACGTCCAGCATCTCGGCCGCGGTGATCGCTGCGGCTTCGGCGACCGGGTCGACGCCGGGGAGGTTCAGCCGTCGGACCGTCTCTACGGATTGCACGCCGTGGATCGTCGGCACGAACGTCGCGGCGTCGAGGCCGTGTGCGATCGCCCATTTGGTCCAGGTGCGCTCGGCCGACGCAATCGAGGTGAGGATCGTGCCGTCCATATCGAACAGGAAGGCGGCGTAGCTGCGGGTGGGGAGAGTCATGCGAGTGCTCGTGAGGGGGTTTGGCGGGTTGGGCAAGGCGGTTTGGTTCGGCTCTCTGCACCACCCCGGCGAAGGCCGGGGCCCAATTGGCATGTCCGAGGTAACGGCGCGGCGCCCTTAATCAGAATCGTCCCCCACTTGGGCCCCGGCCTTTGCCGGGGTGGTCGTGGTTGTGGGTAGCGGTGCAGCCTCAATCGACCACCCAAAGAAAAGGCCGCTCCGGTTTCCCGAAGCGGCCTGTATTCCTGCACCAAGCCGAAGCTTAGATGTCGTCGCCGAGTGCGCCTTTGACGCTGCCCTTGACGTTCTGCGCAGTGCCCTTGGCCTGCTGCGCCTCGCCTTCGGCTACCAGCTTCTCGTTATCGGTCGCCTTGCCGACGGCTTCCTTGACGTTACCTGCAACCTTGTTGCCTGCTGCTGCAACCTTGTCGGTGAACTCGCCCATCAGAGCCTCCACTTGCTGTGCGAACCCGCCAACCGGGCCGCTTGAACTTGCAAAGGTATAACGGCCGTCTTTACCGTGGGTTCCGTGACGTTTGCGTCATGACCTATGTTTCAAATCAATCCCGCCAATGGGCTCGAAGGATCGGCATAACGACGCTGCCCCATCCGCCCGGCGCGGTAGGCGAGCCGCCCCGATTCGACAGCCGCCTTCATCGCGGCGGCCATCATCAGCGGGTCCTTCGCCTCGGCGATCGCGGTGTTCATGAGCACGCCATCGCAGCCCAGCTCCATCGCGACGGCCGCATCCGATGCGGTGCCGACGCCGGCATCGACCAGCACGGGCACCCCTGCCCCCTCGACGATCAGCCGGATCGTCACGCGGTTCTGGATGCCGAGCCCCGAGCCGATCGGCGCGCCCAGCGGCATGATCGCGACCGCGCCGGCATTCTCCAGCCGCTTGGTGGCGATCGGATCGTCGACGCAATAGACCATCGGCTTGAAGCCCTCGTTCGCCAGGATCTCGGTCGCGCGGAGCGTCTCGACCATGTCCGGATAGAGCGTCTTCGCCTCGCCGAGCACTTCGAGCTTCACCAGCTCCCAGCCGCCCGCCTCGCGCGCTAGTCGCAGCGTGCGAATCGCCGATTCGGCATCGAAGCAGCCGGCGGTGTTGGGGAGGTAGGTGATCTTCTTGGGGTCGATGAAGTCGGTCAGCATCGGCGCGTTACGATCGGACACGTTGACGCGGCGGACGGCGACGGTGACGATCTCCGCGCCCGACGCCTCGACCGCAGCGGCGTTCTGCGCGAAATCCTTGTACTTGCCGGTGCCGACGATCAGCCGCGACTTGAAGGTCTGGCCCGCGACGGTCCAGCTGTCCTCATGCCCATTATTCTCGTGGTCGCCACCACCGACGAAATGCACGATCTCGAGGTCGTCGCCGTCCTCTACCATCACGTCGGCCAGCGTCGAGCGCGGCACGACCTCCATGTTGCGTTCGACCGCGATCTTCTCAGGCACGAGGCCGAGTTCGGTAGCGAGCCCTGCAAGCGAGAGCCCGGCGGAGACGCGCTTGTGCTCGCCGTTGACGGTGATCGAGACGGTGCCATCGGCATGGGGCATGGGTGTGTGATCCACTATATAGCGACGGCGCGGCTCGACTTGTCGCGAGACGGGCCTGTAAGGAATGGCGTGACGCGCATATAGAGACCGCTCCGCAGCACCCGCAACCGACCCGTAACCGAAAGGCCGCCCTTGCCCGATACGATATTCGTCCTGAACGGCCCCAACCTCAACCTGCTGGGAACGCGCGAGCCGGAAATCTATGGCGACGAGACGCTCGACGATATCGCCGGGATGCTGGAGGACCGCGCTCGCGAGCTCGACCTGGAGATCGACATGCGCCAGTCGAATCACGAGGGGCACCTCGTCGACTGGATCCAGGAGGCGCAGGCGCGCGGCGCGAAGGCCGTGATCCTAAACGCGGGTGCGTTCACGCATACCTCGGTCGCGGTGCACGACGCGATCAAGGGCGTGAAGACGCCGGTGATCGAAGTGCATCTTTCCAATCCCCACAAGCGTGAATCGTTCAGGCATGTGAGCCTGGTCGGCCAGGCGGCGAAGGGCACGATCGCGGGTTTCGGCGCGCTTTCGTACCTGCTCGCGCTTGAAGCCGTCGCACGGTTCTGACAGGAGGCCCCGCCATGAACGATACACCAGAAACAACAGGCGCGATGCAGGTCGATGTGACCCTGGTGCGCCAGCTCGCCGAACTGCTCGACACCACGCAGCTGACCGAGATCGAGGTCGAGGACGGCTCGCGCCGGATTCGCGTCGCGCGGAAAGCCGCGCAGGCCGCACCCGTCGCGCATTACGCGCCGGCGCCCGCTCCGGCCCCCGTCTCGGCGCCATTGTCGATCCCGCAGGCCGAGGTCGGCGCGTCGGCTCCGGCGATCAGTGCGAGTGCGGTCAAGTCGCCGATGGTCGGCACGGTCTATCTCGCTGCCAACCCCGAAGCGAAGCCGTTCTCGACGGTCGGCCAGAAGGTAGCGGCGGGCGACACGTTGCTGATCATCGAGGCTATGAAGGTCATGAACACGATCGTCGCGCCGTCGGCCGGCACGGTGACCGCGATTCTGGTCGAGAACGGCCAGCCGGTCGAGTTCGACCAGCCGCTGGTCGTGGTGGAATAATGCCGCAAATCAAGAAGCTGCTCATTGCGAATCGCGGCGAGATCGCGCTGCGGATCCACCGTGCCTGCCATGAGATGGGCATCAAGACGGTGGCCGTGCACTCGACCGCCGACGCCGACGCGATGCACGTCCGGCTCGCCGACGAGGCGATCTGTATCGGACCGCCGTCAGCCGTGGACAGCTATCTGAACATCCCGAACATCATCTCGGCCGCCGAAATTTCGGGCGCGGACGCGATCCATCCGGGCTACGGCTTCCTCAGCGAGAATGCGCAGTTTGCCGAGATCGTCGAGTTGCACAACATCCTGTTCGTCGGGCCCAAGCCCGAGCACATCCGGACGATGGGCGACAAGGTCCAGGCGAAGCGCACCGCGGGCGCTCTCGGGCTGCCGCTCGTCCCCGGTTCGGACGGTGCGATCAGCGACATCGCCGAGGCCAAGCGGATCGCGGAAGACATCGGCTATCCGGTGATCATCAAGGCGGCGTCCGGCGGCGGTGGTCGCGGGATGAAGGTCGTCAACGATCCCGACGATCTCGAAACGCAGATGCAGCAGGCCGGCAGCGAGGCGAAGGCTGCGTTCGGTGACGCCACCGTCTACATGGAAAAATACCTCGGCAACCCGCGGCATATCGAATTCCAGATCTTCGGCGACGGTGAGGGTAACGCGATCCACTTGGGCGAGCGCGACTGCTCGCTCCAGCGCCGCCACCAGAAGGTGCTCGAGGAAGCGCCCTCGCCGATCATCACCGCTGAAGAGCGCGAGCGGATGGGCGGGATCGTCGCCAAGGCGATGGCCGACATGGGCTATCGCGGCGCGGGGACGATCGAGTTCCTGTGGGAAGCGGGCGAGTTCTACTTCATCGAGATGAACACCCGGCTCCAGGTCGAGCATCCGGTGACCGAGATGATCACCGGGCTGGACCTGGTGCGCGAGCAGATCCGCGTGGCCGAGGGGCATCCGCTGACGCTCCGCCAGGAAGACGTTCAGTTCCGCGGCCATGCGATCGAATGCCGCATCAACGCCGAGGACCCGCGCACGTTCGCGCCGTCGCCGGGGCTGGTGAAGGTGTATCACGCACCGGGCGGGATGCACGTCCGCGTCGATAGCGGGCTGTATGCGGGCTATCGCGTGCCGCCTTACTACGACTCGATGATCGCCAAGCTGATCGTCTACGGGACGACTCGGCAGGGTGCGCTGCGCCGGTTGCGACGCGCGCTCGAGGAGATGGTGATCGAGGGCGTCACGACAACGATCCCGCTGCACCGTGCGCTGCTCGACGATCCCGAGTTCCAGGAAGGCGCGTACACGATCAAGTGGCTGGAAGAGTGGTTGGCCAAACAGGGGGCGTAGGAACGATGTCGCGGTGGATGTTGCTTGCCGTTCCGGTCCTGCTGGCTGCGGGACCGGCATCCCCCGATCCGGTCAAAGGATTGGCCGGGCGCTATTACGCCCAGTTTGCCGACGGCACGGTGACCGGCGAAAAATACACGGGCGAGAATGTCGTCGAGATCGTGCCCGTAGCTGCGAACGCAGCCTATGTCCGCGCGCATCTCGATTTCTTCAACGGTCATCAGTGCGACATCGCTGGCATCGCGACGTCCCGCGGGGCGACACTCGTCTATCGCGACCTCGAAACGCCGTTACCCGGAGAACCGGCGTGCGTGCTTACCGTCTCGCATGCCGGGTCTTCGCTCAAGCTCGATGACGGCAATCGGGGGTGCAGCACCTATTGCGGCGCGCGGGGAAGCTTGACGAACATGAGCGTGCCGTTCGCGAGCCGCCGCCCGATCCGGTACATGCCGCGTCTCAAGGCATCCGAGCAATATCGGCGTGCTATGACGGAATGGCGGACGCGGAAGCCGACATCGTGAAGGCGACGATCTACCACAACCCGCGCTGCTCGAAGTCCCGCGAGGCGCTTGCGCTGCTGCAAGAGGCAGGAGCGGACGTCACGATCGTCGAATACCTCAAGACCCCGCCCTCCCGCGCGGAACTCGTCCGCCTTTACGACCGAGCCGGCATGACGCCGCGGCAGGGCCTTCGTATGGCCGAGGACGGCGCGAAGGCGGTCAAGCATGGCGACGCCGAGGCGATCCTCGATGCGATGATGATCGATCCGCTGCTGATCGAACGCCCGCTGGTCGAGACCGACAAGGGCGTCCGGCTCGGCCGCCCGATCGCGCGGCTGCACGAAATCCTGTGATCGGCTCCCCTGCCCTTACATTGCGCACGCACTCCCTGAGTGCCGCAATTTCGGGCAGTGAAATCAACGATATTCCGCGGTTGCCCGAGGGCGCCGCGGCTGGCACGCTTGGTGCAAGGCGCCCTTCAGGGCGTACAGCTCGTCCGAAAGGGCGGGGGTTTCAACAATCGGGGGCGTACCTGTGAAAAAGATCGAAGCCATCATCAAGCCGTTCAAGCTGGATGAGGTGAAGGAAGCGCTGCACGAGATCGGCGTGAGCGGCATCACCGTGACCGAGGCCAAGGGTTTCGGCCGGCAGAAGGGCCACACCGAGCTGTACCGCGGCGCGGAATATGTCGTCGACTTCCTGCCCAAGGTGAAGCTTGAGGTCGTCGTCGAGGACGGGCTCGCGCAACGCGTCGTCGAGGCGATCGCTGCGGCTGCACAGACCGGCCGGATCGGCGATGGCAAGATCTTCGTCATCCCGGTCGAGAGCGCGCTTCGCATCCGCACCGGCGAGCGCGACGACGACGCAATCTAGTTCTTAGCCACGCATATTGCGTTGACGACGAGTGACGACATCGTCATTTGACGCGACGCAACATTGTGTGGAAATCCCGTTCCATACCGCAATTAGATTCCCCGCATGATGCGGCGGAAATCTCAAAACGAAGGGCAAGCATCATGGCGAATTCGGCCTCCGACGTTCTCAATATGATCAAGGACCAGGAGATCGAGTGGGTCGATCTGCGGTTCACCGATCCCAAGGGCAAGTGGCAGCATCTGACGATGGTCGCGAGCCTGATCGGCGAAGACGAGCTGACCGACGGCCTGATGTTCGACGGCTCGTCGATCGAGGGCTGGAAGGCGATCAACGAGAGCGACATGACGCTCAAGCCCGATCTTGATGCGGTCTATGTCGATCCGTTCTCGGCGACGCCGATGATGATCCTGATCTGCGACATCAGCGATCCGTCGACGGGTGAACTGTACGCACGCGATCCGCGCTCGACCGCCAAGCGCGCCGAGGCGTATCTGCTGACCACCGGCGTCGGCGACACCGTGTATGTCGGCCCCGAAGCCGAATTCTTCATGTTCGACGACGTCCGCTTCGAGAACAGCTATTCGACGAGCTACTATAAGATCGACGACATCGAGTTGCCGGGCAATTCGGGGCGCGAATATGAGGGCGGCAACCTTGGCCACCGTCCGCGCGCCAAGGGCGGCTATTTCCCGGTCGCGCCGGTCGACAGCGCCGTCGACATCCGCGGCGAGATGGTCTCGACGATGATCGAGATGGGCCTGCCCTGCGACAAGCATCACCACGAAGTCGCGGCCGCACAGCATGAGCTGGGCCTGACCTTCGGCACGCTGACGCAGACCGCGGATCGCATGCAGATCTACAAGTACGTCGTCCATCAGGTCGCGCATGCGTACGGCAAGACCGCGACGTTCATGCCGAAGCCGATCAAGGAGGACAACGGCTCGGGGATGCACACGCATTTCTCGATCTGGGAAGGCAAGACCCCGCTGTTCGCCGGCAATGGCTATGCGGGCCTCAGCGACATGTGCCTGTATTTCATCGGCGGCATCATCAAGCACGCCAAGGCGGTCAACGCGTTCACCAACCCGTCGACCAACAGCTACAAGCGCCTCGTCCCCGGTTACGAAGCCCCGGTGCTGCTCGCTTATTCGGCACGTAACCGCTCGGCATCGTGCCGCATTCCGTACGGCACCGGCCCCAAGGCGAAGCGCGTCGAAGTGCGCTTCCCCGACGCGCTGGCCAATCCGTATCTCGCTTATGCGGCGCTGATGATGGCCGGCATGGACGGCATCCTCAACAAGGTCCATCCGGGCGAAGCGATGGACAAGAACCTGTACGACCTGCCGCCGGCAGAGCTCGCCCAGGTCCCGACCGTCGCAGGTTCGCTCCGCGAGGCGCTCGAATGCCTGCTGGCGGATCACGACTTCCTGCTGAAGGGCGACGTGTTCTCGAAGGACCAGATCGAGAGCTATGTCGAGATCAAGTACGCCGAGGTTGCGCGTTGGGAGATGACGCCCAGCCCTGTTGAGTATGATATGTACTACAGCGGGTGAGGCGCACGGCGCACGCGGGCAGCGCAAGCTGACCGCGAGACGCCGAAGCCCGGCCGGCGTCGCGAACCGCGACGACCGACGGCGTGGCTTTGCCACGTCGCTGAATGGGAAGAGGGCGCGCGGAGCAATCCGGGCGCCCTTTTTCTGTCAGGCCAAACGAGATCCCTTCTCTTCGTCCTGGCAAGTTCAGATGGGAGGGAGATCGGAACAGCGTCCCCTTCCGTCATTCCCGCGGAGGCGGGAACCCATACAGGCTGGCCGTGCGATCGACTTGCGGGCGGTCGAGTTTATGGATCCCCGCCTGCGCGGGGATGACGATGGGGGATGGGGTCGAATGCGTCCGCGCCAAGATTGTTTCCCCGCGAAGGCGGGGATCCAGTCTGGGCTCCCGCCTTCGCGGGAGAACAAGAAGGAGTAGCTTCGGTTAACTTCGCTCGCTGGGTTCAATTGATCGACTGCTTCCGCAACCCATATCCCAATCGCAACGCACCGCCCCCAAAACCCAAGGAACACCCGTGACCGAAGACAGCGGCAACAGCGCCGGACGCGCGATCCCGAGCGGCCGCCTCGCCCGTCTCGGCGTCTTCGGCAAACTCGCGGGCGGTGTCGCCGGCGGAGTCGTGGCCGAAGGCGCCCGCCGCCTCGCCAACGGCGAACGGCCCAAGATCGGCGACCTTCTCCTGACCCCCGCCAACGCCACGCGCGTCGCCGACCAGCTCTCCCACCTCCGCGGCGCCGCGATGAAGCTGGGCCAGATGATCTCGATGGACGCGGGCGACATGCTCCCGCCCGAACTCGCGACCATCCTTGCGCGCCTGCGCAACAATGCGAACCACATGCCGCCGCAGCAGCTCGATCGCGTGCTGGCCGCCGAATGGGGCAAGGACTGGCGCCGCCGCTTCGCGCATTTCCAGGCGCACCCCGTCGCCGCCGCCTCGATCGGCCAAGTCCACCGCGCGCGCCTGCCCGACGGCACGGAACTGGCGATCAAGGTCCAGTATCCCGGCGTCAAGGAGAGCATCGACGCCGACGTCGACAACGTCGCGACGCTGCTCCGCGTATCGGGCATGCTCCCCAAATCGCTCGACATCGCGCCGTTGCTCGACGAGGCGAAGAAGCAGCTCCACGAGGAGGCCGATTACCTCCGCGAGGCGCAGATGCTGGCGCGCTACGGCGAGTTGCTTGCCGACCAGTCGCAGTTCGTCGTGCCCGCGCTCTATTCCGAGCTCACCACGCCCCGCGTTCTCGCGATGAGCTTCGTCACCGGCGTGCCCGTCGAGACGCTGGAGACCGCGCCGCAGGATGTCCGCGACCGCGTGATGCACGACCTGATTTCGCTCGTGCTGCGCGAACTGTTCGACTGGCGGCTGATGCAGACCGATCCGAACTTTGCCAACTATCGCTGGCAGCCCGAGACGGAAAAGCTCGCCCTGCTCGATTTCGGCGCCGCCCGCCCCCTTCCTGCCGAAACCGGCGAAGGCTATCGCCGCTTGCTTACGGCAGCTCTGGCCGGCGACCGCGACGCAGTCCGCGAAGCCGCGATCGCCGCGGGTTTCCTCGGCGAGGCGGCGGTGCTCCAGCACCGCGCGTTGGTCGACCGCATGATCGACGTCATCCTCGTCGAACTCGCCAAGCCCGGCCCGTTCGACTTCGGCGACCGTGCGTTCGTCGGCGTGCTCCGCGAACAGGGCACCGAGATCGCGCGCGACCGCGATACCTGGCACCTGCCGCCGATCGACACGCTGTTCGTCCAGCGCAAGATCAGCGGCACCGCGCTGCTCGCCGCCCGCCTCAAGGCCCGAGTCGACGTCCGCGCGTTGATCCGGCATTCCTTTGGCGAAGCAACGCTCTAGGCCGCCACCGATCCTCCCGTATAAGGTGGGGATGACCAGTCCGACTGCCCCCGTGCCACTCAAGACCATCGTCATCGTCGGCGGCGGCACCGCGGGCTGGATCGCCGCCGCAATGCTCGCGCGGTTCGTGCCCCGCACGACGAAGATCAGTCTGGTCGAATCCGACGCGATCGGCACCGTCGGCGTCGGCGAGGCGACGATCCCGCAAATCCGCCTGCTCACCGCCGCGCTAGGCATCGACGAGAATGCGATGCTCGCCGCCACGCACGGCACGTTCAAGCTCGGCATCGAGTTCGTCGACTGGACCGGCCGCGGCAGCCGCTACATGCACGCGTTCGGCGCGGTCGGGCGCGGCCTGGGCGTCGTCCCGTTCCATCATCACTGGTTGCGCGCGCAAGCGTCCGGGACCGCAGCACCGCTCGGCGACTATATCGCCAGCGCGCGGGCGGCGGCGGACGCGCGGTTCGATCGCCATCCGGACCTAGCCTACGCCTATCACTTCGACGCAACATTGCTGGCGCGCTGGCTGCGCGGCCTGGCCGAAGCTAGCGGCGTCGACCGGATCGAAGGGCGGATCGTCACCGCACAGCGCGATGGCGAGACCGGGGACCTGACCGGCGTCACGCTGGACGACGGCCGCGCAGTCGAGGGCGACTTCTTCCTCGATTGCTCAGGGTTCCGATCGCTCCTGCTTGGCGAGGCGCTTGGCGTCGCGTTCGAGGACTGGTCGCACTGGCTGCCCTGCGACCGCGCGATGGCGGTGGCCTGCGAAGTGACCACGCCGCTGCTCCCCTACACGCGTGCGACCGCACGGCCGGTCGGCTGGCAGTGGCGGATTCCGCTCCAGCACCGCACCGGCAATGGCCTGGTCTACGCTGCCGCGCATCTGTCCGACGACGAGGCGGCGGCACGGCTGCTGGCCAACCTCGACGGCCCGGCGATCGGCGATCCCCGCCCGTTGCGCTTCGCCACCGGCAAGCGCGCGACCTTCTGGGAGCGCAACGTCGTCGCGCTGGGCCTCGCCTCGGGGTTCATGGAGCCGCTCGAATCGACCAGCATCCACATGGTGCAGTCCGCGGTGGCGCGGCTGTTGTCGCTGTTCCCGTCGGCCGGCGACAACGCCGCCGCGCGCGCTGCGTACAACCGCCAGACGCATATCGAATATGACACCGTCCGCGACTTCCTGATCCTCCACTACCACGCCAATCGCCGCCCGGAGCCGTTCTGGCAGCGGTGCCGCGACATGGCGCTGCCCGACCGGCTGGCCGAGAAGATCGCGCAGTTCCGCGCCGCCGCGATCCTGACGCCGGACGTCGCGGATTTGTTCACCGAACCGGCCTGGCTCCAGGTCATGATCGGTCAGGGCATAAATCCCGTCACGTGGTCGCCACTCGCCGAGGCGCTGTCCCCAGACCAGCTGGCCGGGTTCCTCGCCGACATCCGGGACCGACATGCCGCTACGGCCCGCGCGCTTCCAGCACATGCCGACACCGTCGCGCGTCACTGCATGGCGAAACGCTAGCACGCGACTTTCTGCTCGCCGCATCGCAACATTAAGCCAGCATTAAAAGTGCCCTACACGCGATTCTTAAATCCGTAACCGGCGCGCCACGACTGCCCCTTATCGCGCCCATCAAGGCAAAGGTGTCTGAAAAGGGAAATCTCGATGTTGAATGCAGCAAGCCTGCGCGTGCGGTTGCTGGCCGGCGCCGCGCTGACCGCCGCGCTGACGATGGCGATCGCCTCGCCAGCTCTCGCGCATGCCGACCCGGCAATCGCCAAGGACGCCGCCGCGACCGCGCCTGCCGCGACGCCGACCGATCCAGCCGATCCGGCAGCTGCGCCCGCCGCCGATCCCGCCGACCAGACCGGTCTGGGCGAGATTGTCGTCACCGCGACCAAGCGCGAGACCAACCTTCAGAAGACGCCGATCGCGATCAACGTATTGAACAGCCAAGCGCTGACCGATCGTCACGTCCAGAGCCTGTACGACCTCGCCGACGGCGCCGTGCCGTCGTTGCGCGTCGCGACGTTCGAGGCGCGCCAGTCCGCGCTGACGATCGGCATCCGCGGCATCGTGCCGCTCGACGCCAACCAGCCCGCGCGCGAGCAGGGCGTCGGCATCTATATCGACGGCGTGTATCTCGGTCGCCAGCACGGCCTGAACGCCGCGCTGTTCGACGTCGACCGGATCGAGGTCCTCAAGGGCCCGCAGGGCACGCTGTTCGGTCGCAACACCGAAGGCGGCGCGCTGAGCATCGTCACCAAGGGCCCGAGCGGCAAATGGGGCGGCAGCGCGACCGCAGGCATCGCCAATTACGGCGGCTATAACGGCGCATTGCGGCTCGACCTTCCCGAAGTCTATGGCGTGTCGCTGAAGCTCGACGGCGTCGTCCAGTATCAGGGTGCGACCACCAAGAACCCGCTCGTCGGCCAGACCGGCTTCAATTATTACGATCGCCGCGGCTTCAAGGCTACCGCGCGGGTCCATCCGATCTCGGGCATGACCGCCGATTTCAGCTATGACAACGGCTACGACTCGAACAGCCCGTTCTACAGCCAGCTGCTGAACTTCAACCCGAACGCGTGCAAAGCCGGCGCGCAGGCGGCGTCCTCCGCCTGTGCCCTGCCCGGCACCAACTACGCGACGCTCACCGGCAGCGTGAAGCCGCTGCCGAGCCAGGTGGTCATCAACGGTAACAGCCGCGCGAAGGTCGCCGACATCGGCGTCCCGCAGCAGCCGAGCATCGACAAGACGCACGGCTTCACGTCGAACATCCGCTGGGATGTCGCGCCCGAAATCGAACTCCGCTCGATCACCGCATGGCGCGGCGTGAACGCGACGCAGTACGATAACAGCGGCGGCTATCACCGCGTCCCCGTCGTCGCCGCGGGCTGCACCGGCACCGCGTGCAACTTCAGCCGCTACAGCCTTGCCGATCTCCACCAGAACCAGTTCAGCCAGGAATTCCAGGCTGTCGGCACGGTCGGTCAGTTCGACTACGTCGCCGGGCTGTACTATTTTAACGAACACATCAGCGACGATGCAGCCACGCCGAACTCGCTGGCGTTCAATTCGACGCTGTCGACGATTTCTGTACTCGATCCGTGCACCGGCTCGGGCGGTTTCGGATCGCAGCCGGGTTGCCGCTCGATCGATCGCGCGTCGGAAGTCTTCTCCAAGAGCTATGCAGGCTACGGCCAGGTGACGTGGAACGCGACCGACGCGATCCACCTGACCGCCGGCGGTCGCTATACGCGCGACGAAAAGCAGGGCGTGCTGCATTATTCGCGCAACCTGAACTATGACACGGCGTCCGCGGCCCAGCTGACCGCGGCGGGCTACAAGCCGCTCGACGCCACCTGGAACCGCTTCAATCCGATGGCGACGCTCGCCTATGACGCCAGCGACTCGGTGCACCTCTATGCGAAATACGCGACCGGCTACCGTGCCGGCGGTGCCAGCTCGCGCACGTCGAACTACCAGACGTTCAATCCCGAGGACGTGAAGTCGTACGAGATCGGCGCGAAGACCGATTTCTGGAACCATCGCGCGCGCCTGAACCTTGCCGGCTACATCATGGACCGCAAGAACAGCCAGGTCGACATCAGTTCGATCCAGACGACTGCGTCGGGCAGCTTCAACAACCTCGTGACGATCAATGCGCCCGGCATCACCAAGATCCGCGGGATCGAGGCGGACCTGACCGTGCAGCCGGTCACCGGCCTGACGCTGACCGCGGGCTATGCGTACACCTACACCAAGATCCCGCCCGTCCTGATCGCGTCGACCGGCGTGTACCAGAACTTCTACATCGTGTTCACGCCGCGCAACGCCGCCAACGGCTCGATCGACTATACGATGCCGGTCGGCGACATGGACCTGAAGTTCCACCTCGATGGCAACTACTCGCAGGCGACGCAGACCTTCGATCAGTTCGCGACCAAGAACGATCCGGCGTTCATCGCCAACGCCCGCCTCGCCCTGGCGAACATCCAGGTCGGCGGCAGCAACGCGGTGACGATCTCGGCCTGGGTCCGCAACCTGTTCGACAAGCAGTATGTGTTCCGCCGCGATCCCTCGAACAGCCTGCCGGGTGCCCCGACGACGAGCACTGCCTCAGGCAGCATCAGCAACGTCCTCGGCGATTACGGCAACTTCAACGCACCGCGTACCTACGGCATGGAAGCTTCGGTCAAGTTCTGATCGGGCTTACCGCGTAGAAATGGAAACCCGGGCAGGCGCTCAGCCTGTCCGGGTTTCGTCGTTTCAGCCCTTGGGCAGAACAATGACGACGCGCAGTCCGGGGACCGCGTCTTCGAGTGCGATCGTGCCGCGATGAAGCCGGACGATCGCCTGGATCAGCGGCAGGCCGAGGCCATGACCTTCGTCGTGGCGGCTGGCGTCGAGCCGCCCGAACCGGCGTAGCGCCAGCTTGCGCTGATCCGCCGGGATACCGGGGCCGGTATCGGTCACCATGAGCATGGCGGTCCTGCCGGTGGTCGCGATGCCGATCTCGATGCGTGTGCCGGGCGGCGTATGGCGAATCGCATTCTCGATGAGGTTCACGAGCATCTGGCCGAGCAGGTGCCGATCGCCGAGGATTTCGGCCGGCCCGGCAGTATCCAGGATCAACGTCCGATCGCCATCGGCGACCACCGGCTGCATCATCGTCGCGACTTCGTCGGCCAGCGCCGCCAGATCGAGCGCTGCGAACGCCGCACGGCGATCGCCACCCTCGACCTCCGCGATCCGCAGCATCGCCGCGAACATCTCGAGCAGCTCGTCGCTCATCGCGACCGCCGCTTCGAGATCGTCGCGCTGCGCGTCCGTCTCGGCGCGACGCAACGACAGCGCCAGCTGGCTCTTCAGCCGGGCGAGCGGCGTGCGCAGGTCATGCGCGATGTCGTTGGAGACGTTGCTGATGCTCGCCATCAGCTCCGATATCCGGTCGAGCATCCGGTTGAACGCCATCGCCTGCTGCGCGAACTCGCCGCCCGACGGGTGGATCGGCACGCGGCGTGCCATGTCGCCGTCGATGATCGCCTCGACCGTCCGCCGCATCTCGCCGATCCGTCGCCGGATCGTGACGACGAAGACCAGCATGCCGGCGATCACGATCAGCACGATCGAGCCGAACCCGAGGAGATAGATCCGCACGCGCGCCGCGTTATAGTCGTCGAACGGCTCCGTTTCGGCGATCGTCGTAAGCGTCATGCCACGGCCGACATCACGCACCAACGCACGCCCCGCCGACAGACCCGCGATCTTATCCTTCACGGCAACCGTCGAGAAACCGAGCGGCAGGCGGCGCAGCTTGGCGATGTTGCCGCCCAGCCGGTGGCCATCCGTGTCGAGCAGCAGGAAGCCGATATCGCCGGTATCGCGTTCCTGCGTGGCCGCGTTGATCCGGCGGACGAGTTCCTCGGGGCTGCGATCACCGAACGTTCCGGCGACCTCGTCACTCACGGCTTCGATCCGACGATCGACCAGCCGTTCGATCGTTTGCTGCGTTACCGTATGGATCGCGAACCCGGTACCGATCGTCGCGACGAGGAACGCCAGCACGAACGCCAGCGTCAACGCGCGCAGCGACCGGAACCGCATCATCCGCGCAGCATATACCCGACGCCGCGTACCGTGAGGATCGGGTCGCTGCCCCCTGCCGCGGTCAGCTTGACGCGCAGATGGCGGACATAGACGTCGACGATGTTGGTGGTCGGCGCGAAGTCGTATCCCCAGACCCGCTCGACCAGCATCGCCCGGGTCAGCACCGCATCGGCATTGGCGACGAACTCGCTGAGCAGCTTGAACTCGAGCTTGCCGAGATCGAGCGCGATCCCGTCGCGCCACGCACGGAACTTGGTCGGACTGACGACGATATCGCCCGCTCGGATCGTGTCGGCGCTACCCCCGGTCCAGCCGCGCCCGCGGACGACTGCGGCAAGACGGGCGTTGAGTTCGGCAGCGGCGACCGGCTTTACCACGTAATCGTCGGCGCCCGCCTCGAGACCCTCGACCTTCTCGACCGAGCGCCCGAGTGCGGTGAGCATGATCACCGGCAGCGTCATGTTGCCGCCACGCAAGCGCTCAAGCACCGCCATGCCGTCGACCTTGGGCAGCATCCGATCGAGCACTACCGCGTCGAACGGCGCGCTGTCGACCGCCGCCAGCGCCTCGCGGCCATCGACCACGACCGTGACGCAATGATCGAGCCCGCGCAATTCCTCCGCCAGCGTCTGCGCGAACACCGCATCGTCCTCGACCAGCAACAGATTCAAGCTCATCGTCATCTCGCCGAAAGGTGGCGTTCGCCGTACCGCGATTCTCCCTTGAGGCAAACCACCGGCTTATTCGGGGAGCAGGAGCGTGCTCCCCCAGGTGTCGCCGCTCTCGACCGCGCGGTGCGCGTCGGCGGCATCTTCGAGCGCGAAGGTCTGGCCGATCTCGGGTGTGACCGCGCCGCTGTCGAGCATCGCGAACAGGCGCGCGATGCCGGCCTGCTTCTCCTCCGGCGTGGCGTAGTAATCGAACAGCGTCGGGCGGGTGACGAACAGCGAGCCTTTCCGCGCGAGGACGCCGATGTTGACGCCGTCGACCACCCCGCCTGCGTTGCCGTAGCTCACGAT
This sequence comes from Sphingomonas sp. PP-CE-3A-406, assembly GCF_003688625.1. GTDB lineage: Bacteria > Pseudomonadota > Alphaproteobacteria > Sphingomonadales > Sphingomonadaceae > Sphingomonas. The sequence goes on from NZ_RCWY01000002.1 coordinate 125,911, forward strand.
CAATCCGCGCCTGGCCGCGCTGTCGAGCGAGGCGTTCCACGTCGCACCGCCGACGCCGTCGAGCACGACGGGCACGCCCTCGCCGTCGGTGATCTCGCGAACGCGTGCGGCGATGTCCTCGGACTTGTGGAGGATGACGTGATCGGCGCCGGCCTTCCGCGTCCGCGCCGCCTTGTCCTCGCTGCCGACGCTCGCGATGACGGTCGCGCCGATCGCCTTCAGCCAGCCGACCAGGATATGGCCGACTCCGCCCGCCGCCGCGTGGACGAGCACGGTCTGGCCCGCCTGTACCTTCGCGCAACGCTCGACAAGGAACTCGGCCGTGGTACCCTTGAGCAGGATCGCCGCAGCCGTCTGATCGTCGAGCGTGTCGGGCAATTTGAACAGCTGGTTCGCGGGCACGTTGCGCTCGGTCGCATAGGCGCCGCGCGCCGGACCGAAGGTGCCGACCCGGTCACCGGGCGCGAAGTCGGTGACGCCCTCTCCGACCGCCATAACCACGCCCGCCGCTTCGCTGCCAAGACCCGAGGGCAGGTCGACCGGGTACACGCCGCTGCGGTGGTACGTGTCGATGTAGTTCAGCCCGACCGCGGTGTTGCGCATCCAGACCTCACCCTTGGCCGGTGGCGGCAGTTGGACATCGTGCCACTGAATGACCTCGGGGCCGCCGGTCTTCTCGATGAATGCCACTCTCGCCATGCCGGCCTCCTGATGCGTCTGGCGGTCACCCTACCCGAAGCGTTTCGGGTTGCAACCGATCTCCGGCGAGCCCATTCCTGCGCGAGACAAGATGCGGAGAGGCACGATGAAACGCTATTTGCAGCAGTATATCGACGGCGCGTGGGTCGAGAGCGAGGGCGGCACCGTCTATCAGGTGATCGACCCGTCGACCGAGCAGCCCTGCACCGAGATCACGCTCGGCACCGCCGCCGATGTCGACAAGGCGGTTGCCGCAGCGCGCGCCGCGTTCGAGAGCTGGAGCCAGACGAGCGTGCAGGAGCGCCTCGATGTGCTCGGCCGGATCATGACCGAATACAAGGCGCGGATGCCCGATCTCGCCAAGGCGATGTCGCAGGAGATGGGCGCCCCGATGGCGCTCGCGTCGATGGCACAGGCGCCCACCGGCCTCGCGCATTTCTCGGCGACCGCGAAGGCGCTGGCGGCGTTCGAATTCTCCGAGACGATCGGCAAGGCGACCGTCGTGCACGAACCACTCGGCGTCGTCGCGATGATCACGCCGTGGAACTGGCCGCTGAACCAGATCTGCGCGAAGGTCGCCCCTGCTCTCGCTGCGGGCGACACGATGATCCTGAAGCCGTCCGAGGAAGCCCCGTCGTGCGCGGTGATCCTGGCGGAGATCATGGATGCAGCGGGCGTACCGGCGGGGGTGTTCAACCTCGTCAACGGCGACGGTCCGGGGGTTGGCGCAGCTTTGTGCGCACATCGCGACGTCGACATGGTGAGCTTTACCGGCTCGACGCGGGCAGGCATCGCGGTCGCCTTGGCCGCAGCACCGACCGTGAAGCGCGTGCATCAGGAACTTGGCGGCAAGGCGGCCAACCTCGTGCTGGAGGGGGCCGATCTCGCCGCAGTGCTGCCGCCGACGGTGGCGGGGGTGCTCGCCAATTCGGGGCAGAGCTGCATCGCGCCGACCCGCCTGCTGGTGCATGCGAGCCAAGTCGCGGAGGCGACCGCGATCGTGAAGTCGATGATGGAGCAGACCAAGGTCGGCGATCCTGCCGAGATGGGCCAGCACATCGGACCGGTCGTGAACAAGGCGCAGTTCGACAAGATACAGGGGCTGATCCAGTCGGCGATCGACGAAGGTGCGACGCTGGTGACCGGCGGCATCGGGCGGCCGGACGGGCGCAACGCGGGGTATTACATCCAGCCGACGCTGTTCACCGACGTGCGCCCGGACATGCGGATCGCGCAGGAGGAGACGTTCGGCCCGGTCGCTACGATCACGTCGTACAGCGATCAGGACGAGGGCATCCGCATCGCCAACGCGACCGAATACGGGCTGTCTGCGACGATCTCGGGCGATCCGGCGGCGGCGGCGAAGGTCGCACCGAAGTTGCGCGCGGGGCTGGTCACGATCAACTCGTGGAGCCCCGACATCGGCGCACCGTTCGGCGGCTACAAGCAGTCGGGGAATGGTCGCGAGAACGGGCGCTATGGGCTGACCGACTTCATGGAGGTGAAGACGATCACTGGACTGCCGGGTGACGTGCGCGAAGGGAAGCCGGCCGAGGCGGGGGCCTGAACCTCTAACTCCCTCTCCCAATGGGAGAGGGAGTTAGTCGAGGTTGGGGCGAAGCCAGCGTTCGGCAGTCTTCAAGTCCGCGCCGCGGCGTGCAGCGTAGTCCTCGAGTTGGTCGCGCCCCACGCGGGCGACGCCGAAATACTCGGCCTGTGGGTGGCCGAAATAGAAGCCCGAGACGGCCGCGGTCGGGAACATCGCGAAGCTCTCGGTCAGTTCCAGCCCGGTCGCGGTCGGCGCGTCGAGCAGGTCGAACAGGATCGGCTTGAGGCTGTGGTCCGGGCACGCGGGATACCCCGGCGCCGGGCGGATGCCGCGATACTGCTCCTTGATCATCGCTTCGTTGGTGAGTTGCTCGTCGGGCGCATAGCCCCAGAGATCGGTGCGAACATGCTTGTGCAGCCGCTCGGCGAAGGCTTCGGCGAAGCGGTCGGCGAGCGCCTTCAGCAGGATATCGTTGTAGTCGTCATTGTCCGCCTTGAAGCGCGCGATGTGCTCGTCGATCCCGTGGATGCCGACCGCGAAACCGCCGAACCAGTCGTCCTGCGTGTCGACGAAATCGGCGAGACACATGTTGGCGCGGCCCTCGCGCTTGGCGATCTGCTGGCGCAGCATGGGGAGACGTACGTCCTTCTGCTCCCTCTCCCCTCCGGGGAGAGGGTCGGGGTGAGGGGCTGCTCCGGGCGCCACACTGCTTGGCTGCCCCTCACCCCAGCCCTCTCCCCGGAGGGGAGAGGGAGCGAGGACGACAACGTCATCCCCCTCGCGCCGCGCTGGCCACAGCCCCGCAACACCGCGCGGGGTCAGCCATTTCTCCGCGACGATCGTGTCGAGCATCGCCTGCGCATCCGCATACAGCGAACTCGCGCTCTCACCGACCACTTCATCCGTCAGGATCGCCGGGAAATTCCCCGCCAGTTCCCACGCGCGGAAGAACGGCGTCCAGTCGATATAGTCGCGCAGGTCGGACAGGTCCCAGTCCGCGAACACGTGCACGCCAGGCTTCGCCGGTGCAGGCGGCTTCATCGCGAAGTCCGCCACGAACCCGCGCGCGCGCGCAGTCTCCAGCGGCAAAAGCTCGCTCTGCCCCTTGTTCGCCCGCGAGATCCGTACCGCCTCGTATTCGTCCGCGGTCTTGGTCACGAACTCGTCGCGGATCGTGTCCGACACCAAGGTTGACGCAACGCCCACCGCCCGGCTGGCATCGAGCACATGCACCACCGGGCCGTCATACGCCGGCGCGATCCTGAGCGCGGTATGCACCTTCGACGTCGTCGCGCCGCCGATCAGCAGCGGCATCGTCATCCCCGCGCGCTTCATCTCCTCGGCGACCGTCACCATCTCGTCGAGCGACGGCGTGATCAGCCCGCTGAGCCCGATCATGTCCGCATCGTTCTCGTTCGCAGACTCGAGGATCTTCGACCACGGCACCATCACGCCGAGATCGACCACGTCGAAGCCGTTGCACTGGAGCACCACGCCGACGATGTTCTTGCCGATATCGTGCACGTCGCCCTTGACGGTCGCCATGATGATCTTGCCCTTGCCGCGCGCGCCGGGCTCCTTGGCCGCCTCGATATATGGCAGCAGATGCGCGACCGCCTTCTTCATCACGCGTGCCGATTTCACGACCTGCGGCAGGAACATCTTGCCGCTGCCGAACAGGTCGCCGACGACGTTCATGCCGTCCATCAGCGGGCCTTCGATGACCTCGATCGGGCGGCCACCATTGCCCGCGATGATCAGCCGCGCCTCTTCGGTATCCTCGACGACGTGGAGGTCGATGCCCTTGACCAGCGCATATTCGAGCCGCTTGTTGACGCCGAGCGAGCGCCATTCCGCCGCCGCCTTCTCGGCCACCACATCGGTGCCGCGATAGCGTTCGGCGAGCGCGACCAGCCGGTCGCCCGCCTCGGGATCGGTGTTGAGCACGACGTCCTCGACCGCCTGACGCAGTTCGGGATCGATGTCGTCGTAGATGTCGAGCTGGCCGGCGTTGACGATCGCCATGTCCATGCCCGCGGGGATCGCGTAATACAGGAACACGCTGTGCATCGCGCGGCGCACGGGTTCGTTGCCGCGAAACGAAAAGCTGAAGTTCGAGAGCCCGCCCGAGATGTGGCAATGCGGGCAGCGTGCCTTGATCTCCTTGCACGCCTCGATGAAGTCGACGCCGTAGTTGTTGTGCTCCTCGATCCCCGTCGCAACCGCGAACACGTTGGGATCGAAGATGATGTCTTCAGGAGGAAAGCCGATCCCGACGAGCAGCTTGTACGCGCGCTCGCAGATCTCGACCTTGCGCTCCTTGGTATCCGCCTGCCCGACCTCGTCGAACGCCATCACGACGACGGCCGCACCGTACGCCATGCATTTGCGCGCCTGCGCCAGGAACTGTTCCTCGCCCTCCTTCATGCTGATCGAATTGACGATCGGCTTGCCGCTGACGCACTTCAGCCCCGCTTCGATCACGCTCCATTTCGAGCTGTCGACCATGAACGGGATGCGCGCGATGTCCGGCTCGGCGGCGATCAGTTTGAGGAACGTCGTCATCGCGTGATGCGCGTCGAGCAGCCCCTCGTCCATATTGACGTCGAGCACCTGCGCGCCGCTCTCGACCTGTTGCCGCGCGACCTCGACCGCGGCGGGATAGTCGCCGGCCATGATCAGCTTCTTGAAGCGCGCCGAGCCGGTGACGTTGGTGCGCTCGCCGATGTTGACGAATGAGGTGGAGGAGGAGGTGGTGGTCATGTTCTGCTTTCCTCCCCTCCCGCTTGCGGGAGGGGTCGGGGGAGGGACGTGCCGCAAGCGAGGTGGTCGGGTTGGGCCAGCCCCTCCCCTAACCCCTCCCGCAAGCGGGAGGGGAACTAAGCCGCCATCGTGAACGGTTCGAGGCCGGCGAGCTTGGTCCGCACCTCCGGCCGAGCAACCGCGCGCGGTTCGAGCCCGCGCACGCCGTCGGCCATCGCCTTGATATGCGCCGGGGTCGACCCGCAGCAGCCGCCGAGCACGTTGACCTGCTTGGCCACCGCCCACTCGCCAACCAGCCCCGCCGTCGTCTCGGGCTGCTCGTCATACTCGCCGAGTTCGTTCGGGAGCCCGGCGTTCGGATACACCATAATCAGCGTATCGGCGATCGCCGACAGCGTCTTCACGTGCGGCCGCAGCTGCTCCGCGCCGAACGAGCAGTTCAGCCCGATCGTGATCGGCTTGGCATGCCGCACCGCATGCCAGAACGCCTCGACCGTATGCCCCGACAGGTTGCGCCCCGAGAGATCGGTCAACGTCATCGACATCATGATCGGCACGTCGCGCCCGAGCGCGTCGCCCGCCTCGATCGCCGCCATGATCCCGGCCTTGGCATTGAGCGTGTCGAACACCGTCTCGATCAGGATGAAGTCGACGCCGACCCCCTCGCCGCCTTCGAGCAGCGCGTCGATCTGCTCGCGGTACACGCCCTTGAGATAATCGAAGTCGATCTCGCGATAGCCGGGATCGTTGACGTCGGGCGAAAGCGACAGCGTCTTGTTGGTCGGCCCGATCGCACCCGCCACGAAGCGCGGACGGCCGTCCTTCGCCTCGTATTCGGTGGCGAGCGCGCGTGCGATCCGCGCGGACTCGACGTTGATCTCGCGCACCAGATGCTCGGCGCCGTAGTCCGCCTGCGAGATCACGTTCGCGCTGAACGTGTTGGTCGAGACGATGTCCGACCCCGCCTCGAGATATTCGCGCGTGATCGTCTCGGGGACGTCCGGCTTTGTGATCGCCAGGATGTCGTTGTTGCCCTTCTGGTCGTGCGACAAGCCGAGCGACCCTGCGTAAGCCGCCTCGTCGAGCTTCCAGTTCTGGATCTCGGTACCGAAGGCGCCGTCGGTGATCAGGATGCGCTTGGCGGCTTCCGCGTTGAAACGTTCACGTGGTGTCATCGTCGATCTCCTCCCCTCCCGCTGGCGGGAGGGGTCGGGGGAGGGAAGTGCCGCAAACGAGACGGTCGGGTTGGGCCAGCCCCTCCCCTAACCCCTCCCGCAGACGGGAGGGGAATTACGCCGCGGCGACCTTGTCGACCGGCTTCGCGCGCACACCGAGCATGTGGCAGATCGCGTAGGCCAGTTCCGCGCGGTTGAGCGTGTAGAAGTGGAAATCCTTCACCCCGCCCGCGTACAGCCGCCGGCACATCTCGGCCGCGATCGTCGCCGCCACGAGTTGCCGTGCCGAGGGGTGATCGTCGAGCCCTTCGAACAGCCGATCCATCCACGCCGGGATCTCCGCACCACACAGCCCTGCGAATTTCCGCGTCTGCGCGACGTTCGACACCGGCAATATCCCCGGCAGGATCTGCGCGGTGATCCCGGCGGCAGCTACCCGGTCGCGAAACCGGAAATACGCTTCGGGCGAGAAGAAGAACTGCGTGATCGCACGGGTCGCACCGGCATCGATCTTGCGCTTCAGATTGTCGATGTCGGCGTCATGCCCGCCCGATTCCGGATGGCATTCGGGATACGCCGCGACCGAGATCTCGAACGGATGCAGCTTCCGCAGACCGGCAACCAGCGCCGTAGCGTTCTCATACCCGCCCGGATGCGGCTGATAAGGCTGGCCGAGCGTCGGCATGTCGCCACGCAGCGCGACGATGTGGCGCACGCCCGCCGCCCAATATTCCTCGGCGACCTGGTCGATCTCGGCCTTGGTCGCCTCGACGCAAGTCAGATGCGCAGCGGCGTTCATCGATGTCTCGCGCTGGATCCGCGCTACCGTCGCATGCGTCCGCTCGCGCGTGGACCCGCCCGCGCCATACGTCACAGACACAAAATCCGGGCCGAGCGGCTCCAGGGTGCGGATCGCCTCCCAGAGCTGCGTCTCCATCTTCTCGCTCTTCGGCGGGAAGAATTCGAAGCTCAGACCGACATCACCCGCAAGATCCGCGAACAGCGGTTCTTCGAGCGCGCGGCGCGCTTCGGCCAGTTGGGGGATCGAAATGTTCGTCATGCCGCCTTCACCTCACGCAAGCTCGCGCCAATCTTCCGACCGAGCCATAATTTCACCGTCAACTCGCCGCCCTCGAGCGTCTCCACGCGCGCGGTCTGTAAGCCCGCCGCCTCGAACCACGCCGCCATCTGCTCGTCCGCGAACCCGAGCCGCGTATGCGCATCGCGCACCCGCAACTCTTCACGGTCGTGGCTGGCGAAGTCGGCGATCAGCAATCGCCCGCCCGGCACGAGTACCCGCGCGGCCTCGCTCACCGCAGCCCCTGGCTGCTGCGCGAAGTGCAACACATGATGCAGAATCGCGACGTCCGCCGCGGCATCCGCCATCGGCAGCGCGTACAGATCCGCCTGGCGAAGTTCGGCGTGCGTCATATCGTGCAGTTTCGCACGCGCCAGACGCAGCATCTCCGAACTGCGATCGATCCCGAGCGCGACCGTCGCGCGTCCGCCGAACAGTTCGAGCATCCGCCCCGTGCCCGTACCGATGTCGATCAGCGTGCCGACCGGCGCATCGCCGAGCACGGTTGCCATCGCCGCCTCGACCTCGCTGTCGGCGACGTGCAGCGAGCGGATCGCGTCCCACTCGTCGGCATGCCCCTCGAACCACGCCGCCGCGCTCGCCGCCCGGTCCGCGCGCACTGCCGCGAGCCGCGCTGCGTCAGCCACCGCCCAGTGATCCGGCTCGGCCTTCGCCCAGACATCGAGTGCGCCCGCAACCGGCTCGACCACGTCCGGAGACCCGAGCGCGACGAACACCCAACTGCCTTCTTTACGACGCTCGGCAAGCCCGGCATCGCACAGGATCTTCACGTGCCGCGAGACGCGCGGCTGGCTCTGCCCGAGGACCTGCGCGAGCTCGCCGACCGACAGCTCCATCCGCCGCAACAGCGCGAGGATCCGCAACCGGGTCGCGTCCGCCAAAGCACGGAAGATTTCGAGCGCCATCGTCATGCCAAGACATATAAAGAATTCTTTATATGAGGTCAACGCAGGCGTGCGCGTCTTCGACATTGGCCATATAGGCCCGCGACTTATCGCATCGCGACCGATCGTGACGGATCGGAAACGCTTTATCCGCGTTCGATGGCGCTATGGGCTGGGCATTACCCGGTCCACAAGACGACATCCACGGGAGTAGATACCTATGAAGAAGTTCCTGATCCCCGCCCTCGCCATGACCGCCGGCCTCGCAGCTTGCAGCAACAACGCGCAGGACCAGACCGCACAGGCCGCCAACGCGATCGCCGCCGATGCCAGCGCGACCACCGCCAATGCCGTCGACGACGTCAGCGCTGCCAGCGATCGCGCGCTGGGCTCGGCCGAGCGTTCGCTCGACAACGCCGGTGCCAAGATCGACGACTCGACCGATCACCTCGACGCCAAGGCCGACCGCGCCGGTGACCGGATCGAAGCTGGCGCAGACCGTGCGGGTGCTGCGATCAGCAACGGTGCGGACCGCGCCGCCGACGCCACCGGCAACGCGCTGACCCGCGCGGGCAAAGCGATCAAGGACTAAGCCTTGCCAAGGCGCCCCCACTTCTCCGTCACCCCGGCTAACGCTGGGGGCTTCCGGTCAGGGTCACGACGACCTTCGTGGAAGGAAACCAGCGTTCGCTGGCATGGCGGTATGATGGTGGGGGCGCTTTTCGCTATCTCGGCGCTCGCGGCGTGTTCGCCCGCGAGCGAACCCGGCGCGGTCACCGCCGACGAAGCACACCAGTTGAACGAAGCCGCCGCGATGCTCGATGCGAACAGCGTCGACCTGAACGCGGTCGCCGCCGCTCCTGAAGATACTGAACTCCCCTCGAATCAAAGCGATCAGCCCCGATGACCCTCCGCCGCCTCGGCTCGACCGATCTGAAGATCGCCCCGCTCGTCCTCGGCGGCAACGTGTTCGGCTGGACCGCCGACCGCGCCGCCAGCTTCGCCGTGCTCGACGCGTTCGTCGCGGGCGGCGGCACGATGATCGACACCGCCGACATCTATTCGGCTTGGGTCGACGGCCATCAGGGCGGCGAATCCGAAAGCATGATCGGCGAATGGCTGAAGGCCAGCGGCAAGCGCGACGACGTGCTGATCGCGACCAAGGTCGGTATGCTCCCCGGTGAAGGCGGCGAGAAGCTTGCCCCCGCGCGCATCGCCGCCGCTGCCGAAACCTCGCTCAAGCGCCTCGGTACCGATCGCATCGACCTGTATTACGCGCACCAGGACGACGATTCGCAGACGCAGGAGGCTGTCCTCGAAGCGTTCGGCAAGTTGGTCGATGCGGGGAAAGTCCGCGTGATCGGCGCATCGAACTTCCACGCCGCCCGCCTGAAGTCTGCGGTCGAGGCGGCCAAGACGTCGGACTTGCCGCGCTATCACGTGCTCCAGCCCGAATATAACCTGGTCAGCCGCACGAAGTTTGAGGGCGAATTGCAGGATTACTGCGTCACCGAGAACATCGGCGTGCTGCCCTATTACGGGCTCGCCTCGGGCTTCCTCACCGGCAAGTACCGGACGAAGGACGACCTGAGCCAGAGCGTTCGCGGCGGTCGGATGGGCGAATTGCTCGAAGGTACCGGCAAGGCTGTCCTCGAGGCGATGGACTCGGTGGTCGAAGCTACCGGCGCGACCCACGCACAGGTCGCGCTGGCGTGGCTGATCGCGCAGCCGGGCGTCACCGCGCCGATTGCGAGCGCCACCAGCGTGAAGCAGATCGAAGACCTGCTGCCTGCGATGACGCTGGAACTGTCGAAGGACCAGTTGGACGCGCTGATGGTCGCTGGCGCCTGACCCTTAATCCTCCCCCGCCAGGGGGAGGTGTCGCCGAAGGTGACGGAGGGGGAGGAAAAGGGAACAGCGGTTTCGCCTTCCTCCCCCTCCGTCAGGCAAGCGCCTGCCACCTCCCCCTTGCGGGTGAGGATCGTTTAGTCGCCCGCAAACGTCAGCGCGGACGTCTTTCGTTCCCGCTCGTTGATCAGCAGCGCCCGCCCGGCCGGTGCGGCAGACCGTTGCGGGCAATCGTTGCGGAAACAGGCGCGACAGCCGAGCCCGATCGGCATCGCCCTCCCCGCCAGATCGAAGCCGCTCGCCACCGCCAGCACACCCGCCTGCGCCGCCGCGACGCCGAGCCCGATCGCGAACTCGGCATGTACCGCGCCGAAGCGGCTACCCTGCGGCGTCACGGTGCGTGCCATCGTCAGCCAGCGCGCGCCATCCTCCAGTTCGACGAGCTGGACCATCAGGCTGCCCGGTCGGTCGAACGCATGATGTAGTCGCCACAGCGGACAGCGCCCGTCCGCCTCGACCAGCGCCGCACCGCTGGCGCCGGGATAGCGCTTCGACGCCTGCCCCGCCCTATCGATACGGATCATGAAGAAGGGCAAGCCGCGCGCGCCGACGCGCTGCAACGTCGTCAGCCGGTGCGCGACCTGTTCGAAGCCCGCGCCGAACCGGCGTTGCAGCAGTTCGATGTCGTACCCCGTCGTCTCGCATCCACGGAGGAACCGGGCGTAGGGCATCATCAGCGCGGCGGCGAAATAGCCGAGGAGGTGGCGGCGATAGAGCCGTTCCGCCGCGCGATCGGTGAACCCGGCGCCCTTCGCCAGCGCATCGATCTCCGCCTTCGCCTCGATCTGGCCGAGCTGGAACGCGACCGCGAACGTGCGCGAGGCCGGGTCGAGCATCTCGCTCAACTGCAACTGGCGCGCGTGCAGATCGAGGCGGCGGAGCGTGTCGGGGAGCACGTCGGCGGGCAGCACCCGGATCGTCAGGCCGTGCTTGGCACGCAGCCGCTCGGCGATCGCGCCGTAAAGATCACCCGCACCGAGCCGCAATTCGTCGGCCAACGCTTCGGCCGCGGCGTCGAGATCGGCGAAATGATTACGCCAACGCTCGATCTCGCGACGGACGAGCGTGACCGGATCGTCGCCCGCCTCTACCACTGCGCCGCCGCCGATTCGATCGAACACGCGTGCGAACGCCGCCGCACCGCCGGGGGCGCTGGCAAGCCATTCCTCGACTTCGTTGCGGTCGATCTCGAGGTCGGCGAACATCGGGTCGGCCAGCCGCCGCCGGATCGCATCCGCACCGCCGCCCGGTTCACCCGCCGCGAGCGACCGCGGATCGAAGTCGAAGCTCTCGGCGAGCTTGATCAGCAGCGTCGCGGAGATCGGCCTCTGGTTGCGCTCGACGAGGTTGAGATAGCTCGGGCTGATCGCGAGCATTTCGGCCATCGCCGCCTGAGTCAGCCCCGCCCCGCGCCGCAGGCGACGGATCGCATGCCCCGCCAGCAATTTCCGTTCCGCCATCGCAAACCCTCCTGTCACGATGTTTACAGAACGACACGTGTTCTACAAGCTGAACGGACACCACGACGTTGCGGCGGCGCGGGACCGTCTTCCAACTTGCCGACCTCGAATGCTATTGCCTGTGCATCGCCTCTCTCGGCACATGATGCGTGTAAAGAGAGAGACAAGACGATCATCGAAGGAGGCAAGCCATGCAGACGACTACCGAACAACCCCGCGCCCGCGCCGTCTTCTCGACCAACGATTTCGCGCTGATGAAGGAAGTCCTCGGCGAGATGATCAGCAAGACGTCGATCGACGACGAGCGGCTGACGCGGATGAGCGCGCTGTACCACCGCCTCGGCCGGCTCGGCTAAACCGCTTCACACAGTTTCCTGGGGAGGAAAGGATCCCGCCGGTGGCTCGTCCATCGGTGGGTATTCCTGTTTAGAAGGACGGTGCGCTCCCGAAGCCCGTCATCCTGACGAAAGTCAGGATCCAGGGTAACGGGCGCTGGAGCTTGTGGCTCTGGATCCTGACTTTCGTCAGGATGACGGAGTGGGGATGCCGGGTACGTCCGCCTACCAGGGCACTGTCAATCTCACGCGTGACTACGCAACCCGTTGCGAACGCCGCTCTTTCCAACCCCGCGCCCTCGTGTAGGACGGCGGCATGGCCAAGACACTGACCGCTCGCATCAAGGACGACATCGTCCTCTACGGCGCCCTCGCCGCCAATCTCGGGATCGGCGTGGCGAAATTCGTCGCGGCCGGAATGACCGGATCGTCGTCGATGCTGACCGAGGGCTTCCACTCGGTGGTCGACAGCGGCAACCAGGTGCTGCTGCTCTACGGTCAGAAAAAGGCCAAGCGCCCGGCGGACGAAGCGCACCCGTTCGGCTATGGCCGCGAGCTGTATTTTTGGGCGTTCGTGGTCGCGATCCTGATCTTTGCGATCGGCGCGGGGGTGTCGATCTTCGAAGGCTGGCGGCATATCCGGCAGCCCGAACCGCTTACCAGCCCGACCATAAACTACGTCGTCCTCGCAATCTCGTTCGCGCTCGAGGGCAGCAGCTGGACGATCGCGGTGCGGGAGTTCTCGAAGTCGAAGGGCGACATGGGCTGGTGGCAGGCGATCCACCGGTCGAAGGACCCCGCGGGTTTCATCGTGCTGTTCGAGGATTCCGCGGCGCTCGCCGGTCTCGTCATCGCCGGGATCGGTATCTGGGCGAGCCAAGCGTTCAACGATCCGCGGATCGACGGCGCCGCCTCGATCGCGATCGGCCTGATCCTCGCGCTGGTCGCGGTGTTGCTCGCGCGCGAATCGAAGGGTCTGCTGATCGGCGAGCGCGCCGACCCGGCGGTGATCGCGACGATCCGCAAGATCGTCGCCGCCCATCCCGCGATCGTCTCGGTCAATCACGTCCGCACGATCCACACCGCGCCCGAGAGCATCTTCGCCGCGATCAGCGCGGACTTCGACGATTCGGTGACGATGGGCGACGGCGAGACGCTGATCGAGGTAATCGAAACCGAGCTGCGCGCTGCCGTCCCGACGCTCTCCTCGATCTATATCCGGCCTGAAAAGCGCGAGAACGCGACACTCGCGCCGGTATCGGCCGCCACCCAAAATCCTGCCTGAACTGCGACGCGTCGCTAACGGAGGTCAGACCGAACCACGGGGCCGGCGGCCGCGCGCTAGCCGGCGGGCACCAGTTCGACGACGTCGAGCACCGATTCAAACCGGGGATAGGGCAGCACCACGCGCCAGCGCTGCGTCCCGATCCGTTCGATCAACCCGGCCATGTCGCGATTGGCGTCGCGACCATAGCGCATCGGTCGTTTTTCATCGCCGAGCTCCATCGTCCCGAGAAAGACGGCGCGAAAATCGGTGTCGGCGAATACCGTGCCGACCGGGCGTTGCGATCCGTCGAGCTTGACGAGGCTGACCACGCTCTCGCCATCGTCGCCATCGTCATCGCCGGCGCCGGCGCCGAACCGGCAGGCGAACCAGCCTGATCGCGTAAAGGTCGGACCGATCCCCGCGCGCGCGCCGAGCTTGTAGGTCCGGCACCGATACGCGCCCGAGGGTGGCAACGGGTCGACCAGCGAACGATCGGGATCGAACAGGACGGGATCGCTCGTCACTTCGCGGGGATCGACCTGCGCGAGCGCGTTGACCCATGCTTCGCGCCAGCTCCGCAGCCGCGCGCGGTCCGCAATGGTGGCGACTCGGCGCCAGTCGAGGCTCGTGCGGGACGGATAGGCCCCCGCCGTTCCGACGCCGATACCAGTCGATCCGCAAACCGCGATCATCACGCACGAGGCAGTTCCGAACCAAGTCCGCATCGTCTGGTGTCCCCACGGCTTGACCGAGGCTACCCGCGCATCCCCTTGAACGGCAATGATTTTTCGAACGCCCCCGCGACTAAAGTTCACGCCGCGGTCCAGCCGCCATCCATCGACAGGTTCGCGCCGGTGATCGCCTTGGCTTCGTCGCGGCACAGGAACAGCGCGAACGCCGCGACCTGTTCGGGGGTGACGAATTCCTTGGTCGGCTGTGCGGCGAGCAGGACATCGTTCATCACCTGGTCGCGCGTCAGGCCCCGTGCCGCCATCGTGTCGGGGATTTGGTTCTCGACCAGCGGCGTCCAGACATAGCCCGGCGAGATGCAGTTGACGGTGATGCCGTCGGTCGCGGTCTCCAGCGCGATCGTCTTGGTGAGCCCGGCGATCGCATGCTTGGCCATGACGTAGGCGGACTTGTTCGGGCTCGCGACCAGCGAGTGCGCGGACGCGGTGGAGATGATCCGCCCCCAGCCCTTCGCGCGCATCAACGGGACCGCGGCGCGCATCATGTGCCACGCCGAGGACAGGTTGATCGCGATGATCGCGTCGAACTTGTCGATCGGAAAATCGGCGATCCCCGCGACATGCTGGATGCCGGCATTGTTGACGACGATGTCGACGCTGCCGGTTTCCGCCGCAGCACGCGCGACCATCGCGGCGATCTCGTCGGGCCTGGTCATGTCCGCCGCATCGTAGAGCGCCTGGGCACCGCTGGTCTGCGCCAACGCGGCGCGCTCGCGCTCGATCGTATCCGCATCGCTGAAGCCGTTGAGAACGATCGCGGCGCCCTCGGCGGCAAACGCCTTGGCGTAGGCGAGCCCGATACCCGAGGTCGATCCGGTGATCACCGCGGTCTTGCCCTTCAGGAACATACGCACTCCTCGCTTCTCGCGTTCGGCCGATACGATGGCCGTGCAACCCTAGCGCCACCTTGCGCATTTCGTTCCCAAGCAGAAACGAAAAGGGGCATATTCATGCGGCTCGACGATTACGATCCGAACATCAACGTCGAGGACCAGCGCGGCTCGGGCGGCGGCGGTGGCGGTTTTGGCGGCGGTGGCGGCGGCCTGTTGATGGGGCTGTTGCCGATGATCGGCAGCCGCTTCGGCTGCGGCGGGATCGTCGTTGTGCTGATCCTGATGGCGGTGTTCGGCGGCATGGGCGGGCTTGGCGGCCTGCTCGGCGGCGGGCAGTCGTCGGCGCCCACCACCCAGAGCGGACCGCGGGCCGGCACCAGCACGGCGTCCAGCTGCAATTTGACTCCCGAGAGCAAGGCGGCGTGCAACGCGTTCAGTTCGGCCGACAACACCTGGGAGGCGATCTTCCAGAAAAACGGCCAGAAATTCGAAGCGCCCAAGCTCGTCTTCTATTCGGGTAACGGTCGCTCGGGTTGCGGCGCGGCGCAGTCGGCGATGGGGCCCTTCTATTGCCCGACCGACCAGGGCATCTACCTCGACACAAGCTTCTTTTCCGAACTCGCCAACCGCTTCAAGGCGCAGGGCGACTTCGCACAGGATTACGTGATCGCGCACGAATTCGGTCACCACATCCAGAAGCTGCTCGGCACCAACGCACAGGTCCAGCAGGCGCAGCGCCAGGCGAGCGAAACCGAAGGCAATGCGCTGTCGGTCCGGCTCGAGCTTCAGGCGGACTGCTATGCCGGCGTATGGGCGGCGGCGAACAAGTCGCGGCTCGAGGCGGGCGATATCCAGGAGGGCATGACCGCGGCGCAGGCGATCGGCGACGACACGCTGCAGAAGGAGACGCAGGGTCGCGTAGTCCCCGACAGCTTCACGCACGGGACGTCGGCACAGCGCCAGTCGTGGCTGAAGCGCGGGCTCGACAGCGGCGATCCGCAGCAGTGCGATACGTTCTCGGGCGCGATCTGACGCAGGATTGGTCCGCCCCACTCCCGTTCCCCCGCGAAAGCGGGGGTCCAGGAGCCACCAACGCCGTCCTGCTTGACCCTGGACTCCCGCCTTCGCGGGAGAACAAAGCGCGGGGCGGCAGCCGCGAATCAGCCGACCATCACGCCCTTCCAGAACGCATACCGGTCCTTGATCTCCGCCGCCGCCGACTTCGGGTCGGGATAATACCAGACCGCATCGACGTTGCGCTTCCCGTCGACGACCAGCGTCTTGTAGCTCGCCACGCCCTTCCACGGGCAGTTCGAGTGCGTCGCGCTGTCCTCCAGCAAGGCCGGATCGACGCTGTCCGCGGGAAAATAATGATTGCCCTCGACGACGACGGTATCGTCCGATCGTGCGATTTCGTGGCCATTCCATGTAGCGACAGGCATTCTCGTCTCCTTCATGCGCGCCCCAGCCCCGCCCCCTCATACGCCTCGGGCTTGAACCCGACCAGCAGCGTCTCGCCGGTGTCGAGCACCGGGCGCCTGATCATCGACGGCTGCGCCAGCATCAGAGCCGTCGCCTTTATCGCGTCCAGATCCGCCCGGTCAGCTTCGGCTAGCTTGCGAAACGTCGTCCCCGCACGGTTGAGCAAAACCTCCCAACCGACCCGGTCGATCCAGTCGTGCAGATGCGCAGCGTCGATCCCGGCCGTCTTGTAGTCGTGAAACGCATAAGGAACTTGGTGCTCGTCGAGCCAGGTCCGCGCCTTCTTGATCGTGTCGCAGTTCTTGATCCCGAACATCGTGATCGTCAAAATCGTCTCCTGTGTCATCGCGCCCGATTTTACTCGGCCTTGCCCGCGTAGATCGCCCGCGCGTCGCGCTTGAATGCGGCGCCGCTGTCCTCGCGGCTGTAGAACATGTGCCCGCCCGGATAGACGTTGAGCTTCAGGCGCTCGGTGGCGCCGAAGCTCGGCATCTGGTCGACGATCAGCCGCGAGGCGAAGAACGGGCAGGACAGGTCATCCCAGCCGTGGACGATCATCACCGCCATCTTGGGATCGTTCGCGATCGCTTTCCGCAGGTCGGTGACGGGCGTGTCGTCGGGCTTGCCGCGATCCCACGCCGCATTCACCTCGTAGGACAGCGCATGATAGCGCGCGTCGGTCTTCCAGCCGACGACGCGGGTGACGAAGTCGACCATCGCGCTGGTCGTCGGCGCGATCAGCGCGTCCAGGATCGGATCGTTCGACTGGCGCTGCGCGGACCAGGGAAACGGATCGAACGCGGTGACGTTCGAATCGTAGACGCTGCCGATCGTCCCGTCGGCACGGTGGATCTCGCGGAGGAACGTCGCGGAATCGACACGGCCGCCCATCTTCTGCACCAGCGCGGGATCGAGCCCCGTCAGCCGGCTGACATTGGTGACGAGCCGCGAGACCGCCTGCGGATCGGTGCGTCCGCGCAACAGATCGGTCGCGAAGGCGCCGCGCGTGTACGCCTCGACATCGACCATCGCTGCGGGGGTCAGTTGATGCTGTTGCTCGAGATGCGCCGCCGCCATGGACGGCAGGTCGATCATCCACGGCAACGGCGAGAGCGCGGTCGCGCCGTCGCCCGAGGCGGGATCGAGGTACGGCGAGACCATGACGATCCCGTTGACCCCGACGCCGATCTGCGACTGGAGCTCGTAGGCGATCCGCGGCGCGCGGTAGCCGCCATAACTTTCGCCCATGACGTATTTCGGCGAGCGCAGACGCCCGGCTTTCAAGAGCCAATCGTAGACGACCTTCGACAGGTATTTGATGTCGGGATCGTTGGCGTAGAACGCCTTCTTGGTCTTTTCCTCGTCGACTAGGCTGCGGCTGAAGCCAGTGCCGACCGGATCGATGAAGACGAGGTCGGTAAAGTCGAGCCAGCTATTCGGATTGTCGGTCGTGATCGGTGCGTCGGACGGCGCATTGCCCTGCGCGCCGAACTGGACGCGCTTGGGTCCGACCGCGCCGAGGTTGAGGTAGACCGACGACGCGCCCGGCCCGCCGTTGAAGGCGAACGTCACCGGGCGGTTGGCGGCTCCACCGGTCGCGACATAGGACGTGTAGACGACCTGGCCGATCTCCTTGCCCTTGTCGTCGCGCACCGAGATCGTGCCGATGGTGGCGTCGTACGCAATCGACCGGCCGCCGATAGACGCCGACTGGCGCACCGTCTTGTCGGCGGGGAGCGGCGGGAACTTCACCTCGTCGTCGACCTTCTTCTCGACGGTCGAGGTCTCCTTCTTGTCCTGCGCCGCAATCGGCGCGGCGAGCAGGCTGGTTGCGGCCAGCGCGATGGCGAGGCGCGCGATCACTTCGCCGCCCCGCCGCCAGCAGCGATCCAGGCGTCGATCTTGCGTTCGAGCACCGGCATCGGCAGCGATCCGGTATCGAGCACCTGCGCGTGGAAATCGCGCGGATCGAACTTCACGCCGAGCGCAGCCTGCGCCTTCGCCTTGGTCCGCGCGATCGTCAGCTGGCCGATCTTGTAGGCTAGCGCCTGGCCCGGAATAGCGATGTAGCGCTCGACCTCGGCAGTCGCATCGGTCCGCGCCATCGGTGAGTTGGCGAGCATGTACGCGATCGCCTGGTCACGCGTCCAACCCTTGGCATGGATGCCGCTGTCGACCACCAGCCGCATCGCGCGCAGCATCTCGTCGTTCAGCCCGCCCATTCGCTGATACGGATCGGTCTCCATGCCGAGCTCCTTCCACAGGCTCTCGGCATAGAGCGCCCAGCCCTCGACATACGCGGTGTTGCCGCCGAACCGCATGAAGGCGGGGAGCGCGGTGTTCTCCTGCGCGAGGCTAATCTGGAAATGATGGCCCGGCACGCCCTCGTGGAGGAACAACGTCTCCATCTCCCACATGTAGCGCGAGGGAAGGTCGTAGCTGTTGTAGTAGAACACGCCCGGTCGCGATCCGTCCGGCGTACCGCCTTCATACGAGCCGCCCGCCGCGGTCTTCTCCTTGAATGCCGGAACCGGTCGGATTTCGAGCGCGGTCTTCGGCGTCAGCGAGAATTGCTCGGGAATCCGCTGATAGATACGCTTCTCGATCGCCTGATAGCCGTCGCGAAGCTGCGCGACCGAACTCGGCTGGAACTGCTTGTCGGTACGCAGAAAGGTGAAGAACGCGGGCAGATCGCCCTTGAAGCCGACTGCCTGCTTCTGCGCCTCCATGCCCTTCAGGATCCGCGCGACCTCGGACAGGCCGAGCTGGTGGACCTGCTCGGCGGTCATCGGCAACGTCGTGCGCTGCTGGATCAAATAGGCGTAATAGGCGTCGCCGCCGGGCAGTGCGGACAGCCCGACCGTATCGCGCGCGACCGGCAGATAGGTCTTGGCGAGGAAGTCGCGCATCCGCTGGTGCGCGGGCGTGATGACGTCGCGGATCTGCTTCGCATAGGCCGCCCTCAAACGGGTCTGGTCGGCGGCAGAGATCGTCGCGGGGAATGTCTTTACCGGGCCGTAGAAGGTCGAGCCCTCGACGCCTTCCGCAATAAGGTTGTCGAACTCCTGGATCATGTTGGTCACGACCAGCTTGGGCTGGACGATCCTGTCCTTCATGCCCTGGCGGAACAGCTTGATCGCGCGATCCAGCACCGCGGCATATTGCGCGTTGCGCTTCAGGTTGTTCTCATAGTCCGCGAGCGTCTTGAATGGCGCCGCGCCCTTGCCCGACGCGAAGTCCGGATAGAAGGTCTGGAAGCCGCCGAAATGGTCGATCGGCAGGTCGCGCTGGACCTTCAAAATCGCAGGCGCGTAGCCGGCGAGATCGGTCTCGTTGCGCGTCTTGAACACATCATAGGCGATCTGGTCGGTCGGCGTCAGCTTGGTCCGGTCGATCGCCTTCAACGCGGCGAGATCATGCTCAATCGCCTCACGTTCGCCGGCGAGATACGCATCGGTCAGATACTCGCCGAGCCGGTCCGCATAGCGCAGATCGCCGCGGAAGATCGCATCGACCGGGTTGCGCTTCAGGCTCGCTTCGTCGCTGTCGTAGAACAGCCGCTTGAGCCGCGCATCGTCCGCGCTCTCGCCGAGTTGCGCGGTCGGCGGCGGCAGCGCCTGCGCCGTGGCCGTGGCCGTCGACGTCGACGTCGCGGCGGCGACGGTCAGCGTGGTGGACAACAAGGCGGCAATCACCAGTTTAACGGACAAAGGCGTTCCTTCGAATACGACGGCACGGGGGTAGGATGCGACGGGTGTCGCCGCAAGCGCCTGCGAACAGCCGGGGCCTTCGGGATCGGAATCTCCCGTATCCCGCACGTCACAGCATGCCGAGATCCTGCAACCATTGCCGTACCTGCCCCGGCCATTCGCGGGTGACCGGGGCCGTCGTCGGCCGCATGCCGAAGGCGTGGCGTCCCTTCGCATAGAGGCGCAGATCGACCGGTACGCCGGCCTCGTTCAACGCGAGCGCATACGCCATCGCATGCCGGACATTGTCGGTCGGATCGTTCATCGCGTGGATCAGCAGCGTCGGCGGCGCCTTAGCACTGATCGTCACCCATGGCGCCAACCCCAGATCGGTCTTGGCGTTGCTGCGATCCCAAAGGCGCCCGGTATAGGCCAGCACGGCGAAGTCAGGGCGCGACGGCTCGCGGTCGGCTGCATCGACCGTCAGATAAGTCCGTCGCTCGGCATTGCTCAGCGACGCCGCCACATACGCGCCAGCAGAAAACCCCATGACGCCGATCTTGTGCGGATCGATGCCATAGCCGGCCGCCCCATGCCGCAGCAGACCGACGGCGCGCTGGGCATCCTGCAAGGCCAACAGGATTTCTGGCCGTCGACCGAAGCCCGTCTTCTTGTCGACGGTCCATTCCTGGGGTGCGCGGTATTTCAGGATCACGCAGGTCATGCCCTGCCGGACGACCCAATCGCAGATTTCGGTGCCTTCGAGATCGATCGCCACCGCCGAGAACCCGCCGCCCGGCAGGACAAGGATCGTCGCTCCGCCAGTCTTCCGTTTCGGCCGGTAGACCGACATCGTCGGTCGCGAGACGTAGCTTGCCCAATGCCACGCCCGCCCCCCGACGAGCGGCGAGCCGTTGCCGGTTTCCTCAGGGCGATCGCCGCTGTCGGGCTTCAGGATCGCAAGATCCTTCGGCCACAGCGGCACCTGCGTACCGCCCGGTCCCGGTTGCCACACCCCAACCGTCGCAACCTTCGCGATCTCGGTTGGCGGATCGGCGCTCGGTTTAGTCTGGGCTGGCGCAATCGCGACCGCGCCGATCGTCAGCAGCGATGCCGAGACCGATGCGGAGACCAAAGCCAAGATATTGTTCAACCCTGCAACTCCTTTTGCGCGCCGACGACGCAAGCCGGTGGCGTGACGCGGGCTTGGCGTTTATCGGTACGGGTATGACGCATCCGTTCTTCGCGATCCATCGCCACGGCCTGATCCGGGTTGCCGCCGCCACGCCGCGCGCGTCGGTGGGGGATACCGCCGCCAACGCAGACGCGACGATCGCGTTGGCGAAGGAGGCCGACGCGCGGGGCGTCGACCTCGTGGTGTTCCCCGAACTGAACCTCACCTCCTATGCGATCGACGACCTGCATCTCCAGACCGCGCAGCAGCGCGCGACGCTGGCAGCGATCGCGACCGTGGTGGCGGCCAGCACCGAGGTGCGGCCGGTTCTGCTCGTCGGCGCGGCGCTGGTTCGGAACGGGCGGTTGTACAATTGCGCGCTGGCGATCGCGCGGGGCCGTGTGCTCGGCGTGGTCCCGAAGACGTTCCTGCCCAACTACCGCGAGTTCTACGAGAAGCGCTGGTTCGCAAGCGGCACCGGGATGACCGGACTGACGATCGACCTCAATGGCGAAGACGTACCGTTCGGGACCGACCTGATCTTCGCGGCGCGCGACCTGCCCGGTTTCGTCTTCCATGCCGAGATCTGCGAGGATTACTGGGCCCCGACCCCGCCATCGACCGCGGGCGCGCTCGCGGGCGCACTGATCTGCTGCAACCTGTCCGCGTCCAACATTGTGATCGGCAAGGCGCGCGATCGGGCGATGCTGGCGGCGGCGCAATCGGCGCGCGCGGTCTGCGCCTATGTCTATTCCGCCGCGGGACCGGGCGAGAGCACCACCGAAGTCGCATGGGACGGCCAAGGGCTGATCCACGAACTCGGCGAACAGATCGCGGAGTCGGCGCGGTTCTCGACCGAACCCGAGCTGGTCGTTGCCGACGTCGACTGCGAACGGATCACGCAGGAGCGCCTGCGGACCGGCACGTTCAACGATGCCGCCGTGTTCGCCGGCAATCCCGAGACACGCTTCCGAAGGATCGGGTTCGATCACGCGCCGGTACTTGAGGACAGTTGCCTCGAACGCGCCATACGTCGCTTTCCGTTCGTGCCGAACGATCCAGCGCGGCGTGACGACGATTGCTACGAGGCGTTCAACATCCAGGTGGAGGCACTGTCGAAGCGCCTCGTCGCCGCGCATGCCGACACGATCGTGATCGGCGTATCTGGCGGCCTCGACTCGA
Source organism: Sphingomonas sp. PP-CE-3A-406 (assembly GCF_003688625.1). GTDB lineage: Bacteria > Pseudomonadota > Alphaproteobacteria > Sphingomonadales > Sphingomonadaceae > Sphingomonas. The sequence goes on from NZ_RCWY01000002.1 coordinate 148,159, forward strand.
CTCACGCGCTGATCGTCGCGGCGAAAGCAATGGACCGCCTCGGCCGCCCCCGTAGCGCGATCCTCGGCTTCACAATGCCCGGATTCGCGACCGGCGAAGGCACCAAAGCGAACGCCTGGGCGCTGATGCGCGCGCTCGGCATCACCGCGGAAGAGATCGACATCCGGCCAGCCGCTCGCCGCATGCTGGAGGACATCGGCCACCCCTTCAGCGAAGGCGAACCCGTCTACGACATCACCTTCGAGAACGTGCAGGCGGGTCTGCGCACCGATTACCTCTTTCGCCTCGCCAATCAGCGCCGCGGGATCGTGCTGGGCACCGGCGATCTCAGCGAGATGGCGCTCGGCTGGTGCACCTACGGCGTCGGCGACCAGATGAGCCATTACGCGGTCAACGCAGGCGTGCCCAAGACGCTGATCCAGTTCCTGATCCGCTGGTGTATCCGCACCGACCAGTATGACGCGGCGACCGACGCGATCCTGTCGACGATCCTCGCGCAGGAGATTTCGCCCGAACTCGTGCCGGCGGGGGCGGACGGCGCACTGCAGAGCACCGAGTCGATGATCGGGCCGTACGCGCTGAACGATTTCTTCGCGCATTACGTGATCCGCTACGGGCTCGCGCCATCGAAGATCGCGTTTCTCGCCTGGCACGCGTGGCGCGATGCGAGCGTCGGCGCCTGGCCTGAAGACCTGCCGGCAGATGCGCGCGTCGCCTACGACCTGCCGACTATAAAGGCGTGGCTGGAGAAATTCCTGGTCCGGTTCTTCACGACCAGCCAGTTCAAACGATCGGCGATGCCGAACGGGCCGAAGGTCTCGGCGGGAGGCGCATTGTCGCCGCGCGGCGATTGGCGCGCGCCCTCGGACGGGATCGCAACCACTTGGATCGAAGAATTGCGCTCAAGCGTTCCGTAAGGTTCGTTGCACTACCTTGCATAAATCGCCCGCGCGGCGCATTATGAAAATCCTATGACAGTGGCTCCACCGGATGGATCGCGCGATCGCCGGATCGAGATCCCATCTAACCTTTGGCTGATTCATCCGGCGGGCCGTGCGCTGCTGCCGGTCGCGCTTGCGCGTGGTATTTCGGCGAATGCGGTGTCGGTGGCGGGGCTTTGCCTCGGAGGTGCCGCGGCTATTGCCTATGCGCAATGGCATAGCTGGGCGCTCGCCCTGGTCGGTTTGGTGCTGTCGATCGGTTGGCTGATCGCCGACGGACTCGACGGCATGGTCGCGCGCGCAACCAAGACCGCGAGCCCGCTCGGGCGGATGCTCGACGGATTGTGCGATCACGGCGTCTTCGCACTGATCTACACCGCGCTGGCGATCACGATCGACACGCCCGAGGGCTGGATCCTCGCATTTGCCGCGGGTGGTGCGCATGCTGTGCAGTCGAACATGTACGAAGGCGAGCGTTCGCGCTTCCATCGTCGCATCAAGGGCGTGGCGCTCGAAGCCCCCCCCGTGCCGACCGGCAACGCGCTCGTCCGCTTCTATGACGGGGTCGCCGGCAGCATCGATCGGATCGCCATGCCGTTCGAACGCACGCTCGGCCAGTCGAGCGATCCGGTCGCGCTTGGCACGCTCTACGGTGCCCGTGCCGTCGCGCCGTTGCGCTTCATGGCCTTGCTTACCGCGAATGTCCGGGTATGGGCGATCTTCGTCGCCTGCTTCGCGGGCAACCCACGCATCTTCTGGTGGTTCGAGATCGTCCCTTTGACGCTCGTGGCCATCGTCGGGCTCGTCTGGCACCGTCGTGTCGAACGGGCTTTCGTTCGTAATACTTCCGCAACGCGACCAAAGACCGCGTCGCGCATGCATCTTTCGTAAGGAACAGGGTCAGTAATGAATAGCATTCGGATCGCCGTGGTCGGCATCGGCAACTGCGCGAGCTCGCTCGTCCAGGGCCTCGAGCATTATCGCGAGGGGGCAAACGACCAGGTTGGCCTGATGCATTTCGACATGGGCGGCTACAAGCCGAGCGACATCAAGGTCGTCGCGGCCTGGGACGTCGATCGTCGCAAGGTCGGCAAGGACGTCGCCGAGGCGATCTTCGCCAAGCCCAACTGCACCGCGGTGTTCGCACCGAACGTCGGCAACACCGGCACGATCGTGAAGATGGGCAAGAAGCTGGACGGCGTCGCCGACCACATGGCCGACTTCAAGGACGACCGCACGTTCCTGGTTTCGGACGCCGCCGAGCCGACGCGTGAAGAGGTCATCGCCGAGCTGAAGGCATCGGGCGCCGACGTTCTCATGAACTACCTGCCCGTCGGTTCGCAGGAAGCGACCGAATTCTACGCCGAGTGCGCGATCGAGGCTGGCGTTGCGTTCGTCAACAACATCCCCGTCTTCATCGCGTCGAACCCGGTCTGGGCGAAGAAGTTCGAGGACGCCGGCGTCGCGATCATCGGCGACGACATCAAGGCACAGCTCGGCGCGACGATCGTCCACCGCGTGCTGACCGACCTGTTCGCCAAGCGCGGCGTGAAGCTGGATCGCACCTACCAGCTCAACACCGGCGGCAACACCGACTTCCTCAACATGTCGAACCATCGCCGGCTCGAATCGAAGAAGATCTCGAAGACCGAAGCGGTGCAGTCGGTTGCGGCCGAGCGCATGGACGACGACAACGTCCATATCGGTCCGTCGGATTACGTGCCCTGGCAGAACGACAACAAGGTCTGCTTCCTGCGTATGGAAGGCCAGCTGTTCGGCGGCGTGCCGATGAACATCGAGCTGCGTCTCTCGGTCGAGGACAGCCCCAACTCGGCGGGTGTCGCGATCGACATGATCCGCTGCGCCAAGATCGCCAAGGATCGCGGCATCGCCGGCGTGATCGACCCTGCCTCGGCGTATTTCTGCAAGCACCCGCGCACGCAGATGACCGACGATCTCGCGCAGATCGAAGTCGAGCGGTTCATCAAGGCCGCCTGACATGATCGATACGCCCCGGATTCAAACGGCGATCATCCTCGCCGCCGGGGAAGGCAGCCGCCTCCGCACCTCCGCCCCGTATAAGCCACTCTGCGCGGTGGCGGGGCGGCCGTTGATCGCCCACGCGCTCGAAGGACTGGCGGAAGCCGGCTTCAATCGAGCGATCGTGACGGTCAGCTATGGGCGCGAGGCGATCGAAGCGTATGTTGCGAGCCGGCGCTGGCCGTTGGCGGTAGAGACGGTTCTTGCGGATCACCGCGAACCCAATGGCGTCTCGGTACTGGCGGCGCGCGATGCTCTGGCCGGGGACGAAGCAGTCCTCGCAATGTGCGACCACCTCGTCAGCCCCGAACTCTACGCACGCATGGCGAAGGCTGGCGCGGGTGGTGGCCTTCGCCTCGGCATCGACCGGCGCCTCGGCCACGACTGGGTCGACCCCGAGGACGTGACCTGCGTCGCGACCGAAGACGACCGCATCGTCGCGATCGGCAAGGGCCTCGAACCGCACGACTGCTACGACACCGGCGTCTTCGCGATCGGCCCTGCGCTATCGGATGCGCTGGCAACGCTCACCAGCCCTTCCCTTACCGAAGGCGTCCGCCTGCTAGCCGCAGACGGCCTCGCCCGGATCGTCGATTGCAGCGACATCGACTGGATCGACGTCGACGACGCCCCCGCGCTGGCGAAGGCCGAAGCGTGGATGGCAACGAAGGCAGACGCCGTAGCGGCGTAAGCCAGCGTTCTCCTGCGCACGCAGGAGCCCAGGATACCAAACGAAACGCCTCTGACCCTGGACTCCTGCGTTCGCAGGAGAACGATAAAACCCCGTCATCCTGACGAAAGTCAGGATCCAGAGTTACGAGTGGTGTCCTTTGGGCTCTGGGTCCTGACTTTCGTCAGGATGACGGAGTATCGTCAGGACGCCGAAACTTCCTCGAGCCTCGGATCGGGCACGTCGAGCGTCGCGCACGTCCCGACCTGCGCGTTCTCGATGGTCACCGCCCCACGCAACTGCCGCGCAAGACTCCCGATCATCCGCATCCCGAGACTTTTGCGCGACGCCGTCTTCAGGTCGAAGTCCGCCGGCAACCCATCGCCCTCGTCCGACACGGTCAGCACGATCCGCCCGTCAGCACTCCGCACCGTGACCAGGATCACGCCGCCGTCGTCGCCATAGGCATATTTGATCGCGTTGGTGACCAACTCCGTGACCAGCAACCCCATCGGGATCGCCACGTCCGCACTGATCAGGATCGCCTCGATATCGCACTCGATCCGGTGGTTGGGCGACTGCTCCCCCAGACCGGTCGCGATCCCGCAAACCAGGTCGTTAAGCGCGACGATCCCGACCTGATCGCCGCGCCACAACTGGTCGTGCGTCTGCGCGATCGCCGTGATCCGCGCCTGCGCATCGCCGAGCAGCCGCCGGATCCGCGGATCGTCGTCCTCCTGCATCTGGAGATTGAGCATCGCCGACACGAGCGCGAGGCTGTTCTTGACGCGGTGGCTGGCCTCCCGCGTGAGCAACTCCTGATGCTCCATCGCCTCGCTCAGCCGCTGCTCCGCCTGCTGCCGCTCGATCGCCACGCCGATGAGGTTCGCAAACCCCTGCATGAAGGCGAAATCGGCTGGCTCGAACTGGCCCTCGTCGGGGCTGTCGACTTCGAGCACGCCAAAGCGCTTGCCCGACGTCTCCACCAGCACGTTGATCGCGCGCCGGATATTATGCCGCGCCATGAACTCGGGCGTCCGGAACCGCTGCTCGTTCTCGAGGTGGTTCGAGATCACCGGCAGGCCGGTCTCCAGTGCGAACCCCGCCGGCGAGCCGAGATCGGTCCGCATCTCGGTCGACCCGACCACGCCCGGCTCCCAGCCGATGCCGGCGCGCACCAGCAGCGTATCCTGCTCGGGGCGATATTCGAGGAACTTGCAGTATTTCGAGCGCATCCCCTCGCCGCACAATTCGGTCGCGCGCTGCAACATCGGCTGCAGATCCCGCGCCCGCAAAGCCTCGATCCCGAAATCGGCCAGGATCGATTGCTGACGCAGGCGATACTCAAGCTCGCCCGCACCGGCAGGCGCGTCACCGCCCGGGGAAGTTTCGATGACTGCCACGCATACTCCGTTCGTCGATATCAAGCGCCTCTCCTACCGACCTTGCCGAAAGGATCAACATGGCGCTTGCATGACGGCCGTTGGGTGCGACGATCCGCCGTGATACAACGGGCGCGTGAACGTCCACGCGCCCATCCTGCATCGCAACCCCGTTCCGCTGACGGTCGACGATTTCGTCCTGCTGAAGCGGGCGGGCAGTTTTACCGGCTATGGCAAAGTCGAGCTTCTCGACGGTGAATTGTCGGGCGTCCGACTCCAGGATGACAATGAGCCGGAGTATGATGGTTCGGAACCGGTCAGGCTGGACGGTGACGCATATCGGCTGCTCGCAGACGCGCGATCTTTGCAAGGTCATGGCAAAACGGAGCTGCTCGATGGCGCGATATACGCGATGAGTCCGCAATATCGTCCGCACGGCTTCGTGAAGGACGAGATCGCTTATCGATTGCGGCGAGCCTTGGAAGCGCTGGGATCATCGCTCCACGTGGCGACCGAGCAATCCGCGGCGCTGTCTTCGTTCGACGAGCCGCAGCCGGATATCATGCTGACTCGCGAACCGCGTGGAGAGGGCCCAATACCGGGCGCGTCGATCGCTCTGATCTGCGAGGTATCGGCGAACACGCTGGCGTTCGACCTCCGCGAGAAAGCACGCATTTATGCGCAGGCCGGCATTCCGGAATATTGGGTGGCCGATGTCGGGGCAAAGCTGGTCCACCAGATGTGGATTCCTGTCGGTGATCGCTTTACCCAGTCGCGCGATGTTCCGTTCGACGCGGGGATGGAGTCGACGACAATTCCAGGCCTGACGATACACACGGCCGCGCTTTGATTATCGCATCGCTTCCCTGACGAAGGTTTCGGCGTGCGATCGATCGAGCAACGCCAACGTGCCGCCCTGAAAGTCCGCATAATACGTAACCTCGGAATAAGCCCATTCGGGTTGCTGCACGGCCGCCAGCGACGCGGCGTTGGGCTGCTCGATTTCCGCTAGCTCGAGCCCTTCGAGCGCCCCTTCGAACAAATCGATTCCGACCTCGCCCGACGCGCTCGGCACGGCGTGCCGGCGCCTGCGGAGCCAGTGTCCCGGCAACGCCGCGAACAGCGCGTATTCCTCCGGCGTCAGATACGTCGTCACCAGCGGCCGCGCGAGCGGATCGGGGACGTCGTATTTCTTCGACAGCTTGAGCGCCACACGTCCGCCGACACTGTCGGTCATCCGCCGCAGCCGGCACCGCGTATCCGTAATGTAGAGATCCTCGATCAGGATCGACCGGCAACCGTACAGCGATGGCCGCTTCGAAGGATCGACGAGGAACCGCCGCTCACGCTCGACATGCGAGATTTGTGAGCCGCCAGTTCCTCGTCGAGGCCTCTCAGCACGCCATGATCAGCGGGTCAGCTTCTTGTAGGACAGCGCGGTCGGACGATCCGCCGCATCGCCCAGACGGCGGCGCTTGTCCTCTTCGTAGGATTCGAAATTGCCTTCGAACCATTCGACATGGCTGTTGCCCTCGAACGCCAGGATGTGCGTGGCGAGACGATCCAGGAAGAAGCGGTCGTGGCTGATCACCACCGCGCACCCGGCGAAGTTCTCGATCGCTTCCTCGAGCGCGCCCAGGGTCTCGACATCGAGATCGTTGGTGGGCTCGTCGAGCAGCAGCACGTTGCCGCCGCGCTTCAACATCTTGGCGATGTTGACGCGGTTGCGCTCGCCGCCCGAAAGCTTGCCGACGTTCTTCTGCTGGTCCTGGCCCTTGAAGTTGAACGCGCCGACATAGGCGCGCGTCGACTGGTCGAACCCGTTGACCTTCATCGAGTCGAGACCGTCGGAAATCTCCTCCCAGACGTTCTTCTTGTCGTCGAGATGATCGCGGCTCTGGTCGACATAGCCCAACCGCACGGTCGATCCCTTGTCGATCGTGCCGCTGTCCGGTGACTCCTGCCCGGTGATCAGCTTGAACAAAGTCGATTTGCCGGCGCCGTTGGGACCGATGACGCCGACGATGCCGCCCGCGGGCAGCGTGAACGAAAGGTTCTCGAACAGCAGCTTGTCGCCGTAAGCTTTCGAAACGTTCTCCAGCTCGATCACCTTGCCGCCGAGACGCTCGGGCACCTGGATGACGATCTGCGCCTTGCCGGGGCTGCGATTCTCCTGCTGGGCGACGAGTCGTTCGAAGTTGGCGATACGCGCCTTGGACTTGGTCTGGCGTGCCTTGGCACCCTGGCGGATCCATTCGAGCTCGTTCTTGATCGCGGTCTGACGACCGGATTCCTCGCGATCCTCCTGCTCGAGGCGCTTGGCCTTCTTCTCGAGATAGGTGGAGTAATTGCCCTCGTACGGGAAATACTTGCCACGATCGAGCTCCAGGACCCAGCCGACGACGTTGTCGAGGAAATAGCGGTCATGGGTGATCATCAGCACCGCGCCCGCATAATCCTTCAGGTGGTTCTCCAGCCACTGGACGCTTTCGGCGTCGAGATGGTTGGTGGGCTCGTCGAGCAGCAGGATTCCCGGCTTCTGGATCAGCAAGCGGGTCAGCGCGACGCGGCGCTTCTCACCACCCGACAGCTTGTCGACCGGCCAGTCGCCCGGCGGGCAGCGCAGCGCTTCCATCGCGACCTCGAGCTGGTTGTCGAGCGTCCACCCGTCGACCGCGTCGATCTTTTCCTGGAGCGTGCCCATCTCTTCGAGCAGCGCGTCGAAGTCGGTGTCGTCCTCGGGATCGCCCATCTCGGCCGAAATCGCGTTGAAACGGTCGACCATGTCCGCAACGCCGCGCGCGCCGTCCTTGACGTTCTCCAGCACCGTCTTCGAGGCGTCGAGCTGCGGCTCCTGCTCCAGATAGCCGACCGAGACGTTCTCGCCCGGCCATGCCTCGCCGGTATAGTCCTTGTCGATGCCGGCCATGATCTTGATCAGCGTCGACTTGCCGGCGCCGTTGGGGCCGACGATGCCGATCTTGGCGCCGTGATAGAATTGCAGGTTGATGTTCGACAGCACCGGCTTGGGCGCGCCGGGGAAGGTCTTCGTCATGTCCTTCATGACATAGGCGTATTGGCCGGCCACGGGGGTCTCCGTTCGGGTGTTCGTGAGGGCGGGATTGATCTGCGCATGTAAGGGCAGGCGCGAAGGTTGGCAACGCGCGCGCTCGGACCTAACGGTGGGTCGACACCAAGGGGAATAGCCGATGACGCGTATCGCACCATTTCTGGCGGCCTGTGCCGTCATCACCGCCGTTCCCGTCGTGGCGCAGCGCACCGCCGCCCCGGCGACCGAGGGCGACGCGAAGGTCGCGGCACTCCGCGACAAGGCGCTGACCGACGACACCGCCTACAAGATCGTCGAGGGGATCACGACCGAGGTCGGCCCGCGGATGACCGGCACCGAGGCGGAAGCGCGCGCGCGCGTCTGGTCGGTCGCCAAGCTGAAGGCGCTCGGGTTCAAAAACGTGCGGATCGAGACATACCAGCTGCCGGTCTGGCAGCGCGGCGTGGAGAGCGCCGAGATCGTCTCGCCCTACCCGCAGAAGCTGCGGCTGGTCGGGCTCGGCAATTCGGGCGCGACGCCGCCCGCCGGGCTGACGCTGCCGGTGACGTATTTCGCGAGCTACAACGATCTTGCGCTGGCGCCAGAGGGTAGCCTGAAGGGCAAGATCGCCTTCGTCTCGAATTCGATGCAGCCGACTCAGGACGGGTCGAGCTACGGCAGCCAGGGCACAGCGCGGTTCGTCGGTCCCAATGTCGCGGCCAAGAAGGGCGCGGCGGCGATCGTGATCCGCTCGATCGGCACCGACCAGGGCCGCGGGCCGCATGCCGGCACGACCAATTTCGACCCCGGCGTCACCCCGATCCCGGCGGCGGCGCTGTCGGTGTCCGACGCGGCGAACCTCGAACGGATGATCAAGCTCGGCAAGCCGGTGACGATGCGGTTGATCCTCGACGATCATCAGGTCGGCATGCGCGAATCCGGCAACGTCGTCGCCGAAGTCCCCGGTACCGATCCCAAGGCCGGGATCGTCCTGGTCGGCGGCCATCTCGACAGCTGGGATCTCGGCACCGGTGCGATCGACGACGGCGCGGGCATCGCGATCACCGCGGCGGCCGCCAAGATCGTCATGGACGGCGGCCAGCGCCCACGTCGGACGATCCGCGTCGTCTGGTTCGGCGACGAAGAGAGCGGCGGCTTCGGCGGGCTCGCCTACGCCAAGGCGCATGCCGGCGAGCGCCATGCGACCGCCGCCGAATCGGATTTCGGCGCCGATCGCGTCTGGCGGTTCGAGAGCAGCCTGCCCGCCGCCGCCAAGCCCATCGAGGATCGCCTGGCCGTCGCGCTCGCGCCGCTCGGGATCATCCGCGGCAACGACGCCCCGCATGGCGGCACCGATGTCGGCCCGACGATCGCGACCGGGGTGGCAGGGATCGACCTCAACCAGTCGGGCCAGCGCTACTTCGATTACCACCACACGCCCGAGGACACGCTGGAACGGATCGACCCCGAACAGCTTCGCCAGAACGTCGCGGCATGGACCGCGATGATCGCGACGGTGGCCAATGCGTCCGAGGAAATCGGCCCGATCGTGCCCGGAAAGTGACCAGTCGCTGCAACCGAAACGTCATCGTTCTGCCGCAAACCTTGCGGAGAGATGAATTTAGCGGATTGACCCCCCGCCGGGGGCCGCTATTTGACGTGACTTCGCGACGGCAATCGGGTCGGCCGCGAGTGAAACTATGCTTGGGAGCATTCGAATGAAGAAGATCGTTCTGATCGCTGCTGCCGCCGGCCTGATGTCCGTCGCAGCCTGCAGCAAGTCGCCAGAAGCCGCCGCCGTTGAGAACAACGCGGACATGCTGGCTGACAACATGGAAATGCAGGCTGACAACATGGACGCCATGGCGGACAACACCTCGAACGGCGTCGCAACCGACGTTCTCGAGAACGCAGCCGACAACATGAACGCTGCTGCCGACAACGTCCGTGACGCTGCCGACGCAAAGACCGACAACATGAACTAAGACCCTATCGGGCGTTCGCGCTCGATAGAGTTTGGTGTCGGAAAGGGCGCTCCTTCGGGAGCGCCCTTTTTCTTTGTGTCCGTTGCTTTGCGCTCTTTTGCGGGCTGGACGCTTGCGCTATCGCAGGCGCCGGTGGGGCCTGTAGCTCAACGGTTAGAGCTGGCCGCTCATAACGGCTAGGTTGCGGGTTCGATTCCTGCCGGGCCCACCAACTCCCAATCCCACGCTGCACACGTTGTCACATGGGCGCTCATTTCGCCTCTTTGCGGCTACTGTCTTTGTCTCATGCTGGAACCGGCAAGCTTGCCGTAGATGGGGTAACCTTTGGGGGTATTCTCATCGACGGCGGCGGCAATACCCCCATGTAAGGGGTACGGTAATGGTTAGGGCACGGTCATGCGGCGATACTCACCCGAACCGGCGGCGAAAAATCTGCGTTTACCAAAGCGGCTGACCGGGGCAGGCAAACGGAATTCCCGCACGTCCTGATCGGCGCAGTTTCGTCAGCGCTTCCCCGCTCGGGCCAATTGGATTGATGATGTAGTCGGCGGGCTTACCAATTTTCCTGCGGATGCCGTGCACCTCCAGCCGGGACGTGCAGTTCGAGGTCTCTCGGCGCGCCCTGATCCTCTGGGCGGCTGCCAAGAGCGCTCCTGCCGCTGCCCTACAGTGCGATGACGGGCATGCGTGATGATCGCGGGTACGACCATCACAGCCAGCGAGGATGATCGTCGATGCTCACGACGGCGCGAGTTACGCGCGTTTCTTGGTACCGATCGCCACCCAGTACGGCACGCCGTCACGGAACCGTACATCCTCCAGGCCGGCAGCCTCCATCATCGCCTGAATCTGAGCTTTGGTGAATCGCTGCTCCAATCGCGTTCCGAAGCGATCGAGCGCGTCGGTCCGCATGGTATAGAAGCTGTATTTTCGATAGGAACTCAGCGGAATCGCATCGACGTTGCCGCCCAGACGGTCGACGACTGTCGCGACTTTTGCGGCCGGCCAATACACGGTGGCGGCGATGATCGAGGTGATGGCTTTGCGCGGACCGATCGGGAGCTTCGATATGCCGCGCCGGACCGTATCCGACGCTTTCCAGGTCGCGCGAAACCACGCCGGCCGCTGATCGAACGCATAATATAGATAGGTGAGGAAAGGCGCTCCCGGCTTCAGCTTCGTGACCGCGTCCCTGAGGGCCTGTGCCGTATCGGGAATATGGTGAAGCACGCCCAGCGAGTACCCGAAATCCTGGCTGCCATCGGCGAGCGGTATGGCTGCAGCATCCGCAAGATGGAACTGGACGTTCGTGCTGTCTTTCAGGCGGCGCCGGGCGACGTCGAGCGCGGCGGCGGCGGGGTCGATGCAGTGCAGCTTCCCGACCTTCGGCACGACTCCGGCCGCCCATCGGCCCGAGCCGCAGCCGAGATCGAATCCCTCGGCCTTCGCAGGCAGACGCGAAAAGTCGAGCAGCGAGAAATAGCCATCGAAATGGTGCTGCCATTCGTCGTTCGACATGGCCGTCTGATCGAACGCCGCCCACTCCTCGCCGAATCCCTCGACAGTCGCCTTGTCAATGTTCTGCACGTCCAGCCCCTCTTTTCCGTGGCCCGATGGCCTGTCTTTTTGTGTCCAGCTGCAACCCGGGCTTTCGATCGTCACGAGCCTGTTCGAAACCCGATCCTGACGGCAGGTTCGCGCCCGCAGACGACGCGTTCCGCCGACAGCCGAAATCATCACCGATCGCACGTGAAACGCGCCGGATTATCTCCTGCCGGACGAACCGGCGAAGCATGCCGAACCGTCGCCTCCAATTTTTATGCCAAGTAGTTCTTCGTTTTTGACTGGTCGGCGCAATATTCGCCCAAACCTGATAACGCAAGCCATAACAAGCACATACATGTTGTGCTGTGCCGTTATTACCGGTGATACGAATTTCCAGCCGTCGCTATCGATCGGGCGAGAGCATGTCTGCGCCGAGCGCGAGGCGATCGCGTTCTACGGCCTCACCGCATTCGCAAATACCGATGACGTTTCATAGCCAACCCGTGTCGCGCGATCGTTTCGACCGCGTCATGCAGGACGCGGCGGGCGCGGCGTGACGGCCATCCGACGCACTCGCTATCCGATGACTGTCGATCCGCCGGACAAGACGGATCTACGGGCCATGCAAAGCCACATGCGCAACCGACGCTACGATGCGCGGACCCCCGGCATCGTAGCGTCGGTCGGTAGGAGCTAGCTTAAAGCGTGACGACTGCCAGCGGGCGCGGGGCGGCCTTAGTCAGCGTGTTGCGCAGCGGCAGCGTGAACGGTGCGGCCTCGATCTCGAAGACATCGCCCTCGCGGGTCGTCACGCCGTCCGCGAACGACAGCGTCGCGGTCCCGAAGAAGTGGACGTGGAGGTCGCCGGGCCGGCGGAACAGGTCGTATTTGAAATGATGCGCCTCGAGGTTGGCGATCGTGTGCGACATGTTCGCCTCGCCCGACAGGAACGGCTTTTCCCACAGCAACGCGCCGTCGCGGTGGATACGGCTCGCGCCCTCGATATGCTCGGGCGGCGTGCCGACCAGCAGTTCGGGCCCGAGCGATGCCTGCCGCAGCTTCGAATGCGCCAGCCACAGGTAGTTGTGCCGCTCGGTCACATGGTCGCTGAACTCGTTGGCAAGGCAAAGCCCAAGCCGGAACGGCGTACCGTCCGGTCCGATCAGGTAGATCCCGGCAAGCTCGGGCTCTTCGCCGCCATCTTCGGCGAAGTCCGGCATCGTCAGCGCGGCACCCGGCGCGACCAGCCCCGAGCCGTCGCCCTTGTAGAACCATTCGGGCTGCTGGCCGCGCTGGCCGGGCGCGGGCTTGCCGCCCTCGACGCCTTCGAGGAACATCCGCATCGAATCGGTCTGCTTCGCCGCGTCGGCGGCGGCGCGGTGCATCTTGTCGCGCCCCTCGGCCGAGCCGAGATGCGTCAGGCCGGTGCCGGTCATGATCAGATGCGCCGGGTCGACATGGTCGATCGGCGACACGATCCGCCCGGCCGCCAGTTCGGCCAAGATGTCGACGCTAGCGCCGGTACCGCACGATGCCACGGCCGCGGCGAGGTCGCTGCCGTCCGCGATCGCCTTGATGGCCAGCGCGCGGACGCTGTCGACGCCCTTCACGAACGCCGCCCCCTCGGCGGTCGCGGCGATCACCGAGCGCTTACCGGCGGCGCCGACATGCTGCAGCAAACGTAACGTCATCATTCTCTCCTAACGGACCCGGCGGTGACGGAGTGCACCGCCCGACGGCATAATTTTGTCGTCAGATACACCAGCGCCTCGACCGGCGATAAGCGCGATCGAGGCGTATATATATCGTATAAGTGCATCCGGCAGAATAGTCCGACATGACAGCGGGCAAAGGTTACAATCTGCCCGCGTCGTCATACGGCCGATTATGCGACGGTCTGGTTGGGCAGCGGATCGGTCACCTTCGACCCCCATACCGCGTAGAACAGCACGTAGAGTTCGCACGCGGCGGTCAGCAGGAACGACGACTGCAAGCCGTAATTGTCAGCGAGCCAGCCCTGCACGATCACCAGCGCGCCACCGGCGATCGCCATGATCAGCAGCCCCGAGCCCTCCTCGGTCAGCGGCCCCAGGCCCTTGATGCCGAGCGTGAAGATCGTCGGGAACATGATCGAGTGGAACAGCCCGACCGAGATCAGCGCCCACATCGCGACATGGCCGGTGGTGAAGGTGGCGATCAGCATGACGACGCACGCGCCGATGCTGGCGATCGCGAGCACGCGTTCGGCGGGCACGGTGCGCATGACATAGCTGCCGACGAGTCGACCGACCATCATCCCGCCCCACAGGATGAACAGGTAATGCGACGCCTGTTCGTGGCTCAGGTTGCCGATCTGCGGCTGGCTGACGAAGTTGATGAACAGGTTGGCGACGCCGATCTCGGCGATCAGGTAGATGAAGATCGCCGGGATGCCGAACACCAGGTTGCGGTGCGACCAGAGCGACAGGCCCTTGCGCGCCTCCTTGGCGGAGCGCTGCGTCGATGATCCCATCGCCGGCAACGGGAATCGCGCGATCACGATCGCGAGCACGACGAGGACGCCGGCGACGATCAGATACGGCAACACCACCGACTGCGCATCCGCGAGTCGCTCGGCGGCGGTCAGCGTCGTGGTCGATCCGGCAGCAGCCGTGCCCGAGGTCGAACGGCCAAGGATCAGATAGCCGCCGAACAGCGGTGCCAGCGTCGCACCCGCCGAATTGAACGCCTGCACAAGGTTCAGCCGCGACGAGGCGGTTTCGGGCGGACCGACGACCGCGACATAGGGGTTCGCCGCGACCTGCAGCAGCGTGATCCCGCTGGCAATGATGAACAAAGCAACGAGGGTAACGCCGTAGGACGGGATCCGCGCGGCCGGCACCATCAGTAGCGCACCGCCCGCCATTAACGCGAGGCCGAACACCATCGACTTTTGATAGCCGATCCGCTCGATCAGCTTGGCCGACGGGATCGACGCGAAGAAATAGGCGATGAACCAGACGCTCTCGATCAGCGTGGTCTGCGTATAGCTCAGGTCGAATACGCTGCGCAGGTGCGGCAGCAGCGTGTTGTTGATGACCGTGATGAAGCCCCACATGAAGAACAGGCTGGCGAGCAACGTCAGCGCCGAGCGATAACTCGGCCCCGCGCCCGGCGTCCCCGCTCCCCCGGTCTGTCCCGCGGCTTGCCCGGCGGGTCGTGCGTGTGTCGGCTGTATCGGCATCGCCATAGTCGTCCATCCTCCGTGCCATGTCGGCGACCGATCGACAGTCTTTTACCGCATGGCTTGCTCAGAAATATATTGTCGGACTATATACCCCGACAAGGCGCGTCAACGGCGTCGGACGATTAAGGATGGGAACCGAAATGCGCGCATTGGGGACGACGGGGATCATCGTGGCGACGTTACTGGCGATTATGCCGACACAGGCCGCGTTCGCCGCGGAGGCGAAGCGTTCGCCCGCGGGCACGCTGCAGGACGGCACCGCGATAGAGGCGATCACGCTCAGCAACGCGCACGGCGTCTCGGCGCGCGTCCTGTCCTACGGCGCGACGCTTCAATCGCTGATGGGCCCGGACCGCAACGGTAAGATCGCCGACGTGATGCTCGGCTATGACGACCTCGCCTCCTATGTCGACCATCCCAATTTCTTCGGCGTGACCGTCGGCCGTTTCGCCAACCGCATCGCCGGCGGCCGCTTCACGCTCGACGGCAAAGCCTATCAATTGCCGCTCAACGACAAGGTCAACTCGCTGCACGGGGGCGGCAAGGGGTTCGACAAGGTCGCATGGAAAGTACTCTCGCTGAAGAGCGGCCCGACCGCGACCCTGGTGCTCGGCTATCGCAGCCCGGATGGCGACTCCGGCTATCCGGGCAACCTCGACGTCACCGTCACCTACACGCTCGACGAAGCCGGCAACCTCGGCATCGCCTATGACGCGAAGACCGACAAGCCGACGATCGTCAACATGACCAACCACGGGATCTTCGATCTCGGCGGCGAAGGCTCGCGGATCGGCACTTACGGCCACCGCCTGACGATCCCCGCCAAGGCAATCACCCCGGTCGACGACAAGCTGATCCCGACCGGCGTCCTGCAACCCGTCGACGGCACGGTGTTCGACTTCCGCGCCGGCCGCATCGTCGGCGACGGTATCCGCGACGGCCGCGACCAGCAGATCCGCTACGGGCATGGCTACGATCACAATTTCGCGCTCGACAAGGGCCTGACCGCCAAGCCGGAACTGGCCGCGCGGCTCGAGGATCCGGCGTCGGGTCGCGTTCTCGAAGTGCTCACCACCGAGCCCGGCGTGCAGTTCTACACCGGCAATTTCCTTGACGGGACGTTCGTCGGCAAGCACGGCCATCTCTACCGGATGGGTGATGGGATCGCGCTCGAACCGCAGAAATTCCCTGATGCCCCGAACAAACCGAACTTCGTCTCCGCGCGCGTCGATCCGGGCAAGCCGTATCACCACGCGATGATCTACCGCCTTTCCGTCGCCCGCTGACACCCGATCTCCAGAAAGCCCCCGATGACCGACATGCCCAACCCTCTCCAGAAGCTCCGGAGCCGTGCGTGGTTCGACAACCCCGAGAACATCGACATGACCGCGCTCTATCTGGAGCGCTATCTGAACTTCGGGCTTAGCCTGGAGGAACTGCGTTCGGGCAAGCCGATCATCGGCATCGCGCAGACCGGCAGTGACCTGTCGCCGTGCAATCGCCACCATCTCGTGCTCGCCGAACGCCTGCGCGAGGGCATCCGTGAAGCCGGCGGCATCGCGCTCGAATTCCCGGTCCACCCGATCCAGGAAACCGGCAAGCGCCCGACCGCCGGTCTCGACCGCAACCTCGCGTACCTAGCGCTGGTCGAAGTGCTCTACGGCTATCCGCTCGACGGCGTCGTGCTGACGATCGGCTGCGACAAGACCACGCCGGCGTGCCTGATGGCCGCGGCGACAGTCAACATCCCGGCGATCGCGCTGTCGGTGGGGCCGATGCTCAACGGCTGGCACAAGGGCGAGCGGACCGGCTCGGGGACGATCGTGTGGAAGGCGCGCGAACTGCTCGCGACCGGCGCGATCGACGATGAGGGCTTCATCAAGCTCGTCGCCTCGTCGGCGCCATCGACCGGCTATTGCAACACGATGGGCACCGCGACGACGATGAATTCGCTCGCCGAGGCGCTCGGCATGCAGCTGCCCGGTTCGGCCGCGATCCCTGCACCGTACCGTGATCGCCAGGAGGTCGCGTATCGCACCGGCAAGCGGATCGTCGACATGGTTTCGGAGGATCTGAAGCCGTCCGACATCCTGACCAAGGAGGCGTTCCACAACGCGATCGTCGTCAATTCCGCGATCGGCGGCTCGACCAACGCACCGATCCATCTGGCCGCGATCGCGCGCCATATCGGCGTCGACCTGCCGATCGACGACTGGCAGACGCACGGCCACAAGGTGCCGCTGATGGTCAACCTCCAGCCCGCCGGCGAATATCTCGGCGAGGATTATTATCATGCCGGCGGCGTGCCCGCAGTGGTGGCCGAGCTGATGAAGCAGGGCCTGATCCACGAAGACGCGATGACCGCCAACGGCAAGACGATGGGCGACAATTGCCGCGACGCGACGATCGAGGACGAGCGGGTCATCCGCCCGTTCGCGACGCCGCTGCTCCAGGACGCTGGCTTCATCGTGCTGCGCGGCAACCTGTTCGACAGCGCGATCATGAAGACGAGCGTGATCTCGCCTGAATTCCGCGCGCGCTACCTCAGCAATCCAGACGATCCCGAGGCGTTCGAAGGCCCCGCGGTCGTGTTCGACGGCCCGGAGGATTATCACCACCGGATCGACGATCCCTCGCTCGGGATCACCACCGACACGTTGCTGTTCATGCGTGGCGCGGGGCCGATCGGCTATCCGGGTGCCGCCGAAGTCGTCAACATGCGACCGCCCGCGTATCTGATCCGCGAAGGCGTCCATGCGCTGCCGTGCATCGGCGACGGGCGCCAGTCGGGAACGTCGGGGTCGCCGTCGATCCTCAACGCCAGCCCTGAAGCTGCGGCGATGGGCGGCCTCGCGCTGATCCGCACCGGCGACCGCGTCCGCATCGATCTCGGCAAGGGCACCGCCGACGTGCTGATCTCGGCCGACGAGCTCGCCGAACGCCGCCGGACGCTGACCGCCGCGGGCGGCTATGCCTATCCCGGCTCGCAGACCCCGTGGCAGGAAATCCAGCGCGCCACCGTCGGCCAGCTACAGACCGGCGCGATCCTCGAAGGCGCCGAGAAGTACCAGCGCATCGCGCAGACCATGGGCCTCCCCCGCGACAACCACTGATCGCGGTAGACGTAGCGCCACGACTCTTCCCCCCTCCCTGGAAGGGAGGGGTCGGGGGTAGGTCGGCTTCCGCATCATCGAACGTCGGCGGCCAAAACGAACCAACCCACCCCCAGCCCCTCCCTTCCAGGGAGGGGAGCCCGTCTCTACCGTGGCGAGGCCAGTGGCATCTCCACCCGCTCAAATCCCAACGCCCCGCCCAATCTAACCGATTGCCCAACGCGGTCGCCGATGCGAAACAATGCCATGACGCACGGACAGCATTCTTGGTGAAACGGGTCACGATACGCGACGTCGCCACCGCCAGCGGAACATCGATCAAGACCGTCAGCCGCGTCCTCAACAAGGAACGCTATGTCGGCGCCGACACCCGCGAGCGGGTCGAGCGCGCGGTGGCCGACCTGAACTTCCGCCCCAGTTTCGCGGCGCGCTCGCTCGCCGGGCATCGCTCGTTCCAGGTCGCGCTGGTCTGCGACAACCCCAGCCCTGCCTATGTCTATGCGATGCAGCAAGGCATCCGCGATCGGTGCGAGGTCGACGGCGTCCGCGTGCTCACCCAGCCCTACGACCGGGGCTCACCGCGCCTGCTCGCCGATCTCGACGCGTTGATCGCGACCAGCGGCCCCGACGGGATCATCCTGACGCCGCCGCTGTCGGATAACGACGAGGTGCTGGCGCTACTCGCCGCGCGCGCGATCCCCTTCGTCCGCGTGTCCCCCGGAACGCGGGCGGGCCTCGCGCCGGCGACGTTCATCGACAACGTCACCGCCGCGAAAGAACTGACCGCGCATTTGATCGAGCGTGGTCACCGCCGGATCGCGCATATCGCTGGCCCACGCGACTATGCGACGAGTGCGCAACGGCGTGCCGGCTACGAAGCCGCGCTGCTGGCGGCCGGCATCGCGCCCGAGACCGAACTGGTCGTCGAGGGTCGCTACGACTTCGCCAGCGGTGCGGAGGCCACGGAAGTATTGCTCGCACGCCCCGCCCCGCCGACCGCGATCTTCGCGGGCTCGGACGAGATGGCGGCGGGTGCGCTGATGGTCGCGCATCGCCGAGGCCTGCGCATTCCGACCGACATCGCGATCGCCGGGTTCGGCGACGATGCCCTGGCGAGCTATGTCTGGCCTCCGCTGACGACGGTCCGCCAACCGGTGCGCGACCTCGCCTGGCAGGCAGCGGACCTGCTGCTGAACCGGGCCACCCCCGATGAACTCCGCGAGGTCGCGCACGCGCTGATAGTCCGCGCCTCGACCTGACCGATCAGCCGCGGGGGCGCTTCGCGTGCCGGGCGACGTTGCGGACTGACGCCGGGGGCGGCATGAGGGCGCATGCGACAGGGATCGAGCGCGATCGAACGCGCTGTGACACCGCTATCGGACCGTTGAAATCAGGAGAGCCTATGTCCACCGATCGCCGGCGCTGGATCATCGTCGCGCTCGTCTTCGTGGCGATCATGCTGAACTATGTCGACCGCCAGATCCTCTCGCTGTTGAAACCGACGCTTGAGGCCGAATTCCACTGGTCGGACCAGGATTACGCCAACATGCTGTCGGCGTTCCAGGTCGCGGCGGCGGTCGCGTTTCTCGGCACCGGATGGTTCATCGACCGCGTCGGGCTGAAGCTCGGGTTCGCGCTCGGCGTCGCGGTGTGGAGCCTTGCGGGGATGGCGCATGCGGTGGTCAGCAGCGTCGGCGGCTTCATCGCCGCGCGCGTCGTGCTGGGCGGCGCGGAGTCGATCGGGACGCCCGCCGCGGTCAAGTCGGCCGCAACCTATTTCACGCAACGCGAACGCTCGATCGCGCTCGGCATCGGCAACACCGCGCCCAATATCGGCGCGGTCATCACCCCGCTGGTCGTCCCAGCGCTGGCCGTCGCCTATGGCTGGCGCGCAGCGTTCCTCGCGGCCGGTGCACTCGGGCTCGTCTGGGTCGTGGTGTGGTTCTCGGTGCGGATCCCCGCGGTCGCCGAGAGCAGCGTGCGCCCCGCGCCGATCCGCTGGTCCGATCTGTTCAAGCGCCGCGAAACCGCCGCGATCGCGATCGCCAAGGTGCTGTCGGACCAGGTCTGGTTCTTCATGCTCGCGTGGCTACCCGACCTGTTCCACCGGATGTTCGGTCTGCCGCAGGGGACCGTCGGGCTCCCCGTCGCGCTGGCCTATGCGATGGCGGCGGCGGGCGCGTTGACCGGCGGCTGGCTGCCGACCCGGTTGATGGCGCGCGGCTGGAGCGTCGATCGCGCGCGCAAGGGCACGATGCTGCTCTACGCGCTGCTCGTCCTGCCGGTGACATTGGTGCTGGTGGTCGACGATGCCTGGTCGGCGGCGCTGCTGCTCGGCCTCGGGCTGTTCGCGCATCAGGGGTTTTCGACCAACGTCTTCGCGCTTGCTACCGACATCGTCCCCGCGCGCGCGGTCGGCTCGACGATCGGGATCGCGGCGTTCTGCGGCAACATGTGGTCGATCGTGCTGATTCAGCTGGCCGCGGTGTCGCTCGCAGCGGGCTATGGCTATGGCCCGCTGCTTGGCGTCTGCTCGGTGTCCTATCTGTTAGCGCTGGGGCTGGTCCAGCTCATCATCCCGACCATCGTCGCGGTGCCGGATGACGGGTCGGACGTCGTGGCGGTGGCGCACTGACGTCCGACCCTCGAGGTCAGAAGTTGATCCGGCCGGTGACGCCGTAATAGCGATCCGCCTCGCGCGGGATGATGTAGCGATACGCGCCCCCCGGCCCGCCACTCGTGATCGCCGAGGAGAAGCTCGTGTCGAACACGTTCTTCACCGCGAAGGTCAGGCGGAACCGGTCGTCGCGCTCGACGAGCCCGGCCGACAGGTCGAGCAGGCCATACCCCTTGATCGTCGTCGCCTCGCGGATGACGGCGCTCGCGTCGAGCTGCGAGATCTGCTTCGACTGGTAGCTGCTCTGCGCCCCCAGCGCGAAGTCGATCGCCCCGCCTGTGCGATAGCGATAATCCGCGCCCAACGACCCCTTCCATTTCGGCGCATAGCCGAGCGGCGTGCCCGACGGCACCACGCCCGTCGTCACGCCATTGGTCGGCACCTTGAACTGATCGATATGCGCGTCGGTGTAGGCGAGACCACCCGAAAAGCTCAGGTCGCGGACCGGCTGGAACACCAGATCCAGTTCGCCGCCGCGCGTCGAGATCTCGCCCGCGTTGGTGAACCGGGTCACCAGCACGCCCGCGACGATGTCGGGGTTGTTCGCCTGAAAATTATGATATTTCGCATAGAACGCCGCGAGGTTGACGACCAGCTTGCCGCCGAGCAGCGTGTTCTTCAGGCCGAGTTCGTAGCTGTCGGCGGTCTCCGGCGCGATCACGTTGGTCCCGGTCGCGGTCAGGTTGTAGAAGATGTTGAACGCCGGCCCCTTATAACCGCGCGAATAGGTGGCGTAGGCGGTCGACTGCCGGACGATGTCGAACTGCACGCCGCCCTTGCCCGACCAATTGTCGTTGGTCGTCTTGGCGGTGAACGGCACGCCGTTAGAGGATGCGACGGCCTGCGTCGCGGCGAGGTCCGGACGGATGCCCTGCCCGACCAGCCGGACATACGCGTCGTTGACGCCCTGATCGAAATTGGGGTTGATGCCGGGGCCGGTCAGCGTCGTGCGCCGGATATGCGACACGTCGAGCTGGTCGGTGGTGTAGCGGATCCCGCCGATCAGGCGCAGGCGATCGGTGAGCCGCAGTGTCCCCTGCCCGAACAGCGCGAAGTTCTTGAAGACCGAACCGAACTCCGCAGTCCCGGTCGGTCGCGTTGTGACCGTGCCGGTCGTCCCACACGGGATCAGCACGGTCGTCGAGGTCGCCCCGGTGCACGCGATATCGTTGCGGGTGAAGGTGCGGTCGGTCTCGGCGCGCGAATAATAAGCACCCAGCACATAGCTGAAGACCTGGTTCGACGGCGACGTCAGCCGCAGTTCCTGCGTCAGCGTGTTGCTCACCTGCGGCCCGAAATCATGCAGCTGGTTCAGCCCGACATAGGCCCGCGGCAGCCAGTCGCCGTCGCGGATCTCCTCGTTGTCGTACTCGCGGTACGAACCGATATAGGTCAGCGTCTGGTTGCCGAGCGTCCAGTCGACCTGCCCCGAAGCCCCCCAACTCTTCTCGTTCGAGCGCGTGACCAGATCCTGGTTGATGACCCGCGACTTGTCGCCGCGCGGCGTCGGCAGGACGGTGGCGGACAGGTTGTTGGGCACGGTACCGATCACCTCGGCGCAGCAATTGTCCTTGCTCCGGCGATAGTCGGCGATCAGCGTGATGGTCAGATCGGGCGTCGGATCGGCGACGACGATCCCGCGCACGCCGTAATGCTTGTAGCCGTTGACGCGATCATTGCCCTGCGCGAGGTTGCGGATGTTGCCGTCGTAATGCCCGTAAAAGCCCGTGATCCGGCTCTTGATGATCCCCGAGATCGGTAGATCGACCGCGCCACGCACGCGGTACTCGCTGCCGTTGCTGTAATACCCGCCCTCGACATAGCCGCCGAAATCGTTGCCGGGCCGCTTGGTGACGATGTTGATGACGCCGGCGCTGGTGTTCTTGCCGAACAGCGTGCCCTGCGGCCCGCGCAACACCTCGATCCGGTCGACGTCGATCAGGTCGCTGAACGCTTCGCCGGCGCGGCTGTAGACGACGCCGTCAACCACCGTGGAGATCGACGGCTCGCCCGCGATCGAGAAGGTCGAGGTACCGACCCCGCGCAGGAACAGCGACTGGTTGATCGCGGTGCCCGATTTGCGGAAATTAAGCGTCGGCACGAGATATTGCGCGCTTTCGAGGTTGGTGCCGCCCTTGGCGCTGATCGCATCACCCGAGATCACCGACACCGCGACCGGCACGTCCTGGAGACGCTCCGACCGCTTCTGCGCGGTAACGACGATGTCGCCCGGCTGATTCTGCGCGCCCGCAGCCGGCGCCTCGGCAGCTGCAACCGGCGCGGGCTGAGCCGCATTGATCGGCGGGGCCACCGGCGCCTGTTGCGCGAATGCGGGGGCGGCAATCGCCAGCGCGGCCAGGGCGACGCCCGTCAACAATCCCGTGTTCAAATCGGCTCTCCCTTTTCCTACCTAACCGGTAGGTTATATTTCTAACGCCGCCTTGTCGTCGGCGGTTCGTCTTTGGTCCGGGCAAGGCCTGCTATCGTCGAACCCGGCGTTAAACCAGGCGTCGAACCCGCCGTCAGAAGCCCAGTTCGCGCATCTCCACGACGCGGTGTTCGCGCGCGCTGATCTCGGCCGCGGTGCCGATCGCGACCGCCATCAGCCCGTCGCGCGCAGTCACTTCGACAGCCCCCTCGCCGCGCACCGCCGCGATGAATTTCTGGTGTTCGTAGAAGGTCGATCCGTGATGGCTACCCGCGTCGAGTGCGACCGGATCGACCGCCACCACGCGGCGCGTCGCCCGCTTGGGATTGCGGAAGCCGACGCGCGGCGAGTGGATCAGCGCTCCCTCTGGGATCAGCACTTCCAGCCGCGCCGCATCGCCGACCGCGGCGATCTCCTCCTGGTTCTCCGCGCCGTCGGCGAACATCGACAGGTCGAGCATGGCGCGCACGCCGTTCGCGAAATCGATCGTCGTGTAGCTGTTGTCGATGATGTCGGGCCGCGCGCCGTCGTACCGCTCGTCGAGATGGTTCACGTCCATCCCCCCCGAGCAATAGACGCGGACCGCCTCAGACTGCGTGATCAACCGCATAAGATCGAAGAAATGGCAGCATTTCTCGACCATCGTCCCGCCGGTGTTGCGCGCGAACCGGTTCCAGTCGCCGACCTTGGGCAGGAAGGGAAAGCGGTGCTCGCGGATCGACAGCATCTTCAGCGCACCGATCGCGCCACCGTGGATCTCGTCGATGAACGCGGCGGCGGGCGGCATGTAGCGATATTCCATCGCGGTCCAGAACGGGGCTTCGCTCGCCTCAGCCTGCTCGACGATCCAGCGCGCATCGTCGATCGTCGTCGCGAGCGGCTTTTCGCACAGGATCGCGATGCCCTCGCCGAACAGCGGCGTCAGCACGTCGCGGTGCGTGTTGTTGGGGCTCGCGACGATCACCGCATCTACAAGGCCGCTCTTGGCCAGCGCGCCGGAGTCGGCGAACGCAGTAACACCATCCGCCCGCGCGCCCAGCGCTTCGCGGGCCCAGCCAAGCGACGCCTCGGTCGGATCGGCGATCGCGGTAACGACCGCGCCGGGCGTGACGGCGAGGTTGGCGAGATGCTCCACGCCCATCATCCCGGTGCCTACCAACCCGTAACGGACTTGCTCAACCGGCATTCGCACCCCTATCATGACAACGATGTCTGACCTTCATGTTACACCTGATTCGCGTCCCCTCGGCAAGAGCGGAATCCTCGTCTCACCGGTCGCCTGGGGCATGTGGCGGTTCGCCGGCAACTCGGAGCACGAGGGCCGTGCGCTGATCGACGCAGCCTTCGAAGCGGGCGTTACGCTGTTCGACACCGCCGATATCTACGGGTTCGACGGCAGCGGCGGGTTCGGCGATGCGGAGACATTGCTCGGTCGCATCTTTGCCGCATCGCCGGGTTTGCGCGACCGCATGGTGCTCACCACCAAGGGCGGCATCACCCCGCCCGTGCCCTATGACTCAAGCCGCGACTATCTGATGGCGGCGCTCGATGCGTCGCTCGAGCGGATGCAGGTCGAGCAGGTCGATCTCTACCAGATCCACCGTCCCGATATCCTGACGCATCCGCACGAAGTGGCGCGCACGCTCGAGGACATGGTGACGTCGGGCAAGGTGCGCAGCATCGGCGTGTCGAACTACACGCCCGCGCAGACCGCGACGCTCGCGTCATTCCTGACGAACGTACCGATCGCGACGCAGCAACCCGAATTCTCCCCGCTGTTCCTCGATCCGATGACCAACGGGCTGTTCGATCAGGCGATCGTGAACGACATCGCCGTTCTTGCGTGGTCGCCGCTGGGCGGCGGTCGCATCGCCAAGCCGACGACGCCACACGAAACCGCGGTCGCCGATGCGCTCGACGCGGTCGCGGCGAAGTTCGGCGTCAGCCGATCGATCGCCACATACAGCTGGATCATGGCGCATCCGGCGCGCGTGATCCCGATCGTCGGCACGCAGAACGCCGGCCGGATCGCCGAACTGCGCGACGTCTTCAAGGTCAGCTGGTCGCGCGACGACTGGTACGCGGTTCTGACCGCCGCCCGCGGGGAGCCGCTGCCATGACGGCCCGTTCAGCGCCGAAGAGCCCCTGCGAGGTTTCGTGGTTCTCGGCGCTCTGCGATGACGATTACGAATTCCTCGGCCAGCCCGACCCCGCGCTGGCGTCGAGCTGGGAGCATTGCCGCGACATCGTGATGCAGGCCGAAACCGGCGGCTTCGACAATATCCTGCTGCCGTCGGGCTATGCGCTCGGGATCGACACGACCGCGTTCGCCGCGGGGATCGCCGCGCTGACCAAGCGGATCAAGCTGCTGATGGCGGTGCGCGTCGGCGAGTCCTGGCCGCCGCAGCTCGCACGCCAGATCGCGACGCTGGACCAGATGACCGGCGGCCGCCTGACGATCAACATCATCTCGTCCGACCTGCCCGGCGAAACCCTCGCCTCGGCGCCGCGCTACGCCCGCACGGTCGAGGCGATGCATATCCTCAAGACGCTGCTCAACGGCGAGGCGCTCGATCACCAGGGTGAGTTCTGGCAGCTCAAGGTTGACCCGCCACGAGTCCGCACGGTGTCGGGCAAGGCCCCCCTGCTGTATTTCGGCGGCCTGTCGCCCGACGCGCGCGAGGCGGCGGCCAAGGGCTGCGACGTCTTCCTGATGTGGCCCGACAAGAAGGAGACGGTCGCGGCGATCATCGCCGACATGACCGCACGCGCCGCCGCACACGGGCGCACGCTCCGCTTCGGCTACCGCGCACACGTCATCGTCCGCGATACCGAGGCCGAGGCGCGCACCTATGCCGACCGCCTGCTGTCGAAGCTCGACGCACAACAGGGTGCCGAGATCCGCGCGAAGTCGCTCGACTCCAACTCGGCCGGCGTCGCCGCGCAGGCGGCGCTCCGCGAAACCGCCGCCGACGACGGCTATGCCGAAGAGAATCTGTGGACCGGCGTCGGTCGCGCGCGTTCGGGTTGCGGCGCGGCGATCGTCGGCGATCCCGATCAGGTCCTCGCCAAGCTGCGCATGTACCAGGACATGGGGATCGAGGCGTTCATCCTGTCCGGCTACCCGCATGCCGCCGAGGCCGACCTGTTCGCACGTCACGTCCTGCCCCGGGTCGATCACGCCCCTCTGACGCGATAATCATACCGGGATCGCACCGGCGTTGGCGTGTCCACGCCGACAATTATACCCGTCGCACTGGTAGTTTCGGATCGTTCGCCGCGCCGAAATTGGCCGTAGGCATGCGCCACGCAAACACGGGTGGTGGCCATGACGGATCTGTACGACGGCGGCGCAACGACTGCGCTCGACGACTTCATCGACGACGACGCGACGTATTTTCGCACGCGCGCGGCATGGCATCGTGCCCGCGCCTCGGTCGCGACGGACTCCCCGACGCGTAACCTCCATCAGAAATTCGCGACGCTGTATGAAGCGCGTTCGCTCTCCTGACGTGGTACATCCCGCTTAGTATTTGTGAGAAAAGTACCAGGAACCAATCGGTTACGCTCGGGTTTTCCGCCTGATCCGATGGCACATCGCTCTCGGACGATCGCTGGAGCGTTGCCGATGAAGCGCCTGTTCGAAATCGCCGAGGTCTCGACTTCGCGCGGACCGTCGCCTGCCGCACCGCTCCCCGGTCGCGACGCGGCAGCCGGGTAACGGCGGCATCCTGTTTCAGGATCCGCCCCCTACCCGCTTCGACATCTCCGCGCCTCTCTGCGCCGTGATCGGTCGAGCCGCTCGCAACATCTACAATCAAAGGACACCAGCATGAACAAGGACGAATTCCAGGGCGGTGCACGCTATGTCGGCGGCAAGGTCGAAAAGGCCATCGGCGACACCGTGAACAGCCGCGACTGGCAGGTTGATGGCGTCGTCGACCAGGTCGCCGGTGGCGCACAGAACCTGTACGGCCGCGCGAAATCGGCGGTCGAGGACATCGTCGACGGCGCGCCCGAACTCGCCGACAAGCTTGGCAGCGAGGCCCGTCATGCCGCTGATCGCACCGCCGAGGTTGCCCGCCAGGGTGCACGGACCGCGCAGGATGCCGCCAAGGACGCGCCGTTGTTGTGGGCACTGGGTGCTGCTGCGGTCGGTTACGGTATCGCCTGGCTCGTTCACGGCCAGCGCGACTAAGCCTGTGACGTTGGTCCCGGTCCTCAAATCGCTTCGCGACTCCGCGGATCTGCGCCATTTGCGCCAGATCATCGCGGGCCTCGACGAAGGCGTGATCCTGATTGATCCCGATCAGTCGATCCTTTGGGCGAACGCTGCGGCGCTCGCGATGCACGGGGTCGACTCGGTCGAAGCTATCGGGGCCGATGTCGACGATTACCGCGGACGGTTTCAACTGCGGTATCGCAACAACCACCGGCTGAGCGGTGCCGACTACCCGATCGAACGCGTCGTGTCGGGCGAGGCGTTCTCGCAGGTCGTGGTCGAGGTCGCCGTCGCGGGCGAGGACGACCCGCGCTGGGTCCACCAGGTCCGCAGCCTCGTCCTGACCGACGACGACGACGCGCCCGAATGCCTCGTCCTGATCATCCAGGACGTGTCGGCGCAGTTCGAGGCGGAAGACCGGTTCGAACAGTCGTTCAACGCGAACCCCGCGCCCGCGGTGATCTGCCGCCTGAGCGATCTTCGGTTCGTGAAGGTCAACCAGGGCTTCGTCGAGATGACGGGCCACGATAAGGCCAATGTGCTGTCGCGCACCGTCTACGATATCGACGTGCTCGAACGCGCCGAGAAGCGTGATCTCGCCAAGCAGCGGCTGTCCGAAGGCCGCACCATTCCGCAGATGGAGGCCGAACTAGACCTGCCGGACGGCACGACGAAGCTCGTCATCGTCGCGGGCCAGCCGATCGACATGGGCGATCAGCCCTGCATGTTGTTTACCTTTGCGGACCTCGAACCGCGTCGCAAAGCCGAGACCGCGCTTCGCCAGAGCGAGGAGCGGTTCATGCGAACCTTCTCGCTCGCCCCCGTCGCGCTGGCGATCGGTTCGCTCGACGGCCACCGCCTGTGCGACGTCAACGAGGCGTTCACCGCGCTCACCGGCTATGCCTCGCAGGAGATCATCGGCCGACCGCTCGGCGACGTCGGCCTATGGGAAACGGCGACCCTGCGGACCGCCATCGAAGCGGATATCGATGCCGGCGTGGCGATCCGCGACCGCGAGACCCGCATCCGCGAGAAGGACGGCGACGTCCTCGACTGCATGATATCGGCCGAACCGATCCATCTCGGGGACGAACCCTGCGTGCTGTGGGCGATGCGCGACATCAGCACGCGCAAGGCGTCCGAACGCGAGCTGGTCAACGCGATCGAAGCGGTGATGAAGGACACGAGCTGGCTGAGCCGGTCGATCATGGAAAAGCTCGCCCGGATCAGGGCCCCCGACGCGACACCGCCCGGCGTCGGGCTCGACGAACTGACGCCGCGCGAACGCGAGGTGCTGGCGCTGATCTGTCGCGGGCTCGACGACAAGTCGATCGCCCGCACGCTCGACGTCTCCGGCAACACCGTCCGCAACCACGTCGCGCGGATCTATTCGAAAATCGGCGTCAACCGTCGCAACGCCGCCGCCGCCTGGGCGCGCGCGCGCGGGTTCGACGGCGACTCGATGACGCCGCCGCAGCGCCCCGTCGCGCCCGCCAAGGAGATGGCAGCATGACCAGCAAGAAAGACGAGGCCGTCGTCCGCCAGACCAAGGGCTCCGTCCAAGAAGCCATCGGCAAGATCATCGGCGACGTCGCTGTGGAAAAGCAAGGCTCACGCGAAAGCAAGGCCGGCGCGAAGCAAGCGGACGCCGAGACCCCCATCGACCCGAACGACAAGACGTAAGCGTTCGTCGAAACTTTAGAACCAACAGGAGTGACTATGGCTATCAATACGACAACCGGCATTTTGCCGGATCATGATGCACGCTTTGTGAAGACGCCCGCCCGCATCTCGTGGGGCGCGATCTTCGCAGGCGTAGTGATCGCGATCGCGGTCCAGCTGGTGCTCGGCATCCTTGGTACGGGGATCGGGCTCACCATGGTCGATCCGGTCGAGGGCACCACCCCCGGCGCAGCCGGCTTCGGGATCGGCGCAGGGAGTTACTGGATCATCACGACGATCATCGCGCTCGGCGCCGGCGGCTATTCCGCCGCCCGTCTCGCCGGTGTCCATGACCGGTTCGACGGCTTGGTCCACGGCCTGGTCGTGTGGGGCGTCACGCTGATAATGACGCTGTACCTGCTCACCTCGGCAGTCGGCGGCATCATCGGCGGCGCCTTCCGCACCGTCGGTTCGGTCGCGACCGCAGCCGGTAGCGGCATCGGTGCTGCAGCCCCCAAGGTTGCCGACGTCGCTGGCGTCGACACCGGCGATGTCCGCGACGAGGCCTCGGCCTATCTGTCGACCGCACCGTCGGATCCCGCGCAGATGACCCCCGAGCAGGCGCAGAAGGAAATCGCCAAGGAACTGCCCGCCCTTGCCCGCGGTGGCCAGGACGGCGCGCAGGCGGAAAGCCGCATCGTCGACATCGTCGCCGCGCAGCGCAAGATCAGCCGTCCCGAGGCCCAGGCCCAGGTGACGCGCGCCAAGGCGCAGTTCGTGAAGACCAAGGACAACGCGATCCAGACCGCGAAGTCGGCAACCGACAAGGCCGCCGGCGCAGCCGCCGGAACGTCGTTCATGGTCGTGATCGCGCTGCTGATCGGCGCCGCCGCAGCAGGCTTCGGGGCGACCGCCGCCACGCGCCGCCGCGTCTGATTTCGACACTTGATATCGAAGGGGATGGTATCGGCCAGACCGATATCGTCCTCGTTCGATCGACAATATGACGACGATATCCTGCGCCGCTGCCGATGACCTCGTGCAGCGGCGTAGTCGTATGGGGACCCCGCCAAAGCAGCGACGCACGCCGAACTCTGCTTGCCGCACGGCCAGTTCTAAGAATAATCGATGCCTTACAACCACGATTGCATGCTGAGCACCAAGCTACTCTTAAGCCTTTATGACAAGCTTCGCTGCTTATACATTTATACACCACAGTATTAATAAAGCTAAACCGAAACTGAACCGGCGCATTCAGCTTTGCGTGTCATTGCTTCGGTAAGCGGAACTCTATCGAGGCATCCATCTCGGTACGGTTTGATGAAAAGATGTTCACGCTGGAACTTACCGTCTTCAAATCGTCTTTCCGACCCCGACTGACGCGATGCGAGGACGTGCAACAATGGCAAGCAAGGCGCTGACGCCGTCCGGCGAACGGCAAAGCGATGCCCGTCGCGCGAAGACGGCGCTGCAATCGCTGAATTTCTTCATGGCGGACATGCAGGCGGGCATCGGCCCGTTCCTCGGCGTGTTCCTTCAGCAGCGCGGCTGGTCGACCGGTCCGATCGGCACGGTGATGACCGCGGGCGGCGTCGCCGGGATGATCATGACGGTCCCGGCGGGCGCGTTCATCGACCACACCGAGAAGAAGCGGATGGTGGTGATCGTCACCGGCATCTGCACGGTGATGGCGTCGTTCCTGATCCTGCTGTCGCAATCCGCCTGGGTCGTCACCGTCAGCCAGGTCGCGACCGCGATCGCTGGCGCCGCGATCGGCCCGGCGGTTGCAGGGATGACGCTCGGCGTCGTCCGCCAGCGCGGCTTCAACGCGCAGAACGGCCGCAACCAGGCCTGGAACCACGCCGGCAACATGATCGGCGCGGGACTGTCCGGCTATCTCGGCTGGAAATTCGGCATGCCGGCGATCTTCTATCTCGCCGCGGTGTTCGGCGTGCTCGCGATTACCAGCGTGCTGATGATCCCTGAAAAGGCGATCGATCACCGCGCCGCACGCGGTCTCGAAGCCGCCGACGACGATACCGGTAGCGAGGGAGAAGGCGGCAAGGCGGAAGGCTTCAAGGCCCTGCTCCGCAACAAGCCGATGCTGATCCTGGCGGCGGCGCTCGCCTGTTTCCATCTCGGCAACGGTGCGATGCTGCCGCTGTACGGACTGGCGGTGGTCGGCGCGGGCAAGGGCAACGCCGCGCTCTTCACTGCCGAGACCGTCGTCGTCGCGCAGGCGGTGATGATCGTCGCGTCGTTGCTGGCGATGCGGATGTCGGCAGGCAAGGGCTATTGGCTGGTGCTGCTGATCTCGTTCGCCGCGCTGCCGTTGCGCGGGTTCCTCGCCGG
Source organism: Sphingomonas sp. PP-CE-3A-406 (assembly GCF_003688625.1). Lineage (GTDB taxonomy): Bacteria > Pseudomonadota > Alphaproteobacteria > Sphingomonadales > Sphingomonadaceae > Sphingomonas. The sequence continues at coordinate 179,451 of NZ_RCWY01000002.1, forward strand.
GACCTTCATCGAACATTGGGGCGTCTGGCCGGTCCAGGCGCTCGACGGGATCGGCGCGGGATTGCAGAGCGTCGCCGTGCCGGGACTCGTGGCGTGCCTGCTCGACGGCACCGGCCGCGTCAACGTCGGCCAGGGCGCGGTGATGACCGTGCAGGGCGTCGGCGCCTCACTCAGCCCCGCGATCGGCGGCTGGCTCGCGCAGGAACTCGGCTACAATATCGCCTTCTATGTCCTCGGAAGTTTCGCGATCGTCAGCGTTGCGCTGTGGGTCGGGTTCGCGGGAACCCTGCGCCCCGCCTGTTCGGGGTCGCGGTCGCAGCATAAGGAACAAATCGCATGACGCCCTCGCTCACCTGGGTCCATATCGGCGATCTCCACATGGACGAGGCGAACGGCTGGCAGAGCCGCGAACGGCTCGCCGCGATCGTCGCCGAGATCAACGCGCATATCGGCGACGCCGCCGAGTTCGTCTATCTGCCCGGCGACAACGCGAACCACGCGACCGCCGAGCAATACCGCGTCATCACCGACACGCTCGCGCCGCTGTCGCTCCCCTACCGCGTCATCCCCGGCGATCATGATTTCGAACTCGGCGACCTCGCCAATTACGAGGCCGCGTTCCCGGAGGCGAACCGGCCGGAGGCGGAGGTCATAGCCGGCCATCGCTGCATCTTTCTCGACATCATTTCGGCCGGCGCGGGCGGTCCCGACTTCAAACTGACGATGCACCACCGCAACCGCCTGCTCGAAGAACTCGCGCGCGCCGAAGCCGAGGGCCAGACCCCGGTCGTCTTCATGCACGCCTATCCCGGCGATCTCGCCGCCGATGGCGAGGACATCGCCCGCACGCTGGCCGATGCGCGCGTCGCGTTCGTAGACACCGGCCACACGCATTACAACGAACTGCTCAACGACGGCCGCGTGATCTACGGCGCGACCCGCTCGACCGGCGAGATCGAGGAAGGCGGCGGCAAGCCCGGCTTCTCGATCACGACGATCCACGGCCGCGTGCCGAGCTGGCGGTTCAAGGAAACCGGCGGCGATTGGCCGTTCGTCCAGATCGTCGCGCCTGCCGACCTCCGACTGGTCACGCGCCCCGCCGATCCGACGCAGGTCCCGCGCCCCGGCGAGGTCGAGATCGTCGCCAAGCTGTTCGGCGCCACCGCCGACCCCGTCATGATCTCGGTCGATGGCGCCGCCGCACGACCGATGATCCCGACTCCCGGCACGGCATTCTGGACAGCCCGAGTCCCGCTCGACGCCGGACTGCACCGAGTGGAAGTTTCCGTCGGCACGGATCGCGACGTGATCGACATTCTCGTCCGCGGCGAAAAGGACATTCCCCGTCGCGGCATGCCGATCGCGCCGGGCCGCGATATCCACAGTATCGGACCTTGGCCCGAACACGGTATCGAAGCGTCGAGGCTCGGCCCCAACAAGAACGGAAAGCATTGGTGATACTGGCGACGGGCGCGACTTGGGGGATTTGCGCCGCCTCGACCGCCGCGGTGATCGCGCGACCGTTCCGCTGGCCTGAGGCGATCTGGGCGGTCGCCGGCGCGGTGCTGCTGCTGCTGTTCGGCCTGATGCCCTTCCCCGCCGCGCTGCACGCGGTCGAAAAGGGCATGGACGTCTATCTGTTCCTGATCGGCATGATGCTGCTGAGCGAGACCGCGCGCGCCGAAGGACTGTTCGACTGGGTCGCGGCCACCGCGGCGATCCACGCCAAGGAATCGCGCGCGCGCCTGTTCGCGCTGGTCTACGTCACGGGAATCGTCACCACGACGTTCCTGTCCAACGATGCGACCGCGGTCGTGCTGACCCCGGCGGTGTATGCTGCTGCCAAGAAGGCGAAGGCGGACCCGCTGCCGCTGCTGTTCGCCTGTGCGCTGATCGCCAACGCGGCGAGCTTCGTGCTGCCGATCTCCAACCCCGCCAACCTCGTGCTCTACGGCGGCAAGATGCCGCCGCTCGGCCAGTGGTTCGCCTCGTTCGCGCTGCCGTCTCTGGCCTCGATCGTCGTGACCTTCCTCGTCCTGCGCTGGCTCGAGCGCAAGCGACTGGCGGGCGAGTGCGTCAGCGATGTCGAGCGCACGCCGTTGACCGCCGGCGGCAAGGCCGCGTTCGTCGGGATCATCGCGACCGCAGTCGTGCTGCTGGTGGTCTCCGCACTCGACGTGGAACTGGGCCTGCCGACCGCGATCGCCGGGATCGTGACGACGCTGGCGGTATCGGCGATCGCAAAGTCGTCGCCACTTAAACTCGCGCGTGAAATTTCGTGGAGCGTGTTGCCCCTCGTCGCCGGCCTGTTCGTGCTGGTCGAGGCGCTCGACCTGACCGGGGTGATTGCGCAGGTCGCGCAGTACCTCCGGACCCTGTCGGTCGATCCTGCCCACGGTACGGCAATCTCGGGGACGATCCTCGCCTTCGGGTCGAACCTGATGAACAACCTCCCCGCCGGCCTCGTCGCTAGCACCGCGGTCGCGCAGGCGCATCCGCCGCGCCTGATCGTCGACGGCCTGCTGATCGGCGTCGACCTCGGCCCGAACCTGTCGATCACCGGCAGCCTCGCGACGATCCTTTGGTTGCAGGCGATTCGTCGCGAGGGCGAGGATGTCGGCTTCTGGCGGTTCCTGAAGGTCGGCGCGGTCGCGATGCCGCTTGCGTTGCTCGCCGCGCTCGGCACGCGTATCGCGCTCGGATGACCCGCACCCGCCCCTGGCGCAAAGCCCTGATCGCGCTGTTCGTCGCCGTCGTCGCGTTTACCGGCTATCACGCGGTCCGCACCGTCAGCGACGCGATCTACTGGAACGCGCACCGTGACGAGCCGATCGAACGCTGGATGACGATCGGCTATGTCGCGCATTCCTATCACGTGCCCCCGCACATCCTGCATCAGGCGCTGAACCTGCAGCCGGCCCCCGACCACCGCACGCTTGGCCGGATCGCGCGGCAGAGCGGCCGGACGATGACGCAGGTCCAAGACAAGCTCACCTACGCGATCGTCCATGCGCGCCCACCCTATCCGCCGCCCGGCCCGCCGCCACGACCGTTCCAGCCTGCGGCGTCGCCCAAACCGTGACGGAACAACTCCTCGAACTGCTGACCACCTACGGCCTGCCCGCGCTGTTCGGCGCGATGGTGCTCGCCGCCGCGGGCATGCCGTTCCCGAGTTCGCTCACGCTGGTCGCGATGGGATCGTTCGTCGCGCAGGGCGAGCTGTCATTCTGGCCAGTGGTATTCGCCGGCGCTACCGGCGCGATCGTCGGCGACCAGATCGGCTATGCGTTCGGTCGCTACGGCGGGCGCCCGCTGCTCGCGGCGGTGACGCGGCGGATCGGCGGCGCCGACAAGGTCGAGCAGGCGGAGGCCTATTCACGCAAATGGGCAGGCTGGGGCATCTTCTTCAGCCGCTGGCTGATCGGGCCGCTCGGACCGTGGATCAACGTGACCAGCGGCCTGACCGAATATCCGTGGATGCGCTTCATCGCGCTCGACATCGCGGGCGAATTCCTGTGGCTGCTGATCTACGTGTCGCTCGGCCGCGCGTTCAGCGACCAGGTCCAGACGATCGCGAGCCTGCTCGGCAACCTCACCTGGGTCATCGTCGGAGTGTTGGTAGCCGGCCTGCTGGGCTGGAAGCTGTTCGCCAAATCTTCGAACGGCGAAACCGCCGCGGAATCCGACGAACGGACGGTAACGAAGCACTGATGCTGGCATGATGTGGAGCGGGTGAAGGGAATCGAACCCTCGTCACTTGCTTGGGAAGCAAAAGCTCTACCATTGAGCTACACCCGCATAGCCTTGAGATTACCGCGTAATGTCAGGCACCGGCGGTTGCTGTGCAGCGCGCCGATGTCCCGCCTCTATCCGCTGCCCGTGACCGGCGCAAGAGTCCCTTTTGCGCATGCGGCGCTGCGCTTTCCTGTTACGGTGAGAGTATGGACGAACTGACGCTCAGCGTGGTCGGCATCGACTTTCCCAGTGCGGACCGGAGCAAGAGCAACCGGCGCATGGAACTGCTGCTTTGCGCGCCCGGCGAACCGGTCGACCTCCGCCGCGAGCCGAAGAACCCGCACGACGCCAACGCGGTGGCGGTGTTCAGCGCACGCGGCATCCAGATGGGCTACATCTCCGCCGAACGCGCACCGCTGATCGGCCGACGGATGCAGCAGGAGGAGCATGTCGCGGTGTTCCAGGCACTGACCGGCAGCATGGGCTACGTCCGCATTCGATTCGGTGGCGGCGCGCCGAGCTTGCCGGATGTAGTGGCGGGCGAGATCGGCGCGCGATCACGCGGCCGCGCCGCGCCCTTCGACTCCGACGCCTTCTATCCCGATCCCGAAGGCCCCGAATGGGGCGCATGACCGCAAACCTCTGATCCTCCCCCGCCAGGGGGAGGTGGCCGGCTCTTGCCGGACGGAGGGGGCGGACACGCACCAGAGGTCGTCGCCCCCCCCTCCGTCGCTACGCGCCACCTCCCCCTGGCGGGGGAGGATACTTCACTAACTTAGATCGCCTGCGCGCTGACCGTCCGTCCGGTCGCCTCAAGATCGCGCGTCAGGTCGGCGAGGCAGCGATCGACCAGCGCCTCGTCCGAACTCCGCACCACGAAGTTCGCACCCGTCCTGCCGTCGCGAAAGAACGGGTAACTCCCGATCGCGACGCCTTCGTGCGTCTTCTCGGCGTCGCGCAGGATGTCCGCGACTTCACTTTCGGCCACCCAGCACCCGATCGTCTTCGACACCACCGGGAGCCCCCCCTCGAGCGTCCCCGTCAATGCATCGAGCATCCCCGCAGTAATGTGCGGCACGCCCGCCATGATGAAGATGTTGCCGATCTTGATCCCCGGCGCACCCGACACCTTATTGTCGATCAGGTCCGCCCCGACCGGCACCCGCGCCATCCTTGCGCGCGCATCGGTCAGCCCGCCGCGCGTCGCGTAATAATCCTCCAGCACCGCCATGGCGCGCGGATGATGCTCGACCGCGACGCCCAGCGCCTCGGCGATCGCATCCACCGTAATGTCGTCGTGAGTCGGCCCGATCCCGCCAGTCGTGAACAGGTAATCGTTCCGCGCGCGCAAGATGTTGACCGCCTCGACGATCGCCTCGGTCTTGTCGGCGACCACGCGCACCTCGGCGAGGCGGATGCCCTGCACGTTGAGCCAGGCCGCGATCTGCGCGACGTTCTTGTCCTGCGTGCGACCCGACAGGATCTCGTCGCCGATGATCGTCAGCGCGGCCGTCCAGATGCGTTCCTCTACCATGCCTCTCGCATAGCCTCGCAAAACCGCGCCCGCCACGCTATATCGCGCGGCATGACCGAATATGTAACCGTCACCTCGGACCAGCCCGACGCGCGCACCGGCGCCATCAAGCTGCACGGCCCCGCCGCGTTCGCCGGCATGATGAAGGCGGGGCAACTCGCCGCCGAGACGCTCGACATGATCGTCCCGCACATGGTGCCGGGCGTGACCACCGCCGAGATCGACCGGCTGATCTACGACTTCATCGTCGCCGGCGGCGGTGTCCCCGCGACGCTCGGCTATCGCGGCTACACGCACAGCGTCTGCATCTCGATCAACCATGTCGTCTGCCACGGCATCCCGAGCGAGAAGACGCTGAAATCGGGCGATATCGTCAACGTCGACGTCACGCCCTTGCTCGACGGCTGGCACGGCGACACGAGCCGGATGTACCTGATCGGCGACGTTCCGATTAAGGCGCGCCGCCTCGTCGAAGTCACCTACGAATGCCTGATGATCGGCATCGAGCAGGCGAAACCCGGCAACCGCATGGGCGACGTCGCCAACGCGATCCAGCGTCACGCGGAGAAGCACCGCTACGGCGTGGTCCGCGATTTCTGCGGCCACGGCGTCGGCCGGCTGTTCCACGACGCCCCCGAAGTCGTCCATGTCGGCAAGCCCGGCACCGGCCCCGAGCTGCGTCCGGGCATGATCTTCACGATCGAGCCAATGATCAACATCGGCCGTCCCGACGTGAAGCTGCTCGACGACGGCTGGACGGCAGTCACGCGCGACCGCTCGTTGTCAGCGCAGTTCGAGCATTCGATCGGCATAACGGAAGACGGCTGCGAGATCTTCACGCTCAGCCCCAAGGGCTACACGCAGCCGCCTTACGTATAGGCTCAGGTCGTCGAGACGTTCTTCACCGTGCAATCGGTGATGACGTTGCCATTATATTCAAACGATCCCTTGCCGTTCCAGTCTTTCGTGACGGCAAGCGCGACACTGAAGTGCGCCATATGGGATCCGATCGCAGGCGGCGGGAATGACACGTAGTACTGCCCAGTGAGATGCACGAGCAGCGTGTCCTGCCCGAATCCGGTGTGCAGGATAGCGCCCGTGACATGCGGAATGATCGTCGTGCCATAGGGTGGCGGTAATGCCTGCGTGATTTGCGCAGAGCCTATGACCTGTCCGGACACGGCATTCACGCCCAGATCGAGATGAAGCACCGGTGCACCGGCAAAACCACCATGCTGAACTTGTAGCTTTACTAGATAATATCCAACTGCCTCGGTCATGAATATTCCCTCCTGAGGATCCATGCTGATCCTTCATTGGAGTTCCTCATAGGACGACTGTCGAGTCCAGCGGGATTGGGTCCGAAACGAACCGGCCGAAGCCGGAGCGACCGGCCGAAACCCTCTTGCACGACTGCGCCATACGAATCTGACGTACAAAGGGTGACGCGGACCGTCCGCGCCGCTATCTGCGCCCCATGACCGAGATCACACCGCAGATCGTCGCCGACCACGGCCTGTCCCCCGAAGAATATGAGCGCGTCCTGCGCGCCATCGGCCGCGAGCCGAACATGGTCGAGCTCGGCATCTTCTCGGTCATGTGGTCCGAGCATTGCAGCTACAAATCCAGCAAGATCCACCTGATGAAGCTGCCCACCAAGGGCCCCCGCGTCATCTGCGGCCCCGGCGAGAACGCCGGCGTCGTCGATATCGGCGACAACCAGGCGGCGATCTTCAAGATGGAGAGCCACAACCACCCGTCCTACATCGAGCCGTACCAGGGCGCGGCGACCGGCGTCGGCGGCATCCTGCGCGACGTCTTCACGATGGGCGCGCGACCGATCGCCAACCTCAACGCGCTCCGCTTCGGCCGCCCCGATCATCCCAAGATGCGCCACCTGATCTCGGGCGTCGTCCACGGCATCGGCGGCTACGGCAATTGCGTCGGCGTCCCGACCGTCGGCGGCGAAGTGAACTTCCACTCGGCGTACGACGGCAACATCCTGGTCAACGCGATGACCGTCGGGATCGCCGACCAGGACAAGATCTTCTATTCGGCCGCGAGCGGTATCGGCAACCCGATCGTCTATGTCGGCAGCAAGACCGGCCGCGACGGCATCCACGGCGCGACCATGGCCTCCGCCGATTTCGGCGAGGATTCGGACGCCAAGCGCCCGACCGTCCAGGTCGGCGATCCGTTCACCGAGAAGCTGCTGATCGAAGCCTGCCTCGAGCTAATGGCGACCGATGTGATCGTCGCGATCCAGGACATGGGCGCCGCGGGCCTCACGTCTTCGGCCGTGGAAATGGCGTCGAAGGGCGGCGTCGGCATCGAGCTGACGATGGACGACGTGCCGCAGCGCGAGACCGGCATGACGCCGTACGAGATGATGCTCTCGGAATCGCAGGAGCGGATGCTGATGGTCCTCAAGCCCGGTCGCGAAGCCGAGGCCGAGGCGATCTTCAAGAAGTGGGAGCTCGATTTCGCGGTAATCGGCCGCGTCACCGACACCGGCCGCATGGTGCTGACGTTCAAGGGCGAGACCGTCTGCGACATCCCGCTCGGGCCGCTCGCCGACGAAGCGCCGCTCTACGATCGCCCGCACGTCCCGACGCCGAAGCCCGCGCCGCTCGCAAACGCACCGCACAGCAGCGACATCGCCGCCGACCTGCTGACGCTGATGGGCTCGCCGGACATCGCCTCGCGCCGCTGGATCTGGGAGCAATACGACCACATGGTCGGCGCCGACACGGTGCAGCGCCCCGGTGGCGACGCCGCGGTCGTCCGCGTCCACGGCACGCAGAAGGCGTTGGCGATGACCACCGACTGCACGCCGCGCTATTGCTTTGCCGATCCGGTCGAGGGCGGCAAGCAGGCGGTCGCCGAAGCGTGGCGCAACCTGACCGCGGTCGGCGCGCTGCCTTTGGCGGTCACCAACTGCCTCAACTTCGCCAACCCGCAGCGCCCCGAGATCATGGGCCAGATCGTCGGCTGCCTCGAAGGCATGAGTGACGCCTGCATCGCGCTCGACTTCCCGATCGTCTCGGGCAACGTCTCGCTCTACAATGAGTCGAAGGCAACGGGTGGCGGCTCCGCGATCCTGCCGACCCCGGCGATCGGCGCGATCGGCCTGCTCGCGGATTGGCAGAAGAATGCGACGATCGCGTTCAAGGGCTCGGGCGACATCATCCTCGCGGTCGGCACACGCGGCGGCCATCTCGGCCAGTCTTTGTGGCTGCGCGAATGCCACGGCCGCGAACAGCTCGACGCCGGCCCGCCCCCGCCGGTCGATCTCGCCGCCGAGCGCCGCGTCGGCGACCTGATCCGCGAAGCGATCGCGCTGGGCCAGCTGACCGCGGTCCACGACGTGTCCGATGGCGGCATTGCGGTGACGCTGGCCGAGATGGCGCTCGCCGGCGGGATCGGCGCGATGATCGACCGCAAGCAGCCCTTCGACTGCGCGCGCTCGTTCTTCGCCGAGGACCAGGGCGTCTACATCGTGACGGTCGACGATCATTCGCTGCTCGACTTCCTCGGCGCAGCACACGCGGCGGACGTCGAAGCCGAACCCCTGGGTCGCACCGGCGGCAAGCGCCTGATCTTCGAACGCCCCGACCGCGACGACGTCATCGCGCTCGATACGCTGCGCACGGCGCACGAGGGATACTTCCCGAAGCTGATGGGCGTGGATGCAGCACTGGCTTAAGGCAACGCGGCGGCGGGCGAACTGAAGCGCAGTCCGCTGCCGACTACCGCTGCCTGCCACTGCCTGCCCCCACAAGCACCACCCCGGCGAAGGCCGGGGCCCAGTTGGGAAGGCCGAGGTAACGGAGCACTGCGCTCGTCATCGCCGTTCCCCAACTGGGCCCCGGCCTCCGCCGGGGTGGCGGATTTAAAGCGGGATAGCTCCAAACCATAGCTTGTTTCCCCGCGAAGGCGGGGACCCAGTCTGGGCTCCCGCCTTCGCGGGAGAACAAGGAGCGGAGAGATGTCGTTCGATCAAGCTCAAGTAGGACGCAGCGATCTCCCCCTCTCCGTCATCCCAGCGAAAGCTGGGATCTCCCTCGTCGGACCACAGCGCCAGCCAACGGGGATACCCCAGCGTTCGCTGGAGTGACGGGGGCGGATCGACTTCGGCGGCGACAGCCGAGGAGGACAACAGGCGAGGAGGACAACAGGCGAGGAGGACAACAGGCGAGGTACGGCAGGGTATTGCGCAGGGATGACAGGTCAAGCAGATGACCTACCGACTGGCCGACGCACCAAGCCGCGAGGCATCTGACGCCTAGATGCCCCTCAAAGCGGCCTGTCCTACACCACCCCGATATGCCAGCGTCGAACCATGACCGAAGCATTCCAAACCTACAGCGCTACCAAGACGCGTCGACCGGATCCGAGCGTCAATCGAGCACCACCTGTATCGGGCCGGCCCAGCCGAGGCCGCCACTCTTGCAACGCCGCCGCGCGCGATCATGCCGTCTTCCAGCGTGGACAACAACCTCACGGAAATGCTGCGCGAGCGTCTACACTTTCTATACTTCACTTTTCCCGCAAGCCCTCTGCCCCCGCCAGAACCGCCACGCTCGACCTCATCCATGGCGTCGCCGTCACCAGCAAGCCCGCCGTTAGGATTGCCTCATCCCAAGCGATACGACGCTCCCACGAAACGCTGCGCGAGCGTCTGCACTTCCTATACTTCACTCTGCCCGCATGACCCCCGCCCCCCCCAGAATCACGACGCTCGACCTCATCCGAGGGGTCGCCGTCATGGGCATCCTCGCATCAAACATCGCCGCATTCGGCTTCCCCGAATTCGCCTACATGACCCCCGCCTCGATGGGCACGCCGAGCACGCCGGACCTGATCGCCTGGACGACCACCTTCATCGTTATCGACGGCAAGATGCGCGGGCTCTTCTCGTTCCTGTTCGGCGCATCGATGCTGCTCGTCCTCGACCGAGCCGAGGCGAATGGCGAAGACCCCGCGACCGTCCACCTGCGCCGCATGGCGTGGCTGTTCGTGTTCGGCGTCGCGCACCTATACCTGCTGTGGTGGGGCGACATCCTCGCGCACTACGCTCTGGTCGGCGCGATCGCGTACATGTTCGCGCGGTTGCCGGTGCGCTGGCTGATCGGCGTCGGGCTCGCCTGCATCGCGTTCCAGACGGTCGAGCTGACGACGCTCGTCGCCTACACGTTCGACCTCCACGGCGCCGCGCACCGGCCGGGCGCAACGGCGCGAGTCATCACGAACTGGCAGCTGTTGGCGGATCAATTCGGCCAGCCCTCCCGTGCCTCCGTCACCCGCGAACTCGCCATCGGTCGTGGCGGATGGCGCGATCTGGTCGCGTGGCGTTGGACGCACGCCGCTGGGCCGATCACGTCCCTCACCGCCACTGGTCCAGAAACGCTAGGCTTCATGCTGTTCGGCATGGCGGGGCTGCGATCGGGGTTCCTGACGGGGGATTGGTCGCGGCGACGCTACACCGTGATTGCGGTCGTCGGGATCGGACTCGGCTGGATCGGCTATGCGGCCATCGCGGCGTTCGACATCGCCCACGGGTTCGACGCGCGCTATGTCGCACTGTCGTGGCTGGCGCTTGCGACACCGCTCCGGCCACTCACGATCATGGGCTACGCCGCAGCGATCATTCTGCTCGCACGGCCCTGCGGCTGGCTGACGACTCGCGTCGCGGCGGCAGGTCGAATGGCCTTCTCCAACTATCTCGGTACGACAATCCTCTGCACCACGTTGTTCTACGGATATGGGTTCGGGCTGTACGGCGCACTGTCGCGAGCCCAGCTCTATCTTGTGGTCGTGCCGATCTGCCTGCTGATGCTCCTATGGTCGAAGCCTTGGCTCGATCGATTCCGCTATGGCCCGCTCGAATGGCTGTGGCGCAGCCTGTCGCGATTCGCGTGGCAGCCGATGCGCGGTTCGGCGTTCACGACGAACCGATCGGACTAGTTGCGAATAAGACGCAAAACAGCTTGCGAGTGGTTCGCATTATCCGTATCCCGTGCTTACAGCTAGGGAGTTCCCATGGTCGTCTGCGTTTGCAATGCCATACGAGAATCCGACGTTCGCAACTGCGCACGCGGCGGTTGCACTACACCGTGCCAAGCCTTCCGTTCGATGGGCCGGAAACCCAAATGCGGCCAGTGCACATCGATAGCGCGAGCGATTATCGACGAGGAACGCGCCGCTGCATAAGCGTCGCAACAGCTAAGAAAGCCCGGAAAACCGCCATTTTTGGGGGTTGTGCTAATCTGTGTCAGCCCGCTACATGACCGTCAGAGGTGACGGAGATATGGCCATGCGCGGCGACCCCCAAGTAATCGAATTCCTGAACGAGGCGCTCAAGAACGAGTTGACCGCGGTCAACCAATATTGGCTCCATTACCGGATGCTCGAGCATTGGGGCGTCTACAAGCTCGCCCAATACGAGCGGATGGAATCGATCGACGAGATGAAGCATGCCGACTGGTTGTCGGAGCGCATCCTGTTCCTCGATGGCCTGCCGAACTTCCAGCTGCTCGGCCGCCTCCGCATCGGCGAGACCGTCGAGGAGGTCCTGAAGTCGGATCTGGCGCTCGAAGTCGAGGCCACCGTCCAGCTCAAGGGCGCGATCGCGTACTGCGAAGAGGTCAAGGACTACATTAGCCGCGACCTGTTCGCCCGCATCCTCGCAAGCGAGGAAGAGCATGTCGACACGCTCGAGCGCCAGTTCGAGATGATCGCGCGGATGGGTATCCACAACTACATCCAGCTGAACTCGATCTCGGAACATGATTCGCCAAAGGCTGGCGCGGCGCCGTATTTGAAGGGGTGACCTAGCCCCCGCCATTCTGACGGAAGTCAGGGTCCAGAGCCGAGGGTGCGAATCCTTGCGGCTCTGGATCCCAGCTTTCGCTGGGATGACGGATTTGGTTTATTATCTTCTTGTCGAGGGCTTCGATGAGCCCGCATCGACGGCGTTATTCTTCGCCGAAGCCGGTCGGGACGGCGCGGCGACCGAAGCCGACAGCGGTTGGCTTGCGCGCGACGATCGGGTTGGCTTCGCGCTCCAGCAACGTCAGCGTCTCCCTGAACAACGGCCGCAACCGAACGATATGCTCGAGCGCCTCGTCCGGCGTATCCTGCATCTCGACACACTCGCGCGCGATGACCTCGATCGCTTCGGCCAGATCGGCGAGCGGTTCGGCCCCGAACTGCAGCGCTTCGCCCTTGAGCGTGTGCGCCGGAATCACCATTGCCGCCGCATTGAGCGATCGCATCGCCGCTTCGATCGCTGCGACCGACTTCACGCCGTCCTCGCGAAAATAACCGAGAATACGGCCAAATCCCGCACCCAGTTCACTGCGCGCCTGCGAAAACGCCGGCCAGTTGATCACGGTGCTTCCTTCGAACGACACTGTCGCCTTCTCCCGTTGAGCAATAGCGCCATGAAGGTCAGGGCCGCATCTTACCCCGTTCAGGTAAATACAATGTTGTCATACTACCGACAAGTTACGACATACGTCCGGTAAGTTTCATCCAAAATGATCTTGATCGTTGCATCGGCTGCTTCGGCAGCCGCCGCAAGTTCGGTCGATGCCTGAGGATCGTCGGCAAGAATCTCGACGGTCCGTGCGCCGTCACGCAGCACGCGGGCAAGCCGCATCGCCGGCCAGGGGCAGCGCATACCCCGGGCGTCGATGCGGACCATGCCGGACGCCACCGCCTAGCTGCCGCCGCCGCCCCTGCCGTTGTCGTCATACGGATTCTTCGGCGCACGGAACATAAGGCGGACCGGGACTGCGCCGAAGCCCAGATCCTTGCGCATCGAATTGACGAGATAGCGCTCGTAGCTCGCCGGCAGCTGATCGACACGCGTGCCAAAGATGACGAAGCTGGGCGGACGTGTCTTGACCTGCGTGACGTAGCGCATCTTGATGCGCTTGCCGCCGGGCGCTGGCGGCGGGGTCGCTTCGATCGCACGCTCGAACCAGCGGTTGAGTTCGCCCGTGCCGACGCGCTTCGACCACGCATCGCGCGTGTCGAAACAGGCCTGCAGCAACTGGTCGATGCCCTTGCCGGTCGCGCCGGACACGGTCATCACCGTGACGCCCTTGACCTGGCTCAGGCCGTCCTCGAGCGCCCGCTTGACGCCGTTGAACAGCGACGAGGCACTTTCGGCGATATCCCATTTGTTGAGCGCGATGACGAGCGCACGGCCCTCCTGGAGCACCTTGTCGGCTATGCGGAGATCCTGCGCCTCGAGGCCGAGCGTGGCATCGAGGAGCAGCACGACGACCTCGGCAAAGTCGACCGCATGCAGCGCATCCTCGACCGACATCTTCTCGAGCTTGTCCTGCACCTTGGCACGCTTGCGCATGCCCGCTGTGTCGATCAGCCGAACCTTGCGCGCTTCGCCACCGGTCGGGTGCCAATCATAATCGACGCTAATCGAATCGCGCGTGATGCCGGCTTCGGGGCCGGTGATCATGCGGTCTTCGCCGAGGATGCGGTTGACGAGCGTAGACTTGCCGGCGTTCGGACGGCCGACGATCGCGAGCTTCAGTGGGCCCTCATATTCGTTGTCGGGCTGTTCCTCGGGCGGCTCTTCCTTGCCTTCGAGCAGTGGGAGCAGGCCTTCGAACAGGTCGCCCAGGCCTTCGCCGTGCTCCGCCGACAGCTGCACCGGATCGCCGAAGCCGAGCGCGAGCGATTCGAGGATACCGTCTTCGCCCGCGCGGCCTTCGGCCTTGTTGGCGACGAGGATGACGGGGACATCAGCGGTGCGGAGCCAGCGCGCAATCTCCTCGTCGAGCGGGACGATGCCGGCGCGCGCATCGAACAGAAACAGCGCGACGTCAGCCTGCTCGACCGCGGCTTCGGTCTGCTGGCGCATGCGCCCGGGCAAAGTCTGCGCGTCGTGGTCTTCGTAGCCGGCGGTGTCGATGATGCGGAATTCGAGCCCGATCAGCGACGCGTCGCCTTCGCGGCGGTCACGCGTGACGCCGGGCCGGTCGTCGACCAGCGCGAGCTTCTTGCCGACGAGGCGGTTGAACAGGGTCGACTTGCCGACATTGGGGCGGCCGACGATCGCGACCACGGGGAGTTTGGACATGGGAGGGCCCTTAGCGCGTGTCGCGCGAAAGGTCACCTAGTCCCTCACCCCTCCGGGGAGAGGGAGGGAGGAGCGAAGCGACGGAAGGGTGCGGGGAGTTGTAGAAACCGTTCCGAGCCTCACGCCCCTCACCCTTCCCACCGCAAGCGCGGCGGGCCCCTTCCCTCTCCCCGGCGGGGAGAGGGAGTCGACGTCACCGGTACGCGGTGACCTTGCCCTTCTGGTCGAGCGTGTAGAGCGTCGAGTTGGCGACAATCGGCGACAACGAGAACGGCGTCTTGGTCTCGATCGTAGAGCTCACCGAACCGTCGGTCGGCGAGACGAAGTTGATCTCGCCGCGCGAGTTGGTGAGCACGAGGTGGTTGCCGGCGAGAACCGGGCCGAACCACGTGATCGCATTGCTGCGCTTCTTTTCATTCTGGAACCGCGGCAGCTGGGAAATCCAGCGTGCCTTGCCGTTCGAGCGCGAAAGGCAGACGAGCTTGGCGTCGTCGGTCACCACGAACAGCCATTCGCCCGCGATCCACGGCGTCGAGATACCCGCGAAATTCTGCTCCCACAGCCGCTGGCCGGTCGCCAGTTCCAGCGCGACCATCCGGCCACCCTGCCCGACCGCATAGACGCGACCGCCATCGATCACCGGCGCCGCGTCGATATCCGACAGGCTCGACACCGAGGTCGTGATCGACGTGCGCGACAGCGCGTCCTGCCACAGGATACGACCGTTCTCGTAGCGATAGGCGCTGAGTTCGCCGCTGGAGAAGCCGGCGACGACGGTACCCTGGCTGACCGCAGGCGCCGCGACGCCGAACACGCCCTGCGTTTCGAGCGTGCCGGACTGGACCCACTGGACCTTGCCGTCGGTCTGGTTGAGCGAGAACACCTGGTTGTCCTGCGTCAGGACATAGACCGCGCCGTTGGCGACGGTCGGCGACCCGCGCAACGGCGCGCCGGGCTTGGCACGCCACAGGATCTTGCCATCCGCCGCGCTCATCGCGACGACATCGCCGACGCCGTCGGTGGCGTAGAGCTTGCCGTCGTCATAGCTGACACCGCCGCCGAAGCGGGCTGCACGGTTGATCTTGCCTTCGGTGATCGCCGCACTCCACAGCGCCGCGCCGGTATCGGCCTTGAACGCATGGATCGTCGCGGTGACGTCACTCACGAACAGCATGCCGTCGGCAACGACCGGTGGCGCACCCAGGCGCTCACGGTTAGAGCCACCGTCGATCGACGCCTGCCAGGCGCGCTTGGGTTGGTTGCCGAGCGCGAGCTGCCCCATCGACTTGGCGGGGTTACCGCCCGGCTGTGCCCATGCATCATTGACCGCCGGCGCCGGCAGCAGAACCTGGACATCGGCAATCGCCTTGTCGGTCTCGACCTGGTTCTCGGAGACCAGGATCGATACGCGGTCCCCCACCGTCGGAGTCTTCTTACCGCCGCCCTTGAAGATACCACACCCGCTCAAGGCCACCAGCGCGGCGACGGCGACCGTCACCCGATATGTCTTCATCATTGCGCCTTGGTATCCTCGTTTGATGCAGCCGTTTTGGTCGTTCCGGCACGCGCCTCGGTGCTCGCAACCGCGTCGACCCCCAGTACGCCGGCCATCTGAACCGCGCGTTGACGGATCGTGTCGGGTACGGTCGCGTCACGCGCGATCTGCCCGAACATCGTGCCGGCCTGCTGACGCTGGTTCATGCGGAGATAGGCGATCGCGACCATTTCGCCTGCGCTGCCCAGCCATGCGCCACCCGGTACCGCCAGCGGCCGCAGCCGTTCGACCACGACCTGCGGCTTCAATGTGTCGAACTCGGCCGACGTCTGGCGAACCAGCGCGAGATCGCGAAAGGGCTTGGCCAGCGAAGTATCCGCGGCGATCGCGCCGAGCTTGGCAGCGGCGCCCTTCAGATCGTCCTTTTGCAGCAGCACGTCGGCCTGCGTGAACTGGGCGAGCGCGCGGTAACCGTCGCGGTTCGACTTGGCAAGTTCGGCCAGCGGCTTCGCAGCGGCCGCGGCGTTGTTCGCGCCGAGCGCGTCATACGCCACCTGAAGCTGTTCGCCCTCGACTCCGGCCGCTTCACCATTATGGTGCTGCCAGTACAGGAAGCCGGCGAGTGCGGCGAGCGCGGCGACGACGCCGATCGCGACCCAGACGCCCCAGTTCGTCCAGAACCCGGCGAGTTGGTCGCGTCGGAGTTCTTCGTCGACCTCGCGCAAAAATGCTTCATCGGTTTTCGGCGGGAGGGCCAAGGACAGCTCCGGAATATTGGGGATGGACGACGCGGACCTTAGCCGCGCGGGAACCGAAACGGAAGCGGATCAATCCTTGGGCGCGTAGACCTGCTCCGGCCCCGGAAATGCGCGGCTCCGAACGTCGTCTGCATAGGTCTGCGCCGCCGACGAGATCGTGTCGGCGATGTCGGCGAACCGCTTCACGAACTTGGCGGTGCGGTCGAACATCCCGAGCATGTCCTCGGCGACCAGGACCTGTCCGTCGCACTGCGCCGACGCACCGATGCCGATCGTTGGGCACGCGATACTGTTGGTGATCTCGATCGCGATCGGCTCGACCACGCCCTCGATCACCAGCGCGAACGCCCCCGCCTCGGCGATGCCCTGCGCGTCGGCGACGATCTTGGCCGCTTCCTCGGGCGTTCGACCGCGCGCACCATAGCCGCCGAGCACGTTCACCGCCTGCGGGGTCAGCCCGACATGCCCCATCACCGGGATGCCGCGCTCGGTCAGGAACTTGACCGTCGGCGCCATCGCCGTGCCGCCCTCGAGTTTCACCGCCGCCGCGCCGGTCTGTTTCAGCAGATATGCCGCGCTTTCGAACGCCTTCTCGGGCGACGCTTCATAGCTGCCGAACGGCATGTCGATCACCACGACCGCATGATAGCTGCCACGCACGACCGCCGCGCCGTGCGCCGCCATCATCTCGAGCGTTACCGGCACGGTCGTCGGCAGCCCGTAGATCACCTGCCCCAGGCTGTCGCCGACCAGCAGCATGTCGCAATGCGGATCGAGCAGCTGCGCGGTCCGCACGGTGTAGGCGGTCAGCATGACGAGCGGCGTTGCGCCCTTCTGGCGACGAATCGCGGGCACGGTGAGGCGCTTCAACGGCGCCGGCGTTGGATTGGCGCGACTCGTCGCGGTGTCGAGCGTGTAGGTCGTGGACATGCGGGCGTTCTAGCGATTGTCGGCGGGCTAGCCCAGCCGCCGAAATTTCAGACAACCCACGGTCGCGTTTCGGACCGGGAAGAGCGGGAGCTTCCGACTGCAACTCTTCCCGGCGTCGCATTAGGAACGTGCGATGCGGCGTATGAACCTGCGCTGAGTGGGCTCGGCACCTACTCAAGCGGACGCATTCTCTGGGTACGCCTCCACTACCGCGAAGGCGTACCGACCAGTCAGACTAGTCGGCTTTGCTTGACGGCGGCTTCGATGAAGCTGGCGAACAAAGGGTGCGGGTCGAAGGGTTTCGACTTCAGTTCCGGGTGGAACTGGACGCCGACGAACCAGGGGTGATCGGGACGTTCGACGATCTCCGGCAGCGTGCCGTCTGGGGACATGCCCGAGAACACGAGGCCGCCCTGTTCGAGCGCTTCCTTGTACCCGGTGTTGACCTCGTAGCGGTGACGGTGACGCTCCGAAATGTCGGTGCCGCCATAGATCGAGGCAACGACGCTGTTGCCGGTGAGCTTCGCGTCATACGCGCCAAGCCGCATCGTGCCGCCCATGTCGCCCTCGGCCGCACGCGTTTCGAGGCCTTCACGGCCCATCCATTCGGTGATCATGCCGACCACCGGTTCGTCGGTTGGGCCGAACTCGGTCGACGACGCATTGGGGATGCCGGCGAGATCGCGTGCGCCCTCGACGCAGGCCATCTGCATCCCGAAGCAGATCCCGAAATACGGGATCTTCCGCTCGCGGGCGAACTTGACCGAGGCGATCTTGCCCTCCGCCCCACGCTCGCCGAACGCGCCGGGGACCAGGATCGCGTCGCACGGCTCAAGCTGGCCGGCGATGTCGCTCTCGGCGTTCTCGAACAGCTCGGCGTCGATCCAGCGGACGTTGACCTTCACCCGATTCGCAATGCCGCCATGGACCAGCGCCTCGTTGAGCGATTTGTACGCATCCTGAAGGCCGACATATTTGCCGACCACGCCGATCGTGACTTCGCCCTGAGGGTTGGTCAGGCGGTCCATGATCTCGGTCCAGCGCGACAGGTCCGGCGCCTCGGCAGGCTCGATCCCGAACGCGCGGAGCACTTCGATGTCGAGGCCTTCGCCGTGATACTGAAGCGGCACCGCGTAGATGCTCTTCGCGTCGAGCGCGGGGATGACCGCGCTGGCGGGGACGTTGCAGAACAGCGCGATCTTGGCACGCTCAGACGGCGGGAGCGGATGTTCGCAGCGGCAGACGAGCACGTCGGGCTGCACGCCGAGTGCGGCGAGTTCGCGGACCGAATGCTGCGTCGGCTTGGTCTTCAGCTCGCCGGCGGCGGCGATGTACGGGACCAGCGTGACGTGGATGCTGATCGCGTTGCCGCGGCCCTCCTCGTTCTTCAGCTGGCGAATCGCTTCGATGAACGGCAGCGATTCGATATCGCCGACGGTGCCGCCGATCTCGCAGAGGATGAAGTCGATGCCGTCGGTCTCGGCGCGCGCGAATGCCTTGATCGCGTCGGTAACGTGCGGGATGACTTGCACGGTGGCGCCGAGATAATCGCCACGACGCTCGCGCGTGATGATCTGCTGATAGATGCGCCCCGAGGTGACGTTGTCCGACTGGCGCGAGGGAACGCCGGTGAAGCGCTCGTAATGGCCGAGGTCGAGATCGGTCTCGGCACCGTCGTCGGTAACGTAGACCTCGCCGTGCTGATACGGCGACATCGTGCCGGGATCGACGTTCAGATACGGATCGAACTTCCGAATCCTGACGGTATACCCGCGTGCCTGGAGGAGAGCGGCAAGCGATGCCGCCATGAGACCTTTACCGAGCGACGAAACCACGCCCCCGGTGATGAAAATGTACCGAGCCATGGGAAGAGTCTCGTAGCGTGTGTTGGGGACGAACGACAAGAGCCCCGCGGATCACGCAGGGGCCTTTTATCGGCGAATGGAGTGTTTAGCGGGCGAGTGGGACCGCGGAGTTGTCGGCGGGCGTGGCCGTGCCGGCTGGGACGCCAGCGTTTTCTGCGCCACCGGCGAACGGCGCCGCATCACCCTTGGGCTGCGCGGTCGGCACGGCAGTCGCCGCCGCCGCCGGAGTGCGGGCGAGCGATGTGTCGATCGTGGTGGTGCGGTGATTCGCCGCGAGGACCGCGAGCAGGATCGAGAACAGCACGAACATCGTCGCGAGGACGCCGGTCGCGCGGGTCAGGAAATCGGCTGCGCCGCGTGCCGACATCAGGCCCGACGGACTGCCGCCCATGCCCAGACCGCCGCCTTCCGAGCGCTGCATGAGGATCACTGTGACGAGGGCGGCCGCGATGATCGCGTGGATGACGAGCAGAAAGGCGAACATTGCGCGGAAAACCCCGGAACTTTTGCGAAGGCGCGCACATAGGCGACGTCGCGGTTTCGATCAACCGCAACACGGGCTCCGCATATCGCAAGCCAATCGCAAAACTACGGAAACATGACGTCCGGGCGGCGTTGTGAACCCGTAACGACGCTCATGACTGGGCATCGTGTTTATAAATTCAGATGGCGGATCAACGCTGTGGCATCAATGGCAGCCAATACCTTATCGACCTGGATGACCGCTCTGGTGGACTACGTCCGTTCGGGCGAACCCGATCTGACCAATCGGCAGATGGCGCTTCTTCTGCTCGTATATCTCAAACCGGGACCGCATACGGTGCGCGGCCTGGCCCGCGCACTGAACGTATCGAAGCCGGTCGTCACGCGCGCCTTGAACAGATTGGGTGCCCTCGGCTATCTGCGCCGGCAACGCGACGATAGCGACAAGCGCAACATCTTCGTCGCGCGCACGACCGAAGGGGCAGATTTTCTTGAAGAGTTCGGGCAATTCATCGGCGACGGCCCCGCCCCTGTTGGTTCCAACGGGCGCGCAGCCGCTCACGCTTGAGCCGTTCGACGACCAAGCCCGTACGAGCTTTTCGCTGACGGGCCGCTCGGTCGACCTCGACCCGCGTACGCACGCGGTTCGCCGCGATATCGCCGACATTCGCCTCGCCGAATACGTATTCGCTCCACACTATGCTGTGCCGATGATACGGCCCGTCGCGCGCACAGCTTTGTTGCGCAGCGGACGAGACGAAGCGAGCGATACGATGGTCGACCTCAACCCTGGCGACAGTTTCGAAGTGCTGGAGATTGCCGGCGTTTCCGCATGGGGCGTTGCGCGCCCGAGCGGACTGGTCGGCTATGTCGAGGCGGCGGCACTCGATCTTTCGACGACGGTCGCGGCATGACGACCGTCTTCATCGATGGAGCGGTCGGCACCACCGGACTCGAGATCCGAGAACGGCTTGCCGGGCGGACCGACATCACGCTGGCGCTGCTGGCGGAGGACCGGCGCAAGGATCCGGCGGCACGGCGCGAGGCGCTGAACGATGCCGATTTCGTCATCCTCTGCCTGCCGGACGAAGCGTCGCGCGAAGCCGTCACGCTGATCGACAATCCGCGCACCCGCGTGATCGACGCATCGAGCGCTCACCGGGTCGCTGCCGGCTGGACCTACGGCTTCCCCGAGTTGCCGGGCCAGGCGGATAAGGTCGCGACCGCGATGCGCGTTTCGAACCCCGGCTGCTATCCCACTGGTTTCCTCGCGCTCGTCGCGCCTCTCGTCGCTGCCGGTCTCATCCCCGCTGACCTCCCGCTGAGCGTCAACGCGACCTCTGGTTACTCCGGCGGCGGCAAGGCGATGATCGCGGCGTTCGAGAATGGCGAACCCGCGACGGCCTTCCGCGCCTACGCGCTAGGCCTTGCGCACAAGCATATCGCCGAGATGACGCAGCACGCTGGCCTCATGCACGCCCCGATCTTCGCGCCTGCGGTGGCGAATACGTATCGCGGCATGCTCGTCGAAGTGCCGTTGCACCTTCATGCCCTGCCCGGCCGGCCCACGCTCGCGGCGATCGAAGACGTGTTGCGCGCTGCGTTCGATGGCTCGAGGCTTGTCTCGGTTGCCCCCGGCGATATCGGCTCGGTCGATATCGAGGAGAACGCAGGGACCGATCGTCTGACGCTGATGGTCTGCGGCAACGACGCGGTCGGCCATGCGCGGCTGGTCGCGACGCTCGACAATCTGGGCAAGGGCGCCGGCGGTGCCGCGGTCCAGAACCTCAACATCATGGCCGGTGTCGATCCCGTAGCCGGCCTCGTTTTCTAGGACCGGCGTTTTCCGCCCGGTCCATCGCCAAATCCAGGAGCTTCCATGCACCGTAATCCCGTAGCCAAGCTGCTCCTGTTCGGCGCGACCGGCGATCTCGCGCAGCGCATGCTGCTGCCGTCGCTCTATGGTCTGCACGCCGACGGGTTGCTGCCCGAGGAGCTGACGATCACCGGCGCCGCGCGTCACGAGCATGACGACAAGGATTACCGCAAGTTCGCCAAGAAGGCGCTCGACGAGTTCCTGCCCGAGGATCGCAAGGACGAAAGTGCGATTGGAACGTTCCTCGACCGGATCTTCTATCAGCCGACCGACCTGTCGGATCCGGCGAGCTTCCAGCCGCTGGCGGACAAGATCGGCGACATTTCGGGCGGGCTGGCGATCTACCTGTCGACCGCGCCCTCGCTGTTCGAGGCTGCGATCGAGGGGCTGCACAAGGTTGGGCTTGCTGGCGAAACCGTGCGCGTTGGCCTCGAGAAGCCACTCGGCTACGACCTGGAGACGAGCCGCGAGATCAACGATGCGGTGGCGAAGGCTTTCCCCGAAGAGCGGACCTACCGGATCGATCATTACCTCGGCAAGGAAACCGTCCAGAACATCCTCGCGCTGCGCTTCGGCAACTCGTTCTTCGAGCCGGTCTGGAACGCGCAGGGGATCGACAACGTCCAGATCACGATCTCCGAGACGGTCGGGCTGGAAGAGCGGGCAGGCTATTACGAGACGGCGGGTGCGTTGCGTGACATGGTCGCCAACCACATGCTCCAGCTGCTCGCGCTGATCGCGATGGAGCCACCGGCGCGCTTCGAGGGCACCGATGTTCGCGACGAGAAGTCGAAGGTTTTCCGATCGTTGCGGCTGATCAAGCCCGAGGAAGTGCCGAATGTCACGGTCACGGGGCAGTATGGCGAAGGCGCCGTGAAGGGGAAGTTCGTCAAGAGCTACTCGGACGAACTCGGCCAGCCTTCGACCACCGAGACGTTCGTCGCAATCAAGGCGCATGTCGACAATTGGCGCTGGCAGGGCGTGCCGTTCTACCTGCGCACGGGCAAGCGGATGGCGACGCGTCGCAGCGAGATCGCGATCCAGTTCAAGGCGGTGCCGCATTCGATGTTCGCCGGGCGTGGCGGGTTGCTCCAACCCAACATGTTGATCATCCGCCTGCAGCCGGAGGAATATATCCAGCTGCTGGTGATGGCGAAGGAGCCGGGTCTCGATCGCGAGGGCGTGCGCCTGCGCGAGGTTCCGCTGAACCTGAGCATGGATGCCGAGTTCGCAGGGTCGCGTCGGCGGATCGCGTACGAGCGGCTGCTGCTCGACCTAATCGAGGGCGACCAGACGTTGTTCGTGCGCCGTGACGAGGTCGAGGCGCAATGGACCTGGATCGACGCGATCCGCGAAGGCTGGAAGGCCAACGCGATGAAGCCCAAGAGCTATGCGTCGGGCAGCTGGGGTCCGTCGGCCGCGATCGCGCTGACCGAGCGCGACGGCGTGACCTGGCAGGACGACTGAGTTTGTTTTCTTCCGTTCGTCCCGAGTAGTCTTCGAGCGAAGTCGAGAAGGCGTATCGAGGGATCGGCCCGATTGTGGCATTGTACCTCGATACGGGCTCTCCGCTTCGCTCGATCCCTACTCGGCACGAACGGCATTTTTGACAGCAATTTTCTGAGTGAGTTCAAGTTTATGACCGAAATCGAATGGTGGGAATATGACGACGCGGGCGAGCTCGCCAACGCGGTCGCTGGCGATATCCAGTTCGTCATCGAGAGCGCACTCGACGCGCGCGGCTCGGCGGTGATCGCGCTGGCGGGCGGCAAGACGCCGTTTGCCGCGTACGAGAAGCTCGCCCAGGCGAAGCTCGACTGGAAGAAGGTCACGATCATCCCTGGCGACGAGCGGATCGTGAAGCTCGGCGATCCGTTGTCGAACGTGACGGCGCTAGCGAAGATCTTCCTCCCCAAGGGCGCGCGCGTGAAGCCGATCGTCCCCGAGGCGATGTCCGACTACAAGGCGGCCGGTCGCTCGGCGGATGCGCTGATGCAGGACCTGCACTGGCCGCTCGACTTCTGCCTGCTCGGCATGGGCGGCGACGGACACACCGCGTCGATCTTCCCCGGCCCCGATTATGACGAGGCGCTGAGCGGTCCGAAGGAACGCCGTGCGCTCGGCGTGATGCCCGATCCGCTCCCGCCAGAGGCGCCGCTCGCACGCGTCACGTTGTCGGCGGCGGCGATCGCTTCCTCGAAGGCGCTAATGATCATGATCACCGGCGACGCGAAGAAGAAGGTGCTCGAACAGGCGATCGAACAGGGGCCGTCGTCGTCCTACCCGATCGGCCGCGTGCTGGCCGAAGTCGAGCTGCCGGTCGACGTGCACTGGGCGCCGTGACCATGCTCAATGCCGTCGTCTCCGCGGTCACCGACCGGATCATCGAGCGCTCGCGGGACAGCCGCGCCGCCTACCTCGCGCTGATCGAGCGCGAGGCGGCGGCGCAGGTCCGTCGTCCCGGTCTCGGCTGCGCGAACTTGGCACACGCCTATGCCGGGACCGAGGAAGACCGCGACGCGATGAAGGCCGATGCCGGCATGAACATCGGCATCGTCACTGCGTATAACGACATGCTGTCGGCCCACGCCGTCTACTATCGCTACCCCGAGTTGATGAAGATCTGGGCGCGTGAGGCGGGGGCGACTGCGCAGGTCGCGGGCGGCGTGCCGGCAATGTGCGACGGCGTGACGCAAGGGTATCCGGGGATGGAGCTGTCGCTGTTCAGCCGCGACACTATCGCGCTGAGCACGGCGATTGCGCTGTCCCACGGAACGTTCGAGGGTGCCGCGTTGCTCGGCATCTGCGACAAGATCGTGCCGGGGCTGCTGATGGGCGCGTTGCGCTTCGGGCATCTGCCTATGGTGCTGATCCCAGGTGGGCCGATGCCGACCGGCTTGCCGAACAAGGCGAAGGCGGCGGTCCGCGAGAAATTCGCGGAAGGCCTAGTTGGGCGCGACGAGCTGCTCGAGGCCGAGATCGGCGCGTATCATTCGAAGGGGACGTGCACCTTCTACGGCACCGCCAACACCAACCAGATGATGATGGAGGTCATGGGCCTCCACATGCCGGGCGCGGCGTTCGTCAATCCGGGTACCAAGCTGCGCCAGGAACTGACGCGGGCGGCGGTGCACCGGCTGGCGAAGATCGGCGCGCGCGGCGATTCGTACCGGCCGCTCGGGCACTGCGTCGACGAGAAGGCGATCGTGAACGCCGCGGTCGGCCTGCTCGCGACCGGCGGCTCGACCAACCATCTGCTCCACGTGCCGGCGATCGCTCGCGCGGCGGGGATCATCATCGACTGGGAGGATTTCGATCGCCTCTCCTGCGCGGTCCCGCTGATCGCGCGCGTGTATCCCAACGGCTCGGCGGACGTGAACGCGTTCGAGGCCGCCGGGGGCATGCCCTATGTGATCCGCGAGCTGCTCGGCGAAGGGTTGTTGCACGGCGACATCATGACGATCGGCGGCGAGGATCTGTCGGCGTATGCGAAGACCGCGGTGGTCGAGGGCGATAAACTCGCTTGGCGCGATACGCCGGACAGCGGCGACGAGACGATCCTCCGTCCTGCGACCGCGCCGTTCTCGCCGGATGGCGGGATGCGGATCCTTGCGGGCAATATCGGCCGGGCGTGCATCAAGGTGTCGGCGGTCGAGCGCGAGCGGTGGATCGTCGAGGCGCCCGCGATGGTGTTCGACGACCAGCTCGACGTGATCGAGGCGTTCAAGCGGGGCGAGTTAGAAAAGGACGTCGTCGTCGTCGTTCGCTTCCAGGGGCCGCGCGCCAACGGTATGCCGGAGTTGCACAAGCTGACGCCGCCGCTGGGGGTGTTGCAGAATCGCGGGTTCAAGGTGGCTCTGGTCACCGATGGGCGGATGTCGGGCGCGAGCGGGAAAGTGCCGTGCGCGATCCATTGCTCGCCGGAGGCGCTGCTCGACGGTGCGATCGGGTTGATCCGCGATGGCGACATGATCCGGGTGGACGCGGTCAACGGTACGCTCGAGGCGCTGGTCGACGCGGATGTGTGGGCGACGCGCGAAATGGTCGCGGTTCCGCCACCGGTGAGCGGCATGGGTCGCGAGCTGTTCGGGATGTTCCGCGGGCTTGCCGACGAAGCCGAAAAGGGTGCGTCGGCGATGCTGGCGGGCGCTGGGCTTTAGGATCCCTACCTACCGTTCGTCCTGAGCGAAGTCGAAGGACCGCCGCTTGGGGCCATGTCCTTCGACTTCGCTCAGGACGAACGGATACAAAAATATCGAGGATCGGGAGAAACGACATGGAAATCGTAGCGGCAGATATCGGCGGAACGCACGCGCGCTTCGCGATCGCCGAGGTCGAGAGCGGGCGCGTCGTTTCGCTTGGCGAGCCGGCGACGCTCAAAACCGCGGACCACGCCTCGCTCCAGACCGCGTACCAGGCGTTCGAGGCCGGCCTCGGGCGCCCCCTCCCCCGCGCGCTGGCGATCGCGGTCGCGTCGCCGGTCGCGAACGACGTCATCCGGCTGACCAACAACCCGTGGATCATACGCAAGTCGCTGATCACCGAGCGGCTGAAGGCCGACCAGTGGGTGGTGGTCAACGATTTCGGCGCGGTCGGTCATGCCGTCGCGCAGGTGCCGAGCAGCGACTTCATCCACCTTTGCGGCCCCGATACGCCGCTGCCGTCCGAGGGCATCACGACGATCTGTGGCCCCGGTACCGGGCTCGGCGTCGCGCAGCTGCTGCGGCGTAAGGACGGCTATCAGGTCCTCGAAACCGAGGGCGGGCATATGGACTTCGCGCCGCTCGACGGGATCGAGGACGCGTTACTGAAGCGACTGCGGAAGACTTTCACACGTGTCTCCGCCGAGCGCGTCGTGGCCGGGCCGGGCATCGTCGCGATCTACGAGACGCTCGCTGCTCTGGAGGGCCGCGCGGTCCCCAGCCATGACGACAAGACGATCTGGACCGAGGCGATCGACGGTACCGATTCGATCGCGCTCGCCGCGCTCGACCGGTTCTGCCTCGCGCTCGGCGCGGTCGCGGGCGATCTGGCGCTGGCACAGGGCGCGAAGGCGGTCGTGATCGCAGGCGGCCTCGGCTTCCGGATCAAGGATCGCCTGATTCGCTCAGGCTTCGACCAGCGCTTCGTCGCCAAGGGCCGCTTCCAGGGCATGATGGCGGCGATGCCCGTCAAGCTCATCACTCATCCCCAGCCCGGCCTGTTCGGCGCCGCGGCCGCTTTCGCACAGGAACACACCCAATGACCGCAACTATCGCAGACATCATGCAGACCAGCGCCGTCATCCCGGTGCTAGTGATCGAGGACGCGGCACTCGCACGACCGCTCGCCGAGGCGCTGGTTGCCGGCGGCCTGCGCGTGCTTGAGGTGACGTTGCGCACCGGCGCCGCGCTGGAGGCGATCGCCGAGATGAAGAAGGTGCCGGGCGCCATCGTCGGTGCCGGTACCGTCGTCAACACGCAGCAGTTCGTACAGGTCCGCGATGCAGGCGCGGAGTTCATCGTCTCGCCGGGGCTGACCGAACGCCTTGCCGCGCCGATCATCGAGAGCGGCATTCCGTTCCTGCCGGGAATCGCCAATGCGGCGGATATCATGACCGGGCTCGACCTGGGCCTGACGCACTTCAAGTTCTTTCCCGCCGAGGCGAATGGCGGGTTGAAGGCGCTCAAGGCTCTGGCCGCGCCGTTCTACCAGTGCAGCTTCTGCCCGACCGGCGGGATCACCGAAGCGAGTGCGCCCGAGTGGCTGGCATTCAAGCCGGTGCTCTGCGTCGGCGGGAGCTGGGTGACCGGCGGGACGATGGCCGAAATCGAGATCAAGGCACGCGCGGCTAACGCGTTGCGAGGGTAACTCCTCCCCGGCACGGGGAGGGGGACCGCGACGCGCAGCGGCGGGGTGGAGGGGGAGCGCCACGAGCGAACCGCCTGCCGTAGTCGCCACTGCTGGTACGCTTGCGGAGAGCCCCCTCCACCATCCTGCGGATGGTCCCCCTCCCCGTTCCGGGGAGGATTACATTTCGCCGCGTGCTTTACGAATGGCGTACCATTTCTTCACGTTGGCGTTGTGTTCGGCCAGCGTGTTCGCGAACACGTGGCCGCCAGTGCCGTCCGCCACGAAGTAGAGCGCCTGGGTCTGCGCCGGGTCGAGCACCGCGTCGATCGAAGCGCGGCCTGGGTTGGCGATCGGGCCGACCGGCAGGCCGGCTTCGG
This sequence comes from Sphingomonas sp. PP-CE-3A-406, assembly GCF_003688625.1. Lineage (GTDB taxonomy): Bacteria > Pseudomonadota > Alphaproteobacteria > Sphingomonadales > Sphingomonadaceae > Sphingomonas. Next base: position 207,448 of record NZ_RCWY01000002.1, read on the forward strand.
CGTAGGTGTTGTAGCCGTTCTTCGCGTGCAGTTCCGACCGCAGGATGCGGCGGCCTAGCGGACGTCCCTTGGTGATCGGGTAGATCACGGTCGGGTCCGCCTGGAGCGGCATGCCGCCCCGCAGGCGATTGCCGTAGACTGCGGCGACGGTGCGGCGTTCGGAGGGCTTGCCGGTTTCCTTCTCGACGATGGAGGCGAGGATGATCGCCTGTTCGGGCGTCGTCACCGCGATGCCGGGCTTGCGCGCGGCCCAGGCGGTCGCGAGGTAGGTCTTCATCGCCGCCTGCATCCGCGTGACGACCGATGCGCGGGTGTCGCCGGCCTGGAAGGCGTAGCTGTCGGGGAGAATCGAGCCCTCCGCCGGGACGGGTACGGTGCCGGTGAGGCCGTCGGCCTTCGCCAGCGCGTCGTGGACGAGGACCGAGGGATAGCCTTCGGGGACGACGACGAGGCGCTGGACGACCTTGCCGCCTTGCATCAGCTTGAGAATATCGGACTGGCTGGTGTGCGGCGCGATGCGGTATTCGCCAGCCTTGATCGGGTCGCCCGAGCCGAACACGCGGGCATACAAGCGGAAGCGGCGGGCCGAGGGGATCGCGCCGGCCTTTTCGAGTTCGGTGGCAGCGCCGGCCAGCGTGCTGCCTTCGCCGATCTGGACGGTCAGCGTGCGGGGGGCTGGGCCTGCGCCGCCCCAGCCCTGGACGACCAGGAACAGCGCTACGACTGCCGCCAAGCCTAAGACGAGTCCGAAACAGCCGACCTTGCGCATTGGTACTCCTTGGATCCCCGCGAAGGCGGGAACCCAGTCTGGGCCCCCGCCTTGGGCCCCATCAAAGTATTACTTTGATGGGTGACCCTTCGCGGGGGAACAGGATTACTGGACCTTGGTCATCACCAGCGACGCGTTGGTGCCGCCGAAGCCGAACGAGTTGTTCAGCACCGCGCGGACTTCACGCTTCTTGGCCACGTGCGGGACGAGGTCGACCCCGACGCAGCTGTCGCTCGGATTGTCGAGGTTCAGCGTCGGCGGGACGATCTGGTCGCGCAGCGCGAGGATGCAGAAGATGCTCTCGACCGCGCCGGCGCCGCCAAGCAGATGGCCGATCGCCGACTTGGTCGACGACATCGACAGGCCCGAGATCGCATCGCCGAACAGGCGACGGACCGCGCCGAGTTCGAGTTCATCGCCCAGAGGCGTCGAGGTGCCATGCGCGTTGATGTAATCGATGTCCTCGAGCTTGAGACCCGACTTCTTGATCGCCATCTGCATCGATCGGAACGCGCCATCGCCTTCGGGATGCGGCGCGGTGACGTGGTACGCGTCGCCCGACAGACCGTAGCCGATCACCTCGGCATACATCTTCGCACCGCGGGCCTTGGCGTGCTCATATTCCTCGAGCACCAGCACGCCCGCACCCTCGCCCATCACGAAGCCGTCGCGATCCTTGTCGTAGGGACGCGAAGCCTTCTCAGGCGAATCGTTGAAGTTCGTCGACAGCGCGCGCGCCTGCGCGAACCCGGCGATGCCGAGCGGGCAGACGGTGCCCTCCGCGCCGCCCGCGAGCATCACGTCGGCGTCGTCCATCGCGATCATCCGCGCGGCGTCGCCAATGGCGTGCGCGCCGGTCGAGCAGGCGGTGACGACCGCGTGATTCGGACCGCGCAGGCCGTATTTGATCGAGACCTGACCCGAAATCAGGTTGATCAGGCGACCATGGACGAAGTGCGGCGAGACGCGGCGCGGGCCCTTGGTGTGGAGGACGATCGATTCGCTCTCGATGCCCGGCAGTCCGCCGATGCCCGAGCCGATCGAGACGCCTGCACGCCAGCTCTCTTCGAGCGTCATCTCGGTCAGCCCGGCGTCTTCCAGAGCCTGGCCAGCGGCGTCGATGCCGTAGATGATGAAAGGATCGACCTGGCGCTGGACCTTGTGATCCACCCGTTTGCCGGGGTCGAAGCCGTACTCGTGGTCGGCCGGCTTCACCTCGCAGGCGATGCGGCACACCTGATCCGACGCGTCGAAGCGCGTGATCGGGCCCGCGCCCGACTTGCCGGCGAGGATATTCGCCCAGGCCGTTTCAACATCCGCCCCCAGGGGGGTGACCAGGCCTAGCCCGGTTACGACGACACGCCGCATGGCTTCAAACTCCGTCTGCTCTCAAAACGAAACGGCTCCCCGCCCTCTTTGCCCAAGGACGGGGAGCCGCTCAAATCACACCCTTCAGGGCAGGTCCAAAGTTTTGAACCCTAAACCCTGATCAGGCCTTGTGCTCGTCGATGTAGGTGATCGCATCCTTGACGGTCGCAATCTTCTCGGCGGCATCATCGGGGATCTCGACACCGAACTCTTCCTCGAACGCCATGACGAGTTCGACGATGTCGAGGCTGTCTGCGCCCAGGTCGTCGATGAAGCTCGCGTCCTCGGTCACCTTGTCGGCTTCGACGCCGAGATGCTCGACGACGATCTTCTTCACGCGGTCAGCTGTCTCGCTCATGGTAGTTCCCTCTTCAAATCTGGGGGTTTTCGGTATTTCCTGAACGCACCTAGAACGCGGCAGTTCAGCGCGCAAGTTCAGATCATCGCCATCCCGCCGTTCACGTGCACGGTTTGTCCCGTGACGTAGCCGGCTTCACGGCTAGCGAGGTACACGATCGCCGCACCGATGTCTGCGCCTTCGCCGAGGCGGCCGGCGGGAATCTTCGCGGTGAGCGCGGTCTTCTGCGCGTCGGGCAGCGCGTCGGTCATCGGCGAGGTGATGAACCCGGGCGCGACGCAGTTGACGGTGATGCCGCGGCTGGCGAGTTCCTGCGCCATCGATTTCGACATGCCGATCAGGCCCGCCTTCGATGCCGCGTAGTTCGCTTGCCCTGGATTGCCGGTGACGCCGACGATCGAGGTGACCGAGATCATCCGGCCGAACCTTGCCTTCATCATCGGCTTGGCGGCGGCGCGCATGAGACGGAACGCGGCTTCAAGATTAACGCGGATGACGCTGTCCCACTCCTCGTCCTTCATCCGCATCGCGAGATTGTCGCGGGTGACACCGGCGTTGTTGACGAGGATGTCGAGCTTGCCGCCGAGCGCCTCGACCGCCTGCGGGACGAGGGCGTCGACTGCTGCTGCGTCAGAGAGGTTGCAGGGGAGCGCGACGTGGTTGCCGCCGAGGCTAGCGCGGAAGGCTTCGAGCTTGTCGGCGTTGGAGCCGGATACCGCGAGGCGCGCGCCTTGCGCGGCGAGGGCTTTGGCGATCTCGGACCCGATCCCGCCGGATGCCCCGGTGACGAGGGCGGTCATGCCTGTGAGGTCGAACATTTTGGTCTCCAGATTCAAGAAATTTGTTCGCGCAGAGGCGCAGAGGCGCTGAGAGGATAGTGATTGTTGACGAGCCGGCGCACGCCTTCCTTGAGCATCTCGCCACCGAAGTTGATGAGCAGGCCGACGGGCTGCTTGGTCAATCTCAGATAGGTCAGCAGTTGCTTGGCATGCACCGGGCTCAGCTGATCGATCGATTTGATCTCGAGGATCAGTCGCTCGTCTACCAACAGATCGATACGGAAGGCGGCAGCAAAACACATTCCTTCGAATTCGATGTCTACCGGACGCTGTCGTTCCACGCGATATCCCATCGCAGCGAGCTTGCCCGCCAAGACGGTTTCATAAACGCTTTCGAGCAGTCCCGGCCCCAAGTCGCGGTGGATGCGGATCGCGACATCAATGACGTCGCCGGTGATCCGATCGATATCCACCATCGCAATCTCCTCTGCGCCTCCGCGCCTCTGCGCGAACCACTCTTACTCTACAAACTCCGAACAAGCGCCTCGATGTCGTCCATCGTGATGACGCTCGTCGTCTCGACGTCGGGGGTGATGCGCTTAACCATCGGGCTGAGCACCTTGCCGCCGAATTCGACGAAGTGGTCGACCCCCGCCGCATGCATCGCCAACACCGATTCGCGCCAGCGGACCATGCCGGTGACCTGTTGGACCAATAGATGACGGATCGCACCGGGGTCGGCGACGGCGGTGGCGTCTACGTTGGCGAAGACCGGGACCAAAGGCGCGCGGAGGTCTGCGTCGAGGAGCGCGGCTTCCATGGCTTCGGCGGCGGGTTGCATCAGGGGGCAGTGGAAGGGGGCGGAGACGGGCAAGAGAACCGCGCGCTTGGCGCCGAGGTCCTTGGCCAGCGCGATCGCCTTTTCGATGGCGAGGCGGTGGCCGGAGATGACGACCTGCGAGGGGTCGTTGTCGTTGGCGACGGTGCAGATCAGTTCGGAGCCGCCCTCCGCAAGGATCGCGTCGACCGCGGCGCCGGCGATCAGCTGCGCCTTTTCGACGTCGGTGCCGAGCAACGCGGCCATCGCGCCCTCGCCTACCGGTACTGCGGCCTGCATCGCGCGGCCGCGGAGTTTCAGGAGGCGGGCGGTGGTCGAGAGGTCGAGCGCACCGGCGGCGCACAGGGCGGTGTATTCACCGAGGCTGTGGCCGGCGACGTAGTCGGCCTTGTCGGCAAGGCGGATGCCGCCTTCCTTTTCGGCGACGCGCAAGGTGGCGATGGCGTTCGCCATGATTGCGGGCTGGGCGTTCTCGGTGAGGAGCAGGTCGTCGGCGGGCCCTTCGCTCATCAGGCGGAACAGGTGCTGGCCGAGCGCCTCGTCGACTTCGGCGAAGACCTCGCGGGCGGTGGCACTGGCGTCGGCGAGCGCCTTGCCCATGCCGACAGACTGGCTCCCCTGGCCGGGGAAGATGAACGCGCGCATGGCCTCTCCTCTGTGTTTGGTTTCGTTCGAGCGCGGGGCCTATAAAGGTGCGTGCCGAGTTGCAACCTGAACAAACCTCGCGGCCTTGCGACAATATGCGACCATTTCACCGGCCCTGCGACAAGCGCCTGCGACAATCGGCTCCCAGATTATGGAGGACGCCGCAGCAACGGCGCCGTGTTTTCAACGGGAGATTATCATGAAGACGTTCATCCTCAGCGCACTTGCGGCTACGCTCGTCGCCAGCCCGCTGCTCGCCGCAGCGCCGGCCGAAGCGCAGCAGCAGCGTCGCGAAGTCACAACCGTGCGCCACAACGATAACAACGGCCGCACCGTCGTCACCAAGCGCACCGTCGTCCGCACGCCGCAGTATCGCAACTGGCGCGCCGGCCAGCGCTTCGATCGTCGCCAGGCGCAGAACTACCGGGTCATCACGACGTACCGCAACTATCGCCTCGCCGCTCCGCCGCGTGGCAGCCAGTGGGTCCGCTCGGGCAACGACGCGTTGCTGATCAACGGTCGCGGCAACGTGGTCCAGGTTCGTGGCGGCGCGTTCCGGTAAATCGGTAGGGGCGGATCTTGGGGGACGTAATAAGTACGCCCCCTCGCTTCATGCCCGTCATCCTGACGTAAGTCAGGATCCAGGGTTACGAGCGGCGGCATTTCTGGCTCTGGATCCTGACTTTCGTCAGGATGACGGGACTAGTTGAACGAAGCACACCTACCTTGCCTTTCCCCGATAAACGGGTAAGGCGTTCTGCAACCGGGGTGAGAGATTCGCGTCTCTCGCCCCTGTTTGCATTCTAGACGACAGCCGGAGGGGTGCACGCATGGGGCGTGTATCAGCGATCGGCCAAGACGAAGGACAAGACATGGCTCTTTACGAGCACGTGTTCCTTGCGCGCCAGGATCTGGCACAAGCGCAGGTGGACGCACTGGCGGAAATCGCCACCAAGATCGTGAACGACAACGAAGGTCGGGTCGTAAAGACCGAGAACTGGGGCCTGCGTTCGCTGGCGTACAAGATCGCCAAGAACCGCAAGGCGCACTATGTCATGCTCGAGATCGATGCCCCGGGCAGCGTGATCGCAGAGCTGGAGCGTCAGACCCAGATCAACGAAGACATCATCCGTTACATGACGGTCAAGGTCGACACCCTCGAAGAGGGCCCGACCGTGATGATGCGCAAGCAGGATCGTGACCGCGAGCGTCGTGGCGACCGTGAAGGTGGCCGTGAGGGCCGTCCCGATCGTGGCGATCGTCCGGATCGTGGTCCCCGTCGTGACCGCGAAGAGGGAGCTGAATAATCATGGCACGTCCATTCTTCCGCCGCCGCAAGAGCTGCCCGTTCTCCGCCAAAGACGCTCCCCGGATCGACTATAAGGACGTCCGGTTGCTGCAGGGCTTCGTGTCCGAGCGTGGCAAGATCGTCCCGTCGCGTATCACTTCGGTGGCCGCAAAGAAGCAGCGCGAACTGGCTCAAGCCATCAAGCGTGCGCGTCATCTGGGCTTGCTGCCCTACATCGTTAAGTAAGGAGCGCCCACATGGACGTCATTCTGCTTGAGCGCGTCGAAAAGCTTGGTGCTATCGGCGACGTGGTGAAGGTCAAGGACGGTTACGCGCGTAACTTCCTGCTTCCCAACAAGAAGGCGCTTCGTTCGAACGAAGCCAACCGCAAGGTGTTCGAGTCGAACCGTGCGAAGATCGAATCGGACAACGCATCGCGTCGCAGCGATGCCGAGACCGAAGCGAAGACCTTCAACGACGCGACCGTGACCCTGATCCGTCAGGCGTCGAACACCGGTCAGCTCTACGGTTCGGTCGCGGTTCGCGATCTGGTCGATGCGCTGGTGGCCGATGGTCACAAGGTCGGCAAGTCGGCGATCGTGCTCGACAAGCCGATCAAGGCGATCGGTGTCTACACCGTCAAGGTCTCGCTGCACCCCGAGGTGTCGGTGGCCGTCAAGGTCAACGTCGCCCGCTCGCCTGAAGAGGCCGAGATGCAGGCTTCGGGCGTCGACGTGATGTCGTCGATGTTCGAGCGCGACGAGGCTGGCTTTGTCGAGGATTACGATCCGAACGCAGAGCCCGGCGCGACCGCCGAAGCACCGCGCGACCAGGAGGACGAAGCGCAGGGTTGATCCCTTCGCTTCCTTCTTGGCCGATACAGAAAGGCCCGCCCGGAGCGATCCGGGCGGGCCTTTTCTTTTGTGCTTTTGCGGTAAAGGTCAGGGGCAGGTTACGCAGGCGCCGATCATTGCTGCGAAGGGGATCAGGGCGCAGAGGATGGGGACTAGGTGTTTCATGACCGGGTGACTCTTGGGGGTGTTATCCGGTTAATGCGCAAGGTCTAGAAAGGTTGCCGAAAGGTGAACGAATTTTGTACCGATCGGTTTTCGGTGCGGGAGGAGCTCTCCTTTAGCGCCACCCCGGCGGAGGCCGGGGCCCAATTGGGAAAGCTGGAGTAACGGATCGCAGCGCCTATCATTCGGGTCCCCCAACTGGGCCCCGGCCTTCGCCGGGGTGGTGTGGAAGCAGGGTCAGCTTTCGACGTTTTCCGGCTTTTCGATCAGCGCGGGTCCCTCGCCTAGCGCCAACGCATCGACCGAGGACACGTCTTCCAGATCGCGCGCGCCGGTCTCGATGTTTAGGTCGCGGAACTTGCGGCCGGTTACCATCAGGCGGCCGTTGAACGAGTTGGTGAAGCCGTTGAAGTTCTTCACCGCGCTGTTGAGACCGACGCCGACTTTGCGCAGGTCGTCGGCAACCTTGGCTAGGCGGTCGTGCATTTCCTTGCCGAGTTCGCCGATCTTCCGTGCTTCGTTGGCGAGTTTCTCCTGCCGCCAGACCGCCGCGACGGTGCGGGCGATCGCGATCAGGTTCGTTGGGGTTGCCAGCAGCACGCGCTTTTCGAAGGCGAAGTCCCAGAGCGTCGGGTCGTGTTCGAGCGCGGCGGAGAGAAAGTGTTCGCCGGGGACGAACATGATGACGTAGTCGGGGGTGTCGGCGAACTGGCTCCAATAGGCCTTGTTGCCGAGGCCGTTGACATGCGCGCGCATCGAGGCTGCGTGGGCGGCGAGTCCGATCAGGCGTTCGGCGTCGTCGACCGCGCCAAATGCGTCCTGGTACGCATTGAGAGAGACCTTTGCATCGATCACCAGCGCCCGGCCGCCGGGGACACGGATGATTGCGTCCGGCCTCAGTCTCGCGCCGTCGTCGCCTACTGCGACTGAGACCTCGGTCTGGAAATCGGTGTGTTCGCTCAGGCCACAGGTTTCGAGGACGTTCTTGAGCTGTTGCTCGCCCCAGCGTCCGCGAGACTTGGGGGCGTTGCGGAGGGAATTGACGAGCTTGGCGGCTTCGGTGGAGACCTTTTCCTGGCCGAGGCGCATCTGTTCGATCTGGCCCTTGAGGTCGCCGAACGCATCGCGGCGCTCGGCCTCGACCTTGGCGACGCCCTCTTCGTAGCGTTGCAGGCGGTCGCTGACGGGTTGCAGCATCGACTTGAGGTTGAGGCCGGCGGACTCCTCCGACTGGCGGAAGCGGGCGTCGGCGCGTTCGAGGAAGGTCTTCTGCGCGTCGCTGAGCAGCTTGTTGGCCACGTCGCCGAACTGGGCGGCCATGACGTCCTTCGCCTCGCGGAGTTCGAGCAGGCGTGCTTCGAACGCCTCGCCCTGGGCTTTAAGCGTCGCGATTTCGGTGCGGGCGGCGTCTCGGTCGGCACGGATCGTCGCGAGGTCGAGGCGCAGGCGATCGGTGTCGGTGGCGCGTTCGGCGTTCTGTGCGCGGAGGGTGGCGAGGTCCTGCATCGCGGCGTTGCGTTCGCGTTCGACTGCGTCGCGGGCGGTGCGGATGAGGTCGGCGTCGGCGACCTTGGTCTGCGCGACGGCGAGTTCGCTGGCTAGGGTGGCGGCTCGGCGGGAGGCCAAGAGCCAGCCGAGGAGGATGCCCGCGGCTAGCGCGAGGACGGCGATGATGGCGAACTCAGCCATTTTGCACCCGCGAATTTAGCTGGAAGTGCACAAAGTGCAGACGCTGGCGCAGCATTTTCTCAGGGGAAAATGTGCGCATCTGCGAGCGGGTTTGGGAAGGAGATGGAGACGTCATGCTTGGAACATACGTCGAACGGTTGATGTAGGACAATCGGAATATGTTGTTCTTCCGCGGAGGCGAGAGCCCAGGGTTACGGGCGGTGGCGCTCGTGGTCCTGGGCCCCCGCCTTCGCGGGGGAACTAGAAAGGGGGCGCTCCGACACCCTCGCCGAACAGTACCACCCCGGCGGAGGCCGGGGTCCAATTGGAAAGGTTTCAATAACGAGGGACTGCGCTCAGTTGGCGACGTTCCCCAATTGGGCCCCGGCCTTCGCCGGGGTGGTTCCGTGTTGGGCAAATAAGCCGCGCTCTCAGGGACGCACTCTCAGCACAGAGAGCACCGACACCCCCCGCCCTTCATCCCAGCTTGCGCTGCTTCGCCAGCTTCTTCAGCACCATGTCGCGCTTGAGGCGGCTGATGTGGTCGATGAACAGCACGCCGTCGAGGTGGTCGATCTCGTGCTGCATGCAGGTCGACAGCAAACCGTCGAGATCCTCCTCATGCGCCGCGCCGGTCTCGTCGAGCCACTTCACGCGGCACCGCGCCGGGCGTGCGACCTCGGCATATTGCTCCGGGATCGAGAGGCAGCCCTCGTTGTAGGTGGAGACTTCGTCGCTGACCGACAGGATCTCGGCGTTGATGTACGCCTTGGGATTCTTGATCGGCTTGTCGTCCTCGTCCTTCTCCTCCTGGAGATCGATGACGAGGACGCGCTTCTGGACGCCGACCTGGGTCGCGGCGAGGCCGATGCCGTTGAAGTCGTACATCGTCTCGATCATGTCGGCGACGAGCGTGCGGGTGGAGTCGTCGACCGTCTCCACCGGCTCGGCGACGAGGCGCAGGCGGGGATCGGGGACTTCGAGAACGGTCATGACGGTCATAGCGCGTCCGCTAAGGTACGCGTGGGCATCACGTCAAGCCGACGGGCGTCAAGCCATTGGCCTTCTGGCCCTTAATGCCTGCGCCAGCGTGCCCTCGTCGAGATAGTCGAGTTCGCCGCCGACCGGCAGGCCGTGCGCGAGTTGGGTGACGCGGACGGGGAAGCGTTCGATGCGCTCGGCGATGTAGTGCGCGGTGGTCTGGCCTTCGAGCGTGGCGTTCATCGCGAGGACGACTTCGTCGATGCCCCCGGCTTCGATGCGGCGAACGAGGCTGTCGATGCTGAGATCCTCGGGGCGAATGCCTTCGAGTGCGGACAGGCGCCCGCCGAGGACGTGGAAGCGGCCGGGGAACAGCCGCGATCGGTCGAGCGCCCAGAGATCGGCGACTTCTTCGACGACACACAGCGAACGCTGGTCGCGGCGCGGGTCGGCGCAGATCGCGCACGGGTTGGTGGTGTCGACGTTGCCGCAGGTGCTGCAGTTCTCCAGCCGCTCGTCGACCGCGGTCAGCGCCTCGCGCAAGGGACCCAGCGCCGCATCGCGCTTCTTGAGCAGATGCAGCACGGCGCGACGTGCGGACCGGGGGCCGAGGCCGGGGAGCCGGGCCAGCGCCTGCGTCAGCGCCTCGATCTCGGGGGATGCCATAGGGAACAGATAGGGGGTTGCGCGGCTCCCCGCCAGCGTGTTCGAGAGGGGCATGCGGATCATCTTCATGGGAACGCCGGACTTCGCAGTGCCGGTGCTGGAGGCCCTCGCCGCGGCGGGGCATGACGTGGTGGCGGCGTATTGCCAGCCTGCCCGGCCAGGGGGGCGGCGCGGGCGCGAGCTGGTGCCGTCGCCGGTGCAGGTTCGGGCGGAGACGCTGGGAATCGAGGTGCGGACGCCGGTGTCGTTCAAGGCATCTCTGCCGGAGGGGCTGGCGGCTCGCGAGGCTTTTGCGGCTTTGAGCGCGGATGTGGCGGTGGTTGCGGCCTATGGTCTTATTCTGCCGCGCGCGGTGCTGGAGGCGCCTCGGTTAGGATGCCTGAACGTGCATGGGTCGTTGTTGCCGCGGTGGCGCGGGGCGGCGCCGGTGCAGCGGGCGATCCTCGCGGGCGATGCCGAGACGGGCGTCGGGATCATGCAGATGGAGGCGGGTCTGGATACCGGGCCGGTTCGGCTCGAGGGGCGGACGCCGATCGTCGGCAAGACCGCGGGGGATCTGACGTCCGAACTCTCCGCGATGGGGGCTCGGTTGATGGTCGAGGTGCTGGGCGATCTGGACGCCTACCCTGCCCGCCCTCAGCCCGAGGAGGGCGTTACCTACGCCGCCAAGATCGACAAGGTGGAGGCGCGGATCGATTTCGAGCGGTCGGCGGTCGAGGTGGAGCGGCTGGTGCGGGCGATGAACCCGGCGCCGGGGGCGTGGTTCGAGCATGCTGGCGAGCGGGTGAAGGTGCTGGCGGCGGATGTGTTGCCGTTCTCGTTTCTCGGGTGCGAGGGTCTGACGGTCAACGGCGAGCTGACGATCGGGTGTGGCGACGGGGCGATCCGGCCGACCCTAGTGCAGCGCGCTGGGCGTGGCGTGACCTCGGCGGAGGAAATGCTGCGCGGGTTTGCGATCCCGTCGGGGACGCAGCTTTGACGCGGTTCGCGTTGACGGTGGAATTCGACGGGCGGCCGTTCATGGGCTGGCAGCGGCAGAAGCATGGGCCGAGCGTTCAGGCGGCGCTGGAGGCGGCGGTGTTGAAGATGACCGGCGAGACCGCGTCGGTACAGGCGGCGGGGCGGACCGATGCGGGTGTGCACGGGATCGCGATGCGTGCGCATGTCGACATTGCGAAGCCGCTCGCGGCGTTTCGGTTGATGGAGGGGCTGAATGCGCTGGTGAAGCCGGCGCCGGTGTCGGTGCTGGCGTGCGAGGTGGTCGACGACGATTGGCATGCGCGGTTTTCGTGCGTCGGGCGGTCGTACGAGTACCGGATCGTCAACCGGCGGGCGCCTCTGACGTTCGAGGCGGGGCTGGCTTGGCAGGTGCCGCAGTTGCTGGATGCGGGGGCGATGGCGGAGGCTGCGGGGGCGCTGGTCGGGCGGCATGACTTCACGACGTTTCGGTCTGCGCATTGCCAGGCGGATAGCCCGGTGCGGACTTTGGACCGGCTCGAGGTGGTGCGGGAGGGGGAGCGGTTGTGCGTCTATGCGGCGGCGCGGTCGTTCCTGCACCATCAGGTGCGGTCTATGGTCGGGTGTCTGGCGCTGGTGGGTATGGGGCGTTGGGCAGTTGGCGATGTTGCGGTTGCGCTGGAGGCTAAAAACCGGGCGATGCTGGGGCTGAATGCGCCGCCTGACGGGTTGTTCTTCGTGAGTGCCGTGTATCCGTAGAGCAGCGTGGAATTCCCAAGGTGGACCGGCGCCAAAGCCACTCCGTCACCCCGGGCTTGTTCCGGGGTCCACGGTGCCGCAATCCACGTCTATCGAATGCGCGGCACCGTGGATGCCGGAACAAGCCCGGCATGACGGCGGGAATGGGACCGATCTGTTATATAGTAGATCGCTAGCGGACGAACTTCGCGGCGAGTTCGACATGTGTCGACCAGCGGAACTGGCCGACTGGTTGGACCCAGTCGATCCGCCAACCTGCGTCGCACAGCTCCTTCGCATCGCGCGCGAAGCTGGCCGGGTTGCACGAGACATAGGCGATTACCGGGGTCTTGCACTCCGCCAGCGCGGTCGCCTGTTCGCGCGCACCCGAACGTGGCGGATCGATCACCACCGCGTCGAAGCGATCGAGTTCGGCCACCGTCAGCGGGCGGCGATAGAGGTCGCGGTGCTCCGGGTACACCGGGCGCTGGGTGCGGTGCGCGGCGGCCTTCAGCGAGCCGAGTGCGTCGCGCGCGCCTTCGGCCGCATAGACCTTCGCCGGGATCGCCAGCGTGAAGGTGCCGAGGCCGGCGAACAGGTCGGCGACCGTCGCTGGTTTGCCGATCGCTTCCAGGACGGCGGCGGTGAGTGCGGCTTCGCCATCGGGTGTGGCTTGGAGGAACGACGCGGGCGGGAGCGGCACGGGGACGCCGCCGAGCGTGATCGTGACCGCGTCGGGCTCCCAGCGCGTCTCGGGGCCGAGGCCGTCATCGAAGGCTACGCGGGCGATCTTGTGATCTTCGCAGAATTTGGTGAGCGCTTCGGCGGCGGGCAGGCCTTCGGGGGCGAACCCGGTGATCAGGATGTCCGCGCCCTGGTCGGCGAGCGTCAGGTGGATGTCGGCGCGGCGGCGGAAGTTGAGGCGCTTGAGCAGCTGGCGCAAGGGCTGGACGAGTGCGAACAGGCGCGGATCGAGGATCCAGCATTCCTTGATGTCGACGATCGTGTGCGCTTTCTCCGCGGTGAAGCCGAGCGTGATCTTGCCGCCCTTGGCCTCGGCGTGGAGAGTCGCACGGCGGCGGCTGCGCTCGGGGGAGATGTGGGGCTCACGGATCGGCGCGGATAGGTCCTGGCCGTCGAGCGCGGAGGCAATGCGGTCGGTGACGAACTCGGCATAGGCCTGGTCGTCGAGGTGCTGGAGTTGGCAGCCGCCGCAGGTCGGGAAATGGACGCAGGGGGGAGTCTGGTGGTGCGGGCCGGGGATCACGGTGCCGTCGGGCGCGAGCGTGTCGCCGGGGGCCGAGAAGGCGGCGTGGCGTCCGTCGGCGGTCATGCCGTCGCCGCGCGCCGCGACGCGGATGATGGTGTCGATATTCGATTCAGAGGTCATAACAATGCTCTGGCGGACCGGAGCGCTTCCGCCAAGTCGTCGGCGATGAAAGCCGCGCCCAATCGGCGGGCAGCGTCACCGTGGAGCCACACTCCGGCGGCGGCGGCCTCCAACGGTTCGAGCTTTGCGGCGAGCATCGCGCCGATCGCGCCGGCGAGGACGTCGCCGGTACCAGCGGTGGAGAGCCAGTCGCTGGCCCCTTGCGCGATGCGGACGCGGCCGTCGGGCGCGGCGATGACGGTGTCGGCGCCTTTGAAGACCACGATGGCGTTGGTGCGGGTGGCGGCGTCGCGGGCTCGGGTAATCTTGTCGGTGTCGGATTTGCCGAAGAGCGCGTCGAACTCCCCCGCGTGCGGTGTGAGGATGACGGGGGCCTTCAGGGCCTTGATCCGCTCGGGGTCGAGCAGGCGGAGCGCGTCGCCGTCTATGATCAGCGGGTGCCCCGAGGTCAGCGCGGCGTCGAGGCGGGCCTTGGCGGTATCGTCGCGACCGAGGCCAGGGCCGATCACGAGTGCGCCGATGCGATCGTTGGCCAGCGCGTGATCACAGAACGGCGTTCGGACGAGCGCGTGCGGTGGGCCTTGGCTGTCGCCGAGCAGGGTCACGTAGCCGGCGCCGGCGCGCATCGCGGCGAGGGCCGCAAGGTCGGCGGCGCCGGACATGGTGCCTGCGATGATCGCGACCATGCCTCTCGTATATTTGTGCGAGTCTGGGCCGGGGGCTGGGAGGCTTGGGGCCTTGAGGACTTCGGCTTGGCTGAGCGTAGGGACGCCGATGTCGAGCAGGCGGATCTGGCCGCAATAGCGCGCGGCGGGTTGGAGGAAGTGCGCTGGTTTTACCGCGCCGAGCGCGAGGGTGAGGTCGAAGACGGGCGGCGTGCTGAGCGCCTTGCCAGAGTCGGTGGCGAGGCCACTGGGCAGGTCGACCGCGATGCGGAGTTGAGCGGCGTTCGCGAGGGAATGGAGACACTCGACCACAGACCGTTCCCCCGCGGACGCGGGGGCCCAGGATAGGCCGCTAGGTGAGCCCTCGGGATTTAGCTGGGCCCCCGCGTCCGCGGGGGAACGGTTGGGGGTCGGTGTTGTACTGGCGTCGAGCGGCTGCGTGAGTCCGGTGCCAAACAGCGCGTCAACCAGGATCGGCGCGGGTTTTGCCTCCGGCAGCGTTTCGACCGATCCTCGCCACCCTGCCCTCGCCGACTTCGCCGCGTCGGTCTTGGGCTCCGACAGCGCCGCGACGCGAACCGGCACACCCAGTTCGGCCAGCACACGGGCTGCGACATAGCCGTCGCCGCCGTTGTTGCCGGGGCCGCAGAGGATCAGAACTTCGTTTGTGCCAGCCAACCGGCGCACCGCGTGTGCAATCGCGGTGCCAGCGCGGTCCATCAGCGTCTCCACCGAGACGCCCGTGGCGATCACCGCATCCTCCGCTGAGCGCATCTCGGCGGCGGTCAGGATGGGGCGGCCTTCGATCCCGATCATCACTGCGGCGTGACGCCCCGGACCGTGGCGGGCAAACGGTAGCGATCGCCGCCGAGCGCGACCTCGATGCCGTCCCGACCCACTACGGTAACCGTTGCGACCTCGGCGCCGTCGGCTGCGATCACGCCGCGGCCGTCCTGCGTGACGAGCAGGCGGCGAAACGCGCCATCGGCATGCCGCACCGTGAGGATCAGGCCATCCTTGCCGAGCGCCTGCTCAACGGTGCAGGTCGGGACCAGCGCCGCCGTACCACGCGCGCAGGGGATCTGGCGGTCGCCGGCGGTTTCGGCCTTCTGCTTGGCCTCGACGTCCGCGCTGGACGGCCCCCGCCCGCACGCTGCGAGCTGGAGCGAGAGAAGCGCGGCAACCGCCAGTATTTGCTTAGATATCCGCGTAGACATGGGTTTCGGCTGCCGCTCCAGGGTGCGTGACGGCACCCTTGTACGCGGGGCCGACGGTCTTCGCATAGCGCCAGAGTGCGCCCGACCCGTAATCGTTGGTGCGCGGCACCCACGCGGCACGGCGCTCCGCCATCACGTCCTCGGGAACGTCGAGGTCGATCGTACCGGCCTCGGCATCGATGTGGATGATGTCCCCGTTCTCGACCAGCGCGATCGGGCCACCGTCCGCTGCTTCGGGGCCGACATGGCCGATGCAGAAGCCGCGCGTGCCGCCCGAGAAGCGCCCGTCGGTGATCAGCGCGACGCTCTCGCCCATGCCGAGACCGTAGAGCGCGGCGGTGGTCGACAGCATCTCGCGCATGCCGGGGCCGCCCTTGGGACCTTCGTAGCGGATGACGATGACTTCGCCTTCGTTGATTGCGCGGTTCTCGACCGCGGCGAAGGTGTCCTCCTCGCAATCGAACACGCGCGCCGGGCCCGAGAACTGGAGACGGTGCATACCCGCGACCTTCACGATCGCGCCGTCGGGAGCGAGGCTGCCGCGCAGGCCGACGACGCCGCCGGTGGGCGTCAGCGGGGTCTTGATGTCGTAGATGACCTTCTGGTCGGGGTTCCACGTCACCTGATCGATGTTCTCGCCGAGCGACTTGCCCGTTACTGTCAGGCAGTCGCCGTTGAGGAAACCGCCGGCGAGCATCGTCTTCATCAGCATGTAGACGCCGCCGGCTTCGTACATGTCCTTAGCGACGTACTTACCACCGGGTTTGAGGTCCGCGATGTACGGCGTTGTCTTGAAGATCTCAGCGACGTCGAACAGGTCGAATTCGATACCGGCTTCGGACGCCATCGCGGGAAGATGCAGCGCGGCGTTGGTCGAGCCACCGGTCGCGGCGACGACGCGCGCGGCGTTGATGAATGCCTCGCGCGTGCAGATGTCGCGCGGGCGGATATTGTCGGCGAGGCACTCCATGACCTGCGCGCCCGCCGCCACCGCGATCTGTTCGCGCGTGGTGTAAGGTGCGGGCACCATGTTGCTGTTCGGGATCGACAAACCGATCGCTTCCGCGACGCAGGCCATCGTGTTGGCGGTGTACTGGCCGCCGCACGCGCCGTGGCCGGGACACGCGACCTTTTCGATCGCATGGACTTCGGAGAGCGGGCAGGCGCCGGCGGCGTATTTACCGACGATCTCGAACACGTCGACGACGGTGACGTCGCGGTCCTGATAGCGGCCGGGCAGGATCGAGCCGCCATAGACGAAGACGGAGGGGATGTTGAGGCGGAGCATCGCCATCATCATGCCGGGGAGCGACTTGTCGCAGCCCGCGAACCCGACCAGCGCGTCGTAGCAATGGCCGCGGACCGAGAGTTCGACCGAGTCGGCGATGACTTCGCGGCTCACCAGCGAGGCCTTCATGCCCTGATGGCCCATCGCGATGCCGTCGGTGACGGTGATCGTGTTGAACCGGCGCGGCATGCCACCGCCTTGGATGACGCCCGCCTGCGCGGCATCGGCCTGCGCATCGAGCGTAGTATTGCAGGGCGCGGAATTGTTGCCGGCGGACGCGAGCGCGACGAACGGGCGGGCGATCTGCTCCTCGTCGAGGCCCATCGCGTAGTAATAGCTGCGGTGCGGGGCGCGCTCCGGGCCGACGGAGACGTGGCGGCTTGGCAGGCGCGATTTATCGAATGTGCGGGTCATGGCGAACGCCTATGTCGCGGGAGGGGGTATTTGCGCAAGAGAGTTGCGAGGCCGAACGGGCAATTTAGTGGACGAGCGCCATCAGGGCGATGAGCAGGACCATGACACCGATCGCGACAACGAAAAGCGTTGCGAGGATCAGAAACGTGCCGCTGTCGTTGTCGAACGCCCAAGCGACCGGGGGGAGAGCGAGGATTGCGACGGCTATCGCGACGCTGCTGCCGCCGAAACCATACCCTATGACCAGTGCTACCAGCATGCACGACAGCGTGACCGTCCGGGCTCGCGAAAGTCGCATCAGGTCTAATGTAGCAAATACATAGGAACGCAGCGTGAAGCTGAGAAAGTGTTTGTGCAATACGGCGGCATCGAGTCGCCAACGTGAGTCATTCCAACGAGGCCAGAACCTCAGGTTACTGACGATGCGCTACTTGCCTCTGGGTCCTGACCTTCGTCAGGATGACGGTCTAGATGGAGGTTACTCCCGCCAAGCGCTCTGGCCTCACCTTTTTCAAGGAGGAGAAGGAGTCAGAGGCCTTCGAGCGCCTTGGCGACGCCGTCCATCGTGAATGGCTTCTGCAACCGCGGGCGGTCGCGGAATTCGGGGGCTACGCCGTCATCGCCGCCGCCGGTGGCGAAGACGAACGGGACGCCGCGCGCGGCCAAGGCCTCGGCGACCGCGGTGCTCTTTTCGCCGCCACGGAGATTGACGTCGAGGATGGCGCCATCGACGCCGCCCTGCTCGATCCGCTTGAGCGCGTCAGCGACGGTATCGACCGAGCCTGCGACTCCCTTGTCCAGCACCTCGAGGAAATCCTCGAGCATCATGGCGATCAACGGTTCGTCCTCGACGATCAGAATCTGCTGCGGGAGGATCTGCTGGGAAGCGGTCATGCCATGCGCATAGTCGGGATTGTTACGACTTGCCAACATCTTGTTCAATTCATTCCGGTTTCGTTTCACCGCGTGGCGAGCACGTCCCGCGCCGCTTCGGCGAGTTCCTGCACCGAGAAGGGTTTCGGCAGGAACGAGACGTTGTCCAGATCGATCGATTTGCGCAGCTGCTCCTCCGCATAGCCCGACATGAACAGGATCGGCAGGTCGGGATATTTCTCGCGCACGTGCCGCACCATCGTCGGGCCGTCCATCTGCGGCATGACGACGTCGCTGATCAGCAGATCGGGGCGCCCGTGCTTCTCCAGCACTTCGAGCGCGACCTCGCCGTTCTCCGCGGTCAGCACCGTATAGCCCTGCCGCGACAGCGCGCGCTCGGCGACCGCGCGGACCATGTCCTCGTCCTCGACGAGCAGGATCGTGCCGGTGCCCCAGAGATCGACGGGCTTCGGCGCGGGCTTCACGATCGCGGGCCGCGTCGCGGCGGGGGCCGAATGGACCGGTAGATACACCGTGAAGGTGGCGCCCTGCCCCAACTTGCTGTCGGCGAAGATATAGCCGCCCGATTGCTTGACGATCCCGTAGACGGTGGAAAGGCCGAGACCGGTGCCCTTGCCGAATTCCTTGGTCGTGAAGAACGGTTCGAAGATCTTGGGCAGCACGTCCGGCGGGATGCCGGTGCCGGTATCCTGGACGATAAGCGCGGTGTAGTCGGCGACGGGCAGGATATCGGAGGCCATCGCGCGAACTTCGGACGCGTACACCGCGCGGGTGGTGATGGTCAGCACGCCGCCACCGCGTGCATTGGCCGAGACGATCGCGTCGCGCGCATTGACGGCCAAGTTGACGACGACTTGCTCGAGCTGGCCTGGATCCGCGCGCACCGGGCCTAGGTTGCGGCCGTGCGTCATGTCGAGGCGGACGTTCTCGCCCATCAGGCGCTTGAGCAGGTTCGAGACTTCGGAGACGACATCGGGGAGCTGCAGAATCTGCGGGCGCAACGTCTGCTGGCGCGAGAAGGCGAGCAGCTGGCGCGTGAGACTGGCGGCGCGGTTCGAGTTGGTGCGGACCTGCTGGATGTCGTCGTAATCGCTGTCGCCGGGCGAATGGCGCATCAGCATCAGGTCGCAGTGGCCGATGATCGCGGTCAGGATGTTGTTGAAATCATGCGCGACGCCGCCCGCGAGCTGGCCGACCGCCTGCATCTTGGTGGCCTGCGCGACCTCGCGCTTGAGGCGGCTCTCCTCGCTATTGTCCTTGAGGCTGAGCAGCACGGCGGCGTCGCCCAATCCACGCGCACCGGCGATCGTCAGCGCGACCGGCTCGTCCGGGTGATCCTTGAGGCGGACCGCCATGTCGGCGGAGTGTGTCGCTCCGTTCGCGAATTTGCGAATCGCGTCGGCGACCGCGGCCTTGTCCTCGCGGACGACCAGATCGCCCGGATAGAGGGGCGGGGCGACCGGATTGACGCCCGCCGCGCGCAGGAACGACGTGTTCATCTGAAGGAACCGGCCGTCACGGTCGACCAACGCCATCCCGAACGGCATCAGGCTGACCAAGCTGCGGACGTGCGCCGACGCACTCGCGCCGACCGGCGGAGCGGCCTCCTCGTCGTCGAGCAGCGCGACGAGAACCGGCGCGTCGTCGCCCTCGAGAAACGGCACCTGGAGGACGCGAAGCGGCGTGCCTTCGAGACCCTCACGTTCGAAGCGGACGAAGCCGCGGCTGTCGGTGATGAGAAAGCTCGCGAAATCGCGTCCGTCGATCGATTCGTGATCGTTGCCGCTGGCGCGCGCGCGCAGCACGCGGTTGGCGGTCCGCACGCGGCCGTCGGTGGAGAGCAACGCCGCCATGATGCCGCTGCCGCCGAGCCGGTCGCCGGTCGAGCCAGGCAGCAGCGCCGCCAGCGTCTCGGCGAGATCGTGATCCTGCGCGGTGACGAATCGCCAGACGAGCATGTCCGCTTCATCGCCGGCGCGTGCGATGTGCGCGGACAGGCAGATCCCGCGGGCGTTGAGGCGCTCGACCCTCGCGATCCCATCGCGCCAGGCGGTTCGGCCGGCATCGGCGAGCGCCGCCGTGCCGACATCGTCGAGCGGCAATCCCGGGGGTGTCGGAAAGCCTGCGAACAGCGCATCGTATGCGTCGTTGGCGCAGACCAGTCGGCCGGCGCGGTCGGTGATCGCGACGGCGTCGGTGCCGGCTTCGGCGACGGTGCGGGTGAGGTCCCAGTCGACCGGGCGCGGCGCGTCCTTCGCAACCGGGTTCAACAGACGCCAGGCGATCAGCGCACCGATGACGATGACGGCCGCGGCGAAGAACCCCGCGGCGGCGATCCAGCTGCCGACGAGCAGGAGCACGATCGCCGCGGCGGCGATGCCGGACGCGATGGCGACGAGCGCGGCGTTGCGGGCGGGTGTGGGTAAAGCGAGCGATGCCATCGGGTGGGTCATCCGCTCAAGCGGGGCTGGGCGTCAAGCGGGTTGCGGGGGTATTGCCGTGGTTACTCGTATCGCAGGCGACGTTCCCCCAAGAAATCGCCACCCCGGCGGAGGCCGGGGCCCAGTTGGAGAGGTGGTAATAACGATGCGCGGACCGCCGTCAGCAACGTCCCCCAACTGGACCCCGGCCTTCGCCGGGGTGGTTGTTGTGCCTAGGGTAAGGTTGATCCTGCTCCCCTCCTTGGAAGGGAGGGGTTGGGGTGGGTCGGCCTGTTGGCGGACGTCGTTCCTCCCAAGCGGCCTACCCACCCCCTGCCCCTCCCTTTCAGGGATGGGGGCCGTTGCAAGTTGGGCGGACTGGGCGCTTTCCTTACTGCGCTCCTGCTTCCCCGCAGTCGCAAGGGAAGCTGGCCCTTACCAGATCCGAACGCGCTGTTCCGGCGTCAGGTACAGCTTCTGCCCGGGCGTCGGCTTGTACGCCGCGTACCAGGGGTCGAGGTTGCGCACGACCCACGCACGCTGCTGCGACGGCGAATGAGGATCGGTCAGCAAGCGGTTGCGAAGGTTGGCTTCGCGGTAGTTGCGGCGCCACACTTGCGCCCAGCCGAGATAGAAGCGCTGATCGCCAGTAAACCCGTCGAGCACCGGAGCAGTCTTGCTACCGAGCGCGGTGTGGTACGCGTCGTACGCCACCGTCAGGCCAGCGAGATCGGCGATGTTCTCGCCCATCGTTAGCTGACCCTTCACGTGCATGCCGGGGAGCGGTTCGTAGGCGTCGTACTGCGCGCCGAGCTTGCCCGTCAGCGCCTTGAAGCGCGACACATCCTGCGGCGTCCACCAGTCGGTGAGCTGGCCCTTGGCGTCATACTTCGAGCCCTGATCGTCGAAATGATGGCTCAGTTCGTGGCCGATCACCGCGCCGATGCCGCCGTAATTGACCGCGTCATCCGCCTTCGGATCGAAGAACGGCGGTTGCAGGATCGCGGCGGGGAAGACGATCTCGACCATGCCGAAATTGGCGTAGGCGTTAACCTCCATCGGCGTCATGCCCCATTCCCAGCGCTGGAGCGGCTTGCCGAGCTTGGCGATGTTGTCCTGGTGCTGCCATTCGTTCGCGCGCCATTCGTTGCCGAACGCGTCGCCGGACGTGATCGTCAGCCCGGAGAAATCCTTCCACTGGCTGGGGTAGCCGATCTTCGGCGTGAACGCGGCGAGCTTGGCGTGCGCCTTCACCTTCGTCTCGGGCGCCATCCATTCGAGCTTGTCGATCCGGCGGCCCATCGCGGCGAGCACGTTCTTGACGAGCTTGTCGGCCGCCGCCTTGGTCTCGGGCGGGAAATACTGTGCGACGTAGAGCTTGCTGACCTCGTCATCGAGCGCGCCCGAGGTGAACTGGACGCCACGCTTCCAGCGAGCCTCCTGCTCGGGCGTGCCGCCGAGGACGGTGCCGAAGAACGCGAATTGCTCGGCGTCGAACGCCTTGGGGAGGACGTCGGCGTAACCGTCGAGCGAGCGCAGGATCAGCTGGTCCTTGAGCACGCCGATCGGGGCGGTCGCTATGAGCTTGGCGATGCCGGTGATCGCCGATGGCTGCGCGACGATGACGGTCGGGACGGGCGTGCCGATACCCTTGAAATACGCGGCAAAATCGAAGCCGGGCGCGCGCTTGGCGAGATCGGCGACGGTTATCTTGTTGTAGGTCTTGGTGGCGTCGCGGCTGTCGACGCGGGTCCAGCTGACCTTGGCGATCTCGGTTTCGAACGCGAGCAACGCTGTGGCGCGCGCCTCGGCGTTGGGTTCGCCGGCGAGAGTGAGCATCTTGACGATGTGTGCGCGGTAGGCGTTGCGTGCCTCGACCAGTTTCGCGTCGGTGCTGAGGTAATAGTCGCGGTCGGGGAGGCCGAGGCCGGACTGGCCGAGCGACAGCGCATATTGCTCAGGCGACTTGTCGTCCTGGCCGACGCCGCCGCCGAACGGGCCACCGATCCCGGCGCGGTCCGCCTCGGCGAGGAGGGCCGGATAGCCCGCACGGTCGTTCAGCGCGGCGACCTTCTTCAGCCACGGGCGGATCGGCGCGAGGCCCTTCGCCTCAATCGTGCCGGTGTCGAGGTAGGTCGCGTAGGCGCGGCCGATCTTCGACTTAGGGTCCTTCGCGGCGGTGTCGAGGATGCCGCGGGTGCGGCTCTCGGACAGGTCGGAGAGGAAGTTGAACGCGCCATACGCCGCCTTGTCGGCCGGAATCGGCGTGTTCTTCGCCCAGGTGCCGTTTGCGTAGCTGTAGAAATCGTCGCCGGGCTGAACGGTCTTGTCCATGCCCTTCTCGTCGAAGCCGAACGTGCCGTATTGCGCGCCGGTGGAAGCGGCGGCTGGCGGGGTCGGCTCAGCCGTTTGCGAGATGGCGGCGGTGACGCCGGTGATGGCGGTTGCGGCTAGCAGGCCGGCGACGATGAAGGACTTCATGTTTCTCTCCAGACTTCGTCATCCTGACGAAAGTCAGGATCCAGAGCCCGCAGCGTTGCCTGCATGGCTCTGGATCCTGGGTCGAGCCCAGGATGACGGGGCTCTATGGAACGGCAGGAATTACCAGATGCGGACGCGGTTGGCGGGGGCGAGGTAGCTCTTCTCGCCGGGCTTGGCGCCGAACGCGGCGTACCAGGGGTCGAGGTTGCGGACCGTCAGGACGCGCTGGTGGCCTGGCGAGTGCGGGTCGGACAGCAGCGTCTGCTGGAGCGCGGCGTCGCGGAACTTGGTGCGCCAGACGCCCGCCCAGCCGTAGTAGAAGCGCTGGTCGCCGGTCGTGCCGTCGATGATTGGTGCCTTCTTGCCGCCCAGCGACTTGTGGTACGCGTCGTAGGCTACCGTCAGGCCCGCCAAGTCGGCGATGTTCTCGCCGAGCGTCAGGCCGCCCTGGATGTGCTGGCCGGGAAGCGGTTCGTACGCGTCGTACTGCTTCACGAGCGCGTCGGTGAACACCTTGAAGCGCGCGACGTCCTGCGGCGTCCACCAGTCGGTGAGCTTGCCGTTGAGATCGTATTTGCGGCCCTGGTCGTCGAAGTGATGGCTGATCTCGTGGCCGATCACCGCGCCGATGCCGCCGTAATTGACCGCCGGGTCCGCCTTCGGATCGAAGAACGGCGGCTGGAGGATCGCAGCCGGGAAGACGACCTCGTTCATCGTCGGATTGGCGTAGGCGTTGATCGTCATCGGCGTCATGAACCACTCGCCGCGATCGATCGGCTGGCCGAGCTTCCTAAGGTCGCGGTCGTATTCGAACGCGTTGGCGCGCGCGACGTTACCGACGAGATCGCCGCGCTGGATCTGGAGCGCGGAATAATCGCGCCACTTGTCCGGATAGCCGATCTTCGGGGTGAAGGCGGCGAGCTTGGCGAGCGCCTTGGTCTTGGTTTCCGGCGCCATCCATTCGAGGTTCTTGAGACGCTCGCCCATCGCTGCGATGACGTTCTTGACGAGATCATCCGCCGCAGCTTTCGACGCGGGCGGGAAATACTTGGCCACGTACTGCTGGCCGATCGCCTCGCCCATCGCGCCCGACACGGTCGTGACACCGCGCTTCCAGCGGACCTGCTGCTCGGGCGTGCCGGACAGCGTGGTGCCGTAGAACGCGAAGTTGGTCTTGTCGAAATCGCTCGACAGATACGGCGCGTAGGCGCGCAGCACCTTGAGCATCGCATAGTCCTGGAGGACGTTGACCGGCGTGTCGGCAAAGACCTTGGCCTCGCCGGTCACTGCGCTGGGCTGTGCGACGAGGTAGAACGGACGGCCGGTGACGCCCATTGCGGTCATGTACTGCGCCCAGGGGAAGCCCGGCGCTTTCGCGGCGAAGTCGGCGGCGGTCCATTTGTTGTAGGTCTTGTCGGCGTCGCGGCTCTCGATCCGAGTCCAGTGCGCCGTCGCGAGGCCCTTTTCCATGTTGAAGACGGCGGCGGCGCGGGCGGCGGCGTTTGGCTCGCCGGCTAGCGTCAGCATCCGCGCCAGATACGCTTGGTACGCGGTGCGGACGGTCGCGAGCTTGGCGTCGTCCTTCAGGTAATAGTCGCGGTCGGGGAGGCCGAGGCCGCTCTGCCCGAACTGGACGACATAGGTGGTCGGGTCCTTGTCGTCCTGCGACACGCCTACGCCGACGAGGCCACCGACGCCCTGACGCTGGAGCCTGGCGATCTCGGTGACGAGCGCGGTCTTGTCCTTGGACGCCTTAAGCGCGGCGAGCATCGGCTTGACCGGGCCCGCGCCCTTCGCGTTGACCGCGGCCTCGTCCATGAAGCTCGAGTAGAAATCGCCGACCTTGTCGCCGGGCTTGGTCGCTGCGGCATCGAGGATCGTACGGGTACGAGCGAGCGACAGGTCCTGGAGGACGTGGAACATCCCGTAGGACGAGCGATCGGCGGGGATCGGCGTGGTCTTCACCCAGCCGCCGTTCGCGTAGTCGAAGAAGTCGGTGCCCGGCGTCACGCTGGTATCGCGGCCTGCCATATCAAAGCCGAAATCGCCGATCTGGGGCTTGTTCGCATCCTTGGCGGCGACGGGGCCTTTCGCGGCCTTCGCCAGCACAGGCGATGGGCGGTTGGTGCTGGGTTTCGTCTGGGCGAAAGCCGACGCCGCGGACGCGAGCAGGAT
This sequence comes from Sphingomonas sp. PP-CE-3A-406, assembly GCF_003688625.1. Lineage (GTDB taxonomy): Bacteria > Pseudomonadota > Alphaproteobacteria > Sphingomonadales > Sphingomonadaceae > Sphingomonas. Next base: position 232,463 of record NZ_RCWY01000002.1, read on the forward strand.
CACGGTAACAATCGACTTGCGCATCAAGAACCTCGGAGAAAGATCGTCAGGATGCGGTGTGTTCTACGCCGATAGGACGGTCCGTCAATTCCAACCGGTGTCAAATGTTACGAAATATGACCGTGGCGATTATCATGCCGGTGCCGCCACTTGCGCGCGATCCACAACCGCCAGCCAAGCGCGCTGAGCGCATAGCCGCCGATCGAACACACGACCGTTATGACCAGCAGGCCGAGCGCGGTGGCGGGGCCAGCCTGCATCAGCCACGGGATCCATTCGGTGCGCGCCGCAGCATCTGCGACGGGCTGGCCGGGGACGTGCGCGTCGAGGCGGAGCAGCGACGAGCCAATCCAATAGGCGGCGATCCAGAGCGGCGGCGTGGTCAGCGGGTTGGTGATGAAAGTGGTCAGCGCCGCGGTCGGCACGTTGGCGCGAAACGGCAGCGCGAAGATCGCGGCGACCGGGGTTTGCGCGACCGGGATCAGGATACCCGCGACCATTCCGAGCGCGACGCCACGCGGGACAGAGCGGCGCGTGAAACGCCACAGTTCGGGCGCGAGCACGCGGTGCGCGACGGGCCGCAGCAGGCGGTTCCGCTCCATCGACTCGCGGGTCGGCAGGTTACGACGCGACCACGCCGCGAGACGCCCGAATATGCTCAAGACGATAGGGTCATCGACACCGGCGCCACGTCGGTTATCCGCGATCCCGCATGATCCGGCCCTGCTCGCGCTTCCAGTCCTGTTCCTTCACCGAATCGCGCTTGTCGTGGTTCTGCTTGCCCTTGGCGAGCGCCAGTTCGATCTTCGCGCGGCCCTTCGAATTGAAGTAGATCATCAGCGGCACGAGCGTCATGCCCTGGCGCGCGACCGCCCCGAACATCTTGTTGATCTCGCGCTCGTGCAGCAGCAATTTGCGCGGCCGCTTGGGCTCGTGGTTGAAGCGGTTGCCATGGCTGAATTCGGGGATGTTCGAATTGACCAGGACGACGTTCTTGCCCTTCACCTCGGCATAGGCCTCGGCGATCGAGCCCTCGCCGCCGCGCAGCGCCTTCACCTCGGTGCCGGTGAGCGCGATGCCCGCCTCGAACACCTGCTCGATGTAATAGTCGTACCGCGCGCGCCGGTTCTCGGCGACGATCTTGGTCTTCTCGAAGGTCGGGGGTTTGGGACGTGCCATGGGACGCGCGATGTAGGAGGTCGGAGCGCTTAGGGGAAGCGGTGGTGGACGTTATTACGTGCCCCTCCTCTTCTCCGCCCCTCCCTGGAAGGGAGGGGTTGGGGGTGGGTCGGGTTCCGCATATCCGAACCGTGGCGGCTCAAGCTGGCCTACCCACCCCCTGCCCCTCCCTTCCAGGGAGGGGAGCCTGTTGTGGCCAGACTAGACGAAGTTCGCGCTCGTCAGGGCGGAGGCGGCTGCGGCGGACGTTGCCCTACGATTGACTAGCGGGCGATTGCCGCCCCCCGACCATTGGGTTAGCTCATGCCATGAACGTCACCGAACGCTACGACCAAGACGGCTATGCCGCCGTTCCGCGCCTGATCGCGCCGTCGGTCGCCAACGCCTTCCTCCGCCAACTCATCACCGACATGGAGGCTCGGGGCACGCCGTTGACGGCGCAGAAGAACGGCTCGGCGTTGCTGCGGCGCGACGCGATCGAGGTCTACGGGTTTCACTACCCGCCGATGCTGGGGCTCCTGTGGGGCCTGACGCCGTTCGTCGCCACCGCGATCGGGCGTGACCTGCTGCCGGCATACAGCTATTTCCGGATCTACCAGGAAGGCGACATCTGCCGCGTGCACAGCGATCGGCCATCGTGTGAACATAGCCTGTCGCTGACGCTGGATTACAGCGACGGCGTGGCGTGGGACCTGGAAATCGGCACCGACCACATCGCCGTGCCCAAACCCGTGGTCGAGGATGATTTCGGTTCGGCGGGGTTCGCCTCGGTCAGCATGGAGCCCGGCGACGGCGTCCTGTATCAGGGCGTGCACCGTCGGCATGGCCGGATCATGCCCAACCCCAATGCGTGGTCCGCGCACCTGTTTCTGCATTGGGTCGAGCGCGACGGGCCCAACGCCGCGTTCGCCTTCGATGGCAACCATGCGGCGACGCGGCCCGTCAATCTCGCCTTGTAGCAGTGGGCTTCAGACCAGCCGGGCGTGCGCGAGGGCCGCGTCGACCGCCGCGCGCGAGGCTTCGCCGGCGGGAGTCATCGGCAGCCGCAGGGTTTCGGGGAAGCCGGCGCGCACCTTGGTCATCGCGTACTTCACCGGCCCCGGCGAGGCGTCGGTGAACAGCGCCTCGTGCAGCGGGTAGAGTTGGTCCTGATACGCCAGCGCCTTGACGAAATCGCCCGCCTGGCACGCCGCCTGGAATTCCGCGCACAGCTTCGGCGCCACGTTGGCGCTCACCGAGATGCAGCCGGTGCCGCCCATCACGTTGAACGCCAGCGCCATATCGTCGTTACCCGACAGCTGGCAGAAATCCGGCCCGCACGACGCGCGATGCTGAGAGACGCGCGCGAGGACGCCGCTGGCATCCTTCACGCCGACGAACACGTCCGGGAACGCCGCGACGATCCGCGCCAGCGTCGCCGGCTGGATATCCGTCACCGTCCGCGCGGGGACGTTGTAGAGGATGATCGGCAGCGGGGTCGTCTGCGCCAGCGCTTCGAAGTGGCGGAAGATGCCCTCCTGCCCCGGCCGGTTGTAATAGGGCGGCACCATCAGCGCGGCGTCGGCGCCGGCGTCCTTGGCGGCGCGCAGGTTGGCCGAGGCGACGCGCGTGTCGTTCGAGCCGGCGCCGGCGATGACGGGGACGCGGCCCTTCGCCTGGTCGACACAGACGCGGACGACATGGAAATGCTCGTCGTACGACAGGGTCGCCGCCTCGCCGGTCGTCCCGCACGCGACCAGCCCCGACGAGCCCTCGACGATCTGCCACTCGATGAAATCGCGATAGGCGGGTTCGTCGAAACTGCCATCGGCGGCGAACGGCGTGACGAGCGCGGGAATCGATCCTGAAAACATGCGGTGGCCTGCGGTCCTAATTCGCCAGATCCTGGGACGTATCTGGATTTCGTTCAGGACAGATACGGGTTCGATGCGTATGCTGTCCACATGGTAGCATCGATGTTCAAGACGAGCCTTCTTCTAGCCGTGGTCGCGGGGACGGCGGTTTCGTCCGGCGTGTTGGGCCAGGGCGGCGAGCAGACGCTGGATCGCTACAGCACGCAGCTCGCCAATATGGGGCCACAGGCTCAGCCGGTCGCGAACCCGACGATGAGCGACGGCGCGATCGCCTCGACCATCGCGCAGTGGCGCGCGTTACAGCAGACCGATGCGTTGCCGTTCGACAGCTATGCCGGCTTCCTGATGGCGCATCCGGGCTGGCCGAACGAAGCCGCGAACCGGCGGGCAGCCGAGCGCAAGGCGGCCACCGGATCGCCAACGAGCGTCGTCGCGTTTTTCCGTCGCTATCCGCCGCAGTCGGCGTCGGGCGGGGTCGGTTACGCGCGGGCGTTGATGGCGACGGGTGCGCGCGATCAGGCGTATGCGGCGGTGCGGACGGCGTGGCGGAGCAGCGGGCTGACGCCGACAGACGAGGCGATGGTGCTGTCGGGCTTTCCGGGTGCGCTGACGCCGGACGATCAGGATGCGCGGATGGATGCGCTGCTGTGGGCGGGCCAGACAGGCACCGCGCAACGGCAACTGGCATGGACGAGCCCGGCGCGGCGGCCGATCTTCGAGGCGCGGCTGGCGTTCCGGACTAATGCGCCGAACGCGTCGGATATCTCGGCCGCGACGCAGACCTTGTATGCGAACGATGCGGGCTACGTCGCGGACCGGGCGCAGTGGTTGCGCAATTCGGGGGCAAGCCCGTCCGCCCGCGCGTGGCTGGCGCGGCCTCGGTCGCTGGTGACGAGGCCGGGGAATGCGGCGGAATGGTACGAGGTGCTCGTCACCAACGCGAACGGCGCGGCGAACGACGGGCAGTACCAGACGGCCTACGATATCGCGCGGCAGATCGACGACGCGTATCCGTATGGCGCGGATGTCTCGACGAAATCCTACGCCGAGCGCGACGAATATACCAATCTCGCCTGGCTTGGCGGACGGGTGGCGATGAAGCAGCTCGGGCGGCCGGCGGATGCGATGACGCTGTTCGACCGGTACGCGCGCGGCTCGCGGTCGCCGCAGGTGCGGTCGAAGGGGTATTACTGGGCGGGGCGTGCGGCGGAGGCGGCTGGGCTCGCCCCGCAGGCAGCAGCGTTCTATGGTCAGGCGGCGGGGTACCGCGATCAATATTACGGGCAGCTCGCCAACGAGCGCACCGGGCGCGCGCTGGTGGCGCCACCGTCGGTCGCGTCGATCGCCGTCGATCCGTCGGTACGCGCCGCGTTCGACCGGCGCGAGGTGGTGCGCGCGGTGAAGTTCCTCGGGCAAATCGGCGACTGGCAAGACCAGACCGCATTCGTGCGCCAGATTGCCGCGGATGCGACGAGCGATACCGATCATCTGCTCGCCGCCGAACTGTCGAAGACGATCAACCGCCCCGATCTCGGCGTGATGGTCGGGCGCAGTGCGCTCGCGAACGGCCTCAGCGATTATTCCGCGGTCGGCTTCCCTATGGTCGCGGTGCCTGCGGGGTATGAAGACAACTGGACGATCATCCACGCCATCTCGCGGCAGGAGAGCCAGTTCGATCGCGCCGCAGTGAGCCACGCCGGCGCGCGCGGGCTGATGCAGCTGATGCCGGCGACCGCGCGCGAGCAGTCGGGGAAGATCGGCCTCGCGTACAATCAGGCGGCGCTGACGACCGATCCGAACATGTCGATCATGCTTGGCTCGAGCTATTTCCAGCGGGTGTATGCCAATTACGGCAGTTATCCACTGGCGGTGGCGGCGTATAATGCGGGCGGCGGCAACGTGAACAAGTGGCTCCGCGCGAACGGCGATCCGCGGACCGGGGCCGTGGACATGGTCGATTGGGTCGAGGCGATCCCGTACCAGGAGACGCGCAACTATGTGCAGCGCGTGCTGGAAAATGCGGTGGTGTACGATTTGATGAACCCCGCGCGGGCGAAGAGCCGGGGGGCGGCGCGGTTGTCGTGGTATCTGGGGAAGAATCGGCCGGGTTGAGGTCTCGCTACCTCATACGATTGTTCTCCCGCGAAGGCGGGACCCCAGACTGGGCTCCCGCCTTCGCGGGAGAACATGGTAGGCAAACGCATGGACCGTCCCAACTACATCACCCCCGCCGGCTACACGATTCTTCGCGAGGAATATGAGCACCTGCTCGCTGGCGAAAGGCCGAAGCTGGTTGAAGTCATCTCTTGGGCCGCAGGTAACGGCGACCGGTCCGAGAACGGCGACTATATCTATGGCCGCAAGCGCCTGCGCGAGATCGACCGGCGGCTTGGCTGGCTGTCGAAGCGGATGAAGGCGGCGAAGGTCGTCGACCCGGCGGTGCAGGAAGACCGCTCGCGCGTGTGGTTCGGCGCGTGCGTCACGGTTGCCGACGAGGATGATGTCGAGCGGGTCTTGACGCTGGTCGGCGACGACGAGACCGACGCGAGCAATGGGCGGATCGGTTGGAACTCGCCGTTCGCGCGCGCCTTGCGCGGCGCTGCGATAGGCGACGTGCGGCGCGTGGACCTTCCCGCCGGCGAGCGCGAATATGAGGTAACGTCGATCGAGTATCCGTAATTTACGATCCTCCCCCGCCAGGGGGAGGTGGCACCGCAGGTGACGGAGGGGGCGGATACGGACCGACGGTTGGCGCCTACCTCCCCCTCCGTCTGGCAAGCGCCAGCCACCTCCCCCTGGCGGGGGAGGATTGTGAGAGCGCGTCCTGTCAACGATCCGTTTCGATCTACGCGAATTGACCTCGCGCCGCCCCCGTGTGACGTTTCGCCCACGCAACGACACTCGAGGATACCCCATGCCGATACCCGCCACCTGGTCCGCCCGCCTGCTCAGCGTCATGCGCATCGTCGTCGCGCTGGTGTTCTTCAGCCACGGCATCTCGAAATTCTTTGGCCTGCCGCCCTTCCCGATGCCGATGAACCCGTTGCTGACGATCGCGGGCGTGCTCGAAGTCGTTGGCGGCGGGCTGTTGATCGTCGGCCTGTTCACGCGGCCGGTCGCGTTCGTGCTGTCGGGCATGTCCGCGGTCGCGTATTTCATGGCGCACATGCCGAAGGGCCCCTTCCCGATCGCCAATGGCGGCGAGGCCGCGGTGCTCTACTGCTTCGTCTTCCTGTACCTCGCTGCGGCCGGTGGTGGCGCGTGGAGCGTGGACGCGGCGCGCGCGCGGGGCTAACCTTGCGCGCATGATCGATACCACAACGCGCAACGTCGCCCTCCTGATCGACGCGGACAATGCGTCCGCGGCGACCCTCGACCCGGTGCTGACCGTCCTTGCCGAGCTCGGCACGGTCAACGTCCGGAGGGTCTATGGCAACTGGTCGAAGCCCGCGCTGAAGGCGTGGAGCGACATGTCGATCAAGCACGGCATCGAGCCGCAGCAGCAGTTCGACCTGACCAAGGGCAAGAACGCGACCGACATGAAGATGACGATCGACGCAATGGACCTGCTGTTCCGCGGGCGCATCGACGGGTTCGGGATCATGTCGTCGGACAGCGACTTCATGCCGCTCGCGACGCGCATCCGCCAGGACGGGATACCGGTCTACGGCTTCGGCACCAGCCGCACGCCCGAGGGATTCCGCCAGGCCTGCACGCGGTTCATCGACGTCGGCGCGCTGAACGAGACGTCGCAGGCTATGCCCGCGCCAGTGCCTGCTCCGGTGGCTGGCGAGAAGCCCGCTACGCCAGCGCCGGTCGCTCGGCCAAAGACCGCGCAGCCGATCGACGAGCAGGTGATCAAGCTGCTGATCGACGCGTACAACGCGGTGAAGCGCGACGAGAAGGGGTATGCCAGCGTTGCCGAACTGGGGCAGCTTGCGGGGAACCGGTCGAGCTTCGACGCGCGGAATTATGGGTTCAACCGGCTATCGGACCTGATCGAGACAATCCCGAACTTCCAGCATGAGCGCCGCGAAGGTGGGCGGTCTTTCGTGAAACGTCTGCGGTAGGCTTTCCCCCTCCCTGGAAGGGAGGGGTCGGGGGTGGGTTGGCTTCCGCACATCCGAACCGTGGGGACACGAGCCGACCTACCCACCCCCAGCCCCTCCCTTTCAGGGAGGGAACGCGTTTGGACTCACCCCGTCGGCTGCAACCGCCCGCCCGGCTCGCTCATGCCGTGCGCCTGTTCCTCACCCTCGTCGGGCACGACCAGAGCGCCCTTGCGCCAGTTCCCGTAGCGATAATACCACGCCGCGATCGCCAGCGTCGTCAGCGATCCTAGCGGAAAGCTCCACCACAGCGAATCCGCGCCGAGCCATGGCTTGGCCAACAACGCAAAGCCGATCCGCACCGGATACAGCGCGACGATCAGCGCGATCAGCGGCGCGATCACGGCGCCGTTCGCGCGGACGGTCGAGAACAGCACCATCGTCATGCCGAACAGGATGAAATTCCAGCTCGCGATCAACTGAACATGCCGCGCGATCGGCAGCGCGGGGCTGGCTGCGCCGATGAACAACGTCATCACCGATCGGTCGAACAGGATGACAACCCCGACCATCGCGCCGGTCAGCACGACGTTGAAGAGCAGGCCGTACTTCGTGATGTCGCCGACCCGGTCCCAGCGGCCAGCTCCAATATTCTGCGCCGCCATCGAACTGACCGCCGCGCCGATCGCCAGCGCGGGCATCTGGATATAGGTCCACAGCTGTTGCGAGACGGCATAGGCCGCCGCGGTATCGACGCCGAGCCGATTGACCAGCCCGACCATCGCGAGGCCGGCAGTCGACATGACGAGCATCTGCGCGCCCATCGGCAGGCCTTTCCGGACGATCGTGCCGGTCAGTGCGCGCTCGGGGATCAGGTAGCGGAGTTCGTTGCCGCGCAGCCGCAATGGCAGGTCGCGCTTGTAGATGTAGACGATCAGCCCGAGCAGCGAGACGTGGCTCGCGACCAGCGTCGCCATTGCCGAACCGGCGATCCCCATCTGCGGGAACGGTCCGATACCGGCGATCAGCAACGGGTTGAGCCCGCTGTCGAGGATCGCGCTCAGCAGCATGAACCACAGCGGCGTCATCGAATCGCCGGTCCCGCGCAGGCCCATCATCAGCAGCACCATCATCATCGACGCAGGCAACCCAAGGAAGATCACCCGCAGATAGGCGAGCGCGAGCGGCATCGCGTCGCCGGGCGTGGCGAGCAGGTGCAGGATCTCGGGCGCGAACACCCAGCCGAGCGCGGCGATGACGATCGCCCCGCCGAGCACGAGCCCGACTGCGGAGCCGAACGCGCGGCGTGCGCCCTCCAGATCGTGGCGGCCGAAGCTCTGGCCGACCAGGATCGTCGCGGCCATGCCGAACCCGAATACCGCGCCGAAGGTCAGGAACATGATGATGTTGGCGTTCGAGGTGGCAGCAAGTGCGCCCTCGCCGAGATAGCGCCCGACCCAGATCGCGTTGATCGAGCCGTTGAGCGACTGGAGTATGTTCGAGCCCAGCGTTGGCAGCGCGAAGGCGAGTAGCGTGCGACCGATGTGGCCGGCGGTGAGGTCGCGCTGGCCGGGTTTGCCGCGCCGGCCGTCGGACTTTGCGCTGGACAGGTCTTGGGAAACGGCGGTGGCGTCGACGTCGGGTGGAAGGTCGCTCACACAGTCTCTCCGTTAGGCCGAACTCGGTCCGGCAACCACCGGCGAACGGTCAGGCGTCCTGTCATGTCGACTGCCTAGCCGCGGAGTGAACTCCGGAACAAGCCGGTAGGTCCCTGCCCCGAATAACTATGCCGCCCCGGCGAAAGCCGGGGCCCAATCGGGAAGGTCGTAGTAATGGAGCGCTGTCGCAGTCAGCCACGTCACCCAATTGGACCCCGGCCTTCGCCGGGGGGGAGCGGGGGAAACGGCGTTGCTGATTTGAGGGTCGAAGGCTCCCTCGCCTATGCTTGCTGATTCGCCATCCCGGCGGAACCTGGGGGCGGACCTCGGTAGGAGCGACGAGGTCTTCAACCACGCATTCCCCTCCCGCTTGCGGGAGGGGAGCAGGTCAGCCTAAACGGCCTAGCGCCGCCTGCAACCGCGCGGCTTCGGCGGCCTTGTCGGCGTGGTCGGCCTTGGCCTTTTCCACCGCTTCGGGCTTGGCGCGTTCGACGAAGCTGGCGTTGCCCAAGCGGCCCGACAGCGCGTCGCGCTCCTTCTCCGCCGCCGCGATCGCCTTGGTCAGGCGGGCGCGTTCGGAGTCTAGGTCGATGACGCCTTCGAGGGGAAGGACGAACGTTGCCTCGTCGACCACGACCTGCGCCGCGCCGCCGGTGGCTTCGCCGTCGGCATGCGTGACGCGGGCGAGACGCGCGAGCGCTGGCGCCTGGCGTTCGAGCCGCGCCAAGGTTGCTGCATTCGCATCACGGACGTGGAGTGGCAGGCGCGCGCCCGGGGGCACGTTCAGTTCGTTACGCGCGGTGCGGATTTCCTGAACCAGACGGATCAGCCAGTCGACTTCCTTACTCGCTTCGGGATCGAGCGCGCGCGCGTCCGCCATTGGCCACTGCGAGACGATTAGGTCGTGATCGCGCGGGCCCATCGCGTGCCACAGTTCCTCGGTGATGAACGGCATGAACGGGTGCAGCAGGACCAGAATCTGGTCGAGCACCCAGCCTGCTACGGCCTTAGACTCATCGTCGATAACGCCGCGATCGTCGCCGATCATCTGCGGCTTGATCAGTTCGAGATACCAGTCGCAGAAGCGGCTCCACGCGAACTGGTAGATCGCGTTGGCAGCGCCGTCGAAGCGGTAGTCGGCGAGCGCGAGGTCGACCGTCTGGACGGTCGCGATCGTCTCGGCGATGATCCACTTGTTAACCGCCAGTTCCGCGCGCGGCGCCTCCAGATTGGTGCTGGCGACGATGCCGTTGGCCTGCGCGAACCGGGCGGCGTTCCACAGCTTGGTGGCGAAGTTGCGATAGCCCTCGACGCGCTTCTCATCCATCTTGATGTCGCGGCCCTGGCTCTCCATTGCCGCCATGAAGAAGCGCAGTGCGTCGGCGCCGTAGGTGTCGATCAGGCCGAGGGGATTGACGACGTTGCCCTTTGACTTCGACATCTTCGCACCGTCCGCCGCGCGGACGAGGCCGTGGAGGTAGAGCGTGCGGAACGGCACGTCCTTCATGAAGTGCAGCCCCTGCATCATCATCCGCGCGTTCCAGAAGAACAGGATATCGAAGCCGGAAATGAGCACGTCGTTCGGGTAGCGGCCGCCCAACTGCTTCTGCTCCCTCTCCCCTGTGGGGAGAGGGTCGGGGTGAGGGGTCGTACCGGGCGCTGCGCTGCTTGGCTGCCCCTCACCCTGGCCCTCTCCCCGGAGGGGAGAGGGAACAGTGGCTTCCTCGGGCCAGCCGAGCGTGGCGAAGGGCCAGAGGGCGGAAGAGAACCAGGTATCGAGCACATCGGGATCGCGGACAATATAAACAGTGTCGTTTGTCCCGCGTGGAAAACGATCATCAACTGCAATTTTGTATCGGTCGCCGTAGAGGGCCTGCGCCGCAGCAATGGCCTCTTCCTCTGTTTCGGCGACGAAAGAGTTATTCTGACCAGTAATGGTCTCAACTAGAAGCCCATCAGCATCCACATCGTGGTCGATGTAGCTAACCAGACCGTTCTCATCGATCGCGGGCCCGAACCAAGCCGGAATCCGATGCCCCCACCACAGCTGCCGCGACACGCACCAGGGCTGGATGTTGTCCATCCAGTTGAAGAACGTCTTCTCCCAGGTCTTCGGGACGATATCGATCGCGCCGGTGCGCACCGCCTCGATCGCCGGCTGGGCTAGCGTCTTGGCATCGACATACCATTGGTCGGTCAGCCACGGCTCGATCACCACGCCCGAGCGGTCGCCATACGGCGTCTGGATCATGCGCGGCTCGGCGTCGTGCTCTTCGCCGTCCTTGTCGACATGCGCGATCAGGAAGCCTTCGTCCTTCAGACGCGCGACGACGGCCTTCCGCGCCTCCGCGGTCGTCAGCCCGAGCAGCTCGGCGGGGATCAGCCCGTCCGATACCTGCACGACACGCGCCTTCGCATCGAGCATGTTGAGCATCGATCCCGCGGCCATCCCTGCCCGCTTGCCGACCTCGAAATCGTTGAAGTCGTGTCCCGGGGTGATCTTCACCGCGCCCGAGCCGAGTTCCGGATCGGCATGGTCGTCGGCGATGATCGGGATCAGACGGCCGGTGATCGGCAGCTTCACCTGCTTGCCGATCAGCGCGGTGTAGCGCTCGTCCGCGCCGTTCACCGCCACCGCCATGTCGGCGAGCATCGTCTCAGGCCGCGTGGTCGCGACTTCGACGAAGCCCGATCCATCCGCGAGCGGATAGCGCAAATGCCAGAAGCTCCCCTTGATCTCGCGCGTCTCGACCTCGAGGTCGCTGATCGCGGTGCCGAGGCCCGGATCCCAGTTCACGAGGCGCTTGTCGCGGTACAGCAGCCCCTGCTTGTGGAGGTCGACGAACACTTTCAGGACGGCCTTCGAGAAGCCCGGATCCATCGTGAAGCGCTCGTTCTTCCAGTCCATCGAGCAGCCGAGCCGGCGGAGCTGCTGCGTGATCTCGCCGCCGCTCTCTTCCTTCCACGCCCAGACCTTCGCGACGAACTCCTCGCGCGTCAGGTCGGTACGCTTCTGCGGGGGGGTGAGCGCACCCATCTGGCGCTCGACCACCATCTGCGTCGCGATGCCGGCGTGATCGGTGCCGACCACCCACAATGCATCCTTGCCCTTCAGCCGCGCGTGGCGCGTGAGGATGTCCTGCAGCGTGTTGTCGAGCGCGTGGCCAATGTGCAGCGAGCCCGTGACGTTGGGCGGCGGGTTGACGATCGTCCACGGCTCGGCGTTCGGACGGTCGGGGCGGAACTGGCCGCTCGCCTCCCAATGCGCATACCAGCGCGATTCGATGGAGGCCGGGTCGAAAGTTTTGGGAAGCTCGCTCATGCGCCGAGCCTTAGCGAGCGTGCCCGCGCTAGGCCAGCCTCAGGTACGCCAACGTCAGGTACGCGCGCCCGGCTTGTCGAGCACCTGCCGGATCCGCTCGTTCAGTTCGTTGCGGCGATACGGCTTGCGGATCAGCTCGAACGACCGGCTGCCTTCGTCGATCGCCTCGTCGGCGAACCCGGTGGTGAGCAGCACCGCGGTATGTGGATAATCGCGCCGCACCGACTGCGCGAGCGCGACGCCATTCATCCCGCCGGGCATGAGGATATCGGTGAACAGCAACTTGAAATCGGAATCGCCGGCCAGCGTGTCGAGCGCACTGCGCGCGCTGTTCACCAGCACGACCTCGTAGCCGAGATCCTCGAGGATCGTGCGGCCGAGTTCGCCGACCTCGATCTGATCCTCGACCATCAGCACGCGCTCGGCGCCGCCGGTGCGCGGCGCGAGTGGTGCGGCAGGCTTGCGCTCGACCGCACCACTCGCGCGCGGAAAATACAGCGAGAACTCCGCGCCGCCGCCAGCGCCGTTGCGGACGGTCGCGAGGCCGCCCGACTGGCGCATGAAGCCGTACACCATCGCGAGGCCGAGCCCGGCGCCCTTGCCCATTTCCTTGGTGGTGTAGAACGGTTCGAACAGCTTGTCGGCGGTGGTCAGGTCGACGCCGGGGCCGTCGTCGCAGATGCTGACCACGACATATTCGCCGGGTTCGAGCTTGGCGAGGCTGGCATCCTCGGGCAGCACCGCGTTGCGCGTCGCGATCGTGACCTTGCCCGCGCCGCCGGTGGCATCGCGCGCGTTGGCGATGATGTTGAGCAATGCCATCTCGGCCTGGACCGGGTCGACGCGGCAGTTCCACAGATCCTCCGCCAGATCGCGCTTGAGCGTGATGCCGCTGCCCACGCTGCGTTCGAGGATCACACGGAAGTCGCCGATCAGCTGGTTGAGGTTCATCAACCGGTCGCGCAATTCCTGTTTCCGCGCGAACGCAAGCAATTGCTGCGTCAGGGTCGCGGCGCGCGTCGCCGAGGTGGAGATCGCATCGACCGCGCGGCGTGCCGACTTGTCGTCGGGATCGATCCGCGCGTCGAGGATGTCGGCATAGCCCTGGATGACCTGCAACAGGTTGTTGAAGTCGTGTGCAATCCCACCGGTCAGCTTGCCGACCGCTTCCATCCGCTGCGCCTCATGCAGCGCCTCTTCGGCCTCGCGCCGACGTGAGATGTCGAGCTGGCTGGCGAAGAAATATTTGAGTGTGCCGTCCTCGCCGAACACGGGTGACACGAACAACGCGTTCCAGAAGGTCGAACCGTTCTTGCGGTAGTTGAGGATCTCGACCGCGACCTCCTCGCGGTTAGCGATCGCCGCGCGTACTTCCGCGACAGCGGTGCGGTCGGTCTCGGGGCCTTGCAGGAAACGGCAGTTGCGGCCGAGGATCTCGTCCTGCGAATAGCCGCTCATGAACGAGAACGCCTCGTTGCAGAAGATGATCGGGTTGTCGTCGCGGTGCGGGTCGGTGACGACCATCGGCATCCGCGTGGTCTTCACCGCGGCGAAGAAAATATCGCTGTTGGTGTCCGCGGACGAAAAGTCGTTCTGCCCGCCGTGCGACGCAGGAATTGCCGGTTTTTCGGCGGGGCTAACGCTCTCGGTATCGGACATGGATAGTCAAACACCGCATCGCACGGCGTTGTTCCGCAGCGATAAAACCAGATCGGCCGCGTCGGCAACCCACTTGGGGTGTTAAGCGATATGAACGGCAGACGCGCGCGTCCGCCGTTCCGATCAGGGCTGTTGGTTCATGATCTTGGCGATCTCGCGCGCGACCATGTCCTCGACCAGGCCGGGCAGGTTCGCGTCCATCCATTCGCGCAGCATCGGCCGCAACATTTCGCGGACGAGGCCTTCGAGCGTGCCGTCGCTGTTGGCATCGGGTTTCACCATCATCCGCGTCAACGCTTCGAGCGGCGCGCGCGTTGCAGCGGCGGTTTCGCGCGACACGATCGGCCGATCGGTCGGTGCGGCGGCGGCCGAGGGTGCATCAGCAGGCTGCGCCTTCGGCGCGGACTGACGCGACTCGGCGACCGCATCGACGGAAGACAGCACCGGAGATTTCGGCGTGCGGGGCGTACGGTCGACCATCGGCATGGGATCGCTCAGTTCGAGGATTTCGTCGTCGTCAGCATCGGCGCCGCCGTCCAGGTAGGCGTCGCGATCGACCGGCGACGGCATCGGCCGCGACGGACGGCGGTTACGACCGGGCATCGTATCGCCCTCTTCGGCAATGATCCGTTTGATCGACGAGAGGATTTCCTCCATCGACGGCTCCGCACTGATATCCCCCATCCGGACCATCCCAAACCCCATGGCCGCGCGACGCCCCTATCGGCGGCTCGGCGCGTCCATACCTGTCGTCAATGCCGGGTTCCTGTCAACTGGCGTTGCGAGCAACGGATCGCTTTGCGGCTGTACATGTGCGTCCTGCGCGGGCGATTGCGCGGTGCTGGTCGCCACCGCGGCAGGCTCGCCGTCGCCGCCGAAGTCCCAGATCTTGTGGCTGACCCGCTTGTAATTGGCGACCGGATCGTAGAGCACGCCGCCGTCGAGACCCAGGTCGCGCGCCTCGGCCTGCCCCATCGCGGCAAGCAACGCGAAGCCCGCGACATACGCATCGCGCCGCGCCGTCACCAGCGTGACCTGGCTGTTGAGCAATTCCTGCTCCGCGTTGAGGATATCGAGGATCGTCCGAGTCCCGACGCTGTTCTCGGCGCGGACACCTTCGAGGCTCAGCTTGTTCGCGTTGACCGCGGTCTCCGACGACTGGATCACCTGCTCCGACGACCGCCACACCGCATAGGCCGAGCGCGCCTGCGAGATGACGTTGCGCTCGGTCGCGGTCACGTTCTCGATCGCGCGCGAGCTGAGCGCCTCGGCCTGCCGGACCTGCGCCGCGGGACGCCCGCCCTGGAACAGCGGCAGGGTCAGCGACAGCCCGCCCTGCACCGTCTTGTTCGCGTTGGGAAACGCGGCGACGCCGTTGGTCTTGCTGATCGATCCCAGATAGTTGGTGTAGCCAGCACCACCCGTCGCGCTGATCTGCGGCAGGCGAGTCGCGCGCGCCACGCCGATGTCGTAGCGGGTCGCGTCGCGCTCCTTGGCGGCGGCGAGCAGGGTCGGATTATTGTCGATCGCGACCGTCACCGCCGATGCCGGGCTGTCGGGCAGATGCGGCAATACCGGCGGCGGCTCGAGCGTGCCGGGCGGCGTGCCGACCAGCTGGATGTAATTTTCCCGGCTGGAGATTAGCTGCGCCTGGGCGGACTGGAGCTGCGCGCGGGCGAGCGCGAGACGGGCCTCGGACTGCGCGACGTCGGTACGGGTCAGGTCGCCGACCTGGAATCGGTCGCGGCTGGCCTGGAGATTGACGTCGAGCACGCGGACGTTCTGCGTGTTGAGCCCGACGATCGATTCGTCGCGGATCACGTTCATGTACGCGCTGACGACGTTGGTGAAGAGATCCGCCTCGGTCCCGCGCAGCGTCGCGCGACCACCCTCGACGCGCGTCTTGGCTGCCGCGACCGAATTGCGGACCTGACCGCCAAGATACAACGGGATCGATACGTTCGCGCGCGCCACCGCCTGCCGAGGGGGCGCGATGAAGCTGTTCTGCGCGGTGACGACGAACTCGGTATAGTCGCCGGTCGCGTTGACCGACGGCAGTCCGGTCGCGCGCGCGATCGGCACGTTCTCGTCGCTTGCGCGCAGCGCGGCGCGCTGACCGGTGATCGTCGGGTTGGTGTTGTACGCCTTGACCAGCGCCTCGCGCAGCGTTTCGGCGCCAACCGGTGCAGCGCCGTAAACCAGCGCAACACCCAGAAACAAACGACGAATATGAGCGGTGCGCGGCATGGTCTGCCTCAGAACTTGAAGGATTTGGGCGTGTCGAAGCCGGGTAGCGTGATGCATTCTACGTCGACGAAGGCCACCAGCGCGAAACCGCCGTCGGTCTTTCGTCCTGCCGCCAACCGGGTCAGCCCGCGCTCGGCGATCCCGGCGACGACACGGCCGCCCGGACGGACCTGCGCGATCAGCGCCTCGGGCACCGATTCGACCGCGCCGTCGACGATCAGCACGTCATAGGGCGCCCCGGCAGCGCTGCCGTCCGTCATCGCCCCCTCGACGAGCTCGACGTTGCCGACCCCGGCCAGCGCCGTACGTGCGGTCGCGACCAAGCCCGGATCGCTCTCCACCGCGACCACCGAGGCGACGATCTCGGACAACACCGCAGCGGTGTAGCCGCTCGCCGCGCCGATCAGCAGCACGCGGTCGCTGGCCGTCAGATACGCTTCGGTCAGCAGCCGGCCGGTCGCCATCGGCAGGTTGGCATAGCGACCGCCGCCGAGCGGGATCGCGGTGTCGCGGTACGCGATCGACCGGACGGCCTCGGGCATGAACGTCTCGCGCGGCACCCGCGCCATCGCCGCGACCACGCGCTGGTCGTTGACCGCGTTGGTGCGCAACTGGCTGGCGACCATCGCGTGGCGCATGCCGTCGAATGCCGATGCGGTGGGGCCGGTGTCTGCGCCGCCGATCGGGGGGGTGGCGGCCTGGCTTGCGAGGGGGGCGGTGTCGATGCTCATCGTCGTCATGGCTTATCCTGTCGCACAGCTGTTTTACATGTGCAATACACTAGTTGTCGTGATGACCTGATATCGCGCGCCCCGCGCTACGCCAAGCGCGCGTTTGGTTCAAAACAGGCGGAAGCCCCCGCACGACGCGACGAAGTGCGGAAGATGACCAATGCTGGGAGGGTGACGCCCCGCCCGCCCGTGTGACACCGAGATGCCGCGGGCGGGACGTCGAGGGCGCATGCGGAAGTCCACGGCAACACCTCTGCGGCTCCTCTAGCAAGCAAACCGACCGTCGTCCCGCGCAAATCGCCCTCGCGCGCTGCGGCTCACCGCATCCACTGCCCTGCGACCGTCGCGACCAGACCGCGCATCGAGCAACGGCCGGTCTGCTTGCACGCCCCTGCCACGCCGATCCCGACAATTCGACGCGATCCGCAAACTCCCGGTTGACCCGCCGCGCAAAACGAAGCATTTGCGCCGCCTTCACGCATCGGGGCCCGATGGCGGAGTGGTGACGTAGAGGACTGCAAATCCTCGCACCCGGGTTCGATTCCCGGTCGGGCCTCCAAATTGTCTAACCTTGATTTTCAGTTACTTAGCGCTGGCTAACTAGTTCTAATCGCGAATTTCGTCGACTGCTGGTCGGCTGGAATGTCTGAAATGGAGAGGAAAGCGGACGTTAGGCCGCCAGGCGAACGATGATGCTGCCTATCCCGAAATAAAGAGCCAAGACGCCGACCATAACGGCAATCCCAGATAGGCCTGACTTAACCGTGCTAGGGAACCAGCGTCCGCCTTGTTCCAGAAGCCGCTGTTGAACGACGGCATTGATCGCGGCAGCCGAGAAGACTGCGACACAAACGATGAGGATTGTTACGGCCAGCATCGGGTTAGACTGCCACCGCCCCCCGCCTCGCGCAACGTCCGCTTGTGGGCGAAAGCGGACGGCCGGAATGGGGAGGATAGCGGACATAACTACCTTCGGCCATAACGCACCCTTAGTTTGGGGTGCGGCCAAGCCATGGAAGAGACGTATCAACGCCTTCGCGCGGGATGGGACGCGGGCGATCGCGATCGAGGATCAGCCCTGCATCTGCTATTCCTGACTTGGTGGCATTGGGCGGAGCCCGATTTTCTTACCGGACTCTCTCATGATCCGGCCGCTCCCAAACTATGGCGAGATGTGTTCGACCACTTCGGGGGTGAAGCCTCATCGGACGCGGAGTTCCTGTTTGTGGGAGCTATCATGGTCGCGATAACACCGTGGATCTTCGAAGATGACGCCGTTTCGAAAAATCTTGCCAAAGCGATGGAGACACGATCACTGGTTCTGCAACCAACTGGCTTTCACGCAGAGGCATTCGAAGGTCGAGGCGACTACGGCGAGTACTTTGCCCGCCAAGCCCGCACGCCCCGGCCATAAGTATGGAACGACCGGGTGTGGGCGAAAGCGCACATTACCAGATCGGTGCATTCAAATCGTCTCCGGCCTCATATCTCAACGTGCTAATCCGTTTGAACGCGGCTTCCCAAGCTCGTGTTTGCGCACGATCGCCATCGTCACGGGCCTTTTTGAGTTGCTCCGCCGCATCCCTGTGCCGCGCTCGTAGAGTAGGGATTAGGTCGCTTCTTTCCGTAGAGGCCATTCGAGCATCATCGAACGTCTCTCGAATGTCTGCAAGTGGGCGTTCCTTAAGCGGAATGGCCGGTGTGGGAAGTAAGCGGAAGGGCCGCTTTCGAACACGTCAGCGGCGATCGCTGCCACTGCGCGGCGGGGCCGCCTTTCTCGCAGTGCTGATCGATCACCCTTACTGGCTGCCACAGCCTTGGACCTTCGGCTCATGCAGGATTGGCGAGGCCAGTCGAAACGGTTGGGCTTCGCGATAAAGTACCGATTCGGCCAGATGCGGCCGGGGTAGTTGCCCTGTAGAAGCCTGCTCCGTGCTCTGCTCGCCGCCGGGGCCATTTTCTCCCGCGGCGACCGAACGAGGTGCTCCCGACATGACCAGCATTCTCAAGAAATTCGACGCTTACGACCGTCGGAAGATCGAGCTAGGCAAGGCTACGGTGGCAGTGCCCCGATGAATATCAAGGACTGCGTCGACCGCATTCCAGGTGGCATGATGATAGTGCCACTGTTCATTGGCGCGTTGTGCCGAACGCTTGCGCCAGGCGCGCCGACGTATTTCAGCGGCTTTACCCAGGGGCTCATGACCGGGATCATCCCCATCCTTGCGATCTGGTTCTTTTGCATCGGCGCGTCCGTCCATCTCAGCACGACCACGACAGTGCTCCGCAAATCCGGTTCTCTGCTGCTGACCAAGCTTCTTACGGCTTGGGTGATCGTCGCCATCGCGTCCCGGTACATTCCACCGGACGGTGTTCAGACAGGCTTTTTTGCGGGCATGTCGCTTCTCGCCCTCGTGTGCGCGGTCGATATGACCAATGGTGGGCTGTACGCATCGCTGATGCAAAGTTTCGGAAGCAGCGAGGAATCCGGGGCTTTCGTCCTGCTCTCGATCGAGTCCGGTCCGCTGATGAGCATGCTCATACTCGGCGCAACGGGAGTAGCGCATTTCAAAGTGGCGGTGTTTATCGGCGCCGTATTGCCATTTGTGGTGGGCTTTGCTCTCGGGAACCTCGATCCGAAGTTACGCGATTTCTTTTCGCCGGGATGCAAGATCTTGATCCCCTTCTTCGCGTTTGCGCTCGGCAATACCATCGATCTGCATACGCTCATGTCACCACTGGCTGCGCTTGGTATCGTTTTCGCGCTTTTCGTAATCGTCGCGACCGGCGTGCCGCTGATCGTTGCGGACATCCTGGTCGGCGGAGGCACCGGTACTGCTGGCATCGCCGCATCGTCGACTGCCGGCGCCGCAGTAGCCAATCCTCTGGCAATCGCAGCCGTCGCACCGGAATTCATGCCGGTCGCGAAAGATGCCACGACGTTGGTCGCTATCTGCGTGATCATGACATCGATCATAGTGCCGATCATTACCGGGCTTTGGCACAAGCGGTTCGGCCAGGGCAGCAACGCCGCAAAGGGCGTCCAACATTCTCTAGGTCTTCTTCCCTAGACGTCCCCTGGGTCGGTCGGACGCCATACGACGGCAGTGACGTTTGCCCGGCGGTTGCAGCCCGTTCGCCGATGCGGCTGACCGTACCGGACTGCCGAGTCAGATCAGCGCGTCGAGCAGGCCGATCAGCGGACGGTCCGCGGGGGGCATCGCCAGCGCGTGCATCTCGACCGGCCTGACCCAGCGCAACGCGGTCGCCTCGAGCGCACGCGGGACACCGCTCCATTTGCGGGTGACGTACAGCAGCAACAGCAGGTGGCGATCGCCCAGCGGCGCACTGGCGAACGTCGCCGGGGCCAGGCAGGCGTGCGGGACCGCGATCCCGAGTTCCTCCTCGAGTTCGCGAATCAAGGCGGCTTCGGGCGTCTCCCCCGGTTCGACCTTGCCGCCGGGGAATTCCCAGAGGCCGGCGAGCGACTTTCCCTCGGGCCGTTGCTGGAGCAGCACCCGCCCCTCAAAATCGACCAGCGCCGCGGCCACCACGGGTAACAATCGCACGGGAACACTGTCGTCGTTGGTCATTCTTTAATCTCCTGCACCTACACGTGCGAGCATGCGTTTCCTGTCGTCCAGATCGAACCGGGTGCCCCGCACCGTCGTTAGCATCGTCCGCGATTCACGCGGTGCGACGGCGATCGAATATGGCCTGATCCTCGGTCTCGTGGTGATCGCGATGATCGTCGGGCTGTCCGCCATGGCGGGCTCGACGATCGGCATGTGGAACACCGTCGACGCCAAGGTTTCGCAGGCGCGCTGACCCGCGGGGCGCCATCGCGGCCCCCCTGTATCGGCACCGCCAAAACTATCGATCGCGGCCTTAAACCTTTCTCAACCAGACACTTGTATCTGTCGATGCGCTGTTCCGGTCCATCCGGCCAGCCGGGTGACACTGAAGCAATCCAACAATGGAGACCGGAATGAAGACGATCCGCAAGTTTTTCAAGAACTCCAAGGGCGCAACCGCAATTGAGTACGGCCTGATCGCCGCGCTGATCGCCGTCGCCGCCATCGCCGCGATGCAGGGCCTGGGCAACAGCCTGAACAAGACGTTCAACAACGTTTCGACCAAGCTGAACACCTCGACCACGTAATCGAGTTACCAGTAGCGTACGAAAAAGGGCGGCGAAACTTCGGTTTCGCCGCCCTTTTTCGTTGCGCTGTTCGGCGAAATGCCGCCGGGCGAGCGACCGCGTCAGAGGCGGCCCATCTTGAGGAATTTCGCCTGGCGATCCTTGCGCAGGTCGGCGGGATCGAGCGGCGCCAGCTCGGCAAGCGCGGACGACACCGCGTTGCCGAGCGACTCGATCGCCACCACCGAGTCGCGGTGCGCGCCACCGAGCGGTTCTGCGACGATCTCGTCGATCACGCCGAACGCCTTGAGGTCCTGTGCGGTGATCCGCATCGCTTCGGCGGCCTCGGGGGCCTTGTCGGAGGTGCGCCACAGGATCGACGCGCAGCCTTCGGGGCTGATCACCGAATAGACCGCATGCTCGAACATCAGCACGCGGTTGCCCGCCGCCAATGCGACCGCACCACCCGAACCGCCCTCGCCGACGATCACCGCGACGATCGGCACGCCGGCGTTGAGGCACGCTTCGGTCGAGCGGGCGATCGCCTCGGCCTGGCCGCGCTCTTCGGCCTGGATACCGGGGAACGCGCCCGAGGTGTCGACCAGCGTGACGATCGGCAGGCCGAATCGGTTGGCGAGTTCGACCAGACGGATCGCTTTCCGGTAGCCCTCGGGCTTGCCCATGCCGAAATTGTGGCGGAGCCGGCTGGCGGTGTCGTCGCCCTTCTCGTGGCCGAGCACCATGATCTTGCGGCCCCGGAACGTCGCGAAGCCGCCGATGATCGCCTGGTCGTCGCCGAACGCGCGATCGCCCGCGAGCGGCACAAACTCGTCGAACAGTGCGGCGACGTAATCCTTGAAGTGCGGGCGCTCGGGATGGCGCGCGACCTGCGTCTTCTGCCACGGCGTCAGCCGCGCGAAGGTGTCCTTCAGCAGCTTGTCGGACTTGGCTTGCAGACGGGCGATATCGACCGACAGGTCGACGCTGCCTTCGGCGGCGGTGTCGCGGAGTTCGTCGATCCGGCCCTGGAGTTCGGCGATCGGTTTCTCGAAGTCGAGGAAGCTAGGCATGTGCGGCGGTTACGGCGCGGCGCCGTCCGCGTCAACGCGCCGCCCCGTTCGCGTCAGCGCGGGGGCAGATCCGCGAGGGGGTGATGCGTGTTGACGAGCTCGACGAGGCGGCTCGAATCGACGTGCGTGTAGATCTCGGTCGTCGCGATATCGGCATGACCGAGCATCGATTGCAGCGCGCGCAGGTCGGCACCGCCAGCGAGCAGGTGCGTCGCGAACGCATGGCGCAGGACATGGGGGCTGACGCGGTCGGGCGGGATGCCAGCTTCGGCGGCGAGCGCCTTGACGATCTGGTACAGCCGGATGCGCGAGAGGTGCCCCTTGCCCGACGGGAACAGCCAGGCGCGATCGGTCGCGACATACGTCCGCCACAGCGCGACGGCGGCGCGCGCACGGTCGGAGATCGGCACCAGCCGCTCGCGCCCGCCCTTGCCACGCAGGATCAGGAACGGGCGATCGGGATGCACCGCGTTGCGCGGCAGGCTGACCAGTTCGGTCGCGCGCAGTCCGGAGCCGTAGAGGAGTTCGAACAGCGCGGACAGGCGCAGGTCGTTGGGATCGAGCGGATCGCGCGCTGCCCGTTCGGCGATCGCCGCGAACAGCCGGTCGACATCGGCGTGACTCAATATCCTGGGCAACGCGCGGACGGTGCCGGGCCGAGGAAGCGCGTTGCCGGGATCGTCGGGACGGTGTCCCTCATCGGCAAGGAACGCGAAAAAACGCCGGAGCGATGCCGATTTTCGTCCGACGGTCGCGTTCGACAGCGCGGACCATTCACCCGCGAGCGTCGCCAGCGCATCCGCATTCGCCTCGACCAGCCCGCCTTCGAGTGCCTGCGACGCGAGCGACAGGTCGCTGCGATACGCCGCGACGGTGTTCGCTGCCGCGCCGGCCTCCGCCGTCATCATTTCCAGGAAGCGATCGATCAGCGCGCGATCCCGACCGTGCGTCACGCCCGCGCGATCGCCTCGGCCGCGATCATCCGCGCTTCGCCGTCGAGCCCGACCGCGCGCAGCGCGCCGACGATCCGGTAGAGCGCCTCGGGCGGGATGCCCTTCCAGTTCGGCGCCTGCATGCCGATCGCCGAAAGCAGGACGACGGTCCCCGCCTGACCGTCGCGCGCGGCACGATCCAGCGCGCGCGTCCAGGCATTGGCGGCACCGATCCGCACGCCGAGCGTCTGCGCGGCGCGCTCGATGTCGCTCTGCGAAAGCCGGCCCATCCCGGCGAGGCCCGCGAACAGCATCCGCTGCTTCAGCGCCGAATCGCCCGCGCCGCCCGAATAGGAAGCGAGGTCGCCATAACTCAGCCGGCGATACGTATCGGGATCGCTCAGCACGATCATCGCCCAGGCGTCGCTCCCGCTCGGCACCGTACCAAGCCAGCGCGCCGCGGTCCGGTCGAGCCCGGCGGTCAGCATCGACGCGACCAGATGATCGGCATCCGCCTTGCCCGAGGTCGGGTCGATCCGCGCCGCCGCCCGCGCGGTCAGCACCAGCCGCGCATAGGCAGGCTCCGCGTCCTTGCCGCCCCACAACTGACGCAGCGCGGTCAGTCGCGTCTCGGCATTGCGATCGGCATAGGCGGTCTGAAGATCGTTCGCCGTCGCGCTCGCGCCACTCTGCGCGTCGTCGTCGGTCGCGGTCGCCGCATACAGGTCGACCAGCGCGGCGCTGGACAGCACGCCCTGCCCCGCCGCCGCCTCGGCAGGCGCCAGCCGGTCACCCAGCGCGACCGATGGCGAGAGCGCCTGCCAGTACCGCACCTGCGGCCCGGCGCTCGCATAGAGTTCATCGGGCACCGCAACGCCGGTCGCCATCGCCAGGCCGAACCGCCAGGCGGTCAGCTGGTCGACGCCGTCCCATTCGATCGTCACCGCCTGGCGTCCTTGCGCCCCGGCACCGACGACCTTCTGCGCGAGCAGCATGTCGACGCCGCTTGCGACATTGCGGCGCTTGGCGGTCGCGATCAGCGGGGTCGCCTGCGCCGGATTGCCCGACAGCCCGGCGCATATCGCCTGCGCCATCGTCCAGCCGCGCGACGGGGCATAGCGCATCGCGCCGGGAACCAGCGGGCAGAACCCGGCAGGATCGCCGGTCGCCAGCGACGCGTTCATCGCGACCTGATACAGCTTCGGCGTGTAGTTGAAGGTATCGACGTTCTGCGTGACCGCGCGCGCGGCAACCGATTCGCCCATCCGCAACAGCAGCCACGCCCGCTCGGCGGCGAAGTCCGCGCCGTTGGTGCGGCTGGGCGTATCGACATGCGACACCAGCGCGCGCCGCAGCAGGATCGACATCCACCGCGACGGCAGCGGCGCGGTCAGCCGGCGCATCAGCGTCTCGACATACTGACCATCGGCATCGCCGAACGCATCCGTCTCCAGCCCGCCCTCGCTCGCGGTGACCGGTCCGACCGTCTCGAGCGAACGCCGCGCGGATTCGGGCATCTCGTAGCGCGCGAGCACGCTCGGATCGACCGGTGCGGGCGCGGCGACGGGCGGTGGAACCGGCAGCCCGTCCGGCGTCGTCGACGGCAGTGGCTGGATCATCGCGCTGGAAGGCGATGGGGTTGTCGATGAGGGGGGCGATGATTGCGTAGGCGTGGTCGGGCGCGTCGGCTGCGGTGCGTTTGCAGGCGCGTTCGGTCGCGACGCGGGGGCCGGCGACGGGGTCGTATCGCCGAAGCCCGGCGGCAGGATCGATTCGGGGCGATCCTGCCCGATCGCGGGTGCCAGCGCGACGAGCGCCCCGACGGCGACGGCCGCCGCCAGCGTGGCCTTAAGAGAGGTTCGCAAGCGTCACGGCCTTCTCGACGTGGCTCTGCGGACGCTCCGTCGCGCGGCCCGCCAGCAGGAACAGGCCGCCGACCACGACCACAAGAACGACGACGACCGAGACGATGAAACGGGACATACGACGTAACCTTGTAGTGAACGGGGGTAGTGAACGGGCAATGACAGATCGCACGCCAAGAGCTTTTGCCCTCGCGCGGAGCCGCTGTATAGCGCGGGCTACGATGTTGCAAAGCCACAACCCTTCAGGCGGGCCCTCGGGCAGTCGACGCCCTGCCCCGATCGATCGCCCGATCGTGCTCGTCGGGCTGATGGGCGTCGGCAAGACCACCGTCGGCCGCCGCCTCGCGCTTCGCATGAACCTGCCGTTCGTCGATGCCGACCACGAGATCGAGGCGGCGTCGGGGATGACCGTTGCCGAGATCTTCGCGAAATACGGCGAAGAGTATTTCCGTGACGGCGAGCGCCGTGTGATCGCGCGGCTGATCGACGGCACGCCGAAGGTCATCGCGACCGGCGGCGGCGCGTTCATCAACGACGACACGCGCGCGCTGATCCTGCGCGATACGGTGTCGGTGTGGCTCAGCGCGCATCCCGACATCCTGGTCGAGCGGGTCGGCCGCCGCGACAGCCGCCCGCTGCTGCGCAACCGCGATGCGGGGAAAGTGCTCACCGAACTGGCGCGCGTCCGCAACCCGATTTACGCGCAGGCGCACATCCATATTGTCAGCAACAAGACGCCGCACGAAGCGACCGTCGCCGCTATCCTGAGAGCGCTTGGCCGATGAAGACCGTTATTGTCGAACTGGGTGCGCGGACGTACCCGATCCATATCGAGGCTGGGTTGCTCGCGCGGGCTGGCGAGTTTCTCGCGCCGCTCGCGAAGGGTCGGCGGGTGGCGATTGTTACCGACGAGAATTTGGCGATTCATCTTGCGACGTTGCAAACCTCGCTGACCGCGGCGGGGATCGCGTCGGAGGCGATCGTTCTGGCACCCGGCGAAGGCAGCAAGAGCTGGGCGACGCTGGAGATGCTGTGCGACCGGCTGCTCGAACTCGGCGTCGAGCGCGGCGATCACGTCGTTGCGCTGGGTGGCGGCGTGATGGGGGACCTGGTCGGGTTCGCCTGCTCGATCCTGAAGCGCGGGTGCAGCTTCGTGCAGATCCCGACGTCGCTGCTGGCGCAGGTCGACAGCTCGGTCGGCGGCAAGACGGCGATCAACACGAAAGCCGGCAAGAACCTGATCGGCGCGTTCCACCAGCCGGTGATGGTACTGATCGATCCGCAGGTGCTCGGCACGCTGCCGATCCGGGAACTGCGCGCGGGTTACGCCGAGGTCGTCAAATACGGCCTGATCGACGACTTCGCGTTCTTCGAATGGTGTGAGGCGAATGGCGCCGCGTTGCTGGGCGGTGACATCGGCCTGCGTGAGTACGCGATCGCGCACAGCGTTTCGGCGAAGGCACGGATCGTCGCGGCGGACGAGCATGAGACGAACGGCATCCGGGCGTTGCTCAATCTCGGCCATACCTTCGGCCATGCGCTGGAGGCGGAGACCGGGTTCTCGCAGGCGCTGATCCACGGCGAGGGCGTCGCGGCGGGTTGTTCGCTGGCGTTCGGGTTCTCGGCATCGCAGGGGATTTGTTCGGGGCAAGATGCTCAGCGCGTTGCGGCGCACTGGCGGGACGTAGGGCTTCCCGACGGTCTCGCGGCGGCGAAAGTCGGCGCGAACGGTGCGCGGCTGGTCGATCACATGCGGCACGACAAGAAGATGGCGGCGGGCACTCTCCCCTTCCTGCTCGCGCGCGGGATCGGCCAGACGTATCTCGACAAGACGGTCGACCTCGCCGACGTCGAGACCTTCCTCGACGCGCAGCCCCGCTAATGCCCAACGGTGTCGCCAAGCAGAATTTGCCGACGAAGATGTGTCCGGCGTGCGAGCGGCCGTTCACGTGGCGGAAGAAATGGGCGCGCGACTGGGACAGCGTGATCTACTGCTCCGACGCGTGTCGGAAGAAGCGGTAGAACCCGAGAACCAGAAACAAGCTTGTTCACCCGCGAAGGCGGGTGCCCAGACTGGGTCCCCGCCTTCGCGGGGAAACAATTCTGCTAGGGGCGAGCCGCGCTCCAAGCCAGCCACAACCAGCCGCCGATCAGCAACGCCCCGCCAATCGGCGTGATCGCGCCGAACCAGCGCGGCGCGCCCAGCGCCATCGCATAGAGCGTCAACGCGAAGATCGCCGCGCCGATTAAGAACAGCCATGCCGGCCCGCGCGCCTCCATCCGCACCGCAACCAGCGCCGCCACGACATGGACGAGCTGATACTGTGCGCCGGTCTTCAACCACTCCGCCGCCGAGCCACTCGCGCCGTGCGCGCCGAATGCTCCCGCCGCGACCGCGATCGCGCCCGACAAGGCGGCCAGTATGACGAGTATCATGTCGCGTCGTTCCCCCACGGAAAGCGTTCGGCGGTTTCGGCACGCGCCGCGCGCATGTCGCCCGAATCGATCTGGAGCTGCAACCGCTCCTTGTCACGCGCGCGGTACATGTCCTCCGCACGGTCGATATCCGCGCTCGCGACGCCCAGCCCGTCCATCGCCAGCCGCGCCATCTTCACCGCCGATTCGAGCACCTCGCGGATGACATACTGCGCCGACGTGTTCTTCAGCTTGACCAGCGCGCGCCGATCGAACGCGCGCACATAGATCGCCGCGTTCGGGAACGCCTCGTGCACGCCCTCGATCGTGTCGGGTTCGAGCTGATCGCCATCCATGCAGAAGCAGATCAGTTCGGCCTCCGCCGCCCCAGCCTGCCGCAACAGGTCGAGCCGCGTGCCGTCGCCGTAATAGACCTTCGCGCCGAACTCGCCGGCGATGTCGATCATCTCGATATCGGTGTCGATCAGCGTCACCGGGATATCCTGAGTCAGCAGCATCTGCCCGACCGTCTGCCCGAACCGGCCATAGCCGACGATGATCGCATTCGAGCCATCGGTCTTGGGCCCGTCGCGTTCCTGGTTCTTCGCCAGCGGTTCGGTGCGGAAGCGCCGCGTGATCCCCATCAGGAACGGCGTCGTCGCCATCGACAGCGTGATGATCGCGCCGAACAGGCTCGCCGCCTGCGGTTCGATCAGTAGCCCGGCCTGCGCCTGCGCGAACAGCACGAAGCCGAACTCGCCGCCCTGGCTGAGGAGCAGCCCCAGCGCGAACGCCTGCCGCCACGTCATCTTGAACGCCATGCCGATCAGCATGATGACGCCGGTCTTGGTCGCGATCAGCGCGGCCGCCATCGCCATGACGAACACCGGCCGCTCGGCGATCGCGTTGAGATCGAGCACCATGCCGACCGCGAGGAAGAAGAGCCCGAGCAGGATCGAGCGGAACGGCTCTACGTCGGCTTCGAGTTCATGCCGATAGGGGCTGTCCGCGAGCATCACGCCAGCGATGAACGCGCCGAGCGCGGTCGACAGTCCTAGCCATTCCATGATCGCGGCGCTGGCGATGACCGTGAACAGCCCCGCGAACACGAACATCTCGCGCTCGCCGAGATTGCCGATCAGCCGGAAAAACGGGCGCAACAGGAAGCGCCCTGCGACGACGAGCCCGACCACCGCCAGCACCGTATAGATCGCGAGCAGCCAGCCGGGAGGCGCATTCGCGTCGGCAGGGTTGCGGCTCATCGCGGCGACGATCGTGATCAGCGGAACGATCGAGAGGTCCTGGAACAGCAGGATCGAGAAGGCGCGTTCACCGAACGGCGTCCGCATCCGCCCGGAAGACCGCAACATCGGCAGCACCTGCGCGGTCGACGACAGCGCGAGCGGGAGGCCAAGCGCGAGCGCGGCGGGCAGCGAGAACTTCGCGCCGATCCAGACGATCGCGGTGATCGCGAGGCCGCAGATCGCGACCTGGAGAAGGCCGAGACCGAAGATCTCCTCCTTCATCTTCCACAGCCGTGACGGGTTCAGCTCGAGACCGACGATGAACAGCAGCAGCGTGATGCCGAGTTCGGCGAACCCGAGCTTCGACTCCGCATCGCCGACCAGACCGAGAACATGCGGCCCGACGACCGCACCCGCGACGAGATACCCCAGCGTCGCGCCGAGCCCGAGCCGCCGGAACAGCAGCACGAACATCAGCCCGAAGCCGAGCAATACGACGCCGTCGCGGAGCAGCGACGGGGCCGTACCCTCCGCCATCAGACCTTCGCCTTTGCAGCGATGTCGGCAGCTTCGGCCGCGGCTTCGAACGCGAGCCGGATCGACGGATGCCGCGCGGTGTAGTCGAGCGCGGGGGTGAAGATATCCATCCCCGGCCAATCGGGCGCATCGCCCTCGCGCGCAAGCCATGCCGTCAGCGCATCGCGCGCGGCGGCGAGTTCGGCGGGGGTGCGACCGAGGATGTTCGACGCCAGCAACGATGACGAAGCCTGGCCGAGCGCACAGGCACGAACCAGCAGCCCGACCTCGCTGACCCGGCCCTCATCATCGACCGCGACGTCGATCGTCACCCGACTGCCGCAGATCGGCGAGCGTTTCTCCGCAGTCGCCATCGGCTTGGCCAGGCGTTCGTGATGCGGGATCGTCGCGGCAAGGCGGAGGATCTCGGCATTGTAGAGGGGCGCGCTCATGATTTCGGGTCGCTTGCGTTGTCGGATCGGGAAGGCGGCGTGCGGGCGCCGAACACGGGCTGACCGCGGCGACGGCGGTCGACGAAATCGGCGATTCCCGCGCTGGTCGCGTTGAGCAGCGGATAGGTCCGCGACCGCGTCATCCATTCGGGGCGGCGCGACGGTCCGCCGCTCATCGTGTCGATGACGAGCGTCGCGAGCAGGAAGACGAGGCTTGCAAGGATCAGGCCCTTCAGCGCGCCGAACCCGAAGCCGAGCGCACGATCGACCGGGCCGAGGATCGAGGTCCGCGTCCGCGCGCCGATCGCGTTCGCGACGAGCCGGCCGCCTATATAGGTGACGCCGGTGATGATCGCGAAGGCGAGTACGGCCGCCCCACCGACCGTGCCGATCATCGGCGACAGCGCGGCGGCAAGCGGGATGTGGAACAGCTTCAACATCGCCACCATAGCCACCCAGGCGAACATCGACAGCACTTCGG
Source organism: Sphingomonas sp. PP-CE-3A-406 (assembly GCF_003688625.1). Taxonomy (GTDB): domain Bacteria; phylum Pseudomonadota; class Alphaproteobacteria; order Sphingomonadales; family Sphingomonadaceae; genus Sphingomonas. Next base: position 262,277 of record NZ_RCWY01000002.1, read on the forward strand.
TCACGAACCCGCGGATCAGCCCGAGCACCGCGGACCCGGCGACGGCGATCAGGACGACGATGTCTAGGGCGGTCAGGTTCATGGTCTCTGGAATAGGGACGCGGCGCGCGAACCGCTAGTGCACGCGGCGAGCGACGTGTTCAGACCGGTCATTCCGCTGACCGCGAAAACCGGAATCCTAGCGGTTCGAACCAAAGACAGCGTAGCGTTCGCGCCATGCGGCGACTTCGTCCTGCAAATGTGCGGGTGCCGAGCCTCCCGAGAGAACGAAGCGCGCAACGTCGTTGTCGGGATGCATCAGCATCTTCTTCGACCCATCGCTGAACCAGACCGGAACTAGCTGATCGCAAACCGCGTCCAACACGGTGGCCGCCATACCGTTGCCGATCGCGTCGCTGCCAGCGAGCATGCGTACATGGATCGAGACGCCCTCAAGGCAGTTCTGTGGCCTGTCGACGAAATTGAGCGAGACGAGAAGCCCGGACCGGTCGGGCCGCGCTTCGTCAGGCAAGCTCGCGACGCGTCGCCACGCGCAGAACCAGGTTCGGCAGATGCGCGGGCGGACGGCGTGGATACCGCAGCCCTGGCCGGAGAGATGGATGCACGGCGTTCCCGCGGGCTTGGCGAACTCGGGCGTGTCCACGGTCAGTTCGGTGCAGCACGCGGTGCAATCGCCGCACTCTCGATCGGGCAGGATCGGCCCCAGCAACGTCGTTTCCACGTCGGCCTGAGGCTGCATCTGCGCGCGTGGGTCCACCGGGGTCGGGGTGTCACGCCGATCCAAGACTCAGTTCCCTTCGGAATCCACCGTGAAGACCATCGGCTTGCCGCGCGACATCGGCTCCCATCCCGCGGCCAACGCCGCCCGCACGCCGCGCGCGATCGTCGCGTCGTCGATCTGAAGCCGCCCGCGCGGCAACCCCTTCAACAGGCGTTTCGGCGCGGGGAATTCGAGCAGGGCTTCGCGCTGCGCATCGTCCTGCAACAGCGAGATCGTCATACCCTTCCACCCGTTGGCATCCGTGTGTTGCGGCTCGCGCTCCAGGTTCCAGTCGTATCTGGTGCCGTCGACCTCGACAGTGCCGGTGTTGCTTTTGGTGTTCGCCATGGCGGCGGCCATAGCATGGCTGTCGCGAGAGGCCATGCGTTGACGTTGCGGCGAATTTGCATCCTGGGATGCCGATCGGTGCGTGATGAACGCAGTCAGAGCACCACCCCGGCGTAGACCGGGGCCCAATTGGGAAACGCTGCTGGCGATCGTTGCGCGTGGCCACCGCGACCTTTCCAATTGGGCCCCGGCCTTCGCCGGGGTGGTCCTTTGGATAAACCGTGCCGAACAATCAAAGGGTGACTAGGTACGCTGCTTTGAGCGCCAGTTGCCCGACCGGCCGCAAAAGCAAAGCCGAACGCGGTCACTAACGCTGCCTTGTTCTCCCGCGAAGGCGGGAGGCCAGTCTGGGTCCCCGCCTTCGCGGGGAAACAAGGTTTTGAGCGCCTACCCCCGTCCCATCATGTGATCGACGAACGACGCGAGCGTCTTGAAGCCCGAAAGCTTCATCCCGCTCTTCTCGCCGGTCATCGACGCCGGCACCAACGCGCGTTCGAAGCCGAGCTTGCTCGCCTCCTTCAGCCGCAACGGACCATGCGCGACCGGGCGTATCTCGCCCGACAGCGCGACCTCGCCGAACGCCACCGCGTCGACCGGCACGGGCCGCTCCGACATCGCCGAGATCAGCGCCGCCGCCACCGCGAGATCAGCCGCCGGGTCCTGCACCCGGTAGCCGCCGGCGATGTTGAGATAAACTTCGGCGTTGGAGAAGCTCAGCCCGCAGCGCGCCTCGAGCACCGCCAGGATCATCGCAAGCCGGCCCGAATCCCAACCGACAACCGCACGCCGCGGCGTCGCGCCCGACGCCAACCGGACGGTCAGCGCCTGAATTTCCACCAGCACCGGCCGCGTCCCCTCCAGCGCCGGAAACACCGTCGCCCCCGTCATCGCATCGTCGCGGTGCGTCAGGAACAGCGACGACGGATTGCCGACCTCCGCCAACCCTTCGGTCTGCATCGAGAACACGCCGATCTCGTCGGTCCCACCGAACCGGTTCTTGATCGCGCGGAGGATGCGATACTGGTGGCTGCGCTCGCCCTCGAACGACAGCACCGTGTCGACCATATGCTCGAGCACGCGCGGGCCGGCGATCGAGCCGTCCTTCGTTACATGCCCGACCAGAACTACCGCCGTCCCGCGCTCCTTGGCGAAACGGATCAGCTCCTGCGCCGACGCGCGGACCTGGCTGACCGTGCCGGGCGCGCCCTCGATCAGGTCGGAGTGCATCGTCTGGATCGAATCGATCACCAGCATCGCCGGCGGCTTGGTCTGCAACGTCGTCAGGATGTCCCGCGTCGAGGTCGCCGCCGCGAGTTGCACCGGCGCGTTGCCCAAGCCCAGCCGGCGCGCGCGCAGGCGTACCTGATCCGCCGCCTCCTCGCCCGAAACATACGCGACCGACTGCCCCGCAAGCGCCATCTTCGCCGCCGCCTGAAGCAGGAGCGTCGACTTGCCGATCCCCGGATCGCCGCCGATCAGCGTCGCCGAGCCCTCGACGAAACCGCCGCCCAGCGCGCGGTCGAGCTCGGCGATCCCGGTCGCCATCCGATCGGGCAGCTTGATCTCCGCATCGAGCCCGACGAGCTGGATCGCCCGCCCGCCGGTCTGCAGATTGTGCTTCGAATGGAACGGCGTCGCGGCGGTGTTCGCCTCCTCGACCAGCGTGTTCCATTCGTTGCAGTCGGCACATTGCCCCGCCCAGCGGTGCGACACCGATCCGCAGGCCTGACATACATAACGCTTCTGAGGTTTCGCCATATCGACGATGTACGAGAACGATACGGGAACATCAATGGTTGCCGGGGTGTACGGTGATCACGCTATCGTGCGGATTTAGTGGCGCTTCACCGCACCCGGCGTTATCCGCGCGGCGATGGACGCCACCGACCTGCGTATTGCCCTGTTCAGCGGCAATTATAATTATGTTCGCGACGGCGCCAACCAGGCGCTGAACCTGCTCGTCGGCCATTTGCTGTCGCAGGGCGCAAAAGTCCGCATTTACTCGCCAACCAACGCCAAGCCTGCCTTCCCGCCGACCGGCGACCTGGTCGCGGTGCCGTCGCTGCCGCTGCCGGCCGGGCGCGGCGAGTACAAGATGGCGCGCGGGCTGCCCGCCGCGATTCGCCGCGATCTCGATGCGTTCGCGCCGAACCTGATCCACGTCTCCGCGCCCGATTTCCTCGGCCACCGCGCGATCGCCTATGGCCACCGCCACGGCCTCGCCACGGTCGCGTCGCTGCACACCCGCTTCGAGACGTATTTCCGCTATTACAAGATGGCGTTCTTCGAGCCCGTCATGATCAGGATCCTGACGCGCTTCTACAACCGCGTCGACGAAGTGCTGGTGCCGGGGCGCGGCATGGCCGAGATCGTCCACGACTGGGGCGTGACGACACCGACCGCGATCTGGTCGCGCGGCGTGAACCACGATCGCTTCACGCCGACCCGCCGCGATCTCGGCTGGCGCCGCGAACACGGCATCGCCGACGGCGAGGTCGCGGTCGGGTTCCTCGGCCGGCTCGTGAAGGAAAAGGGTCTCGACGTCTTCGCCGACGTGATCCGCACGCTCGAGACGCGCGGCGTGCCGCACAAGGTGCTGGTGATCGGCGAAGGTCCGGCGCGCAATTGGTTCGCCGAGCGCGTTCCCGGCGCGGTCTTCGCCGGGTTCCAGTCGGGCGACGATCTAGGCCGCGCGGTCGCGTCGATGGACGTGTTCTTCAACCCCAGCGTCACCGAGACCTTCGGCAACGTCACGCTGGAGGCAATGGCCTCGGGCGTACCGGTCGTAGCTGCCCGGGCCTCGGGCGCAGTCGGACTGGTCGACGACGGCGTCACCGGCTTCCTCGTGCCGCCGAGCGACATCGCGGGCTACGCCGACGCGATCGGCCGGATCGTCACCGAACCGGGCCTGCGCGAGACGATGGGCTGGGCCGGCCACGACAAGGCCGCGGGCTATCTGTGGGATACGATCAACCAGGCCGTGCTCGACACGTATCTGCAGGTGATGGCCCGCCGAGGGGCGTAGTTCGCTCATGTGCGGACGTCGCGATCTGTGTTATCTCCGGTTCCGGAGGTAGCTCATGACCCTGATCGTCACCGCCATTGTCTTCATCGCCGCGCTCGCTGGTCTAGCATTGCGCGCGAACACCCGATTTTGCGACGAAGATCGATTACCGATGCAGTGGTGGCTCACCGGCGAAGTGACGTGGTCCGCCCCGCGTCGAATGGCCCTCACCCTCTTGCCTGTATTGGCTTTCCTCGTCTTTACGAGCCTGATTATCTTGTCGTTCTGCATGCAGCCTAGCCCAGGTCAAGACGGCATGGTGCTTCCGACAGTCATCGGAATCGGGATCGTGTTCCTCGCCATCGAAGCTTTCCACCTCTGGATGATCGAGAAGACGCTTCACAGGAATGCCAAATAACGAAGTCTGGTTATTCAACTGAAGCGATCTTGCGGACACTTGTCTGTTCCAGCGCCAGCTAACAGACGGCATTGGTTCGCAACGTACGATCGATTGCCCCCGAACCTCGCGCCCCTCCGTCCAGAATACTAGCCGCGCGCTAAAGGCAAAAGTATCGGCCGCACCCGCCGGGCATCATGCATAGGTCAGCCTAAAGCCCGATCGTGTGCCCCTCCGCTCGCACCTGCATCATGTGGCGTGACGTTCAGCGCGCGGGGCCTTCGCGCGCTACCAAGCTGCCGCGAAGCAGGCTTAGGCTTGTCGCCGCACTTAGAAGGGTGACCGCAAACCCGACGGCCTCCGGCGCCCAATCGGCGCGCCTTACCGCAACGAACAGGGCAATGGCAGCGATCAGCACGCTAAATAACAGGATAGGCTTCCACCAGCGGACTGCGCGTGGCTCGAATCCGCCCAATCCGCTCAACCACCACACTACGGGTAGCATCAGCACCCAGTAGAGCGGATTGCCCCGTGCTTGGTACTGACTTCCATCAACCAACAGGCCGATCAGCGACACCGTCGCGGTGATGGTCGCGACCCCCGCGAAACCGGCGGCCCAGTTGGAACGCCGGTCCTTGCGAAGGCGCTGCCAATAATCCTGATCCCGCCGCATCACGAACGCTGCTCCATTTCCTCTGTGATCCAAACCACCACGTCCCAGAAGCCGGAACCCGTCTCGCCGAGGGCACCGGAATAACTGCTAGCGAACAGCCCGATCACTCCGCCAACGCCGTCCATCAGCCGCTGTCGCACGACGTGGTTGATCACAACCCCGGGCACGCGGCGCCCGCCCTGCAACTCCAGCGCCGTCGTTAGAGCGCGGCGCATCGGACGACTGATCGTCTCACCGCGAGTGGAACGGATGAAGGAGAAGCCGCCCTCGCGTAGCACGGCGTTGGTCGCCTTGAGTTCCTTCAACGCGCCACCCGCACCCACCAAGCCGACTACATCTGCGGCCAACATGGTGCGGACATACCAGCGGTTCGCGTCCCAATTTTGGTTCACGTCCGTGCGGCCCCGCTGGACGTTGGCAACGCGCGCGACGGAAACCACGCACTGGCCGGTGGATGCCGCCGCGCCCCCATAGAGAATTGCGGCGCCCCACCCGCTAAGACCACCAGTAGCCGGTGCAAGCGAGGTGAGACCCGCCACACCTATCCATGCGAGCGCAGCACCGCCGCAGTTCAGCCCAAGATTGATCCATTCCGTCGCCGGAGATGTTTCCGTCGTGCGCTGACGCTGGGGAGCTTGCGCCTGGCGCGGGGCAGCCGTGCCGGGCTTCGCGAGCATCGGAGGCACCACCACCGGCTTCATGCGCCGTTCGAACACTACCGTTGCCGTGCCCGGAGACGGTGCGCGCAGCCGCTGCATCCGTCCGAAATCGATCAATACTACGCCCAGCCCGCGCGTCTCTGGAACTCTATCGACTACCTGCAACAGATGCCGCGACAATACGGCTCGGTTCGACAGGCTGCTCTGACGATGCGTATCTACCCCGATATTCTGAGCAGCGCTGGCCATATACTTTCTCCCACGCTTTTTCCGATCTTACGCAGCGATAAACACGATCAGCGGCGCACACAGCCTCAATGGGCGCCTTTAGAAGGCGCTGCGGTCGTGTAATCGATGCAATGCCTCAATTGGAATATCATTCTGCTAAAATACTTGTCTGCTGGCGAAGGCCTGTAGCGGCGTCCCCCCCCGCAGAGAGCTTTACGTTCAGACCGCCTCCGTCCAGTCGAACGTCAGCGGCGCCTCGCGGAAGGCGAAGCGGTCGAGGTGGCTTGAAACCACGTCGCGCATGCGGTCGACATCCTCGCCCGCCGGGACCGTCAGCGCGATGTCGAGCGTGTCGGTGTCGGCGCGCATGTCGAGCACCGCGCCGTTCGGGAAGGCGATGCGCCCTTCTTCGGCCGAGAAAGTCACCTCCATCTTGTGGCTCCAGTGCTTGGCGAGCTGCTGGAGATACTTGCTGGCGGACTGCGTCGGCACGCGCGCGACCGAAATGATGGGCGAGACGCTCACTTGAGCCGCTCGATCTTCTGTGCCGCCTCGTCGAGCAGGCCCGCGACCGTGTGCAGCGTATCCTCGTTCACGTCCTCGCGCATCAGCCGCGTCTGGAGCACCTGGCGCAGATTGCCCATCGCGCGGCGGATCGGCGCGCCGTCGGTCCGTTCGGACTCGGCGCCGACGGCTGCCAACCGGGTGAACAGCGCCTCGACGATCTCGGCATTGTCCTTCAGCAACTGACGCCCTTCGTCGGTCACCGCGAAGCGCTTCTTGGCGCCCTCCGACTTCTGCTCGTCGATCAGTCCCATGTCGTCGAGCGTGCTGAGCGTTGGATAGATCACGCCCGGGCTCGGCGCATAACTGCCACCCGCCAGTCCTTCGATCTCGCGGATCAGGTCGTAGCCGTGCCGCGGCGCATCCGCGATCAGCTTCAACAACACGAGCTTCATCTCGCCGCCGTCGAAGACCCGGCGGCCGCGACCGCGTGGCCCCCCGCCCGACTTCCAATGGGCATGATCGTCACCATGCTCGCGACGGCCGTGGCCACCATGCCGGGGGCCACCGCTCCACGGTCCAAATCCCATTTCGTTACGCATTTGAGTGTTCTCCGATATCTCTAAGATGATCTGAGATATATCGCAGAATATTCGGAATTCAAGGGATGGGCTGAATTTTGTTCGATCTCGCCTAGCAGCAGTCCAGAGGCCGCACCGCGCCGCCGAGGGTTCAATGTCGGCGCCACACCCCTTATGTTCTTGCAGAGAAAGACCTGCCGCAGCGATGTCGGCGACTATCGTGCGCCGCGGTATCGCCCGCTGCGCCCCCCCTCGATCCGTGGAACCCGAGACCCGATGTCCGACACGCTCTTCAGCGCCAACGCACCGCGACCGCTCGCGGAAATCCTGCGTCCGCGCCGGTTTTCGGACATCATCGGCCAGGAGCACCTCGTCGGCCCCGAGGGCGCGCTCGCGCGGATGATCGCGGCCAAGCGGCTGTCGTCGTTCATCCTCTGGGGCCCGCCCGGGGTCGGCAAGACGACGATCGCGCGGTTGATGGCGGATGAGGTCGGCTACAACTTCATCCAGCTGTCGGCGGTGTCGACCGGTATCGCCGACCTGCGCAAGGCGCTCGCCGAGGCCACGCGGCTGCGCGAATCGGCGTCGAAACCGACCGTCGCGTTCGTCGACGAGCTTCACCGGTTCTCGCGACCCGTGCAGGACGCGCTGCTCCCCGCGGTCGAGGACGGGACGATCGTACTGATCGGCGCGACCACCGAGAATCCGAGCTTCAGCCTGGTATCCGCGCTGTTGTCGCGCGCGAAGGTCTACACGCTCAACCGCCTCGCCGCCGCCGACCTGCACCGCGTGATCGCGCGGGCGGAAGCGCATTTCGAACGCCCTCTGCCCCTCACCGACGATGCGCGCGACGCGCTGGTGGCGATGGCGGACGGCGATGCGCGCTATCTGCTCGGGCTGTGCGAGGATATCGTCGCGACCGATCACCCGTCCGATCTCGATACGATCGCGCTGGCCACCCTGGTGCAGCAACGCGCGCCGCTCTACGACAAGGGGCAGGAAGAGCATTTCAACCTGCTCAGCTGCTTTCACAAGAGCCTGCGCGGCAGCGATCCCGATGCGGCGCTGTACTGGGCGGCGCGGATGATCGCGGGCGGCGAGGACCCGTCGGTCGTGTTCCGCCGGCTGTGCTGCGCGGCGTCGGAGGATGTCGGGATGGCCGATCCGCAGGCGCTGGTCCAGGTGATGACCGCTTGGCAGGCGTTCGAGCGAGTCGGCCTGCCCGAGGCGCGGTTGTTCCTCGCGCAGGCGATCAACTATGTCGCGACCGCGCCGAAATCGAACGCCTCGTACCGCGCGTTCGACAAGGCCAGCGCGCTGGCGAAATCGACCGGGTCGATCGCGCCGCCCAAACGCATCCTCAACGCGCCGACCAAGCTGATGAAGGAACTCGGCTACCACGATGGGTATCGCTACGACCACGATCACCCCGATGCGTTCGCGGGGCAGAGCTTCTTCCCCGACGAACTCGGCGGGCACGATCATCCGGTGCTCTACGAACCCAACGAGCGCGGCTTCGAGCGCGACGTGAAGAAGCGCCTCGAATTCTGGAACCGCCGCCGGAAACAGGCGCCCGAAGCCAAGGACTGACGGGCGATTGGGCAGCGGCGCGCGCCGATCTGCGCGGCGATGCGTTGGGGGTGCTCGTCCTGCCATCCCCAAGCCGTGAGATCCTCATGTCCATCATCGACCCCGCGCGCGACTATGCGACGCGCGACGCCAGCATCGTCGTCAACAGCTACACCACCGTCCTCCGCCGCCCCGGCGTTCCGCACGAGGTGTTCGCGACCTATTGGCGCGACGTGCACGGCCCGCTGTGCTCGCGCATCCCGGGGCTCGGCTGGTACGTCCAGACGCATCTGGACCGCGAGCAGGACGCGCATCTGTGGCCGGCGATCGACGGCATCGCGCCGTTCGACGACTATGTCTTGGATGGCGGCGTCGAGATCGGCTTCGCCTCCGCCGAGGACCAAGACATTTTCAACGATGCTTGCGCGATCCTGTTCGCGGACGAACAGAACATGTTCGCGGCGACCGTCGCCTATGCGCTGCCGCAGGGGTCGCGGACGCTGGTCGACCGCGCCCCGGACCCGATCCCGAACAGCGACGACGGTCTCGACCGCCTCCATGTCCATTTCGGCGCGCGCCACGACGACGCGGCGGACTTTGCCGCGTACATGACGCAGTTCGCCGAGACGCTGGCGGGCGATCCGGCGGTGCTGAAGGTGCGGCTCCATTTGCCCGAGCGCTACGACAATGCGGATCCCGCCCCGCCCGCGCCGAACGTAAACCACAGCGTGCCGCCCGAACGCGCGCGGGTCGCGATCCTCGACATCGCGTTCGCCACGCCGATGACGCGCCGCACATTCTACGCGTCCGACGCGTTCCAGCGCACCACTGAGGGTCAGAAGGCGCATATCGCCTACACCTCGGCGTTCGCGGTCAGCGGAGTGTACACCTATGTCCGCGACGGGGCGCTGACGGTCGCGGGTCTGCGCGGCAGCCGCCCCGCGCAGCTGATCGAACGGCTCGGCGCCGCCAACCAGGTCGCCGACGACGCCCGCCACCTGCTCTTCACAGGCCGCCTTGAGGATTAGGCCCGGGTCGCGGCACCCTTTGCCCGGCGGCTGGCCAGCGTGCTGCCGGGCACCGAACGCCCGGCCGAGCCGTCGATCCGATAGCGCACCATCACGCCGATATGATCCGACAGCATCGCGTTGTCGGGACCGCGGCCGAACGGCGCGCTGAGCGCGAGCGGCTGGATGGCGGCGGCCGTCGACGGACGATACAGCAGGAAATCCCTCGCGCGACCGGTCGAGTAGGCGATGTCGGCGGGCTGCGTCACCAGGCAAGTCCGCGACTCCCGGCACTTCAGCGACCCGCCGGTCAGCGCGGTCGCGCCCCCGAACATGTGCTGCGCGAAATAGGCGCGCCGTGCGATGTCGCGGCCGACGTTGAAGTCGCCCGCCACCAGCATCGTCCCACCGGGCCGGGCCATCGAACCGATGAACCCGCTGAGCACGTCGATCTGGCGCCGGTACGCGTACAGCGCGCGCGGCTCGGACACGCCGGTCGCGCCGTTCGAGTTGAGATGCGTGTCGATCACCGTGACCGGGCCCGCGACACCGGGCACCGCGATCAGAGCGGCCATCGCGCCCTTGTTCGCAAGGCAGTCATAGCCCGCGCAGACCGGATAGCTGATCCGCCGCACCGCCAGGATCGGGTAGTCGGAGAAGATCGCGAGACCGCTGCCGACATGCTTGCCGACCCGCTCGCCGCGCAGCATGCTGCCATCCGCGACGAACTGCCGGTCCTGCGCGGTTGCGGGGTCCGCGGTCGCCTCGGCCGGCGCGCCGAACGCGACGTAGCGATAGCCTGCCGCGGCACCGATCGCCTTGGCCTCGGGCACGAACGACTCCTGCAACGCGACAATTCCGGGTTGCCGCCCCTCGGCGCGCATCGTGCGAAGCTGCGCGGCGATCGCCGACAACGCGCTCGGTCGGTCCTCCGCGACGGGCCAGGGCACGCCGTGGACGTTGTAGGTCATCACCGATACGCTCGTGCCGGGCGCGGTCATCACGGCTGGGGACGGTGCAACGGCGGCGGGTGCAGCGCTTCCGACCAGCGCTGCGATACCAACACCCAAACTCGCGATCCGTACCGACACCGTGCGATCTCCCTGCTCTTGCTTCGACGACGAGACGCCGCCGCAGCATCAGTTCCACATGTCCCGAGTAAAACTTCCGCGATTTTCCGGTGTGCGACACTGCGGATCGATCGCCTCGTCGGCGTCTCCCAAGCAAAGAGGGGGAGAACATCATGACGGCTCGCGATCGCGCCACGCTCGCCAAGGATCTGGCCAAGGTGCCGGCGGTGACGATGGCGTTCTGGATCATCAAGATCCTCGCCACCACGCTCGGCGAAACCGCGGGCGACACGGTCAGCATGACGCTGAACCTCGGTTACCTCACCGCCACCATCGTCTTCGTCGCGATCCTGCTGCTGCTGGTGTGGCGACAGGTCGCGGCAGACCGCTACCGCCCGGCGCTCTACTGGGCGACGATCATCGCCTCGACGACCGCGGGCACGACGCTCGCCGACTTCGCCACCCGGTCGCTCGGGATCGGCTATCCCGGCGGATCGCTGCTCCTCCTCGGCTGCGTCGTCGCGTCGCTGGCGCTATGGCACACCCGGCTCGGCTCGGTGTCGGTCGCGACCGTGCACGAGCCGCGCGCCGAACTGTTCTACTGGCTGACGATCACGTTTTCGCAGACGCTGGGCACCGCGCTCGGCGACTGGACCGCGGATACCGGCGGGCTCGGCTACGGCGGTGCCGCAATCCTGTTCGGCATCGTGCTCGCAGGGGTAGCCGCGCTGTATCTATGGACCGCGGTCGACCGGGTGGTCCTGTTCTGGAGCGCGTTCATCCTCACCCGCCCGCTCGGCGCCGCGGTCGGCGATTTTCTCGACAAGCCGATCGATCATGGCGGACTCGCCTTCAGCCGCCCCTATGCATCCGCGGCGCTGGTGATCGCGATCGTCGTCCTGGTGCTGCTCAAACCCTTGTACCCATCGGAACGCCGCGCCACCTGAACCGCGATGCCGAGCCCGCCGCCTGTAAATTCCGACTTCGGCAAGGCAACGCGGTTCACCCGGTTCACCGCGATCGACTGGTCGGGTGCGCAGGGCCATCGCCACAAGGGTATCGCGGTGGCGACCTGCGGGGTCGGGGATGCAGCGCCGATCTTGGTGTCGCCCCCCGACTCGGCGGCCTGGTCACGCGCGGACGTGCTGGAGTGGCTGCTCGATCAGCGCGGTTCAGCGATGCTCATCGGGCTCGATCTCTCGCCGGCGTTTCCGTTCGTCGATCAGGGCGGCTATTTCCCCGGCTGGCAACAAAGCCCCGGCGATGCGCGCGCGCTGTGGGACGTGGTCGATTCGCTGTCGGCGAGCGACCCGCATCTCGCGGTCGACAGCGTGTTGCGCGATCCCGACATCCGCCGCCATTTCCGCCAGCACCGCGATTGCGGCGATCTGTTCGCGGGCGGTGCGGGCCGGATGCGCGTGTGCGAGCTGGGCCAGCGCGCGATGGGCTTTGCGCCGACGAGCTGCTTCAACCTGGTCGGCGCGGCGCAGGTCGGCAAATCGAGCCTGACGGGGATGCGCGTGCTGCACCGGCTGGCGGGCCGGATCCCGGTATGGCCGTTCGATCCGCTGCCCGATCACGGTCCGGCGATCGTTGAAATCTACACCACCATCGCCGCGCGTGCCGCCGGGATCCGCAAGGGCCTGAGCAAGATGCGCGATGCCACCGCGCTCGATACCGCGCTGGCAGGGCTCGGCAGCGATCCGCATACGCCGCTGCCGCGCTACGACGATCACGCCACCGACGCGATCCTGACCGCGGCGTGGCTGCGCGCGAACGCGGATCGCGCCGATCTCTGGGCGCCGGCAGGCATGACGCGCGATATCGCCCGCACCGAGGGCTGGACCTTCGGCGTTTCTTGAAGCATTGGAGCGCAACGTCGCTGGCGCCTTGTCGCCACCGCGCACGTGGGCCGGTTTAGCTCAGTTGGTAGAGCGCCAGTTTTGTAAACTGGATGTCGCGGGTTCGATTCCTGCAACCGGCACCACTTTTCACCGCCACGGGAAGTCGAAACTCTTCGACGGACACGGCCTATATCTCAACGCCCTGAAGCCGAGCGCCAAAGCGCCCGCCCCGCCTCGTCGAACCGAAGAGTTCACCGGTCGAAGACAATATGGTTGCGCCGGAATCTTGCGCGCGTTGACATTACGGCGTGGGTCCACGATGGTATTCGCATGTACGCACCTGCGACACATAAGCGTTTTCGCGACCACGCTGGCCAACTCGCCGCACGCGGTTAGCCCGAGCTCGCGGCCAATGCCGCTCGAGTTCGGGCTTTATTCGATCTGACCTTTGGGACGCGTGCTGCGCGCCCATGATCTCGAATGTGCGGAAACCGTAAAAATGGCAGACAATATCTCGAAATCCGACGATCCTTCTGCGAACGACCATAAGCCGCCGGTTCGCAGCCCGTCGCCCCAGCCTTTTCTCAGAATGCGCCCCAAACACTTCTTCTCGAACAAATTCGACATGGAAATCGTCGAGGACTATTCGAAAGCCGATGCTGCGGGCGCACCGGAGGGGAAGCGGAACTGGCTCGGTAGACTTATGGAGCTGAACCTTCTGCTTTTAATCCTTTTGATCGGCGTGCCGGTGCTGGTGTATTGCATCTTGTCCTCGGCGGCCTGACCCGGAATCGGACATCCACGCCACCCGGCTCGGCGAGCCACGGGCCGCGCCGCGTACCTGATCCCTCTGCCCCCGGCGCATATTGTCTTCGCCGGGGGGACGCTTCACACCGTAAGCCATGCCTTCCAGCCGACCCGACATGGCCGATTTCACCTATTTTCTGGCGATCGCGCGACATCGCAGTTTCAGTCGCGCGGGGCTCGAACTCGGCGTCACCGCTTCGGGCCTGAGCCATGCGCTGAAGGGGCTGGAAGGACGGCTTGGCGTGCGTCTGCTCAACCGCACCAGCCGCAGCGTCACGCTCACCGCGGCCGGGGAAGCGCTGCGCGATGCGGTCGAAGGACCGTTCGCCGAGATCGCTGTGGCCGTGGAAGGCCTCAACCGCTTTCGCGACACGCCGGCCGGGCGGATACGCCTCAACGTCGTCGCCGACGCTGCGACCTTGCTGCTCGGGCCGGTGATGTCGGCGTTCGCCGACCGCTATCCCGACGTCGAGGTCGACATCGTCGCCAGCAACCGAATGATCGATGTGATCGATTCCGGGTTCGACGCGGGCATTCGTCATGGCGGCACCGTGCCGGAGGACATGATCGCGCAGCGGCTGTCCGCCGACCTGCGCTGGGTGGTCGCGGCGGCGCCGGCGTATCTCGCGCGGTTTGGTACGCCGGCGACCCCCGCCGATCTCGTTCGGCATCGCTGCATCGGCGTGCGGCTGGGGGACGATCGCATCTATCGCTGGGAATTCGAGGGACCGGACGGAGAGTTCGCGGTGCCGGTCGCGAGCCGGATCACCGCCGACGATGGCCGCGCCATGCTGGCGATGGCGCTCGGCGGCACCGGACTGGTCTATGGCATCGCGCCGATCTTCGCGCCCCATGTCGCATCCGGTGCGTTGTCGCTGGTGCTGGAGTCCTGGTCGACGACCGGCCCCGGCTACGAATTATATTACCCGAGCCGCCGCCATGTGCCGACCGGGCTCCGGGCGCTGATCGACCTGATCAAGGAGTTGCAGCCGCTCGGGCGGTGATACGCAACGTTGAGCGTTGTTCACAGGTCCTTGGAGCGCATCGGGGCTAATCGCCGCCGGTGAACAGGCCTATCTCGCCCGGGAAAGACGCCGCCGCGTTCCGAGGAGAGCTTCGCTGACCACCGCAACCCTGATCGACGCCGAGCACGGCCACGCGTCGCAAGCCCCCGCATGGGGCGCCGTGTACGCGATGACGCTCTGCACCTTCGTGCTGGTGGCATCCGAGTTCATGCCGGTCAGCCTGCTAAGCCCCATTGCAGCCGATCTCCGGCTCACTACAGGCCAGACGGGCCAGGCGATCGCGATCTCGGGCCTGTTCGCGATGATCGCCAGCCTGACGCTCGGCCGGGTGATCAACGGCATCGATCGCCGCCTCGTCCTGCTCGGGCTGACCGCCCTGCTGATCGTGTCCGGCGCCGTGGTGGCCGGCGCGCCGGGCTACGCGATGCTGATGCTCGGACGCGCGGTGCTCGGGATCGCCATCGGCGGCTTCTGGTCGATGTCCGCGGCGATCGCGATGCGGCTGGTGCCGGCGGAGTCGGTGCCCAAGGCGCTCGCCATGCTCAACGGCGGCAACGCGCTCGCCACGGTGATCGGCGCGCCGCTGGGCAGCTTTCTCGGTGGCCTGATCGGCTGGCGTGGCGCTTTCTTCTGCGTGGTGCCGATCGCGATCGCCGCTACCGCGTGGCAGGCCTTTGCCCTGCCGTCGCTACCCGCCGAACGAAGCGTTGGGGGCAGCGGCATGCTGGTCCTGTTGCGGCGCAGGACGGTCCTGCTCGGGCTGGCCGGCGCGGTGTTGCTCTTCATGGGCCAGTTCGCGCTCTACACCTATCTTCGTCCGTTCCTCGAACAGGTGACGCGCGT
The DNA here is from genome assembly GCF_003688625.1 of Sphingomonas sp. PP-CE-3A-406. GTDB lineage: Bacteria > Pseudomonadota > Alphaproteobacteria > Sphingomonadales > Sphingomonadaceae > Sphingomonas. The sequence continues at coordinate 277,596 of NZ_RCWY01000002.1, forward strand.
CGGGCTGGGCACGCTGTCGACGCTGCTGCTCGTGGTCGGTGTCGCGGGGTTCGTCGGCACGACGCTGATCGGACGCCTGATCGGCCGCCGGCTCCACCTCCTGCTCGCGGCAATTCCGGCGGTCATGGCCCTCGTCGCGGTTGGCCTGGCGATCTTCGGGACATCGGTCGCCATCGTCGCGGTCCTGCTCGCCGTGTGGGGCTTCGTCGCCACCGCGGCACCGGTCGGATGGTGGACCTGGTTGACCCGCGCCGCCCCCGACCATCCCGAAGCCGGTGGCGGACTGATGGTCGCGGTGGTCCAGTTCGCGATCATGTCCGGGGCGACCATCGGCGGCCTGGCGTATGATGCCACCGGACCGAGCACGGAGTTTCTCGGCTGCGCGGCGATCCTCGGCGCGGCAGCAGCGGTCGCGCTGTTCTGCGGCACCGACCGCGCCGCCGCCTGACCGCGTCCCGCGCCCGTACGCGCACTATCTCTCACGGCCGACGAACCCACCGAAGCCCGCGAGACATGCGGCGATATCTCGTCAAGATAACCCACAAAGGAGTCGTTCGATGCACCTCAAGCGCGCAGGATCGCAACCGTCGCAGCCCGGCCCAGCCGAGTATTTCACCGGCAGCGTGCGTATCGACCCGCTGAACGTGCCGCCCGCTCCCGCCCGTCATTCCTGCGCGGCGGTGACGTTCGAGCCCGGCGCGCGGTCGCACTGGCACACCCATCCGCTCGGCCAGACGCTGATCGTCACCGCCGGCTGCGGCTGGACGCAGTGCGAGGGCGAGGCGATCGTCGAAATCCGCGCCGGCGACGTGATCTGGTGTCCTCCAGGCCACAAGCACTGGCATGGTGCGACCCCGACGACGGCGATGACCCACATCGCCGTTCAGGAGGCGCTCGACGGCAAGAACGTCGAGTGGCTCGAACCCGTCACGGATGCGCAATATGCCGGCGTTCGGGACGATGCCTGAGACCGTGCCGCGCCGCTCGACCCATCCACCAGGATCGCGAAACGGCTAAAGGTGTGGAACACGGATGCCCGGCTTGATAGCTTGGGCAATGCCTATAATTCCCGCCACGCGCATCGCTTCCCTGCTGGTGCTCACGACGCTCGGCGCATCGGTCATGGCCAGGGAAGAACGTCCGGTGCGCAGCGTCCGCTTCGTGGGACCGGTCGAGCGGGTTACCGCCGCCAGCCTCCCCGACTTGTCCTCTAGTCTGGCCCGGCTGGCAGCGATCGATCCGGCGCAGCCGCTGGGCGACGGGGGCACCGCACAGACGCTGAGCCTGTTCGGCCGGGAAGACCTGATCGCGGCGAGCAGCAAGGATTATCAGGCGAAGAGATGCGCGCCGGTCGAGGCCGCGACGGACGTCCTGACCGAGATCGAGCGACGCGCGCGGACGACCTCAATCGTCATCATCACCGAGAGCCACGAACGCACCGACCATCGCGGGTTCAGCACCGCGGTCGCGACGCGGTTGCGGCCGCTCGGGTACGATACGCTGGCAATCGAGACGCTGTCTGCGTCGATGCCCGGCACGCCGACGCGATATCTGCCAGCGTTCGTCCGACAGCCGGCGCTGCCGTATTTCGAGGACGGCGATGGCCATTATCTCTCGGAGGCGGGATACGGGCGGCTCGGTCGACGTGCCAAGGCGCTCGGCTATCATCTCCTGGCCTACGAGTTCATCGACGAACATCCGGCGGCGGAAGCGACGATGGACCAGCGGATCGCAACGCGCGAGGAAGGGCAGGCGCGCAACCTCGCCGCCTACGTACACGATCATCCCGGTGCCAAGCTGCTGGTCCATGTCGGCTACTCGCACGCCGCAGAGGTGCCACGCGCCGACGGCACCCGGTGGATGGCCGCGCGGCTCAAGGCGACGACCGGAATCGATCCGCTCACGATCTCGCAGACGACGTGTCGCGGCGGCGGCGGCGAGGTGCGGCTGTCCGCGCTGCCGAACGACGAGCCGCCCGGCACGTTCGACTTGGTCGTCGATCACCCCACCGCGCGCTTCGTCCGCGGGCGCCCCCTATGGCGGCAGCGGGCTGGCGACCTGCCGGTCAGCATCCCGCGCGGGCTGTATCCGGCAAGCGGCTGGCGCGTCGTCGAGGCCCGCCCGGTCGGCGAACCCGCCGCCTCCGTGCCGCTGGACCGGATCGCGATCCGCGCGGGCGATGATGTCGCGCTGATGCTGCCGGCAGGACGCTATCGGTTGCGGGTGATCGACTTGGGACCGGCGCGAGGATCGGACACGCCGGGCAAGCAGGCCCTATGAACGGCGAACGGCAGGCTCGCGCTTGATCCCTGCGCGCCCGCGCGTCCGAACATGCAGCCCGCTCAGCGGATCGTGACGATCACCTGGTCTGTGGCGCGCCCGGCCGCGTCGACCAAGCGGAGGCGGTGGCGGCCGGGGGGCGCGAAGAACAGCAGTTGCTGCGCGGCGGGGCCGAGGTCGCGATTGTCCAGGAACACATGGTGCGCGCGGACATCGCCGGTTGTCTCGATCGCGAGGCGCTGGCGGTCGGCGGGGATGTCGGGGTCGATCGCGTAGACGCTGCCCGAGGCGGGATTGACAATCCGCGCGCGCCGGGCGGTGGCTGGCGCCGCGGCGATCAGCGACTGGCCGGTGCCGCGGAGAAAGTATTCGACGCGTGGCTGCTCGATCGAGTCGGCAAACGCGATGCGGCGGCGCTCGACGCCAGCGGGCATGGGGGGCCCACGTTCGTCGTCGCGTCCGAGCGCCAGCATCACGTCGCGCCACACCGGCGCCGCGCCGCTGGTGCCCGAGACCGCGCGCATCGGATCGCCCTCGACGTTCCCGACCCAGACCGCGACCGTATAGCGGCGCGAGAACCCGACGCACCAATTGTCGCGCATGCCTTTCGAGGTGCCCGTCTTCACCGCGGTCCAGAACGGCAGGCGTAGCGCCGAATCGAGGCCGAAGGTGGCGGCGCGGGCGTTGGGGTCGGCCATCATGTCGCCGACGATCCACGCAGCGGCGGGCGTGGTGACCGGGCGGGGTGCGCGGCGGGGCGCATCGGCCGTAAGCCGCAGCGGAGACCAGCGGCCGTCATTCGCGAGCGACCGGTACGCGTCGGCCTGTTCGAGCAGCGTCACCTCCGCCGATCCGAGTGCGAGGCTGAACCCGTAATAATCGCCGTCCTCGACGAGACCACGATACCCCGTATCCCACAGCCGATCGCGAAACGGCTCGACCCCGACCAGCAGCAGCGTGCGCACCGCGGGCACGTTGAGCGACCCCGCCAGCGCACTGCGCACCGACACGCGCCCCTTGAACCCGCGATCGTAATTCTGCGGCACGTACAGCCCCGACGCGGTATCGAGCTGCACCGGCGAATCGTCGAGCACCGAGGCCGGGGTCAGGTAGCCGCGCTCGATCGCCTGCGCGTAGAGGAACGGTTTCAGCGTCGACCCGGCCTGGCGATAGGCGTTGGCGGCATCGACCGCGGGCGCCGTCGATGCGCCGCCGATCCCGCCGACATAGGCGAGGACGTCGCCGCTCGCATTGTCGATCACCACCGCGGACCCGTCGCGCGCGCGCGATCCGCCGAGCCCGAGCAGCTGGCGGCGCAGCGCAGCGGCGACGGTACGCTGGAGCGCGGCATCGAGCGTGGTGGTAATCCGCAGGCCGGGCTTGGTCAGCAGGCGATCGGCGAGATGCGGCGCGAGCCCCGGATCGAGCGCCAGCGTTCGCACCGGCCCGAGCATCGACGCGGCCTCGCTCGCGAACCGTGCGCAATCGCCCACGCCCCCCAATCGGCAGGCCCGCACGGCGATACGGGGAGCGGGCGCCTGGGGATCGGGGAGCAACGCGGCCAGCAGCAGCGCGTCGTCGCGCGCCATCGCCGCGGGGGTCTTGCCGAACAGCGACAGCGCCGCCGCACCGATCCCCTGCGCCTCGCCGCGGAACGGCGCGAGGTTGAGATACGCCTCGAGGATCTGGTCCTTGCTCCAGGTCATCTCCAGCGCTCGTGCCGCGCGCATCTGGCGAAGCTTGTCGCGCCAGCCGCGCGCGCCGGGCATGGCTAGCGTCGGCGACAGGAACGCCGCGACCTGCATCGACAGCGTGCTGGCACCCCTGCCCCGCTCGCCCTTCGCGCGCGCGCCAACGGAACCGAGGATCGCCAGCCAGTCGACGCCGCCGTGGCTGCGGAAGCGGGCGTCCTCCGCCGCAACGACGGTGGCGGGCACGACCGGGGCGATCTGGTCGAGCGGTACCCATGCCAGCCGCCGCGCGGCGAAATTGACGCGCGCGCTGTCGATCAGCACGCCGTGGCGGTCGTACAGCCACGCCTCCGACGGCTTCCACGCAGCGCGAACCTGCGCATAGCCCGGCAAAGGCGGCGGGAACGTCGCCCAGTCGAACCCGACCGCGGCGAGGATCAACACCAGCAGTCCGGCGAGCGCCGCGCGCTGCTTCATCGATCCGCGACGACCATCGTCTGGTTCGGCACCGCGGCGCGAATTGCGGGCGAATACATCGCCTCGACCCGGCTAGGCGGCATCTGGAACCGGCCGGCACCGTTGAGCCGCAGCGTGTACGAGACGGTGGTGGTCCCCTTGGGCAGCCACGCGAAATAGGCGCGCCACGTATCGCGGCCGCGTTCGACATAGCTCGGCCCCCCGCCCTCACCGCCGCCCTCCCCATCTACCGCACCGCCCTGCTGGAGCAATTGCGACTGGCCGCCGAGGTCGCCGATCACGGTCGCGCCGGCGGGCACCGGATCGCTGATCGCGACCCAGTTGCGCTCGGCGGTCGCCTCGACCGACATCGTCACGCGGAGCACGTCGCCCGTCGTCAGCCGCCCTGGGTTGCGCGCCTGCACGACGTCGACTTTCCGCGTCAGGCGATAGCCGGCGAACAGCGGCTGCCGCAGCGGCACCGCCGCCGAGATCGACACGGTCGCCCACGGCCCCGCCCCGCCGCCTTGCGCCAAGCGCAGCGGTCCGGCGGCGGCGAGCGGGAACGACACCGTTCGCGCGGGTTCCGCCAGCGGCCATCCGCGCGCGACGCTGCGTCCTGCATAGGAGAGCATCGTCGTCCCCGTCACCGCCTGCGCCGGATAGACCTGCGCGAACCGCCGCGCGGCGATCGCACCCCACGCGTTGGCGGTGGTCGTATCCCAATGCCCGCGCGACTGGCGCAGCGCCGTCCCGACCATCAGGCGCGGCGCATCGTCCTGCCACCCCGGCCGTCCAAGCACCGCCGCGGTAGCCTTGTTCGCGGCTTCGTCCGCCGACGACATCAGCCACCACGACGCGTTGGCCGAGTCCGACAGATCGAGCCGCGTGCCCTCGAACACGAGGCGAGTCCGCAACACCGCCTCGGCCTGCGCCTTCGCTTCGGTCGACGCGCCGGGGATCGCGGTCAGTGCGGTGATGTAGTCGGCGAGGCTCGCGGTCGGCATCTCCGCGGGCGTCATGCCGATCTGGCCCAGCATCGCTGCCGTCGCCTCGCCCTGCCGCGCCAATGCCGCCAGTGCCGCGACCTTGGTCAGGCGGACATCGCCGTAATCCTCGTGTCGCAAGCGTCCGTCGAGCACCGCCTTCATCGCCTCGATCATCCGCGCGCGCTGGACCGGCGGTAGCGACAGGTTCGCCGCGCCCGCCATCGACAGGACATAGGCGGTCAACGCCTCCGACCCCTGCAGGCTGTCGCCGGGGAAATACCGGAGCAGCCCATCGGGTGCCTGATAGGTCGGGATCTCGCCCGCCAGCGTCGCCCAGCCCGGCATGTCGCCAAGCACGACGATCCGCGACAGCCGCTGCTCAAAACAGTTGAACGGATAGCGGCTCATATAGTCGCGGACCCCGGCCAGCGACGGCGCCAGCGTATCGGCAAGGTGGATGTCGACGCTGCCACGCCCCGGCAGCGCGCCCATCGGCGGCGCGATCGGGATCAGCGTATTCTCCCCGACTTGCGCGAGCGTCGCCGCCCAGATCTCGGTCGGCACCGCCGGGATGACGTCCTGCGTCACCGTCACCTGATCGGTCGCACGGCCGTCGTTGCTCTTCGCCCGCACCGTCCAGCGCAGCGTATCGACTCCGGACGGCGCGGTGAGGTTCCACGCCACCGGTGCCGCACCACCCGCGGGAATGGTGACGGTCAGCGGTTTGCCTTGTGCAATCCGTGGAAAGACGTCGACGTTCGCCGTGACCGTCATCGCGCGGTCCGATCCGTTCCTGAGCGTGAACCGCGCACCGTAGAAATCGCCCGAACGGACCAGCGGCGGCATCCCGGCATAGAGCGACAGATCCTGCGCGGTACGGATGTCGGTGCTGCCGGTGCCGAACGCCTGCGCGCCGTCGGTGGCAATCGCGACGAGCTTGAACGACGACAGCGCATCCGACAGCGGCACCGAAACGCGCGCACGCCCTTGCGCATCGAGCGGGACATGGCCCTTCCACAGCAGCACCGGCTGGAAATTTTCGCGATTGAGTCCCGAAAGGTCGCCGCCACCACCGCCGCCACCCGCTTCGAGTGCCTTGCGGCCATAATGCCGCTTGCCGACGACCTGCATCTGCGCGGTCGCGGTCAGCACCGAGAGCGGACGATCGCCCATCATCGCGTCGAGGATGTTCCAGCTGTCGTTCGGTGCAAGTTGCAGCAACGCCTGGTCGACCGCGGCGAACGCGACGTCGGCCTCGCGCGCCGGGCTGCCATCGGGCTTCCGCACCTGGATCGCAACGTTGGCCGTGCCCCGCGGCGCATAACGCTCGCGGTCCGCCTTGACCGCGACGGCGAGCGTATGGCCTTCCCAGCCGACCTTCACCTTGGCGATGCCGAGGCGGTAGGCGGGTTTGGCGAGATCGACCAACGCGGTCGGTTCGGCGGCGTCCTCCGGCGTATCCGACAGCCCCAGCGTCCGCGCGATGCGGTGGATCCAGCTCCAGAAGCCGCTCTCGACACGACCGCGCACGACCAGCACAGAAACATAGACGTCGGGCGCATAGGCGGCGTCCATCGGCACCTCGATCACCGGGTCCTTGCCCGACAATTCGGTGACGAAGCTCGACAACACCCCCTCACGCTCGACGCTGACCAGCGCGGTCGCCGAGCGGAACGGCATCCGTACCTGGAACCGCGCGGTCTCGCCCGACGCATAGGTGAGCTTTTCTGGCACGACGTCCATCCGGTCGCCATTGTCGCCGCCGAACCACCAGTCGTCGTTCCCCGCGAGCCACACCGACTTCACCGCGCGCGCGACGTTGCCGTCGGCGTCGGTGGTGGTGACGACCGCGTAGATCTCGCCCGAGACGCTTGGATCGGCCTTGCACTGCGCGAGCCCCTGCGCATCGGTCGTCGCGCTGCACGACGCCGACAGCTTGGTCGTCCGCATCCGGTTGTCATAGGCGTAGAACCCGCCGATCAGCCGCCGCCGCGCGGTCAGGATCTGTCGGCTGTAGAGCGCGACCGACAGCTTCTGGCCCTTGATCGGTTTGCCGTCGGTATCGAGCGCGACGAAGCGCAGGCGAAGATCGTCCGCGCGCATCATCCAGCCATCGGTGGCGACGCCGAGCTGCACGCCCGAGGCGTAGATCGGGATCGATTTCGAGGCGGTCAGCGTCTCGCCGTTCGCATCGCGGTAATCCATCTCGATTTGCATATCGGTCGTGCCGGGTAGGGTCTGCGGCATGTCGACCGTCATCCGCCGCGTGCCGTCGCTGCCGAGCGTCGCGGGCAGCATCTGCGTCGGCGGCAACGGCGTCTTCGCATCCTCGCCCTCGCCATCGAGCGGCTTGACGCCTTCGCTGATCGGTTCGCCGCCGAAGCTGAATTTGTCGTAGCCGACAGGCGTCGCACTGTGCGCGAACCAGCCGATGCGGACGTCGACCGGCAAGCCGGGGGCACCGCCGCCCGAGAGATACCCCGCGAACAGGTCGAGTTGCGCGGTGCGCGGCTTGACGAGCGCGGTCTTGGGCCCGGTCACGCTCGCGCGCATCGTCGGCAGGCGGTATTCGTCGACCTTGAACGACTGCGTGGATTCGGTGGTGGTGTCGCCGACCACGAAGACGAGGTCGTAATCCCCCATCGGCGCGCCCTTGGGGGCGGTCCAGACCGTCTCGCCGGTGCCGTTGGCGCCGATCGTCACGGGTATTTCGAACTGCGTGTCCGAGCCGCGATGCGACAGCCGGAGCGTGCCGGTAAAGCCCGGCGCCAACGAGAAGCCCCGCGCGTCGGGGCGGCGCAGGATGTGCTTCATGTGGATCGTCTCGCCCTGGCGGACCAAGGCGCGATCGAACACGGTGTGGATGATATCGGTCGCCGCCGAATAGCCATAGGACAGGTCGAAATCGAACGGCCGGATGCCCTCGCCCCAATCGGTCAGCGTGAAGCTGAAATCGTCGCCGGTACGCGCCGAGATCATCAGCGGATGCGACGAACCCTCGCCCTTGCAGCTGCCATAGGTCTCGGGTTCGGGCAGTCCGCGCGCGACCATCAGCCCGCCGCTCCTGTCGGTCGCGCCGCGCGCGAGCGGCTTCCCCGTGCAACTGTCGCTGACTTGCACCACCGCGTTCGCGACCGGCTTGCCGGTCGACAGCCGCGTGACCCAGGCGAGCGAGCGATCGCGCCCCCATTCGAAATGCACGGCCAGATCGGTGACCAGCGCGGCGCTCGCGACATAGCGCGGCACGTCGCGACCGAGCAGCGCTCGGCCCAGCGTCGGGCTGGCGAGTTCGACGACGTAGAAGCCGGGCTTGCCGAGCGGCAGGCCGACGACCTCGAAGTCCTTGCCCTTGCCCGGCAGGTCGAGCTTGAACGGATCGCCCGCCCCGCCACTATCCCCGCCGCCCCCGCTCCCGAACAGCAGCGGCTTCTCACCGGTATGGTTGATCTGGAGCGGCTCTGCCCCCTTGCGCTCGATCGTCTGATAGTCGGTCTTGCTCGCATCCTCGACGCGCCGCAGCCACGCGGCGATCTCGCCGTCTGTACCGCCCACGCGCAGCCGCTGGCCGCCGATGCCCGCGGTCTGGCCTTGCAGCGAAGGCTCGACGTTGCGGACGGTGACGGGCAGCACGCCGCCCTGTTTCGCCTCGAGGATGCCGAAATCGGCCGCGAACTTGACGAGCGGCGGCGCTTCGTCGAACTTCACCTCGAGCGGAAAGCGTTCGCGGTTGGCGAGTATCCGGCCGCTTTCGTCCTTGAGCTCGGCGGGGATCGACACGTTGCCACGCGTCGCGAAGGGCAACGGTGCGGCGAACGTGACCTGTTCTATCGTCGCTCGGTTTTTCTCTTCATCGCTGAACACCGGCGCGATCGACTTGCCGTCCGCGAGCGTCAGGCGGACCTGCGTCGCCGCACTCATCGGCACCGGCGCGGAGAACCGCAGATACGCCTTCTCGACCGGGCTGCATCCCGCCGCGGTGTTGACGCGCGAGCATTCGAACCGCGCGGTGAACGGTTTCCGAACGGTGAAATCGAACCGCTGATCGGCGCCGGCTAGCTTGCCCCCGGCACTGGCGATGTTCGCGCCCCACACCAGCGCCATGTCGCGGCCCGGCGGCAGGGGGCGACGGCATTTCAGCGCGGTAATGCCGGCCAGCGCGCGCTGGCGCGATGCGGCATCGGCGGGGACCGCCTTGGGCAGTCCGGCACTTTCGAGGAAATTGGTGACCGAGTAGTTGTTTCCCAACCCGGCGAGCAGCTTGCCCGGCAAGTCGGGCGCGAGCACGTCGACCGCGATCTTCTCGCCGATCCCGTCGACCGCGCAATACGCGTTGGCGGCGATCGATTCACGGGTCGCGAGCATATTCGCGGCGACCAGGAACACCTGGTCCTCCTCGATATCGCCTTCGCCGGGCAGTACCGCGCGGGCGATCGGACCGCCGGCGTCAACGGTGAAGCTCTCCGCATCGACGCCGTAGCCCGCCGCGCTCTTGAGCCCTTCGCGCGTCGCAAGAGTACAGCGCGTTCCGCCGGGCAGGCCTTGCGCGAAGTCCCAGACATAGGTCTGCTGATCGGCCCAGCGCCCTTCGCCCGGCACCGCGCACTCGACCTTCAGCGGCGAGGCGGCGCGCGAATCGCCGAGTGGTACGATCGCGTCGCTGAACCGCACGGTAAAGCGCGTGATCGCGCCGTCCGAGATGTTGGGCGTGGCAAGCGTGACGTGCGGCGTATCGCCCCCGAACGCGGCAACCGGCGCGACGACGATCGCTAGCGCCGCCCACAGTCTAGCAAATCGCATCCCCGCTCTCCCCGCCGCCAGAATAGGGATCCGGGAGCGCTAGTCCAGACCGTTCCCATCGAGATTGGAATACGGCGCCGCGCTGTACCCAAGAATAGCCCGTTCGGCAGGGGCGTGGATGGCCATGATGGCATTGAATAAACGCAGGATTCTTGGGCTGGCATCGCCGGAGCGTCCCGATAACTCAGTATGTTCGACGGCAACGCGCGGGATCGAAAGTATAAATTGCGCAATGGTAGCGCTCTCTTTATCGTGACGACCAATAACGATAAAACAGGGGAGAGCGATCATGTTACACGTGATGAGCAACAACGCGTCAGGTGGGGACGTGCGCCGTCGCCGTTCGGGATTCGGGCTGGCGCGACTCGGTTTCGCCGCAGCGATGATCCTGGCGACTCCGGTCCAGGCGCAGTCCGACCAGATGACCCCGATCGCGATTCCCGCGCAGACCGGCGCGATCGTTCTCGGCACCGGCAAGCTGCCCGGCGCGACTGCACCCGAAGCCTGGCACAGCCAATATGGCAGCGTGTTCGCGCGCAACGTCACGATCGCCACGCTGACCCCATTCCTGCCCGATCCGTCCAAGGCGACCGGCACCGCGGTGATCGTCGCGCCGGGCGGCGGCTTCAAGACGCTGTCGATGGAAAACGAAGGCTATGACGTCGCGCGCGCGCTGGCCGCCAAGGGCGTCGCCGCGTTCGTGCTCAAATACCGGCTCAACCCGACGCCCGAGGCGATGCCCGCGTTCGAAAAGTCGATGGCCGCGATGTTCTCCTCGATCGCGCGGGCGCCCCGCCCCAAGCCCGATGCGATGATGGCTGGACTCGCGCCGCAGATCGCCGATGCACGCGCCGCCTTCGCGCTGGTCCGCAAACGCTCCGCCGAATGGCATGTCGATCCGACTCGCATCGGCATGGTCGGGTTCTCCGCCGGCGCGATGCTGACGATGGCGACCACCGTCGCGGGCGGCGACGCGAAACCCGCGTTCATCGGCAACATCTACGGGCCGCTCGCGGCGATGACCGTTCCCGCCAGCGCCCCGCCGCTGTTCGTCGCGCTCGCCGCGGACGATCCGTTCTTCGGCAATAGCGGGTTCGGGCTGATCGAAAGCTGGCATGCGGCCAAGCGTCCGGTCGAATTCCACCTGTTCGAACAGGGCGGCCATGGCTTCGGCATGTACCCCAAGACCACCACCAGCACCGGCTGGTTCGACGAGTTCGTCCGCTGGATGGCGATGCACGGCCTGCTCAAGCCCGCGAAGTAACCCCACCAACGCCTGACACCAATACCCGGCGGCCCCGCGAGCGCTCGATAGAAGCGCCGCCGCCGGACGAAACTGCAGACATCATCAGGGAGAGGCCTGTGCCAAGATCGGCGTTTATCGCTTTGCTCGCATCCGTCGGTGCGTGCGTCGTTCCAGCATTATTTGGGGGCGCCGGAACGGCCTCCGCCCAATCGCTCACCGCGACGCCTGCCGGGACGCTGGAGACTCAAGGGCTGTCGGTGATCATCGACCAGAACCAGTTCAGCCCGATCTTCTTCGACGAGAAGAATGCGGGTATCCAGATCGTCCTGCACGGCAATCGCCTCGCGACCGACGGCGCCGTCCGGCTTGATCCCACCCCCGAACAATGGGCGCGCGTGCCCGCGTTCGTCAGCCGCATCAAGGGCAGCGAACCCAACCAGATCGTCGTCCGCTCGACCTACAAGGACGTGAACCTCGCTTATGCGGTGAAGGTGACGGCTGAGGGCGACGGCTTCCGGATAGCCGTCGATCTCGATCAGCCTTTGCCCGCCAGCCTCGCGGGCAAGGCGGGCTTCAACCTCGATTTCCTGCCGACCGCCTATTTCGGCAAGACCTATCTGATGGATGCCGCGCCGGGCCTGTTCCCGCGCCATCCGACCGGACCGATGGCGAAGGACGGCTCGGGCGATCCGCTGCCGATGGCGAGCGGTGGCAAGTCGGTAACGCTGTCGCCCGAGGATCCGCTGACCCGCGTGACGATCACCTCGGATCAGGGGCCGCTGTCGCTCTACGACGCGCGCAATCGTGCGCAGAACGGCTGGTTCGTCGTCCGCTCGATGATCGCCGTGGGTGCGAAGGAGAATGCGGTCGTCTGGCATGTCCGGCCCAATGTCGTGAAGAACTGGGTGCGCGAGCCGGTCGTGTCGTTCAACCAGGCGGGGTATACGCCGAACCGGCCCAAGATCGCGCTGATCGAGCTCGATCCCAAGTTCAAGGCGCCCGCCGACGCCGCGCTCGTCAGGCTGACCGCCGATGGCGGCCAGCAGACCGTGCTGCGCGCCCGGACGCAATCGCGCGGCCATTGGACGCGCTACGATTACGCGGCGTTCGATTTCTCGACGGTACGCGAGCCCGGCATCTACGCGATTTCGTACGCGGGCAAGACGACCAACCCGTTCCGGATCGCCGCCGACGCGTATGACCGGATCTGGCAGACCTCGCTCGACACCTTCATCGCCGAACAGATGGATCATGTCGGGATCAGGGAGCAGTATCGCGTCTGGTCGGCGCCGTCGCATCTCGACGATGCGCGCCAGGCGCCGCCGAACATCACGCATTTCGACGGCTACAAGATGGGCGCGAACCTCGACTCGCCGTTCAAGGCGGGCGAGCACATCCCCGGCCTCGCGGTCGGCGGTTTCCAGGATGCCGGCGATTACGATATCCAGACTCCCGAGAACGCCTCGGTGGTGCGCGATCTCGTCTGGGCGCGCGAGTTGTTCGGGCTCGACTGGGATGAGACCAGCGTCGACGAGGCGGCGCGAGCGGTCGAGATCCGCAAGCCCGACGGCGTCGAGGACGCGGCCCAGCAGATCCGCCACGGCACGCTCCAGCTGCTCGCGCAGTACAAGGTGTTCGGGCACGCGATCGTCGGCATCGTCGACCCGGCGCTGCGCCAATACGCGCATCTCGGCGAAGCGGGATCGCAGACCGATGGCCTGCTTTACGACGCCGCGCTGAAGCCGGTCGAGCGCAAGGGCGGCACGTCGGGCGCTCCCGATGATCGCTGGGCGTTCACCACCGACCTGCCCGCCAACAATTTGCTCGTCGCCGCCGCGCTCGCCGCCTCGTCGCGCGCACTGGCAGCCAGCGATCCGGCGATGGCCAAGGACGCGCTCACCGCGGCGACGGCGATGTGGGCCAAACAGCAGCGCGGCATCGCCAAGTCGGGCGATGGGCGCGACGATTCCTCCTCGCCGCGCTCGGCCGAGGCGGCGAACGTCGCGGCGACTATCGAACTGCTGATCACCAGCAAGGGCGACAAGGCCTATGCCGATCGCCTGCGCCAGTTGCTGCCCGTGATCCGCCAGAACTTCGGCTGGATCGGCGGCGTCGCGGTGCGCGCGATCCCGTTCATGGATGCGGACTATCGCGCGCAGCTCGCGCCGCTGGTCCAGCAGTTCAAGGCGAAGGCCGACGGCGACCGGGCGCGCAATCCGTTCGGGGTGCCGATCAGCGACGGCTCCTGGGCCGGATCGAACAAGGTCGTCAGCTTCGGCACCTCGATGTACCTCATGCACAAGGCGTTCCCCGAGCTGATCGGTACGGGCTACACGCTCGATGCGCTCGACTATGTGCTCGGGCGCCACCCCGCCAACAATTTGTCGCTGGTGTCGACCGTCGGCACCGATTCGAAACTGATCGGCTATGGTCACAACCGCGCCGACTACAGCTTCATCCCGGGCGGGATGGTGCCGGGCGTGCTGATCGTCAAACCCGACTTTCCCGAGTTGAAGACCGACTGGCCGTTCCTGTGGTTCGAGAACGAATACACCGTCAGCACGACCTCGGCCTATATCCTCGCCGCGCGCGCGGCGATGGCCGCCGCGGCGGAAGCCAAGTGATGCGCGCCGTCTGGGCGATTGCGGCGGTGGTCATGGCGGGGCCCGCGGCGGCACAGGACCCCGCGCCGGTGCCGGCCCCGACCTATCGGTCGATCCCGCTCTGGCCGAACGGCGCGCCCGGTTCGACGGGACGTCGAAAGGAGGCGGAGGTCGGCCGCGATTACTGGGTCCGCAACATCCACGATCCCTCCCTGATCGCCTTCCCCGCCGCGCCTGCGCACCGCAACGGCGCGGCGATCGTCGTCATCCCCGGCGGCGGCCACAAGCTGCTCGTCTGGACCAACGAGGGAACGAAAGTCGCCACCGCGCTCAATCGCATGGGCGTCACCGCGTTCGTCCTGAAGTACCGGTTGGCGAACGAACCGGGCTCGCACTATTCGGTCGAAGGCGACGCTGCCGACGATGCGCGGCGTGCCGTGCGCTGGGTCCGAGCGCACGCTGCCGACTACGGAATCGATCCGCACCGCGTCGGCGTGATGGGCTTTTCCGCAGGCGGCGAACTCGTATCGCTGATCGCCGACAATCCAGAGCCACCTGCCCGGCCCGTGGTCGACGCGATCGACCGCCAGTCCGCGCGCCCCGATTTCCAGGTCCTGGTGTTCCCCGGACCGCGTGGCATTCCGGCAAAGGCGATCAGCACCGCGCCCCCCGCCTTCCTGATCGCCGGCAGTCGCGACGCCTGTTGTGCCGCACCGCCGGTCGCGCTGTACGAACAGTTGCGCAAGGCAGGCGTCTCGGCCGAACTGCACATGTATGCGGACAGCGATCACGCATTCAATCTCGACGAGTCCGACCGCATCTCGATCCTGCACTGGCCCGACCGGTTGAACGACTGGCTCGCCGATAGCGGCTGGCTGTCCGCCAAATCCGCGGCACCGCAGAAGTAGCGCGATCCATATTTGTTCGCGGACGCGCGGACCAAACGCCGGGCCATGCGTTGGGGGATGTCTGATACTGGACGAAGGACGCAGCGTGCCGCATTTTCTCGTCGCCGAGAGCGAAACCGCCGACGAGCGTGACGCGCGTCGGCGGCATACCGGCAAGAGTTCGGGCGAAAGCTACGCCGCCACGCTCGAACAGCTTCGTCCCGATGCCAGTATCACGATCGTCGCCCCGGCGGACGACGATGCGGAGGTCTACGACGCGACCGAGATCGCGGCGTTCGATGCAGTGTTCGTCACCGGTTCGCCGCTCCACGT
Source organism: Sphingomonas sp. PP-CE-3A-406 (assembly GCF_003688625.1). Taxonomy (GTDB): domain Bacteria; phylum Pseudomonadota; class Alphaproteobacteria; order Sphingomonadales; family Sphingomonadaceae; genus Sphingomonas. Next base: position 292,878 of record NZ_RCWY01000002.1, read on the forward strand.
CTACGACGACACCCCCGAAGTCCGCCGCCAGCTGAGCTTCATGCGCAACGTCTTCGCATCGCGCACGCCGTCGTTCGGGTCCTGCGCCGGCCTGCAACTCGCGGTGGCCGCAGCGGGCGGCGCGGTGCGGAAAATGCCCGGCAAGCTCGAGGCCGGGCTGGCCCGTCGGATCACGCCGACCGATGCGGGGCGCAGCCATCCGTTGCTCGCGGGCCGGGCGCCCAGCTGGGATGCGCCCGCGATCCACGGCGACGAGGTCGAGCACCTCCCCGACGATGCCACCCTGCTTGCGAGCAACGCCGTCACGACCATCCAGGCGGCGGAAATTCGTCACGACGGCGGGATCTTCTGGGGCGTGCAATACCATCCCGAACTGGCGCCCGGCGAGATCGCGGTGGCGCTACGCCGCCAGTCCGACGACCTGATCGAGGCGGGTCTCGCGGACACGCCCGACGACGTCGAACGCCGCGCCGCGCAACTCGACGCGCTGCACGACGACCCCGGTCGCCGATCGATCCTCTGGGCGCTCGGCGTCGACAAGGAGTTCGCGCAGGAAGCGAGTCGGCGGATCGAGCTGACCAATTTCCTCGATCATTTCGTTGCCGCGACGAGCGCCGATCGTCCGAATCACCCCACCCCCCTTCCCGCCTAACCCAAGGAGTTCCCATGCCCACGACCCTCAAAGCCAAGTTCGACACCCGCCGCGAGGCCGAGATGACCGTCGAGCGCCTCGTCCAGGAGCAGCATATCGAGCGGACCGACATCTTCATCACCACCGACGGCCCCGCCAACAGCGTCGGCAGCGAGACGGCGGGCGCGGACACAGAAGGCCAGGACCCCTCGCCCGCATCGCGCGACGACGCGGCGCTGGAGGACAAGATCGTTGTCTCGGTCGACATCGCGGACGAGGCCAAGGCCGCCAAGGTCAAGGCCGCGTTCGCCGAGTTCGACGCGAGCGACATCGCGCAAGGCTGAACGCGCACGCCGACGCGGGTCGATCCCGCGTCGGCCCACCTACCGCTTTGTCGTTTCGCGAGCATAACGCCGCAACCCATTTCCCGGACGCCGCGTTAAGCCCCCACGCATGATCAAGGTCGCCAGCTACAATATCCACAAGGGCATCGGGCTCGACCGGCGGCGCAACCCCGAGCGCGTGGTCGAGGTGTTGCGCGAAATCGATGCCGACGTGATCGCGCTGCAGGAGGCGGATCGACGCTTCGGCGCCAAGGCCTGCGTCCTCCCGCACCATCTTCTCGACGAACATAGCGACTGGAAACCGGTGGATTTCGGCCTCCGCGCGCTCAGCATGGGCTGGCACGGCAACGTCATCCTCGTCCGCAAGTCGGCGCGTATCGTCGCGTGCGAACCGCTGCATCTGCCCGCGCTTGAACCCCGCGGCGCGGTGATGGCGGACATCGAACTCGCCGGCGCGACGCTGCGCGTACTCGGCATGCACCTCGACCTGTCGGGCCTCTGGCGCCGCAAGCAGGCCGCCGCGATCATGAACCACGTCGACGCCTGCGCGCACCGCCATCCGACCGTGATGATGGGCGATCTCAACGAATGGAGCGCCGGCGCCGGGTGCCTGCGCGATTTCGGGCGAGACTACGCATTTGCCGAGACCGGCGCGAGTTTCCATTCCAGACGGGCGATCGCACGGCTCGACCGGATCATGGTCTCGCGTGACTTGCACGTCGCCGACTGCGGCGTGCATGCAAGCCCGGCGGCGCGGAAGGCATCGGATCATCTGCCGATCTGGGCTATTCTGCAGCCGACATAAGCGCGATGCGAACGACGATGCGGGACGGGATCTAGGATGCGCGAGAAGGAACTGCGACTGGCGCTCGTCTGCTATGGCGGGATCAGCCTGGCGGTCTACATGCACGGCATCACCAAGGAGATCTGGCGCCTCGTCTGCGCCAGCCGCGCGTTCCACGACGGCGAAACCGCGGTCGGCGGCAGCCAGGGCGTCTATCACGCGCTGCTCCAGGAAATCGAAGAGCACGCGTCGATCCGCGTCCGCGTGCTTGCCGACATCATCGCCGGCGCGAGTGCGGGCGGGATCAACGGCATCTTCCTCGCGCAGGCGATCGCCACCGGCCAGAGCCTCGATCCGCTGACCGATCTCTGGATGACCTCGGCCGATGTCGAGGCGCTGATCGATACCGAAGCGGCGCCGAAATCGCGGCTGTCGAAGGTCTGGGCGATGCCGCTCGCCTGGATGGCGGCAGGACGCAGCACCGACAAGGTCGAGGAGCTCGACGAGCCGACGCGCGAAGAGGTGCGGGCCAAGCTGTCGCACTTCATCCGCTCGCGCTGGTTCGAGCCGCCGTTCGGGGGGAAGACCTTCACCAACCTGCTGCTCGACGCGTTCGACGCGATGGCGGCAAGCACGCGCGGCCCCCGCCTGTTGCCGCCCGGGCAACCGCTCGACCTGTTCGTGACCGTCACCGATTTCTCTGGCCACCCGGAGCGGTTGCAGCTCAACTCGCCCGCCGAGGTGGTCGAGACCGAGCATCGGCTGGTGGTCGACTTCACCGACAATGGCGGCGCGACCGATACGCTCGCGCCGCGCGCGGAACTCGCGTTCGCTGCCCGCGCGACGTCGAGTTTTCCCGGCGCGTTCCCGCCGTTCACCGTCGCGGAACTCGATACCGTTCTCCAGACCCGCCAGATCGCATGGCCCGGGCGTGGCGCCTTCCTCAAGCGCGTTCTGCCACGTCATGCCGCGGCGAAAGCGGCGGAGACCGCGGTGCTGATCGACGGATCGGTGCTCGCCAACGCGCCGTTCCGGCCGGCGCTCGATGCGCTCAAGGAGCGGCCGGCACGGCGCCAGATCGACCGACGCTTCATCTACATCGACCCCTCGCCAGGCATCAAGCTGCGGCTCAATCGGGGCGAAGGCACGCCGGGTTTCTTCCAGACCATCATCGCCGCGATCAGCGACATCCCGCGCCAGCAGCCGATCCGCGACAATCTGGAGGCGATCGCCGAACGCTCCGCGCGGATCGACCGGATGCGCGGGATCGTCACCGCGATCCGCCCCGATGTCGAGACCGATGTCGAATCGCTGTTCGGCCACACGCTGTTTCTCGACCGCCCGACCGCCCCCCGGCTGATCGCTTGGCGACGGCGCGCGCAAAAGGCGGCCGCGTCGAAGGCAGGGTACGGCTTCGTCGCCTACGGGCACGTCAAACGCAGCGCGGTGATCGAGACGATGGCCAGCCTGCTGTTTCACGCGGGCCGTCATCATCGCCCACGCCGCCTCGCCCAGATCAGGTCGGCGATCGTGGCGAGCGTCGTCGCGACCGGCGCCGATCAGCTCGGCTCGAACTATCCCGGCGGCGCCAGCCCCGCGTCGATCGCGTTCCTGCGCACCTTCGACATCGGCTTTCGCATTCGTCGGCTGCGGCTCATGGCGCGCCGGCTGGCGGAGGTCGAGACGCAGGCCGACGAGCCCGAACTCGCGCCGATGCGCGACGCGATCTACGAATCGCTGTCGCCGTATCTCGATCGGATGCGCGGCGAGATGCATGCCGGACAGCATGACGCGGTCCGCGCGATGCGCGGCGATGCGACCGAGGTGCTGGCGACGCTCGGCCGGACGTTCGACCTCGGTCGGCTCGACGCCGAGACCGACCAGCGCCTCGCCGCGGCGTTCGCGCAACTCGCCAAGCCCGCACGGCGCACGATGTTGCTTGCCTATCTCGGCTTTCCGTATTTCGACACCGCCACGCTGCCGCTGTTGCAGGGCGAAGGACTCGACGAGTTCGACCCGATCAAGGTCGACCGGATCGCCCCCGACGACGCTACCGCGATCCGCTCGGGCGGTGCCGACGCGACGTTGAAGGGAATCCAGTTCGGCACGTTCGGCGCGTTCTTCAGCCGTGCCTACCGCGAGAACGACTATCTCTGGGGCCGCCTCCACGGCGCCGAGCGGATGATCGACATCACCGTCTCGACGCTGCCGAAGACGGTGCGGATGAAGCCCGGCCGGGTCGCCGCGATCAAGCGCGCCGCGTTCGTCGCGATCCTCGACGAGGAGGAACCCCGGCTCACCGCGGTCCTGCCACTGATCGCGCAGATCAGGACCGAAATCGGCTGAAACCCGACTTGTTCGGCACAAGACTGGCCAAACCGGCCGCTTGGCGGTAGCTCTGGCACACCCATCGGCGCTTCGGCGCGGAGGGACGCGATAGAGGTGGCCGCATGCAGTTCCTGAAAATCCTGTTCTGGTGTCTGTTGGCGTTCATCGCCGCAGTCTTCACGATATCGAACTGGAATGCCGTCCAGATCCAGCTTTGGGGTGGGCTGATCGCCGACGTGAACCTGCCGCTGCTGCTGTTCGTCACGTTCCTGATCGGGTTCGTGCCGACGATGCTGTACAATCACGCGATCCGGTGGCGGCTGCGGCAACGCCTCGCGACGTGCGAACGCGAGCTGGTCGAACTGCGCGCGCCGCGGCCCGAGCCGGTGGCCTTCGCACACGCCGAGACGCCGGTCGCGCCGATCACCGCCGCTGGCCCCGCCTCCGACCTGTCGACCACGACCCCGCCGGGCTCGCTCCTGTGAGCAACCGCATCTACGTCGCGCTCGATACGCCCGATCTCGCCAAGGCAAAGGCGATCGCATCGCGCGTCCGTCATCACGTCGGCGGCATCAAGCTAGGGCTCGAATTCTTCTCCGCACACGGCCAGGCCGGCGTCCACGCGATGGCCGAACTCGGCCTGCCGATCTTCCTCGACCTGAAGCTGCACGATATCCCCAACACCGTCGCCAAAGCGGTGCAGGCGCTCGGCGCGCTCGAACCCGCGATCCTTACCGTCCATGCGAGCGGCGGCCGGGCGATGCTCGAGGATGCCAAGGCGGCCGCGCCGATCGGCACGAAGGTGATCGCGGTGACGATGCTCACCAGCCTCGACGCATCCGATCTCGCCGCGACCGGCGTCGTCGGCAGCGCGCACGACCAGGTCTCGCGGCTGACCGAGCTGGCCTGCGCGGCGGGGGTCGACGGTATCGTCTGCTCGGGCGCGGAGGTCGCGGCGGCGAAGAAGATCTGGCCGAAGGGCTTCTTCGTGGTGCCGGGAGTACGCCTGCCCGACGGCCACATCGGCGACCAGAAGCGTGTCGTAACGCCGCGCCAGGCGATGGACGCAGGCGCGTCGATCCTGGTGGTCGGTCGCCCGATCACGCAAGCCGAAGACCCCGACACCGCCGCCCGCGCGATCGGCGCGACGCTATGACGAGGGGGGCGTACCTGGCCCCCTTTACCATTCGCCGCCGTTACCAGTTGGGACGGCAATCGCGCGAATAGCAGTCAGTATCTCGGGAAGGCAGAACCACACGGCCGAGAGTGCGATCCAGGTGATGGCCACCATCCGCGCCCGCCAACCTCGCAACGCCCCAGCGCCGACGTTCCAGCGGCCCCGCCGAACCGCGAACGCGGCGATCGTGAACATACCGCCATTCACCCATGCCCACGGTACCAGCCGATCGGTTGGCAACCATGACGTCAGCGAATAGCCGGTATAAATACGCACCAATCCATTGATCACGGCTAGGTGGATGATGACGACCGGCGGTATCCAGCGCCCCGCGCCCATCGCGAATTGACGATATTCGGACAGGTCGGTGGAATGGTCTGGATCAGACTGCACTGGTTTGGCCTCCACGAACGCACTAGCAAGACGCGCATGAAGAAAACGAAAATTTGCGGCCTCTCCACGCCCGCCACGCTCGACGCTGCGATCCGGCACGGGGCGAGTCATGTCGGGTTCGTCTTCTTTCCCGCCTCACCCCGTCACGTGACGTTTGCGAAGGCGGCCGAACTTGCCGCGCGCGTACCGAGCCACGTCTCCAAGGTAGGCGTATTCGTCGATCCGGAGGACGACATGCTCGAACAGGCGGTCGGGTCTGCGGCGCTCGACGTGCTCCAACTCCACAAGGTGACACCGCCACGCGCCGCCGCAATCCGCGCGAAATTCGGGATCGAGACCTGGGTCGCGGTGGCAGTTCGCACGCGCGGCGATCTGGATGCGGCGCACGGGTTCGTCGGGATCGCCGACCGGATACTGTACGACGCGAAGACGCCGGACTCGGCCGCGCTGCCGGGCGGGATGGGCTTGCGGTTCGACTGGGACCTGCTCGACGGGTTCAAGCATCCGCTGCCCTGGGCGCTGTCGGGCGGGCTCGATCCGGCGAACGTGGCCGAGGCAATCCGCCGCACCGGCGCGGAACTCGTCGACGTGTCCTCCGGGGTCGAAAGCGAACCCGGTACCAAGGACGAAACCAGGATCGCGGCGTTTCTGAAGGCGGTCGCCGCGCGCTAGCACCACCCCGGCAAAGGCCGGGGCCCAATTGGAAAGGTCGAGGTAACAGAGCATCCGACTCGCCAAAAAGCCTTTCCCAATTGGGCCCCGGCCTCCGCCGGGGTGGTCTTTAGCGGAAACGGAAGGGGTGACAGCGATTTACGAAGTGCTAAACGCCCCTGCATGAATGCTCCCCTCGCCCCCAACTCCTACCGCGCCCAGCCCGACGAGCGCGGCCATTTCGGCGACTTCGGCGGCCGCTATGTCGCAGAGACGCTGATGCCGCTCGTCCTCAAACTCGACGAGGCGTACCGCGCCGCCAAGGCCGACCCCGCCTTCAAGGCGCAGTTCGACGATCTGCTCGAACATTATGTCGGCCGCCCGAGCCCGCTCTATTATGCCGAACGCCTGACCGAGGCGCTCCGCGAGTCCGCTCCCGAGGGCATGGGCGCGCAAGTCTGGTTCAAGCGCGACGAGTTGAACCATACCGGCGCGCACAAGATCAACAACTGCATCGGCCAGATCCTGCTCGCGATGCGGATGGGCAAGACGCGGATCATCGCCGAGACCGGCGCGGGCCAGCACGGCGTCGCGACTGCCACGGTCTGCGCGCGCTTCGGCCTGCCGTGTGTGATCTACATGGGTGCGAAGGACGTCGAGCGTCAGGCGCCCAACGTGTTCCGCATGAAGCTGCTCGGCGCCGAAGTCCGCCCCGTGACGAGCGGCGCACACACGCTGAAGGACGCGATGAACGAGGGCATGCGCGACTGGGTCGCGAACGTCCACGACACCTTCTACATCATCGGCACCGCCGCCGGCCCGCACCCGTATCCCGAAATGGTCCGCGATTTCCAGAGCGTGATCGGCACCGAGGCACGCGCACAGATGCTCGAGCGCGTCGGACGCCTGCCCGACATGCTGGTCGCGGCGATCGGTGGCGGCTCGAACGCCATCGGGCTGTTCCATCCGTTCCTCGACGATGCCGACGTGCAGATGCTCGGCGTCGAGGCCGCGGGTCATGGTCTCGACAAGCAGCACGCAGCGAGCCTCGCGGGCGGCTTCCCCGGCGTGCTCCACGGCAACAAGACGTACCTGTTGCAGGACGAGGACGGCCAGATCACCGAGGCGCATTCGATCTCGGCGGGTCTCGATTATCCCGGAATCGGGCCGGAGCACGCCTGGCTACGCGATATCGGCCGCGTCCAGTATGACAGCGCGACCGACACCGAAGCGCTCGACGCGTTCCAGTTGCTGTGCCGGACCGAGGGCATCATTCCCGCACTCGAACCAAGCCACGCGATCGCGACGGTGACGAAGAAGGCGCGCGAGATGCGGCAGGACCAGATCATCCTGGCCAACCTCTGCGGCCGCGGCGACAAGGACATCTTCACCGTCGCCGAAGCGCTTGGGGTAGCGATATGACTTCGCTTCTGCTCCCCTCCCGCTTGCGGGAGGGGTCGGGGGAGGGCCTGAACGCTCCTCAGACCTCGGACATGCGGCTATGTCAGCCCCTCCCCCAACCCCTCCCGCAAGCGGGAGGGGAGCTGTGAGCCGCCTCGCCGCCACTTTCGCGCGCACCGCCGCCGCCGGCCGCGCCGCGCTCGTCGCGTTCGTCACCGCGGGCGATCCGACCACCGAGGCGACCGGCCCGATCCTCGACGCGCTCGTCGCGGGCGGTGCGGATGCGATCGAGCTCGGCATGCCGTTCACCGATCCGATGGCCGACGGTCCCGCGATCCAGGCCGCGAACATCCGCAGCCTCGCGCAAGGTACGCGCACCTCGGACATCCTCGCGACCGCCACCGCCTTCCGCACGCGGCATCCGGACGTGCCGCTGGTCCTGATGGGCTACGGCAACCCGATGCTCCGGCGCGGCGCGGACTGGTTCGCACAGGCCGCCGCCAACGCCGGTGTCGACGGCGTGATCTGCGTCGACGTGCCGCCCGAGGAAGACGACGCGCTCGGGCCCCAGTTGCGCGCCGCCGGGATCGACCTGATCCGCCTCGCCACCCCGACCACCGATGCCGCCCGCCTGCCGACCGTGCTCGATGGCGCCAGCGGGTTCCTCTATTACGTCTCGGTCGCAGGGATCACCGGGCTCCAGCAGGCGCAGCAATCCTCGATCGAGGACGCCGTTGCCCGTTTGAAGGCACAGACCGACATCCCGATCGCGGTCGGCTTCGGCATCCGCACGCCCGAGCAGGCCGCCAACGTCGCACGCGTCGCGGACGGCGTCGTCGTCGGTTCGGCGATCGTCGAGCTGGTCGCGCAGCACGGTGCCGCTGCGGCCGAGCCGGTCCGCGCCTATATCAAGTCTCTCGCCGACGCCGTCGCGTCCGCACGGAAGGTCGCCCCTATGGAGATTGGCGCATGAGCTGGCTCAACAGCGTCCGCAACGTCCTGCCCTTCGTCGCGAAGCGCGAGACGCCCGAGAATCTCTGGCACAAGTGCAAGGGCTGCGGGCAGATGATCTTCACCAAGGAGCTCGAGGACAACCTCTACGTCTGCCCGAAATGCGATCACCACGACCGCATCGGGCCGAAGATCCGCTTCGCCCAGTTGTTCGACGAGGGCAGCTGCAGCGAACTCCCCGCACCGAAAGTGCCCGAGGATCCGCTGAAATTCCGCGACCAGAAGCGCTACACCGATCGCCTCAAGGCCGCGCGTACCGACAACAGCGAGCAGGACGCGCTGATCAACGCACGCGGCGCGATCGACGGCCACCGCGTCGTCGTCGGCGTGCAGGATTTCGGCTTCATGGGCGGCTCGATGGGCCTCGCGGTCGGCGAAGCGTTCGTGCGCGGTGTCGAGGCGGCGATCGAGGACCGCGTGCCCTACGTGATCTTCACCGCGAGCGGCGGCGCGCGCATGCAGGAGGGCATCCTCAGCCTGATGCAGATGCCGCGCAGCACGGTCGCGATCCAGATGCTGCACGACGCCGGCCTGCCGTATATCGTCGTGCTCACCGACCCGACCTCGGGCGGCGTGATGGCGGCGTATGCGATGCTCGGCGACGTCCAGATCGCCGAACCCAAGGCGACGCTCGCCTTCACCGGCCGCCGGGTGATCGAGAGCACCATTCGCGAGAAGCTGCCCGAGGATTTCCAGACGTCGGAATATTATCTCGAGCACGGGATGATCGACATGGTGGTCCACCGGAAGGACCTGCGCGAACAGCTCGGTACGGTGATCGGGTATCTCAGCGCGCGCGAGACCGCGTGACGCACTCCCTCTCCCCTCCGGGGAGAGGGTCGGGGTGAGGGGCAGCCACAGACGCGGTGCTCGGAACTACCCCTCACCCCAGCCCTCTCCCCGGAGGGGAGAGGGAGCCTAGAAGAATGCCCGACCACGCGACGTCCTCGTCTCCCGCAGTGCAAGCCCAGCTCGACCGCCTTACCGCGCTGTCGCCCGGCGCCGACATCCTCGGCCTCGAGCGCATCACCGCGCTCCTGAGCCGCCTCGGCGACCCCCACCTCGATCTACCCCCGGTGTTCCACGTCGCCGGCACCAACGGCAAGGGCTCGACCTGCGCCTTCCTGCGCGCCGCGATCGAGGCCGCCGGGCACAGCGTCCACGTCTATTCCTCACCGCACCTCGTCCGCTTCAACGAACGCATCCGCCTCGCGGGGAAGCTGATCGACGACGACCTGCTCGCCGCGTTGCTGTCGGAAGTGCTCGACCAAGCCGCCGACCTCCAGGCCAGCTTCTTCGAAGTCACCACCGCCGCCGCCTTCCTCGCCTTCGCCCGCACGCCGGCGGCAGCAACGATCGTCGAAGTCGGCCTCGGCGGCAGACTCGACGCAACCAACGTCATCCCGAACCCGGTCGTCACCGGCATCGCCGCGCTCGGCATCGATCACCAGTCGTTCCTCGGCCACACGCTGCTCGAGATCGCCGGCGAGAAGGCGGGAATCGCCAAGCGCGGCGTGCGGCTGGTGACGATGGACTATCCCAAGGCCCTCCGCGCCAGGATCGCCGCGATCGCCGAGGCCGTCGGCGCGCCCGTCCACGCCCGCGGCGTTGCCTGGACCAGCGAGACCGCACGCTCGACCGTCCGCTACGAGGACACCGGCTTCTCGCTCGTCACCAACCGCCCCCGCCTCGTCGGCGCGCACCAGTCGCGTAACCTCGCGCTCGCGATCGCGATGCTCCGCCATCAGGGCGCGCTGCACGTCCCCGAAGCCGCGATGCGCGCCGCCGCGGACTGGGCGCACTGGCCCGCGCGGATGCAGCGGCTGGCGGACGGCCCGCTGGTCGCGCGGCTCCCCGCCGGCAGCGAACTCTGGCTCGACGGCGCGCACAATCCCAACGCCGCCAAGCCCGTCGAGGCCGCGTTGCGCCGGATCGCGCAGGGACGCCCCGTCACGCTCGTCATGGGGATGCTGGCGAACAAGGATGCCGACGCCGTCCTCCGCATCCTGTCGCCGTCGCTGGCACGCATCGTCGCGATCCCCGTCGAGGGCCATGCGCATTATCCTCCGCACGCCTTGGTCGAGATCGCCGCGCGCTACGGCGTTCCCGGCGATGGCGCACCGGGCATCGCAGACGCGCTCGATCGCCTGTCGCAGCAAGGCCCCAGCGTCGTACTGATCGCGGGATCGCTCTACATTGCAGGCGAAGCGCTCGTCGGAAACGACCAGCCGCCGGACTGATCTCTTATTGCTATTGACTATCAATAACCAACAGGCGAGTTTGGCGCGACCACCACGGAGTCGCGTGAATGACCGATGTTCGAACCGCCACCGCCCTGCTTCCGCACGCGTTGCCCGACTGTGAAAACGCGCGGATCGCGCTGTTCGCGATGCGGCGGATGGGCGCGAACGGCCTTGCCGATGCGCGCGCCGCGCACACCCTGTTCACCGCGTTCGGCCAGAGCTTCCGGCGGCCGCTCGTCCTGCTGCGCGCGTTGATGGCGGATCTCGCGGGCACGTCGGCGGGAACGATCGCGATCGCGCCGTGCTGCTGCGCGCGGATGACGCCGGCGGAGGCAGCGATGCTGTCGATCCTGGCGCGTATCGAGACCGCGCCCGAGACCGCCCGCCTGCTGATGGCCGATCTGCTCGGCGTACGTCGCGTCGATGGCGTCCTGGCGAGCGCCGCCGCCGTCGCCGCAGCCTTTGCCGACGAAGGGCGCCCCGTCACCGCCTAGCGCGGGTCAGTCTGCGGCGATCGATCTACTGATGCCGAACGAGTGCCGGCATCCACGGTGCGGCAAAATCGAAGGATCGTTGCGGTCCTCGATCAATATCCCAGCGCGTGCGCCAGCGTCAGCAGCAGCCAGTACAGCCCGCCCGACAGCAGCATCGCCACCGGCAGCGTCATGACCCAGGCCAGTGCCATGTTCATCACCGTCCGGCGTTGCAACCCGGCGCCATTGGCGACGCTGGCCCCGGCGACACCCGACGACAGGATGTGCGTTGTCGACACCGGAAGGCCGTAGCGGACCGCCAGCAGGATCGTTGCCGCCGCGACCAGTTCGGCCGATGCGCCCATGCCGTAGGTCAGATGCGACTTGCCGATCTTCTCGCCGACCGTGACGACGATCCGCTTCCAGCCGACCATCGTCCCGAGCCCAAGCGCCAGCGCGACCGAGATCTTGACCCAGGTCGGGATGTAGCGCGTGCCCTGCTCAAGCTGCCCGCTATAGCTTTTGAGCGTCGTGATCTCCTGCGCGGTGAAGCGGCTTTGCGCGGCCGTATCGGCGGTGATCAGCTTGGTCGTATCGAGCAGCAGATACATGTCGTTGCGCAGGTTCGGCGTCGCCGCGGCGGGCACCTTGCCGAGCGAGCCATAGCCCGCGATCCGCGTAGACACGTCGTCCGACAGCGTCGCCAACGCGCCATAGACGACCGGATCGGCGACCTGCTTCGTCTTCAGCGCGCGCGTCACGTCGATCCGCGCGGCGGCGACGTCGCCGGGCGCGCCATTCGCATGCGCCACGAACGCGGTCGACGCGTCGTGCGCGGCCTGCACGAACGCCGGCGTCGCGCTCTCGGGCATCGTCCGGTTCAAGGCATAGGCGGTCGGCGCGCAGCCGATCAGGATGAGCATGATCAGCCCCATCCCCTTCTGCCCGTCGTTGCTGCCATGCGCGAAGCTGACCGCGGTGCAGGTGCCGATCAACAGCGCCCGGATGCCGCGCGGCGGCGGCGTATCGCTCTTGGGCGCCTCATATAGCGCGCGATCGCGCAGGAACCGCTTCATCACCAGCAGCATCAGCAGCGCACCGACGAAGCCGACGACCGGGCTGAACGCGAGTGCGGACAACACTTTCCACACCTGCGCCATGTCGACGCCCGACGTGCCGTCAGCGCCGCCCTTGATCATCTGGTTGGCAAGGCCGACGCCGAGGATCGAGCCGATCAGCGCATGGCTCGACGAATTGGGCAGTCCGGCCGCCCAGGTCGCGAGGTTCCAGACGATGGCCGCGAGCAGCAGCGCGAAGATCATCGCGAACCCGCCCACGCTGCCGACGTTGAGGATCAGGTCGACCGGCAACAACGTGATCACCGCGTAGGCGACCGCCCCCGACGACAGCATCACACCGAGGAAATTGAAGAACCCCGACCACACCACCGCGAGCGGCGCGGGCATCGAATGCGTGTAGATGACGGTGGCGACCGCGTTGGCGGTATCGTGAAACCCGTTCACGAACTCGAACCCCAGCGCGATCAGCAGCGCGAGCGCCAGGAATGCGAACGCGCCGCCCGCCAGCGACTCGCCGACCTGCGCGGTATCGATCGCGATGCTGAACCCGGCATAAGCGAGCCCGCCGATCAGGACCGCGAGGAAAATCCAGCGGCCGGACGGATGAATCGCATGATCGAGCTTGGGACCGGTGCGCGGGGCCGACGCCGTAGCGCTCGAATCAGCCGTCATCGCATCGGGTGCAAATGTGGAGGTTGCCATGAGGATGTGCAGTCGGCCCTAACGATGACAATCTTATGACAGATGTAAATCAAGCGACGTTCCGCCCTGATTTGGGACGAGGCCGTCACTGATCCTTTCCCGTCAGGGGGAGGTGGCTGGCTCTTGCCAGACGGAGGAGGAGGAAGGGGTAAATCCTGTTCCGCGTCCTCCCCCTCCGTCGCCTATGGCGCCACCTCCCCCTTGCCGGGGAGGGTCGCTAGGCGCCGACCTCCTCAACGACCGCTACAGCTCACCGCCCCGCGCCGATGCTGGCGAGCTGCGTCCCGTTGCGGCCGAGGATCGCGGCGAACTTGACGCGCGCATCGTCGGTCATCTCCTGACGGCACTGGCGCGCGTCGGCGAGCGCATCGAGACCGTTGGTACGCGGCTGGCAGGCGCTGGCGATCGCCGAGCGCAGGCGGCGCTGGAACGCGGTGCGCCCGGCGTCGCTGGTCAGGTCGAGTCCGCGATGCGACACGCGCACCGACACTGGCTCGCGCACCGCGCTGGCCGATGCCCCCGCCGAGAACAGGCACGCGCCAAGGATCGCCGCCGAAACGACGCTGTTGAAAAGCTTCATGATGATGGTCCTCAAATGGTCCTGCGGTCCGCAGGGCGCTGCCTGCGGGACGACGGCGCCAGTGCGTCGGGCAGCCTTTCTGCATGGGGCTACTCCGACCACGAACCACGTCGCTGCGCCGTCTCTAGGCGCGCTTCATGACGCCCGCGCGACGATTCGGCGACGTTTCAAAGGTTGCCCGATCGCGCCGCGTTCCCTACCTGTTCACCGGTGAACCAGATCGCCCAAACGTCCGCGCCGCAAGCAGAGCCTCCCTATCTGCGCGGCCTCAATCCGCCGCAGCGCGAGGCGGTGCTGACCACCGACGGCCCGGTGCTGATCATCGCCGGCGCCGGCACCGGCAAGACCGCGGCGCTCACCGCCCGGCTCGCGCACCTGATCTTCACGAAGAAGGCGTGGCCGTCCGAAATCCTCAGCGTCACCTTCACTAACAAGGCCGCGCGCGAGATGCGCGAGCGCGTCGGTCGTCTGGTCGGCGATGCGGTCGAGGGCATGCCGTGGCTCGGCACGTTCCACGCGATCGCCGCCAAGATGCTGCGGCGTCATGCCGAACTGGTCGGGCTGCAATCGAACTTCACGATCCTCGATACCGACGACCAGTTGCGGTTGCTGAAGCAGTTGATCCTCGCCGCTGACATCGACGAGAAGCGCTTTCCGACGCGCAGCCTCGCCGGGCTGATCGACCAGTGGAAGAACAAGGGCCTCGTCCCTGCCGACATCGATGCGGGCGAGAGCGAGCGCTACGCCAATGGTCGCGGCGGCGAGTTGTACCAGCAATATCAGGCGCGCCTGATCGCGCTCAACGCGTGCGATTTCGGCGACCTGCTGCTCCACATGCTCGTCATCCTGAAGACGCATCGCGACGTGCTGGCGCAGTATCAGCAGCGCTTCAAATACATCATGGTCGACGAGTATCAGGACACCAACTCGTCGCAATATCTCTGGCTGCGGCTGCTCGCGCAGGAGCGCAAAAACATCGCCTGCGTCGGTGACGACGACCAGTCGATCTATTCGTGGCGCGGCGCGCAGGTCGAGAACATCCTGAAGTTCGAGCGCGACTTTCCGGGCGCGAAGGTCATCCGCCTCGAGCAGAATTATCGCAGCACGCCGCACATTCTGGGCGCTGCATCGGGCGTGATCGCCAACAATGGCGGGCGGCTCGGCAAACAGCTCTGGACCGAGCGCGATGTCGGCGAGAAGGTGAAGGTCATCGGCGTCTGGGACGGCCCCGAGGAAGCGCGCCGCGTCGGCGAGGAGATCGACATCGTCCGCCGCTCGGGCAAGTCCTTGGACGAAGTGGCGATCCTGGTCCGCGCGCAGCACCAGACGCGCGAGTTCGAGGACCGCTTCATCGCGATCGGCATGCCGTACAAGATCGTCGGCGGCTTCCGCTTCTACGAACGCGCCGAGATCCGCGACGCGCTCGCCTATCTCCGCGTCGTCAACCAGCCGGCGGACGACCTCGCCTTCGAACGCATCGTCAACGTCCCAAAGCGTGGCCTCGGCGACAAGGCGGTCGCACGCATCCACCAGCTCGCGCGCGCCACCGGCACACCGCTGACCACCGCCGCCGCGCGCATCCTCGACACCGACGAACTGACCGGGGCGGCGAAGAAATCGCTCGGCCGGCTGGTCGGCGACATCGCCCGCTGGCGCGACATGGCGACCGGCCTGCCGCACGCCGAACTCGCGCGGCAATTGCTCGACGAGAGCGGCTACACCGCGATGTACCAGGCCGAGAAGTCGGTCGAGGCGACCGGCCGCCTGGAGAACCTAAGCGAACTCGTTCGCGCGATGGAGGAATACGACTCGCTTGGCGCATTCCTCGAACACGTGTCGCTGGTGATGGACAACGAGGGCGGCGCGCAGGATCCGCAGGTCACGATCATGACCATCCACGCCGCCAAGGGCCTCGAATACGACACCGTGTTCCTGGTCGGCTGGGAGGAAGGCCTGTTCCCGTCGCAGCGTTCCTTGGACGAAGGCGGCGTGAAGAGCCTCGAAGAGGAACGCCGCCTCGCCTATGTCGCGATCACGCGCGCCCGCCGGCTCGCGGTGATCATCCACGCCGCCAACCGCCGCATCTACGGCCAGTGGAACTCGTCGATCCCCTCACGCTTCGTCGCCGAACTTCCGCCTGAGCATATCGACACGGAAACCACGATGTCCGGCGGCGCGAGCCTCTGGCAGGCTAACTGGTCTGACCGCGCCGACCCCTTCGCCGACGTCGCCCGCGGCACCGGCCGAGGCCCCGGCTGGCAGCGCGCCTCGGGCACCGGCAGCACCTTCTCCACCAAACCCGCCCGCGTCGTCGAAAGCCGATCAAGCGCGATCAGCCTCGGCAACAAGGGCCGCGACGACCTCTCGCTCGGCATGCGCGTGTTCCACCAAAAGTTCGGCTACGGCGCGATCGCCGAAATCGAGGGCAACAAGCTGGAGATCGACTTCGAACAGTCCGGGCGCAAGCGGGTGATGGACAGCTTTGTTACGATAGGATGAAGTAAAGCGTCGAGAGGCGCCCGATGCCGAACTGAACAGGAATTTTTTGCACGTTCCCGTAAATTTGCAACTTTCGGTCAAGTTTGAGATCATCCCTCCAAGACTTCGAGTCGAGGATGGGTACATGTCGGACAACAAGCGAACGATTCCTGAGATCCGTTCTCGACTTCGCGAGATTGCGGACGAGTCCGGAATCGAAGAACTTCACGATCTAGCCGACGAAACGTATCGAAATTCGCCAGTCACGCGTGCCTCGGCGCGAAGCGCACACTTCACGCCAGAACTCGCGGAGGATATCAGGGCATTCGTTGCCAAGTATCCAAAGCTACATCAACGTGACGTGGCACAGAAATTCAACGTAAATCCGGGACGAGTATCCGAGGCGTTGACCCACCAGATGTAAAACAATCCTGATGTGATCGATGTTGAGCCGCTTAAGCCGCCACTCGCTCCACCTCGATCTCGCCCTCACGCGTCCGAGCTTGCGCCAGATCATACGCCGCCTGCATCCGCATCAACGTTTCAGCCTGCAGACCGAACGCCTTCTCGAACCGGATCGCCATTTCAGCCGACAACCCGGCCCGGCTGCCAAGCAAGTTGCTCATCGCCTGCCGCGTCACGCGCAATTTGGCGGCCGCGTCGGTCACGCTCAACCCATGCGGCGCGACAACTTCAGCCCGCAACCAAGCGCCTGGGTGAACCGCAAAACTCGCATGAAGCTTGATCGCCATCAGTGATAATCCTCCAGATCGAGATCCTCGACGCCACCCGCATCGTTGATCCAAAACGTCATCCGCCAGTTCTTCGTCACCGTCAGCGACCATAGGCCTGCCCGATCACCCGCCAAGCGATGCGCGCCGAAATTGGGTGGCACCGTCAGTTCGTCCCCGGCTTCGACAGCGGCGAGATACGCCAGCATATTTCGCAATCGATCGACGAGATTGCCCGGCAATCCCCTCGACCGGCCGGTCTCGGCGAACGACCGCAACGCCTTATGCCGAATGCTTTCGATCACCATGATGGAACGTACGCCATTCGAGACGGTGCGTCAACCGTCGCTTGTCGCTTTACGATCACGAACTGCAATCGGGGACTAGAATGATGCCAAACCTGTACCGCGGCCGACAAATTCGTTCAGGAACGATGTCACTCGATAGCCGTATCACTGGCACATCCCGATTGTCGGGTTCGAGAGGACATCTCATGAAGTTTACCCATCTCATCGCCGCCGGGCTGGCCCTTGCAACGCTCGGTCTCGGCGCCGCCGCACCGGCCGAGGCGCAGCGCGATCGCGGCCATAGCGAGCAGTATCGCGACAACGACCACCGTGGCGACCATCGCGGCGACCGCCGTGATTTCCGCCGCAACGACCACCGCGGCGATCGTCACGACGACCGTCGCTATCGTGGTCGCGACCATGATCGTCGCAACTGGAACAACAATCGCCGCTGCCGCACCGAATGGCGCAACCATCGTCGCGTGCAGATCTGCCGCTGATGTAAGGCGATCCGGCGCGTGAAATCGCGCGCCGGGAAAGGTGGACGGTGGTATCGTGCTGCCGTCCGCCGTTGCGTTCGACCCTCGATAAGGATTTCAGTCATGAAGCGTTTGTTCGGTACGGTTGCAGTGATTGCGGCGACGTGCCTTTCCGTTGCGACACCCGCGCTCGCGCAGAGCAGCGCCGACGACGCCCGTTTCGCCGCCGCCCAGTCACGCCTCGACAGCGAATTGCAGATCTTCCGCCAGGAATTCGATCGCTACCAGTCGGTCCGCAATCGCGGCGGCTATGCGCCACAGGGCGGCTATCGCACCGCACCCGACCGTGGTTATCAGGAAGCCTATCCGGACGAGCGCGACGAAGGCAATTATGACCCCTCGCGCTACTATCGCGCGGGCCCGAACTATCAGGAACGCACGCTGTCGACCAACGACCGCGTCTACGCCGGGCAGGACGGCAAATATTACTGCAAGCGCAGCGACGGCACCACCGGGCTGATCATCGGCGCAGCCGGTGGCGGTATCCTCGGCAACGTGATCGACGGCGGTCGTTCGCGGACCGTGGGTACGCTGCTGGGTGCAGCGGTCGGTGGCCTCGCCGGGCGTGCAGTCGACCAGAACAACAGCCAGGTCCGCTGCCGCTGATCCGCACCCCCATCCCGTCATCCTGACGAACCTCCGTCATCCTGACGAACGTCAGGATCCAGAGCCACAAGCATAACGCTTCGTGGCTCTGGATCCTGGATCAGGTCCAGGATGACGGCAGGAGCCGCGCCCCTACTTAGCCGGCCCGACCAGCTTCTGCGTGAAATACGTCATCTGCAACGCCTGCAACCGGGCCCCCTGCTCGATATCCGCATCGCCCGAATGCCCGCCCGCCGTGTCCTCATAATACAGATATGGCAGTCCATATTCCTTCAACCGCGCCGCAAACTTGCGCGCATGCTGCGGCCCGACGCGGTCGTCCTTGGTCGTCGTCCAGATATACGGCTCCGGATACGCGACGCCCTTCCTGATGTTCTGATACGGCGAGATCGTCTCGAGGAACGCCTTCTCCGCAGGGACCGTCACCGAGCCATATTCGTCGACCCACGAGGCCCCTGCCGCAATCCCCTCATACCGGATCATGTCGAGCAACGGCACCTGGATCGTCACAGCCTTCCAGAGATCGGGATGCTGGTTGAACTCGACCCCCATCAGCAGACCACCGTTCGAGCCGCCATAGATGCCGAGCTTGGCCGGGCTCGTCAGCTTCCGCGCGAACAGGTCCTTCGCCACCGCCGCGAAGTCGTCATAGATCACCTGCCGCTTGGTCTTGCGCCCCGCGTCATGCCACTTCGGCCCGAACTCGCCGCCGCCGCGGATGTTGGCGAGCACGTACGACCCGCCCCGCTCCAGCCACAGCTTGCCGGTGCTGCCCGAATAGCTCGGCGTCATCGACACTTCGAAACCGCCATAGGCGGTCATGATCGTCGGCGTGCGGCCGTCGAGCACGATGCCCTTCTTGTGGACGACGAAATACGGCACCTTCGTCCCGTCGGTCGAGGTCGCCTCGAACTGCTCGACGACATCGTTCGACGCATCGAACTTCGCCGGCAAAGTCTTGATCGGCTTCGGCGCAGCACCCGTCGCCGCATCCAGCGAATAGAGCGAGGTCGGAGTCAGGAACCCGGTCACCGTCAGATACGCGTCGTCGCTGCGATCGGTCGTGCTCGCCACATCGATCGAGGCGTTGTCGGGCAGCGCGATCGGCTTGGCGGTCCAGCCGCTTCCGCCGTGCGAATAGACCGACGCGCGCCCACGGACGTTGTCCGACACGACCAGCAACAGCTTCGACTTAGTCAGCGCCATCCCATCGACCGACTGACGCGGCCCCGGTGCGAACACGATCGTTGGGTTGATCGTCCCCTTCTCGACCTCGGCAAGCGGCGCGGAGGCAACCGCCCCCTCCGGGATCTTGCCCCATGGGTCACTGGTCGAGAAGATCACCTGCCCGTCGATCATCCCCGCCGGAAACGTCCGATCGGGCAGCGCGAGAGGCCGCGTACCCGTCGGCGTCCACACCAGCTTGTCCGCGCCGAAGAACGTCTTGCGCCGCTGGATCACGATCAGGCGGTTGCCCCTCTCGTCGGTCAGCACATTGGTCGCGGTGCTGCCCTGGTCGGTCGCCGCCCCGCGATAGACTTCAGTCGCGGCGGTCAGCGGCTGGCCGCGCTTGAGCGTCTTCATTACGAACGCATAGCCCGACTGGGTGGTCGTCCCCGCCCCCCAGTCGCGCGCGACCAGCAGCGTATCCTTGTCGACCCACGCCGCATCCTGCTTCGACCGTGGTAGCAGGAAACCGCCTTCGACGAACTGTCCGGTCGAGAGATCGAACTCGCGATACGTCACCGCGTCCTCGCCGCCCTCCGACAGCGCGACCAGGCACAGCCGCTGCTCGGGCTCGAGACAGGTCGAGCCCTTCCACACCCACTGCTTGCCCTCCGCCTTGCCCAGCGCATCGAGGTCGAGCGCGGTCGTCCATTTCGGCGTCGCGCTCGCGTAATCGGCAGCACTCGTCCAGCGCCAAAGCCCATGCGGATGATCGGCATCGCGCCAGAAATTATAGATACGCCCGAACATCTGGTTCGGCATCGGGATGCGATCCTTCGCCGACGCGATCGCCAGCGCCTCGGCGTAGAAGGTCTTGTAGCGCGGATCGTTCTGGAGCCGCGGCAACGTCTTCGCATTCTCCGCCTCGACCCAGGCCAGCGGCTTCGCGCCATCCTTCTCCTCGAGCCAGATATACGGGTCGACGGCGGTGTTCGTTTTGGTCATCGGTGCGACTTGGGCAAGCGCCGCGCCGCCCGCAAGTCCGGCGCCACCGCTCAATATCGTCGCCGCAAGCATCGAAGCCAGAACCCGCATCACCGTATCTCCCTGATTTGCTTGGCGCGATACATGCCGGGGTCTATCGCGGTCCGCAATGCAACCGGACCAGATATCAGCGGCCGACGGCCTCCCCAAGCCGCGCCGCTTCGTCGCCATCGCCGCGATCTCGGCAGGCACGGCGCTGACGATCATCGACGGCGGCATCGCCACCGTCGCGCTCCCGACGATCGCGCGCGACCTGCACGTCGGCAGCAGCGCGGTGGTGACCGTGGTCACGGTTTACCAGCTGATCCTGGCGATGGCGCTGCTCCCGTTCTCCGGGCTCGGCGACCGGATCGGCCTGAAACGCATGTACCAATATGGCCAGCTGCTCTTCACCGTCGCGACGTTGCTCTGCTTCTTCGCCAAGAGCCTGCCGTTCCTGCTCGTCGTCCGCGCCGCGCAGGCCCTGGGTGCGGCGGCGGCACTGAGCGTCTCGTCGGCGCTGATCCGCTCGATCTACCCGACCAAGCAACTCGGCCGCGGGCTCGGTATCAACTCGGTCGTCGTCTCCAGTTCCGCGGCACTCGCCCCGACGATCGGCGGCCTCGTCCTCGCCATCGCCCCCTGGCCCTGGGTGTTCGCCAGCG
Source organism: Sphingomonas sp. PP-CE-3A-406 (assembly GCF_003688625.1). Lineage (GTDB taxonomy): Bacteria > Pseudomonadota > Alphaproteobacteria > Sphingomonadales > Sphingomonadaceae > Sphingomonas. The sequence continues at coordinate 314,171 of NZ_RCWY01000002.1, forward strand.
CCGTACCGTTCGCGATCGCGTCGCTCCTGCTCGGTCGCGCACTGCCCGAACCGCGCAAACACGACGAACCCTTCGACGTGCTCGGCGCAGTGATGTGTGCGGCGATGATCGGCCTCGTCATCGGCGGTGCGGAGAGCGCGGTCCACGGCGACAGCCCGATCGTCTCCGCCGCGATCGTGCTGACCGGCGCGGTGATCGGCTGGTTCTTCGTGAAGCGCGAGCAAGGCGAGACCAAGCCGATCCTGCCGATCGACCTGCTCGCCCGCCCGGTGCTCGCGCTGTCCGCGATCGGTGCCTACACCGCGTTCATCGCGCAAATGACGCTGCTGCTCTCGACCCCGTTCCGCCTGACGCACGCCTACGGGTTCAGCGCGGCGGAAGTCGGCGCGGCGATCGCGCCGTGGCCGCTCGCCAACATGTTCGTCGCGCCGCTCTCGGGCTGGTTGTCGGATCGCTATCCGGCCGGGCTGCTCGGCGGGATCGGCATGGGCGTGTCGATCTGCGCGCTGCTGCTGATCGCGTACATGCCGGCCGATCCCGGGTATTTCGACATCGCATGGCGGATGGCCCTGTGCGGGTCGGGGTTCGGAATGTTCATGGCCCCGAACGCGCGCCTCATCATCGGTTCCGCCCCCCGCGAACGCGCCGCAGCGGCAGGCGGCCTCGTCTCGACGGTCCGCTTGGTAGGCCAGACCACCGGCGCCACCCTGGTCGCCGCGTTGTTGGCGATGGGCGTAGGCGCGGGCATGACCCCGCCGCTCGTAGCTGCCGGTCTAGCGCTAGTGGCAGGCCTATGCAGCCTAAGCCGCCTCCGCCCCTCGATCCGCAATCCACCAACCGAAGAAACGCAGGACGTCCAGCCGGCGCAACAAACGCGGTGACCGCTGCTCCCTCTCCCCTCCGGGGAGAGGGTCGGGGTGAGGGGAAGCCCCAAACGCCACACTGCTTGGCTCCCCCTCACCCCAGCCCTCTCCCCGGAAGGGGGAGAGGGAGCACGAGAAGAAGAAGAATGTTCACCCGCGAAGGCGGGTGCCCAGTCTGGGTCCCCGCCTTCGCGGGGACACATGCTTTGGTTTGGGACGCCCTAACACCGAGAGCTACCACCCCGGCGGAGGCCGGGGCCCAATTGGAAAGGTCGGCGTAACGGAGGACTGCGCTTCGTTAGCGACGCTCCCCAATTGGGCCCCGGCCTTCGCCGGGGTGGACGGGGAACCGATTGCGCTCCCCCCTCAGAAAGCAGCCGTCGCCTTGGCCTCCCCCATCATCGCCGCCCGCACCAAGGGAATCGGCGGCCCCCCATAACTCAGGAACTGGTCATGGAACGCCTTCCAAGCCTTCCTTCCACCCCGCGTCGCAGTCCAATCCGCCCGCAACTTCCGGATCATCAACTTACCCATCGTATAATTCAGATACGCCGGATCATACGTCCCCCGCGCCGCCTGCTGCTTCGCGTTCCCCTCGTCCTGGTAGCATTCGTCGACGAACATCCGGAACGACTGCTCCTGCGTCATCCCCTTCGCATGCATGCGGATCGCCGAAAGATACCGGCAATCCCGCAGCAACGCGTTCGAGATCTGCCCGACATGCGTCTCAGGATCGCCGTTGTTGAGCCCCGCCTCCCACATCATTTCCTCGGCATAATGCGCCCACCCTTCCGCAAACGCATACCCCACGAACAGCCGCCCGAAGAGCGACGGCGAGCGGTTCGCATGCAGGAACTGGACGAAATGCCCCGGCATGACCTCGTGCACCGACGTGAACAGCAGGTCGTTCTTGCCCGGCACGAACGCGTCCTGCACCGCCTTGGTCCAGCTCGGATCGGGCGGCGAGATGTAATAGATCGACGGCACGCCCTTATCGAACGGCCCCGGTGGATCGATATACGCCGAGTTCTGCCGGTTATACGGCGGAGATTCCTCGACCAGCGCCTGCTCGGTCCCCGGGATCGTCACCAGGTCATGATCGATCACGAATTTCCGCAAAATCGGGATCTGCCGCCGCGCCTCCGCAACCGGCCCGCCGACCGGCTTGTTAGCGTTCATCTTATCCATGCACGCGAGGATCGTCTGCCCCTTGGCGAACACCCCGCACGCCTGCGCCAGCGCCGCCTGGTTGCGCTTCAAGTCGGCGACACCCGCCGCCTCGAGCTGGTCGAGCGGCGTATCGACGCCCTCGGTCATCGCCACCATCCGCGAGAACTTGTCCGCCCCGAGCGCAAAATCCTGCGTCGCGGTCGCGCGCTGGCCCTCGGTCCACGTCCCCAGATCGCGCATCGCCTTCGACGCCGCCTGCGCCGCATCGGTCAGCTGTTTCTGCGCCGCCGCATCCTTCACGCCGGCAAACGCCTTCACCGCGTCGCCCGCATAATAATCGGCAAACCCGTTAAACGCCGCCGTCCCGTAATTGACGTAGCTCAGCGGCATCGGCGTCTTGAGGTTCGCCTTGATGTTCCCCGCCGCCGCCGGGATCTTCTGCAGGAACGCGGTCAGCGCCTTCATCCGGGTCGGCGCATCGGCATAGTTGCGCGCGATGTACGTGTTCGGATCGAGCCCCGCGCTGACATACCAGGCCGGATTATGGTGCGGCTGGTCGGCATCCTCCAGCCAGAACAGCTTCCCCTTCGCGACCTGCACCAGATAGTCGCGCTCGAACGCCTCGGCGGGTTTCAGATTCTTGAACGCCCCTGCCTTGTCGATCGCGCCATGCAGGAAGTCCGCCTGCCGCTTCAGCCCCGCCGCGCTCCAGTCGCCCAAGCCGCCGTCATATTCGTGCTTGCCCTGATAGACCGCATTCGCCGGATCGATCTTGAACCAGCCGTCGATGAAGCCATCGCGAAACCCCGCCCAGTCGCCCTTCGCAGCGGTGGTCGGCGCGGCAGAAGCCTGCGTGTTCGCGGTCGTCTGCGCAGGGCCGCACGCGCTCAAGGCGAGGACCGCGCCGAGCGCCGTCGTCAAAAGTCCGATCCGCATCCTGTCTCCAATTCCGATTCGTCTGGGACCATGCTGCCAGTCGAAGCCTCGGTACGCCAGCGTGCGGAACGGCGCGCGCGATGAGCCGTTGAGCGCACACCTCCCTAGAGAGACTGGATAGCTTGATGCCCTACGTAAAAACCCGTGACGGTACCGATATTTACGTCAAGGATTGGGGCACGGGACGCCCGGTGATCCTGACGCACGGCTGGCCACTCAACGCCGACAGCTGGGACGCGCAGGCGATGGCGCTCGCGCACGCCGGCTTCCGCGCGATCGCGTATGACCGCCGCGGGTTCGGTCGCTCGGGCCAGCCCTGGACCGGCTACAACTACGACACGCTGACCGACGATCTGGCCGACGTGATGGAAGCCACCGGCGCGAACACCGACGCGACGATCGTCGGCTTCTCGATGGGTGGCGGCGAGATCGCGCGCTACATGAGCCGCTACGACGGCAAGGGCGTGGTCGCCGCCGGGCTCATCTCGTCGGTGGTGCCGTACATGCTCAAGACCGACGACAATCCCGACGGCGTCGACGAGGAAACGCTGGCCAGCATCGGCGCGAACATCGAGGACGACCGCCCGGCGTTCTTCAAGACCTTCCTCCAGCAATTCCTCGGCGTCGGGTTCATCACCTCGCCGGTCAGCGACGAGGTCGTCGACTGGGTGTGGAGCCTAGCGATGCAGGCGGGCCTTCACCCGACGCTGGAATGCGCCAAGGCATTCGGCCACACCGACTTCCGCGGCGACCTGGCGGCCTTCCGCGTACCGACGCTGGTCGTCCACGGGACGAGCGACAAGACAGTCCCGATCGACGCCACCGGCCGCGCCGCCGCCAAGGGCATCGCGGACTCGCAGCTGGTCGAATATGACGGCGCCCCGCACGGCCTGACGATCACCGAAAGCGATCGCTTCACCAACGACCTGCTGACGTTCCTGGGTCGGTAACGCCCCGCCCGTCATCCTGACGAAAGTCAGGATCCAGAGCCACGAGCGGAATCGCAAATGGCTCTGGATCCTGGATCAAGTCCAGGATGACGGCGCGCTCAGTTCCCCAGCGGAACGATAACCTCGTCCGGATGCGCGACGTTCAGTTCCTTGCGGACCATCTCGTCGACCATATCCGGGTTCGCATGATCCGGGTTCAGCAACGCCACCCGGTTCTTCAAGACCTCGCGCTTGCGATCGAGCGCGGCGTAATCCTGTTCACGCTTCGCAAGCTGGCGCTTGTAATCGCCATACGCGAACATCCCGTTCGGCCCGAGCACGGCATACGCGCCGAAGAACGCCATCAGCGTCAGCCCCAGCGCCGGCCACGCGGCCTTGCGCATCGTCTTCCGCAACTTGCTGGTCTTCGTCGTCACGCGTGCCATGTCGTCCTCCGGTACTCGCGCCCTGATCGGTCGATCACTCCGGACCGATCAGATACTAATACCCTCATACACCCAACCGTCATTCCCGCGAAGGCGGGAACCCATATTGGCAGACCTGGCATCAGGAACACGGCCGTTCGAGAATATGGGTCCCCGCCTCCGCGGGGATGACAAGAGTTGGATATCGAAAGGGCTTACCGTCACCCCCCGATCAGGATGTCGCGACCCGCATAACGCGCCGCATCGCCCAGCTCTTCCTCGATCCGGATCAGCTGGTTGTACTTCGCCAACCGGTCCGACCGCGCAAGGCTGCCCGTCTTGATCTGACCGCAGTTGGTCGCGACCGCCAGATCGGCGATCGTCGAATCCTCGGTCTCGCCCGACCGATGCGACATCACCGCGGTGTACTTCGCCCGCTGCGCCATCGACACCGCCTCCAGCGTCTCGGTCAGCGTGCCGATCTGGTTGACCTTGACCAGCAGCGAGTTCGCGATGCCCTGGTCGATGCCGCGCTTCAGACGCTTCGGGTTGGTCACGAACAGATCGTCGCCGACCAGTTGGACCTTGTCGCCGATCAGGTCGGTCAGCGTCTTCCAGCCCTCCCAATCGTCCTCGCCCATGCCGTCCTCGATCGAGAAGATCGGGTAACGGCGCGTCAGGTCCGCAAGATATTCCGCCATCTCGGCGCTTTCGAGGATCCGGCCCTCGCCCGAGATGTCGTACTTGCCGTTCTTGTAGAACTCGGTCGCCGCGCAATCGAGCGCGAGCATCACGTCCTCGCCGGGCTTGTACCCTGCCTTCTCGATGCTCGACATGATGAAGTCGAGCGCCTCGGTGGTGCTGCCGATGTTCGGCGCGAAGCCGCCTTCGTCGCCGACGCTGGTCGACAGGCCCTTCTCGCTCAGGCCCTTCTTCAGCGTGTGGAAGATTTCCGAGCCGCAGCGGACCGCTTCGAGGATGTTCGACGCGCCGACCGGCACGACCATGAACTCCTGGAAGTCGATCGGGTTGTCGGCATGCTGGCCGCCGTTGATGATGTTCATCATCGGTACCGGCAGCAGGTGCGCCTGCACGCCACCGACATAACGGTACAGCGGCAGGCCACGCGCTTCGGCCGCGGCCTTGGCAACCGCGAGGCTGACGCCGAGGATCGCGTTCGCGCCCAGCCGGCCCTTGTTCTCGGTGCCGTCGAGTTCGATCATCGCGCGATCGAGATCCGACTGGTCCTCCGCGTCCATGCCGAGCACCGTGTCGGTGATCTCGTCGTTGACCGCGTCGACCGCGCCATCGACGCCCTTGCCGCCCCAACGGGTCTTATCGCCGTCGCGGCGCTCGACCGCCTCGTGCGCGCCGGTCGACGCGCCCGAGGGCACGGCGGCGCGGCCGAAGCTGCCGTCTTCGAGCAGCACGTCGACCTCGACGGTCGGATTGCCGCGGCTGTCGAGGATCTGGCGTGCATGAAGGTCGATGATTGCGGTCACGTAACGATGCTCCTACAAATCCCGGTGCCGGGTCGTTCGCGCCGCCTCTACCGTCTCACGCCATATCGGGCAATCGCGCGGACATCCGAGAATAGTGTCGTGCAATCGCGCGGCGGTTCGGGAACCGTGCTCCAACGACGGTGTTGAGGGCGTAACAATTCTGAAAGGGACCGTCATGGCCGACACCAGCGTAAACGACACCGTCAACGACCTGAAAACGACCGCGAACGAGGTCGGGACCGAGCTCAGCAAGACGATCGATAACGGCGATGTCTCGGCCAAGGCCGGCGACGCCAAGCAGGCGATCAAGGATGGCGCGAACAAGTACACCGCGCAGGCGACCGACAAGGTCCGCACCTTCGCCGAGGACGGCAAGGCACGTGCAAGCGGCGCCCTGGAGCAGGTCGCGCAGTTGCTGACCGACGCCGCCGGCCAGGTCGATGAGAAGCTCGGCTCGCAATATGGCGGCTATGCCCGCAGCGCGGCCGACAGCGTCTCGGGCTTTGCCGACCAGGTGAAGGCGAAGGACATCGACGAGCTGTTCGACGACGCGCGCGAGCTCGTGCGGAAGTCGCCCGCGATCGCGGTGGGTGCAGCAGCGGCCATCGGCTTCGTCGTCGCGCGACTGGTGCAGTCGGGCGTCGATGCCAACTCGAAGGTCTGACGTCTTGGTCGATCCACTGACGTTCGCGACCGGCGAGGACGAGAGCCTCGTGTCGATCGTCGGTCGCCTCGCGACCGAGACGAAGAGTCTCGCGACCGCGGAAGTCGCTGTCTACAAGGCGAAGTTCGGTGAGACCGCCAGTGCGTACAAGTCGGCCGCGATGTTCTTCGCGGTCGCCGGCGTACTGGCTCTCGCCGCGCTGATCGCACTGCTGGTCGGTGCGATCTTGACGGTGGCGACGCTGGTGGGGCCAGGATGGGCGACCGCCATCGTCGTGGTGGCCGTCCTCGCAGTGGCGGCGATCCTGGCGATGATCGGCAAGTCGAAGCTTCAGACGAAGAGCGAGCCCGTATCATGACATCCGCCAAAGTCGCCGCCGCAGAGATCGAATCGGCCCTCGCCCGCCAGCGCGTCATGATGACGCTCGGGCAGTTGCAGGACCGGCTCAATCCGCGGAAGCTCGCGCTGAACGCCAGCCGCGACGTCGCCGATGCCGGCACCGCCGCGCTCAGCGCCAGCGTCGAGACCGTGAAGCGCAATCCGGGACCGACCGCGGGATTTGCCGCGGTCGCCGGACTGTTCCTCGCGCGCCACCGGATCGTCGGACTCTTCCGCCGCGGGCGGTGACCGCCCTGACCACGGTCACCGTATTGAATCTAGAAGTCCCGGCTCGCGTTGAACCCTCATTGCATTGAACGGCGAGCAGCTTGCCACCAGAAGGACAATTCCATGACCGACGCAAAGACCACTGCAAACGAAGCCGCCCACGAGACCGAGAGCCGCCTGCGCGAAGGCCTCGACACCGTCCGCGAGACCGCCTCGAAGGTCTATCACGACGCCGGCGACAAGGCCTCCGAGGTTCTCGAAGTCTCGCGCGAGAAGACCAAGCGCGTCGTCAGCAACCTCGAATCCAACCCGCTCGGCATCCTCGTCGGCGGCCTAGCTGTCGGTGCATTAGCCGGCGCGTTGCTTCCGCGTTCCGCGCGTGAGAAGGAACTGCTCGCCCCCGTCGGCAAGCGCCTCAGCGAAACCCTTGTCGCAGCGACCGCGGCGGCAAAGGACGCCGGCCGCTCGGAACTTGGCGAACTCGGCCTAACCAAGGACAATGCACGCGATCAGGCCAAGGGCTTGCTCGAGGGTATCGTCAAGGCGGTCACGACGGCCGGTACCGCAGGTGCGAAGGCGGTTTCGCAAAAGCCTACCGTCTAAGGGTTCAAACCGCGGGTCGAACACGCTAGGGAGGCGGCAACCACCTCCCTAGGAAAGCAAGCGCATGAGCAAGCTCCACCTCGTATTCGGCGGCCGCGTCAGCGACCCGCGCACCCTGGATTTCAACGATCTGAGCAAGATCGAGTTCGTCGGCGTATTCCCCGACTATGCCAGCGCCGAGAAGGCCTGGCGTGCTGCGGCGCAGCGTACCGTCGATGACGCCGAGATGAAGTTTGTGGTCGTGCACCTGCACCGGATGCTCGAACCTAACCTGGGCGCGACCGTAGCGTAACGGCCGCCACCTACCGTCATTCCCGCGAAGGCGGGAACCCATACCGGCTACCGTAGCGATCTGATCGCAACGACATAGGCTATGGATCCCCGCCTTCGCGGGGATGACGGTTTTGGCAAGGCCGATCTGACGATCAATTTCGCATGAAACGGCGCCCCCCGCCCCTCTCCCGTTCGGGAAGGGAGAGACGCCAAAGGCGGCGATGGGTGAGGGCACGCCAAGCAGGACTACGGCAACGTGCTCCCGCGGCCTCGCCAGTTCGCGGCTTGGAGCATTAGCCCTTTCCCCCACCCCCGTTCGTGCTGAGTAGAGACCGAATAGCTCCGCAAGGAGCGTATCGAGGGCTCGTATCGAAGCACAGGCCCAGCGCGCCAACCCATCCTTCGATACGCCGCTTCGACAAGCTCAGCAGCTACTCAGGACGAACGGGGTTTGCGTGGATCGAGTGGCGGTAGTTAGGAGCCGGCAGGCTCAAGCCGCCCGGTAATGCCAGAGCAACAACGGCCGAGCCAGCACCAGCCCCGCCAAGAACCCACCGATATGCGCGCCAATGGCGATCGGCCCACTAGCACCAACCGAAGCCCCAAACCCGGCCAGCCCCATCAGCAGCTGGATCCCGATCCACGCCGCAGCCAGCCACACAACATGCACGACCCCAGCCGGTACAGGCCCGATCGCCTGCGCCCGCCGTTCGCCATACAGCAGCGCGTAAGCCCCAACGACGGCGGAAATGGCCCCGGAAGCGCCAATCATCGGCGCAGTGGAGTCAGGCCCGAACGCCCAATGCCCCGCCGCCGCCGCATACGCGCCCAGCACGTACAGAACGACCAACCCGGCCGTCCCCAGCGCCTTCTCGACGAACTGCCCGCAATACACCAGCATCACGAGGTTCAGCGCGATGTGCGCCCAGCCGCCATGGATCAACGTCGCGGTCAGCGGCGTCGCCCAGGACGGCACGACAAACATATGCTCGCTCGGAATACCGAGATCGGTCATCCGCAAAGGGATGAACCCGGCGTTCACCGCCCAATAGCCAAGCGACCCGCTCAGGACCAAAAATCCCGAGACGATGACCGTCACGATCGTGATGATCGCCGTCGCCCGCGTCTCGAAGAATTGCATAAGGCTCAGATGAACTCGATCTTGGAGACGACGTAGTACCGCTCGCCGGCCGGCACCGTAACCTCGACCTCTTCGTCGAGCTTGCGCCCGATCAGCCCGCGCCCCAGCGGCGAATTGTACGAAATGCGCCCGGTCTTCGCGTTAGCCTCGGTCTGGCCGACGATCTGATACTTCACCGGCTTGTCGTTCTCGTCGAGCAACGTCACCGTCGCGCCGAACACGACCTTGTCGCCCGACAGGTCCTTCGGGTCGATGATCTGCGCGCGCGACAGCTTGTCCTCGATGTCGGAGATCGATGCCTCGACCTGGCCCTGGCGCTCCTTCGCGGCATGATATTCCGCGTTCTCGCTCAGGTCGCCGTGTGCGCGCGCCTCTTCGATCGCGTCGACGATCGTCGGACGTTCGGCTTTCAGGCGCTTCAGATCCGCGCTCAGCGTCTCATAGCCTTCCTGCAGCATCGGCATCTTTTCGACGGTCGCCATCATCTCGTCCCCAAATCCATTTCCCCGCGCGAGGCCCTGTACCAGCCCCGCCCACACATCATTCTCATGTCGGGATCAGTCGTGCGACTGCGAATAATAGGATTGCAGCGGCCGTACTTCAAGGCTGTGCGTCGAAAGCTTGGCGATCGCCTTCGCCGCCTCGAGCGAAGCGGGCGCGGTCGTGAAGTACGGAATACGCTGGCCAAGCGCGGAAGCGCGGATCGGCTGCGAGTCCTTCAGGCTCTGCCACCCCTCGGTGGTGTTGAAGATCAGCGCGATGTCGCCGTCCTTGATCCGGTCGACGATATGCGGCCGGCCTTGCGCCACCTTGTTGACCTTCTCGACCGGCAAGCCGGCAAGTGCGAGATGATCCGCGGTGCCACCGGTCGCGACGATCGAGAAGCCCGTATCGACCAACGCCTTCACCGCCTCGACGATCATCGCCTTGTCGCCGTCCTTCACGCTGACGAAGACATTGCCCTTGGTCGGCAGGATCGTCCCCGCGCCAAGCTGAGCCTTCGCAAACGCGATCGTGAAATCGGGATCGATTCCCATGACTTCGCCGGTCGACTTCATTTCCGGTGACAGCACCGGATCGACACCTGGGAACTTGTTGAAGGGGAACACCGCCTCCTTCACCGCATAATAGTCGATATGCCGGTCGATTTTCGGGAGGTTGACCAGCTTCTCGCCCGCCATCACGCGTGCGGCGATCTTGGCGATCGGCGCGCCGATCGCCTTGGCGACGAACGGCACGGTGCGCGACGCGCGCGGGTTGACTTCGATGAGATAGACCAGCCCGTCCTTCACCGCGAACTGGATGTTCATCAGCCCGACCACCGACAAGGCATGCGCAAGCGCCACCGTCTGCCGCTCGATCTCGGCGACGATCTCAGCCGACAGCGAATATGGCGGGATCGAGCACGCAGAGTCGCCCGAATGGACGCCCGCCTCCTCGATATGCTGCAACACGCCCGCGACCACCACGTCGGTGCCGTCGCAGATCGCGTCGACATCGACCTCGATCGCATCGCGCAGATACTGGTCGATCAACACCGGCGAGTCGCCCGACACCTGCACCGCGGTCGCGATGTAATGCTCGAGCTGCCCGATCGTGTCGACGATCTCCATCGCCCGTCCGCCCAGCACATACGAAGGCCGCATCAGCACGGGATAGCCGATCCGCTCAGCCGCCGCGACCGCCTCGTCCCGGCTCCGCGCCAGACCATTGGCCGGCTGAAGCAACCCGAGCTTGGTGATCAGCGCCGCGAACCGCTCACGGTCCTCCGCCAGATCGATCGCGTCCGGCGTCGTCCCGAGGATCGGAATGCCCGCAGCCTCGAGCGCCCGCGCCAAGTTCAGCGGCGTCTGCCCGCCGAACTGCACGATCACGCCCACCAGCGTGCCGTTCTGCTGCTCGACATGCAGGATCTCCAGCACGTCCTCGGCGGTCAGCGGCTCGAAATACAGCCGGTCCGACGTATCGTAGTCGGTCGACACCGTCTCCGGGTTGCAGTTGACCATGATCGTCTCATAGCCCGCATCCGCCAGCGCGAAGCACGCATGGCAGCAGCAGTAATCGAACTCGATCCCCTGCCCGATCCGGTTCGGCCCGCCGCCGAGAATCACGATCTTCTTGCGGTCGGTCGGCTCGGACTCGTTCTCGGGCTCGCCAAAGCTCGGCGCCTCGTAAGTCGAATACATATACGGCGTCTTCGCATCGAATTCCGCCGCGCACGTATCGATCCGCTTGAACACCGGCCGCACGCCGAGCTTCAGGCGATGCTGGCGCACCTCCTCCTCCGTCACGCCGCCGGTCATTGCCTTGACGACCTCGTGGATCAGCCCCGAGCCACGCGCGATCCCGCGGTTCATCCCGCGCAGGTTGGCGGATTGCAGCGCCAGCCACGCGAGCCGCTTGTCGCTGAACCCCATGCTCTTCAGGCGGCGCATACCGGGCGCGTCGATCGGCAGGCCGTCCTTCATCACCTCGGCCTCGGCCGCGATGATCTCGGCGATCCGCTCCAGGAACCACGGATCATACTTGGCGATCGCATGCACCTCAGCGACCGTGAAACCCTCGCGCAAAGCCTGAGCCGCCACCAGCAATCGGTCCGGCGTCGCGACGGCCAGCGCCGCCTCGATCTCCGCCCGTGGCGCGCCGACCAGATGATCGACCTGGTTGAACCCCGACAAGCCTGTCTCGAGCCCACGCAATGCCTTCTGCATCGACTCGTGGATGTTGCGACCGATCGCCATCACCTCGCCGACCGACTTCATCGCGGTGCCGAGCGTGTTCGACGCGCCCTTGAACTTCTCGAACGCGAACCGCGGGATCTTGGTCACGACATAATCGATCGTTGGCTCGAACGCGGCGGGCGTTGCCCCTGTAATATCGTTCTCGATCTCGTCGAGCGTGTAACCGACCGCCAGCTTCGCCGCGACCTTCGCGATCGGGAAGCCAGTCGCCTTCGATGCCAGCGCCGACGAGCGCGAGACACGCGGGTTCATCTCGATGACGACCAGCCGGCCGTCCTTCGGATTCACCGCGAACTGGACGTTCGAACCGCCTGTTTCGACACCGATTTCGCGCAACACCGCGATCGATGCGTTGCGCATGATCTGGTATTCCTTGTCGGTCAGCGTCAGCGCCGGCGCGACCGTGATCGAGTCGCCGGTGTGGACGCCCATCGGATCGACGTTCTCGATCGAGCAGATGATGATCGCGTTGTCGTTGCGATCGCGCACCACCTCCATCTCGTATTCTTTCCAGCCGAGCAGCGATTCCTCGATCAGCACCTCAGTGGTCGGCGACAGATCGAGCCCGTTGCGGACGATCGCGATGAATTCCTCGCGGTTGTACGCGATGCCGCCGCCCGAGCCGCCCATCGTGAAGCTCGGCCGGATGATCGACGGAAGCCCCGTCTTCTCAAGGCCTTCCAAGGCTTCTTCGACAGTATGTGCGATCGCCGAGCGCGCGCTTTCCAGCCCGATGCGGTCCATCGCGTCGCGGAATTTCAGCCGGTCCTCCGCCATGTCGATCGCGTCGGCATCCGCGCCGATCATCGTCACGCCGAACTTCTCCAGCGTCCCATCATGGAATAGCGCCAACGCCGTATTCAGTGCGGTCTGCCCGCCCATCGTCGGCAGGATCGCGTCCGGGCGTTCCTTCTCGATGATCTTGGCGACGATCGCGGGCGTGATCGGCTCGACATAGGTCGCGTCGGCCAGTTCGGGATCGGTCATGATCGTGGCGGGGTTCGAATTGACGAGGACGATACGATAGCCCTCCTCCTTCAACGCCTTGATCGCCTGCGTGCCCGAATAATCGAACTCGCACGCCTGGCCGATGACGATAGGTCCTGCGCCGATGACGAGGATCGAGGAGATGTCGGTGCGTTTTGGCATTATTTCTTTTTGCTCTCGGGGAGGGCTTCGTTTCCAACGAAACCTAGGTTCATTGGAACGCTAGATTTCCGTAGCTGTGCGAGAAGACACTCGATCTTTCCGTACTTTGCGCTTGCCGGGGGTCTGAAGCGAAATTCATCGCTGCCGACGTACCTTAGCCACTTTTTGGGTGTGTGGCATTTGGCTGACATCGCATCGAGCAAGGTTTGGTTTGGATGCGTTGTTTCCGGCGTGCCTGACGTAGCAACCTGCATCGCAATGACGAGCGCCAGCAGCATCTCATTTATCACTCAGCGATGAGACGAACCGCTCGAACAGGTACAAGCTGTCCTGCGGCCCCGGGCTCGCTTCCGGATGATACTGCACGGAGAACGCCGGCTTGTCGGTCAGCTCCAGCCCTGCATTCGACCCGTCGAACAGCGACACATGCGTCTCGCGGACGTTTGCCGGCAGGCTTTCCCGCTCGACCGCGAAGCCGTGGTTCATGCTGGTGATCTCGACCGCGCCGTCGGACAGGCGCTTGACCGGGTGGTTGGCGCCGCGGTGGCCCTGGAACATCTTGGTCGTGGTCGCGCCGACCGCGAGGCCGAGCAACTGGTGGCCGAGGCAAATGCCGAACAGCGGCTTGCCCGTCTCCAGCAGCTGGCGGATCACCGGCACGGCGTATTCGGCGGTCGCCGCGGGATCGCCGGGACCGTTCGACAGAAAAATGCCATCGGGCTTGAGCGCCATAACTTCGTCGAACGTCGCGGTCGCACTTACGACCGATACTTGAGCCCCAGCCTCAACAAGGTTGCGGAAGATATTGCGTTTGCTGCCATAATCGATTGCAACGACATGCGGGCGCAAACCGTCCTTGGTGACACCTTCATAACCTTTGGCCGGCGCATCATACCCAAGGCCCAGCTTCCAGACACCGCCCGGAGCATCCTCACCCCAGCCATAATGCATCTCGGTCGACACGTCCTTGGCGAGGTCCATGCCCTCCAGCCCCGGCCACGAACGCGCCATCGCCAGCAACGCCGCCACGTCGAACTCGCCGCTAGCCGAATGCGCGATCACGCCATTAGGCGCCCCCACCGCCCGGATCCGCCGCGTCAGCGCACGCGTGTCGACGCCCGACAGGCCGATCCGTGCATGCCGCTTCATCCAGCCATCCAGCCCCTCGACCGCGCGGAAGCTCGACGGCTGCGTCACGTCCTCGCGCACGATAATGCCGAGCGCGTGCGGGTCGTCCGCCTCGACGTCGTCGGGGTTCGCGCCGACATTGCCGATGTGCGGAAACGTGAAGCAGATCATCTGCCCGGCGAAGGACGGGTCGGTCAGCACCTCCTGATAGCCGGTCATCGCGGTGTGGAAGCACACTTCGCCGACCGCACTGCCCTCTGCGCCGAACCCGCGACCCCAGATCACGTCGCCATTGGCGAGGACCAACACGCCGGTGGCGCCAGCAGGCATTGCCAAAGACATGGGTGTAGGATTGGTGTCGGCCATCAGGCTGGGCACTCTCTTTACGTTGACGATGTCGCTAAGTGGTGTCCGCTAAGGCCGGCGTGCCGCAGCGTCAATCTGTTAAACGGACGGCGGACGCGCTATCCCGTCGGGCTATCCCGAACCGCCTGAAAGACCAGTACATGATTCGCGACGACATCAAGGCTGCGCAGCTGACCGCCATGAAGGCCGGCGACAAGCAGAGCCGCAACGCTATCTCGTTGATCCAGGCCGCGATCAAGAACCGCGACATCGAGGCGCGGACGGGGAAGGCGCCCGAGAGCGACGACGCGCTGGTGGTCGAAGTCCTCCAGAAGATGGTCAAGCAGCGCCGCGAGTCGATCGAGATGTTCTCGAAGGGTGGCCGCCAGGAGCTCGCCGATGCGGAAACGGCGGAGGTCGCGGTGATCGAACGCTTCCTCCCCCAGCAGATGAGCGAGGCGGAAACATCGGCGGCGATCGAGGCGATCAAGGCGGAACTCGGCGCCACGGGCATGAAGGACATGGGCCGCGTAATGGCGGAGCTGAAGGCGCGCCACGCCAGCGAGCTGGACATGAGCAAGGCGAGCGGCCTGGTAAAGGCAGCGCTGTCGTAAATTCTGCTCCCCTCCCGCCTGCGGGAGGGGTCGGGGGAGGGCATGTTGGACAAAGGCTACAAACGTCCGACAGCCCGCTCCCGCGAATTGCGCGTCAACATGACGCAGCCCGAACGCCGTCTGTGGGAATGCCTGAGCGCGCGCAAAGTCGCCGGAATACGCTTCAACACGCAATTCCCGATCGGTCCCTTCATCTGCGATTTCGTGTCGCGCGGGGCAAAGCTGGTGATCGAAATCGACGGCGATAGCCACGGCCACAGCGAACGTGCCGATCAACACCGAACGCGCTACATCGAGACGATGGGCTACCGCGTGATTCGCTTCTGGAACAACGATGTCATGGAGCGACTTGAAGGCGTGGTCTTCGAAATCGAGCGCGTCTTGGCGGACACGCCCTCCCCCAGCCCCTCCCGCAAGCGGGAGGGGAGTTAGATGGCCCTAACTCCGCAATTCCTCGACGAACTCCGCGGCCGCACGTCGCTCTCGGCGCTCGTCGGCAAGACCACCAAGCTCACCAAAGCCGGTCGCGAGCATAAGGGCTGCTGCCCGTTCCACAACGAGAAGACACCCAGCTTCTACGTCAACGACGACAAGGGCTTCTACCACTGCTTCGGCTGCTCGGCGCACGGCGACGCGATCAAGTGGATGACCGATCAGCGCGGCCTGCCCTTCATGGACGCGGTGAAGGAGCTCGCCCAGGCCGCCGGGATGGACATGCCCGCGATGGACCGCCAGTCCGCCGCCAAGGCCGAGCGCGCCAAGGGCCTGCACGAGGTCATGTCCGACGCCGCCGACTGGTTCACCGAGCAGCTCAACGGCCTCCCCGGCACCGACGCCCGCGCGCTCCTCGACCGCCGAGGGATCAAGCCCGAGACGGCGCGCGCGTTCGGCATGGGGTTCGCCCCCGACAGCCGCGGCAAGCTCAAGACCGCGCTGAAGGATTACGGCGACCCGATGCTGGTCGAGTCCGGCATGCTCATCTCGGTCGAGGGCAAGGACCCGTACGACCGGTTCCGCGGCCGCCTGATGATCCCGATCCGCGACCCCCGCGGTCGGACGATCGCGTTCGGCGGGCGGGTGCTCGACGGTGGCGAGCCGAAATACCTCAACTCCCCCGACACGCCGCTCTTCGACAAGGGCCGCACGCTCTACAACCTCGACAAGGCCGCCCCCGCCTCGCGCAAGTCGGGCCGCGTGCTCGTCGTCGAGGGCTATATGGACGTCATCGCGCTCGCGCAGGCGGGCTTCGGCGAAGCCGTCGCCCCGCTCGGCACCGCGCTCACCGAAGCGCAGCTCGAACGACTGTGGCGGATGGTCGACGTGCCGCTGCTCTGCTTCGACGGCGACGGCGCCGGCCAGAAGGCATCGCTCCGGGCTGCCCACCGCGCGCTCCCCCTGCTCGCCCCCGGCCGCAGCCTCGCCTTCGTCACGCTCCCGCAAGGCCAGGACCCCGACGACCTCGTCCGTGCCGGCGGCCCCGGCGCGTTCGAGGCGTTGCTCAAGACCCCCGAACAGCTCGTCGACCGGCTCTGGGCGTCCGAAGTCGCCGCCGAGGCGCTAGACACCCCCGAACAGCGCGCCGGCCTCAAGCGCCGCCTCCACGAACTTGCGGAGGGCATCGCCGACCCGTCGGTGAAGCAGCAATATCACGCCGAGTTCAAGAACCGCTTCTACGAACATTTCAAACCCGCGCGTGTTCCGTTCACTCCCCGCGGCGAGCGGCCCAGTGGCGGCTGGAAGCCCCCCGCTGCGCCGGTCACCGCCGACGCGAAGGCTTTCCGGGCAATCGGTATTGACCACGCGCTGGCAAAGCCCATTCTCGCCGGCCTTATCCGCCATCCAGCCGAGATTACTCGCCACATGGAGGTTCTAGGATCGCTTCGCCTGCTAGATGGTGAGCTCGGGCGGCTGTTCGAAACGGTCGTAGATGTTGCACTTGAGGACCAAAAGCTTGATAGCGGACGACTGCTTACCATATTGGCAGGGTCCGGTTTCAAATCAGTCGCGAGTGACCTGTTGAGAGCCGATACGATGCCTTTTTCGTTTACGCAGACCGTAGCTGATCCAGCACGTGTCCGATCCGATCTCGACGAGGCCATCATGATTATGGTGGCTAGACCTGAGGTAGATGCGGCGTTGGCTGGGGTTAATAAGGAAGAGGTCACTCTTTCTGCGGCCGCGTTTGAGCGACAGATGGCATTGGTGAAAGAAAAACTGGCGTTGGAAGTCCGACTTGCAAATCTTGTACAGTCGAACGAAGACGCCCGAGCGTTGGGTACCGAGGGCGATTGATGGCTAAGGCGAACATGGCGGAACCCGCCGAGACGAACGAAACCGGCGATGCGCCGCTGATCGACATGAACGATGCGTCGATCAAGAAGGTCATCGCGCGCGCCAAGAAGCGCGGCTACATCACCTATGAGCAGCTCAACGAAGCGCTGCCGCAGGGCGAGATGTCGTCCGACCAGATCGAGGACATCAGCGCCGCGCTGAGCGAGATGGGCATCAACATCGTCGAGAACGACGAAGCCGGCGAGGACGGCGAGACCGAGCCCGCCAAGGACGACGAGGACGAGCCGGAGGCCGCCGACGCGGATGCCGACACAGGGCCTGCGATCGAGAAGAAGAAAGAGACCATCGATCGCACCGACGATCCGGTCCGCATGTACCTGCGCGAGATGGGCGCGGTCGAGCTGCTCAGCCGCGAGGGCGAGATCGCGATCGCCAAGCGTATCGAGGCGGGTCGCGACACGATGATCCTCGGTCTGTGCGAATCGCCGATTACCTTCAACGCGATCATCGATTGGTCGACCGCGCTGAACGAGGGCACGATGCAGCTGCGCGAGATCATGGATCTCGACGCAATGCTGTCGAAGGACCCTGCGCCCGAAGCGATGGCCGAGGACGGCGAGGCCGACGACGGCGAGATCAGCGAGAAGAACGCCGGCCCCTCGTTCAAGGAAGAGGCCGAGCCCGAAGAGCCGTCCGCTGACGAGGACGAGGACGGCGAGCGTCGTGCCCCGCGCGCATCGGACGACGAGGAGGAGGACAACACCCTCAGCCTCGCGCAGATGGAGGAGCAGCTCAAGCCGATCGCGCTCGAGCGGTTCGCCAGCATCACCGCGCTCTACAAGAAGTTCAGCAAGATCCAGCAGAGCCGCGTCGACGCGATGGGCATCGGCGGCGATTTCTCGGCTGCCGACGAGCGGAAATACCAGAAGCTGCGCGAGGAACTCACGGCGGAAGTCGAGAGCGTCCAGTTCCACAACGCGAAGATCGAATATCTGGTCGATCAGCTCTATGCCTATAACCGTCGCCTGACCGCGCTGGGCGGCCAGATGCTGCGCCTCGCCGAGCGCCACAAGGTGCCGCGCAAGGACTTCCTCGATCGCTATATCGGTCACGAGATCGACGAGAACTGGCTGACGACGGTCAACAAGGTCGACAAGAGGTGGACCGCGTTCGTCGCCAACGAGGGCGAGGCGGTCGAGCGCATCCGTGCAGAGATCGCCGACATCACGCAGCAGACCGGCATGGCGCTCACCGAGTTCCGCCGGATCGTCAACATGGTCCAGAAGGGCGAGCGCGAGGCGCGTATCGCCAAGAAGGAGATGGTCGAGGCGAACCTGCGGCTGGTGATCTCGATCGCCAAGAAATACACGAACCGCGGCCTGCAGTTCCTGGATCTCATCCAGGAGGGCAATATCGGCCTGATGAAGGCGGTCGACAAGTTCGAGTATCGCCGCGGCTACAAGTTCAGCACCTACGCGACGTGGTGGATCCGCCAGGCGATCACCCGCTCGATCGCGGACCAGGCGCGGACCATCCGTATCCCGGTCCACATGATCGAGACGATCAACAAGCTGGTCCGCACCAGCCGCCAGTTCCTCCACGAGCAGGGCCGCGAACCGACCCCGGAGGAGATGGCCGAGCGCCTCTCCATGCCGCTGGAGAAGGTGCGCAAGGTGATGAAGATCGCCAAGGAGCCGATCAGCCTCGAAACGCCGATCGGCGACGAGGAGGATTCGCATCTCGGGGACTTCATCGAGGACAAGAACGCGATCATCCCGGTGGACGCCGCGATCCAGGCGAACTTGAAGGAGACGGTCACGCGGGTGCTGGCGTCGCTGACGCCGCGCGAAGAGCGCGTGCTGCGCATGCGCTTCGGCATCGGCATGAACACCGATCACACGCTCGAGGAAGTCGGCCAGCAATTCTCGGTCACCCGCGAACGCATCCGCCAGATCGAGGCGAAGGCGCTGCGGAAGCTGAAGCATCCGAGCCGGTCACGGAAGATGCGGAGCTTTCTCGACCAGTAAGGGTGGGTATAAGCCGATCGAATGTATCAGAGGGCTGTGGTAGAAACACCGCAGCCCTTTCTCGTTAACATGGATTGTTCATTATCTAGCTAGATACCAAGGCTACTAACATGCAGCCACTGGAGCAGTAGTAAATTCAGCAAGTCTGCTGTCCGAGATAATCGAATCGTATCGTTCGATAAAAACTAGAAACTTATCGCGATCGGTATTGTATGTTTCGGCCCACTTTCCAACGCCACCATTGATTGCCAATATCAAATTGTAGATATTGAATGGCTTAAATTCCATTGGAGCCATCTTCGACGCCATATCATCCGAGCCTATGTATGGCATTATCGCAGCTACTTTTCCGGCAAGAACCTTACGCGATGCGATATTGGTCATGTGAACTATGGAATTGCGGAACTCCCAAAGCTCTGCGGATGTGATCCCGACGCGAGCGATATCGACATATGAGTCGATCCAGCGAACAAAATTCCCGTTAGCATCGCCGTACTCGACAAAGGCAATTGTATCGATACACGACATCAATAGCTTCGAGGCCGAAGCGAGATGCCGAATATTAAATAATGTCCTAATTGCAATGAAATAGTCATCACGGATCAATTTGTCAAAACGGAATGAATTTCCTTCCGTGTACTTGATTAGCCAGTCTTCCATGTCGCCTGGTAATTCCTTACCGATTTTATTACCCCAGAACGGAGAAAGGTCGGTTGAAAGATCGATTTGTGGAAGCCCATCGACAATGGCTGTTAGACATACGACCGGCGCTTTTGGCGCATTGTAATAAGAAAATCCTTCCTCGAAAAGTCCGAGGTCCATTCCGAGGCGCTGCTGAGATAGCCACTGCGCAGAGGTAAAAGATCGTCTTAATGGAAAACGACGCGCCTTCGGATATTCTTCGACTACTATCGATTGCAGAAACGCAAGCTTCTCAACATCCGATCCGTCACGACGGCAATGCCGTATGCCAAATTCGCTAGCAGTTCCGTCATCAAAGAATATGAATATGTTGAAGATGCGTTCGCTGCTCATTCCGCTACTATAGATTACCCGTAGCAAAAGCGGTCAATCGATAGTTTGAATACGGATTCCGGCGGCGACGCTATCCGATCGCTATTGGCGTCAATCTTAATGGCAAGAGTCGGCATCGGACTTTGCGATCCTCCCCCGCCAGGGGGAGGTGGCACCGAAGGTGACGGAGGGGGAGGATACGGAACCGAGGTTATCCCTGGCCTCCCCCTCCGTCTGGCAAGAGCCAGCCACCTCCCCCTGGCGGGGGAGGATCGTTGGCTTCGACGTTCGGGAATGATGGTACGCACTGCCGCGCTCCGAACACCTGATCCTCCCCTATAAGTGCAGGTGTCGCGAAGCGACGGAGGGGTGTCGACCATCGTGAGCGGGTCACCCCTCCGTCAGCGCTCTGCGCTGCCACCTCCCCTAGCAGGGGAGGAATTACGGTCGAACCCGGTCGACAATCGCTCTAAAGCCCCGCCATGCCCCGCCTGATCCTGTTCAACAAACCGTACGATGTGCTCAGCCAGTTCACCGACGTGAACAGTCCGACGCCGCGCGCCACGCTGTCGCAGTTCGTCGATGTGCCGGGCGTCTATCCGGCGGGGCGGCTCGACCGCGATAGCGAAGGGCTGTTGCTGCTGACCGACGACGGCCGCCTCCAGGCGCGGATCGCGGACCCGAAGTTCAAGCTGGCCAAGACCTATCTGGTGCAGGTCGAGGGCGATGCCGGCGAGGTCGCGCTCGATCGGTTGCGCGACGGCGTCCTGCTTAAGGATGGCCCTGCCCGCGCCGACGTCGAGCGGATCGCCACCCCCGACCTCTGGCCGCGCGTGCCGCCGATCCGGGTCCGCGCGAGCATCCCCGATTGCTGGCTGAAGATAACGATCCGCGAAGGCCGCAACCGCCAAGTCCGCCGCATGACCGCCGCGATCGACCACCCCACGCTGCGGCTGGTCCGGTGGAGCATCGGCGACTGGACCGTGGCGGATCTGGCGCCCGGCACGTGGCGCGACGCCTGACGGGCGCTTGAGGCGGGCTCACGACCGCCTGTGGGCCGCCTGAGGCGCGTGCGCCTCATGGGCACCCTTCAGACGACAGCGTTCGCGACTGCAAGCGGAACGCCTCCCCACCCACGCCGTCATCCTGACGAAAGTCAGGACCCAGAGCCAAGCAGCGCGGCGTTCGTGATCCTGGGTCCTGACTTTCGTCAGGATGACGGGGCGGCGGGGGTTACGTCACGCTCGCCCTAGCCTCGTCATTCCCGCGGAGGCGGGAACCCAGACTGGCTGGCATCGCACCATGATCACCGGCCCCCGAGGATATGGATCCCCGCCTGCGCGGGGATGACGATGCGTTGCATGACGCGCGGGAGTTGCATGATGGCGATGGCGATGGCGATGGCGATGGCGATGATGGCGATGATGGCGATGATGGCGCACGACGAAAACTCCCTCCCCTTCAGGGGAGGGTCGGGGTGGGGCATGTCCACGCGAGCGCGCTCAGCGTGGCAAGGTCCGTTCAATCCAGGCAGGCAGCCATCGCAATCCGCCAGCAAGACGTGTTTCCCCGCGAAGGCGGGGACCCAGACTGGGCTCCCGCCTTCGCGGGAGAACAAGGAAGCGCAAGTCGGCCTGCGCAGGACCGCGCGTCCCTGTCCGACCGAATAACCGCCTCCCACGCCTCGATGGACAAACGAAGCGTGGAGACCCCGCAGGCATCACTGGCCGGCGAGCTAATCAACTGTCCTACACACCCGGAGAAGCGCACCGTCACCGAATGCCCGCGCCCACCCCCTTTACCTTGACACCACTCCCACCCCCCGACGCCACCCCTACGTCAAGAAAGCTTCCCAGCGTCTACACTTCCTATACTTCCGTGCTGCAGCATAAACGCGAGACACCAACAATCGGCAACACTTCCAACAGCTTGCCGCCCCGACCAGCCCCCACCCCACGCACAACGAAAAAGGGCGCGGGGACCATCGCCCCCGCGCCCTTCTTCAAATCGAACAGTCTCCGATTACTCGGCGGCTGCAGTGCCCTTGGCAGGGCGCATGTCGCGGCGCTCGGCGATACGCGCTGCCTTGCCGGTGCGGCCACGCAGGTAATACAGCTTGGCGCGACGCACGGCGCCCTTGCGGACGACTTCGATCGAATCGACGTTCGGCGAGTAGAGCGGGAAGACGCGCTCGACGCCCTCGCCGAAGCTCATCTTCCGCACGGTGAAGTTCGAGCCCATGCCCTTGTTCGAGCGCGCGATGCACACGCCCTCGTAGTTCTGAATACGCGTGCGCTCGCCTTCGACGACCTTCACGCCGACCTTCAGCGTGTCGCCAGGGCGGAAATCGGGGATCGTCTTGTTGGCCAGGAACTTCGCGATGTTCTCGGCTTCGATCGTCTGCAACAGGTTCATGTCTCGTCCTCGTGTCGCTGCGCGCCAGAGGGCGACTGGACCCGAACGCCCTCATGGCGCTCCCAAAGGTCCGGTCGCCGTGACCGTGTATCGATCTCCGCGCGGCGTTTGCGCCATGCAGCGATCTTCGCATGATCCCCCGATCGCAGCACCTGCGGGATCGTGCGCCCTTCCCATGATTGAGGTCGGGTATAATGCGGATATTCGAGCAGCCCCGTTTCGAAGCTCTCGTCATCCCCACTAGAAGCCGCGCCCATTACGCCGGGCAGCAGCCGAATGCAAGCATCGAGCAGCACCAGCGCCCCCATCTCGCCGCCCGACAGGATGTAGTCGCCGATCGAGACCTCCTCGATCTCGCGCGCCTCGAACAGCCGTTCGTCGAACCCCTCGAACCGGCCACAAAGAATGGTGACGCCCGGCCCCTGCGCGAGCTCGCGAACCCGCTCCTGGGTAAGCGGCTTACCCCGAGGCGTCATGGCCAGCACCGGCCGCCCATCCGCAACGCTGTCGATCGCCGAGGCCACCACGTCGGCCCGGAGCACCATCCCGGCCCCGCCCCCCGCCGGCGTATCGTCCACCGACTTGTGCTTGTCCGTCGCGAAGTCCCGGATCTGCACCGGCGAGCAGGACCACCGCCCCTCCCCCAGCGCCCGGCCCGCAAGCGACGTCCCCAGCGGCCCCGGAAACATCTCCGGATACAGCGTCAATATCGTGGCAGCGAAAGTCACGGCGTCCAATTCTCTATGCGGTTGCGCCATCGTGCGGCGCCGAATGCGCCCAGCACCTATACGGATCGGCGCAGTGGAACAATTACGCTGGCGAAACGCTCGCGGCGAATGGACGATTGCATCATCATCGGCGCCGGCCCGGCAGGTCTGACCGCGGCGATCTATCTCGCGCGGTTCCACCTCTCGATCCGCCTGTTCGATTGCGGCAGCAGCCGCGCCGCGCTGATCCCGTGCACGCACAACCATGCCGGCTATCCCGAAGGTATCCGCGGCACGGACCTGCTAGCCCGGATGCTGGCGCAGGCGGAGACCTATGGCGCAGTCCGCGAGGGTGTGAGAGTCGATGCGATCGAGGTGGAGGACGACGGCTTCACCGTACGGCTCGGCGATCGCCGCGCGCGAGCTCGCAGCGTGCTGCTCGCCACCGGCGTCGTGAACAACCGTCCAAACATGCCCGACGCCCTCCACGACGAAGCGCTGGAGGCGGGGTTGCTCCGCTACTGCCCGATCTGCGACGGCTACGAAGTCACCGACAAGCGCGTCGGCATCATCGGCACCGGCGACCACGGCATGCGCGAGGCGCTGTTCCTGCGCGGCTACACAAAGGACGTAACGCTGATCGCGCCCGAGGGCGGCCACGATCTCGATCCGGCATGCGAAGCGGCACTAGACGAAGCCGGAATTATCCGCGTCGGAGGCCCCTGCGGCAACTATGCAATTGAGGGCGACAAGCTCGCACTCGACACGGTCGAAGGGCGGTTGTCGTTCGACAGCATCTATCCCGCGCTCGGATCAGTCATCCGTTCGGAACTGGCCGTCGCGGCAGGCGCACGCGCATCCGAGGACGGGTGCCTGGAAGTCGACTCGCACCAGCGAACCTCAATCCCCGGCCTGTTCGCAGCCGGCGACGTCGTGAAGGGCCTCGATCAGATCAGCCATGCGATGGGGGAAGCCGGCGTCGCTGCCACGACGATCCGCAATCTGCTCGCTGAGCAGCGCCCGCTGCGGCGGTAATCGCACGCTCGAAGGAGATTGTTTCCCCGCGAAGGCGGGGACCCAGACTGGGCTCCCGCCTTCGCGGGAGAACAAGGCTTACTCGGCGGCGAACGAAGCCTCGACGATAAGCCGGTCGGCATCCCATTCAGGAACGGCCTCGGGCCGCATCGGTATCATGAACCGCTTGCCGGGCTTGTCATCCACGGATGGCCGCTCGATCTCGATCACGTCGCCCGCACCAAAATTATCGATCGCAACGACGCGCCCGATCGCCTCGCCATCGGTCGAGACAACATCGAGCCCGATCACATCCGTGTGATAATACTCACCATCTTCCAGCGGCGGCAGCGACGACCGCGGCACAGTCAGCTCGGTTCCGCGCATCGCCTCGGCGGCGTTGCGATCAGCGACTTCGGCAAAGCGCGCGATCATACCGTTGTTGCCGTTGCGCGCGGACTTCAGCGACAGCGCGCCATTGTTGAAGCTCTTATAGCTGCCAAAATTCTCGGCGAAGACCTTCAGCCGCACTTCGCCACCGATGCCGTGCGCACCGATGACGACGGCGAGCGTCACGTCAGCCTTGCGCGGAGCCTTCATCGCGATCGGGAGTGTCGTCGTAGCCTTCGGCGGGTTCGTCGGCGGAGACGCCTTGGTTGGTGGCATCTTCGATGTCCTCGGGTGCGGGGGCTGTGCGGGGGTCGGATTCGGGGGCCATCATGCGCTCCTGTTCGGGGTTACCGATTGAGAGAACGCATGAAGTCCGGTTCGGGTGCGGTTGCGCGCCCGTCGTCAGCTTCCGTCAGCCCGGGCTCGACCCAGGATCCAGGGTCACGAACGCGGTCGTTCCCAGCTCTGGATCCTGGGTCGAGCCCGGGCTGACGGAACAAGGGCGGCCGGGATGTCCCGACCGCCCCCGGATCTTACGAAGCGCTCGTTGCGTCTTCGACTTCGGCAGCGACGACCTGCTCGGTCTCTTCGTTGCTGCCCGTAGCAGGTGCTGCCTTCGCAGCGGCCTCGGCCTCGGCAGCTTCAGCCGCCTTGGTCGCACGCTCTTCAGCGCGCTCGGTGGCCTTCTCGCCGGGCTTGCCCTTGTTCGGGTTGTTGCGCGCCGAACGCTCGAGCACGCCAGCCTGGTCGAGGAAGCGCGCGACGCGGTCGGTCGGCTGCGCGCCGACGCTCAGCCAATGCTTCGCGCGGTCAGCGTCGAGCTGCACGCGCTGCTCGTTGTCCTTGGCGAGGAGCGGGTTGTAGTTGCCGATCTTCTCGATGAAGCGGCCATCACGCGGCGAACGCGCATCGGCAACGACGATCTTGTAGTAAGGACGCTTCTTGGAGCCACCGCGCGCGAGGCGAATGTTGATTGCCATGATATTTTCCTTGGTTTTCTAGATAGATCCCCGAGCGAAAGCCGAGGTGTCGTGGTTGGATAAGGAGGTTATTTCTTCTTCAGAAAATCGTCGAAACCGGCAGGCATCTGCGGCATCTTGGGGCCACCAAGCCCCGGCAGACCGCCGCCGCCCATACCGCCGCCGCCGCCCGGCAGGCCACCAGCGCCAGCCTTGTTGAGCATATCGCCCATCTGCGGCCCGCCGATCGCGTTACCAATCCCGCCAAGGCCGCCCCCAAGACCACCTTTTCCGAGCATCGCCATCATGCCCTTCATGCCGCCCATCTTCTTGATCTTCTTCATGGCGGTCGACATTTCGAGGTGCATTTTCAGCAGCTTGTTGACCTCCTGGACAGTCGTCCCGGAGCCCTTGGCAATGCGGATCTTGCGCTTGGCGTTGATCAGTTCGGGCTTGTTGCGCTCCTTGATCGTCATCGATCCGATCATCGCGTCCATGTGCACCAGCACCTTTTCGCCACCGACCGACGCGACCGCGCCCTGCGCCTTCTTCATGCCGGGGATCATCCCCGCCAGCGCGCCGAGCCCGCCCATCCGCTGCATCTGCGCCAGCTGGGCACGCAGGTCGTTCATGTCGAACTGACCCTTGGCCATCTTCGCGGCCATCCGCTCGGCGTCTTCGGCCTGGATCGACTCAGCAGCGCGCTCGACCAGGCTGACGACGTCGCCCATGCCGAGGATACGGCCGGCGACGCGCTCCGGATGGAACGCCTCGAGCGCATCGAGCTTCTCGCCGGTGCCTGCGAACTTGATCGGCTTGCCGGTGACCGCGCGCATCGACAGCGCCGCGCCGCCGCGGGCATCGCCGTCCATGCGGGTCAGCACGATACCCGTCAGCGGCACCTGGTCGCTGAAGTTCTGCGCGACGTTGACCGCGTCCTGGCCGGTCAGCGAGTCGACGACGAGCAGAATCTCGGCCGGGTTCGCGACGTCGGCGACCGCCTTCATCTCGTCCATCAACGCCTGGTCGACATGAAGTCGACCCGCGGTATCGAGCATCAGGACATCATAGCCCTGGAGCTTGGCCGCCTGCATCGCGCGGCGGGCGATATCGACCGGCTGCTGGCCCTGCACGATCGGCAGCGTCGCGACGTCGATCTGAGTGCCAAGCGTCGCCAGCTGCTCCTGCGCGTTCGGGCGATTGACGTCGAGCGACGCCATCAACACCTTTTTGCGCTCACGACCGGCCTGTCCGAAATTGGCCTGCCCCGCCGCCAACCGCTTGGCGATCTTGGCGGTGGTGGTCGTCTTGCCCGAGCCCTGGAGGCCGACCATCATGATGACGGCCGGCGGCGTGACGCCCAGCTCCAGCTCGACGGCATCGGAGCCGAGCATCTCGACCAGCGCATCGCTGACGATCTTGACGACTTGCTGTCCCGGCGTGACCGAACGCAGGACGTTCTGGCCGATCGCCTTCTCGGTAGCCTTCTCGACGAACTCGCGGGCGACGGGCAGCGCGACGTCGGCTTCGAGCAGCGCGACGCGCACCTCGCGCATCGCCGCACGCACGTCCGCTTCGGTCAGCGCACCCCGGCCGCGAAGGCGGTCGAAGACGCCGCCAAGTCGATCGCTCAGGCTTTCGAACATCGAAATACTCCCATACACCGTTACCAAACGCAAAAGCGCCGGCGGGCGAAACCTCGCCGGCCAGCGTGCATCCTTGGATGCTCGTCCAATGCGCCCCGTAACGGAACGTGGGCCGCCACCTACGGGAAACGGTCGCGAAGTGCAAGGCAGGCGTGATTCCGAAGTCTCGCCGACAGCGTACGGGGTCCTGCGCGTTCCCTTCACCGCAGCATATCAACGCCCCGGCGCAACGCCGCGGACCTTAACCTGTCCTACATATCTCACGGAGCACATCGGATGGACCAAGGACCCTACAGGCCGTTTTATCGATGATTTTACCGCCGGCGACGACCCGTTCGCTTCGCCTCATCAGCCGGGAATTCATGACCGGCGCGCTCACGGGCGCCGCACTGCTGCTGTTCATCGGCACCGGCGGGGGCGTATTGCTGGAAGCGATCGAGCATTTGAAGGGCGGCAACGCCGTCATCGATCGCACGCTGATCGCGGCCATGTTTCTCAACGTCGCGCTGATCCTGTTCGGCTGGTTCCGGTATCGCGGCCTCGCCGAAGAACTGTCGCAACTGTCGGATGCGGATCAGCGCGCGAAGCTGCTGTCGCAATATGATCCGCTGACCGGCTTCCTGAACCGCCGAAGCCTGATCGAGGAAGGCGCAGCGCTGTTCACCGGATCGCTGCGCCGGGGCAAGGCCTTGGCCCTGCTGACCATCGATCTCGATCACTTCAAGACGGTCAACGATGTGCACGGCTATGCCATCGGCGATGCGCTGCTCACGCTGGTTGCCGAGAAGATCAGCGCATTGGTCCCCGGATCGAGCCTGCTCGCACGCCTCAACGCCGACGAGTTCGCCTGCGCGGTGGTATTCGATGCCGCCTATCCCGGGGTCGTCGACCGGATCGCCGACCGACTGATCGCGGACCTGTCGAAACCGTTTCTCATCGGTGAGACCGAAGTCCATGTCAGCACCTCGATCGGCATCGCCCGCTCGGACATCGATTGCACGTCGATGGACGCGCTGTTGCGGACGTCGGACATGGCGTTGCATGCTGCCAAGGTCGCCGGGCGCAATCGTCATGCCTGGTTCGATGGCGCGATGGAGAGATCCGTCCAGTTGCGCGGCGAACTCGAGGCCGGGTTGCGCGTGGCGGTCCCCAACGATGCGATCGTGCCGTTCTTCGAACAGCAGGTCGATCTGACCACCGGCTGCATCACCGGGTTCGAAGTGCTCGCCCGGTGGGAGCATCCGACGCGCGGCGCGGTCGGGCCGGAAGTTTTCATTCCGATCGCGGAGGGGATCGGCCTGATCGGCGATCTGTCGCTGTCGGTCATGCGTCAGGCGTTCACCGCCGCGCGCGACTGGGATGCAGGCCTGTCGCTGTCGATCAACATCTCACCGGTGCAGTTGCGCGACGCGTGGCTGGCGCAGAAGATCATCAAGACGCTCGTCGAGACCGGCTTTCCCGCCAGCCGGCTCGAGATCGAAATCACCGAAAGCGCGCTGTTCGACAATCTGCCGCTCGCGCAGTCGATCGTCGGCAGCCTGAAGAACCAGGGTATCCGCATCGCCCTCGACGACTTCGGCACCGGCTATTCGAGCCTCGCGCATCTGCGCGCACTGCCGTTCGACCGGATCAAGGTCGACAAGAGCTTCGTCGGCTCGATGCTCGACAATCCCGACAGCATGGCGATCGTCAACACGATCGTCCGGCTCGGCGACAGTCTCAACCTGCCGACCACCGCCGAGGGAATCGAGAACGCCGCAATCGAAGAGCGACTGCGCGGCATGGGATGCGCAAAGGGCCAGGGCTATCTGTACGGACGACCGCTGTGCGCTGCGCAGGTGCGCCGGCTGCTCGCGGAAAAGCGACTGCTGGCGCAACGGCCGGATATCAGCGCGCCGCATCAGCGCGGTATCGCGCCAAGGTTGGCGGGCTGATCGACGGCAGCCGGGCCCGACCCGAACCACAAGGCGTGGACTTCGCCCCTAACGGCTCCTAAATCGCGCGCATGTCACCCGCCCCCGCGCCAGAGGTCATCAGCCTCGGCTGCCGCCTCAACATCGCCGAAAGCGAGACCATCCGCGCGCTCGTCGCCGGGCGGGACATGGTCGTGGTCAACAGCTGTGCGGTCACCAACGCCGCGGTGAAGGCGACGCGCGTCGCGATCCGCCGCGCCAAGCGCGACCGTCCCGAGGCCCAGATCGTCGTCACTGGATGCGCCGCGCAGATTGACCCCGCGAGCTTCGCCGCGATGCCCGAAGTCGACCGTGTCATCGGCAATGCGGACAAACTTACGCATTCAGCTTGGAAGGCTGATGTAAAAGTCGTCGTCTCCGACATAATGCAGGTCCGCGAGACCGCACCCCACCTCGCCGCCAGCTTCTCCGCTCACGCCCGTGCCTTCGTCGAGGTCCAGAACGGCTGCGACCACCGCTGCACCTTCTGCGCGATTCCGTTCGGCCGCGGCCCAAGCCGTTCGGTCCCCGCCGGCGCGGTCGTCGAGCGGATCGCTGGCCTCGTCGATGCAGGCCACCGCGAGATCGTCCTGACCGGCGTCGACCTCACCAGCTACGGCCCCGACCTCCCCGGCGCGCCGACGCTCGGCCACCTCGTCGAGCGCATCCTGCACCACGTCCCGAAGCTCGAACGCCTGCGTCTCTCCTCGCTAGACGGCATCGAAATCGACGACCGCCTCTTCGCGCTGCTGACGACCGAGCGCCGGATCATGCCGCACGTCCACCTCTCGCTCCAGGCCGGCGACGACATGATCCTCAAACGCATGAAGCGCCGCCATTCGCGCGCCGAAAGCGTCGCCCTAGTGGAGCGCCTCAAGACCGCCCGCCCCGACATCGCGATAGGCGCGGACCTGATCGCCGGCTTCCCGACCGAGGACGCAGCGATGTTCGCCAACACGCGCGCGCTGATCGACGACTGCCACATCGTCCACCCGCACATCTTCCCCTACTCGCCCCGCGCCGGCACCCCCGCCGCGCGCATGCCGCAGGTCGAACCCGAAGTTCGCCGCCAGCGCGCCGCCCTCTTAAGAGACGCCGGCGAGACGGCACGCGCGCGGTGGCTGCAAACGCTGGTCGGCACATCGCAGGATCTGCTCGTCGAACGCCCCGGCGACCGCGGGCACATCGGCAATTTCGCAGAAGTCCTGCTGGACGAACCCGCCATACCCGGCGACATCGTCCGCATCACGATCACCGGCGCCACGTCCGACCGCCTCAGCGCAACACGAGAACCATCATGAGCACCACCCCAACTTGGCACGACAAGCTGATCGGCGGCTTCAAGCGTACCTCCGACCGGCTGGTCGGCAACCTCGCCGGTCTCGGCGGCGCGCGGCTCGACGATTCGACGCTCGACGACATCGAGGAAGCGCTGATCGCGTCGGATCTCGGCCCCGAGACCGCCGGCCGCATCCGCCGCCGCCTGTCCGAAGGCAGTTTCGAACGCAACATGGAAGAGCTCGGCATCCGCGTCATCGTCGCGGAGGAGGTCGAGAAGGTGCTCGCCACGGTCGCGAAACCGATCGAGATCGACGCCTTCCCGCGCCCGCAGGTGATCCTCGTCATCGGCGTCAACGGCTCGGGCAAGACCACCACGATCGCCAAGCTCGCGCATCTGCTGATGGAGCAGGATTACGGCGTGATGCTGGCCGCCGGCGACACCTTCCGCGCCGCCGCGATCGGCCAGCTCCGCACCTGGGCCGAGCGTGTCGGCGTGCCGATCGTGACCGGCCCCGAAGGCGGCGACGCAGCCGGCGTGGTATGGGACGCGGTCAAGAAGGCGACCGAGACGGGCATCGACGTGCTGATCGTCGACACCGCCGGCCGTCTCCAAAACAAGCGCGAACTGATGGACGAACTCGCCAAGATCCGCCGCGTGCTCGGCCGGATCAACCCCGAGAGCCCGCACGACATCGTTCTGGTGCTCGACGCCACCACCGGCCAGAACGCGCTCCAGCAGATCGAGGTCTTCAAGGAGGTCGCGGGCGTCACCGGCCTCGTGATGACCAAGCTCGACGGCACCGCCCGCGGTGGTGTGCTGGTCGCGGCGGCGGAAAAATACGGCCTGCCGATCCACGCGATCGGCATCGGCGAGGGCATGACCGACCTGCGCCCGTTCGATGCAAACGAAGTGAGCCGGATCATCGCGGGAGTGGAGAGCGTTCGAAAGTAACGCCTGCCCCGCCTCCCCCGTTCGTCCTGAGCGAAGTCGAAGGACTGGTCAGCTTGTGGCAATGTCCTTCGGCTACGCTCAGCACGAACGGCATCTTACCGTATTTCGTGGATATTCCAGTGACCAAGCCCCCCCTATCCCCCGGCCTCCGCATGGCGGTCGACTACGGCCCGCTTGCGGTCTTCTTCGCGGTGAACTTTCTCACCCCCGGCCTGCCGATCGTCCGCGTCGTCGCCGCGACCACCGCGTTCATCATCGCGACGATCGCCGCGATGATCGTGTCGAAGGTCAAGGCGGGCCATATCTCGCCGATGCTGTGGCTGTCGGGTGCGCTGATCGTCGTGTTCGGCGGGCTGACGATCTATTTCCACGACCAGCGCTTCATCCAGATGAAGCCGACGATCATCTACGCCATGTTCGCGGCGATCCTGACGTTCGGTCTCGTTACCGGTCGCCCGCTGCTCCAGTCGCTGCTCGCAACCGCTTACCCCGGTCTGTCCGCCGATGGCTGGCGCAAGCTGACGCGCAACTGGGCGGTATTCTTCGTGTTCATGGCGGTGCTGAACGAAGCGGTGTGGCGCAACACGACCTGGGATTTCTGGGTAGGCTTCAAGCTCTGGGGCGCGATCCCGCTGACGCTGCTCTTCGCGTTCGCCAACATTCCGATGCTGCTGAAGCACGGATTGCAAACGGGCGACAAAGCCGTGACCGACCTGCCGCCCGAAGGGTAACTTTCTTGTTCTCCCGCGAAGGCGGGAGTCCAGACTGGGCCCCCGCCTCCGCGGGGGAACAATCTTAGCTTGGTTCAGCCCGCGACCTTCGCGTAGCGCTCGCCGACGACGTCCCAGTTCACGATGTCCCACCACGCCTTCAGATAGCCCGGACGATCGTTCTTGTACGTCAGGTAATAGGCGTGCTCCCACACGTCGTTACCGAGCAGCGGCGTGCCGGGCTCCTTGGCGTCGTCCATCAGCGGGTTGTCCTGGTTCGGCGTGCTCGTGACCTTCAGCTTGCCGCTCGCATCCGCGATCAGCCACGCCCAGCCCGAGCCGAACTGCCCCGCACCCTTGGTGTTGAACTCTTCCTTCAGCTTGTCGAGGCTGCCGAAGTCACGATCGATCGCCTCGGCGAGCTTGCCCGACGGTGCCTGGCCGTTCTTGGCCGCCATCGTCTTCCAGAAGAAGTCGTGGTTCCAGAAACCGCCGCCATTGTTGCGGACCAGCGGCGGCTGCGACGAGATCATGCCGAGGATGTCCTCGATCGACTTGCCCGCCAACGCGGAATCCTTCTCGACGCCTTCGTTCAGCTTCGCCGTGTACGCCGCGTGATGCTTGTCGTGATGAAACTTCATCGTTTCCTGGTCGATCACCGGCTCAAGCGCGTCATAGGCATACGGCAGCGGTGGGAGTTCGAAAGCCATGGGGGTTCTCCTTTATGGGGTCGGACGCTCAACGTCCGCACGTCGCAAATGGTCCCGCAAAAGTCGTTGCGCAAGCGTATCCAGCGGCCGAAACGCCGCGACCCGACAGCATCATCGGTCAGGCGGCGGTCTTGCCGTATTCCTGCCGGGTGACCGGATGGCTGGACGAGAGACCGCCGTCGACCGCGATCGCCTGGCCGTTGACGTAGCTGGCATCGTCGGAGGCGAGGAACAGCGCGACCTTGGCGAGTTCCTCGGGCTGCGCGCCGCGGTGAAGCGGGTTGAGGCGGCCGACGCGGTCCATTTTGTTCGCCTCGCGCGCGTAATCGAACACGGGCTTGGTCATGCCGGTCTCGGTCAGCCCCGGACAGATCGCGTTGACGCGCACGTTCGAGCCGGTGAGTTGTTGCGCCGAGACGGCGGCTAGGTTGATGACGCCGGCCTTCGACGCGGAATAGGCGGGCGAGCCGGCGCCGGAGCGGATGCCGGCGACGCTGGCGGTGAGGACGATGGCGCCCTTCCCGCGTTCGGCGATGCGCGGTGCGGCGTGCTTGATCGCGAGGAAGGGGCCGATCAGGTTCACGCGCAACACTTCGGTGATGAGCGCGACGTCGGTGTCGAACAGGTTCGCCATGCCGCCCGAAATGCCCGCGTTGGCGAACATCACGTCGAGCCCGCCGAAGCTGTCGCACGCGAGCGCGATCGTGCGGATCACGTCGTCTTCGAGCCCGGCGTCGATGCGGATCGCCTTCGCCGTGCCGCCAGCCTGCGTGATCAGGTGTGCGGTCTCGTCCGCGCCCTCGGTCTTGTCGGCGACGACGACCCTGCCCCCTTCGCTCGCGAACAGGAGCGCGGCGGCGCGGCCTATGCCGGAGCCTGCGCCGGTGACGATGATCGATTTGTCGGTAAAGCGCATCGCATGGTCCTTCGGTTAGATCGTGACGCCGCCGTCGATGACCATCGTCTGGCCGGTCATGAAATTGCTTGCCGACGACGCCAGGAAGACGACCGCGCCCGCGATCTCTTCCGGCTCACCGATCCGGCGGAGCGGCACGCTGGTGTTCGCTGCCTCGATCCGCTGCGGGTCTTCCCACAAGGCTCGTGCGAAGTCGGTCTTGATCAAGCCCGGCGCGATACAGTTCACGCGGACGTTGGACGGGCCGAACTCGACGGCGAGGTTGCGCGCGAGTTGCATGTCGGCGGCCTTGCTGATGCAATAGGCGCCGATAACAGGTGAGCCGCGCAGGCCGCCGATCGAGGATATTATGATGATGCTGCCGCTGCGGCGCTCAAGCATCTCGGGCGCGACCATCTGGATCAGCCAGTGATTGGAGACGATGTTGTTGTCGAGGATCTTGCGGAACTGGTCGTCGGCAATGCCGGCTTGTGGGCCGTAATAAGGGTTCGAGGCGGCGTTGCAGACGAGAATGTCGATCCGGCCGAACTGGGCGCGGGTCTGGTCGACGAGGTGCTGGAGGCCGGCCTTGTCGGAGATGTTGGCGGCGACCGCGATCGCGGTGCCGTCGCCATGCCTGGCGTTGAGTTCGGCGGCGACCGTGTCGCAAGCGTCCTGCTTGCGGCTGGATATCACGATCTTCGCGCCGTGTTCTGCTAAATCCCGCGCGGAGGCGAGGCCGATTCCGCGCGACGATCCCGTAACGATAGCGACCATGCCGGTCAGGTCGAATTGCGACATTCTTGCTTCTCCCCTTCCGCTTGCGGGAGGGGTCGGGGGAGGGCCCGATCTTTCCGCAACGTTTCAAACCGGAGCTAGGTCAGCCTCTCCCCTAACCCCTCCCGCAAGCGCGAGAGGAATCAGGCCCCCGCCTTCACCGCCAACCCCCAGGCTGCGTCCGCCAGACCGTGGATCTTCGCCACCGTCTTCTCCGCCTGCGCACTCGACGCAGTGCCGTCGATGATGCGCTTCTTGATGCCCTGGACGATGCCGGTCAGGCGGAAGAGGTTGTAGGCGAAATACCAGTTGAGATCGGGGACGCCATCACGGCCGGTGGCGGCGCAATAGCGGTCTACAACCTGCTCGATCGTCGGAATGCCCGTCTCCGGCCCGGTCATGCCGAGCACGCCCGAGCGCCCTTCGGGTTCGGTCACCCAGCTCATCAGCAGATACGAGAAGTCCGCCAGCGGATCGCCCAGCGTCGACAATTCCCAGTCGAGCACCGCGATGACCTTGGGCTCCGACGGCGCGAAGATCATGTTGTCGATGCGGTAGTCGCCGTGGACGATCGATGTCCGGGTCTGCTCGGGCAGCGTCCGCGGCAGCCACTCGATCAGGCGTTCGACCGACTCCATATGCTCGGTCTCGGCGGCGCGATATTGCTTGGTCCAGCGGCCGACCTGGCGCTCGAAATAATTGCCGGGCTTGCCGTACTCGCCGAGCCCCGCCGCCGCGTAATCGGTGTTGTGGAGCGCGGCAAGCGTGTCGACCATCGCCTCGTAATGCACAGTGCGCTCGGGCGGAGTCGCGCCGGGCATCGCGCCGTCCCAGATCGTCCGGCCTTCGACCATCTCCATGACATAGAACGCCGAGCCGATGACCGCCGCGTCCTCGCAGAGGCCGTAGGGGCGCGGCACGGGAAAGCCGGTCGGATGCAGCCCGGCAATCACACGATATTCGCGGTCGACGGCGTGCGCGCTCGGCAGGATCGGGCCGAACGGTTTCCGGCGCAGCACGTACGCGCGATCCGGCGTGTCGAGGCGGTAGGTCGGGTTCGACTGGCCGCCGGCGAACTTCGCGTAGCTCAGCGGGCCGGCATAGCCGGGCACGTTGGCGGTCATCCACGCGCCAAGCGTGTCGAGGTCGAGGCGGTCCTTGTCGCCGACCGCGATCGTGCCGACCATGCTGGTCGATGCGTCGCTCACGAGAAGGTGATCACGCTGCGAGTGGTGTCGCCGCGGCGGAGTTCGTCGAACGCGTCGTTGATGCGCTCCAGCGGCATCCGGTCGGCAATGATCGTGTCGAGATCGAGCAACCCGCGCATGTAGAAATCGACCAGCCGCGGAATGTCGACCGGGAAGCGGTTCGAGCCCATGAAGCCGCCCTGCAGCCGTTTGCCCGAGAGCAGGTCCATCGCCGACAGCCCGACCTTCTCGCCGAGCGGCATCATCCCGAGGATCGTTGCGGTGCCCCCGCGGCGCAGGACCTTGACCGCGGTTGCAGCCGATTGCGCACGCCCGACCGCCTCGATCGCATGGTGCACGCCGCCCTTGGTGATCGCGACGACCTCGTCCGCGGCGGTGTCCGACAGTGCGTCGATGCTGTGCGTCGCGCCGAGCTTTTCGGCCATCGCACGCTTTTCGGGGACTGGATCGAGCGCGATGATTTTCCCCGCACCGGCGATCTTCGCCGCGTTGACGGCCGCGAGCCCGATCCCGCCGCAGCCGACCACGCATACCGTCTCGCCCGGAGTCACGTCGGTAGTGTTGAACACCGCTCCCGCCCCCGTCGTAATCGCGCAGCCGAGCAGCGCGGCGCGGTCCATCGGCATGTCGCGGTCGATCGCGACGCAGGCGTGTTCGTGGACCAGCATCATTTCGGCGTAGGCGCTCAGGTTGAGCATATGCGCGATCGGCCGGTCGCCGAGCATGAGGCGGGGGGCCGCGCCCTTGGGACGGCGCACGCTGGCATCGATACATAGCGACATCCGCCCAGTGACGCAGAACTCGCAATGACCACAGAACGCCGACAGGCACGTGACGACATGGTCGCCAACCTTCACGCCGCGTACTTCGTCGCCGACCGCCTCGACTACGCCGCAAGCCTCGTGCCCCGGAATGGTCGGCATCGCATGCGGATAGGCGCCGTCGACGAAATGCAGGTCGGACCGGCACACGCCGACCGCGACCGTGCGGATCAGAACCTCGTGCGCCGTCGGCTTCGAGATGGTGACATCCTCGATGCTGAGCGGGGTGTTGGCTTCGAAAAGGACTGCGGCTTTCATGGGTAGGTGCGCTCCGAAACAAGACCGTCATCCTGACGAAATTCAGGACCCAGAGCCAAGAGCGTCACCCGTGTGGCTCTGGGTCCTGGGTCGAGCCCAGGATGACGAAGAAAGAAGGGCGAACGGGGGAATGGGTCTACCGGCTCACCCCGACATCCCCACTCGACACGCCACCCTTGCGGAAGTCGCCGTATTTCCCGAACTCGTTCCGCGCGATCGAGCGGTTGTGGACTTCGTCCGGACCATCCGCGAACCGCAGCGTCCGCATCGCCGCCCAGTCGTGCGCCAACCGGAAGTCGCCCGACACGCCGCCACCGCCATGCGCCTGGATCGCATCGTCGAGGATGCGCAACGCCATGTTCGGCGCGGCGACCTTGATCATCGAGATCTCGATCTGCGCGGACTTGTTGCCCGCCTTGTCCATCATGTCCGCCGCCTTGAGGCAGAGCAGCCGGGTCATCTCGATGTCGATCCGCGCGGTCGCGATCCGCTCCTCCCAGACCGAGAAGTCCGCGATCCGCTTGCCGAACGCGACCCGGTCGAGCAGGCGGCGTGCCATGGCCTCGATCGCGGTCTCCGCGACACCGATGGTGCGCATGCAATGGTGGATACGCCCCGGCCCGAGCCGCCCCTGCGCGATCTCGAACCCGCGCCCCTCGCCGAGCAGCACGTTCTCGACCGGCACCCGGACGTTCTCCAGCACGACTTCGCCATGCCCATGCGGCGCGTGGTCATAGCCATAGACGGAAAGCATCCGCTTGATCGTCACACCGGGCGTATCCATCGGCACGAGGATCTGGCTCTGTTGCTGGTGCCGCGAGCCCTCGAAGCTCGTCTTGCCCATCACGATCGCGATCTTGCAGCGCGGATCGCCGACGCCGCTCGACCACCATTTGGTCCCGTTGATGACGTAATGATCGCCGTCCCTAACCATCGACGTCTCGATGTTGGTCGCGTCCGACGACGCCACCGCAGGCTCGGTCATCAGGAACGCCGAGCGGATCTCGCCGCGCATCAACGGCCCGAGATACGCCTCCTTCTGCTCGCGCGTGCCATAGCGGTGAAACACCTCCATGTTGCCGGTATCGGGCGCCGAACAGTTGAAGCACTCGCTCGCCCAACCGACCTTGCCCATCTCCTCCGCGCATAACGCATATTCGAGATTGGTCAGTTGCGTGCCTTCGAATTCGAACGAATCGTCGACGTGGGTCTGGCCCGAATGCGGTGGCATGAAGAAATTCCACAAGCCCGCCGCCTTGGCCTTCTCCTTCATCTCCTCGATCACCGGAATCACCTTCCAGCGCTCGCCCTCATGCGCCTGCTGGTCGTAATCGGCCTGTCGCGGGCGGATATTCTGGTCGATGAAATCCCGGACCCGATCCCGGAAATACGTCTCTCGTTCGCTAAAGCTGAAATCCATGCGGGCTCTCCAATCGTCATCGCTTTGAAGGCGAGGTAGACCATACCGCACATTCGGTAAAGCGTGTGGAGGGCCCCGGAAAGCATGTTTTCAAGTCCGCCCTGAAACCGCCTAAAAAGCACTGTATCTTCAAATCGAAGCTGTTAGGGTGTTTCGATGAAGGTTCCCGCAGAGGCCAGCGACGAGAGCGAACAGGGCACCAAGCGCTTCCGTGCGAAGCGTGACGCGATCCTCGCCGCGGCGGCAGAAGCGATCAACGAGCAGAGTGCCAAGGGCATGACGTTCGCGGACGTCGCGCGGCGCGTCGGGCTCAACACGACGAGCGTTACCTATTATTTCAAGCGCAAGGAAGACCTCGCGGCGGCCGCATTCGAGAACACGCTCGAATCGCTGATCGCGATGCTCGACGTCGCGGCGGAAGAAGCGACGCCGGAGGACCGTGTTCGGCGCTATCTCGCGCTCAACATGGACCGGCTCGGGCGGATTCAGCGCGGCGAGGAGAAGGCGTTCGCGGTCCTGTCGGATCTGCGCGCCACCGAGGAGCCGATGCGCGGCCGGCTGATGGCGGGCTGGCGCGAGGTGTTTCGCCGCACCCGCCTGTTGTGGGGGCCGACTTCGTCGCGCGCGCAGACCGATCTCAACGGCGCACGCGCGCACGTGCTTCTGGAAAACACCTTCTGGCTGCCGATCTGGCTGACGCGGTACGAGCCTGACCAGTACGGCCGGGTCGAGGAACGGCTGATGGACGTGTTCGCACACGGCATCGCGGGCAAGGACGCCAAATGGTCCCCTACCCTGCTCGATCTCAGCCATGACGAGGCGGAGCCGGGACGCGAGGCGTTCCTGCTCGCCGCGACGCGCCTGATCAACGAGCTCGGCTATCGCGGCGCATCGGTGCAGAAGATCGCGTCCGAGCTGAACGTCACCAAGGGCAGCTTCTACCACCATCTCGATGCGAAGGACGACCTCGTCATCGCGTGCTACCGGCGCAGCTTCGACACGATCGCCGATGCGCAGAGCCGCGGCGAGGCCGAGGGCGGGAGCTATTGGCACAAGCTGTCGAGCACCGTTGCGACGTTGCTCGACGTGCAGTTCGCCGAGCGCGGGCCGCTGCTGCGTACCACCGCCCTGAGCGGCCTGCCGGTCGGCGTG
This sequence comes from Sphingomonas sp. PP-CE-3A-406, assembly GCF_003688625.1. Classification (GTDB taxonomy): domain Bacteria; phylum Pseudomonadota; class Alphaproteobacteria; order Sphingomonadales; family Sphingomonadaceae; genus Sphingomonas. Next base: position 353,860 of record NZ_RCWY01000002.1, read on the forward strand.
CGCAACGCGATGGTCGATCGCTCGAACGGCATCGCGCGTCGCTATGCCGGCATGATGATGGACGGGATCGGCGAAGGCTCGATCCGCGCGGTCGATGCGCTGATCGCGGCGCAGGCGTTGATGGCGCTCCAGAACGCCGCGTTCGACATGCGCAAATGGGCGTCGACGATGCCACGCGAGCGGGCGATCGCGATGTACGCCTCCACGCTTATGTTCGGGCTGTTCGACGACCGGATGGCGAAGGGCTGATCCGCACGGCGTCACAGGCGCGGCGACAATCGCACTCGTAACGGTTTGGTTACGCGCCGTTAACGCCGAGCGGCCGATCCCGACACCTCCACGGAGGGCGTCATGCACACGATCACGACCGATCTCGACACCGGCATCATCGAGGTCGAGGCGTCCGGATTCTGGACGATCCCGCATGTCGAGGGCTTCCTCCGTGATCTGAACGGCGAGGCACGGCGCGTGCTGGCGACCGGCAAGCGTCACATGCTGCTGGGCAATTTCTCGCGGTCCGCGATCCAGCCCCAGGAGGTGGTGGCGATGCTCCAGCGCGTGGCTCTGACCATCCCGCTGAAATCGCGGAAAGTCGCCTTGTTCACCGACGGCAAGCTCGCGCGGCTGCAGGTGAAGCGGATCGTCGCGGTGCGCGACGACATGGCGGTGTTCGATGACCGGACAAGCGCGATGACATGGCTGTTGGCGGATGCGTTGGCTCACCCTGCCGCGGCCGCCGCCTCCCCGCCGGCCTGACGACGAGGCGGTTACCTCGCAGCATCCTCCGCGCGCTTCAGCAGAACCCCGGCGCGCCAATAGTGGAACAGCGCCCACGGCGTCATCAGCACGATGATGATCAGCGCATACCGCAGCGAATCCTCGCCAAACCCGGGTTTCAGCAGATCGCTGAGCCAGCCGACCAGCGTCGGCCCGAGTCCCAGCCCGACCAGATTGATCACCAACAGCGTGATCGCCGCCCACATCGCACGGATCTGCAACGGCGCGAGGTGCTGGATCAGCGCGAAGCTCGGCCCGAGATACGAGTTCGCGAAAATCAACGACACGAAATAGCTGCCGATTGCGATCACCGGCGCGTCGATCAGGTAGAAGGCGAGCGCGAACGGGAGCGACAGGCCCTTCATCACCAGCACCACCCAGGCCTGGACGTGGAGTCCGTGACGCCTGGCGAGCACGTCGGCGATCTTGCCGCCCGCCAGCGCCGAGACCGCACCGAACAGCGCCCCCGGCAGCGCGATATACCGCGAGATGTCAAGCATCGAGATGCCAAGCGATCGCTGGATGTAGCTCGGCCCCCAGCCGGTCAGCGCGTAACCGATCATCGACGTGAGCGTCACGCCGACCACCAGATGCCGCGCCGGGGCACTTGCCCACATCGACGCGAACCCTTGCGCGACGCTCGGCATCGGTGTTGCCACCGCGCGGGCAGCGTCGGACAGGCCGCGGCGCGGCTCGACCATGAACAGGCGGACGAGCAGCGCCAGCACAATCCCCGGCAAGCCAACGGTCATCATCGCGATCCGCCAGCCGTACGAGTGAGCGACAACGCCGCCGATCAGCGTGCCGAAGCCTGCGCCGAGCACCACACCGAGCGAATACACCGCCATCGCACTCGCACGTTTCTCGGGCGGATAGAGGTCGGCGATGATCGAATGGCTGGGCGGGCTCGACCCCGCCTCGCCGATACCGACGCCGATCCGGAAGAGCATCAGCTGCGTGAAGTTTTGCGCGAGCCCGCACAGCGCGGTCATCGCGCTCCAGATCGTCAGGCTGGCGGCGATGATGTTGCGGCGGCTGGTCCGGTCCGCGAGTCGCGCAACCGGAATGCCGAGCGTCGCATAGAAGATCGCGAAGACGAGTCCGGACAGCAACCCGAGCTGCGTATCGGTCAGCAGCAGGTCCGCCTTGATCCGCTCGAGCAGGATCGCGAGGATCTGGCGGTCCATGTAACTGAAGAAATAGGTGAAGGTGAGCAGCGCGAGCGTCAGGCCCCGTCGCTTCATCGCCAACGCGTCGGCGATCTCGGGATGGGACTGATACGCTACTGCCATTACGATACCTCGACATCGAATATTGCCCGAGGCTAAGGCATTGGTCGCGTACCAGACAAGCTAAACCTGCATCATGGCGTGGCTAGCGACCACCACGGCACGCGCAAAATGGGCTGAAGCACGGGCCGCTGGCGGGGGTTTTGACGCGTCTGCTCGAAACGATGGGATACGAAGAAGGACGGCGGAAGATGCGACCTCCGTGGGTCGCTCTTCCGCCTTATCCCCTCTCCAACCTCGTGGCCGGGCTCGTCGGTCCATCGACGATGGAGCGGACCGTCCGGGCAATCTGAATACCGGGTATGCAGCTCCCTCGCACAGAAAACCGGGATTGCAAAGGGTCTTTTCGCACAAGGGCCAGACCGATCGCATCGTGCCGGACGCCTGCCGGCTCGTCAGTCGCTGATCGTCCACCCCAGACGCGGATCACCGCCACGGACGGGTTGCGCGGCAGCGAGACGCTGCGCCAAGGTTCCATAGGCGACGTAGGCGGGCGCGACCTTAGGAGCAGCATCCCCAAATAGCGGTCCGTTCGCCCCCACCCGCTCGAACATGGCGTTGCGCATAGCGGGCGTCGTGACGGGCGGAACGAACCGCGCCATCCGAACGGTAGGGCGGGCGATCGGAGTCGCGGCGCCGGTAAAGGCGGTGAACTCGCGGCCCTCCTCGAAGATCGCGTGATGACCCGTGACGAAGGCGCCGGCGACGACGCCGCCAATCAGGATCGTACCGATCGTCTCGCCGGTCCGGCCGTCGCCTGCGGCGTGATAGCGACCGACCACCGGGACCATGCGTCCCCCGACGTCGACCGACCTTAGCTCGATGTCGACCTTGCCCGATTTGCCGAACGCGCCCTTGCCGGTGCGATAGGTCACGGCGCCCGTTCCCGCGGTGCCGCGTGGGATCACCACCAGACCGTCGACGATGACATCGCGCGCCACCGAGACGGCGACCGGCTGGCCGACACGGGCGCGGTCGGAGCCGATTTCCTCGTCCAGCCGCAACATCATCTCGGTATGCGCGGGCACGACGATCTGTGAAACCGGGGCGACCGTCACAGACGCGACACCGGGCCGCACATCTTCGGCCAATGCCGCCGTCGGCAGCGCGCAGATCGCTCCCATTAGTAACGCCGCTTTCATCGATGCTCCCCGAACTGTGCAATCAGCCTGCCGAGGGTTTTAGGTCGCGATGACTGCGATCTCGTCAAACGAGTTGGTTAATCCAGCCTGTTCGCATCAAGATAGCTCTACGCACTCGCACTGGGGCGCGCCGACGCACGCGCATGCCAGACCTTCAGGTGCGCCAGATCGTCGGGCATTGCGATGCCGACGAACTTGGCGAAGTCGATCGTCGTGAGCAGAACGATGTCGGCGATCGTATAGCGTTCGCCATCGAGCCAGTCGCGACCGTCGAGCGCGTGATCGAATTCCGCCATCGCCGCGAGCACGCGCGGGCGCTGGCTCTCGCCGAACTCGGTATATTGCGGCTGGACGACCCGCGCGGTCCAGGGATGCGTGTGCAGCCAGACCATCGACAGCGGAGTCATCAGCCGGAGTTCGATCCGCCGCGTCCACATGTCGATCTCGGCGATGTTGTGCGCGCCGTGGCCGAACAACGGGGGATCGGGATGCAACAGTTCAAAATAACGGCAGATCGCAACGCTTTCGGTCAGTACCCGACCATCGTCGAACGCGAGCGCGGGCGTCTGGCCGAGCGCATTGACCGACAGGAACGCTTCCGCCTTGTGCTCGGCCTTGGGGATCGAGATCTGCGCCATCGGTACGCGGATATGCTTTTCAGCCAGAAATATGCGGACGCGGCGCGGATTGGGCGCTGGCAGCGCGCTATCGTAGAACAGCAACGGCGTCTCCTCGAGTCCGGTTTTCGAATATACCGTATGGCATTGCCGAACGCGTTCGCCTAGCGATGCGCGGATGACAACCGCCGCAGACATGCTCGCCACCGGCTTTGCCACCCTGCCCGATCTGATCCGTGCGCATGCGCTCGAACGCGGCGATCGTACCGCCGTCGCCGATGCGCAGGGCAGCATCGACTATCGGACGCTGGACGCGATGATGGACCGGGTCGCGGCGGCGTTGCAGCGTGATGGGATGGCGCCGGGGACCGCGGTGGCGATCGTCGCGGCGCCGACGACGGAGTATGCGGCGGTATTCCTTGGTGCGGTACGTGCGGGGTGTGTCGCGACGCCGATCGCGCCATCGGCGACGCCGGCGGCGATCGCGGCGATGATTGCAGACAGTGGTGCGCCGCTGGTGTTCCTCGATGCGGAGAATGCGCGGGCGTTGGAAGGGCAAATGCTGGCAGCCCGCCCCGTCTTGTTCTCCCGCGAAGGCGGGAGCCCAGTCTGGGCTCCCGCCTTCGCGGGAGAACAATCTTTTGATGCGTGGCTCACTCCTCCAGAGATCAAGCCAACCCCCGTCATGATCGCGCCCGAAGACCCGTTCAACATCATCTATTCCTCCGGCACCACCGGCACGCCGAAGGGCATCGTCCAGAGCCACGCGATGCGCTGGGCGCATATCTCGCGCAATACCGCCGCCGGGTTCGACACCGCCGTGACGATGATCGCCACCCCGCTCTATTCGAACACTACCTTGGTCAGCTTCCTGCCAACGCTCGGCTGGGGCGGTACCGTCGTGCTGATGGGCAAGTTCGACGCGCGCGCCTATCTCGAACTCGCGCAGCGTTACCATGCGACGCATACGATGCTGGTCCCGGTACAATATCAGCGGATCATGGCGCTCCCCGATTTCGACGCCTTCGACCTGTCGACGTTTCGTTTCAAGACCAGCACCAGCGCGCCGTTCTCCGCGACGCTGAAGGCCGACGTCGTCGCGCGCTGGCCGGGCGTACTCGTCGAATTCTACGGCATGACCGAGGGCGGCGCGAGCTGCGCGCTGAACGCGACCGCCAATCCGACCAAGCTGCACACCGTCGGCCAGCCGATGCCGGGCCACGAGATCCGCCTGATCGACGACGACGGCAGCGAGGTCGCGCCAGGCGAAATGGGCGAGGTCGTCGGCCGCAGCCCGGCGATGATGAACGGCTATCACGGCCGCTCGGAGGCGACGCGCGACGCCGAATGGCATGACGCGGACGGCAACCGCTACATCCGCCACGGCGATGTCGCGCGGTTCGACGAGGACGGGTTTCTCACGCTGATGGACCGGAAGAAGGACCTGATCATCTCGGGCGGGTTCAACATCTATCCGTCGGACCTGGAGGCGGTGCTCGCCCAGCATCCCGCGGTGGCGGACTGCGCGGTAATCGGGGTGCCGTCGGAGGCTTGGGGCGAAACGCCGGTGGGGTTCTACGTGGCCCGAGCTGGCGCGGCTGAGGACGAAACGACGATCCTCGCTTGGGTCAACGGTCAACTCGGCAAGACGCAGCGGCTGTCCGCGCTCCACGTTGCGGACGAACTACCCCGCAGTGCGATCGGCAAAGTCCTGAAGCGCGAGCTCCGCGACCGGCTGGCCGCCTCCCTCCCGTCATCCTGACGAACGTCAGGATCCAGAGCCACGAATGCTGCGATGCTTGGCTCCGGATCCTGGGTCGAGCCCAGGATGACGAAGACTGAAAGGATTACAGTGACCAGTCTCAAACAGGCGATCGACGCGCTCGAGCCGATCGAGGGCGGCTGGCGCGGCACCGTGCCGGAGAACTGGACGCAAGGCCGCACGGCCTATGGCGGCTTCTCCGCGGCGCTGGCGCTCCACGCCGCGCAGAAATCCGACGTCGACCTGCCGCCGTTGCGGTCGGCGCAGGTGTCGTTCATCGGGCCGCTGTCGGGCGATATCACGATCCGGGCGCAGCGGTTGCGGCGCGGGCGCAACGCGGCGTTCGTCCAGGCCGATGTCGAGAGCGAGGCAGGGCTCGGGTTGCGCGCGACGTTCGTGTTCATGCGCGCGGTGGAGTCGCGCGTCGATCACCAGACTGGCAGCGCGCCCGACTTCCCGATGCCGGAGCCTGACACGCAGACCTTCCGCGGCCACAGCGCGGTCGCGTTCTCGCGCAATTTCGACCTGCTCGATCGTCGCGACGACAGCGTCGGGCCCGCCGAGTGGCTCCGCTGGGCGCGGCTGGTCGAGCGCGAGGGGCTCGATCCGATGGTCGAGCTGATCGCGATCGCGGACTGCCTGCCGCCTGCCGCGTTGAAGCTGCTCGGCGGCCCCGCCCCGCTCAGTTCGATGACGTGGCTCCTCAACATCCTCGGGCCGCAGCCGGTGACGCAGGACGGCTGGTGGCTGCTCCGCGCGACCACCGATTACACGCGTCAGGGCAGTTCGAGCCAACAGATGGCGATCTGGAACGCCGACGGCACGCCGGTCGCGGAACAGATGCAGAGCGTCGCGATCTTCGCCTGATATCCGGCACATCTTGCGACACATTGGCCGCCCGACGGCAAAACCCTGCGACAACCGGGGTTTAGACCGACGGCATTCGATGGGAACTTCCCCCACAGCCGGAGTCCGACATGCGCAAGACCGTCCTCACCCTGATGCTCGCCGCCAGCGCGATCACGTCCGCCGCCAGCGCCCAGACCGCCCCCGCCCCTTCGCGCCCGCCGATGCGGCAGGATGCGAACCACGACGGCATCGCCACACGCGCGGAAGCGATCGCGCAGGCCGACGCGCGGTTCGCGCAGATGGACACCGACCATGACGGCCGGGTGAGCGGTGGCGAGATGCAGGCCTATCGTGCGGCGCTGCACGACCGGATGGTAGCCAGCGGTCGCGACGTGCCCGCGCCAGGCGGTCGCAAGCATGACGGAATGGGTCGGCGGATGGATCCGAACGGCGACGGCAGCGTCACCCGCGAGGAGTTCGAAGCGCGCGCGCTCAAGCGCTTCGACCGGATCGACGCCAATCACGACGGCACGATCGACGCGACAGAGCGCGCCAACGCCGCCGAGATGCGCCACGTCGACCGCCGCGAACGTCGCGAGGGCGTCACCCCGGCCGCGCCAGCAACCGCACCCTCGCCCGCACCCGCGCAATAATTCGGAAAGGGGGGAGGCATCGGGTCCCGGTGCTTCCCCTGGACAGCTGCCATGCTAGACACTGCCCCGATGGGAGATATGCCGCATCTGCTGCTCGTCGACGACGAGCGCTCGATCCGCGAGCCGCTGGCCGCGTACCTCACCAAACAGGGGTTTCGCGTCACGCAGGCGGGCGATGCGGAGAGCGCGCGGACGCGGCTGACGGCGTATGCGATCGATCTCGTCATCCTCGACATCATGATGCCGGGCGAGGACGGGCTGTCGCTGTGCCGCCATATCGCCGCGACCAGCGACGTGCCGGTGATCCTGCTGACCGCGCGCACCGAGGAGACCGACCGGATCATCGGGCTCGAAATGGGCGCGGACGATTACGTGGTGAAGCCGTTCTCGCCGCGTGAGCTGGCGACGCGGGTCAAGGTCATCCTGCGGCGTGCGACCGCGGGCGGTGCGCGCCAGCACGCGCCCGAGGCGAACGCCTATGCCTTTGCCGGCTGGGTGCTGAAATCGGGCGAACGCGCGCTGGTCGACCGCGAGGGCGTGTCGGTGCCACTGTCGACGGGCGAGTATAATCTGCTGCTGGCGCTCGTCACGCGGCCACGCCAAGTGCTGACCCGCGACCAGTTGCTCGACCTGACTCAGGGACGCGAGGCCGCGGCGTTCGATCGCGCGGTCGACAACCAGGTCAGCCGGTTGCGGCGCAAGATCGAGACCGATGCCAAGACGCCCGAGTTGATCAAGACGGTCTGGGGTGGCGGCTATACGCTGGCCGCCGAAGTGACCCGTCTGTGATCGCCCGCCTGTGATTACCCGCCCGTGATCCTACGCTCATGACCCGCCCCTGGCCGCGAAATCTGGCCGGGCAGATGGCGTTGCTGATCGCGCTCGCGCTGTTCGTCGCGCAGGCGATCAACTTCGGTCTGGTCCTGCGCGATCGGATCGAGTTCCGTCTTTCACAGGCGACCCGCCCCGTCGCGACCCGGATCGCCGATGCGCTCGACCGCGAGGCGCATGGCGGGCGTCCCCTGACCGCGGACCGCGGCCGCGTCCGCCGTCTTCCCGCCGATCCGATCCGACGGACCGGAAACGCCGGAAACGAGGGCCATCCCGAAGTCGCCGCCGAACTTCGCCGCCAGCTCGCGGATCAGGGCGTGACGGTCGGGCGGATCGATACCGGGCTTCAGCCCTCGACGCTCGACGACGACAGCGACCGCGATAATCGTCGCCGTGCGGGGATCCGCCGTGGCGAGCGCGATGGCGCCACGCTGTTGATCGCGGTCGAACAGCCCGGCCGCGGCTGGCTGACGATCACCGCGCCGTGGCCGCAACCCGGTGCGCGCCTGCTGTTCGCGTTGCTGAGCCAGACCGCGATCCTCTACATCATCGTCCTGCTGCCGGTGCTGTGGATCGTCCGCCGCTTGTCACGGCCGTTGCGCGACCTGCGCGTTGCGGCAGAGCGGTTCCGACCGGGCGAACCCGGCGCGCCAATGCCGGCGGAAGGGCCCGACGACGTCGCCGCGCTGATCACCGCGTTCAATGCGCTCAGGCTGCGCGTGACGGGCATGCTCGACGAGAAGGACCGCATGCTCGGCGCGATCGGGCATGACCTGCGGACGCCACTCGCCGCGCTGCGCGTGCGGATCGAGTCGGTCGAGGACGATACAGATCGCGCGAAGATGATCGACACGGTGGCGGAAATGAACCGGACGCTCGACGACATCCTGTCGCTGGCGCGGCTGGGACGGCCGAGCGAGCCGCCGACCGATGTCGATCTGGCGGCGCTGGTCGATGCGGTAGTCGAGGATTTTCGCGACATCGGCAGCGAGGTGAGCTTCGTCGAGGCGGACCGCTTGCGGATGCGATTGCGGCCGTCGCTGATGCGCCGCGCGGTGCGCAACCTGATCGAGAATGCGGTGAAGTATGGCGTCTCGGCGGAGGTGCGGGTTGAGGCTGGAGCGCGGTCCGTCGCCATCGTGGTGGCCGATCAAGGCCCGGGCATTCCCGAGGACCGGATGGGCGACGTGTTCGACGCCTTCACGCGGCTTGAGAGCTCGCGCAACCGGGAGACGGGGGGAATCGGGCTGGGGCTGGCGCTGGCCCGCGCGATCGTGCGCGAGGCCGGTGGAGAGATTCGCCTGGTGAACCGTGCGCCGTCAGATCAGGCTGGCGGCGGCCTCGACGCGATCATCGAATTGCCCCGCTAACTTCTTCTGCTCCCTCTCTCCTCCGGGGAGAGGGTCGGGGTGAGGGGCAGCCAAGCAATGCTGCGCCTGGAACAGCCCCTCACCCCAGCCCTCTCCCCGCAGGGGAGAGGGAGCAGTAAGTTCAATCCTCGATGATCTGGCTGTGCGTGCGCGTGTCCTTCATGCGGAGGTACACGATCAGCGACACGCCGATCATCGCGGTCACGTACCAGTAGAAGCCGCGCTCCATGCCCTCGTTCTTGAGCCACAGCGCGACATACTCGGCGGTGCCGCCGAACATCGTGTTCGCCAGCGCGTACGGCAACGCCACGCCCAGCGCGCGGACATGTGCGGGGAACAGTTCCGCCTTCACCACCGCGTTGATTGCGGTGTAGCCCGTCACGATGAACAGCGAGGCCACGACCAGCCCGAACGCCAGATACGGGTTGGTCGCCGTCTCCAGCACGGTGAAGATCGGCACCGTGCACAACACGCCGGCGATGCCGAACCCGACCATCAGCGGTTTACGCCCGATCCGGTCCGACAACGCGCCCGCCGCCGGCTGGAACGCCGCATACAGTGCCAGCGCCGCGGTCATGATCAGCGTCGCGGATTCGCGGCTGAACCCGCTCGTGTTGACCAGGAACTTCTGCATGTACGTGGTGTACGCATAGAAGGCGAGCGTACCGCCCGCGGTCAGCAGCAACACGGTGAACGCCTCGCGCGGGTATTTGCTGAACAGCAGCCACCCGCTCGATTTGGGCGTGCCGTCAGCCTTGGCGTTCTGATAGCTCTCGGTCTCGAGCAGCCCGCGACGAATGCGGAACACGACGAGAGCGAGCACGCCGCCGATCGCGAACGGGATACGCCAGCCCCATGCGTCGAGCTGCGCCGTGTCGAGCGTAGACTGCAGCAGCAGCAACACACCGAGCGCGAGCAACTGCCCCGCGATCAGCGTGACGTACTGGAAGCTGGAGAAGAAGCCGCGCCGCGACTTGCCCGCCATTTCCGACAGGTACACCGCACTGGCACCATATTCGCCGCCGACGCTGAGGCCCTGCATCAGGCGCGCGAGGATCAGCAACGCCGGCGCAATCCAGCCGATCGTCGCGAAGCCCGGCGTGATCGCGATCAGGAACGAGCCCGCGCACATCAGCGTCACCGACAGCGTCAGCCCCGATTTGCGCCCGTGGCGATCGGCATAGATGCCCATCACCCAAGCGCCGATCGGCCGCATCAGGAAGCCGACCGCGAACACCGCGGCGACACTCATCAACTGCGCGGTCGCATTGCCCTTGGGGAAGAACACCGGTGCGAAATACAGCCCGAACGCCGAATAGACGTACCAGTCGAACCATTCGACGAGGTTGCCCGCCGACCCGCCGAGGATCGACTTCAGCCGGTGGTTCTTTTCCGGCGGGAGTGTGCTGCTAGCCATTACTTCGTCCCCTGCGGAGCTTGTGTCGGAAAGCCGCGCTTCTTGAGCAGCGCGTTCACGTCGGGATCACGCCCGCGGAACGCACGATACGCCTCCGCACGATCGGTCTCGTTGCCGGTCGACAGCAGGATCTTCGCGAACCTGTCCGCGGTCGGCTTGTCCCACGGGCTGCCCGCCTCCTCGAATGCCGCGAAGGTGTCGGCGTCCATCGTCTCGGACCAGAGGTAGCTGTAATAGCCCGCCGAATAGCTGTCCGACGCGAACAGGTGCTGGAACTGCGGCACGCGGTGGCGCATCACCAGTTGCTTCGGCATGCCGATCTCGGCGAGCGTCGCGGCCTCGAACTTGTCCGGATCGATCACGCCGTCTGGCACGGTGTGGATCTTCATGTCGACGATCGCCGACGACAGATATTCCGCGGTCTTGAAGCCTTCGTTGAACTTGCTCGACTGCTCGATCTTGTCGAGCAACGCCTGCGGCATCGCCGCCTTGGTCTGGTAATGCCGCGCATATTTGTCGAGCACGTCGCGGGTCAGCAGCCAATGCTCGTTCACCTGGCTCGGATATTCCACGAAGTCGCGCGGCGTGCCCGCGAGCCCCGGATAATAGACGTTCTGGAGCATCGCGTGGATCGCATGGCCGAACTCGTGGAACAGCGTCTGCGCATCGTCGAGGCTGATCAGGATCGGCTCGCCGGGCGCACCTCGTGCGAAATTGTTGTTGTTCGACGACAGCACAAGCTGCGCCGGCGCTAAGCCCCGCTGCCCGCGATACGTGTTCGCCCAAGCGCCCGATCGCTTGCCGGTCCGCGCGAAATCGTCGCGGTAGAACAGCCCGACGTCCTTGCCGGTCTTGTCGGTGACGCTCCACACGCGCATGTTCGGCTCGAACACGGGCACGGTGCCGGTGATCTCTTTGAAGTTCAGCCCGTACAGCCGGTTGGCGGCGTACAGCGAACCCTGGATGATGTTGCCGAGCTCGAAATACGGCTTCAGCTGCGCCTGATCGAGGTCGTACCGGGCTTTACGCACCTTCTCCTGGTAGAAGCGGTAATCCCACGGCTCGATCGTCAGCGAGGTGCCGGCGACCTTCTGCATGTCCGCGACTTCCTCGGCCACGCGCGCCTTGGCGGCGGGCCAGACGCGCATCATCAGGTTCATCGCCGCGGCGGGGGTCTTCGCCATCGTGTCCTGCATCCGCCAGTCGGCATGCGTCTTGAACCCGAGCAGGTGCGCGCGGTCGGCGCGGAGCTTGACGATCTGCGCGATCGTCGCGTTCGTGTCGTTGGCATCGCCATTGTCGCCACGGTTGACGAACGCGCGCCACACCTTCTCACGGAGCGCGCGATCGGTGGCGTAGGTCAGCACGGGATCGACCGCCGACCGCGTGTTGACGATCGCGAAGCCCGGCAGCTTCCGCTCGGTCGCAGCGGCCTTTGCCACTGCCTTCACGCTGTCGGGAAGCCCTGCGAGCTGAGCCTCGTCGGTGACCGAAATGGCTTTGCTCTCGTCGGCCAGCAGCTTCTCGCCGAACGTCGAGAACGCGGTCGCGAGCTGTTGGTTATACTGCGAAAGCTGCGCCTTCTGCGCGTCGGTCAGCTTTGCGCCCTGTCGCACATAGCTGTCGTAGATGCGCGTCACGAGCCGGATCTGCTGCGCATTCAACCCGCTCGAATTGCGGCCTGCGTAGATCGCCTGGATGCGTGCAAACAGCGGCTTGTCGAACGTGATCGCATCCGATGCCGCGGAGAATTTGGGCGACCATTCGCGGTCAAGCTTCTGATACGCTGGCGTGTTCATGTTGCCGGTCATCACGCCGAACAGCGTCATCACCTGACCGTAGCGCTTGCCAGCAAGCTGCATCGGCACGATCGTGTTGGCGAAGGTCGGCTTGGCCGGATTGTCGGCGATCTTGCGGTAGTCCGCGGCGCGTTCGGCCAGCGTCGTCTCGAACGCCTGCGGGAACAGATCGGGGCGAACCTTGTCCCACGGCGGCACCCCGCCCAGCGGACCAGTCCAGTCCGCGAGCAAGGGGTTCGTGGCAGGGGTCGTCGGTGGCTGGGCGGCGGGCGCAAGCTGCGCGACGACGGAGGTAGACGCCATCAGCGCGACGGCACTGGCGGCGAAGTATAGAAACTGCACATGGATCTCCCGGTCGATGTCCCGGGTAGCATAGTGATAAAGTCACAATGCGGAACCCTGCCGCAGGATCGGGCGCGATCTTCGCCGATCCGCGACACTATTCCGGTTCACCCGTCCGTGTGCGTGCCGTATAGATATTGCGGTTCGAACTCCGCCAGCTTGGCAAGTTTCTGCTGGTCGAGAATGCAGACCTGCCCGCCCTTGAACGTCAGCAATTCGCGCTCGCGCAGCACCCGCAGCACGCGGTTGACGTGGACTCCCGTCAACCCCGTCGCCTCCGCCAGATCCGGCTGCGTCATCGGCAGCATGAACTGTCCGTCCTCGGCCATCCCGATCATTTCGAGCCGCGCGTTCAGTTCGCAGAACAGATGCGCGATCCGCCCTTCGGCGCCGAGCCGCCCGAGCCGGAAGATCCACTCGCGGTGCATCGCCGCATCGAGCAGCGTGCTGAACCAGAGCTTTTTCGTCAGGTGCGGATAGCGTTCGGTGATCGTCTGGAGCGTGCGGTGTTCGAAACAGGCGATCTTCACCGGCCCCAGCGTGGCGATGTCGTGATCGAGCCGCTTCATTGGAAACGCGTGGAGGTCGACGAAATCGCCCGGCACATGCACCGCGACCAGCTGACGCTGGCCTTCGCGATCGTCCATATAGCGGCACACGAAGCCCTCGATCAGCAGCGTGCTCGTCTCGATCAGATCGCCCGCGCGGACGATCTGCTTGCGCGCGGGCACCTGCCGCACGGATTCGATACCGTCTTCCAGCACCTGCTTTTCTTCGTTGCTCAGCTCATGGCGGCCGCGCCCCATGAGAAACTTTTCCGAGATCATCGACACCCCTTCACCACCCGGCCTCGTACCGCCCGGCCTCGTACCGCCGTGCGCGATAGAAGAACAGATCGGGATTCGTACTGATCAATATCAAAGGTTATGCCGGATGCGAAACATTGCGGCGGTTCGCGGGTTCCTCCCCGACCATGTACCAGCCAATCTTCCAGAACGATCATCCGCTCGCACGCAAGTTCATCGAAACGGTGCAGGCGCCGCAGTTTCCATGCGTTGGCGCCAAATCGGCGCTCGCCAAGGGACAGATGGATATCCTGGTCGCCCGGGACGTCCGATCTGCTTGGGATGACATGAGAATTTCTCCCGCGCTGGGTGAAACGGTGCGGAAATACCGCGAAGACCGCGCGATCTTCCGGACGCTCATCATCCTGTTCGAGGCGCCCGCCCTGCTGTCCGAAGAAGAGTTCGAGGCACATCTTTGGGCCCGCGCTCAGTCACTTAGCGACAAGGACGAGTGGCTGGGCTACCGCCCCGATCCGTCGGTCAGCAGCGATCCCGAAGACCCGCATTTCTCGCTGAGCTTCGCCGGCGAGGCGTTCTTCGTGATCGGGTTGCACCCTAAGGCCAGCCGTCCGGCGCGCAAGTTCGAGACCCCGGCGATGGTGTTCAACCTGCACGATCAGTTCGAGGTGCTGCGCGACCAGCAGCGTTACGACAAGTTGCGTTCGTCGATCCTCGCGCGTGATTTGGAATATGCCGGCTCGATGAACCCGATGCTGGCGCGCCACGGCGAATCGAGCGAAGCGCGACAATATAGCGGACGCGTCGTCGACGAATCCTGGAAATGCCCTTTCAAGAGAGGCGAAGCCCGTGGCTGACATCAAGACGATCCCGCCGCGCTCGGGGGCAGGGTTCACGCTCGACAAGGGGCAAACTCTGACCGTGATCGATCCGGAAGGCCGCCAGGTGTCGGACTTGCTCGCCTATAACCGCGCGGACGTGCGCGAGGCGATCTCGTCTGGGCGGACGCTCGATTATGCGAGCCGGCTGTACCTGACGACCGGCGACCTGCTCTATTCGAACCGCAGCAACGTGATGCTGGAGATCGTTTCGGACGATGTCGGGCGGCACGACTTTCTACTGACGCCGTGCTCGAAGGAAACGTTCGCGATCATCTATGGCGACACCGATCCGCATCGCGGCTGTTTCGGCAATCTCGCGGAGGCGCTCGCGCCTTGGGACATCGAGCCCGACCAGATCCCGGTCGCCTTCAACTGCTTCATGAACGTGCCGATCAATGGCGAGACGGGCACGTTCACGGTTGAGCCGCCGCTGAGCAAGGCCGGTGACACGATCGTCTTCCGCGCGGCAATGGACCTGGTGATTGGCATGACCGCCTGCTCGGCGCTGCAATCGAACGGCGGCAGTTTCAAGCCGATCCAGTACCGGATCGACTGAGCGGCTCAGCGCGGCTGGCGAACGGCGCCGGCCGCGCGCACGTCGGCGATGCTCGGGTATCCGTTGACCGCCATCAGCAGGTCGGCCTCGGCGAGCAGGCACTTCAGGACATGCGCCGCACCGTCCGCGCCATCGAGCGCCAGACCGTAGGTATAGGGGCGGCCCACCCCGACCGCGGTGGCGCCGAGCGCGAGTGCCTTCACGACATCGGTGCCCGACCGCACGCCCGAATCGAACAGCACCGGCGTCGAGCCCGAGGCAGCGACGACATCGGCGAGCATGTCGATCGCGGCGATCCCGCCATTCGCCTGGCGTCCGCCGTGATTGGAGCAGTAGATCCCGTCCGCGCCCTCTTCGATCGCGCGCCGTGCATCGTCGGGGTGGCAGATGCCCTTCAGCACGATCGGCAATTTGGTAAGCGAGCGCAGCCACGGCATGTCCGCCCAGGTCAGCACGCGCCCGAACGTCGCGGCCCATGCGCCGATCGCCGCCGCCGGATCCTCCTCGGGTGGTTTGGCGAGCAGCTTGCGGAAGGCGGGGTCCGAGAAGTAGTTCATCAGCACATGACCGCGTAGCTGCGGGAAGTTCGCCGCATTCAGGTCGCGCGGCCGCCAGCCTGTCACCCAGGTGTCGAGCGTCACGACGATCGCCTTGTACCCCGCCGCCTCGGCGCGGTGCACGAGGCTCTCGGCGACCCCGACGTCCTTGGGCGTGTAAAGCTGGAAGAAGCCCGGCGTATCGCCCAGCGCCTGCGCCACGGTTTCGAGCGGATCGTTCGACAATGTCGACGCCATCAGCGGCACGCCGGTCGTCGCCGAGGCGCGCGCGGCCGCCAGATCGCCGTGCTGATCCTGCGTGCAGATGCCGTTGATCCCGACCGGAGCCATGAACAGCGGCGTCGGCAGCGTCATCCCGAACAGCTCGACCGACAGATCACGCGTCCGGCAATCGACCATCATCCGCGGTACGAGACCCCAATGACTGAAGGCGCGCGCATTCTCGTCCTGCGTGAACTCGTCGCCACATCCACCCTGGAGATACGACAGCACCGCGGGCGGCAGCGCAGCACTCGCGCGCCGTTCGAGCGTTGCGAAATCGACCGGCAGCTTCGGCACGACACCGCGCAGACCCGCGCCATAGATCGCGTTCTGGAAATCACCGTACTGCGCCATCGGACCCTCTCGCGTTTCTCGTTACGGCGATCGTGCAGGAGCGGAGCCGCGCGGGCAAGCGGCGGAATACCGGCATGAAATACCGGGGCGGTAACATCGATGAACAGGATCCAGCGATATCCGCGAAATCGGACTTGCCCGACCCGCCCTCCTCCTGCACGGCTTGGGTCATGAGCGAACCCGCGCCCCTGCTGTCGGTCAAGGCGCTCGGCAAATCGGTGCCGGGGCCGCGGCGGCTGTTCGAGCATCTCGACCTCGAGGTCGCGGGCGGCGAGTTGGTTGCGATCATCGGCGAATCCGGGGTCGGCAAGTCGACCTTGCTCAACATCCTCGCCGGACTCGACGACGCCGACGAGGGCAGCGTCGCGATCGACGGCGTGGTGCTCGGTCCGCTCGACGAAACCGCGCGGACGCGGTTGCGGCGCGAGCGGATCGGCTTCGTGTTCCAGGCCTTCCACATCCTGCCCTATGTGACGTTGCAGCAGAACGTCGCGCTGCCACTCGCGTTGATTGCGCCCGATGCCGGTGCGGCAAAGGCGCGCGCGGAAGCGATGCTCGACGCGGTCGGGCTTGACGGCCGCGGCGATGGCTATGCGCGCGATCTGTCGGGCGGCGAATTGCAGCGCGTCGCGATCGCCCGAGCGCTCGTCCATCGCCCTGCGTTGATCCTCGCCGACGAGCCGACCGGCAATCTCGACCCCGAGACGGCGGCGCGCGTGCTCGCGCTGTTCGCCGACGCGGTGCGCGGCAACGGCGCGGCGGGGATCATGGTGACGCATTCGGCAGCGACCGCGGCGATCGCAGACCGCGTGCTGACGCTCGGACGCGACGGGCTGGTGGAGCATCGTGGCGCTTAAGCCAGGCGAACGGGGTGAACCAGGCCTTCGCTCGAGCCGCCTCGCGCTCGGCTGGCTGATCGGCGGCGAGTGGCGGTTCCACCCTGCCCGCTTCCTGCTGACCGCGGTCGCGATTCTGGTCGGTGTGGCGCTCGGCTTCGCGGTGCATCTGGTCAACGGATCGGCGCTGGCGGCGTTCGATGGGGCGATGCGCGGCGTCAGCGGCGCGGCCGAGCTATCGGTCCGCGCGACCAGCCCACTCGGCATCGACGAACACCTCTATCCGCGCGTGGCACGCGCCGACGGCGTCGCCGATGCGAGCCCGGTCGTCACGCTGGATGCCCGGATCAGCAAGACCCGGCTGACGCTGCTCGGGGTCGACGTGATCCGCGCGGCGATGGTGACGCCGTCGCTGATCGGCGTGCGTCCGCCGGGTCCGGGACAGGACGAGTCCAACGACACCCCGTTCGACGAGGACTCGGTGTTCCTGTCGCGGGCCGCGCTCACGCAGGCCCGGACCGCGGTCGGGCAACGCATCGTTGTGACCGCGAACGGCCGGTCGGTGCCGCTGCGCATCGCCGGCACGCTGCCCGCGTCCGATGCCGCAACCGCGGTCGCCGTGATCGACATCGCCGCCGCGCAGTGGCGGTTCGGGCGCCTCGGCCGGGTCGACCGGATCGACCTGGCGCTGGCGGATCGGCCCGCCGCGGAGTCGGCGTTGCGCGCGATCCTGCCCGCCGATGCGGTCCTCTCCAGCGCGCAGACGCAGAACGCGCAGGGCGACTCGCTGTCGCGCGCGTACCGGGTCAATCTCGACATGCTGGCGCTCGTGGCGCTCCTGACCGGCGGCTTCCTCGTCTATTCCGCACAGTCGCTGTCGGTAGTCCGTCGCCAGCGCGCGTTCGCGTTGCTGCGGACGCTCGGCATGCCGCGCGGCGGGATCGTCGCGGCGGTGGTCGTCGAAGGGCTGGCAATCGGTCTGGTCGGCGCATCGGCAGGGCTCGCCGCTGGCTATGGCCTCGCCTGGGCGGCGCTGCACTGGGTCGGTGGCGATCTCGGCGCGGGCTATTTCGGCGGCGGCGCGGCGCACGTCGTGTTCCAGCCGGGAGCGGCGCTCGGCTTCTTCGCACTCGGGCTACTCGCCGCTGTTCTGGGTAGCGCGCTCCCAGCACGTGCCGCCGCCCGCGCCGCGCCCGCCGCCGCGTTGAAGAATGCCGGCGACGTTCTCGACCCGCGCCGTGCCGTGCCGTGGCGGCCCGCCGCCGCGCTGTTGCTGGGCGGCGGCGGCGTGGCGATGCTCCCAGCGATCGACGGCCTGCCGCTGTTCGGTTTCGCCGGGATGGCGGCGATGCTCGCGGGCGGCGTCGCCGGCGTGCCGTGGTTCGCGCGCACGCTGCTCACCCCGCTGGCGAAGCGCACGCACGGCAGCGTGCCCGGGATGCTGGCGATCCGCCATCTGCACGGTGCGCCTGGCGAGGCGGCGACCGCGCTGTGCGGGATCGTCGCGTCGACCGCGCTGATGATCGCGATGGCGACGATGGTGACCAGCTTTCGCGGCGCGGTCGACGAATGGCTCGGGCAGGTGCTGGGTGCCGATCTGTATCTGCGCACGGCCGCGGGCGCGAGTTTCGATCCGGCGATACGGACGCGTCTCGCCACCACGCCCGGCGTCGCACGGCTCGCCTTCAGCCGCCAGATCCCGCTGACCATCGCCCCCGATCGCCCGCCGATCAGCCTGATCGCGCGGCCCGAACGCGGCGGTCGCGATCCGCTGCTGGTCCTGATCGCGAAGGGATCGGCCTTGCCCCCCAACGCGCTACCCGTCTGGGTCTCAGAACCCGCGCAACGGCTGTACGGCTGGGATCCGGACGAGACGATCACGCTGCCCATCGCAGGGCGGACGCGGTTCGTGGTCGCAGGCGTCTGGCGGGATTACGGGCGGCAGGCGGGCGCGGTCCTGATCGACGAAGGCGATTACCAGCGGCTCACCGGCGACGATGGCCGCGACGAGATATCGGCAATGGTCAGGCCCGGCGAGGATATCGGCAAGGTCGCCGATGCGATGACCGCGCGCTTGCCCGCAAGCCTGCGCGATCAGGTCGAGGTCGGTCGCCCGGCGACGCTCAGGAAACTCGCGCTGACGCTCTTCGACCGGAGTTTCGCGGTGACCTATCTGCTCGAAGCCGTCGCGATTCTGGTCGGGCTTGCCGGCGTCGCGGCGACGATGTCGGCACAGACGATCGCGCGTGAACGCGAGTTCGGGATGCTGCGGCATCTGGGGCTGACGCGGCGCCAGTTGACCGCGATGCTGGCGATCGAAGGCGCGATCGTCGGGCTGACGGGTGCGCTCGCCGGGATCGGGCTCGGGCTGATCCTGTCGCAGGTTCTGATCCACGTCATCAATCCCCAGTCGTTCAACTG
This sequence comes from Sphingomonas sp. PP-CE-3A-406, assembly GCF_003688625.1. Classification (GTDB taxonomy): domain Bacteria; phylum Pseudomonadota; class Alphaproteobacteria; order Sphingomonadales; family Sphingomonadaceae; genus Sphingomonas. Next base: position 373,377 of record NZ_RCWY01000002.1, read on the forward strand.
GACGATGACGACGCGAATTCCCTACGAGACGCTGCTCGGGGTCGCCGCGGCGTTGACCGGGGCGGCCGCGATCACCGCCGTGCTCGCAGGACGCCGCGCGACCGCGAACAGCGCGGTGCAATCGGTACGGGAGGATTGGTGATGCGCCGCACGCTGCCGTTGTTGGTCGGCTTGATCGCGACTGTCGGTGTCGCCGCGCCGCCTGCGACGCCCTACCCCGTCGTCCGGCCCGGCATCGTCCTGCGTTTCCCGGCCGATCACGGCGCGCATCCGCAGTTTCGCACCGAATGGTGGTACGTCACCGGTTGGCTGAAGACCGATGCGGGCGAGAATCTCGGCTTTCAGGTCACCTTCTTCCGCACGCGGCCGCCGGGCAACGCGCGCAATCCGAGCCGGTTCGCGCCGAACCAGGTGCTGTTCGCGCACGCCGCGCTGTCCGATCCCGCGACCGGCCGGCTGCTGCACGGCGAGCGCGCCGCGCGCGCCGGCTTCGGTCTGGCGCAGGCGCGCACCGGCGATGCCGACGTCGCGATCCGCGACTGGCAGATGCTGCGCGCGAAGGACGGGCATTGGACGACGCGCGTGACCGCCGACGGTTTCGGTCTGGCGCTCGATCTCCAGCCGACGCAGCCGCCGCTGCCGCAGGGTCGCGGCGGCTATAGCCAGAAAGGGCCGCGCCCCGAGGAAGCGAGCTATTACTACTCGATCCCGCATCTGCGGGTGACCGGGCAGGTGATGCGCGGCGGACGGGCAGTCGCGGTGCGCGGCGAGGCGTGGCTCGATCGCGAATGGTCGTCGAACTATCTCGCCCCGACCGCGCAAGGGTGGGACTGGACCGGGCTCAACTTCGACGACGGCTCGGCACTGATGGCGTTCCGGATCCGCCGCAAGGGGGGCGGTATCCTGTGGACGGGCGGGTCGCTGCGCCGCGCCGATGGCACGACGACGGTGTTCGGGCCCAACGACGTCGCGTTCCGCCCGCTCGCGACATGGCGGAGCAAGGCGACCGGCGCGACCTATCCGGTGGCGCAGGAGCTTAGCGTGCGTGTCGCCGATCGGATCCAGCGCTGGCGCCTGACGCCGATGTTCGCCGCACAGGAACTCGACGCGCGCCGCAGCGGATTGCCGGTCTATTGGGAGGGTGCGGTGCGCACGCGTGGCGGCCGGGGGTATCTCGAACTCACCGGCTACGATCGCGCGCTGGCGATGTAGCCCCGCGCGCCTTAGAAGCCCGCCGCGGAAAGCTGCGACCGGAAGCTCAAGCGATCATGCTCGGAAATCGGCGGCAATTCCCGTGCCGCCTTCCCCTTGCGCAACCGCGCGCGATCCTTCTCGGACGGTTCGACGCGGCGCACCCGCACCGCAGCCAGACCGCTGGCGCGCACGCCAAGCAGTTCGGCGGCGCCGCGCGACAGATCGAGGATCCGCGCATGACCGGCAAACGGTCCGCGATCGTTGATCCGGACGATGATCCGCCGCCCGGTATCGAGCGCGGTGACCTCGACATAGGTCGGCAGCGGCAGCGTGGTATGCGCTGCGGTCGGCCACTCGGCACGGAAACGTTCGCCATTGGCGGTCCGGTTACCCGATTCGCTGCCGTACCAGCTCGCATAGCCCAGCACGTCGTAGCTCGGGTCCGCCGCCGGGACATAGGTCGTGCCGCGCACCCGATACGGCCCGCCGAGCTTGACCTGCGCGTCGCTGACCGGGCGGTACGATCCGCCCGCGCACCCCGTCATGAGGAACACGGCGAGGCAGGCGACCCTCGCCAGCGGTGTCGAAAATCTGTGCATGCAGGTCATCGCCGTTGATAGAAGATATGGGACTCGACGGTCGCCACCTTGACGAGCGAGCTGCGCCAATACGGCACCATCCAGTCGGTATGATAGTGCGTCGCGCGGCCGACCGGCGCATAGACATAGCCGCTCAGCGCACGACGCGCGGCGCGACGCGCCTGCTCCCAGCCGTCATGTTCGGGCCGCCGCGTGCGCGACCCGTCGCAGCTGAACGAGAACTGGCACCCGGTCGTCCGGTTCGCGCCCTGATAGACGACGCCGCACACCGTCTTGGGAAATCCCGCCGCGCCGACGCGATTGAGCACGACCTGGATGACCGCGCGCTGCGCGTCGCGGTCGTCGCCGGCCTCGTACAGCGCGACGGTCGCGAGGCATTCGGTCGCCTGGAGCCGCGCGGCAGGACCGCCGCGGAAGCGGAATGGCGTCGCCGCCCGGCGCTTGGCGGTCGCGATCGGGACGAGCGCATTCGAGGCCCGCGCCTGCGCCATCGTCAGCCGCGGTTTTCGGTTGCCCGTGGTGGTTTCGGTCGGCCAGGGCACATCGGTCAGCCATCCGATGACGACCGCGAACGCAACGACCGCGCCGAGCAGGAGGAGCCAATGCTCGGACGATGGCCTCAGCCCGGATCGCTTGCGCCGTCGCGACGAGACATATCGGACCGGTCGCTTCGCCATCCCGCGTCCTTACCGGCGAAATTTTCGCAAGGGAACGACCGGTGTGACGCCCGCCCAAGGGTCGAAGCGTGATCGTCAGAAAGAAATGGTGCCCCTGGCCGGAATCGAACCAGCATGCCTTGCGGCAACCGATTTTGAGTCGGTCGCGTCTACCAATTTCGCCACAGGGGCAGCGGCGGGTTGGCTAGACGAAGCTTTCGTCCGCCGCAAGCTGTCTTGACGAGGAATTGTGGCCGTTCAGTTTCTCGGCGGTTGGCGGCGGTAGCTGAGCGCCTCGGCGATGTGGATGCGGCCGACGGTCTCGCTGCCGGCGAGATCGGCGATGGTGCGGCCGACACGGAGGATGCGCGTGTAGCCCCGCGCGGTCAGCCGCATCGCTTCGGCGGCTTGGGCGAGAAGCTTGCGGCCGGCTTCGTCGGGCGTGGCAACGGCGTCGAGCAATGCGCCGTCAGCCTCCGCATTCGTGCGAACCGGGTGGTCTCGATACCGGTCTGCCTGGATCGCACGGGCGGCGGCGACGCGAGCGGCGACTTCGGCCGAACCTTCGGTCGGCGGCGGGAGGATCAGGTCGGCGGCGCTGACCGCCTGGACGTCGATGTGCAGATCAATTCGGTCGAGTAGCGGACCGGAGACCTTCGCCTGATAATCCGCGGCGCATTTCGGGGCGCGCGCGCAGGCCAGGCTCGCATCGCCGAGGTGGCCGCATCGGCACGGGTTCATCGCTGCGATCAATTGCACGCGAGCAGGGAACGTTACGTGCGCGTTGGCCCGCGCGACGCTGACCGTGCCGGTCTCCAGCGGTTGGCGGAGCGAATCGAGCACGGCGCGCTGGAACTCGGGGAGTTCGTCGAGGAACAGCACGCCAAGATGCGCGAGGCTGACCTCGCCCGGCTTCACCTTCAGGCCGCCGCCGGTAAGTGCCGCCATCGATGCGGAATGGTGCGGCGCGCGGAACGGCCGCGTGCGGGTCAGGCGGCCGCCGGAAAGCGTGCCAGCTACGGATTGCACCATCGAGACTTCGAGCGCCTCGGCGGGGTCGAGCGGTGGCAGGATACCGGGCAAACACGACGCCATCAGCGACTTGCCGGAACCGGGCGGGCCTACCATCAGCAAATTATGCGATCCGGCCGCAGCGATCTCCAGCGCGCGCTTGGCGGTCTCCTGCCCCTTCACCTGCCGCAGGTCCGGACCGCGATCGGACTGTTCCGCAATGCCGGGCTTGGGTGGGCTGAGCAGGCCGTGGCCCTTGAAGTGGTTGAGCAACGAAAGCAGATCAGGCGCGGCGATGACCTCGATCTCGCCTGCCCATGCCGCTTCAGATCCTTGCGCCGCCGGACAGACGAGCCCCTTCCCCACTTCCGATGCATGCAGCGCCGCCAGCAGAACACCCGGCGATGCGGTGATCCGCGCATCGAGGCCAAGCTCGCCGACGATCACATAATCCGCCAGCGCTTCGGCATCGACCACGCCCATCGCCGCGAGCAACGCCAGCGCGATAGGAAGATCGAAATGCGATCCTTCTTTCGGCAGATCGGCGGGCGACAGGTTCACCGCGATGCGTTTCGGCGGTAGCGACAGGCCCATCCCGGCGATCGCACCCCGCACGCGTTCGCGACTTTCGCCGACCGCCTTGTCGGCTAAGCCCACGACGTTGAACGCAGGAAGTCCTGGAATCAGTTGGACTTGCACCTCGACCGCGCGCGCTTCGAGCCCGAGATACGCCACCGTCGCTACGATCGCCGCCATGCCCGCTCCCCCGCGACACGACGTCACGCCTTATTCATACCCGATTTGCCATGTCTGCAAGGACGGGTCGCACCGATCGCCCCACCGTCTTGCCATCCTAATACACCGGACCCACATGCCTTCCGTGAAAGCAGTCCGCTCCCCCGTTCTCCGCTTCGGCCAGTTGCTGCTCGGGATACTGCTGATCCTGAGTGCGCCGATTCTCGCGCCGCTGCCGGGGCCGGCGGGGATTTTCCTGTTCGCCGGCGGAATGGTGCTGGTGTTGCGCAATTCGCGCTGGGCGCGGCTGAAATGGGCGCGGCTGAAGCGGCGCTGGCCTAGGACCGGGCATTTCGTCGATCGGATGATGCGGCGGCAGAGCGCGATGCGCCGGCACGAGCGGGCGAAGGCGGCTAAAAGCTCGGCTGCCAAGGCCGGTGTGAATTGACTTGTCGCGTCCCTTTCCGTAAGCGCCCAGCCATCAAGGCCGTCCCCGTGGCGGCCGTTTTCTATTTGATGACCTAGGGAATGACCAATGAAGCGGACCTTTCAGCCGAGCAACCTGGTACGCGCACGCCGTCACGGCTTCCGCGCACGGATGGCGACGGTCGGCGGCCGGGCAGTGATCCACGCACGCCGCGCACGCGGTCGCAAGAAGCTGTCGGCCTAACAATTCTAGATAAGCGCCGCGATTTTCTCGCGGCGAATGCGGGGAAGCGCGCACCGATGCCGGGATTCGTCCTGCTCATGCGCCCCCGCGACGATGGTGACGAGACGATGCGAATCGGCTTCACCGTCACCAAGAAGATCGGCAACGCCGTCGTCCGGAACCGCATGAAACGGCGGTTGCGGGCGTTGGCGCGTGAGCTGTTGGCGGAGCGCGGCGTTGCTGGGGCTGATCACGTGCTGATCGGGCGCAACGGCGGCGTCGAGCGGGATTACGCTTTGTTGCGGACCGAGCTCGGCAAGGCTTTCCGCAAGGTTACGCCTCAACCAGATAATGCCACACCGACGCAAACCCCCACCCCGGCGAAGGCCGGGGCCCAAATGGGAAAGCGGCCGTGATTACGGGCCGCGCCTCGTTATTGATGTCGCCCAATTGGGCCCCGGCCTTCGCCGGGGTGGTAACAGGTTTGGGATTGTCCGCTGACGAGCGTTGTTCGCTGCGCCTCGCCCGCTCCTTGTTCTCCCGCGAAGGCGGGAGCCCAGACTGGGTCCCCGCCTTCGCGGGAGAACAATGTGAGGGCAATCTGGCGGCGTTGACATCATGCTAGCCCGCCTCCTCATCCTCATCGCCCGCGCATGGCAACTCGGCCCTTCGCTCGTCCTGCCGTCGAGTTGCCGCTACGATCCTTCGTGTTCCGCCTATGCAATCGAGGCTGTTGGGCGCTATGGCGCGCTCAAGGGGGGCTGGTTGGCGGCGAAGCGTATCGCGCGTTGCCATCCGTGGGGCGGGTACGGACCTGACCCGGTCCCTGACCCAGTCGCCGATAACGACAAGAAACTGAAAGACGCCGCCCTGTGAAAGACGACAAGCAGAATTTCGTGCTGTTCGCGGTGATCGCGGCGCTGATCCTGTTCGGATGGCCGATGATCCAGGGCAAGTTCTTCCCGACCGCGAATCCGCCGGTCACGAAGATCGAAGCCGGCAAGACCAAGGCCGTCGCCAATCCCGCCGCCGATCCGGCCGCGGACGGTGCCGCCGCAGTCCGCGATCGCGCCGCCGTGATCGCCGAGACGCCGCGTATCCGTATCGAGACGCCCCGCGTGTCGGGCTCGATCAACCTGAAGGGCGCGCGGATCGATGATCTCGTGCTCAAGGGCTATGACGAGACGGTCGCGAAGAACTCGCCGCCGATCCGCCTGCTTTCGCCGGCCGGCGCACCCGACGCGTATTTTGCGAGCTTCGGCTGGCGTGCGCAGGGCCTGACCCCGCCCGCCGCCGACGCTGTCTGGACGCCCTCGGGCGCGACCACGCTGACGCCGACCACACCGGTCACGCTCGACGCGACCAACGCGACCGGGCAGCGCTTCCGCATCCAGATCGCTGTCGACCAGGATTACATGTTCACGGTCCGCCAGACCGTCCTCAACGCCGGCACCGCGCCCGTCCCCGTCGCGCCCTACGGCCTCGTCAACCGCGTCGGCATCTCGAAGGATCCGTCGTCGATGACGATCCATGTCGGGCCGATGTCGGTCGACAATGGCGGCGCGCATTACCGCCCGAACTACAAGGACATCGACGCCGCCACGCAGAAGTTCACGACGACCGGCGGCTGGCTTGGCTTCACCGACAAATACTGGCTGACCGCGATCATCCCCGATCAGGCGCAGTCGTTCGACGGCCAGTTCCGCGCCGGCGCCAACAAGGCGTACCAGGCCGATTACGCGCTCCAGCCCAAGCAGCTCGCACCCGGCCAGGCGATCACGCAGACCTCGCGCTTCTTCGCGGGCGCCAAGGAAGTCCGGCTGCTCGATCGCTACACCGACAAGGAAGGCGTCGCGAAGCTCGACTACGCGATCGACTGGGGCTGGTTCCGGATCGTCGAGAAGCCGATCTTCTATTACTTGGACCTGTTGTTCCGCACGATCGGCAACTTCGGCGTCGCGATCATCCTGCTGACCGTGACGATCCGCGGCCTATTGTTCCCGATCGCGCAGCGCCAGTTCAAGTCGATGGCGGCGATGCGCGCCGTCCAGCCCAAGGCCAAGGCGCTCCAGGAAAAGCACAAGGACGACAAGGTCCGCCTGCAGCAGGAGACGATGGCGCTGTACAAGGCCGAGGGCGTCAATCCGCTCGCCGGTTGCGCCCCGACGTTGCTCCAGATCCCGATCATGTACGCGCTGTACAAGGTGCTGATGCTGACGATCGAAATGCGCCATCAGCATTTCGTGCTGTGGATCAAGGATCTGTCCGCGCCCGATCCGCTGACGCCGCTCAACCTGTTCGGCCTGCTCGCCTTCACCCCGCCGCACATGATCGCGATCGGTGTCGTGCCGATCATCCTCGGCATCAGCATGTACTTCCAGTTCAAGCTGAACCCGACGCCGATGGACGACACGCAGAAGCAGGTCTTCGCGCTGCTGCCATGGGTGCTGATGTTCGTGATGGCGCCGTTCGCGGTCGGCCTCCAGGTCTACTGGATCACCTCGAACTGCCTGACGATCATCCAGCAGAAGCTGCTCTACGCCCGCCATCCGGGCCTGAAAGTGCCGGTGACCAAGTGAACGACGTACCGAACCCCGGCGCGGACCTAGGCCCCGACCTGGAGCCGACCGACGCACCGTTCACGCCCGAGATGCTCGAGCATGCGCGCAAATTGTTCGCGGGGCATGTCGGCTTCCTGAAGTCGGCGCCGACGCTCGAGTTCCTGCCCGACGCGTCGGTGCCGGAAGTGGCGTTCGCGGGTCGCTCGAACGTCGGCAAGTCGTCGCTGTTGAACGCGCTCACCGGGCGCAATTCGATGGCGCGCACGTCCAACACGCCGGGCCGCACGCAGGAGCTGAACTTCTTCGACGTCGGCGCGCCGCTCGCGTTCCGGCTGGTCGACATGCCCGGCTACGGGTTCGCCAAGGCGCCCAAGGACGTCGTCAAGAAATGGCGCTTCCTGATCAACGACTTCCTGCGCGGGCGTGACGTCCTCAAGCGCGCACTCGTGCTGATCGACTCGCGCCACGGCATCAAGAACGTCGACCGCGAGATCCTCGAGATGCTCGACAAGGCCGCGGTCAGCTACCGCATGGTGCTGACCAAGGCGGACAAGATCAAGGCGTCCGAACTCGTCGACGTCACCGAACGCACCGCAATCGAGGCGCGCAAGCGTCCGGCCGCGCATCCCGACATCCTCGTGACGTCGAGCGAATACGGCATGGGTATCGCCGAACTCCGCGCCGCGGTGGTCGAAGCGGTCAGCTAAAAGAACGATTGCGGATCGATCGCCTGATTCCGCCTGACACCGTTCGTCAAACTCCGTAACGCCCCGTCAAAGGGGAGAATGCGGGATGCGTATGCGTGCAGGGGCGATGCTGGCGATGGCGGCTATGCTGTCGGGCTGCGGGGGTAGCGATAGCGGCTCGGTCTCGACGGGGGGCAGTACAGCCGCGACGCCGACGCCAACCGCGACTGCGGGCTGCTCGTTACGGGAGCGCCAGGACTGGGCCGCCGCACAATTGCGCGAATGGTATCTCTTCCCGGACACGTTGCCCGCAACCCTGAGCCCCGCGGCGTACAGCACGGTCGACGATTACATCGATGCGTTGACCGCCACCGCGCGGGCGCAGCGCAAGGATCGGTATTTCACGTATCTGACGTCGATCAAGGAAGAGACCGCCTATTATACGTCGGGATCGAGTGCGGGGTTCGGCATCCGGTTCGCGCTCGACCAGACCGGCCAGCGGCTGTTCGCGACCGAATCGTTCGAGGGGGCGCCCGCACTTGCGGCTGGAATCGATCGCGGCACGGAGATCCTGGCGATCGGCACGACGGCAGCTAATCTCCGTACGGTCAGCGCGATCATTGCCGCCGAAGGCACCGCAGGACTGACCACGGCCCTGGGTCCCGACACCACCGGCACGGCGCGCGTGTTCCGCGTGTCCGATGCTGCGGGAGCCCGGAACGTGACGGTTGCCAAGGCCGACTTCACCTTGCTGCCGGTGTCGACGCGGTACGGCGCGAAGATCATCGACGATAACGGGCAGCGCGTCGGCTACATCAACCTCCGCACCTTCATCTCGACCGCCGAACCCGCGCTGAAGGCTGCGTTCGCCGATTTCCGCGCCAAGGGCGTGACCAACGTCATCGTCGATCTGCGCTACAATGGCGGTGGGCTGGTCGGGACCGCCGAGTATCTCGGCGACCTGCTCGGCGGCGGCCGATCGACGTCGGAAGTGTTCGACTACACGACGTTCCGCACCGAGAAGGCGTCGAACAACACCACCCGCTTTTTCGCGCCCCAGCCCGAATCGATTGCGCCGACGCGGATCGCGTTCATCGGCAGCGGGGGGACGGCGTCGGCGAGCGAACTCGTGATCAACGCGTTCACGCCCTATCTCCACGCCAATGCCGCGCTGATCGGCACCAACACCTATGGCAAGCCGGTCGGCCAGATCGCGCTCGACAAACCGGCCTGCGACGATCGTCTCCGCGTGATCGCGTTCGCGACGCAGAACGCGGCGCGCAACGGCAATTATTTCGACGGTCTGGCGTCGACCGTCGAGGCGACCTGCCGTGCGGACGACGACATCGGCTATCCGCTCGGCGATTCGCGGGAAGCCTCCACGCGTCGCGCGCTCGACTTCCTCGCAGGACGCACATGCTCGGCGATCACCAGCGATGTCAGCGCGCAATCGGCACGGACCACCGCGAGCACGCGGAAGGACCTGCTGATCCCCACCGCCCCGACCACCGCGCAACGGATGGTGCCCGGCTCGTTCTAACAAGGGGGCGCATACCGGGGCCGTCGCCTGCATAGCAACAGGCGACGTCCCGCCGGTGAGCCGGGGTCCGCTCGATCCCGTTCAGCCAAGCGAAAGCTGATCCGGCCGACGGGGGTCGCTTGTTCTTCCCGATGTGATACGCGTTCGCCGACCATGAGTGACGTTTCCATTACAGCCACCCGGCCGCGCGCCGCCGAGTACCGCACGACCGTGCCAGCGAACGCCAGCCTGCCCGACTACGGATGGTGGATCGGCGGCGGCATGATCCTCAGCCTGGCGCTGTTGACGGTGATGATGCGCATCGCCGGTCTCTCGATCGATCCGTACGACGCGGACAACATGCCGTTCTACGTCAGCGGCATTGGCCTGTTTGGCGTGCGCTTCGGCCTCCGCGACCGGCCCTGGCGCCATGCCCGCGCGATCGCCGACTGTGCAGAATATTACGGTGTCTTCACGCTGCTGGCGTTGATGGGCGCGGTCGCGAGCTATCCGGTCGCGGCGATGACCCACGGTTTCCACGACGCCGCGCTGCAGCGGATCGACGCGCTGCTGCAGTTCGACTGGCTCGCCTGGTATCGGCTCGTCGCGGCGACGCCGATCCTGCAATCGCTCGGTCTGGCCGCGTATCGCAGCATCTACCTGACACCCGTCATCCTGTTCGCGACCTTCGCCTTCACCGGCGACCGCGTGGCCGCGCACCGTTTCCTCGCGACGTTCTGGCTGACCGCGATCGGCACGCTGATCCTCTACGCGTTCATGCCGGCGATCGGTCCGTTCTCGTATCTGTGGCACGGCCCGATCGCCTACATGCCCGAGAGCGAGCAGTGGCAGCAGGGACTGATCCCGGCGCTGCGCGATCACAGCGTGCGCGTGGTCGATCTCGGGCACCTGCGCGGCATCGTTTCGGCGCCGAGCTTCCACGCCGCCGCCGCGACGCTCTACATCAACGCCGCATGGCGGTTGCCGAGGCTGCGCTGGCCGGTCGTCGCGATCAACGCCGCGATGCTGCTGTCGACGCCGGTCGAAGGCACGCATTATCTGATCGATATCATTCTCGGCACGGTCGTGGCGCTGGCCGCCATCGTTGTGCTCCACCGGATCATGCCGCCTGAACGCGCTGGCGTCGTGCCCACGCCCGACGTTGCCCCCGCCCGCCGACGCGGCTAGCACCGCTGCCATGAAACTGATCATCGGCAACAAGGCCTATTCGTCCTGGTCGCTTCGCGGCTGGCTCGCCTGCAAACAATCCGGGCTGCTCTTCGAAGAGGTGGTCGTGCCGATGTACGACGCCGATTGGGAAAAGCGCCGCTCGGGCGACGAGTTCGCGCCGTCGTCGGGCAAGGTGCCGATCCTGTGGGACGGTGACGCGGTGGTCTGGGACAGCCTGGCGATCGTCGACTATCTCGCCGACAAGGTCGGGCGCGACCACTTCTGGCCCGAGGACGACGCCGCACGCGCGATGGCGCGGTCGATGGCCGCCGAGATGCATTCGAGCTTTGCCGCGCTGCGTCGCAAGCACAGCATGAACGTCCGCCAGGTGTTCCCCGCGCAGCAACCCGACGACGACGTGCTGGTCGAATTGCAGCGGGTCATGGAATTATGGGCGCAGGCGCGCGCACGCTTCGGTGGCGGCGGCGATTTCCTGTTCGGCCAGTTCGGCGCGGCGGACATCATGTTCGCGCCGCTCGTGACCCGCATCGTCACCTATCAGCTGCCGATCGCACGCTTTGCAACGGGCTATATGCAGGCGATGTTCGAACACCCGTTCATGCAGGACTGGATCGCGGCCGCGCAGGAAGAGGAATGGGTCCTCGAGCAATTCGAGCAGTCGGTCCCGACGCCTGCATGAACGGGGCTATCGACCCGGTCGCGCTGACACAGGCGCTGCTCCGCGCGGATAGCGTCACGCCCGCGCGCGGCACCGTCTTCGATGTGCTGGAAGCCGCGCTCGTCCCGCTCGGTTTCGCGGTCGATCGCTTCATGAGCGGCGAGGCGCCCGACGGTCCGGTCGAGAATTTGCTCGCGGTGCGCGGCGACGGCCCTCGCCATCTGGCCTTCGCCGGTCATGTCGACGTCGTCCCGCCCGGCGAAGGCTGGACCGGGTCGCCCTGGTCCGGCGAGGTTCGCGGTGGACTGTTGTACGGACGCGGCGCGGTCGACATGAAGGGCGCGGTCGCCGCCTTCGTCGCGGCCGCAAGCCGGACCGCGGCCGGCACGCTGTCGCTGATCATCACCGGCGACGAGGAGGGCCCCGCCACTTACGGCACCGTGGCATTGATGGAGCGGATGGCGGCGCGGGGGATCGTGCCGGACCTGTGCCTGGTCGGCGAACCGACCTCGACCGCGCGCCTCGGCGACATGGTCAAGATCGGGCGGCGCGGTTCGGTCAACATCTGGATCGACGTGCCGGGGCGCCAGGGTCACGTCGCCTACCCGTATCTCGCCGACAATCCGATCCCGCGGCTGATCGCGATCCTCGCGGAGATCGAAGCCATTGTGCTCGACGAGGGGACCGACTGGTTCCAGCCGTCGAACATCGAAGTCACCGACATCACCGTCGGCAACCCCGCGCACAACGTCATTCCCGCCAAGGCATCCGCGCGACTGAGCATCCGGTTCAACGACCGCCACCGCGGGGCGGACCTGATCGACCGTATCCGCGCGATCGCCGAGCGTCACGCGCCCGGCGTCGTGGTGACGGGCAAGGTGTCGGGCGAAGCGTTTCTGACCGCGCCGGGGGCGTTCTCGACGCTGTTGTCGGAGGCCATTGCGGGCGCAACCGGGATCACCCCGGAACTGTCGACCACCGGCGGCACCTCCGATGCGCGCTTCCTCTCGAAGCTCTGCCCGGTAGTCGAGTTCGGGCTGATCAACGCGACGATGCACAAGGTCGACGAGGCGGTCGCGGTCGAGGATTTGCGGACGCTGACGGATATCTATGCGGACGTGATCGCGCGCGCGCTGGCCTAAGTCGGCTATTCTCGTTCGATCCTTCCGGCCAGGGAGGATCAATGCACTCGCTTACTCCCGGCCGCGGCGCAGGACGATATACAGCGCGCCCTGCCCGCCGTGCCGCGGATGCGCGCCGCGGACCGCCGCGATCGAATCCGCGTGGCGGGAACCTGCCAGCCAGTCGGCGACCGCGGACCGGATAGCACCTCTGGCGTGCGGGCGTTCGCTTTCGGGTCGGGGCGGCTTTCCCGTGACCAGCAGCAACACGCGGTCGCCACGTGCGATCGCCCGGCCCAGCCCGACGTCGAGGAGCGCATGCGCGGACGCTAGCGTGTGCCCATGCAGATCGATCGAACTGTCGGGACTCACCACACCTCGCGTGAGCCGCTTGTCCCAGCCGCCATCGAGCGTGTTGGCGGTGATCGGTTTGGCCGCCGGCCGCGCGACGACAGGCTTGGCCCCCGCACCGCCCCCCGCCCTTGCCGCGTACGGCGTCACGACGGTGCGAACGAGCGGCTTCACGCGCCCCATCGGCGCAGGCGGTGCGGGCACGATCTTGCCGTTGGGACCGATGATCGGCTTGGGCGGGGGCGGCAAAGGCGGCGCGCGCTCGGGAATCCGCACGGCGACCACGCGCATCGGTCGCACAGTCTGCATTACCCTCGCCCAAAGCTGGGCTTCGTCAGGGTTGAGTGGTCGGCCCGCCATATCGCGCCCCATTACCCTGAGCGTTCAGCCGCGCGACCGTCCCGATCGGCAGCAGCAGATACGCGGTGCCACGTCCGGCCATGCCGCCAGCGGTCGCTTCGGCCGCCGCGCCTGCACCCCAGAAGGTGTCGAAACGATTGCTGCCCTTGATCGCGCCGCCGGTATCCTGCGCGATCCACAGGCCGCTCGCGTCCTGACGATCGAGCGACAGGAACACGGGCGCGCCGAGCGGCACGAACTTGACGTCGGCGGCGGCGCTAACCTGACCCGTGACGGGCAAGCCGAGTGCCCCCAGCGGTGCCCCTTCCAGTTCGCGGAAGAACACGAAGCTCTTGTTCTCGCGCATGATCGCCTGCCCGTCGGCGGGGTGCGCGTGCAGCCACGCGACGATGCCCTGCATCGAGGTCTGCCCCGGCTGGAGCAGCCCGCGCGACTTCATCAGCGCACCGATGCCGGTATAATCGCGGCCGTTCTGTGTCGCATAGCCGATCCGCAGGATTTCGCCGTCGGGCAGCCGCAACCGCCCGGACCCCTGAATCTGGAGGAAGAACAGTTCGACAGGATCGCGCGCCCAGGCGAGAATCGGCGCACGCCCCGAAATCGCGCCCTGCTCGATCGCGGTCCGGTCGAAATAGGGCACGAGGTTGCTGCCATCGACGCGACCGCGAACCTTCTTGCCCTTGAGCGCGGTCGAGAACGCGCCGAGATCGACGTCGATCAGGTCGTTCGGGCGACCATAGATCGGCGCATAACCATCGCGGCGCTCCAGCGACCCGGCGATCTCGGGTTCGTAATAGCCCGTCGCGAACGCCTTGCCGTCACCGATCTGCGCCGCCTCGAACCATTGCGCGAAGAACGCCCGCGCATCGCGACGATCGGTCGACGCCGCCGCGGCGCACGCCGGTTGCCAATCCGTACCGCGCGTCAGACCCGAGGAATCGTTTCGGCGCATCAGCGATGGGCAGCTCGTCACGAACGCGGCAAGTGCCGCCTGCGCCTGGCTGTCGTCGATCGGCAGCGTGGCGACGGCCGGTCCCGGCACCACGCCGGCCGCAGCGGCATTCAAGGGCTCGATCGCAGGCACGACCGGCGCCGCCAGCATAGGCACCGCACCGACGATCCGCGCCGGCATCTGGATCCCGCGGATATTTGGCGAAGCCCCGGTATCGCGCGAGGGATGGACGCGGACCGGTTCGCTCGGTCGCTCCGCTGGCCGCCCAGTCGGACGGTCGATCGGCCCCGGCCCGGATCGGGGCGGTTCGACGCCGCCGACGCACGCGCTCAACAGCAGCGCCAGTCCCAGGCCCGCGAGCCCGCCCCCCCTGAGATCGCGCATCAGGCTTCGTCGGTGTCCGCGAGCTTCCAGTTCGGATCGCTGCTCTTCAGCGTCCGCGCGAACGTCCAGACGTCATGCGTCTCGACGGCGTCGGTCAGCGAGCCGGCGAGGACGACGCCCTCCGCGTCCCGCGTGACCGCCGCGATGTCCGCATCGAAGCGTACCGTGATCTGGGCGTCGCGCCCGGAAACGCTCGCATCGGCGATCACCGCGCGCTCGATCGACACCAGCCGGTTGTCGAGCACTTCGCCTGCCTCGCGACGCGCGGCGATCGCCTCGACGAACGCGGCGCGGACGTCGTCGATCGCGAGATCGGCCAACGCATCCTCGTCGCCCTTCCAGAACGCCTCGAGGATCATGCGGTACGCGGCCTGCGACCCTTCGAGGAAGCGGCCGACGTCGAAGCCCGGCTCGCCTGCGACGATCGCGCGCAGCCCGGCTTCCGCCTGCGGCTCGATATTGCGGTTGGCGACGTCGCGCGGCTCGGCGACGGCATCGATCGTCCGCGGCACCGACACGGGCACCGGACGCTCTTCGGCCGCACGCGGCAACGGCTGTTCATGCCCGGTTCGCTTACCAAGCACGCTGTAAAGACGCATGGCGAGGAACCCGGCCACCATCGCGAGAAGAACTACGTAAAACAACGGTGCCTCCGATCTTGCGTCCAACATAGGCCAAAGCTGTGGTTATTCAAACCCGCGCCCGTTGAAACACCCCCCCGGCACTGCTAATCGCACCGGCTCGACCGATGGGAACGCGCCAGCGATCCGGTTCGGTCCCGATTTTACGGCCTAGCCATAGCTTCAAGGACATGACGAATGGATGACCAGGATAACGGCGTGACGACGCCCGACCAGATGCTGGCGAACGGCGAGGACACGATCCCCGCCGCCGGGCTGATCTCGCAATACGTCAAGGACCTGTCGTTCGAGAACCCGAACGCGCCCGCCGTCTACCAGAACCAGACCCCGCCGGCGATCGACGTGCAGTTCAACATCGGCGCCGCGCAGGTCGGCGACGAGGTGCACGAGGTCGTGCTGAAGATCGACGTCCGCGCCGAGAGCGAAGGCCAGGTCGCGTTCATCGTCGACCTTTCCTATGCCGGCCTGTTCGGGCTGCGCAACATCCCGGCCGAGCACGTCCAGCCGTTCCTGCTGGGCGAGGCGCCGCGCCTGCTGTTCCCGTTCGCGCGCCGCGTGCTGTCGGATGCGGTGCGTGACGGTGGCTTCCCGCCGCTGCTGCTCGAGCCGATCGATTTCGGCCAGCTGTACCTGACGCAGTCGGAGCAGCAGGGCGTCCAGCCGAACGTCGGCGATTTCGGCCAGGCCTGATCGACCGGAGGCGGAGCACTATTCGATGAACCTTACCAAGGCGCTGGGATCGGTCGGCGGGCTGACGCTCGCCAGCCGGATCCTGGGGCTGGTACGCGACTCGCTGTTCGCGCGGTTCGTCGGCGCGGGGTTCGCGTCGGACGCGTATTTGATCGCGTTCCGCCTTCCCAACATGTTCCGCGCGCTGTTCGCCGAGGGCGCATTCTCCGCCGCGTTCATCCCGATGTTCAACCGGAAGGTCGGCGACAAGTCCGGCCGCGGCCTGCCCGACGGGATCGCGTTCGCCGAGGATGCGCTGTCGGTGCTGCTGCCGACGCTGATCCTGATGACCGTGCTCTTCGAGATCGCGGCATGGCCGCTGACGTGGCTGCTCACCTTCGGCTTCAACGGCGCGAGCGCCGAGCGGTTCGACTATGTCGTGCATCTGTCGCGGATCATGCTCCCCTATCTGCCGCTGATCAGCCTCGTGTCGCTGCTCGGTGGCATCCTCAATTCGCTGCACAAATTCTGGATCAACGCGGCCGCGCCGATCCTGCTGAACGCGACGCTGATCGCCGCACTGCTGCTGTTCCACGAACACCAGCCGCTGCTGACCGCCCGCAACCAGGCGATCGCGGTCACCGTCTCGGGCGCGCTGCAGCTGCTCTGGCTGATCTACGCGTGCCGCGCGTCCGGGGTGAAACTCCGGCTGAAGCGTCCGCAGCTCAACCCCGACGTGAAGAAGCTCATGTCGCTGATCTGGCCCGCCGCCGCCGGGGCAGGCGCGGTACAGATCAACCTCGTCGTGTCGACCGCGCTCGCCGCCGCGCTGCTGCCCGCGGGCTCGGTCTCGTACATCTATTTCGCCGATCGCCTGAACCAGCTGCCGCTGGGCCTGATCGGGATCGGGCTCGGGACCGTCCTGCTGCCGACCATCTCGCGCCAGCTCGGCCGCGGCGAGGACGCCGAGGCGATGACCACGCAGAACCGCGGCATGGAACTGGCGCTGTTCCTGACGCTGCCCGCGACGGTCGCGCTGATCGTGTGCGGCGGGCCGATCATCGCCGCGCTCTTCCAGCACGGCAAGTTCACCGCCGCGCAGACGCTGCCGACCGCGCAGGCGCTTGCCGCCTTCTCGATCGGCCTGCCCTCGTACATCCTCGTGAAGGTGCTGACGCCGGGCTATTACGCGCGCTCCGACACCAAGACGCCGGTGCGTTATGCGACGATGTCGATGGTCGTGAACCTCGTGCTCAACCTCGCCTTCATCAAACCGCTCGGCCACATGGGCCCGCCGCTCGCCACCGCGATCGCCAGCACGGTCAACGTCGCCATGCTGTACCGGACTCTGGTCCGTCGCGGGCACTTCACGCCCGACGCGCGGCTGCGCCGGCGGACGTGGCGGCTGCTGGTCGCCGCGCTGATCATGGGCGTCGTGATGTATTTCCTCAACGACCTGTTCCAGCCGTTCGTGACGGGCATCAGCATCCAGCGCTGGGGGGCGATGCTCGTGCTGGTGACGACCGGTGGCGTCGTCTATGCGATCGCGACCCTGCTCACCGGCGCGTTCCGGCTGGGCGACATCTCCACGCTTCTGCGTCGTTCCAAGTAAGGTTTCTCCATGCGCGTCGTTTCCGGCATCAAGCCCACCGGTAATCTCCATCTCGGCAATTACCTGGGGGCGGTGAAGCAGTGGGTGACGCTGCAGGACGATGTCGCAGCGCAGGGCGGCGAGTCGATGTTCTTCATCGCCGATCTCCACGCGCCGACCGAATGGATCGCGCCGGCAGAGCTCTCGTCGCACACGATCGAGGTCGCGGCGACGATGATCGCGGCGGGGATCGATCCGGCGAAGTCGATCCTGTTCAACCAGGCGCGCGTCCCCGCGCACAGCGAGATGGCGTGGCTGCTCAACACGGTCGCCCGCGTCGGCTGGCTCAACCGGATGACGCAGTTCAAGGACAAGGCGGGCAAGAACCGCGAGGGCGCGAGCGTCGGGCTGTACGACTACCCGGTGCTGATGGCGGCCGACGTGCTGCTCTACAACGCGACGCACGTGCCGGTCGGCGAGGACCAGAAGCAGCATCTCGAACTCGCGCGCGACATCGCCACCAAGTTCAACGGCGATTACGGCGTCGACCTGTTCACGCTCCCCGCCCCCCTGATCAGCAAGGCCGCGCCGCGGATCATGTCGTTGCGCGATGCGTCGGCGAAGATGTCGAAGTCGAACCCGTCCGAGCAGTCGGTGGTCAAGCTGATCGACAGCGACGACACGATTGCGGACAAGTTCCGCAAGGCGAAGACCGATCCGGATAATTTGCCGGCGACGGTCGACGAACTGGGCGACCGGGCCGAGGCGCGCAACCTGCTGACGATCTACGCGGCGTTGGCGGATAGCGACGTGGCGACGGTACTCGGCGAGTTCGGTGGCAAGGGCTTCGGCGCGTTCAAGCCTGCGCTGGCGGATCTCGCGGTGGCGAAACTGGGTCCGATCCGTGACGAGATGGTGCGGCTACTCGACGATCGCGGCGCGGTGACGGCAATGTTGCAGGCGGGCGCGGAGAAGGCGCGCGCGCTGGCCGCACCGGTGCTCAAGCAGACGCAGGACGCGATGGGATTGCAGGTCTAAGGACCGCTCCCCCCGTCCCGTCATCCTGACGAAAGTCAGGATCCAGAGCCATAAAGGGCAGCGCCCGTAACTCTGGATCCTGACTTTCGTCAGGATGACGGCGATTTTTGGTGTGCCGGGGACGTTTTTGGTGTGGCGGGCCACGCGGCTACAGGCCGCGATATCGCGCGCGCTAGCGTGTTCCCCCGCGAAGGCGGGGGTCCAGTCTGGGCTCCCGCCTCCGCGGGAGAACACGGAGGGAAAGCCTAGCCTTCCAGCTCACGCATCAGCACGCGCACCGCAGCGTCGATATCCCGGTCCGAATCACGCAGTTCCTCGATCTTCCGCACCGCATGAATCACCGTCGAGTGATCGCGCCCGCCGAACTTCCGCCCAATCTCCGGCAACGACCGCGTCGTCAGCCGCTTAGCCAGGTACATCGCGATCTGCCGCGGCCGCGCCACAGCCCGAGCTCGCCGCGCCGAAATCAGGTCGAGCGGCTTCAGTTCGAAATGCGCCGACACAAGCTTCTGGATCTCGTCGATCGTCACGCGCTTCTGCGCGCCACGGAGAACCTCGCCCAACGTCGCCACCGCGAAGTCGAGGTCGATCGTGTCCCCGGTCAGCTGCGCATACGCCACCACCCGGTTCAGCGCGCCCTCCAGCTCGCGGATGTTCGCGTGGATGCGTGCCGCGAGGAGGTCGAGCACGTCGGTCGGCACGCGCATGTCAGGCAGGTCGACCAGTTTCCGGTCGAGGATCGTCCGGCGCAGCGTCAGGTCGGGCGCCTTGATGTCCGCAACGAGACCGACCGACATCCGGCTGACGATCCGCGCCTCGACACCTTCGAGCGCCTGCGGGCAGCGATCGGCGGAGATCACCAGCCGCTTGCCCGCCGCCATGATCTCGTTGACCGTGTGGAAGAATTCTTCCTGCGTCGCATCCTTGCCGGCGATGAACTGGAGATCATCGATCAGCAGCAGGTCGGCACCGCGCAGCCGCTGTTTGAACGCATGCGTATCGCGCGCGCGCATCGACGCGACGAAGTCGTACATGAACCGCTCGGCGGACATGCACAGCACGATCGCGTTCGGGTTATGCTCGAGGAACGCGTGACCGATCGCGTGCATGAGGTGGGTCTTGCCCTGCCCCGTGCCGCTGTGGAGGAACAGCGGGCTGAACCGGACCGGGCCCGGCTCGGCGAGCACCTTGGCCGCGTTGAACGCGACCTTGTTCGACGGATCGACGACGAATCGCACGAACGTATAGCGCGGGTCGAGCGGCGGCCGCTCGGCCGGCACGCCGACCGGCGCGGAGGCCACGACCGGCGCCGGCGCAGGCTTCAGCGAAGGATCGACGCCGAACTTCATCGAAACCTGCGCAGGCTCGGCGACGGGCTTGGGAGCCGCCTTGGCCTCGACCGGCACCGGATCGGCGACGGGCTTGGCTGGAATGGCATCGGCGACCGGCTCGATCGCGAGCACGACGGGCGCGCGACCCGGCGCCCGGGTCTCGATCTGGACGGTGCGAACGTGGGGCAGGATCTGCTTGAATTCGAGCACGAGTCGGTCGGCATAATGATTGCGGACCCAATTCGTCATGAATGCCGACGGCAGCGCGAGGCGGATCGTGTCGCGATCGTCACCCGGAACGAGTTCGATCGGTTTCAGCCACTGCTCGAACAGGCGTGCCCCCGCCGACTCGCGCAAGGATGCACGCACGCGGGCCCAGGCCTTCTCGGCCTCGGTCGCGTGCGTCATTGATCCTTGCCACTTCGTCACGCGCACGCTTCTCCGACCCCGCGAGATTGCTCGCGCGGGTGATATAGTCCCGACAGAAAATGGTCCCCCGACGACCCCAAGGGTCATCCGGCATCTTCGCCCTGTGTGTTTGATGCAGCGGTGGAAACCACCGTCGCTGTGAGCCCCGTTATGAAGCGATCGGCGATCCGGGCAAGACCCCGACGCGTCACATTTTCGAAATAAAGCGGGTTGACTTGATCAAGCCGCGGAAATGCGTCGATATTTTTATAAGTGGCTGTGTTTACGTATTTTTTGCGAATTCAATCATTCCATGACTTGACTTTGGACCACTCGAATCGCGGGGAATCCGTGGGTTACGCACCGCCGCACTTGGTTCCCTTCGCAGACGCAAAAAACCCGCCGGGAATGTCCCGACGGGTGATCCGCTTTCGACAGTGATCGGTCGCTTATGCGAGCCCGGTCACGGCCTTGGTCAGACGCGCGAACTTGCGGCTCGCGGTGTTCTTGTGCAGCACGCCCTTGGCGACGCCACGCTGCAGCTCAGGCTGTGCGGCCGCAAGTGCGGTGGTCGCTGCGCCCTTGTCGCCCGAAGCCAGTGCGGCCTCGACCTTCTTGATGAAGGTACGGATACGGCCGACGCGGTTGCCGTTCACTTCCGCGCGACGGTCGTTGCGACGGATACGCTTTTTCGCCTGCGGCGTGTTCGCCATGAAGCCCTCTGGATGTTCGAATGAATAAAAAGGGGCGCCGGATTGCTCCTACGCCCTCTCGAAGCCGCGGCCCTACCCACTTTGCTCCTGTGCGTCAACCGAAACGCTCAACCGCGCTGGCACTTTGCACACCAGAAGGTCGAGCGCCCGCCCTCAGTACGCCGTTTGACGACGGCACCGCATTCGCACGCCTCCCCTTCACGCCCATAGACGCGCCATTGCTTGGAGAAATAGCCGAGTTCGCCGTCCGGCCGGACGTAATCCCGGAGCGAAGACCCGCCCGCCAGGATCGCGGCGGTCAGCACCGTCCGAATCGCCTCGACGAGTCGCTCGAGTCGAAACAGCGATATCCGCCCCGCCGTTCGGCTCGGCGCGATCTTCGCCATGTGCAGCGCCTCGCACACATAGATATTGCCGAGCCCCGCGACGATTCGCTGATCGAGCAGCATCGCCTTGATCGACGCCCCCCGCCCCTCAAGCGCTTCCAGCAGATACGCCGCCGTCAGGTCGGGTCCGAGCGGCTCCGGCCCCATGCTGAGGAACGGCGGGTAGTTGGCGATGTCATCGCTCGCCCACAGATCGAGAAAGCCGAATCGCCGCGGATCGTTGAGCGCGACCGTCCGCCCCGCCTCGGTGCCGATCAGCAGATGATCATGCGCGAGCAGTTCGCTCGGATCGACTCGCCAGCGCCCCGACATGCCGAGATGGAAGACGAGCGTATCGCCGCGATCGGTATCGATCAGCCCGTATTTCGCGCGGCGGCTCAAGTGCGTCACGGTCGCCCCGGTCATTCGCTGGCGCAGGTCGACCGGGATCGCTTTGCGCAGGTCGGCGCGGCGCGGCTCGACCGAGGTCAGGCGCTGGCCCTTCAGCACGGGCTCCAGCCCGCGCACGGTGGTTTCGACTTCTGGTAATTCTGGCACGGTTTGCAGCTAGGTTGCGTTTGCTCGCGCCACAAGGCGCGGCTAGAGCGCAGGATATGAACGACTTGATCGCGCCCGCGCCCGCACTCACGCCCGATACCGTCTCCTTCGGCTACGAAGACATCCCCGCCACCGAGAAGACCGCCCGCGTCGGCGGCGTCTTCTCGAACGTCGCAGGCAAATACGACCTGATGAACGATGCGATGTCGGGCGGCATGCACCGGTTGTGGAAAGACCGCTTCGTCCGCCGCGTAAAGCCGCGCGAAGGCGAGCAGATCCTCGACATGGCCGGCGGCACGGGCGACATCGCCTTCCGCATGGAGCCGTCGGGCGCCTCGATCACGGTCGCCGACATCAACCCGCAGATGCTCGACGTCGGCATGCAGCGCGCGCAGAAACGCGGCATTGACGGTCTTGTCTGGACCGAAGCCAACGCCGAGACGCTGACCTTCCCCGACAAGTTCTTCGACGCCTACACGATCGCGTTCGGCATCCGTAACGTCACCGACATCCCCAAGGCCTTGCGCGAAGCCCACCGCGTCCTGCGCCGTGGCGGACGCTTCTACTGCCTCGAATTCTCGACCACCGTCTGGCCCGGGTTCGCCGAGGTGTACGATGCGTACTCGCACAAGATGGTCCCGAAGCTCGGCCAGCTTCTGGCGCAGGACGCCGACAGCTACCGCTACCTCATCGAATCGATCCGCCGCTTCCCCGACATGCCCAAGTTCAAGGGCATGATCGCAGACGCTGGTTTCGTGCAGACCAAGGTCGAGCCGCTGCTGGGCGGCCTCGTCGCGATCCACAGCGGCTGGAAGATCTAGTGATCACGCGAAGGCGCGAAGGCGCGAAGAGTGGTTCACGCGGAGGCGCGGAGACGCGGAGAGTAAGTGGGCGCGAAGGCGCCAGGTCTTGCGCGCGTCAGCGCTTTGCTAGCCATTCGCCAATAATAAAAAGCCGCATCCGCGGCGAAGCCAAACACCCCCGCGCCTCTGCGCCTCTGCGCGAACCAGTTCTTCCTTCTCTCCGCGTCTCCGCGTCTCCGCGTGAACAAATCTCTCTTCGCGCCTTCGCGCCTTCGCGTGAACAAAGCCCTTCTCAAGGCGCGTTCGCCCAGTGACCGCGTCCACAACCCACGTCTGGCGCCTCCTCAAATGGGGCCGCATTCTCGCCCGTCACGGCGCCCTGCGCGGGATCGAGCGCGACCCGAACACCCCCGCCCCTGTCCGCCGCCTCGCGCGGATCGCGCGGTTCGGAGCGCGCGTGCCGGCAGTGCCGCGCTATGCGGATGCGTTCCAGGCGATCGGGCCGGCAGCGATCAAGCTCGGGCAGACGCTCGCCACGCGGCCGGATCTCGTCGGCGAAGAGGCGGCGCAAGACCTGCTCAGGCTTCAGGACCAGCTCTCCCCCGTCCCCTACGAGACGATCGAAGCGGCGATGCTGGCGAGCTTCGGCAAGCCGCTAGAGACGTTGTTCTCGCGCATCGAACCGATCCCGGTCGGCGCGGCGTCGATCGCGCAGGTCCACCGCGCCGTCACCACCGACGGCCGCCAGGTCGCGGTGAAAGTCCTCCGCCCCGGCGTCGAGGACGATTTCGCGCGCGCGATCGACACCTACAGCTGGGCCGCGGCGCAACTCGAGGCGCTCAGCCCCGAAGCAATGCGCCTGCGCCCCCGTCTCACGATCGAGACGTTCAAGCGCTGGACGCTGCGCGAACTCAACTTCCGCCGCGAAGCTGCGTCCGCCTCCGAACTCGCGGAGGGCATGACCGCCGAACCCGATTTCGTCATCCCCGCGATCGACTGGGCGCGATCGACCGCGAAGGTCATGACGATCGAGTGGATCGACGGCATCAAGCTGTCCGATCGCCCCGCGCTCGTCGCCGCCGGCTACGACCTCCCCGCGCTCGCGCAGACATTGGTCCGCGCGTTCCTGCGACAGGCGATCGCCGACGGATTCTTTCATGCCGACATGCACCAGGGAAACCTGTTCGCGCTCCCCGGCAACCGCATCGCCGCGATCGATTTCGGCATCATGGGCCGGATCGACCGGCGCGCGCGCGTCTGGCTCGCGGAAATTCTCTACGGCCTGATCACCGGCAACTACAAACGCGTCGCCGAGATCCATTTCGAGGCAGGCTACGTCCCCGCGCACCACGACGTCGCCGAGTTCGCGACGGCGTTGCGCGCGGTCGGCGAGCCGATGCGCGGGTTGCCGGTCAAGGACATGTCGATCGGCATGATGCTCGACAGCCTGTTCTCGATCACGCGCGATTTCGACATGGTGACGCAGCCGCACCTGCTGCTGCTCCAGAAGACGATGGTGATGGTCGAGGGCGTCGCGACCAGCCTCGACCCCGACATCAACCTGTGGGAAACCGCCGAGCCGTTCGTCCGCGACTGGATCCGCGGCGAGCTCGGCCCCGAGGCGATGATCGCCGAACGCCTGATCGCCGACGTCCAGACGCTGACCCGGCTTCCCGAACTGGTCCGCCGCATCGAGGCGCACTACCCCGCCCCCGGTGGCGCTCCCCCGACGATGCCGCTGCGCGAGATCGAGGTGATCCGGATCGGTGGCGGCTGGCGTTACGGTCTGGTCGCGGTGCTCGCTGCCGCTGCCGGGGTCGCGACGACGCTGCTTCTTGGTTGAGGGCATGAAGACGCGCCGCGGCGCCCCGTTGTGGACGACCGGCGCGACCCGGTTCGCGGGCATGCCGTCGGCGCACGCGCGGATCGGTATCGTGGTGTTGCTGGTGTTCCTGGCGGCGTGCCTCGGCGCGATCACCTCACCCGGTCCGCGACCGAGCAGCGCGTCCGGGATCGCCGCCGGTTCGGTGGCTGCCGACCCGCCGCCGCCGGGCCAGACCGACCTCCTGCTGTACCAGTCGATCGTTGCCGGAATCCGCGGCGGCTCGCCCTACTACACGGCCGCCGCCGAGGCGCAGCGCATGGGGCATTACCCCCTGAAACCCTTCTTCGCGGTCCGCCTGCCGACGCTGGCGGTCGTCGAGGCGGCGCTGCCCCCGATGCTGGTGAACCTGTTGCTGCTGGGGTTGTGCGTCGGAACGATCCTCGCCTGGGTCGCGCGGCTTCGTCCGACGATGACCGGCTTGGTGCCACTCGGTGCGGCGGGCTTGCTCGGCGTCGCGGGGCTCTTCGTAAACCTCGATCCGAGTTTCGTGGTGTTCCACGAGGTGTGGGCGGGCCCGCTGATCGCAGTGTCGCTCGCGCTGCGCCGTCCCGGCCACTGGTTGCCCGCGGTCGCGTTCGGGCTGTCGGCGATGCTGATCCGCGAGACCGCGTTGCTGTACGTGGCGATCATGGCCGTCTTCGCGTGGCTCGAAGGCGAACGGCGCGAGACGCTGGGCTGGCTCGGCGCGATCGCCATCTTCGCGGTCGTCCTTGCCGCCCACGCGCACGCGGTGTCGCTGGTCAGCGGGCCGCTCGACCGCGTGTCGCAAGGCTGGAGCGGGCTCGAAGGGTTCGGGTTCTACGTCCGGCTCGCGACCATCTCGTCGGGCCTCGACATCCTGCCGCAATGGCTCGCTTCGCTGGTCCTCGGCATGGCGCTGTTCGGCTGGCTCGCGTGGCGCGATGCGGTCGCGACGCGCGCGCTGGTCGTGTTCGCCGCCTATGCCGCGCTGATCTCGCTGTTCGCGCGCAGCGACAATTTCTACTGGGCGCTGATGACCACGCCGGTGCTGCTGGTCGGGCTGGTGTTCGCGGTCGACGGCCTGCGCGACATGATCGCCGCCGCACGCGATACGCGACGCATTACGGTGACGCGCGTTATCCGCTAGAACTGCGCCGATGAAACGTATCCTCCTGATCGTCGGGGGCGGGATCGCGGCCTACAAGGCCGCCGAACTCATCCGCCTGCTCAAGACCAGCGGCCACGCGGTACGCTGCGTGATGACCGAGGCGGCGCATCATTTCGTGACGCCGATGACACTCGCCGCGCTCAGCGAGGACAAGGTCTACACGACGCTCTGGGACCTGAAGGACGAGGCGGAGATGGGCCATATCCAGCTCAGCCGCGAGGCCGACCTGATCGTCGTGGCCCCCGCGACCGCGGATCTGATCGCACGTATGGCGACCGGCATGGCGAACGATCTCGCGACGACGCTCCTGCTGGCGACCGACACGCCGGTGCTGGTCGCGCCGGCGATGAACGTCCGCATGTGGCAGCACGCCGCGACCGTCCGCAACGTGGCGCAGCTTCGGGCCGACGGGATTACCGTCCTGCAACCCGACGAGGGGATGATGGCGTGCGGGGAATTCGGCCCCGGCCGCCTGCCAGAACCGCCGGCAATCGCCGCCGCGGTTCAGGCGATGCTGGCGCCGCCCCGCCCCCTGAGACTGAGCGGTCGTCGTATCCTCGTCACCGCCGGCCCGACGCATGAGCCGATCGACCCGGTTCGCTACATCGCCAACCGATCCTCAGGCAAACAGGGGTTCGCGATCGCTGCGGCGCTGGCGGATCTCGGCGCGCGCGTCACGCTGGTCGCAGGCCCGGTCACGCTTCCCACGCCTGCCGGAGTCGACCGGATCGACGTCGAGACCGCGCGGCAGATGGCGAGCGCGGTCGACACAGCGTTGCCCGTCGACGCCGCCGTGATGGTCGCGGCGGTCGCCGACTGGCACGTCGACGCCGCCCCGCAGAAGATCAAGAAAAACGGTGCGACCCCGCTGCTCTCGCTCGCGGAGAACCCGGACATCCTCGCCACGCTTGCCCACAGCCCACAGCGCCCGCGTCTGGTGATCGGCTTTGCCGCGGAGACCGAAAACGTGATCGAACACGCGACCGCCAAGCGCCTCCGCAAGTCGGCCGACTGGATCGTCGCGAACGACGTATCGGGCGACGTGATGGGCGGCGCCGACAACAGCGTCCACCTGGTCACCGCGACCGGCGTCGAAAGCTGGGAGCGGCTGCCGAAGGATACGGTCGCGGCCCGACTGGCGGACCGCATCGCCGATGCGCTAGAACCCGAGTCATGATCGGGATCGAACTCAAACGCCTGCCGCACGGCGAAGGCCTGCCGCTGCCTGCTTATGCGACGGATGGGGCCGCCGGGATGGACGTGGTCGCCGCCGAAGCGCTGACGCTCGCCCCCGGCGAGCGCGCCGCGGTCGCGACAGGCTTCGCGATCGCGATCCCGCCAGGTCACGAAGTCCAGGTCCGCCCGCGCTCGGGCCTCGCACTGAAGCACGGCGTCACCTGCCTCAACACCCCCGGCACGATCGACAGCGACTATCGCGGCGAAGTGAAGGTGATCCTCGCCAATCTCGGCCGCGAGCCGTTCGCGATCGCGCGCGGCGACCGCATCGCGCAGCTCGTTCCCGCGATCGTCCTGCGTGCGACGCTGATCGAAGTCGCGACGCTCGACGACACGACGCGTGGCGCGGGCGGCTTCGGATCGACCGGACGATGATCGGCGCCCTGTTCGCCCTCCTCCAGGTCGTCGCCCCCCCCGGTGCGATCCTACCCACGCCTCCGGCTGCCCAGACATCGCCTAGCATGCCGTCGGGCGGCGGGGCCTCTGCCGGCGTACCGCTGGCGCCGCAGGATTGGAGTGCCTTGCCGGTCCTGCGCATCCGCCAACGCTCGACCACGCTGGCCAACACCTCGGCCTATGTGCACGGCGAAGTCGTGGCCGGGCGGTGCGCCAGGGCGATCCGGACGACACAGGGCTGGACGCTCAGCATCGACCTTGCGGTGCTGATGACCCCCGACGGCCGCGTCCGGCGGATCACCCCGCGTGCGATCGACTGCCCGACCGTGGAGCAATATGCGGCCGGCGTCATCCTCGGCGCGCGCGATGCGATCGACGTGGTCGATACCGATACCGACACCTGGTATCGCACCAGCCTGACGTTCGCCTGGGGCGCATGATCCTCTCCGACGACGAACTCACCCGGTATGCGCGACATATCGTCCTCAAGGAATTCGGCGGCACCGGTCAGGCGCGACTGAAGGCCGCGACCGTCGCGATCGTCGGCGCAGGCGGGATCGGCTCGCCCGCGCTCCAATATCTTGGGGCTGCCGGAGTCGGTCGGCTGATCCTGATCGACGACGACTCGGTCGAACCGTCGAACCTGCAGCGCCAGACGATCTTCACGACCGCGGACACCGGCGTCGCCAAGGTGGGGGCGGCGGCGGCGGCGGTCGGGCGAATCAATCCTTACGTGACAGTCGACGTCCACCGCACACGCATCGACCCGACCAATGCCGCTGCACTGTTGGCGGGTGCCGACGTCGTGCTCGACGGATGCGACAATTTCGCGACCCGGTTTTGCGTCGCGGATGCCGCCTACGCGCTACGCATCCCGCTCGTGTCGGCAGCCGTCGGCCAGTTCGAAGGACAGCTCGCGACCTATCGGGGGTGGGAACTCGACAAGCCGTGTTACCGCTGTTTCGTCGGCGACGATCCCGAGCGCGCCGAGACGAGCTGCGCGGAGGACGGCGTGCTCGGCCCGGTCACCGGCGTGCTGGGCAGTCTCGCCGCGCTCGAAGTCCTGCGCTCGATCGCACCGTTCGGCGACGATCAAGCGGGCAAGTTGCTGCTGATCGACTTGCTGGGACTGCGTTTCCGCACGATCCGTCTGCCCAAGGATCCCGGATGCCGCGGCTGCTCTGGGCAAAGTTTTTAGGGCGTACCGCGCTATGTTGGGCGTGATGGCCCGGTTCCCGTCATGCCGACTGGTTCCAGCATCCACCGTTCTGCAAAATCGAGAGATCTAGATTTGTCGAACGGTGGATGCCCGACCAGTGGGCAGATATCCCTTTCCATGTACTTCTCCGTCATCCCCGCGGAGGCGGGGACCCAGATGCTCAAACGGTGGCGATCAGGTCGCGAGGTTTGCCAATATGGGTTCCCGCCTGCGCGGGAATGACTGTACATGTCTGACAGGATACGCGGCGAACCCGTCCGCGGTGACGGAGAGCCGGTAAACCCGGCTCAGCCCTGAAGCAGGCCCTTGGCGAAGTCGCGAACCGCCGGACCGATATCGGCGCGCGACAGTGCGATCGCGAGATTGGCCTGGATGTACCCGGCCTTGTCGCCGCAGTCGTAGCGCTGACCGTCGAACGTGAAGCCGTGGAACGGCTGGTTGCCGATCAGCTGCGCCATCGCGTCGGTCAGCTGGATCTCGCCGCCCGCACCCTTTTCCTGCGTCTCGAGGATCCGCATCACGTCGGGCTGGAGGATGTAGCGGCCGGGGATCATCAGGTTCGACGGTGCCGAACCCTGCTTGGGCTTTTCGACGAGCGCCTTCACTTCGGTCAGCCGGCCGTCGATCGCGCCGGGCGAGATGATGCCGTACTTGTCCGTCTCCGAATCGGCCACTTCGAGCGCACCGATCACGTTGCCGCCGACCTTGTTATACGCCTCGACCATCTGCTTCATGAAGCCCGGCTTGCCGACCATCAGCTCGTCGGGCAGCAGCACCGCGAACGGCTCGTCGCCGACGATCTCGCGCGCGCACCATACGGCATGGCCGAGGCCGAGCGGCTCCTGCTGGCGGACATAGACGGGCGAGCCCGGCTTCATCCGGATATGGCTGATCGCATCCAACGACTTGCCGCGTGCCTTCATCGTTGCTTCGAGCTCGTACGAGATATCGAAATGATCCTCGAGCGCGCCCTTGCCGCGGCCGGTGACGAAGATGATCTGCTCGATCCCCGCTTCCAGCGCTTCCTCGACCGCGTACTGGATCAGCGGCTTGTCGACGACGGTCAGCATTTCCTTGGGCATCGACTTGGTCGCCGGCAGGAAGCGCGTGCCGAGTCCGGCGACGGGGAATACGGCCTTGCGAAGCGGCTTGATCGTCATTCGGAGCTCCAATTATGTCGTCGAGGTCGTTTAGTTGCGGTGCACCATTTACCGATCGTTACGCACCCGCGCAATTCCGAACAGCCGACCAAAGAAACGCTGTAACCGGTTAGCGCGTCCTTAAATATCCTGGGCTAGAGAGGTTCCATGTCCAAGATCCTCGTCATTTTCGGAACGCGCCCCGAAGCGATCAAACTCTTTCCGGTGATCCGCGCGCTGGCGGCGATATCTGGGCTCACGGTGCGAACCTGCGTGACCGCCCAACATCGCGGGTTGCTCGATCAGGTGCTCGCGATCGCCGACCTCGCCCCCGACATCGATCTCGACCTGATGGAGCCGGGCCAGACGCTCGATCGCCTGACCGCGCGCCTGCTGACGGGACTCGGCGAGGTGATGGATGCCGAACGTCCCGATCTGGTCGTCGTCCAGGGCGACACCGCCACCGCGATGACCGGCGCGCTCGCCGCCTATTACCGCAAGGTGCCCGTGGCGCATGTCGAGGCCGGGCTGCGCTCGGGCGATATCTACCAACCCTGGCCCGAGGAGGTGAACCGCCGGATCGTCGCGCCGATCGCCGCGCTCCACTTCGCGCCGACCGACACCGCGGCCGAGGCGCTGCGCCGCGAGACGATCGCCGCCGACACGATTCACGTCACCGGCAACACCGTCATCGACGCGCTCCACTGGACCGCCGACCGGGTCGCCGCCGATCCGTCGCTGGCTGCCGGGCTCGACGACATCGCGCTGCGGTTCGCGGGGAAACGCCTGATCCTGGTGACGACTCATCGCCGCGAGAATTTCGGCGACGGCATGGCTGCGATCGCGCGCGCGATCGGGCGGATCGCGGCGCGCGAGGATGTCGCGGTCCTGTTCCCGGTCCATCCCAACCCCAACGTCGTCTCGGTCATGGACTCGGTGCTCGGCGACCGCGCCAACGTCGCGCGGATAGAGCCGCTCGATTACCCGCATTTCGTCCGCGCGCTCGGGATGGCCGACATCGTCCTGACCGATTCGGGCGGCGTGCAGGAGGAAGCGCCCGCGCTCGGCAAACCCGTCCTGGTAATGCGCGAGACGACCGAGCGGCCCGAAGGAATCGCCGCCGGCACCGCCAAGCTGATCGGCACAGACGAGGACCGCATCGTAACCGAGATCTTTACACTGCTCGACGACCCCACCGCCCATGCCGCAATGGCGCGCGCGCACAATCCGTTCGGCGACGGTCACGCCGCCGCACGGATCGCCGACGTCATTGCCCGAACTCTCGCCCGAACCCCCGCCCCGAAGGACGCCGCCGCGCATGCTCTCTGATCCCGAACTCTCCGTCGTCGTCATGGGCCTAGGCTATATCGGCCTCCCGACCGCGGCGGTGATCGCCCGCACCGGCGCGCGCGTGCTCGGCGTCGATGTTACCGAATCAGTGGTCGAGACGGTGAACTCGGGTCGCGTCCACATCGAGGAGGTCGATCTCGACGGCCTCGTCTCGGGCGTCGTCGCGCGCGGTACGTTACGTGCATCGATGACGATCGAGCCCGCCGACGTCTTCGTGATCGCCGTCCCGACGCCGTTCGACGCCGACCACGCGCCCAACATCGGCTATGTCCTCGACGCCGCGACGACGATCGCGACGGTGCTTAAAGCCGGCGATACGATCATCCTCGAATCGACGTCCCCCGTCGGCACCACCGAACAGGTGCGCGACGTGCTGGCCAGGCTGCGTCCAGACATACGGGTGCCCGGACGCGCCGGCGAACAGGCCGACATCGCGATCGCCTATTGCCCCGAACGCGTGCTGCCCGGCCGAATCCTGGTCGAGCTGATCGACAACGACCGCGTGATTGGCGGAATCACACCTAGGTGTGCGCGGAAAGCGCTGACCTTCTATCGCCGCTTCGTCCGCGGCGCCTGCGTCACCACGACCGCGCGCGCCGCGGAGATGACCAAGCTCACCGAGAACGCGTTTCGCGACGTGAACATCGCCTTTGCCAACGAACTGTCGCTGATCGCCGACACGATGGGCGTCGACGTGTGGGAGGTGATCCGCCTCGCCAACCGCCATCCGCGCGTGAACATCCTCCAGCCCGGCCCCGGCGTCGGCGGGCATTGCATCGCCGTCGACCCGTGGTTCCTGGTCCACGCCGCGCCCGACCAGACCCCGCTGATCCGGACCGCGCGCGAAGTGAACGACGGCAAGACCGACCATGTCATCGCGCAGGTCTCGGCG
Organism: Sphingomonas sp. PP-CE-3A-406; assembly: GCF_003688625.1. Taxonomy (GTDB): domain Bacteria; phylum Pseudomonadota; class Alphaproteobacteria; order Sphingomonadales; family Sphingomonadaceae; genus Sphingomonas. Next base: position 405,367 of record NZ_RCWY01000002.1, read on the forward strand.
CTGGTCGACTCGATGCCCGATGCGGTCGTCGCCTGCCTCGGCCTGGCGTTCAAGGCGAACATCGACGACTTCCGCGAGAGCCCCGCGCTGAAGGTCGCACAGGCGGTGGCGGACGCGTTCGGCGACCGTGTTCGAATCGTCGAGCCCTATGCCAAGTCGCTGCCGATCGCGCTCGCCGAGACGGGGGCGACACTGATCGACGTCGATAGCGCGATCGAGACGTGCGCGATCATGGTCGTGCTGGTCGATCACGACGTCTTCAAGTCGATCCCGCTGGAAGAGCGTGCCGACAAGACCGTACTCGATACGCGCGGCATCTGGCCGGACCAGCCCCGTCCGGTCCTTCCGCCCCACCGCTGATCGCTATCACTAATCTTCGCGCATACTAAAACGCGCCCGACGGCAAGGCCGCGGGCGCGTTTTAGTATCTCGGCCGTGCCGAATGCAGCCGGACCATCGTCCGGCTGACGACGATTACGGCTGAGGCTGACCCTGAGGCTGACCCTGGGGCTGCATCTGCGCGCCGCCTGGCATGCCACCCGGAGCGCCACGACCCATCTGCGCCTGTGCCTGCATCTGCTGCACGACGCTCTGCGGCAGGAAGTCGAGCAGCTCGACATCGAACACCAGCGTCGAGTTGGCCGGGATCGGGCCGGCGGCCTTGTCGCCATAACCAAGCGACGGCTTCATCCAGAACCGGTACTTCGACCCCTTGGGCATCAGCTTCAGCGCTTCGGAGAAGCCTGGGACGACGCCGGTCACCGGCATCGGCATCGGCTGCTGCGACTTGTCGAAGGTCGTGCCGTTGAGCAGCTTGCCCTCGTAGTTGACCAGCGCGACGTCCGCATCGGTGGGCTTGGCCGCACCAGGCTTGCCGGGCGCGATCACCTTGTACTGCAACCCGGACGCGGTCACGACCACGCCGCGCGCACGCGCATTGCGCGCCAGCGGGTCGTCGCCCTGGCGTGCAAGCGCGACCGCTGCGATCAGCGCAAGCGCGATACCGACCCAGAGGTAGACGAGGTAGCTGCGCTTTGTAGGCTGCAGCGGCACTGCGGTGACGGTCGACATCGGATCAGGCCCCGGTCATCTGGTCACGCCGGAGCGCCGCGCGTGCCGTTGGAAAGCAAACGGGGGCGCCGATCACGACACCCCCCGAAACTATCGGCCTGCCCGTTCGCCGGGCGTGGCCGATCAAATCTTATCGTGCGCCGTCGCGCTCTGCGCGCTTGCGGTCGAGCTTGCGCGAACGACGAATCGCTGCCGCGCGCTCGCGTGCACGCTTCTCCGACGGCTTCTCATAGTGCCGGCGCAGCTTCATCTCGCGATACACGCCTTCGCGCTGCAGCTTCTTCTTGAGCGCGCGAAGGGCCTGGTCGACGTTGTTGTCGCGTACGATGATCTGCATAAACCCGTTAAGCTCCGGTCGAATAGATTTTTGCCGTCGCGAATAGGTCCGCGCCGCATGAACTGGGGCCCCTATCAGGGGAGTGCGGGGGTTTCAAGCCAAACCGCGCGTGCCGGGACGTCGACACGCCACTTTGCCGGCTTTGCGGCAGGACCAATGCATCGCTAAGAGCAGCCGCATGACCCGCATTCCCCTGACCCTGTATAACAGCCTCACGCGCCAGCTCGAGACGTTCCAGCCGATCGACCCGACCGATGTCGGGCTCTACACCTGCGGGCCGACCGTCTATAATTACCAGCATATCGGCAACATGCGTGCCTTCCTGTTCGCCGACACGCTGGGCCGCGTGCTGCGGTGGAAGGGATGGCCGACGACTCACATCATCAACATCACCGATGTCGGGCACCTGACGTCCGACGCCGATGTCGGCGACGACAAGATGGAGAAGGCCGCCGCCGCACAAGGACGTTCGATCTGGGAGATCGCGGCCTATTATACCGACGTGTTCAAGCGCGATGTCGCGCGCCTCAACATCGTTTCGCCAGCACGCTGGGCGGTCGCGACGGATCATATCGCCGAGATGATCGCGTTCGCCGAACAGATCGCACCGAAGCACTGCTATATGCTCGACAGCGGGCTGTATTTCGATGTGGCGACGGTCCCGGACTATGGCCGCCTCGCACGTGCCGGGAACGACGACATCGAAAGCCGAATCGAACCCGTCGCCGGCAAGCGCAACCCGCAGGACTTCGCGATCTGGCGCACCTCGACTCCGGGCGAGAACCGCCAGATGGAATGGGATTCACCCTGGGGCCGCGGCGCGCCGGGCTGGCATCTCGAATGCTCGGTGATGAGCAAGCATTACCTCGGCGCGCATTTCGACATCCACACCGGCGGGATCGATCACCGCGAGATTCACCATCCCAACGAGATCGCGCAGAACCAGGCGCATTGCGAGTGCGCCGATACCGGTGCGAGCGTCTGGATGCACAACAACTTCCTGGTTGAACGCGCGGGCAAGATGTCGAAGTCGACCGGCCAGTTCACGACGATGCAGACTATCATCGACCGCGGCTTCCACCCCCTCGCCTACCGGTTGATGTGCCTCCAGGCGCACTATCGCAGCGAGCTTGAGTTCTCCTGGGAGAACCTCGCGGCGGCAGCGATCCGCCTGAAGCGGATGGTGCAGGCGGTCGAGACATTGCGTGCCCGCGAGCCCGGCGGTCCGTCGGGCAGCGCGCATGCCTATGCCGATCGGCTGGAAGAGGCCGTGTCGGACGATCTCGCAACTCCTCGCGCGCTGCCGATCCTCGACGAACTGCTAGCGGACAAGCGAGTCGCGCCGGCGGACCGGATCGCCGCGCTGGACGATTTCGACGCCGTGCTGGGACTCGATCTCGCGACGATCAGCCGCGAGGACCTGCGGATCCGCCCGGTAACGGCGGCAATCGACGAAGAGACCATTGCCGCGCAACTGTCGGATCGCCGCGACGCCCGCGCCGCGAAGGATTTCGGACGGTCGGATGCGATCCGCGACGAACTCGCCGCCGCCGGAGTCGAGGTGATGGACGGCGACCCGCTCGGCTGGGACTGGAAGATCGCGGTGGCGTAAGCGTTTCGGTCGTCATTCCCGCGGAGGCGGGAACCCATACTGGCAAGCCTCACGACTAGATCGCGTATCGTCAGCATATGGATCCCCGCCTGCGCGGGGATGACGGATCATAACGGGAGGATGGTAACACAGTGAAACACGCGGACCGATCCACCCCCTCGCTAGCCCCGGCACAACTTGACATGCCCCGCCGCGCGCCGATGCTCTGCACATGAAAGCCGTCCTCCCCGCCGCCGCCCGCCCGCTCCTCGAACCGCACCTCCCCGCGGACCTCGACATCGTCTGGTTCACCAAGCCCGCCGAGGCGAACGCAATGATCGCCGATGCGGACATCGCCTGGGTCGACATGCAGCCGGCCGAGCTCGTCGCCGATGCGATCCGCCACGCCGGGCCGACCCTCAGATGGGTCTCGACGATCTACGCCGGGCTCGACGCGTTCCCGCTCGGCACGCTGCGCGAGAACGGCGTCACGCTGACCAACGGTGCGGGCATCAACGCCGTCGCGGTCGCCGAATACGCCGTGATGGCCGTGCTCGTCGCCGCCAAGCGCTTCGACACCGTCGTTCGCGCGCAGGACCGCCACGAATGGCTGAAGGACGCGCCCGGCAAGATCGAACTCGCCGGCACCAAGGCCCTCGTCATCGGCTACGGCACGATCGGCAAGATGATCGGCGATCGCCTGAGCGCGTTCGGCGTCGACGTCACCGGCGTCACGCGCACCGGCCGCGGCGGCACGCTCACACCCGACGCGTGGCGCGATCGGCTCGGAGACTTCGACTGGATCATCCTGGCCGCCCCCTCGACCGGCGCCACGCACGCGATGATCGGCCGCGACGAACTCGCGGCGATGAAACCGTCCGCATGGCTGATCAATATCGCCCGCGGCGACATGATCGACGACGATGCGCTGATCGCCGCACTCACCGACGGCGGCATTGCCGGTGCGGTTCTCGACCCGACCAATCCCGAACCCCTGCCCCCCGAGCACCCGCTCTGGTCGACGCCCAACGCGATCATCACGATGCATCTGTCCGGTCGCAGCCAGACAACGATGTTCGCGCGCGGCGCGACACTGTTTCTCGAAAACCTCGCTGCGTTCCTCGCCGGCCGCCCGATGAAGAACGTCGCCGACCTCGACGCGGGTTATTGAACGAGCCGCCACACCCGCCCCAAAGCTTTACTTCATTGCGCGAAAAGGCATTTTCCCGCATGGCCAGCCCCACAATTCATCGATCGGACGACATGATATGGCCGCGAACTGGGCCCCCGACAGCTGGACGCGTCACGAAGCACGACAGCTCCCCACCTATCCCGACGCCGCAGCGCTGACCGCCGCGACCGACCAGCTGGCCACGTTTCCGCCGCTCGTCTTCGCCGGCGAAGCGCGCAACCTGACCGCGCAGCTCGCCGAAGTCGCCGCCGGCAAGGCATTCCTGCTCCAGGGTGGCGACTGCGCCGAGAGCTTCGCGGAGCATAGCGCGAACAACATCCGCGACACGTTCCGCGTCATCCTCCAGATGGCCGTCGTGCTCACCTACGCGTCGAAGCTGCCGGTCGTGAAGCTCGGCCGCATGGCGGGTCAGTTCGCCAAGCCGCGCTCGACCGACACCGAGACGATCGGCGGCGTCGAGCTGCCGTCGTACCGCGGCGACAACGTCAACGACATCGCCTTCACCGCGGAATCGCGTGCGCCAGATCCGCAGCGGATGATCCGCGCCTATTCGCAGTCGGCGGCGACGCTCAACCTGCTCCGCGCCTTTGCGCAAGGCGGCTACGCGAACCTGCATCAGGTCCACCGCTGGACCCACGACTTCATGGGTCGCAGCCCTTGGTCGAGGAAATACGCCGAGACCGCTGACCGGATCGGCGAGGCGCTCGAGTTCATGGCCGCCTGCGGGATCGATCCCGAGACCGTGCCGCAGCTCGCGCAGACGCATTTCTACACCAGCCACGAGGCGTTGCTGCTCCAGTACGAGCAGGCACTGACCCGGCAGGATTCGCTGACCGGCGACTGGTACGACACCAGCGCGCACTTCCTGTGGATCGGCGATCGCACGCGTTTCGAGGGCTCCAGCCACGTCGAATACCTGCGCGGCATCGGCAACCCGATCGGCATCAAGTGCGGCCCGAGTCTTGAGCCCGATGCGTTGCTGCGGATGCTCGACACGCTCAACCCCGGCCGCATCCCTGGCCGGATGACGCTGATCACGCGCTATGGCTATGACAAGATCGAGGCGAACCTGCCCCGTCTGGTCCGTGCCGTCACGCGCGAGGGCCATCCGGTGGTGTGGAGCTGCGACCCGATGCACGGCAACGTCGTCAAGGCCGCCAATGGCTACAAGACGCGGCCGTTCGATCGCATTCTCGCAGAAGTCCGCGGCTTTTTCGCGGTCCACCGCGCGGAAGGCACGCACGCCGGCGGCATCCATGCCGAGATGACCGGGCAGAACGTGACCGAATGCACCGGCGGCGCGATCGACGTGACCGAGCAGTCGCTAGCCGACCGCTATCACACCCATTGCGACCCCCGCCTCAACGCCAGCCAGAGCCTGGAGCTGGCCTTCCTACTGGCCGAGATGCTCAACGAGGAAATGGCCGAGCGCAAGAAGGCCGCTGCCTGATAAAACGGGTGTGTAACAAAACAGGTGGGCGTCGCACGAAAAGTCGGCAGGTGTCTTGACGCCTGCCGCCCCATTCCGTAGACGCCCGCATCTGCTAACGGCCCCTTCGTCTAGCGGTTAGGACGACGCCCTCTCACGGCGTAAGCACGAGTTCGATTCTCGTAGGGGTCACCAGCTGTTCTTGAGAACACGTAGCGCTGGAATATGCGCCATCGTTCAACATCCCAAAGTATATAATTAGCGGGCCAAGACTTCCGCAGCATAACGCATGCCGGTCCGCCTATTTTCCGGTCAGCTGCGTAACCCACCATCGCTAGGCGTTCAATTTTTTCTGGCGAACCGCATGATCCGCAGCGCGGGCGGTCAGCGCCATGAACGTCAGCGACGGGTTCACACAGGCGATCGAGGCCATCTGTGCCCCGTCGGTCACATAGAGGTTTGACGCGGCGTGTGCCTGGCTCCATTCGTTGAGCACCGAGGTGCGCGGGTCTCGACCCATGCGGGCGCCACCCATCTCGTGGATCGCGTCGCCGGGGACGTGCTCGCTTTCCGAACTCTTGACGTTGGTCAGGCCCGCCGCCTTCAGCATCGCCTCGCCCTGCGTCCGTGCGTCGGTCATCATCTTCAGTTCGTTCTCGCGGAAGCGGACGTCGAAGCGCATCAGGGGGACGCCGTACCGGTCGACCTTGTTCGCATGCAGCGAAACCTTGTTGTCGGCATAGGGCAGACATTCGCCGAACGCGCCCATGCTGAACCGCCACGGCGCGTATTTGCGCATGCCCTGTTTCATAGATGCGCCAAAGCCGACCGGCGCGGCGGGGTTGCGATAGGCGCTGCCCTGATAACCATAGCCACGCTTGAAGCCGACACCCTCGTCGCCGCCGATATTGCGAAAGCGGGGCACGTAGACGCCGCCCGGACGGCGACCGAATTCGATGAACTCCTCCATGCCGGGGATGTCGCCCTCGATCCCGACGCGGAAGATGTGGTCCATCACATAGCGCCCGAGCGTGCCGCTATCGTCGAAATAGCTGCGGTCGCTGCCCGGCGCGCGCGAGTTGAGCAGGATCTGCGTGGATGCGATCGCCGAGGCGCAGAGGAAGACAAGATCGGCGTTGGCCGTCTCCGCCTGGCCGGTCTTCGCATCGATGTAGCGGACGCCGGTAACCTTTTTCCGCGCCGCGTCGTAGACAAGGTTGGTGACGACCGAGTCCGATTTGAGCGTCAACCGTCCGGTAGCGCGTGCGGCCGGCAACGTCACTGCCTGGGTCGAGAAATAGGCGCCGAACGAACAGCCATTGCCGCACTGGTTGCGGAACTGGCACTTGGTCCGGTTCTGGTCGGGCTTGTCCTCGGTCATGTTGGACAGCCGCGTGTTGATCAGCTTCCGGCCCGGGAATTTGGTTTCGAGACCTTGCTTCAGCCATTTCTCGGCGACGTTCATCGGCATCGGCGGCTGAAATTCGCTGTCGGGGAGATGCGCGAGGTTCTCGCGCGAGCCCGATACGCCGATGTATTTCTCGACATAGCTGTACCACGGCGCGACATCGTCATAGCGGATCGGCCAATCGCCATCGATGCCGTCGCGCTTGTTTGCCTCGAAATCCTCAGGGCTCCAGCGGAAGCACCAGCGGCCCCAGATCAGCGACTTGCCGCCGACCGCGCCCGGCCGGATCCAGTAGAACTTGCTGCCTTCGTCATAAGCATAAGGGTTCAGCCGGTCGTCATTGTGGAACTCGCGGTTGCTGGGCTGGACATAGCCATGCTTGCCGATGAAATAATCGCTCTCCATCAACGCCTTGGGCATGATGTTGCGCGCGGGCACCTCGTAGGCGGGCTTGCCGTCATAGGTGTAGCCCTCGCCATGCTCTACCATCTTGCCTCGGTCGAGCATCAGGACGCGCAGGCCCTTCTCGGTCAATTCCTTGGCGGCAAAGCCACCACTTACGCCAGACCCTATGACGATCGCGTCGAACCTGTTGGTCTCGGCCATGATCTTCCTCTCCTACTACTTAGAAACGCACCCAATTAGAAACGCTGCCGGTCAGAAGCGCGGTCGGTCAGAAACGAAGCGCGCGCAACGTCCGGAAACTCGTGGTGATGTCGGGCAGATAGGGCGCGGGGGCCTCGTCGTTCTCGACGTAGAAATGCCGGACGCCGGCGCTGCCCTTCAGCTTGAACAGCGCGGCAAAATCGATCGTGCCCTGCCCGACCGCGGTCATGCTCCGATCGGGACGCATGTCCTTGACGTGGTAGGCGTAGATCCGCTGCGACAAGCGCTCGATCAGAGTCGCCAGGTTTTCACCAGCGTGCAGCGCCCAGTAGAGATCGAGCTCGAGCTTCACGAGCGTGGGGTCGGTTTCCTTGAGCAGCCGATCGTAGAGGCTGACGCCGCCCGGCTTGGTGGTGAACTCGAAATCGTGGTTGTGATAGGCGAAACCCAGCCCGGCCTTCTTCAGGTCGGTCGCGAACCGGTTGAAGTTCGGCAGCGCCGCGGTCCAGCCCGCCTCGTTACGATGCTCGTCGGTCATGTACGGCAGCACGACCGTGGTGGCGCCGAGCGTCTTGGCCATCGTCACCGACTGGTCGAACCGCTGGAGCAGCGCGTCATAGCCGATATGCACCGACGGCGCGGTCAGGCCGAGCTTGTCCATCGTCCGGCGCAGCATCGCGTGATCCATGCCGTCATAGCCGCCACCGCCGAACTCGACCTCGCGGTAGCCGATCTTGGCAACCTGCCCGAGTGTACCGACGGGGTCCTTCGAGAAGATGTCGCGGATCGTGTAGAGTTGCAGGCCGATCGCCTTCAACTGTGCCGCGGAGGCGGTCGGCACGAATGCGAGCGCGGCGACCGCGCCGGAGCCGGCAAGCAGGTTTCTACGGCTGAGGATCATGCGGAATACACCTTGTTGACCTGAGAATAGGGGAATGCGCCGTTATACTCGCCCGGCACCGGCAGATATTCGCGCTCCTGCGTCATGCCGATTTCCGACGTGTAGTAACCGGTGATGACGAGCTGGCGGAACGCCTCGAAGAAGACGCCGCCGGACGGGATCTGGTCGTTCATCGCCAGCGTGAGGAGCGCGTCGTGCTGTGCCGCAGTCGCCTTGGCGGCGGGGACCCTGTACTCCTTGAGGCTGCGCGCCTCGATCGCGTCGAGCCCGGCAAGGATCGGGACGCGGTCGACGGGTGCGGCCCAGTCGGCGAGCAGCTTTTCGATATAGGCCGGGACCCCTGCGGCGATCGCCCCTGGCGTATCGGTGGTCGGCAGCACGCGTTCGCTGAGCGCGGTCATGAGTGCGCGCTGGGGGGCGGTGAAGACCGCGGCGCTGGGCGGGCCTTCGCTGATGACAGGGATGCCGGCCGCGGCGCCCGGTGTTGCCGCGATCCCGGCGGCGCGTGCGATCGGCGCATACAAAGCCGTGCCGAACATTGCGACGACGCCAGCGAGGGCAGTTCTGCGGTCGATCATTTACCGTCCTTTCCAAGGTCCTGCGCGATCGCCGCTTCGGTCAGCGGGCGGACCCAGATGTTGCGGAACGACACCGGTGAATCGTGATCCTGGAGCTGGATCGGTGCGGCATCGGCGTGCGCGGTGTAGCTGGCCACCTTGCGCCAGATCGTGGTGCCGAGCATCGCCTGGTGATTCTGGACGAGCACGCCGTTGAGCAACGCGGTGACGTAAGCAGGGCGGAGCAGGCTGCCGTCGGCGGCGAAGCGGGGCCGCTCGAACACGATGTCGTAGGTCTGCCACTCGCCGGGACGCCGCGCGGCGTTCACCAGTGGCGGCTTCCAGCCATAGACCGCGCCGACGGTGCCATCGGCGTAGGTCGGATTCTGCGAGCCATCGAGGATCTGCAGTTCGTAGCGCTGCATGAACCAGATGCCGCTGTTGCCGCGATCCTGCGAGCTTTTCGTCGGCGGGTTGGGCGAGCGGAATTCGAGGTGCATCTGCACGTCGCCAAAACTCTGCTTCGAGACGAGGTTGTTCTCGCCGCCGCTTTTCGCGCGCGAGGGGATCGTCAGCGCACCGTTTGCGATCGGCCATGCGATGCGATCGGGCTTCCACGCGTCGAGCGAGCGGCCGTCGAACAGCACGACCGCGTCGGCGGGCGCACCGCCGGGGGTGGCGGCCGGCGCGACCACGGTCGGTGCGGGGCGGTCGGCGTCGTGGACGCGCCACTGGCCGCCGGGCAGCATCGGCGTGTCCTTGAAGCCGGGCTTGTCCTGTGCCGCGACCGGCCCCGCCAGCGCCACGATGATGCTCGCCAATAGCACCGTCTTCATCCCCATCCCCTTCATGCTGCGTCGATCTCGCGATAGGCAGCGATCAGGCGATCTTCGCCTGCGCGGCCTGCGATCGAATTGCCGTGTTCCATGCCGATCACGCCGGTGTAGCGTTGCGCCTTCAGCCACTTCACGACCGAGGCGAAGTTGATCTCGCCAGTCGAGGGCTCGTTGCGGCCCGGATTGTCGCCGAACTGGATATAGCCGATCTCGCTCCAGCAGGTCGCCAGCGTCGGGATCAGATTCCCCGACTGGATCTGCTCGTGATACAGGTCGGCGAGAATCTTCACCGCCGGGCTGTTGGCGCCGCGCGAGACCGCATAGCCCTGCGAGATCGTCTGCATGTAGACGCCGGGATGGTTGGTCCGCGTGTTGAGCGGCTCCATCACCATCGCCACGCCCGATGGCGCGACGATATCGCCCGCGCGGCGCATCACGTCGATGACGCGGGCGGTCTGGATATCCACCGGAACCTTCGGGTCCATGAACCCGGTGACGACGGTCATCCGCGTCGCATTCAGCCGCTTGGCGACGTCGAGCGACGCGCGGATGTCGGTGAGAAACGCCTCGCGCTCGGCGCCGTCATTGGCGCCGAGCAACGGCCGCGACTGGGACCATTTGGGCATGCTGGCGACGAACACGCCCATCGTCATGCCGCGCTGCGCCAGCGCCTTGGCCATCTGCTCCTGCTCGGCCACCGACCGCGTCGCCGCCTCGTTGTCCTCCCAAGCGGTGAAGCCCTGATCGGCGGCGTAGGCGATCTGCTCGATCCGTCCGCCGCGGCTGGCGAAGCTGCCCTCGTGGGGGGCGTAGCCGAGCGAAAAGCGCGCGGCGTTCGAGCTGCGGCGTTGCCCGGCGGCCATGCCGGGGACAAGCGATGCGGCGGCGCCTGCCGCGAGCCCAGCCCCGAGCAGATTTCTGCGGGAGAGCGTCATGCGACTATCACCATCATTTCGCGCCCTCCGCCTTGAGGTACGCGATGATCGCCGCGCGCTTGGCGGCATCGGGCGTCGCAATCGGCATCCGCGTGCCTGGCACCTTCTTCTGAGGGGCCGCGAGATATTCGTTGAGCGTCTGCTCGTCCCAGCGCAGTTTCGACGCCTTCATCGCGGCAGAGTAATTGAAGCCGGGCGTTGCCGCGGCAGCGCGGCCGACCACGCCGTACAGGTTCGGGCCGATGCCGTTGCGGCCGCCCTTAACGACGGTATGACAGGCGCGGCAGGCGGCGAACGCTGGCGGCGAGGCCACGGTCGACTGTGCCGTGGTCGGCACGGATATGGTGACCGCCGCAACCGCCGCGATGCTCCCCGCGACCAGGGCCATGAGCAACTTCATTCATTCTCTCCCGGATTTACTGAAGTCCATTTCTGGTCCGACGCAGCGTTGGCGATCACCGCTTCGATGAAGCGCATCGTCCGCAGGCCATCGACCACGCCCGGAAACCAACGGTCGTTGCCATCGCCGCGGATCGCTGAGGCGAATGCGCGGTAGAGGTTGGCGAAGGCCTCGATATAGCCCTCGGGATGCCCCGCCGGAGTCCGCACCAGCGTGGCGGTGGCGTCGAGCATGCCCGGACCGCCGGTCCGCACGCTCTCCGCGGGGCGGTCGAGCCAGCGCAGCGTCAGCGTGTTGGGCTCCATCTGCGACCAGTCCAGCCCGCCGCGTTCGCCGTGGATGCGCAGTCGCAACCCGTTCTCCTCGCCCGCCGCGACCTGGCTCGCCTTGAGCACGCCTCGCGCGCCGCCCTCGAACCGGAGCAGCGCGCTGACATCGTCGTCGAGCCGCCGGCCCTCGACATGCGTCGTGAGGTCCGCCGAGACCGATTGCACCGACAGGCCGGAGACATGCTCGGCGAGCTGGAACGCATGCGTGCCGATGTCGCCGAGACAGCCGCCGAGTCCCGCGCGGGCGGGATCGGTGCGCCATTCGGCCTGCTTGTTGCCGCCAGTATCGATCGGTTGGCTGAGCCAGCCTTGCAGGTATTCGACCTGGACCAACCGGATCGTACCAAGATCGCCGCGTTCTATCCGTGCGCGCGCCTCTTCGATCATCGGGTAGCCGCTATAGGTGAACGCCAGCGCGAAGTGGCGGCCGCTGACCTTGGCGGCGGCGGCGATTGCCTCGGCCTCGACGACGCTCATCGCCATCGGCTTTTCGCAGAAGACGTGGAAGCCAGCATCGAGTGCGGCGATCGCCATCGGCGCGTGGAGATGGTTCGGCGTAACGACCGCGAGCGCGTCGATGCGCTGGTCCGCGGGCAGCGTAACTTCGTGCGCGATCAGTGCATCGATCGATGGATAGACCCGTTGCGGATCCAGGCCGAGCAGCGCGCCGGTGCGCGTGTTGCGCCCACCATCGGTGCTGAACGCCCCCGCCACCAGGTCCCAGTCGCCGTCGAGCGCCGCCGCCATCCGGTGGACGGCGCCGATAAAGGCCCCCTCCCCGCCGCCGACCATGCCGAGACGAAGCCGGCTCATACCTGCCCCTCGGACAGTCCGAGCAGCTTGCGAATCGCGCTGCGATCGATGCCGCTGGCGGCGAAATCGTCGAACGGGCGTTCGGTCAGGCGGATGATGTGGTCGCGGATGAACGGCGCGCCTTCGCGGGCGCCGTCGTCGGACCGCTTCAGCGCGCACTCCCATTCGAGTACTGCCCAACCGTCATAGCCATATTGCGCCATCTTGCTGAAGATGGACGAGAAATCGACCTGCCCGTCGCCGAGCGAGCGGAACCGGCCGGCGCGGTCGACCCAGTTCTCGTAGCCGCCATAGACGCCGGTCCGCCCGTTCGGGTTGAACTCGGCATCCTTGACGTGAAAGCACGAGATCCGGTCGTGATAGCGGTCGATGAAGTCGAGATAGTCGAGCTGCTGCAACACGAAATGCGACGGATCGAACAGAAGGCGCGCGCGCGAATGGTTGTCGACGGCCGCCAGGAACCGCTCCCAGGTCGCGCCGTCATGGACGTCCTCGCCTGGATGGACCTCGAACGCGCAATCGACGCCCACCTCTTCGAACACGTCGAGGATCGGAGTCCAGCGCCGCGCGAGTTCGGCGAACGCTTCCTCGATCAGTCCGGCGGGACGTTGCGGCCACGGATACACGTACGGCCATGCCAGTGCGCCGGAGAAGGTGGCGTGCGCGGACAGGCCCAGATTGGCGCTGGCGCGCGCGGCGAGCTTGACCTGTTCGACCGCCCAGAGCTGGCGCTCGGCGGGCTTGCCGTGGACCTCGGGGGGCGCGAAGCCGTCGAACAGCGTGTCGTACGCCGGGTGAACCGCGACCAGCTGGCCTTGCAGATGCGTCGACAGTTCGGTGACCTCGATGCCGCGCTTGGCAAGGCTACCGCGAAGGTCGTCGCAATAGGTCTTGCTCTCGGCGGCGAGCTTAAGGTCGATCAGTTGCGCGTTGCAGGGGATCTGGACGCCGACATAGCCGAGCCCCGCCGCCCATTCCGCCAGACCGTCTAGCGTGTCGAAAGGGGCTTCGTCGCCAAGGAACTGGGCGAGGAATATCCCGGGGCCCTTCATACCGGTCATGCTGCACTCTTTCTGGTGTCGTCGCGGAAGGTGAACTGGAACAGCAGCGCGATCACCGCGGCCGCGATGGCGGGATACCACCACATATGCTGCCAGTCGGCGATGGTCGGCGATGCGGGCAGCTGCGCGTACAAGAGCGCGCCGATCTGCGACCCGAGCAGCATCCCGACGCCGTAGGTGAACAGCGTCAGCATGCCCTGCGCCTGCGCGTTCACACCCTTCGGCGTGGCGATCGTGCCGGTGTAGATCGCGCCGGCGACGAAGAAGAAATCATAGCATACGCCGTGCAGCGCGACGCCGAGATACACCGCCCAGATCGACGAACCGCCATCGCCGATCGCGAACAGCGCATACCGCAGCGCCCATGCCGCCATGCCGACCAGCAGCAACGGCTTCACGCCGAACCGGCGGTACAGCCACGGCATCGAGAACATGAACACCAGCTCGGACATCTGCCCGATCGCGAGCGTGCCGCCGACGTTGCTGATCCCGGTCGCGCCGACATAGGGCGAGGCATAGGCGTAATACATCGCCAGCGGGATCGAGATCAGCGTCGCGCAGGTCATGAAGATCAGGAACGAGCGCTGCTTGAGCAACCCGAACGCCTCGACGCACAACACCTGGCGAAGCACGCTCTCGTCGCGCGGCGCGTCTGCCGTCACATTCGGCAACGTGAAACTGTAGAGGCCCAGCGCGATCGAGACGACCGCCGCAACGCGGAAGATCTCGGGGCTTGCGGACAGCCCTGCCCAGCCGATGATCAGCCCGGCGGTGATCCAGCCGAGCGTGCCAAACGCGCGGACGAACGGGAACTTGTCGGTCCGCTCGCCGAAGCTCTTCAGCGCGATTGTGTTCGCGAGGCCGACCGTCGGCATGTAGAGGATCATGTAGCAGAGCAGCAGCCAGACGAAGGTCCGGCCATTCTCGGGTGTGACCAGCGCCGGGAGCAGGAACAGCAGCACGCCGCCGATCAGGTGCAGGATCACCATCAGCATCCGCGGGGCGACGTAGCGCGCCGCCGCCATGCCGAGCAGGAACGAGCCGACGATCGACGCGATCGGGCCGACCGAAAAGGCGTTGCCGATGAGGTTGCCGATGCCGACCGTCTGCATGACGAGGCCGAGGGTTACGGTCCAGGCGCCCCAGACGAAGAACTGCATGAACATCATCGCGCTCAGGCGGCCGGTCAGCATCCCACCGACGGCGGGCGCGGCCTGAAATCCATCGTTCGTCACGGCCATTCGCCACCTCTCCGATCGCAGTTTTCCTGCTTGTCGGACACGAGGCTACGGAGGCGTGAAACGAATGTAAAGGATTACATCGGATATATATATATATCGACACTGCCCCAAACCGGATCCATGACGAACCGATGCCGACGATCATCGAAGTGGCCGCACTCGCGGGCGTCTCCACCGCCACCGTGTCGCGCGTGCTGAGCCGCCCCGAACAGGTGTCCGAGGAAACGCGGCGGCGGGTGCTCGCGGTCGTCCGCGAGTCGGGGTACGCGCCCAATGTCGCCGCGCGCAGCCTGCGCACGTTGCGCGCGGCAAAGATCCTGCTGACCGTCCCCGACATCTCGAACGCGTTCTTCGCCAGCGTCATCCGCGGCGCGGAGGAGGCGGCGCGAGACGCGGGGTATTCGGTCGTCGTCGGCGACACGCGGCACGATCCAGACGTCGAGGATCAGTACGCCGATATGCTCTCGCGCCGCGAAGTCGACGGGCTGATCTTCCTCGGCCACCGCCTGCCCGCCAGCCTTGCCCCGCTGCTGGCGCGTAAGGGGACCGCTGCGCCGATCGTCAACGGCTGCGAATACAGCCCCGATCTCGGCGTCCCCAGCGTCCATATCGACAACGCGGCAGCGAGCGCCGACGCGATCGAGCATCTGATCCGCCTCGGCCACCGCAGGATCGGCGTCGTCACCGGCCCGGAGATCAGCCCGATCAGCCGCGACCGCCTCGCCGGCGCGATCGATGCTGCAACCCGCGCGGACCTGCGCGACAGCCTGCACGTCCGCATCGGCGACTATTCCGCCGGGTCGGCGGTCGACCAGACCCGCGATCTGCTCGCGCAGGACGTAACCGCGATCTTCTGCTTCAGCGACGAGATGGCGATGGGCGCGCTCAGCGTGATCAGCGACGCGGGTCTATCCTGCCCGAATGACGTCTCGGTCATCGGCTTCGACGACCTGCCGCTCGCGCGCTACTTCCAGCCGCCGCTGACCACCATCGCCCAGCCCAAGGGCATGATCGGGCGCCGCACGGTCGAACTGCTCGTCGACATCCTGCGCGGCGTCGACGGCCCTCCGCAGCAAGTCACGCTCCATCACGAACTCGTGGTGAGGAAAAGCACCGCGGCACTTCGCCCTCGATGACCGAAACCGACGACAGATTGTATGCCAGAGACTGACCGTCACTTTCTCCTTCGCGTGACGCCCGCTGCGTCCCTAAATCAAAGCTCGACCGAACCGGCTCGGGCTATCGGCTGTGGCTCCGCCAACGCTAGGGGCGCCCCGGCTGAGCGTAGATCCGCCCGAGATTTACAAACGTTCGAGCCTTCGGTGTCCTGAACCCCGCCGATCGAGACCGATCGGCCAACTTTGCGCATGCGCTACCGGACCGGCCGTTCGCGAGGTATCGCGGGCCATGCGCGAATCAAACCCGACGCCCCCGATCCCTGCAGCGACGTTGATCGTGTTCCGCGAAGCATTGGTAGGGCCACCCCAGATCCTGATGGTCGAGCGCGCGAAGGCGATGGCGTTCGCGGGCGGCGCGCTCGTGTTTCCGGGCGGGCGGGTCGATCCCGGCGATCATGCGCTGGCGAGGTTGCTGGGGCGTCCCGACGCCGATACTGCCGCGCGGATCGCCGCGATCCGCGAGACAATCGAGGAAGTCGGACTGGCGATCGGCCTGTCGCCGGCACCATCGGCATCGACGCTCGCGACGCTCAGGGCCGCCTTGCACGCGGGGTTCCCCTTCGCGCAGGTGCTAGCGGAGGAGGAGACGCGGGTCGACGTCGATGCGCTCGAGTATTTCGCGCGATGGCTGCCCGCGCACGCCGCCGTGCGGATCTTCGACACGCGCTTCTATTTTTCCCGCCTGCCAGCCGGTGCGCCCGCACCCCGCGTCGACGCAACAGAGAATGTCCGCCTGTTTTGGTCCACCGCCGCCGACGTGTTGGCGGACGCCGATGCAGGCCGGACCACGATCATCTTCCCGACTCGTCGCAATCTCGAACGGCTGGCGCAATTCGCCGATGTCGAGGCGGCAATTGCGCAGGCGCGGAGGCACCCGGTTCGCACGATCACGCCGTGGATCGAGACGCGCGACGGCGTCGATCATCTCTGCATTCCCGACGATCTCGGCTATCCCGTGACCGTGGAGCGGCTCAGCGACGCGGTCCGCGGCTGATCGCATGCGCGCGCTTCGTCGCACGATCGGCGGGCTTACGGGGCTCGCATTGCTGGTCGCGCTCAGCCTCGTGCTGTGGGCCAATCTGCGTGGGCGACCGGAGGATCTGCCGTGGACCCCGCTCGATCTCGGCCAACCGATCGGCGCTTTCACCGGCGGCAAGCTGACGGCGCTGACCCGAGATTTTCCGGCGTGCCGGGCGCTCCTCGACCAGGCCGGCGTGTCCTATGCGGTCCTGCCGCCCCGTCGGGATGGGGACCGATGCGGCTATGCCAATGGGGTTCGCCTAGTCGAAGATCCCCGCACGGCAGATGGCAATGTTCGGCGGATCGCGTTCATCCCGGCGGGATTGCGCCTATCCTGCCCGGTCGCGGCGGCGCTAGCGATGTGGGAGTGGAATGTCGTGCAGCCTGCCGCACAGCGGCATTTTGGCGCCCAAGTCGCGCGGATCGATCATCTCGGCAGCTATAGTTGCCGCCGCATCTTGGGCAGCGGCGCGACCGGCTGGAGCGAGCATTCGACCGCGGACGCCGTCGACATCGCGGGGTTTCGGCTCAGCAACGGCACGCGCATCACGATCGCGCGCGATTGGCGGGGCGACACGGCGAAAGCGGCGTTTCTCCACGACGTACGCGACGGCGCATGCACGCTGTTCGCGACGACATTATCCCCCGATTACAATCCCGCACATGCCGACCATCTCCACCTCGACCAGGCCGAACGCGGATCGATCGGCTGGCGCGCGTGTCGTTAGACCTGCGATCAGTTTGCCAGCGTCGTCCCCGAATCGACCTTCTCCACCCAATATGGAAAGAACGCGGGTTGACGGTTCGACCAGCCCGACGCGGTCGCCGCGGCTTCGCTGATCGACTGGAGCAATTTTCGCCGGAGTTCGGGATGCAGATGCGGCAGCGCGGCGGCAGCGCAGAACGCGGACGGCAGCCACGGCCGAACCTCCGCCCCAATCAGCCGCTCGTACAGGAAGCGCAACGCGGAAAAGCTTGTCAACCGCCCCTGCCCCAGATCGAACGCGACGAGGGTCATCAGCGGAGCGAGGAAAGGCTCGATCGCGTCGAGACCGCTGTCGTCGGGCACCATGATGCGAAGATCGGGCAGCGCATTGTAGAGTCTCGCCTGGGCGCGGATGCTTGCCGCCTCGACGACATCGCGCGACCACCGCTCGGTCGCGTCGTCGCGGTCCAGCCCGACATCCAGAGACCGTCGGATGTAGCGCTGCGCAGCGCTCGGAAAAGCCGCGAATTCCTTCATCTCGGCGAGGGTCATCGACCCCTGTGCCGGTTTCATTCTGGAAGCCATGTCGTCACCCCGCTCTCGTCAAGGAACCGGCAGACTATGCGCTCGGATGGTTAACAACGACCCTATCGCGCGTCATCTTTCCGTAACACCAAGCGACCATGAAAGCTGTTGCGCTGCAACAAGGCTGCGACGAACCGAACGAAACTAAGCGATTTGATCGTCTTGCGAGGCGTTTGGGCAACAAAAAAGCGCCGGTCGTTGCCGACCGACGCCCGTTCGTTGAGCAGATGCCAGGGTTACGCCTGCTTTTCGCGCAGCGCCCGCTCGGCATCCTCGTCATAGCCCGACGACTTTGCCGGCTCGGTGCCAGACCCCGGCTGCGTCGCCGAAATCGGATCGCTGCCGTCCATCGACTCGTCGAGCCCGTTGTCGAGACGCGCGTCGGCGCTGTCGGGGTTTTTCTGCAGGCGCTTGCCTATCGACTTGTCCTGGCCCGCTTCCTGGCGCGGATCGCGACCCGAACTCTTGCCCTCGGCATCCTTGTCGTCGGGCGCTACGGACAGGCTATCCAGCGCGCTCTTGTCTATGTCGGTCATTGCGACGTCCCTTTTTAATCTTGGCGATGACCAACGGTCGAAGTGGCGGAGCGTTCCTGCCCAGGCCCACAACCGTCATCCTGACGAAAGTCAGGACCCACGGTAACGGGGGAAGCGCTTGTGGCTCTGGGTCCTGACTTTCGTCAGGATGACGGAGAGTCGAGCGGTGTCACCTTGACCGTCTGCTCCCACAGATACGCCTGCCCGAACACCGTCATAAACGCGATATCGGTCGCATCGCGCCCTACGCAGACCCGTGCGATATCGCTGCACGTCGCCATCCTGGTCGCATCGATCAGCCGCCAGTCGCCCGCCAGCCACAACTCCGCGACCGCATGGAAGTCCGGCGGATCGACACCCGGCGCATAGGCGGACACGCACCGCGCCGGGATTCCGCCCGCCCGCGCAAGCGACACCAGCAGGTGCGAATAATCCCGGCACACGCCCGAGCGCGATGCGAAGGTATCGAGCGCGGTCGTCTCGCCGCTGCTCGATCCACAGCGATAATCGAGCGACTGGTACACCCATTCGGTCAACGCCGCCGCCAGCGGACCGCCCTCCAGCCCGCCGAACTCGCGCGCGACGAAGCCTTCGAACCGGTCGGAGGGGCAATAGCGGCTCGGCATCAGATACGGCGTCAGTTCCCCGTCGAGCATCCGTGGCGGGGTTGCCGGATACAGCTCGAGCTGGACGCGTTCGCGCTTGACCGCCACGATCGCCCTATATTCCGCCGTGAACCGCCCATGCCCGCGCGACCAACAACGCTGGCCGATCCCGTCTTCGCCGCGCACGGCCCGGATCGGACTGTCGGACCACAGCGTCAGCGATTCGGACTCGATTGTCTGGTCGGCCATCGCCGCCGCTTCGATCTGGAGGAGCACGTCGGCGTCCCCGGTGATCCCGTAATCCAGACGCACGTCGATCGAGAGCCGCATTGCGCGTCCCATTCCTGTCCCGAGGCCAAAAGAAAAGGGCCCGGCGGTGTCCCGCCGAGCCCTGCGTTCGTCACACCCTTAGCGGGCGTTAGTTGCGGCTGCTACCAAACAGACGCAGCACGAACATGAACATGTTGATGAAGTCGAGGTACAGGCTCAGCGCGGCCATGATTACGACCTTGCCGACCATGTCGGTGCCGGCAACCTGCGCATACAGGCTCTTGGTACGCTGCGTGTCGTAGGCGGTGAGGCCCGCGAACAGCAGCACGCCGACGCCGCTGATGACCAGCTGCATCACGCCCGACTGCAGGAACATGTTGATCAGGCTCGCGACCAGCAGGCCGACGACACCGATGATCAGGAACGTCCCGAACGCCGACAGGTCGCGCTTGGTGGTGTAGCCGTACAGGCTGAGACCAGCGAAACCGGCTGCGGTGGCGAAGAACGCACCCGCGATCGACGTGCCGCTATAGACCAGGAAGATGGTCGACATCGACAAGCCCATCAGGACGGCAAAGCCCCAGAAGAGCATCTGCATCGTGCCGGTCGACATCTTGTTCTGGCCGTAGCTCATGCCGAACACGATCGCGAGCGGCGAGAACATGATGACGTACTTCAGGATGCCTCCGCTCATGAACACCTGTGCAGCAGGCGACTCTGCGCCGCCCATCGCGAACAGCATCGCGACGATGCCCGTCAGCAGGACAGCCGAGCCCATGTAGTTATACACGGACAGCATGTACGACCGGAGACCAGCGTCATAGGCCTCGGTACGCTGGCCCGTGGCCGTCGTTCCGAACGGCGCGGCGCGGGGCCGGGGGTCAGACCAATTAGCCATTGTGAAATCAGCTCCTTTGTCCGGCATGGTGCCGGTTACGGTGAATATCGTCTTTTACAGGACGCTTTTCAAGCAGAGTGGTTGCATCGGCATGGTGGTTCGCGGTTAACCTGCCGCAATCCATGATCCGCCTTTTCGTCGCCCTTCGCCCGCCACCCGCTATCCGTCAGAGCTTGCTCGACATTATGGAGGGCGTGCCGTCCGCGCGCTGGCAGGACGAGGAACAGCTGCACGTGACGCTCCGCTTCATCGGCGAGGTCGAACGACCGGTCGCCGAGGACGTCGCGGTCGCTTTGAGCCAGATCGTCGCGCCGGTCCCGAGCGTTGCGCTCACCGGAGTCGGCCGCTTCGAGAAGCGCGGACGAACCGACACGCTCTGGGCCGGCGTGACGCCGCACGACGCGCTCGCCGCGCTTCACCGTAAGGTCGACCAGGCATGTGTTCGGGCCGGCCTCCCGCCCGAACACCGCGCGTATCTCCCGCACATCACGGTCGCGCGGCTGGCGCGGTCGGCCGGGGTCGGGTTCGCGATCGAGGACTGGCTCGCGACGCATGCCGCACTGTCGAGCGCGCCCTTCCCGCTACCCCATCTCGTGCTGTACCAGAGCCATCTCGGCCGCGACGGCGCAACGTACGAACCAGTCGCGCGCTGGGCGCTCGATACCGGGGGTGGAACCTGAGGCACGGCGAAGGGTTCGCCAAGAGATCAACAGGGAGAGACACTATGCGGATTGCGACACTGGCACTGCTAGGCGCGGCGACGATCGGGCTGACCGCCTGCGAGAAGACTGGAATGGAGACCGGCGCACCAGTCGCAGGGGGCCAGCGCGCCACCGCGACGCTCCAGACCGCGACCGGCACCGACGTCGGCCGCGCTACCGCCACCGAAGTCGCGGGCGGCCTCCGCTTCACGCTCGACGCCAAGGCGATGCCCCCTGGCACGCACGGCGCGCACATCCATATGGTCGGCCGCTGCGACGCCCCCGACTTCACGACCGCGGGCGGCCACTGGAACCCGACCGGCATGAAGCACGGCAGCATGAACCCGCAGGGTCCTCACGAAGGCGACCTGCCCAACCTCATCATCGGCACCGATGGACGCGGCACGATCGGCATCACGATCCCCGGCGCGACGATGGCGGGGCTGATGGACACGGACGGCTCGGCGTTCGTGGTGCATGCGGGTCCCGACGACATGATGACCGACCCGGCCGGCAACAGCGGCGGGCGGATCGCCTGCGGGGTGTTCCAGGCGGGGTGAGTGCGTGGCCCCTCCTACGTGTCGGGAGGGGCGCATTCGCCTGCACAACGTCCGTTCGTGCTGAGTAGAGACCGAGTAACTTAAAAGAAGCGTATCGAGGGCTCGTATCGAAGCACATTTCTTGCGCACCGACCTACCTACTCCCCGTTCGCCCTGAGCGAAGTCGAAGGGCATGCCCCAAGCGTAGGTACTTCGACATCGCTCAGCACGAACGGAATAGGGTGGCCGGGATAGGGTCAACAGGAGCGGTTAAACCGTCTCCCCCGCCGCCCGAGCCCTAGCCTCTCGCGTAGCCTCGGCCCGAGGCGCCAGCCGGTACGCAGCAACCGCACACGCCAGCGTGATCGGCGTCACCACCAGCAACGACAGCATCCCGATCGACAGGCTCCCGGTCAGCGTCGACACCCGCCCCGCCATATACGGCCCCAGCGCCAACCCGATCAGCGTCGTCCCAATGAAGAACGTCGCCGTAGCCGTCCCCCGCATCCGCGGCAACACCATGTCCTGCGTGGTCGCCGCCGCCGCCCCCAGCGCACACGATGCCGTCAACTGCGCCAGGAAGATCCCCGCATAGAACGCGACCGGCGACGACGCGGTGAAGGCGAGGATCAGGAACGGCACCGGCACTACCGCGCCGAAGATCACCACCCACAACCGCCCCGCCGGATTACCCTGCCGCAACCGATCCGACACCACGCCGCCGATCGTCAGCCCCAGGAACCCAGCGGTCGCGCCAAGGCTGCCGATCATGAACCCCGCCGACGCCGGCGTCGCACCCAGTTCGCGCAACGCATAGGGCGCCGCCCAGAAACTCGCCGCATAGCTCAGGAACGCGTTCAGCCCATACGCCACGACCGTACACAGGAACGCCGGCGTCCCGACGATCAGCGCGAAGGTCGGCGGATCGCGCCGCTTCAGCGCTGACGCCCAAGAGAACACCGCATATACGCCGATCCCGATCGCCACCCATTGCGGCCAGGGCTCGCCCGCCGCGACCAGCCCCGACACCGCCGCGACCACCGCCGCAAGCGCAACCAGATTATACCCGAGCGCCCGCGCTCCCCCCATCGCCGCGCCGATCAACGTCAGCGGCGGCACGATCGTCACCAGTTCGGCCCCGAACGCGCGAAACGGCGCCGGATGCTTCTCCGGCTCGGGCAGCCCCTCGACCAGCCCGCGGATCGGCTCTTTCAACGTCGCGATCCAGACGGCGAGCAACAGCCCAGGCACGCCGACCGCCATGAACGCCGCCTGCCAGCCGACCAGCCCGAGCGGCCCGCCGCCGGGATAGGCCTTGTTCCAGCCCTGCACGATCAGCCCGCCGATGAACAACGAACAGCCGCCGCCGACGTACAGCCCCGCAGAATAGATCGACAACGCGGTAGCCCGCAGCCGCTTCGGGAAATAATCGGAGATGATCGAATACGCCGAAGGACTAGCGGTAGCCTCGCCGATCCCGACGCCAATCCGCGCGGCGGCAAGATGCCCGCCGGTCTTCGAAAAGCCCGACAGCGCGGTCATCACCGACCACAGCGACAACCCGATCGTCATCAGCCGGACACGGTGCCAATTGTCCGCCAACCGCCCGAGCGGGATTCCGAACAGCGAATAGAACACGCCGAATGCGGTGCCGTACAGGAATCCCAGATCCTGATCCTTCAGCCCCAGGTCGCGCTTGATGTCCTCCGCCAGGATCGAGATGATCTGCCGGTCGACGAAGTTCAGCACATAGACCAGGAACAGGACCGACAGCACATACCAGGCGTAGCGCGATGCGCCCTGTTCGGAGGACGGGACGACGCCCGAGCTATCGCCCGATCGGTCAGCAAGCTCGTCTATAGTCGCTGCCATGATCCCTCCTCGATGTTTTCGAAGCTTGGGTATCAGAGCTCACCAGATAGAAAAAGCGGTTTCGAATATATAGGGTACGCCCAGCCCTCAGTGCGCGCCGAGCCGCCGCCGACGGCTGGCGCCCTGCTCCAGGCGGCGCAACAAGGTCTCGATCGTTTGCGGCTGCGCCGCCTCGTTGGGGGACGCGGTCGGCTCGGCCGGGGCCGTCGCCGGCGCGACGACGGTCGGCTCCGGCGTTGGCAGTTCGGTATCGGCGTGCGCTTTCGCTACAGGCGCGTCCGACGGCTCGATCGTCGTCACAGGATCGCTGCTGCCGGCTACAGCCCTTCTGCTCGGAGTGACGCCCTCCGTCGCGTTCAATGAGATATGGATCAGCGACGACACCCGTCGAGCCGGCGCCATCGGTGTAGGCAAGATCGCCGTCGGATCGAACGCCGCCAGTGGAAGGTCGAGATCGACCGGAATGCCGCGCTCGTTGCGGGCAGCGCCGACGCCGACCTCCATCATCGGCGTGCCGAGATCGGCGGCCGACATCGGTTTGCGCGGCGGTGCGTCGGGATGCGCATCGGCGCGACGAACCACGGGCAGATCATCGTCGCGTCGCGGCCGCCGGACGAGCAGACCGCCAGGCCCGACCAACAGGAACAGCGACGACCACAGCAGTGCCGCGGCCAGCATGCCACCGCCCAAGGCCAGCAACAGGCGCGCCGTCATGCCGAGCGGCGGTGCGGCGGCCGGGATCAACGACGCAACCCCGGTGGTCCAAACCAGGCCTTCGAGGGTGGTGGTCGGCGACAGGAAGACGCCGCCCGCGACGATCACCGCGCCGACGACCGCGCCGTAGACGGGGACCGAACGGATCAGGCGTTGGCGGAGGAATGCGACCATCAATTTTCCCGTGCCGCGGCTGAAACGAGCCGCTGATAGACAGGTGCATAGCGTAGAATGTTTGACGACCAGTTACGCTCCGCCTGCACGAAGGCGCGGCCCTGTGCCCGCCGCGCGTCCCAACCCGTGCGATCGTCGAACATCGCACCCAGTGCCGCGGCGATCGCGGCGGGATCGTCGGGCGCGAACAGTGTGCCGGTATCGCTCGCCTTGCCCTCGGCGCGGATCAGTTCGCGGTGACCGCCAACGTCCGACGCCGCCACGAGCCGCCCTTGCGCCATCGCCTCGAGCGGTTTCAGCGGCGTGACCAGGTCGGTCAGCCGCATCCGTTTGCGCGGATAGGCGAGGATGTCGACCAGCCCGTAATAGCGCTCGACCGCGTCGTGCGGGACGCGGCCGATGAAGCGGATCGCGTCCGCCACCGGCGATGCCCCCGCCTGCGCGCGCAACGCCGCCTCCATCGGGCCACCGCCGACCATCAACAGGCGTGCGCTCGGACGCCGCGCGACCAGCATCGGCATCGCCGCGATCAGGTCGTCCAGTCCCTCGTAATCGTAGAAGCTGCCGATGAACCCAATCACGTCCGCGCCATCGAGCCCCAGTTCCGCGCCGAGCGCATCGTCGCGTGGCGGGGCGGTCCCGAACAGGTCGAGATCGACGCCATTGGGCGACACGATGATCTTGTCCGCCGCGATCCCGCGCTCGACCAGGTCGCCGCGCAGACCCTCGCAGATCACCGCCACCGCATCCGCGCGCCGCACCGCCCACGTCTCGAGCGCGCGCGTCGCCCGGTAGCGCAGCGACGTCGCCGTACCGGTTCCGTTGCCGACCGCCGCATCCTCCCAGAACGCACGGATCTCATACACCAGCGGCAGTTTCCGCTTGCGCGCGACGATCAGCGCGGCGAGCGCATCGATCACCGGCGAATGCGCGTGGAGGATGTCGGGCTTGAAGGCATCGACCGCGGCCTCGATGCGCCGGGCAAATGCGGCGATCCCAGCGACCTCGCCGATCGGGCCGGACGTCAGCGCCGCTGGCGTGCGATGAAAGGTCAACCCGTCGACCGACTCGACCGACGCCGGCGCGTCGCCGTGCCGCGGCCCGGTCACCGCCGCGACGGTCCACCCCAGCCCCTCCTGCGCCTTGAGGATCGCCCGCGTGCGGAACGTATAGCCGCTCTGCAAAGGCAGGCCGTGATCGAGGATATGAAGAATGCGCATCGTGCTATCCGCTTGCCACCACATCGCTTAACGGCGCGTCAACCGACCCGACCTAAAGCTGTCGGTCCTAGCATCGTTGCCGGAAGGAGGCCGCATCATGATCGACAACCTCGCGCTCGGCCTCAGCCACGGGCTGATGATGCTCGCCGCGTTCCTGTTGCTCAAGCGCCCCGACCTCGATCGCGAGCCGAGCCCACACGATACGCCCGACAAACCCGACACGAAGACCCGTCCCGGTGCGTGATCTCGCCTTCATCGCGTTCCTGCTGGCGTTTTTCGGGATGGGCTTCCGGCGGCCGTTCCTGCTGGTACTCGTCTACGTCTATATCGATATCGTCTCGCCGCAGCGCCTCACCTACCTGCTGCTCAACACCATCCCGATTTCGTTGATCGCGGTCGCGCTCGCGGTCGGCGGCTGGGTGCTCGCCGACGACAAGCGCGATACGCGGGTCGGTGCGCGGTCGATCCTGATCGTCGTGCTGATGCTCTATTGCTGGGCTACCACGCTCGCCGCCGACTTCCCGGTCGAGGCACTCGAAAAGTGGGACTGGGTGTGGAAGGCGCTGATCTTCGCCGCGTTCCTGCCGCTGACGCTGCGGACGCGGTTGCGGATCGAGGCGCTGCTGGTCTTCATGGTCCTGTCCGCCTCGTCGATCATTATCGTCGGCGGGATCAAGACGATCGCCAGCGGCGGCGGCGGCTATGGTCAGTTGAACCTGATGGTCGACAATAATTCCGGCCTATACGAGGGCAGCACGATCAGCACCGTCGCGATCGCGATCATCCCGGTGATCTTCTGGTTCATGGGGTATGGCACGATCTTCAAGCGCGACTGGCGGCTGAAGGGCTTCTGCCTCGCGCTGGTCTTCGCGTGCCTGCTGATCCCGGTCGGCACATCGACCCGTACCGGGCTGTTGTGCATCGGCCTGCTGGCGCTGCTGTCGTTGCGCGCGGTCAAGCGCAAGGGTCTGTATCTGGCGGCGATCGCCGCGCTCGGGGTTGCCGCCGTGCCGTTCCTCCCGTCGACCTTCACCAACCGGATGAACACCATCAAGACCTATCAGGCGGACGAATCCGCCTCGACCCGGCTGGCGGTGTGGAAATGGACGATCGACTATGCGAAGGATCATCCGTTCGGCGGCGGGTTCAACGCCTTTCTCGGCAACCGGATCCGCTACGACCTGAAGACCGCCGAGGGTGGCGCGATCACCGGCGGGTCGAAGGTCGAGGTCGACAAGGCGCGCGCGTATCATAGCGCCTATTTCGAGATGCTCGGCGAACAGGGCTATCCGGGACTGGCGCTCTGGCTGGCGATCAACCTGATCGGCATCGTTCGGATGGAGGTACTGCGTCGCCGCTACCGCGATCCCGACGACGAACTCGCCTGGGCCGGACCGCTCGCCGCCGCGTTGCAGAGCGCGCATATCGTCTATCTGCTGGGCGCCGCGTTCATCGCGATCGCGTTCCAGCCGTTCATCTACATGCTGATCGGGGCGCAGATCGGCCTCGACACGTATCTCGGCCGCAAGCGCAGCGAGCAGACGTTCCGGCCGATGCGCCGCGTACCGCAATCGCGACCCGCCCCCCTGTGAAGACTTGCGCGTGAAGACCGAGCTTCGGGCGCTGACCGGCGCGCGCGGTCTCGCCGCGTGGCTGGTCGTCCTCTACCACATCAGGCTGTCGATCGCCGGGCTTCCGCAGGCGGCGCTCGTCATCATCGCCAAGGGCTATCTCGCGGTCGACTTCTTCTTCTTGTTGTCCGGTTTCGTGATCTGGCTGACCTGGCATGAACGCCTGCGTGTGCAGGGCGTCGCCGGGATCGGCCCGTTCCTGCGCAAGCGGATCGCGCGGATCTGGCCGCTGCACATCGTTGTGCTGGCGGGTGCGGTGGCGCTAGCGCTGGTGTTCGTCGCGACCGGCCGCGCCGACCCGGTCGATTATCCCTTCGCACGACTCCCGCTCGACATACTGCTCTTGCAGAACTGGGGATTCACGGACCGCCTGGCCTGGAACGATCCGAGTTGGTCGATCAGCGCCGAACTCGGCGCCTATCTGCTGTTTCCGCTGCTGATTGCGAAGGTCGACTGGCGGCGGCTAGCCAGCCCGGTCTTGCTGGTCATCGCACTGGCGATCCTCGTGCTGCTCTACCTCACGACGGCCGCCCCGACGCTCGGTACCGATATCCCGCGCTACGGATTGCTGCGATGCCTGACCGAGTTCGCGACCGGTACGATCGTGAGCGCGCTCTGGCTGCGGTGGCGGGATGTTAGGAAAGGGCCGATCGTTATCGCTGCGTCGACCGCAGGCATCGCGCTTCTCGCGGCTTGGGCGACTGGGGCACCCGAAACACTGATGGTCCCGGCTGCGTTCGCTTGCCTGCTACTCGTATTGGCGCTCACAACCGCGGCAAATCACAATCCGCTCTCCAGCCGGGCGATCCACTATCTTGGCGAGATCAGCTATGCCACGTATCTCGGCCATTTCATGCTGTGGGTGGTGTTCAAGCTGCTGTTCGTCAGCAACGCGGCGGCCGTCCCGCCGATATTGATCGCGCTGTACCTCAGCCTGGTACTGCTGGCCTCGATCGCCCTCTACCACCTGATAGAACGCCCAGCGCAACGCTGGCTCAACGCCCGCTAGACCGACCCCCTTGTTTCCCCGCGAAGGCGGGGACCCAGTCTGGGCTCCCGCCTTTGCGGGATAACAAGGAGGCGCGCGCAGACTTTTCGGATCAGTCGACCGGCTCGTCGGCCAGCTCTTCCTCAAGCGCGTCGATGATCGCCTTGTTGAACGCGGGGATATCGTCCGGCTTGCGGCTCGTGATCAAATTGCCGTCGACGACGACCTCTTCGTCCACCACGTCCGCGCCCGCATTCTCCAGGTCCGTCCGGATCGACGGGAAGCTCGTCACGCGGCGTCCGTCGATCACGTCCGCCTCGGCGAGCAGCCACGGGGCATGGCAGATCGCGGCGATGATCTTGCCGTCCTCCATGAACTCGGTGATGATCTCGATCGCGCGCTCTTCCTGACGCATCGTGTCCGGGTTGGCGACGCCGCCTGGCAGCACCAGCGCGTCGTAGTCGTCGGTATCGACCTCGTCGAGCGTCAGGTCGGGCGTCGCCGTCTCGGCCTTGTTGATGTCGCCCTTCATGCCCTGAATCGGGTCGGTCTTGATCGAGGCGAGCGTCACTTTCGCGCCCGCCGCCTCCAGCGCTTTGCGCGGTTCGAACAGTTCGACAGTCTCGAAACCATCGGCAGCGAGCATCAATACGCGAGCTTGGGAAAGATCGGCCATGTCATGTCTCCAGTGAAATCCCGTGCCCCCTCAACCAAGCGCAGCCCGCCTCGTTCCGGAACGATGCGCCTTCCCGAACATTTGCAGAGATAGTCAGAATCAGACGCCCCCAAGGGACCACCGCATTGCCCATCAAGATCGTGTATTCCGACGACTCCAAGCCCGGCATTACCCGCAAGAAGATGCGGAACGGCTGGGGCTATTGGGATGCCAAGGGCGAACGCATCACCGACCGCGACGAGATCGACCGGCTGAACGCGGTCGGCTTGCCCCCCGCCTACCGCGACGCCTGGTTCTGCCCCAAGCCCAACGGCCATATCCAGGCGGTCGGCTGGGACGAGAAAGGGCGCAAACAATACCGCTATCATCTCGGCTTCCGCGAAGCGCAGGAGGCCGCCAAGTACGAACGCTGCGCCGATTTCGGCCACGCCCTCCCCAAGATCCGCAAGGCGGTCGAGGCAGACCTTCGCAAACGCTCGCTGACCCGCGAACGCGCGGTCGCCGCGGTCATCCGCCTGCTCGACGGCGGCCACATCCGCATCGGCAACGAAGCCTATGCCGAAGCGAACGAAAGCTTCGGCGCCACGACGCTGCGCAAGCGCCACGGCGAGGTGAAGGGCTCGACGCTGAAGCTCCAGTACAAGGGCAAGTCGGGCAAGATGCGGACGCTCAGGATCACCGACCGATCGCTCAGCAGCTTCGTCAAGAAATGCCAGGACCTCGACGAGCAGCATCTGTTCGCATGGCTCGACGATGCCGGCGTCGCGCATCCGGTCACCTCGACCGACGTCAACTGCTACATCCGCGACGTCACCGGCACCGATTTCACCGCCAAGAATTTTCGGACCTGGGCCGCCAGCGTTGCCGCGTTCGAGGCGCTGGCATCCGCCGAGCGCGACCTCAGCCTCAAGACGATGCTTGAACCGGTCGTAGCGCGGCTCGGCAACACCCACGCGATCGCCCGGAAGAGCTACGTCCACCCGTCGCTCATCGCGCTGGTGAAGACCGGTCAGTCGACCTTCCGCAAGGCGCTCCGCCTCCCCCGCGCCAAGCGCTACCTGAGCCGCGAGGAATGTGGCCTGATTACCTTCCTCCAAGCCGGGACGCCCGCTGTTGCGACACTGGCCAAAGCGGCCTGACGAGTATTTCCATGACCAATACCATTGCCGCCGCCAAGCAACCGATCTTCGACGCGGGCGACGTCGGCGACCAGGCGCAGGGCTTCGTCACCGCCAGCTTCGCCTGGGTCCAGGCCTATTGGCTCCAGATCCTGATCGCGTTCGGGATCGGCGCGGTGATCGTCGTCGCACTCCACACCGCGCGCCGCTTCGGCAGCAAACTCTGCGAACGCCCGCGCGCGCTCAACGGCTGGGGCATCGTCGTCGGCAAGGCGATCGCACGCACCGGCAATTTCTTTATCGTCATGCTCGCCGCCAAGCTGGTCGCGGGATACTCCGCCGCCCCCGGCGAAGTCGCGACGACGATCAACTTCCTGTTTACCGTCGCCGCGGTGTTCCAGGCGGCCGTCTGGGTCCGCGAGATCATCCTCGGCGCGATCGAGCACCGCACGCAATCCGAACATTATTCGGGCGAGGCGCTGCTTTCCGCGATGGGCCTGATCCGCCTGCTCGTCACCTTCGTGGTGTTCGCGGTCGCGCTGGTCGTCGTGCTCGACAATCTCGGGGTGAACGTCACCGGCCTCGTCGCAGGTCTCGGCGTGGGCGGCATCGCGATCGGCCTGGCGGCACAAGGCATCTTCGCCGACCTGTTCGCCGCGCTCGCGATCATCTTCGACCGCCCGTTCCGCCGCGGCGATTCGATCAGCTACGACACCGCCTCGGGCAGCGTCGAGGCGATCGGCCTCAAATCGACGCGCATCCGCGGCATCGACGGCGAGGAGCGCGTGATCTCGAACAAGAACCTCCTCAACAAGGAGATCCTCAACAACACGCAGCGCAACCACCGCCGCGCGAAGTTCGTCATCGGCGTCACCTATTCGACGCCCCCCGAAGTCTGCTCGCGCATTCCCGCGATGCTGAAAGAGATTGTCGAGGCCAACGACAAGATCTTCACCCGCGCCGGCTTCACCGGCTTCGGCGCGTCGAGCCTTGATTTCGAGGTCCAGTTCGACAGCAAGGGGCCCGATTATGCGAGCTTTTACGACGGTCGGACGGCGGTCGGCATCGCAATCCTGAAGCGGTTCAACGATGAGAAGATCGAGATCGCCTTCCCGACGCAGGTGAACATGATGGCGGCGCCCGATGGATCGGTGGTCATGCCCTATCCCGAACGCAAAGCGGCCCGCGACGAAGTTTAGAACATCGGGTTCGCGCTTCCGCCTGAGCGAATACGAGTTTTTCCTCTTTTAGGTTGGTCGAGGCTTGCAGGAGCCTTACCGACATGCCTAGAGACGCACCAGCGTTCAGCGCCAACCATGAGGGAAATGCCGTGGCCACGATCACCACTGCCGAAATGCAGGCCCGCATCGGCACCGAGACGGTCTCCGACTGGGTCGAGGTCACGCAGGCCATGATCGACAAGTTCGCCGATGCGACGGGCGACCACCAGTTCATCCACATCGATCCCGCACGCGCGGCGCAGACCCCGTTCGGCGGCACGATCGCGCATGGTTTCTTGACGCTGTCGCTGATGCCGCTGCTGTCGTCGAAGGTCCCCGATGCGCCAGCGATCGAAGGTGCGAAGATGGGCGTCAATTACGGCGGCAACTCGGTCCGTTTCCTGACGCCCGTCCGCTCAGGCTCGAAGGTACGCGGTCGCTTCAAGTTGCTCTCGTTCGACGAAAAGCGACCCGGCCAATGGCAGCAGACCAACGCCTTCTCGGTCGAAATCGAAGGCCAGGAAAAGCCCGCCCTGATCGCCGAATGGATCAGTCAGGTCTTCGTCTAAACTAATTCCCCTCCCGCTTGCGGGAGGGGTCAGGGGAGGGTCCGAGATAGCCGCGATTGCGCCGGCTGCTTTGGCCACCCGCTCCCCCAACCCCTCCCGCAAGCGGGAAGGCAGCAGATAAGGATAAAACCATGCGCTCAGCCGTCATCGTCTCCACCGCCCGCACCCCCATCGGCCGCGCCTATCGCGGCGGCTTCAACAACACCCCCGCCCCCACGCTGGCCGCGCATTCGATCAAGGCCGCGGTCGAGCGTGCCGGCATCGACGGCGCCGAAGTTGACGATGTAGTCTTCGGCTGCGCCCTCCAGCAGGGCCACCAGGCCGGCAACATCGCCCGCACCTCGCTGCTCCGCGCCGGCCTCCCCGTCACCGTCTCGGGCATGTCGGTCGACCGCCAGTGCGCGTCCGGCCTCATGGCAATCGCCACCGCCGCCAAGCAGATCATCACCGACAACATGGACATCACGATCGGCGGCGGCGTCGAGAGCATCAGCCTCGTCCAGACTCCGCAGATGCGCGTCGCGCCCGATCCCCAGCTGATCGCGATGCACAAGGACGTCTACATGCCGATGCTGCAGACGGCCGAGGTCGTCGCCAAGCGCTACGGCATCAGTCGCGACGCGATGGACGCCTACGCGCTCCAGTCGCAGCAGCGCACCGCCGCCGCGCAGGCCGCCGGCTATTTCGACGCCGAGATCGTGCCCGTCGATGCCAACATGGCCATCGTCAACAAGGAGACGAAGGAAGTCACGTACAAGGACGTGACGATCACCAAGGACGAGGGCAACCGCGCCGACACCACACTGGAAGGGCTCCAGTCGCTCAAGCCAGTCATGGGTCCCGACTTCACGATCACCGCGGGCAACGCATCGCAGCTATCGGACGGCTCGTCGTCGTCGGTACTGATGGAAGAGAAGATCGCGTCGCAGCGCGGTCTACAGCCGCTCGGCCGCTATGTCGGCATGG
The DNA here is from genome assembly GCF_003688625.1 of Sphingomonas sp. PP-CE-3A-406. Classification (GTDB taxonomy): domain Bacteria; phylum Pseudomonadota; class Alphaproteobacteria; order Sphingomonadales; family Sphingomonadaceae; genus Sphingomonas. Next base: position 438,260 of record NZ_RCWY01000002.1, read on the forward strand.
CAGTCGGCGGCACCGAGCCCGATGAGATGGGCATCGGCCCGGTGGTAGCAATCCCCAAGCTGCTCAAGCGCTTCGGCCTAAAGATGGACGATATCGGCCTGTGGGAGCTGAACGAGGCGTTCGCGGTGCAGGTCCTGTACTGCCGCGACAACCTCGGCATTCCCGACGAGCTGCTAAACGTCAGCGGCGGCGCGATCTCGATCGGCCACCCCTACGGCATGACCGGCGCCCGCGCGACCGGCCACGCGCTGATCGAAGGCAAGCGTCGCGGCGCAAAGTATGTCGTGGTCACGATGTGCGTCGGCGGCGGCATGGGCGCTGCCGGGTTGTTCGAAGTGCTGTGACCTTGCAAGGTATCCGGCAAAGGGATATTTAGAGTTCGGCGAAGGACATTCTCGCCTTTCTGGGAGCCTCGACCGTTGCAGCGGTCGGGGCTCTAATACGTTTGGGGCTTGGCTTGCAGGCCAAACCCCGCCCGTGTGCTTATCCTCGACGTGCCACTTCGATGATCTTCACGACCAAGGTCGCAAAGGCGAAGAGCACGCCTAGTATCAGACACAGATCGGTGAGAGACATTCTCGATCCTTTCTGGTCGACAGCAGAACTGCTGCCGCCGCCACCATGACGCGTCGCATGCGCTTTCACCAAGCTGGATTGCATACGCCGATCCGGCCGCCCCCGCGCAACCAACCTCCGCCCCGCCCGTTCTCAGTGGCAATCCAAGCCAATAGGAGAATGACGATGGCCGACAAGGATACCCCGCAGGAAGTCGCAGCGAAGTTCATCGAGAAGCTGAAGGCCAGCCCGTTCGTGATGATCGGCCTCAACGACGGTCAGCATTCCGAGCCGATGACCGCGCAGATCGACGACGATCAGCCCAACACGCTGTTCTTCTTCGCCGGCCGCGACAACCGTATCGCCAAGGGCGGCGCGGCGATGGCGCAGTTCGTCGGCAAGGGCCATGATTTCTTCGCGTGCATGGCCGGCGACGTCTCGACGTCGAACGACCGCATGCAGATCGACAAGCTCTGGAACAACCAGGTCGAGGCATGGTTTCCGGGCGGCAAGGAAGACCCCAACCTGACGCTGTTGCGCTTCGACATCGACAGCGCCGAGCTGTGGGAAACCGACATCTCGATCGGCGGCCGCCTGAAGATGCTGTTCGGCGGCACGATCCGCTCAGACGAGTCGAGCAGCCACGCGGTGGTTAACTCGATCGCCTAAGCTAATTATGGGCAGCCCGTATTGGCTGCCCATTTTTCTTACCCGTTCGCGGTGATGAACTCTTCCACTACCGGTGCGATCTTCTCCCGCCAGCACGTGCCGTTGAAGATGCCGTAATGACCGGCCCCTTCCGCCATCAAATAGCGCTTCTTATCGTCGGGTAGCGCAGTCGCCAGCGTCAGTGCCGCCTTGGTCTGCCCCAACCCCGAAATATCATCGCGCTCACCCTCGACCGCGAGCAACCCAATGTCGGTGATCGCCGCCGGATCGACCAGCCGGCCGCGATGCGTCATGATCCCCCGCGGCAGCGCATGGTTCTGGAATACCACATCGATCGTCTGGAGATAGAATTCCGCGGTCATGTCGCAGACCGAGCGGTATTCCTCGTAGAAATCCTGACTCTGCGACGCGCTCTCGCCGTCGCCCTGGACGAGATGCTTATACATTTCCCAGTGCGAGACCATGTGGTTGCCCAGATTCATCGACATGAATCCGGCGAGTTGCAGGAAGCCAGGATATACCTTCCGCCCCGCACCCGGATAATTGCCCGGCACGGTCGCGATGACGTTCTGCTCGAACCACGCATGCGGCCGCTCGGTCGCCAGCGTGTTGACCGCGGTCGGTGCCTCGCGCGTATCGACGGGACCACCCATCATCGTCAGCGTTTTCGGACGGCACGGGTTCTTGTCCGCGCTCATCAGCGCGACGGCCGCATAACACGGCACCGAGGGTTGGCAGACGGCCAGCATGTGCGTGCCCCCCTGCCCCTCATTCGCGCCGATCGTCTCCAGATATTCGATCAGATAATCGATGTAATCATCGAGATCGAACCGCCCCGCCGACACCGGCACGCTGCGCGCATCACGCCAGTCGGTGATGTCGACGTCCGCGAACGGCAGCATCCGCTCGACCGTCCCGCGCAGCAAGGTCGCGTAATGGCCGGACATCGGCGCGACGATCAGCAGCTTCGGACCGCCCTCGACGCCCTCGCGCACGAAGCGCTTCAGCTGCCCGAAGTCCTTCCGCAGCACGATCTCCTCACGCACCGCGACCTCACGACCGTCGATCGTCGTCGTATCGAGCCCGAACGCCGGCTTGCCCCGCGTTGCATTCGCGTGTGCGAACACTTCGAGCGCCGAGGCGACTACCGTACCGCCGCCCAAATAGGCGAACGGGTTTGCCGGATTGTTGAGCATATCCGCGCCGAAGCTCGCCATCTTGCTGGCGCCGGCCATCATCGAACGCTGGAATTCATAGGCATCGTAGAGCATGCGGTATCCTCTCGCCTCATCGGGCTTTGCACGGTGGTAACGCAATTTTGCCGCAGTGCAACGCGCGATCGACGGCCGCTCCGTCCCGCGCGACTGGATCACCGCTCTCGGCGACGCCCGGTTCTCGTTGAGCGCCACCCCCGCCACTGCTAGGCACCGCGCATGGCCAAGCCGATACCCGAAGAGAAGACGTCCCGCCGGATCGGCGATCTCGCGATGGTGTGGCGTCACGCCTCCCAATACCCTCGCCAGATCGCGTTCGCGGGGCTCGCGCTGATGATGACCTCGGCGGCGACGATCGGCATTCCGTACGGATTCAAGCGCGTCATCGACCGCGGCTTCGGCCCCGGTGCGGGCGGATCGGTCGCCAACTCGTTCCACTATTTGCTGATGATCGTCGTGGTGCTCGCGCTCGCGACCGCTGTGCGCTTCTATTACGTGTCGTGGCTAGGAGAGCGCGTCGTCGCGGATATCCGCACCAACGTGCAACGCCATCTCCTCCGCCTGACACCGCGCTTCTTCGAGGAGAACCGCCCGTCCGAAATCGCCTCGCGCCTGACCTCGGATACGGCGCTGATCGAACAGGTCGTCGGCAGCACGGTGTCGATCGCGCTGCGCAACACCTTCACCGGCATCGGCGGGCTGATCTACCTGTTCGCGATCTCGCCGAAGCTCGCGGGCATGCTGATGATCGGCATCCCGCTGATCATCCTGCCGATCGCGCTGCTCGGCAAACGCGTGCGCAACTATTCGCGCACCTCGCAGGACCGCGTCGCCGACGTCGGCTCGATCGCCACCGAGACGCTTGGCGCGATGAAGGTGGTGCAGGCGTTCGGGCAGGAAGACCGCGAGGCGATCCGGTTTGGAGACGCGGTTGCCGCGACGTTTGCTGCAGCGCGCGCGCGGATCATGCTGCGTGCGGTGATGACCGCGATCGTCATCGGCCTCGTCTTCGGGTCGATCACATTGGTCCTGTGGGAAGGCGCAATCGACGTCGGGGCGGGCCGCATCAGCGGCGGTGCCATCGCTGCGTTCGTGCTGACCGGAGGGATCGTCGCGGGCGCGTTCGGCGCACTCACCGAAGTATATGGCGACCTGTTGCGCGGCGCCGGTGCGGCCGGGCGCCTGTCCGAACTCCTACGCGAAAAGCCCGAGATCGCCGCGCCCACCAACCCGGTCGCCCTGCCCCAGCCGCCGCGCGGCGCGCTCGCGTTCGAGGGGGTGCAGTTCCACTACCCGACGCGGCGCGACGTCGCCGCGCTCAACGGCTTCTCGCTCGACGTGAAGCCGGGCGAGACGGTCGCCGTCGTCGGCCCCTCGGGCGCGGGCAAGACGACCCTCTTCCAGCTGGTCCAGCGCTTCTACGACCCCGACGCCGGGCGCGTGACGCTAGACGGCATCGACCTGCGCGACGCCGACCCGGCTGAAGTCCGCGCCCGCATCGCGATGGTCCCACAGGAGACGATCATCTTCGGGGCCTCGGCCCGCGACAATCTCCGCTACGGCGACTGGTCCGCAACCGACGAACAGCTCTGGGCCGCCGCCGAAGCCGCCAACGCCGCCGAATTCCTGCGCAAGCTCCCCGAAGGCCTCGACACGTTCCTCGGCGAAGGCGGCGCGCGGCTGTCGGGTGGCCAGCGCCAGCGCGTCACGATCGCCCGCGCGCTCATCCGCGATGCGCCGATCCTGCTGCTCGACGAGGCCACAAGCGCGCTCGATGCCGAAAGCGAGCGGCTCGTGCAGGAGGCGCTCGAGCGGCTGATGACGAACCGCACCACGCTCGTCATCGCGCACCGCCTCGCCACGGTGCGCGCAGCGGAACGGATCATCGTGATGAGCGATGGTCAGATCGTCGAGGAAGGCTCGCACGCGTCGCTGATGACCAACAGCGGGCTCTACGCGCGGCTCGCCAGCCTGCAGTTCAACGAGGCAGCCTAGACTTTCTTGGGCTTGGGCTTTTTCGGTTTCGGCATCGGCAATTCCGCGGTCGAGATACGCACGAGTTCGGCCAGCCACTCCGCATCGTCCCAGCGATCGGCGTCGACCAGCAGGCACGGTTTAGCGCCGGGATAGGGCGGCGCTTCGTCGATCGCCCCCGCGAACGCGCGGCCACCCGGAGTCGGCTTCACGAACAGTTGGTCGTCGCAGATCAGCGCCACCATCCTGCCATCGCAATAAACGCCGTATTCGCCGAACATCGGCTTTGCCGAGACCTCCCCCGCCGCGGCGAGCTGGTCGACGATGAACGCGACGGTCTTGCGATCGGATGCCATCGGGCGATCCTCGCAGATCGGCGCGCTCCTGGCGAGCCGCATGTCGCGATGGCGTTTCGCTTGCGACGGCGCCCGCACGCGCGCAAAACTGCCACCAGACAGGAGATGGATATGCGCGACTTCGACATCGTCATCTACGGCGCGACCGGGTTCACCGGCCGGCTCGTGGCGGAGTATCTCGTCCAGACCTACCCGACCGGCGTTAGATGGGCGATGGCGGGGCGCTCGCTCACGAAGCTGCAGGAGGTCCGCGACCTGATCGGAGCGCCTGCCGAGACGGCGCTGATCGCTGCCGACTCCGACGATCCCGCCAGCCTCCGCGCGATGGCCGAACGCGCCACCGTGGTCATCTCGACGGTCGGACCGTACCAGCTGTACGGCTCCAATCTCGTCGCCGCCTGCGCCGCGACCGGCACCGGTTATGTCGACCTGTGCGGCGAGCCCGCATGGATGCGCCACATGATCGACGCACATGAAGGCGAAGCCACGCGGACCGGTGCGCGGATCGTGTTCTCCTGCGGGTTCGACTCGATCCCGTTCGATCTCGGCGTGCTGACATTGCAGGATGCGGCAAAGGCCAAATACGGCATCCCCGCCCCCCGCGTAAAAGGCCGCGTGCGCAAAATGCAGGGGACGTTCTCGGGCGGCACCGCGGCCAGCCTCAAGGCGACGCTCGCGGCCGCCGCGCGCGGTCCCGGCATCGTCAAGCTGCTGACCAGCCCGTTCGCACTGACGCCTGGCTTTAGCGGACCGCACCAGCCGACCGGGCTGCTCCCCGAATACGACACGACCCTCTCGGCCTGGGTCGCGCCGTTCGTGATGGCGCCTATCAACACCAAGAACGTCCACCGCACCAATTTCCTGCTCGGCGAGGCCTATGGCGCGGACTTCGTCTATGACGAAATGATGGTCGCGGGGCTGGGCGATATCGGCAAGGTCGCGGCGGAGGCGATCGCGAAGTTCAATCCATTCTCGGGCGACAAGGGGCCGAAGCCAGGTGAAGGACCATCGAAGGAAGAGCGCGACGCCGGGCATTACGACCTGTTGTTCGCCGGCATCATGCCAGGCGGCGAACGGATCGACGCGGTCGTCACAGGCGACCGCGATCCCGGCTATGGCTCGACCAGCAAGATGATCGCCGAGGCGGCGTTGTGCCTCGTTCAGGACGTGGAGGGCGATGGCGGGATCTGGACACCGGGTGCGCTGATGGGGGCGAAGTTGCGCGATCGGCTGGTGGCGAAGGCGGGGCTTACTTTCACGGTCGGGTGATCAACCGCGGAAGAACCGCGTGGCGATCCAGGCGATCAGCACCGACACGATGATGGCGATCGGTACGGCGAGACGTCGGCGTCGCTCGATCGCAGCATAATGCGCGTCGAGATCGAAATAAAAGCGGCCTGGTGCGGTTTCGCGGACGATGCCGTTGGCGCGCAGCCGATCGAACGCCGCCTGCTCCCGAGCATCACGAGGTTGGAACGCGATCGCATCGTCAGGTCCGATCGCGTGTCGCGCCAGAAACAGCGCCGGGATGACGCCGCGGATCCGATGCGGACGCAACGCCATCGGCATGCCGGATGGGCTCGGATTTACCGGCAAGAGCTTATTCGGCAAGCGCGAAGACCGTCGCCGCCGCCGCAACGCTTGCAGCGACGCCCGATACGCCGACGATCGCTGCGGCTCGAAGTCGTACCGAAGCGCGAAATGCGCCAAGTTTGCGGGCGTCGAGATGGTAACGCCCGACCCCGTCGTCGACGATCGCGCCATAGACTCGAAGTTGGCGAAATATCCGCGCGTCGTTCGCGACATAGGGGATCGCACGATCAGCCGACGTGGCCCGTGCCGCAACGAAATCCTTGACGATCCGTCGACGCGATCGGCCTAGTATAAGTCCCCGCATACTCTCCCCCCGCGCCGATCTCGCATAACGCGGAGGGTTTGCGCAAATCCTAACGTCGCTTGCCTTGGTGGCGGATGTTCGCCGGGCGACCACGCCGCTTGATCTCGCGCACCGGTTTGCGTCCGCCCCGTGGGGGCTGTGCGGCCCCCTTTCCCTCGGGCATCTCGAAGCGGAGGGCACCCGACACCGGGTTCGCCTCTGCCAGCCGCAGCTCCAGTGTCTGCCCCTGCGCGAAGACATCGCCGCTATGCTCGCCGGTCAGCGTCCGCGCGCCCTCGTCGAAGCGGAAATATTCGCCGCCGAGATCACGCACCGGCATCAGGCCGTCGCCACCGATCCCCTCGACCGTCGCGAAGAAGCCGAAATTGGTCACGCCGGTGATCCGCACGTCCATCACCTGGCCGACGCGCTCCGACAGGAACGCCGCGACATAGCGATCGGTGGTATCGCGCTCCGCCTCCATCGCGCGGCGCTCCAGCCGGCTGATGATCTCGCCGACCGACTCCATGTTGGCCGCATCGTCCGCCGGCAGTCCGCCCTCGCCCAGCCCATAGGCAGAGACCAGCGAGCGGTGGACGATCAGATCGGCATAGCGCCGGATCGGCGAGGTGAAATGCGCGTAGCTGCCGAGACTGAGGCCGAAATGCCCGTGATTGCCGGGCGCGTAATAGGCCTGGGTCTGGGTGCGGAGGATCTGCTCCATCACCTGCGGCCGGAAATCCGCGTCGCCGATCCGCTCGATGATATGGTTAAACGTCGCCGGCCGCACGACCTGCCCGAGCGCGAACGGCACGTCGAACGTCTCCAGATACTCCTTGAGCGCCGCCAGTTTCTCGCGGCTCGGCGGCTCGTGGATGCGGTACATGACCGGCGCCTTCTTCGCCTCCAGCGCCTTGGCGGCGGCGACATTGGCGGCGATCATGTAATCCTCGATCAGCCGGTGCGCATCGAGCCGTTCGCGCGGCGACACCGACATGATCCGTCCCTGCTCGTCGAGCACCACGCGACGCTCCGGCAAATCGAGATCGAGCGGCGCCCGCGCATCCCGCGCCTTGGCCAGCGCATGCCAGCAGGCCCAGAGCGGCTGCAATACGCTCAGCATATCGCCGCGGTCGTCCACCACCGACGATGCGCCGTCGATGATCGCCTGCGCCTCCTCATACGCCAGGTTCGCCGCGATCCGCACCACCGCGCGCGTAAAGCGCCACGACTTGAGCGAGCCATCCTTGCCGATCCGCAAATGGCACGCGAGCGCGGCACGGTCGGCACCTTCCTTCAGCGAACACACCTCCGCCGACAGGATCTCGGGCAGCATCGGCACGACGCGGTCGGGGAAATACACCGAGTTCCCGCGCCGCCGCGCCTCGCGGTCGACCTCGGACTTCGGCCGCACGTAAAAGCTGACATCGGCGATCGCGACGATCGCCTTCCAGCCGCCGGCGTTGGAGGGATCGTCATCCGCCTCCGCCCACACCGCATCGTCGTGATCGCGCGCATCCTCAGGATCGATCGCGACGATCGGCAGGTCGCGCAGATCCTCACGCCCCTCACCCAACGGCAGCTTCGACACCCGCTCCGCCTCGTCGAGCGCCTCCTGCGAGAAGACGTCCGGAATGCCGAGCTTGTGGATCGCGATCAGCGAGAAACTCCGCGCCGCAAACGGATCGCCGAGCTTCGACACCACACGTGCGGCAATCTTCGGCGGCTTGCCCGCGAGTTCCGCCAACACCAGATCGCCCGGCGCCGCGCCGCCTGCGTCCGCGACCGCGAACTCACGCCGCTCGCGCTTGTCGACGCCCGTCAGCCAGAGCCGCCCGGCCTCTTCGCGCAACACGCCCAGGACCTGCTCGGACGCCGGCGCGAGCACCTTCATCGGATGCGCTATCCAGCCATTCCCGGCCTCCTCGGTGCGCGCGAGGATCCGCTCGCCAACGCCCAGTGCCCCGCGTTTCCGTTCGCGCACGCGTAGACGCGGCGGCGGCACGCCCTCCGCCTCCCAGCGCTCCGGGACCGCCCAGACGTTGCCGCCGTCATCGACATCGGCGATCCGCAGCACCGTCACCTTCGGGATGCCGCCCATCTTGTGAAAGGCCCGACCGGGCGCGCTGTCGATCAGGCCTTCGTCGGCCATGTCCTTCAACAGCGCTTTGAGCCCGATCTTGTCCTGCGCGCTGAGCCCGAAGCCCTTGGCGATCTCGCGTTTGCCCGCGGGCACGTCGGACGTGGCGATGAAGTCGAGGATCTGCTCGCGCGTCGGAAGACCGGCTTTTGGTTTGTACATGGCACAGAGATAAGCACGCCGGCCCGTTCCGTCACCCCGCAACCGGTCGCCCCGGAGTCCTCATTTCGCGCCGACCCTGGCGGAGCAGGCGCGACGGCCAAACAGCCAGGCCAGAGACATATCCCCAATTGGGTATGCAGACGTCTGCTGCGAGTCTGATGAGAATGGCTTGAGTACGAAGACCGACTGCCATTCATTTGAGCAATAGGTATGCCTAAGGGCGTTTATCGCTTGCAACGCATCCGGATCGGCATAGTCTGTGAGAAACACATAAGGAGAGAGATCATGGCAACGTCCCTGAAGCTCGAGGCGGATCCCGAGGACAAAAACCTCGTCATCCTGCAGAGCCTGATCTGCCTGTTGCGCGAGAAGAACGTCCTTTCGCGCGCGGATATCGAAGAGCTGTGCGACAAGGTCCAGGCGCGGGTCGCCAATCACGACAGCGATCCGCTACCCTGCCAGATGGATGGAGCGCGCGCCGCAGCGACCGAAGTCGCGCAGATCGGCGACTATATCGGCCGCAAATACGGCGGGAAGCATCGGCGTTCGCTCTAGATCTTAGAGGGCGAAGATCGGTCATTGCATCGTGCGTAGGGTGCACTTGAAAAGGCCGGCGGTTAGAGATCGGCATGCATAGTCGTAAGCGGCTGCACCGAAGCACACGATAGACGATGCATAGGTTGTAGCGCGACGAAAGCCGTAGCCGTCGACGCTTGTTTCAGCGCGACAAAGACAAGAACCCATTTCGCATCGGTCCGCGCTTCCTTGTTCGCTCGCAAAAGCGTGAGCCCAGTCTGGTCCCCGCCTTTGCGGGGAACCATGCTTACGTCGCCTTCAGGCGTACACATCCACATCGAACCAATCCGGCATGACAGACATATTCTGTCAAATCATCCAACGTCGGCTTGATTAGGTCATTTCACCGTCACCAACCGGGCGGCTCCCGCCCGGCTAGCCATCATACTCAGCTCGCGACGAAGCACGTCTCGCCCGCGACGCGCAACCGGCCGCAGATATCCGCCGCCTGATTCGCGCTGCCCGCATTCACCCGCAGGCGATACAGCGTGCGGCCACCCGTCGCGACCGGCTGGACCGACTTACCCAGGGCACCGACATATGCAAACCGCTTCGAGAAGTTCGTCCAGGCCGCGTTGGCGACCGCCTCGCTTGGATACGCGCCGAGCTGGACCAGCGAACCGCCGGTAGCCGCGCCAGCGCCACTCGGCTTCGACGCTGACAGCGGTGCCGTGGCGACCAGCCGCCCCCCCGATGCAGGAACCTGTGCGACCGCGTTGCGACCCGCTGCGTCGTCCGCCTTGGCAGCGACAGCGCGCTTGCCGGCGACCGGTGTTTCGGGGACGCCGCGCAGATCGATCGCGCCGTTGCCCGACTTGCCAGCGCTGGTCGCGATCGCCGAGTCGCCCTCGCCCTTGACCTTCAGGCCGCCGGCGTCGTCCGGCTTGACCTTGTAGTCGCCTTCCTGCGCGGCGATCAGCTGACCATCGCCGGTCGGCGCGCGCTGTTGCAGCTTGTAGATTCCGAAGATGATTGCGGCGAGCACCGCCAGGCCGAGCACGACCAGCGCGATCACGCGGCCGATGCCCACCGTGTCCTGCTCGTCCGGCTCGACGGTTTCGAGCCAGGGGAGCCGGTCTTCCTCGCGCAGATCCATGTCTTCGGCCATCACTTCATCTCCGAAACCGCTTCGACACCCATGATGGCGAGGCCGTTATGAATAATCTGCCCTATAGCGGACGCCAAGAAAAGCCGTGCCGCGGTCGCCTGTGGATCCTCGACCACCAGGAAGCGGCGATCGGGACGGTCGTTTCCGACATTCCATAGCGCGTGGAACGCTGCCGCCAAGTCGTAGAGATAAAACGCAATTCTGTGTGGTTCGCGCGCGGTCGAGGCGATCTCGACGAGCCGCGGAAACTGCGCTGCAAGCTGTACGAGAGCAAGTTCGTCCGTATCAAGCCGGGACAAATCCGCAGAAATAGGTGTGATTCCCGCCTCTTCCGCACGCCGATGCAGCGATGCGATACGAGCATGCGCGTACTGGACGTAGAAAACCGGGTTGTCCTTCGACGCCTCGACCACCTTGGCGAAGTCGAAATCCATCTGCGCATCCGACCGCCGCGTCAGCATCGTGAAGCGCACGACATCCTTGCCGACCTCGCGCACGACATCCGCCAGCGTGACGAAATTGCCCGACCGCTTAGACATCTTGACCGGCTCGCCGTTGCGCAGGAGCCGGACCATCTGGACGAGCTTGACGTCAAACCGCGTCTTGCCGCCGGTCAGCGCCGCCACTGCCGCGACGATCCGCTTGACTGTGCCGCCATGATCCGCGCCCCAGATGTCGATGAGCTGATCGGCGCTCTGGCTCTTCTGGAAATGATAGGCGAGATCGGCGCCGAAATAGGTCCACGACCCGTTCGACTTTTTGATCGGGCGATCCTGGTCGTCGCCGAACTGCGACGAGCGGAACAGCGGCAGCTCGACCGGCTCCCAATCGTCGGGCGTCTCGCCCTTCGGCGCTTCGAGCACGCCGTCATAGACCAGATCGCGCGACCGCAATTCCGCCTCGGCTGCCTCAGGCTTCTTCGCAGCCTGAAGTTCGGCCTCCGACGCGAACACCTCGTGCTCGATCCCGAGCAAGGCCAGATCGGCACGGATCATCACCATCATCGCGGCGACTGCCTGCGTGCGGAAGATGACCAGCCATTCGCTCTCGGGCGCGCCGACATAGCGGTCGCCGAACTCCTTCGCGAGCGACTGGCCGACGGGGACGAGATAGTCGCCGGGGTACAGCCCCTCGGGGATCTCGACGGTTTCGCCGAGCGCCTCGCGGTAGCGGAGGTGGACCGAGCGCGCGAGCACGTCGACCTGACCACCGGCATCGTTGACGTAATATTCGCGGATCACCTTGTGGCCGGCGAATTCGAGCAGGCTGGCGAGCGCATCGCCGACGACCGCACCGCGGCAATGCCCCATGTGCATCGGACCGGTCGGGTTTGCCGAGACATACTCGATGTTGACGGTGATCCCGTCGCCCTGCTTCGACCGGCCGTAGTCGGCGCCCGCCTCGGGGATCGCGGCCAGTTCGGCGCGCCAGGCGTCGTCCGTGAGCTTCATGTTGATGAAGCCCGGTCCCGCGACGCTCGCCGAGGCGACGTCCTCGAGCTTCGACAGTTCGACGACCAGCGCATCGGCGAGCACGCGAGGATTGGTCTTGGCGGGCTTGGCCAGAACCATCGCAGCGTTGGTTGCGAGATCGCCGTGGCTCGTGTCGCGCGGCGGCTCGACCGTGACGTTCTTGCGGTCGAGCCCAGCCGGCAGCGTTCCCGCGTCGGTCAGGGTGTCGAGCGCCGCATCGATATGCGCGGCGAAACGGGTGTAGAGCGTCATGGCAGTCCCGGTACGTCAAGGAAACGCGCGCTCTAGACCATCGCGGCTTTGCGCTCAATTTTAATCCCGCCGGGGGGCGGCGTGATACGTGTCGACCAGTCTCACCGTCATTCCCGCGAAGGCGGGAACCCATACTGGCTGGCCGTGCGAGGTGTAGCTGCCGTCCGAGAATATGGGTCCCCGCCTCCGCGGGGATGACAGATAGGATGAGGCACATTTTTAGGCGACCACCCCCGTCATCCTGACGAAAGTCAGGACCCAGGGTTAAAAGGGGCGACGTAGTAGTGCTCTGGGTCCTGACTTTCGTCAGGATGACGGACTTGGTGAAGGTTGCGGCTCTTCCGGTAAAGAAGCGCGGGCGAGCGGCGACTCGGTCGGGCGCATCTACAGCCCCCCAACACTCAGACCCGCACCAGCCCCTCAACCACCGCCGTCCTTGCGCTCGCAGGAAACAACGCGGCCATCGCGCGGACCGGCTCGACGTCGAAATGCGACGACACTGCGCCGCCGATGAACGCGTCGAGTTGCATCGTCGGTTTCAGATCGCGCGCCTCGTACAGCGCGGTGGGCGCGAGGCCCGGCCAGTCGGACACTACCCTGCCCCCTTTCACGCCGCCGCCGAACAGCATCGCAGACGTCCCCGTGCCGTGATCGGTTCCGCCGGTGCCGTTGACCGCGACGGTCCGCCCGAACTCTGTCGCGACCAGCACCATCGTGTCGGCCCATAACGGTCCCAGCCCCGCCTGTAGCGAAGCGACCATCGCGTCGAGGCCCTTCAATTGCGCGGTCAGTCGGCCGCGTTGGCCGGTGTGCGTATCCCAGCCGCCGGTCTCGATCATCGCGATCCGCGCGCCGGTGTCGGGCTTGAGCAAGCGCGCGGCGAGCGCGCCGGTCGCCGCTGCATTGCGCCCGCCATCCTGCGCGAGATCGCTGGTGAGTTGCCGCGTGGCCATCGCCTCGCTCCACAGGCCGTGAAGTTGCTGATCGCCCTCGTACAGCATCGCGACGCGTTGCAGCAGATCGTCGGACGCGTCCGGCAAGCTCGACGGCGCATAGGATGCCACCTCGCGCCGCCCCCGCAGCGCCATCGGCACGGTCGCCGCGACCGCGATCGCGCGTGCCTCGTCGGCCGGCAGCACGCCGAGCAGCCGGTTGAGCCAGCCGTCGCGGACCTGGTATGCGCTCGCGCCGCCGGTCTCGAGGACGTTCTGGCCATCGAAATGCGAGCGATCGCGGTAGGGCGAGGCGATCGCATGCGCGAACAGCGCCTGACCTTGTTTGTAAAGCCCGGCACTCGCGGTCATCGCCGGGTGCAGCGTGAACATGCCGTCGAGCTTGGCGCCCGTGGCGAAGTCCGCCGCGAGATCGCCCCGTGCGCCCGCAAACGCCGGATCGCCGACCGCGCCGATCGTGCCGAGACCATCGGCCGCGCCACGCTGGATGATGAAGACGAACCGCTTGTCGGTCGCCGCGCGCGCAAAGGCGATGCGAGGCGCGAAGGCGGACGCCAGCACGCCAAGCGTCCCGGTGGTGAGGAAGGAACGACGGTCAAGCATGACTATCTCCGCAGCGATTCGGGGGCAACGAGCAACAGTGCGAGCGCCTGCGCGGGGCTTTCCGCGCGCGACAGGCCCTGCGCAGTGGTGGGACTGAGCGAGGCGGGGTACAGCGTCGGCGCCAACGCCCGCGCATCGACCGGCCCGGCACGTGCCGCGAACCGCTCCGCTGCCTCTACGCGCCGCAGGATCGCGTCGGGACCGGCCCAGGCTGCGGCGACGTCATCATATCCGATCGGCTGCCCCGGCTGCCATATCGGCTGGCCGAGCTGGTTCATCATTCCGACCGTGACGCCGGGCTGGACAACAGTCGTGCCGAGCGCGCGCTGCGTGGAGAGATACCATTCCCAGGGCGACTTGAACTTGATCCGCTGCGGCACCCACGCCTCGGGCGACGCGACAAGCGCGCGATAGACCGTCGGCAGGTCGCCGCCCGACTTCAGGAAGGCCGTCTTCAGCCGTGCGACCATCGCAGGCGGCGGCGTATCGCCGGCAAAATGCCGTGCAAGCTTCGTCGCGATGTGCGTCGCCGTCGCGGGGTGGACCGCGAGATCGGACAGCACCGCCTGTGCCTGCGTTTCCCCCGCCGCGGGATAGAGCTTGCCCATGACGGTTCGATCGCCGGGCTGATGAACGTCGTCGAGGAAAAGGAAGGCGCCCGCGCGCGAATCGTCCTGGACGCGCGCACCGGGACCGCGCCCGATGCCCGCGACCGTCCAGCCGGTCATCGCGCGCGCAAACTCGGTGACGTCGGCCTGGCTGTAGCCGCTGCGGACGCCGAGCGTGTGCAACTCCATGATCTCGCGCGCTAGATTTTCGTTCAGCCCGGTGCGACGCCGGGTCTTCCGTACCGCGAATGGACTGTCCGGGCCGATCGAAACCGCCTGGTCGAGATACAGCAGCATCGCCGGATGCCGCTCGACCGCGTTCAGCATGTCGGCGAAACTGCCGAGCACATGCGGACGGATCGCGTCGAACTCCATCGGCCCGGCGAGCGCCATCACCTCGAACTTCTCGGTCGAGACCGCGAAATGGTTCGCCCAGAAATGCACGAGGCGCTCGACGAACGGTGCCTCGCCGGTCAGCGCGGCCATCGTCCGCGCCGCGACCGCCGCGCCGTAATCGTTGCGGCTCTGCTTGCCGATAACCTGTCGCGCCTCCTGCCGCGCGGCCGCTCCGGGATCGAGCGCGCCCGGCATGGCAGGAGGCTGCGCCGTCGCGGGGAGGGCAACGCCCAGGGACACGGGGGCGGGACTCATCGCACCGGGCATTGTGGGACCGGAAACCGCAGACTTCCCATCCATGCCGATCGCAGCTTTCGGCGTGCGGGGTCCGAACTGCGCCTTGATCGCCTTTTCCTGCGCATAATAGGCGACGAGCCCGACCGAAATCCCGGCAGTCGAGGGCGCGGTTGCAATCACCGCCGGCCGCGGCTCGAACCCTTCGCACTGTGCCAACACCCACTTCGCCGGATCGCCGGCAATGGTATCACCGGGCCGTGCGCCGAGGCCAAACCGATTGAGCGCGATACTGGAAGCAGACACGACGCTTCTCCTTCGTCACCCGGCGTACGCGTCAAATGTCGTGCAAGTATGTCACGCACGCCGCTCGTCGCATCCGGGCGGCAATTCATCGTTGCACGGTACGCAATCGCGACGGATAGGTTTGCAATTGCAACTGATGCTGCACCGCAATATTTCATTGGATCGAGAGTTGGGTGGAGACTTGATCCGGCTCGATGCACCACGCGGGAGACACGATCATGCGCAACGCTATCAAGATCATCGCAGCAGCAGCGGCAGCCCTCACCTCGACGATCGGCATGGCCGCCGACGCAAAGCAGAGCTTCGTCCACGAGGGCAGCACGTATGTATATACCTCGACGCAGGACGGCAGCCGCCAGGTCATCGATGGCCGTCGCTATCCGTCGGGTCAGAAGTTTCACCTGATCGTCCACGGCGATCGCGTATCGGGTGTGTCGGGCGGCGTTCCGGTCGCGTTCAAGACCGCGGAGGCGAATGGCGCGGCTGGTGGCATCGCCGCGGTTGCGCGCTGAGCTGAGTTTGTCCTAGGACGACATGACGGCGGTAGGACTTCGGTCCGGCCGCCGTTTCGCGTTTGAGGTTCGCGTTTGAATGAACCTCCGCACCTTTGACTCCCCTCCCTGGAAGGGAGGGGTTGGGGGTGGGTCGGTTCCCGGAGCGCGGAACGGACGCGGCACAAGCTCGCCTACCCACCCCCAGCCCCTCCCTTCCAGGGAGGGGAGCAGAAGTCAGAATCCTTCGGGCAGGTCGATCGGGCCGACCAGTTCGCGGTAGCGCGACACGGCGTAGCGGTCGGTCATGCCGGCGATGAAGTCGGCGATATGCCGGCTGCGATCGGGATCGTCCGCAGGCAGGCGGTCGCGCCATTCCTCGGGCATGGTCATCGGATCGTCGCGATAGACCGCGAACAGGCCTGAGACGATTCCGTGTGCCGCATCCGCCGCGGCAAGCTGGCGCGGGTGGTGATAAAGATTGGCGTACATGAAGCGCTTCAGGTCGCGCTCCGCCTCGCGCATGTCGGGAGAGAATCCGACCAGGCATTGGCCTGCATCGCGGACGTCGTCGACGCTGGTCACGCCGCTCGCCGCGATCCGCTGGCGCGTCTCGGCGATCAGGTCGTTGACCATCGTCCCGATCTGCGTGCGCACGAGCTCGCCGACCAGCCGCTTCGGCTCGATGTCGGGAAAGCGGCGGCGCACATCGTCCCAGCCGCGCGCCACCAGCGGCACCGCGAGCATCTGGTCGAGCGTCAGCAATCCTGCGCGCAGGCCATCGTCGATATCGTGATTGTCGTAGGCGATATCGTCGGCGATCGCTGCGACCTGCGCTTCGAGCGAAGAAAAACTGGTGAGCGCGAGGCCGAACTCGGCATCCGCCGCGGCCAGAGCCCATCCCGGATGCCGCACCGGGCCGTTATGCTTGGCGAGGCCCTCGAGTGTTTCCCACGTCAGGTTCAGCCCGTTCCACAACGGATACGGCCGCTCGATCGTCATCAGCGTGCGTAGCGTGTGGCCGTTGTGATCGAACCCGCCCTGCGCCTTCAGTGCCGCCTTCAGCGCATCCTCGCCGGCATGGCCGAACGGAGGATGGCCGATATCGTGCGCGAGACAAAGCGCCTCTGTCAGGTCCTCGTTCAGTGCGAGCGTCCGCGCGATCGTCCGGCCGATCTGCGCGACCTCGAGGCTGTGCGTCAGGCGAACGCGGAAATGGTCGCCGTCGGGCGCCATGAACACCTGCGTCTTGTGACGAAGCCGACGGAAGCTGATCGAGTGGATAATCCGGTCGCGGTCGCGTTGGAAGGCATCGCGTGGGCCACGGACGGACCCGTTCTGTTCCTCGTGAAGTCGTCCCTTGCTGCGCGCCGGGTCCGATGCCCAGGGCGCGCGGTAACTCACTTGGCCGGCAACTTCGTGATGATCTCGCCCGGATCGCTGGTGAAGGTGAACGTCGGGACGCCTTCCTTGGCAAGCTGATTGACGAAGGTCCGCGCCTCCGCATCGGTCTTGAACGGGCCGGCGAGCACGCGGTTGGTCGCCTTCCACGGTGCGGTCCAGCCGCCGCGAGCGCCGAACACGGTCGGTGCCTTGGCCTTCGCCTTCTTCCACGCCTTGGGCAGGTCGCCCTCGGTCGCGCCGGTCGACACCTGCACCCAGGTCCGCGCCGGATTGGCGCGCGCAATCCGCTTTTCCTCGGCCGCAGCCTTGTCGGCGGCAAGCTTCTCGGCGGCGGCGGCCTTCTTCTCGGCGAGCGCCTTCTTGTCGGCGATGGCCTTTTTCGCCGCGGCCTTCTTGTCGAGCGCCGCCTTCTTGTCGGCGGCGAGCTTGTCCGCAGCCAGCGTTTTGGCAGCGACCGCCTTGGCCGCTGCGTCGCGTTCGGTCTTGGCCTTCGCCTCGGCGAGCACGCGCTCGGAATCATCGGAAACCGGGATGGTGGCGGGCGTTACGACCGGCGCGGGATGCATCGGCGCGACGTCGAGCTCGGACGCGGGGATCGACAGGCCCGCGACGATCCGCGCGAGGATAGAGTCCTCACTAGCGGCGACTGCGTGAGTCCGTGGTGGCAAGGTCGCGGCTACCGGTGCGGGCGTGGACGAACTGGTGAAGCCGGGTGTCGGCGTCTCGGCGCTGGCACTCTGGGTTGGGGCGACCTGCTGAACGGGCGCCTGCTGTATCGGAGTTGGTAGCGGCGAAACCGACGGCGCCGCCGCTGCCGATGCTGCGAGCGCATTCGCCGTACGGGTCGGATCGGCGCGTGTTTGCCCTACCGGGATCGCCGCCATCTGCGTGGCCACGCGTGGGGGGAGAGTTCCTGCTGGCGACGGCGTCGGGACCGTACGGATAACCGGCGACGCGCTCGGCTGAATGGTCGCTGAGACGACGGAGTTCGTTTCCGCGGCCGGGTTGGTACGCGCGCCCGGAAGCGTCACGGTCGGCGCGGAATAGCTTGGCCGCGGCACAGGCTGCACCGTGCGGGCCGGCAATGGCTGGACCATTTGCATCGGCGCTGCTGCGAGCTGGACGGGGGCGGCATAGGTGCCGGGCGCGGGGACCGTCGTCAGCGTACGTGGTGGAGTGGCGACCGGCGGGACCGGTGCCGACGTTGTCACAGGTACTGGTGTTGAGGACGGTCGCGTCACCGCGGCCATCTGGACACGGTCGCGGTTCGAGCGACGATCGCGTTTGTCCTTCTTGCCGGTCTTTGTCGTGACCGCAGGCTGCGGCGTTACGGCTGCCATCATTACCGGCGCGGTCGGATCTGCGGCGAGTATGCCCAAGGGTGGCGCCATCCGTGCATCGGCCAGGCGGGCGGGCGTCGCGTGGACTTCGCCGAAATGCACCGCGAAGGCGCGATCGCTTGCGGGGAGGTTCGGGAGACGCTGAAAGAAGGGTTGCAGGCCTTGCGCGGTGCCTGCGGGCATCATCGTGGTGGCGATCTTCTCGGCCCCGGCGACGTCGCCGTTCATGGCGAGGATGAAGGCGCGGGATCGCCATGCGCCGCGATCGCTCTTGAGCAGGAGCGGATTGAGCTGCTGGACCGCGAGCTCGGGCTTGCCCGAGATACCGAGCGACAGCGCATAGCGCCGCGTCGTCTCGTCGTCCGGGGCGTCGCGGAGTGCCACGCGGTAGTCGCGCTGCGCCCGATCCTGCTGGCCGATCAGGTCGTAGGCGAGCCCGCGATCGGCGGCGAAGTTGCGCGGGTCGAGACCGAGGCCCTCCGCCTGCGCGTAATAGCGTAGCGCTTCGCCGGGACGCTCGGACCGGACGAGGATCGACGCCATCCCCGCCTTGGCGCGACCATCGCGCGGGTTCACCTTTTCGGCGCGCGCGAACAATGCTGCCGCACCGCTGAGATCGCCGAGGCCCATCGACAGGTCGCCCGCCTTGATCAGCGCGTCGATGTTGCGCGGGTTGCTCGCAAGCTGGCGCATCACGTCGCCGAGCTTGTCGGCGTCGGTGGTGCCGGGGATCGCCTGCACGACGGCTTGCGCAGACGCGGCGGCTGGCACGGCCGCGAGCACGAGGGCCAGCGCGGCGGTCAGGAGATGATGGGAGGACCGGGTCATGAGGTTCAACTGTCTAGACGCCAGCCCGACCGAACCGGCAATGTCTCGCACGCATGCGCGCGGCGAACTGGGCTGGGGCGGCGACGAATGCAGGGTTTCGCGTACGCAAGCGCGAAAGCCCTGCCTGGCGTGCCCTCACCCTTCGCCGCCTTTGGCGTCTCTCCCTCTCCCGGTGGGAGAGGGGAGGTCCGGGCTGGATCGTGCAAGATATTGAGAAGCTTCGGCTATTCCCGGCCTACTGGTTGTTCTGGCGATGCAGGAAGCGCGGGATATCGAGCGGATCCTGGGGAGCCGCTTCGCCGTCTTCCTTCGCTGCGCCACGGGCCGCGTTCGACATGCGTTCGAACAACGTACCGCCAAGCTTCACGCGCGGCGCGGCCGGCACCGCCTCGGGGGCAGCCTCGGCACCCGGAGCGAGCCAGCGGCGACGTGCACCACCCTCGTCCGCTGCCGGCGTCGGCACTGGAATAGCCAGCGCGATCGGTGCGCGAGCGGGCGGCACCGACGATGCCGAAGCCGGACGCGCGATCGGACCACGACCGTAAGGCTCTTCGCTATACGTGCGCGGCGCGGGCTGCGGTGCAGGAGCAACCGGCGCAGGCGCGGCCTGTGGCACGATCGTCTCGGCACCGAGCACCAGCTCGTCATCCGACTTCGACGCCGACGGCTCGACTTCCGACGACGCGTTCAGGTCCAGCGGCTCTTCGTCAGCGGAGGACGCAGCAGGCGCGGCCGACGAAGCGGCGGGCTCGCTCGGACGGAACGAGGTATTCTCGTCGGTCTTGCGCGATCCGAAGCTGAACGAGCGGGTCGGCTCAGGTGCAACTTCCGGAGGACGTGCATCGGCGTCGATCCCGGTCGCGACGACCGAGACACGGATCTTGCCCTCCAGCTCCTGGTTGAATGCCGAGCCCCAGATGATGTTCGCATCGGGATCGACCAGGTCGCGGATGTGATTCGCGGCTTCGTCGACCTCGAGCAGGCGCATGTCGTCGCCGCCGGTGATCGAGATGATGACACCCTTCGCGCCACGCATGCTGACGCCTTCGAGCAGCGGGTTCGAGATCGCCTTCTGCGCGGCTTCGAGCGCGCGGTTGTCGCCACTTGCCTCGCCAGTGCCCATCATGGCCTTGCCCATCTCCTGCATCACCGAGCGAACGTCGGCGAAATCGAGGTTGATGAGGCCCGGCATCACCATCAGGTCGGTGATGCTGCGGACGCCCTGCTGGAGCACCTCGTCCGCCATCGTGAACGCTTCCTTGAAGGTCGTGTTCGCGTTGGCGATGAGGAACAGGTTCTGGTTCGGGATGACGATCAGCGTGTCGACATACTTCTGCAGCTCGTCGATGCCGCCCTCGGCCGACTTGGCGCGACGATTGCCCTCGAACGCGAACGGCTTGGTCACGACGCCGACGGTCAGGATGCCCATGTCGCGCGCCGCCTTGGCGATGACCGGCGCTGCGCCCGTGCCCGTGCCGCCGCCCATGCCGGCGGTGATGAAGCACATGTGCGCGCCTTCGAGCATCTTGGCGAGCTGGTCGATCGTCTCTTCGGCGGCCGCGCGACCGATCTCGGGACGCGAGCCGGCGCCGAGACCCTGCGTGATCTTGGTGCCGAGCTGGATCCGCTGCGGTGCGGTCGACTGCTTCAACGCCTGCGCGTCGGTGTTCGCCACGAGGAAGTCGACGCCCTGGACGTCGGCCCGCATCATGTTGGCGATCGCGTTGCCGCCCGCGCCGCCGACGCCGATCACCGCGATGCGGGGGGCCAGATCGTCCACTTCGGGACTAAGGAATTCGATGCTCATCGCCGTTCTCCGCACAACCCGGTAGATACGCTACGGCCGGGCCCCTGATTAATCTGTGTGCACCAACGTCACGGCCTGTTCCAGCCGAAATAACGCCAGCGCCCTCGAAACTCTTAATAATTCGCGCGTGCCGCCTGAATCAACTTGCGCATCATGCCCATACCCTTTGGCCGATGCACCGTCGTCCGCTGCGGCGCGAGCCCGCGAAGGTCGATCGGGTTGGTCGCCGCATAGAAGGCCAACCCCGCTAGCGTCGCGAACGCCGGTCCGCCATGCGCTTCCGGCAGCGCGGTCAGACCACGCGGTCGACCGATCCGCACCGACCGCCCGAGCGCCTGTTGCGCATAGTCGGCGATGCCCTTGAGCTCCGCGCCGCCGCCGGTCAGCACGACCTGACGCCCGACCGGCCCCTCGAACTTCAGCTTGGTGAGCGCGTTGCGCACTTCGCCCATCTGATGCTCGAGCCGCTGGCGGATCACGCCGATCAGCTGCGCCTTGGTGATCTGAGCCCCCTCGCCCGCGCCGTCCTCGGCGGAGATCGGCATGACCGGGATCATGTCGTGATTGTCGCGGGGACTGGCGTTGGCCGATCCGTGGAAGCACTTCATCCGCTCGGCATTCTGCCGCCGCGTGCCGAATGCGCTGGCGATGTCGTCCGTAATGTCCTGCGCGCCGATCGGGATCGAGGTCAGCCCGACCAGCATGCCCCCTGCGAACAGCGACACGTTGGTGATTCCCGCCCCCATCTCGACCAGCGCGACGCCGAGCTCACGCTCTTCGTCGCTGAGGCAGGCGAGCCCGGTCGCGACCGGCGAGGCGATGATCGACTTCACTTCGAGATGCGCCGACCGCACGCAGAGATCGAGGTTGCGCACCGGCGAACCGTCCGCGGCGACGACATGGATATGCACGCCGAGCCGATCCGCGTGCAGACCGAGCGGCGTCTTCACCCCCGTCAGCCCGTCCAGCGTATACAACGCCGGCTGCGCGTGGAGCACCATGCGTCCCTGCGGATCGATCGAGTTGCGCCCGGCGGCGAGCAACGCATCGATATCCTGCTGCTCGACGCGGTGACCGCCAAGCTCGAACTCGACTTCGGCGACGTCGGACACGAGCCCGCCGGCCGAGAAGCCGACCCAGACGTTCTCGATGTTGATCCCGGCGATCCGCTCCGCCTGCTCGACCGCCTCGCGCACTGCCGCCTCGGTCGTCGCCATGTCGGCGATATAGCCGCGCTTGACGCCACGGCTCTCGCGCTGGCCGGTGCCGAGCACGATCAGCTCGCCGCCGTCCCCCTTCTGCGCGATCATCGCCGATACCTTCGACGACCCGATATCGAGCGCCGTGATCAGCCCTTCCGGTGCCACCTTCGCCATGTCATCCCTCCCCGCCCGTTACGTTCGCGCCCGCCGTTTGCGACGGAATATTCGTAGTTTCGCCTGCCGCCGGCGCGCTTGCCCCTGCGCTGGCTGGTGCCGGCACGTCGACGCTGTGCGCCAGGCTCGCGCCCGGTTTGCGCGCGACCAGCTTGGTCGGATCGCGCATGTCGAACCGGATCCAGCCGCGCCCCAGCAGCGGCCTTGCCCCATCCAGTTCGGCGAACTTCACCAGCGCACGAGGCGCCCCGTCTTCGGGGAGCGCCAACGTCTCGCCGCTCTCGAACGTCAGGTCCCAGCGTCGATTGCCGACCCAGGTCGCTGCCTTCACGCGCGGCTTCAGCGCGGGCGCGGCGGCGAGCAGCGTCTGGTACGACGCCTCCTGCCGATCCGCGCCCGGCCCGATCACCAGTGGCAGATTCGGGATCGCATCCGGCTGCACCGGCTCCAGCAGCACGCCGGATGAGTCGATCAGCGTCAGCTGGCCATTGTCCTGCCACACCGCGGCTGGGGTCCGCTCGACGATATCGACCAGCATCGTGTTCGGCAGCCGCCGCGACACGTGCGCGTCCGCGATCCAGCCATAGCGCAGCAATTTTTGCCGCACCGCCTCCAGATCGACCGACAGCATCGACGTCTGGTTCTGCTTGTCCTCCAGCGCGACCGCGTAGACCGACATCCGATCCATCCGCTTGAGGCCGGTCACCTCGATCTGCTCGACCTTGAAGCCCGCACGCCCGGCACCCTCGGCCACCGCCGCGCCGATCATGCCGGGAATGCCGACCCACGTCGCCGCCGCGATCGCGACCGCACCACCCGCGCCGAGGATCGACCACGTCGCGATCTTGCGCAGCGTGTCCTCGTTGACCGGGAGCATCCCGACCAGCCGGTCCATCACCGACACCTTCTTGACCGCGACCTTCCGGCGCGGGGCGGGCCGCTTGGGCGGCGGACCGCGCTTGATCGTGCGGCTCATGGAGAAGGATGGTCCTGAAGCGCCTCGTCGACGATCGCCTGCACTAGCTCGGCATAGCTCATGCCAATGTGCCGCGCCTGTTCGGGCACGAGGCTTAAGGGAGTCATCCCCGGCTGCGTGTTCACCTCGAGAAGGAAAAGCCCGTCGACACCGCGCTCGTCATCCCAGCGGAAGTCCGACCGCGACGCGCCCTTGCAGCCGAGCAACCGGTGCGCTTCGAGCGCGAGGCTTTTGCAGGCGTCGGTAATCTCGTCGGGAATCTCCGCCGGGCAGACGTGCACCGTCATCCCATCGGTGTATTTCGCGTCGTAATCGTACCAGCCGCTCTTCGGCTTCAACTCTGTAACGCCAAGTGCCTTGCCGCCGAGCACAGCGGTCGTCAGTTCACGCCCACGGATATAGGGCTCGGCGAGCAATTCCTCGAACTCGCCCCACGGCCCAACGCTATCGCGCGCGATCGGATTTCCGTAATTGCCGCTGTCCGTGACGATCGCCACGCCAACCGAGGAGCCCTCGTTGACCGGCTTCAGCACGTAGGGCCGCGCCATCGGATCGCTCTCGAACAAATCCGCCGACTTGACGATCCGCCCACCCGGCATCGGCACGCCCGCGGGGACGAGGAGCAGCTTGGTCAGCACCTTGTCGATCGCGATCACCGACGTCGCGAGGCCGGAGTGCGTGTATCGCAGACCCATCAGGTCGAGCAGCCCCTGCACCGAACCGTCCTCGCCGGGCGTCCCATGCAGCGCATTGAACACCAGGTCAGGCTCGGCCTCGGCGAGCTTGGCAGCAACATCCCGCCCCATATCGATCCGCGTAACCCGGTGCCCCAGCGACTCCAGCGCATCGGCACAGCCATTACCCGACATCAGCGAAACCTCACGCTCCGCCGACCAGCCACCCATGAGGACTGCGATGTGAAGTGGACCCGTCATGCCTCCCCTCCCGCATGCGGGAGGGGACCGAGGGGTGGGCGCCCGCCATCACCAGCCGCATCGCTGGTGGAACGCGCAGGCGCAGCACTGTTTGGCAGCCCCTCACCCCGACCCTCTCCCCGCAGGGGAGAGGGAGCAGCGATGCCGACCCGCTGGATTTCCCATTCCAACGTCACCCCCGAATGCGCCTTCACCTTGTCGCGTACCTCTTCACCCAGCGCCTCGATCTCCGCGCTCGACGCGGACCCGAGGTTCAGCAGGAAATTACAATGTTTCTCACTGACCTGCGCGTCCCCGCGAGTCAGCCCCCGACAGCCGGCCGCGTCGATCAACGCCCAAGCCTTGTGCCCCTCGGGGTTCTTGAACGTCGAACCCCCGGTGCGCGAACGGAGAGGCTGCGAAGCCTCGCGCTCGGCGGCAATCCGGTCCATCTCCGCACCGATCACAGCCGGCTCGCCGGGCGTGCCGGAGAACACGGCTTCGACCACGACGGCTCCCGCGGGGAGGTCAGAATGCCGATAGGTGAAACCAAGCTTCTCAGCGGACCAGGTCTCGACCGTACCGTCCCGCGTGACAACGGTAGCCTCGACCAGAATATCGCTGACATCGCGACCATAAGCCCCTGCGTTCATCCGAACCGCACCACCAACAGTACCCGGTATCCCACGCAGAAACTCAAGCCCCGCAATCCCAGCGTCCCGCGCAGCACTGGCCACGGTAATCCCCATCGCCCCCGCGCCTGCCCGAACACGGCCATCCTGCACCGAAACCTTAGCCATAGCCTTGGGAAGCCGCACGACGACCCCCGGCACGCCACCGTCCCGCACGATCAGGTTCGAACCTACGCCAACCGGAAGCACTGGCGTCGAAGGGTCTAGGGTCTTGAGCAACCCCGCCAGATCCTCGACATCCGAAGGCCGCACCAACCACTCCGCCGGGCCACCGGTACGAAACCAGATAAAGTCTGCCAGGCTGCCATTAGCCGTCAGAGTACCACGCAGATCCTCCCCGGCACGGGGAGGGGGACCGCCAAAGGCGGTGGAGGGGGCACTGCCAGGAGCGTTACGCTCGCGGACAGCCCCCTCCACCATGCCCTGCATGGTCCCCCTCCCCGTACCGGGGAGGATTTGCGACGCGCCACTCACGCCAGCACCTTAGCGCGCTCGGCCGCGATCGCATCGGCCAGACCGGCCGCCCACTTCGTAATGTCGCCAGCGCCAAGACACACGACCATGTCATCAGCCTCGATCGTCGCCGCCAGCTCCACCGCGAGCGCGTCCGCATCAGCAACAACACCCGCAAACCGGTGCCCGCGCCGCTTCAACCCCTCGACCAAAGCCGCCGCATCGACACCTTCGACCGGCGCTTCGCCCGCAGCATAGACAGGCGTCACCAACACCCGATCCGCGTCGTTGAAGGCCGTCTGAAAATCCTCCATCAGATTGCCAAGCCGCGAATAGCGATGCGGCTGCACCACCGCGATCACGCGCCCCTTCACGCCCTCGCGAGCCGCCGCCAACACCGCCCGAATTTCGACCGGGTGATGCCCGTAATCGTCGATGATCGTCACGCCCCCGCCTTCGACGGCCACTTCGCCAACCTTAGTAAACCGCCGCTTCACGCCGCCGAACTTGGCGAACCCCTGCTGGATCGTCGCATCCGCGATCCCGAGCTCCAGCGCCACGCCGATCGCCGCCAGCGCGTTCTGCACATTGTGACGACCCGGCATCGGCATCTCGATTCCCGAGATCGTCCGCGTCGCACCGTCGCGCTCGCGCACCACGCAGTCGAAGCGGTTGCCGCCAGGGATCGGCGTGACTTCCACGCCACGCACGTCCGCCTGCGCCGAGAAACCATAGGTCACGACCCGACGATCGCGCACCCGCGGCAGGATTCCCTGCACCTCCGGATGATCGAGGCACAGCAGCGCCGCGCCGTAGAAGGGCACGTTCTCCACGAACTCGACGAACGCATCCTTCACCGCGTCGAACGAACCGTAATGATCGAGATGCTCGGGATCGATGTTAGTGACGACCGCGATGGTGCCGTCGAGCCGCAGGAAACTGCCGTCGCTCTCGTCCGCTTCCACGACCATCCAGTCGCTCGCGCCCAATCGCGCATTCGACCCGTAGCTGTTGATGATCCCGCCATTGATGACCGTCGGATCAACGCCACCCGCGTCGAGCAACGCCGCCACCATCGATGTCGTCGTCGTCTTGCCATGTGTGCCGGCAATCGCGACGGTCGACTTCAGCCGCATCAGTTCCGCCAGCATTTCCGCTCGCCGCACGACCGGCACGCGTGCGTTCAAAGCCGCCTCGACCTCCGGGTTGGAGCGCACGATCGCGGTCGAGACGACCACCACCGCGGCGTCGCCGATGTTCGACGCGGCATGGCCGATCGCCACCGGAATGCCCTTGTCGCGCAACCCCTGCACGACATAACCCTCGGCGACGTCCGAGCCCTGCACGCGGTAGCCGAGGTTCTTCATCACCTCGGCGATGCCCGACATGCCGATCCCGCCGATCCCGACGAAGTGGATCGTGCCGATATCCGTTGCGACGCCCTTCATGCGAACTGCGCCTTGGGCTTGGAGGGCGCACCGACCGGAATCCGCGACAACGGTGCATCCAGGCTCTCGACCAGATCGGCCAGATCGCTCGCCGCGTTCGGCCGTCCGCAACTCCGCGCGCGTCCCGCCGCGTTCTGCAACGCCGCCGGATCGAGCCCGAGTTTCTGCATCTGCTTGGCCAGTTCCACTGCGGTAAAGTCTCCCTGCGCGATCGTCCGCGCGCCGCCCGCCCGCGTGATCTCGCGCGCGTTCACGGTCTGGTGGTCGTCGGTCGCACCCGGCAGCGGCACTAAAATAGCCGGCCGGCCTGCCGCGGTCAGTTCCGAAATCGTCGAAGCGCCCGCGCGTGCAATTACCAGATGCGCCCAGGCCAGTTGCTCGGGCATATCCGGCAGATACGTCGCCAGCTCGGCCGGAATATGATGCTCGGCGTACTTGGTACGCACCGCGTCGATATCCTCGATCCGCGCCTGATGAGTCACCTGCAACCGCCGCCGGAACGTCACCGGCAGCATCGCCAGACCATCTGGCACGACCTGCGACAGGATGCTCGCCCCTTGGCTGCCGCCGGTCACGAGCACACGGAAGATGCCGTCCTCCTCCAGCAACGGATACGGCCGCGAGCGCAGCGCCAGCACCGCCTCCCGCACCGGATTGCCGACCAGATGCGCCTTCCCCAGCAGCTTCGGCGCGAGGCGTTCGGTCGGCTCGGACGACGTCGCGATCGCGTCCACGCGCCCCGCGACGAAGCGGTTCACGCGCCCCAGCACCGCGTTCTGCTCGTGCACCGCAGTCGGAATCTTGTCCGCGAACGCCGCCAACAACGCTGGCAATGCAGGGTATCCGCCAAAGCCGATCACCGCGGCGGGCTTGAACGTCCGGTACAGCTCGCGCGCCATTGCCCGCCCGCGCCACATCTCGCGCGTGGCCCGAGCCCAGCCAAGCGGCCCGCCGGTAAAGCGTCCCGCTGGCAGGACATGCGTCTGGATATCCTCGAACAGCCCCGGAAACCGCACGCCGCGCGCATCGCTGACGAGCGCGACACGGTGGCCGCGCTTGGTCAGTTCAGCCGCGAGCGCCGCTGCCGGGACCATGTGTCCACCCGTGCCACCGGCTGCGAGGACGTAATGCTTACTCATTCACCACTCCAGCGGACGACATAGGGGCTCCGCGTGAGAAACGGATTGCGCCGGGTAAACGCCAGCAGCAACCCCATGCCGACCGACAACGCAATCATCGACGACCCGCCATAGCTGATGAACGGCAGCGTCATACCCTTAGAGGGCGCGAGGCCGGTGTTGACCGCCATGCTGACCAGCGCCTGCGCACCGAACTGCGTGGCGAGGCCGGCGGAGGCCAGCAATTTGAATTCATCCTGCTCGTCCAGCAGCTTGACGAACACGCGCACCACGATCGCAAGGAAGATCACGGCGATCACCGAGCACGCGATCAAGCCGAATTCCTCGCCGATCACCGAGAAGATATAGTCGGTATGCGCCTCGGGCAGCCCGAACTTCGCCGCGCCTGCGCCCGGCCCGGTCCCGGTCCAGCCACCCGCGGTCAGCGTGTTATGTGCGGCATTCGTCTGGAAATGGTCGCCTGCGCCCTCGCCCTCGACACCCGGAAACAGGAACGCATCGATCCGCGACCGCGCCACGCCGTAGAACACATAGGCGGCGATCAGCCCGGCCGGCGCCATCGCGACGAGGCCGAGCATCACCTTGGCCGGCGTCCCCGCGATCATCAGCAGCGCCATCCAGACCGAGCAGAAGATGATCGTCTGGCCGAAATCGGGCTGGAGCATCAGCAGCACAGCCACGCCCGCGGTCATCGCGCCGGTGATCAGCACCGTCGGCAGCTCGGCATCCTTCGCCCGCAACGACAACAGCCACGCGACCGTGACGATGAACAGCGGTTTCAGGAACTCGGAAGGCTGGAACTGTGCGAACCCGACGCCGAGCCAGCGGCGTGCGCCATTCGCCTCGACCCCGATGAACGGCGTCACCATCAGCATCAGCACGAACAGCGCACACCCGCCAATCGCCATCCGCCGCGCCATCGAGACGGGCATCATCGACACGCCGAACAGCACGGGGAGCGACACGCCGACCCACATCAACTGCCGCCAGAAATAGTAGAGCGGCGCGATCTTGTGGTGCTCGCCCGAATAGCGGACTGCGCTCGCCGGCGACGCCGCCGCCACCGCAATCAGCCCGATCGCGATCAGGAACAGCGTCAGCAGCAGCAGCATCCGGTCGATATCCCAGAACCACGTGCCGAGCGGCGACTGATCGCCCCGCCCGCCGCGCCGCTTCATCTTCGCGACGATGCTGGTCTTCGGTGTGCCCATGTCAATGGTTCCAGCGCGGATATCGGTCATGCCAGCGACTCCACCGCAGCGCGGAACGCGGCCCCGCGCGCTTCGTAATCGCGAAACTGGTCGAAGCTAGCACAGGCGGGGGACAACAAAACAGTGTCGCCCGGCTTGGCGTTTGCGGCAGCAGTGCGGACCGCTGCGTCCAACGTACCGACGTTCTCGACAGCCATGAAGTCTTTCAGGATTTCAGCGAATTTCGGGCCAGCCTCGCCGATCGTGTAGGCGCGAACGACGTGACCGAAGGCAGGTTTGCACGCGTCGAGGTCGTCGCCTTTCGCGCGGCCGCCGACGATCCAGTGGACCCGGTTGAACGCGGCCAGCGCCGGCGCGGTGCTCTCGGGATTGGTCGCCTTGCTGTCGTCGACATAGGCGACGCCGCCGTACGAGGCGATCTGCTCCATACGATGCGGCAGGCCCGTGAAGCTCGTCAGGCCGCGGTCGATATCCACTTCGCTCACGCCCAGCGCCTTGACCACGGCAATCGCGGCGAGTGCGTTCTGGGCGTTGTGCGGGCCCTGGAGCGTCGGCCAGTTGCTCTGATCCATGCACACGCCCGGGGCGATCTTGGTCAGGTGCTCGCCCTTCGCCGACAGCCCGCGCGCGATCTCGGCGGACAGCGTGTCGCCGATGCCGATGACCGCGTCATGCTCGGCCGACTGCATCGCGAACAGCCGCGCCTTGGAAGCGGCATAGCCTTCGAAGCCGTCGTAGCGATCGAGATGATCGGGCGTGATGTTGAGCAGCACCGCGACGTCGCAATCGAGCGTCTGCGTCAGGTCGATCTGGTAGCTCGACAGTTCGAGCACGTAGACGCCGCCCTCGGGGAGCGCTTGCTGCTCGAGGATCGGCAGGCCGATATTGCCGCCCATCAGCGTGGGGACGCCGGCTGTC
The DNA here is from genome assembly GCF_003688625.1 of Sphingomonas sp. PP-CE-3A-406. Classification (GTDB taxonomy): domain Bacteria; phylum Pseudomonadota; class Alphaproteobacteria; order Sphingomonadales; family Sphingomonadaceae; genus Sphingomonas. The sequence continues at coordinate 468,711 of NZ_RCWY01000002.1, forward strand.
TTGAGGATGTGGTGGACGAGCGCGGTGGTGGTCGACTTGCCGTTGGTGCCGGTGATGCCGACGACTCTGTGCGGAGGGAGGTCGGCTCGGGCTTGGGCGAAGAGTTCGATGTCGCCGATGACGGGGACGCCTGCCGCACGCGCGGCGGCGGCGAGAGGATGCGTGTTCAGCGGTACGCCCGGCGAGACGACAAACGCGTCGAAGGCCGAGAGATCATCCAACGGAGCGACGATCAAATCCTCCCCGGCACGGGGAGGGGGACCGCCAGCCGCAGGCTGGTGGTGGAGGGGGGCATCCGCAAGCGAAACGCCTGGAACAGCCCCCCCTCCACCAGCAGAGCTGGTCCCCCTCCCCGTACCGGGGAGGATTGCGTCACGCTTCACCTCGTCGGAGTCCCAAGCGACAACGCTCGCCCCACCAGCAACAAGCGCCCGCACCGTCGCAGCCCCAGACCGCGCCAACCCCAACACCGCATAGCGTTTCCCGCGCCAGGCCTCAGCAACAATCACCGCAGCTTCAACGTCGAAAGGCCGACCAGCGCCAGCACCAACGCAATGATCCAGAAGCGGATCACCACCGTCGCCTCGGCCCAGCCGAGCTGTTCGAAATGATGGTGGATCGGCGCCATCCGGAACACGCGCTTCCCGGTGCGCTTGTAGAAGAACACCTGGATGATCACCGACAGCGCCTCGATCACGAACAGCCCGCCGATGATCCCCAGCACGATCTCGTGATGCGCGACGACCGCGATCGTCCCCAGCGCGCCGCCCAAAGCCAGCGACCCGGTATCGCCCATGAACACCGCAGCCGGCGGCGCATTGAACCACAGGAATGCGAGCCCCGCGCCGACGATCGCCCCGCAGAATATCGCCAGCTCACCCGCGCGAGGGACGTGCGGGATACCAAGATAGTCCGCGAACTTCACGTTTCCGACCAGGTACACGATCACCATGAACGCGACGCTGGCGATGATCACCGGCATCGTCGCCAGCCCATCGAGGCCGTCCGTCAGGTTCACCGCATTACCGAACGACACGATCGTGAACGCCGCAAACACCGGGAAGAACCAGCCAAGATCGAGGTACATGCGCGACGTGAACGGCAGATACAGATGCGGGCCGTTCTGCGACATGATGATCGTCGCGGCGACACCGGCAATGATGAACTCGAGCAGCAACCGCGTGCGCCCGCTGATCCCCGCGGTGCTCGCCTTGCGCACCTTGTCATAGTCGTCGAGAAACCCGATCGTCCCGAACCCGAGCGTCACGAACAGGCACGCCCAGACATACGGATTGCTCAGGTCCATCCACAGGAAGATCGCGAGGCACATCGAGGTCAGGATCATCAGCCCGCCCATCGTCGGCGTCCCGCGCTTCGACAGATGCGACTGCGGGCCGTCGGCGCGGATCGGCTGGCCCTTGCCCTGCCGCACGCGCAGCCAGCCGATGAACTTCGGCCCGATGATCAGGCCGATGATCAGCGCGGTCGCGACCGCGCCACCGGTCCGCACCGTCTGGTAACGGATGAGGTTCAGCAGGCCGGGAAACCCCAGATGCTCGGCGAGCCAGTACAACATTCAGTTAATCCCGCCTTTGAGGCCAGCCTGGAGACCCGCCACGACGCGCGCGAGGCCAACCCCGTTCGATCCCTTGACGAGCACGACATCGCCCGGCGCCAGGATCGTCCGTAACGACGCGAGCGCGGCCGCAGCGTCGCCCACATGGACGGTTTCGATCTGTCCCTCAAGCACCTGCGCTAACGGCGCCATCGCTTCACCGACCAACAGCGCCATTTCGACGCGAGCGGCGAGAATGGGCTCGGCGAGGCCGGCGTGATAGTCGTCGGAGCCCTCACCCAGTTCGCGCATTTCGCCGAGTACCGCGATGTGGCGGCCCGGCTCGTGGCTGAGGACGCTGAGCGTCGCGCGCATCGAGGCTGGGTTGGCGTTGTAGCTTTCGTCGATCACAAGCGCCTGGCCTTCGCCAACGGTAACCAGCGACCGTGCGCCACGACCTTGCAGCCCACCAAGCTCAGCCAGCGCGAGCCCAGCCAGCCCGAGATCACTGCCGGCCGCCTGCACGCACGCCAGCACGCCAAGCGCATTAGACACCCAATGCGCGCCGGGCTGCGCGATCGTGAAGCTCAGCTCATGCTCCGCCCCCTGCCCCATCCGCGCGGTGACGAACGTCCCGCCGGTCGGCAGCCGCATCGCCTCGATCGCGCGGACGTCGGCGCCTTTCTCGCTGCCCAACGTGACGATGTGCGCGGCATGCGGCGCGGCGTGTCCGAGCAGCCGGTCGCGGTGCGGGCTGTCATAGGGCACGATCGCAGTCCCGTCCGGTTCGAGGCCAGCGAAAATCTCGCCCTTTGCGTCGGCGATCGCGCTTTCGTCGGCAAAGAACGCGGTATGCGCCGGCGCGATCGCGGTGATCATCGCGATATGCGGCCGCACGAGCAGCGTCAGCTCGGCGAGTTCGCCCGCATGGTTCATCCCCATCTCGAACACGCCAAACTTAGCGTCGCGCGGCATGCGGGCGAGGCTGAGCGGGACGCCGGTATGGTTGTTGTAGCTCTTGACCGAGCGATGCACCTCGCCGGGCGCCGCGCGGTCGAGGCAGGCGAACAGCGCTTCCTTGGCACTGGTCTTCCCAACCGACCCGGTGACACCGATGATCTTCGCACCGCTCCGAGCCCGGCTCGCCCGCCCAAGCGCCTGCAACGCGATAAAGCTGTCCTCGACGAGGACGTGCGGATGATAGCAAGGCTCCGACACGATCGCCCCCGCCGCGCCCTGTGCGAAGGCCTGATCGAGGAACAGGTGCCCGTCGCTGGCCTCGCCCTTCATCGCAATAAAGAGGTCGCCGGGGCCAACCTCCCGCGAGTCGAACGCGACGCCACTGACGGCGAAGTCACCAGACGCCACACCACCGGTAGCCGCTGCGATCTCGGCCGAAGTCCACAGACTCACTGCCCCCCTCCCGCCTGCGGGAGGGGTCGGGGGAGGGGCTGACCAAACAAAGCGGACGCCAGTACGTACGTCGCGCCCTCCCCTAGCCCCTCCCGCAAGCGGGAGGGGAATGACGATGCCGTGCCCTTCACGCCGCGCACTCCCGCGCGACGGTCACATCATCGAACGGCAGCACCATGTCGCCGACGATCTGCCCCTGCTCATGCCCCTTGCCGGCGATCAGCACGATATCCTCGGGCCCAGCCTCGCGCACAGCGGCCCCGATCGCCGCCCGCCGGTCGCCGATTTCCTCAGCCCCGCGCGCGCCCTTCAACACGTCGCAGCGGATCGCCCGAGCGTCCTCGGTCCGGGGATTGTCGTCGGTCACGATAACGCGGTCGGCGTGTTGCACCGCGACCTGCCCCATCGTCTCACGCTTGCCGGTGTCGCGGTCGCCGCCAGCGCCAAACACCACGATCAGTTTACCACCAGCGTGCGGTTTGAGCGCAGCGATTGCTGCTTCGAGCGCGTCCGGCGTATGCGCGTAGTCGACATACACCGGCGCACCCGACTTCGCGATCACGGCGCGTTCCAGCCGCCCGCGGACCGGCTGCAACCGCGCGAGATTGGCGATCGTCGCGGCCACATCGCCGCCGGTCGCGATCACCAGTCCCGCCGAGACCAGCGCGTTCGCTGCCTGGTATGCGCCGATCAGCGGCAAGGTGACCTTGTACGTCTGGCCCTCCGCCTCGATCGTCAGCCCCTGCCCAAGCAACGTCGGATCGCGCCCTACCAGCCGCAACGTCTCGCCCTGCGTCCCGACCGTAATGAGCCGATTGCCGCGTTCGCGGGCCAGGTCGATCACCCGCGCCGATTGTGGATCGTCCGCCCACACCACCGCGGCCCCGTCGGTCGACAGCACTTCGGAGAACAACCGGATCTTGGCAGTGAAATACGCCGCCATGTCGCCGTGATAGTCGAGATGGTCGCGGCTGAGGTTCGTGAACGCCGCGGCAGCCACTTTCAGCCCCTCCGTGCGGTACTGCGTCAGCCCGTGGCTGGAAGCCTCGAACGCCAGATGCGTAACACCCTCACGTGCAAGCCCCGCCACGTTCGACAGGAACGTCACCACGTCCGGCGTCGTCAGCCCGGTCGTCACCCGCTCGTCGGCCGTCGTAACCCCCAGCGTCCCGATCGACGCCGCATGAAACCCCGCCATCCGCCAGAGCTGCCGAGTCATCTCGACACACGACGTCTTGCCGTTGGTCCCAGTGATCGCCACCGACGTCTCAGGAAATGGCGCGAAGAACTTCGCGGCCAGTTGCGCGAACCGCTCGCGGGGATTGTCATCGGCGATGTAGGTGGCGCCCTCGACCGTCAGCCCCGGTCGCGCAACCACCGCGATCGCACCAGACCGGATCGCATCCGCCACGAAATCCTCGCCGTTGACGCGCGCGCCTTCGAACGCGCCGAACACCGTGCCCGGCGCGACCTTGCGGTGATCGATCGCGAACCCCGTCACCTGCGCCTCTTCCGTCCCGTCGGTCAGCGCTGCGAGTTTCATGCAATAGTCCTCATTGCCCGGTCGGCTGTGTACGCGACGGGTCCTGCCACAAAGTCGGCAGGATGTCAGACACGTCGATGTCGCGGTGCGCGTCCGGCACCACGCCCAGGATCGCACCGACGCGCGAGATCGTCCGGCCGACCACCGGCGCGGTATTCCACGCCGCGGTCTTCCACCCGGCGGTTTCCTTCGTGCCGAGCGGCGAATCGAGCATCGCCAGTACGACATAACGCGGCGCATCCATCGGGAATGCCGCGGCAAAGGTCGCCACGTTGCGCGAATGATCGTAGCCGCCCGAGACGGCAGCCTCGGCCGTCCCGGTCTTGCCACCGACGCGGTAGCCCGGCGCATCGCCCTTGCGACCCGTGCCGCGCTGCACGATCAGCCGCAGCATCTGCCGCATCCGCGCGCTGGTCTGCTCGCTGATCACCCGGCGACCGGCAACCGCATGACCCGGCGCAACCTTCAGCAACGTCGCCGGCCGCCAGATCCCGCCATTGACCAGTGCGGCGTACGCGCTCGCCAGATGCAGCGGGGTCACCGCGATGCCGTGGCCATAGGCGGTGGTCATCGTCGTCGTCCGCGCCCAGTATTTTGGCCACAACGGACGGCCCTTTTCGCGCAGTTCGATATCGGGCTTGGTATCGAAGCCAAGTTTCTTGAACATCGCCTGCATCTTCGCGGGCCCGACCTCGTCGGCCACACGTGCGGTGGCGATGTTGGACGAGTAGATCAGTGTCTCGGCCATGTTCAGCCAGCGCTTGGGATCGCCGCGCTCGTCATGGATCGTGAAGCGCCCGACCTGGAGCGGATGCGTCGCATCGAAGCGCCGCGCGAACGATGTGACGACACCCGTGTCCATCGCGGTCGCCATCGTGATCGGCTTGAACGTCGAGCCGAGCTCGAACACGCTCTGCGTCGTGATGTTGCGAAGCTGTTCGCTGCCCGACATGCCGACGCGGTTGGGGTTGAAGGTCGGCAACGAGACCATCGCGATCACTTCGCCGGTCGCCACGTCGAGGACGATGCCGCCAGCCCCTCGCGCGGAAAACGTCGTCATCGCGCGGCCGAGTTCGCTCTCCATCGCCGCCTGGACGCGGTTGTCGAGCGACAGCGCGACGGGCGTGCCGTTGAGTGCAGGATTGGTCAGCCGCTCGTCGAGCACGCGCTCCATCCCGCTCATGCCGTGGCCCGCGGTCGACAGGAAGCCGAGCGCATGCGCCGCCATCGTCGATTGCGGGTAGAGCCGCTGCGTATCGCGGTCGAACACGATCGCGGGCTCGCCGATCGCATTGACCTGCTCGACCAAAGCCGGCGACGCGCGCCGCTGGAGATAGATGAAGCTCTTGCCCGACGTCAGCAGCGCATAATAATGCGCCTGGTCGCCCGCTTCCGGCATCAGCGCGGCAAGCTTGCTGGCGATCTCGGTCGGATCGCCGATCAGCTTCTTCGGGTGCACCGCGATCGTCCACGCATCGATCGTCCGCGCGAGCGGCGCGCCGTTGCGATCGACGATGTCGCCGCGCGCCGCGATCACCGCCGAGCGCGCCTGCGGATCGGCGAGCGACGCCTGCACCGCCAGCATTCCGAGCCGCCCGACCACCACCAACACCGCCGCCCCGAACAGGAACATCAGCATCATCAGGCGCGTGTGCGCCGTCGCCACCAGTGCATGACGCTGGTTGGCGCTACGTTGCTGCGAGACGGGCCGGGCGACCAAGGCGGTCACCGCCGCTTACGGCTCTCGGAGCGGGCGCCGCTCATGATGTCACCCAGCGTCGTGTCGGACAGGAGCTTGCGGTCGAGCATCGCGACCGCCTGCGGACGGACCTTCGCGACGGCGGCGAGGCGCTCTGTCTTGGCGGCGCGGACGAGTGCGACCTCGGCGGACCGCGGCGTCGACACCGACGCGCGGATCACGACCGGCTTGAGCGCAGTCTTGGACGCAGCCTGGATCGCAACGTTCATCGCGCGCGGTGCGCTAACCTGCGCCATCTGCACTGGAGCAAGCTTCACCACGGCAGGAGCAGCGGTGACCGGCACGATCGACGTGGAGACGACGGACCCCGCCCCCGACGGCACCAGCAACGCGGCGGTCTGGACCCCGTCCGCGCGCAGGCTGTTGACGTCGAGCGCCGCGAGCGCGGCCTCGCTCACGACGAACTGGCCGGCAGTCGGCGCCGACAGCGCCAGCGTGTCGCCGTTCCAGCGCTCGAGCTGGGCCAGGTTGCCCCGCGTGTCGAACTCGGTTTCCAGCGCGCGGATGTCGCGCTGCGCGGAGCGGATCTGACCATTGACCGCCTCCAGCTTCTTGCGCTCGGCGGCGACCTGCAGCGACACGAGGTAGAAACCGAGCACGACGGCCACGCAGCCCCCGAACCAGCCCACACCCTTCATCCGATACGCCGCCGTCATGTCGTCACCTCTTCCGTCCAGGGTTGCGCGGAGGTCCGCCGCGCCGTCCGTAATGTCGCCGAGCGCGCACGCGGGTTGCGTGCGATCTCGGCCTCGCCGGCGCGAACGCCGCGGCCGACATGAGAAAAACTAGGTTCCGCAACGGCTTTCACCTGCGGAAGATGACGCGAACCTGAAGGAGAGCCCCCAGACCGCGTGCGCAGGAAGCGCTTCACCATCCGGTCCTCGAGGCTGTGAAACGTCACGATGGCCAGGCGGCCACCGGGCTTCAACACGCGTTCGGCCGCCAGCAACCCGTCGGCGAGTTCGCCAAGCTCGCGGTTCACATGGATCCGGATCGCCTGGAACGCGCGGGTCGCGGGGTCCTTCTTGTCGTGTGCCTTGTAGCCGAGCGCACGGCGGACGATGTGCGCCAGCTCGCCGGTCCGCGTCAGCGGACGCGCCGCGACGATCGCGCGCGCGACACGCCGCGACTTGGGCTCGTCGCCGTACTGGTACAGCACGTCGGCGATCTCGTTCTCGTCCGCCTCGTTGACGAAATCGGCCGCAGACATGCCGGCCTGCGCCATCCGCATGTCGAGCGGGCCATCCGACTGGAACGAGAAGCCGCGCTCGGCCTGGTCGAGCTGCATCGACGACACGCCGATGTCGAGCGTCACACCATCGACCGGCGCGAGGCCGCGCGCTTCGAGTTCGGACGCCATCGCCGAGAAGTCCGCAGCGATCAGCGTCAGACCTTCTTCGGCTTCTTCCATCGCGCGACCATTGGCGATCGCGTCGGGATCGCGATCGAACGCGACGATCCGCGCACCCGACTTGAGCAGCGCCAGCGTATAGCCGCCCGCACCGAACGTGCCGTCGACCATCGTCTCGCCGGGCTCGGGGGAAAGCGCGGCCAGGACTTCGTCGAGGAGTACCGGGATGTGTGGCGCGGATGTATCGAGAACGGGGGGACTGCTCACAGCTGCACCCCCTTCTCGGCCATGTAGAAGCGCGCCATCTCCTTGACGACGGTGGGCATGCCGTCGGTGACGATCAGCGTCGCGGGGTCCCAGATCTCGATATAATCGAGCACGCCGTAGAAGAACGCATGACCCTTGATGCCCGCATAGAAGCGCGGGAACGCAGGCATGATGAAGCGACCGGAGCCGTCGAACGGCACCGCTTCGCCCGACGCGGCGGCGCGCTTGATGTTGTAGTCGTATTCGCCGTTCTCGGACGTGTTCTCGGATTCGCGACGATCGAGGCGCTCGGCGAGGATGTCGACGTAACCGGGATCGTACGCGACCAGGCAGCGATTCTTCTGATGCGCGCCGATGATGATGGTCCCGCCGTCCTTGCCGTTCGCCTTGGGCGCATTTGCCGAAAGCGTGGTGCGGAGCGCCGAGGGGATGGCTACCCGGCCCTTGTCGTCGACAAGGCCGATACCGTCTCCTTGATAGCGACCACGCACCGACACGCCAAAACCCTTCGAAATGGCGCACATGATTCACCGTCCCGAGCCGCGACCCTCGTCGCGCCTCGACCGCAGCAATCGCCGACGGTGAAACATGCCCCTGTATTAATCTCCATCTACCATAGCGGACTGGGGACGCAACGGGATTTTTGGGGATTGGACGGAATCCATGACAGGTTTCGTCGACCAAATCGGGGAAAATTGCACCCCACACCGCGGATTAACGCGCCGTTAGGGACGTTCGGCTGGGGAATTCCGGGGATCAGGCACAATCGGCGGTTCGAACGGGCAGCCTCGATGGGCACGCGCGAATGTTCAACGCGCCATGGATCGTGTCCGGCGATGTGCAATCATCGATGTCCAATCAAGGGCAGCAATCGGCCTCAGCGAGTCGGGCCTTGACCATTTGCACTGGGAGCGACGCCCATTTCGGCCAGGGGTTCGGTGGGATCGGCAGCGTCCACGCTATTCGTCACGCCCATGTTGGCCACCACGTCTGGCTGGGCGGCCCCTACCGCCGCAACCGGCCGCTCGCGGCTTGCAGAGCCGATGATCGCGCTGGCCAGCCCGATCAAAAGCACCACGGCCGCAAGGCCGATCAGGCCGACCTTAATGCGCTGCATGCGCTGATAGGGATCGTTGGGTGACTTCATCTTGTCGCGTTCCGATACCCGACCATCGTCCCGCTGTCGATTCTCGACGCAGGGCGGCTCAAGTCAGGCCCTTGGCTGCGCGCCATTCGGGATCGTACAGCGTCGACAGATATCGGAATCCGGTATCGCACAGAATCGTCGCGATGCGCTTTCCCGGACCCAGATGCCGCGCCAGCGCGACCGCTCCCGCGACGTTGATACCCGACGACAAGCCGAGGCAGAGTCCTTCGTCGTCGAGCAGCCGGCGAACCCAGGCATACCCCTCCTGGTCCGAGATCCGGAACTGGGTGTCGATCGGCGCGCCTTCGAGGTTGGCGGTGATTCGCCCCTGCCCGATCCCCTCGGCGACCGACGATCCCTCGGACTTCAGTTCGCCGTGCGCATAATAGTTGTAGAGCGCGGCGCCGTGCGGGTCGCTAAGTGCGATGCAGACCGCCTCGTCCTTGGCCTTCAGCCCCAGCCCGACGCCGGCGATCGTCCCGCCGGTACCGGCCGCGCACGTGAAGCCATCGACCCGGCCCTCCATCTGCGCCCAGATTTCCTCGGCGGTGCCGACGATGTGGGCGCGACGGTTGGCGATATTGTCGAACTGGTTCGCCCAGATCGCGCCCGGCGTCTCGTCGGCGATCCGGCGCGAGGTATGGACGAAATGGCACGGCGACGAGAACGCCGCCGCAGGCACCAGCACCAGTTCGGCGCCCAGAGCCCTGAGCGTGTCCATCTTCTCGCGGCTCTGCGTCTCGGGCATGACGATGATCGTCTTGTAGCCCTTGGCGTTGGCGACCAGCGCGAGACCGATACCGGTGTTGCCCGCGGTCCCCTCGACGATCGTGCCGCCGGGCTGGAGCAGACCCCGCTCCTCCGCATCCTCGACGATGAACAGCGCCGCGCGATCCTTGACCGACGCGCCGGGGTTGGCGAATTCGCACTTTCCGAAGATATCGCAGCCCGTTGCGTCGCTCGGCCCTTTCAGTCGAACGAGCGGTGTGTTGCCGATCAGGGCGAGCGTATCAGATGTCGTGTGCATCGCCGACAAATGGCGCTGCCATCCGCCGCGGGCAACCCATCGAAAGTTTTGCGTGCTAAACACGATACGCCAAGCCGACAGGTCGTGCCGAACGCCTCTCGCGCAAACCCATAACGTGCTTCCAGGGTGGATTGATCCATGTTAGCCTCGCCACCTGTCCAAGTCGCGGCCAGGAAAAGGGCTATCGGTGATGAAAAACTACGAACATGCGCTGTCGTTGCTGGAGGAAGCAACGCGGATCATGCTCGCTGTCGGCGACACGCTGGTCGCCGCGCACATCGCGACACCGATCGACGTCATTGAAACGCGTCTCACCGCATTGCGCGGCATGCAGAAGCCCTGACCCCCGTCCGACGCGCGCTCGACATGCCGCGCGCCTTGATCAGCCCGTCAGCAAGGCTGACCTGTTCGTCGTCCGGGGATGCGATGGTAGCGCTTAAACCTTGACGCCCTATGCTGCATGCGCGAAGCGAGGTTCCGCTATGAAGATCATCCCCATCACCGCCGTTGCCGCGCTGCTCGTGCTGGCTGCCTGCAACTCCAAGCCAGCCTCGCCAGAGGTGGTCGACACCAATCCCGATCCGATGGCGAACACGCTTGCGAACGCCGCGCCGGTCGAACTGCCGCCCGCGATCAAGTCAGAAAAGACGTTGCGTTGCAAGGACAACAGCCTGTTGTACGTGACGTTCTTCCAGGGCGACAAGCAGGCCGTGGTCCGCACCAAGCAGGACGGCACGCCAACCACGCTGAAGTCGGACGTCGCCGGTTCGCCGAAGACCGCAGAGGGCGGCTGGTCGATGACCGGCAACGAGGACAGCGTCACGCTGACTCGTCCGGGCAAGTCGGCGCAGATCTGCCACGCATAAGGCTCGATCGGCCAATATTTTGGCGTGAACGGTTTCAGAAACGGCTGGCGGTCTTTCCGCCGGCCGTTTTTCTTTGTGTCGTGCACCCTTGCCCGGACGCCGCCGGGCCGGCACCGTATGATCCATGGCAACACTAGCGATATACAGCCTGAAGGGCGGCGTCGGTAAGACGACGCTCGCCGTGAACCTCGCCTGGTGCGCCGCCGCGCTGTCGGCAAGACGTACGCTGCTTTGGGATCTCGACCCGCAGGCCGCGGCGACCTGGGTGCTCGGGGGGCCGGGCAAGGTCGACCAGGCGCAGGCGATGTTCTCGAAGGATATCGCAGTCGCCAAGCAGGCACGGCCGACCGCATATCCGCAGCTCGACCTGATCGCCGCCGATGCATCGCTCCGCGGGCTCGACCAGCTGTTCCACGATCTCGACAAGAAGAAGCGCCTCGCCAAACTGGTGTCCGACCTCGCCGGCTACGACCGCGTCGTCCTCGACTGCCCGCCGGGTCTGACCGAGACCGCCGATCAGGTCATGCGCGCCGCCGACCTGATCGTTATCCCGGTCATCCCCTCGCCGCTGTCGACTCGTGCCTATGATGCCGTCGTCGCGCATCTCGGCGGCCGGACGCCGCTGCTGCCGGTCCATGTCATGGTCGACAAGCGCCGCGCGCTGCATGCCGAGGCGCTGGCCATGCATCCCGACTGGCCGGTGATTCCGATGGCAAGCGGGATCGAGGCGATGGCATCGCGGCGCGCACCGGTCGGCGTATTCCTGCCCAGATCCTCAGCGGCGCGCGCGTTCGCCGATCTCTGGCGGCGGATCGAAAAGCGGCTGGCCGCATGAGCAACGCCCTCGATCCGAAAAATGGACTCGACCCGCAGCTGGTCCTCGGCGCCTACTCGGTCGGCGTCTTTCCGATGGCCGACAGCCGCGATGCCGCCAGCGTCTACTGGGTCGAGCCGCGTCGCCGCGCCGTGCTGCCGCTCGATTCGTTCCGGCTATCACGGTCGCTGCGCAAGACGATCGTCGCGGATCGGTTTCAGGTCACCGTCGATACCGCATTCGAGCCAATTCTCCGGCTCTGCGCCGAAAGCGTCGCTGGCCGGCCCGAAACCTGGATCAACGCGAGTATCGAACGCGTCTTCACGACGCTGCACACGATGGGCTTCGCACATTCGGTCGAATGCTGGGACGGCGGCAAGCTGGTCGGCGGGCTCTATGGTCTAGCTCTGGGCCGCGCATTCTTCGGCGAAAGCATGGTCAGCCGCGCGACCGATGCCTCGAAGGTCGCGCTCGCGCATCTGGTCGCACGGCTGCGCGTCGGTGGGTTCACGCTGCTCGACTGTCAGTTTCAGACCTCGCACCTCGCCTCGCTCGGCGCGGTCGAAATCGATCGCGCGGATTACGTTGCGCTGCTGGCCGCGTCACTCGACGGTGCGCTCGGCGCATCGGCGGCTGCGGGCGGGGCGTCGGCCGGCGACTTCCGCGCGCTCGATCGCTTGGCGGGCAAGGCCTCGGCATCGGACGCGGTATCGGGCCCGGTCGCGGGGAACGTCATCGCGCAACTCTTGGTCCAGACGTCGTAGACCGGGTTCTGCACCGCGTTCAGCGCGGGGCGTTCCTTGTAGAGCCAACCTGAAAACGTCCGGCGCCAGTGCGTGTCGACGCCGCGCACCAGCACCTGGACGAACGCGCCGGTCAGTTGCTCCTGCTCCCACGGCGCAGTCTGTTCGCAGGCGCGCAGCCGCAGCACCACATCGCCCATCCGCGTCGCCTGACCGGGCTTCAGCGTAACGTCGTGCGTTTCGCCATTTCGCTTGTTCAGGATGCCGATCACCGCAACGCGTTGCGCCATCGGCGTTCCGCCATTCGCGATCGCCGCCGCCCCGGTATCGATCGTTTCGACGGAGGAACTCGCCGACTCGTCCGCCATCGGCAGATCCTGCTGGACGACCCCAGCAGGCTTATTCGGCGTCTGCAACGCGCGATAGCCGAACCAGCCGCCTACCCCCAGCAACACGACCAGCAAGGCCGCGGCAAGCCAGCGCAAATTCACCCTTCGGGGACCCAGGCTTCGTAGTCACCGGTGGCCGCCGCACGCGTTCCGCCCTTTTCGAGCGCCCCCGAAGGCCGATAGGCGAGTGCGGTGCCGGTCATGTTGGGGATCGCCGGCTTTTGCCAGGCGCGAACCGGCGGCAAGGCGCGCTCGGGAACGTCGTCGACCTGATGATGCAACCAGCTGAACCACGCGGGCGGGACTCGGCTGGCGTCCGTCGCGCCCTGATAGATCACCCAACGACGCGGATTGCCGGCAGTATCCTTGCCGCCCTCGTAATAGACGTTGCCAAGCGCGTCCTCGCCCTTCTTCGCCATGCTGCGCAAGCCGAATTTGGTGCCGAGGGTGGCGCCGTTCCACCACGTGAAAGTCGATGCAAGAAAGCCCATGCCGGTGCGCTTAACCCGAGTGAGGGCGGGCTTCAACCATGATGATGGCCGAGGTCAGGCGAAGCCTCGCTTCCTGTGTAATTCGAGAGGCGTGCCGGTGCTTACCCTTCGCAACAAGGATGTGCCCGCGTTCGACCGACATGCCGCTCCTCTTTGTTCTCCCGCGAAGACGGAGCCCAGTCTGGGTTCCCGCCTTTGCGGGGAAACACGCTACCCTGTGTAGAGAGGACGCCGTCCCCATCAAAGCCGGTCTCGCCGGTTCGGCAGCCCCCGCCGCGCTACTTCGCGCTCTCGTCCCAGGTTACGCGATCACCCTCAGCGATCCCCAATTCCGCAGACCGTCCACCCATCAGCTCCAGCACCGCGCCGACCGGTTCGCCCGACGGGATCGGCGCCTCGGAAAACGGCACGGTGTTTTCCGCGATCCGGGCGATCGTCCGGTCTGCACGGATGTAGAGAATGTCGAGCGGGCTCGGCGTGTTCTTCATCCAGAAGTTCGCGTTCACCGGCGCGCCGCCGTCCGCCGGATAGGGCCAGAACAACATCCCGCCATCGGGTTTAAGATCGGTCCGGTACATCAGCCCGCGTTCCTGTTCGGCCGCCGTCTTCGCGCGCTCGACGACGAACACATGCGGGCCGTTCGCGCTTCTGATCGTGAGTGTGACCACCGCGGCATTCTCGGTCGTGGTGTCCGCATGCATGTACGCGATCCCGCCCGCTCCCGCCCCGCCAATCAGAACCGCGGCCAGACCGGCCTTGGCAAGTACGCTCATTACAAACCCTCTTCGACCACGACCGCCAGCGGCCCCTTCCGTCCTGCGACGACCCGCGCGCGGAGCGGTTGGTCGGGCTCGACCGATTCGATCCCGGCGCGACGCAGCGTCTCCATATGGACGAATATATCGCTGCCGTCTGCGCTACGGACGAGAAAGCCATAGCCCTTGAGGCGGTTGAACCATTTGACGACGACCGGCTCGAACGGCCCAGCGGCATCGATCATCGCGATCGGATCGACCCGGTCCGGCGACGATGTCGACGTCCGCTCCACCTCGGCGACGGCGTTGGTCATGTCTATCGAGACGATCTCGCGCGCCTGGAACCCTCGACCGCGCTGAACTGACAGAGTCTCGATTCGTGCGCCCTCGGGCAGACTGCGGCGGCCATGAGGCTGCAGGACGGAGAAATGGACGAGGATATCGCCAACGCTGTCGTCGTCAGCGACGGCGAAGCCGAACCCACGGGTCACGTCGAACCACTTGATGACGCCGCCTATCGCACGCACATCGACGCCGCCGACAAGTCCGGCCAATAGTCCCCCGTTGTCGATGGTGGCTTCGATCGCAGCTTCGATCGGCATTTCCGCCCCTGTTTGCGTCACTATACGCATCATTACACCCCTAGCCGCCTAGCTAGCACGCTTCGTCGCAATCGCAACGAATCCATGACGGACATCACTCGAAATCGGATGCGTCTACAACAGCCGACGGCGGGGCGGCGACGATCCGCCGTGCCAGATCGAAACGGTGACCGGCGCGAAGCATTGCCGCAAGTTGCTTCTCGTGCAGTTTTCGGTCCCCGTGCCCATCGCTGTCCCCGCTGCCGTATGGGCCGATCCGTTTGCGACGTGCGAACGCCAGCGCCGATTCGACCGCCCGGTCGGCAATCGCCGGCGCGACCGAGTCCGCATCGTTTTCGTCGATGCCCGCTTCGCGAAATGCGCCCGCGACACGTCGCGCCCCCAGTCCCCGCCGCTGCATCGCCGCCGCGCGCTGCTCGGCAAAGGCCCGGTCGTCGACATAGCCGAGCTCGGCCATACGGTGCGCCAACTCGGCAGGGTCGGCGGCGGCGCCGGCAGCCTCGTCGGCCCAGCCGCGTTCGCGGATCTTGCGGTTGAGGTAATCGGTCAGTCGTCCCCGCGTCGTCGCGAACCGTTCGACGTAGCGGAGCGCCAAACGTTCAAGCGCGGCGGCATCAAGTGGTTTGGGCGCAGGCCGTTCGCGCGATCGGCTCCTGTCCTGGCCTTTGCCCCATCCGCCGTGTTTCGCCGTGCCACGACCATCCGTCGAGCGACTACTGTCGGAGTCGCTAGCATCCCGTTGCGGGTCGAGGGCATCGTCATCGTCGTCCACGCCATCATTGTGCCACACTGACACCCGAAGTTGAACGGCTAGACTAGAGATAGGCGTGGTGTGTTCGATCGCCGCGACGGAGCAAGGCAGGAACTGCGATGACGACCGAAACGGCAACGACCGACACGGCCACCACCGATGGCAAGCACGGCCAGACCGTAGCGGCCCCTGTCGCCACGCCGACCGCAGACGCCCTGCCGCGCCGCTTCGCCAACTTCGGCACGCTGGGCGAAGCCCTCGACTACGCGGCAAGCGGTAACCGTGGTCTTAATTTTCACGACGCGCGCGGCACTCTAGCTCAGCCCTATCCCTACAGCCAGCTCCGTACCGACGCGCGCGCGATGGCCGATCGCCTGATCGCCGCCGGTGTTGCCCCCGCCGATCGCATCGCGCTGGTCGCGGAGACCGGTCCCGAGTTTGCCGCGCTGTTCTTCGGCGTGGTCTATGCCGGCGCCTGGCCAGTGCCGTTGCCGCTGCCGACCTCGTTCGGCGGCCGCGATTCGTACATCGAACAGCTTCGCGTCCAGCTCGAGAGCTGCGACCCGAAAATGCTGATCTTCCCGCCCGAACTCGCGCAGATGGCGGGCGAGGCCGCGCGCCTGTCGGGCACCGTCGGGATCGACTGGTCCGAGTTCGCGACGCGCGAGGCGCCCGAGGCAACGCTGCCCGAGGCCAAGCCGGACGACATCGCATACCTGCAATATTCGAGCGGCTCGACGCGCTTCCCGCACGGCGTCATCATCACGCACGCGGCGTTGCTCAACAATCTCGCCGCGCATAGCCACGGAATGGAGGTTTGCGACACCGATCGCTGCGTCTCGTGGCTGCCCTGGTATCACGACATGGGGCTGGTCGGCTGCTTCCTGTCGCCGATCGCCAACCAGGTCTCGACCGACTACCTCAAGACCGAGGATTTCGCGCGCCGTCCGCTCGCCTGGCTCGATCTCATCAGCCGCAACGAAGGCACGACTCTCAGCTATTCGCCGACCTTCGGCTATGACATCTGTGCGCGCCGGATGTCGTCGCAGACCAAGGCGAGCGATCGCTTCGACCTCTCGCGCTGGCGCGTGGCGGGCAACGGCGCCGACATGATCCGCCCCGACGTGATGCAATCGTTCGTCGACGCGTTCGCCGATGCGGGCTTCAAGGCCAGCGCGTTCCTGCCGAGCTACGGCCTTGCCGAGGCGACGCTAGCGGTATCGCTGATGCCGCCGGGCGAAGGCATTCGGGTCGAGCTGGTCGAGGAAACGCAGCTTTCGGGCGGCTCGCGCGGCGGGGACCGTCCCCAGCGCTACCGGGCGATCGTCAATTGCGGCAAGCCGGTCCGCGACATGCGAATCGAGATCCGCGAAGAGGACGGCACGCCGCTCCCGGATCGCGCGATCGGCAAGGTGTGGTGCAGCGGCAAGTCGGTGATGGTCGGCTATTTCCGCGACGACGCGGCGACCGAAGCGTGCATGGCGGATGGTTGGCTCGATACCGGCGACATGGGCTATATGTCGGACGGCTACATCTACATCGTCGGCCGGGCCAAGGACATGATCATCGTCAACGGCAAGAACCACTGGCCGCAGGACATCGAATGGGCGGTGGAACAGCTCCCGGGCTTCAAGGCCGGTGACATCGCCGCGTTCGCGATCACGACGCCCGGCGGCGAGGAAACCCCCGCCGTATTGGTCCAGTGCCGCAGCTCCGACGAAGCCGAACGCCTGCGCCTGCGCGACGAGATCCGCGAGCGCGTCCGTTCGGTGACGGGTATGAACTGCCTGATCGAACTGATCCCGCCGCGGACGCTACCACGCACCTCGTCGGGCAAGCTCAGCCGGGCTAAGGCTCGCAACCTGTATCTCAGCGGCGATATCAAACCATACGATATCGCAGCCTGAGATAGCGCCTCGATTGCGATGCTCTGCGGTTCTTAGTTGGGCAGAACGCGCCGGTAGGACAGAGATCCGCGATGAATTGTGATATCGGCGACGGTACGCCAACAGTCTGCTAACTAAAGCTTATTAGGGTTCGCTCCGTGAGCATCAAAACCCCTTCACCGTTGCGCGGGATCGCAGTCACGCTTCCCTTGTTGTTAGGTCTGCGCGACGGCTCCGATCCGGTCGAATGGAGCCGGATCCGGACTGCGCAACTGCACGGCGGGCGCAGGATGGCGCTGGTGATGCTCGCGGCGAACGGTATCGCCGCAACCGCCACGGCGCTGCTGGTCGACGACACGTCGCCGCAATGGCAGATCGCCAGCTGGATCGGCGTGCTGCTGCTCGTCGTCGGCGGCATCGCAGCCCGGCGCCTCAGGGCACCCCAACTCGGCGATAGCCAGATCGCGCTGCGCGATGTCCGCAACACCGGCTGGGAAGGCTTGCTGCTGGCGCTGGCATGGTCGACCGTCCCCGTGCTGTTCTGTACCCATGCGCCGTCCGGGACGACCGCGGGTCTCGGGCTGACCCTGTGCGCACTGATGACCGGCGCGGCGTTCGCGATGGCGCCGCTGACGCTCGGAACCCTGGTCTTCCTTGGGTACCTTGGCACTGCTGTCACGCTCCAGCTAGCGATGGCAGGCACGATCGCGGCCTCGGTCGGCGTATTCGTCTTCACCCTGCTGCTGATGCTGGTCTGCTTCAGCCGCGCGCGGACGCTGATGCTGCTCCACGCCAGCGAGATGGCGCTCGACGAGCGCGACGAGACCGTCAGCCTGCTGCTGCGCGAGTTCGAGGAGACTGGCGCCGACTGGCTGTGGGAGACCGATGCCGCACGCCGCATCGTCCGCGCATCGCCGCGTTTCGCGTTCGCCGCCGGGCTCGATCCGGCCAGCATCGACGGCATGCCGTTGCTCCAGCTGCTCGCCGGGCCGACCTGGGAGACCGGTGATTTCGCCACCGGATTGCGCACGCTCGCCGACAAGATGAAGAAACGCGAGAGCTTTCGCGATCTGCGTCTGCCCGTGCAGATCAAGGGCGAAGATCGCTGGTGGGAGATCGCTGCCTCGCCGCGGTTCGACGATCGCGGCGTGTTCAGCGGGTTCCGCGGGGTCGGCTCCGACATCACCGAACAGCGCAAGTCGGTCGACAAGATCAACCGGATGGCGCGCTTCGACACGCTCACCGGGCTGCCCAACCGGCTGATGGTCAACGAAACACTGGTCCGGACGATCGGCGACGCCGGCCAATGGGGCGGCCGGTACGCGTTCATGATGCTCGACCTCGACCGGTTCAAGGCGGTCAACGACACGCTTGGCCATCCGTTCGGCGATCGCCTGCTGAGCCGCGTCTCCGAACGGCTGAGCCAGTTGATGACCGACAACGAACTGTGCGGTCGGCTCGGCGGCGACGAGTTCGCGGTCATCGTCCGCGACGCCAGCGATCAGGTCGCGCTCGAATCGCTCGCCCAGCGGATCATCGACTCGCTGTCGCTCCCCTATGAAATGGATGCGCACACGCTCTATATCGGTGCGAGCATCGGCCTCGCGGTCGGTCCGCGCGATGGGCGGACCGCGGAAATGCTCATCCGTTCGGCCGATCTCGCCCTGTACCGCGCCAAGGATGCCGGCCGCGGCGTCTACCGTAGCTACGAACCCGCGCTTCATGTTCAAGCCGAAGAGCGTCGCGTCCTCGAGATCGCGCTGCGCACCGCGGTCGAGAATGGCGAGATGCATCTCGTCTACCAGCCCGTCGTCGACGCCGAAACCGGCGTCCTGCTGGGTTTCGAGGCGTTGCTGCGCTGGAACAGTCCGGAATTCGGCATCGTGTCGCCCGACAAGTTCATCCCTCTCGCCGAGGAAACCCGGCTGATCGCCAACATCGGCGCCTGGGTATTGCGCACGGCGTGCGAGGAGGCTGCTCGCTGGCCGTCGGTGATCCGGATCGCGGTCAACGTATCGCCCGACCAGCTGCAGAACCCCGGGTTCGTGACGACCGTCACCGGCGCGCTCGCCAGCTCCGGCCTGTCCGCCGAACGGCTCGAACTCGAAGTAACCGAGAGCGTGTTCATGCACGAGGGGCTGGGCGTCGCCAAGGTCCTCGAACGCGTCCTCGATCTCGGCGTGCGGCTCAGCCTCGATGATTTCGGCACCGGCTATTCGTCGCTCGGCTATCTCAGCCGGACGCGGTTCTCGTCGATCAAGATCGATCGCAGCTTCGTCCAGGACGCGGCCAAGGGGATGCGCGAGGCGATCGCGATCATCCGTGCGGTCGTCGCGCTGGCCGAGAGCCTCGGCATGGCGACCACCGCGGAGGGCGTCGAGACGGAGGCCGAACACCGGATGGTCCGGCAATTCGGCTGCACCAAGGTTCAGGGCTATTATTTCGGTCGCCCGCTTCCGGTCGAGGAAGCCCGCGCGCTGGCCAACCGCGGTTGGCAAAAGTCGGCGGCCGCCTGATCCGACAGCCGCCATCGACTGCCAACCCCGATACCGACCGTAATCTCCAACCGCGCTTACCGGCGGCGCTCCCGCCCACCGAAACTGACCAGGCTCTCGGCGCCATCCGTCGACAGCGCCGACACGCCGACGAACGTGTCGTCGACCGGCACCTGAACCAGAACCGTTTGCGTATCCGTCACGTCGCGGACGTCCGTCCAGCCCTGCGAATCGTCGCGGCGCCACCGGACGCGGTAGCGTGCGGCACCCGGCACGACAGTCCATTTGACCGTCGTATCGCGCGACAAGGCACCCGCGATCGATACGTCTTCGGGCGCCGCCGGCGCGGCGGCAATCTGCGCGATCGTCGCCACGTTGATCGCCGTCACCTTGGCCAGATACGGAAAGTCCATGCCCTCAATCGTGTCGCCATAGACGACACCTTTTTCGGTGCGCAGATCCTGATGCTGGCGATCCCAGTTCTCGGCCGCGACCGAGAACCGTACCGCGGGATAGCCGAGCTTGAGAAACGGTTCGTGATCGCCACCGCGACCGAACCGATCCGGCCGCCGATCGATCATCACGTCGAGCCCGCCCGGAATGCCGCCGGCGATCCCATCGATCGCCTTGGCCAGCGCGCGACTCGGGCCATCGTCCTCGCCGCCCTCCGCACGCCGTCCCTGTTGCGCGACCATGTCTTCCGATGTGCGAATGCCTTCCGAAAACACGCGCACCTTGTCCGCGACCCGGACGCCGCCCTGACCGACCGTATTGCCGACGATGTCGTTGTTGAGCATCGCCGAGACCTGCCAGCCTCGCGCCTTCGCGGTATCGGCGAGCAGTTCGGCGCCCCACAAGCCCTGTTCCTCGCCCGAGAACACCGCGTAGACGATCGTCGCGTCGAACTGACGTTGCGACAGCAAGCGCGCGGCCTCCAGGACCAGCGCCACGCCCGAGGCATTGTCGTTCGCGCCCGGCGCATCGGAGGTCGCGTTCATGACATCGGTCACGCGGCTGTCGATATGCGCACCGACGATCACCACCCGGTTCGGATCGCGGCCCTTCTGGATCCCCAGGACGTCTTCTACCACCACGCCGGTCGGTGCCCGCGGGCCGGTGAAACGTCGCGAAATCCGGTCAACCGTGATGCACCCGCCGCACGATGCACCGATCTCCGTAAAGCGGCGCGCTGCCCAAGTCCGGGCGGCGCCGATACCGCGTTTGGGGTCGGTCGTGGTCGACGCCGTGTGGCGTGTGCCGAAATCGACCATCGTTGCGACGTCCGCCTTCAATCGGGTCGCAGAGGGCTTCGCCGAGGTAGCGGATTGGGTCGCGGGTGGGGGCGCGAGCGGGGCGGCGGCTGCGAGAAGCAGTGGAACGATAAGGGTCGACATGGAATGATCGTGCCCGGATCGCAGGCACGCCTCAAGTGTTTAATATCTCCGAGACGAACCAACTGAAACTGGAATTCAGCTGAAGATCACTTTCGGCCAAATCGATAAATCGCACGAACATGATTCAGATTTGATACTTTTTAATCAAATGCGTAGAGGTACTTATCGAAATCCGGGACCGATAGTGATTATAGGCCATTCAATCTCGAATATGGACGGTATCATACAAGCCATCGATGAACCGGTGGCTCGTGTGCTGAAACGTACGCGTACAGAGCTGATCGGCATGTCGTATACGTCAATCACGCACCCTGAGGATATCGCTCGCAACGTATCGCAGGTCCAGGCTCTTCGTCCGAATGGTCAGTCGCAATCAATCCGCAAGCGATATCTTGGCGGCGATGGCAGTATCATCACGCTCACTGTCCAGGTTTTGCGTATCGGCAGCGGCGAGAGCGGCCATCTCGTCGGTACGATGTCGGCCGCCGCCCCACTCGGCTCGATGATTGCAGGTCCGCGTCACGACGATCGCCTGCCACATAGTCTTTGGCGCCGCGCAAAGGATCTGCTCGCGGTCATGCAGGCACGCGATAAGACGCTGGGCGGCGATCTGTTCGCCGATCATGCCTGGGCACTGCTGTTGAGCGTCTATGTGGCGGAGGCCGAGAGTCGGATCGCAACGGTCGACTCGGTCGCCAGCCAGCTTGGTCTGAATCGCGCGACCTTGGATCGCTGGATTCGTGTGCTGGAGGCCAAATCGCTGGTCGATCCGCCCGATAGCATGCGCCAAGCACTCCAGCTGACACGCTCCGGCATCGACGATGTCGAACGGCTGTTGTCGACCCGATCGCTGGTGGACGTCAGCTAAGACGATCGATCGCCTCGCGCGTCAGCGACCCGGGGATGATCATGACGGGGACCGGCAGCGCCCCCGCGTCGGTTCCCGAGAAATGCGCGATCAAATCGCCCGGCGCGCCGATCGCGGCCGCGCCGAGCACCAGTGCGGCGATCTCTGGGTTCGCCGCGATCATCTCGCGGATGATCTTCGGTGCTTCGCCTTCGCGGACGGTAATCGACGGACGAAGGCCGGATTCCTCCAGCAACGTACCCGCGGCGCCGGCGACCAGCCCCTCGGCATGCAATCGCGCTTCCTCCTCGATCGTCGCCTGGACGCCGCCGAACGCGATGAACTCCTGCGGCGGGATGACGGTGAGGATCTCGACGCCGCCGCCGGTCTTTACCGCGCGCCGGGCCGCGAACCGCAGCGCGATGCCAGCTTCCGGACTATCGTCGATAACCACTAGATAAATGCGCATTTTAGCCCCCGTTATTACCGGTAATTGGGCCGCAGCGGGTCGATACGCAAGTGCGCCGGGGTTGACCCGAGCGGACGAGGGCGCGAGTAGGCATGCCGTTACGTCACGCCCTGGGGAAATCCATGTCGATCGAGATCAAGATGCCTGCGCTGTCCCCGACCATGGAGGAGGGTACCCTCGCCAAATGGTTGATCAAGGAGGGCGACGTCGTGAAATCCGGCGACCTGATGGCCGAGATCGAGACCGACAAGGCGACGATGGAATTCGAAGCCGTCGACGAAGGCACCGTGGTCAAGATCCTCGTCGCCGAGGGTACCGACAACGTAAAGGTCGGCACGGTCATCGCCATCATCGCCGAAGAGGGCGAGGACGCGTCGTCGGTCTCGTCCGCGCCTGTGAAGAGCGAGACGCCTGCACCGGCCGCGAAGGAATCGGAAGCCAAGCCCGACCCGACGGATCCGAACAAGACCGGGACCGAGGCCAAGCCAGTCGAGCGGACCGAGGCGTCCGCCGAGGATCACGGTCGTCCCGACGACGCCGGTGCCTCCAAGCCTGCCGCCAGCGGTGATCGCGTCAAGGCGAGCCCACTCGCGCGTCGTCTCGCCGCCGACAAGGGTATCGATCTCGGCGCCGTGTCGGGTTCGGGGCCAAAGGGTCGTATCGTCAAGGCCGACGTCGAGAGCGCGAAGCCGGGTGCGGCTCCCGCTGCCGCGAAGACCGAAGCTGCTGCGCCGACTGCCGCTGCAGCCCCCGCGCCTGCCGCAAAGCCGGCTACCGTGCCGGACATCCCGCACGAGGCGACCAAGCTCAGCAACGTGCGCAAGACGATTGCACGTCGCCTGACCGAGTCGAAGCAGACCGTCCCGCACATCTACCTGACCGTGAACATCCGCCTCGACGCGCTGCTCAAGCTGCGTGGCGAGCTGAACAAGAGTCTCGAATCGCGCGGCGTGAAGCTGTCGGTCAACGACCTGCTGATCAAGGCGCAGGCCGTCGCGCTCATGCAGGTGCCGACCTGCAACGTGATGTTCACGCCCGACCAGTTGATCACCTTCCAGCGTGCCGACATCTCGGTCGCGGTGAGCACGCCGTCGGGGCTGATCACGCCGATCATCGTCGGGGCGGACACCGCCTCGCTGTCGTCGATCTCGACGCAGATGAAGGACCTCGCCGGCCGCGCCCGCGACGGCAAGCTGAAGCCCGAGGAATATCAGGGCGGTACCGCCTCGATCAGCAACATGGGCATGTTCGGCATCACGCAGTTCGATGCGGTCATCAACCCACCGCAGGCGATGATCCTCGCGGTCGGTGCTGGCGAGAAGCGTCCGTACGTAGTCGGTGACGAGCTGACCGTCGCGACCGTGATGTCGGCGACCGGCAGCTTCGATCACCGCGCGATCGACGGCGCGGACGGCGCGCAGTTCATGAAGGCGTTCAAGCACCTCGTCGAGAACCCTCTGGGCATGCTGGCGTAAGCTGAGAGACATGAACACCGCCTCCCCAACCCCGTTCGCCCTGAGCGAAGTCGAAGGGCATGAGACTCATGTACCTCGACTTCGCTCGGCACGAACGGTTTAGGGGGGTGTTCGACATGAAGAAGACGACCATTGAGATCCTGCACATCCTCGCAGGCCTCGTCGTCGCAATCGCGATCACCTGGGCGGCGGCATGGTCCTACCCGCTTGGGCAGGACGTGATCTGGTCGTGCGGTGCCGCGGCGATGGTGGCGACCATGCTGATGGGCGTGGGACCGCTGCGCCGCGCCCGCCGTCTCGACCAAACGACCCGCAGGAGTGAAGCGTGACCGACCTGCCTCCCAACAAGGCGCCGACGATCCGCGTCACCGCGATGCCTGCCGACGCCAACCCGTATGGCGACATCTTCGGCGGCTGGCTGATGGGTCAGATGGATCTCGCGGCGGGATCGGTTGCATCCAGGCGTAGCGGCGGCCGTGCCGTCACGATCGCAGCGGACGCGATGAAGTTTCACATGCCGGTCGTCGTCGGTGACGAGGTCTCGGTCTACGCCGAGCTGAGCGCGGTCGGTCGCACCTCCATGACGATCGAGGTCGAGGCCTGGCGGCGCGCGCGTCACAGCAACGACAGCTGCAAGGTGACCCAGGCGCGCTTTATCTTCGTAGCGGTCGGCGACGATCGCAAACCGCGGCCCGTGCCGCCCGAAACCAATTGAATCGAAGGATTTACCGTGGCTGATACCTATGATCTCGTCATCCTCGGCTCGGGCCCCGGCGGCTACGTCGCCGCGATCCGCGCGTCGCAACTCGGCCTAAAGGTCGCGATCGTCGAGCGTGAACGCTTGGGCGGCATCTGCCTCAACTGGGGCTGCATCCCGACCAAGGCGCTGCTGCGGACGTCGGAAATCTATCATTACATGCAGAATGCCGAGAGCTACGGCCTCAAGGCGGACAATGTCGGCTTCGACCTCGCCAAGATCGTCGATCGTTCGCGCAAGGTCGCGGGCCAGCTTAACGCGGGCGTCAAGGGCCTGATGAAGAAGAACAAGGTGACCGTCGTCGAAGGCGTCGGCACCGTGACGGCGAAGGGCAAGCTCAGCGTCAAGCAGGGCGACAAGACCGTCGAGCTCGAAGCCAAGAACATCATCGTCGCGACCGGCGCCCGCGCGCGCGACCTGCCGTTCGCCAAGGCTGACGGCGAGCGGATCTGGACTTACCGACACGCGATGGTCCCGACCGAGATGCCGACCAAGCTGCTGGTCATCGGCTCGGGTGCGATCGGCGTCGAGTTCGCCAGCTTCTACAACGACATGGGCGCCGACGTGACGATCGTCGAGATGCTCCCGCGGATCCTCCCCGTCGAGGACGAGGAAGTCTCCGCGTTCATGGACAAGGCGCTGACAAAGCAGGGCATCAAGCTGCTGACCCAGACCGGTCTGGAGGGTCTCGCGCCCTCGGCGAACGGCGTCACGGCCAAGATCAAGGCGAAGGACGGCAAGGTTTCGGAAGAGACATTCAGCCACGCGATCATCGCGATCGGCATCGTCCCGAACACCGAGAATATCGGGCTGGAGGCTTTGGGCGTCGAGACGGACCGCGGCCACATCAAGACCGACGGATACGGCCGCACCAACGTCGACGGCATCTGGGCGATCGGCGACGTCACCGGCGCGCCGTGGCTCGCGCACAAGGCCAGCCATGAGGGCATCATCGCGGTCGAGAAGATCGCCGGCGGCTCGCCGCACCAGATGGACAAGGCCAACATCCCCGGCTGCACCTATTCGCGCCCGCAGGTGGCGTCGGTCGGCATGACCGAGGCGAAGGCGAAGGAAGCCGGCTACGAGCTGAAGGTCGGCAAATTCCCCTTCATCGGCAACGGCAAAGCGATTGCTCTGGGTGAGGCCGAGGGTTTCGTGAAGACGGTGTTCGACGCGAAGACCGGCGAACTGCTCGGCGCGCACATGGTCGGCGCGGAAGTCACCGAGCTGATCCAAGGCTATGTCGTCGCGCGGCAGCTCGAGACGACCGAAGCCGAGCTGATGGAGACGGTGTTCGCGCATCCGACGCTGTCCGAGATGATGCACGAGAGCGTGCTGGCTGCGTACGGCCGGGCAATCCACTACTGACCCAATGATCCTCTCCCGCCAAGGGGAGGTGTCGCCAAAGGTGACTGAGGGGGAGGACACGGAACCGAGGTTATCCGTTCCGCCCCCTCCGTCTGGCAAGCGCCAGCCACCTCCCCCTGGCGGGGACGATTTGAGGTTGGTACTCCATTTGCCTCCGCCATCCTGATGAAAGTCGGGATCCAGGACGCCAGCCGCCGCCCTTGTGGCTCTGGATCCTGACTTTCGTCAGGATGACGGAGGCGGTCGGGTCGGTTGTCCTTTTGTTGTCAGGCACGAAGTCGAGACCAGTCTGATATCCGTCTGACCGACCGATCCGAGCGAACCATCCCGTTTCGGCCCTATCTCTCTTGACCCTCGCGCGGGACGCGTCAAAGGGTCGCGCCGGCCACGACGTCCTGCTTTCAGGATTTCGCGGCGCATAAGCCACCGGTGCGGGAACCGCGAATGTCGATCGAACCAAACTCCCGCCTCACGCACCGCCACATCACGATAACGGCGGTCGCACTATGCATCGCCTCGCTCGCGCTCTTCTGGCCGGGCACCGCGATGTACGACACCGTCACGCAATATCAGCAGGTCCTGTCGGGCGTGTACGACGATTGGCACCCGCCGGCGATGGCGCGAGTCTGGGCGCTGCTTGCGCCGCTCGGGCCCGGTGCGACGCCGATGCTGGTCCTGCAACTCGTCACCTATTGGCTCGGGCTCGGTTTGATCGCCACCGCGCTAGCCCGGATCGGTCGCACCCGTGGCGCCGCCGCGATCCTCGCGATCGGCCTGCTCCCACCCTTTCTCGGCTGGCAGGGCGTCGTGCTCAAGGACGCGCAACTCGCTGGCGCGCTTCTCGCCGCAATCGGCATCATAGGCTGGTGGCGGCTCGCGCGGCGTCCGCTGCCCCGCGCGATGTACATCCCGGTCGCGCTGCTGCTCGCCTATGCCGTGCTGGTCCGCGCCAACGCCGTGTTCATCGTCGTTCCGCTGATCGTGACGCTCGCCCCGCGCCCGGCACACCCCCTGGCCAAGCTCGTCGCCGGTCTCGTCGCGGTGGTCGCCGTGCTCGGCGTCGCGCCGATCGTGAACCACCAGCTGCTTCGCGCGCAGCCCAGTGGAGTCGAGGCGACCCAAGCGCTCTACGACATAGCGGGGATCGCCGCGCGGACACCGGACGGCAAAACCATCGGCCTTACCCGGCAAGAGACAGCAACCGTGATCCAGCGGCGGTGCGCGAAGCCGTTCTTCTGGGATCCTCTCGGCGACGATGCGCATTGCGGGACGACGATGGCGCGGCTGCGCGCGCTGCCGACCGCGACGCTGTACGTCACGCTGGCGTCGGCAGCGCTGCATCATCCGATCGCCTATGCCGGGCACCGCTTCGCGCATCTGAACTCGACCGACCGGTGGCTGGTCCCGTTCCACTGGCCCAGCGCCGCGCCGCCCGTCGCGTCGGAGCCGAACACGATCGGGCTCGCCAACCCCAGTGCAGGAGCGAGCGCGTGGGAGGTGCTGACCGCGATGATCGTCGAGACCCCGTTCGGCTGGCCGATCGCCTGGATCGTCGTCGCGATCACCGCGCTTGCCGCAAGCCTGTCGCGCCCGCGCGATCCTGTCCGCGAACTCGCCACCGCGTTGCTGGTATCCGCCCTAGCGCTGGAGGTCAGCTTCGCGGCGCTGAGCATCGCGTCCGACCTGCGCTATCACCTGTGGTCGATGATCGCGACAGCGGTTTCCGTCGTCCTGCTCGCGGACCGCGCGCCGCCGCTGCGTGTCGTGATGATCGGCGCAACCGCGCTGACCATCGTGATCTGCAGCGGGTTGGCGGCGCGCATGACGCTACCCCTCCCGCCCCAGTCTTATGCGGGCATGCTGGGGTAAGCCACCGGCAGCGCCCCTAGCGCCGGCGTAGCTTGCGCCGCGGATAGGGCACCGTCTCGTAATATTCGGTGGTCGTCGTGGTCGTCGTCACCGGGACGGACTGAACGACCACCGTCGTCGAGCCTGCCGGATAGGCAGGGCCGCTGGTGGTCGTGACCGTCGTTGCGCCATCGCGCGAAACCCAGGTTTCGCCCGGCTCGCTCGCGTAGGTACGCGGCGGCTGATAGCCGGCGCCATAGGGTGGCGCGTAGTCTTCCGCATACGGCGCGGGCGGCGGATAGCCTGCGCCGTATCCCGCACGGAGTGGTGGCGGCGTGCGACGGCCACGATCCTCGGCCTTGTCGATCGCGTAGCCCGCCGCTGCGCCGACGCCGGCACCGATCAGCGTACCGCCGAGACGGTTGCCACGTCCGGCGATGACGTTGCCCGCGACGCCACCGGCTACAGCACCGATCGCGGCACCGCCCAGACCCGTGTCGCGCCGACCGTAGCGACCATCGTCCGACCGCGGCGCGCGACCATCATCATAAGGCGGCGCATACCCGCGTTCGCTAGGCCCGGCGTACACCGTGTCGTTTGCCGCATAATCCCGAGGACTTATCGTTACCGAACTGACCGAGTCATAGCGGTCCCAATCGACGTCACCGACGGTGTCGTAAACCGATCCTCGCGGGTCGATCAGCACGGCGTCGTCGTAGTAGCGCGTCCAGTTATACCCCTGCGGCGGTTGCGGAAGACCGTAGGTCGACCAGTCGCCCACGTAGAAGCGCGGCGCATTCCAATAGCCGGGAACCGCCCAGCCGCGATGCGGGCGGCGGTAGCCGGTCCAACCGCCCGGCGCGTTCGCACCGGCCCACCAGCGACCGCCGATCTTGCTGCCCCAGCGCGGCTGGCGGTGCTGTCCCGCCTGTCGCGACGCGGTCTGCACGATGGGAGCATTGGCGGCGATCGGACCGGGCCGGCGGGGATTTGCCATCGGTGCCTGCATCGTCGCGCCCGGCATGCCGTAGCTGGCACCGGGCCGCTGCTGCGCGTGCGCCGGGCCGCCGCCGACCAAGGCGAGCCCTGCGCTCGCGAGAATAAGGCTCCGCATGTTCATCTCCCTGGTTCCGCCACCCTATCCCGCGCAAACGCCGGATGTCTTGAGGGGTTGCTTACCAAAGCCGGGGGCGAGTCACCAGCAAGCGTACCGTCCCGAAACGGAGCAGCGCCTACAGCCGCCGGGCCAACAATGCGGCGAGCGCCTCGCACCCTGCCGCATCCTCCGCGTCGAACCGCGCCGGCTCCGGGCTGTCGAGATCGAGCACGGCGATCAGCGTGCCGTCCTTGATCACTGGTACCACCAGTTCCGACCGGCTTGCCGCGTCGCAGGCGATGTGTCCTGGGAATGCGTGCACGTCCTCGACCAACTGCGTGGTTAGCGTCGCGGCAGCGGCCCCGCAGACGCCCTTGCCGACCGGGATACGGATGCACGCGACCTTGCCCTGGAATGGCCCAAGTACAAGCTCACCACCCTGCGCTTCGGGTACTAGTCGGTAGAAGCCTGCCCAATTGAGATCGGGCAGATACTCCCAGACCAGCGCCGACGCATTCGCCATGTTGGCGATCGGATCGGTCTCGTCCGCGGTCAGCGCGTCTAGCGCGGCGAGCAGGTCGCGGTAGAGGTCGGCCTTGGTGCCGGCGGAGATATCGAACTGGTACATGTGATCGTCCTTGGTCGTCGGCGGCGATAGGCTGGGAATCCCGTCCGTCATCCTAACGCAAACTGAGGTCTGCCATATTGGCTTCGAAAGCCCGTTCCTCAAGCACACCCCAGCTTTCGCCGGGGTGACGGATGGGACTTATGACGTGCAACCTCGAAAAACCAAACGTGCGGCGAGGGTCGCAAGCGCTGCTCTTTGAGATCCTGGCCCCCCGCCTGCGCGGGGGAACGGTAGAGAGGCGCTCGACGGATCAGGTTTTCGCCGAGTCCACCCAGGGTTCGCTGAAATTGGGCGAGCTTGCCCCCCCCGCTCACGCCCGCTCAGTCGTCGCGCACTTTTCCCCGGCCCGCCTTCACGCCGCTCCGCACCTTCTTCGTATCGACCCGCCGCGCCTTCGCCGCCTTGGACGGCTTGGTCGCGCGGCGCGCTTTCGGGACGATCGTCGCCTCCTTGATCAGCGCGACGAGGCGTTCGCGGACTTCCTGCCGGTTGAGCAGCTGCGACCGCGATCCCTCACTGCGGAGCACCAGCACGCCATCGCGCGTCAGCCGCGATCCGGCCAGCACGGCGATGCGGTTCTTCACCGCCAGTGGGAGGCCGGGCGAGAGGCCGACGTCGAAGCGCAGGATCACCGCGCTGTCGGTGGTGTTGACATGCTGACCACCCGGACCGCCCGATCGCGTGGTGCTCTCGATCAGTTCGCTGTCGTCGATCGAGATCGATCGGGTGATCGGGATCGCGACCATCAGCCCCTGCCCTCGGCTCGATCAGTCGCCGGTAGAGTCGAGCGTCGTTACCGCGTCGGCAGTCGGAGCAACGTCGGCAACCGGAACAGCCTCGTCGGCAAAACCCGCCTTGGCGAAGCGCTCGGGCAGCGGCGCTTCGGCGAGCACGTCGGGCTTGCCCGGGCGCGGGACGATCAGCCGCTGAGCGTGAAGCATCATGCCGAACCCATCCGCTTTGCCGTACACGCCGTCACCGACCACCGGCGCACCAAGGCCGCTGGCGGCGTGGACGCGGATCTGGTGCGTGCGGCCAGTTTCGGGAAGGAATTCGACCAGCGAGCGGCCGTCCTTAATCTCCAGCACGCGCCATTTTGTACGCGACTTCTTGCCCTCGGGATCCTCGACCATCCGCCAACCGGTCTCGGCCGTGCTGACTTTGCCGAGGGGCATTTCGATTAGGCCCGATTCACCGTTAACCTCACCGTCGAGGAGGGCGACGTAGCGTTTCGAGACGAGGCCCTGCTCGAACGCCTGCTGCAACCGGGCATGCGCCTTGGGGTTGCGCGACAAAAGCAGGCAGCCGCTCGTGTCGCGGTCGAGCCGGTGCACCGCCTTCGGCCAGCGCTGGAAGCCGAACTTCAGGCTTTCGAGATGATTTTCGAGGCTCAGCGAGCCATCGCGGGGCGGATCGACCGGCAGCCCTGCGGGCTTGTCGATCACCAGGGCCTCGCCGTCGAGGAAGAGTACGCGTTCACCATGCATGGCGCCGCCCTTGCCATCATTAGCGCCTGCGTGCCAGAGCCCGCGTCGATGTTGCACCGCACGCTGGCCCTCGCGCTCCTCTTCACCCCCACGATCGCGGAGGCCCAATTGTGCGAAGGCCAGAGCGCGGCGATCTCGCCCGACGGTCGCGCGTTCGGGCATCTGCCGTACGGCGACGCCGCCGAAACCGAACTGGTCACGCTGCCGTCCGAATACTCGGTCGGCAATCCATGCGTCGTACGCGCCGATATCCTGCCCGATCTGTTGCGGCTGTTCGCAGCGGCGCAGGGCGATCCCTCGGTGATGGGCCAGCTCCGCGCGCTCTCGTGTCAGCGGTCGATCGCGCGCCAGCGCAGCGTGTTCTGCCGCGGCGAAATCAGCACCGCGGCCGACCGGGCGATCTCGGTCGCGCCGCCTGGATATAGCGAGCATTCGACCGGCTATGCGCTCGATTTCGCGGTGCGCCCTGCGAACGGGTGCCCCGATGCGGAGGCGTGCATGGCCGCGACGCCTGCCGCGCGCTGGCTGCGGCTGAACGCGCCCCGGTTCGGGTTCGAGCAGAGCTTTCCCGGCGGCAACAAGCAGAACGTGAAATGGGAGCCCTGGCACTGGCGCTGGGTGGGCACGAGCGGCAGTGCGCCCGGGGCGGCGAAGGCGCGGTTCGTGTTTGCGCGGGCGCGGCGGTTGTATCCGGCGGACCCCGCCGTGCTGCCGCTGGTGGTGAAGGTGTCGGCGCAACCGCCGGTGCCGGTGCCGGTGCCGGTGGTGGTAGTGCCGTCGAAGAAGAAGCGGCGGTAGAAGTAAAGACTGGTTTGATCGGGGCTATGTGTCCCTGAGAGCGGTACCACCCCGGCGGAGGCCGGGGCCCAGTTGGGGAACGCTGCTGACGACAGCCAGCGCTTCGTTACTGCCACCTTTCCAACTGGGCCCCGGCCTTCGCCGGGGTGGTAGTTTTTTTGGGGGGCACCTTTGAATTACGAGCCGATTGGATGCCCCACTTTACGCAATCAGTGCAGCACGAGCCCGCCCGTACGCACGACGCCGTCCTGTAACGCGTGGTCGTACAGCAATTCGGTCTCGAGCTTCACCTGGAGCGACAGCCGGTCGAGCATCGACTCCGCCTGCACGCCGAACGCGGCCCAGTCGTCGGGGGAAATCGTCGGCAGCCAGTGGCCGATGAACGCCTTCCAGTCCGAGCGGAGGATGTCGAGATCCTCTTCCATCATCGCGATCGTATCGGCCGAGCAGCGCGCTTCCATCGCCACGACGGTGCGATCGATGACCTCGTCCTCGACGCCCAGATGATCGGCGACGGTCACTGCCAGCTCGATCAGCTTGCGCGACGCGATCGCGCTTTGCGTATTAGATTCTCGTGATAAATTAACGAGTTCCGAACATTGCCGGGCAATCTTCTCGTGATCTTCGATCAACCGAATCCAATTCGCACGGTCCTGATCGGATACTTCTCGCTCTGCGATCTTCGCGTTCATGACGTCGCTACTCCCCTGCGAATGCCAAACGGTAACACTGAATATACGCGTCAAATATTACCAAAGATGCAATAGCGTCAGGCGTTTGACCATAGCTATAGTATTTCCGGCAGTGCGGCCGTGTCGAAACGACCGTATCGCGTCCACCCTTTGACATGACGCCGCGGCGCGCCTATATCCGCATCTCACCACAGTATCCGGGAAATGACATGCCGTCGCGCAGCGTGTCGATCGTATTGGATACCGAGGTTTCATACGCTGAGAGCCGCCGCACCTGATGCGCGCGGCCTTTTTGCGTGAACGTGCGTCCCGCTTGGGGGTTCCCAAGCACGAAATTACGACTGATCCGTCAGTTTTTATAGGGCGAAACAAAACCTATGGCTTCCAAGGCGATCGAACACGGCACTGCAAAGCGCCGTATCCGCAAGGTTTTCGGCAACATCCACGAAGTCGTGCAGATGCCGAACCTGATCGAAGTCCAGCGCGAGAGCTACGAGCAGTTCCTGCGCTCGGACAAGTCGATCGGCCACGTTTCGGGTCTTGAGAAGACGCTGCGCAGCGTGTTCCCGATCCAGGATTTCGCCGGCACCGCCTATCTCGATTTCGACGACTACGTCCTTGAGCCGCCGAAGTTCGACGTCGAGGAATGCCGCCAGCGCGGTATCACCTACGCCGCGCCGATGCGCGTCACGCTGCGCCTGACCGCATTCGAGGTCGATCCCGATACCGAGGCCAAGTCGGTCATCGATATCAAGGAGCAGGACGTGTACATGGGCGACATGCCGCTCATGACCGAGAACGGCACGTTCTTCATCAACGGCACCGAGCGCGTCATCGTCAGCCAGATGCACCGTTCGCCGGGCGTGCTGTTCGATCACGATCGCGGCAAGACGCACGCATCGGGCAAGTACCTCTTCGCAGCACGCGTGATCCCGTATCGCGGTTCGTGGCTCGATTTCGAGTTCGACGCGAAGGACATCGTCAACGTCCGCATCGATCGCAAGCGCAAGCTGCCCGTCACGGCGCTGCTCTACGCGCTCGGCATGACGTCGGAAGAGATCCTCAACTATTTCTACAACCGCGTGACGTTCGTCCGCGGCCAGGGTGGTTGGATCGTTCCGTTCCAGGTCGAGAACTGGCGTGGCCAGAAGCCGATGTTCGACATCGTCGATGCGAAGACCGGCGAAGTCGTGTTCCCGAACGGCCAGAAGATCAGCCCACGCGCTGCCAACAAGGCGTTCAAGGACGGCCTCACCGACCTGCTGATCCCGACCGAGGAAATCTTCGGCCGCTATTCGGCATATGATCTGATCGACGAGTCGACCGGCCGCATCTACATCGAAGCCGGTGACGAAGTGACCGCCGAGAACCTCGAACTGCTCGACCAGGCAGGCATCGAGCGTCTCGACCTGCTCGACATCGATCACGTCGCGACGGGTCCGTGGATCCGCAACACGCTCAAGGTCGACAAGGCCGAAGAGCGCGAGCAGGCGCTGTCCGACATCTACCGCGTGATGCGTCCCGGCGAGCCGCCGACGTTGGAGACCGCCGAGGCATTGTTCTCGGGCCTGTTCTTCGATCCGGATCGCTACGACCTGTCGGCCGTCGGTCGCGTGAAGCTCAACATGCGTCTCGACCTCGACGTCGAGGACACCGTGACGACGCTGCGCACCGAGGACATTCTCGAGGTCATCAAGACTCTCGTGAACCTCAAGGACGGCAAGGGCGAAATCGACGATATCGACAACCTCGGTAACCGTCGTGTCCGTTCGGTCGGCGAGCTGCTCGAGAACCAGTACCGCGTCGGCCTGCTCCGCATGGAGCGCGCCGTGAAGGAGCGCATGTCGTCGGTCGACGTCTCGACCGTCATGCCGAACGACCTGATCAACGCGAAGCCTGCGGTTGCCGCGGTCCGCGAATTCTTCGGCTCGTCGCAGCTGTCGCAGTTCATGGATCAGACCAACCCGCTGTCGGAAGTCACCCACAAGCGTCGCGTATCGGCACTTGGACCAGGTGGTCTGACGCGTGAGCGCGCTGGCTTCGAAGTCCGCGACGTTCATCCGACGCATTACGGCCGCATCTGCCCGATCGAGACGCCGGAAGGCCCGAACATCGGTCTGATCAACAGCCTCGCGTCATTCTCGCGCGTCAACAAGTACGGCTTCATCGAGACCCCGTACCGCAAGGTCGTCGACCACAAGGTGACCGACGACGTCGTGTACCTGTCCGCAATGGAAGAGGCCAAGCACACGATCGCGCAGGCCAACGCCGAGCTCGATTCGTCGAACGGCTTCGTCGAGGAGCTGGTGTCGTCGCGTCAGGCTGGCGAATTCCTGATGGCGCTGCCCGACAACATCACGTTGATGGACGTCAGCCCCAAGCAGCTCGTCTCGGTCGCCGCATCGCTCATTCCGTTCCTGGAAAACGATGACGCCAACCGCGCGCTGATGGGTTCGAACATGCAGCGTCAGGCCGTGCCGCTCGTCCAGGCCGAGGCGCCGTTCGTCGGCACCGGCATGGAAGAGACCGTGGCACGTGACTCCGGCGCCGCAATCTCGGCAAAGCGTGCGGGCATCGTCGACCAGGTCGACGCGGCGCGTATCGTGATCCGGGCAACCGGCGAGATCGATGCCGGCAAGTCAGGCGTCGACATCTACACGCTGATGAAGTTCCAGCGCTCGAACCAGTCGACCTGCATCAACCAGCGTCCGCTGGTGAAGGTGGGCGATGCGGTTCGTGCCGGCGACGTGCTCGCCGACGGCCCGTCGACCGAGTTCGGCGAGCTGGCGCTGGGTCGCAACAGCCTCGTCGCGTTCATGCCGTGGAACGGGTACAACTACGAGGATTCGATCCTGATCTCCGAGCGGATCGTGAAGGACGACGTGTTCACGTCGATCCATATCGACGAGTTCGAGGTGATGGCTCGCGATACGAAGCTTGGGCCTGAGGACATCACGCGCGACATCCCGAACGTCGGCGAGGAAGCACTTCGCAACCTCGACGAGGCGGGCATCGTCTACATCGGTGCAGAGGTCGAGCCGGGCGATATTCTCGCCGGCAAGATCACGCCGAAGGGTGAATCGCCGATGACGCCGGAGGAGAAGCTTCTCCGTGCGATCTTCGGTGAGAAGGCCAGCGACGTGCGTGATACGTCGCTTCGCCTGCCGCCGGGCGTGTCGGGTACGGTCGTCGACGTTCGCGTCTTCAACCGTCACGGCATCGACAAGGACGAGCGCGCGATGGCGATCGAGCGCGAGGAGATCGAGCGCCTGAAGAAGGATTCGGACGACGAGCGTTCGATCCTGAACCGGGCGACCTGGTCGCGTCTTCGCGAGATGCTGCTCGACCAGACCGCCACCTCGGCGCCGAAGGGCGTCAAGAAGGGCGTCGTGATCGACATGGATCTGCTCGACAGCGTCGACCGCCACGAGTGGTGGAAGTTCGCGGTCGCCGACGACAAGGTCCAGAGCGATCTGGAAGCGGTCAAGATCCAGTATGACGATGCAGCCAAGCTGATCACGGACAAGTTCCACGATCGTCGCGAGAAGCTGGAGCGTGGTGACGAGCTGTCGCCGGGCGTGCTGAAGATGGTCAAGGTGTTCGTCGCGGTGAAGCGCAAGCTGCAGCCGGGCGACAAGATGGCCGGCCGTCACGGCAACAAGGGCGTCATCAGCCGCATCCTGCCGGCGGAGGACATGCCGTTCCTCGCTGACGGTACGCCGGTCGATATCGTCCTCAACCCGCTCGGCGTGCCGTCGCGCATGAACGTCGGGCAGATCTTCGAGACGCATCTGGGCTGGGCCGCACGTGGCCTGGGTCAGTCGATCACCGCGGCTCTCGAGACGTGGCGTGAAGAGAATCCGGACGCAAAGCCGGGTGCGATGCCGGAGGCGGTCCGGGATCGCCTCAAGACGGTGTACGGCGAGCAGTATCACGCCGAGATCGACGCCCGCACGGGTGACGAGATCGTCGAGCTGGCCAAGAACCTCAAGGGTGGCGTGCCGATGGCGACGCCGGTGTTCGATGGTGCCCGCGAAGCCGACGTCTCGGCGATGCTGGCGCTGGCGGGCCTCGACACGTCGGGTCAGTCGGACCTGTTCGACGGCCGCACCGGCGATCAGTTCGATCGCAAGGTGACGGTGGGCTACATCTACATGCTGAAGCTCCACCATCTGGTCGACGACAAGATCCATGCACGGTCGATCGGGCCGTACAGCCTCGTCACGCAGCAGCCGCTGGGTGGTAAGGCGCAGTTCGGTGGGCAGCGCTTCGGCGAGATGGAGGTCTGGGCACTCCAGGCCTACGGCGCGGCGTACACCTTGCAGGAAATGCTGACGGTGAAGTCGGACGACGTGGTCGGACGCACCAAGGTCTACGAGGCGATCGTCAAGGGCGACGACACGTTCGAGGCCGGCATCCCGGAGAGCTTCAACGTGCTCGTCAAGGAAATGCGCTCGCTCGGCCTGAATGTGGACCTGAAGCAGTCGGAGCCCGGCTTCGACAGCGACGGCATCCAGATCGCGGCGGAGTAAGCCTCAACTCCTCCCCTCCCGCTTGCGGGAGGGGTCGGGGGAGGGCCTGTCCCCGCAGGCACCACCCCGAGAGGCTACGACATCCCCTCCCCTAGCCCCTCCCGCCATGCGGAAGGGGAATGGAGAATAAAATGAACGAGATGACCCCCTTCGCCAATCCGGTCGCCAAGACCGAGACGTTCGACCAGATCCAGATCGGCATCGCGTCCCCGGACAAGATTCGTTCGTGGTCGTTCGGCGAGATCAAGAAGCCCGAGACCATCAACTACCGCACGTTCAAGCCCGAGCGTGACGGCCTGTTCTGTGCGCGCATCTTCGGTCCGATCAAGGACTACGAGTGCCTGTGCGGCAAGTACAAGCGCATGAAGTACAAGGGCATCGTCTGCGAGAAGTGCGGCGTCGAGGTTACCGTCTCGAAGGTCCGCCGCGAGCGGATGGGCCATATCGAGCTAGCCGCCCCGGTCGCGCACATCTGGTTCCTGAAGTCGCTGCCGTCGCGCATCGGCCTGTTGCTCGACATGCAGCTGAAGCAGCTCGAGCGCGTGCTGTACTT
Source organism: Sphingomonas sp. PP-CE-3A-406 (assembly GCF_003688625.1). Taxonomy (GTDB): domain Bacteria; phylum Pseudomonadota; class Alphaproteobacteria; order Sphingomonadales; family Sphingomonadaceae; genus Sphingomonas. Next base: position 506,509 of record NZ_RCWY01000002.1, read on the forward strand.
CGAGGCGTACATCGTCATCGAGCCGGGCCTGACCCCGCTCGAGAAGTACCAGCTGATGACCGAGGACGAGCTCCTCGACGCGCAGGACCAGTATGGCGAGGACGCGTTCTCGGCCGGTATCGGTGCCGAAGCGGTCCGCATCATGCTCGAATCGCTCGATCTCGTCGGCGAGCGCACCGCGCTGCTCGAAGAGCTCGCGGTCACCAAGTCCGAGCTGAAGCCCAAGAAGATCATCAAGCGCCTGAAGGTCGTCGAAAGCTTCATCGATTCGGGCAACCGCCCCGAGTGGATGATCCTCGAGGTCGTTCCGGTCATCCCGCCCGAGCTGCGCCCGCTGGTGCCGCTGGACGGTGGTCGTTTCGCGACGTCGGATCTGAACGATCTGTATCGCCGCGTGATCAACCGCAATAATCGTCTCAAGCGTTTGATGGAGCTCCGCGCGCCGGACATCATCGTCCGCAACGAGAAGCGCATGCTTCAGGAGGCCGTCGACGCATTGTTCGACAACGGCCGCCGCGGTCGCACGATCACGGGTGCCAACAAGCGTCCGCTGAAGTCGCTGTCCGACATGCTCAAGGGCAAGCAGGGCCGCTTCCGCCAGAATCTGCTCGGCAAGCGCGTCGACTATTCGGGTCGTTCGGTCATCGTGACCGGTCCTGAGCTGAAGCTGCACCAGTGCGGCCTGCCAAAGAAGATGGCGCTCGAGCTGTTCAAGCCGTTCATCTACGCACGTCTCGATGCGAAGGGTCTGTCGATGACCCTGAAGCAGGCGAAGAAGTGGGTCGAGAAGGAGCGCAAGGAAGTCTGGGATATCCTGGACGAGGTGATCCGCGAGCATCCGGTCATGCTGAACCGTGCGCCGACGCTTCACCGTCTCGGCATCCAGGCGTTCGAGCCGGTTCTGATCGAGGGCAAGGCGATCCAGCTTCACCCGCTGGTCTGCTCCGCGTTCAACGCCGATTTCGACGGCGATCAGATGGCCGTGCACGTTCCGCTGAGCCTCGAGGCCCAGCTCGAAGCGCGCGTCCTGATGATGTCGACAAACAACATCCTGTCGCCCGCCAACGGCAAGCCGATCATCGTGCCGTCGCAGGACATGGTCCTCGGTCTCTATTATCTGTCGATGATGAAGGAGAACGAGCCGGGCCAGGGGATGCTGCTCGGTGACATGGCCGAAGTGCACCAGGCGCTGAACGCTCAGGCGGTCACGTTGCACACCAAGGTCATCAGCCGCGTTCCGCAGACCGACGAGAAGGGCAAGCAGTACCTCAAGCGGTACGAGACAACCCCGGGCCGTATGCTGCTGGGCGAGTGCCTGCCGCACAGCCACAAGGTGCCGTTCGACACCGTCAACCGCCTGCTCACCAAGAAGGACGTGGGCGACGTGATCGACGAGGTCTATCGTCACACCGGCCAGAAGGAGACCGTGCTGTTCGCCGACGCGATCATGTCGCTCGGCTTCCGCCACGCGTTCCGCGCCGGCATCTCGTTCGGCAAGGACGACATGATCATTCCGGACGCCAAGGTTGGTCTGGTCGACGACACCAAGGCGCTCGTGAAGGACTTCGAGCAGCAGTATCAGGACGGTCTGATCACGCAGCAGGAGAAGTACAACAAGGTGATCGACGCCTGGAGCCGTTGCGGCGACCAGGTCGCGAACGCCATGATGGACGAGATCCGTGCGGTGAAGGTCGACGAGGAGACCGGCCGTGAAAAGCCGATCAACTCGATCTACATGATGGCCCATTCGGGTGCTCGTGGTTCGCAGGCGCAGATCAAGCAGCTTGCCGGTATGCGCGGCCTGATGGCCAAGCCGTCGGGCGAGATCATCGAAACGCCGATCATCTCGAACTTCAAGGAAGGCCTGACCGTCCTCGAGTACTTCAACTCGACCCATGGCGCTCGCAAGGGCCTCGCGGATACGGCGTTGAAGACGGCCAACTCGGGCTACCTGACGCGTCGTCTGGTCGACGTGTCGCAGGATTGCGTCATCATCGAACCGGATTGCGGCACGACCCGCGCGCTGGAGATGAAGGCCATTCTTCAGGGTGGTTCGACGATCGCTAGCCTCGGCGAGCGCATCCTCGGTCGTACGACCGCGGAGGACATCGTCGATCCCAAGACCGGCAAGGTCGTCATCCCGTCGGGCACGCTGCTCGACGAGCCGATGATCACGACGATCGAAGGCCTCGGCACGCAGTCGTGCAAGATCCGCAGCCCGCTGGTCTGCGAGTCGAAGATCGGCGTCTGCGGCAAGTGCTACGGGCGCGATCTCGCCCGCGGTACGCCGGTCAACATCGGTGAAGCTGTCGGCGTCATCGCCGCACAGTCGATCGGTGAGCCGGGCACGCAGCTGACGATGCGTACGTTCCACATCGGTGGCGCGGCGCAGCTCAACGAAACGTCGAACCTCGAGGCGCATGCCGACGGTACGGTGCAGTTCCGCGATCTGCGTATCATCGTCGACCAGCGTGGCCGTCGCGTGGTGCTCAGCCGCTCGGGCGAAATCGCGATCGTCGACATGGACGGCCGCGAACTCTCGGTCGATCGCATCCCTTACGGCGCATACGTGCTGTTCGACGATGGTCACATCGTGTCGCGCGGCGATCGGATGGCTGAGTGGGATCCGTTCACCATGCCGGTGATCACGGAGAACCCGGGCACGATCAAGTATGTCGACCTGATCGAGGGCAAGACGCTTACCGAGCAGACCGACGAAGCCACGGGCATCGCCCAGCGCGTCGTGATCGAATATCGTGCGGCGACCAAGTCGAAGGAGGATCTGCGTCCGCGCATGACCCTGCTCGACGAGACGTCGGGCGAGACCGGTCGTTACATGCTGGCGATCGGCGCGACGTTGTCGGTCGAGGATGGCGCACAGGTGTTCGGCGGCGACGTCGTGGCCCGTGTCAGCCGCGAGAGCGCCAAGACGCGCGACATCACCGGTGGTCTGCCGCGTGTTGCCGAGCTGTTCGAGGCACGCATCCCCAAGGACTCGGCGATCATCGCCAAGATCTCGGGCCGCGTGGTGTTCGGCAAGGACTACAAGGCGAAGCGCAAGATCGGCATCCAGCCCGAGGATGGCGGTGACGTCGTCGAGTATCTGGTGCCGAAGTCGAAGGTCATCGACGTGCAGGAAGGCGATTACGTCAAGCGCGGCGACAATTTGATCGGCGGTTCGCCCGATCCGCACGACATCCTCGAGACGATGGGCATCGAACCCCTCGCCGAGTATCTCGTGTCGGAAATCCAGGAGGTCTATCGTCTCCAGGGCGTGAAGATCAACGACAAGCACATCGAGACGATCGTTCGTCAGATGCTGCAGAAGGTCGAGATCACCGACGGCGGCGACACCACGCTGCTGAAGGGCGAGCAGGTCGATCGCGAGGAAATGGACGCGACCAACGAGAAGCTCGAGAAGAAGCAGACCCGCGCACAGGGCAAGCCCATCCTGCTCGGCATCACCAAGGCGTCGCTGCAGACCCGCAGCTTCATCTCGGCGGCATCGTTCCAGGAGACCACCCGCGTCCTCACCGAGGCAGCGGTCCAGGGTAAGCAGGACATGCTGATGGGCCTGAAGGAGAACGTGATCGTCGGCCGGCTCATCCCGGCAGGCACCGGTGCAGGCCTCAACCGCCTGCGTGTCGTGGCCAACAGCCGCGACGCCGCGATGCGCGTCCAGCAGCGCAAGATGGCGGAGGTGTCGATCGTGGCACCGATGTCGGCTGCCGACGAGCACGCCGCCGAACTCGCGCGCTCGCCGCGTGACGCAGGCGGCACGGGTGAGGATCCGCTCGCAGCGGTCGTCACCTCGGGCACCGGCACCGACGCGGATGCCGGCGAGTATCTGAACGAGACCGATTAATCGGTTTCGTCAGACGCCTTCCGCGCTGACTAAAGAAAAGGCCGCCGTCCGGGATACCGGGCGGCGGCCTTTTTTAGTGTTTGTGCGCGGTGGTCGGGGGTTCGGCGGCGATGCAGTCGGACTGGCCGTGACACTTGACGAAGGCGGCGCACACCGACTTAGCGAGCGCGGGCAACTCTCCCGCGCTGCGCACGGCCTCGATCTCGGCGAGATTGCCGCAGGTCGCGCCGGCGATCGTGGTGCCGCATCGATCGGCTTCGGCAACCGACATCGCGCCGTGTGTGCGGGGGGCGGCGCTGGCCTCGTAGGTCTCGAGCGCATCGCGGAGATCGGCGGGGGACAGCCATTCCAGATGCTTCGCCGGGCACTGCCTGCCAATCTCGACATGATAGGGCCGCCACGGATCGTCCGCGGCGGTACCGGCAAACGCGAGCAGCGTGCAGGCCGCGGCGGTTGCGACGATCCGCATGACCCGGATGGCAAGCGCAGGAAGAATCGACGGTGTCATGCCGCACATCGTGCCGACCCGACATTACAGCGCGCTGACGGCAATATGGAACACAGCTGTTCCGGGACGCCGGCCCGATCGTACTAAGATCGCGAAGACCGTTCCCTGCTATTCGCCGACCATATGGCCTGATATCCCGATGATGATCGGCGCGGAAACATCGCGAACACATCGCCGACCTAAGAAAGACCGATGAATTCAACGTCTGTTCAAGAGTCGGCCAAGCCCGTGCTGCTGGTGGTCGACGACGACCACATGATCCGGACGCTGTTGGCGCAGAGCCTCGGCATGCATGGGTTTCAGGTCGAGACGGCCACCAATGCGCACGAGATGGACGCCGTCCTGGCACGGTGCCCGGTATCGCTGATCCTGCTCGACGTGATGATGCCCGGCGAAGATGGCGTATCGGTCTGTCGCCGGCTCGCGCGGGTCGGCGCACCGCCGATCGTGATGCTCAGCGCGCTGGGCGATGAACCCGATCGGATCCTCGGCCTCGAAATCGGCGCGAGCCACTATCTGTCCAAGCCGTGCAGCCCGCGCGAGATCCTCGCGACCGTCCGCGCCGCACTGCGCGCGCGAGAAATCCAGGATGCCGGTGAAAGCCGGTCGTTCGCATTCCTGGGCTGGCGAGTCGATTTCGCGGCACACGAACTGTTCGATCCCGAGGGTACGCTGATCGACCTGACCGACGGCGAGTTCGCCGTTCTGCGCGCGTTCGTCGAGCGGCCGAGACGCGTGCTGGCGCGCGATGCGCTGTTGGAGGCTGCCCGCGGACCCGACACCGACGCGTTCGATCGCGCGATCGACGTGCAGGTCAGCCGGTTGCGTCGCAAACTCCGCTCGCGCGGCGACGAGATCATCCGCACGATCCGCAACGAGGGCTATTTCTTCGTGCCGCGCGTGGCCCGACAGTGACGCAACCCGGCACGATCTACACGCCGTCGAAGCTTGGCAGGCTGCGTCCGTGGACGCTGTTCGTGCGGATCCTCGCGTTGCTGCTGACGACGGTGCTGCTGGTCCAGATCCTGAACTTCGCGATCGTGCTGTTGATGCCGCCGCCGATGCCCGTAATCTACACGACGGCGCGCGTTGCCGGCGTGGTCCGCTCAGGCAGCGACCCGGCAAAGTTGCTCACCATGAGGATCACGGGCGGCCCCCCTCGACCGTCCGACAGTTCGCGCGATGCACGCCTCGCCAAACTGATCGCCAACGACCTTGCACTGCCGGCAGAGCGCGTGACCGTCGAGACCGAACCCTCCGCGATGCCGATGCTGGCGGGAGCGCTTCGCCCCCCGGTGCCGATGGGTATGGTCCGATCCCGTCATCACCTGTTCGAGAACGCCTTGTTCGGGCCGTTCGTGGTGTCGATAGAACGGCCGGACGGGCGGTGGCTCGTGATCCGGCCAACCAACGGCACGATCGGGCCCTGGCGCGCGCGCATCGTCCTGTGGTTCCTGGCGGCGATGGCGGTCGTCGCGCCGATCGCCCTGCTGCTGGCCCGCCGCGTCGCGACTCCGATCGGGCGGTTCGCCGCCGCCGCCGAACGGCTCGGCCGCGATCCACGGGCCGCCCCCCTGCCCGTCACCGGTCCGCCCGAAATCGCCGAAGCCGCCAGCGCGTTCAATCTGATGCAGGAACGCCTCAACCGGTACGTCGAGGATCGCACCACGCTGATCGCCGCGGTCGCGCACGATCTGCGCACGCCGCTGATGCGGCTGTCGCTGCGGCTCGAAAAGGCGCCGGAAGATATTCGGATCGCAAGCGAAGGCGATATCCAGGAGATGAGCCAGCGGATCGGATCGGCGATGGCGTTCGTCCGCGACATGACCCGCCATGTCCGCCGCCAGAAGCTCGACCTTAGATCACTCGCCGAAAGCGTGACCGACGATTTTGCGGATCGCGGCGATCAGGTTGTGCTGCATCCCGGATCGCCGCTGATCATCGAAGGCGACACGCCGTCGCTGAAGGCCCTGCTCGCGAATCTGTTGGGCAATGCCGTCAATTATGCCGGGCATGCCGAAGTCCTGCTCCACCGCGCCGGCGGGATGGCCGTGCTCGAAGTGTTCGACTCCGGCAGCGGCATGGCGCCCGCCGACCTGGCGCGCGCGTTCGAGCCGTTCTTTCGCGCCGAACATTCGCGCAACCGCGATACGGGCGGCAGCGGGTTGGGCCTCGCCAGCGTGCGTGCGGTCGCCCGGGGACACGGCGGCGAGGCGACGATCGAAAACCGCGCCGAAGGTGGGCTGCTGGTGCGGGTGACGTTGCCCGTATGACCTGAGCGATACGTCGGGACCGGCGCGGCCCGACATATCGGGGCAACGTTTCGCGCGTCAGCTGGTCGTCACGGTATCGAGGAGGCGTCATGCGCACAGTATTTCTTATTGGCCTGGCCGGCGCGCTGGCGGGGTGCGCTGCCGACCTGCCTAGACAACGTGGATCGCGCGCGCGTGGCGATGCCGCACATCGCCTTGCCGACGCGAGGTCCGACCACGGTCGCGGACAGTTGTTCGTCAGTCCGATGGGCGAACCGTTCAGGGCGTCGCAACACCCCGGCGCGGCGGAGGCGCTCTGGTTCGCGGGTGCCGACGCCGACGGCGATGGTCGTATCACCGAGGCGGAATTCCAGCGCGATGCCATGCGGTTCTTCGCGGTGCTCGATCGCGGCAACGACGGCGAGATCGATCCCGACGACATCGCCTATTACGAAAACGTCCTGGTTCCCGAGATCCGTGTCGCATCGGGCGGCGGCGGGGTTTCAGCCGGCGCACGCGGCCCTGGGGGGCGTGGCGGACGCGGCTCCGGTGGTGGACGGAGGCAAGGCGGTGGCGGTCAGGGGATGCACAGGGACAGCGACGACGGCAAGAAGACCGATGCCACCGTCCATGAACGGCTCGGTGCCGCGAAGTTCGGGTTCTTCGATTTCCCCGAACCGGTCATCGCGGCCGATCGCAACCTGAACCGCGGCGTCGATCGATCCGAATTCGCGATGGCCGCCGCGACCCGGTTCGCCGCGCTCGACCGCAATCGCAATGGTGCGCTGACCCGCGGCGAATTGCCGAAGGCCGGCGCCGAAACGTGGCGGAACGGATCGGACCGCCCTTCCCCGCAGACGCCGCCGGATCGCGATACGCCGTAATCGTGGGGACGGCGGCGGATCACGGCGCGACGCCCCATTCACGCATGGGTTAGCGCGGACCCGGCCTCTGCCGCGACCAGATCAGCCGAGCACGCCCGAGACGATCCAGCGGCGGCTGACCGCGGATTTGACGATCGTCGCGCCGCAGCGTCGACAGGCGGACCGCTGCACCAGTTGATCGGCCAGATCGCGGTGGCGTGACCGCGGTGCGTGCAACCCCAGCGCGCAGTCGCTGGCGTGTGTCGATAGTCCGCGCATGCCGCCTCCACCCCAAGATCGAACGTCGGTCATGACGCGCCATGTTTTCCCGCGTATGTCTGTTGTCTGTGCGGTGAAGGGTTTGTCATGCGGCGATCCGGGTGCTCCGGCGTTTGCAGTCGATACCGCACCGCGCCGGTCGGCGCACAAGGGAGCCGATCATGGCCGTAACGGACCTCGTCACCTTCTCGAACATCCAGCTGCGCCCCGATCCGTCGCGGACCGTGATCCGCCCGTTCAACGTCGACTATCCGGGTCCGTTCAAAGTCGAGGGTCATCCTCGCGTCGAGCGCGTGATCGACCGCGTGCTGTCGCTGACCCCCGACGAGCTGCATGCCGAACGCGAACGCGTCACGGCGTCGCTCGACGAGCGCCACCGCGACGTTGACGACCTGCTGCTCCACCGCTTCGGCGAAGTCATGGCGAGGACGCCGGACGCCCGCACCATCACGCGCGACCAGCAGGTGCTGATCGGCGCGTATCTCAGCGAGGAATATTCGTTCGAGGCCGCTGCGCTGTTCAACCCGAGCATGGTGCTGCACCCGGATCAGACCGGCGCGCCCGACGATGGTCTCCGCTTCATCCTGTCGCTGCGCGGGATCGGCGAGGGTCATGTCTCGTCGGTGACGTTCCGCACGGGGAGTTGGTCGCCGCAGGACGGCTTCTCGGTCGATCCCGCCAGCCGGACAGCTGTGCCGCCGCGGATCGAACCGTCGGATCAGGGCGCGACCGATGGCGGCCCCACCCGGCTGCAATGCGGCAATAGTCGCGAGCTGTCCGAAACCGTGATCTTCCCGATCCTGCCGAGCCAGCGCCAGGGGATCGAGGATCTGCGGCTCGTCCGGTTCGAGGATGCCGGCGAGGTCCAGTATCTCGGCACCTATACCGCGTTCAGCGGCTCCGAGACACGCTGCGAACTGCTGCGCGGCGAGGATTTCAAGACGTTCGAGATGCAGCCGATGCGCGGCGCGGTCGCGGGCACCAAGGGTATGGCGCTGTTCCCGCGGAAGATCCACGGGCGCTATGCGATGCTCGGGCGACAGGACAACGAGAATATCTGGTACCTGACCTCGGACGACCTGCTGACCTGGGACGGGGGCATTAGGATCGTCGAGCCGAAATGGCCGTGGGAGTTCATCCAGATGGGCAATTGCGGCTCGCCGATCGAGATCGACGAGGGCTGGCTGGTGCTGACCCACGGGGTCGGCAGCGTCCGCAATTACTGCGTCGGCGCGTGCCTGCTCGACAAGGCCGACCCGACCAAGCTGCTCGCGCGGATGACCGACCCGCTGATCGTGCCGAGCCCCAAGGAGCGCGACGGGTATGTGCCCAACGTCGTCTATAGCTGTGGCGGGATCGTACATGGCCGCACGTTGCTGCTGCCGTTCGGCGTGGCCGACAATTTCGCCTCGTTCGCGACGGTGGATGTCGGGCGGTTGCTCGCGGCGATGGCATGAACGCCGGCAGCGTGAAAGCATGTTCCCCCGCGAGGGCGGGGGTCCAACCTGGGCTCCCGCGGGAGAGCAATAGAGAGTGCGAACTGCTGCCCGAACCGGCTTACGCGATGCGTTCCGTTGGTTGGACGATCAACCGCGCGCCGGCGAAATCCTCCGCCGCAACCGCATCGATCTGCCGTTCGATCCCGCGCGTGAGCCCTGCCGGCACGGTTACCGCGAAGCCACGTGCGATCAGGCCTTCGACCGCCCAGCGAACGCAATAGTCCGCCGCAACGCCGATGACCGTAACGTCGGTAACGCCCCTCGCGGCGAGGCCTGCGAAGAAGTCCTCCCGCGACACCGTTGGCTGCCCTTCGTCGCGCGCGTCCTCGATCGCCAGCCCCGGTTCGGCCCACATGTCGAACACGCCCTTCTCGATCCGCCACGCCGGGATCGCCGGGTCGACCAGCGCGACGTCGAGGATGTTGCCCCACCCTTTCGTGCCCCGGACGCAGTGGATCGGGAACATCGCCGCCTCGGGCGACGCGGCATAGGTTTCGCGGAAATGCGTATCGAACGTGAACAGGACTCCGGCAGTGCCGGCGGCGGGCAGTGCCGACAGCCACGCCTGCATCGGCGCGACCAGCGCGTCCGCCCCGGCCACGCTCAGCGCGCCGCCCTCCGCCATGAAATCCCACTGCGTATCCACCACGACCACGAACCGCGCCATCGCCCGTCTCCTTTGCCCGCTGCTTGACACAAACGCGTCTTCTCGGACACCCGCAGCCCACGCAAACGCAGGAGCCCGCGCGCATGGCCGTGACCGATATCGCCACCCGGACGTACAATCACAATTTCCGGCTCGATCCGATCGTGCGTAGCCTGCTCGATACCGATTTCTACAAGCTGTTGATGTTGCAGATGATCCGGCAGGTGTATCCGGACGTCAGCGCCACCTTCGCGCTGATCAACCGGACCAAGACCGTGCGGCTCGCCGAGATCGTCGACGAGGACGAACTGCGCGCGCAACTCGATCATGCGCGGACGCTGCGGTTCGCGAAAAAGGAGCTGATCTGGCTCGCGGGCAACAGCTTCTACGGGAAGCAGAAGATGTTCGGGCCGGAGTTCCTCGCGTGGCTCGCCGAGTTCCAGTTGCCCGCCTATGATCTGCGCAAGGTCGACGGGCAGTATGAGCTGCATTTTGAAGGCCCGTGGAGCCACACGACGATGTGGGAAATCCCTGCACTGACGATCATCAACGAGTTGAAGTCGCGCGCCGCCCTGCGTGATCGCGGCCGGTTCGCGCTCGACATCGTCTATGCGCGCGCCAAGGCCAAGCTGTGGGAGAAGGTCGAGCGGCTGCGCGAACTGCCCGACCTCGTGCTGTCGGACTTCGGCACGCGGCGGCGGCACGGGTTCCTGTGGCAGCGCTGGTGCGTCGAGGCGCTGAAGGAAGGGCTCGGCGACCGGTTCATCGGTACGTCCAATGTGCTGCTGGCGATGGACGCCGACCTCGAAGCGATCGGGACGAACGCGCACGAACTGCCGATGGTGACCGCCGCGCTGGCCGACAGCGACGCCGAGCTTGCTGAGGCACCCTACCGCATGCTCGAGCATTGGCGGCAACATTATAACGGCAATCTGCTGATCGCCCTCCCCGATGCGTTCGGGACGACCGCGTTCCTGCGCAACGCGCCGCACTGGCTGGCGGAGTGGACCGGCTTCCGCCCCGACAGCGCGCCGCCGATCGCGGGCGGCGAGCAGATCATCCGCTGGTGGGAGGAGCAGGGCGTCGATCCGAAGACGAAGCTGCTGATCTTCTCCGACGGGATGGACATCGACACGATCGAGCAGGTGTATGGGCATTTCCACGGGCGGGTGCGGATGAGCTTCGGCTGGGGGACCAACCTGACCAACGACTTCCGCGGCTGCGATCCCGACGGCGCGGCGGCGCTGGAGCCGATCTCGCTGGTCTGCAAGGTGATCGAAGCGAATGGCCGCCCCGCGGTGAAGCTGTCGGATAATCCGGCCAAGGCGACCGGCGAACCCGCCGAGATCGCGCGATATCTGCGGGTGTTCGGGGAAGCGGACCGCGAGACCGCGCCGGTACTGGTGTAACGCCCTATTACCCCCCTCCCTGAAGGGAGGGGTCGGGGGTGGGTCGGTTTCCGTACGCGGTATCGTCAGCAACACAAGCTGGCCTACCCACCCCCAACCCCTCCCTTTCAGGGAGGGGAGCAGCTTGCGCCCTAATCCTCTACCAGCTTCATGAGCCGTCGCTCGACTGGCGCCAGCACAGGCCCGAGTTCATGCCCGCGCTTCACCACCGCGCCGGCCTCGCCGATCAGCGCCCACATGCCCTGCTTGTTGCGCAGCGACGGGCGCTTCTCGATCCTGAACTCCGGCCGTTCGGCGGCGCGGCGGAAGGCGGCGAACACTGCGGCGTCCTTGCCCAGATCGATCGCATAGTCGCGCCAATGGCCCGCTGCGACCATCCGGCCATAGAGGTCAAGGATGCGGTTCAGTTCGAGGCGTTCGAAGCCGACCTGCGTCGCCTTGGACGGTGTGGGAAAAGGGACCACGCCCATCAGTTATCCACCATCATGCGCGGTCGCGGCGGTCCTCTGGATGCTCGTCGGCGAGCAGCGCGTCGAGCCGCTTGCGCATCGTCTCCAGCTCGCAGCGCATGATCTCCATCTTCTGCGTCGCGGGATCGAACATCTCGCTGCACGGCGTACCGTAGGGCACGAAGCGCGGCACCTCGGGCGCGTTGCCGCCCTCGATCGTCGTCGCGCGAGCCGGAATGCCGACCACCGTCGTGCCCGCAGGCACGTCGCGCGTGACGACCGCGTTGGCGCCGACCCGCGAGCGCTTGCCGAGCGTGATCGGGCCCAGCACCTGCGCGCCCGAGCCGATGATCGCGCCATCGGAGATGGTCGGGTGGCGCTTGCCCTGGACGCCGTTGTCGGGGCTGGTGCCGCCGAGCGTGACGCACTGGTAGATCGTGACGTCGTCGCCGATCTCCGCGGTCTCGCCGATCACGACGAAGCCGTGGTCGATGAAGAAATTGCGGCCGATCGTCGCGCCGGGGTGGATGTCGATTGCCGTCATGAACCGCGACCAGTGGTTGACGCAGCGCGCGAGGAAATAGAGCTTCGCCTTGTACAGGCGGTGCGCGATGCGGTGATAGCCGAGCGCCCAGACGCCGGGGTACAGCATGATTTCGGCACGCGAATGCGGGGCGGGATCGCGGGCGCGGATCGAATCCAGATAGGCCAGTAATCCGCTCGACATCCGCAGTCCCCTTCGCGATTTCCGTATCTAGGGTATCGAACCGCCGATTTCCAGAACCGCGCGCAGGGGCGGCCTCAGCCCATCAGGATCGGGGTAAAGCCTATCTTTGTTGTGGGATAAGCTCGCGCGTTGCAGTTTAGCCACGATATTGAGGGGATGCCGATGTTCGACCTGACGACCTTGAGCTTCGAGACGCTGCTGCCCTTCATCCTGGTCGGGTTCGCTGCGCAGATCGTCGACGGCGCGCTGGGAATGGCGTTCGGGGTGATTTCGAACACGCTGCTGCTGTGGGTCGGCGTGCCACCGGCTGCGGCGTCGGCTGGCGTGCATACCGTCGAGACCTTCACCACCGCAGTGTCGGGGATCAGCCACGTGCTGCACAAGAACGTCAACTGGACGCTGTTCCTGCGGTTGATGATCCCGGGCGTCATCGGCGGCGTGCTGGGCGCGTACGTGTTGTCGAACATCGATGCGAGTACCGCGAAGCCCTTCATCCTCGCGTATCTGACGTCGATCGGCGTGTACCTGCTGTACCGCGGGCTTCGCTATCCGCCGAAGCAGAAGGAACCGAAGATCGTCGAGCCGCTCGGGCTGGTCGGCGGGTTTCTCGATGCCGCGGGTGGTGGCGGCTGGGGGCCGGTGGTGACGTCGAACCTGCTGGTGCAGGGCGCATCGCCGCGCACCACGATCGGTACGGTGAATACCGCGGAGTTCTTCCTGACCGCGACGATCTCGGCGACGTTCATTACCCAGCTTGGCTGGGCGGCGTTTACGCAGGCGACGGTGGGGTTGCTGATCGGTGGCGTGCTGGCGGCACCGTTCGGGGCGATGCTGGCGAAGCGCGTGCCGGCCAAGACGCTGATGGTGCTGGTCGGCGTGATCCTGACGATCACGAGCTTGTTCGGCCTCTACCGCGCGATCTGGCACTGACGGAACTCCCCTCCCGCTTGCGGGAGGGGTCGGGGGAGGGCGTGCCAAATACGACGCCGTACTTGAGGCCAGCCCCTCCCCTAACCCCTCCCGCAAGCGGGAGGGGAACAGAAGTCACAACGTCGCGTGGACCGTCGCAACCGCGGCCATCACCGCGCCGATCCGCACCGACGTCTGGATCGCCTCCGCCGTAACGCCGGCCTTCTTCAGGATCTGCTCGTGGCTGTCGATGCACATGCCGCAGCCGTTCATCGCCGACACGGCCAGGCTGAAGAGCTCGAAATCAACCTTGTCGATGCCCGGCTGGCCGATCACGTTCATCCGCAGCTTGGCGGGCATGTTGCGGTATTCCTGGTTCCCGGCGAGATGCGTGAACCGGTAATAGACGTTGTTCATCGCCATCACCGCCGCCGCCGCGCGCGCTGCGTTGGCGGCCTCGGGCGAGAGCTTCGGCACGCATTCGGCCTCGGCGGCTTCGACGAGCGGCTTGTAGCCCGAGCCGTGCGCGCACGTGAGCAGCAGGCCGTATTTGCGCTGGTCGGACAGATGCGTCTCGTTCAGCAGCGAGCCGACGTTGAGACGGATATCCTTGGCGTAATCGGGCAGTTGCCCTGCGAATTCCTTGAGCGACATGATAATTCCTTCTGCTCCCCTTCCGCCTGCGGGCGGGGTCGGGGGAGGGACTGGAGACAAAAAGAGAGGGCGGTCCGTGTGGACACGCCCTCCCCCAACCCCTCCCGTGAACGGGAGGGGAGTTTCAGTTACGCAGCGAGCTGGAGGACGTCGTCGCCCTTGTTCCAGTTGCACGGGCAGAGCTCGTCGGTCTGCAGCGCGTCGAGCACGCGGAGCGTCTCGGCGGGGTTGCGGCCGACGTTCAGGCCGTTGACCTGGACCGCCTGGATGACATTGTCCGGATCGATGATGAAGGTCGCACGGAACGCGACATGCTCGTTCTTGTCGACGATGCCGAGCGCGTCTGCGAGCTTCGCGCCGTTGTCCGCCAGCCACGGGAAGTCCGCGGCGGCAAGGTCCGCGTCCGACTTACGCCAGGCGAGGTGGACGTGCGCGGTGTCGGTCGACGCGCCGATCAGGACGGCATCGCGGTCTTCGAAATCGCCGCGGATGTCGCTGTAGCCGACGATCTCGGTCGGGCACACGAACGTGAAGTCCTTCGGCCAGTAGAACAGCACCTTCCACTTGCCGGGATAGGCGGTCGTCAGGTCGAGCGTCTCGCCGGCGGGCAGCGCTGCGGTGCCCTGCTGGACGGGAATGGTCATCGAGGGGAACTGGTCGCCGATGGTCAACATGATGGAAGCCTCCTGGAATTAAACTTGGCTCCAGGCATCCTCAAAGGCGGCGGTTGACCCGCTCGGGTGTTGTGCATTGCGGTATAGGGGGCTGGTGTAATCGATCCAACGCTCTATTTATCATCTGATGATCGATAGAGGCGATTAATGGCTGCGACCTACCTACCTACGTTGAAACAGTTGCAATATCTGGTTGCGCTGAAGGACCACGGCCATTTCGGACGCGCCGCGGAGGCGTGTTTCGTGACGCAATCGACGCTGTCGGCGGGCCTGCGCGAGCTTGAAACGCTGATCGGCGTGGTGCTGGTCGAGCGCACCCGGCGAGTCGTGCGGTTCACGCCGCTGGGCGACGGAATCGCCGACAAGGCGCGGCGCGTGCTGCGCGAGGCGGAGGAGCTGGGCGACATGGCGCGCGCCGCCGGCCAGCCGCTGTCGGGCGACATGCGGATGAGCGTCATCCCGACGATCGCGCCGTTCATGCTGCCGAGGATCCTGCCACGGTTGCGGAAGGACTATCCCGACCTGAAGCTGTTCCTCCGCGAGGAGCCGAGCGGTCCGGCATGCGAGGGGCTGCACAATGGCCGCACCGACTGCGTGCTGCTCGCGCTCCCCTATGCGTGCGGCGAGGTGACGTCGGAGACGCTGTTCGAGGACCGCCTGTTCGTGGCGTATCCGTCGGGCGAAGAGCCGACCGCGCTGCCTGCGATCCCCGCATCGGCGATCGACGAGACCCGGCTGCTGCTGCTCGAGGACGGGCATTGCCTCAAGGATCATGCGCTCGGCGCGTGCAACCGTCCGGAGTTGCGCGCGGAGGCGACCATGCTCGGCACGTCGCTGCACACGATCGTGCAGATGGTCGACAACGGGCTCGGCATCACGATGCTGCCCGAGATGGCGCTGAAGGCCGGCATCCTCGACAACACCAACATCACCGCCCGCCCGCTCGACGAGATCAATGCCGTGCGGAAAATCGCGCTGGTGTGGCGGCGGGCGAGCCCGCGGGAGAAGGACTTCCGGTTGATGGCTAAGGCGCTGGCCGACGTTCAGTAGCCGCCTCTCCTTCTGCGCCCCTCCCTGGAAGGGAGGGGTTGGGGGTAGGTCGGTGCCCGTATCAGGCAATCTCAGCGACACAAGCTGGCCGACCCACCCCCTGCCCCTCCCTTTCAGGGATGGGAGACCGTCGCGCTTCAGACTGGCTCGGTCTTCACCTCGACCGGAGATTGGCACGCTTGCGCAACCAACTCGGCGTTCGATCGTATGTTTCGCGAGTTCCCGCTGGAGATCCAACGATGTCGAAGACGCTTCCGCTATTGCTGATCACGAGTGCGCTGGCGCTTGCGGCGTGCAGTGGCAAATCGAAGGACGACGTCGCCAGTGCGTCGACCACGCCGATCAATCCCGCGCTCGCCGTCCCGAACGGGCCGCCCGCGGTGGCCAATCCGACCGTCGGCGGCGTGCCGATGATGGCGACGCAGACGATCGTCGACAACGCGTCGGCGGCGCCCAATCTCTCGACGCTGGTGGCCGCGGTGAAGGCCGCGGGTCTGGTGCCGACCCTGTCGGGGCCGGGTCCGTTCACGGTCTTCGCACCGACCAACGACGCGTTCGGGCGGCTTGCCCCCGGCATGGTAGACACGTTGTTGAAGCCCGAGAACAAGGCTTCGCTGACCAAGGTGCTGACCTATCACGTCGTGCCCGGCGTCGTGACCGCCGACGATCTGCGCCGCCGCATCACGACAGGCAACGGTACCGCGACGCTGACCACGGTCGAGGGCGACCCGATCACCGCGACGCTGGTCGGCGCGGTCATCACGCTCACCGACGTCAACGGCAACAAGAGCTATGTCGAGACCGCAGATGTCCGCCAGTCCAATGGCATCGTTCATGTCGTCAACGGCGTGATCGTGCCCAAGCTGAGTTGATCCGGGTGGAATTAGGCTCAATTCATCGCGCCGATGCTACGGCTTGTCGGCAAAATCATTGAGTCCGACCGATATCTACCCAAGTTTTTCCGTTCGAGTTTACACGTCCCTTCCACAATCTCTGGAGTTGCAGATGACTGTTAAGACCAACCTGATGATCGCAGCCGCATCGAGCCTGCTCCTCGCCACCGGCGCGACTGCACAGACCACCGCACCGGCTGCACCGCGGACGGGCGCGCCGACGACGGCCGCTCCGACGGCAGCGGCGCCGGGCGCGACGACCGCAGCGCCTCAGGCTGCCGGTGCGCCCGCCGCGTCGACGGCCGCAGCGACCACGACGATCGCCGCCGCTCTCCCGACGCTGCCGAACCGCGCGACGCTGACCAAGCTGGTCACCGCGGCGAAGTTGCAGACGACACTCGCAGGCCCCGGCCCGTACACGCTGTTCGCGCCGAGCGACGAAGCGTTCACGCGTCTGCCCGCCGGTGCGCTCGACACGCTGCTGAAGCCAGAGTCGGTGCCGACGCTGGCGACGATCATCAAGTATCACGTCGTCGCCGGTGCGCTGACGTCGGAGCAGCTGAAGGCACAGATCACCGCAGGCGGTGGCAAGGCCACGCTGACCACGCTCGCCGGCCAGCCGCTGGTCGCGTCGCTCGAAGCGAACGGCAATATCGCGCTGACCGATACCGCCGGTATCAAGTCGTTCGTCGATACGGCGGACATCAAGGAGACGAACGGCGTCGTTCATCTTACGAACGGCATGAGCGTTCCGAAGCTCGGCTGATTTGAGTGCGGGCCGCGGTCTCATCGGATAGCGCGGCCCGCACTAATTTGTTTCCCTGCGAAGGCGGGGATCCAGTCTGGGTTCCCGCTTTCGCGGGAGAACAATCTTCGCGCTAGCTGCTAGGCGTATTCCAGCGGGAGGCAGCGGCGTGATCGTGATCGCGCGCCTCCACCCAGCTAGCTTCAACTCCCCGCGTTTCGCGCTTCCAGAATGGCGCGTCGGTCTTCAGCCGATCGATCAGATACGCGCAGGCTTCCAGCGCCGCGCCACGATGTGCCGCCGTCGCCGCGACGAACACGATCCGCTCGCCCGGATGCATCGGCCCTACGCGGTGCACGATGATCGCGGCACTCAGCGACCAACGCTCGATCGCACCCTCGGCGACCTTGAGCAACGCAGCCTCGGTCGCACCCGGATAATGTTCGAGCTCGAGCGTCCCCACACCGTCATCAGCACGCACCAGCCCGGTGAACGTCGCCACCGCGCCCGCCCCTGCCGCTTCCGCGCGCGTCATCTCGGCGGCGATATCGATCGGCAACTGCTGGACCGAGATGTGGATCATCCGCCGGTCACCGGTGGGAAGATCGCGATTTCCTGCGCGCGACCGATCGGCGTATCGAGCGGCACGAAATCCTGATCGATCGCCGCGCGTAGTCGCGAGCGGTTCTCGAACGCGCCCGCATGGGCGGCGCTCGTCTCCGCCAGCCAGTCGACCAGATCGGCCACTGTCACGACGCTCGTCGGAGGCTCGATCGACTCTTCACCCGTGCCGATGCGCTCGCGCACCCAGGCGAAATACACCATCCGTATCGTCATGCCCGTAATGCCTACTCAGTCCATGTGCTTCAGGCCGACGCGGAGATAATCCCATCCGGTCATCAGCGTAAGGACGGCCGCGCCCCACAGCGCGACGATGCCGACGGTGTGGACCCAGACCATCTCGGGCACTGCGCCGCCGAGGATGATGCCGCCGAGCGATACGAGCTGCAACGTCGTCTTCCACTTCGCCAGCTGCGAAACCGGCACGGAGACCTGAACCTGCGCCAGGAATTCGCGCAGGCCCGACACCGCGATCTCGCGCAGCAGGATCACCAGCGCGGCGATCACGTGGACACCCGGAATATCGCGCGTCCCGACCAGGATCAGGATCACCGCCGCGACCATGATCTTGTCCGCGATCGGATCGAGGAATATCCCCAGCCGCGACACCGCGCCGCTCGACCGCGCGAGATAGCCGTCGAAATAATCGGTAATACCCATCAGGCAATACAGCACGAAGGCGATGCCGTACCCCGCCTCCCAGTCGGGCCACCACAGGAACCAGACCAGCAGGGGCACCGCGACGATCCGCGACAATGTCAGGAGGTTAGGCAAGCTCAACACCCACCACCCCTATACCGGTCGGTCGCGCGGCGAAACCGGTTTAAGCGTTGGCGCGCGGATGACGCTCGGCTAAGGGTTGGACATATTACCGCAACGATCAGGGCTATTTCCCGTCATGCTCAATGCCCTTGGGTTGCTGAAGCAACGTCGCTTCCTCCCGCTGTTCACGACCCAGTTTCTCGGCGCGTTCAACGACAATCTGTTCAAGACCTCGATGGTCCTGTTCGCGACCTATGCGGTCTTCAACGACCCGAAGATGGAGGCCAATTTCAACGCGCTGGCGACGGGACTCGGCATCCTGCCGTTCTTCCTGTTGTCCGCGCTCGCCGGACAATTGGCGGACAGCCACGACAAGGCGCGGATCATCCGGATCGTGAAGACGGTCGAGATCGGCATCATGCTGCTTGGCGCGACCGGCCTGATGGTCGCGCGCGCAGGGCATCCGTCGCTGGGGATCGGGCTCATGCTCGGCGCAGTCCTGTGCCTCGGCGTGCATTCGACGTTCTTCGGCCCGATCAAATACGCGATCCTGCCGCAGCATCTGAAACCGTGTGATGTGCTCGGTGGCACCGGGCTGGTCGAGGCCGGGACGTATCTCGCGATCCTGCTGGGCACCGTGACCGCAGGCTGGATTCCGATCGAGGGCGCCGCTGCCAGCGTGCTGGTCGTCGCCGCGATCGGCTGGTTCGCCGGACGCCAGGTGCCGCCGGCGCCACGCGAAGGCCCACCGCTGAAGCTCGACTACAACCCGTTCACGGCGTCGTGGCGACTGATCAACGCGACGCTGCACATCCCGCGGCTGTTCCTGGCGATCATCGCGATCAGCTTCTTCTGGACGATCGGCGCCGTGCTGATCATCGTCTTCCCGCCGCTGGTGAAGAACGTGCTGACCGCCGACGAGCGAGTCGCCAGCTTCGTAATCGCGGTGTTCTCGGTCGGTGTGGCGATCGGTTCGGTGGTAATCAACACGATGTTGCGCGGGCGTATCTCGGCGAAGTTCTCGCCCGCATCGGTGATCGCGATGGGCGGATTCGTCTTACTGTTCTCGTTCCTGGTGCGGACCTGGACGCCGGCGCCACCGGGGCACTTCTACGACTGGGCCGGCTTCATCCATCAGCCGGGTGCGATTCCCGTGCTAGCGACTCTGCTCGCGATCGCGATCACCGGCGGGATGTTCGTGGTGCCGCTCTACGCGTTCCTGACGACGACCGTCGAGAAGGACCAGACCGCGCGGACCGTGGCGGCGAACAACGTCGTCAACTCGGGCGCGATGACGGTCGGTTCGATCCTCGTCATCGGCATCACCGCGATGGGCGTGACGCCCGAGGACATGCTGTTCCTGGTGGCGGCGATGTGCCTCGTCTCGGCATGGCTCGCACAGAAGCTGCACCGGGCCTGCGACGACGACGCGATCGGGTGTTTGCCGACGCTGAAGGGGTAGCCTCACACCTGAACCCGTTCGCGCTGAGCGAAGTCGAAGGGGGAGTGCCAAAAGCAGGTGCTTCGACTCCGCTCAGCACGAACGTAAAAAGGGGTGCGTAGGCCTCAGAAAATGAAGCTGTAGAAGCACGTGAAGAACGCCGCGAAACTCAGCAGGAAAAGCTTCACGTCGTGATCGTCGTTCTTCGCGCTGGCGACTACCGGCGGCGGCAACGATCGGCGCAGCGGATGGCGGGCGGCTTCGTTGGTGAGGACTAGGCGTCTGGTCATGATGAAAACGTTAACGTCGCGTTTACCAATTCGACCAGTGGCAAAAGTGGTTAAGCTGGCGGCGTCCGGCAATGGGACAGAAATGGGCCCCGGCTAACCGCCCATAAAGCCAGCGCCGATCCGCTATCCTTGCGTAAAAACCGCGTATAAGCTCCAGTCTTTCCCCGTGATTCCGCGGGCGTGAGGACCCGGACCATCGAACAGATCGGCGCGCTTCCCTATGTGATCGACGAAGCCGGGCATGCGCGCGTGATGCTGATCACGTCGCGCGATACCGGCCGCTGGGTGATTCCCAAGGGCAATCCCATCACGGGGCTCGCCAGCCACGAGGCCGCGGCGCAGGAAGCCTATGAGGAAGCCGGCATTCGCGGTATCCCATGCCCCTCTCCTGTCGGGCAATTCGCGTACCGCAAGCGCCGCCGCACCGGCCGCTACCGCGACATGATCGTCACCGTGTTTCCGCTCGCGTTCGTCGAGCAGGTCGAGGACTGGCCCGAACGTCATCAGCGCGACACACGCTGGTTTACGCTTGATCGTGCGGCGGAGGCTGTCAATGAGCCCGGCCTGAAGGCGCTGATCGCTGCTTTCCGTGAGCCGCCGATCCCGGCATCGCTCGCGCAACGTATCTTACCCGTCGTGCGCACGAGCGCGAAAAGGAGAATTCCGATGCTGGGCTGGTTCCAGTCGCTGATGCCGAAGCAGGGGCGGTTCTTCGAACTGTTCGACGCGCATGCCGCGACTCTGGTCGCCGGCGCCGATGCGCTTGCACGGCTGCTCCACGGCGAAGGCTCGATCGAGGGTCAGATCGCCGAGATCGTCAAGCGCGAGCACGAGGCCGACGATATCACCCGGGAGGTCCTCCAGGACGTCCGCCGCGTGTTCGTAACGCCGTTCGACCGCAGCGCGATCACCGATCTGATCGGCGTGATGGACGACGCGATCGACCAGATGAACGGCACCGCGAACGCGATCGCGCTGTATGAGGTCACCGAATTCTCGCCGCAGATGCGCGACATGGCGGGCATCATCGTCGAGGCCGCACGGATCACCGCGGAAGCGATCCCGCTGCTGCGGTCGCTCGGCACCAACGCAGGCCGGTTGCACGACCTTACCGCGCGACTGATCCAGATCGAGGGTCATGCCGACGACATCCACGACACCGGCCTTCGCGCGCTGTTCCAGGCCTCGAAGATCAGTGCGGACCCGATGACCTTCATCATCAACCGCGAGATCTACAGCAGCCTGGAAAAGATCGTCGACCGCTTCGAGGATGTGGCGAACGAGATCCAGGGGCTGGTCATCGACCATGCTTGATGTGTTTGAGTCCGAGAGTTTCCACGCAGCTCCCCCCCGGCGAAGGCCGGGGCCCAATTGGGGGACGGCAATAACGAAGGGCGGCGTTCCTTTACTGCGACCTCTCCAATTGGACCCCGGCCTTCGCCGGGGGGGTGGAGTGGTTGAGAGAGCGGCGGTGCACCTTATCCGCGTAACCGCGGGCCGCCGCGCATGATCCTCTCCCTCCCCCTCCTCATCGGCCTGATCGGCATCGCGCTGCTGTTCGACTTCCTGAACGGCCTCCACGACGCGGCGAACTCGATCGCCACCGTCGTCTCGACACGCGTGCTGAAGCCGCAATACGCCGTCCTCTGGGCAGCGTTCTTCAACTTCATCGCGTTCGCCGTCTTCGGCCTCCATGTCGCGCAGACCGTCGGCACCGGGATCGTCCAGGCGCACGTCATCGACGCGCAGGTGATCTTCGCCGCGCTGATGGGCGCGATCGCGTGGAACGTCATCACCTGGGTGCTCGGCATCCCATCGAGCAGCAGCCACGCGCTGATCGGTGGCCTCCTCGGCGCCGGCATCGCGAAGGTCGGCTTCGGCGCGATCGTGTGGAGCGGCGTGATCAAGACCGTCGTCGCGATCTTCGCCTCACCCGCGATCGGCCTGATGCTCGCGCTCGTGCTGGTCCTGATCGTCGCCTGGACTAGCCTCAAGCTCACCCCGCTCGGCGTCGACAAGCGCTTCCGCAAGCTCCAGCTGATCTCCGCCGCGCTCTATTCGCTCGGCCACGGCGGCAACGACGCGCAGAAGACGATGGGGATCATCGCCGTGCTGCTCTATTCGCAGGGCCTGCTCGGCGGCGAATTCCACGTGCCGCTCTGGGTCGTGCTGTCCTGCCAGGCAGCGATGGCGCTCGGCACGCTGTCGGGCGGCTGGCGGATCGTCCACACGATGGGCTCGAAGATCACGCGCCTGACCCCGGCACAAGGGTTCTGTGCGGAGACCGGCGGCGCGATCACGCTGTTCGCGGCGACGTTCTGGGGAATCCCCGTATCGTCGACTCACACCATCACCGGCTCGATCGTCGGCGTCGGCGCCGCGCGGCGCTTGTCCGCCGTCCGCTGGAACGTCGCCAGCAACATCGTCGTCGCCTGGACGCTCACCCTGCCCGCCGCCGGATTGATCGGCGCGGGGACGTATCTGCTCGTCGGGCTGTTCGTCTGAACGACTGCCGGCCGTTCCCAAACGACCCTCTATTGACGCGGACGTAAACGGCTCCGACACTCCCTGTCGAGCGAAGGACAACGATCCTTCGCCGCCAGGGAGAGGGTATCATGAAGACGACCTACACGGCGTTGCTGTTGGGAACCGCGCTGAGCGTCGCGAGTCCCGGCTACGCACAGACCGCCAGCCCGACCAATGTCGCGAGCACCGAGACCTATAACCGCATGGTCGTGTTTGGCGACAGCCTCGCCGACGGCGGCTATTACCTGACGCTCGACCCACGCCTGCCGCGCGATGCGGGCAGCTTCACGACCAACCCCGACCCGGTCGCACCCGAGGTCCTCGCGGCGCGACTCGGGCTGTCGCTCGATCCGGTCTATGGCAAGGGCGGCACCAACTACGCGGTCGGCGGCGCCCGCGTGACCGCCGCGAACGCGTTATCGATCCCGGTCGCGACCCAGATCAGCAATTTCCTTGCCGCCGGTGGCAGTTTCGGACCGCGCGACCTCGTCTACATCCAGGGGGGCGGCAACGACTATTTCGCATTCCAGGCGGCCGGCAGCACCAACACCGCGATCCTGACGACGGCTGCAACGCAGCTCGCCGCGCAGGTCGACCGCCTCCAGGCCGCCGGTGCGACCCGGATCGTCACGCTCGCGGTTCAGACCGGTGGCGCGGCCGGGCTCCAGCTGTTCAACCGGACCTATGCCGCGGCATTGGCGGCGGCGAACGTCAACGCGCTGTATTTCGACACCGACCGGCTGTTCGGCGAACTCGTCGCCAGCCCCGCGACCTATGGCTACACCAACATCACCGGAGTCGCCTGCACCGTACCGTCGTCGCTCGCCTGCACGCGCGCGACGCTCGTGTCACCGAACGCCAACGAGACGTATATCCAGGCCGACAGCGTCCACCCCGCCGGCATCACGCAGCGTATCCAGGGGCAGGCGCTGGCGAGCCTCGTGCAGGCGCCCGACCAGATCGCCGGTCTCGGTTATGCGGCGCAGGCGATGTTCCGCGGACAGCGCGACCTGTTCGAGGCCGCCGAGCGTGGCGGCGCGCAACGCGACGAACACGCGCTGTCGGTGTTCGGCGGCGCCGGCTATCATTATTACTCGAGCGGCACCTCCGCCCAGCGCGTCGACATCACCGAGCGCGGCTTCAGCGGCACCGCTGGCGCCGACCTCGCGATCGGCAACGCGTCGGGAGTCGGTCTCGCGGGTGGCTATTCGGACGGCACCGGCGACTTCAAGACCGGCGCCGGCAGCTACAAGCCGCGCGCCTGGTCGGTCAGCGGCTACGCGCGCGGCGACGTCGGCCCGGTACGGCTACTTGCGGACGGGACCTATGGCGAGATCGATTACCGCCACATTCGGCGCACCGTCCAGCTTGGCCCGGCGGTCCGATCGCACGAGGGTGAAACCGACGGCACCTACGTCGCCGGGCGAGTGACTGCCGCGCTCGACCTGATCAAGTTCGGCGGGCTCGCGTTCGGTCCGGACCTCGCGGCGCAGTATGACCGCGTCCGCATCGCCGGCTATGCGGAGACCGGCGGGCTCTCGACGGCGGCGAGCTTCGGCAAACAGGAGATCGAAAGCCTGACGGGCCGCTTCGGCGCGGTCCTTCGCACCGTTCCCGGAGAACCGGTGCGATTCTTCGCGCGCGCCGGGTACGAGCGCGAATTCGACGACGATCCCCGCACGCTGACGATGACGCCAACGGGTGCCCCGATCAGCTTCACGAGCACGGTCGAACGCGCCGATCGCAGCTATATGAGCTATGCCATGGGGGTGGACGGCAATGTCGCGGGACAACTGTCGCTCCGCGCAGGTGTCGCCGGCTACGCCTTGCGCGACGACCGCAACAGCGTTTCGGCGTTCGCAGGGTTATCCGCTGCATTCTAGACGTGCGGAACTCGTCTCGGGGTGTGGCGATGCCGCATCCCAAACCGCGCTCGGCTTGTTTGCGATGTCAGCTTAAAAAGTATCCGGCGGACCGGTCATCAACGGAAATGGTGGAGCCGAGGGGGATCGAACCCCTGACCTTTCGCATGCCATGCGAACGCTCTCCCAGCTGAGCTACGGCCCCATTCCCGTTGGGAGGCGGGTCACTAACCGGACCCGCCCGGGTTGGCAAGCGGCGTAAATGCCGCCTGCCAAATTTATTCTACTTAACGCTCGTGCTCGTCCTGCGGCGTCTCGACGCCGAGGTCGTCGTCGCCGCCGAGATCGACTTCGTCGTCCGCCGATGGCTCTTCGTCCTCGCCGGTGATCGAGGCGATGTCCTCTTCCTCGTCACCCTCGAGATCCGCGTCGGGCTTCTTGGTGTCGGGCTTGGCGACCTCGAACGGCAGCGGCTGCTTCGACTTCAGGATGGGCTCGGGCTCCCACGCATACCCGCATTCGATGCAGGTCACGGGGTCGGCTTTTTCGAGGTCGTAGAAACGCGTCGCGCATTTCGGGCACGAACGCTTCGTGCCCCATTCCGGCTTGATCATGCCGATAGAACCTTTCGGATGAATGGATTGCGGGGGGATACCCTCGCAAAGTGGGCGCGCCTTGCCATAGCGCAAGGCCACTGTCAAAAGCCCGGCCCCATGGCACACCCCCTCCCCACTTCGATGGACGTCGTCGCGCGCGGTCCACTGACCGGCTCGATCGCGGTCCCCGGCGACAAGTCTATCAGTCACCGCGCGCTGATGTTCGCGAGCTTGGCGGTCGGCACCAGCCGGATCGAGGGGCTGCTGGAGGGCGAGGACGTGCTCGCCACCGCCGCTGCGATGCGCGCGATGGGCGCGACGATCGAACGTGGTGAGGACGGGATCTGGACGGTCGATGGCGTCGGCGTGGGCGGGTTGCTCCAGCCCGAGACTGCGCTGGAGATGGGCAATTCGGGGACGTCGACGCGGCTGCTGATGGGGCTGGTGTCGAGCCATCCGATCACGTGCACCTTTACGGGCGACGCGTCGCTGTCGGGCCGACCGATGGGACGCGTGATCGAGCCGCTGTCGCAGATGGGGGCGGACATCACGTCGTCGCCGGGCGGGCGGTTGCCGCTGATGGTGCGCGGGATGTGCCCGGCGGTTCCGATCGAATACACGCTGCCGGTCGCGTCGGCGCAGGTGAAGTCGGCGATTCTGCTCGCGGGGCTCAACACGCCGGGGATCACGCGCGTGATCGAGCCCGTCGCGACGCGCGATCATAGCGAGCGGATGCTGACCGGGTTCGGCGCGAAGCTGACCGTCGAGGAGACCGAGGCCGGGCGGATCATCTCGATTACCGGCGAAGCGGAGTTGCGGCCGCAGGATATCGTCGTGCCGGGCGATCCGTCGTCGTCGGCGTTCTGGCTGGTGGCTGCGTCGATCGTGCCGGGCTCGGATATCGTCGTGCGCAATGTCGGGCTGAACCCGACGCGGATCGGGATCGTCACGGCTTTGCGGATGATGGGCGCGGATATTACCGAGCTCGATTCGCGCATCGTTGGCGGCGAGCCGGTCGCCGACCTGCGCGTTCGCCACGCGCCGCTGACCGCGATCGAGGTGCCGGCCGATCTCGCGCCGAGCATGATCGACGAATATCCCGTGCTGTTCGTCGCCGCCGCCTTCGCGACCGGCACGACCGTGGCTCGCGGCGCTCACGAACTGCGAGTCAAGGAATCGGACCGGATCACGACGATGCGGATCGCGCTGGAGGCGTGCGGCGTGGCTTGCGAAGAGTATGAGGACGGCATGGCGATCACCGGGTCGGGCGGCGCGGCGATTCGCGGTGGCGCTCGGATCGCCTCGAAACTCGACCACCGCATCGCAATGAGCATGGTCGTGGCTGGA
Organism: Sphingomonas sp. PP-CE-3A-406; assembly: GCF_003688625.1. GTDB lineage: Bacteria > Pseudomonadota > Alphaproteobacteria > Sphingomonadales > Sphingomonadaceae > Sphingomonas. The sequence continues at coordinate 533,376 of NZ_RCWY01000002.1, forward strand.
CTTGGCGCCGTTCAGCCCGTCACGATTGACGATGTATCGCCGGTGGCGACGAGCTATCCCGTGTTCTTCCGGTCGCTCGACGCGCTGACCGGCCGGGGGAATTAAGATGATCATCGCAGTCGACGGTCCGGCGGCATCGGGCAAGGGCACGATCGCGCGCGCCTTGGCCAAGCATTACAAGCTGCCGTATCTCGATACCGGGCTGCTGTACCGCGCGGTCGCGTTGAGCGTGGCGCGGATGGGGCTCGATCCTGAGACGGAAGCCGACGCGGTGGCGGCGTGCGATTTCAGCGATGCGCTGTTGAGCGATCCGGCGTTGCGCGACGACGATATCGGCGCGCTGGCGTCGGTGGTGTCGGCGCATCCGCTGGTGCGGGCGGCGCTGCTGCACCGGCAGAAGCGGTTTGCGGCGCAGGAGGGTGGCGCGATCCTCGACGGGCGCGACATCGGGACGGTGATTGCGCCGGACGCGGATGCGAAGCTGTTCGTGAAGGCTACGCCGAATATCCGGGCGCAACGGCGGCATGCGGAGTTGCAGGCTCGGGGTGGGACGGCGAGCAAGGATCGCGTGTTGGCGGATATTCGGGCTCGGGATGCTCGGGATAGCGGGCGGTCGACTGCGCCGTTGGTGATGGCGGCGGATGCTGCGTTGCTGGATACGAGCTTTTTGTCGATCGAGGCTTCGGTGCAAAGGGCGGTTGCGTTGGTTGAGGCGCAGTGGGCGAAGAAGGCGGCTTCGGTTTAGTCTCTACCCTGTCCTCAGCGGCAACCACCCCGGCGAAGGCCGGGGCCCAATTGGAACGTCAGCAGTAACGAAGCGCGATCCTCAGTTAGTACCGTCCCCCAATTGGACCCCGGCCTTCGCCGGGGTGGTTGCTCTGTGGAAGTGAGCCAACGTGAACCAATACTGTTTCCCCGCGAAGGCGGGGACCCAGACTGGGCTCCCGCCTTCGCGGGAGAACAAGTAAGCGGGGGCGCCGTATGTTATACCCCAAGGAATACCCCAGACCTCCCGACACCTATCGCCCGGTCACCCACGCGCGCCTACAGCGCAGTAACCAGCGCCACCGCCCCGAACACCACCCCCGGCGCATTCGCCACGACGATAGGCCAGTCCCGCTTGTCCTTCAGAAACCCGTACCCCACCCACAGCGCGCAGTTCACCATCGTCGCGAACGGCTGGACCACCGATCCCTTCTGACCCGCAAGGTTCAGCATGATCTGGTCGATGTACGACAGGTACATCACGATCGCCGTCACGGTGGCGACCCACCCCAGCACGAGAATGCCGCGTTCGTTCAAATCTTCGCTCCTGTTGTGAGCGGCCCCTAACGAAGCAGCGGCGAACTTGCTCCGAGACCCGGTTTCGGCTATACGGAACCGTCCGGCGAGCGATGCTCGTGGAGGAAGGCGCGGAGACCCTCGAGTCTCACGCGCCGTTTTCGCATTCAGCGTCTACGTCCTCCGCAGCCTTCGTGCCGTCCGGATGCTGCGCCGGCGTTCGGTCGTCGCGGCAACGAAGGCCAAGACCAGCGGACCCAACCGCTTGGCCGGAAACAGACTAGGATTACTGAATTCTATGGCAACCCAGGTAATGCCGACCCGCGACGATTTCGCGGCGATGCTGAACGAAACGCTCGGCGACGCCGACAGCTTCGAGGGCCGCGTGGTGCATGGCACCGTGACCGGCATCGAGAACGACATGGCCGTCATCGACGTCGGTCTGAAGTCGGAAGGCCGCGTGCCGCTTCGCGAATTCGCAGCGCCGGGCCAGAAGGCTGACCTCAAGGTCGGCGACGAAGTCGAAGTCTATGTCGACCGCGTCGAGAACGTCCACGGCGAAGCGATGCTCAGCCGCGATCGCGCCCGTCGCGAAGCCGCATGGGACAAGCTGGAAACCGAATTCTCCAAGACGACCCGCGTCGAAGGCGTGATCTTCGGCCGCGTGAAGGGTGGCTTCACCGTCGACCTGAACGGCGCCGTCGCGTTCTTGCCCGGTTCGCAGGTCGATATCCGCCCCGTGCGCGATGTCACCCCGCTGATGGACATCCCCCAGCCGTTCCAGATCCTGAAGATGGACCGCAAGCGCGGCAACATCGTCGTGTCGCGTCGTGCCGTTCTCGAAGAGACGCGCGCAGAGCAGCGTTCGGGCCTGATCCTCAGCCTGGCCGAGGGCCAGATCATCGACGGCGTCGTAAAGAACATCACCGATTACGGTGCGTTCGTCGACCTCGGCGGCATCGATGGCCTGCTGCACGTCACCGATCTCAGCTACAAGCGCGTCGGTCACCCGAGCGAAGTCCTGAACATCGGCGACACCGTCAAGGTGCAGATCATCCGCATCAACAAGGACACCCAGCGCATCAGCCTCGGCATGAAGCAGCTGGAGAGCGATCCCTGGGATGGCGCGATGGTCAAGTACCCGGTCGGCGCGAAGCTCACCGGCCGCGTCACGAACATCACCGAATATGGTGCGTTCGTCGAGCTGGAAGCGGGCATCGAAGGCCTCGTTCACGTGTCGGAAATGTCCTGGACCAAGAAGAACGTCCATCCGGGCAAGATCGTGTCGACCTCGCAGGAAGTCGACGTCATGGTCCTCGAAGTCGATTCCGAGAAGCGTCGTATCTCGCTCGGCCTCAAGCAGGCTCAGGCCAATCCTTGGGAGGCCTTCGCTGCCGCTCATCCGATCGGTTCGACCGTCGAAGGCGAAGTCAAGAACGCGACCGAGTTCGGTCTGTTCATCGGCCTCGACAACGACGTCGACGGCATGGTCCACATGTCCGACATCGCATGGGGTGTTTCGGGCGAGGACGCGCTCAACCTGCATCGCAAGGGTGAGACCGTCGAGGCCGTCGTGCTCGACATCGACGCCGAGAAGGAGCGTATCTCGCTCGGCATGAAGCAGCTCGAGCGCGGCGGGCCTTCGGCCGGCGGCATCGCAGCGGCAGGCGACAAGCTGAACAAGAACGCAGTCGTCACCGTGACGGTCCTCGAAGTCCGCGACGCGGGTCTCGAAGTCCAGCAGGGCGACGATGGCGCGACCGGCTTCATCAAGCGCACGGATCTGGGTCGCGATCGCGACGAGCAGCGTCCGGAGCGTTTCCAGGTCGGCCAGAAGTTCGACGCGATGGTCACCGGCTTCGATCGTTCGAAGAAGCCGACCTTCTCGATCAAGGCTATGCAGATCTCGGAAGAGAAGCAGGCTGTTGCTCAGTACGGTTCGTCGGACTCCGGCGCGACTCTCGGCAACATCCTGGGCGAGGCTCTCAAGGCTCGTACGGAAGCAGAGAAGAAGTAAGCTCAACGGCTTAACCAAGATTTGGCCCGGCATGTCGCGAACATGCCGGGCTTTTTCTTATTTACCCCATTTTGGTTTTTGACTGCGTCCGGATTAGTGCTAACGCTTCGCAGGTTGACTTACATCAACGAGCGGAACTGCCACATGAGCGGGAAATCGAATGATTCGATCTGAACTAGTCTTGAAGATCGCCGAAGCGCATCCGGACTTGCAACCGAACGAAGTCGAGCTGATCGTCAGTACGTTCTTCGACGAGATTTCGAAGCGGCTCGCCGGCGACGGTCGTGTCGAACTGCGCGGGTTCGGTGCCTTTTCGACGCGCGCGCGCGATGCGCGTACCGGCCGCAACCCGCGTACCGGCGAGGTCGTCGCGGTCGACGCCAAGCGCGTGCCGTATTTCAAACCCGGCAAGGAAATGCGCGCCCGCCTCAACGTGTGAGGTCTTGGCGGCGGCCCCGAAGCGTCTTAAGACCGCCTCGGATGCGGGCGTGGCGGAATGGTAGACGCACCGGACTTAGACATGCTTGAGTGCCCACGGGGAAACCCGCGGCGTAGAACTGCTCAAATTCGGGGAAGCCTGTAAAATGGGAATCCCGAGCCAAGCCCGAGAGCGATCTCGGGAAGGTGTAGAGACTAGACGGGCAGCACCTGTATCCCGGCCTGCCGGGACATGGTGAAGGGATAGTCCAGACCACAAACGCCCTCGGGCGGCGGTGAAAACCGTAGCTGGTACGAAAATCCGTTGGGCCTAGGCCCGTGGGGGTTCGAGTCCCCCCGCCCGCACCATCCAGCCCAATGGGCCTGCCCGTCGATCGAAGCCAACGAGGCCACTGCGGCGACGCTATTTACCCGGCAGCGGCACCCATCACTCTGCGCCCGACGATCCTTTTGCGGCATGCATCAGGTCGACCAGCTGTTTGTTGATCGATGCGCCGTGCAGGTGAAGATGCACCGCATCATAGCCCTCGCGGCGCAAGCGCTGTCGCAGGTCGTTGACCGAGCTGCAGGCGCCGGATCGTGCCAGTTCGAATGCCCGCTCCACGGTGGTGATCTGTTCCGTCATGTTACCGCCCTAGGCGTTCTGTCGCCCCTTCGCGAGCGCTCATTCGAAGCCCGACCGATGGATCGGAAATGGACGCAACCAGGCTGGGTTAACCTTGTCGAAACCACGCGGCGGGGAGAGGGACAGCCGTGGGATCAGCCAGGGGGCTGGTTCACAGGGGACCTATCGAATGTACAAGTACCTGCTTATCGCGGCACTAGCCGCCGCACCGGCCGCGCCGGCTTTCGCTCAGTCCGACGTGGGTCCGAATGGCGCTAGCGACGCTGCGACCGCGTATGGCCAGTCCGACGGCGTCAGCGGCCTGCGCGTCGAGCCGCGGATCGGCTACGACCGCGTCATCACCGAACTGAACGTCGAAGCCGGCGAAGACTCGGGCCGCCTCAGCGAAGGCAAGAGCGGCGTCACCTATGGCGGCGAGGTCGGCTACGATATGGTCGTCAACGGCGGCACCATGCTCGGCGTCTATGGCGGTATCGAGGGGTCGAGCGCCAAGCAGTGCTTCGACGGCGGCGACGGTGTCGACACCTGTTTGAAGCCCGGCCGCAACCTGACGGCCGGCGTGCGCGGTGGCTTTCTGATCAACCCGACGACGGTAGCCTATATCAAGGGCGGCTATTCGAACGGCCAGATCCGCCTCAACTACACCGACCCGACCTTCCCCGAGGACAATTTCCGCCTTTCGGACAACCTGAGCGGCTTCCACGTCGGTGCCGGCGTACAGGCCGGGTTCGGGCGCAATTTCTACGGCAAGCTCGAATACGTCTACACCGATTACAACGGCTATGAAGTCGTCGACGGGTCGGACAAGGCGAGCCTCGATTTCAGCCGTCACCAGGTCGTCGCCGGGATCGGCTTCCGCTTCTAATATCGTTCTTGCTATGTTCCGTGGCGGTGTCTAGTTTCAGTCGATGAAACAGGCCCGCCCGGTTCGCGGTGCGACTCGCAATGACGAGAGCCGCCGGTTCAACCTTCCGCAGACCGAGGCGGATGGCGACTGGCTCGACATGCGCGAGGGGATCGACGGGATCGCCCCGAAGCTTCGGACGACGGTGACCGTCGAGACCCCGCGCACGATCATCAGCCGCAACGCATCGCCCGACGTGCCGTTCGATCGCTCGATCAATCCGTATCGCGGGTGCGAGCACGGCTGCATCTATTGTTTCGCGCGGCCGAGCCATGCGTTCCACGATTTGTCGCCCGGGCTGGACTTCGAAAGCAAGCTGTTCGCGAAACCGTCGGCCGCAGCGCTGTTGCGCGCTGAACTGTCGAAGCCTGGCTATGTCGTCGCACCGATGGCGCTAGGAACGAATACCGATCCCTACCAGCCGATCGAGACCGACTGGCGGATCACGCGCGGCATTATCGAGGTGCTCAGCGAGACGGATCATCCGCTGACGATCACTACCAAGTCGAACCGTGTGGTGCGCGATATCGATCTGCTTGGGCCGATGGCTGCAAAAGGTCTGGCGGCAGTAGCGATGTCGATCACCTCGCTCGATCCGAAGGTCGCGTCGACGGTCGAGCCGCGTGCGCCGCATCCCGAGCGACGACTGGCGGCGGTGCGCAAGCTCGCGGATGCAGGCGTGCCGGTGTACGTGTCGATCGCGCCCGTCATCCCGGCGATCACCGATCATGAGATCGAGCATTTGATCGCGCGCGCGGCGGAGGCGGGGGCGACGCGCGCGTTCTTCATTCCGGTGCGATTGCCGCATGAGGTGGCACCGCTGTTCCGCGCGTGGCTCGACGAGCATTTTCCGGATCGCGCGGGGAAGGTGATGGCGACGATCGCATCGCTGCGCGGGGGGAGGGATAACGATCCGAACTTCTTTACGCGGATGCAGGGGCAAGGGCCCTGGGCGGACCTGCTCGGGACCCGGTTCCGGATTGCGTGTGCGAAGCATGGGCTGAACCGCGAGCGGGTAGCTTTGCGGAACGATCTGTTCCGGGCGCCAAGGGGGCCGCAGGGGGAGCTGTTCTAGAGGAAGGCGTGGTAGTCCCCGTAGCAACCTGTCGGTTAAAGAGGACTGGCCGACCTGTTCCCCCCTCCCTGGAAGGGAGGGGTTGGGGGTGGGTCGGCTTCCGCACACCCGAACCCCCGCGGCTTAAGCAGGCCAACCCACCCCCGGCCCCTCCCTTTCAGGGAGGGGGGAAGTCTCCACGTCGGCAAGGTCGAGACCAAAGGCGCCCTATCCCGATCTACCGCTGATCGTCATATCAAACTGGGGCGCTTCCTCAACCTTCTGGGTCCTCGGGTTGCCACAGTTCGATAGGATTGCCTTCCGGATCATGGATACGCGCGAAGCGACCGAAACCAGGCATGTCCCATTCGGGATCGGTGATCACCGCGACTCCTACCGCACGAAGGCTCGCTATCAGGCCATCGAGGTCGTCGACGCGCAGGTTGAGCATCCAAGGGCGATCCGCCGGAAAATAGTCGGCGTCGACCGCGAACGGTGCGAAGACGCTGGGCCCTGCCTGCGTCTCCCACGATCCATACGGCACCGAGCCGACGCCGAGATGCTCGACATACCAGGCGCGGATCGCTTCCGGGTTCTTTGCCCGGAAGAAGAAGCCGCCGATCCCCGTCACGCCCATGCCTGCCCCCAAAGGTCGCACCGCCCAAAGCCGATGCGACGATACCAGACGAAGTACCGCGACGCAGCCGACAGACCGGTCCGTTTCGGTTGCTGCGTAGCACTGGGTATCCGGGCCGTTTCGGCACCCCCCCTTACTTCGGGCGAGCCCCTGGACCTGCCTTCGGCCGTAGCCGGTCGCGCGCTTAGTAGGCGCGGCCGATCAGAATGCGCTCGACCGCGGGTTCGCCGGTAAAGATGCAGGCGCCGTCGTCACACCCGGTCTGCCCCATCGGCGCGTTGCGGATCGTGAGCTTTAGCGCCTTCAACCGCTCGACGACCTTGTCGAGCGCCGCGCCGGTCGGCTTCGACCAGCGGACGTCGACCCAGCCGGGGTTCTTCACGCCGTCGGCGAAATGCGCTTCGACTGCGGCGAAGTCGTCGGCGGGGACGATGTTGCCCTTCACGCGGTTCATCGACTCGACGTGGAGCGTCGCCTGGATGTCGTGCAGCATCCCCGAGACGTCGCCAACGAACGCGTCGCGCGGCGTTGCGACGCTGTCGAGCTTGCCGTCCTCGCGGTAGAGGCGGTCGCGGCGGATGACGGAGACGTTGCCCCCGGCCATGTCGCGTCCGCCGACCTCGATCACGATCGGGGCGCCCTTCTTGACCCAGCCCCAGCGCTTGGTCGCGGCCTTGGCGGGCTTGAGATCGAGCAGCGCGCGGACCGGTTCGCCGAGCGCGGACTGCTTGGCGAGGTCCGCCTGGAGCGATTTGCAATAGTCGACGATCGCCGCGTCCTCGGGCTGGTCGCGCAGCATCGGCACGATCACGACCTGCCACGGTGCGATCATCGGCGGCACGCGCAGGCCGTCGTCGTCGCCGTGGACCATGATGACCGCACCGATCATCCGCGTCGACACGCCCCAGCTGGTGGTGTTGCACAGCTCGAACTCGCCGCCCGCATTCTGAAAGCGGATGTTCTGCGCCGACGCGAAATTGGTGCCGAGGAAATGCGAGGTGCCCGCCTGGAGCGCCTTGCCGTCCTGCATCATCGCCTCGATCGAATAGGTCGCGACCGCGCCGGGGAAGCGCTCGTTCTCCGGCTTTTCGCCGGCGATGACGTGGACGCCGAGGCATTCCTCCGCGAAGTCGCGATAGACTTCGAGCATCTTCAGCGTCTCGTCGCGTGCCTCGTCCGCGGTGGCGTGCGCGGTGTGGCCTTCCTGCCAGAGGAACTCGCTGGTGCGCAGGAACATGCGGGTGCGCATTTCCCAACGGACGACGTTGGCCCATTGGTTGATCAGCACCGGCAGGTCGCGCCACGACTGGACCCAGCGCGCGAAGGCGGCGCCGATGACCATTTCGGAGGTCGGGCGCACGACCAGCGGCTCCTCGAGCTTGGCGTCGGGATCGGGTATCAGGCGGCCATAGCCGTCGGCTTTCAGCCGGTGGTGGGTGACCACAGCCATTTCCTTGGCGAAGCCGTCGACGTGCTCCGCCTCCTTCTCGAAGTAGGAGAGCGGGATGAACAGCGGGAAATAGCAATTCTCGTGGCCGGTCGCCTTGATCCGGTCGTCGAGCAGGCGCTGGATGCGCTCCCAGATGCCGTAGCCCCAGGGGCGGATGACCATGCAGCCGCGGACGCCGGATTCCTCGGCGAGATCGGCCTCGGAGATGACGGCCTGGTACCAGGCGGAGAAATCCGCCTCGCGGGTGACGGGGAGTGCGCGCTTTATCATGGGGTGCGGATAGCGGGTGCGCGGGGGTTCGTCACGTGTGAGTTGCGGGTGCGCATCCCACCGCACCCTTCATCCTGATGCTGCCCGTCATCCTGACGAAAGTCAGGACCCAGAGCCACAAGCGGTGTGGTGGTATCCTGGATCCTGACTTTCTTCAGGATGACGGGACGCGCGCCGTTTCGAGCATCCGCTTGGCGCGGAGGTACATTTCGATGCGTTGGGTGGTGAACAGGCCGAGCGCGAGCGCGACCAGCATGTCGGTGATGGCGAAGGCGTCGAGGTGGAGGGCGTGGCCGTCGCCGATCACGGCGCGCGCGCCGGTGCGGACTGCGACGATCGCGACGATGAACAGGACCGCCGCCGGGGACGATGTCGTGTTGAGTGCGTGGCTGTCGGGATCGATCGTGATCCGCATGAGCTTGCCGCGTTGCCAGCCGAGCGCAGCGCCCATCACCAGAGCCAGCACGCAGAACAGCCAGGCGAGGCCGTGCGGCGGGTACATCGCGAACATGTAGAGCGTGACCGCGGCATAGAGCGCGGGGAAGATCCAGAGGCGTTCGAGCTTGAGCGGCTTTACGATACTCATGCGGCGCCAGCGGACCGCGAAGACTATGCCGATGACGACCGCGGTGATCGCGTAGCTGATCCAGCCTTGTGCTTCGTGCGCCTGCATCGATCTTGGCCCCCACCCCTATTGGGGTGGAGGCTAGATCGGTTGCGGTGTTCTGGGCAATCCGTTTTCCTGCGTATGCAGGAATCCAGGGTTACGGCACGCAGCGTTCGTAACCTTGGGCTCCTGCGTTCGCAGGAGAACCGCGAGGTTTACTCCGCGGCTTGCGCCAGCGGGGCCGGGTCCTTCCAGACCAGCACCGGTTTGCGCGCCGCGAGCGTCTCGTCGAGGCGCGCGCGGGGGGCGAAGTGCGGCGCTGTCTTTAGGCTTGGGTCGCCGGCTTTCGCGCGTTCGGCGACCGAGCGGAGCGCGGCGATGAACTGGTCGAGTGCCGCTTTCGATTCGGTCTCGGTCGGCTCGACCAGCATCGCACCGTGCACGACGAGCGGGAAATACATCGTCATCGGGTGAAAGCCCTCGTCGATCAGGCCCTTGGCGATGTCGATCGTCGAGAAGCCGGCGGCGAGGCCGGAGTCCGAGAACAACGCCTCGTGCATGCACGGACCCGAGGGGCCGAACGGTGCGTCGAGCGTGTCGTCGAGGCTGCGCAGGATGTAGTTCGCGTTGAGCACCGCATCCTCGGACACCTGGCGCAGGCCGTCCGCGCCGTGGCTGAGGATGTAGGTGAGCGCGCGCGTGAACATGCCCATCTGGCCGTGAAACGCGACCATGCGGCCGAAGCTGCCCGCGTGATGCTCGCCTGCGGTTTCCTCCTCGACCAGGACGAACTGGCCGTCCTGGTTCTCGACGAACGGGAGCGGTGCGTAGGGGGTCAAAGCCTCCGAGAACACCACCGGGCCCGAGCCTGGGCCGCCGCCGCCGTGGGGCGTCGAGAAGGTCTTGTGCAGGTTGATGTGCATCGCGTCGATGCCGAGATCGCCCGGCCGGACGCGGCCGACGATCGCGTTGAAGTTCGCGCCGTCGCAATAGACGAAGCCGCCCGCCGCGTGCACCGCATCGGAAATCTCGCGCATGTCGCGCTCGAACAGGCCGCAGGTGTTGGGGTTGGTGATCATCACGCCGGCGACGTCGGGGCCGAGTCGGGCCTTTAGTGCGGCGGTGTCGACGCGGCCTTCGGCGGTGGCGGGGATGTCCTCGACGCTATAGCCGGCGAACGCGGCGGTGGCGGGGTTGGTGCCGTGTGCGCTCTCGGGGACGAGGATGATCTTCCGCGCGCCTTCGCCCTTGGCTTCGAGTGCGGCGCGGATCGCTAGGATGCCGCAGAGTTCGCCGTGCGCGCCCGCCTTGGGGCTCATCGCGACCGAGGTCATGCCGGTGAGCGTGACGAGCCAGTGCGCGAGTTGGTGGATGACTTCGAGTGCGCCCTGCACCGTGTCGACGGGCTGGAGCGGGTGGACGTCGGAGAAGCCGGGGAGCCGCGCCATCTTCTCGTTGAGGCGCGGGTTGTGCTTCATGGTGCAACTGCCGAGCGGGAAGAAGCCGAGGTCGATGCCGTAGTTCTGGCGCGAGAGGCGGGTGTAGTGGCGGACGGTTTCCGGCTCGGAGAGACCTGGGAGGCCTATCGGTGCGGTGCGCGACAGGTTGCCGAGGCGCGATAGCCCTCTCCCCTCCGGGGAGAGGGTTGGGTGAGGGGTCGTACCGGGCGCAGCATTGCTGGGCTGCCCCTCACCCCAGCCCTCTCCCCGGCGGGGAGAGGGAGCAGCGAAATCTACGCCGGTGGTGTGCGTGTCGCCGATCTCGAAGATCAGGGCTTCTTCCAGCATCAGCGCCTTGTTGCCGGTTACCGATGCGGGGACGTTGCCCGTGTTCGCCTCGGGCGAGGTCGGGCGCCAGCCGCTCTGGTTGATGCTCATGCCAGTATCTCCTGGAGTGCGGACGCAAGCGTTTCGACGTCCTCCGCGGTGGTCGTTTCCGTCACGGCGACGACGAGGCCGTTCGCGAGGGCGTCCTGGCCGGGGTAAAGACGCCCCAGCGATACGCCGGCGAGGATGCCGCGGTCGGCGAGCGTGCGAACGACGGGGCGGGCTTCGACGGGCAGCTTCAACGTGAACTCGTTGAAGAAGCTGTCGTTGACGAGTTCGACACCGGGGATCTGCGAGAGGCGCTCGGCGGCCGCGACCGCCCCCGCGTGGTTGATCTCGGCCAACTGGCGCAGGCCGGCTTCACCGAGCAGCGTCATGTGGATCGAGAACGCCAGCGCGCACAGGCCGGAGTTCGTGCAGATGTTCGACGTCGCCTTCTCGCGGCGGATATGCTGCTCGCGGGTCGACAGCGTGAGGACGAACCCGCGGCGGCCGTCGGCGTCCACGGTCTCGCCGCAGAGACGGCCTGGCATCTGGCGGACGTATTTGTCCTTGCAGCCGAACAGGCCGACATAAGGTCCGCCGAACTGCAGGCCGACGCCGAGCGACTGGCCTTCGCCGACGACGATGTCCGCGTCCATCTCGCCCGGCGAGGTGATCGCGCCGAGCGCGACCGGCTCGGTGACGACCGCGATCAGCAACGCCTTCTTCGCGTGGCACGCATCCGCGAGCGGGCGCAGGTCGGCGATGCGGCCGAGGATGTCGGGGTACTGGACAACGACGCACGACGTATCGTCGTCGATCTTCGCGATCAGCTGGTCGAGGTCCATGTCGGCGACCAGCTCGGGCGCGGTCGTGTCGAGGACGTCGCCGGTGAACTTCGCCATCGTGTTCGCGACCGAGACGTAATGCGGGTGGAGGCCCGATGAGAGGATCGCCCTGCTCCGCTTGGTGATGCGACGCGCCATCACGATCGCCTCCCAGCACGCGGTCGAGCCGTCGTACATCGAGGCGTTGGCGACGTCGGTGCCGAGCAGCCGTGCGACCTGCGTCTGGAACTCGAACAGCATCTGCAGCGTGCCCTGCGCGATTTCGGGCTGGTACGGCGTGTAGGCGGTGAGGAACTCGCCGCGCTGGATCAGGTGGTCGACCGAGGCGGGAACATGATGCTTGTACGCGCCGCAGCCGAGGAAGAACGGCGCTTCGCCGGCGGTGAGGTTCTTCTTGGCGAGCGCCGACATGTGGCGTTCGACCGCCATTTCGGAGGCGTGCATCGGCAGGTCGCGGACCGGGCCGTCGAGGCGGGCGGCTTCGGGCACGTCGACGAACAGGTCGTCGATCGTCGCGGCGCCGATGACGGCGAGCATTTCCGCGCGGTCGGGCTTGGTCAGGGGAAGGTAGCGCATGACGTTCCTTTAGAACGTCACCCCAGCGAAAGCTGGGGTCTCAATCCGCGGGAGAAACGCTGGTGTCGGCCCCGTGGAGGGAGATCCCAGCTTTCGCTGGGATGACGGTTTATTTTGGGATCAGAGCTTCTCGACGAACGTCGCGTAGGCGGCTTCATCCATCAGGCTGTCGAGTTCGCTCGGGTCGCTGAGCGTCAGCTTGAAGAACCAGCCCGCGGCTTCGGCGTCAGAGTTCACCAAGCTGGAATCGTCGGTCAAAGCGGCGTTGCCCTCCGTGACGGTGCCCGAGACCGGCGAGTACACGTCCGACGCGGCCTTGACCGACTCGACGACCGCGGCTTCGTCGCCCTTGCTCAGCGTCTTGCCGGCTTCGGGAACGTCGACGAACACGACATCGCCGAGCTGGCTCTGCGCGTATTCGGAGATACCGACGGTGCCGATGTCGCCGTCGACATCGACCCATTCATGATCCTGCGTGAAGTAACGGCTCATATCACTTGGCTCCTGCGCGGACGTAGCGGTGGGGAATGAAGGGCATCGCGGTGACGGTGGCGGTGTGGACCTTGCCGCGTTGCGCGATCTCGATGCGGGTGCCGGGGGCGGCGAGCGCGAGCGGCACATAGGCCATCGCGATCGGCTTCCCGAGGGTGGGTGCGAAACCGCCGCTGGTCAGGCGGCCGATGGTCGCGCCGGTGTCGTCGATCACTTCGGCACCTTCGCGGGCGGGCTGGCGGCCCTCGACGATCAGGCCGACGCGCTTGGTCGCGGGGCCATGCTCGCGCTGGGTGAGGATACGCTCGGCACCGGGAAAGTCGGCGGCTTCGCGGCGGCGCTTCGACAGCGCGAAACCGAGGTCGGCCATGACCGGCGTAATCTCGGGATCGAGGTCGTGACCGTAGAGCGGCAGGCCGGCTTCGAGACGCAGCGAGTCGCGTGCACCGAGGCCAATCGGCTTGATCTCGGGGAGCGCGAGCAGCGCATCGGCGAACGCGACGGCGTGCTCGGCGGGGAGCGAAATCTCGACGCCGTCTTCGCCGGTGTAGCCCGAGCGGCTGATCCAGAGCGGGACGTCGTTCCAGTGGAACGCGCCGGCGGTCATGAACACGAGACCGTCGATACCGGGGACGATCCGCGCGACTGCTTCGACCGCCTTGGGGCCCTGCACCGCGAGCAGCGCCTGGTCTTCGAGGATGTTGATCGTAACGTCGTCGGGCAGATGCTCGATCAGGTAACTGATGTCGTCATACTTGGTCGCGCCGTTGACGACGACGTAGAAGCTGCCGCTGGCGGTCGGCGACGGGTGGAGCGGGTCGTACGCCTCGGGCTCGACGTCGGCTGCGGAGAACGGCGACGGCTGGTCGTCGGGGAGGCGCGTGGCCATCAGGTCGTCGAGGATGCCGCCGTCCTGCGCGAGCAGCAGAGAATAGCGCATCTTGCCTTCGCCCAGGCCCGCGATATCGCCCGGGAGGACGGTTTCGAGCGCGTGCGCGACGCCTTCGCCGGAGAAGACGAGCTGGCCCATGTGGCTGACGTCGAACAGGCCGGCCGAGTCGCGCGTCCAGGCGTGCTCGGCCATGATGCCTTCATACTGGATCGGCATCTCGTAGCCGGCGAACTCGACCATCCGCGCGCCGTGGGCGCGGTGCCACGCGTCGAGCGGCAATGGCAGGATCTCGGGCTCGACGTAATCGTCGGCCTGGTCGATGATGCTGGCGTAATCGCTCATGGTCGTCTCCGTCGAAGGGGCGCGCGGCACCCTGTGGTGCAGCGATCCAAACCCCCTCTGTCACGGGACCTGAGAGCTTTCGCGCCGGATATGTCCAGCGCTTACCCCTTCGGTGGCCCTCGACTTACGTCAGGACGCTTTCCAGAGTGTCGATCAGCCCCGCGCGGTCTCTGGTGCCTGAGAGATTCCGGGGTGGTTGCTCCTTCGGCGGTTCCTTTGGCCCTCAAAGGACCGGAAACGCTCTCCCGCGCGGTGCCATGCCGGTTGCCCGACATCGACGCCGCGAGCTGTGACGCGGCGCACAATCTTAGTCAATCGAGGGATGCGCGCGGCGGAAAGAAATCGGCGTTCACCGCCTACCATACGCACCACCCCGGCGAAGGCCGGGGCGCAATTGGAAAGGTCGCTGTAACGGAGGAGCGCGCCTCAGTTACCTCCGTCCCCCAATTGGGCCCCGGCCTTCGCCGGGGTGGTGTAATGGGTGGAGATACGGCGCGTTATTCGACCGTCACGCTCTTCGCCAGATTCCGCGGCTGGTCGACATCCGTGCCCTTCAGCACCGCGACGTGATACGCCAGCAACTGCACGGGCACCGCATACACCAGCGGCGCGATCAGTGGGTGGACCTTGGGCATGGTGATGGTCGCCATGCAGCCTTCGCCGGCGGCCTGGATGCCGTCGTAATCCGAGATCAGCACGACCTTGCCGCCGCGTGCCATGACTTCCTGCATGTTGCTGACGGTCTTGTCGAACAACGGCCCCGACGGGGCGATGACGATGACGGGTACATGTTCGTCGATCAGCGCGATCGGGCCGTGCTTCATCTCGCCGGCAGCATAGCCCTCGGCGTGGATGTAGCTGATTTCCTTCAGCTTCAGCGCGCCTTCGAGCGCCAGCGGGTAATCCGTCCCGCGGCCGAGATACAGCACGTCGCGCGCGCCGGCGATGTTATGCGCCATCGCCTCGATCGCCTCGTCATACGCGAGCGCGCCGTTGAGCGCGGCGGGCGCCTCGGCGAGGTGGCGGACGATCTCGCGTTCCTGGTCCCTCGTCAGCAAGCCCTTCGCGCGCGCCAGGTTCGCGGCGAGTGCGGCGAGCACGGCGAGCTGGCAGGTGAACGCCTTGGTCGAGGCCACGCCGATCTCGGGGCCCGCATGCGTCGGCAGCAACAGGTCCGCCTCGCGCGCCATCGAGCTGGTCGGGACGTTGACGACAACCGCGATCTTCTGGCCCTCGGCCTTGGCGTGGCGCAGTGCTGCGAGCGTGTCGGCGGTCTCGCCCGACTGCGAGATGAAGAGCGCGAGGCCGCCGTCTTCCATCACCGGCGCGCGGTAGCGGAACTCCGACGCGACATCGAGGTCGACCGGCACGCGCGCGAACTGTTCGAACCAGTATTTGGCGACCATGCCGGCGTAGAAGCTCGTGCCGCACGCGACGATCGTCACGCGCTTGATCGTGGACAGGTCGAACTCGGGGATCGGCAGCGAGACCTCGCCTTCCATCCGCTTGAGGTACGATCGGAGCGTCTGCGCGACGACGATCGGCTGCTCGTAGATCTCCTTGAGCATGTAATGCTTGTGGTTGCCCTTCGAGATCACCTCGCCGGTGATCCCGGACAGCGTGATCGCGCGCTCGACCGGCGTGTTCTCGCGGTCGTAGACCTGCGCGCCATCGCGCGTCAGCACGACCCAATCCCCCTCGTCGAGATACGCGATCCGCTGCGTCAGCGGGGCGAGCGCGAGCGCGTCCGAGCCGAGGTACATCTCGCCCTCGCCGTGCCCGACGACCAGTGGCGAGCCGAGGCGGGCGCCGATCAGCAGGTCGGGATGCTGGCGGAACAGGATGGCGAGCGCGAACGCTCCGTGCAGGCGCGGCAGGATCTCGCGGACGGCCGACACGGGGTCCATCCCCGCCTCGACCTTCTCGCTGATCAGATGCGCGACGACTTCGGTGTCCGTCTCGCTGGTGAACGTGCGGCCGCGCGCGATCAGTTCGTCGCGGAGCGGCTTGAAGTTCTCGATGATGCCGTTGTGGACCACCGCGACTTCGCCGGTCGCGTGCGGATGCGCGTTGTTGGTGGTCGGGCCGCCATGCGTCGCCCAGCGGGTATGCGCGATCCCAGTCTTGCCGGGCAGCGGATGCGCGGCGAGTTCGTTCGCCAGATTGACGAGCTTGCCCGACGCCCGACGCCGCTCGATCGCGCCGTCATTGTCGGTGGCGATACCCGCCGAATCATAGCCGCGATATTCGAGCCGCTTCAGCCCGTCGAGCAACCGGCCCGCGACGTCTTCGCCGCTCAAAATTCCAACGATGCCGCACATCAGATCATACTCCGGGGAAACAGGATTTCGCTTGCGAACTTCATCGAGCAGCCTTGCGTGCGATCATCTTCTCGCGAAAGCGCGCTGCCCAGCCTTGCTTCGAAATCTGCGGTGGGCGGACCAGCGCCAGCGCGTCGTTCTCGACGTCTTGCGTCACGACCGATCCCGCGGCGACGATCGCGCCTGCGCCGATCGTGACCGGCGCGACCAGCGCGGAATTCGAGCCGATGAACGCGCCCTCGCCGACGACCGTGCGGTATTTGAAATAGCCGTCATAGTTGCAGGTGATCGTGCCGGCGCCGATGTTCGCGCCTGCGCCGATGTCCGCGTCGCCGATATAGGTCAGGTGGCTGACCTTCGCGCCCTCGCCGATGATCGCCTTCTTGATCTCGACGAAATTGCCGACCTTGGCGTCCGCACGCAGGTCCGCGCCGGGGCGGAGGCGCGCGAACGGGCCGACGTTGGCGCCCTTGCCGACGGTTGCGCCCTCGATATGGCTGAACGCATGGATCGTCGCGCCGTCTTCGATGCGCGCGCCGGGGCCGAAGACGACGTTGGGTTCGATCACGACGTCGCGGCCGAGTTGCGTGTCGTGTGAGAACCAGACGGTGTCGGGCGCGATCAATGTCGCGCCGTCGGCCATCGCCTGCGCGCGCCGCGTCGCCTGCCAGGCGCCTTCGACACCGGCGAGTTCACCGCGGCTGTTGACGCCCGCGACCTCGTCCGCGCCGGTTTCGATGACCGCGGACGAGCGGCCGGCGGCGGCGGCAAGCTCGACGATATCGGTGAGGTAATATTCGCCTGCGGCATTGTCGTTGCCGAGCCGGTCGAGCAGCGCGAACAGGTCGGCCGAGCGCACCGCCATCAGCCCGGAATTGCAAAGCGTCACCGCGCGTTCCGCCTCCGACGCGTCCTTATACTCGACGATCCGGTCCATCCGGCCCGCAGCGTCGGCGATGACGCGACCATAGGCGCCGGGATTCGCAGGACGGAAGCCGAGCACGACGACGGCGGGCGTGTCGTCGCCGTGCAACCGGTCGATCATCCGCTGCATCGTCGCTGCGGTGACGAGTGGAACGTCGCCGTAGAGGATCAGGACGTCGCCCTCGAACCCCGCCAGTGCGTCGCGAGCCTGCGCAACCGCATGGCCGGTGCCGAGCTGCTCCGCCTGGAGCGCGGTGGCGATGCCGAGCGGTGCGACCGCCGCCTCGACCTGCTCGCGCCCTGCGCCGGTCACCACGACGGTCTTTGCCGGATGCAGCGCGGCCGCGCTTGCGACCAGATGCAACAGCATCGGCCGCCCGGCGATCGGGTGGAGGACCTTGTGCAGGTCCGATTTCATCCGCGTGCCCTTGCCAGCAGCAAGAATAACGACCGCAATCGGATGTGCGGGGGAAGGCGCCGAAAACGGTTGGTCGTTGGAATGCGTCATCATGGAAGGATCGCTGCCACGAAAGCCTTGCCAATTCCATAGCGCCGCTGGCAGGCGTAGCTGCAATGACGTATTTTTCTTTCGATATCGTCGGGTTCGACCTCGACGGTACGCTTCTCGATACCAGCGGCGATCTGGCCGCCGCGGTCAACCACGCGCTGATTACGGCCGGTCGCCCGGAATTGAGCGTCGAGCAGGTCAAGCCGATGATCGGTGGCGGCGCGCGGCATATGCTCAAGCAGGGCCTGACCGCGACCGGCGGCTATGACGAGGCGATGCTCGACACGCTGCATGCCAAGCTGCTCGCCTATTACGAGGCGAACATCTGCGTGCTGACCAAGCCGTACCCGGGGGTCATCGACGCGCTCGATGCGCTGGCGGCGAACGGCGTGACGCTGGGGATCGTCACCAACAAGATCGAACGGTTCGCGCGGACCGTGCTCGACCAGCTCGGCCTGACCGATCGGTTCGCGTGCATCCTCGGCGGCGATACACTGGCCGAATCGAAGCCATCGCCGATGCCCATCCTTGAAATGGTCCGACTTTGTCAGGAAAGCGGGAGCGGCGGAGGACGCGCCGCATTCGTCGGCGATTCGATCTTCGATATCCAGGCGGGACAGGCGGCGGGGCTGCCGACGATCGCGTGCAGCTTCGGCTTCCTGATGCAGCCGGTCGCGGAACTCGGCGCCGACGCGGTGATCGACGGCTATGCCGAATTGCTGCCGACGCTCGAAAGGCTCGGCGCATGAACCGGCCGTTGTTTCTCCGCATCGCGCTGGTCTTGGCGATCGTGTTCGCGGTGACGATGGCGCTGCTGCCCAAGCCGCCGCACATGCCGATCGACCAGTTCGGCGACAAGTTCGAGCATATGCTCGCGTTCGCGACGATGTCGCTGCTGGCGGCGTTCGCGTATCCGACCGCCAAGCTGTCGCGGATCGGCGAGCGGTTCTCGTTTCTGGGCGCACTGATCGAGGTGCTGCAGTCGATTCCGTCGCTGCACCGCGATTGCGACATCCACGACTGGATCGCGGATACGCTGGCGATCACGGTCGTGCTGCTGATCGTCTGGTCGGTACGGCGGCAGCGTGGTGCGCGATTGCCGTAAGTCCGGTGCGCTAAGCCTTGCGGAACTTGGTCCAGAGATGCCGTGCGAGCATTGCCGGCGGCATCCGCAGCCAGTGCGAGCGGACGTAGAAGGCGAGGCGGGTTAGTGGGCGCGTCGGTCTGCCCCAGCCGTCGCGAGCGGTAAGCCGACGGACGTAGAGGCGATCGACACCGCGCGAGTTGCCGGCGCCGAACAGCGCACCGACCAGCCGTAGCGACCGCGCCACCTGTTCGTGCAGGCTGTGCCGTCGCGCATCCGCATCGAGTCCATCGGTCCCGAACTCGTCGACCAGGCACCGGATGTCCCACAGGTTGCGCAAGCCGCCGGCCAAATCGCCGTCCGCGAACAGATGCGCCGCGGCGTGGACGATCATCCCGTTCGGCGACAGCGTGCGCAGCCCGTTCTCCAGCGCCACGCTGCCCGCGATCAGCGCCGACGCATCTGGCGTGACCCGCGCGGTGAGCGGCAGGATCGTGTGGTGCACGTCGATCATCCGGTCGCGCTCGCGGTGGATCAGCGGCGGGAGTTCGTGCATCCAGCGCCGATAATAGACGTCGTCATACGGATCGGGCTTCACCCATTCCCAGCCCGCCGCGAGCAACGCCGCCTCGACCGTATCGAGCGACTCGCGCGGCACCAGAATGTCGAGATCGCCGATCGACCGCCCCTGCCCCGCCGACAGTCCCGCCGCAACGAACGCGGTTCCCTTCAACAGCACGACCGGGCAATCGACCGCGGCGAGCGCCCGCCGCGCCATCTCCGCTTCCCAGAGCGCGACGCGGCGGCCCTGCTCGGCGGAGGCGCGCGCGTCCGCCAGGATCGTCTTCACCGCGCCCGGCATCGGCAACCCGTCGAGGCGGATCGCTAGCGTCCCGATCAACTGCTCCGCGCGCGCCATCGCCAGCAACGCGGTCCAGCCATCCGCATCGAGCTCAACGACGCTGGCCGGATCGGCGAGCGCGCGCGCGAGCATGCGGGCATCGGTCACAGTGCGGCCCACAGCGCCTCGACCTGCTCGATCGCGCTTGACCCGTCCGGATAGTCGATCGCGACCGAGGGGACCCCCGCGATCAGACCGGTCAGCGCGCGGAACCCGGCCTCGCCTAGCGCCACGTAATTGGTCGACGCCTGCGTTATCCGCACGAACGCCTCGGCCGGCGGCACCGGTCGCGTCTCCGCCTCGAATCCGTAGCGAGGGAATACCAGCAACGCCGGGCGCGCTGGAACGTCCATCGCCGCGATCGCGCCTGCATCCGGAACCATATGGCGGATGTCGCCCTTCGGCGTTGCCGGCATCAGCGGCCCCATCCGTGCGTCGGGCCATGCCGCCTCGGCCGCGGCGATCGCTTCGTTCTTCAGGCTTATGAGACGCGGAAACGCGTGGACCAGCCCGGTCGCCGGATCGAGCAGCGCGAACTCGTCCCCCATGAACCGCCAGCCCTTTGCCGCGAGCAGCGTCGCCAGCGTCGACTTCCCCGCCCCCGAAATCCCCGTCATCAACAGCGCGCGCCCGTCGCGCTCGACCGCCGATGCGTGGAGCAGCAGATATCGCCGCGCGCCGAGCGCCATCTGCAGGTTCATCGCCATCTCGGCCGCGAGCAGACCCTGCCGCAACGGCAACGGCGCCGCTTCAGGCAGCATGTAGTCGCCGCCGATCTCGACCGAGGGGCGGATGAGCCGCCGCCAGGGTCGGCGCGCGAAAAGGCGCACGGTAAAGTCCGGCACGCCGTCGTTCGGTTTTGGGTAGTCGCGATACAGCGTCTCGAGTTGCGCGATCGGAGACCGCCAGTCGGAGCCGATGCGGAAGCCGATCGGGCCGATGCGCACGGCAAATGCGTGCCTCACGCCGCCTCGACCAGTCCGGCTTCGACCAATTCCTCAAGTCGCGCCGCCAACGCCTCGCGCGTCCCGTCGGAGAGCTCGTAGTCCTCCGCGAGCCGATCGAGCAACGCGCCCAGAGTCAGTCCGCTCTCGCCCAGTACCGCAATGATCTGGGGTGCGGGTTCGGTCAGCAGATGCGTGATCCCCGACGCGCGGTGATAGACAGCGGTGAATTCGTCGAGCGGCGCGATTAGCACTCCGTCGGTCGGCGGCGCTCGATAGACCGCGTCGTTCACGGTCTCAGGCGCGCGGCATCTGCAACGACGCAAAGCAGGTGAAGCCGCCCTGGCCGCGCTGCAACCGGCGGATATAATTCACATACGCACGGCTACGCTCGGAATCGGTCCCGGGCAGGCTCCTGCCGGTCGCCATCGATCGCTTGACCTCTTCGCCCTTGAACGGCCGCGGTGACGAGGGGAATGCGCCCTTCGTCCGCGCCGGAACGACACTGCCGTTCGCATCGATATAGCTGCCGGCGCGGCCCGGATCGGGCACCGGGATTTCGCAGTTAAGCACTGAACCGGCGGTCTGCGCGAGCGCGGGCCGGATCGACACGACCGCACCCGCGGTCACCGCGCCGAGCGCCAGGACTCGGCGACGCGTCGGCACGCCGTCCTCGCGGTGCTCCGGGATCATGGCCGGATCCTGCTCTGGTCGCGTATCGTCGCTCATGATGCCCCTGTTATTCCCAAGCCCTTTCACAATCCTGAAGCGCTGACAATATAGCCGCACCGATCGTACCGAACTAGGACGGGTGCGCGCCCCGTCCGCGCGCCTTGGAGATCACCATGCTTTCCGGATTTGGCCTGCGTACCTTCTGGGCGATCGTCGTCGTCATCGTCGCCTCGGTCGCGGTGTTCGTTATCACGCGCGACATCCAGGGCGCGATCGTCGCGGTGGTCGGTGGCGTCGCCGCCGCGCTGGTGGCCGCCGGGACGGGGGACGAAGCGCCCGCCCCGGACGATACCCTGTCCGCCGTGCCCTCGGTGATGGACGAAGTGCTCGACGCGATCGTCGCGCCGGTGATGCTGGTCCAAGACGGGCGGGTCACGCTGGCCAACAGCGCGGCGCGGACGCTGCTCGGCGCGCACATTCTCGGCGAGGATGCGCGCGTCGCGATCCGCCACCCCGCCGCCGCCGAGCGCCTCGGGACGCCGGGGCCGATCGACGGCGAGCGGCCGATCGAACTCGTTGGGCTCGGGACGCGTGACCAGCGCTGGGAGATGCGGCTCGGCGAGGCGTCGGACGGCCAGCGGATCGTCCACCTCGTCGACCAGACCGGCAACTACGCCGCGGAACGGATGCGAATCGATTTCGTCGCCAATGCCAGCCACGAACTCCGCACGCCGCTCGCGTCGATCCTCGGCTTCATCGAGACGTTGCGCGACGAGGCGGGCGAGGATGCCGAGGTCCGCGCGCGCTTCCTCAAGGTGATGGACGACGAGGCACGGCGGATGCAGCGGCTGGTCGAGGATTTGATTTCGTTGAGCCGGATCGAGGCGGAGAAGTTCCGCCTGCCCGACCAGGCGGTCAACCTCGCGCAATTGGTCACCGACGTCTGCGCCGAGGTCGTCGATGCCGCGGGCGATCGCGGGCTGGATCTGGTCGCGACGATCGATCCCCGCCTCGCACCGGTATCCGGCGACAAGGCCCAGCTGTCGCAGATGCTCCACAACCTGATCGGAAATGCGATGAAATACGGTCGCGCGGGAACGCCGGTCTCGATCGATCTGAAACGCGACGATCTGAACATGATCCGCCTGTCGATCCGCGACGAGGGCGACGGGATCGCCGCGGTGCACATCCCGCGGCTGACCGAGCGCTTCTATCGCGCGGACGCGGGGCGCAGCCGGTCCCTGGGCGGTACGGGTCTAGGTCTGGCGATCGTCAAGCACATCGTCGAGCGGCACCGCGGACGGCTCGATATCGCCAGTCAGGTCGGTGTCGGGACGGTCGTTTCGGTCATCCTGCCCCCGAGCGGCGGGGCTGCCAAAGGCGCTGTCATAAAAGGGTAACCCAACTGTCACACAGGATCGTCTTAAGTACCGCTAAGGCCGGTGCATGACGGGAATTCTGGTGCAGCGGTTCGTTCTACTTGGGGTGTTGGGTGCTCTGGCCGCGTGCGTCGATCAGGCGAACGGCGGCGGGGCGGGTTCGCGCGACCAGATCACCGCGGTCGGATCGTCGACCGTCTATCCGTTCACGACGATGATCGCCGAGCAGCTCGTCGCGAACGATCCCGATGCGAAGGCGCCGGTGATCGAATCGACCGGGACCGGGGCGGGGATGAAGCTGTTCTGCGCAGGCGTCGGCGCAGCGCATCCCGATATCGAGGACGCGTCGCGGCGGATGAAGGCGAGCGAATACGCGACCTGCGCGAAGAACGGCGTCCGCGACGTGATCGAGATCCAAGTCGGGATCGACGGCATCGCCTTTGCCGAGGCGAAGAACGGCCCGAAGATGCAGCTGACGCCGACCGATCTCTACAAGGCGCTTGCCGCCAATCCGGGGGGCAAGGTGAATACCGCTCGGGTGTGGCGCGACGTCAATCCTGCGCTGCCGGCTGTGCCGATCCAGGTTTATGGCCCGCCGGCGACGAGTGGCACGCGCGATGCGCTGGCGGAGCTGATCCTGACCAAGGGGTGCGAGGCGAGCGATCCTTCGGCCAAGGCGCTCGCGAAGTCGGATGCCGAGGCGCACAAGGCGCTGTGTACGCGGGTGCGCGAGGACGGGGTGTATGTCGATGCGGGCGAGAACGACAATCTGATCGTCCAGAAACTGCAGTCGAATCCGAATGCGATCGGCGTGTTCGGGTACAGCTATCTCGAAGAGAACAAGGACGACGTGAACGGGGTTTCGATCTCGGGTGTGGCGCCGACCTATGCGACGATCGCGGACAATCGTTATCCAGGGTCTCGGCCACTGTATATCTACGTGAAGAAGGCGCATCTGACCGCGATCCCGGGACTGCGGAACTTGTTGAAGCTGTATGCGGCGAACTGGGGGGCGACGGGGCCGTTGGTGAAGCGGGGGTTGATTGCATCGCCGGCAGCGATCCAGGCGCGGTCGGCGGCGATTATTGCGAACGAGACCGTGCTGGATCCGGCGGTGTTGTCGTGATGTTTGGCCCACATAATCGCACGCCCCTCCTAGTTCCCTCGCGAACGCGGGGGCCCAGGAGCCAAGCGCGCCACCGGAACTTAGCTGGCCCCCCGCGTCCGCGGGGGAACGGGGATTTGGCGGCGGCAATATCACTCAACAGGGCAACCACCCCGGCGAAGGCCGGGGCCCAATTGGGGACCGTTGCACTGGTGAGTACAGTGCCCCGTTACCCCGACCTTTCCAATTGGACCCCGGCCTTCGCCGGGGGGGAGTCCCCCCCGGTGCTACATCGGGTGAATGCCAGAGTAGCAGCATTCGGAGGACACGCCTGATGTCCCCCATCGCCCTCCTCTTCCTGGTCCTAGGCATCGGCCTCATCGGCTGGCTAACCGCGCGCGTCCGCGCCACGCGCTTCCGTGCCGGCAGCACCGTGCGGTTCAGTTCGCTGCCGTCGCATCACGGCTGGTACGTCGCGTTGTGGACCGCGATCCCGCCACTCGTCTTTCTTGTCGTCTGGTCGATGACTGCGCCCGCGCTCGTCACCGATGCTGTGCTCGCCACGCCAGCCGCGATCCAGCTCCCCCCGCCGGGCTTCGACCGCGCCTCGATCCTGTCCGAAGCGCGCAGCCTCGCGGAGGGCCGTAGCTTCGGCGCGTTCCACGGGCTCGCCCGCACGCTCGCCCCGTCCTACGCCGCGGCGCAATCGCGCTACGACTGGATCGCCACAGCCGCCGCGCTGCTGCTCGCCTTCGCCGGCGGCGCGTTCGCCTTCACCCGCGTGAAGCCCGGGTTCGGCGCGCGGACGCAGATCGAGCGGGTGGTGATGCTGATGCTGCTCGGCGCGTCGCTGATCGCGATCCTGACCACGGTCGGCATCGTCGCGTCGCTGCTGTACGAGTCCGCGCGGTTCTTCTCGGTCGTGCCGATCACCGATTTCCTGTTCGGCACGCACTGGAGCCCGCAGGTCATCGACGGCCGCGATCCGGGCGCGTCGCTCGGTGCGGTGCCGTTGTTCTGGGGGACGTTCTTCATCGGCGCGGTGATCGCGATGATCGTCGCGATTCCGTTCGGTCTGATGAGCGCGATCTACCTCACGCAATATGCCGCGCCCAACACGCGCAAATGGATGAAGCCGATCCTCGAGGTGCTCGCGGGCGTGCCGACCGTCGTCTACGGCTATTTCGCCGCGCTGACCGTCGCGCCCGCGGTGCGTGACCTCGCCGTATCGGTCGGGATCAGCCGGGCGTCGTCGGAGAGCGCGCTCGCTGCGGGCCTCGTGATGGGCATCATGATCATCCCGTTCGTGTCGTCGATGGCGGACGATTCGATCGCCGCGGTCCCCTCGTCGATGCGTGACGGCAGCCTCGCGATGGGCGCGACCTCGTCCGAGACGATCCGCCGCGTGCTGCTCCCGGCCGCGCTACCCGGTGTGGTCGGCGGCGTGCTGCTCGCCGTGTCGCGCGCGATCGGCGAGACGATGATCGTCGTCATGGCCGCGTCCGGCGTCGCGACGCTGACGCTCAACCCGTTCGCCAGCACGACCACAGTCACCAAGCAGATCGTCGATCTGCTGACCGGCGAGGCCGAGTTCGACAGCCCCAAGACGCTCGCCGCGTTCGCGCTGGGCCTGACGCTGTTCGTGGTCACGCTCCTTCTCAACATCGTCGCGCTGCGCGTCGTCAAACGGTACCGCGAAGCCTATGAGTGACACGCTCGTGCCCCAGATTCCGGTGACCAATGCGGAGCCGGTGCGCCGCGTGCCGACCGACTGGACGACGCAGGCGATGCAATCGCGCATTCGCCGCCGCTATGCATCCGAGCGTCGTTTTCGCTTTGCCGGGCTCGCCGCGGTGTGGCTGTCCGCCGCGTTCCTCGCCTACCTGCTGATCACGATGGTGATGCAGGGCGCGAGCGGGTTCGTCGAGACGCGCGTGTCGCTCCCGGTCGATCTCGCCGCCGCCAAGCTGCCGATCGAGCCCGCGCGCCTCGTCGGCCGCGGTGCCGATCTCGCGCTAGCCGGTGCAGGGCTGGAAGGCACCGTCGACCTTGCCGCGACCAAGGCGTTCGGCAAGGACGGCACCGACCTTCTCTCCGACGGCGCCTGGGCGGTGGTGCGCGATGCGATCAAGGCCGACCCGTCGCTGCTCCAGCGCAAGAGCGTGTTCGAAGTCCCCGTCTCCAGCCCGATCGACGTCGCCGCCAAGGGCAACGGCACGCGCGACGCCGAAGCGGTCGTCGCGCGGCTGAAGGCGAGCGGGGCGCTGACCCGCGGGTTCAACGCGGGCTTCCTCACCTCGGCGGACTCGACCGATGCCACCCGTGTCGGGATCTGGGGGGCGTTCAAGGGGTCGCTGTTGACGATGATCGTCACGTTGCTGCTGGCGTTCCCGATCGGCGTGCTGTCCGCACTGTACCTCGAGGAATATGCGCCGAAGAACCGTTGGACCGACCTGATCGAGGTGTCGATCAACAACCTCGCCGCGGTGCCGTCGATCATCTTCGGCCTGCTCGGGTTGGCCGTGTTCCTCGGCACGTTCGGGATGCCGCGTTCGGCACCGATCGTCGGCGGCCTCACGCTCGCGCTGATGACGATGCCCGTGATCGTCATCGCCGGGCGCAACGCGATCAAGGCCGTCCCCCCATCGATCCGCGACGCCGCGCTCGGTATCGGCGCATCGCCGGTGCAGGTCGTCTTCCACCACGTCCTGCCGCTCGCTTTGCCCGGTATCCTCACCGGCACGATCATCGGCATGGCACGTGCGCTGGGCGAGACCGCGCCGCTGCTGATGATCGGCATGCGCGCGTTCATTGCAGCCCCGCCGTCCGGGCTAAGCGATCCCGCGACCGTGCTGCCCGTCCAGATCTTCCTCTGGTCCGATCAGGTCAGCCGCGGCTTCGTCGAGAAGACCTCCGCCGCGATCATCGTCCTGCTCGTGTTCCTGCTCGCGATGAACGGCGTCGCGATCTACCTCCGCAACCGATTCGAGACCCGCTGGTGATGCCAAAACCTTTCAAGCCTCCCGTCCTCAAGATGACGGCGCGCAACGTCTCCGTCGCCTATGGCAGCAAGATCGCGATCAACGACGTCTCGATCGACGTCGACCAGGACGAGGTGGTCGCGTTCATCGGCCCGTCGGGCTGCGGCAAGTCGACCTTCCTGCGCACGCTCAACCGCATGAACGACACCGTCGCGAGCGCGCGCGTCACCGGCGAGATCAAGCTCGATGGCCAGGATATCTATTCGCCCGACATGGACGTGGTGCAGCTCCGTGCCCGCGTCGGCATGGTGTTCCAGAAGCCCAACCCGTTCCCGAAATCGATCTACGAGAACGTCGCGTATGGCCCGCGCATCCATGGGCTGGCGGGCGCCAAGGCCGATCTCGACCGGATCGTCGAGAAGTCGCTGCGACGCGCCGGCCTGTGGGACGAGGTCAAGGATCGCCTCTCGGACAGCGGCACCGCGCTGTCGGGCGGCCAGCAGCAGCGACTGTGCATCGCACGTGCGATCGCGGTCGATCCCGAGGTCATCCTGATGGACGAGCCGTGCTCGGCACTCGATCCGATCGCGACCGCCAAGATCGAGGAGCTGATCCACGAACTGCGCGGACGCTACGCCATGGTGATCGTCACGCACAACATGCAGCAGGCCGCGCGCGTCAGCCAGAAGACCGCGTTCTTCCACCTCGGCACGCTGGTCGAATACGGCAACACCTCGGACATCTTCACCAATCCCCGCGAAGAGCGGACCAAGGATTACATCACCGGCCGCTACGGCTGAGTGGGGAAACGACCATGAACACGCATACGGTCAAGGCCTTCGACAACGACATCGGCGAGCTCCGCGGGTTGATCTCGCAGATGGGCGGGCTCGCCGAGGACGCGATCGACAAGGCGATGCAGGCGCTGCAACGCAACGACCTCGCGCTCGCCGAACAGGTCCGCGTCGCCGACAAGCAGATCGACGTCATCGAGGCGGAGGTCGAGCGGCTCGCGGTGCGGATCATCGCCCTGCGCGCACCGATGGCGGTCGATCTTCGCGAGGTGGTCGCCGCGCTGAAGATCGCGGGCGTCGTCGAGCGGATCGGCGATTACGCCAAGAATATCGCCAAGCGCGTGCCGATGATCGAGAGCGAGCACCGGATCGAGCCGATCTCGATCCTGCCCGCGATGGGTCGGATGGCGAGCGAGATGGTTCACGACGTGCTCGACGCGTTTGCCGCGCGCGACCCCGAGGAAGCCGTCCGCGTCGTCGAATGCGACAATGCGCTAGACGATTTCTACGACAGCATATTTCGCACGCTCGTCACCTACATGGTCGAGAACCCCAGGACGATCGGCCAGGTCGCGCATCTGCTGTTCGTCGCCAAGAACCTTGAGCGGATCGGCGATCACGCGACCAACGTCGCCGAGATGGTCTATTTCGCCGCGACCGGCACGCAGATGGTCGATCGCGAACGCGGCATAAAGAAGGAGCAGGCATAATGGCGCGCGCAAAGATGCTGTTGGTCGAGGACGACGCCGCCCTCGCCGAATTGCTGGTCTGGCATTTCAAGCGCGAGGATTTCGAGATCGCGCATACCCCCGATGGCGAGGAAGCCTTGTTGCTCGCCAAGGAGAAGGTGCCCGACATCGTCCTGCTCGACTGGATGGTCGAGGGGCTGTCGGGGATCGAGGTGTGTCGTCGCCTGCGTCGCGCGCCCGAGACGCAGAACGTGCCGATCATCATGCTCACCGCGCGTGGTGAGGAAGAGGATCGCGTGCGGGGGCTGGAGACCGGCGCCGACGATTACGTGACCAAGCCCTTCTCGCCGCGCGAACTGGTCGCGCGCGTCGGGGCGGTGCTGCGCCGCGTCCGCCCTGCCCTCGCCGGCGAAGCGCTCAGCTATGCCGACATCGAGATGGACACGGTCGGCCACAAGGTCCGTCGCTCGGGCGAAGTCGTGTCGCTCGGACCGACCGAGTTTCGTCTGCTTAAGCATTTCCTTGAGCATCCGGGCTGGGTGTTCTCGCGCGAACGGCTGCTCGATGCGGTCTGGGGCCATGATTCGGATATCGAGAGCCGCACGGTCGACGTGCACATCCGGCGGTTGCGGAAAGCGATCAACGTCGGCGAGCGTCCGGACATCATCCGCACCGTTCGTTCGGCGGGCTATTCGCTCGACACGGGCGGCTGAACCGCTGTCCCGATATGGGTCTAGCGGCGGGCCGAATGGAATCGGTTGCGAAACGAAGGACCCAAGCGCGACTTAGTGCGTTCAACCGTCGCGCTACCAAAATGGTGCACCCATTTAGGAGATTCGTATGAAGTCCATTCTTCTCGCCGCCGCCGCTCTTCTCGCGACGCCCGTGATCGCCCAGACGGCTCCGGCCGATCCCGCAGCGCAGACGGCACCCGCCGATCCCGCAGCGCAGGCCGCACCCGCCGACCAGGCGGCACCGGCACCTGCCGATCCGGCAGCGGCAGCACCCGCCGATGCCGCCGCGCCGCCGGCCGCACCGATGGCGCCCCCCGCACCGCCAGCAGGTGCAGGCAAAATCGTCTTCGGTCAGCCGACCGTGACGCCTCCGACGCCCGCACCGGCCGACTATCCGGTCTGCTCGAAGACGGTCAAGGACGGCTGCCGCAACCGCGGCGGCAAGTAAGTCCGGCGGCAAGCGGCGGGTGATCCTGCCGCTTGCCTAGCTGGCTTTACGTTCTAGGAAAGGCGCTCCAACTATAAGAGAGGGGCGCCTTTTCCATGTCTATCAGCTTTGAAAATCGAGTCGCGATCGTTACCGGTGCAGGCGGCGGCCTTGGCCGGGAATATGCGCTAGAACTCGCGCGGCGCGGCGCCAAGGTGGTCGTCAACGATCTCGGCGCCTCGCGCGACGGTACCGGCCATTCCGACGCCGCACTGAAGGTCGTCCAGGAAATCGAAGCGGCCGGCGGCGAGGCGATGTCGAACGGCGGCAGCGTCACCGACTACGACCAGATGATCGAGATGGTCGCGCGTGCCTCCGAGAAATGGGGCGGCGTCCACATCCTCATCAACAACGCCGGCGTGCTGCGCGACAAGAGCTTCGCCAAGATGGAGCCAGCCGACTTCAAGTTCGTCGTCGACGTCCACCTCAACGGCTCGGCCAACGCCACCAAGGCGGTGTGGGACACGATGCGCAGCCAGAATTACGGCCGCATCCTGATGACCGCGTCGTCGACCGGTCTGTTCGGCAATTTCGGGCAGGCCAACTACGGCGCCGCCAAGCTAGGTCTTGCCGGCCTTACCAAGACGCTCGCGATCGAGGGCGCGAAGAACAACATCAAGCTCAACACGATCGCCCCGACCGCGGGCACGCGGATGACGCAGGACATTTTCCCCGAGGAAGCGTTCAAGGCCTTCTCTCCCGACAAGGTCGCCCCCGCCGCGGTGTTCCTGGTGTCGGAGGATGCGCCCACCAACATGATAGTCGGCGCCGGCGCGGGTGTGTTTCAGGCGGCGTACGTGACGCTGACGCAGGGCAAACTGCTGACCGGTGACGATCTGTCGGTCGAAGGGGTCGCCGCGCACTGGGACGCGATCATCGACCGTGTCGGGGAAATCGTTCCCCAGTCGGGGTCGGAACAGTCGATGAGCATCCTGGCCAAACTACAGGGTCGCTAGAATTCCTGCACCCGTGCATCGCCGTCGGCCACGGACGACACGGCATGTGCGGTGAGAGGCCTTATTCCGCTCGAGTCATTTGGCGTAAGGGTCGTTCAACGCCGCCAGCCAGCCGGCGGAGGGTGGGGCAATGACATGCCCTGCCACCCGTCGCGCCCTGGCAAGCGCGAGATCGATCGGTTCGTGGAACCGTAATCCGGCAAGGCCCGCCCTCACCCACATCACATCGGCGGCCATATGCTCGACCCTGCCGATCACCAGCACGACCACGTCGCCTACGGCCATTTTGACGGGTTGCACGATGCACATCCCCATCTCGGAGATGTTGGTCACCCGGTGAGCGGTACTACCCGCTCGGCCGGCCTGAAAAACATCCGCACTCAACATGACGCTGGTCCGCGTCGCCCGTCCAAGGAATGTCGAAGGTTGCATCGCTCACGTCTGCAGGAGTGCGGGAGATGATCGGAAGCCTTTCAGCTCCAGACCGAACCAGGACACCCTGCCCAACAAGACGTCCCGGACCGACATACGGCGACTGTTACGTGTCGCCGTTCCGCAGCGGCGCGACCGCATCCTTGCCGAAGCGCATGATCAGTTCGCCGATCTCGCGGGCCTGGCTCATGCTGCGCTGGCTCTGCTCGCGCAGATAGTCGCCCTGGATCTTCAGGACCTGCTGAAGGTCCTTGGCGCTCGCCGCCTCGCGCATCGCGGTGAACGCTTCGCGCGCGTTCTGCTCGGCCTGATCGATCATCGTCTTGCCGATCGTCGCGCTGCCCTCGGCGATCTTCTCGCCCGATTGCTTCATCGCCTCGCCGGCACGCTTGGCGGGCTCGGCGACCTTCTCGGAAAAGCTGGCCCGCGCGGTGTCGGCGCCTTCGCGAATCCGGTCGGCGGTCGCTTTCGCATAGTCCGCACCCTGATCGATCGCGCTTTTGACTTCGTCGGCCATGATCTCGTTCCTTTCGATTCC
This sequence comes from Sphingomonas sp. PP-CE-3A-406, assembly GCF_003688625.1. Classification (GTDB taxonomy): domain Bacteria; phylum Pseudomonadota; class Alphaproteobacteria; order Sphingomonadales; family Sphingomonadaceae; genus Sphingomonas. The sequence goes on from NZ_RCWY01000002.1 coordinate 565,066, forward strand.
ACCGGTCACGGCTCTTTCAACCGGCACGTGCCGCAATGGTTGCACAAACGAAACACCGATCGCCAGTATGATCTTGCGGTAACTGGACCTTTTGACGCGTCCGCCCTATATACCGACCGGTATGAATAGGCTTTGCACGCTCACCGCCCCCAAGGGCCGCCCCCGCGAGTTCGATCTCGACCAGGCGTTGGCGGGTGCGCTGCGCGTATTCTGGCGCAACGGCTACGAAGGCGCGTCGATGGCGGAACTGACCGCCGAGATGGGGATCACCAAGCCCAGCCTCTATGCCGCGTTCGGCAACAAGGAGGCGCTGTTCCACAAGGCGCTCGACCTCTACGAGCGCGAGAAGTTGGCCTATATGACGTCCGCGCTCGACGCGCCGACCGCGCGGGCCGTAGCGGAAAACCTGCTCCGCGGTGCGTTGCAGATGCAGATGAGCACCTGCGATCCCAAGGGTTGCCTGAGCGTCATCAGCAGCGTCGCGTGCAGTGCGGAAGCCGAGCCGATCAAGGCCGAAGTCGCCAAGCGCCGCGCGTCGTCCGAAGCCGCGCTGATGAAGCGGTTCGACGAAGCCAAGGCCGCGGGCGAGTTCCCCGATGGGCTCGAGTCGCATGCACTGATGCGCTACCTGTTCGCGATCATGCAGGGACTGTCGATTCAGGCCGGCTCGGGCGCTAGCTGCACCGAACTCCAGCAGCTCGTCGAGACCAGCATGCTCATGTGGCCAACCAAATAGACACGGTTTCTACCGCGCCGCGGGAAAAAATACCGGCCGGTACAAAAGTCTGTTGACTAGATGAACGTCAGGTTTATATACCGACTGGTATCGAAGCTCTCTCCTACTTCGGATGGGGCAGCCGGGGACACCAACCCATGACCACGGTTAAAACTTAGGCTTCGGCCGAACTTTCGACAATTCCAAGCGGGCAAGCGCGGCACGGTGATGTGCCGGCAACGACCGCGCGCGCCTCGCGACCAGCTGACGTCGGTGGACCGTCCACCGACGAAGGCCAGCGCTTGCCCAAGATCAAAAGGGGGACAATCCCATGGCCTATCTCGACCTCGACAACATGTTCGCTTCGCCCGTCACCAGCCGCACGCAGGCCGTGGCAGCCCCTGCCCCGACTGGCTTCTCCGCGCTGGAATGGAGCGTCATCGCGCTCGCCAAGCGCGACACGTTGCGTAGCCTGTCCGGCCCGAGCCGCATGTCGCGCGCAATGGGCAGCCTGTTCGGGCTGAGCACGGCGTCGCGGCTCGCCGATCCCCGGCTCGAGGCGCTGCGGCGGATGGCCGTGTACGCCTGGCGCCGCGGCTTTGCGCTGCCGATGGCCGAGATCCAGGGTTTCCTCGCCGCCGGATTTGCCGAGGCACAGATCGAAACGCTCGTCGAGAGCGTGACCGGCATGCGCGTCGGCATCCAGCAGAAGCGGAGCATCGCAGCGTGAACCAACTTACCACGATCACGGCCGCGAACGACGCCGACGTCGTCGCGTCGCCGCCCGCGGACCGTCACCGACGGCCGACCTGGCAGCGCGGCGCGATGGTGCTCGTGCCGATCGCGCTGCTCGGTGCGGTCGGCGTGAAGCTGTTCGATCATCCCGACGCGGCGATGGCGGCACCCCCGCCCGCCTCCGTCACGGTCGCGTCGCCGCTCGTCCGGCAGGTCAGCGAGTGGGACGATTATGTCGGCCGCTTCGCACCGAGCCGGACGGTCGAGATCCGTCCGCGCGTGGCAGGCGAAGTCACCGGCATTCATTTCCGCGACGGCGAAATCGTCAGCAAGGGGCAATTGCTCTTTACGATCGACTCCCGCCCGTTCGCCGCAGCTTTGGCTGAGGCACACGCCAACGTCGCGAGCGCCGGCAGCGCTCTGTCGCTCGCCCGTACCGATCTGGGTCGCGCCCAGCGACTGGTCGCCGACGAAGCGGTCTCGGCCGGCGAAGTTGACGCCCTTCGCGGCCGGCTCGAAGCAGCCCAAGCCGCGCTCGCCGCAGCGCAGGCTCGCGAACGCGCTCGCGCGCTCGACGTCGGCTTCACCCAGGTTCGCGCACCGATCGGCGGTCGTATTTCCGATCGCCGCGTCGATGCGGGCAACCAGGTCGCGGGCGGCGAAGGCACCGGCGGCACCGTGCTGACGACGATCAACGCGCTCGACCCGATCTACTTCACGTTCGACGGCTCCGAGGCGCTGTACCTCAAGACGCAGCGCGCACGTCAGCCGGGTGCGACGCCGGCCGCGGTCGAGATCCAGTTGCAGGACGAGACCGAGCATCGCTGGAAGGGCAAGCTCGACTTCACCGACAACGGACTCGACCAGCGCTCGGGTACGATCCGTGGTCGCGCGGTGCTCGCTAACCCGGGGTATTTCCTGACGCCGGGGATGTTCGGCAACATGCGCCTCGCGAGTGCGGGGACGCGGCAGGCTCTGCTGGTGCCCGACGATGCGGTGCAGACCGATCAGGCGCGGAAGGTCTTGCTGACGATCGATGCGAAGAACGTCGTGAGCCAGAAGCCGGTCGAGCTTGGGCCGGTGGTCGATGGCCTGCGGATCGTGCGCTCGGGGATCGGGCCGAACGACCGGATTATCATCCAGGGTACGCAGATGGCGATGCCGGGTGCCACGGTTGCGCCGAAGGTCGGCCGGATCGTGATCGCCTCGGGAACGACGGCGCCAGCCTCGGTCCAGCCCATCTCCGGTGAGGCCACGCTCGCCAGATAACATCGTCATCCTGACGAAAGTCAGGATCCAGAGTTCGAAACGTCACGCTGTTGGCTCTGGATCCTGACTTTCGTCAGGATGACGGGGCGTGCGCGGACGGATCGCCCCTCTACCGAGGAAATTCCCATGCGCTTCTCGCGCTTCTTCATCACCCGGCCGATCTTCGCGGGCGTGATCGCGGTGATCATCACGATCGTCGGTGCGATCGCCTACATGACGCTGCCGGTGTCGCAATATCCCGACATCGTCCCCCCCACCGTCACCGTCAGCGCGACCTATCCCGGCGCCTCGGCCGAGACGGTTGCCGAAACCGTCGCCGCGCCGATCGAGCAGGAGATCAACGGCGTCGACAACATGCTGTACCAGTCGTCGCAATCGACCGGTGACGGCAAGGTCACGATCACCGTCACCTTCAAGATCGGCACCAACCTCGACGCTGCCCAAGTGCTCGTCCAGAACCGCGTCGCGGTCGCCGTCCCGCGCCTGCCCGAAGACGTCCAGCGTCTCGGCGTGGTGACGCGCAAGACGTCGCCCGACTTCCTGATGGTGGTGAACCTCGTCTCGCCCGACAACTCGCTCGATCGCGGCTACATCTCCAACTACGCGCTGACGCAGGTCCGCGATCGCCTCAGCCGCATCGACGGCGTCGGCGACGTGCAGCTGTTCGGCGCGCGCGATTACTCGATGCGCGTCTGGATCGATCCCGGCCGCGCCGCCGCGCTCGACCTCACCGCCGGCGAGATCGTCGCGGCGTTGCGCGCGCAGAACGTCCAGGTCGCCGCGGGCACGCTCGGCCAGCCGCCCTATGACAAGGGCAACAGCGCGTTCCAGCTCAACGTCGAGACGCAGGGCCGCCTGACCGATCCCAAACAGTTCGCCGACGTCGTCATCCGCACCGATGCGCAAGGCCGCCAGGTCCGCGTTTCGGACGTCGCGCGCGTCGAACTCGGCGCGCAGGATTACGGCGCGAATACCTATCTCAGCGGCAAGCCCACGGTCATCGCCGCGGTCTTCCAGCGTCCCGGCTCGAACGCACTCGGCGCGGCACAGGCCGTCACCGCCGAGATGGAGAGCATGTCGAAGCGCTTCCCCAAGGGCCTCGAATACAAGGTCATCTACAACCCGACCGAGTTCATCGCGCAATCGATCGACGCGGTGAAGCACACGCTGTTCGAGGCGATGGTCCTCGTCGTGCTCGTCATCCTCGTCTTCCTGCAGAAGTGGCGCGCGGCGATCATCCCGATCGTGGCGATCCCGGTCTCGCTGATCGGCACCTTCGCGGTGCTCGCCGCCGCCGGGTACAGCCTCAACAACCTCTCGCTGTTCGGCCTCGTCCTCGCGATTGGCATCGTCGTCGATGATGCGATCGTCGTGGTCGAGAATGTCGAGCGCAACCTCGAACACGGGCTCTCCCCCTTGGAGGCGGCGCGTACGTCGATGGACGAAGTGTCGGGCGCGCTCGTCGCGATCGTGCTCGTGCTGTGCGCGGTGTTCATCCCGACCGTGTTCCTCACCGGCCTATCGGGCGCGTTCTACCGTCAGTTCGCGGTGACGATCTCGACCGCGACGATCATCTCGCTGCTGATCTCGCTGACACTGTCGCCGGCACTCGCCGCGATGCTGCTCAAGCCAACCGCCCCCGCCGACTCCGGCAACCGCCTGACCCGCACCGTGCGCCGCGCTGGCGACGCCTTCAACCGCGGGTTCGAGCGGATGAGCGACAGCTATGCCCGCCTCACCGCGCGCTTGGTCACCGCGCCGCGCCGGATGATGATCGCCTATGCCGCACTGATCGCGGTCACGGTCGGCGTGTTCACGATCACGCCGTCGGGCTTCGTCCCCGCTCAGGACCAGGGCTATTTCCTGACCGTCATCCAGCTTCCGCCGGGCTCGTCGGTCGCACGCACCGACGCGGTCATGCAGAAGGTCGCCAAGCGCATCCTGCCGCTCGCCGGCGTCAAGGGCGCGGTCATGCTCGCGGGCTTCGATGGCCCCTCGCAGACGCTCGCGCCCAACTCGGCGGCCGCGTACATCCCGCTGAAGAGCTTCGAGGAACGCAAGAAGCTCGGCGTCACCCTCGCGAGCATCATGGCGGAATCGCAGAAGGCGACCGGCGACATCACCGAGGCACGCCTGCTGATCGTCCCGCCACCCTTGATCCAGGGCATCGGCTCGGCCGGCGGCTACCGCCTGATGGTGCAGGACCAGGGCGGCCACGGTTACGCCGACCTCGGCAAGACGAGCTACGCGCTGATCGGCCAGGCGAACCAGACCAAGGGTCTCGCCCAGATCTACACCTTCTTCGACACCGCCACCCCGCGCATCTTCGCGGACGTCGACCGCGCCAAGGCCAACCTCTTGGGCGTTCCCCCGGAGCGCGTGTTCGAGGCGTTGCAGGTCTATCTCGGCTCGGCGTTCGTCAACGACTTCAACCTGCTGGGTCGCACCTACCGAGTCACAGCCCAAGCCGACGCACCGTTCCGCAACACCACCGCGGACATCGCCAACCTCAAGACGCGCTCCAACTCGGGCCAGATGGTCCCGGTCGGCTCGGTCTCGACGTTCAAGGACAAGACCGGCCCGTACCGCGTCGTCCGCTACAACCTCTTCCCCGCGGTCGAGGTCGATGGCGACACCGCCAAGGGCTATTCCTCGGGCCAGTCGCTCGTCGCGATGGAGAAGCTCGCCGATGCGACGCTCCCCGCGGGCTACGCGCATGAATGGACCGGCATCGCCTATCAGCAAAAGGCCGCCGGCAGCACCGCCGCGCTCGTCTTCGGCATGGCGGTGGTGTTCGTCTTCCTCGTGCTCGCCGCACAATATGAGAGCCTGACGTTGCCGCTCGCGATCATCCTGATCGTGCCGATGTGCCTGCTCGCGGCGATGACCGGCGTGAACCTGCGGGGCATGGACAACAACGTCCTGACGCAGATCGGCCTGGTCGTGCTGATTGCGCTCGCCGCGAAGAACGCGATCCTCGTGGTCGAGTTCGCCAAGCAGGCCGAGGAACAGGACGGCCTCACCCCGGTCGAGGCCGCAGTCCGCGCAGCGAAGGACCGGTTGCGGCCGATCCTGATGACGAGCTTCGCGTTCATCCTCGGCGCTGTGCCGCTGGTGATCGCGACCGGTGCCGGTGCGGAACTCCGCCAGGCGCTCGGGACCGCGGTGTTCTTCGGGATGATCGGCGTGACCGGGTTCGGCCTGCTCTTCACCCCCACCTTCTATGTCGTCGCACGAGCGCTGGCGCTGCGGTTCGAACGCCGCCGTCCCGCCCCCGCCGCGACCCTTCAGCCAGCCGAATAGGACCAGCATCATGAAGTCCGCCCTCCTCGCGAGCCTTTCGGCGCTGACGCTCGCCGCGTGCGCCGCCGGCCCCGACTATGTCGCACCGATCACTCCCCCCAAGGCGGCCGCATCGTTCGTCACCGCGAATGCCGCAACCGTAACGACCGCGCCGGATAACGACTGGTGGAGGATGTACCGCGACCCGGTCCTCGACGGCCTCGTCGCGGACGCGCTAGCGGCGAACACCGACCTCCGCGTCGCGGTCGCGCGGCTCGACAGCGCCCGCGCGTCGTTGCGCGGCGCCAAGACCGACCGCGAACCCCAAGTGAACGCGGGCGCGAGCGGCAACTACGCCCGCACCTCGCAGCTCCAGAACCTGCCCGGTCTCGACCGCGAGCGTGCCACCTACGACGTAGGCCTGGACGTCAGCTACGAGGTCGATCTCGCCGGCCGAGTCCGCCGCAATGTCGAAGCAGCCCGCGGTGACGTCGGCGCCGCGCAGGCCGATGCGGATGCCGTCCGCGTCTCGATCGTCGCCGCCACCACCCGCGCCTATGTCGATGCAGCCTCGTCCGCCGAACGCCTCGCGGTCGCGCGGCGGATCGTCGACCTGCTCGACAAGTCGAACACGCTGACCGGCAAGCGCGTCGACGCCGGTCGTGCAGCCCGCCTCGACCAGGTCCGGATCGCAGCCTTGCGCGACCAGCGGGCCGCCAACATCCCGCAGATCGAGGCCGAGCGCCAAGCCGCGCTCTTCCGCCTCGCCACGCTCACCGGCCGCACCCCGCAGGACCTGCCCGCAACCGCCGGCGCGCGCACCACCACGCCGCGCCTCGACCAGCCGATCCCGATCGGCGACGGTGCGGCGCTGCTAGCACGCCGCCCCGACGTCCACGCCGCCGAACGCCGGCTGGCCGCCGCCACCGCGAGGATCGGCGTGCAGACCTCGCAACTCTATCCGCAGATCTCGCTCGGCGGTTCGATCGGCTCGACCGCACTCAGCGTTGGCGACATCTTCACCGGCGGCCCGATCCGCTGGCTGCTCGGCCCGCTGCTGAACTGGTCGCTCAACCAGTCCGCCGCGCGCGCGCGCATCGCCGGCGCCGAGGCGGACTCGCGTGGCGCGCTCGCTAATTTCGACGGCAGTGTCCTCACCGCGCTCGAGGAAACCGAGACCGCGCTGTCGAACTACGCCCGCGAACTCGATCGCCGCACGCAGCTACAGTCCGCACACGACAACGCCGCCACCGCCGCCCGCATCACCCGCGCCCGCCAGCGCGAAGGCCAGATCGACTTCCTCGACGTCCTCGACGCCGAGCGTACGTTGGCGGATACGGATACGGACCTGGCCGCAGCCGACGCGCGGATCGCCGGCGCGCAAGTCGACCTGTTCCGTGCGCTGGGCGGTGGCTGGCAGGCACCGACCCCGCGCCCCGTCTGATGCGCGTCGCACCGTGCCGCAATAAACCGGCGCGTTAACACTCTATAAAGCAACCGACAGCAAACCCGCGGTCGAAGCGGAGACATTATGACCGACGATCACGCGGCGACGCGCACGCAGGCATGGCAGGCGCAGGTGGCCTATCATCGCAGCCGTGCCGAGCAGGAACAGCGGCTAGCCAGCCGGTCGCGTACGGATGCCGGACGTGCGGCGCATCAGGCGCTCAGCGAGCGTCATCTGCAACTAGCGGCGTCCGCCGAGCTGGTAACTGATATGCCCGACCCCGAAATGCCGCGCAGCACGTCGCTGCACGATACCGGCAGGCTTATCCGCGAGAGTTACAGCGAGGCGGGATAAGCGCCTCGGACGATGGCGGCGGCGATAGTGGTGGTGGTCGCCCTCAAGCGATGTCGTCGATAGCGTCGATGTCGATCTTGCCGAGGTTGATGCCGTCGTACAGCGCGAGCAGCGCGGTGACTTCCTCGACGACGGTTTCCTGTTCGGCGCGCCAGCGTGCGGTCGCATCGTTCTGCGGCACGCCGTCCATCCCGTCGTGCAGCGTGAACCCCTGATCGATCAGCCAGATCGCATCCGACGCACGCGATCGCTGCCGTCGCAGGTGATACACCCATTGCTCGATGATCCCCGAAGGAACCAGTCTGTCCAGATCGCCCATCGGCTCGCGGTAGGACAACGCTATCAGCAATACCAGCCTGCCACGGCACGGAATATCGCGGATTTCGGGGCGTTAACCGTCTTGGGACATTGGCCGGAAACATCGCGGGTCCAGCAGGGCGGCAATGGATCTTCTCCCGCATCCCTCAATCATCGAACGCCGCATGGACGACCAGTCCGTCCTCGCCCGCCGCGCGCCGAACACGCTGATCGCAGAGATGCACCGCGATCTCGCCAGGCTGTACCGCGAGCAGCTGGTTGCTCTGCTGACGATCTGAACCGGGCGGACCGCGCGATGATCCGAAGCGACCGCGCGGCAAAACCGCGATAGACGCTCGCCATGACCTTCGCTGAAGCCCGGCCCGAACCCTCTTCCACCCCCGCCTCCCTGTCGGGGCAGCTATGGATCGGAACCTATGCGGGCGGCGGCGGCGCGGGCCTATACCCGCTTTCGATCGAAGCCGATCGTTTGGTAATCGGTGCCGCGGATGCCGTAGCGCGCAACGCATCGTTCGGCGTCTATTCGTCGCGGTTCGATGCGCAGTATCTCGCCGACGAGCAGGACGACGGCGCGCTCGGGGTCTATCGCCAGGCATCCGACGGATGGCGCATGCTGGCCTCGTCGAGCAGCGGCGGCGCAGCACCGTGCCATGTCGCGCTCGACCGGACGCAATCCTGTATCGCCATCGCCAATTACGGCAGCGGCACCACCGCGCTGTACCGCCTGGACGCAGCAGGGCTCCCGATCCTCACGGCCGATACCCATAAAGCTGTCGGCCACGGCCCGGATCGCGAACGGCAGACATCGCCGCACGCGCATTGGGTCGGCTTCGGTCTCGATAACCGGTTTCTGTATGTCGCCGATCTCGGCGCGGACGTCGTGCGCGCGTTCGCCGTCGACGTAAAGTTGGGCACGCTTGGAACACCGCGCATCGCCTTAATCGCACCGCCCGGATCGGGGCCGCGGCACATGCTGTTCACCGCTGCGCATCCGGGAACCGCGTATCTGATCTGCGAGCTGTCGAGCACGCTGATGATCCTCGATGTCGACGGAGCAGATCTGCGCACGCGGGCGACACTGTCGACGCTACCCGCGGGCTGGCGGGGCGCGACCATCGTCGCGCATATCGACGCGAATGCCGCAGGCGATCGCCTCTACGTGTCCAACCGCGGCCATGACAGCATAGCGGTCTTCGCGCTCGATCCGAACGGCGACGCCACGCTCGTCCAGCATGTCGCGAGCGGCGGCGCGTCGCCGCGGTTTTTCACGATGATCGATGACGGCCGGCGGATGGTCGTCGCGCACGAACGCGATCACCGCGTCACGATCCTTGACGTGCGGCCGGACGGGACGCTCGTCCCGACCGACCTTGCCGTCACCGTTCCCGGCGCGACGTTCGCCTTCGTCCGCTGACGCCTTTGTTAGCTGACGCTGGCGATCAGCATCGTCAGTTCGTTGCGAACCGGATCGATCCCGACCGCTGGCGTGGGCTTCGCGATCCGGCGCTTGCCGGGATAGGATGCCTGCACCGCGTCGCACAGGTCGCGGACCGAGACGCGGACGCAGGCGCCCTCGTCGCAGACCAGTCGTGGCTTGCTCACGGCCGTCAGGCACACGCGCTCACCGGCCAGGGCCGGTGCGCCAGCGAACAGCAGGCACGCAACAGCGAGCCGCGAAGCGGTTGTTTTCATCGTCATTTGGTCTGGCCCCCCACAGGCGTTTCAGAAGTCGTGACTGCCTTATAGGACACACTCGTTTCGATTGTGTTTCGATCATGCTTAATATCGTTCGTCAGTCCGCCGCGATCGGCCCTTCCTGCGGGGTCGGACGGCGCGTGAACCAGACGATCGCGATCAGCGCCACGCACAGCCATGCCGACACGCGGAAGATGTCGGTCGACGCCAGCAGATACGCCTGCCCGACCATCTGCCGGGTGATCGCTCCTGCCGCCTGGACATCGGTCAGCCCCATCCGCGTGAGTGCACCCCGCGCCAGCTGATAGGGCGATCCCGACCCGACCGCTTCGGACAAATGCGACTGGTGCAGCGTCTCGCGGCGGTCCCATGCCGTCGTGATCAGCGACGCCGCGAAGCTGCCCGCGGTAATCCGCGCGAAGTTCGAGATGCCGGTCGCCGACGGCAGCCGCTCGGCCGGAATCCGGTCGAACGAGATCGTCAGCATCGCGAGGAAGAACGTGCTCATCGCGATCCCCTGCACCAGCATCGGCAGCATCAGATCGTAGAAGCTCGCATAGGTCGTGTAGCCCGAGCGCAGATAATAGGAGTAGCCGAACGATGCGAACGCGACCGTCGCCAGGATGCGCGCGTCGATCTTGCCGCTGAGCCGCGCGACGAACGGCGTCAGGATCACCGCCACCGCCCCCGACGGTGCCGCGACCAGCCCCGCCCAGGTCGCGGTATAACCGAGCTGCGTCTGCAACCAGAGCGGCAGCAGCAGCGTATTGGCGAAGAACACCGCATAACCGAGGCAGAACGCGATCGTGCCGATCGCGAAATTGCGGCTCTTGAACAGCGTCAGGTTCACCGCCGGATTGGCGTCGGTCAGTTCCCAGATCAGCCAGAAGACGAACCCAACCGCGGCGACGAGCGCGGCGATCACGATGCGCTCCGAGGCGAACCAGTCGTCGTTCTTGCCGAGATCGAGCACGATCTGCAACGCGCCGACCCACACCACCAGCATGATCAGCCCGACCTGGTCGATCGGCAGTTTGCGCGTCGGCGTGTCGCGTTTGCCAAGCTTGTTCCAGCAGACGAACGCGCAGAACATCCCGAACGGCACGTTGATCAGGAAAATCCAGCTCCAGTGATAATTGTCGGAGATATAGCCGCCCAGGATCGGCCCCATGATCGGCGCGACCAGCGTCGTCATCGACCAGATGCCGAGCGCGGTGGATCGCTTGTGCGCCGGGAAGATCGCGATCAGCAGCGCCTGGCTACCGGGGATCATCGGTCCGGACACCGCGCCCTGGAGGATGCGGAAGCCGATCAGCGACGGCAGGTCCCACGCGATCCCGCACAGGAACGACGCGATCGTGAACAGGAACACCGAGACGCAGAACGTCCGCACCACGCCGAACCGGCCCATCAGCCACCCGGTCAGCGGCACCGCGACGCCATTGGCGACCGCAAACGCGGTGACGATCCAGGTGGAATTGTCGCTCGAGACGCCGAGGTTGCCGGCGATCGTCGGCAGCGACACGTTGGCGATCGTCGTATCGAGTACCTGCATGAACGTGCCCAGCGCGAGCGCGAACGCGGTGAGGGCGAGCGAGCCACCTACTAACGGTGCGGGACCGGGGCCCGAGGGGGCGGCCATCAGGTGGCGCTCCGGTGAGCAGAATACATCCCAACTAGGCCACCACCCCGGCGAAGGCCGGGGCCCAATTGGGGAACGCTCATGAAAGGGGACGGTGTTCGGTTACAGCCACCTTTCCAATTGGGCCCCGGCCTCCGCCGGGGTGGAGCAGATAGCAGGCAGGCACGACGCCCACTTGTTTCCCCGCGAAGGCGGGGACCCAGACTGGACTCCCGCCTTCGCGGGAGAACAAGGAAGCGGGAACCCGTCCTGCCTAATGATCGCCGCCCCAACATCACCGGTTAGCCGCGATGATCTGGCGGATCTTCGCCTCGACCGCGGGGTCGCCCCCGCCTGTCGCCAGCCCCTTGTAGGCAGCCGCCGCCGGCCGCCCAACCATCGTCCCCGACTTGTCCGCGGTAGATACGGTCGCGTTGACCGACAGCCCCACCCGCAGCGGATTGCGCCGCAACTCGCCCTTGTCGAGCGCGATCCGGACTGGCACGCGCTGGGTAATCTTGATCCAGTTGCCGCTGGCGTTCTGCGGCGGCAGCAGCGCGAACGCGTTGCCGCTACCCGCGCCCAGACCCACGACATGCCCGTGATAGACCAGATCGTCGCCGTACATATCCGCGGTCACCGTCGCCGGCTGGCCGATCCGCAGATCGCGCAACTGCGTCTCGCGGAAGTTCGCGTCGACCCACACCCGGTCGAGCGGCACCACCGCCATCAGCGGCATTCCCGCCGACACCTGCTGCCCGAGTTGCACCGTGCGCTGCGCGACGACGCCGTCGATCGGCGCGACGACATGCATGTGGCTGCGCGTGATCGCCGCGCGTCGATACGCCGCGATCGACGCCATCACCGCGGGGTTGGTCGACACGGTGGTACCCGCGACGCCGCTGCGCGATTGCACCTGCTGGCTGCGCGCAAGTTGCAGCGTCGCCGCCGCCACCTTCACCTGATCGGCGGCATGGCTCAATTCCTCGCCTGAGATCGCGCCTTCCGCAGCGGCACCCCGACGCCGCACCAAGTCGTTCCGCGCGCGCGCCAGTTCGGCCTCGGCCTGGACCACCGCCGCGCCGGTTTCGTTGACCTTGGAGAAATCCGACCGGGTCGCACGCACTGCTCGCGCGAGCTCCGCTTCGGCGGATGCCAGCCCGACATCGGCGGTCGCCGCGTCGAGGTCGATCAGCGGCTGCCCCGCCTTCACCATCTGCGTGTTGTCGGCGTGGATCGCGGTCACCTGCCCAGGATCGCGCGCGGTGATTGAGACGACGTCGCCCGCGACATACGCATCGTCGGTTTCCTGCTCGGGCGCCGCGAGGAGGAAGTGGAACACCGCCCACACGATCACGCCGACCAGCACGATGATACCGAGGATCGTCAGCCCCAGCTTGCGCCCCCGCGGATTGCCGGCAGGCGCAGCAGCAGCCGCGTGCGTTTCGGTATCGGTCATCGTGTCACTTCCTGAAAATCGAAACCGCCGCCCAAGGCCAGCACGAGTTGCACCCGCTGTTGCGCCGAATTCGCGGCGAGGTCGGCATCGGCCTGTTCCGCGGCGAGCAAGCGTACATCGTTGTCGACGAGGTCGAGCCGGTTATCGAGACCGCTGGAGACGCGGATCGCGTTCAGCCGCCCGGTCTCAGCATAGCCGCGTACCACCTCGCGTTGGCGCGCACGGTCGGCCTCCAGCGCACCGATCCGCGCGACCGCATCGGCGGCTTCGCGCACCGCCCCGATCACGCGATCGTTGTAATCCGCGGTCGCCAGATCGAGCGCCGCGGTCGCCCCCGCCAGCCCCGCCTTCAGTCGACCATTGTCGAAGATCGGCAGATGGATCGCCGGACCGGCGCCCACCGTCCCGGCACCGAACGATACCAGATTGCCGAGCCCGACCGCCTGGAACCCCGCCATCGCAGCCAAGTTCACGTTGGGATAAAAGGCCCGCCGCGCGACCTGACGCCCCGCCGCCGCCGCGTCGATCCGCGCCTGAGCGGCAGCGATGTCGGCGCGCCGTGCGAGCAAATCCGCCGGCACCGTCTTCGGCAACGGCAGGACCGCATCGAGCTTCAACGCCGTCGCCCCGATCGTCGCGGGGTAGTCGACACCGCGCCCGGCGAGCGCCGCCAGCGCGTTCTTAGCTAACACCTGAGCCGCCTGCGCACGCAGCAACGCCTGCTGCGCCTGCGCCAGCAACGTCGTCGCCGCCTGCGCATCGAGCTTGCTGCCGAGCTTGTTGCGGATCCGCACATTGACCAGCCGCAGCGTATTCTGCCGCGTCGCGATCGTCCGCTGCGCGATCGCCGCCTGCGCTTCGGCGCGCTCGAGATCGATATAGGTCTGCACCACCGCCCCCGACAGCGCCAACCGCGCCGCCGCGACGTCGAGCGTAGCGGCGCGTACCGACGCACGCGCACCCGCGATCGCCGCCTTCTGACGCCCGAACAGATCGAGGTTCCAGCTGAGGTTGGCGGCGACCGTCCCGACGAACTGGGTCGTTCCTGCGTACGGCGGCGGAATGGTGTAGCGGCCGCTCAGCCGCGCATATTGCTCCTGCGCGTCGAACGTCACCTCGGGGCCGTTGTCCGCGCGGTTGGTCGACAGCACCGCCTGCGCCTGCGTGACCCGCGCCAACGCGGCATCGAGCGTGGGATTGCCCGCCACCGCATCGTGCACCAGGCGATCGAGTTGCGGATCGCCGAATCCGCGCCACCAGTCCGCCGCGACGACCGGCGCCGGCTCGGCGGACAGACCGAGCGTCGAGGGTGCGATCGGCGCCACGACGGTCTCGGATGCAGGCACCGCGCATCCCGCGAGCATCCCCGTCAGCAGCGAGGTCGCAAAAATCCGGTTTCGAGCAGTCATGGTCGACGACCTTCCGTAAGAGCATCGTCCAGCGTCGTGCGGAGTTTCTGCAGGAGGCCAATCAAGGTATCGATCTCGTCCGATGCCCAGCCCTGGGCGAGCAGGACGTTCCAATAGGCGACGATCCGGTCGCGACACCGGATCGCGATCGCTTCGCCGTCGGGAGTCAGTTCGAGATTGAGTACGCGGCGGTCGTCGTTCGCGCGCGACCGCGTCACCCATCCGCGCTGCTCCATCGTATCGACGAGCCGGGTGCTGGCGCCCTTGTCGTAGGACAGGTCGCGCGCGAGATCGGCGCAGGTCGACGACCGTCCGGCGAGAAGCGACATGAGCGCAGACCACTGCGTTCCGGACACGCCTTCGTCGACGAAGATCGGTTCGATCAAACTCTGTCCGATCTGGTGGACGCGCCGCGACAGATAGCCGAGCGAGCATTCCGGGCCGAATTCCGCGGGCGTGAAAAAGTCCATATGGTTGCCATGACAACCATTGCCTCGGCAGTCAATTGCGAACTGCGCTTGAGGACGTCGGGCCGCCGCCGACGACCGCAGACTTACGCCGCGAGCGTGGCGATCCGTTCCTCTGCGCACAGCAGGCAATCGTCCAGCTTCGCGCCGAGCATGAATTCCTGCTCCGAGTCGGCGATGTCGCGCGACTCGTTGATAAGGCGGCTGATAGCCGTCAGGCGTTCGATAGCTTGATCTGCGCTTCGCATCGGACTTCCCCCTATTCGCTTGCCTATGTCAGGAGTGCCGGACCGGCACCCTTCGCTCGTTTAGCCGCCACTTCCCCTCGCAGGACTTGCTCAGCATCGCCACGTGCCGATCGGCAATGCCGAGGACGGTCGATCACGACATTATAGGACGCGAGTTAATGAAGCGGACATGCCAAACCTTATCTTTGTCATAGTAATTGATCAAGATTTCAAAACAAGCCTGATAATTCCAAGACATCGATCAAGCATAGTTGGGATTTCAGGCGAGACCTCAACGGCTATCCCGCGCATAAACCATAATATTTGTTAGTTCTGAAAGAACTATCCAATATCAATATCATCTTTTCATCAGGCAACAATACGCGCCCGCATTGATGGTCGGACGAAAGATGCCGAACGTCGCGCCCGAGTCGGAATGCCAATTCGGGATCGGAACGCATAACGAAAAGGGCCATCCGCTACAGCGGACGGCCCTTGCCGGATCGGCGCTATCGCCAAATCGAGATACCCTGTCAGAAGCGGATGCTGATCGATCCCTTGTAGGTCTGGTTCGACACGTCGCTGCGCTCGATCGTGGTATCGGCGCCAATCGAGACGTCGACTCGGTCGCCGACCAGCGTCAGGCCGCCGCTGACTTCGCCCCAGTTCTTGTCCTGGCCGGCAAGTGCGAACAGTGCGTTCGGACCGATCCCACCGACAAAGTTCGCGCCGAACACACCCGGCGTCGAGTTGAAGTCGTGGACATAGTTCGCCGCGACATAGGGCTTGAGCGACGCGCCACCGCTCAGGAACAGTCCGGCACGCCCCTGCACGCTGTCGAAGCTGTCGCGGTCGACGAACAACGCCGGGCCGCTCCCGTTCTGGCCGCCGTCCTCGATCGACTTGCCGAAGCCGATATGGCTGGCGCGGATCGACACGCGCGGACCGACCTTCAGCATCGACAGGTCGAACGCCTTGCCGAGGCCGACCTCGCCAACCAGCGTCAGCGCGTTGTCGGTGCTGCGCAACCGGTAGCTGGTGCCGACGAAGCCGACGCTGCGATCGGTCTTGGCGACGAACGCACCCGCGCTGAGTTGCGTGTCGAGGATGATCCCCGACGCCGTCTCCAGCTTGCCGTAGACCGTCCCCTGGTACAGCGCGCCCTTCGCTCGCTGCGCGATCCCGCCGGTGGTGCCGTCGGTGTCGGTGTACGAGACCGACAGGCCGATCACCGCGCCCTCGCCGGCCTGCTTCTCCAGACCGCCGGCGATGAAATAGCCGTCGAACTTGTCATGCCCGCCAAACGGGACCGTAGTCGGCATCGAGCGGCTGCGACCGTCGATATAGCCGCCGGCGATGAAGCCACCCATGTCGTCGGGAAGTTTGCCCGACTGGACGACCGTGCCGCCGGTGTCGCTCATCATGTCCTGCCCGCCCGGCAGATCGCTCGCCATCAACGACGCGACCTGGAACGGCTTGCCGATCAGCGCGAGCGTGCCGCCGAGCCCGTGACGCGTATCGATCTGCGCGATACGATCGCGGTAGAACCGCGACATCGTGTCGACCGACGCCACACCCAGGCTCGACTTCAGCGTTTCCGCGCGCGGCGCGAGCCCCTCCAGCGTCGAGCGGATCGTCGCAGCGGTCTGCAGATCGAGCGTGCCGTACAGCCCGCTCAGCGCCGAATAGTTTGACCGGTTGCGATCGAGCAGCCCGGCATACGCTGTCTGGATCGGCGTCGCGGCGACGACATTGCTGTATTGCCCCGCAGCAATCCGCACCTGCACCGCATTGGCGCTGTAAACATAGGTAGGCGTCAGGATCGCGCTGAGCGGCGTCGCTGCATTGAAGGCTCCGCTGACCCCGCCCTGCGCGGTCACGATCGTGTAGATATCGTTCGATCGGATGGTCTGCCCTGCGACGGGCGCGAACCCGACGCTGCCGCCGAGATTGACGATCCCGTTGGTCGCTGCGCCGCTGGCGTTGAACGTCGTTGCCACGAAAGCGAGCTTGTCCGACGTGCCGTTGGCGCCGAGATCGACGAGCAGGTTGGTACCCGAGGCGAGGATGCCGTTGCCAGCGACGGTCAGCGTCCCGGTCGTCCCCATCGTGCCGGGCGCGATCATGCCCGAGACGCTGGTGAAGAACGGCGTGTTGATCCGCCCCGATCCGGTCAGCAGTCCGGCGAGCATGAAATAGTCGCCCGGCGTAGAGATCACGCCGTCGTTCTGCACCGTGCCGGTCACCTGGTTGATCGTCATCAGGCTGGTCAGCGATCCCGCCGACGTCACCGCCAGCTTGGCCGTGCTGCCCGCGACGGTAAACTTGTCGACCGTCACCGACGATCCAAGCGTCGTCGTGCCCGCCGCCGCCAGCGTGACATCGTAATAGCGTGCGCTACGCTGCGTGGCGCGATCGGGATCGATGTTGTTGGGGACGAAATCGGTCGCGCCCGGCAAGCCGTTGGCGAGCGTCGGCGACAGCACCGCCAGCGCCGTCACGTCCTTACCGGCCTGCGCGACGTTCTCCGCGCTGGCCAGCAGCGACGCGTCGGCCTTGCCGCCCTGCGCCACGGTTTCCAGCATCATGCCGGCCGCGGCGACACCGCCCGTCGCGACCTTGGTCACGACTGCCGGCGAGGCGGCGGTCGTCGTCACCGGAACGCCATCGACCGTCTGGACGCCCGTCTTCACGTCGACGCAATCGGTCTGGAAACATACTTGGCCGAACTTGTTGCCGTCGCCGGCGATACCCGCGCCGGTGGTGGTCGGCACGCCGTTGACCAGCTTGCCGTCGACGATGATCTGGTAGTTCGGATCGAGTGCGGTCACCCAGTGCGACGCGTCGGTCCACTGGCCGTCGCCCGCCTTGGTCTGCGCATAGCGATACGGATTGTTCGCGGTGATATAATCCGAGAACAGATAGAGCGGCTGGTAGAAGCTGGCCGTACCATAGGCACCGAACGGCTGCGCGCCGAAGAACCGGTTACCACCCGACAGGACGCCGATCACCACCTGCTTGGCGAAGGTTCGATCGAGGATCAGCGGACCACCCGAATCGCCGCCCGCGGTCGTGCCCTCGTTGGGCAGCGCGTCGTCCTTGAACAGGTTGAAATCATAGGGGCTGGCTGCGGCGGTGCCACGGCGGGGATCGTCGAAATCGAGCTGGTACAGGTTCTGTGGCAGGCCGCTGGTCGATCCGAACAGGAACGCGTCGCGATCGTCGAACGAGCCGAGGATACCGATCGTGTTCTCGGCGATGCGACGGCGATAGTCGATGCCGTTGGTATCGCCGACCAGCGTGCCACCCTGCCCGCTGCGACCATAGCCGGTGATCGTCACGTGATAGCCGGTGCCGGTGGTCGCGCCGATCGTCGCCGGGGCCGGCAGCGCGGACAGCAGCAGCGCCCAGGTCGGCACGTTGGCGGCGGGCGTATCGAGCGTCGCGATCGCGACGTCGCCCTGGATGAAGTTCTGACCGATGCCGAGCTTCAGCGAGTCGGCATTATAGACGACCTGGTTGACATTATACAGGAAGTTGGCGGTGTTGGTCTTGTACTGCTGAGCATTGACCGCACCGGTCGCGGTAGTCGGCAGGAACCAGTCGATCACCGCGGGGCGGTTGTTCTGTGCGAACCCGAACGCGATCGGGATGCCGCCGCCCTTCGATCCATATTGCCACGGGTCCTGCGCACCGGTGCCGGCGCCGTTCTCGTTGACGCAGTGCGCGGCGAAAATGACCGTGCGCGGGTTGATCAGCGACCCGGTGCAGATCCCGAGGCCGCCACCGCCCGCATCGATCGTCATCTGGCCGACACCGTTCACGCCACCCGCGACGTCCTGTGAGGTGGTCGGCGTACCCGGTGCGCTGATGACGATGCTCGGCTGGGTCACCAGATCGGCGGGGTTGAGCGTGCTGCCATACGCCATCACGTCGACGCTCGTCGGGCGCTCCTGAGCCGACGCCAGCGTCGGAACGACGGCCGCGATCAGGATCGCGGTGGACGCGAGCAGGTTCAGCCGTGACCGACGCATGAGACAGTTCGTTGCGCCCGCAGAAACGATCGTCATCTGTATAACCCCCTGTTCGTGCCGTCCATTTTCGGAAACGTGCACCATGAAGGGAAGCTATGCAGACCATTTTGCGAACGCAATCGATGATCCGTCGACTTTCACACCTTTGTAACTATTCGTAACAAACGCGTTAAATATGCCACAGGCCGATCGACCGTCATCGTCGTCGTCTCGCGCCGGTCCGCCAGAACGCGCGCACCAAAATTCCCACGCGCGACCGCAAACGACCGGTAGCGCTACCGCGCATACCGCGATGACTGAATACCTTGCAGCGCGGCAACCCCACCCTTCCCCGATGCGCTCCCCCTTGCTAAGGCCCCAGCGGTAACAGCATTTTTCGCTCGGTCCCCGACGCGCCCGCGTGGCCTATACGGCTGCTTTCCCCTCGGCGCCCGGCGGCCCGACGCCCACGGGAAGGACCCCTATGACTGCCATCGGCCAGGACACCCTCAAGACCCGCACCAGCCTCTCCACCGGCGGCAAGTCGTACGACTATTACAGCCTCGCCAAGGCGTCGGAACAGCTCGGCGACATCAGCCGCCTGCCCTTCTCGATGAAGGTGCTGCTCGAGAACCTGCTCCGCTTCGAGGACGGCGTGACCGTCACGCGCGAAGATATCCAGGCGATCGTCGACTGGCAGAAGGAGCGCCGCAGCGACCGCGAGATCCAGTATCGCCCGGCGCGCGTACTTATGCAGGATTTCACCGGTGTTCCCTGCGTGGTCGATCTCGCCGCAATGCGCGACGCGATGACCAAGCTCGGCGGCAACCCCGAGAAGATCAACCCGCAGGTCCCCGTCCACCTCGTCATCGATCACTCGGTGATGGTCGACGAGTTCGGCACGCCCCAGGCATTCCACGACAACGTCGACCTCGAATATGAGCGCAACATCGAGCGCTACGAGTTCCTCAAGTGGGGCAGCAAGGCGCTCGACAATTTCCAGGTCGTCCCCCCCGGCACCGGCATCTGCCACCAGGTGAACCTCGAATATATCGGCCAGGCCGTCTGGTCGTCGGCTAGCTCGGGTGACCACGGCGACGGCACGATGATCGCGTATCCGGATACGCTGGTCGGCACCGACAGCCACACCACGATGATCAACGGCCTCGGCGTGCTCGGCTGGGGCGTCGGCGGGATCGAGGCCGAGGCCGCGATGCTCGGCCAGCCCGTGTCGATGCTGATTCCCGAAGTCGTCGGCTTCAAGCTGCTCGGCAAGCTCAACGAGGGCATCACCGCCACCGATCTCGTGCTCACTGTCACGCAGATGCTGCGCGCCAAGGGCGTGGTCGGCCGCTTCGTCGAGTTCTTCGGCCCCGGCCTGTCGTCGATGACGCTCGCCGACCGCGCGACGATCGCCAACATGGCGCCCGAATACGGCGCGACCTGCGGCTTCTTCCCGATCGACGACAAGACGCTCGATTACATGCGCCTTACCGCACGGTCCGATGAGAACGTCGAGTTGGTCGAGGCCTATGCCAAGGCCAACGGCTTCTGGCGCGACGAGAACGCCGAGGATCCGGTGTTCACCGACACGCTCGAACTCGACATGGGCACCGTCGTCGCCAGCCTCGCCGGTCCGAAGCGCCCGCAGGACCGCGTCAGCCTCAACAAGGTCGACGAGGTGTTCAACAGCGACCTCCACAAGCTGTACCACAAGGAGCAGCCCGCCCGCGTCGCCGTCGAAGGTCGCGAGCATGACATCGGCGACGGCGACGTCGTCATCGCCGCGATCACCAGCTGCACCAACACGTCGAACCCTTCGGTGCTGGTCGCCGCAGGGCTCGTCGCACGCAAGGCGAACGCACTCGGCCTCAAGTCGAAGCCGTGGGTGAAGACCTCGCTCGCGCCCGGTTCGCAGGTCGTCACCGACTATCTCGACAAGGCCGGCCTCACCGCGGACCTGAACGCGCTCGGCTTCAACCTCGTCGGCTACGGCTGCACCACCTGCATTGGCAACTCGGGCCCGCTCGCGCCGGCGATTTCGGCTGCGATCAACGAGAACGACCTCGTCGCCGCGTCGGTGCTGTCGGGCAACCGCAACTTCGAAGGCCGCGTGTCGCCCGACGTCCGCGCCAACTTCCTCGCCTCGCCGCCGCTCGTCGTCGCCTATGCGATCAAGGGCACCGTCACGACCGACATGATCGAGACGCCGCTGGGCCAGGGTTCGGACGGCCAGGACGTGTATCTACGCGACATCTGGCCGACCAACGAGGAAGTCCGCACGACGATGGACGCCAACATCGACGCCGGCATGTTCGGCGCGCGCTACGGCGACGTCTATGCGGGCGACGCCAAGTGGCGCGAGATCGACGTCACCGGTTCGGACACCTACGCATGGCGCGCAGGGTCGACCTACGTCGCCAACCCACCGTACTTCGAGGGCCTCAGCATGACGCCGTCGCCGGTACAGGACATCATCGACGCCAAGCCGCTCGCAATCCTCGGCGATTCGATCACTACCGATCACATCTCGCCGGCCGGTTCGATCAAGGCCGACAGCCCCGCTGGCCGTTTCCTGCAGGAGCATCAGGTCAGCAAGGCGGACTTCAACAGCTATGGCGCACGTCGCGGCAACCATGACGTGATGATGCGCGGCACCTTCGCCAACATCCGCATCAAGAACGAGATGGTCCCCGGCGTCGAGGGCGGCATGTCGAAGTACGACGGCGAAGTCATGGCGATCTACGACGCCGCGATGCGCTTCAAGCAGGACGGCACCCCGCTCGTGATCGTCGCCGGCAAGGAATACGGCACCGGCTCGTCGCGCGACTGGGCGGCGAAGGGCACCAACCTGCTCGGCGTCCGTGCGGTCATCACCGAGAGCTTCGAGCGCATCCACCGCTCGAACCTGGTCGGCATGGGCGTGCTGCCGTTGCAGTTCGCTGACGGTGTGGACCGCAAGACGCTCGACCTCGACGGTTCGGAGACCTTCACGATCCTCGACGTCGCGAGCATCCGCCCGCGCCAGGACGTCACCGTGAAGATGACCCGCGCCGACGGCACCAGCGAGACGTTCCAGACCAAGTGCCGGATCGATACCGTCAACGAGCTGGAATACTTCCTCAACGGCGGCATCCTCCACTACGTCCTGCGCAAGCTGGCCGCATAAGACCACGTCGTCCCGGAGCGATCCGGGACGACGCCCTACGCTTCAGCGCAGACAACTACCGTCATCCCAGCGAATGCTGGGATATCCCGTGAGGCCCGCGTCGCCCACCACGAGGGATATCCCAGCGTTCGCTGGGATGACGTGTGTCTGGTATAATCGGAGTGCAAACGGCCCAGCACCAAGCGCGCTGCCGAAAAAGGCGGGGCGACCGTGAAGGTCGCCCCGTAGTTCAGGGAGAAGACCGGGACAGGGGGGACCCGGTCAAAGTCGCCGTCCACAGGGGGAGAGGGAGCGGCGACGCTCTCCCTTTCGCGCCGATATGTTGCAGGGATATGTCGGTCGCGTGTTCGAGCTACATTTTTACAATTAAAGAGCGGTTAGGCATCATTATGGTGACGCCGCATCGTCCTGTTCCCGTTATCCGATCATCATCAGGCTGGCATTGCCGCCCGCAGCGGTGGTGTTGATCGAGGTCGACACCTCCTCCAGCAGCCAGTCAGGCGTGTAGGCGAGCGGCGCGCCAAGCTTGGCCGCATGGACAAGAACGATCGGCCCCGGCATCGCCGCCACCCGTTCGACCATCTGCGCCACCACCGCCGCATCGCCCTCTACCAGCACCGCGGCGAACGGCGCATCGCCGTCCTCTGCGAACACCGCCGCGACCGCCGCAGGAATCCCCTCGGGCAACGCCATGCCCTCGACCTGCGCGCGATTGCCCGTCGCCAGCACGACCGCCATCTGCTCCAGCAACCCCGCTGGCGTGGCGGGCTTCAACAACACACGCCCGCGCGGATGCAATGCATAGTCGTTGCGCTCGCCGACCGGGCCCGGCAGCAGCGTCTCGACACCCAGCGCCGACCCGTCGCGATAGAGACGCGCGGCGGTGGCGGTTGCGCGATGGCCACGTTGCCCCAGCCACGCGATGAACAAGTCGAGCAGCGGCATCGCGGTACCGGCCCCGATCTGCGCGGTCGCGGCCTCGGTCACGAGCCGCCCGAGATACAGCGGACCGCCTGCCTTCGGACCGGTGCCCGACAGCCCGCGCCCGCCGAACGGCTGCACGCCGACGATCGCGCCGATCACGTTGCGATTGACGTAGATATTGCCCGCCTTCACCCGCGCGGTGATATCCGCGACGGTCCCGTCGAGCCGTGTGTGCAGCCCGAAGGTCAGCCCATACCCGGTCGCATTGATCGCATCGATCAGCGCGTCGAGCGTGTCGCGCTTGAACCGGATGACGTGGAGCACGGGCCCGAACACCTCGCGTTCGACGTCGCCGATATGACCGATCTCGATGATCGTCGGCGCGACGAACGTGCCGTGTGCGCACTCGGCCGGCAGGTCCTGCTGATCGACCCGGTGCCTCGCCGCGCGCATCCGCGCGATATGCGACTCGATTCCCGCCTTCGCCTCGGCGGTGATGACCGGACCGATATCGACCGCGAGCCGGTCGGTACGGCCGATTCGCAACTCCTGCAGCGCGCCCTTCAGCATCGCCAGCGTCCGGTCGGCAACCTCGTCCTGCAGGCACAGGATCCGCAGCGCAGAGCACCGCTGTCCCGCACTGTCGAAAGCAGATGCCAGCACGTCCGCGACGACCTGTTCCGCCAGCGCCGAGGAATCGACGATCATCGCGTTCTGCCCCCCGGTCTCGGCGATCAGCGGGATCGGCGCGCCATTGGCGGACAGCCGCGTCGCCAACTGGCGCTGGATCAGCCGCGCGACGTCGGTCGACCCCGTAAACATCACCGCGGCCGTCTCGGGTGCGCCGACCAGCGCCGCGCCAATCGCACCGTCGCCGGGAACGAGATGCAACGCATCCGCCGGGATCCCCGCGTCGTGCAGCAAGCGCACCGCTTCGGCCGCGATCAGCGGGGTTTCCTCGGCGGGCTTGGCGAGCACCGGATTGCCCGCGACCAGCGCCGCGGCCACCTGCCCCGCAAAGATCGCGAGCGGGAAATTCCACGGGCTGATGCAGACAACCGGCCCGAGCGAGATCTGCGCTGGCCCCATCGTCGTCCGCGCCTGCTGCGCATAATAGCGCAGGAAATCGATCGCCTCGCGAACCTCGCCGATCGCGTTGGCCGCCGACTTGCCCGCCTCGCGGATCACGAGACCGATCAGGATCGGCATCCGTGCCTGCATCGCGTCAGCTGCACGATCGAGCGCCGCAGCACGCTCCGCCACAGGCGTTGCGGACCACGTGCTCGCGGCCGCCAGCGCCGATGCGGCGCGCGCGTCCTCGACCGAGACTTCGGCAACGTGACCGACGACGTCACGGTGGTCGGCCGGGTTGCGTACCGGACGCGTCTCGCCGACGTCCTCGGAACCGGCATGCCATGTGATCGCCGCGCTTTCCCGCAGAGCGTCGCCCAGCGCAGCCAGCGCAGTCTCGTCGCTGAGATCGATGCCGTCCGAGTTGCTCCGGTCGGGAAACAACCCGCCCGGCAGCGCGATCTCGTCATGGCGCGCGCCGGGATTGGGCATCGCCGACACGATATCGACGGGGTCCGCGATCATCGCGTCGATCGAGATCGCGGGATCGGCGATCCGGTTGACGAACGACGAGTTCGCGCCATTCTCGAGCAGCCGACGAACCAGATACGCGAGCAGCGTCTCGTGCGTGCCGACCGGCGCGTAGATCCGGCACGGCCGGTCGAGCTTATCCTTGCCGACGACCTGCTGATACAGCGGCTCGCCCATCCCGTGCAGGCACTGGAACTCGTATTGGCCGATCGCGAAATCGGGTCCGGCAAGCTGATAGATCGTCGCCAGCGTCTGCGCATTGTGCGTCGCGAACTGCGGGAACACCGCGTCGGGCGCGGCCAGCAGTTTCCGCGCGCACGCGATGTACGCGATGTCGGTATGGAGCTTCCGCGTGTAGACCGGAAAGTCCGCCAGCCCATCGACCTGCGCGCGCTTGATCTCGGCATCCCAATACGCGCCCTTGACCAGCCGGACCATGATCCGCCGCTCCGATCGCCGTGCGAGATCGACGATCCAGTCGATCACGAACGGGCACCGCTTGCCATAGCCCTGAACGACGAAGCCTAACCCGTTCCAGCCCGCCAGATCGGGATCGAGCGCCAGGCTTTCGAGCAGGTCGAGCGACAGTTCGAGCCGATCTGCCTCCTCCGCATCGATGTTGAAGCCGATGTCGTAGCGCTTCGCCAGCGCGGCGAGACGCGCCACCATCGGCAGCAATTCGTCCATCACGCGCGCCGCCTGCCCGCGGACGTAGCGCGGGTGAAGGGCGGACAGCTTGATCGAGATGCCCGGCCCCGCATACACCCCGCGCCCCGCCGACGCCTTGCCGATCGCGTGGATCGCGGTCTCGTAATCGGCGTAATAGCGTGCGGCATCGGCGGCGGTCGTCGCCGCTTCGCCGAGCATGTCGTAACTGTAGCCGAAGCCCTTGGCCTCCAGCTCGCGTGCGCGCTTCAACGCCTGCTTGATCGTCTCGCCGGTGACGAACTGTTCGCCCATCATCCGCATCGCCAGATCGACGCCGCGCCGGATGACCGGCTCGCCGACCCGCGCGACCAGCCGCGACAACGCCGCGCCGAGCCCGCGATCGTCGACGCTCCCGACCAGCTTGCCGGTGACCACCAGCCCCCAGGTCGCGGCGTTGACGAACAGCGACTTGCCGCCGCCGAGATGCGCGGTCCAGTCGCCGCCGGCGATCTTGTCGCGGATCAGCGCATCGCGCGTCGCATCGTCGGGGATCCGCAACAGCGCCTCGGCGAGACACATCAGCGCGACGCCCTCCTGGCTCGACAACGAATATTCCTGCACCAGTCCTTCGACGCCGGTACCGCGATGTTCCGCGCGCATCCGCGTCACCAGATCGCGCGCCGTCTCGCGCACCGCGGCGTGCGTCTCGGGGTCGAGTGTCGCGGACTTGATCAACGGTGCGAGCGCCTTGGCCTCGTCCAGCCGGTAGGCCGCTGTGATCGCCGATCGCAACGGGGAAGCCTCGCGAATAGCGGGGGCGAAGGCGGCGAAGGGCTGGCTGGTCATGCCACCGCCATAGATCGCTTCCAAAAGTCGATCCGACTTATGTATCGGGATCGGGCGGGCTATATCGCTTTTGTACGCGCCATCCGCAGACCAATCGGAGTGATTTGATGCCCGCAACAGTCGAAATGGATGGCTTCGACCACAAGATCGTCGCTGCGCTGCTGGAGGACGGCCGCATGTCGGTCACCGACCTCGCGGCCGCTGTCGGGCTGTCGAAGACGCCGTGCCAGGTTCGGCTGCGCAAACTGATCGCAAGCGGCGTGATCCGCGGCTTCTGCGCGATCGTCGATGCCGAGAAGATGGGTCTCGATCACGTCGCATTCGCCGAGGTGAAGCTCGACGACACGCGCGAGCAGGCTCTCAAGGCGTTCAACGCCGGGGTGCGTCGCATCCCCGAAGTCGAGGAATGCCACATGATCGCGAGCAGCTTCGATTATCTGCTGAAGGTCCGCACCGCCGACATCCGCCGCTACCGCGCGGTGCTCGGCGAGAAGATCTCGAGCCTGCCGCACGTCGCGAGCACGTCGACCTTCGTGGCGATGGAAACCGTCAAGGACCGGACCCGCTGATCCGCGGGCCCAGGTCCTCCTCGGCTATTGCTTGATCGGCGCGAACGAGAACAGGCCGCTGCGATAGTTCATGACGACGTGTGTGGTGGTGATGCCGTCATGGACGACGACCTTGGCCTGATCGGCATGCGGCTTGGAATGGCCGAGCTTGGGGTTGCTGGCAAAGCCGATACCGTCGTGGAGCAGGCTGAACCCGTGACCGCCGTCGCGCGCATGGACGACGCTGAGCGCATAGGTGCCAGGTGCGGGCACGCGCAGGCAGAGCGACACCACGCCGCTCGCGGGCACTGTGATCACCGACCGCCGGAAGGTCTTGCCCGCGCCGATCAGGACGTTGTCGTCGGCGAGGAAGTCGCCGTCGCGCGCGGGGTAGAGTTCGGCGCGGAGTACGCCGACGCGGTCCTTCAACCCATCGACGTCGACGATCAGCGCAGGCCCCGGTTCGTTGGGTCGGCAGCGCGCCTCGACGGTGCCGAGCCTCGGGGTCGAGGGGATAGGGGTCGCGGCGAGCGCCAATATCGAAAACAGGATCACTTGTTACGCTCCATGGTGGCGAGTTCGACCGCGGTCAGCGCCGCGCCGAGCAGAAGATGCGTGACCAGCCACAGCCCGGCGATCATCGTCAGCACTGCGGTCACTTCGGAGGTCCGCCCGACGGTGAACGCGACCAGCCCGGCGAACACGATGTCCTTGTTCGGCAACAGCGGCAGGCGCGAGACGAGCATCCGCAACGTCGCCAGCGCGAGCCACCAGGCAAGCGGCGCGGCGGGCATCACCGCTGCCCACAGCAACGCGGCCAACACGGTGGTGGCGACGATCCGCAGGAAATGGATGACCGCGATCCGGGTCAGTTCCGGGCGCGGCAGCGTCAGCAGCCGCTTGCGCAGTACCAGCGTGACGAGCGACGGGATCGCCATGCTCGCCGCCGACACGATCATGACCTTCGCGCTGGTGCCAAGGTGCAGCGCGGCGAGCGCATGCCAGCTCGCCGCCGCCAGCGCGAGCGTGCAGACGTTGGCGACCACCGCGGACAGGATCGCGACGTCCTTGATCGCGCCGAACGGCGTGCCGACCATCGTCGCGTGCTTGCGCGCCCAGCCGTAGAAATACAGTTCACCCGAATAACCGAGGATGATCTCGTTGCTGATCCGCTTGCGTAGCAGCGCGAGAATGCCGCTCGGCGGCAATCGCCAGAGCCGCCGGTAGATCACCCATTCGCTGAACGGCGTGACCAGATAGCCCAGCGCGAAGATCGCCCAGAACAGCGGCGACATCGGCACCATGTGCAGGATGCCCGGCACGTCGAGGCTGCGCAGCTGCCACAGCGCGCCGATCAGGATCGCGGCGGACAACAGCGGCGCGAGCCAGCGGCCGACGAAACCCTTGCGGACGACGGTCGGGGTTAGGGCGGGGAAAACCTGCGCGCGCGTCAGCGTCAGCGGCATCTCTGTCATGCGACATTGCTCCGGTAGAAACAGGATCGCGCCAGCGGCGGGCGGCAGAGGCGGGTGGTGCCAAGCGACGCCGAAGCGAGTGATCCGGATCGGGTCATGCCCACAGGACGCCGCCAGCAACGCCGAGCCGCAGCGATGCCCGTCCCATCAGTGAAATAATTTGCCGGTAGGGATCGGCGCGGACTGCGGAAGCATCGAGGCGGCGCCGTCCCGTCATCAGTGCGCGACGTATGAAGGCGAGACCATGGCGACATTCGACCAGAGCGGGGGCGACCAGAGCGAGAGCGGGGGCGACCAGAGCGGGGGGCAGCGTCCTCCAGCGTCCGACGCCCAGCCGATGGCACGCAAATCGGCGGCGCAGCGACGCCTGGTCGTGTCGATCCACGACGTCTCGCCCGCGTTCGTGGCGCCGATCGACCTGCTCGCCGAGCGGATCGACGCGATCCTCGGCGGACCGAAGTTCGCGATGCTGGTGGTCCCCGATCACTGGGGCGCCGCGCGGCTCGATCGTGCCCCGGCGTTCGAGCGGCGCCTGCGCGCATGGTCCGATGCCGGCGTCGAGATGTTCTTGCACGGCTGGTTCCACCGCGACGCGAGCGATCACCGCAATGCGGCGACCGCGCTCAAGGCGCGCTACATGACCGCCGGCGAAGGTGAGTTCCTCGGGCTCGACGCAGCCGAAGCCGAACACCGGATGCGCGCCGGTCGCGACATGGTCGAGCAGGCGATCGGCCGCTCCGTCGCCGGCTTCATCGCGCCGGCCTGGCTCTACGGACCGGGCGCGCACGCCGCGCTGAAGGCGTGCGACTTCGCGCTGGCCGAGGATCATTTTCGCGTCTGGCAACCCGCCACCGGCGCGATCGTCTCGCGCGGTCCGGTCGTGACCTGGGCCAGCCGGACGCGCGCACGGACCGCCAGTTCGCTCGCGGTCGCCGCCGCGGCGCGCGTCATGCCCGACTGGATGCCGACGATGCGCGTCGCGGTCCATCCCGGCGACGTGACCAAGGAGTCGCTGCTCACCAGCATCGACCGCACGCTGCGTACGCTCGCCGAGCGCCGCACGGTTTCGCGCTACGCCGACCTGGTCGCCGACCAGATGTCCGCTGCACCGATCGAGAGGATCGCGGCATGAAGATCGTCGACGTCTGCGCATTCTATACGCCGACCGGCGGCGGCGTGCGCACCTATATCGACCGCAAGCTCGTCGCGCTCGCCGCACGCGGGCACGAGGTCGTCGTCATCGCCCCCGGCGAGGAGAACCGCGAAGAACAGCGCGGCCCTAACGCCCGCGTGCGCTGGCTGAAATCGCCACGCTTCCCGCTCGACCGCTCCTATCGCTACTTCGCCGACCGCGCGGCCCTGCACGCGATGCTCGACGAAGAGGACGCCGACGTGGTCGAGGTCTCGTCGCCGTGGCGCAGCGCATCGATGGTCGCGGACTGGCGGACGCGGTCGGGGTCGCGCGCGCGGCTGTCGCTGATCGCACATGCCGATCCGCTGTCCGCCTATGCCTATCGCTGGTTCGGCAACGTCGCCTCGACCCAGGCGATCGATCGTGCGTTCGACTGGTATTGGCGGCATCTGCGCCGGCTCGACGCGCAGTTCGACCATATCGTCAGCGCCAGCGACAGCCTGACCCAACGGTTGCGCGAAGGCGGTCTCAACAAGGTGACGACAGATCCGATGGGCGTCGACCCGGGCCAGTTCTCGCCGCGCTTGCGCGACGCCGACCTGCGCCGCGAGATGCTCGCGCTATGCGGGCTTGGCGAGGATGCGCTGCTGCTAATCGGGGTGGGTCGCCATGCGCCGGAGAAGCGCTGGGACATGGTCGCGCAGGCCGCGACGGTCGCGGGTACGCACACCCCGGTCGGGCTGTTGATCATCGGCGGCGGTTCGCGGCAACGGCGCGTGATCGATGCGATCGGCGACAACCCGCATGTCCGCCTGCTCGAGCCGATCCGCGACCGGACCGCGATCGCCCGGCTGATGGCGAGTGCCGATGCGCTGGTCCACGGCTGCGAGGCGGAGACCTTCTGCTTCGTCGCGGCCGAGGCGATCGCGTCGGGGCTGACCCTGATCGCCCCCGACCGCGGCGGCGCCGCCGATCTCGCGCAGGCCAATGACGGCGTGCTCTATCGATCCGGCGACACGCAGGCGGTCGCCGATGCGATCCTGGCGTTTGCCGGAACGCGGTTGGCCTCGGCGGCGGGTCCTCTCGATCGCCCGGTGCGCACGATGGACGATCATTTCGACGCGCTTCTGGCCTTGTACGAGGACAATATGGTTGCACAGCCCGAACGCCGGCTGGACGTGGCATGATGACCGCCATGGCTCTGATCTCGATGCCGGACACCAGCGAAGACGATCTGGCGAGCGCGACCACCGTGGCGCGACCATCGATCCGCGACGACCTGACTCGATCGCCACCCGTCGCCGCGACACCCTGGCGGGCACCGCTCTTCTACCTCGCCCCGATCGCTGCGATCTTCCTGCTGATCGCGGTCGCAATCGTGCTGCTGTGGCGGGTCGTCACGCGGTCCCGCAGCCTGTGAGACGCCCCACCGTCCTTCGGTAGCGACAGACGCCGCGATACGCGGTATCCGTCGCGGTTCCTGAAGTTCGGAGCAATGCCGTAGCCGACGCGGAAAGTTTTCAGCCTGCCGGGCTTTCGGCAGTGCTTGCGGCGCATCGCCCGCAGCTCGTCCGGTTCTTCACCGGGCGGACGGGGAGTGCTGCGGAAGCCGAAGACGTGGTGCAGGAGATCTGGTTGCGCACCGCCGAACCCGCCGCCGGGCCGATCGCCAACCCGCTCGCCTATCTCCACCGGATCGGCCTGAACATCGTGCTCGACCGGGTGCGCGCGACCGGACGGCGCGCGCGCCGCGATACCGGCTACGCGGAGAGCATGACGACGATCATGGGCGACGAAGCGGTCGACGATACGCCCTCCGCCTTCGATGCGGTCGCCGGGCGGCAGCGGATCGCACAGCTGGCGACCGCGCTCGCCGGCCCCCCCGAGGGGGCAATGCGGGTATTCCGGCGCCACAAGATCGATGGCCTGTCGCATGCCGAGGTCGCCGCGGAATTCGGCATCACCCGCAGCGCGGTCGAAAAGCATATCGCCGTCGCGCTTAGGCACCTCAGAAAGGCGCTCGATGATCGAATCGACGATTGATCGTCATGCCCGACTGCGGTGCGGGATGAACGGTGGCGTCTATGGCACGAGCGGGGGGCATCCGCTTGGAACGAGGGCACCTTGATGGCTGCGACGACCCAAGACCCGATCGACGCAGCGGCAGCCTGGCACGCCCGGATCGATGCGCCCGACATGGATTGGGAGGGGTTCGGCGACTGGCTGGCACGCGATGCCACGCACCGCGCCGCCTATGATTCGATCGCGCTGCTCGATGCCGAGATCGGCGAGGCCGCCCCGTCGATCGCCGCGCTGCTGCCGGCAAACGACGACGCCGTGGTCGAAGCGCAACCGTTCGCCCTGCCCCCTCGGACGTCGCGCTGGCGCTGGGCGGCGACCGGCACCGGCGGCGCGCTCGCGGCCGGGCTGGCGCTGCTGTTCGTCGCGCCGCAGCTCGGCGGCGACGGTGCTCAGGTCTATGCGACGAACGCCGGCGATACGCGCGCGCTGACGCTGGCGGATGGCAGTGCGATGCGGATCGATCGCGGATCGCGCGTTTCGGTCGCCGGCGGCACCACCCCGCTGATCACGCTGGCGAACGGCGCGGCGAGCTTTACCGTCCGTCACGATCCGTCGCGAACGCTGATCGTCCGCGCCGGCGACTACGATATCCGCGACGTAGGCACGCGCTTTTCGGTCGTCAACGCCGGTCGAACGCTGTCGGTCGCCGTCGCCGAAGGCGAAGTCAGCGTGGCGCCCCACACCGCCGACGGGTCGCCTCCCGCTACCGTGACCGCGGGGCAGCGGCTCGACATTGACACCACCACCGGGATCGCCGCGCGGCGCCCCATCGCGCCCGCCTCGGTCGCCGACTGGACCGATGGCCGGCTCAACTACGACGGTGCGCCGTTACCGCTGGTTGTCGCGGACATATCGCGGTATGCGACCGCCCCGTTGGTGGTCGATCCGTCCGCCGCTGGACTGCGCTTTTCCGGGGTTTTGACGATTGGCGATGGATCGCGGCTCCTCGATCAGCTTCGCGCGGTTCTGCCTGTACGGTTGCGTCGCGCTGACGGCGTCGTCCATATCGAGCGCGCCGGCCTACGCGGATAAACCGGCTCAGGGCGGGATCAGCATCGCCCAGGGCTCGCTGCGCACCGCACTCGATTCGCTCGCACGGCAGACGGGCATTTCGATCGGCATGGCGGGGTCGCTGCCCGCCTTGCAGGTCAAACGCATCGATCATGTTTCGGATATCGCCAAGGCGCTGCGCAAGCTGCTCGCCGGGACGCATCTGCGCGCGGTCCGCGTCGATGCGACGACCTGGCGGATCGAACCTGCACCGCACCACGACCCGGTCGAGCGAAACCGCGAGATCGCACCGCCGGCCGACGCCGGTGGCGATATCATCGTCACCGCCAGCAAACGCGACGAACGCCTGTCCGACCTTCCCGCCTCGATCGGTATCTTCGGTGCGCCCGCGCTCGATCGTCTGAGCGGCAAGCGCGGGCTGGTCGATCTCCTCGCCGCCACCGACGGCGCGTTCTCGACCAATCTCGGGCCGGGCCGCGACCGGGTGTTCCTGCGCGGCGTCGCCGACAGCGCCTTCAACGGCACCAGCCAGTCGCTCGTCAGCCTGTATCTCGACGACGCGCGGATCGGCTATTCCTCGCCCGATCCCGACCTCAGGATGGTCGATATCGACCACATCGAGATTCTCCGCGGGCCACAGGGAACGCTGTACGGCACCGGCGCGCTCGGCGGTGTGGTCAGGATCGTGACCACCCGGCCCGATCTGAACACCGTGTCCCAAACGCTCTCGACCGAGGTCACCGGAATCAAGGACGGCGCGCTGGGCGGCGCGCTCGATGCGACCGTCAACCTGCCGATCGTCACGGGCAGCGTGGCCTTGCGCGCGTCCGCCTGGGCGGAGACGATGCCCGGCTGGATCGACGACAGCGGACGCGGCAAACGCAACGTCAACCGCACCGCACGAACCGGCGCCCGCGCGGCACTGCGCTGGGCGATCGGCAACGGCTGGACCGCGACCGCGAGCGGCGTCGGCCAGTGGATCGACACCCGCGACAGCCAATACGCCACGCGAGGGCTGACGCGCGCGACCTCGATCGCCGAGCCGCAGGACAATGATTTCGTGACGGGATCGCTCGACATCCGCGGATCGATCGGCCGGCTCGACGTACAGTCGACCAGTTCGGTCGTATCGCACGATTTCACCAGCACCTACGACGCGAGCAGCAGGGCGAGCCTGCTCGATACCGCCACGCCGCTCGCCTATGACGAGAGTCGCGAGATCCGCCTGCTGACGCAGGAGTTTCGCGTCAGCGATCCGTCCGCGCGCCATCCCTGGATCATCGGTGCGTCGCTGCTGAAGGGCACCACCCGGCTGAAGGGCAGCTTCGTCGCGGCCGGCGACGCGATCGAAGCCCGCGACGACAAGGAGGCGGTCTTCGAGGCGGCGCTGTTCGCCGAAGGCACCGAGCGGCTGTCCTCCGCGCTCGACTTCAAGCTCGGCCTGCGCGGCTTCGTTACGACCAACGACATCGAACAGCAGGGCCCGCAGGAGCAGAGCGCGACCAAGCTCGGCGTCACCCCCAGCGCGACGCTCAGTTGGCACCGCGACGAGACCGGTCTGGTCTGGCTGCGCTATGCCAGCGCGATCCGGCCCGCTGCGGTGTCGCGCGATCTGCCCGGTAAAGACCAGAAGATTCCAGGCGATGAACTGCAAAGCCTCGAACTTGGCTGGCGGGTCCGCGCGTTCGACGACCGGGTCAGCCTGACCGGCGCAGTCTTCGGGTCGGTCTGGAAGCATCTGCGCAGCGATGTGGTCGACTCGGATGGGCTGTTCGGAACGATCGACGTCGGCAACGCCACCAATTACGGCATCGAGTTCGGCGCGCGGATGGACGCGCGACCGCTGACGATCGATGTCGGTACCACCATCCAGCGTGCACGACTGACCTCCCCCAGCGAATACCAGCGTGGCAACGACGACGACCGCCGCCTGCCGGTGGTCCCCGACTTTTCCGCACGGTTCGGCCTGACGCGGACATTCTCGCTGATCGCGCTGCCCGCCAGCGCCTATCTGACCGCGCGCTATATCGGCCAGACCCGGTTGAGCTTCGACCCGACGCTCGATCGCCGGGCGGGCAATTATGCGACGGTCGCCGCCGGCGCGACCGTCGACGACGGTCCGCGCCACTGGTCGCTTGCGGTCGACAATCTCCTGAACGGACGCGGCAACAGTTTCGGCTTCGGCAACCCGTTCACGCTCGCGTCGATCAAGCAGACCGTCCCGGTCCGACCGCGCGCGATCACGCTGAGCCTGTCGATAGGCTTCTGAGCAACGCGACTCCCGTGCGGCAACGCCCGCCACCGCACGACCAATTCGTTTGCATGCTACCGCGCCGCACCGGTACGAGGAGGCCATAAGGTACCGATACCAAATCGCGTGCCATCTCGGGGGGACTATGATGTCGGCAGGCTTTTCCACGGTCACGATCGCGCTTCTGCTGCAATCCGCGGCGACGCCCGTGCCGGCTCCGGCACCCGCGTTTTCCGCGGTCGCGCATCCGGAAATCTGGCCGACCGCGAACGCGCGTCCCTCGCGCGATCCGAAGGTCGAGGCACGGATCGACGCGATCCTGAAACGCATGTCCGTGGAGGACAAGATCGGCCAGCTGATCCAGGTCGACATCGCCAGCATCGAGCCGTCGGACCTGCGCACCTATAAGCTCGGCTCGATCCTCAACGGCGGCAACGCCGGGCCGCACGGCAACGATCTCGCGCCACCGGTCGAATGGCTCAAGCTCGCCGACGACTTCTACGACGCGTCGATGGCGCGCAGCGACGGCCGCCCCGCGATTCCCGTGATCTGGGGCACCGACGCGGTCCACGGCAACAACAACATTCCCGGCGCCACGCTCTTCCCACACAACATCGGGCTCGGCGCAGCACGCGACCGCGACCTGATGCGCGAGATCGGCCACGTCACC
The DNA here is from genome assembly GCF_003688625.1 of Sphingomonas sp. PP-CE-3A-406. Taxonomy (GTDB): domain Bacteria; phylum Pseudomonadota; class Alphaproteobacteria; order Sphingomonadales; family Sphingomonadaceae; genus Sphingomonas. The sequence goes on from NZ_RCWY01000002.1 coordinate 600,435, forward strand.
GCGATAGAGACCGCCGCCGCCGGCATCGACTGGACCTTCGCACCGACGCTCGCCGTCGTCCGCGACGATCGCTGGGGCCGCACGTACGAGAGCTATTCCGAGGAACCGCAGGTCCAGGCCGATTACGCCGGGGCGGTGATCGAAGGCGTCCAGGGCAAGGTCGGCACCAAGGAGTTCCTCGCCCCCGACCACGTCATCGCGACCACCAAGCACTTCCTCGGCGACGGCGGCACGGGCGGGCGCGACCAGGGCGATGCGCTGATCCCCGAAACGACGCTGCGCGACATCCACCTTGGCGGCTACCCCGCCGCGATCGAGGCCGGCACGCAGTCGGTGATGGCCAGCTTCTCGAGCTGGAACGGCGCCAAGATGCACGGCAACAAGAGCCTGCTTACCGGCGTGCTCAAGGACCGGCTCCACTTCGACGGCTTCGTGGTCGGCGACTGGAACGGCCACGGCCAGGTCGACGGCTGCTCGAACGAGAGTTGCGCCGCAGCAATCAACGCCGGCCTCGACATGTTCATGTATTCGGGCAGCGGGTGGAAGACGCTCTACGCCAACACGCTGAAGCAGGCGCAATCCGGAGAGATCCCCGCCGCGCGCCTCGACGACGCGGTCCGCCGCATTCTCCGCGTCAAGATCCGCGCAGGCACGTTCGATCGCGGTCGCCCGTCGTCGCGCGCGCTCGCCGGCAAGATGAACCTCATCGGTGCCGCCGACCACCGTGCGATCGCCCGCCGTGCCGTGCGCGAATCGATGGTGCTGCTCAAGAACGAAGGCGGCCTGCTTCCGCTGAAGCCCTCGGCCAACATCCTCGTCGCAGGCGACGGCGCGGACAACATCCCGCAACAGGCCGGCGGCTGGTCGCTCACCTGGCAGGGCGGCGGCACCACCAACGCGAACTTCCCCAACGCCGAGACGATCTGGTCGGGGATCAGCACCGCGGTCAAGGACGCCGGCGGCACCGCGACGCTGTCGGCGGACGGGAGCTTCGCCAAGAAGCCCGACGCGGCGATCGTCGTGTTCGGCGAACAGCCCTATGCCGAGTTCAAGGGCGACCGCCCGAACCTCGAATACAGCCCCGAGGACAAGTCCGACCTCGAACTGTTGCGCAAGCTGAAGGCTGCGGGCGTGCCGGTCGTCGCGGTGTTCCTGTCAGGTCGCCCGCTCTGGGTGAATGCCGAACTCAACGCCTCCGATGCGTTCATCGCGGCGTTCCTGCCTGGTAGCGAAGGCGGCGGCGTCGCCGACGTGCTGTTCCGCAAGAAGGACGGCAGCGTCGCCAACGACTTCCGCGGCAAATTGAGTTTTTCCTGGCCCAAGCGCCCCGACCAGTATGTTCTCAATCGCTCCGACCCCGGCTACGACCCGCTGTTCGCGTTCGGCTACGGGCTCAGTTACGCCAAGCCGGGCAGCGTGCCGAAGCTCGACGAAACCCGCCCTGCCGGCATGGCCGCATCGTCGAACGGCACGATCTTCGGCAAGGGCCGCGTCCCCGAAGGCTGGTCGCTCGCGCTGGTCGAGCAGGGCCAGTCGAAGGTCCGCCTGCTCGGCGTCAACGCGACGACCGCGACCAAGCGCCTCACCGCCTCCGCAGTCGACCGCCGCCGCCAGGAAGACGCGCGCGCGTTCGTCTGGACCGGCGGCCCCGCCGAAACGCGGGTTGAGGCGTCCGGCCCGCTCGATCTCACGCGCGAGAGCAACGGTGAACTCAGCCTGGTCGTCGACGTCCGCGTCGATCGCGCAGGCAGCGCACCGATCGGTCTCGGCATGGTCAGCAACGACGGCAAGTCGGTCACCGTCCCGATCACCAAGACGCTCGCGGCCGGCAAGCCGGGCGACTGGCAGCAGGTGATCGTTCCAGTGCAATGCTTTGCCAGGCGCGGCATCGATATGACGCACGTCACCGCACCATTCGTGATCGCCACCGACGGCAAGCTTGGCCTCGCGATCTCCGACGTCAAGATCGACTCCGCGCCCGTGCCGATGACGAAGTGCGGCGATTGATGGAATCCCAACGGAACTTCGCACCGTCCGCTCGATTCCTGTCAAAGGTCTGATTTGCCAAATCAATTGGCTTTCCCGGTCGGTCATGCTCTGACGGATCGATAGCGCAGCCCGGCCACAGATCCGGCTGCCGATATGGGGGATGACTGATGATCGACCGTTCTGCCACCGTGCTTGGCGTTTCCCTGTTCGCGCTGATGCTCGCATCGACCGCGTCGGCGCAGACACCTGCAAGACCCACAGCGCTGCCCCCGGGCTATGCCGATCGCGGCACGTTGAAGTCCGAATGGCCGGTCCAGGTGCGCCAGATGGCCGGACAGGTCACCCCCCAGGATCCCGCAACCATCCCGCGCACGCGCGCACCGTTGCCCAAGCCGGTCGCCAAGCCCATCCCACGCGGTCCCGCACTCGCCAGGCGCACGCCTGGTCTGTGGACCGTCGCCGGCTGGCGGCTCGCCGAAGCGCCCAAGGTGCAGGCCGATGGCGCCGCCCTATCGCGCGTGGGCTATGACGCCAAATCCTGGTACGTCGCCACCGTCCCCGGCACCGTCCTGACGACGCTGGTCGATCGCGGCGTCTATGCCGATCCCGCGTCCGGGCTGAACAACCTGACGATCCCCGAGAGCTTGGCGCGACAGGACTACTGGTATCGCACCGAGATCGATGTTCCCGCCGAAACGACCGGCAAGCATCTCGAACTGAACTTCAAGGGTGTGAACTACGCTGCCGAGATCTGGCTGAACGGCGCGCGTCTCGGCACGATGAAGGGCGCGTTCATCCGCGGCCGGTTCGACGTCACCGGCAAGCTCGCCGCGGGCCGCAACGTCATCGCGGTCAAGGTGTCGCCGCCTCCCCATCCCGGCGTCGCACACGAGGAGTCGATGACCGCGGGCGTCGGCGAGAATGGCGGCATGCAGATGCTCGACGGCCCGACCTTCGTCGCGAGCGAGGGCTGGGACTGGATCCCGTCGATCCGCGACCGCAACACCGGGCTCTGGCAGGGCGTCGACCTGATCGCGACCGGCGATACCGCGCTGGGCGATGCACACGTGGTCACGACCTTGCCGAACGCCGACAACAGCGTCGCGAACGTCGAGATCACCGTCCCGGTCCGTAACCTGACCGACCAGCCGACCACCGCCACGGTCACCGCGAAGTTCGACGCCGTCACGGTCAGCAAGTCGGTGCCGCTCGCGCCCCACGCCAGCGCCGACGTGACGATGGCGCCCGCCGAGTTTCCCGCGCTCGCGGTCCGCAATCCGAAGCTCTGGTGGCCGAACGGCTACGGCGCGCCCGCTCTGCACGACCTGACACTAACGACCGCGGTGAACAACGCCGTCTCCGACACCAAGACGCTGCGCTTCGGCATGCGGCAGGTGACGTACGAGATTTCGCTGATGGACAAGACCGATACGCTGCGCCGCGTCGGCATCGACCTGTCCAAAGCGCGCGCGCTCCACACGCAGATCGTCGACGGCACGCACCAGGGTATCCGCCAGACCGCGAATGGCTGGGCCGCCTCGCTGGTCCCCGGCGCCGAGACCTCACCGGCGGTGACGCCGATCGCGGGCGATGCCAGCCTCTCGCCGTATCTGCTGATCAAGGTCAACGGCGTGCGGATCGCCGCGCGCGGCGGCAATATCGGCATGGACGATTTCATGAAGCGGACCGAACGCGAGCGCCTGCTCCCGTTCTTCCGGCTGCATCAGGATGCCAACCTCAACATCATCCGCAACTGGGTCGGCCAGAATACCGAGGAGAATTTCTACGATCTCGCCGACGAACACGGGCTGATGATCCTCAACGATTTCTGGGAATCGACGCAGGACTACAACATCGAGGCGCAGGACGTGCCGCTGTCCGCCGCCAACGCCGAGGACGTGGTGAAGCGGTTCCGCAACCATCCCTCGATTGTCGTCTGGTTCGGCCGCAACGAAGGCGTGCCGCAGCCGATCCTCAACGAGGCGCTGCAGCGGATCATCAACCGCGACGACGGCACGCGCCTCTACATGGGCTCGTCGAACCGCGTGAACCTGCAGAACAGCGGGCCGTACAACTGGCGCCCGGAATCGACCTATTTCACCGAACATGCCAAGGGCTTCTCGGTCGAGCTCGGCACGCCCAGCTTCCCGACGCTGGAGGCGTGGACGCGCGCGCTGCCCAAGGCCGATCTCTGGCCGATCGGCGATGCCTGGGCGTATCACGACTGGCACCAGACCGGGAACGGCGCGGTCAAGACGTACATGGATGCGCTCGCGACACGCTATGGCGCCGGGACCAGCCTCCCCGACTTCGAACGCAAGGCGCAGATGATGGAGTACGACTCCTATCGCGCGATCTTCGAAGGGTTCAACGCAGGGCTCTGGACCACCAACTCCGCGAGGATGCTGTGGATGACGCAGCCCGCCTGGCCGTCCTCGGCGTGGCAGATCTTCTCGTCCGACTATGACACGCACGCCGCGTTCTACGGCACCAAGAAAGCGTCGGAACCGGTCCACGTCCAGATGAACCTGCCCGATCACAAGATCGTGCTGGTCAACAACGGCCCGGCGCTGGCGGGTGCGGTGGTTCATGCCAAGGTGACGTCGCTAGACAACCGCGTGCTCGCTGAACAGCGCGCGACGGTCAGCGCAGGCGCCGGGCTGGTCGCCGACGCCTTCCCGCTCGATCTCGCGCCGTTGCTGGCGCAGGGCATGGTGCTGGTGTCGCTCGACGTCACCGACGCGGCGGGCAAGATTGTCTCGGAGAATGTCTATTGGCAGGGTGCCGATGACGCCGCCTATCGCGGCATGACCCAGATGGCGAAGGTTCGGCTGACCTCGACCGCAACCAGCCGCCGCGACGGCGACGAGATCGCGACCACGCTCGACCTGTCCAATCCCGGCAGCGTCGCCGCGCTGGCGACCAAGCTGACGGTGATGAAAGGCGACGGGACGCAGGTCCTGCCCGCCTATTTCACCGACAACTACGTCTCGCTGCTGCCCGGTGCCAAGCGTCGGATCGAGATCCGCTACCCCGCCTCCGCGACCAAGGGCAGGACGACGGTCGCGCTACGCGGCTGGAACGTGACGCCGACCGCCGTCAAGGTTCGCTGAGCGATGAAGATCCTCGCCGCCCTCGCCATGCTTGTAGCCCCGGCAGCGGCGGCGGCGCAGGACCGCCCGATGCCGCTCCGGTAACCGCCGACCCGATAGGATGACCCGATGAAGCCGACCCACCTGTTGCTCGCCGCGCTCGCCGTCGCCGTGGCGTTCCCCGTCTTCGCCGCCGACCCCACGCCCGAGCAGAAATCAGCGAAGGAAGCCGAGGACCGGCTGCACACCGACTGGGCGTATCTCGGCCGTTACCGCGAGGCGAACGCCGCGCTCCCGGCCCCCGTCGCCGGCCAGCCGCGGATCGTCCTGATCGGCGATTCGATCACGCAGGGCTGGTACGACAAGGTGCCGGCGTTCTTTACCGCCGGCCGGATCGGTCGCGGGATCGGCGGCCAGACCACGCCGCAGATGCTGGTGCGCTTTCCCGCCGACGTGATCGCGCTCAAGCCCGCCGTCGTGCAGATCATGGCCGGCACCAACGATATCGCCTTCAACACCGGGCCGATGACTCCCGACGAGAGCAAGGCCAATATCCGCGCGATGACCGAACTGGCGCAGGCCAACGGGATCCGCGTGATTCTCGCCTCGATCCCGCCCGCCGACCAGTATCCGTGGCGCCCAGGTCTCGATACCGGCAGCAAGATCGTCGCGATGAACGCGTGGCTCAAATCCTATGCGGCGGCGACCGACTCGACCTATGCCGATTACTGGTCCGCGCTGGTCGCGCCCGGCACGCTGGGGATGCGCGAGGGGCTCTCGTCGGATCACGTCCACCCGACAGTGGCCGGGTATGCGGTGATGGCGCCGGTCGCCGAGAGCGCGTTCAAGGCGGCCTTGGCGCGCCGTGCCCCGACCCGCGCGGTGATCGCCCGCTGATGCTGCTCGCCGCGCTAGCCCTGTCGACCGCCCTGTCGACCGCCATCGTCTCCACCGATCACGGTCCGGTGCGCGGCGAAGTCACCGCGGACGGTCGCCGGCTCTTCCGCGGCATCCCCTACGCGGCGCCACCGACGGGCCCGCTCCGCTGGAAGCCAGCGCAGCCGGTCCGCACGTGGCAGACCACCCGCGACGCCACCGCGTCCGCGCCTTCCTGCCCGCAGGTCGATCGCGGCTGGAACACAAAGGCGGCCAGTTTCGCTAGCGAAGACTGCCTCTATCTCGAAGTCGCGACGCCCAACCCCAAACCCGCCAGGCCGCTGCCGGTGATGGTCTGGATCCACGGCGGCTCGAACTATGCGGGCGGCGGCGCGGGCACGATCCAGTCGGGCATGGTCCGCAAGGGCGTCGTGCTCGTCAGCATCCAGTACCGGCTCGGCGCGCTCGGCTTTATGTCGCACCCTGCGCTCACCCGCGAAGGCGGCGGCGCCTCGGGCAATTACGGGCTGATGGACCAGCAGGCAGCACTCCGCTGGGTCCGCGCCAACATCGCGGCATTCGGCGGCGATCCCGCCAACGTCACGCTGTTCGGCGAAAGCGCCGGCGCGATGGACGTCGGCCTGCATCTGCTCAGCCCAGGCTCGCGCGGACTGTTCGCCAAGGCGATCGAGGAAAGCGGCACGCCCGGCTTCGGCACGCCCCCGCGCAGCCTCGCCGAGAACGAGCGCCTCGGCACCATGATCGCGGAAAAGGCCGGCATCGCACAGACCGCCGCTGCGCTGCGCGCGCTCCCCGTCGCCAAGCTGATCGCCGCGACCGAGGCTGTCGATGTGCCGGGTCTCGCCGACAAGAGCTTCATCTGGCTCCAGGCGATCGTCGACGGCCGTGTCCTCAAGGAAACGCCTGCCCAGACCTTGGCGAAAGGCGGCAACCCCGCCCCGCTGATCGTCGGCAGCAACGCGCGCGAACTGACTCTCGACGGCGGCGTTTCGCGAGCCAGCGAGGCGATCGCGGACGCGTTCGGCAGCAACGCCGCCCTCGCGCGGAAAGCATATGGCCTCGACGCGATCCCGGTCGCCGACCCGCGGATGGGCGATCTCGACCTGATCCTGTCGAACGACATCACCTTCCGCTGCCCGGTGACGACCGTCGCAGCCGCGCGAACCCGCGCAGGCCAGCCCGTCTGGCAGTACCAGTTCGACTATACCGCCCCCGACGCCAAGCCGGTCACGCACGGCAGCGAGATCCGCTACGTGATGGCGGGCAGCGACGAAGTCGAACCGGGCGCGCCGCCGATGCAGGCCTATTGGCTCGCCTTCGCGCGCACCGGTACCCCGAACGCACCGGGCCTACCGACTTGGAAACGCTACGATCTCGCGAGCAAGACGTATCTCGGCTTCGTCAACGGCGGCCCGCAGCCCGGCACCGATCTGCGCGGCGCTGTCTGCGGACTGCGCGCCGCGCCCTGACGTCGAACGGCGTCAGGCTGGCCAGAGCCGCGCGGCGCCGCGGACTCCGCTGCTGTCGCCCCACACCGCCTGGACGATCTTCGCGTCCCAGCCATCCGAGAACGTGTGGCTGCGCACCACTGCAGGAAGCCGATCGTAGATCTCCACGACGTTCGACATGCCGCCGCCGAGCACGAAGCAATCCGGATCGACCAGGTTCGCGATCAGCGCGAGCGCGCGACCCAGGCGGTCGATGTAGCGATCGAGCGTCGCGGTCGCGCCCGCGTCGCCGGCACGCGTCGCAGCCATGATCGCCGCGCCGTCGAGCGCCTGCCCCGTGACGCTCTCGTGATCGCGACGGAACCCCGTCCCCGACACCCAGCTTTCCAGGCAGCCATGCAGGCCGCACCAGCACACCGGCCCTGGTACCTCCATGCCCGTCGGCCACGGCAGCGGGACATGGCCCCATTCGCCGGCGATCCCGTTCGCGCCCTCGACGATCCGCCCATCGATCACCAGCCCGCCGCCGCAGCCGGTCCCGACGATGATCGCGAACGCCGATCGCGCCCCCGCTGCAGCGCCGTCGACCGCCTCGGATAGCGCGAGGCAATTGGCGTCGTTCGCCATCCGCACCGGCCGCTCCATCGCGGTCTCCAGGTCTTCGCGGAACGTGCGGCCGTTGAGGTAGAGTGAATTGGCGTTGCGCATCAGGCCGGTCTGCGGCGAAATCGATCCGGGCGTGCCGATCCCGATCGTGCCCGGCGCGCCGGCTTCCGCCTCGACCGCGAGAACGAGGTCGCGGACATCGCGTACCGCGCGATCGTAATCGCCCGGATTGGGCACGCGAAGACGGCTGAGGAACTGGCCGCCCTCGTCGAGCGCCGCAGCCTCGATCTTCGTCCCGCCAAAATCAATACCAATCTGAACCATCGATCGCCTCTCCCATCGAACGCCGTCGGCGACGTCGAAACCGGAGGGGAGAGTGCAGCGTCTCTTGGTAAAAGAGGCACAGGGGCTTCGCTGCGATCAAAACCGCCGACGCCAATCGCTCCCATCGTCGCCCAGTCGCAGCGGCACGTGTGAAACCAATCTAGCCAAGCGACATCGAATTAAAAAGTTAAATTGCGTTAATCGTTTCAGCCGGCGCGGCCGGCCTGCATCAAGATGGCGTCCGACGGAAGGATATGGTGGAGGAACGGCAGGATCGCCGCGCCGATCGCAGGCGCATCGTCCGACATCGCCGCGCGCATGACCCGCGCGGCCGACGGTAGCGCCAAATCTGCCAGCATCGCATTGAGCCGCTCGACAAGCGCGTCGACCAGAGGCCCGGGCAACCGTCCCCCGATCAAAACCGCACCGGGATCGACCAGGCAGCTCACCGCGATCAGCGGCGCGATCAGCGATTGCGCCGCATCCTCGACCCAGTCGGCGACGATCGCCGACACCGCCGGATCAACGCCGGTCAGCGCGCCGACCCCGGCAACGTCGCAGCCTCCCGCCTCCAGCCGGTCGTAGAGCGCGGACAGCGACACCGTTTCCTGTACCGTTCGGCCTTGGGCGCGCGAGGTCATGTCGGGCATGAAACCGATCTCGCCGCTGCGCGCGCCGGCGCCACGGAAGTAATTCCCGTCGATCACCAATCCGCCGCCGAGACCTGCGCTGACCAGGACGTAGAAGAAGCTCGGCAGCACCATCCCCGATCCGAACTGCGCTTCGCCGATCGCCGCCGCGGCGGCATCGTTGTCGACATAGACCGGCCACGGCACGATCGCCCCGACGAGCGCGACGACGTCGACGTCGTCCCACCCCTCATACGCGGCAGGACGATGCGGGAACGGCACCCGCCCAAGGTCGTCTGGCATCGCGACGCCAACTCCCAGCAGGCGTGCCTCGTCGATCAGGTCAGAGGATCGGATCGCGGCGATCTCGTCGCGCAGCCAGGTCGAGACCGCGTCAGGCATCGCGAACGCGATTTCACGCGTCGCGCGCGTCAGAACCGTCCCCGCGAGGTCGAGCGACACGATCGTGATATGGTCGCGGTCGATATTGATCCCGACCGAAAAGCCGCCCGCCGGATTGATCACAAGCTGCGCCGCGGGCTGACCGCGCGCGCCCTGCCGCCGCCCCGCGTCGCTGATCAGCCCCGCCTCGAGGAGCCGCCGCGTGATGTTCGCGATCGTCGGCGCGGTCAGCCCGGTGATCGTGGCGAGATCGGTCCGGCTCGCCTCGCCGCTCACGCGGATCGCCTGCAGCACGGTCCGCTGGTTGTAGTCGCCCGCGCGTTCGAGGTTGGTCCCCGAAAGACTGATGCCGAGCCGCGCACCGCGATCGCCAAGCCGCGCGCTGCGATCGATCCCCACCGACTTTCCCGGCGCGCCCGAGCCCAGTTCCTTGTTCTTCGTCACATGCTTCGCCCGTTCCGGTCGGTTGCGCGGAGAATCGCCCGCCGGACCACACCGATCGTAGCCTGACGCCCAAATCGCAGCGGGTCAAAGCCGACGATCGTCGGTTTCGCCGCCGATCAGGACGGGCGTTTCACTGCCGTCGACCCAATCGGTTGAGGCGTCACAGTTTTCTCGCACGACCCGTCCTATCTGCTGTCCCGCACCCGGTATTTTGTGCCACATCGGGCGAATGCAGGATCGTTTTTCCGCGCCGTGCCGCAGCGCGCGCCTATCACCACCAACGTCGAGGCTCTCCCACCATGAATAGCGACGTCCTGATCGTCGGCTCGGGCGCCGCCGGGCTCACCGCGGCGCTCAACCTGGCGGAGCGCTTCACGGTCACGGTGCTCGCCAAGGGCGCACTCAACGAGGGCTCGACCGCCTGGGCGCAGGGGGGGATCGCCGCGGTGCTCGAACCCGGCGACACGTTCGAGAACCATGTCGAGGACACGATGGTCGCCGGCGCCGGGCTCAACGACCGCGCGATCGTCGAAATGGTTGTCGAGGGTGCCCCCGCCGCGATCGAGCGCCTGACGCATCTCGGCGTGCCGTTCGAGACCGAAGGCAACGCGCTGCACCTGACGCGCGAGGGCGGCCACTCGCACCGGCGCATCGTCCACGTCGCCGACGCGACCGGCTGGGCAGTGCAGGAAGCGTTGCAGAAAGCCGCCGAAGCGCATCCGAACATCACGCTAGTGCCCGATCAGATCGCGATCGACCTTGCCACTGGCCGCCACGAAGAACGCTATTCTGGCTCGGGCAACGTCTGGGGCGTTTACGCGGTCGATCGCAAGACCGAACGCGTCGCCCTCTACACCGCGCGCGCGACGATCCTCGCGACCGGTGGCGCAGGCCGCACTTACCTGTTCTCGACCGCCCCCCGCGGCGCGACCGGCGACGGCATCGCGATGGCGTGGCGCGCCGGCGCTCGCGTCTCGAACATGGAGATGATGCAGTTCCACCCGACCTGCCTCTACAATCTGGAGGTCAAGAATTTCCTGATCACGGAAGCGGTCCGCGGCGAAGGCGGGCGGTTGATCAACCCGTCGACCGGCAAGCGTTTCATGACCTATTACGACCCCGCGCGGATGGAGCTCGCCCCCCGCGATATCGTCGCGCGCGCGATCGACGCCGAGATCAAGCGCTATGGCCTCGACTACGTCCATCTCGACATCAGTCATATGCCGCCCGAATTTATCCGCCATCACTTCCCGAACATTTACGAGAAGCTGCTGAGCCTCGGCATCGACATGACGACCGATCCGATTCCGGTCGTCCCCGCCCAGCATTATACCTGCGGCGGCATCGTCATCGACGAACACGGTAAGACCGACCTCCCCGGCCTCTATGCGGCGGGTGAATGCACCGAGTCCGGCCTCCACGGCGCCAACCGGCTCGCGTCCAACTCGCTGCTCGAATGCTTCGTGTTCGGCGAGGCGGCAGCGGACACCATCGCCGCGAACTGGGACACGCTTCCCCCGCCGCCCCCGATCCGCCCGTGGGACGAAAGCCGCGTCACCGATTCCGACGAGGAGGTGGTGATCAAGCAGACCTGGACCGAGATCAGGCGGTTCATGTGGAATTACGTCGGAATCGTTCGAACCACGAAACGACTTGAACGCGCGCAGCACCGGATCAAGTTGCTCAACGACGAGGTGGCCGAATATTACCAGCATTTCCGGGTCACGCCCGACCTGATCGAACTGCGCAACCTGCTCCAGACTGCCGATCTCATCGTCCGGTCCGCGTTGCACCGGCACGAGAGCCGCGGCCTGCATTTTACCCTCGATTATCCGGAAACTCTGCCGGACGCGATCGATACGGTTCTCGTTCCCTGACGTTACAGCGACTCAGCCCGTGTGCGGCGCGCTTCGTCGCACGCGGGTGTGAGGGCAGTTTCACGCGGAGGATCAACGGATAAGGGTCGATGCTTCAGTGCAGGGCGTTCAGTTCATCATGACTTCGGCGAGTGCGTTCAACCGTCTTCTGGTAACCTCGCTGTTCGGCGCGGCGCTCGCCGGTTGCGGATCGGCCTCGCGGCCAAGCCCTCCCGCGGTCGGACCGGTGCACCAGGCCGAGGGGTTCGTCTCGATCCCGGTGCCACCACCGCTGCCACGCGCCTTGCGCCCCGCCCCGCTCAGCCTCGTCAACGCGATCTCCGAACTGCACAGCGGTTTCCAGGGCAAGGCGGGCATTGCGATCCGCGCGGTCGACGATGGCTGGACGGTCGAAGCGGGCGGGCGCCAGCTCCTGCCACAGCAATCGGTCAGCAAGCTCTGGGTGGCGATGACCGTGATGGACCTGCGCGATCAGGGCAAGATTCGCCTCGACGAACCGATCGTCGTGCGGCCCCAGGACCTGACCCTGTTCCATCAGCCGATCGCGATGCTGGTAAAGGGCGACGGCTATCACACCACGATTGGCGACTTACTGACGCGCGCGCTGACACACAGCGACAATACCGCGAACGACCGGTTGCTTGCGCGCGTCGGCGGGCCATCCGCCGTGCGGTCGATGATCGCGCGGAAACAGCTTGGTGCGATCCGCTTCGGTCCGGGAGAGCGCCTGTTGCAGAGTGGTACGGCGGGCTTGATCTGGCAGCCATCCTACGCGGTCAATGGTGGCTTCATGACCGCGCGCAACCGGCTGTCGCCCGCGGTGCGCGAGGCTGCGCTGAACGCGTACGTCCGTAATCCACCCGACGGCGCTGCACCGATCGCGATCGCCGATGCGATCGCGCGGCTGGCGAAGGGGGATATCCTTTCCGAGACGTCGACCAAGATCCTGCTCGATACGATGGGGCGTTCGGTGACGGGCCGCGCTCGCCTACGCGCGGCGCTCCCCGGCGGATGGGAGATCGCGCACAAGACCGGCACCGGCCAGGATCTCGGCCGCCGCAACGCCGGCTTCAACGACGTCGGCCTGCTGACCGCGCCGGACGGGCGCCGTTATGCGATCGCGGTGATGATCGGGGATACCATCCGGCCTATGCCCGAACGCCAGCGGCTGATCCAACAGGCCGCAGCGGCAGTCGCCCACTACGCGGGAACCACCCGACCGCTGCACTGAAACTTCCGTCCCGCAAACCCCCGTCATCCTGACGAAAGTCAGGACCCAGGATCACGGGCGATACCGTAGTTGGCTCTGGGTCCTGACTTTCGTCAGGATGACGTATGAAGGGCGACCTCCCTCTTCGGGCAAGCCCTCAATCGAACCCGTTCGCCAGGAACCGCTCCGCCACTGCGCAATGCATCGCGATCCCGTGCGCCATCACGCGTTCGTCGATCGTCATCTTCGTATTATGCAGCGGCGGGTTGGTACGCGGATCGCTACCCTCGGGCGCCGCGCCGATGAACGCCATCGCCCCGGGCAGCTTCTGGAGCACGTACGAGAAGTCCTCCGCGCCCATCATCGGCGGCATCACCTGATACGCGCCCTCGCCGCCAATCGCGGTCGCACACGCCTTCATCAGGTCGGTCGCCCGCTCGTCGTTGACGGTGACCGGATAGCCTTCCTCGATCGTCGGCGCACCGACGGCGCCATGCGCGGCGGCGATGCCCTCGACCATGCGGATGAACGCCGCGCGGACCTGCTCGCGGGTGCGTTCGGAGAGCGTACGCATCGTCCCGAGCATCTCGACGGTCGACGGGATGACGTTGTGTGCGGAGCCGGCGTTAAGCTTGGTGATTGACAGCACCGCGGGATCGGTGACCGCCACCTGACGCGCGACATAGGTTTGGAGCGCGGTGACGATCTCGCAGGCGATTGGCAGCGGGTCGAGGCAGTCGTGCGGCATCGCGGCGTGCCCGCCGCGGCCGGTGATCGTCGCACGCAACGTATCGGTCGACGCCATCAGCGTGCCCGCGCGGCTGACGACATGCCCCATCGGCATGTTCGGCGAGATGTGCAGCGCGAAGCCCGCCTCGGGCAACGGCGAGTCGAGCAAGCCGTCGGCAATCATGTGGCGCGCGCCGTGATGCCCCTCCTCTCCCGGCTGGAACATGAAGACCACCGTACCGGGGAGTTCGTCACGCCGCGCACACAACGCCTTGGCCGCACCGACCAGCATCGCGGTATGCGAGTCATGCCCGCAGGCATGCATCGCGCCGTCGATCTTCGACGCGAACGGCAGGCCAGTCTCCTCCTGCATCGGCAACGCGTCCATGTCGCCGCGGAGAAGGACGGTCCGGCCGTTGCCGCCGGCAGTGCCTGCGCGGCCGCCGCGGAGGATCGCGACGAAGCCGGTGGTCGAGGTCCCCTCGCGGATTTCGAGCGGGAGGCCGGCGAGCGCGGCCTTCACCTTGTCGGAGGTGCGGGGGCAATGAAGACCGACCTCGGGATCGGCGTGGATCGCGCGACGCAGCGTGATCGCATCGTCGAGGCTGTCCTCGCCGATGGCGGTCCAGTCGGTCGGGGCCCAGTCGGTGGTGGATTCGAAATCGAGGGACATCGTCTGACTCCTTGAATGACTTAACCACCACCCCGGCGAAGGCCGGGGCCCAATTGGAAAGGTCGATGTAACGGAGCGCCGTTCGACGTTACCTCCGTTCCCCAATTGGGCCCCGGCCTCCGCCGGGGTGGTGTGTTTGTTTGGGGGGCGGCTCGGCCCCTGATCATGAGGGCAGTCTACCCCCGGAAGAGCCCGCCTAAAACCCCGCGCAGTACCGTACCGACCAAGCCGCCGCTCGACGACGAGCGGCGGGACTTGGTGCCAAAGACTTGCTTGCCGATCTCGTTCGCTACCTGCCGCCCAATCGACGAACTTGCCGCACGTGTCGCCGACGATGCCATCTTAGTCCAGGGCGAATTTGCCGCCTCGCGGTCAGCCTCGCGCTGCTGGCGGTCCGCCTCGCGTTGCTCAGCTATGCGAGCCCGCTCCGCCTCTTTCGCCGCCTTCGCATCGACCTTCGCCTGCGCGGCCGCAGCCTTCTCCGCCTCGGTCGTCGCCTTGGCTTCGGCCGCCGCGGCGCTCGCCTCCTGCGTTTTCGCCGCCAGCAGCTCCTCCGCAGACTCGCGATCGACCAGCGTGTCATACTTCGCCCCGACCGCGTCGGTCTCGATCATCACCTTCCGCTCAGCCGCCGTGATCGGACCGACCCGCGAGGCGGGCGGCTTGATCAGCGTGCGTTCGACCGGGGTCGGTGCGCCATCCGCCTGGAGCAACGACACCAGCGCCTCGCCGACTTTCAGCTCGGTGATGATCGTCGCGACGTCGACACCGGGATTCGCGCGGAACGTCTCCGCTGCCGAGCGCACCGCGGCTTGGTCCCGCGGCGTAAACGCCCGCAACGCATGCTGGACGCGGTTGCCGAGCTGCCCCGCGACGGTGTCGGGAACGTCGATCGGGTTCTGCGTGATGAAATACACGCCGACGCCCTTCGAGCGGATCAGGCGGACGACCTGTTCGATCTTCTCCAGCAGCGCCTTTGGCGCCTCGTCGAACAGCAGATGCGCCTCGTCGAAGAAGAAGCACAGCACCGGCTTGTCGGGATCGCCGATCTCGGGGAGATGCTCGAACAGCTCGCTCATCAGCCACAGCAGGAACGTCGCGTACAGCTTCGGCGAGGCCATCAGCTTGTCGGCAGCAAGGATATTGACGATCCCCCGCCCCTTGTCGTCGACGCCGATGAAGTCGTTCATCTCGAGCGCCGGTTCGCCGAAGAAATTCTCCGCACCCTGCGTGCGCAGCTGGAGCAGCGAGCGCTGGATCGCACCGATCGACTGCTTCGAGACGTTGCCGTACGTCACCGTCAGCTCGTCGGCGCGGCCGGCGCATTCGGTCAGCATCGCCTGGAGATCGTCGAGGTCGATCAGCAGCAGCCCCTCCTTGTCGGCGACGTGGAAGGCGATCGTCAGCACGCCTTCCTGCACCTCGTTGAGGTCCATCAGCCGCGCCAGCAACAGCGGCCCCATCTCGCTGATCGTGGTGCGGATCGGATGGCCCTGCTCGCCGAACAGGTCCCAGAACTGCACCGGATTGTCGGCATAGGCCCAGCTATCGTCGCCGATTGCTTTCGCGCGCTCCGCGAAGCTCGCATGCGTCTTCGCGGTCGGCGACCCGGCCATCGCGAGGCCGGACAGATCACCCTTCACGTCGGCGACGAAGCACGGCACACCGTTCGCCGAGAAGCCCTCGATGATCCCCTGCAACGTCACCGTCTTGCCGGTGCCGGTCGCGCCCGCGATCAGGCCGTGGCGATTGGCGCGCTTCAATTCCAGCGTCTGCGGCTTGCCGTCCACGCTGGCGCCGATGAAGATGCCGTCGGTCATGGGTCTCGTCCTCTGTATCCGGCGCCGACCCTAACCCCGCGCGCGGTAAAGAAAAAGGACCGCCGCTCAGCCGAGCGACGGTCCTTGAAAGTCAGTCATGTCGGTCGTGGATTACTTGATCTTGACCGGCAGGAACGTCGCTGGGCTGCGACCGCGCTTGACCTGCAACAGGACCTGCGGGCGGCCCGCTGCCTTGGCCGTATTGACCGCGTTTTGGACATCGGCCGCAGTGCGCACGGGGGTGCCGTTGACCGAGATGATCACATCACCGCGCTTGAGCTTGCCATACGCATCGCTGGTCTGCGCGACCACGGCGATGACCACACCCTGCGTGTTCGCCTCAACGCCAACCGCCTGTGCGATCGCCGGGGTCAGCGGCTGTACGCCGATGCCAAGCGCTGCGCCGGCCACCGGCGCGGCGGGCGTTGCCGAGTCATCCCCGTCGTCACCGTCGTCGGAGCCGAAGCCCTGCGCATCGCCGCCGACCACAGCCGCCAGCTTGTCAGGGCTCGGCCGCGGCACCACGACCACGTTTGCCGAAGTCGGCTTGCCGTTGCGCAGGATGTCGAGACGCGCGGTCTGACCGGGCTTCACGTTCGAGACCAGGTAGGACAGCGACTGATCGACCGTCACCGGCTGGCCGTTGACCTTGGTCACGACGTCACCTGCGCGCACACCGGCCTTAGCCGCCGGGCCGCCTGCAGTCACGTCGTTGATCAGCTCGCCCTGGTTCTTGGGAATGCCCAGCGCCGCGGCGGTATCCTCGTTGATCGTACCGCCCGGCTGAAGCTGGACGCCGATATAGCCGCGCTCGATCGTGCCGCCCTTCATGAAGGTGGCGATGATCGGCTTGGCGACGGCCGCGGGGATCGCGAAGCCGATGCCGATATTGCCGCCCGACTGGCTGAAGATCTGCGAGTTCACGCCGATCACGTTGCCGTTCAGATCGAACATCGGGCCGCCCGAGTTGCCCTGGTTGATCGACGCATCGGTCTGAATGAAGCGATCATACGCGCCGCCCTGCCCGGTGACGCGGTTGATCGCCGAGACGATGCCCGCGGTAACGGTGCCGCCGAGACCGAACGGCTCGCCGATCGCGACGACCCAGTCGCCGACGCGCGCCCCGTTCGAATCGCCGAACTTCACGAACGGCAGATTTTTCGCGTCGATCTTCAGCAGCGCGAGATCGGACTCCTGATCCTTGCCGATGACTTTGGCGACATATTCCTTCTTGTCGCTGAGCGTCACGGTGATCGAATCGACCGTCGCACCCTGCGCGCCCGGCGAGATCACGTGGTTGTTGGTGACGACATAGCCATCGGGCGAGATCAGGAACCCCGAGCCGAGCGAGGCGCCTTCGCGCTTCACCGGCGCGCCGCCCTGGCCGCCGCCGCCCATGCCGCCGAACAGGTCACCGAACGGCGTGCCCGCGAACGGATTGGCCTGCTGCTTCTGGACGATCGTCTGCTTGGTCGAGATGTTGACGACCGCAGGCTGGAGCCGCGCAACCATGTCGGCGAAGCTCATCGGCGCGCCGGGTTTCGGCGAGACCGCCTGGATCGCACCGGGTTCGTTCTGCGCGACCTGCGCGCCGCTAGGCTGAAGCGCGAGCGTCGCGGTCGCGCCGCCGAGGAGAAGAGCACTGGTAATGGCGTAGGCGTAACGCACTAGATGTTGTCCTCTCGTTTCATCAATCGAAACAGGTATCCTGTAGGGACACCGTCCTGAATGATGCTTGAATATGAACGGGCGTTCAAAGGTTCCGCAGGCTCAACGCCCGCGGCCCTCGAATTCCCGCAAATAGCTGTTGTTCGGCGAAAGAATGATCGAGGTCGATCCTTCGGGTGCCGGACCGCCATCCGCGCCGAACGTGTGGCGATACGACTGCATCGCGCGATAGAAGTCGTAGAAATCAGCGTCCTTGCCGAAGCTCTCGGCGTAAATCTTCGCCGAATCCGCGTCGGCCTGCGCACGGACGATCTGCGCCTGCTTCTGCCCTTCGGCACGGATCGTGATCGCCTCCTGCTGGCGCGCACTCGACATGCGCTTGAGTGCGCTTTCGAGCGGCAGGCCGACGGGAAGATTCGCCTGCTTGATGCGGACGTCGACGATCTCGACGCCGTATTGGCTGGCGACGCGCTGGAGACCCTTCTGGATGTTGTCCATCAGTTCGGACCGCTCGGGGCTGAGCAGTTCGACGAAGCGCCGCTTGCCGAGTTCGTTGCGCAGCGCAGAGCCCAAGATCGGACGCAGCTGATCGGGAATCCGATCCTCGCTACCGACCGCGTTGCGCATCTTGCGCGGGTCGACGATCCGGTAGCGCGCATAGGCGTCGACCTCGAGCCGAAGCTGATCGGTCGACAGCACCAGCGTGTTGTCGAGTTCGAGATCCTGGACGCGCTTGTCGATCCAGACGATCCGGTCGACGAACGGGATACGCGCGATCAGCCCCGCGCCGGTCTGGCCGAACGGCGTGTTCGGCTGCCACGCATTTACCGTGCGGATCGGCTGGCCAAAACGCAGGATCACCGCCTGCTTGGTCTCGGGCACGATCGCGAAAGTCGATGCGGCGAGGATCACCAGCAATAGCGCGATGATCCCGACGACGATCGGATTGCGGAAACTCACGGCGTTCACTGGGCAGCTCCAGGCTGAGCTTGAGGTGCCGCGGCGGCAGCGGCGGGCGCTGGCGTGACTACCTCGGGATTCGGTAGGCGCTTGGCGTTCGACAACGGCAGATACGGCACCACCCCGCCCGGCGTCTCGACGATCGTCTTATCGCTCTTGGCGAGCACTGCCTCCATCGTCTCATAATACATACGACGGCGCGTCACTTCCGGCGCGAGTTTATACTGCTCGTAGACCTTGTCGAACGACGCGGCCTCGCCCTGCGCGCGCGCGACAACCTGTTGCGCATAGGAGCGCGACTGGTTGAGGTTGGCGATCGCCTCCTGCTGCGCGGCAGTGACCGCATTGAAGTCCTCGACGATCCGCGCCGGCGCAGCGGCCTGCTTGATCGCAACGCCCTGGATACGGACGCCCGACTTATAGTCGTTGAGGATCTGCTGGGTCAGGTCGGCGACACGCTGCTCGATCACGGTACGACCGGTGCCGATCGCCTGGTCGAGTGTCGTCGTCGCGACCACCGCGCGCATCGCGCTCTCGGCGGCGGCGCGGACGGTCTCGTTCGGCTCGGCAAGCTGGAACACGTAATCGCGTGGATCGGAAATATCCCATCGCACCGAGTATGCGAGGTCGATGATGTTCTGGTCGCCGGTCAGCGTCAGGTTCTCGCCGTCCCCTGTCGGGAAATTGTCGGTGCGGATCTTCTGTACGTCGACCACCGTCACGTCGGAAATCGGCGCGGGCATCGTCAGGCGAACGCCCGGATCGAGCGTGCCGGCGTATTTGCCGAAGTAGGTGACGACGCCGCGCTGCTGCGGACCGATCTGGTGGACCGAGGTGAACAGGATCCACACGACCGCGATGATCGCGACGCCGATCGCCCAGAGCGCGCGAGCGTTGGCCCCCGACGGCAGGCCGCCAAAGCCACCATTACCGCCGCCACCACCACCCGAGCCGCGCGCTTTACGCAGGAACTCGTCGAGCGCGGTCGGCTTGGCGGCAGGCTTGCGGCCACCTGGAGGTTGCGCCCAGGGATTGCGCGGGCCGCTGTTACCGTCGTCGCCCGAGCCGCCCCAAGGGCCTTTCGGTGTTTCGGTGGCGAGGATATCGGGGCGCCGGAACCAGCGCGAGAAGATCGTCATACCAACCTTTATAGGTGTGCGCTGGCGGAAAAACAGTGCCAAGCGGCCCGGGCGGCCCTATCTGGCGCGGATGATCGACATCGAAGGCGTAAAGGCGGCGGTTGCCGCAGTAGCGGGCAAGCGGGCGACCGTCCGGCTCGAAGGAACGCGAGCGGGCATCATCATCGATGCGACTGGGCTCGACCCGCAGGCGCGCGATGCACTGGAGGCCACCGTGCGGATGGCGGCGACGCAGCCCGGCGTGACCGAGGTGCGGATCGCCGTCACTGCGGAACGCTCGACCCGCCGGCTGATCGCGGTCGCCAGCGGCAAGGGTGGCGTCGGCAAATCGACGCTCGCCGCCAACTTGGCCATCGCGATGTCGCGTGCGGGCCGCCGCGTCGGGCTGGTCGACGCCGATATCTACGGACCGTCGCAGCCGCGACTGATGAACGTCGAGGGCACCCGGCCGACCGCGAAGGACAAGATCCTCGATCCGGTCCCGACCCCGTACGGCGTACCGCTGCTGTCGATGGGCCAGCTCGTCGAGCCGGGCAAGGCTATCGCGTGGCGCGGACCGATGGCGGCGGGGGCACTCGGCCAGCTGGTCGAGGCCGACTGGGGCGTGACCGATACGCTCGTGCTCGATCTCCCACCCGGTACCGGCGATGTCCAGCTGACGATGGTCCAGAAATACCGGCCCGCGGGCGCGGTGATCGTCTCGACCCCGCAGGATCTCGCGCTGATCGATGCGCGCCGCGCGATCGATCTGTTCGAGAAGGCCGGCATCCCGATCATCGGACTGGTCGAGAACATGGCGGGCTATATCTGCCCGCATTGCGGCGAGGCATCGGACCCGTTCGGCAATGGCGGCGCGGAAGCGGCGGCGCGTGAACTCGGCATCCCGTTCCTCGGCCGCGTACCGCTGACGATCTCGATCCGCACGGCCTCCGACGCGGGCACGCCGCCGGCCTCGAGCCCGGACGATACGGTGTTCATGCCGATTGCGGCTCAGGTCGTCGCATGGCTCGGGAAACTGTGAAACCCACGGGCCTGATCTACGTTGTCTGATTACCGGTCGTACCCGACGTGTTGAGTTGCGGTACGAGCGGACCAGATTTCTTCTTGCAGGAGGCATCGATGCCGTTGACCGCCGATGCCGACATCAAGGCCCTGCTCGAGAGCGCGCGCACGATCGCGTTGATCGGCGCCTCCGACCGCCCCGATCGCCCCTCCTACGGCGTAATGGCCGAGCTCCAGGCGCATGGCTACCGTGTGATCCCGATCAATCCGCAGATCACCGGCGAGCACATCCACGGCGAGTTCGTCTTTCGCGACCTGTCGCAACTCGGCGATCCGATCGACATCGTCGACATCTTCCGCAACTCGACCGCCGCCGGTGAGGCCGTCGACCAGGCCATCGCGGCGGGGGCAAAAGCGGTGTGGATGCAGCTTGGCGTCGTTAACGAAGACGCTGCCACACGTGCCGAAGCCGCAGGACTGAAGGTGGTGATGGATCGGTGTCCGGCAATCGACATTCCACGGCTTGGTGTCGCCAAGATTGACGCAACCACCCGCGAATGACGCTTGCTACCCCGGCCGATCGCAGCCAGGCTGCGGATCTGGTTGGAGGCGCTCATGCTCGCGATGCTGCTGTCGATATTGATCGAGGACCCGCTGATCGCTACCGCAAAGGCGCGCATGGCCGCCGAGAAACCGTGTATCCAGAGTGCCGACGAGACCGATATCACGGTTTGCGGGATGCGACATGCCGACCGGTTCCGTGTGCCGCTTGCGACGCGTATCGTCGAACGTCGGGATATGGTGACAGAACAGCGGTCAGCGTTGGTCCATGCGCGTACGCCGATGGAAGATATGGGGCCATTTCTGGTAGGCGGGGGTAGCGCTGGCGTGCGGGCAACCGTTGGCTTCGGTCCCGGCGAGGGCTCCGGCGACGTGAAAGCCGGCGGCATGCGTCCGACAGCACCGTGACGGCCCGATGATCATAACCGTCCTGCTCTCGATGCTCGCGCAAGCCGCACCAACGGCTGCGTCTACGCAAACACCTCTGCCAGAGCGCTTCTCGATTTTGGCCGATCCATGTGCAGCGGCGTCAAAGGATGGCAGTGAGATCATCGTCTGCGGCGGCCCCGCGGCGAACAGCCCGCGCCTGCCGCTGCCGGACGAACGCGGCCCGCCCGACCGTGCGGTCGCGTCCAATCCCGAGCTCAGCGCCGTTCGTGCGCTGCAACTGGAGGGCACGCCCTGCGCGGCCAGCCAGCGCGGATGCCAGGTTGGCTTTGGCCCACCGATCGCCCCGATCGCAAAGGCGGCAGTCGGACTGATCAAGAGCGCATTGGCGAAGAAACCGGACAAGCTTGGTCGCGTGCCGATCGACCTCGACGGCCCCGTCGGCACCGTCAACTAAGGCTTTGGAGACGCTGTGATCCTGCTGCTGATCCTGCTGCAAACCGCCGTGCCTGCCATCCCGATCGTCGCTCCCCCGCCGCAGCGCTGGTCGATCCTGAACCCGCCCGCCTGCCCGGGTTCGAGCCCGACCGAAATCATTGTCTGCGGCGGCAAGGGGACGGCCGAGCAACGCCTGCCGCTACCCGAAGAACGCCCGCCGCAGGATCGACCGCGCCAGCCGACCGGCGATCCGCGTGCCGCGCTCGACAATGCGGGGCCGGTGTGTCCACCGGGTGGGTGCACCGGGGTCGATCTGCTGACGGTGCCGGTGGTGCTGATCCGCGGCATCGGCGCACTGATCGATCCCCATAGCTGCTGCGAGAATGGCGAGGGGAAGGATGCGATGGCGCTGGTGCGCGACGTCGCGCGAAAGTTTCGGAAAAAGCCTGACACGTCGAACCGCGTGCCGATCGTGCTCGATGAGCCGGTGAAGTAAAGGCGCCTCCGCTGACAAAAGCAGAATGTTGCCCCGCGAAGGCGTGGACCCAGTCTGGACTCCCGCCTTCGCGGGAGGACAAGGAGGAGGTTGCCTAGCTGTCCTCCACCCCGGCGAAGGCCGGGGCCCAATTCGGGGACGTTAGTAACGAGGCGCATGGCCGCTACTGCGACCTTTCCGATTGGGCTCCAGCCTCCGCCGGGGTGGTAGCCTTTAGGCGGGCGTGGCGGTCATTACCGGCCCCCTCCCCTCAATCTAGGATATGCATCCACATCGGCTGGCCCACGAGACTCTGCGACCCCCGCAATTTCTCCAACGCCTGCGCGATCGAGCGTTCCGGGCTCTCATGCGTGACGATGGCCACCAGCACGCGGCCATCAGCGATCGCCCCACGCTGGATCAGACTCTCGATCGAGACACCCGCATCGCGCATCGCCGCTGCGATCTCCGCCAGCACGCCGACCCGGTCCGCGACGGTGAACCGCAAATACGCACGCCCCCGCCGCTCGCCGCTGTCCGCCTTGGGAGCGGCGGTAAGCGAGACCACCGGCATCGCGAACGGCGGACCGAACTCGCCACGCGCAATGTCGATCAGGTCGGCCACTACCGCACTCGCGGTCGGGCCATCGCCCGCGCCAGCGCCTTGGAACAGCAACCGGCCGACGAAATTGCCCTCCGCCACGACCGCGTTCAGCGACCCGGTGACGTGCGCCAGCGGGTGATCGATCGGCACCAGATGCGGATGGACGCGCTGGAACAGTCCGTCCGCGCCCGCTTCCGCCAACCCGAGCAGTCGCACGCGATACCCCAGCGCCGCCGCCTCCGCGATATCCGCGCCGAGCAGATGCCGGATGCCACTGATCGCGACGTCGTCGAACGCTGGCTGCGTGCCAAACGCGACCGCGGCCAGGATCGACAGCTTGTGCGCCGCATCCACGCCGTCGATGTCGAAGCTCGGATCGGATTCGGCGAACCCCAGCGCCTGCGCTTCGGCGAGCACCTCGGCAAAGTCGCGGCCTTCCGATTCCATCTTCGACAGGATGAAATTGCAGGTACCGTTGAGGATGCCGTACACGCGAGCGATCTCGTTGGCCGCAGCGCCTTCCCGCAGCCCCTTGATGACCGGGATGCCGCCCGCGACCGCTGCCTCGAACTTCAGCGCGACCCCGGCGCCCTCTGCCGCCTGCGCAAGTTCGAGCCCGTGATGCGCGATCATCGCCTTGTTCGCGGTGACGAAGTTACGCCCGGCCGCCAGCGTGCTGCGCGCCAAGGTCAACGCGGGGCCGTCGGAACCACCGATCAACTCGACCACGACATCAGCCCCAGGCTGTTTCGCCAGCGCCGTCGTGTCATCGACCCACGCAAACCGCGACAGATCGACGCCGCGGTCCTTGCCGCGGTCGCGCGCGGAGACCGCGACGATCTCGATCTCGCGCCCGGCGCGTCGCGCAATCAGCTCGCGGTTGGCATCCAGCAATCGGATCACCCCGCCGCCAACGGTTCCCAGACCCGCAAGGGCCACGCGCAATGGTTCGCTCATTTTCGTCCTCCACTCGCGCGTCCGGTTACGTTTCGCGGACGTTTTGCGCAATCCTGATGACGCACACGACCGACGCCCCTATCTGAGCGTCATGTCCGGCCGCTTCGATCACCTCCCCAACCGTCGCACGATCATCGATCGCCGCGCCGTCGCCGAAACGATTGCCGCCTTGGAAGGCGTCGATCCCACCGCGCTTCGCCGCGACGCAACTGCCCTGCTGAAAGCCGCGCTGGAGAAGGGCCGGGTCGAGGTCGAACGTCGTCTGGTCGAACACCCCTCGCGGGGATTGGAAGCATCGAGTGCGCAGGCATATCTCATCGACGCGCTGCTCCGCATCCTGTTCGATTTCACTACACAGCGGCTCTATCCGCTCCCCAACCCGACGAGCGGCGAGCGCCTGACGCTGATCGCAGTCGGCGGCTATGGCCGCGCGGAGATGGCACCGCATTCTGACGTCGATATCGGCTTCCTCACCCCCGGCAAACAGACGCCCTGGGCGGAGCGCGTGATCGAATCGATGCTCTACGCGCTATGGGATCTCGGACTGAAGCTCGGCCAATCGAGCCGATCGCTCGACGAGATGGTCCGCCAGGCCAAGAGCGACGTCACCGTCCGCACCGCGCTTCTCGAAGCACGCTACGTCTGCGGTGATACCGAACTGTATGAACAGGCGTCGCACCGCTTCAAGACCGAGGTCCAGGCTGACACCGCGCGCACCTTCATCGCCGACAAGCTCGCCGAGCGTGACGCGCGCCACCGGAAGATGGGCGACACGCGCTATGTCGTCGAGCCCAACGTCAAAGAGGGCAAGGGCGGCTTGCGCGATCTCCACGCGTTGTTCTGGATCGGCAAATACATCTACGATGTCCAGCGCGCCGCCGAACTGGTCGGGGTCGGACTGTTCACCAAGGCCGAATACCGGCTGTTCCACCGCGCCGACAATTTCTTCCAGGCTGTGCGCTGCCATCTGCACAGCATCACCGGCCGTGCCGAGGACCGGCTGACGTTCGACCTGCAACGCGAGATCGCTGACCGGATGCGGTTCTCCGACCGACCGGGTAAGTCGAAGGTCGAGCGGTTCATGCAGTTCTACTTCCTGCAGGCCAAGACCGTCGGCACGCTCAGCGGCGTCTTCCTCGCGCATCTCGACGAGAAGTTCGCAGCGCGCGGGCGGCGTTTCGGGTTGCCGACGATCCGCCGATCGCCGCGGAAACTCAATGGCTTCGTGCTTGATCGCGGACGGTTGGCGCTGCCTAGCGACGACTTCTTCCAGGCCGATCCCGAACGGCTGATCGAGATCTTCCAGCTCGCCGACAAGCATGGCGTCGAGATCCACCCGCTGGCTATGCGCGCCGCCGCTCGCGACGCGAAACTCGTCGACGACGTGCGCAACAGTCCAACCGCCAACGCCCTGTTCCTCGACGTGCTGACCTCGCCGCGCGATCCCGAGCTCGTGCTGCGCTGGATGAACGAGGCAGGCGTGTTTGGCCGGTTCGTGCCCGATTTCGCGCGTGTCGTCGCGCAGATGCAGTTCGACATGTATCATCACTATACGGTCGACGAGCACACCATCCGCGCGATCGGGCTGCTAGCACGGATCGAGAGCGGCGTTTTGAAGGAGGATCATCCTCTAGCCAGCGCCATCTTCGAACAGATCGTGTCGCGACGCGCGCTGTACGTCGCGGTGCTGCTGCACGACATCGCCAAGGGCCGGGGCGGCGATCACTCGATCTTGGGCGCGGAGGTGGCGCAGCGGTTATGCCCACGTTTCGGCTTAACACCGGCCGAGACCGAGACCGTCGCCTGGCTTGTTCGCTGGCATCTCCTGATGTCGGCGACGGCGTTCAAGCGTGATCTCAGCGACTTCAAGACGATCCTCGACTTCTGCGACGTAGTGCAAAGCCCGGAGCGGTTGCGCCTGCTGCTGACGCTGACAATCGTCGACATCCGTGCGGTCGGGCCCGGAGTGTGGAACGGCTGGAAGCGCCAGTTGCTCGGCGACCTGTACGAGGCGGCGGAGGAGGTTCTGCGGCTTGGTCACAAACAAAAGGGGCGGGCCGAGCGGATCGCCGCCAAGCAGGAGCATCTGCGCGACGCACTTGGCTGGGACGAAGCGACGTTCGCGACGCTCGTCCACCGCCTGCCCGAAGCGTATTGGATCGCCGAACCGGAAGACGTCCTCGCGCACAACGCCCGCTTCCTCGCCGCCACCGGCGAGGCTCAGCTCGCGATCGACGCGCATGTCTATCCGGGGCGCGGCGCGACACTGGTGACGATCTACGCGGCCGATCACCCGGGGCTGTTCTACCGCATCGCCGGTGCGATCCATGTCGCTGGCGGCAACATCATCGATGCACGGATCCATACCACCCGTGACGGCATGGCGATCGATAATTTCCTCGTGCAAGACCCGTTCGGACGGCCGTTCGACGAATCCGGTCAGCTCTCGCGGCTGAAGACCGCGATCGAGGATGCGCTCGCCAACCGCGGCAAGCTCGCCGATCGGCTGGTGGCCAAACCCCTGCCCCGCACGCGCGCGGAGGCGTTCGACATCGTCCCGAATGCGCTGGTCGACAACAAGGCGTCGAACCGGTTCACGGTTGTCGAGGTCAACGCACGAGACCGGCCGGCGCTGCTCAACCAGCTCGCCAACGCGCTGTTCCAGTCGAAGGTGACGATCCACTCCGCGCATGTCGCGACGTACGGCGAGCGCGCGGTCGATACGTTCTACATCACCGATCTGACGGGTGACCGGATTACCCAGCCCGCGCGGTTGAGGACGCTGGAGCGACGGCTGCTGGCGGCTGCAGCGGGCGAAGAGATCGATTTGGCGGCTTAGCCGCTACGCATGCTTGGTCATCCCCGCGCAGGCGGGGATCCATATTCTCGAACGTTCGCGATGCTGCCGCAGGGTTTGCCAGTCTGGGTTCCCGCCTCCGCGGGAATGACGGAAGAGGAACATGAAAAGCCGGCCTGCACCGAAGTGCAGACCGGCTTCTTCGTTATGCGTTTCTCCCGATCAGAAGCGCGAGCGCAGCGTCAGGCCGTAGGTGCGTGGCTCGGCGAGGAATGCCGAGTAGAGCGCGTTGCCGGTGCCGCCATAGGCTGCAACGTTGGCCGAAGATCCTGCACCCTGGAACGGCGTGTTGAACGCCACCTGGATGTAGTTCTTGTTGAACACGTTCTGCGCCCAGAACTCGAGCGCCCAGACCTGATCCTTGCCGCGCAGACCGACGCGCGCGTTCACCACCGCGAAGCCGTCCTGCTTCTTCTCCGGGGCCAAGTCCGATCCCGTATTATAGTCGGATGACAGGCGGCTATCGACGTAGAACAGGCCCGACATGCCGTTAGCACCGATATCCGGAGTCCACGCAAACGACGTGGTGACGACGTTCTTTGGCGCGTTCGACAATTGGCTGCCCGGCAGCAGGAAGAGCGCGCGGTCGAGCGCCTCGCCGGTCGTCG
This sequence comes from Sphingomonas sp. PP-CE-3A-406, assembly GCF_003688625.1. Taxonomy (GTDB): domain Bacteria; phylum Pseudomonadota; class Alphaproteobacteria; order Sphingomonadales; family Sphingomonadaceae; genus Sphingomonas. The sequence continues at coordinate 628,231 of NZ_RCWY01000002.1, forward strand.
AGCTGCCGATCAGGTTCTTGCGGAAATGCGTGTCGGCATAGGTGTAGCCCGCGGTGAACGTGACCTGCTTGATCGGCGACATCGTCGCTTCCAGTTCGACGCCCTGCGAGATCACGCCAGGCTTCTTCGAGCGGTTGGTCGGGCACGTCCCGGTCTGCGCGCCAGTAACCGGGTTGAAGCCGTTGTCCCTGTCGAGCCCGTTGAGATTGTCCTTACACGCCTCGATGTTCTGAACGACGAAGATCGAGCCGTTGAAGGTGTTGAGCTGGAAATCGGTGAACTCTTCACGGAACGCGGCGACATTGAAGGTGAAGCCGCGCGTGTTGAACTTCGCGCCGATCTCGTAATTGTTCACCTTCTCGGCGTTGAAACGCAGGCCGGGTGCATCGGCGTTGGTCCGCGGTGTCAGCACACCGTTGACGCCGCCAAGATCCGACCGATCGAGATTGTAACCACCCGCCTTGTAGCCTTTCGCATACGACGCATAGGTCAGCAGCTTGGTGAACGGCTTCCACGACAGGACCGCGGTGCCGGTGAATTCACCGTCGCCGAAACTGTCGTTGAGGTTCAAGGCGTTCAGCGCGGGGCTGGAATTACCCGTGCAGGTCAGCGTGACGATGCCCTGCGCGAACCCCGTAGCGCCGCTCTGCGTCAGCGTCAGCGGCGCGAGTGCCGCCTGCTGGATCGGGCAGACGGTGTTGTTGTTGTTGAACTTGGCATTGAACTTCTTTGTCTCGTGCGTGTAGCGCAGACCACCGGTCAGCGACAACGTGTCGGTCAGATGCAGGATATTGTGCGTGAAGAACGCATAGTTTTCGCTCTTCTGACGATAGATCGAGCCCGAGTCGCCGACGTTGTTGACGCCGCCGCCAAGGCCCGGACCGCCGGTCAGACGATCGAGTGCCGACGTGATCAGGCCACCTGCTGGACCAAAGGCGCCGCCAATCGTTGCGCGTCCAGCGGCGCTCATGCAGCCCGGATTGTTCTGGTTCTGGAGCGCGGCAACCGGGCTGACCGTCGCGACGAGGCGGCAGGCAGCGAATTGCCCGTATTGCGCGCCGAAGACGACGTTATCGACCAGCTTCAGCTTCTCGCTCGAGTAGAAGCCGCCGACCAGCCAGTCGAGCTTGTCGTTGAACAGCGAGCCTTGCAGGCGCGCTTCCTGCGTGAAGGTCTTGAACTGGCGGTACGCGTTGCCGTCGCCCGCGCGGTGCGTGAGGTCGACGTTGGTATAATCGACATCGCCGGCATTGCCCGACTTGTACTGGCGATACGACGTGATCGACGTCAGCGTGGCGCCGCCGAGATCCCAATCGGCCTGCAACGAACCGCCATAATCCTTGGTCGTATTCCGGAACGTCTGACCCGGCGTGATCGCGACATCGCGGTTGAACGGATCGGGCCTATTGCCGGCCAGCGGGAATGCCGCGCCCTGGCGACGCAGGATATCGACGATGCGGTTGGTGGCGTTGTTGACCACCGCGCCGTCGGTGTTGACAGTTCCGAAGAATGGCGCGACGCCGGCTGCGTTCGGCGTAGGATCGGTCGTTTCGACCTGGTTGTAATAGACCGCGCCGCAGCAGCTTTCCTTGCGGTGCGAATAGTCGCCGATCAGGCGGAAGCTCAAGGTCTCGGTTGGCTTGAACAGCAACTGCCCACGGACGAAATAGCGATCGCGGTCGTTGACGCGGCTTTCGCTGCCATTCGCCGCCGTGACGTTCTTGTAGAAACCGTCGCGCTTCACGAAGACGCCGTCCACGCGGAAGGCGAGCTTGTCGGCGATCAGCGGCCCGGTGATGCCACCGGCGAGGCGCTTCTGATCGTAATTGCCATAGGTCGCCTCGGCGTTGCCGTGCCAGTCGAACTCGGGCGAGCGGGTTATGATGTTGATGAGACCCGCCGAGGCGTTGCGACCGAACAGCGTACCTTGCGGGCCGCGCAGAACCTCGACGCGGTCGATCTCGCCCAATTCGTTGAGACCGACGCCGGTGCGGCTGCGATAGACGCCGTCGATGAAGACCGCGACCGAGCTTTCGAGGCCGGGATTGTCGCCCACCGTACCGATTCCGCGAATACGCGCGGACGCGTTCGACTCGTTACCGGTCGACGAGATGAGCAACGACGGGGCAAGCTGGTTGAGCGAACGGATGTCGCTGCCGCCCGAATTCTGGAGCGCCTCCTGACCGACCGCCGAGACCGCGATCGGCACGTTCGACAGCCGCTCGGAGCGGCGGGTCGCGGTAATCACGATGTCGCTCGCGTTGACGCCGGCGTCGGCGTCGGCTGCCGCGCTGGCCGCACGCGTCGTGTCGGCATCCGTTGCCGGGTTGGTCTGGCCGGCGACCGATGCGTTCGCCGTTCCCTGCGATGGCGTGGCCTTCGCCTCGACGGTCGAGGTCGCCTGCTGCGCGAGTGCCGGTGTTACAATGGCTGCAGTCGCAGCAGCGGACAACAGATATGCGATCATACGCATCGGCACTCTCTCCTGATGTGTTCGAATGTTTTCGAACTTATGGTTTGGAGCATTGGTAGAGAGATTACGCCCTGCGCGTCTAGTAATTTTCCGCATACGGAAATAGATTTTCGAAGATCGTGTCTCCAAACCGCCACACCGCGGCAGCGGCCAAACCCTAGTTTCAAATTGCAACGTTTTGTCTGGCGGCGTTACATGCCGTTACCGCGACCTCGGAGCAGACCAACGTACCGGCTCAAGCCAGCCGCATGTGACAGGCAGCGCACGATATGTCTGGCAGCGAGACATCTTTGCGGCAGTGACGCCGGTCCTGCGGATCGCCGCGACGGCGACCAGCTGGACGCTCCGGTCGCCTGACCGATGCGCGCCCGGAAGAATTGCAGACAAGAAAAAGGCCGGCCAGTCCGTCGGGACCAACCAGCCTTTCATAGCTCACCTCGTCGCGGCAAGAAGCCGCCGCGCAGTTACTTCGGTGCGAGCACCATCAGCATCTGGCGACCTTCCATGCGGGGATACGCCTCGATCTTGGCGATCTCCGCGACGTCGTCCTGGACGCGCTTCAACAGGTTCATGCCGAGCTGGCCGTGGCTGAGTTCGCGACCGCGGAACCGCAGCGTGATCTTGACCTTGTCGCCCTCGCCGATGAAGTCGTTCACCTTCTTCATCTTCGTGTCGTAGTCATGGTCATCGATGTTCGGACGCATCTTGATCTCCTTGATCTCCTGCGTCTTCTGCGACTTGCGTGCGAGGTTGGCCTTCTTCTGCGCCTCGTACTTGAACTTGCCGACATCGAGGAACTTGGCGACGGGCGGATCGGCGTTGGGCGACACTTCGACCAGGTCGAGGCCATGCTCGGCTGCCTGCTCGATCGCTTCGCGCGTGTACATCACGCCCAGATTCTCGCCCTCGTGATCGATCACGCGGACCTTCTGGCTCTGGATGAATTCGTTGAATCGCGGGCCGTTCATTGCGGGCGTCTGCATCGGCCGGCGTATCGTGGGAGGACGTATGGGGGTTGCTCCTGAAGTTTCAGACAATATTTGGGCCGGTCTATAGCGCAGAAACGCGCGCCCGAACAGATGGCGAATAGCCGGCCCCGTTGGATCACATATCGGGTGCGCGTGCCTCGACCGCAAGACGCGCGATCGCCTCGTCGAGCGTTAGGATGGTTTGGGCCTGGCTGCCGAGCGTGCGCAGCGCGACCTTGCCCTCCTCGGCCTCGCGCTTGCCGACGACCAGCAGGTTCGGCACCTTCGCGAGGCTGTGCTCGCGCACCTTGTAGTTGATCTTCTCGTTGCGGAGATCGGTTTCGACGCGGATTCCTGCTGCCTTCAGCTTCGCCGCGACCTCTAGCGCGTAGTCGTCGGCGTCCGACACGATCGTCGCGACGACCGCCTGCACCGGCGCGAGCCAGAGCGGGAAGCGACCGGCATGATGCTCGATCAGGATGCCGAGGAAGCGCTCGAACGTGCCGAGGATCGCGCGGTGAAGCATGACCGGGCGATGCCGCTCGCCGTCCGCGCCGACATACGACGCGTCGAGTCGTTCGGGCAGCACGTAATCGAGCTGCAACGTCCCGCACTGCCACGTCCGGCCGATCGCGTCGGTCAGGTGGAATTCGAGCTTCGGACCGTAGAACGCCCCCTCACCCGGCAGCTCCTCGAACTGGAAGCGATCCTCCATCAGCCCGGCGAGCGTCAATGCCTCACGCAGATCACCCTCGGCGCGGTCCCACAGCGCGTCGTCGCCGGCGCGATTGTCGGGACGCAACGCGAGCTTCACCATGTAATCGGCGAAACCCAGGTCGCGGTACACCGCGTCGAGCAGTTCGCAGAACGCGCGCGTCTCGGCGACGATCTGCTCGGGCGTGCAGAAGATATGCGCGTCGTCCTGCGTGAACTGGCGGACGCGCATGATGCCGTGCAGCGCGCCGTGCGGCTCGTTGCGGTGGCAGCAGCCGAACTCGGCAAGCCGCAGCGGCAGGTCGCGGTACGACTTGATCCCCTGGCGGAAGACCTGGACGTGTGCGGGGCAGTTCATCGGCTTCAGCGCCATCAGATCGCCCTTGCCGGTCAGCACCGGGGCGTTCGGATCGATCCCAGGCACCTCGTCGGGCACCACGAACATGTTCTCGCGGAACTTGCCCCAATGGCCCGACGCCTCCCACAGCTTGGCATCCATCAACTGCGGCGTCTTGATCTCGGCATAGCCCGCGGCGTCGAGCTTGCGGCGCATATACGCCTCGAGCTGCCGCCACATCACCCAGCCCTTGGGATGCCAGAACACCGAGCCCTGCGCTTCGGACTGGAGATGGAACAGGTCCATTTCCTGCGCGATGCGACGGTGGTCGCGCTTGGCCGCTTCCTCGATCCGCAACAGATGCGCGTCGAGCTGTTTCTTATTAAGCCAGCCGGTGCCGTAGATGCGGCTGAGCATCGCGTTCTTCTGGTCGCCACGCCAATAGGCCCCGCTCACGCGCGTCAGCTTGAACGCGGCGGGGTCGAGCTTCCCGGTCGAGGCCATGTGCGGCCCGCGGCACATGTCGAGCCACTCGCCCTGGCGGTAGATCGTCAGTTCCTCGCCCTCGGGGAGTTCGGCGGCCCATTCGGCCTTGAAGCTCTCGCCCTGCTGCGTCCAGCGGTCGATCAGCTGCTGGCGCGACCAGACCTCGCGCAGGAACGGCTCGTTCCGGGCGATGATCGCACGCATCTCGGCTTCGATCGCGGGCAGGTCCTCGTCGGTGAACGGGCGATCCTTCGGCGCGAAGTCGTAGTAGAAGCCGTCGTCGGTGGCAGGACCGAAGGTGATCTGCGTTCCGGGAAAGAGGTGCTGCACCGCTTCGGCCATCACGTGCGCGAGATCGTGGCGGACGAGTTCGAGCGCATCCGCCTCGTCGCGTGCGGTCACCAGCGCGAGTGCGGTATCGCCCTCGAACGGCCGGTTGATGTCTCGCACCTGCCCGTCGATACGCGCGGCGAGCGCGGCCTTGGCGAGGCCCGGGCCGATCGCCGCGGCGACATCCGCGGGGGTAGTCCCGGGCGCAACCTCGCGGACGGAACCGTCGGGCAGCGTGATTCGGAACATTGCAGACATGGGAGACTTTCTCTCGGGATGACGTGCGCGGACCGATCCGCGCACGGCGTGTATATAAGGTGATACGCGCACAGGGCTACTCCAGACGGACATGCGCCGGATTGGAGAGTGCCTGGGCGTATTGGGAGAGTGCGATGCTGGGTCTGCTTATGATGCTGTCCGCCGCTGCCGCGCCTGCTGCGGGCCCTGCTGCGACATGCGCGCCGACGAGGTTGGCGGCGTGCCGCGATACGAACCAGTTGATCACGGCGCCAGCGTTCACCGCGGCAGTCCGTCGGTTCATCGGCAAGCGCAAGGCGTCTTATCTTTATGCGAACGGCGATGTCGCGGATCAGCAGATCGAGGTGCTGCACGGGCCACCCGACGAACCGACGCGGATCGGGGAACTGTACCGCTTCACCGCGTGTCGCGCGCATAGCTGTCCGGAGAAAGGCGCGGCGGTGCTCGATCCTGCGGGGAAGATCGTGGCGCTGGCGATCCTGTATTCACCGTGCGCGACCGCTGACACGCGCGACTGCAACCGGCGCGAGGATCTGGTGGTGTTCATGCGGGAGCGGGAGCGGTTGCAGCGGGTGGAAGTGGTGGCGAATCTGCGCGCCTGGGCGGTGGAGCAGGCCGCGGAGAGCTACGCGATGGCGGGGCAGCCCAAGGTGCGGTTCGGCGGAATGCAGGTGGTCGATCCGACTGCAGCACAATAGCAGGTGATCGTACCGCAACTACCACCCCGGCGAAGGCCGGGGCCCAATTGGGAGAACGTCGCTAACGGAGGATTGCACTCCGTTACTCCCACCTTTCCAACTGGGCCCCGGCCTCCGTCGGGGTGACGCTAGCAATTTTGAGATGTGAGGCCCCGCTCAGACCACCCCGAACGGCACGACATGGTTCGCCTGCGTATGCCCGATCTCCGCCCGGCCGAGATACGGCACGCCCATGTCGCGCGACCATCTCACCATCATGTAGTCGAGCGTCTCCCCCCAGGGCGGATCATTCTCCTGCACCGCCGTCACCGCACCCAGCCGCAGCCCCGCAATCCCCTTCAACTGCGTGGCGTTGGCGACTTTGAACAGCATGCGGTCGATCGCGTACAGCGGCTCCGACACTTCCTCGACGATCAGCACGTGATCCGTGAGATCAGGCAGCCACGGCGTGCCGATCACCGAGGTCAGGATGCTGAGGTTGAATGCGGCCGACGGCCGCCCGTCGAGCCCCGGCTCCAGCCCTGCCCGATCGCCGCGCACCATCCAGCCTAGCGACCGTGCGACCGTCGCCTCGCCATCATGCCGGTTGATGTCGCTGACCATCGGCCCGTGCACCGGGCGCCCGATCCGCCGTGCGTACAGCGCTCCGAGCAGGAAGCCGACGTCGGAATAGCCGAGATAAATCTTGTGCCGCGCCGCACGGCCGAGCTCGGGCATCACCATCGCGAGGATCCGGTTCGCGCCATAGCCACCGCGCAAAAACCAAAGCGCATCGAATGCCGGATCGTTGGCGTACTCAAGGAACGCCCCTGCCCGCCGAAAGTCGGAACCGGCGAAATGGCCGTCGGTCTCCAGGCACTGCGGGTGGAAGACAAGCTCGACCTCGGGGAACGCGCTAGCCGCATACGCGGTGATCTTGGCGATCGCCGCGGGATTGGTCCGGCTCGACGCGGCGAGGACACCGATGCGCATTGTTCGTGTTCCCGACCTTGCTCCGTTACCAAACCGCCCATATCGCGGGCCGATGGATATCAGCAAACCCTGTTTCTTTGTCGGCATCGGCGGCAGCGGCATGATGCCGCTCGCAATGATCCTCGCTGGCCGCGGCGCGACCGTCGCGGGTTCGGACCGCAACCTCGACCAGGGCCGCGTTCCCGCCAAGTTCGACGACCTCGCGACGAAGGGCGTCGCGCTGTTCCCGCAGGACGGCAGCGGGATCGTCACGGCCGACCAGCTCGTCATTGCCTCCGCGGCGATCGAGGCGACCGTGCCGGACATGATCGCCGCGGACGCGTTGGGCTGCACGCGCTCGACCCGCGCGGCGATGCTGTCGTCGCTGTTCAACGACAGCCGGCTACCGATCGGCGTTGCGGGGACGAGCGGCAAGTCGACCGTTACCGGGATGATTGGCTGGATCCTGCATGCCGTCGGGCGCGATCCGACGGTGATGAACGGCGCGGTGATGAAGAACTTCGCCACCCCCGAGGCGCCGTTCGTGAGTGCGCTGGTTGGAGAGGGCGACGCGTTCGTCAGCGAAGTCGACGAGAGCGACGGCTCGATCGCGGGCTATGCGCCGAAGATCGCGGTGCTCAACAACGTCAGCCTCGACCACAAGTCGCTCGAGGAACTGCGCGTGCTGTTCGGGGACTTCGTCGCGAAGGCCGAGACGGCGGTGGTGAATGCCAACGATCCGGACGCCGCTGCGCTGGCTTCGCGCCTGCCGCGGGGGCAGGTGACGACGTTCGCGATCGACGCGTCGGCCGACCTGCGTGCCGAGAACCTCAAGCCCGAGCCGTTTGCGATCCGCTTCGATCTCGTGTCGCGCGGCGTACGGACGCCGGTGAAGCTGGCGGTACCGGGGCGGCATAACGTGTCGAACGCGCTTGCTGCGATCGGGGCGGCGATGGCGGCGGATGTGTCGCTGGCGGATGCGGTGAAGGCGATTGCGGGGTTCACTGGCCTGCGCCGCCGCTTCGACCTCGTTGGAGAGGCCGGCGGGGTCTCGGTGATCGACGATTTCGGGCACAACCCCGACAAGATCGCCGCCACACTCGACACGCTTCACGCCTTCCCCGGTCGCTTGCTGCTGTTCTTCCAGCCGCACGGCTATGGCCCGCTAAAGGTGATGGGCCGCGAGCTCGTCGCCACCTTCGTCGAGCGGATGGCGGAGGACGATATCCTCGTGCTCCCCGACCCGGCCTATTATGGCGGGACGGTCGCACGAGAGGTCACGAGTGCCGACATCGTCGCGCAGATCGTGGAAGGTGGCCGCGATGCCCGGCACATCGCGGACCGTGCCGAGGCCGCCGCGGCGCTGGTCGCGGAAGCGCGCCCAGGTGACCGGATCGTCGTGATGGGCGCGCGTGACGACACGCTGAGCGTGCTCGCCAGCGGCATGGTCGACGCCTTGGCCGCGCGGTGATACGCTCACCGCTTAGGAGACCAATGATGTTCCGCCGCCTGTTCCTCGACCACCCCGACACCGTCGGCGAGAGTTACACCGAGCATTTCGGCGTCGCCGGGCGGTTCGGCATGACGATGATCAAGGGCGGTCTCGGTGCGCTGGTCCACGCGTTCGTGCCCGCGTGGTGCAAGACGCGCGGGAGCGACACGGTCGCCGAACTGCACCGGCAGATGGTCGAGAAGCGCGGCCTGGTGGCCGCCGATCAGGCGCAGATGAAGACGGTCGAATTCATCATCTGACGCGGTGAGACAGGTGCCGCGCGCACAGGCGCACGGCCAAAGGTTGCGATAAAGTCACACCTAGAACGCGTCTGCGTGGGCTGGACAACCGCGTCCAGTGACAAGCTACCCATCCTTAACGGAAAGCGTGGTTGACATGCTCAAGGGTGGATGACAAGCTTCCTTTACCGATTCGATAAGGACGCGTGCCATGCTCATGAACCCGGCGATCCGCCGTTATTATCGCCGCATCCTGCCGCTCGGCCTTGTCTACGCGGTGCTGCTGGTCGCGATCGTCGCGCTGTTCTGGCGCGGGGCGCTGCATGGTCCGATCGCCTATGTCGCAGCGTTGCTGCCCGCGGTGCCGCTGATCGGCACTTTCGTTGCGCTTGGCCAATATATGGTCGAGGAAACCGACGAGTATCTGCGCATGCTGATGATCCGTCAGTCGCTGATCGCCAGTGGGTTCATGGTCAGCGTCATGACCGCGTGGGGCTTTCTCGAGGGCTTCGGATTGGTGCCGCACATCGTGTCCTATTACGCGGCGGTGCTATGGTTCGCCGGGCTGTGGATCGGCTGGGGGTATAATATCGTGGCAATGCGGCGCCCCGCGTGAAAAACCGTCTCAAGGTGCTGCGCGCCGAACGGGACTGGAGCCAGGGCGACCTCGCCGAGCGCCTCGAAGTCTCGCGGCAGAGCGTCAACGCGATCGAGACGGGACGCTACGATCCGTCTTTGCCGCTCGCGTTCAAGATCGCCGAACTGTTCGGGCTGGCGATCGAGGATATCTTCACCAGCCCGTCGAAGGAGCCCGTGACATGACCTCGCACCTCAAATGCCGCCTTGCCGCCACCGCGGTTACGCTGATGATCGTCCTGCATCCCGTCGCAAGCGACGCGCAGTCTGTCCCCGCCGCCGCGCCAAAGGTCGAAGCGGGCGCGACGCAGATGCCGCATATCTCGGTGCAGACCATCGGCAGGGGCACGCCGGTGATCCTCGTTCCCGGGCTATCGTCGCCGCGCGCGGTATGGGCGGGCGTCGTTCCCACGCTCGCCAAGTCGCACCGAGTGTATGTGGTGCAGGTCAACGGCTTCGGCGGCGACGATCCGCGCGCGAACCTGTCGCCGGGCGTCCTCGACGGGATCGTCGCCGACCTGCACACGCTGATTGCCACGTCGATCACTGGGTCGAAGCTCGGCAAGCCCGCGATCGTCGGGCATTCGATGGGCGGCCTAGTCGCGCTGATGCTGGCCAAGGCGCATCCGGAAGACGTCGGCAAGCTGATGATCGTCGATTCGCTGCCGTATATCGGCGAGATCTTCGCGCCTGGTGCGACCGTGGCGGCGCTCGAACCGCAGGCGAAGGCGATGCGCGCGGGCATGGCGGCCGCGTACGGGAAGCCGGCCAACCCGGCGGCGAACGCGGCGCTTGCCGAGCGCATGGCACTGAAGCCCGCCTCTCGCACGGCGGTCGCCGGCTGGGCGGCGAACGCGGATGCGCGCGTCGCAGCGCAGGCGATGTACGAGGACCTGACGACCGACCTGCGTCCCGCTATGGCGTCGATCGCCGCGCCGATCACCCTGGTCTATCCGTGGAACGCGGTGGGACCGACCAAGCCGGTTGCCGACGCACTCTATCGGAAGGCCTATGCCACTGCACCGCGCGTAACCTTCGTCGATATCGGCGATGCGGCGCACTTCGTGATGCTTGATCAGCCTGCCGCGTTCCAGGCTGCACTCGACGCCTTTCTCCGCGACTGAGGGGCGGCTAAGGTGTCGGCATGACCGACATCGCCACGCCGCCTGAACCGACGCCCACCGTCAAGGCCCCCGTCAAGGAGCGCCCTCGCCTCGCCTATCATCACACGCCTGGAACGGGTCCGACTCTGGTGTTCCTGTCGGGCTATGCGTCGGACATGATGGGGACCAAGGCGGTGACGCTGGAGGCGTGGGCGAAGTCCGAGGGGCGCGCGTTCCTGCGGTTCGATTATGGCGGGTGCGGGCAGAGCGAGGGGGCGTTCGAGGAGCAGACGCTGGTCGACTGGCGCGACGACGTACTGGCGATGATCGACGCACTCGCCGAGGGCTCCGCGATCCTGGTCGGATCGTCGCTGGGCGGGTGGCTGATGCTGATGGTGGCCAAGCTTCGCCCCGACCTGGTCAAGGGGTTGGTCGGGATCGCTCCGGCACCCGACTTCACCGACTGGGGTTTCACCACCGACGAGAAGATGACGCTGCTCAGCAACGGGAGGCTCGAGCGCAAGAACCCCTACGGCCCCGAACCGACGGTCTATACCCGCGCGTTCTGGTCGTCGGGCGAGGCGAACCGGCTGATGTTCGGCGAGATCGCGTTCGACGGCCCGGTGCGGCTGGTCCAGGGCCAGCGCGATCCGGACGTGCCGTGGCACCGCACCGCGCGCCTCGCCGAGCTGTTGCGTTCAGCCGATGTGCAGACATGGCTGGTCAAGGACGGCGACCACCGCCTGTCGCGCGACAGCGACATCTCCCTCATCATCCGGGCGGTCGAGGATGTGATCGCCGCGCTATGATCTTAGTTTTGCTCGCTCTCGCCGCCGCTCAGACCGCTGGCCAAGCCACTGGCCAGACCTCCGGCTTGGCACCGGCGCAGGCCGGGCCGCTCGACATCCGGGCCGACCGGTTGCAGCGATGTATCGCGCTCGTCCAGACCGATCCGGCGGCGGCGCGGGCCGAGGCGGCGCGGTGGCGGATCGCGGGCGGGCGCTTTGCCGCGCGCGAATGTGCCGGGCTCGCGTTTGCGGCGGAAAGGGCGTGGCCGGCGGCGGCGGGCGAGTTCGAGGAGGCCGCGCGGGCGGCGCAGCTCGCAAAAAATGCCGGCGCGGCGACCTATTGGGCGCAGGCGGGAAATGCGTGGCTGGCGGCGGCCGACCCGGCCAAGGCGCGTGTGGCGCTCGACTCGGCGCTTACGGCGGGGACGCTGACTGGCTTGCCGCTGGGCGAGGCGCAACTCGATCATGCGCGCGCGCTGGTGGCGACGGGCGATCTGGAGTCGGCGCGGACCGATATCGACTTGGCGCTAACCAATGCCGCGGACGATCCGCTCGCGTGGCTGTTGTCGGCGACGCTGGCGCGGCGCGAGGGGAATCCGGCGCGCGCGAAGAATGATATCGGCGAGGCGCTGAAGCGCTCGGCGGACGATGCTTCGGTGCAGTTGGAGGCAGGGAATATCGCGGCGCTGGCCGGCGACGAGACCGCGGCCCGAGAAGCATGGGGACAGGCGGCGCGGCTGGCGCCGGATACGCCGGTGGGGCGGAGTGCGGTTACGGCTTTGCGGCAGTTCGACACCGGAAGCAGCGCGCCTCGTCCCAGCACGCCGATCGGACGCTAGCACGCCACCACCCCGGCGGAGGCCGGGGCCCATTTGGAGAGGTGGTTGTGACGAAGCACCGCCCTTAATTGGCAACGTCCCCACCTGGGCCCCGGCCTTCGCCGGGGTGGTGGCTTTCCGCGCTCCGTCGGTTGCGGCCCTTTCACGCCCCTGCCCCCGTCCCTATCTGCTGCCTCGAACAACCCTCGGAGCAAGCATGAAATATCTCCACACGATGATCCGCGTGAGCGACCCGGCGAAGACGATCGCGTTCTTCGAGACGCTGGGCCTGAAGGAGGTCCGCCGCATGGAGAACGAGAAGGGTCGCTTCACGCTGATCTTCCTGTCGGCGCCCGGCGACGAGAGCGCCGAGGTCGAGCTGACGCACAATTGGGATCCCGAGGAGTATGGCGAGGGTCGCAACTTTGGTCACCTCGCCTACCGCGTCGACAATATCTACGACACCTGCCAGCGGCTGATGGACTCGGGCGTGACGATCAACCGACCGCCGCGCGACGGCCACATGGCGTTCGTGCGGACGCCGGACAACATCTCGATCGAGCTGTTGCAGGCCGATGGTCCGCTCGATCCCGCCGAGCCTTGGGCGTCGATGCCGAACACCGGCAAGTGGTAAGACGCTGATGCTCGATATCGTCCGCGTGCCGGTGCTGGCCGACAATTACGCCTGGCTGATCCACGACACCGTCTCGGGCGAGACGGTGGTGGTCGATCCGGGTGAGGCGGGGCCGGTGATCGCCGCCGCGAAGAAGCGCGACTGGCGGATCGACCGGGTGTGGACGACGCACTGGCATCCCGATCATACCGGCGGGAATGCCGAGATGAAGGCGTATGGCGCGACGATCGTCGGCCCGGCGGCGGAGGCGGACAGGATCCCGACGCTCGACGAGCAGGTCGGCGAAGGCGATGTCGTCCGTCTTGGTGCGCACGAGGCGACCGTGATGACGGTGCCGGGGCATACGCAGGGGCATATCGCGTTCCACTTTGCCGACGACGCGGCGATCTTCACCGGTGACACGCTGTTCGCGATGGGGTGTGGGCGGCTGTTCGAGGGGACGCCGGCCGACATGTTCGCGAACATGCAGCGATACGCGACGCTTTCGGACGAGACCGAGGTGTTCTGCGGGCATGAATATACGCAGAGCAACGGGCGCTATGCGCTGGTTGCCGAGCCGGACAATGCGGACATCGTCGCGCGGATGGCCGAGGTCGATGCGGCGCGCGCGAAGGGTGAGCCGACCGTGCCGACGACGATCGGGCGCGAGCGGGCGACCAACCCGTTCCTGCGGGCGACGTCGGTCGAGCAGCTTGCCCGCTATCGTGCGGCGAAGGATGCGTTTCGCGGATCATAGGCGCATGAGGGTGGCGGGGATTTTGAGGAGCGTTGCGATGCGTATGCGAACCCTGCCACTGTTGATTTTGCCGGCACTCCTGTTGGGTGCATGTACGCAGACCCAGGCGGAGGTCGAGCGCGCGCAGGTGCGCGAGGCGGGCGTGCAGGAAAAGCTGGCGAAGGAACTCGCTGGGCTGGTGCCGGGCAAGCCCGAGACGTGTATCAGCCAGTTCCCGCAGAAGCAGAGTTCGGGCTTCGGCGCGACGATCCTGTACCGGGTCAACAGCGGGCTGGTGTATCGCAGCGATACCGTGGGTGGCTGCGAGGGGATCGCGCGCGGCGATATCCTGGTGACCCGGACGCCGAGCGGACAGCTGTGCCGCGGCGATATCGCGCAGACGCTTGACCAGACGTCGCGCTTTCCGACCGGGAGTTGCAGCTTCGGCGACTTCGTGCCGTATCGGAAGCCATGATGCGCGCGCTGCTCCTCGCGGCGTTGGCGCTGCCTCTTATCGCCGGCCGATCGGACCCGCTTGAGGGGCGCATTGCGGGGGCGCCGGTGCGGTGCATCGATCTTCAGCAGTTCAACGGCCCGGAGATCGTCGATTCGCAGACGATCCTGTATCGGCAATCGGGCAAGCGGGTCTGGAAGACCGGGCCGGTTGGAGAATGTCCTTCGCTGCGGCCGTTCGATACGCTGATTGTGGACGTTTATGGCGGGCAGTTGTGTCGGAACGACCGGTTTCGGACGGTGTCGGTGGGTATGTCGATCCCGTCGGGCTATTGCCGGTTTCGGGACTTCACGCCGTATGACAAGGCCAAGTAGGGGCTCGTTCCGCCTCAATGTGCCGCCCTCCAACTTGTCGCACCACCCCGGCGGAGGCCGGGGCCCAATTGGGGGGACGGTGCTGACTGAGCACCGCGCTCCGTTACATCGACCTTTCCAATTGGGCCCCGGCCTGCGCCGGGGTGGTAGAAGTGAGGCCAAACGTCGCCCTTCGCTCGTCATCCTGACGAAAGTCAGGACCCAGGGTTACTGAGGACGGTGCGTGGTACTCTGGGTCCTGACTTTCGTCAGGATGACGGATCCGTGAGGATGACGGGAGGGTTCAGTCCTCGAACACCGCCGCGCGCTTCTCCATGTTCGCGCGGACCTGCTCGACTTGGTTCGGCGTGCGGATGACCTTCAACTGCTCTTCGGTTTCCGCGTGCAGCACCGCCACCGCATTTGCATCCGCCGCGAGGTTGTAGAGTGCCTTCGATCCGCGGATCGCGTGGGGGTTCCTTGCCGCGATCTCGCGGGCGAGCATCATCGCCTCGCCCAGCGGGTCTTCGGACAGCCGCGTGACGAAGCCGTGCCGCAGCGCTTCCGCGCCATCGAACTCGCGGGCGGTGTAGGTGAGTTCGCGGAGTACGTCGTCGCGGGCGAGCGTACGCCAGAGCGCGATGCCGGCCATGTCCGGGACCAGGCCCCAATACGCCTCACGGATCGCGAAGCGGGCTTGCGGGTGGGCGATGCGGATGTCGGCGCCGGACATGATCTGGAAGCCGCCGCCGAACGCGACGCCGTGGACCGCGGCGATCACCGGCATCGGCAAGGTGCGCCAGCCCCACGCGACCTGCTGGGGAAGGTTCGCACCCTCCGCCGTCCGCTCGCCGAGCGTCAGACCCGACCCGCCATTCGCCATCGATGCCATGTCTAGCCCGGCGCAGAACGCCTTGCCCTCGCCCGACAGGACGACGCAGCGGACTTCGGCCATCCCCTTGAGCCGGTCGATCGCGGCGGCGATGCCCTCGAACATCGCGGGGTCGATCGCGTTCATCTTGTCGGCGCGCGCAAGGCGGACGTCGGCGATGCCGTCCGTGACGGTGATGGTGACCCGGTCGTTCATAGTGGCGATCCTCTCGATCTTTGCATCAACGCTAAACGCCCCTGCCCTCCCCCGCAATGTTGCGCACGCGCACGCGGCGTGTAGAGGCTCGCGCATGGCTGGTTTTGATCCACAATGGTTTGCGACGCGCGGGTTCGGCGGGCACGGCGCCGCGCTGGGGATGCGCTATCACGCGCATGGCGACGACTGGGCGGAGCTTGCGCTGCCCTATGACGAGCGGCTGATCGGCGATCCGGCTAGCGGCGTGATCGCGTCGGGGCCGATCATCACGATGATGGACATGGCGACGAGTCTGGCGATCTGGATCAAGCGCAACGCGTTCGTGCCGCATGCGACGCTCGACCTGCGCGTCGATTACCTGCGACCGGCGACACCGGGCAAGACCGTGATCGGGCGCGGGGAGTGCTATCGGATCACGCGCTCGATCGCGTTCGTGCGTGGGCAGGCGCATGACGGCGACCCGGGCGATCCACTGGCGCATGTCGCGGGGACGTTCATGGTGGTGGGCGACGTCGCCGGCATGGGTCTCAACAGAAGGATCGAGGCATGACGATCGGCCTGCCGCCCTATGCGGAGATCCTGCGGGTGTCGGTCGAAGCCGAGGACGGCGCGCCACCCGTGTTGCTGATGCCGTTTGCGGACGATGTGCTGGGGCGGCCGGGGTTCCTGCATGGGGGTGCTATCTCGGGGTTGCTGGAGATGGCGGCGATCGCGGCGTTGCAGCATGCGTTGGAGGCTGAGGGTGCCACTGGCTCCGAAGCCCGGATCAAGCCGGTTAACGTTACCGTCGATTTCATGCGGGGTGGCCGGGACAAGCCGACGCGGGCGGCGGGCGTGGTGACCCGGTTGGGGACGCGGGTGGCTAATGTCGAGGCGACCGCTTGGCAGGACGAGCGGGAGAAGCCGATTGCCGCCGCACGGATGAACTACCTGATCGTGCGCGACTGATCCGCTTCTGCTCCCCTTCCGCTTTGCGGGAGGGGTCGGGGGAGGGGCATGCCTCACAGACCGGACGCCAGTACGTACGTCGCGCCCTCCCCTGACCCCTCCCGCAAGCGGGAGGGGAATTTAGGTTATTTCGCGGTCAGTTTGATCAGGCGGCCTTGTGAGTCGCCGCCGTCTTCCAGGAGCCAGATCGCGCCGTCGGGGCCTTGTTCGACTTCGCGGATTCTTGCCCCCATGTCCCATTGGTCGCCCTTGGCGGCGTTGGTACCGGTGAGGTGGACGCGGACCAGCGACTTCGAGGACAATCCACCGATGAACGCGTCGCCCTTCCACTGCGGGAACATGCTGCCCGAATAGATCATCAGGCCGCCGGGCGAGATCACCGGGTTCCAGAACACCATGGGAGGCTCGTAGCCATCGCCGGGCTTGTGATCGGGGATATCCGAGCCATCGTAGTTGCTACCGTTCGAGGCGTTGGGCCAGCCATAGTTGAGGCCGGGCTTGATGAGGTTGACCTCGTCGCCGCCCTTGGGGCCCATCTCCTGCTCCCAGAGATTGCCCTGCTTGTCGAACGCGATCCCCAACAGGTTGCGGTGGCCGTAGCTCCAGATTTCGGGCGCGAAACCCTTTGCGACGAGCGGGTTGCCGGGGGCGGGCTTGCCGTCGAGCGTGAGGCGCAACACCTTGCCGAGCGTCATCTTCGGGTCCTGTGCGGGGGTGAACTTCTGCCGCTCGCCGTTGGTGAAGAACAGGTATTTACCGTCGGGCGAGAACGCGATGCGGCCGGAGTAATGGCCGTTGCCCTCGACGAACGGCCGCGCGCTGAACAGCGCCTCGATCTCGCCGAGACGCTCGCCGCCGCCGCCGTTCGGACGCAGGCGACCGCGCGCCAAGACGACGCCCTTGCCGCCCTCGCCTGCGGTCGAATAGCTGAAATACACGCGCTGGCTGGTCGCGAAATCGGGCGCGAGGACGACGTCCATCAGGCCGCCCTGCCCGGCCGAATCGACGGTGAGCGTCGCGACCGTCTGGCGCGACTTGCCGTCGGCGGAGACCAGCAGCATCTCCCCCTTCTTCTCGGTCACCAGCATGCGCTTGTCGGGAAGGAACGTCATCGCCCAAGGCGAATCGAAGTCGGCGACTATCGTCTCCTTGAACGGCTTGCCCGCCGCTGCCGGTTGCGCGGAACAGGCGGTCGAGGCGAGCAGCGTGGTTGTCAGCAACCCAGTGGCGAACAGCGTTTTGCGAATCATGATCTTCTCCCGGAAATCTGTATGCAAACGCAGCGTACTAAACGAAGGTTGCTCCCGCTTGCGGAGCAGCGCCACCCCGCGTATAGAGGCACCACTTCTCTACATCGCCAGGTGAAGAGGCTGCGGGGCTTGCTCCGCGGCGGCAATCACCTGTGCTTTGGCCCTGTTTGGAATTTCGATGGCGAATATCGCCCTGCTGACCGACCTGATCGAACCCGAGGCGACCGCGCTCGGCCTCAGCCTCGTGCGCGTGCGCATGCAGGGCGGCAAGTCCGATCCGACGTTGCAGGTGATGGCCGAGCGCCCCGACACCCGCCAGCTGGTGATCGAGGATTGCGCCGAGCTGTCGCGCCGCATCTCCGACAAGTTCGATGCGCTCGAGGCCGAGGGCAAGGACCCGGTCGGCGAGGACGCGTATCGTCTCGAGGTATCGAGCCCCGGTATCGATCGTCCGCTGACGCGATTGCAGGATTTCGCAGACTGGGAAGGCCAGGAGGCACGCATCCGCCTCGTCGAGCCGTTCGAGGACCGGAAACAGATCTCGGGCAATCTGATGGGCGTCGAGGGGACGAAGATCACCGTCGACGTCAACAAGCACAAGCTCATGACGATCGACTTTTCGCAGGTCGCCGACGCCAAGCTCGTCATGACCGACCGACTCATCGCCGCGACCGCGCCGCTTTCAACCGAAGGCGCGGACGAGGTTTTCTATCAAGATACGCCCACCGATGAGCCCGATGCTCACGAGGCCGACACCGAAGAAGGACAGCATTGATGGCCACGGCAGTCACCGCAAACCGCGCGGAACTGATCGCGATCGCGAATTCGGTCGCGTCGGAGAAGATGATCGACAAGGCGATCGTGATCGAGGCGATGGAGGACGCGATCCAGCGCGCCGCCCGCTCGCGCTACGGCGCTGAGAACGACATCCGCGCGAAGCTCGATCCGAACACCGGCGATCTCCGCTTGTGGCGCGTCGTCGAAGTGGTCGAGGCGGTCGACGATTATTTCAAGCAGGTCGACGTCAAGGGCGCGCAGAAGCTCCAGAAGGACGCGGCACTGGGCGACTTCATCGTCGATCCTTTGCCCCCGATCGAGTTCGGCCGCATCGCCGCACAGGCCGCCAAGCAGGTCATCTTCCAGAAGGTCCGCGACGCCGAGCGCGAGCGCCAGTTCGAAGAGTATAAGGACCGCGCGGGCGAGATCATCACCGGCGTCGTCAAGCGCGTCGAGTTCGGCCATGTCGTCGTCGACCTGGGCCGCGCCGAGGGCGTGATCCGCCGCGACGCGCAGATCCCGCGCGAAGTGGTGCGCGTCAACGACCGCATCCGCTCGCTGATCCTCAACGTCCGCCGCGAGAACCGTGGGCCGCAGATCTTCCTCAGCCGCGCGCACCCCGACTTCATGAAAAAGCTGTTCGCGCAGGAAGTGCCCGAGATCTACGACGGCATCATCGAGATCAAGGCCGCGGCCCGCGATCCCGGTTCGCGTGCGAAGATCGGCGTCATCTCGCATGATTCGAGCATCGATCCGGTCGGCGCGTGCGTCGGCATGAAGGGCTCGCGCGTCCAGGCCGTCGTGCAGGAAATGCAGGGCGAGAAGATCGACATCATCCCCTGGTCGCCCGACATCGCGACCTTCGTCGTCAACGCGTTGCAGCCGGCCTCTGTGTCGCGCGTCGTGATCGACGAGGAAGAGGAGCGCATCGAGGTGGTCGTTCCCGACGACCAACTGTCGCTGGCGATCGGCCGTCGCGGCCAGAACGTGCGTCTTGCGTCGCAGCTGACTGGCAAGGCGATCGACATCCTCACCGAGGCCGATGCGTCGGAGAAGCGCCAGAAGGACTTCGTCGAGCGTTCGGCGATGTTCGAGAAGGAGCTCGACGTCGACGAGACGCTGGCGCAGCTGCTGGTTGCCGAAGGGTTCACGAACCTCGAAGAGGTCGCGTATGTCGAGGTCGAGGAGATCGCCGGCATCGAGGGCTTCGACGAGGACCTGGCGGGCGAGTTGCAGAACCGCGCGACCGAGGCTCTGGAGCGTCGTGACGCTGCGAGCCGCGAGGAGCGTACCGCCCTCGGCGTCGAGGATGCACTGGCCGGTATGCCGTATCTCAACGAAGCGATGCTGGTCACGCTCGGCAAGGCGGGCATCAAGACGCTCGACGACCTCGCCGATCTCGCGACCGACGAACTGGTCGAGAAGAAGCGCGTCGAGCCACGCCGTCGCAACGAAGACGCGCCGAAGCGTCCCGAGCCCAAGGGCGGGATTCTCGCCGAGTATGGTTTGAGCGACGAGCAGGGCAACGAGATCATCATGGCCGCTCGCGCGCACTGGTTCGAGGACGAGGCTCCGGAGGCTTCGGCTGACGAAGTAGATGCTGATGTGGCGGACGAGACTCCAGTGGAAGAGGCTTCGGCCGATGACGCCGTGGTCGAGGACGCTGCGACTGAAGAGACGACGGCCGACGAAGCCGTGGCTGAGGACGCTTCGGCGGACGACGCTTCGGTCGAGGACGCTTCGGTTGAAGACGCGGCGGACAAGACCGACACGAAGAGCGAGGGCGACAAGGCCTGATGCCCTTCGTCAGCATCCGCATCTCGGGGTCCGCCACCAAGGACCAGAAGTCCGGCATCGTCGCCGACGTCACCCAGTCGCTCGTGCAGCGGCTGGGAAAGAACCCGGCTGCGGTGCAGATCGTGATCGAAGAGGTCTCGACCGAGAATTACGGCGCGGGCGGCCAGTTGCTGGTCGACCGCGACGCTCCGAGGACGCCAGCGCAGGAGGACGCACATGCGGAACCCTCCCGATGACACTGCGCCGCTAAACTCCCCTCCCGCTCGCGGGAGGGGTCGGGGGAGGGCAGTCACGGCTGCTGCCCCTGCGGATAGCCCCTCCCCTGCCCCCTCCCGCGAGCGGGAGGGGAATGATCCCGTTCGCAAGTGCATCCTCTCCGGGGAACGCGACGTCAGGCCGCATCTGGTGCGACTCGCGTTGTCCCCAGATGGGCAAATCCTTCCCGACGTGCGCGCCAAGGCTCCAGGCCGCGGCGCGTGGATCGGTGTCACGCGAGTCGAGCTCGAAGCCGCGATCAAGAAGGGCAAGCTCAAGGGCGCTCTGTCCCGCGCTTTCAAGACCGGCGAGTTCACCATCGATCCCGAGCTTCCCGCCAAGATCGAATCCGCGCTGGAGCGTAACGCGCTCGACCGGCTCGGGCTCGAATCGCGCTCGGGGACAGTGCTGATCGGCTCCGACCGGATCGAGCAGAACGCGCGGCAAGGGAAGCTGAAGGCGCTGTATCACGCGTCCGACGCGGCCGAGGACGGCAACCGCAAGCTCGATCAGGCGTGGCGCATCGGCAACGATGTCGAGGGCTCGGGTTTGCGGGGGTTGGCACTCCCTGTGTCACGCACCATATTGGCGTTGGCGCTGGGGCGGGAAAATGTGGTACACATTGGCCTGACCGACCGCGCTGCAGCAAAGCGGGTGAGCGAAGCGCTCGACCGTTGGCTGCATTTTATCGGCCCCGAACCTTCTTCCGTGTCTTGCGAAACGGCCTCGCAGGGCGCATCGGCGTCACCACAAAATGGGGCGCCACCGATACAACAGGCGTCCGGATCGACCGGAACACGCCCGGCCGTGGACATGACTGAGGAATTTGAGTGAGCGACACGGACAACGAGAAGCCGAAACTTGGCATGCGCGCACCTTTGGGTGTGAAGCGCACGGTCGAGACCGGCCAGGTGAAGCAGAGCTTCAGCCACGGCCGATCGAATACGGTGATCGTGGAAACCAAGCGCGCGCGCGTCCTGCGCCGTCCGGGCGAGCCCGACGTGCAGGTCGCGGATGCCGCACCGGTTGCCGCGCCCGCCCCGGCGGCTGCTCCCGCAGCCCCGGCACCGCAGGCGCGCGCACCGCAGCCTGCGCCGGCCCCCGTGCGTCAGCAGCAGAGCAATCTGTCGCCGCAGGAGCGCCAGGCCAAGCTGCTCCGCGAAGCCGAAGAGCAGCGCATGAACACGCTGGAAGAAGGGCGTCGTCGCCAGGAAGCCGAGCGCGCCAAGGCGATCGAAGACGAGCGTAATCGCGTCGCCGATCGTGCGCGTGCCGAGGCTGAAGCCAAGGCGCCGAAGCCCGTCGAGGCTCCTGCGCCCGCACCGGCCCCTGTGGTCGAAGCGGCTCCCGCTCCGGTCGCGGCTCCGACGCCAGCGCCTGCGCCGGTCGAAGCCCCCGTTGCTGCGGCGCCTGCCCCGGCACCGGTTGCCGCGGCTCCTGCGCCTGCACCGAAGCCTGCGCCGGTAGTGGCTGCTCCTGCGCCGGCCCCCAAGCCTGCGCCAGCTCCTGTCGCACCGCCGGCACCGCCGCCCGTCATCGAACTGACCCGCGATCCGGCGTTCCCGGCACCACGCCGGTTCTCGCCGGTGGCGCGTCCCGAGCGTCCGCCGCCGCCGCCGAAGCCTGTCGCAGCACCCGCTACCGCAGCACCGACCACGGCTGCGAATGCCGGCACGACCGCGGCTCGCCCCGGTGCGACCGGTGTCAATGCTCCGGCTGGTGGCGTTCGTCGCGACGCAGTGCCGGCACGTCCGCAGCAGCGTGACCGCAAGGGTGACGATCGTCGCACCTCGGGCAAGCTCACCGTCAACCGCGCCCTCGGCGATGGTGATGGTGCACGCGCTCGCTCGCTCGCCGCGCTGAAGCGTGCGCGTGAGAAGGAGCGTCGTGGCACCGGTGGTCCGCGCGAGGCGCAGGCCAAGCAGATCCGCGACGTCGTCGTCCCCGAGGCGATCACGGTGCAGGAACTCGCCAACCGCATGGCCGAGAAGGGTGCCGACCTCGTCAAGGCGCTGTTCAAGATGGGCATGCCCGTCACGATGACGCAGACGATCGACCAGGATACCGCCGAGCTGCTCGTCACCGAGTTCGGCCACAACCTGACGCGCGTCAGCGATGTCGACCAGGATCTGGCCAACGACACGATCGACGATGCCGAGGAGACGTTGAAGCCACGTGCCCCGGTCGTCACGATCATGGGTCACGTCGATCACGGCAAGACGTCGCTGCTCGATGCCCTGCGCGGCACCGACGTGGTGCGCGGCGAAGCGGGTGGCATCACCCAGCATATCGGCGCCTACCAGGTCACGCTGAAGGACAAGTCGAAGATCACCTTCCTCGACACCCCGGGCCATGAGGCGTTCACGCAGATGCGTGCGCGTGGCGCGGACGTCACCGACATCGTCATCCTGGTGGTGGCGGCCGACGACGGCCTGATGCCGCAGACGGTGGAGGCGATCGCCCACACCAAGGCGGCGGGCGTGCCGATGATCGTCGCGATCAACAAGATCGACAAGGAAGGCGCCAATGCCCAGAAGGTGCGCGAGCGCCTGCTGAGCGAGGAGATCGTGGTCGAGGACATGGGCGGCGACGTCCAGGACGTCGAAGTCTCAGCGACCAAGAAGATCGGTCTCGATGCGTTGATCGAGAAGATCCAGCTCCAGGCCGAACTGCTCGAACTGCGCGCCAATCCGGATCGCGCCGCCGAGGGTACGGTGATCGAGGCCAAGCTCGACAAGGGTCGCGGGCCCGTCGCGACGATCCTCGTCAACCGCGGTACGCTGCGGGTCGGCGACATCTTCGTGGTCGGCGGCGAGAGCGGCAAGGTCCGTGCGCTGGTCGACGACAAGGGCAAGCAGATCAAGGAAGCGGGTCCGGCGATGCCGGTCGAGGTCCTCGGTCTGTCGGGTGTTCCGCAGGCGGGCGACCCGTTCCAGGTCGTCGAGAACGAGGCACGCGCCCGCGAAGTCGCGGAATATCGTCGCAGCGTGAAGACCGACAAGCGGACCGCCTCGGTTCCTGCCAGCCTTGAGAGCATGTTCTCGGCGCTGAAGGAAAAGCAGGCGATCGAATATCCGCTGGTCGTGAAGGCGGATACGCAGGGCACGGTCGAAGCGATCGTCGGGGCGATCAACAAGATCTCCACCG
The DNA here is from genome assembly GCF_003688625.1 of Sphingomonas sp. PP-CE-3A-406. GTDB lineage: Bacteria > Pseudomonadota > Alphaproteobacteria > Sphingomonadales > Sphingomonadaceae > Sphingomonas. The sequence goes on from NZ_RCWY01000002.1 coordinate 651,939, forward strand.
ACCTGATCAAGGCGCGCGTGCTGAGCTCGGGCGTCGGTGGCATCACCGAATCGGACGTCACCTTGGCGGCCGCATCGGGGGCGCCGATCATCGGCTTCAACGTCCGCCCGAACGCGAAGGCACGCGAGATCGCCGAGCGCCAGAAGGTCGCGTTCAAATATTACGACGTGATCTACGACCTGATCGACGAGATCCGGGCGGGGATGGCAGGCGAGCTTGGGCCGGAAGCGTTCGAGACGGTCGTCGGTCGTGCCGACATCCGCGAGGTCTTCTCGGCGGGCAAGCACGGCAAGGCGGCAGGTCTGCTCGTCACCGAGGGCAATATCCGCAAGGCGCTCAAGGCCCGTATCACGCGCAACGACGTCATCATCTACCAGGGCGAAATCGCATCGCTGCGTCGCTTCAAGGATGATGTCGCCGAGGTCCGTGCGGGGCTCGAGTGCGGCGTGACGTTCACGTCGAACTTCGTCGACATCAAGGCCGGCGACGTCCTCGAGACGTTCGAAGTCGAGATGCGCGAACGCACGCTTTGAAGCCTAGAGCCCTCTCCCCTGCGGGGAGAGGGTTGGGTGAGGGGCCGTATCGCGCAATAGCGTTCGTGGCCGCCCCTCACCGCCACCCTCTCCCCGGAGGGGCGAGGGAGTTAGAAGAATGAAGACCGATACCCCAGAAGCAAAAGCCGTCCGCTCATTGCGCGTCGGTGAACAGGCGCGCCATGCGCTGTCCGACATCCTCGCACGCGGCGACGTCCACGATCCGGTGCTCGAAAAGCACCTCGTGACGATCACCGAAGTCCGCATGTCCCCCGACCTCCGCCACGCCACCGTCTTCGTGAAGCCCCTGCTGGGCAAGGACGAGGAAAAGGTGCTGAAGGCGCTCCGCACCAACACCGCCTACCTCCAGCGCGAAGTCGCGAACCGGGTGCAGATGCGGTATGCGGCGAAGCTGAAGTTCCTCGCGGACGAGAGCTTCGACGAGGGCACGCACATCGACACGCTGCTGCGTGACCCGCACATCGCGCGGGATCTGACCGAAGATTGACGGTAAGCCGGGTAAGGCGCAGGCTTGGGCCATGGGTAACGAAGTCACTATTTCATCGAAGGGTCAGGTCGTCATCCCCCAGGACGTGCGGGATGCGTTGAACCTGAAGGCTGGTGCAAAGCTGATACTGCGCCAAGTCGGACATCACATCGTACTCGAAGCACCCGAGCCCCCGCGCAAAACGATCAGCTACGAGGAGTTCCGACGGCGCGTTCCCCGTTATGACGGTCCAACGATCGCGATTGAGGACATGACAATGGACATCGGCACGCTGTTTCGCGATTGGAAAGTCTGAGCGACGTGATCGCCGTCGACACGAATATCGTCGTCCGCCTGATCGTAGCTGATGACGCCGCACAGGTCGCGCTTGCCCTTGATTTGGCGAGCCGGGAGCTTTTATACGTCGGGATGACCGTTCTACTTGAAACAGAATGGGTCCTGCGCTCTAAATATCATTTTGATCGCGTCACCCTTTGCTCAGCGCTGTTAGACTTTGGCGATTTGCCGTTCATCCGGTTCGAAGCCGACCAGGATATCCGCTGGGCTCTGGCCCGCTATGCGGAGGCGGGCGAACTGGCCGACTATATCCATATCGCAGCGGCGCGGGAGGTCGGACGGTTTGCCACGTTCGAACGCCGACTAAACCGCCGAGCCGGTGACGCCCCGCCTGCTCGCATCGAGACACTGATCTGATGGCCAAGCTGTATTTCTACTACGCGTCGATGAACGCGGGGAAGTCGACGAACCTGTTGCAGGCGGACTTCAACTACCGCGAGCGGGGGATGCGGACGATGCTGTTTACCGCGGGCGTAGACGATCGGTTCGCGGCGGGGACGATTACGTCGCGGATCGGGCTGGAGGCGCCGGCGATCGCGTTCGATGCGGGGACGGATATCGGGGCTTGCGTGGTTCGACAGCACGGCGCGGACGCGATCTCATGTGTGCTGGTGGACGAGGCGCAGTTTTTGACGTCTGCGCAGGTCGATCAGCTTGCGCATATCTGCGACGTGGTTGGGATTCCGGTGCTGGCGTATGGCTTGCGGACTGATTTCCAGGGGGCGCTGTTTCCGGGGTCGGCGCGGTTGCTCGCGCTGGCGGACTCGTTGGTGGAGATCAAGTCGGTTTGCGGGTGTGGGCGGAAAGCTACGATGAACCTGCGGGTCGATGGGAACGGGCGGGCGATTGCCGAGGGGCAGCAGACCGAAATTGGTGGGAACGATCGGTATGTCGCACTGTGTCGGCGGCATTTTACCGAAGCTTTGGGCTGAACCTTACTCCCCTGCCCGTTCGTGCTGAGCGAAGTCGAAGCACCTTTGCCTCATGCCCTTCGACTTCGCTCAGGACGAACGGGGGGGGGCCAGTATTCTAGGACTTACGCGCATGCATGGCTGGATCATTCTCGACAAGCCGCTGGGGCTTGGCTCGACGCAGGGGGTGTCGGCGGTGAAGCGTGCCTTGCGCAGCGGCGGGTATGGGAAGTTCAAGGTGGGGCATGGGGGGACGCTCGATCCGCTCGCTACCGGGGTTTTGCCGATCGCCGTCGGGGAGGCGACGAAGCTGGCTGGGCGGATGCTCGATAGCGACAAGATTTATGATTTCACGGTGATGTTCGGGGTTCAGACGGATACGCTGGATGCCGAGGGGGTGAGCATCGCTACGTCCGATGTGCGGCCGACTCTGGCGGCGGTGGAGGCGGTGCTTGCGCAGTTCACCGGGCCGATTTCTCAGGTGCCGCCGGCGTATTCCGCGCTGAAGGTGGATGGGGAGCGGGCGTATGATCTGGCTCGTGCTGGACATGAGGTGGTGCTCGCGAGCCGGGATGTGACGATCCATTCGTTATCCTCCCCGGTACGGGGAGGGGGACCAGCGCAGCTGGTGGAGGGGGGCTTCCGCGGGCGTTCCGCTGGTGGCGAGCCCCCCTCCACCACCGTCCAAGCGGACGGCGGTCCCCCTCCCCGTGCCGGGGAGGAATTGCAGTCCACCCTGCCCCACACTCTCCTTGAGGAGGTCACGCTTACCGCGCATGTCTCGAAGGGCACCTACATCCGCTCCCTCGCGCGCGACATCGCGATCGCGCTCGGCACCTTCGGCCACGTCACCATGCTGCGCCGTAACAAGGCCGGTCCGTTCGACCTCACATCCGCGATATCGCTGGACAAACTGGACGAACTCGCTAGAGGCAACGCGCTTGAAGATGTACTTCTGCCCTTGAGGGTGGCGCTGGACGACATCCCGGCTCTCTCCCTCACCCCCGACCAGGCAGGGGCGCTCCGACAGGGGCGTATCTTGGCCGGGATCGCCGCAGACGATGGCCAATACTTCGCCGAACTGGACGCTGTCCCGGTCGCGCTGGTTGAGGTCGAGGACGGAGACGTCCGGGTCGTTCGCGGTTTCAATCTGTGATGTCGAGGACATGAATTCATGACGATTACCGCTGAACGCAAGACCGAGCTCGTCAAGGAGCATTCGCGCGCCGAGGGTGACACCGGTTCGCCGGAAGTCCAGGTCGCGATCCTGACCGAGCGCATCAAGAACCTGACCGAGCATTTCAAGGGTCACAAGAAGGACAACCACTCGCGTCGTGGTCTTCTCATGATGGTCAACAAGCGCCGGACGCTGCTGGATTATCTCCGTCACAAGGACGGCCAGCGCTATCTGGATCTGATCGCGAAGCTCGGTCTCCGCAAGTAACTTAGACGGCTCCCCTCGGGGGGCCGTTTTCGTATATAGGGTTGTTCTCCCGCGAAGGCGGGAGTCCAGACTGGGCCCCCGCCTTCGCGGGGGAACAAGGAACTGGAGCGGCGGCAATTCGGCCACCCCTCCTGGGATGACAATTCATCCCACACCGCCGCGGGCCGGCTAAGCCCGCACATAGGCCCCAAACGCATCTGGCGTTTGGAGTGAAGGAAAAAGAATGTTCGATACCAAGACCGTAAGCGCCCAGTGGGGCGGCAAGACGCTGACGCTCGAGACCGGCCGCGTTGCGCGCCAGGCTAACGGCGCAGTGCTCGCCACCCTCGGCGAGACCGTCGTTCTGTGCGCCGTGACGGCTGCACGGACCGTCAAGGAAGGGCAGGATTTCTTCCCGCTCACCGTCCATTACCAGGAGAAGTTCTCCGCGAGCGGCCGCATACCCGGCGGCTTCTTCAAGCGTGAGCGCGGCGCGACCGAGAAGGAGACGCTGACCAGCCGTCTCATCGATCGCCCGATCCGTCCCCTCTTCCCAGAGGGTTTCTACAACGAGATCAATGTGATCTGCCAGGTTCTGTCGTATGACGGCGAGAACGAGCCGGACGTCCTCGCGATGGTCGCGGCCTCCGCAGCGCTGACGATCTCGGGCGTGCCGTTCATGGGCCCGATCGGCGCAGCACGCGTCGGTTACGTCGATGGCGCGTACATCCTCAACCCGACGCTGGAAGAAGCCAAGGCTGGCGATCTCGACCTCGTCGTCGCCGCCACCGGCCAGGCCGTGATGATGGTCGAATCGGAAGCCAAGGAGCTTTCGGAAGAGATCATGCTCGGCGCCGTGCAGTTCGCCCACAAGGCCTGCCGCGAAGCCGCCAATTTGATCATCGACCTGGCCGAGAAGGCCGCCAAGGATCCTTGGGAAATGGCCGAGCAGGCCGACCTCTCGACCGCCAAGGACAAGCTGAAGAAGCTGATCGGCAAGGACATCGCCGCCGCCTACAAGGTGACCGACAAGTCCAAGCGTTCAGACCTGCTGAACGCCGCTCGTGCGAAGGGCAAGACCGCATTTGCGGACGCGTCCCCGCAGGACCAGATGGCTGCCGGCAAGCTGATGAAGAAGCTGGAGGCGGAGATCGTCCGCGGCGCCATCCTCAAGGACGGCACCCGCATCGACGGCCGCACCACCACGCAGATCCGTCCGATCGAGGCGATGGTCCATTTCCTCCCGCGCACGCATGGCTCGGCCTTGTTCACACGCGGCGAGACGCAGTCGATCTGCACCACCACGCTCGGCACGCGTGATGCAGAGCAGATGATCGACGGCCTCAACGGCCTGTCGTACGAAAACTTCATGCTGCACTACAACTTCCCGCCATACTCGGTCGGTGAAGTCGGTCGCTTCGGTGCGCCGGGTCGTCGCGAAGTCGGTCACGGCAAGCTCGCATGGCGCGCGCTGCACCCGGTGCTGCCGACCAAGGAAGAGTTCCCGTACACGATCCGCGTTCTCAGCGACATCACCGAGAGCAACGGCTCGTCGTCGATGGCGACGGTTTGCGGCGGTTCGCTGTCGATGATGGATGCGGGCGTCCCGCTGAAGCGTCCGGTGTCGGGCATCGCGATGGGCCTGATCCTCGAGGGCAAGAACTTCGCGGTTCTGTCGGACATCCTCGGCGACGAGGATCACCTCGGCGACATGGACTTCAAGGTTGCGGGCACGTCCGAGGGCATCACCACGATGCAGATGGACATCAAGATCGCCGGCATCACCGAGGAGATCATGGGCAAGGCGCTGGCGCAGGCCAAGGAAGGCCGCGCGCACATCCTGGGCGAGATGGCCAAGGCACTCGACCACACCCGTGAGGAACTCAGCGCCCACGCACCGCGCATCGAGAGCTTCCAGATCGACAAGTCGAAGATCCGTGAAGTCATCGGCACCGGCGGCAAGGTGATCCGCGAGATCGTCGCGCAGACCGGCGCCAAGGTCGACATCGACGACGAGGGCGTGATCAAGGTGTCGTCGTCCGACCCCGCGCAGATCGAAGCCGCGATCAAGTGGATCAAGGGCCTCGTCGAGGAAGCCGAAGTCGGCAAGGTCTATGACGGCAAGGTCGTCAACCTGGTCGATTTCGGGGCGTTCGTGAACTTCATGGGTGGCAAGGACGGTCTCGTCCACGTGTCCGAAATCAAGAACGAGCGCGTCGAGAAGGTTTCTGATGCGCTGACCGAAGGCCAGGAGGTCAAGGTCAAGGTTCTCGAGATCGACCCGCGCGGCAAGGTACGCCTGTCGATGCGCGTCGTCGACCAGACGACCGGCGAAGAGCTTGAGGACACGCGTCCTGCCCGTGAGCCACGCGAAGGCGGTGACCGTGGTCCGCGCGGCCCGCGTCGTGATGGCGATGGCGGTCGTGATGCTGGCAACGGCGGTGGTCGTGGCCCACGCGGCGAAGGCGGCGGCGATCGCGGCTCGCGTGGCCCGCGTCGTGACGGCGACGGTGGCCGTGACGCAGGCGGCAACGGCGGTGGCCGTGGCCCGCGTCGTGACGGCGGTGGTCAGGGCGGCGAGCGCGCTCCCCGCGCCGAGCGTACCGAGGGCGACAAGGCCCCCGAGTTCGCTCCGGCCTTCCTGACTGGCGATCGCGACTAAGCCTTTGCCGCCTAACGGCAATTGATAGAGGGGCTCGGGAAACCGGGCCCCTTTCTCATATCAGGCTCGCTTTGCCGCGTTATGGTCCGATAAGGCGATTAATGTCGGAACGGAGCGGCATGCCGGAAGTTCGAACCGGTATGAACGCCATTCGTAAATCTGTCATACTGGTCGTCGACGACGACGCGCTCGTCCGTGTCCATTCCAACCTCGCGCTGGAGGATGCCGGCTACGAAGTCGTCGAAGCGACCAATGCGGCCGACGCTCTGGTCAAGCTCAAGGAGCGGCCCGACATCGCGGCCTTGTTCACCGATGTGCGCATGCCGGGAGCTCTAAACGGCATCGACCTCGCGCATGCGGTCCACGCGCAACGTCCCGACATCGCGATCCTGGTCACGTCGGGCGCCGACAACGGTGCGTCGTCTGCCCTCCCCGCGGCTGCGCGGTTTCTGCAAAAGCCCTATACGAAGGCGCAGCTCAGTCAGATGCTCCAGCACGGACAGACAGTGCGCGCATAGACCTGATAGCGATGTCGCGATTACTGGCCTCGATACGCGCCGCCGACGATAGTCATTGCCGCCGGCGATAATTGGGATCACCCTCCGCTCCCAGAGCATCGACTCGTGGGGGCGGTATGATGGCGACGGCAAACACTTTGGCGGCCACGCCGCGAAACGCTTTCGCCAGCGAGCGGCGCTTCTTCCTCGGCATGGCGATAGCGATCGCGGCGACGGTGATCCTAGGCTTCACGGTTAACGCCGCGCGAATGCACTGGACGTTCTTCGCGTTACCCGTCCAAGTCCATCTGCACGCCGCCGCTTTTCTATCATGGATCATACTCTACGTCGTTCAGAACTGGCTGATCGTGCGCGGTTCGATCACGCGCCATCGCCAGCTGGGGGTGCTGGGCGCGGGTATCGCGGTGACGATGGTCGTGCTTGGCATCGTCACCACCGTCATGGCGATCCAGCAGCACCGCGTGCCTCCGTTCTTTCCGCCCGGCATTTTCCTGGTACTCGACGTGCTGGGCGTGATCGGGTTCGGCATCCTCACCGCCTGGGCGATCGTGCTGCGCAAGCAGGCGGCGTGGCACAAGCGGTTGATGTTGTGCGGGACGATCCTGGTGATGTCGCCGGCGCTCGGGCGGATCCTGCCGATGCCGCTGCTCGGCACGTTCGCGCCGACCGCGGTATTCGCATCGATGGCGGTGTATGTGATCGCCGGGATGCTGTTCGACGTGCGCTCGCGGGGGGCCGTGCATCCGGCCTATTACTGGGGTGGCGGCGTGCTGGCGGTGACGCAGGCGCTGGTCGGGCCGCTCGGCGTCAGTCCGCCGGTGCTGCGGCTGGTCGCGCAGCTGGCGGTGTGACGGAAGGTTAGTGGGGAGCTTCTGTTGCTCGGTGCCCCCCGTACCGCCGGTGTCCACTTCTGTTGCCCGGTGTGGCCCGAACCGCGCTTTCGTCCGTATAACCTAGGTCGTTAGACCGTCAGTTATGCGGCAATTGCGAGTGCTTCGTTATCGTTGGCACTTGTGTATGGGCCGTTGCGGTGGTCCCATTCCGAGCGAAACATAGCGTCGTTGAACACACGTCGATCCTAGTTCGACCCCGTCATCGTCCCCCTCTTGCGAAGAGGGCGGTGGTGGAGTCGCCGGGTACTGCCCCCGGGTCCGCTGTGTCTATGACACGCCACGATTTATCGCCATAGCCGCCAAGAGAAGATTCCCCCGACGGCATCACCGATATAGGGGGGCCGCATCGATCTGAAAAGCCCAGCCAAATGAAAAGACTGGCGCGGTGGCGGCACTCTCCCAGATAAATCTCCGAAGGGTTCGCATACAGCGTGCCAAACCGCCTTTCGCTCGCCACAAAGCGCGTGCATAGCAACCTGCATTATGTTGACGCAGCGCTCCCGCTACGCGCTCCGCGCGATGATCTTCCTTGGCGGCGCTCCCGCCGGTGGCCCTCCCATCCCGATGACGCGGATCGCCGCCGAGGCAAACGTCCCGCGCAAATTCCTCGAGCTGATCCTCGCCGACCTGCGCGAGTCCGGCCTGCTCCACAGCCATCGCGGCAAGATGGGCGGCTACCGCCTGTCGCGGCCGAGCCATCTTATCTCGCTCGGCGAAATCATCCGGATCATCGAGGGCCCGCTCGCACTTGTCCCGTGCGTGAGCCGGACCGCGTACCGGCCGTGCCTCGACTGCAAGAGTGAAGCCGACTGCGCGATCCGCTTTGCGATGATGCGCGTGCGCGACGAGACCGCGCGGATCCTGGACGGGACCAGCCTGGCGGATGCCAACGCCGAGGAACTGGTAGCGGCTTAGGCTTTCCCTTCTCCCCTCGGGGAGAAGGTGGCGCGGCAGCGTCGGATGGGGGGAGTTGGGATGCGCTCCCGAGCCTCACTCCCCTCACCCTTCCGTCGCCCAAGGCTCCTCCCCCCTCTCCACGGCGGGGAGAGGGACAAGAATGTCACCCCCGCGCCTTCAGCTCGTCGCGGATCTCGCGCAGCAGCGCGATCTCGACCGGCTCCGGCGCAGGCGCGACGGCCACCGCCTCTTCCTCGCGCTTCAACCTTGCCGTCTCGCGCTCGATCAGCGCCGCCGTACGGTTCACCACCCGCAGGATCATGAAGATGATACCCGCGACGATCACGAAATTGACCAGCTGCGTCGCGAACGCGCCATAGCCGAGCAGCGGTACGCCAGCCTTCTTGAGCGCCGCGTAATCGCTGAGCGAGCCTGCATAGTTCGCCGGCACCGGCCCCATCCGCCAGAAATAGCTCGAGAAGTCGAGCCCGCCGAAGATCTTGCCGATGACCGGCATCAGCACGTCGTCGGTCAGCGACGTGACGATCTTGCCGAATGCCGCGCCGATAATCACCGCGATGGCGAGATCGAGCACGTTGCCGCGCATGATGAACGCCCGAAACTCTTTAAACATTGGCGAATTCCTTGAGCATGTCGCCCCCTTTGTTGCCGGGCAAAGCTAACCGCCGATTTCGGTTTCGCCAACCCTGCGGACTGTCCTATGAGGGTGACACAGGTATTCAGGAGAGCCCCGATGTCACGTGCCCCAATCGCCCGCGGTACCGCCGCGATCCTTCTCGCATCGGCGCTGGCCGGGTGCGGGATCAACAGCATTCCGACCGCGGAAGAGACCGCGAAGGCACGCTGGGCCGACGTCCAGAACAATTATCAACGCCGCGCCGACCTGATCCCCAACCTCGTCGCGACCGTGAAGGCGGCAGGCGCGCAGGAAAAGGACATCCTCGTCCAGGTGACGCAGGCGCGTTCTGCTGCGAACTCCGTGCAGGTGTCGGCTGCCGATCTCTCCGATCCGGCGAAGATGGAGCAGTATCAGCGCGTCCAGGGTGCCGTCGGCGTGTCGCTCCAGCGCTTGCAGGAGGCATATCCCGAGCTGAAGAGCCAGGGCAACTACACCACGCTGATGAGCCAGCTCGAGGGCACCGAGAACCGCATCACGATCGCGCGACGCGATTACAACGGCGCGGTGCAGGCGTATAACACCAAGATCCGCACTTTCCCCGACGCGGTCGGCGCGAAGATCTTCTATGGCGCCAAGCCGATGGTGCCGTTCGCGGCGACCACGCCGGGTGCCGAGACCGCGCCGACGGTGAACTTCGGCAACGCGAGCTGATCGCATTATGCTCCGCCACCTCCTGACGCTGGCGTTCGCGGTGCTGCTGGGAAGCGCCGCCGCAACCGCGCAGACGCTTCCGAAGTTCACCGGTTTCGTCGTCGATGCGGCGAACGTGATCCCGCCCGACCAGGAAGCGGCGCTGACCAAGCGGCTCGACGACCTGCAAAAGACGACCGGCAACCAGCTGGCGGTCGCGACGGTGCCCGATCTCGAAGGCTATCCGATCGAGGATTACGGCAATAGCCTGCTGCGGAGCTGGGGCGTCGGGCTGAAGGATGCGAACAACGGCGCGATCCTGCTGGTCGCGCCGAACGACCGGAAGGTGCGGATCGAGGTTGGCTATGGCCTGGAGCCGGTGCTGACCGACGCGTTCTCCAGCGTCGTCATCAACCAGGAGATCCTGCCGCGCTTCAAGGCGGGCGACATCCCCGGTGGTATCGTCGCGGGCACGAACGCGGTGGCGGACCAGCTCGCGCTGCCCGATGCGGAGGCGCGCGCGAAGGTGACGGCTGCGGCGGCGGAGTATGACAAGACGCACGGTCGTTCGAACTCAGGCGACGGCGGCGTGCCGATTGGGCTGATCTTCTTCGGGATCGTGCTCGCAGCGATCGTCATTCCGATGATCTCGCGCCGCGCGGGTGGCAAGAATTACGTCGATGGCGGCAGCCGGAGCGGTGGCAGCGGCGCCTTGCCGATCGTGCTGTGGAGCATCGCCGACGCGATGACTCGTGGCGGCGGTGGCGGCGGCGGCGGAAGCTGGGGCGGTGGCGGCGACAGCGGTGGTGGCGGCTGGGGCGGCGGTGGTTTCGGCGGCGGCGGCGGTGGATCCGGCGGCGGCGGCGGCGCATCGGGGGGATGGTGACATGCGGTTGAGCGACACCGACCACGACCGCGTCACCGCGGCGGTCACCCAGGCGGAGACCGCGACGACCGGCGAGATCGTCACGATCGTCGCGCGGCAGTCCGATGCCTATCACGACGTATCGATGCACTGGGGCGTGCTGGCGATGCTGCTGACGCTGGCGCTGCTCGCGTACCACCCGGTTGCGGCGGACCATATCTACGCCCGGGTCGATCCCTGGCAGGCGGCACCGCAGGGTGCGCTGTACGTGGTCGCGCTGGTGCTGGCGACTTTGGTGTTCCTCGCGGTGCGGCTCGTGCTGGCGTGGACACCGGCGCGGCTCGCGCTGACGCCGGGTGCGACCAAGGCGCGGCGGGTGCGGCGGCGGGCTCTGCTCCTGTTTCGGGCGGGGGCCGAGAAGCGGACCAAGGGTTCGACTGGCGTATTGCTGTACCTGTCGCTGGCCGAGCACCGGGCGGAAATCATCGCCGACGATGCGATCCACTCGCGCGTGCCGAACGAAACCTGGGGTGCGGCGATGGCGGCGGTGCTGGCCGGCGTCCGCGACGATCGTCCCGCCGACGGCATGGCGGATGCGGTCGCGCAGATCGGCGCGGTGCTCGCCGAGCATTTCCCGAGGACCGGTGCGCCGGTGAACGAACTTCCGGACAGGCTGATCGAATTATGAGCAAGACCGTATGGGCCGGCAAATTCCTGACCGTGCAGACCGAGGGCACGTGGGAATTTGCCGCGCGTCAGGGCGAGATCGCGGCGGCGGTGATCGTCGCGATCGACGACGGCGACGTGATTCTGGTGGAGCAGTTCCGCGTGCCGCTCGGGCGGGCGTGCCTGGAGCTACCGGCGGGGTTGGTCGGTGACGAGACCGCGGGCGAGAGCGTCGCGGTGGCGGCCGGCCGCGAGCTGGAGGAAGAGACCGGCTACCGCGCGGACGCGATCGAGGACCTGGGGGTGTTCTATTCGTCGCCGGGGATGACCTCGGAATGCTTCACGCTGGTCCGCGCGACAGGGCTGACGAAGGTTAGCGATGGCGGCGGGGATGGCGACGAGAACATCACGGTGCACCGGGTGCCGCTGGCGGACGTGCCGGCGTTCGTAGCCGAGAAGCGTGCGGCGGGCGTGGCGATCGATACCAAGATGCTGCTGATCCTGGCGGGGTCGATACTCTAACCAAGACCTGTTTCCCCACGAAGGCGGGGACCCAGACTGGGCTCCCGCCTTTGCGGGATAACAAGGAAGTACGGGGGGCCTAGCGCCGCTCCCTCCGCTTACTTGAAATTGTCGGCGTAGCTCTGGAGCTTCAGCGTCTTCTGCGGCGCCGGCACGACGGTGTAGCCGAACCCCTCGCGCTCGCAGTGCGCGATCGCCGCTTCCGCGGTCGGGAACAGCAGGCGCAGCTGGTCGCGCGTGTCGCCGCTGCCGGCCCAGCCGGTGAGCGGGTCGGGCCGCTTGGGCTCCGACGGTTCGAATTCGAGCTGCCAGGCGTCGGTCCGGTGCTTGCCGGACTGCATGGCGTTCTTGGGGCGCTGGAAGATACGGGCGGTTGGCATGCCCCCCCCTTATCGCGAACCGGCGGCCCTTGCATCCGCCTTTTTCGTGCGCAGCGTGGCGGACGCCGCGGCGGGGTCGTCGGGCCACGGATGCTTGGGGTAGCGCCCGCGCATTTCCTTCGCCACCGCGGTCCAGCTGCCCGCCCAGAATCCGGGGAGGTCTCGCGTCGTCTGGATGGGGCGGCCGGCGGGGGATGTGAGGCTCAGCACTAGCGGTACGCGCGCCTCGCCGATCGTCGGGTGGACCGCGAGGCCGAACAGGGCTTGCACGCGGAGTTCGACCCGGGGGCCACCTTCGGCAGCGTAGTCGATCGCGTGCGTGCTGCCGGCTGGGCTGGTGAAATCGGGCGGGGCGAGCCGGTTGATGGTCTGCATCGCGTCCCAGCCGAGCAGGTTGCGCAAGGCTTCGGCGAGCGCGCCGGGGGCGATCGCGTCGAGTCGGCGCTTGCCGGCCAGGAGCGGTGCGAGCCATTCGTCGGCGCGGGCGAGCAGGGTTTCGTCGTCGAGCGGTACGCCCGCATAGGCGGCACGGTCGCGCAGGGCTTGTGCGCCGTCGCTCCACGGTAGCAGCGCGAGGCCGTGCTCGCGGACGCCGCCGATGAGCGCGGCGAGGATCGCGTCGGGGTCCGCGCCGCTGTCGGGACCGCTCGACAGGCGGATCGCGCCGAGGCGGCGTTCGCGGACCGCCTGGATGCCGCCGGTCGTCGGGTCGAACGTGACGGTGCGACGGGATTCGATGCGGTCGGCAAAAAGGGCTTCGACGGTAGCCTGGTCGATCGCCACGGCGGAGAGAATGCGCGCGCCGGCGGCCAAGCCCTGCGTGTCGGCGACGGCGAGCCATTCGGAGCGGGCGAGTGGCGAGGTCGGATCGAGCTTGAACCCGCGGCCGCCGACCGAGGCCCAGGTTTCGCCGGACGCGTCACGGCGGCGTGCGACACGGTCGGGGAAGCCAAGTGCGACGCAAACTTCTGCTCCCCCGCCCGCTTGCGGGAGGGGGTTGGGGGGTGGGCGCCCGGTCTCGACGTCGCGCGGCGAGGATGGCGCGAGCCCACCCCCCAGCCCCCTCCCGCTTGCGGGAGGGGGGGCAAGTTTGGCCCAGCGATCGGCCATTGCTCTTGCCGCTTGCGCCTTGGCCCCGCGTTCGGTTTTCCAGCGGCGGAGGCGGGTTTCCAGGTCGACGTCCTGTCCACCGATCCCGCGCTCGCCCAGCAGGACTGCCACTTGAGCCGCGACCGGCGCCAACCCGCGCGCTCCCGCTCGCAACAGCATATGCGCCAACCTCGGCGGCATCGGCAGCTTCGCGATCGCGCGGCCATGCGAGGTCGGACGGCCGTCTTCGATGGCCTCCAGCGTCGTCAGCCGCGCCATCGCCTCGTCGATAGCGGCGGCGGGGGGCGGGTCGATCCAGCGGAGGTCTCGCGGATCGCCGACACCCCATAACGCGCAGGCTAGGACCAGCGCCGACAGGTCAGCCTCCAGAATTTCGGGTGGGTCGTACCGCGGAAGGCCGGCAGTCGCCGCCTCTTCCCACAACCGATACGCCATGCCGGGCCCAAGCCGCGCGGCGCGGCCCGCGCGTTGGGTGACCGCCGCCTGGCTGGCACGTTCGGTGACCAGCCGCGTCATACCGGCGGCGCGGTCGTAGCGGGGCCGTCTCGCGAGCCCCGAATCGACGACGATGCGGATGCCGTCGAGCGTCAGGCTGGTCTCGGCGATGCTGGTGGCGAGCACGACTTTGCGCCGACCATCCGGCTCGGGGAGGATCGCGGCGCGCTGGGCCGCGGGGTCGAGGCTGCCGTGGAGTTCGTGCAGGACGATGTCGTCGGGCAAATTGGCGAGGCGGTCGGCGGTCCGTTCGATCTCCGCGACGCCAGGGAGGAACGCGAGCACGCCGCCCTCCGCTTCGCCGAGTGCGCGGCGGATGGCGCTAGCGACCGAGTCCTCGATGCGTAGTTCGGCTTGGCGACCGATGTGGCGAAGGGTCAGGGGATAGCTCCGGCCTTCGCTTTCGATGACGGGGGCGCCGTCCATCAACGCAGCAAACCGCGCGCCATCGAGCGTTGCAGACATCGCGACGATGCGGAGGTCGGGGCGAAAGCCGGCTTGGACGTCGAGCGCCAGCGCAAGGCCGAAATCGCCGTCAAGGCTGCGTTCGTGGACTTCGTCGAACAGCACCGCGGAGACGCCGGCGAGTTCGGGATCGGCCTGAATGCGGGCGACGAAGATGCCCTCCGTGATGACCGTCACGCGAGTGGCGGCGGAGCGTTTGCTGTCCATGCGGGTGGCGTAGCCGAAGGTCTGGCCGACGGGTTCGCCCGCGGTAGAGGCCATGCGTTCGGCGGCGGCGCGGGCGGCCAGGCGGCGGGGGGATAGGAGGAGAATCTCGTCCGTGCACCAGGGTTCGGTGAGGAGGGCCGGCGCTACTGCGGTAGTCTTGCCCGCGCCTGGGGGAGCGACGAGGACCGCGGAGGTGCGGTCGCGGAGGGTGGCGAGGAGGTCGGGAAGGACTGCGAGGATCGGGAGCGGCGGCGGGGTCATCTGCGCCTGCTGCCACAGTAGCGGGGTTGGTGACAGGTTTTGCTGGGCCGCTTCCCTGCGAGGGTCGGATCACGATGGCAACGATTGCGCGCTTTCGATCCTCCCCCGCCAGGGGGAGGTGGCAGGCACTTGCCTGACGGAGGGGGAGGTAAGGGAAACCGATGTTTCGTATCCTCCCCCTCCGTCGCTTCGCGCCACCTCCCCCTGGCGGGGGAGGATCGTGAAGTTTGGCGACTGTTTGGGAAGCGGCACGCCCCCTCCCCCGTCATGCCGGGCCTGTTCCGGCATCCACCGTTCCGCGGGTTCGCCGGCCGTGGAGCCTGCGGAACGGTGGCCCCCAGAACAGGTCCGGGGTGACGGAGTAGAAGTGGGCACATTGGGGTAAAGACGAAGCGCGGCGCGGCGCGAGGTTGTGCGGCGTCGTACGAACGGCACAGCCCCGCCCCCACCACCGAAGGCTGGCAAGCGCCCGCGAACCTGCTAGACGCTGCGGCAGTAATCATGGCGTCTGATCCCTCCCCCACCTCGACAACGGCGACAGGCCGCACTTCCGACCGACTGCGCGGCAGGGTCGCGCGCGCCTGGGCGAGTCGGTGGACCAAGGCCGCGCTGGTGCTGGTCGTGCTCGGCTTCGTCGCGATCTTCGCGTTCTGGTTCGCGGTCATGCGCGACCTGCCGTCGGTCGATACGTTGCGGACGTATGAGCCGCCGCTGCCGACCAACGTCCGCGGCATCGATGGCGCGCCGATCCACAGCTACGCCCGCGAACGCCGCGTGGAACTGAGCTACGCCGAATATCCGCCGCTGCTCGTGAAGGCGTTCCTCGCTGCCGAGGACAAGTCGTTCTTCGAGCATCACGGCGTCGACTATCCCGGCCTCGCCGGCGCGGTGTACGATTATGCGACCAAGCTCGGCACCGGCAAGCGCGCCAAGGGCGGCTCGACGATTACGCAGCAGGTCGCGAAGAACCTGTTGATCGGCAACGCCTATTCGCCGTCGCGCAAACTGCGCGAGGCGGTGCTGGCGTACAAGATCGAGGACACGCTGACCAAGGAGCAGATCCTCGAGCTGTACCTCAACCAGATCGCGCTCGGGCGTAACGCGTTCGGCGTCGAGGCGGCGAGCCACGCCTATTTTGACAAGGAGCTCGACCAGCTCGATCTCGCGCAGATGGCGTATCTCGCGATCCTGCCCAAGGGCCCGTCGAACTACGATCCGGTGCGCAACACCGAGAAGGCGATGACGCGGCGCAACTATGTGCTCAACCGGATGCTCGACAACGGCTTCATCACGCGCGCGCAGCATGACCAGGCGAATGCCGAGCCGCTCGGCGCGGTGATGCGACGGACGCCGAAGTTCGAGAGCGTCGGCGGCTATTTCGTCGAGGAAGTCCGCCGCCAGCTGATGGCGAAGTTCGGCGAGAACGCGAAGGACGGACCCTACAGCGTCTACTCGGGCGGACTGTGGGTGCGGACCTCGTTCGACGCGAATTTGCAGGATCTGGCGCAGCAAGCGTTGCGTGATGGCCTGGTCCGGTTCGACAGCGGGCGCGGCTGGAACGGGCCGATCCGTCATGTCGAGATCGAGGACGACAACTGGCTCCAGCCGTTGCTCAACAGCAATATCGCGCTCGATTACCGCGATTGGGTCGCGGCGATCGTCACGGGCAAGGACGGCAACGCCTGGAGCCTCGGCTTCCGCACCGGCAAGACCGGCACGCTGCCGCGCTACGCGGCGCAGATGCCGGTGCGCGGCAAGGGCGGCAACGCGTTCGGCGCGATCAAGACGGGCGACATCATCGCGGTGGCGCCGGACGGCGGCGAATTCTCGCTGCGGGCGATCCCCAAGGTCTCGGGCGCGTTCGTCGTCGAGGAGCCGGCGTCGGGCCGCGTCCTGGCGATGCAGGGCGGCTTCGACGACCGCTTGCAGGCGTTCAACCGCGCAACGCAGGCGATGCGCCAGCCGGGTTCGACGATCAAGCCGATCGTCTATTCCGCCGCGCTCGACAACGGCATGACCCCCGCCTCGATCATCGTCGACGGGCCTTTCTGCGTCTATCAGGGCGCGCGGCTGGGGCAGAAATGCTTCCGCAACTTCGGCAATTCGCGCGGGTCCGGCCCGCACACGATGCGCTGGGGCATCGAGCAGTCGCGCAACCTGATGACCGTGCGCGCCGCCGCGCAGACCGGCATGCCGAAGGTCGTCGCGACGATCAAGAAGATGGGCGTCGGCGATTATGCGCCGTATCTCTCCTATGCGCTCGGCGCCGGCGAGACGACCGTCGGGCGGATGGTCAACGCGTATTCGATCCTTGCCAACAACGGCAAGGGCGGGCCGCCGTCGCTGATCGACTTCGTCCAGGATCGCCACGGGAAAGTGATCTGGCCCGAGAACTGGCGACCCTGCGATCGCTGCAACGCGCCCGACTGGGACGGCAAGCCGATGCCGCGGCCGATCACGCGCCAGCGCCAAGTGCTCGACGCGATGACCGCGTACCAGATGGTCCACATCACCGAGGGCGTCGTCCAGCGCGGCACCGCGGTGACGTTGCGCGATCTCGACCGGCCGATGTTCGGCAAGACAGGCACCAACAACGGGCCGACCGACGTGTGGTTCGTCGGGGGCACGCCGCAGTTCGTCGGCGGGCTGTATATCGGGTTCGACACGCCGAAGAACCTTGGTGGCGCGGCACAAGGCGGTACGCTCGCCGCGCCGATCTTCAAGCAGTTCGCGGTCAAGGCGTATGAGGATCTGCCCAAGCTGCCGTTCCGTGCGCCGGCGGGGATCCGTATGGTCCGGGTCGATCGCGCGAGTGGCCGGCCGGTCTATGGCACGTGGCCCGATACCAGCGATCCGAAGCCTGCGGTGATCTGGGAAGCGTTCAAGCCCGAGAGCGAACCGCGGCGTGCCGCACGACGCTCGGATGTCGCCCCCACGGCTGCTACGACGACGACCGCGGTGAAGAAGGCCGAAGCCCCGCGCGACAGCGATTTCTTGCAAAGACAAGGCGGAATCTACTAGCGCGCTTATATAGACGTCATCCCGGCGCCCGCCGGAGACCCGCCCCGCTCGCTTGGGACGGCGATCCCGGCCTCCGCTGGGACGACGAAATTTCCCCGGCCTTCGCCGGGGCGGCGGAATTTTTGGAGAATATCATGCGCGCCGAAGCGCAGGCTCACGTAGACACCATCAACGACGCGCTGGCGCTGCTGCGCCGCTTCCTCGACTGGGACCGCGCGCTGCGTCGTCTCGACGAGCTGAACGCGCGCGTCGAGGATCAGGCGCTCTGGTCCGATCCCAAGGCCGCGCAGGAGGTGATGCGCGAGCGTCGTCGTCTCGACGAGGCGATCAGCGCGACGCGCGCGATCCAGAGCGAACTGTCGGACACCGCCGAGCTGATCGAGATGGCCGAGGCCGAGGGCGATACCGAGATGGAAGCGGACGGCGTTGCGTCGCTCGCCGAACTCGCCGCGCGTGCCGACAAGGACAAGATCAAGGCGCTGCTGGCAGGCGAGGCCGACGCGAACGACACCTATATCGAGGTCAACGCGGGCGCCGGCGGGACCGAGAGCCAGGACTGGGCCGGCATGCTCAGCCGGATGTATTCGCGCTGGGGCGAGCGCCACGGCCTGAAGGTCGAACTGGTCGACCAGCATTCGGGCGAGCAGGCGGGGATAAAGTCCGCCACGCTGCTGCTTAAGGGCGAGAACGCGTACGGTTACGCGAAGACCGAGAGCGGCGTGCACCGGCTCGTCCGGATCAGCCCGTACGACTCGGCGGCGCGGCGTCACACGTCGTTCGCCAGCGTCTGGGTCTATCCGGTCGTCGACGACAATATCGAGGTCGAATACAACGAGAGCGACCTGCGCATCGACACGTATCGTGCGTCGGGCGCCGGCGGCCAGCACATCAACACGACCGATTCGGCGGTGCGCATCACGCACATCCCGACCGGCATCGTCGTGCAGTGCCAGAACCAGCGTTCGCAGCACAAGAACAAGGCCGAGGCGTACAACCAGCTCCGCGCGCGTCTGTACGAGCGCGAACTGGCGATCCGCGAGACCGCGGCGAATGCCGAGAATGCCGGCAAGACCGACATCGGCTGGGGTCACCAGATCCGATCGTACGTGCTTCAGCCGTACCAGATGGTGAAGGACCTGCGCACCGGCGTGGTGTCGACCAGCCCGTCGGACGTGCTCGACGGCGATCTCGAAATGTTCATGGCGGCGGCGCTGTCGCAGCGCGTGACCGGCGAGGCCGTCGAGGTGGAGGACGTCGATTGAGCTTGCGGGGTGCCCTTGCCCTGATGGTCCTGCCGATGCTCTCGCTGGCAGCGTGCGACGGCAGCAAGCCGCTGATCAAGCGCGAGACCAAGGAGCCGGTCTTCCCCGCCGCCGATCGCCCGGTCGCGTCGATCGTCTCGGCGCGCTGGTCGAACGAAGAAGCGCGCGATCGGCTCAACGAGGCTGGCGAGGTCATGAACAAGGCCGAGATCCGCAAGGGCATGACGGTCGCGGACATTGGCGCGGGCGAAGGCTATTACACGATCCGCATGGCCGCCCGCGTCGGCAAGACCGGCCGCGTGCTGGCCGAAGACATTCTTCCCGCCGTGCGCGACCAGCTGGCGGAACGCGTCGCGCGCGAGGACCTGGCGAACGTCAGCGTGAAACTCGGCGAGGCGAACGACCCCAAGTTGCCGGAGGCTAGTTTCGACCGCGTCGTGATGGTCCATATGTATCACGAGATCGAGCAGCCCTACGAATTCCTGTGGCGGCTGCGGCCGTCGCTGAAGCCCGACGGGCTGGTGGTGGTGGTGGATGCGAATCGCCCGACGCAGAACCACGGCACGCCGCCCGCGCTGTTGAAATGCGAGTTCGCGTCGGTGGGGTATACGCAGGTCGACATGGACGACATGCCGTCCGCCGGGGGGTATCTCGCGACATTCCGCGCGACCGGGCCGCGGCCCGCGCCGGAAGCGATTCGGGCGTGCCGGCTGAAGTAACTTCGGCTTTGGCGTCGCGATCCGAGGCGCTAATTTAACCGATTGCACCACCCCGGCGGAGGCTGGGGTCCAATTGGAAAGATCGAAGTAACTGCAAACTGCGCGTAGTTGGCAACGTCCCCCAATTGGGCCCCGGCCTTCGCCGGGGTGGTGCGTTTGAGGTGAGTGTTCCTCACACCACCCCCATCGCGCGCAGGCTCGTCACCCGCTCCCCCGCGATCACCAAGTGATCGAGCAAGACCACCTCCAACGTCCGTAACCCCGCCGCCAGCGCCCGCGTGAACGCGACGTCCCGCGCGCTCGGCGTAGCATCCCCGCTCGGATGGTTATGCGCGATGATCACCCCGTGAGCATCGAACGCCAACGCATCCGCCGCGATCGTCCGGATAGAGATCGCCACCTGATCCCGCCCCCCGACGACGTGCCGCATCCCGAGAAGCCTCCGATTCGGATCAAGATACGCTACCGCCACCGTCTCAACGGAGGCCTTACCCAACTCCGCGAACAGCGCGCGTGCCGCGGCGAAGTCGGCGATACGACATGAAGGCACGGGCGACGGCGGCACATACCCGCCTGCCCCGCGACACCGGCGACCGCACGCGCAACTACATCCGCTTGAGCCCCCGCCGCCGCATCGCTACGCAAACCCGATGCGCCAATATCTAGACCTCATGGACCGCGTGCTCTCGACCGGCGTCGAGACGATGGACCGCACCGGCACCGGCACGCTCAGCGTGTTCGGCGCGCAGATGCGGTTCGATCTCGCGCAGGGCTTCCCCGTGCTCACCACCAAGAAGCTCCACCTCCGCTCGATCATCGTCGAGCTCCTCTGGTTCCTCCGCGGCGACACCAACGTGCGCTGGTTGCAGGATCGGAAAGTCGCGATCTGGGACGAATGGGCTGACGAGAATGGCGACCTCGGCCCGGTCTACGGCAAGCAGTGGCGCGACTGGGTCGCTGCGGACGATCGCCACATCGACCAGATCGCCGAGCTGATCGATCAGATCAGGACCAACCCCGCTTCGCGCCGCCAGATCGTCAGCGCGTGGAACCCGGGCGACCTCCACGCGATGGCGCTCGCGCCGTGCCACTGCCTGTTCCAGACGCATGTCGCGAACGGCAAGCTGTCGCTCCAGCTCTACCAGCGCTCGGGCGACATCTTCCTCGGCGTGCCGTTCAACATCGCCAGCTACGCGTTGCTCACGCACATCCTCGCGCAGCAATGCGGGCTCGAGGTCGGCGAGTTCATCTGGACCGGCGGCGATTGCCACCTCTATTCGAACCATCTGGAGCAGGCGCAACTGCAACTGATGCGCTCGCCCGGACCTCTCCCGCGCCTCGAAATTCTCCGGAAACCGGATTCGATCGACGCCTACGCGTATGAGGATTTCGTCCTCCACGACTATTTCGCGCAGGCGCACATCAAGGCCCCCGTCGCGGTCTAAATAGAGAGCGACCCCGCGGCAGCGCCGCGCGACCGAATCGCAATAGGAACCGCGCGTGCGCTGTGCGGTTCAGATGCGCATGGATATCACACAGCTCATTCTCGACGAACACGCGCAGCAGCGCGCACTGTTCGCGCAGATCGATTCGATCGACGCCAAGGACACCGAGGCGCTGTCCGCGCTCTGGACCCGCCTCAAGAACCTGCTCGACGCGCATGCCGAGGCGGAGGAGCGCTTCTTCTACCCGCGGCTGATGAAGATCGGCACCGGCGGCAACGACGCAGACTCGGCCGCAGAGGAGACCGAGGACGCGATCGAGGATCACAACGACATCCGCGACACCGGCCAAGCGGTCGACAAGCACCCGGTCGGCTCGGACGCATGGTTCGAAGCGGTCGGCGAGTGCAACAAGGCGAACAGCGATCATCTGGCCGAGGAAGAACGCCAGGGCCTGACCGATTTCCGCAAGCACGCAACGCTGGAAGAGCGGCATGAACTGGGCGTGCGGTTCGCGGCGTTCGAGGCGAACCATCTGAACGGGGTGAAGGTCGTCGACAAGGATCCCGAGGCGTATGTGAAGGAACACGCGCCGAGCTGAACCACACCGTTTATCTACCACCCCGGCGAAGGCCGGGGCCCAATTGGCAAGGCCGGAGTAACGTAGCGCAGCACTCATCAACGACGTTCCCCAATTGGGCCCCGGCCTTCGCCGGGGTGGAGTTAACGGCGGGATGCCGACGTAAAACGGGAGAGTAGCTCTCCGCCCCCCATTCCGGCATGACCGCCGCATGATCACCTTCTACCTCGCCCGCGCCAGCAACGGCGTCATCGGCCGCGACGGGCAACTCCCCTGGCGCCTCCCCGCCGACCTGAAGCGCTTCAAGGCGCTCACGATGGGCAAGCCGATGGTGATGGGCCGCAAAACCTTCGAGAGCTTCCCGAGCCCCCTCCCCGGTCGCCGCCATATCGTCCTGACGCGGGGCGACTGGAGCGCTGAGGGCGCGGACGTTGCACGCTCGGTCGAAGAAGCGCTCGCAATGGCGGGCGACGACGTGGCGGTGATCGGTGGTGCGCAAATTTACGCGCAACTCCTTTCCCACGCGGATCGCATCGAGCTGACCGAAGTCCACGCCGCCCCCGACGGCGACGCGACCGTCCCCGCCTTCGACGGCTGGCACGAGATCGCGCGCGAAGACCACCCCGCCGAAAACGACCGCCCGGCCTACAGCTTCGTCACGCTTACCCGCCCCTGAGCCGTTCTCCCGCGAAGGCGTGAGCCCAGACTGGACTCCCGCCTTTGCGGGAGAACAACGAGGCGCAGCAGGCAACCGCACGGAAGGACTATCGCCTTTCGCGACGGCTGGTTACTGACCCGCGCATGCAACGTCTCGACGGCGGTGCGGTGCTCCCGTCGTATCTGGCGAACGGGATCGTCGCGCTGGGGAATTTCGATGGATTTCACCTTGGTCACCAGGCGGTGGTCGCGCGCGCGGTCGCCTGGGCGCGGGCCGAGGGGCGTCCGGCGCTGGTGGCGACGTTCGATCCGCACCCGGTCCGCCATTTCCGCCCCGATACCCCGCCGTTCCGCCTGACCACGCTCGATCAACGCCTGGAGCTGTTCAAGAAAGCCGGCGCCGATGCGATGATCGTGTTCAATTTCGATGGCGATCTCGCCGCGCTGACCGCCGAGCGCTTCATCACCGAACGGCTCGAACGCAACCTCCGCGTCGCGGGCGTCGTCACCGGCGAGGACTTCACCTTCGGCAAGGGCAAGGCCGGCACCGTCCGCACGCTCGCCTCGCGTGGGCCTGCGCACGGATTTCGCGCGGAAACGGTGAGCGCGATCGAGCTGGAGGGCGAGACCGTCTCGTCCACCCGCATCCGCGAGGCACTGCGCGCTGGCGACATGGCCACCGCCACCCGCCTGCTGACGCGGCCGTTCGCGATCCAGGGTTTCGTCCAGCACGGCGACAAGGTCGGCCGCACGATCGGCTATCCGACCGCCAATCTCGACATGGGCAATTATCTGCGCCCCGCCTACGGGATCTACGCGGTGACCGGGCGGCTGGAGGACGGGCGCGTGCTCAAGGGCGCCGCGAACCTGGGAGTCCGCCCGAGCTTCGATCCGCCCAAGGAACTGCTCGAGCCGCATTTCTTCGATTTCGGCGAAGACCTGTACGGCCAGCGGATCGAGGTTGCGCTGATCGAGTATCTCCGCCCCGAGGCCAAGTTCGCGAACATGAACGCGCTCATTACCCAGATGGACGCCGACTGTCAGAGAGCGCACGCGATCCTTGGCGCCTCCCCTCCCTGAAAGGGAGGGGTTGGGGGTGGGTCGGCCCGTTGGCTAGCGCTAGCTCCTGCCCCATGCCGACCCACCCCCGGCCCCTCCCTTCCAGGGAGGGGAGCAGGAAGGGGAAGTGTTTGTGTGTCCCCCGTCGCTCGGCTACAGCCCGGCCCACTTATGACCGATACTCCCGCGCCCGCCCGCGATTACCGCGACACCGTCTTCCTGCCGAAGACCGACTTCCCGATGAAGGCGGGTCTCGCCGCCAAGGAGCCGGCGATCCTCGAGCGCTGGGCGAAGCTCGGCATCTACGACCGGTTGCGTGAACAGCGGCTCGGGCGCGAGCGGTTCATCCTGCATGACGGCCCGCCCTACGCGAACGGCGACATCCACATGGGCCACGCGATGAACAAGGTCCTGAAGGACATCATCGTCCGCTCGCAGTCGCTGATGGGCAAGGACGCGCCCTACGTCCCCGGCTGGGACTGCCACGGCCTGCCGATCGAGTGGAAGGTCGAGGAAGCGTACCGCGCCAAGAAGCTCAACAAGGACGACGTCCCCGTCGAGCAGTTCCGCGCCGAATGCCGCGCCTATGCCGAGAAATGGGTGGCGGTGCAGAAGGCCGAGTTCGAACGGCTCGGCGTGATGGGCGACTGGGCCGATCCGTACCTGACGATGAAGTACGAGGCGGAAGCCGCCATCGTCGGCGAGTTGCTGAAGTTCGCCGAGAGCGGCCAGCTATACCGTGGCGCCAAACCGGTGATGTGGTCGCCGGTCGAGAAGACCGCGCTCGCCGAAGCCGAGGTCGAGTATGAGGACATAGTCTCCACGCAGATCGACGTCGCGTTCGAGATCGACTCTGCGCCGAACGCTCCCGAATTGGAGGGTGCCTATGCGGTGATCTGGACGACCACGCCGTGGACGATCCCGGTAAACCAGGCGCTGAGCTATGGGCCTGAGATCGAGTATGTGGCGATCAACAACGGCAGCATCGTTTTTCTGGTCGCTGCTGAGCGGTTATTTGATTGGACGTTCGAAAAAAATCGTCAAAAACGCGAAGGCGGTTTCTCCGATGAACGATTGAACGGTATTCTCCCGGATCGCGAAATTTGGCGTGGCAAAGGCTCCGACCTCGAAGGCGCAACCGCACGCCACCCAATGCACGCGCTCGGCGGGTTCTTCGCGAAGCCGCGCCCGTTCCTCCCCGGCGAGTTCGTCACGACCGACGCGGGCACCGGTCTCGTCCACATGGCGCCGGACCACGGCGAGGACGATTTCGAACTCTGCAAGCAATACGGCATCGACCCGGTCTTCGCGATCGACGGCGCGGGGATGTACCGCGCCGACTGGGCATGGCTCGGCGGCCAGGGCAGCGTCATCAACAAGAAGTTCGTGAGCGCCGACGGCCCGATCTGCACCGACCTGCGCGAAGCTGGCGCGTTGCTGGCGGCGAGCGACGACTTCAAGCACAGCTACCCGCATTCGTGGCGCTCGAAGGCGAAAGTGATCTTCCGCGCGACCCCGCAATGGTTCATCCCGATGGACTCTGCTTCTGCTCCCTCTCCCCTCCGGGGAGAGGGTCGGGGTGAGGGGCAGCCCAGCAATGCTGCGTCCGGAACAGCCCCTCAGCCCAGCCCTCTCCCCGACGGGGAGAGGGAGCCAGGCAACGGCGCCACTCTCCGCGAGATCGCGCTCGATGCGATCGCCGCCACCACCTGGATCCCCGCGCGTGCGGAAAACCGGATCACGTCGATGGTGCAGGGCCGTCCCGATTGGGTCATCTCGCGCCAGCGCGCCTGGGGCGTGCCGATCGCGCTGTTCGTGAACCGCGCCACCGGCCAGTACCTCAACGATCCCGCCGTCAATGCGCGCATCGTCGCAGCCTTCCGCGAGAACGGCGCGGATGCATGGTACGCCGACCGCCACCAGGCGTTGCTCGGCCCCGACTACGACCTCGCCGACTATGAGGTCGTGAAGGACATCCTCGACGTCTGGTTCGACTCCGGCTGCACACACGTCTTCACGGTCGAAGCACGCTACGGCGAAGGCACGCGCGCGAACCTGTATCTCGAAGGCTCGGACCAACATCGCGGCTGGTTCCAGTCGTCGCTGCTCGAAAGCTGCGGCACGCGCGGTCGCGCGCCCTACGACGCGGTCCTGACGCACGGCTTCGCGCTCGACGGCCAAGGCCGCAAGATGTCGAAGTCGCTCGGCAACGTCGTCGATCCGCTCAAGATCATCGGCGAGTCCGGCGCCGACATCCTGCGCATGTGGGTCGCCTCGACCGACTATTTCGACGACGTGAAGATCGGCAAGGAAGTGCTCGCCACCGCCTCCGACGCGTACCGGAAGCTGCGCAACACGTTCCGCTACATGCTCGGCGCACTCGAAGACTTCGACGAGTCGGAGCGCGTCGCTGTATCCGACATGCCCGAGCTCGAGCGCTACGTGCTCCACCGCCTCGGCATGATCGACACCGAACTGCGCCAAGCGGCGGAAGCCTATGAGTTCAACCGCTACACGCGTCTGCTGACCGACTTCGCGAACGAGGACCTGTCCGCGTTCTTCTTCGATATCCGCAAGGACTCGCTCTATTGCGACGCGCCGAGGGACATCAAGCGTCGGTCGTACCGCACCGTCCTCGACGTGCTGTTCCACGCGCTCGTCCGCTACGCCGCGCCGGTGCTTTGTTTCACCGCCGAGGAAGTGTGGCAGTCGCGCTTCCCCAACGACGACAGCTCGGTGCACTACCTCGAATGGCCGTCGCTGCCCGAGGTGGAGGATGGCATCGAGGTCGGGAAGAAGTGGACGCAGATCCGTGCACTTCGCGAAACGGTTACTGAAGCGATCGAACCCATGCGTCGCGAAAAGACCGTGCGTTCGAGTTTGGAGGCAGAGGTCACGATCAAATCGATGTCGCCTCTCGCACCGACTGAAGCTGCGGAACTGGCCGAAGCCTTCATCGTCGCCAAGGTCACGCCGGGCGACGCGGTCACCGTGACGCGCACCGACTTCCACAAATGCGGCCGCTGCTGGCGCCACCTTCCCGAGGTGAGCGTCGACGGCGAGCTTTGCAACCGATGCGACGAGGTAGTGGTCGATGCGTAACCTGCCAAAAGCCGGGTTCGGCGCGGCGATCGCGCTCTTCCTAGCCGACCAGCTCAGCAAATGGGCGGTGACCAAGCCGCTCGGGATCGATTCGCTCGGCGATTCGCAGACGATCACGTCGTTCTTCGACCTGCGCTTCGTCCCCAACATCGGCATCTCGCTCGGGCTGCTTCCCGCCGACGGTCACCTGACCCGCTGGGCGCTAGTGCTGCTGACCGGCGCGATCGCGGTCGGCGTCGCGGTGTGGATGACGCGCGAGAAGAACCCCGCCGACCAGGTGGCGCTGGGCTTCGTGCTCGGCGGCGCGATCGGCAATATCCTCGACCGGATCCGGCTCGGCTACGTCGTCGATTTCGCCGACCTGCATATCGGCGAGTGGCGTCCGTTTTTGGTCTTCAATGTCGCCGATGCAGCGATTACTGTCGGCGTGCTCGTCCTGCTTGTTCGGGCGCTCCTCGTGCGCGAGAAGCCCCCTGTGGAGAATTCCCATGCGTAAGTTCGTACCCCTGGCCGCCGGGCCCGTCGTCGCCTTGGCGAGCGCCGTCGTCCTCCTGTCCGGCTGTGCGACAAGCAAGAGCCTCGATCGTGCGCGTCCCGACGAGTTCGCGGTCGCGCGCCAGGCGCCGCTGGTCATCCCGCCCGACTTCGCGCTGGTGCCGCCGCAGCCCGGCGCCGCCCGCCCGCAGGATACCGCGGCCAACGCGCAGACGCTCGACGCGCTGTTCGGCGGCACCGCCGCGCGCAGCCCTGCGGAGACCGGCGTGCTGAACGATGCCGGCGCCGATTCGGACGATCCCGGCATCCGCTCCAGCGCGGGCGATCCCGACACGACCGTCGTCGACAAGGGCAGCACGACCCGCGACATCGTCGCCGCCCCTGAAGGCGACGGCCAGGACGCGCGCGCCAAGGCAAACTGATCGGGGTTTTCCCGTCGTACGAAAAAGGGCGACTCCTCGCGGGGCCGCCCTTTTTCGTATCTGCCGTTCTTGGTCCACCGCCCCACTCCCGTCATCCTGACGAACGTCAGGATCCAGAGCCATGAGCGGAACGCCTGCGGCTCTGGATCCTGGGTCAAGCCCAGGATGACGGTCTTGGTATTGCGGAACCTCTACCCGCCTTGTTCTCCCGCGAAGGCGGGAGCCCAGACTGGATCCCCGTCTTCGCAGGGAAACAAGGTTCAGGGGAGACCTCTCCTCAGAGCGATCAGAACGCCGCGGTCAGCGATACCAGGACCTTGCCGCCGGCGATCGAACCGGTGCCGTCCTGGCCACGGCTGAAGCTCGGCTGGAGATACGCCGATTCGCGCTTCGAGATATCGGTGTCGACATACGCGACCCCCAGCGTGAGCGGCGTCGTCGGGATCACGTAATCCGCACCCAGCAGCCAGTCCCAATACTCGCCGGTCGGCGACACGCTGGTCGCGAACGGCCCGAGGCCCTTGTTGCCGCGCGAATAGCCGACATGCGCCTTCACGGTCACGCCGGTGGTCGGGATCCCGCTGCTGACGTCGCCCCACAGATAGAGGTTGTCGTCCTTGGCGTTGACGCGGTCGTACACGCCGTTCGCGGCCGACGTGCCGTTGGTATACCACGGCCCCAGTGCCTGCTGCTTGGGCGCATAGGCGACGCCCGCGAGAAGCGCGACCGGCCCGGCGGTGCCCGACAGCTTGGCATAGGGCTCGATGAAGTCGGTGTTGTCGAAGCCGCCCGGATACATGTACCAGGTCGCACCGACGTCGATCGCGCCGCCGCCGACCGGCACCTTGTAGCCTGCGATCAGGTCGAGCTCCATGTTGGCGCCGCCGAACGTGCCCCAGCCGGACAGGTTCGACGCCCAGGTCCCGATATAGACGCCGCTCTTGTGCGCGATCGTGATGCCGCCCTGGACGGCGAGGTTCTCGTCCGACTGCGACACGCCGCGGAAGCGATAGTCGCTGACGAGACCGACCGAACCCGTGACCGTAACCTCCTTGGGAGGCGCGGTGTCGTCCTGCGCGAACGCGGGCGTTGCGGCAGCCAAAGCAATGCCGCCGAGAAGAAGTGTGGTGAAGCGCATCGTTTCCCTTTCGATACCGGAAGTCGATGTCCGCCCTGCATCCGCGGACGCCGCATCTTTAGGGGCCGAACCCCAGCGCGGTCTTTCCGACGATGACATCGGGATGACAGCGCATGGTGCAGCGCACAAGCGAATCTTGCGTACAATCGGGCTTTGACAGCACGCATGTTGCGCATGCGCCACAGTGTCGCCGCGTAGTCGGCGCCGGCCGCAGGTACGTCTCAGCGCGCCACTATGCTGATCGAACGCCGTTTTTCCCAGCCTTCGCGCTCCAGTTCCGGGGTGACCGCGTCGATCTCCGGAGATCCGATGCAGAGATACGCGACGAGCTGCCACGTCTCGGGCACGTCCAGAATCTCGCGGATACGCGACGGGTCGAGGATCGAGACCCAGCCGAGGCCGATCCCGTGTGCGCGCGCCGCCAACCAGAGCGTGTGGACCGCGATGACGGCGGAATACGCGACGCTCTCGGGCATGGTCCGGCGGCCGAGGCCGTGGCCCTGCGCTGGATCGGGTTCGACGAACACCGCGACATGACACGGCGCCTGTTCGAGCCCCGCGAGCTTGAGCCGCGCGTAATTGGCCGCCCGCGTTTCGTCCTGCGTCGCCAACGCCGCTGCATTGCACGCCTCGAAATCGGCGCGGACCGCGGCGCGGCGTGCAGGGTCGTCGACCGTGACGAACCGCCACGGCTGACTGAGTCCGACCGATGGGGCGGCGCTCGCCGTCTCTAGCAACCGGTCGAGCAGCCCGCCCGGCAACGCATCGCGCCGAAACCGCCGGACGTCGCGGCGCCAGCGAAACAGCGCGTCCAGCTCGGCCTGGAACGCCGTGCCGAAGATGGGTGCGTCGATCTCCCGCGCGGACACGCCTCGATCGGAAATCGTCTAGACCTTTGCGGCAGAGAACGCAGCGAGCCCGGCTTCGAGATCGGCGATCAGGTCTGCCGGGTCTTCGAGGCCGATCTGGAGGCGGACCATCGGGCCTGCGGCGTCGCGCTTGGTGACGCTGCGGTAGCGGTGCGGGTCGGCGGGGATGGCGAGGCTCTCGAAGCCGCCCCAGCTATAGCCTATGCCGAACAGCTGCAGCGCGTCGATCAGCGCAGCGCGGGAGGTTTCGTCTCCGCCGTTGAGGACGAACGAGAAGAGGCCGCTGGAGCCCTTGAAGTCGCGGACGAACAGGTCGTGGCCGGGGCAGTCGGGGAGCGCCGGGTGGAGGACCTGCGCGACTTCCGGGCGCGATTGCAGCCACTTGGCGATGGTCAGCGCGCTCGACTGATGCTGCGCGAGGCGGACCGCCATCGTGCGGAGACCACGGCTGCCGAGCCAGCAATCGTCGGGGCTGGCGACCTGGCCGAGCTGGAAACTCGTCTCGCGCAGTTTCTTGAAATGGCCGGGCGCTGCGGTGACCGAGCCGAGCATGACGTCCGAATGGCCGACGACGTACTTGGTGCCGGCAAGGATCGTCAGGTCGACGCCGCGCTCGATCGCGGGGAAGAACAGCGGGGTGGCCCAGGTGTTGTCGAGCAGGGTGGTCACACCCCTCGCCTTCGCGGCGGCGACGATCGCGGGGACGTCCTGCACCTCGAAGCTCAGCGATCCGGGACTTTCCATAAATATGGCCCGCGTGTTCTCGCCCATCAGGTCGGCGATGCCCGCGCCGATCATCGGGTCGTAATAGCGCGTCGTGATCCCGAACCGCTTGAGCAAGCCACCCGCCATCCCGCGCGTCGGGTCGTAGGCGCTGTCGACCAGCAGCAGTTCGTCGCCGGGGGACAGCACCGACAGCAGAGCCGCCGCGATCGCCGCGACGCCCGAGCAATAGAGGAACGTCCCCTCCGCGCCGGGCTCGAGCGAAGTCAGCGCGTCGGCAAGGCTCCACTGCGTCGGCGTGCCCTTGCGCCCGTAGAACAGCCGGTGATGCGTATCGCGCGTGGCGCTTTCGGGGAGATGGCCGACCGAATCGTAGAGAATCGTCGAGGCGCGCCAGACCGGCGGGCTGACGATGCCCTGCGTCCACTCCTTGCGACGGCCGGCGAGGACGACCTTGGTCGCGTCGCCGACCGGCTTGTTCGTATCGCTCATGCTGTGCCTGTCGCCTTGGGTGTCTCGGGATCGCCGCCCCATTCTGACCAGCTGCCGTCGTACAGCGCCGCGTCGTTGCCGAGCAGATGCGCGCCGAACGCGAGCACCGACGCGGTGATGCCCGAGCCGCAGGTCATCACGATCGGCTTCGCCAGGTCGATGCCCGCCTTGTCGAACTCGGCTTTCAGCGCGTCGCCGGTCTTCCACGTGCCATCCGCGTTGAACACCGCGCCCTGCGGCAGGTTCTTCGAGCCCGGAATATGCCCCGGCGCGGTGCCCGGCCGCGGATCTTCCTCCGCGCCGGTGAAGCGCGACGCGGACCGCGCGTCGAGCACCTGCTCCGCGCCGCTCTCGACGTTCGCCTTCATCTGATCCAGATCGCGCACGCCCTTCAGGTCCGCCCAGGTCGTGAAGTGGCGATGCCGCGGCGTCTCTTTGCCCGTCGCGATCTCCCGCCCCTCGGCCTGCCATTTGGCAAGCCCACCATCGAGGATCGCCACGTTGTGCGCGCCGAACAGCCGCAGCAACCACCACGCGCGCGCCGCCGTGTGCCAGGGCGAGCTGTCGTACAGCACGATCCGGCTGCCATCGCCGAGCCCCAGCGTCTGCATCCGGCTCGCGAACTTCTCCGCCGACGGGAGCGTATTCGGCAGGTCGCTGTCGGTATCCCGCAACTCGCTGAGGTTCATGAACACCGCGCCCGGAATATGCGCCGCCTCATACTCCGCCGCCGCATCGCGGCCCTCGGCATAGGTCGCGTCGACGATCCGCAGATCGCCCCCTCCTGATGCCGCGCCCAGTTCGTTCGCCAGCCATTCGGTGCTTACCAACGCGTCCATATGCCGCTCCTTGTGCTCGATCGGTCAGTAGCCAGCCGGGCCGCTCGCGTCGAGGGAGGCGAGGAACCCGGCCGCCTGCGCCCGCGTCGCCTCGCGGTCCGCCTCGGACTGTTTCGCCCAGTTGCGATACGGCATCGCCAGCCGGTTGTTGCGCCCCAGCTTGTCCTCGTGCCGCGCGAGGAAATCCCAGTACAGCGCGTTGAACGGACACGCATCGGGCCCGATCCGCTGCTTCACGTTATACCGGCAGGTCCCGCAGTAATCGGACATCCGGTCGATATACGCGCCCGACGAAATATACGGCTTCGACCCGAGCAGCCCGCCATCGCCGAACTGGCTCATCCCCAGCGTGTTGGGCAGTTCGACCCACTCGTAGGCGTCGACATACACTTCCAGATACCATTGATGCACCTTGGCCGGGTCCGCGCCGATCAGCAGCGCGAAATTGCCCGTGACCATCAGCCGCTGGATATGGTGCGCGTGCGCGGTCTCCAGCGTCTGGCCGATCGCCTCGCGCAGGCAGTGCATGTCGGTCTCGCCGGTCCAGTACCAGCCGGGGAGTTCGCGGTGGTGATCGAGGAAGTTGCGCTCGACATAGTCCGGCCCCTCGCGCCAGTAGATCCCGCGCATATATTCGCGCCAGCCGATGATCTGACGAATATACCCCTCGACCGCGTTCAGCGGTGCGCGCCTGGCGCGATATTCCGCATCAGCCCGCCGGCAAAGGTCGAGCGGATCGAGCAGCCCCGAATTGATGTACGGCGACAGGATCGAGTGCCACAGATGCCGCTCGCCGGTGAGCATCGCATCCTCGTAGTCACCGAATTGCGCCAGCGCGTGCTTGAAGAAGTTCGCCGCCTGCCGCTCGGCATCTGCGGCAGTCACGGCGTACTCGAAGCCATCGAGGCTCCCCGGGTGATCCGCGAACCTTTCCGCCACCAGCGCCAGCACATCCTGCGTGATCGCGTCCGGCGCGAACACCAGCGGGCGCGGCATCAGCAGGTCGTTCTTGGCGGGCTTCCGGTTCTCCTTGTCGAAGTTCCAGCGATCGCCCTCGGGCTTGCCGGCGGTCATCAACAGTCCGGTGCGCGTCCGCATCTGGCGGTAGAACCACTCCATCGTCAGCGACTTGCGCTCGGCGGCCCAGGTCTCGAAATCGGCATGGCTGGCGAGGAAGCGGTCGTCGCTGCGGATCTCGACGGGGATGCCGAACAGCGTCTCCCAGCTTTCGAGCATCGCCATCACGCGCCACTCGCCGCCCTCGGTGACGACGATCCGCTCGGGGTCAAGCCGCTCGATAGCGCGCGCGATCTCGCCGGTGAAGCTGCCCGCATTGTCGGGGTCGTCGAGCTGTGTGTATTCGACCGTCCACCCGGCCTCGCGCAGCGCCTCGGCATGGTGCCGCATCGCCGACAGGATATACGCGATCTTGCGCTTGTGGTGACGGACGTAGGTCGTCTCCTCGTCGACCTCCATCATCAGCACGATCGTGGTTTCGGGATCACAGTCCCGCAGCGAGGCGATGTCGATCGTCAGCTGGTCGCCGAGGATCGGTACGAGTGTGGTTTTCTTGCGCGTCATCGCATCCTACATGGCGGCACATGACCGCTCCCCAGAACCCATTGCATCTCGGCCAGAACAGCGCCCTCCCCGCCTGTCCAGAAGAGGCCGTGCTCGATTATGTTCCGAACCCGCGACCGGGCCGCACGTATCTAGTACGGTTCGCGGCGCCCGAATTCACGTCGCTGTGCCCCGTCACCGGCCAGCCCGACTTCGCACACCTCGTTATCGACTACGTCCCCGGCGAGACGATCGTCGAGTCGAAGTCGCTGAAACTCTTCCTGAGCAGCTTCCGCAACCATGCGGGTTTCCACGAAGACTGCACCGTCGGCATCGGCGAGCGCCTGTTCGACGAGATGAAACCGGTGTGGCTGCGCATCGGCGGTTACTGGTATCCGCGCGGTGGAATCCCGATCGACGTGTTCTGGCAATCGAGTGCACCGCCGCAAGACCTGTGGTTGCCGGACCAGGGAGTCGCCCCCTATCGCGGTCGTGGATGAGGGCCCAAGTCGACGACGCGAAATATCGATTTGATTTAGATTGATATTATTCCCGTGCTGCACTGCAGTATGTGATGAAACTTTATGCTACCTGAACCGTTCAAATGGATGCGCGACCGGGTTCTCCCAGAAGTGCGCGCTCAAACGAGGGACAGGGTATGGTGAAACCGGCGGACGGTGGGAATATCGCGCGACTGGCGCTGATCGGTAATTTCCTGCCGAGACAGTGCGGGATCGCCACCTTCACGACCGACGTTTTCACGGCCATGCGCGCGCGCTTCCCCGAGATCGCCGTCGACGTCTACGCGATGGACGATCATCCCGGCAAATACGACTACCCCGCCGAAGTCACCGGCACGATCCCCGAGCCCGATCTGTCGGCCTATATCGACACCGCGCGGAAGATCGAGGCCAGCGGTGCGCAGGCGATCTGGCTTCAGCACGAATACGGCATCTTCGGTGGCCCGGCCGGCGAGCACATCCTCGCGCTGCTCGATCGCACCACGCTGCCGGTCATCGTCACGCTGCACACCATCCTCGAAAAGCCCAACGCCGATGAGCGCCGCGTACTCGAAGGGCTGCTGCGTCGCGCCGCTCGCGTGATCGTCATGGCCGAACGTGGCCGCGACATTCTCCAGCGCGTCTACGGTGCCAATTCGCGCCAGATCGTCATGATCCCGCACGGCGTGCCCGATCGCGACCTGCTCGATCCCGCCGTGCTGAAGGGCAAGTTCGGCTGGGAAGGGCGGAAGGTCATGCTGACGTTCGGCCTGCTCGCCCCCAACAAGGGGATCGAGACGGTCATCAACGCGCTCCCCGCGGTGATCGCGAAGCATCCCGACCTGCTGTACGTCGTGCTTGGCGCGACCCACCCGAACCTCGTCGCGTACGAGGGCGAGAAGTACCGCGACAAGCTGAAGGCGCTCGCCGCCGAGAAGGGGGTCGCCGACAACGTCTCGTTCGTCGATGCCTTCCTCGAGCATGGCGAGCTGCTCGATTATCTCCAGGCGTCGGACGTCTATGTGACGCCGTACACCAACCCCGCGCAGATCACGTCGGGCACGCTCAGCTACGCGATCGGCGTCGGCAAGCCCGTCATCTCGACGCCGTACGTGCATGCGACCGAGATCCTCGCGGATGGCCACGGCGTGCTCGTCCCGTTCGGTGACGTCGATGCGTTCGCGCGCGAGATCGATGCGCTGATGTCGAACGACCGCGATCGCAATCGTCTGGCCGAGCGTGCCTATGCGCGCGGCCGCACGATGATCTGGCCGAAGCTCGCCGAGGCGATGATGACGGAGATCCGTGCGATCGTGGCGGCGCGCCCTTTTCGCCTCGCCAAGGTGCCAGCCCCGCTGAAGCAGCTGACGCCTGATTTCGCCGCGGTCGAGCGGATGAGCGATTCGACCGGCATGCTCCAGCACTCGATCTATTCGATCCCCGATCGTCGCCACGGCTATTGCATCGACGATAACTGCCGCGCGCTGATGCTGATGAGCGCACTGCCCGATCTCGACGACGTCACCCGCGACAAGTGGATGACGATCTACGCGTCGTTCGTGCAATACGCCTGGAACCCGGACACGCGCCGGTTCCGCAACTTCATGAACTTCGATCGCACCTGGTGCGAGGATTCGGGCTCGGAAGATTCGAACGGCCGCACGCTCTGGTCGCTCGGCGTCACCGCGCGCGATGCGCAGGCCGCCAAGCACCGCGACTGGGCGACGGCAATGTTCGATTCCACCGCGTCGATGGCGCTCGAACTCGGCTCTTTGCGCGCGCAGGCGTTCGCGATGCTTGGCGCGGCGGCGATGCTGGAGGCCAAGCCCGGTCACCAGCTGTCGCTGTCGATCCTCGAAGCCTTCCCCAAGGTCCATCTCGACCTGCTCGCCAAGGCGCGCCGTCCCGAGTGGCAGTGGTTCGAGATCGTGCTCGCCTACGACAATACGCGCCTTCCACAGGCGCTGATCCGTGCAGGCCAGGCGCTCGGCCGTCAGGACCTGATCGATTGTGGCCTCGCCACGCTCGACTGGATCGTCGCCAAGCAGACCTCGCCGGAGGGCCGCTTCCGCGCGGTCGGGTCGGAGAGCTTCAACCGCCCCTATGCCGAGCCGTTGCAGTTCGACCAGCAGCCGCTCGAGGCGCAGGCGACCGTCGATGCGTGCGCTGCGGCGTATGACGCCACCGGCGACGTGCGCTGGCGTGACGAGGCGTTGCGTGCCTACGGCTGGTTCCTCGGCGTCAACGACCTCGACCTGCCGCTCGCGAGCGTCGCGGATGGCGGTTGCTATGACGGTTTGATGCCGACCGGGCTCAACCGAAACCAGGGCGCCGAGTCGATTTTGGCGCTCCAACTCGCAAGTTGTGCCATTTCAGGGGTATCAAAGGCAGCGCAAAGCGTGGCAGGAGCGGCGCGCGTCGTCGCCTAGCCACGCTAGAGACAGCCTGACAGGCGACGGTGCGCTGAGTGGAACGACGCGGGGCACTGCTACGATGGATCTGTTCAACCACCAGCTGCGGCTGCACGCGGACCCTTCGCGCGTCGTCGTGCGGCCGTTCCATATCGCCTGGGGCGGTCATGGCGGCGCACCGAGCCGCACCGAGCGGCTCGTCGGCGAAGTGCTGGAAATGTCGCCCGCACAGGCGCGTGCGCAGCTCGAGGTCGTGCTGAAGGATTTCGAGGCACGCCATTGGCAGACGCGGCGCGTGTTCATGACGCGCTACGACCAGATCGAGGACATGCTCGGGCTGAACGGCGCGGAGATCGGCGACGAGAAGCGCCAGCTGATCGGCGCGTATTTCTGCCACGAATACAGCTATGCCGCCGCCGCGCTGATGAACCCCAGCGCGGTGCCGCATTTCGATCAGTCGGGCATGCCGCCGGGCTCGATGCGCATCCTCATGTCGCTGCGGGCCGTCGGCGAGGGTCACATCTCGTCGGTCGCGTTCCGCGAGGGCATCATCACCTGCGAAAACCAGATGAAGCTCGCGCCGGAACCGCCGTTCGCGACCGCGACCGACGCGGTCGGCAGCGGCGAGGACGAGATGCCGATCGGCCCCGTCACCGTCTATCGCCACCGCGACAGCACGCTGAGCGGCACGGTGATCTTCCCGATCACGCAGGCGCAGTCGAAGGGCCTCGAGGATCTCCGCATCGTCCGCTTCCAGCACGAGGACGGCGATTACGAGTGGATCGGCACGTACACTGCGTATAATGGCTCGGTGATCCAGTCCGAACTGATGCGCACCCGCGATTTCCGCGCGTTCGACCTCGTGCCGATGACCGGCCCCGCGGCGCGCAACAAGGGTATGGCGCTGTTCCCGCGGAAGGTGAACGGCCAGTACATGATGATCGGCCGGCAGGACGGCGAGAATCTGTTCCTGCTCAAGTCCGACACGCTGACCGATTGGGACGACGGCGAGAAGATCCTGACGCCCGAATATCCGTGGGAGCTGGTGCAGATCGGCAATTGCGGCCCGCCGATCGAGCTCGACGAGGGCTGGCTGCTACTGACGCACGGCGTCGGTGCGATGCGGAAGTATTCGATCGGCGCGGTGCTGCTCGACAAGGACGATCCGTCGAAGGTGATCGGCCGGACGAGCCAGCCGATTTTGGCGGCTAAGGACCAGGATCGCGAGGGCTATGTGCCCAACGTCGTCTACAGCTGCGGTGCGTTGAAGCATGGCGACACGATCTTCATGCCGTACGGCATCGCGGACAGCTCGGTGGGCTTCGCGTTCGTGCCGATCAAGGACATGCTTGCTGCGATGAAGTGACGGGGGCGTCCCACGGACGCCATCCTTCTCCCCTGCGTAAGCACTACCCTGGCACTAAGCCGCCACCCCCGCGTAAGCACCACCCCGGCGAAGGCCGGGGCCCAATTGGGGGACGCAGATAACGGCGAACTGCGCTCCGTTACTCCCAGCTTTCCAATTGGGCCCCGGCCTCCGCCGGGGTGGTGCAGACGACCAAGTGCCCCTCTAACTTCTTGTTCTCCCGCGAAGGCGGGGAGCCCAGTCTGGATCCCCGCCTTCGCGGGGAAACACGCTTACCTACCCCTCTCCCCTCGGGGAGAGGGAAGGGGCCCGCCCGGCGCTTGCCGGGTGGGAAGGGTGAGGGCACGTGCGTTACCGCGAAGCCGCCATAGTCCGCCGGTACATCACCCAGGTCAGCACCGCGAACAGCAGCGTTCCGCCAATCAGCGCCACGCTCGCAAACCCGTCCCCAACCAACGCCAACGGCGTTTCCTTGTTGGTCAGATACACGATCCCCGCAAAGCCGACGCCCCACAGCGACTCCCCGACGATCATCCCCGTCGCGGTCAGCACACCCATCCGCTTGGCAAGCTCGGGATCGCGAGCCCGGTCCGCCCAGCGATCATACGCAAACCCCACGACCGCCCCGATCGTAACCGGCAACGTCACCGACATCGGCAGATACACGCCGAGCCCAACGCCCAAAGGCGGCAACCGCAGCTTCCCCGCCTTGCCAAGCAACTCGTCGACCGCGATCACCAAAACGCCCGTTAGCGCCCCATACCCGATCATCGCCCAGTTGAGGTTCCCCCCCAGCACGCCCTTCGCGAGCGCCGAGATCAACGCCGCCTGAGGCGCCGCCAGCGCATTCGGCCCCGCCCCCGGCGCACCGGCAAACCCGAGCGTGCTCCCGAGCAGGTTCAGCACCGGCGGCACCACGATCGACCCGAACACCACGCCGATCAACAACGCGACCTGCTGCTTCCACGGCGTTGCACCAACCAGCTGGCCCGTCTTCAGATCCTGCAGGTTGTCGTTCGAGATCGTCGCGATCCCGAACACGATGCCCGTCACGATCAGCCCGTAGGCGACCAAGGCCTGCGTCGTGCCCGGCTCGACCGCGCGACCGAACCACGACACCAGCAGGATCGACGCCGCGAGGATGGCGAGGATGCCGATCCCCGACACCGGCGAGTTCGACGCGCCGATCAGCCCCGCCATGTACCCGCAGACCGCCGCAATCACGAGGCCGATGACGAGGATGAACACGAGGCTCCCCGCGATCAGCCCGATCGCCGAAGCCTCGAGCGGCCCGCCCTGCAACACCGTCCAGAGCAGGATGCCGATCGGCACCAGCATTACCAGCGACCCGATCCCGACAACCCCGATCGGAATGTCGCGCTCCTCCAAAGCCAGCACTTCGCCGCCGCGCTTGGCCGCAGAGGCCGCCAACGCCGAGCGCACGCCGCCCACGACCGGCCCGGCGATCTTCAACAACGTCCAGATCGCCGCAACGCCGATCACGCCCGCGCCAAAGAAGCGGACGTCCGAGCGGAACACGGTGTTGGCGATCACCTCGGTGGTGCCGGTGACGCTGCCGCCCGAGGTCAGGATCGGCAGCAGGATCCACCAGCCGATCACCACGCCCGCGAACATCGCCATGCCGACCGAGATACCGACCAGATGCCCCGCGCCGAGCAAGGCGAACGACAGCCCGCCCGAAATCCCGGTCGCGCCCGCGCCGACGCGGAACCACGTCGCGGCCTCCGCGGCGGCGAGCTTGGTCTGCGTCAGGATCGCAAACCCGGCCGAGACGACCGCGTTGGCGACGATGATGCCCAGCCCGCGCGCGCTCTCCTCGCCGCCCTCGCGACTACCCGCGCCGACCTTCAGCACCTCCGCCGCGGCGCGGCCCTCCGGATACGGCAGCACCGTGTCGACGACGAGCGCACGGCGCAGCGGTACCGAGAACAGCACGCCGAGCACGCCGCCGAACATCGTGATCGCCGCGGTGGTGAAGAACGGAAAGCCCTGCCACCAGCCGATCATCACGAGGCCGGGCAACACGAAGATGATCGCGGCGAGCGTGCCCGCGGCGGACGCGATCGTCTGGACGATGTTGTTCTCGAGGATCGTCGAATCCTTGAACAACCGCAGCACCGCCATCGAGATCACCGCGGCGGGGATCGACGTCGCGAACGTCAGCCCGATCTTGAGCCCGAGATAGACGTTCGCCGCGGTGAACAGCAGCGTGATGATCCCGCCGAGCACGATCCCGCGAAACGTAAGCTCGCGCATGCTGGTCTCGGGGCCCGTGTCGGTTACGCCCCGCGTCGCGTCGGTCATGTCGTCAGCCTCAAAGCAATTTGGGCGACTTGTGGCATGATGTGCGATCAGAGGAAACAGTATCGACCGTAACTAGCCAGTTCTCCTGCGAAGGCGGGAGTCCAGACTAGGCTCCCGTCTTCGCGGGAGAACAAGGAGGAGCGAGCCCCCCCCTCCCCGAACCTACCGCGCCGCCATCCGCCGCGCGAAATGGACCTCGACCGCCCGCGTGACGCTCTCCGCGATCCGGTGCCGCCCCTCTTCGCTATCCAGGAACGCCGCATCCTGCGGGTTCGAGATATACCCAGTCTCGAACAGGATCGACGGCATGTCGGGCGCCTTCAGCACCATCAGCGACGCCATCCGGTGGAAGTTTGCCTTCAACGGCATCAACGGCCTGGCCTCACGCCCAAGCAACCGCGCGAAGGTCGCCGACGCATTCATCGTCTCGCGCTGCGTCAGGTCGATCAGGATCGACGACACGTCCGCGGGCGCCTCGCCGAGGTTCACGCCGGAGATCACGTCCGCCTTGTTCTCGCGCGCCGCCAGCCGCGCCGCCTCCTTGTCCGACGCCACCTCCGACAACGTGTACGCCGTCGCCCCGGTCGCGTTCTCCGACCCAGTGCTGTCACAGTGGATCGAGATGAACAGGTCACCCTTGAGCCGCCGAGCAACCCCATACCGCTCGCGCAAGATCAGATAGCGGTCGTCGTTCCGCGTCAGCGCCACGCGCACGCGCCCAGACGCCAGCAATTCGTCGCGGATCGCCTTGGCGACCTTCAGCGTCACGTCCTTTTCGCGCAGCCCGTTCGGCCCGATCGCGCCCGGATCGACACCGCCGTGCCCCGCATCGATCACCACGAGCGGTCGCGTATCGTCGCCCTGCACGCGCGGCAGTTTCATACCCCGCGCCTTGGGCGGCACCGGCACCGACACCTTGTACTTGGGCCGCGAGCCTGCGCCGAAATTGAACGGGAAGAAATTCAGCGGCCCGGCGATCCCCGCTTCCGCGAACTGGTCGTAATCGACCGTGCGCAACGCCAGCGTCAGCTCGCGCCCATCGGAGTCGAACCCGCCATCGGTGACGATCGCCGGCTCGGCCAGATCGAACACCATCCGCATCCCCGACCGCCCGCTGCGCATCTGCGTGACGCCGGTCACCAGCCCGCGCCCGGCAACCTCGCGGCCCGGAGACGCGCCCGACACGTCGACCGCGATCTGGCGCGGGCCGGTCAGCACGCGGCTGGCGGCATCGCCGACCGCCTCGTCGAAGCGGATGACGATCCGCCCGTCCCTGATCGCGACGCTCTGCACGGTCGCCGCCCAGGCGGGGACGCTCGCCAGCCAGCCGGCGATGAGGGCGATGACCGTCAACACCTCGCGTCCTTGCCGTGCGGTCCTGCCGCCGGTCCAGCGAAAACCCATGCTACACCCCTTTGATCGATACATCCGATCTCTGTGAGCGAGCGATAGCGCCTCGCATCACAAGACGCGGTTGCGCAGTGCGGTTAATTTGCCGTTTGCCATGTATTTGCCGGCAAGGCTCTGCCGCCCCGGCAAGTCTGCGTCCCCCCGCCCCTAATTCGAGCCGAAACGCCCACGAAAGCGACGGTTCCGGGGCCAGTTGCGAGATCGGGTATGCAGTGCTAGTCGTGTCGTACAGCCGTGTGTCGCCTGGATTTTACCAGCGACGCGCCGGTCTCGACGCCCGCCAGCGGATTCTCGCCGGCGCGGCAATTCAGGTTGACGCTCGAATGACGCATTCCCCCCGCCCCGCACTCCGACCGGCCTTCGCCGACGGACTCGCGGTCGTGCGGGCGCCGCAGGGAGAGTTCCCGCGGCATGCACTTCGCGCAGAGGCAGTTTCGCATACCATCCGCGAGTCCGGGCGTCCGTGCCCGACCGCACCACCATCAAGCGCGCGACGGCTGCCGACAGGCCCGGCGCGCGCGCGGAGAATCTATAATGACAACGCGCATGCTGATCGACGCACGCCACCGGGAAGAGACCCGGATCGCAGTCGTCAAGGGTAACCGGATCGAGGAATTCGATTTCGAGAGTGCCGAACGCAAGCAGCTCAAGGGCAATATCTACCTCGCCAAGGTCACGCGGGTCGAGCCGTCGCTCCAGGCGGCGTTCATCGATTACGGCGGCAATCGCCACGGTTTCCTCGCGTTCAGCGAAATCCACCCCGATTACTACCAGATCCCCAAGGAAGATCGCGACGCGCTGCTCCGTGAGGAAGCAGAGCACGCCGCCGAGGAAGCAGCCCTTCGCGCCGACTACGACTCGGACGACGAAGAGGGTGACGACGAGGACGACATTGAGCGCTTCGAGGACGATGGCGGTGTAGACCCCGACGTCGCAGAAGAACTCGAAGGCAGCGAGTCTGGCGAAGCCCCGCGACGGAAACGCAAGCCGA
Organism: Sphingomonas sp. PP-CE-3A-406; assembly: GCF_003688625.1. Lineage (GTDB taxonomy): Bacteria > Pseudomonadota > Alphaproteobacteria > Sphingomonadales > Sphingomonadaceae > Sphingomonas. Next base: position 694,304 of record NZ_RCWY01000002.1, read on the forward strand.
GCGCCGACGATGCCGCGGTCGAGGACTTGCGCGAGCGTCGCATGAACCTGCGCCGCCGCTACAAGATCCAGGACGTGATCCATCGCCGCCAGGTGCTGCTCGTCCAGGTCGTCAAGGAGGAGCGCGGCAACAAGGGCGCGGCGCTGACCACGTACCTGAGCCTCGCCGGTCGCTACTGCGTGCTGATGCCGAACACGTCGCACGGCGGCGGAATCTCGCGCAAGATCAGCAACGCAGGCGATCGCAAGCGCCTCAAGACGATCATGGCCGACATGCAGCTGCCGCCCTCGATGGGCTGCATCGTCCGCACCGCGGGCCTCCAGCGCTCGAAAGTCGAGATCAAGCGCGACTTCGATTACCTCGCCCGCCTGTGGGACGGCATCCGCGAAGCCACGCTCAAGGCGTCGGCCCCCGCGCTCGTCTACGGCGACAGCGACCTGATCAAGCGCGCGATCCGCGACATCTACAACAAGGAAATCGAAGAGGTCATCGTCGAGGGCGAGGACGGCTATCGCCAGGCGCGCGAGTTCATGCGCCTGCTGATGCCGACGCACGCGCGGCGCATCAAGCATTACGCCGATCCCGTGCCGCTGTTTCAGCGCGCCGGCGTCGAGGATCAGCTTGCCGCGATGTACCACCCCGTCGTCCAGCTGAAGTCGGGCGGCTACCTCGTCATCAACCCGACCGAGGCACTCGTCTCGATCGACATCAACTCGGGCCGCTCGACGCGCGAGCATTCGATCGAACAGACCGCGACCGCGACCAACCTCGAGGCCGCCCAGGAAATCGGCCGCCAGCTCCGCCTGCGCGACATGGCCGGGCTCGTCGTCATCGACTTCATCGACATGGATAACAATTCCAACGTCCGTAAGGTCGAGAAGGCGATGAAGGAGGCGCTCAAGAACGATCGCGCGCGCATCCAGATCGGTCGCATCTCGTCGTTCGGCCTGATGGAAATGAGCCGCCAGCGCCTCCGCACCGGCGTGCTCGAAGCGTCGACCCGCGCCTGCCCGCATTGCGAGGGCACCGGCCTGGTCCGCACCGCATCGTCGTCGGGCATCTCGGCACTCCGCCTGATCGAGGACGAGGCCGCACGCGGTCGCGGTTCGCTGCTCACCCTGCGCGCGAGCCAGGAAGCGGCGGTCTACATCCTCAACCGCAAGCGTGCCGACATCGCCGAGATCGAGGATCGCTACGGCGTGATCGTCGAGATCATCCCCGGCCAGGACGAGGAAGGCGCGCACATGACGGTCGAGGCCAGCGGCCCGCCGCCCGCGCATGCGCCGAAGTTCGTGCAGATCATCGAGGAAGACGAGGACGACCTCCCCGAGGAGATCGAGGAAGAGATCGAGGAAGAGGAAGTCGAGGAGGCCGAAGCCGAGCAGCCGCGTCGTCGTGAGGGCGGTCGCGAAGGTAACGGCGAGCAGCGTGCGCCCCGTGAGGCTCGCGATGCGGACGGTGAAGGCGGCAAGAAGCGTCGTCGTCGCCGCGGTCGTCGCGGTCGTGCACGTCCCGGTGAGGAAGGTGCAGCAGAGGGCGTCAACGAGGACGGTACGTTCGAGGACGCCGACACCAACGTCGAGGAAATCGACGAGGTCGAGGGCGACATCGTCGAAGTCGGCGGTGGCGAAATGGTCTCGGCTGGTGCGCCATCCGAGCAGGCCAATGGCGCAGAGGGCGAAGGTCGTCGTCGTCGCGGTCGTCGGGGACGTCGTGGCGGTCGCCGCAACGAGCAGGGCGCCGAGAACGGCCAGTCGGTCGCCGTCAGCAGCGTCGACGATGCCCAGCTGATCGCCGAGGCTCCAGAAGCGGAAGCGTACGAGCCGGTCGAGTCGACCTATGCCGAGCCGCCTTACGAGCCAGCGTTCGAGCCGGTCGTCGAGGAAGCCCCGGTGGCGGAAGTCGCCGAGGGTCCGAAGATGCGCCGTCGTCCGCGTGCCCGTGCGGCAGCCGCAGCGGCGAACATCGCCGAGGCGGTCGCCGATGCAGCCCCCAAGGCTCGCCGTGGCCGCAAGCCACGCGCGGTCGAGGCGGACGCCGAGACGGTTGCACCGGAGCCAGTGGTTCCGGCGCCGATCGCTCCGGAGCCCGTCGCTGCCGAGCCGGCTGCACCGAAGCCCGGTCGTCGCCGTCGCGAAGCGGTCGCAGAGGCCACGATGGACGAGGTGAGCGCAACGCCCGCCGAGACCATCGAAGCGTCGGCGCCCAAGCCCAAGCGTGCGCGTCGCAAGGCGTCGGACGCGGTGGTCGAAGCCCCGGTAGTCGAGGAAGCGCCCCCCAAGGTCGCCAAGCCCCGCGGTCGCCCGCGGAAAGCAGCGGTGGTCGACGCCGGCGATGCCGCCCCGACCAGCGAACCCCTCGCCGAGCCGATCGCGACCACCCCGCCCAAGGCCGAAGTCCAGCCCCAGGACGTCGCGCCCCCCCGTACCGACGACGGCGCCAACGACGACCCCGACGGCGCCCCCCGCCGCGGCTGGTGGCAGCGCACCTTCGGCTAACGCCGGACGCCGTGACGAAGGAAACGGGCGCGACCGAAAGGCCGCGCCCGTTTTCGTTTGTAGGGGGCGGGAGGGGCGTGAGACCGCACGCTATCCGTCACCATCCAAAGCTTCCCGTGGTAACGGCGAACGGCAAAAAGCTTGTATCCCCGCGAAGGCGGGGACCCAGACTGGGCACCCGCCTTCGCGGGTGAACAAGCCACGGGGGCAGCCCGGGGTTTGTGTTCCAGCCCCGTAGTGAGGCACGCCGAATTCCCCCCACCCACCACCACCCCGGCGAAGGCCGGGGCCCAATTGGAAAGGTGGCAATAACGAAGCGCCACCCTCAGTTAGCCCGGTCCCCCAATTGGGCCCCGGCCTTCGCCGGGGTGGTAGCTATTCCGCGGCACCGTCTCGAACGCGTCCTCATGCCACTCCAAACCGCAACCCACACCCCAAACCAAAACCCGTCACCCCAGCGAAAGCTGGGGTATCCCACGTGGCACGCGACACCCGCCAAACCATGAGATCCCAGCTTCCGCTGGAATGACGGTCGGAGAGAAACGAGCACCACGCCCCCCAGCGACCCAACACCCCCCGCAAACCCCTGTCCTACACCCCCAAACCCTGCTCCCCTCCCCCAATGCCACACTCCCACCAACCGCAAAACAGCTCCCAGCGTCTGCACTTCCTATACTTCACTCCATCGCACGCCCGACCGCACGACCATTGCCCCCCCGCCCCCAATCGACGATACCCCGTAAAATGAAGCGCTTCGTAGCCGCCGCAGCCACCGCCCTCCTCCTCTGGACGACGCCCCTCCAGGCCCAGTCGATCCTCCGCGACGCCGAGACCGAAACCATGTTCGCGGAGATGTCCAACCCGCTGATCAAGGCGGCCGGGCTCTCGACGCGCGACGTGAAGGTCGTCCTCATCAACGACGAGTCGATCAACGCCTTCGTCGCCGGCGGCCAGACCGTCTACGTCCACTCGGGCCTGATCCAGGCTGCCGACAACGCCAACGAAGTCCAGGGCGTCATCGCGCACGAGCTCGGCCACATCGCCGACGGCCACGTCGTCCTCGCCGACCGCGGCACCAAGCCGGCAATGGGCATGTACCTGCTCTCGATGGTCCTCGGCCTAGCCGCGATGGCGGCCGGCAGCGGCGAAGCAGGCGCCGGCATCATGGCGGCGGGCCAGCAGGCGGCGATGGGCAGCTATCTCTCGTTCAGCCGCGTCCAGGAATCCACCGCCGACGCGACCGGCGCGAAATTCCTCCGCGAGGCCAACGTCTCAGGCCGCGGCATGCTGAGCTTCTTCAAGAAATTGCAGCAGCAGGAATATCGCTTCGGCACCGCCAACATCGATCCCTTCATGCAGTCGCACCCGCTCTCGGGCGAGCGCGTCGCGACGCTCACCGCCGACCTGCAAGCCTCGCCCGCCTGGGCCAACAAACCCGACGCCGCGCTGGAAGAACGCTTCCGCCGCGTGAAGGCCAAACTCGCCGGCTACGTCATGCCCGCCGATCAGACGCTGCAAGCCTACCCGCCCTCGAACCAGTCGATCTACGCCCACTACGCCCGCGCCTACGCGTATCACAAAGCCGGCTACCCCGACAAAGCAGACGCCGAGGCCAACGCACTGGTGAAGGCCGAGCCCACCGACCCGTATTTCCTCGAGATCAAGGGTCAGATTTTGCTCGAAGCGGGCAAGCCGACCGAGTCGCTGGTCCCTCTACGCGAAGCCACGGAGGGTTCTCGCAACAACCCGCTAATCGCCACGACCTTCGGCCACGCGCTGATCGCGACCGAGAACAAGGCGAACTACCCCGAGGCCACCAGGGTCCTGCGCACCGCAGTCGGCCGCGACGACCAGAACCCGTTCGCCTGGATGCAGCTCGGCACCGTCTACGAACTGACCGGCGATACCGCGCGCGCCGCGCTCGCCACCGCCGAGCGCGCCAGCATGGGCGGCGACATGCGGACCGCCTCGGCGAGCGCGCAGTATGCGCTGGCGAACATCCCGGCGAACACCACCGACTGGATCCGCGCACAGGATATCGCGATGGCCGCGCAGAACGAGATGGACGACAATCCCAAGCAGTATAAGCGCCGCAAATGAGCAAACTTACATTCCCGGCGATCGCTATTGCCGGCGCCGTCATCGGAGGCCTCGCGGTCTGGGGCTTTGACCGCCAGGGCGGCGGCGTCGAGCGCGCGCAGGTCGAATCCATCGTCCACGACTACGTCCTCGCGCACCCCGAAATCCTCCCCGAAGCAATGGAGAAACTCCGCGACCGCGAGTCCGGCAAGACCGTCACCGCCAACCGCGACGCGATCGTCACCCCGTTCGGCAGCGCCTGGGCCGGCAACCCCAAGGGTGACGTCACGCTCGTCGAGTATTTCGACTATAATTGCGGATACTGCCGCGCGAGCCTGCCGATGATCGCCAAGCTGATCGCCGCCGACCCCAAGGTCCGCGTGGTCTTCCGCGAACTCCCGATCCTCAGCGCCGAAAGCCGCATCGCCGCGCGCGCGAGTCTTGCCGCCGCACAACAGGGCAAGTTCGCCACCTTCCACGACGCGCTCTACGCCGGCGGCCCGGTCAGTGACGCCTCGATCGCCGCGGCTGCGGGCAAAGCCGGGGTCGACACGACGCAAGCGAGCTTCACCAAGACCGCCGACGCCGAGATCGCCAAGAACATGGAAACCGCCGCCAAACTCGGCATGACCGGCACGCCAAGCTGGGTGGTCGGCGACCGGGTCCTGTCCGGCGCGTTGCCGCTCGAAGACCTCGAGAAAGCGGTAGCTGCAGCGCGAGCGGGCTAATCCCACCCACTCCCGTCATCCTGACGAAAGTCAGGATCCAGAGCCACAATCGGAACGCGCATGGCTCTGGATCCTGGGTCGAGCCCAGGATGACGGGATTTGGGCAGCCCGCCCCCTATCAATAGGCACGTGCCACCCCCATCTTCCCCTCACAAAAAGGGGTGCCAATGACCGAACCGATCCTGTCCATCGCGGGCGTCACGAAAACCTACAAGAGCGGCACCACAGCCCTCCACCCCGTCGACCTCGACATCCAGAAAGGCGAGATCTTCGCCCTCCTCGGCCCCAACGGCGCCGGCAAGACGACGCTCATCAGCATCATCTGCGGCATCGTCACGCCGTCCGCCGGCACGATCAAGGTTGCCGGCTACGACGCGATCCGCGACTATAAGCAGGCGCGCAGCCGCATCGGCCTCGTCCCGCAGGAACTCAACGTCGACATGTTCGAGACGGTACTCGCCACCGTCACCTTCAGCCGCCGCCTGTTCGGCCGCTCGGGCCACAGCGCGTACATCGAACAGGTGCTCCGCGACCTCTCGCTCTGGGACAAGCGCGACGCGAAGATCCGCGAACTTTCGGGCGGGATGAAGCGCCGCGTGCTGATCGCGAAAGCGCTCGCGCACGAACCCGAAATCCTGTTCCTCGACGAGCCCACCGCGGGCGTCGACGTGGCGCTGCGTCGCGACATGTGGAAGCTCGTCCACCGCCTGCGCGAAGGCGGCACGACGATCATCCTGACGACGCATTACATCGAGGAGGCCGAGGAAATGGCCGACCGCGTCGGCGTCATCAACAAGGGCAAGTTGCTCCTCGTCGACGACAAGGCATCGCTGATGAAGAAGCTCGGCAAGCGCGAACTCGACATCGCGCTTCAGGACCCGATGACGACGATTCCCGCCGACCTCGCAGAGTGGGACCTGTCGCTGGAAGACGACGGCAAGCGCCTCCGCTACGTGTTCGACGCACAGGCCGACCACACCGGCATCCCGTCGCTGCTGCGCAAACTCAGCGAACTCGGCATCGGCTTCAAGGACCTCGAAACCAGCAAATCGAGCCTCGAAGACATCTTCGTCGATCTCGTCGGAGAACGCGCATGAATACCCACGGCATCTGGGCGATCTATCGCTTCGAAATGGCGCGCGCGCTGCGCACCCTGTGGCAGAGCCTGGTCACGCCCGTCCTCACCACCTCGCTGTATTTCATCGTCTTTGGCGGCGCGATCGGCAGTCGCATGCAACAAGTCGGCGGCGTCGGCTACGGCAGCTTCATCGTCCCCGGCCTGATCATGCTGTCGCTGCTCACGCAGAGCATCTCGAACGCGTCGATCGGCATCTACTTCCCGAAGTTCACCGGCACGATCTACGAGCTGTTGTCGGCGCCCGTCTCGGCGATGGAGATGGTGATCGGCTATGTCGGCGCGGCGACCACCAAGTCGGTGATCCTCGGGCTGATCATCCTCGCGACCGCGTCGTTTTTCGTGCCGCTCCGGATCGAGCATCCGTTCGCGATGATCGCGTTCCTGATCCTCACCGCGGTCGCGTTCAGCCTGTTCGGGTTCATCATCGGCGTCTGGGCCAACGGCTTCGAGCAGCTGAACTTCGTCCCCGCGCTGCTGATCACGCCGCTGACGTTCCTGGGCGGCGCGTTCTACTCGATCGACATGCTGCCCCAGCCGTGGCGCACGTTCAGCCTGTTCAACCCGGTCGTCTACCTGGTGAGCGGTTTCCGCTGGAGCTTCTTCGGGGTCGGCGATGTCGCGGTCGGGGTGAGCTTGGCGGTTACGGCCGGTTTCCTGGCGGCATGCCTGATCGCGATCGCGTGGATCTTCAAAACCGGCTGGCGGATGAAGAACTGATCGGGTGGAGGCTGACCACGTCGGTAGCGTAAGTTCAGTCGCCCTTGTTCTCCCGCGAAGGCGGGAGCCCAGTCTGGGTCCCCGCCTTCGCGGGGAAACATTCTTTGGGAGCGCTCTGAGCTAAATCGAAGGCACCACCCCGGCGAAGGCCGGGGCCCAGTTGGGGAACGTTGCTGACGAAGGGCAACGCTCCGTTACTGCGACCTTTCCAATTGGGCCCCGGCCTTCGCCGGGGTGGTGCTTCCTTTCTGACCGGGAGCGTCGCCCAAATCAGTCAGTCCGATGCTCGCCCTTGACCCAACGCACCGTCCCCGACGACGCCCGCATCACCACGCTCTCGGTGGTCATCTTGCCCTTCTTCCGCTTCACGCCAGCCAACAACGACCCATCGGTAACGCCGGTCGCCGCGAAGATACAGTCGCCCTTCGCCAGCTCGGACAGGTCATACTGCTTGTCGAGATCGGTGATCCCCCACTTCGCAGCGCGCCCACGCTCGTCGTCGTTGCGGAACAGCAGCCGGCCCTTGAACTGCCCGCCGACGCAGCGCAGCGCCGCGCACGCCAGCACGCCCTCGGGCGCGCCGCCGGAGCCCATGTACACGTCGACGGTCGTCTCGGGATCCGACGTCGCGATCACGCCGGCGACGTCGCCGTCACCGATCAGCATGATCCCGCAGCCGACTTTCCGGAGCTCGGCGATCAGCGCCTCGTGACGCGGCCGGTCGAGCACGCACACGATCAGGTCGCGCGCCGGCACGCCCTTTGCGGCGGCCACGGCATTGATGTTCTCGGTCGGGGTCTTGTCGAGATCGATGATGCCCTCGGGATAGCCCGGCCCGACCGCGATCTTGTCCATGTAGACGTCGGGCGCGTTGAGCAGCCCGCCCTCCTCGGCGATCGCCAGCACGGCGAGGCTGTTCGGCCCCGCGGTCGCGCAGATCGTCGTGCCTTCGAGCGGATCGAGCGCGATGTCGATCTTCGGACCCTTGCCGATCGCGGAGCCGACCTTCTCGCCGATGAACAGCATCGGAGCCTCGTCGCGCTCGCCCTCGCCGATCACGACGGTGCCGTCCATGTACAGCGAGTTGAGCGCCTCGCGCATAGCCTCGACCGCGGCCGCATCCGCCGCCTTCTCGTCACCGCGCCCGACGAGCGTGGAGGCGGCGATCGCTGCGGCCTCGGTCACGCGGACCATTTCGAGGACGAGGACGCGGTCGAGAACCTGGCTTGCGGCAGCGGTCAAAATATTTCTCCTCGGAATGTTTCGGCGGGGATAGGCAGCAGTCGCAGCATTGTCGACCCGATCAGTCCCTGAGCAGGTCGTTGATGCTGGTCTTGGAGCGGGTTTGCGCGTCGACCCGTTTGACAATCACGGCGCAATACAAGGCCGGTTTCCCGTCCCCGCCGCCGATCGAGCCCGGCACGACCACCGCGTACGGCGGCACTTCGCCCTTGAACACTTCGCCGGTCGCGCGGTCGATGATCTTGGTCGACGCGCCCAGATACACGCCCATCGACAGCACCGCGCCCTCGCCGACGCGGACGCCCTCGGCCACTTCCGCGCGCGCGCCGATGAACGCGCCATCGCCGATGATGACGGGATCCGCCTGCAACGGCTCGAGCACGCCGCCGATGCCAGCACCGCCCGACAGATGGACGTTCTTGCCGATCTGCGCGCACGACCCGACCGTCGCCCAGGCGTCGACCATCGTCCCCTCGCCGACATACGCGCCGATATTGACGAAGCTCGGCATCAGGATCGCACCCTTGGCGATGAAGCTCCCGCGTCGCGCGACCGCACCCGGCACGACGCGGATACCCGCCGAGCGGAACTCCGCCTCGCCCCAGCTCGAGAACTTCGACGGCACCTTGTCGAACCCCGGGGACCCCGCCGAACCGCCGTCGATCACGACGTTGTCGTTGAGCCGGAACGACAGCAGCACCGCCTTCTTCAGCCACTGGTTGACCTGCCAGCCGTCAGCCGTCGGCTCGGCAACGCGCGCGGTCCCTGCGTCCAGCATCGCCAGCGCGGACTCGACGGCGTCGCGCACTTCGCCCTTGGTATCGAGTCCGAGGTTCGCGCGATCGTCCCAGGCGGCGTCGATGATGGTCTGCAAGGTCATGATGTCTCCAGGATGGTTTCGAGCCACGGCGCAAGCACCGGCACGGTAAAATCGATGTGATCGCGCGCCGCGTCGGGCGACTGCTCGGAGCCGTTGTCGATCCACACGGTGGTCATCCCGATCGCCTTGGCCGGCGCCAGGTTGCGCGCCATGTCGTCCGCGAACAGCGACTCCCGCGGATCGATGTCGAACGCCGCGCAGAACCCGGCATAGGCCGACGCATGCGGCTTCGGCATCAGGTTCATCGCGTGGATGTCGTGGATCGCCTCGAAGCTCTCGCTCAACCCGAGACGCTCCAGAATCCGCGCCGCATACGGCGTGTCGCCATTGGTGAAGACGAGCTTGCGCCCCGGCAGCTTGGCGATCGCGGCGACCAGCGGCGCGTCATGCTCGATCACGTCCATCTCGATATCGTGGACATGCGCCAGGAACGCGTGCGGATCGACGTGATGTTCGGCCATCAACCCCGACAGCGTCGTGCCGTGATTGTGGAAATACCCCTTCTGCACGCGCCGCGCCTCGTCATGCTCCAACCCCAGCAGATCCTGGATGAACCCGGTCATCCGCGCATCGACCTGCGCGAACAGGTCCGCGCTCGCCGGGTACAGCGTGTTGTCGAGATCGAAGATCCAGTTGCGGACATGGTTTAGGCGGGCAAGCATCGCGCGAACCTCTAGGCATCACGCGGTGACGGGGCAAGCCAGGGCCCGCCGCACGGTGATCTCCTGCGCTGGTGTTTACGATCGAGTAACGCTTTTCATTCCAATAGCTTGATGGGGAATAAGGGGTGAGATTCATGCGACGCATAAAGGCTGGCCTACTGCGGTCCGCGACCATAGCGACGGGACTTCTCGTCGCCGCCTGTGGCGGTGGGGGCAGCGGCGGCATCAACAGCACGCCGGCTCCTCCGGCAGCGCCCACCCCAACACCCACGCCAGTTCCGACGCCAACGCCAACACCAACACCCGCCCCGACGCCTGCTCCCACGCCGACTCCATCCGGCAACGATACCGCCGAATACCGCGCGACCGTCGGTGCGGTCTCGATGAACGCGCTCGCCGCGTATAACGTCGGAGCCACCGGCAAGGGCATCAACGTCGGCGTCATCGACAGCGGCATCGACCTGCAAAGCCAGGAATTCGGCACCCGCGTCTCGTCAGCGTCGCAGGACGTTGCCGGCAACAGCACGATCGACGACGAAGGCGGCCACGGCACCGCGGTCGCCTTCACGCTCGCAGGCCGGCGGAACGGCGCAGGCTCGCACGGTGTGGCGTTCGACGCGACGCTGATCGTGCTGCGCGCCGACCGCCCCGGCACCTGCGCCACTGCCAGCAAGGACGACAAGGATTCGGGCTGCAAGTTCGGCACCGATGCGATCACCAAGGGGCTCGACGCGGCCCGGACGGCGGGCGCGAAGGTCGTCAACATCTCGCTCGGCGGCTCCGAAATGCCGCAAAGCCTAAAGGATGCGATCGGCCGCGCGACCGCCGCCGGGCTCGTCGTCGTGATCGCGGCGGGCAACGACGGCTCGGTCAATCCCGATCCCTTCACCAATGTCGCCGGCGAAGTGCAGGGCCGCAATCAGGTCATCATCGCCGGTTCGGTCGGATCCGCGGACGGTATCTCGACCTTCAGCGACAAGGCCGGCAGCGGCGCCGCACATTTCCTGACCGCGGTCGGCGAAGGCGTCCGCGCGCCCGACGCGACCGATACCGCCTATATCTGGTCGGGCACCTCGTTCGCCGCGCCACAAATCTCCGGCGCGGTCGCGTTGCTGGCGCAGGCCTTCCCCAACCTCACCGGCGCGCAGATCGTCGACATCCTGTTCAAGAGCGCACGCGATGCCGGCGCGCCGGGCGTCGATGCGGTCTACGGCAACGGCGTCCTCGACCTGACGCGCGCGTTCCAGCCGCTCGGCGCGATGTCGGTCGCCGGCTCGAAGACGGTCGTCTCGACGACCGGCAACGCCACCCTGTCCGCGCCGATGGGTGACGCCGCGCAGGGCGAACTCGGCGCGGTGATCCTCGACGGCTACAGCCGCGCGTTCGCAATCGACCTCGCCAAGACGATCGCGCGTCGCAGCCCCGACCGCTCACTGGGCGGCGCGCTCCAATCGCGATTCCGCACCGTCGCACTGGCGCAAGGCGGCATGACCGTCTCGATGACGCTCGCGCCACGGGCCAACGGCGACATCGCGCTCGATCGCACCTCGCTCTCCACCGCCGACGCGACCAGCGCGCGCGCGATCGCCGGGATGGTGACGCAGAAACTCGGCAGCACGCTGTCGTTCGGGTTCGCCTTCGCACAAGGCTCGGGCGCGCTTAGCGCACAGCTCTCCGGCCAGTCCGAACCCGCCTTCCTGATCGCCAACACCGGCGGCCTTGGCTTCGATAGCAACACGAAAGCCTCGAGCGCGATGCGGCAGAGCGTCGGCGGGTTCGGCTTCACCGCCGGAATCGAGAATGGCGACGTCCTGACGCAGCGCGACGGCGACCTCCGCCTGCGCGACCGCTGGCAACGCTCGGGCTACAACCGCGCCTCGTTGACCGTCGACCGCCGCTTCGGCGCGCTGTCGACGATGGTGGCCGCGACGCGCATGGACGAGCGGGATACCGTCCTCGGCGCGCGATTCGACGCGGCGCTCGGCGCGACCCGCGCGGCAACGTGGTTCGTCGATACCAAGGCGCGGTTCGATGCGGGTAGCGGCTGGAGCATCGGCGGATCGATGCGCCAGGGCTGGACCCGCGCAGCGGTGCGCGGCGGTCTCAGCGGCGACGGCCTCGTCCGCACCAACGCCTTCGCGGCCGACATCGGCAAGGACGGCGTGTTCGGCCACGACACGCTCGGTCTCCGCGTCGCACAACCGTTGCGTGTGGCGCGCGGCGGGATCGACCTCGGGCTCCCGACCTATTTCGACTACGCCAGCAACACCGTCACCGACTGGACCACGCAACGCCTCAACCTCGCCCCGCAAGGCCGCGAACTCGATGTCGAGATGCGCTACGGCGTCCCCGCGTTCGGCGGCGGCCTCGACACCAACCTGTTCTTCCGCCGCGACCCCGGCAACTTCGCCGCGCTCCCGAACGACTATGGCATGGCGATGCGCTACAGCCTGGGGTTCTGATCCCCCCGCCCCCCAATCCGTCATCCTGACGAACGTCAGGATGACGAACGTGAGAGACCGGCGGGGCTGGATAAGCTACCGCTCGGTACCTATCTCTGCCGCATGACACGCTATTCCCTGCTCGATCTGGTTCCCGTCATCGAAGGCGGCACCGTCTCCCAATCGCTCGCCAACGCGGCCGACCTCGCGCGGCACGCCGAGAGCGTCGGGTTCCAGCGCTACTGGGTCGCCGAACATCACGGCATGACGGGCATCGCGTCGGCCGCGACCGCCGTCGTGATCGCGCACATCGCCGCCGCCACGAAGACCATCCGCGTAGGCTCGGGTGGCATCATGCTTCCCAACCACGCGCCGCTGACGATCGCCGAGCAGTTCGGCACGCTCGACGCGCTGTTCCCCGGCCGTATCGATCTTGGCCTCGGCCGCGCGCCGGGTTCGGACCAGCGCGTCGCGCGGGCGATGCGCCGCACGCTCGAGACCGACGCCAACGCCTTCCCGCAGGACGTGATGGAGCTCCAGAGCTACTTCGCCAACGACGGCCAGACCGGCATCGTCGCGACCCCGGGCGCCGGCGCGGACGTCGAGATGTGGATCCTCGGCTCCAGCACGTTCGGCGCACAGCTGGCGGCGGCGCTGGGCCTGCCCTACGCGTTCGCCTCGCACTTCGCGCCCGATGCGCTGGATGCCGCACTGGCAATCTACCGCCGCGACTTCCGCCCCTCGGCGCGGCTTGCCAAGCCGCACGTCATGGCCGGCTTCAACGTGTTCGCAGCCGAGACCGACGCGGAAGCCGAACTGCTCGCCACATCGCAGCAGCAGTCGTTCGTGGCGTTGCGCACCGGCAACCCCGGCCAGATGAAGCCACCCCTCGCCGGCTACCGCGAGTCGCTCGGCGCGCAGGGCAACCAGATCCTCGACCACGTCCTGCAATGCTCGGCGGTCGGCAGCCCGGCCAAGGTCGCGCGCGGCATCGCGGCGTTCGTCGAGCGGACCGGCGTCGACGAGGTCATGGTGACCAGCGCGATCTACGACCACGAGGCCCGCAAGCGGAGTTTGTCGATCACGGCCGACGTGATGCAGGAGCTGAAGATCGCCGCTTAAGCCAGCGGATTCCCCCCTCCCTGAAAGGGAGGGGACGGGGGTGGGTCGGTTTCCGCATGTGCGCACGTCGTTGCTAAAACCGGCCAACCCACCCCCTACCTTCCAGGGAGGGGGACATGTGGCGTTAGAAGCGGCCGGCCCTACTCCCCCGCCCATTCCTTCAGCAGCGTATACGCAATCGCATAAGGCGGCGGCGCCACGAACGGCCCCTCCTCCCCGCGCAACACCGCGCGCACCATCTCGCGCGGCACCCACATCGCATCCTCGAGCTCGTTCACATCGAGCGTGATCGCATCGTCCTCTGCCTCCGCGACGCATGCCATCATCAGCGAAGACGGAAACGGCCAGGGCTGGCTCGCAACATACCGCACCTTGCCGACCCGCACACCCGACTCCTCAAGGATCTCACGCGCGACCGCTTCCTCGATCGACTCGGCCGGCTCGACGAAACCGGCCAGCGCGGAATACCGCCCCGCCGGCCACCCCTTGCCGCGCCCGAGCAGCGCACGCCCGTCATGCTCGGCGATCATGATGACGACCGGATCGACGCGCGGGAAATGCTCGGTCCCGCAGTTCGGGCACTTCCGCGCCCACCCCGCCCGGAACATCTCGGTCGGCGAACCGCACTTCGCGCAGAAGCCGTGCCGGACATGCCAGTCGATGACACTGCGCGCGCCAGCGTACGTCGCCGCCTCACCCGGCGCGAGCGCGGCGAGCACCGCCATCAGCGCAGGCGACCGCATCGCCGGCGCATTGTCGACGCGCATGCCCGCCAGCAGCGCCGCGAAATGCGGCCGCCCGCTCTCGTCGAGCCCAAGCAGGATAGGCTCGGCATCGTCGGGCATGTCCGCCATCGACGTCCAGGCCAGGTGTCCGTCGTCGGTCGTGCCCGGCAGCAGCCCGTCGAGCACCAGCAACCGCGCCCGCCAATCGCGCTGCGCCGCCGCCAGCCCTTCGGGATCGTGCCGCAAAGCATCGGACCGGTCGAGCGTCCCACCGGTGAACCCAGGTGCGTCCATCACGCTCATCGGCGCAACCTCGCCGCATCCTGGAGCAGCGCCGCGACCACCTGCTGGCGGAGCGGTATCCGGTCCGCCGGGAAGTAATTGACCATCACGTTGCCGCGCGAATGCTTCGACGGATCGACCCAGGCTATCGTCCCCGCCGCGCCGCCCCAGGCATAGGTGCCCTTGCCCGGACCGTTCGGCGTCGTGGTCAGCACCACGGAACCGCCCGCGCCAAAGCCCATGTTGCTCCCCTGCGTCCCCCCGGTACCGCCACCAACTCCGCCGAACACGACGCCCGCCGGCAACAGATTCGACGTCGCCAGCGCGATCGTCTCGGGCTTCATCACGCGCACGCCGTCGAGCGCGCCGCCGTCCTGGATCATGTGCAGGAACCGGTCGTAGTCACGCGCCGACATCACCAGGCCAGCGCCACCATACGGGAAGCTCGGCTTCTGCAGGAACACCGACGTCGCCGCCGGATCGAGCGGCGTCCGCGTATCGCCGATGAACGCGTAGTTGGTCGCGAGCCGCCCGACCTCGCGCTGCGGCACCTGCCAGAAGCTGGACTTCATCTTCAGCGGATCGAACAGTCGCGTCTGCACGAACCGTTCGAAGCTCATGCCCGACGCGACCTCGATCACGCGGCCCATCACGTCGAGCCCGATCGAATAGCTCCACTTGGTGCCGGGGTCCGCGATCAGCGGCAGCGTCGCGACGCGGTTCGCGAACTCCTCGAGCGATTTCGGCCGGACGGGCCGCATCTTCTCTTCCATCGCCGCGCTGACCGACAGCGGCAGGATCCCGAGCCGCTCATATTCCTTGAGCAGCGGCCCCTTGGTGACGATCGTGTAGCCGAGCCCGGCGGTATGCGTCAGCAGGTTGCGGATCGTGATCGGCCGCGTCGCCGGGCGCGTGGCGAGCGACGTATCGGGGCTGGTCGCGACCTTCATGTCCTTGAACGCCGGTATATATTTGCTGACCGGGTCGTCGAGGTTGAGCTTGCCGTCCTCGACCAGCATCATCGCCGACATGCCCGTGATCGGCTTGGACATCGAATAGACGCGCCACAGCGAATCGGGGCCGGCGGCGGGTGCGTTCGGATCGTCGCTGATCTTTCCGGCAGAGGGAAACAAGGTCGGGCCTTCGCCCACACCGAATGCGCCGACGACTCCCGGCATCTTGTTCTGCGCGACATAGCCATCGAACAACGCGGTAGTCGCGGGCAGCAGCGCGTTGACCGGAATCGTCATCCGGGGCGTTGGCCGAGCCTGCGGGCTCACCTGCGGACGCGGCTGCGCCTGCTGGGCATAGGCCGTGGCGGCAGCCAATGCGGCGAGGCCGCCCGTCGAAATCCAGTGCACCAGTTTCATGCAGCTCTCCGTATGGCTTTGCCGGCTTTGGCGAAAACGGTCGGAAGCCCGGCGGTATCCAGCTCGTCGATCGGCCACCATTCGCTTGCCGTTGGAACGCGCGGTTGATGCGCCTCGACCGTCGCCACCGCAAGCGTCAGTTGCAGATCGAAATGGGTAAATCCGTGCGCCACGTTCTCGTCCAGCATCCGCCAGTCCGCCTGCGCCGGCGCGTCCTCGAAACCGGGTGAAGCCGCGCCCCAAGGCCCGGTCGGAAACGCGCGCATCCCGCCCAGCAGACCCTTGTCCGGCCGCCGCACCAGCAACACCTGCCCGTCGCGCTCCAGCCAGAAGATCGTCCCGTACCGCTGAGGCTTGGCCGCCTTCTTCGCCTTCACCGGCAACCGCTCCGGCGCGCCCTGAGCGAAACCCTCGCAAAACGCGCGGATCGGACACAGCAAACATTTCGGCGCGCGCGTCGTACAGATCCCCGACCCCAGATCCATCATCGCCTGTGCGAAATCGCCCGCCCGAGCATCCGGCGTGATCGAGTCCGCCGCGACCCGAATCGCAGGCCGCGCCGCCGGCAAGGACGTCTGAATCGCAAACAGCCGCGCAACCACTCGCTCGACATTCGCGTCGACCACCACCGCCCGCTCGCCAAACGCGATCGCCGCCACCGCCGCGGCCGTATAAGCGCCGAGCCCCGGCAGCGCGCGCAGCTCCACCTCGGTCCCCGGAAACACGCCGCCATGCTCGGCGACCACGGCCTTCGCCGCCTTCACCAGATTGCGCGCCCGAGCATAATAGCCAAGCCCCGCCCAGGCCGCCATCACATCGGCATCGTCCGCCGCCGCCAAGCTCGCGAAATCCGGCCACCGCGCGGTCCACGCGAGGAACCGCGGCGTCACCGCGGCCACCGTCGTCTGCTGCAACATCACCTCGGACAGCCACACCCGGTACGGATCGACCGCCTCTCCCGGCTTCGCGCGCCACGGCAGGTCGCGACGATGCGCGTCATACCAGTCGAGCAGGGCCCCGGAGACCGAAGAGCGCTTGGCGTTCACGCGTCGCCTATGGCATGGGATTGCGGATGAGCAAGCCGCCCGTTTCCGTGCCTAAATCTGCGACGCCCAAGCCGGCGACGAAGCGCATTAAAGGCAGGACCGATCCCGACGCCCCGCGCGAGAACCGATCGCGCGCGGTCGCCGAGCTGTTGCCCGCGATCGGCGGCGCGGCATTCCGGCGATTCGGCTTCGTCCAGTCGTCGATCGTCAGCCGCTGGCCCGAGATCGTCGGCGCGAAACTGGCGGGCGCGAGCATTCCCGAATCGATCCGCTTCCCGGTCGGCAAGAAGCAGGACGGCGTCCTGACCCTCACCGTCCGCGGCGCGCACGCCCCGATGATGCAGCACATCGCGCCCGAGATCATCGAGCGCGTGAACCGTTTCTTCGGGTACGCAGCCATCGTGAAGGTCGCGATCCGCCAGGGCGAAGTCGCCGCCCCCGTCCCCCGCAAGGCGCCGCCTTCGATCCGCCCGGTCCCCGTCGATCTCGGTATCAGCCTGAAGGGCATCGCCGATCCGGAACTGCGCGCCGTCCTCGAATCCCTCGCCGCCGGCGTCGCCTCGACGCACGGCCTTCCCAGGATCACCTGATGCGCGTCCTCCTTGCCGTCTTAGCCCTCTTCCTGCTGACCGGTGCCGCGCCCAAGCGCGACTGGTCACAAACCGCGCGCATTCTTCCGTCGGGCGCGTACCTGATCGGCAACCCCGCCGCGCGCGTGAAGCTGGTGGAGTATGCGAGCTACACCTGCTCGCACTGCGCCGACTTCTCGGTAAAGTCCGAACCGGTATTGAAGCGCCAGATGATCGCATCCGGCTCGACCAGCCTCGAAGTCCGCAGCTTCATCCGCGACCGGCTCGACCTTGCAGCAGCGATCCTTGCCCGCTGCACCGGCCCGAAAGGCTTCTCGGCCACCTCGTCCGCGATCTTCGCCGCGCAACCGCAATGGCTCGAGCGCGGCATCGAATACCAGCAGGGTAACGCCGCCCGCCTCAATATGTACCCGGCGGCGGCACAGATCCGTGCCAACGCCGACGGCTCCGGCCTGACCGCGTTCGTAAAGGCGCGCGGGCTCTCGGACGCGGCGATCAACGCATGCTTCGCCAACCAGCCCGAGATCGACCGCATCGTCAAACTGACCGCCGACGCGCCGAAGGAGATCGACTCGACGCCGACCTTCTACCTCAACGGCAGACTCGTCCCGCATGTCGGCTGGGAACAGCTCGAACCCGCGCTCCGCAAGGCAGGCGCCCGTTAATTCACGTGATCCACTGGAGTAACCCGATGAAGTTCCTGACCACGCTCGCCGTCCTGCCGCTCGCGCTCGCCGCCTGCTCGAAGAACGATTCGACCGGTAACGTCGACCAGCCCGCCGCCGCGCCGGTTGCCGCCGCCGCAGCCCCCGCCGGCCAGAACTGGACCGAGACGGTCGTGAAGACCCCCGAGGGTTACCTGATGGGCAACCCGAACGCGCCGATCAAGCTCGTCGAATACGGCGCGCGCTCGTGCCCGACCTGCGGCGCGTTCGGCCGTGAGGCGTACAAGCCGCTGACCGAGAAATACGTCTCGACCGGGAAGGTGAGCTTCGAATTCCGCGACTTCCTCGTCCACGGCGCGCCCGACGTCGCGCTGACTTTGCTCGGCCAGTGCGGCGGCGTCGCGCCGTTCTTCCCGATCCTCGAGCAGATGTACGGCAACCAGATCGCCTTCCTCGACAAGCTCCAGGCGATGACCCCCGACCAGCAAAAGGCACTCGCCAACCAGCCGCCGACGGTCGTCGCGACCAAGCTCGCCGAACAGATGGGCGCGATCGATTTCGTCAAGCAGCGCGGGATCCCGGAAGCGAAGGCGCGCGCATGCCTCGCGGATCAGAAGCAGCTCGAAGTGATGGCCAAGCCGACCGAGAACGCGATGCAGGCCGGGACGGTCACGGGCACGCCGACGTTCCTGATCAACGACAAGAAGCTCGACCAGGTCGTGAGCTGGGACCAGATGGAGAAGGCGTTGAAGGCGGCTGGGGCGTAAGCTACCCCCACCAGTAACTACCACCCCGGCGAAGGCCGGGGCCCAATTGGGGGACGTTGCTAACGGAGATCAGCGCTTCGTTACCGCGACCTCTCCAATTGGGCCCCGGCCTTCGCCGGGGTGGTGGCAAGGGCGGTAAGCGTGCCCACGGGCAGCCCGCCCCCTTGTTCTCCCGCGAAGGCGGGAGCCCAGTCTGGGTCCCCGCCTTCGCGGGGACCCAAGCTTTACGGTTCGGCGTAAAATCACAACCGTCGGGGGGCGCCAAGAATGCAGATCAAGCGCCTCCGCATCACCGGTTTCAAGAGCTTCGTCGACCCCGCCGATCTCCGCATCGAACCCGGCCTCACCGGCGTCGTCGGCCCGAACGGCTGCGGTAAATCCAACCTCCTCGAAGCCCTCCGCTGGACGATGGGCGAGGCGAGCGCGAAATCCCTGCGCGGCGCCGGCATGGAAGACGTCATCTTCGCCGGCACCGCCACCCGCCCCCCGCGCGATTTCGCCGAAGTCTCGATCCTCGCGGAAATAGCAGGTGACGAGCGCGAGATCGTCCGCCGGATCGAACGCGGCGCCGGCTCCGCCTACCGGATCGACGGCCGCGACGTCCGCGCAAAGGACGTCGGCCTGCTCTTCGCCGACGCCGCCACCGGCGCGCACTCGCCCGCGCTCGTCAGCCAGGGCAAGATCGGCGCGGTCATCGCCGCCAAGCCTGCCGACCGCCGCGCGATGCTCGAGGAAGCCGCCGGAATCGCTGGCCTCCACGTCCGGCGGAAAGACGCCGAGGGGAAACTTCGCGCCACCGAAGCCAATCTTGCCAAGCTCGACGAGATCATTGCCGACCAGGACTCCCGCGCCGCCACACTGAAACGCCAGGCCCGCGCCGCCGAACGCTACCGCCTCATCTCCGCGCAGATCCGCGTCGCCGAAGCGCGCACAGTGTTCGCCCGATGGCGCGAAGCCGCCACCGCAGCCGACGCTGCCAAAGCCGAAGCCGCCGCCGCCGAAACCCGCGTCCACGCCACCACCGAAGCCGAACGCGCAGCTGCCGCCAACCAGCATAGCGCGATCGAAGCCGTCTCCACCGCCCGCACCGCAGCGCTCGCCGCGCGCGACCTGGTCGGCGATCTCGCCCACCGCCTCGCCGCGCTCAAAACCGAGAAGGCCAGCGTCGAACGCAGGATCGCCGACCTCACCGACGCCCGCGCCCGCATCGCCGACGACCGCGCCCGCGAAGGATCGCTCGCCAGCGACGCCGCCGCCGCGCTCGCCCGCCTCGCCGACGAGGCCAAGACGCTCGACACCGCGATCGCCGATGCCACCGCCGCGATCCCCGATCTCGACGCCGCACTCGCCGAAACCGAACGCAGCGCCCGTGACGCCGAGGTCGCGCTGGCCCAGGCGCTCGCCACGCAAGCCCGCGACGCCGCCGAAGTCCGCGTCGCCAGCGCAGCCCTCGCCGCCGCCCGCACCCGCGCCGACCGCGCCGATCGTGACGCTGCGCAGATCGCCGCCGCCCTCCGCGCCCTCGGCGACCCCGCGCCGCTAGCCGCAGAGCGCGAAACCGCCGCCGAAGCCCGACGTACCGCGACCGCCGCCGCAGAGTCCGCTCGTCAGGCCATCACCCAGGCAGACACCGACGAAGCCGCCGCGACCAGCGCGCGGGACGCCGCCGAAACCACCCGTGCCAGCGCCCGCGCAGACCTCGCCGCGATCGACAGCGAAGTGACCGCACTCACCAAGGCAACGCAGCGCAGCGGCCGCGATCGGCTGCTCGACCATGTCTCGGCCAGCACGGGCTACGAACGCGCGCTCGCCGCCGCGCTCGGCGACGATCTAGACACCAACCTAGACGCATGGGCAGGCGCCAAGCCCCGTGAAGACGACCCCGGCCCGCCCGCCGACGCCGAACCGCTGGCAGAGCATGTCGACGCGCCCCCCGCCCTCGCCCGCAGACTCGCGCAGGTCTTCGTCGTCGACACCGACGGCCAGCAACACCTCGCCGCCGGTCAGCGCATCGTCACCCGAGACGGCCACCTCCGCCGCTGGGACGGCTTCACCGCGACCGGCACCGGCGCGGCCGCCGCCGAACGCCTCGTCCGCCGCAACCGCCTCGCCGCGCTCCAGGCCGCCCGCCCCGCCGCGGCCAAAGCGCTGGACGACGCCGAACGAACCCGCGCCGCAATCGACGAGCGGATCGCCCAGGCTAGAGGCCAGTCACAGACCGCCCGCGCCGCCCTGCAACGCGCCGAAACCGCCGCGCGCGACGTCCTCCGTCAGGAAGACCGCGCCGCCGCCGCGCTCGAACGCCTCGTCACCCAGCGCGCAGACCTCGACGTCCGCGCGCACCGCATCGCCGACGACGTCGCCGACGCGCACGCCGACCGCACCCGCGCCGAAGCCGCGATGGCCGCCGTCCCCGACGGCACCGCCAACGCGCGTCAGGTCGCCGCGCTCCAGTACGACGCTGAACGTGCCCGCGCCGCCGTCGCGCAGGCCCGCGCCGATCGCACCACGCTCGACCGCAGCATCGCCACCCACCGCGAACGCCTGTCCGCCGCCCAGGCCGACACCCGAAGCTGGCGCGCGCGCGCCGGTGAAGCCGCCAAGCGCATCGCCGCCATGGACACGCGCGAAACCACGCTCGGCACCGACCTAGCCGCGATCGCCGCTCGCCCCGCCGCCCTCGACGCTGAAATCGAGACGCTCGACGCCGAACACCAAGACGCGCGCACAACCGCCGACGCGCTCCTCGCCACCGAACGCACTGCGGAGACCACCGCCCGCACCGCCGACGACGCCCACCGCGCCGCCACCGAAGCGCTCGCCGTCGCGCGCGAAGCCCGCGCCGGCGCGATCGCGCGCGTCGAAAACCACGAAGCGCGCCGCCTCGATCTCGGCCGCCTTTCGGGCGAGCGCTTCCAATGCCCCGCCCCGGTGCTCCCCGAACGTCTCGGCTTCGCGGTCGCCGACGTCCGCGCGCCAGCCGACGAGTCCGCCACGCACGACCGCCTCACCACCGACCGCGAGCGGATCGGCCCGGTCAACCTCGTCGCCGAAACCGAACTCGCCGAACTCGAAGAGTCCGCACGCGGCAACGCGGTCGAGCGCGACGAACTCGGGCAGGCCGTCAACCGGCTGCGCGGCTCGATCGGCACGCTCAACCGCGAAGGCCGCCAACGCCTGCTCGCCGCATTCGAAGCGGTCAACGGCCATTTCCAGCGCCTCTTCACCACGCTCTTCGACGGCGGCGCCGCGCACCTCGAACTGATCGATTCCGATGATCCGCTCGAAGCCGGTCTCGAGATCATGGCGCAACCGCCCGGCAAACGCCTCCAGTCGCTCACGCTGCTATCCGGCGGCGAGCAAGCGCTGACCGCGGTCGCGCTGATCTTCGGCCTGTTTCTCACCAATCCTGCGCCGATCTGCGTCCTCGACGAGGTCGACGCCCCGCTCGACGACGCCAATATCGAGCGCTTCTGCGATCTGCTCGACCGCATGTCGCGCGACACCGACACGCGCTACCTCGTCGTCACGCACAACGCCGTCACGATGAGCCGCATGCACCGCCTGTTCGGCGTAACGATGATCGAACGCGGTGTCAGCCGGCTCGTCTCTGTCGACCTGCAAGCCGCGACCGGACTCATTGCAACGGCGTAGGGAGACAATCCCCGTTCGCAACGTTGACCTTCGATGTTCCTCGACGAATCCAGCATCTGGCCGCGCAAGGAGGACCTGCCTCCGCGCAAGCCCGTGTATCGTCACGAGAAGGCGCTCACCCGCCTGATCTTCGTCTATCTCTTCCTGTTGCTGCTCCTGCCCGTAAGCCTCGGCGGCATGGTCGACCTGATCCGCTACGTGTTCGACTGACTGATCGCTGTCCTACACGCCCAGATCCTGACAGCGTTCCGACGCCGAGATCGCGAGACTTTCCTACCCACGAAATTGCACCTGCAAAAACGCTCCCAGCGTCTGTACTTTCTATACTTCACTCTGCCCCCGTGACCGAGAACCGCCCCGCATCAGCGACATAGCAACAAGTTGATCTCCATCACTCGACACCCCTTTTCGCGGAACGTAAGACGAACGAATGGCCCAACTCGACACCCGTGAAAAGCTCGAGATCCTCGCCGATGCAGCCAAATACGACGCATCGTGCGCATCGTCGGGCACGACCAAGCGCAATTCGAAGGACGGCAAGGGGCTCGGCTCGACTGAAGGCATGGGCATCTGCCACGCCTATGCGCCCGACGGCCGCTGCATCTCGCTGCTCAAGATCCTGCTGACCAACAGCTGCATCTTCGACTGCCATTACTGCATCAACCGCAAGAGCTCGAACGTTCGCCGCGCCCGCTTCACGGCGAAGGAAGTCGTCGATCTCACCATCGCCTTCTACAAGCGCAACTACATCGAAGGCCTGTTCCTCTCGTCGGGCATCATCGCGTCGTCGAACTACACGATGGAGCAGATGGTCGAGGTCGCGCGGTCGTTGCGCGAGGACCATCATTTCCGCGGCTACATCCACCTCAAGACGATCCCCGACGCCGATCCCGAACTCGTCCACCAGGCCGGGCTGTACGCGGACCGCGTCTCGATCAACGTCGAACTCCCGACGGCAAACGGCCTGAAGCGTCTCGCCCCGGAAAAGGACGGCGTCCGCATCGAGACCGCGATGGCGGAGGTGAAGGCTTCGATCATCGACGGCAAGGACGCCAAGGCCAAGTACAAGTCCGCGCCGAAGTTTGCCCCCGCCGGCCAGTCGACCCAGATGATCGTCGGTGCAGACGCCGCGACCGACGGCGACATCGTCCGGAAGGCGTCGACCCTGTACGACCGCTTCGGCCTGCGCCGCGTCTATTATTCCGCGTTCAGCCCCATCCCTGATGCGAGCGCCGTCCTGCCGCTGCAACGCCCGCCCTTGATGCGCGAGCACCGTCTGTACCAGTCCGACTGGTTGATGCGCTTCTACGGATTCCAGCCTCACGAAGTGGTCGCCGCCGCCGACGACGCGACTGGCATGCTGCCGCTCGACATCGACCCCAAGCTCGCTTGGGCGCTCAAATTTCGCGGCTCTTTCCCGGTAGACGTCAACCGCGCCCCACGCGAAATGCTCCTTCGCGTCCCCGGACTGGGCGTGAAAGCCGTCAACGGTATCCTCACCAGCCGCCGCTGGCGCCGCCTGCACCTCGCCGACATCGCCCGCTTGACCGTGTCAGTCGCCAAGCTCCGCCCCTTCATCATCGCCGAGGATTGGCGCCCGGTGGTTCTGGCAGACAGAGCCGAACTCCGCCCCATCGTCGCCCCGAAACCCAAGCAAATGGAAATGTTCGCGTGACGCCGTTGCATTCCTCCCCGGCACGGGGAGGATTATGCGCGTCGTAACCCTGTCCGAACCCGACGACTTCGACGGCTGGCGCGACGCCGCGCGTGGCCTGATTGCCGAGGATGTTCCCCCCGACGACGTCGTCTGGCAAGTCGGCGACGAACCGGTCGACCTGTTTGCAACCGTAGCCGATCCGGCCCCCGCCCCACCCCCAGGCGCATTCTCCGTCCCACGCGCCTTCATTGACCTGGCCCGCAGCGCCATCCTCGGCAGCGACCCAGAACGGTTCGCCCTGCTCTACACGCTGCTTTTCCGCCTCCGCCGCGAACCCAAACTGATTGAAGACCGCGCCGACCCACTCGTCCGCAGGCTCGACCGGATCGCCAAGGACGTCCGCCGCGACATCCACAAGATGCGCGCCTTCCTCCGTTTCCGCGAAGTCGAGGAAGACGGCGGAACGCGCTTCGTCGCGTGGTTCGAACCCGACCACCACATCGTCCGCGCCAACGCTGCGTTCTTCGTCAACCGCTTCGCCAGCATGCGCTGGTCGATCCTGACGCCCGAAGTCTCGATCCACTGGGACGGCAAGGCGCTCAGCGAAGGCCCCGGCGCGAGCAAGTCGGATGCCCCCGACGGCGACCCGACCGAGGAAGTCTGGAAGACCTATTACGCCAGCATCTTCAACCCGGCGCGCGTCAAGATCGGCGCGATGCTGAAGGAGATGCCGAAAAAATACTGGAAGAACATGCCCGAAACCGCGCTGGTGCCGGGCCTGCTGGCAGCGGCACAGGCACGGGAGAGCGGAATGATTGCGAAAGCGCGCGACACGGTCGGCGGCAACAGCCTGATCGCATGGGAAGCGCTACGCGACGAGGCCGCCGGCTGCACCCGCTGCCCGCTCTACAAGCCAGCGACGCAAACCGTGTTCGGCGAAGGCCCAGTCGACGCCCCACTGATGTTCGTTGGCGAGCAACCTGGCGACCAGGAGGATATCGCCGGACGCCCATTCGTCGGCCCCGCCGGCCAGATGTTCGACAAGGCGATGGCAGAGGCGGGAGTCGACCGCTCGCGCGCCTACGTCACCAACGCAGTAAAACACTTCAAATTCGAACAACGCGGCAAACGACGCATCCACGCCAAGCCCGGCGCCGGCGAGATCGACGCCTGCCGCTGGTGGATCGAACAAGAACAAATGCTGATTAAGCCTAAGGTAACGGTGGCGCTCGGCGCGACGGCGGCGCGGTCGCTGTTCGGCAAGGTAATGACGATCGGGCGCGAGCGTGGCCGGGCATTGCAGCTACCCGATGGTGGGGAGGCCTGGATCACGGTGCATCCGAGCTATCTGCTGCGATTACCGGACCCCGCTCAGGCGGCAGAAGAATATGCGCGGTTCGTAGACGATCTGCGGACGGTAGGCGGTCGGATCAACTAATCCTCTCCGGCACGGGGAGGGGGACCGCGACGTGCAGCGGCGGGGTGGAGGGGGTTCTCCATGCACGATACGCTCTGGGTTGTCCCCCCTCCACCAGCTACGCTGGTCCCCCTCCCCGTACCGGGGAGGATCACATCGCGTTCGGTTCTGGTCCCAGCCGGCCCGCAGGATCGTCGAGCGCTTCGATCGCAGCCATGTCCTCGTCATCCAGCGTCAGATCCAGCGACGCGAAATTGTCCGCGAGATGCTCGGCATCCGAAGCCTTCGGGATTACCGAGAAGCCATTCGCCAAATGCCACGCGAGGATGACCTGCGCCGCACTTCGACCATGCTTGTCCGCTATCCGCACGATCGCGCCGTCCTGCAACAGCGTCTTGCCCTGACCCAACGGGCTCCAGCTCTGCGACACGATGCCATGCGCTTCATGATACGCGCGCTGTTCGCGCTGCTGGAAATTCGGGTGGAGTTCGATCTGGTTGACCGCCGGCAGCACGCCGGTCGCAGCGACGATCGCATCGATATGCTCGGGGAGAAAGTTCGAGACGCCGATCGACATGGCCTTCCCGGCATCGCGCAGCGCGATCATCGCCTTCCAGGCTTCTACATACTTGTCCTGCTTTGGCACCGGCCAATGCATCAGGTACAGGTCGACCGATTCGACACCGAGCAGAGCAAGGCTCTCGTCCATCGCCGCTTCGGCGTCACCCTGCCGGTCGTTCCAGAGCTTGGTCGTCAGGAACGCGTCCGAGCCCTTGTAGCCGTCGCCGACGCCACGCTCGTTCTCGTAGATCGCGGCGGTGTCGACCAGCCGGAAGCCGATATCGAGCCCGGCGCGGACGATTGCCGCGGCCTGGCTGTCGGGGATCTGCCACGTGCCCATGCCAAGCTGGGGCATCGTGCGGCCGTCGTTGAGTGTAAGATCTGTCATGCCGCAAACAGCGCACGACACGGCCGGCGGTTCCGATTGGCTCTTCCCTTCCGCGCCAGGTTCGCGCAATCGACCGAGCCATGTTCGAAAAGATCCTGGCCGTGCTGGCCACCTTCACGATCGGCGTCATCTCTTCGGGTGGCTATGTCGGCATCGCGCTGCTCATGGCGATCGAGAGCGCGTGCATCCCGCTGCCGTCCGAAATCATCATGCCGTTCGCCGGCTACCTCGTCTCGACCGGGCGATTCGACCTGTATCTCGCCGCAACCGCAGGCGCGATCGGGTGCAACCTCGGCTCGATCGTTGCGTACGAGATCGGCAAGCGTGGCGGGCGGCCGATGGCCGAGCGCTGGGGCAAATACCTGCTGATCGGTCCGGGTGAGCTCGATGCCGCCGACCGGTTCTTCGCCCGATGGGGCTCAATCGCGGTGCTGATCGGTCGCCTGCTCCCCGTCATCCGCTCGTTCATCGCCTTCCCTGCCGGCGTCGCGCGGATGAAGCTGGTGCCGTTCCACGTCTACACCTTCGTCGGGTCATGGCCGTGGTGCTTCGGGCTTGCCTGGGTCGGCATGAAGCTCGGCGACAAGTGGGACAGCGATCCGCGCGTGAAGGCAGCGTTCCACAGCGCCGACCTGCTGATCGGCGTCGCCCTGATCGCGCTCGCCGGCTTCTACATCTGGCACCGGGTGCGCGGGTTGAATCGTCACCCTTAAGTCTCTCGGGGGTAACCGCGGCGTTTCGCCAGCGCGCGCAGATCGGCGTCGCGCGTTGGCACAAGCTGCGCGGTTCGCCGCTTCACCGCCTCGAGGATATCGGCTTCGGCCTTTGCGGGCGAGCCGCTGTCGAACGGCGGCGCTGGATCATATTCGAGGCTCAGCTGGACCGCCTTGGCATGCGCCTCGCCGCGGATCATCGCCGTCAGCCTCAGTGCGAAGTCGATCCCCGCGGTGACGCCGCCGCCGGTCACGCGGTTGCGGTCGACCACGGTGCGCGCATCGACAGGGATCGCGCCGAACAGTGGCAGCATCTCGCGCTGCGCCCAATGGCATCCGGCGCGATACCCTTCGAGCAAACCGGCCGCGCCGAGGATCAGCGATCCGGTGCAGACGCTCGTCACCCAGGTCGCCTCCGCCCCGACCGCCTGGACCCACGCCATCGCTTCGTCGTCGGCGATCACGTCGTTGATTCCGAACCCGCCTGGGACACACAGGATGTCGGCGCGCGGGACATCATTGAAGGTCGCGGTCGGCAGGATCGAGAAGCCGGCGTCGGTCGGCACCGGATCGAGCGTCTTCCAGACGAGATCGAGCCGGGCGTTGCCGAGCCGCGAGAGGACCTGCGCGGGGCCGGTCAGGTCGAGCTGGGTCACGTTCGGAAATAGCAGGAAGGCGATGCTCAGCGATTCGGTCATGCCGTTGCTCCTTGCGATGGGCTCTCACGATCGAAAACCGCGACATCGCTCAAAATTGGCTTAACTCGCTGATAAACAACGCGAGTCCGGCACCGCGCAAGGAGCGCGCTCAACCGAAGTGCAGAAAGTGCAGACGCTGGTGCAGCATTTTCGTCGGCACCCGGCGCACCGTAGGGGGCGGTTTTAGCGAACGCGCTTCGGATGGTTGCCGACGTCATTCGCGCATCATGCCACCCCCTCTGCCTGTAGGACAGTTACGTCGGGAACAGCGCGCACGGGTGTCAGGCGAACAGCCATGTCCCGAGCATGCGCCCGAACGGGAAGGTGAATACGCCCGCGATGAGCAGCGCGCCGGTGACCATCCCGCGCACGCTGGTGCGGTGCCGTGCAAGGTCGTGCGCGCGGGCCGACCACCAGATGATCGGGACCTGGACGAGCGTAAAGATCGACAGGAGGTGGATGATACCGAAGCCGCCGGTACTGGTCCGGATGCCGAACGAGGCGAGCGCGGTGGCGAACATCGCGACGACCCAGATCGTGCCGAGGGCGCGGTGCGGACGGTCGCCGCGTTTGCGCAGGAGCATGATGGGGGTCAGCGCGAGCGCGACGAGGATGGTGGCGAGGTGGAACCAGACGATCGTCGGGACCTCCGGCCAGTGCGGGCGGCCGCGGATCAGCGCGGTCACGACGGCGGCGAGGAGGAGGATTGCGGCGTAGGCGAGAAGCTTTTCGTAACCGTCGGCAGCGATCGGTCGCAGACGGGTTTTTCGTTGTCCGAGTGTTAGTGCCATTCGTGCCCCCTTGTATGTCCC
This sequence comes from Sphingomonas sp. PP-CE-3A-406, assembly GCF_003688625.1. Taxonomy (GTDB): domain Bacteria; phylum Pseudomonadota; class Alphaproteobacteria; order Sphingomonadales; family Sphingomonadaceae; genus Sphingomonas. Next base: position 723,156 of record NZ_RCWY01000002.1, read on the forward strand.
ATGGGGACGGTACGGGGTGCGCAGCGCGGAAGCCAAGGGGCAATTTCTGGGTGGCGCGTGCTGGCGGGGTCGCCGGGATCAAACCGTGCTCCCCTCCCTGGAAGGGAGGGGTTGGGGGTGGGTCGGCCTGCTGGTGCCACTAACTGAGCCGCTTGCGGAACCCGACCCACCCCCTGCCCCCCCCTTTCAGGGAGGGGTGAGTAGAAGAACTGTTTCTCGAATTTCTTATGGGAGGACCGGGACTTCCGCAGCCCGCGTCTTGTTTTCCAGACGTGATTCCCGCACCCGCTGGCCGAAGCAGCCAGTGGCGCCGCCTGCGCCGACCGCGGAGCAGCTGCCGATGGTGTTCACGCCCGACCCGGCGTCCATCGTGCCCTGAGCCTTGGTCGCCCAGCTGGCATTCTCGGGCGTGACGACGAACTCGCGGAGCTCCTTGGGGACGCGGTATTGCTCCTGCGCGCTGCGGCGGACGCAGACGACGATCTCTTCGCCGTTCTGGTTGGTCGGGCAGCGTTCGTTGCCGAACAGGGTCAGCACGCCGTTGACGGGAGCGCTGCGCGAAACTTCGCCGGGGGCCGAGATCGTGTTCGGCTTGCCGGTAGCGCCGGGCAATGCCGGGGCGAGGGTCGGCGCTTTGGCGGGCAACTGCGCGAGCGTCGGCGGCGCGCGGCGCGCGGGTTGGGACGTTTGCGCCACCGCAGGTCCGGCGACGAGCAACGCCGCCGCAAAAAGCATTTTCATACGCATCACTCCCACAATCCGTATTCTCATCTCGAACGTCGCATCTCAGATCCGCTTGGCGGTAGCGATCGCGACCTTGCAACCGAGCCGGATCGCCGCGCTCAGCACCGGATACCCCGGTGTCTCCTCGGCCCCGGCCGCAATCGCTGTCGCCTTGTGCTCGAGTTCCTCGGCCTGGAAATCGAGGATGGCTGCAGATAGCTCGGGATCGCTGGCGCCAAGCTGAACGAGCTGTTCCTCGTAATGCTTGTCGATCTCGGTCTCGACCGCGGCGGTGCACGCCATCGCAGCCCGCGGGCTGATCGCGGCCGTAACGGCGCCGAGCGCGAAGCCGGCGACTTTCCAGATTGGCTGCAACACCGTCGGGCGCACGCGGCGCTCGACGATCATCTTGTCGAAGAACGCGCGGTGGCGCTCTTCCTGCTGCGCCATGTGATGGATCGAGCGCGATGCCGGATGACGATCGCCGAGCACGGCAAGCTGGCCCGCATAGATGCGGATCGCGCCGTATTCGCCGGCCTGGTCGACGCGGATCATCGAATCCGTCGCCCGCTTGGCGTCTCCTGGCTTCCAGCCGCTCATCTCGTCTTCCTCATGAGTGCGAATATGGTGAACGCACCGACGAGGGAAAAGATCGCGTTGAACCCGGCAAGCGAAATGCCGAGCAGCTTCCATTGCGGCGAATCACAGCGCACCATCGGCGCGTTCATGATCGCGGCGAGACGTTCGGCCGCGGTCGTGCCGGCCATCGAGACGGTCGTGGTGCAGGCGGTGAAGCCGTTCCACCAATGATATTCGACGCCGGCATGGGCGACGCCGATCAGCCCGCTCAGCCCGATCAGCACCCCGGCGATGATCACCAGCGATGCGCGCAACGAGCGCCCTGGAACGAAGAACGTCGCCCCCGCGACCAGCACTGCGGAATAATGCGGCCAACGCTGCCAATGGCACATCTCGCACGGATACAGACCGCCGAGATATTGCGAGCCGAGCGCACCGAGCAGCAGGAACGCCGGCAGCAGGAGCGCGATGGCGCGCGCAATCTCTTCGTTCTTGGTCATGCCCAACCCGCGACGCACGCTCACTTGGTGGCGGCCTTGGCAGCGTCTGCATCAGGCTTGATCGGGCGCGGCTTGGTCGCGGCGGCAACCTGGGTCGGCCCGCCGAGACGCGCGACGGTCTTCAGCGCGTAATAGAGCTGGAAATCGTCGATGCCCTGCTTCTTCAACTGCTCGGGCGTCTGCGAGAAGCGGGGGTCGGTCTTTGTATCTTCCTCCAGCACCGCGTTGTCGGCCTTCACCTCGTTGATCAGGTGTTTCCGCAGGTCCGCCTCGCGGAACACAGGGCGCGACTTGTAGTCGGGATCGGTGAGCTGTGGCACCTTGATGTCGGGCTCGATCCCGCCCTCCTGCACCGACCGGCCGGACGGCGTGAAATAGCGCGCGGTCGTCAGGCGGAGCGCGGTCTGCGGCCCGAGCGGTAGCACGGTCTGGACCGAGCCCTTGCCGAAGCTGCGCTCGCCCATGATCAATGCGCGGTGGTGATCCTGGAGCGCGCCGGCGACGATCTCGGAGGCGGAGGCGGTACCGGGATCGGTGAGGACGACGACGGGCAGGCCGTGCGCGTCGTCGCCGGGCTTGGCATAATAGCGCTCGATATCGGTCTTCTCGCGACCGCGCTGCGAGACGATCTCGCCGTGATCGAGGAACGCGTCGCTGACTTCGATCGCCTGCGTCAGCAAGCCGCCGCCATTCTCGCGAAGGTCGACGACATAGCCGAGCGGGCGATGGCCGAGCGATTTGTCGATCGCCATGATCGCCGCCCGGGTGTCGGCGCCGGTGTTCTCGCTGAAGGTGTTGATGTTGATATAGCCGACGTCGCCGCGGACTTCCCACTTCACCGGCTTCTGGACGATGATCTCGCGCATCATCGTCACGTCGAGCGGCTTGTCGCGGCCCGGGCGGACGAGGCCGAGCGTGATCTTGCTGCCGGGCTTGCCGCGCATCTTGCCGACCGCCTCGTCGAGCGAATCGCCGTAGATCAGCTTGCCGTCGATATGCGTGATGTAATCGCCGGACTTTACACCCGCGCGGGCGGCGGGGGAGTCTTCCTGCGGGGAGACGACCTTGATCGCGCCGTCCTCCATCTGGACGGTCAGGCCGAGACCGCCGTAATTGCCTTCGGTCATGATCCGGAGGTTCTCGTAGTCGAGCGCGTCGACATACGAGCTGTGCGGATCGAGGCTGGCGAGCATGCCCTGGATCGCGCCCTTGATCAGCGTCTTGTCATCGACCTTGTCGACGTAATCCGCCTTCACGCGGTTGAACACGTCGAGGAACTGGTCGAACTCGCGGTACGTGTCGGTATCGACCGCGGCCATCGCCGAGGTGGCCAATGGGATCAGCGTCAGCGCGCCGACGATCGCGGTCGCGGCAAGGAACGGGGTACGCAGTATAGGACGAGGCATCGATGGTCCTGCAACCTGAGAAAAGACGTGTCGTACGGTCGTGACGGCGTAGCGTAGCGGAACGCTGGCGGCAACGCGCGGAGCAAAGCGGGCCCGGGGTTAATGGCGGCTGACTGCGGGGGTGACGTTCGGGGCGGCACGTACACACGATGCTCCGTCATGCCGGGCTCGTTCCGGCATCCACGGCTTCGCACGATCGAGAGACTCGGGTTCGCGGAACGGTGGACCCGGAACCGGTCCGGGGTGACGGGGTAGTTTTGGCGAATTTCGACCACGAAGTCAGGCGCTGACCTAGCTTAGCCGATCAGCGCGGCCCTATCAGTGACGCCACATCGACCGGCCGCCCCCGGCGGCGGAGTTCGACGGTGATGCGCGGGTCTTCGCCGGGAGCGGCGCCGAGCGGCGCGCCCATGGCGATGCGGTCGCCGGGCTTGGCGGTGGTCGCGGCGAGGCCGGTGACGAGGCTGGTCCAGCCATCGGCGTGGTCGATGATGACGATCGTGCCGTAGTCGCGGAAACGACGCGCGTAGCGGACCGTGCCGGCCGCGGGTGCGACGACGCGGGCGCGGGGGGCGGTGGCGAAGGTCAGGCCGCGCGATCGGACGCCGGACTCCGAAACCTCGTCGAAGCCGGTGACGAGCCTGCCCGCTACCGGCGCACGGTACACGCCGCGCGGTGGCGACGGGGGCGTGGTGCCGGGCGCGACCGGGCGGGGGATCGGGCCGGCGAGCGCGATCAGGCTGGCTGCGGTCGCCTTGGCGTTGGTGGTGGCGGCCATCCCATCGACGAGATCGCGTGCGCGTTCGCCAAGCGCCAGCGCGCGATCGGACTCGCTGAGCGCACCGCGGCCGAGCGACTGGCTGCGCTGGCGGTGGCGTGCTTCCAAGGTGGCCAGCGCGATGCGATCGTTCTCCAGCCGTGCGCGGCCGTCGGCGAGCGCCTTGGCAGCGAGCGTGGCGCTGGCTTGCAAACGCCGCGTCTCGGCGAGTTCGGTGCGGACGGCTTCGGTGCGCTGGCGGACGACGGGGAGCGCGCTGCCGAGCACCGCGCGGACGTGGACGAGGTCGTCGACCGATCCCGGCTGCGCGACTGCGACGATCGTCGGGCGGCGGGCGAGGGATTCCAACGCTGCGAGGAGCCGGGCGACAGGGGCTTGCGCGCGGCCGAGCTTGGCGCGCTGATCGGATAGCAGGCGCTCGACCAGCGTTACGCGCGCACTTGCGGTGGCTAGGTTCGCTTCGGCGGCGGTCACGCGCGCAGCGAGCGCCTGTTCTTCACGGCGCGCCTTGTCGGCGGCGTTGCGCTCCTGCGTGGCGGCAGCGGCGAGCTTGGCAGCCCGCGCGGTGGCGATCACGGCGTCACGCTTGGCGGCGAGCAGGCGTTGCTGCTCGGTCGCCAGTTCCGGCGCTTTAGTCTGTGCGCTTACGCCGCCCGCCACGACCAGCAGCGCTGCGACGACCACCCTCCCCATCCTCATGCATCACCCTTCGCGGTGATACGGGTGGTTGGCAAGGATGCTGGTGGCGCGGAAGAGTTGTTCGGCGAGCATCGCGCGGGCGAGCAGATGCGGCCAGGTCGCGCGGCCGAACGAAAAGAGCAGGTCCGCCTCGTCGCGCGCTGCATCGTCGAAGCCGTCGGCGGCGCCGATCATGAACCGTGCCTCGCGCACGCCGTCGTCACGCCACCGCTCGAGCTTTTGCGCGAACTGCGTCGACGACAGCGTCTCGCCTTTCTCGTCGAGCAGGATGCGTTTGGTCTGCTCGCCGACGAGCGGGATCTTGCCGCCGGTGTCGGGGAGCTCGCTGACCTTGGTCGGCCAGACGATCCGCTTCAGATAGCGGTCGACGAGGTCGGCCTCGGGCGATCGCCCGATCCGACCACGGGCGACGATGTGGAGCAGCACCGCCGCCGTCTCGGAAGTCTAGTCTTCGTCGGCGAAGGTCGGCACCGGCGGCGGAGTCGGTGCGTCGCCAAACGCCCACATCCGCTCGAGATTGTAGAAGCTGCGGACTTCGGGGCGGAACAGGTGGACGATGACGTCGGTCGCGTCGATCAGCACCCAATCGGCGGTCGGCAGGCCTTCGATCTTCACCGGGCGCTTGAACTCGGCCTTGATCCGTTCGGCCAGCTTCTGCGCCATCGAGGCGACCTGGCGGGTCGAACGACCGCTGGCGATCACCATGTAGTCGGCGATGCTGGTCTTGCCCGCGAGCGGGATCGAGATGGTCTCGACCGCCTGGTCGTCGTCGAGCGACGCGAGGATCAGGCGATGCAGCGCCTCAACCTCTTCGGGGTCGGTCGCGCGAGGGGCAGTAGGGGAAGTGGCCAAGTCAGCTCCTGGGTAAGACTACCGGACCAGCAACGTGCTGAACCCAGTCGGGATTTTTGGCACGCAGGCCGGTTGCGGAGGTCGGGTCGGGTCGGAAGCGCAACAGCACGAGGGCCGGCAATCTCCACGTCGTCCAGCTCTTCGCATGGTCTGTGCGCCGTTGGAAGCGCCGCAGCCAACCCATCGCGGGGGCCGCGAGGGCGCGCCCGTCATATCCCGGACGCGCGATTACCGCAATCGGAACCTCGCGGGCGATCTGGCGCCAGTTCTTCCAGCGGTGGAAGTCCGCGAGATTGTCCGCCCCCATCAACCAGATGAAGCGGATTTTCGGGTAGCGCCGCTTGAGCTTGCGGATCGTGTCGAGCGTGTAGCGGGTGTGCAGCCGCGCCTCGATGTCGGTCGCGCGGATCGGCGCGCGGCGGGCCATCCGTCGCGCCGAGGCGAAGCGCGCGGGGAGCGGCGCCATGTCGTTGGCCGCATCCTTGAGCGGGTTGCCGGGGGACACCAGCCACCACGCCTCGTCGAGCGCGAGCGCGTCGATCGCCGCGAGCGTGATGCCGCGGTGGCCGCGGTGGGCGGGGTTAAACGACCCGCCGAGAATGCCGACGTGGGTCAAACCTCGGGCGAGCAGAAGCAGATGCTGGAAAGCCAAGGCGAGCAAGACATCGACCGACGGTATGACCGGACTCGTCGGTTATCAACACGGCAGCGCGCCCGGCGCCTCAGTTGCAGGGGAACCGCTTCGCCAGCACCCGCGCATACCCGTCCTTGAGCGGACGCTTCTGATCGGCGGCGGGGAGCTGCGACAGACCGTCGAGCATGTCCATGATGCCGACGCTCTCGCCCTCCGGCACACAGGCGATCGGCGGTTTGCCCGCGGCGGCGCGCGCGGCGCGATCCGCCTTCAACTGCGTGGTCGCTGCCTTGGCTTCCGCCTTGAGCACCGGCAGGTCGGGCGACATCAACGCCATTGGTCCCTGATCGCGTAGCGCATTGGCGCGTGCAAGAAAGGTCTGGACGGTCATCGCCGCATTTGCCGGGACGGCGGCCCCGACGATCGTCGCGGCGGCGATCAGAGCCACGGGAAATGATTTGGGCAGATACGACATGGGCAGCCTTTCCGGGGAAAGACTGCCCATACACATCAACGGCTTACGCCTCGATGAACCGATCCGCGACGAACCGATCAGGCTCCAAGCGGCGACGGCGTACCGAACGGACCGTTCGGGCGACGCGTCTTGGGGATCGAAGTCCCCGCACGCGGCACGGTGGATGCCTTCGCGCCCGGATCCGGACGATCGATATCCTCACCGGCAATCAACTGCTTGATCTCGTCGCCAGTCAGCGTCTCGAACTCGAGCAGCGCGCCAGCCACCGTGTGAAGCTGATCGACATGATCGCTCAGCACCTGCTTGGCGCGGTCGAGACCGCCTTCGACGATCCGCTTGATCTCGTCATCGATCAACTGCGCGGTCTGGTTCGACATACGCGACGGCCGGCTCGACGAGTAACCCAGAAACGACTCGCCCTCGGGTTCGCCATACTCGAGCGGACCGACCTTGTCCGACATGCCCCAGCGCGTGACCATGTCGCGCGCGAGGCCCGTGGCGTACTGGATGTCGCCCGAGGCGCCGCTCGAGACCTTGTCGTAGCCGAAGATGACTTCCTCGGCGACGCGGCCCCCCATCGAGACCGCGAGGTTCGCGTACATCTTGTCGCGGTGATAGCTGTACGAGTCGCGCTCGGGCAGACGCATCACCATACCCAGCGCACGACCGCGCGGGATGATCGTCGCCTTGTGGATCGGATCCGACGCGGCCTCGTGCATCGCGACGACGGCGTGGCCGGCCTCGTGATACGCGGTCATCCGCTTCTCGTCGTCGGTCATGACCATGCTGCGACGCTCTGCGCCCATCATGACCTTGTCCTTGGCCTCCTCGAACTCGGCCATCGCCACCAGACGCTTGCCCTTGCGCGCCGCGTGCAGCGCAGCCTCGTTGACGAGGTTGGCGAGATCCGCACCGGAGAAGCCGGGCGTACCGCGAGCGATGACGCGAGCGTCGACGTCGGGCGCCAACGGCACCTTCTTCATGTGGACTTCGAGGATCTTGATGCGACCCTCGATATCCGGCCGCGGCACGGTGACCTGGCGATCGAAGCGGCCCGGACGCAGCAGCGCCGGATCGAGCACGTCGGGACGGTTGGTCGCGGCGATGATGATGATGCCTTCGTTCGCCTCGAAGCCGTCCATCTCGACCAGCAGCTGGTTCAGCGTCTGCTCGCGCTCGTCGTTACCATTGCCGAGACCGGCGCCGCGATGACGACCCACAGCATCGATTTCATCGATGAAGACGATGCACGGTGCGGACTTCTTGGCCTGCTCGAACATGTCGCGGACACGGCTCGCGCCGACGCCAACGAACATCTCGACGAAATCCGAGCCCGAGATCGTGAAGAACGGCACGCCGGCCTCACCTGCAATGGCGCGGGCGAGCAGCGTCTTGCCGGTACCCGGCGAGCCGACCAGCAGCGCGCCCTTGGGGATCTTGCCCCCGAGGCGTGCGAACTTGGTCGGATCCTTGAGGAACTCGACGATCTCCTCGAGCTCTTCGCGAGCCTCATCGATGCCCGCGACATCCTGGAAGGTAACCTTGCCTTCCTTCTGCGTCAGCATCTTCGCGCGGCTCTTGCCGAAGCCCATAGCGCCCGAGCCCGAGTTCTTCTGCATCTGCTTCAGCACGAAGAACGCGATGCCGAGGAACAGCAGGAACGGCAGCGACTGATACAGCAGCAGCGCCAGCATCGACGGACCCTCTTCAGGCTTCGCGCTGATCGCAACGCCCTTCTCGCGCAGCTTCGGCACGAGCGTCGAGTCCTGGATGGGGTAAGACTTGAACTTCTCGCCCGACGACAACGTACCCGAGATCATGTCGCGCGAAATGTTGACGTCCTTGACGGTGCCCTCGTCGACCTTGTCGAGGAACGCCGAATACGCGATCGTGTTGCCGCCCGACGTCGCCGTACGGCCGTCGAACATGGTCACGAACAGCGCCAGCGCGAGCAGGATGCCGACCCAGATCAACAGGCTCTTCATCCAAGGATTGCCGCCGCCGCCATTGTCAGGACCGCCGTTGCCGGGGCCCTGGGGCTTCTGCCCGCGGTTCTCGTTGTCGTTCATGGGTGCACGATACCTTTCAGCGCACAAGATAAGCGCGCACAGGTTAATGGCAATGGAACAACGCGCGACTTGCGTTGATCAGTGTGAACGGGCGGTCACGTCACCGGACATAGAGGCTCTGGCTTGGGCAGGAAAGCCGGCAGTCAGGAACGCGGGTCAGTCGAGAACGCGGCGGGGCGGCGCTTCGCGGAACCGCCAGACATCACCGCGGACGCTGGCGATGATGCCGGCCTGAGTCGTGCGCTTGCCGGTCGTGAGCGAGTCGAGCAGCTTTTCGATGTTGGCGGCCTCGGTCCATTCCGGCGCGACGATGCCCGCCTCGGCGCGGACCGTGCCGATCGCGCGACGGGCGAGACGGCGGAGAATTTCGCGGGGCAGATTCTCGACAGCGAGCTTCACCTCGCCGCCGCCGACCTTGGCGCGTTCGGTCCAGATCCAGTCGACCATCGCGCGGACATCGGTGTCGGTCTCGGCCAGCGCGGCCGCCGCGCGGGCGAGATTCGGCGTGCCGAGCCATTCGTTCTCGCCGAGCAGCCGGCGGAACCGCGTACGATCATGGCGGTCATCATGGTTCGAGGGATCGTCGAGGAACGGCACCTCGGCACGACGGACGATCGCGCGGAGTTCGGCGCGGCGCCAGTCAAGCAACGGACGAATCACGATCACGCCGTTGACGTGGGTGCGCGCCCGCACACCGGCGAGACCGGCGAGACCCGAACCGCGCGCCGCCCGCATCAGGAAGGTCTCGGCCTGATCGTCGGCGTGGTGCCCGGTCACGAGAGCCCCCGCCCCGATCGCGCGGGCGTGCTCCGTCAGCAGCGCATAGCGCGTGGTGCGGGCTTGCGCCTGGATGCTGGCACCGGTGATCGGTTCGCTCGGCGCGAGCGTGGCGTGAGAAATGCCGAGCGTCGCGCAATACGCGGCGACCATCGCGGATTCCTCGACCGCCTCGGGGCGGAGGCGGTGGTCGATGCTGGCGACCGTGAAGCCGGGGGGAAGCGATTCGTGCGCGAGCGTGAGCATCGCCATGCTGTCTGGCCCGCCGGATACCGCGAACAGCGGGTTGGCGATGTCGCTGGCGAGCCGCGCGAAGTCGGCGGCGAAGCGACGGCCTTCTTCGGTCATGCGGTGCGCATCATCATCGTAAAAAGTCTACCACCCCGGCGGAGGCCGGGGCCCAATTGGGGGACAGCGATGACTAGGCGCAGCCCGCCATTACGCTGGCCTTCCCAATTGGGCCCCGGCCTCCGCCGGGGTGGTGCTGGTGTGCGACGTGAAGTCACGAACAAGGGATCACGCACGAGCATGAATAAATCGCTTACTTGCACTTCGCCGCGCTGCGTCCGGCAGCGACCTGCCCCTTCATCGCCGCGGCCATCTTGGCGCCGTAGACGTCGTTCAGTTCGTCATACACCTTGCACGCATCGGCAGGCTTGTTCAGCTTGGTCAGCGCCTGCCCCAGATACAGCAGGCTGTCGGGCGCGCGTTCGCCGTCGGGCATCTTCTTGTAATTGTCGTAGAACGCCATCGACGCGAGGCTCGGCTTGCCCTCGTCGAGATACGACCGGCCGAGCAGATTCTGCGCATAGCTGGCGCGCTTGCTCTTGGGATAGTCCGCGACGACCTTCTTCAACTGCGCCTCGGCCTGCGGGTATTGCTTGGCCGCCCACAGGCGATAGCCGTACATATAGTCGTCTTCCGCAGCGTCGCCGGTGGACGGCTTCTCGACCGAGACCTTGGTCGGTGCCGGCGTAGCGGTACCCGGCTTGGCCGCCGTATCGGGCCGCGGCGTCGGGCGCGAAGGACCGCCGTTCGACGCGTCGTCAGGCTCGATCGGACCGCCCGCCGCGATCGGCGCGGGGCCGGTTTCGAGTGCCTTCAGCCGCGCGTCGTTGGTGCGCCGATAGCTGTCGAACGCATCCTGCAACTGGCGCACGCGGTTCTGGTTCTGCTCGATCTGCTCGGTGAGCGAGGTCATCTGCTGTTCGAGCGAGGTGACGCGCTGCGTCACGTCGATGATCGCGCTGTTCGCGGGCGAGCCCGGACCGGGGCCCTGTTCGCCTTGCGGCGCACGGACTTCGGGCTGGAGCATCTGGCCTGCGCCACCGGGAAACACCTTGCGCTGCACCGCGCGCATCTCGCTCTCGAGCTTGCCGACGCGGCCTTCGACGTTCTGCGCCTGCGCGGTCGCCGGCAACAGAGCCGCGAGGCAGACGCCGACCAGAATTGACTTACGCATGGGCCACGCCCCCCGGTGAATTGGTTAATCGTCCGGGTATAGCTACACTACCCCTCCTGTCGCCAGCCTTAAGACCCTGGCGATGCCTGCCGCTGCTCACGGATTCGTGGTCGCCCGCGCAGGGATCTCGGCCGAGTCGATGTTCGCGCGCTGCGTTTCGCTGAGCGGACGGCGGGGCGTATTCGGGCGACGTGAGCGCAACCGCTCGGTGGTCGCGGACGAGGCCGTTGGCGTGGCCTGTGGCTCGGGTGTTCCCGCGATCCGCGCGGCGATCGCCGTCGCACCGACGGGGACGTCCTTGATCGCACGCTCGCCGGTACCAAGCGCGGGCGCCGCGGCGCCATTGAGCGTCACCGCCAGCTTGTCGGCACGACCGATGTTGATCTTCGGGTCCTTCGCGTCGCGCGGTACATCGAACTTCTCGCCCGGCTTCATCGTCCCCAGGTACAGCGTCTTGTTATCGGCGTCGTAGACCCGCATCCAGACCTCGTCCGATGCGGTCAGCGTCACCTGCCCGTTGGCCGGGGTCGGCGCGGCGGGCACCGACTGCGCGGTCTTCGCCACCGGCGCTGCCGGAACCTGTGCGACAGATACGTCGGCGGGCGACGTCCGCGATCCGCGGAACATGTCGGTGCCGTACCAGAGGCCGACCAGCACAAGGACGGCGATCGCGATCCCGAGCGCGACGATCGTGATCCCGCGCGAGGGCACGCGCGACGGGTCGGTCATCTCATACGGTTCGTATTCGGGCGTCCGGCGACCGAGCTTGGCGACGTCCTCGCGGACCTGCTGCGCAATCGGCACCTCGTCGACGCCGACCGCCCGTGCATACGCGCGGGCGAAACCGACCGCATAGGTCGACGACGGCAACACGCTGTAGTCCGACGCCTCGATCGCTTCGAGATGGCGGAGCGGTACGCGGGTCCGCGTCGCGATATCGGCCACACTCAGGCCCTGCGCCTCGCGTGCGGTACGAAGAATGTCGCCAGCACGCTCGGTCTGAGCGGGCACAGCGTTCTGGCCGGGTTCGACCTCGTCCATTCTTATCTCCGAAACCGGGCTCTCAAAGCGTCGCCCGCTATGGTTTCCGTTTCTACGACGGTCCGTGTCCTGTCAACGCGCAGCCGGCAGGCAAACGCGGTTCAGGTGAGTTCGACGCCGTTTTCCACCGCCCACGCGGTCAGCGCGGCGCGCATGTCACGCGGCGGGTTGGCGAGCAGCGCTGTCATGACCGGCGCCAACGCCGACCGATCAAGCGACCGCGTCATCGCCTTGATCGGGCCGACCGCGGCCGGCGTGATCGACAGCCGCTCGATCCCGAGACCGATCAATGCCATCGCTTCCAGCGGCAACCCGCCCATCTCGCCGCAGACCGCAAGATCGACACCCGCTGCACGCACCGGCGCGACCAGCCGGGCGATGAAGCGCAGGATCGACGGGCTGAGCCAGTCGTAGCGCTCGGCGAGCTTGGGGTTCGCGCGATCGGCAGCGAACAGGAACTGCGTCAGGTCGTTGGTGCCGATCGACAGGAAATCGATGTTCGGCAGCAGGATGTCGAGCATCTCGGCGAGCGCCGGCACCTCGAGCATCGCACCGTAGCGGATCGCGAGCGGCATCTTTCGGCCGCGGCCCTCCAGCCAGTGACGTTGCGCCTCGAACAGCGCGCGCGCCTCGTCGAACTCCCACGGCTCGCTGACCATCGGGAACATCACGTTGAGCGTGCGACCGGCGGCGGCTTCCAGGAGCGCGCGGGCCTGCACCTTCATCAACCCGTCACGCTCCAGGCCGAGACGCAGCGCGCGCCAGCCCATCGCCGGATTCTCCTCGTCCGCATCGTGCTTGTTGAGATACGGCAGCGCCTTATCGCCGCCGATATCGACGGTGCGGAAGATCACCGGACGATCGCCCGCCGCGTCGAGAACTTCGCGGTAGAGCCGCTGCTGGCGCTCGCGCTGCGGCAGCGTCGCGGAGACGAGGAACTGGAACTCGGTGCGGAAAAGGCCGATGCCGTCGGCGCCGGTAATGTCGAGCGCGGCCACGTCGTCGCGCAGGCCTGCGTTGACCATCAGCGTCAGCCGGTGGCCGTCCTTGGTGATCGGGGGCACGTCGCGTAGCGCCGCGAACGCCGCCTTGCGCTTCTGGCGCATCGCGAGCCGCGCCTCGAACGCCTCCTCCATCGCCGCCGACGGCCGCGCGAAGACGTTGCTTTCCGCGCTGTCGAGCAACAGCATGTCGCCCTCTGCGACCAACCGCCGGATGTCGCGGACGCGGCCGAGCACGGGTACGCCCATCGCGCGCGCGACGATCGTGACGTGCGCGGTGAGCGACCCTTCCTCGAGGATCACGCCTTTCAGTCGCCGCTTGTCGTATTCGAGCAATTCCGCCGGCCCTAGGTTGCGCGCGATCAGAATGGTGTCCTGGCGAAGGCCCATCTGCGCCGCGGTGCCCATCTGGCCCGAGACGATGCGGAGCAGCCGGTTCGACAGGTCCTCCAGATCGTGCATCCGGTCGGCGAGCAGCGGATCGTCGATCTGGCGCATGCGCTGGCGGGTGCGTTGCTGGACGCGTTCGATCGCCGCCTCTGCGGTCAGGCCGGAGTCGATCGCCTCGTTGATGCGCCGCGCCCAACCCTCGTCATAGGCGAACATCTTGTAGGTCTGGAGCACTTCGACATGCTCGCCGCCGACACCGAATTCGGCATCGCGCGTCATCCGGTCGATGCCTTCGCGCATCTTGTCGAACGCGGCGTAGACGCGGTGGCGCTCGGCGTCGGTATCCTCGGCGACGGTGTGCTCGATATGGATGCGCGGCTGGTGATAGACCGCGTAGCCCGCGCCCATGCCGTCGACGAGCTTCTGGCCGGGAATGCGCATCGCCGCGGTCGACTGCGGCCGGTCCGCGCCGCCGGCGGTGGTATCGATCAGCCCGGCGTTGGCGATCAGTTCGGACAGCACCATCGCGACCGTCTGCAACGCCTCGATCTCGACGTCCGCATATTTGCGACGGTCGGTGTGCTGGACGGCCAGCACACCCACCGAGCGCTCGCGGCGGATGATCGGCACGCCGGCAAAGCTGTGGAAGCGGTCCTCGCCGGTCTCGGGCTTGTAGGCGAAATCGGGGTGGCTGGCAGCTTCGTCGAGGTTGAGCACCTCGATGTCCTCGGCGATCGTCCCGACCAACCCCTCGCCCATCGCCAGTTTGGTGACGTGAACCGCAGCCTGATCGAGGCCACGCGTCGCGAACAGTTCGAGCACGCCTTCGCGCAGGAGATAGATCGAGCACACCTCGCTATCGATCGCGGTGGCGATGATGCCGACGACCGAATTGAGCTTGGCTTGCGCGGACGTGCGCGACGCCATCACGTCGTGAAGGCTGGTGAGGATTTCGCGGGCGGAGGCGGCGGCCGAAAGGGGCATACGGGTTGGCTATCAGATGAAGCGCTTGGGTGCCACGCAACAAAAGCAGTGTTGCGGCCAAGTTCGATCGATCTCTGGGTGTGGATTCTTACAAGTCCGTGAATTTCGATTTCTCCCCTCCCTTGAAGGGAGGAGTTGGGGGTGGGTCGGCCTGCTTGGGTCGTAGAGACCTGAATATGCGGAAGGCGACCCACCCCCTGCCCTCCCTTCCAGGGAGGGGTGAGAAGTCAGGTGTCGAACAGGCCGTCCTGGCTGCCGGTTGGCGGGTTGAGGCCCAGGTGCTTCCAGCCGCCCGCGTTCAGGAACCGCCCGCGAGCGGTGCGCGCGATCAGGCCGAGCTGGATCAGATACGGCTCGATCACTTCCTCGATCGTGTCGCGCGGCTCGCTGAGCCCTGCGGCGAGAGTCTCCACGCCGACCGGGCCACCGCGATAGATGTCGGCGATCATCATCAGATAACGCCGATCCATTGCGTCGAGACCCAGCGAATCGACCTCCAGCCGGTTCAGCGCCGCATCCGCCGCCCTCGCGTCGACCGTCTCATGCCCAGCGACATTGGCGAAATCGCGCACCCTTCGCAGCAATCGCCCGGCGATGCGCGGCGTACCGCGGGCCCGGCGCGCGATTTCCATCGCGCCGTCCTTGGCGATGCCTAGACCGAGGAGCCCGGCAGCGCGCGTGACGACGCGCTCGAGTTCCTCGACGGTGTAGAATTGCAGTCGCACCGGAATCCCGAAGCGATCCCTCAACGGCGTCGTCAGCAGGCCCTGCCGCGTAGTCGCGCCAATCAGCGTGAACCGCGGCAGGTCGATGCGAACTGATCTCGCGCTCGGCCCCTCGCCGATCATCAGATCGAGCGCGCGGTCCTCCATCGCCGGATACAGCACCTCCTCGACCGCGGGCTGCAACCGGTGGATCTCGTCGATGAACAGCACGTCGCCATCCTCGAGATTGGTCAGCAGCGCGGCGAGATCGCCCGACTTGGCGATGACCGGCCCCGAAGTGGCGCGGAACCCCACCCCCATCTCGCGCGCGACGATCTGCGCGAGCGTCGTCTTGCCGAGCCCCGGCGGGCCGAAGAACAGCACGTGATCGAGCGCATCGCCGCGCGATTTCGCCGCCTGGATGAAGATGCGCAGATTCTCGCGCGCGGCCTTCTGCCCGACGAATTCGTCGAGCGTTTTAGGGCGCAGCGCAGCGTCTATGTCTTCGGGGCGCTTGGCGGCGGTCAGGATGCGGTCGTCTGTCACTGATCTTTCCGGAACGTACGCGGCACGTCGCGCGCCTGGTGAATGATGCGATCGATCGACACCTTGTCGTCCTCGACCCGGTATAGAATGCGATGCGGCCGGAGCGAGAGACTGCGGACCGGCTGTGTGAACTCGAACCGTCGCTGACCGGCAAGCGGATTTCGCCGCAATAGCCCGAACAGCCGCTCCAACCCGAGCATGTGCGCGTCCGACGCCGCAGCGCCGAAATCCCGAATACCGTCTGCCCTGATCTGCCGGAGATCGCGTAACGCCGCGACGCTAAGGCGGAGCTCAACCACGTGGTTCGGCAATCTCCGCCATGATCGCCCGCACATGATCTTCGGGTTCGCCGTCCACCACGCCAGACGCGATCCCCTCGTCGATCAGCGCCTGGACACGACCAACGCCGGCTTCATAATTCTGCCGGTCCCGCTGCACGAGGTCCCGCAAAAAGTCCGACGGATCGACGTACCCCTCTGCCGATGCGCGCGTGTCCAGATAGTCGTGAAGATCGGCCGGCAAGGACACGTTGAGCTGAGCCATGTTCCCGATATAGTCCTGTTTCGCCGAACCGTCCAGCAGACCGGGAATGCTACCGCGACGCCTTGCGCAGCGCCAGTCGGACCAACGCGTCGAGCGTGGCGTCGGCGCCCAGTTCCTCTTCCGCCGCGGCGACTGCGCTGGAGGCTTCGGCGGGGCGGAAGCCGAGGTTGAGCAGTGCCGACACCGCATCCGCGCCAGCGCCGACGACAGGCGCCGCGGTGGTGCCGCCTGGCCCAAGCACGATACCGCCCGTCTTGTCCTTCAATTCCATGACGATGCGCTGCGCGAGTTTGGGCCCGACACCGTTGGCGCGCGCGACCATCGCCTTGTCGCCGCTGGCGATCGCGCGCGACAGATCATTGGGTTCGAGCGCGGATAGAATCGCCAGCGCGACGCGTGCGCCGACGCCCTGGACGCCGGTCAGCAGCCGGAACCAGTCGCGTTCGGACCCGCTCGAAAACCCGACGAGGCGGATCGAATCTTCCGACACGAGCATCTCGGTGAAGACGGTCGCCGCCTCGCCGATCGGGCCGAGCGTCGACAATGTCCGCGCTGAGGCGCCGACCAGATAACCGACGCCGCCGACATCGATCACCGCATGATCGATACCGGTCGAGTCCAGACGTCCTTTGAGATGCGCGATCATGATCGATGGCGGTAGAACAATGCCGCGGTCGCGTCATCCCGGCAAAACGCGACCGTCCTGACCGGTTCGATCGCCTCACCCTCGCAATTGGCTCGCCGCGGGTTCGCTGGCCTGGGAACGCGATGCCGTGGACGGCGCGGGCTTGTGCACACCGTGGAGCGCCTGGGTGGGCGCGCCGATGACCGCAGCGCGTGCACGCAGGCTCGCCTTCAGGAACACCGTCTCCGATGCGACGAACCGCCGCGGCGTCGTGCCGAGAAAGGTGCCGGCATCGCGCAAGAAGTGCGAGGCATCGAAATAGCTGCTGTCGATCTTCGAATAATCGTTCAGCCCCGCATCGGTGATCAACCGGATGAACGACCGCAGGAACCGCGCGCGCCGCAGCAGCAGCTTCGGCGGCATGCCGAAATAGCGCGTCGCCATCCGCCTGAGTTCGTGCGTCGGGATATCGAGCCGGTCGGCGACATCCTTCATCTCGATCACGCCGTCGGTCACGGTCAGCGCACCGAACGCGCGGATCAGGTCTTCGCGCGGATGCGGTCGCCGGAACAGCGAGGGAAGGATGGAATCGAGCAGCGGCTTGATCTTGGCGTCGTCGTCCAGCAGGTCCAGGCCGTCGGCCAATCTGGTCGATATGGCGGGCCCCGCCACGCCGGCGAGCGGTACGACGCGGTTATGGAAATCGCCCGCCGAGCGCACCGTCATCCGTGCCCATCCGAGCGCGCTCAAGCCGATACCGACGGCGATGCCACCGTGCGTCTCGGTGCGGAACGCCCTGCTGGTCGGACCATAGAGGCTCGCGCGATCGAGCGGGCCGAAGCGGTGGTTGCCGATCGACACGTCGAGAGGACCAGCGTCGACGAGCACGGAGATCATCGCCGGTGCAGGCAGATACCAGTTGATCATCGGCGCGCGGTCGACATTGGTATAGATCGCGTAGCCGGTCACGAACTCCGCCAGCGCCGGATCGGGAAGGTCGTAGCGCATCCGCATGCCGGGTGGCATCGCAAAGGCCTCGATGGGCACGGCCGGGCTGTTGGTGCCCCCGCGCACGTGATCTACGAGCATCATTCCCCCTGAACGGCGTAGCAAAGTTTCTTTTCGGCACCGAAAACCACGGCGATTGAACCGCGGCGGCCGAACCCCGCACGATCCTTAGCCCATCGTTACGCGGCAGTGCGAGCTTTATTCAAGTTAAACCGGGCGGGCTACTTTGGCGACGATCCATACAACACGCGCTGCCCCGCAAGGCAGCGGCCCGGTCGAAGGGAATTGAACGCGGATCCGCGCTGCCATCTCGGGTAGGAACGGGCAGGTCAGATGCCGAAGCCGCTCCGTCGCGACATCGCCGCCGCGCTCGCCACATGATGCGCGTGCGTGATCGCTACTGCCAGCGCGTCGGCGGCGTCGGGTCCGGCGAGTTTCGCGCCCGGCAGCAGCACCGCCATCATCGCCTGGATCTGTTTCTTGTCCGCGCCGCCGGTGCCGACGACGCCTTTCTTGACGGTCGAGGGATGGTATTCGCCGATATGCAGCCCTGCGCCGGCCGCAGCGAGCAGCACGACGCCGCGCGCCTGGCCGAGTTTCAGCGTCGACTGCGCGTTGGTGTTGCCGAGCACCTCCTCGACCGCCGCGCCGTCGGGGCGTTCGGTGCGGATGACGTCGATCAGCGCATTGTACAGCGCGGTGAGGCGGCGGGGGAGCCCCATCGACGGATCGGTCTTGATCTGGCCGTTGGCAATATGGCTAAGGCGGTTGCCATCGGCGCGGATGACGCCCCAGCCGGTAGTGCCGAGGCCGGGGTCTAGTCCTAGAATGATCATGCGTAGGTAGAAGGAGAAGGTTGGTTCGCGCGGAGACGCGGAGACGCGGAGAGGGTGCGTTCTTGGCGATCGTCGCGCGTCAGCGGGACTTTCAGTTCTCCGGGCCGGCCGAAAAATGTGAGGCCGCTGGCGCGGAGGACGTCGCCGCGAAGCACAACTCTCCGCGCCTCCGCGCCTCTGCGCGAACAAACCTTCTTCATCTCAACCCAGCGACTCCATGATCTCGTCGGAGATCTCGTAATTGCCCCACACCGTCTGCACGTCGTCGTCGTCGTCGAGCGCGTCAATCAGCTTGAACAACGTCGCCGCATCGTCCGCACCGACTGCGACCATCACCTGCGGGCGCCAGGCGAGCTTTGCGCCCTCGGCCTCGCCGAGCTTGGCTTCCAGAGCCTTGGCCACTTCGTGCAGGTCGCCCTGCGCGGTCCAGACCTCATGGCCGTCCTCGCTCGACGTGACGTCCTCGGCGCCTGCTTCGAGCGCAGCTTCGAACACCGTGTCGGCATCGCCCGCGCTCGCCGGATACGAGATCAGCCCGACGCGGTCGAACGCGTGGCTGACAGAACCGCCCGCGCCCAGATTGCCGCCGTTCTTGCCGACCGCGACGCGCACGTTGGTCGCGGTACGGTTGCGGTTGTCGGTCAGCGCCTCGATGATCAGCGACACGCCGCCGGGGCCGAACCCCTCGTAGCGGATTTCCTCGTAATTCTCGGCATCGCCGCGGCTCGCCTTGTCGATCGAGCGCTGGATGTTCTCCTTGGGCAGCGACGCCGCCTTGGCTGCGTTGACCGCCGCGCGCAGGCGCGGGTTCATGTCGACGTCGGGCAGGCCCATCTTGGCCGCGACCGTGATTTCCCGGCTGAGCTTGCTGAACGCCGACGAGCGCTTCTTGTCCTGCGCGCCCTTGCGGTACATGATATTCTTGTATTTGGAATGGCCTGCCATCGGTGCCTCTAATAGCCTGATGCGGTGGCTTTAGGACGGTGAGGCCGTTTTCGCCAGAGCGTCGATCTTCTGCTCGATCGCATCGAGGCGCGCGAGCACCAGGTGATCGATCTTGTGGTGGACGCGCAGGATATCGAGTTCGGCGCGCAGATTGGTCTCGTAGTCGAGACTGGCCGCGAGGCGGTCCTTTGCCGATTGCCGGTTCTGGCTCATCATGATCACCGGCGCCTGGATCGCCGCGACCGTCGACAGCAGCAGGTTGAGGAAGATGTAGGGATACGGATCGAACGCGCGCCCGAAATGCGCCAGGATGTCCGAATTCAGCAGCATCCAGCCGATCAGCACCGCGCTGAAGGCGATAATGAACCCCCACGACCCGCCGATCGCCGCGACCCGGTCCGACAGTCGCTCGCCAAACGTCGATCGCTCGTCGGAGACGTCGGCGGCGTCGCGGCTGACCGTTGTGCCCGCCTCGATTCCGGCGAGGACGCGGCGCTCCTCGTCGTCAAGATCGCCCGGCGCCTTGCCAAGCAGTCGCTGCGAGAGATCGGCGAGCAGGGATTGTTTCGTAGCCATGAGTCGCGCCCTAGCCGGGATTGCAGATTATGCCAGCGCGCAAAGCCCCGCTTGCGACGCAAGCCACAAAGACTCCTTGCTCCCACACGCCCGCACCTGCCAAACGCGCGGCATGACGGTTAGCGTGAATATGGGCACCGACGGCAATGGTACTGCCGTCGGCGTCGACCTGGAGGAACTACTCGCCACCCGCCTGTTGGTGCAGGGCAATTCGGGCTCGGGGAAATCGCATCTGCTGCGCCGGCTGCTCGAGCGATCGGCGGGGCATGTCCAGCAGATCGTGATCGATCCGGAAGGTGACTTCGTGACGCTCGCCGGGCCGCATGGTCACGTCGTGATCGAGGCAGGCGACTATAGCGAACGCGAGATCGCGCGGATCGCGACGCGGTTGCGCGAACACCGGACGTCCGCGGTGCTCAGCCTCGAAGGGCTCGAGGTCGAGGGCCAGATGCGGTGCGCGGCGTCGTTCTTGTCGGCCCTGTTCGATGCACCGCGCGAGCATTGGTATCCGGTGCTGGTGGTGGTCGACGAAGCGCAGATGTTCGCGCCCGTTACCGGTGGCGAAGTGTCGGAAGAGGTGCGTCGTGCGTCGCTGGCGGCGATGACCAACCTGATGTGCCGCGGGCGCAAACGCGGTCTCGCCGGCGTGATTGCGACGCAGCGTCTCGCAAAACTGGCGAAGAACGTCGCTGCGGAAGCGTCGAACTTCCTGATGGGCCGCACCTTCCTCGACATCGACATGGCGCGTGCAGCGGATCTGCTCGGCATGGAGCGGCGCCAGGCCGAAGCGATTCGCGATCTCCAGCGCGGCACGTTCATGGCGCTCGGGCCGGCCGTGTCGCGGCGGCCGATCACCGTGAAGATCGGCGACGTCGCCACCTCCGCGCGGAGTGGCAGCCCGAAGCTCACCCCCCTCCCCAGCGCCGCGCCGATGGACCTTCAGGATCTGTTGTCCGAGCCGGTGGTCGACGCGCCCGAACTCGGCCTGATGTTCGATTCGCGCCCGCGTCGCGTGCCGGCAGAGGAACTGCTCGACGGCATCGCCCGCCCGCCCGAGCCTCGCACCGCCGCACCGCCGCCGCCCGAGAAGACCGACGACGAGGTCGAGGCGGTCTACGCCGACGTGTTCCGCGCGATCGTCGAGGATCCGGAATCGACGCTGCGCCCGCCATCTGTGCTGTTCCAAGACTTCCAGGTGCGGTGCCGGATGGGCGGTCTCGCCAAGCCGCCGCTCGACCTGCCAGGTTTCGTGCGGCGGCTGAGTTGCGCACGCGCCGGCATCTTCGACATGACCGACGAGGCTTGGACCGCCGCGCTCGACGTGGCGAGCGGGCTGCCCGACGACATGCTCGGCGCGTTCCTGCTGGTCGCGCGTGCGGCGCGCGAAGGCGAACCATGCCCTTCGGACGCGCGGATCGCAGCCACGTACGGCACGAGTTCGATCGGCCGGGTGAAGCGGCTGATCGGCTATATCGAAAGCCGCGAGTTGATCGTGTGCCGCACCGATCTGGCCGGCAAGCGTTCGATCACGATCCCGGGGCTAGGCTGGACGACGCTGCCGGCGGAAGCAGCCTAGCGGATCGGCGTGAACTGTGCCGACACGAAACGCCACTCCTTGCCGATCCGCCGCGCGACGAAGCCGGCGCGCAGCGCGCGTGACTGTGGCTGGCCGTCCTTGCCGGGTACCGCATAGGCGATCCGCATCGTGACGACGCCGAGCACCCCCGCCGGTCGCGCGACGGTCTCTGTGATCGTCATCGGCGGCGCGGGCTTCTTCTTGTCGGGCGCATAGAAACCGATCACGCGCTCGCGGGAATCGACCTCGCCGACGGGCGACACTTCCTGGTATTCGGGCGCCAACATCTCGATCATCGCCGCCTGGTCGAACCGGTTGCGGACCTGGACGAACGCCTCCGCCCGCAGAGCGAGGTGGTGCGCGTCGATCTCGACCGATTGCGCCGCGACGGGAGCACTGACCAATGCCGCCGCGATTCCCAAAAATACCCGCATGCCTGCCCCCGATGCAATGTTGCATAACGGCAATACACCCAAGCTTCAGGTGCAGCAATAACGATACAAGTTGCCCAAACTAGAATGCGAAAGCGATGGCGAGACCTGCGACGACACCGACTTGTACCATCGCGATCAACTGGAGCCGGCCAACGAACGGTTGCTTCCGTGTCTTGTGCCGGTAGCGCTCCCGCGCCCAGAACGCACCGGGGCTCCCGCCAAGCGCCGCGAACCATAGTAAGCGGGCCTCCGGAATGCGCCATGCGCCGGTCGACGATCGCCGCTTGTCGATCGCGAACGCGGCGACGGTAATCGCGTTAATGATCAGGAACAGGACTAACGCCGCGACGATCGGGAGAAACATTCTCTACCGGTACATCGAGCGGGTTAACGCGGTGCCCCCTCGCGACCCGACACCATGTCGGGGGAGGCACCGCGCGAGATCAGAAATCCTCAGATCATCCCCAACGCCTGGAGATACACTTCGAGGATCGCCTCCTCCTCCTGATATTCTTCCTTCTTCTTCTTCCGAATCGACAGGATCTTGCGGATCGCCTTGGGGTCGTACCCGCGGCCCTTGGCTTCGGCCATCACGTCCTTGATGTCGTCCGAGATCCCCTTCTTCTCTTCTTCGAGACGCTCGGCGCGCTCGATCAGCAGGCGCAGTTCGTCCGCTGCGACCGCGCCGCCGCCCATGCCGTGTTGCCGTTCGTCAGACATCGAAAATTCCCCACTCGCCAGCGCCCACGCGCCGGTCAAAAGCCAATCAAGATACAAGCCCGCACCGGTGATCGTCGTCCGGAGACGTCCTGAATCATGCCGAATTGGGTGCGGGCCCGCGTCTAGGCGTTTACCGTGTTAGGCTCAATCGCCTGAATCAGACGGCCCCGTTTTTGGCCGCGTTCTTTGCCACGCTCGCCTTCATCCGCTCGAGCTGCTCGGGGCTCGCGTCGCCCTGATGGTGCGCCTTCCACTTCGCATACGGCATTCCGTACACCGTCTCGCGTGCCGCATCCTTCGACAGGCCGCCCGCTTCCTCGACCCAGTCCGACAGGCAGTTGCGGCAGAAACCGGCCAAACCCATCAGGTCGACGTTCTGCGCGTCCTCGCGGTGTCGGAGATGGCGGACCAGCCGGCGGAAGGCTTTAGCCGCTACGGCATCGTCGAGCGTATCGAGCGAGTCGGTTTCGGGATTCATTACTGTGCTCCGTGGTTGATCCCGCGGAGATAGGGTTTAAGGCCCATCGCGGCAAAGATCTCCCCCAGGAAACGCCGAGGATAACGCACCGCATGACCAAGGCCATCGCACCCCGTTCGCGGAAAGTCCGCATCCTCGCGACGCTAGGCCCTGCCAGCAGCACGCCCGAGATGATCGCGACGCTGTTCCGCACCGGCGCAGACGCGTTCCGAATCAACATGAGCCACGGCGACCAGCAGTCGAAGATCGCCGTAATCCAGGCGATTCGCGCGCTAGAGAAGGAATTTGGTCGCCCCTCGACGATCCTCGCCGATCTCCAGGGGCCGAAACTGCGCGTCGGCAAGTTCGACGGCGGCCGGACCGTGCTCGAAACCGGCTCGACCTTCCTGCTCGATCGCGACCCGACGCCGGGCGACGCGACGCGTGTCGAACTGCCACACGACGAGATCTTCGCGGCGATCGAGCCGGGCGCGCGCCTGCTGCTCGACGACGGCAAGCTCGTGCTGCGCGTCGTGTCGCATAGCCCGCGCGAGATCACGACGCGGGTCGAGGTCGGCGGCGCCTTGTCGAACAGCAAGGGGCTGAACGTCCCCGACGTCGTGCTGCCGATGGCCGCGCTGACCGAGAAGGATCGCAGCGATCTCGACTTCGCGGTCGACCAGGGTGTCGACTGGATTGCGCTCTCGTTCGTGCAGCGCCCGGAAGATCTGTGGGAAGCGCGGAAACTGATCGGCGGCAAGGCGGCGCTGATGGCGAAGATCGAGAAGCCGGCGGCGATCGAGCGGCTCGAGGAGATCGTTGAGGCCTGCGATGGCGTGATGGTCGCGCGCGGCGATCTCGGCGTCGAACTGCCGCCGCAGCAGGTGCCGCCCTTGCAGAAACGCATCGTCGAGGTCTCGCGCCGGATGGGCCGCCCGGTGGTAGTCGCGACGCAGATGCTCGAATCGATGATCACGTCGCCTTCGCCGACGCGCGCGGAAGTGTCCGATGTCGCGACGGCTGTGTATGACGGTGCGGACGCGATCATGCTGTCGGCGGAGAGCGCAGCGGGCGCGTGGCCGGTCGAATCGGTGGCGATGATGGATGCGATCGGCGTGTCGGTCGAGTCCGATCCCGAGCATGGCGACCGCATGCACTTCACGGTGATGAAGCCCGATCCGACGACCGCGGATGCGCTCGCCGAGGCCGCGAAGACCATCGCCGCGACCGTGTCGGCGGTGGCGATCATCTGCTTCACCACCTCGGGCTCGACCGCACGCCGGATCGCGCGCGAGCGGCCTTCGGTGCCGCTGCTGGTGCTCACGCCGAGCCAGGAGACCGCGCGGCGGCTCGGGCTGCTGTGGGGGACGCATGCGGTGCATACGCGCGACGTCGAGTCGTTCGAGGACATGGTCGCGAAGTCGAAGCGGATGGCCTTGCGGCACGGGATGGCGAAGGCCGGCGACCGGGTGATCGTACTGGCGGGCGTGCCGTTCCGGACGCCTGGGTCGACGAATGTGCTGCACGTGGTGCGGATCGTCGGCGATGAGCTCAAGGGGCATCACTCGCAGGTTTGATTTTGGTGGGCTAGAGCTGGCAACGGGCGCTGTTTGCTGGTCGCTGCCGCGCACTACGTCTGCCTTCGAAGCTGGGTAGAGCCCACCCAAGCTGTTCCCTCGCGGAGGCCGGGGTCCAGGGTATCAAGTGCTATGTTATTCAGCTGGGCCCCCCGCGGACGCGGGGGAACGATTGTGGAGCGGTCCGCATCTTCATCGCCCCATCGAGGATTGAGCGTCGAAATTCGGCCGCGACGAGCGCCACCCCCCGTCATGCCGGACTCGTTCCGGCATCCACTGTTCCGCATACTCGCGGTTCGCGAAGTATGCGGGCCAGTGGGCCCCGGCCTCCGCCGGGGTGACGGGATGGGGACGGGCCAGGGTTCCGACGGATACCGAACCTCGGGTTGCCGACGATCGGCTCGGCAGAGGTTCAGGTCTTAACCACACCACGCCACCACCCCGGCGGAGGCCGGGGCCCAGTTGGGAGACGATACTGGCGATGCTCCGTGCTCCGTTACCTCGACCTTTCCAACTGGGCCCCGGCCTCCGCCGGGGTGGTGCGTCAACGCTGGCACCCGATTTAATCTAGGCTAGCGCTCCGCGCCCGAATACGCGATGCCGCGCAGAACGGACCGCACGGGAGGGCGAACGCAATGACATTACGCGAGAAGATCGGTTGGGGCGCACTCGCCCTGCTCGCAGCCTGCGCACTCGCGGTCGTCGCGTTCGAGCGCGGTGAGCACGTCAACGCGCTGTGGATCGTCACCGCAGCCGTCTCCGTCCAACTGATCGCGTACCGCTTCTATGCGCGCTACATCGCGCGGCATGTGATGCAGCTCGACCCGAGCCGGCCCACGCCAGCGCTCCGCCGCGCCGACGGCCTCGATTACGTCGCGACCGACCGCAATGTCCTGTTCGGTCACCACTTCGCCGCCATCGCCGGCGCCGGTCCGCTCGTCGGCCCGGTGCTTGCCGCGCAAATGGGCTATCTCCCCGGCACGCTCTGGATCCTCGCCGGCGTCGTGCTCGCCGGCGCGGTGCAGGATTTCATGATCCTGTTCATCTCGATGCGGCGCGACGGGCGTTCGCTCGGCGAGCTTATCCGCATGGAAATGGGCGCGGTCCCCGGCGTGATCGCGCTGATCGGTGCGTTCGCGATCATGGTCATCATCCTCGCCGTGCTCGCGCTGATCGTGGTGCGCGCGCTCGCCGGAAGTCCGTGGGGGCTGTTCACGGTCGCCGCGACGATCCCGCTCGCGTTCCTGATGGGAATCTACACGCGCTGGATCCGGCCCGGAAAGGTCGGCGAAGTTTCCGTTCTCGGCGTCATCGGGTTGCTCGCCGCGATCGTCTACGGCGGCACCGTGGCCGCGTCGCCGACGCTCGCACCGCTGTTCACGCTGACCCCGGTGCAGCTCTGCGTGCTGATGGTCGGCTACGGCGCGGTCGCATCTGTTCTCCCGGTGTGGCTGCTGCTCGCGCCGCGCGATTACCTGTCGACCTTCCTCAAGATCGGCGCGATCGTCGCGCTCGCGATCGGCATCGCGGTCGTCGCGCCACCGTTGCGGATGCCCGCGCTGACGCCGTTCATCGACGGTAGCGGCCCGGTCTGGTCCGGCGGGCTCTTCCCGTTCCTGTTCATCACGATCGCATGCGGCGCGGTGTCGGGCTTCCACGCGCTGATCGCCAGCGGCACCACGCCCAAGCTGATCGCCAGCGAAGGCGATGCGCAGTTCATCGGTTACGGCGCGATGCTGATGGAAAGTTTCGTCGCGATCATGGCGCTGGTCGGCGCGTCGATCCTCGATCCGGGCGTGTATTTCGCGATGAACAGCCCGGCGGCGGTGGTCGGCACCGACTTCGCCTCCGCGGCGACCGCGGTCACCGCGATGGGCTTCCCGATCACGCCGGAACTGCTCGCGCAGACCGCGAAGGACGTCGGCGAGACCACGATCGTCAGCCGAACAGGTGGCGCGCCGACGCTGGCGGTGGCGATGTCGGAGATCTTCAGCCACCTCGTCGGTGGGCAGGCGATGAAGGCGTTCTGGTATCACTTCGCGATCCTGTTCGAGGCGCTGTTCATCCTCACTGCAGTCGATGCGGGGACGCGTGCCGGAAGGTTCATGCTGCAGGACCTGATCGGACTAGCGGTACCGTCGTTCCGCAACGCGTCGGCGATCGTGCCGGGGCTGATCGCGACCGCGCTCTGCGTGATCGCCTGGGGGTTCTTCCTGTACCAGGGCGTTACCGACCCCTTGGGCGGCGTGAACACGCTGTGGCCGCTGTTCGGCATCTCGAACCAGATGCTCGCGGCAGTCGCGCTGGTGCTGGCCACCGTGGTGCTGTTCCGGATGAAGCGCCAGCGGTACGCGTGGGTGACGATCCTGCCCGCGGCGTGGCTATGCCTGTGCACGATCACCGCCGGGCTGATGAAGCTGTTCGCGAGCGATCCCAAGGTTGGTTTCCTGGCTCATGCGTCGAAGTTCGCGGATGCGGCGGCGCGGGGCGAGTTGCTCGCGCCGGCGAAGACGATGGCGGAGATGCAGCGGATCGTGCTCAACGACCGGATCGACGCGGGGCTGTGCGCGCTGTTCCTGGCGGTGGTGCTGTCGATCGTGTTCTTCGGGATCCGTACGTGTCTGGCGGCGCTGAAGATCGACCGGCCGACTGTCACCGAAGTCCCGCCGCAGTTGGTGGCCGCGGAATGATCCGCGCGCTCTACGCAAAGGCACGCGAGACCGCGCTGCTGATGGTCGGCGTGCCGTCTTACACAGCCTACGTCCAGCACATGGCCGAGCGGCATCCGGATCACGCGCCGATGGACGAACGCGCGTTCTTCCGCGATCGGCAGGAGGCGCGGTATGGGAGCAAGGGTGGGGGACGCTGCTGTTGACCGATGTGGTTTCCACCGTTGCGCGATTGCGGAGCGCGACGGCAGCGGATCACGACGCGGTCGATGCAGGGTTCGGACGCTACGACCTGACCGATGCGGATGACTACCGGGCGTTCCTGATCGCGCACGCCAAGGCCTTGCCCGCGGTCGAGGCTTGGCTGGCGGCTATACCGGGGCTGGCGACGGTTCGGTCGCGCGGGACAGAGCTTGCCGCGGATCTCGCCGCGCTGGGTGAAGACATGCCTGCGCCAATGGTGTTCGACGTCCCGGCGACCACGGCCGCCGGCTGGGGCGCGATGTATGTGGTCGAGGGCTCGCGGCTCGGCGGCATCATGCTGTCGCGGTCGGTGCCCGACGGGATGCCCTCGGCCTATCTCGGCGCGAAGCATTTGTCGGGAGAGTGGCGCGCATTGCTTACCGCTATCGACGACGAGCCCGCCGACGATGCCTGGGTCGAGCAGGCTATCGTCGGCGCGAAGGCGGCGTTCGACCTGTATCGGCGCGCCCCGGCCTGAACTCCCTGATCTCCCTGATCTCAGCGCAGGAGTTTCGGCGCTTCCTTGCGGATCATGTCCTGCACCTTGCTCGCGAACAGGCCGAGGATCCCGGGCAGGTCGACGACCGCATGGACGTTGGTCTCGAACACCGTGACCGCGCTGGCGATCGTCTGCCCCATCGCCTTGACGGTGAAGTGCAGCGTGTCGCCGTCCCAGCGGTGATCGGTCACCGAGCCGCCGGGAATGTTCGCGCCGATCTTGTCGATGCTGCCGTCGAGCCGTGCGCGGACCGCCGCCTTGCCGAGCTGGTGGGGGACGTCGACGGTGATGGGAGTGCCCATTTCTATTCCTTAAGTCGCGAAAATCATGTCGTCGTTGGCGAACGCCTTGAACTCCAGCGCGTTGCCCGACGGGTCGTAAAAGAACATCGTCGCCTGCTCGCCAGGCTGGCCCTTGAAGCGGATGTACGGCGCGATCCCGAACTGGACGCCGGCGGCGGTGACGCGTTCCGACAGCGCGGTCCAGTCGTCCATGGTGAGGACGACGCCGAAGTGCGGGACCGGGACGGCGTGGCCGTCGACCGCGTTCTCGACCGCGACGGGTTTGGCCGAGGGGTCGAGGTGCGCGACGATCTGGTGGCCAAACAGGTCGAAATCGATCCACTGCTCGCTGGAACGCCCTTCGCGACAGCCGAGCGTGGCGCCGTAGAAGGTGCGAGCTGCTGTGAGGTCGTGGACCGGGAAGGCGAGGTGGAAGGGGCGTAGGGTCATGCAGGGAAGATAGATCGTGGTTGAGAGTTCGTCGACCCGGCGGATTGCGTGGGTGCTTTTACCCACCCGCAATATCGTCAGCCCGCCCTACCTTGTTCCCCCGCGAAGGCGGGAGCCCAGTCTGGGTCCCCGCCTTCGCGGGGAAACAAGGTGGGAAGGGCACACCTCACCCAACCATACCGCACCACCCCGGCGAAGGCCGGGGCCCAATTGGGAGACATTGCTAATGCAGGGGAGCGCTTCGTTACGAACACCTTTCCAATTGGGCCCCGGCCTTCGCCGGGGTGGTGCTAGAGGTCGGGGGAGCCGCTCTTCATGCCGCCCCCCCCTCACACCGAAAACATTGCCCCCCCTTCCCCGCCACGGCATAGCGCAAGCGTGAACCGCTACCCTGCCCTCGCCTGCCTCGTCCTCGGTGCGCTTGCCGCGACCGGGTTCGCCCCACTTGATCTCTGGCCGCTGACGCTCGTCGCGTTCGCGCTGTGGATGAAGCTTGTCCACGACGCGCCGACCTTGCGCAACGCGCTGTGGCGCGGGTGGGTGTTCGGGCTCGGGCATTTCACGATCAACAGCAACTGGGTCCAGCATGCGTTCGACTTCCAGGACGCGATGCCGCCGGTGCTCGGCTATTTCGCCGCGGTCGGGCTCGCGCTGTATCTGGCGGTGTTCCCGATGCTCGCCGGCGCGCTTGCCTGGAGGATCGCGCGGCGACCGGGCACGCCCGACGCGACGTTCGTGCTGATCTTCGCCGCTGCCTGGATCGCGACCGAGTGGCTCCGCGCGACGCTGTTCACCGGCTATGCCTGGGATCCGCTGAGCGTTGTCTGGATCCCCGCGATCGGCGTCGCGCGACTGTCCGCGTGGATCGGCACCTACGCGTTGTCCGGCGTGACCATATTGGCGGCAGGCGCGCTGCTGATGCTCGCCGTACGTCGCTGGACGCTGCCGGCGATCGCCATTCCCGCCCTCGGCCTCGCCGCGCTGTCGGCGCTCTGGACCAATGCACCGCCCCCTGCCCCCGGCACGCCGCTGGTCCGCGTGGTTCAGCCGGATATTGGCCAGGAGGACCGCAATGAATCCGACGGCGAGCGCGTGCTCTCCGCGCTCGAAAAGCTCAGCGGCCAAGGCGGCGCCACCCCGCGCCTAGTCGTCTGGCCAGAGGGTGTCGTCCGCGATTACGTCGAAGACGGTTACCCCTTCTACGCTTACGGCTGGTCGAGCCCGCTCTACCTGCGGCGCCGGATGGCGCGGCTGCTCGGCCCGGACGATATCCTGCTGATCGGCGGCACCGCGCTCGAGTTCGATGGCAAGGACCGCATTTCGGGCGCGGCCAATTCGGTGTTCGCGCTCGACGCACAGGCGCGGTTGCGTGGTCGCTACGACAAGGCCCACCTCGTGCCGTACGGCGAGTACCTCCCGATGCCGTGGCTGCTGAAGCCGCTCGGCCTCGCGCGGCTCGTCCCCGGCGACTTCGACTTCACCTCGGGCAAGGGTCCTGCGAACTTGACGCTGCCGGGCTTCGGCGCGATCGGCATCCAGATCTGCTACGAGATCATCTTCTCGGGCGAGGTCGTCGACCGCGCGCACCGGCCGCGGATCCTGTTCAATCCCTCGAACGACGCCTGGTTCGGCAAATGGGGCCCGCCGCAGCATCTCGCGCAAGCCCGGATGCGCGCGATCGAGGAAGGCCTGCCGATCCTCCGCGCCACCCCGACCGGGATCTCGGCGATCATTGCCGCCGATGGGCGCCTCGTCGCGACCGTTCCGCACGAGACCGCCGGCGCGATCGAGCAACCGATGCCGTCCGCGCTGCCGCCGACGCTGTTCTCGCGTGTCGGCAACGCGATGGCGGCGATCGTCGCGGCGCTAATGCTTGCAAGCGCGGTTGCCGTGCGCCGTCGGCGTCGCTAGAAGGTCATATAAAGCTTTCCTTATATGTCGCTCACTGACCCTCTGTCGGCGAGCCTTTGCGAAGAGGTTTCATGCGCAAGTCCTTTCTCTTCACCTCCGAATCGGTCTCCGAAGGCCATCCCGACAAGGTCGCCGACCAAATCAGCGATACCGTCGTCGACCTGTTCCTCGCCAAGGACCCGCAGGCGCGGATCGCCTGCGAGACGCTGACCACCACGCAGCTCGTCGTTCTCGCCGGTGAAATCCGCGGCAAGGGCATCTACGAGAATGGCGAGTGGGCGCCGGGCGTGCTCGAGGAGATCGAGGCCGCGGTCCGCAATACCGTCAAGGAAATTGGCTACGAGCAGACCGGCTTCCACTGGAAGACCTTCCGCTTCGAGAACAACCTTCACGCCCAGTCCGCGGAAATCGCGATGGGCGTCGACGAGAGCGGCAACAAGGACGAGGGCGCCGGCGACCAAGGCATCATGTTCGGCTACGCCACCGACGAGACCCCCGGCCTGATGCCCGCCACGCTGTATTACAGCCACAAGATCCTCGAGCGGATGGCCGCCGATCGCCATTCGGGCGTAGCGCCGTTCCTGCAGCCCGACGCAAAGAGCCAGGTGACGCTGTCGTACGAGAACGAAGCGCCGGTCGCCGCGACCGCGCTCGTCGTCTCGACGCAGCATGCGCCGGGCTATTCGGAAAAGGGCACGAACCCCGATCCGGCAAAGTACGCCGAGCTGCGTGACTACGTGATGGGCGTGTTCAAGGACGTGCTGCCCGACGGCTTCATCTCCGACGCGACCAAGATCTACATCAACCCGACCGGCGCGTTCGAGATCGGCGGCCCCGACGGCGACGCCGGCGTCACGGGTCGCAAGATCATCGTCGACACCTACGGCGGCGCGGCCCCGCATGGCGGCGGCGCGTTCAGCGGCAAGGATCCGACCAAGGTCGATCGTTCGGCCGCGTACGTCTCGCGCTATCTGGCGAAGAACGTGGTCGCAGCCGGCCTCGCGCGCCGCTGCACGATCCAGCTCAGCTACGCGATCGGCATCGCCGAGCCGCTGTCGGTGTATGTCGACCTGCACGGCACCGGCACGGTCGACGAGGCCAAGCTGGAGGCGGTCCTGCCGCAGCTCGTTCGCCTGACGCCCAAGGGCATCCGCGAGCACCTCAAGCTCAACGCGCCGATCTACAAGAAGACCGCGGCGTACGGCCACTTCGGTCGCGAGCCCGTGGGCGACACGTTCACGTGGGAAAAGACCGATCTGGTCGACGCGCTGAAGGCTGCCGTCGCCTGATAGCGACACCTTCGGTGATGTGAAAAAGCCTCCCGCGGATCGGTCCGCGGGAGGCTTTTTTGTTCGCTCGATCATCCTGACGAAAGTCAGGATCCAGGGTAACAAGCGGCGCCCATCATGGCTCTGGATCCTGACTTTCGTCAGGATGACGGTAGGGTGGTTCGCACCGCGGAAATTGAGCCTTACTAGTCCCTCTCCCCGCCGGGGAGAGGGAGGGAGGAGCCTCTTGGCGACGGAAGGGTGAGGGGCGTTGGGAAGAGGGTCCGAGCCTCACTCCGCCTCACCCTCCCACCCGGCTTCGCCGTGCGGGGCCCTCCCTCTCCCCGAGGGGAGAGGGATTATCGAAGGCCAGGCTCGTATCAAAGCACGCGTCACGAACGCCGACCCTTCCTTCGACAAGCTCAGCCGCTACTCTGGCCTAACCCGGTCCGTAACCTGAGCATGCCGCTGTTCAGTGAGGATCTGCCACGCGGTCAGGAACAGCGCCGCGACCAACGGACCGACGACGATGCCGCTGATCCCGACCGCCTCGATCCCGCCGAGCGTCGACACCAGCACGATGTAATCCGGGATGCCGGTATCCCGCCCGACCAGTATCGGGCGCAGGATATTGTCGGCCAGGCCGATCACCACGACGCCCGAGACGACGACCACCACGCCCTGCCAGATCGCGCCGGTCGCTAGCAGATAGACCGCGACCGGGACCCAGACGAGCGCGGGGCCCAGCGCCGGCAGCAGCGACGTCAACGCCATCAACAGCCCCCACAGGAGCGCTGCCGGCACCCCGACAATCCAGAACGTCACCGCGCCGAGCGCACCCTGCGCGAGACCGACGATCACCGATCCCTTGATCGTCGCACGGACCACCGCGACGAACTTGTCGACCAGCGTCTTCGCCACCGAATGCTCCAGCGGCAGCGCACGACGGATCGCCGGCCCCACCTTGTCGCCATCGCGCAACAGGAAGAACGTCACGTACAGCCCGATCCCGAACGACAGCACGAACGCGGCCGCGTTGCGACCGATCGACAGCGCCTGCCCGGCGATCGAGCGGACGCTGTTGCCGAGGATGGTCGACACACGCGACTGCGCCTGCTCGAAGCTGTTGAGCCCGGCCTTGTCGAGCGCACCCTGGATCCGGCGCGGCAACGCGTCGTGGATCTGCTGGAAATACGCGCCGAAGTTGATCTGCCCGCTTTGCAGCTTGGCGTAGACCGAGGCGGACTGGTCGATCATCAGGCTGCCGATGATCAGCGTCGGCACGATCACCGCGACGAAGATGATCAGCAGCGTCATCGCCGCCGCGAGATTGCGCCTACCTGGCCAGCGCTTGAGCAACCACTGGTACAGCGACTGGAACAGGATCGCCGCCAGCCCGCTCCACAGCAACGCCACCGCGAAGGTCGAGACGACGATGCACAACGCTACCGTTATCGCCACCAGGAAGACGATGAAGCCCCCCGTTTCCAGCCGACGCCTGTCGATCATGTCCTACCCCTTTGCTGGCGCCGCACCGCGATCCGCCGACACCCTATAATAAAAGCCGCCCCCCGGTCTTCACCAGGGGACGGCTCATCTTTCGGCGCAGCTATGCGCCGGGCGCTATCAGCGAAGCTTCTCGCTGCCGTTGACCAGCGCATCCTTCTGCGACTGCGGCATCGCCTGCGCGTTGACGTCTGCATCGTCGATCGCGTCCGACTGACGCTCGCCGTCCTTGCGAACCGCCTTGGCCTGGTCCTCGAGGTTGTCGGCAGCCGCGTCGAGCGAATCGGCGCGGTTGTCCGCGGCCTTCTCGACCTGGCTGCCGAGCTTGTCGTCGCCCTTGCCGCCGCAGGCTGCGAGCGGGAGTGCGATGGCGGCGATCATCGTGGCGATGGCGATTTTCTTCATGGTATCTTCCCTCTGGTGCTGAGGTCGCAAACCGTCACGGGCTCGTAACGGTTCCACGCGAGGCCGCCATCCGCGAAAAAAGTATGGCTAATCAAGCGTTAGCCGCAGCGCCGGGCAAAGGCAGCTTTTCCGCGGCGACGCTTTCGATCACCGGTGCGACCCGGTCAAACACCGCGCTGACCATCGCCTCGGCGATCCAGCCGACCGCCGCGCCGACGACGAGGTCGGACAGATAGTGCTTGCCGTTGATCGGTTGCGCGACGGCGACCACGCCGGTGATCAACGCGGCGGGTGTCCCGGCCCCGTCGATGTCGCGCGACGCCGCACGCGCGACCGCCACCGCGCCGGCGGTGTGGCCCGACGGGAACGAGGTCTGTTCGTGCTCGTCGCTTTTGCCCGGTTCGAACCGCGCCTTGCCATCCTCGATCGCCTTTTCAGGGCGTGTGCGATCGACCGACGCCTTGATCGCGGACTTGACGAAGGTCGCCGCCGCGTGCGCCGCCAGCATCCGCACGCCGCCGCGGATCACGTCCGGCCTGCGCGCAACCAGCCCGATCACGACCGTGCCGATCGAGGTCGCCACGAGTTGCGGCTGGTCGCCGATCTCGGCGAGGAACCCGGTCGCCTTGACCAGCGGTTCGTCGCGGTGCTCGGCGGCCTTGTGCGTCGCGTCGCGGTCCGCCTTCTCGACGGCCTTTGCGGCTTGCTTGGTCTTGCTCATCACGTATCGCCCTGTCCGTCCATCTCGCCGCGCACCTGTGCATGCGCGAGCAAGGCGAACAACCCCGCACCGCCCAGCAAGTTGCCGAGCACCGCGGGCAGGATCAGTTCGGCAAAGGTCTGCCACACGCCGGTATGGCCGGAGAACAGCAGCAGGAACGCCTCGTCCGAACCGACGATCGAATGACTGAACCCGCCGATCGCAACGACATAGGTGATCGCGAAGATCACCATGAACGCCTGTTGCCGCGCGTTGGGCAGCGACCAGGCGAGGATCGCGATCATGAACCCGGCGGGAATCGCGTTGACGAACGTCGCCCAGGCCGAAAGCTCGGTGATCCGCATCGACACCTCGATCATCGCGCCGCGCAATTCGCTGTTGCCGAGCACCCCCGCCGCGATCGCACCGCCGGTAATCGCTGTCCCGATCAGATTGGCGAGGAGCACCACGCCCCACAGCCGCAGCGTCCGCTTCAGCGCCCAGCCCGATGGCTTCGTCACCAGTGGCAGCATCGCGCTGATCGTGCTCTCGGTGAACAACTGCATCCGCCCGAGGATCACGACCAGGAAGCCGATCGGATAGCCGAGCGACACGACGATCGTCCGCCACTGCGTGTTGGGCAGTGCCTGATGCAACGCCCCCTCCGCGATCAGCGAACTGGAGATCGCCATGCCCGCGGCAAGCCCCGAGAAGAACAGCGACGACACCGGGCGGTCGAGTTCCTCCTCACCTGCCTCGCGCACGGCCTTGTGCAGGTCCTGCGCATCCGCGGCCTTGAGGTCCTCGACGTCTTCGCCGGGCGAATTGGAAGCGTTGTCGACCATTACGAGCGTGCAACGGTTCGCGTCATGCTTTGCTCCGGCGCAATCGCCCGCTAGAGCGCGCGGCGATGAACGATCCTTCTGTTATCCGCCGCCTCTATGGCCGTCGCCAGGGCCACAAGCTGCGTCTCGGCCAGGCCGCGCTCGTCGAGGAAACGCTCGCCGACCTGTCCGTGCCCGAAGAAGGACCGATCGATGCGATGACCCTGTTCGGCGAAGACCGCCCTCTTCACGTCGAGATCGGCTTCGGTGCGGGCGAGCATCTGGCAGGACAGGCCGCGATGAACCCGGACGTCGGCTTCATCGGCTGCGAGCCGTTCCTCAACGGTGTCGTCGGCGCGCTAGCGCACATCCGCGATGGCGAGCTGAGCAACGTCCGGTTGCACATGGGCGACGCGCTCGAAGTGATCGAGCGCCTGCCCGACGCGAGCCTCGATCGGTTGTACCTGCTCCATCCCGATCCGTGGCGGAAGGCGCGTCACGCCAAGCGGCGCATGGTCAATCACGGTCCGCTCGACACGATCGCCGCCAAGCTCAAGCCGGGCGCGGAGTTCCGGCTCGGCACCGACGACCCGACCTATTGCCGCTGGTCGATGATGATCATGAACGCGCGTCGCGATTTCGAATGGCAGGCAAAAACCCCGCACGACTTCCTGACGCGCCCGGACGACTGGCCCGAGACGCGGTACGAACGCAAAGCCCGGCGGCAGGGCCACGAGGTCTGGTATTATCGCTACCTGCGGGTGTGATCCGCGCGGGCGCTAGCGGTGGGTGTGGTGCCCGCTGCGGCGCCAGAGCCAGCCGAGGGCGCGACCGGCGAGCGCGGGTAGCCCAGGCCTGAGCAGCAGCCAATCGCGGATCGGGGCGTCGACCCGCGCGCCAATCACGCGCTTGTAGCCGCTGTCGCCCGCCCCCCAGTCGATCCGGCGCGTGCCACGCGCGAGCGCGGCGGCGATATTGCGCCAGTAGAGAAGCTTGCCGGGCGAATGCTTGGCGAAGCGCGGATCGTAGCTGTTCGCGATCGCGTACAACAGGTCGCCCGTATCGATGTCGAACGAGAACGCGGCGGGCTTGCCATCGACGCCGAGCAGCGCGGCGCGGAACATCGCGGCCAGGACCGGGTCGGCGACGGCGGCCTGCCAGAAGGCGAGATGACCGTCGCGCGCGAATTTCATGCCTTTGCGATCGGTTGCATGCGCGATCCAGCTGCTCTCCTCGATCGTGCCGAGCGCTTCGAACGCGGCAGGCCAATCGCCGCCCGACAGGAACCGCCACTCGAGCATGCCATGGTCGGCAAGATGTTTTTCGTGGAAGCGGTTCTTGCGTAGCGTCGAACGGCGCGGCCAGGGCTTTCCGTCGACGACCGGGCGGAGATCCAGCGACCAGCTTTCGCCGATCGGGCGGTCGATCACCACCCAGCCATTCGCGCGGGCGGTGGCGATCAGCGCGGTGGCGGCGAAATCATCGTCATACACCGGACCGATTCGCAAGCCGTTCATATGCGCGGACAGCGTCGACAGCGCGGTCTTCAGCGCGGCATCGCTATGTTCGAGCGCGAGGCCGAAGCTGCGGAACGGCCAGTAGCATCCGGGGATCGCCGCGATCCCCAACGCGGCCGGGCCGCGCGGGACGAACGGCAGCGTCAGCACCGGCGAATCGTCCTGTTCGACGACCAATGTCCGCGCCTGCCCGCCGTACGCGGCGAGCGCGGCGGCGTACCAGCCGAAGCGGAGGAAGCGATGGCTCGGCGCGCCCCGTTCCGCCACGGTGTCGATCGCGGCGGCAAGCCCCTCGACCACGTCGCTGCGCACGATCGGCGGCAGCCGGACGAAGTCGGCCAGGAGCATCGGCTTGGACATTAGCTCCCGATACCTCGCAGAAGGTTACGATTGCATGCTCTTTTGCGATCACCCCTTTTGCAATCGGCGGCATTCGCCAGCATGGTGGCCGTCATGCCGACGATCCCCGCCATTTCGACGATCGCCCAGACGATCCAGCTCTCGCTCGCGCCCGTGTTCATGCTCGCGGGCATCGGCCAGTTGCTCAACGTGCTGGCCGGGCGGCTGTCGCGCGTGATCGACCGCGCGCGGAAACTGGAGCAGTTGCACCCCAATTTCTCGGCAGCCGATCGCACGCGCTACGGCTGGGAGTTGCGGTTACTCGACCGGCGGATGACGATCATCAACGCGGCGCTGTTCCTGGCGGTATCGAGCGCGATCATGACCTGCGTGCTGATCGCGCTGCTGTTCATCGCCGAACTCGCCAAGCTGCATTTCGGCACCGCGGTCGCGCTGTGCTTCATCCTCGCGATGATCCTGCTGATCGCGGCGCTAGTCTCCTTCATTTTCGAGGTCAGGATGTCGTTGAGAGCCTTCCGGATCCGGCCTGAATTGCTGAAGGACCTGTTGTGATCGAGAAACGCGTATTGCAGGCGGTGGTCGCGGTCGCATGCCTGTTGCCGCTGATTGTCGGTGGGCAAGGCGTGCTGCACGGGCCGGCTCCGTTCGGGCATCTGACCGATGTGCCGCGCGATCTGGACAGCCATTTCCGGTACATCTCGGGGATCTTTTTTGCGACCGGGTTGGGGTTTTTGAGCTGCATTCCGGCGATCGAGCGCAAGGGGCCGCGGTTTCGGTTGCTTGGCGGGTTGATCTTCGTTGGAGGCGTATCGCGCGGGATTTCGTTGCTGGCCGTAGGCGTGCCGTCGCAGGGCCACGTGCTCGGGCTGGCGATGGAGACGGTGGTCGTGCCGTTGCTGATGCTCTGGCAGTGGAATTTCGCGAAGCGGGCTGCCAGTTCGCCGTCATCCTGACGAAAGTCAGGATCCAGGGTCACGCAGTACGGACCTCCTGGCTCTGGATCCTGACTTTCGTCAGGATGACGGGACGTGTGCGGCAGCGCGGTCTGGCGGCCAGCAGACCAGCCGGGTCATACTAGCGAGCAGCCTCCATCCCCGCCCCGACGTCGGCGGTCGGCAGATACCGTGGCGCGACCCGTGCTTTCGCCCGCTGCTCGTACGCATAGCCCGCGCCCAGCACCGCCGCGTCGCCATACTTCGTCGCGATGAACGACAACCCGACCGGCAAACCGCGGACCAGCCCCATCGGCACGGTCAGGTTCGGATACCCCGCCACCGCCGGCAGTCCGCTCGAGCTCGGGCCGCCGTATTGATCACCGTACACAGGCTCGCTCAGCCACGCGGGGCCGTAGGTCGGCTCGACCAGTAATGTAGCGCCCGCCGCCTTGAGCATCGCGTCGATCCCCTCCGCACCCGCGAGCCGCAGCGATTTGGCGCGCGCTGCTTTGTACGCCGGATCGTTCAACCCCTTGGTCTTCGCCGCAGCCTCGAACGTCTCCTGCGCGAAGAAGGGCATCTCCGTGCCCGCGTTGGCGGTGTTGAACGCGATGACCTGATCGAGCGTCCGCGTGCCGACCGCCGCTGGCGTGGTCGCGAGATAGGTGTCGAGGTCGGCCTTCAACTCGGTCTGGAGCACGACGAGTTCCGCCTCGCCGAGCCCATCGAGCTTGGGTTGCTTCACCTCGACCAGCACGGCGCCCGCAGCCTTCAGCACATCAAGCGAGGCCTGGTATTTCGCGGCAAGGTCCGCGGTCATCTCCGGCCGGAGCACGCCGACGCGCAGGCCCGACAGCGCGCTGGTCGACAGCCCGGCCGCATAGTCGCGCTTGTAAGCCCCTGCCCCCGCGGTCGCGGCATCGGCAGGATCGGCCGCGATCATCGCCGAGAACAGCGTCGCCACGTCGCGCACGCTCCGCGCCATCGGCCCCGGCGTATCCTGGCTGTGGCTGATCGGTACGACATGCGTGCGGCTGACGAGGCCCAGCGTCGGCTTCAGCCCGACCAGTCCGTTGAGCGACGACGGACACACCACCGAACCGTCG
The DNA here is from genome assembly GCF_003688625.1 of Sphingomonas sp. PP-CE-3A-406. Lineage (GTDB taxonomy): Bacteria > Pseudomonadota > Alphaproteobacteria > Sphingomonadales > Sphingomonadaceae > Sphingomonas. Next base: position 762,747 of record NZ_RCWY01000002.1, read on the forward strand.
GTCTCCGTGCCGATCGCCGCCGCCGCGAAGCTCGCCGCAACCGCCGCGCCCGAGCCGCTCGACGATCCGCACGCGGTACGGTCGAGCGCGTAGGGATTCTTGACCAAGCCGCCGACCGCACTCCAGCCGCTCATCGACCGGGTCGAGCGGATGTTCGCCCATTCGCTGAGGTTGGTCTTACCCAGGATCACCGCCCCCGCGGCGCGGAGTTGCGCCACAACGGGTGCGTCCCGACGCGTGAGATTATCCTTCAGCGCGAGGCTGCCCGCAGTGGTCGGCATCGCATCCGCGGTCTCGACATTGTCCTTGATCAGCACCGGCACGCCGTGGAGCGGCCCGCGGATGCGCCCGGCGTTGCGCTCGGCGTCGAGCGCCTTGGCCTGCGCCAGTGCGTCGGGGTTGAGCGCGATGACGGCGCGGAGAGTCGGCCCCTTGCGGTCCATCGCGGCGATCCGCGCGAGATAGGCGCGGACGAGGTCGACGCTGCTCGCCTTGCCGGACGTCATATCCGCCTGGAGCTGGTCGATCGACTGCTCCTCGACGGCGACGGTCTTCGCCTCGGCCACGATTGGAAGCGCGGTCGCGAGCAATAGCCCGATGATAAACTGACGCATTTTGCGAATCCCCTTTGGCACGAGGCTATCGGGGTTGCGGGCCTGCGCCAAGCGGTCTGAACGATGCTCGACACGATGCGTTACGGACCAGCAACGGATAGGGGAATGGCGTGCGTCTCGTGTTGAAGATCGTCGGGGGCGTCGTGCTGCTGGCGGTCGTGATCGTCGCGCTGACGGTGACGATCGTCCCACGCTTCCTCGACCGCATCTACTACCGCGGACCGGCGAGCGGCCATTTCGACGGCGCGCACTTCGCCAATCCCGACAACGACGCCGACACGCAGCAGATCCAGCCCGCCGGTGGCGGTCGCGCGAGCTTCTTCTGGCGCTATTTCACCGGCAGCGATGGGCGGCCTGCGTGGCCGAAATCGGTCGCAGTGAACCGCATCGCGCCGCCCGCCCGTGTCGAGGGCAAGCGGATGGTCGTGACGTGGGTCGGCCATGCGAGCGTGCTGATCCAGACGCAGGGGCTGAACATCCTCACCGATCCGGTCTGGGCGGAGAAGGCCGGGCCGCTGGGCACGGGTCCGCGTCGTATCGCCGAGCCGGGGATCGCGTTCGATGCGCTGCCCAGGATCGACCTCGTGCTGGTCAGCCACAATCACTACGACCATCTCGACAAGGCGACGCTGAAGCGGCTGTGGGAGCGCGATCGGCCGCGCATCGTCACGAGCTTGGGCAACGACAGCGTGATCGGCCAGACCGGCGCGCAGGCTATCGCGCTCGACTGGGGGCAGCGGGTAGCGATCAAGCCCGGCGTCGCGGTCACCGTGACGCGCAACCATCATTGGGGCAGTCGCTGGTTTACCGATCGCAATCGCGCGCTGTGGTCGAGCTTCGTCGTGACGCTGCCGGGCGGGAACGTGTTCTTTGCGGGCGATACCGGGATGGGCGACGGCCAGTGGCCGGTCGAAGCGGCGGCGCTGGGGCCGATCCGGCTGGCGCTGATCCCGATCGGCGCGTTCCGGTTCGTCGACGGGCAGATGGAGTCGGGCAGCCATATCGGGCCGGTCGATGCGGTCGAGGTCTATCGCCGGCTCGGCGCGGCGCACGCGATCCCGATCCACTGGGGGACGTTCCGGCTGTCGTTCGAGGGGTATGATACGCCGCCAAAGCTGCTGGCGGCGGCGATGCGGTGTACGGGGCAGACTGGGTTCACGCCGGTGGCGACTGGGCGGCCCACGGAGGTTGCGGAGTATGTGAAGCCGGCGACGGTAACGCCGATGGCTCGGGCGGCCTTGTTGCAGTGTCTCGATACGCCGCAGGTTCGCGCACTCCGTTAATTCTTCCGTCACCCCGGAGTTGTTCGGCGCGTATTCCCTGAGACCAAGTAAGCCTGTTTCCCCGCGAAGGCGGGGACCCAGACTGGGCTCCCGCCTTCGCGGGAGAACAACGAGAGAGAAGCGTAACGCCGGCTCCACATCCAACCACCCCGGCGAAGGCCGGGGCCCAATTGGGGAAGGCTGCTAATGTAGACAGCCCCTCGTTACTGCCACCTTTCCAATTGGGCCCCGGCCTTCGCCGGGGTGGCATTTCCGTCAATCGTGCCCGCGCTTCACCCCATCTTGAACACGCAGAGCTTGTTGCCGTCCGGATCGCGGAAATACGCGCCGTAGAAGCCCATTTCCTCGGGTCCACGCGTGCCGGCAGCGCCTTCGTCCGCGCCACCGAGTTCGATCGCCTTGACGTAGACCTGGTCGACCTGCTCGCGCGAATCCGCTGCCAACGCGACCATCGTGCCGTTGCCCGCGGTCGCGGCTGCGCCGTCATAGGGCTTGCCGATCACCAGCATCGGCTTGTCGGGGCCCGCGCCGTAGAAGGTCAACTGGCGCGCGTCGGGCATTTGCATCAGGCGCTTGCCGCCGACCGTCGCGAACAGCGCGTCGTAAAACGCCAGCGCCGAGTCGATGTCGTTGGTGCCGAGCGTCGCGTAACCGATCATGGGTCTCTCCTCTTATGAATAAGGAGCGATATCGGAGGGTTACGCGGGGACGCAACTAGCTGTTCCCCCGCGAAGGCGGGGGTCCAGGCCCGAACCCTCCCGGCATGCGGCAGTGATGTAATCCCTGGGCCCCGCGTTCGCGGGGGAACAGCTAGCGTTGCGGTCGTGGATTACCCGACGAAAGCGCGCTCGATCACGAACGTACCCGGCTTCGAGTTCGCGCCCTCCTCGAAGCCATTCGCCTCGAGCATCACCGCGAACTCCTTGATCATCTCGGTCGAGCCGCACAGCATCGCGCGGTCGGTCTCGGGGTTGAGCTTCTGCTCGCCGCGGACCGGGTGGCCGAACAGCGACGCATCCTCGATCAGCGCGCCGATCCGCCGCGTGGTGCGGAACGGCTCGCGCGTCACGGTCGGGATGTAGTGGAACTGCGTCTGCGCCTCGTCGGCGATCAGCGGATCCTCCGAGAGCAGCCCGACCATCTCGTCGTGATAGGCGAGATCGCTCACGCGGCGCACGCTGTGCACGACGATCACCTGCTCATACGCAGCATAGACGTCGGGGTCGCGCATCAGGCTGAGGAACGGCGCGAGGCCGGTGCCGGTCGAGAACATGAACAACCGCTTCCCCGGCAGCAGCGCGTCGAGCACCAACGTGCCCGTCGGCTTCTTGCCGAGATACACCTCGTCGCCAGGCTGGATCAGCTGGAGCTTCGAGGTCAGCGGACCGTCTTCGACCTTGATCGACAGGAACTCCAGTTCCTCCGAATAATGCGGGGAAGCGATCGAATAGGCGCGCATGATCGGCTTGCCGCCTTCCTGGGGAAGACCGATCATCACGAACTCGCCCGAGCGGAAACGGAAGGTCGAGGGCCGCTCGATCGCGAAGCTGAACAGATGTTCGTTCCAGTGACGTACCCACAGCACCTTGGCGTTGAGGAACGCGGGGGTCTCGGGGATCAGCGCGGGCGCGCGGGTTGCTTCGACGGTCGGGGCGGTCATGCGTCTATTCCTTGGCCTGCGCGCGGGCGCTGGCGGATCGATGGCTTGCGAAACGGTCGCATTATGGGCGCGAGCCGGACGGGTCAACAACAGCTAAACTTGGCATCGCCCAAACAGGTCCCGTGGCCGTTGCCGACTCACCGTATGTTCCCCATATTCCCCCTCGATGGCCATTCAGATCCGCACCAGTCTCGCCGAGCCCGAAACCGGCGAAAGCTTCGTCCCGCACCGCCCGACCGCGCGCCCCGACAAGGTCGAGGGCGGCAAGCGGTTCAACCTCGTCAGCGAATACGAACCCGCCGGCGACCAGCCCACCGCGATCGCCGAACTCGTCTCCGCGATCGGCGACGGCGAGAAGGACCAGGTGCTGCTCGGCGTCACCGGCTCAGGCAAGACCTTCACGATGGCCAGCGTCATCAACCGCGTCCAGCGCCCCGCGCTGATCCTCGCGCCGAACAAGATCCTGGCCGCTCAGCTCTACGGCGAGATGAAGTCGTTCTTCCCCGAAAACGCGGTCGAATATTTCGTCAGCTATTACGATTATTATCAGCCCGAGGCGTATGTTGCGCGCTCCGACACGTACATCGAGAAGGAATCCTCGACCAACGAGTCGATCGACCGGATGCGGCATTCCGCCACCCGTGCGCTGCTCGAACGCGACGACGTCATCATCGTCGCGTCGGTGTCGTGCCTGTACGGCATCGGCTCGGTCGAGACCTATTCGGCGATGATCTTCGACCTGAAGAAGGGCACGACGGTCGACCAGCGCGAGATCGTGCGGAAGCTCGTCGCGCTCCAGTACAAGCGCAACGACGCCGCGTTCCAGCGTGGCAATTTCCGCGTGAAGGGCGACACGCTGGAGATCTTCCCGTCGCATTACGAGGACAGCGCGTGGCGCATCTCGTTCTTCGGCGACGATATCGAGGAGATCATCGAGTTCGATCCGCTGACCGGCAAGAAGGTCGCGTCGCTGAACTCGGTGCGCGTGTACGCGAACTCGCATTACGTGACCCCCGGCCCGACGCTCAAGCAGGCGGGCGAGGCGATCAAGCACGAGCTGGCCGAGCGGCTGAAGGAGCTGGTGCTTGAGGGCAAGCTGCTGGAGGCGCAGCGGCTTGAGCAGCGGACGAACTTCGACCTTGAGATGATCGCCGCGACCGGCTCCTGCGCGGGGATCGAGAATTACTCGCGCTTCCTCACCGGCCGCATGCCGGGCGAACCGCCACCCACGTTGTTCGAATATCTCCCCGACAACGCGTTGCTGTTCGTCGACGAGAGCCATGTCACGATCGGCCAGATCAACGGCATGTCGCGCGGCGATCACCGTCGCAAACTGACGCTCGCCGAATACGGCTTCCGCCTGCCGAGCGCGATCGACAACCGCCCGCTGCGCTTCAACGAATGGGACGCGATGCGCCCGCCGACGACCTATGTCTCGGCCACTCCGGGCAGCTGGGAGATGGAACAGACCGGCGGCGTGTTCGCCGAACAGGTCATCCGCCCGACCGGGCTGATCGATCCGCCGGTCGAGATCAAGCCGGTCGAGGAACAGGTCCAGGACCTGATCGTCGAGGTCGGCAAGACCACGGCGCTCGGCTACCGCACGCTCGTCACCACGCTGACCAAGCGGATGGCGGAGGATCTGACCGAATACATGCACGAGGCGGGGATCAAGGTCCGCTACATGCACAGCGACGTCGAGACGCTGGAGCGCATCGAACTTATCAGAGATCTCCGCCTGGGCGTGTACGACGTCCTGATCGGCATCAACCTGTTGCGCGAGGGGCTCGATATTCCCGAATGCGGGCTGGTCGCGATCCTCGATGCGGACAAGGAGGGCTTCCTGCGTTCCGAGACGTCGCTGATTCAGACGATCGGCCGCGCCGCGCGCAACGTCGACGGCCGCGTGATCCTGTATGCCGACCGCGTCACCGGATCGATGGAGCGCGCGATGAACGAGACGTCGCGCCGCCGCGAGAAGCAGGTCGCGTACAACACCGAGCACGGCATTACCCCGACGACGATCCGCCGCAACATCGGCGACATCATCGCGCACGTAGCGTCTCAGGATCAGGTAACGATCCCGATCGACGAGGACCGCCCGCACATGGTCGGCCACAACCTGCGCGCGTATATCGAGGATCTCGAGAAGCAGATGCGCAAGGCTGCGTCGGATCTGGAGTTCGAGACCGCCGGGCGTCTGCGTGACGAAATCCGACAGTTGGAGAACGAGGAACTGGGCCTGCCGGTCGACCAGCAGAAGGCGCCGGTCATGGGGCGGTCGAACGAGGGCAAGCCGGGCACGCGAAAGACACGCTACGGCAAGAGCCAGAAGATGCGAATGGGGGGCTCGCGGTCGCGATAATCGGTCGAACTTCGGTCGCCCCGCCCCTTGGCGTCCGCGCGGATCCACGGTAGCGTGGCTGATCCGGCGGGGGCCGGGTTCTGGGGAGTAACGATTATCGCTACCATCAAAGCCGTCGCGCGTTCGCGCGGCGCATCGCGTCCGTGGGCTGCAGTTGCCGCGATCACGGCGCCGATCGCGGCCTTACTGCTGACGGCCTGTGGCGGTAGCGATTCGGCAAGTTCGCCGACCGTTCCGCCCACGGCCCCGACGCCGCCCCCCGCTCCTGTGAACGCGCCCCCGGTCTTCACATCGGCCAATGCCGTGAGCGTAGTCGAGAATACGACGGCCATCGTCTATCAGGCTGCTGCAACCGATCCCGAGGGCGCCCCGGTCGCCTACGCGATCAGCGGCGGCGCGGATGCCGCGAAATTCACGCTGAACGGAACCGGCCAGCTCGGCTTCGTGGCACCGCCGAATTTCGAACTGCCGACGGACCTCGACGGAAACAACGTCTATCTGGTCCAGCTGACCGCAAGCGACGGTCAGGCAACCAGCACGATCGCACTCCAGGTCACCGTGACGAACAGCAAGGAGGGAATCGCCGTCCACCGTGTCGCGACCGGTTTCATCCACCCCGTCGCGATCGCCAGCCTGAGTGCGACGCGGATGCTGGTCGTGGAACGATCCGGCGCGATTTACGATTTGAACCCGCAGACGGGTGCGCGGACGTTGTTCTATCAGGTCGCCAATGTCGGAACCGGCGACCGCGGGATGATCGCACTGGCGGTTGCGCCGACGTTTGCCACCACCGGTATCTTCCACGTGATGTTCACGAACACCAACGGGTTCCTGATCGTTCAGCGCTATCTCCGCAACCAGGCGGGGCCGACTGTCCCGGATAACAGCGGTCCGCTGCTGGCAGTGTCCGCGCCTCAATATCCCGGCGGAGGTTGGCTAGGGTACGACGCCGGCAACCTGATCATCGCTACGGGCGATGCCGGTGGCGCAGGCGACCCAGCTGGCACCGCGCAGGACTCATCGTCCCGATTGGGGAAGATCCTTCGCGTGACGAACAATCCGGATCCCTATGCCGGAGCCTCTCCGCAGTTCTTCCTGGTTTCGGCGATCGCGAAGGGCCTGCGAAATCCGAACGGCGGCGCGTATTACAGCGGTGGCCTGCTGATCGCCGACAGCGGACAGGATGTCGCCGAAGAGGTCGACTTCCTACCGCTCGGCGCACCCGTGACGAATTTCGGCTGGCCGTTCAAGGAAGGGACCAAGATCGTCCGCGGCACCGCTCCGGCCGACGTCGTGGATCCGTCGATCCAATATCCGCACACCGGCGGCACGCGCTTCGGCCAAGCGATCGTCGGCGGATTCGTCGGGTCGCCAACGATCGCCTCGCTCTCGGGCGTTTATGTTTTCGCCGATCGCAACGGCGCCCTGTTTACGACGCCTGCCGATTCACTGCGCCGTGTCGGGACGATCGAGGGGCCGATGCTGGAGCGGCGCAACGAGGATTTTGCGCCGGATCAAGGCACGATCGACCGCCCGGTTTCGTTCGGCGTCGCGAGCGATGGTCAGGCCTATATCGTCGACGACGATGGCGAAATCTTCAGCATCGACCAAGGGTAGCGTAGGGCTCAGCCGACGACGAGATCCTCGCTGCTCGACCCGTAATAGCTGGCGACGCGGTCCGCATAGGCCTGGTCGAAGACCGGTGCGTTGTTCGCCCAGCTTGGGCCGCCTTCGAGGACGCGCTTGTCGATCGTGACAACGTAGAGGTCGCGGACGGCGTCGAACTGGAGCAGCGAGAATGGCAGCGGGTAGAAGCTCTTGCCCATGCCGAGGAAGCCGCCGAGGCTGAGCACGGCATGCGTGACGCGGCCGGTGCCCTTGTGGACCATGAACGCGTGGACCGAGCCGACATTGTCGCCGTCGCGGCTCTCGACCTTCATCGTGCCGGAGATGTTCGACTGGACGAGCAGCTGGGTGGGCGTCTGGGCGGCGGTATCGGACATGGACGTTCTCCTGATTTCTTCCGTCGCTGAACCGGTATCACCGTGCGGCGGTTCCCGGCTAGCGCGCTTCGTCGTACTTGAGCGACCGCCGGGCGTGCCGCATAGCGATGCGATGCGCACCCCGTCCCCTTCCCTCGTCGGCTTGCGATCGCTTGCCACCCCCCGCGCCCTGGCGCGACTCGCCGGCCTGGCGACGCTCGCGTCGATCGCCGGTTGCGTCCCGCCGCCGCGGGCCGAAGCACCGCCGCCCCCGCCGCGCACGGTGACACGGCCCCCCGCGCCGGCGCCGCGCCCGGTACCGATCGCCGCCGACTGGCGCGACTGGCCGTATTCGCCGGGGACGTGGGTGTATCGCCGCGATGCGCGCGGTTCGATTGCGCTGTTCGGGCCGGCCAATGCCGATGCGTCGCTCACCTTGCGTTGCGACACGGCAGCACGCGCAATCTATCTGTCGCGTGCGGGAAGCATGGCGACGCCGCTGACGATCCGCACGTCGAGCATGACGCGCGCGGTGTCGGTCCAGCCGACCGGAGGCACGCCGCCTTATGTCGCGGCCGCGCTGATGCCGAACGATTCGTTGCTGGAGGCGATGGGGTTCAGTCGCGGGCGGTTCGTCGTCCAGCAGCCCGGACTGCCGCCGCTCGTCGTGCCCGCCTGGGCCGAGATAGAGCGCGTCACCGAAGATTGCCGCGGCTGATTTCGACCAACTGGCAGTCGCACAGGATTGCCCGAAAACTTCCGTAAAACAAGGCTTGTATCGCAGGCGCGGTCGGCACACATTGGCGTTGCGGTCAGGCTTGGCCGCGTTGTTTCAACAAGCGAAAGGAGGTGATCCGATGTCTCATGGTTCAGCAGTGAGTTCGGTTCGGTTCGTTCGGGGGACGCACCGCTAAGTCCGCCGGTCCGCGTGGGGAGTATCCTCTCCCAGTCAACACGTGGTCCATAGGATAGGCGGTACGCATGGTCCTCCGGGCTGGAGCTCTCCGGCCGCTGACCATGTCAGGAGGTTGTCGGGTCGTCGGGAGACGATCCGGCAGCCTCTTTTCGTTTGTGGGGTGGTCGTTGGCGGCGGTGGTCGATCCAGGTGCCATTTACGACCACATTGCGTGAGCTAACGATGCCGCCGTCTTCGAAGCCGCTCCCACTGCGCCTAGCTGACGATATCGGCAGGCACGGGCGAGCGGGTGCTAGCTTTCCCTCCCCACCGGTCATCTCCTGTGTTCCGCTTTACGGTCGAGGACGAGGCAATCAAACGTGCATAGGGCCAACGCTGCAGCAGCCGAAGCGTCACAAGTGTGCCCTCCCCCTGCGCCGTCATCCTGACGAAAGTCAGGATCCAGGGTCGCAAAGGGCTGCATTTGGTTACTCTAGATCCTGACTTTCGTCAGGATGACGGGACGTAGGCGGGACCGAGTGGGCTGCTGATGCACGCAGCTCGACCTGCTACGCGTGTTGCCGCCCCCCGCCCTTGGTCCGTAACTGCCCCTACAGGAACGACTTCGCCCGATTGAGGACGATGCTGCACATCCGCGTCTTCACCTGCCCGCCGAGGTCGTCGAGCGAAAACGCCTGCCCGTTCGGCGCCTGCACTTCGCCGTCTTGTCCGGCGGCATAGCCCGGCGACGTCTGCACATCTTGCCGTCCGGTCAGTCGCTGGAGGATCGATTGCGCGCCGGTCGCCGGGGCTTTCGCGGTGCTGCCCGCTCGCGGTGCATTCCGCCCACCGGTCAGCGCACCAAGCGCACCACCCTGCCCGAGCAGATTGTTCTTCAGGCAATAACCGAGCAGGCCAGCCGCGTTCCCGGCACCGATCGATCCGACGCTCGGCAACGCACCACCGAGCAGGCCACCCAGGCCGCCAAGTCCACCCAGACCGCCAAGACCGTTTTGCGTCGACGCCGACTCCGGTGCGCTGGTCTGGGCCGAGGCAGCGGTCGCAAGGGCGAAGGCTGCGACGAGAGCGATTGCGGTCTTGGGCATGATACGGAGCTCCGATAAGGTCGTATTACCAACAGGACTGGCCGGGGTGCGTTCCGAACTCGGCTTCGTTCAGCCGCCTGCAAAGAACGCGTCGACGGATCCGCGCTTGGCGCTCAACGCCGCCGCCACCCGTCGGCGAGCATCGTAATATACCAGTGCCGTCGCGGCCGGATCGGTCTTGCGAAGGCGCGCGGCGTCCGCGTCCGTCAGGCTGCTCTCGCGCGCGACATGATCCGCATACCCCTCCTGCTGCCAGGTCGGGAGCATCGCACTGCGCACTTCGCCGACATGGTTGGCGATCATGATGTGCGTCGACTCGTGCGTGATCACCCCGGACAGCGTCCGGATACCGCCGATCGCACGACCGTTCGTCACGCGATCCGCGGCGATGTCGCTGCGGTTGAAGACGATCGCCGAACTGAAGGGCCGGCGGAACGCGAAGGCGCCCGGTGACTGGATCGCCAGAAGGCGCCACCGCCAGCCGCCGTCCGTCAGGAACAGCGACCGATCGAGCGGCCCGGTGTAGATCGGGCTGGCGCGCAACAACCCTTCCGCGTGCGCCAGTTCGCTGGCGATACGCGGATCGATCGGACGCTCGGCATAGACGGTGCCGGTGCCGATCCGCTGCTTATACGGAAACGCTAACAGCTGCGGCGCGTAGATAGTCGCGACGGCAAGCAGAAGGAGGATGGCCACGACCCACCGGACGCGGCCCTGCCCCCTTCTGCGTGCGCGGGTCGTCATGCCGGCGTCAGCAACCCCTCACGCGCGATCTTCTCGCGCCAGACCAGAGGCGCGAGCTGGTGGACGTTCTCGCCCGCGGAATCGACCGCGACGGTCACCGGGAAGTCGCTGACCTCGAACTCGTATATCGCTTCCATGCCGAGATCCGCAAAGCCGACGACCTTCGATCCCTTGATCGCGCGCGCGACCAGATAGGCCGCGCCGCCGACCGCCATCAGATACGCCGACTTGGCCTCCGCGATCGCCTTGGTCGCATCGCCGCCGCGCTCCGCCTTGCCGACCATCGCGAGCAGACCCTGGTCGAGCATCATCCGCGTAAACTTGTCCATCCGCGTCGCCGTGGTGGGGCCCGCAGGTCCGACGACTTCATCGCCGACCGGATCGACCGGGCCGACATAATAGATCACGCGACCCTTGAAATCGACCGGCAGCGGCTCGCCCGCGTCGAGCATGTCCTTGATCCGCTTGTGCGCCGCGTCGCGCCCGGTCAGCATCTTGCCGTTGAGCAGCAGGCGGTCGCCATGCTTCCACGTCTGCACGACTTCGGGCGTCAGCGTGTCGAGATCGACCCGGATCGCGGCCTTGTCGGGCGTCCAGCTGACGTCGGGCCATTCCTCCAGCTTCGGCGCCTCCAGATACACCGGGCCCGAGCCGTCGAGCACGAAATGCGCGTGGCGGGTGGCGGCGCAGTTGGGGATCATCGCTACCGGCTTCGACGCGGCGTGCGTCGGCCAGTCGAAGATCTTCACGTCGAGGATGGTGGACAAGCCGCCCAAGCCCTGCGCGCCGATGCCGAGCGCGTTGACCTTGTCGTAGATCTCGATCCGCAGCGCCTCGATGTCGTTCCTGGGGCCCCGTGCCTTCAGCTGCGCCATGTCGATCGAGCCCATCAGCGACTGCTTGGCGAGGATCATCGACTTTTCCGCGGTGCCGCCGATGCCGATGCCGAGCATCCCGGGCGGGCACCAGCCGGCGCCCATCTGCGGGATCATCTCGAGCACCCAGTCGACGATCGAGTCGGATGGGTTCATCATCTTGAACTTCGACTTGTTCTCGCTGCCGCCGCCCTTCGCCGCGACGTCGATCGAGACGGTGTTGCCGGGCACCATCTCGACATGCATCACGCTCGGCGTGTTGTCCTTGGTGTTGCGACGGGTGAAGGCAGGGTCGGCGAGGATCGACGCACGCAGCTTGTTCTCGGGGTTGAGATACGCCTTCCGCACGCCCTCATCGATCACTTCCTGGAGCGAGCGGGTCGAGTCGAGGCGGCAATCCTGGCCCCATTTGACGAAGATCGTGACGATCCCGGTATCCTGGCAGATCGGGCGGTGACCCTCCGCGCACATCCGGCTGTTGGTGAGGATCTGCGCGATCGCATCCTTGGCGGCGGGGCTCTGCTCGGCCTCGTACGCGACGCCCAGTGCGCGGATGTAATCCATCGGGTGGTAGTAGCTGATGAACTGGAGTGCGTCGGCGACGCTTTCGATCAGGTCGGCTTCGGTGATGACGGTCATGCAACGCCTCTAAGATACGGATATACGCGCATCTTAACGGCGTTCGCGACGCGGAGGAAGCGCGCGGGCTCTTCGATATCCCATCCAGTCGATGGGGTATTGCGCGCGATGTCGGTCCCTTGTAGCCTTTGCTACCGAAACACCCTGTTGCACACAGCAACACAACGCTCGGCCTGGATCAACACGGAGATTATCCATGAAGAAGATCGCATTCGTACCGATACTTGCAGTCCTCGGCCTTGGCCTCGCTGCCTGCAACAAGACTGCCGATACGGCCAACACGAGCTCGGTCGAGACGAACACGGTGGTCGAAGAGTCGGATGCGAACTTCTCTGCGGTCGATGGCATCGATACCGCCAACGATACCGATCTGGGCAATGCCGAGCTATCGAATGGTACGACGAACGCCCAATAAGCGCATCGGTCAGCGAGCGGGGCAAGACGATCGCTGGCTTTTCGCAGAATTGAAATATTACCCCCCCATACCGGGGGAGTTTTCAGTCGTTGCGCAAGCAATGTTTGCTAACGTCTTTTCCCTCTACTTGACCGTCCAAAATCTCGTCTTGTTTTTAAGGCGCCTCGTCGCCGATCAATATTTTAGCGTATTCCTATCACGTCGATCTGGATTACAAAGTCGCAACGTCAAGGCGAAGTGAAGCTCCCTGGACGGACCCTCGGCGGCTCGGTGGATCTCCCGCCGGGCCGTTTTTTTGGTCGTCGGTCGCGCGGGGAAAGCAGCCAACGTCTGGACGAGGTCATGACCGGATGCGCGCTGCAACACGCACACGGCAGACTTACCGTATGAAACGAGAGCGGGCTGGAATGACCCTGCGATCATTCCAGCCCGCTTTCATTGCCAGCAACCCTGCATCACTGCCGGGACGCATAGTGCGTCGGGGCGATTACATCGGCGGGGTCAGGCCGTCCTTGCCGACCGCAACCGATTTGGCGCCGGAAGCATCGGTCGAGACGATCGCGAACAGCTTCTGGCCCTTAGCGAGAACCGTGCGCTCGGCTGGCTCGAACCGGACGATCGGCGTGCCGACGGGGACGACGACCTGAGCCTTGCCGCCCTTGTACGAGATGTTCAGCTTGGTCTCGCCGGGCTTGCCTGCGCCACCTGTGACCGTGCCATTCGTCATACCGCTCTGCTGCGCGACCGTGCCGTTGGTCATCGCACTCTGGCCATCGACGGTGCCGTTGGTCATCGCACTCTGGCCATCGACGGTGCCGTTGGTCATCGCGCTCTGCCCGTCGACGGTGCCGTTGGTCATCGCGCTGGACCCGTTCGTGCCGCCGCCTGCAGCCGCGACCGCGCCGGGGACGTCCCAGGGATAATGCCCCTCGCCGGTGCCGCGCATCGCCTCGGGGAAGATCACCAGTTCGACCGCGCGCAGGGCGTCGTCGGGGCCCGTGGTCGCGGTGCCGATGAAGTCGCCGTCCTTGAGCGTCGACAGGTCGGACTTCACCACCCAGGCGAACTTGGTGTTGGCGTCGAGCGGCACGGTGGCCGACTTGCCGTCATAGGTCTGGACGGTCAGCGCATCGGTGCCGATCGCGGTGATGACGCCGCGGACGCGGTTGACCGCCGGGGTCGCGCTCGCCGCGGCGCTGGTGTTGCCCATGGCGATGTTCGCGGTCGTGGTGTTCGAGTCCGTCGAAGTCGTCTGACCACAGCCGCCGAGGACCGCGATCACGCCGCCCAGCAGCATCAGCTTTTTCGTCAACATCGCAGTAAATCCTTCACAATATCAAAGCGTAGCGCCGAGACGGCACCGGCGATCGGTTCGCAGACGGCCATGATGATATGGTCGATGTGGCTCACCGCCGAAAGGGGCAATCGGTCGCATCGCGTGAACAGGGCGTGCGGGCGACCGGAAGGCGATTTCGGCGGCGGCAGGCCGACTTCGGCTTTCCGCGCGGCGCTGCCCCGCCTAGAATGGGCCGATGCAGGATATCAGAAACATCGTCGTCCTGACGGGCGCGGGCATCTCGGCGGAGAGCGGGATCGCGACGTTTCGCGGGCCGGGCGGCTTGTGGGAGGGGCACCGTGTCGAAGACGTGTGCACGCCCGAGGCGCTCGCGGCGGATCCGGAACTGGTGCACCGGTTCTACGATCTGCGGCGCGCGGCTCTGGCGGGGGTCGAGCCTAACGCCGCGCACCACGCGCTGGCGCGGCTGGATGCGGCTTGGGCGGGCGAACTGCTGATCGTCACGCAGAATGTCGACGACCTGCATGAGCGGGCGGGGGCGACGCGGATGCTGCATATGCATGGCGAGTTGTTGTCCGCGCTGTGTGCCGTTTGTGGGGCACGTAAGGCTTGGACCGGGGCGTTGCCTGAGGGGTCGGTTTGCGGCGCGTGCGGGGCGGCGGCGTTGCGGCCGGACATCGTGTTCTTCGGCGAGGTGCCGTACCAGATGGAGCGGATCGAGGCGGCGCTGGCGAAGGCCGATCTGTTCGTGTCGATCGGCACGTCGGGCGCGGTATATCCGGCGGCGGGGTTCGTGCAGACCGCGGCGTATCATGGTGCGCGGACGCTGGAGCTGAACCTCGATCCTTCGATGGGGAGCGTGTTCTTCGAGCAGACGCGGATCGGTGCGGCGGGCGTACTGGTGCCGGCCTGGGTGGACGAGGTACTGGGCCGATAGTCAGGCAGGCACGGGCCTGACGGACGATCGCGTATAGGACCGCGTCCAGAACCAGATACCCGCCACGATCATTGGCACGCTGAGCGTCTGCCCCATCGTCAGACCCCACCAAAGGTGATCCAGCCCGGCGTCGGGCTGGCGGACGAACTCGAGCAGGAACCGTGCTGTGCCGTAGAGGATCAGTCCGGTGCCGAGCAGCCGCCCCGGACGGAGCCGCGCGTCGGTGCGCCAGAACAGATATGCGAGCACGATCATGGTGACGCCGCCCTCAAGCGCGGCTTCGTATAGCTGGCTGGGGTGGCGGGGGATGCCGTCCTGCGTGCCGGGGAAAATCACCGCCCAGGGCAGCGAACTCGGCCGGCCCCATAATTCCCCGTTCACGAAATTGGCGATCCGTACCAGCACGAGCCCAAACGGCGTCGCGCACGCGACATAGTCGCAGACGCGGAGCAGCGAGAGGCGATGGCGGCGGGTGAACACAATGAGGCTGACGATCACGCCGAGGAACCCGCCATGCAGCGACATCCCGCCCTGCCAGAGTTTCAGTACGTCCAGCGGATCGCGCCAGATTTCCGGCCGGTAGAACAGGCAATAGCCAAGGCGGCCGCCGATGATGATCCCGAGCGTCAGGTAGAAGACGAGGTCGTCGACGTGGCGTTCGGCCATCGGCGCGCCGGATCGCCGAAGCATTTTCCGCAGGTACCACCAGCTCAAGGCGATCATCGCGATGTAACTGAGCGCGTACCATCTAAGCTGGAACAGGCCGAAATCCCAGGCGACCGGGGAAAGAGGAAGCTGGTCGTAGCGGATCGCTGAGGTCGCATCGATCATAGTCAGCATCGTGTGGTCCTCGTCCGGCTGAGCGGGCGTGAGAACGATAGCATGCGCGGGCGAGAGAACGGCGCAGTTTCGGCCGGGCGATCAAGTAACGGTTTACTATTGCGGGATCGGATCGCGAAATACTGACCCGAGATGTTCCCCCGCGAAGGCGGGGGCCCAGTCTGCCCCCCCGCCTTCGCGGGGGAACATCCTTCTTTAATTTAAACGCTACGCCACACAGCTCGGCTCCCACCCCGGCGAAGGCCGGGGCCCAATTGGAGAGGTCAAAGTAACGGTGCGCTGGCCGCGGTTACGAACGTGCCCCAATCGGGCCCCGGCCTTCGCCGGGGTGGTATGTGTTGAACCCTAATCCACCCAGTCGAGGCCCATGTCGCGGTAGACTTCGCGGTCTTCGTCCCAGCCGGGTTTGACCTTTACGTGCAGGTACAAGTGGACGGGCTTGCCGGTGATCGAGGCGAGTTCGATGCGGGAGCGAGCGCCGATCTCCTTGATGCGGACGCCGCCCTTGCCGAGCACGATCGCGCGCTGGGTGGGGCGTTCGACGAGGATCTGCTGGTGGATCTCCAGCGAGCCGTCCTGGCGTTCGATATACTGCTCGGTCTCGATCGTGCTCGCGTAGGGGAGCTCGGCGTGGAGCTGGAGGTACAGCTGCTCGCGCGTGACTTCGGATGCCAGTGCGCGCTCGGTCGAGTCGGAGACCTGGTCCTCGGGGTAGTGCCACGGACCTTCTGGCATCGCCTTGGCAAGCTGCGTCTTGAAGTGGGCGAGGCCGTCGCCGGTGCCGGCGCTGATGAAGAACGTCTCGGCGAACGGGAGCAGTGCGTTGAGTTTCTCGGCGTGGATCAGCAGCTTGGTCTTGTCGGCGAGATCGACCTTGTTGAGGATCAGCCAGATCGGCTCGGTCCGGCCGACCAGCGATTCGACGATCGTGGTGACCTTGCCACCGATACCGCCCTTGGCATCGACCACCAGCGCGACGATGTCGGAGCCCTCCGCGCCACCCCAGGCGGCGGCGACCATCGCGCGGTCGAAGCGGCGTTTGGGCTCGAAGATGCCGGGCGTGTCGACGAGCAGGATCTGCGTATCGCCCTCGATCGCGACGCCCATCAGTTTCGCGCGCGTCGTCTGCGCCTTGGGGCTGACGATCGCGACCTTCTGGCCGACGAGCGCGTTAACAAGCGTCGACTTGCCCGCGTTCGGCGCGCCGACGATGGCGACTAGGCCGCAATGCTTGGGGGCAGAGATTTCAGGGATAGTAGGTTCGGTCACTTAGGCTCTTTTCGGCATCGGGATATTCGAGGCGGGTCATACAGATAAAACGCTGTCGCGTCATTCCCGCCAAACTGCGGCCCTGCCCGTCGTCGCGCGGTTCACAGTTTAGGAAAGAGAAGTTGGTTCACGCGGAGGCGCGGAGCCGCGGAGATGGTGTGGATGGGGCTCGCGCCGTCTGCAATTATGCAGCGCCGATTAGCTCGGAGGCGTTCGGGGCAAGGCCAGAGTTCCAATCGCACCGCCTCCGCGGCTCCGCGTCTCCGCGTAAACCATTCTTCTCAGCCGAGCTTCTCCAGCAGCGCCTTGGCGGCGGCGGTCTCGGCTTCCTGTTTGCTGGAGCCGGTTGCAGTCGCTTCGGCGAGTTTGCCGACTGACACCAGTATCGTGAATTTGGGGGCGTGGCCGGGGCCGGTGCGTTCGACGATGGTGTATTCGGGGGGCTTGCGGTTGTGGGCGGCGGCCCATTCCTGGAGGGCTGATTTGGGATGTTGCGGGGCTTTTGCGCCGGCCTGGACGCGGTCCCCCCATGCGCCGCGGACGAAGGCGCGCGCGGCGTCTAGGCCGGCTTCCTGGTACCAGGCGCCGATCAGCGCTTCCATTACGTCGCCGAGTACGTTGTCGCTGTCGCTCGCGCCGTCGTCGCGGGCCTGCTTGCCGAGCTTGAGGTGCGTGCGGACGCCGAGTTCTCGGGCGACGTCGGCGCAGACCGGGCCGGTGACGAGCGCGTTGAGGCGTTTCGACAGCGAGCCCTCGGGGTCGGTCGCGAACAGTTCGTAGAGCCACTCAGCGATGATCAGGCCGAGGACGCGGTCGCCGAGGAACTCGAGTCGTTCGTAGTTCGCCGCGGCCTGGCTGCCGTGCGTCAGCGCGCGCTCATAGGGGGCGAGGTTGGTCGGTGCGCGGCCGAAGAGCGTCGCCAGCCAGCTGGCGAGGTCGCTCAAAAGCCTTCCCCAATACGGCTCCAGCGCGCGGCACTGACCCAGGTCCAGGGCTTCAGCCATTCGGCATTGCCGTCGGTCGAGAAGAAGTTGACGACCGCCTTGCCCTCGACGTTCTCGAGCGGGACGTAGCCCATGCCCTGCGGTGCGGGGAACCGGCTGTCGCCGCTGTCGTCGCGGTTGTCGCCCATTACGAAGATGTGTCCGGCGGGGATCGTGTAGAGCCCGGTGTCGTCGCGGTCGGGCAGTTCGGCCTGGTCGAGCACTTCGTAGCTGCGGCCGCCCGGCAAGGTTTCGCGGAAGCGGGGGTAGCGGCAAATTTGGACGTTTGCGACGACGTCGACGAACGGCGCGCCGCATTTCTCGGCGGTGAAGTTCTCGGTCAGCGGGATCGTGAAGTCGGCGATGCGCTGCTTCGGGATCGCCTTGCCGTTGAGGTAGACGATGCCCTGACGCATCTGGATGGTCTCGCCGGGCAGGCCGATGACGCGCTTGATGACGTCGTGGTCGAGCACTTCGGGCGCGCGGAAGACGACGACGTCGCCGCGCGTCGGCGTGCTGCCGAAAATGCGGCCGGGGATCAGCGGGATACCGGCGGGGAGCGACCAGCGCGAATAGCCGTAGTTCCACTTCGAGACGAAGAGATAGTCGCCGATCAGCAGCCGGGGCAGCATCGACTCGGACGGGATGCTGAACGGCGCGAAGATGAAGCTGCGGAGGATCAGCACGACCACCGCGAGCTTCAGCAGGAAGCGGAACGTTTCGCTGGTTTCCGAGCGCTGGGGTTTGGTCTTAACGTCATTTGCCATGTGCGCGGGTTTGCTCAACCTGCGCCTATCGTCAAGCGTGTGCGGGATACGTGTCACCGAAAGAGCGTTGTCGCGGTCTCGCGCTTGCAGCATGACCGGCGCGCACGTCTATTCGGAGAAGCAGCATGACCGCCGACTGGTCCAAGATCGAAGCCCTGCCCGCCACCAAGCTGACCGACCTGTTCGCGGCGGACTCGGAGCGCCTCTCGAAGCTGAGCCTCGACGTCGCCGGGATCCACTTCGACTGGTCGAAGACTCACCTGACGACGGACATGGTCACTGCGTTCGAGGAAATGGCGAAGGCGCAGGACCTGTCGGGCAAGCGGCAGGCGCTGTTCTCGGGCGAAATCGTCAACGTCACCGAGGGCCGCGCGGTCGAGCACACCGCCGAGCGCGGCGAGGGCAAGCCCGAGAGCGTCGCGATCGCGCAGGCGAGCCACCAGCGCATGCGGACGCTGATCGATGCGATCGAAGCCGAGGCGCTGGGCCCGGTGCGGCACATCCTGCACGTCGGGATCGGTGGGTCGGCGCTGGGGCCGCAGTTGCTGGTCGATGCGCTGGGGCGTGACGACAAACGGTACGACGTGGCGATCGTCGCCAATGTCGACGGCGTGGCGCTGGAGGACGTGTTCGCGAAGTTCGATCCGGCGGCGACGTTGCTGGTGGTCGCTTCAAAGACTTTTACGACGACCGAGACGCTGATGAACGCCGAAAGCGTGTTGCAGTGGATGACCGAGCATAATGTCGAGGATCCGTATGGCCGCGTGATCGCGCTGACCGCGTCGCCCGAGAAGGCGATGGAATGGGGCGTCGACGAGACGCGAATTCTGCCGTTCGCGGAGAGCGTCGGTGGGCGCTATTCGCTGTGGTCGACGATCGGTTTTCCGGCGGCGATCGCGCTCGGTTGGGATCGGTTCGAGGAGCTGCTCGAAGGTGCGGCCGAGATGGATCGGCATTTCCGGCTGTCGGCGCTCCATGAGAATGCGCCGGCGCTCGCGGCGTTCGCCGACCTCTATTACACGCAGATCCGCCATGCCGAGACGCGCGCGCCGTTCGCGTATGACGAGCGGTTGCGGTTGCTGCCGAGCTATCTCCAGCAGCTCGAGATGGAGTCGAACGGCAAGTCGGTGACGGTCGACGGCCAGCCGCTCGGGCGTCCTTCGGCGGCGATTACTTGGGGTGGGGTCGGTACGGAGGCGCAGCATGCGGTGTTCCAGTTGCTCCACCAGGGCACGCATCTCGTGCCGGTCGAGTTCATCGCGGTAATCGAGCCGGGCGATACGTTACCCGAGGAGCATCACCGGGCGCTGTTGTTCAACGCGTTCGCGCAGGGGGCTGCGCTGATGGCGGGCAAACAGGTCGAGGATCCGGCGCGGAGCTATTCGGGCGATCGGCCGTCTTCAACGCTGCTGCTGAACGATCTGGATGCGCGAACGCTGGGCGCGTTGATCGCGTTTTACGAGCACCGGGTGTTCGTGAACGGCGTGTTGCTGGGGATCAATTCGTTCGACCAGTTCGGGGTTGAGCTGGGGAAGGAAATGGCGAAGGCTGCTGAGAAGGGCGGGCAGACGTTCGATCCTTCGACGGACGATCTGATCAAGCGCGCGTTTGGGTAAAACACGGTCGTCATCCCGGACTTGATCCGGGATCCAGAGCCACGCGCGGCATCGGGCGTGGCTCTGGATCCTGGGTCGAGCCCAGGATGACGGAGTTTCGATACCATCGGAGCGTTTGCCGATTATGCCCGTCTTTCTCGCCGTCGCGCTCGCCGCCTCCCCCACCGTCACGCAGATGAAGTGGGAGCGGCGTGTGTTGATCGTCTCCGCCCCGACAGCCGGAGACCCCGCGCTCGCCGAGCAACGGCGCATCCTCGTCGGGTGGAAAATCCACGCCGCCGCCCGCGACCTCACTGTCGTCGAGATTGTTGGTGACACGGTCCGAGGAGCAAGCGACCCAGCCGCAGCGCTTCGCCGCAAATACCACCTGCCCGCCACCTTTACCGCGGTCCTGATCGGCAAGGACGGCGGCGAGAAACTGCGTAGCGCCAAGCCCTTCCCCGCCGCCGCGCTGGAAGCAACGATCGATGCGATGCCGATGCGCCAGGCGGGCCAACGATAGAGCCAGCCGATCAGTGTGATCGCCGCGGCGGGGTTGCCGCCGCATCCGCCCTGCCCCAGATGGCATGCAAAGCCGCGAAGCGCCGCGCGACCTGCAAGGACTGCCTGTGACCGATACCCAATTCGACTATGACCTCTTCGTCATCGGCGCAGGCTCGGGTGGCACGCGTGCGTCGCGCGTCGCCGCTGCGCACGGTGCACGCGTTGCCGTCGCCGAAGAATACCGGGTTGGTGGGACCTGCGTCATTCGCGGGTGCGTGCCGAAGAAGCTGCTGATCTACGGCGCGCATTTCGCCGAGGATTTGAAGGACGCCAAGCGGTTCGGCTGGCAGGTGCCCGACAATTGCGCGTTCAGCTGGCCGACGTTGCGCGACAACGTGATGGAGGAGGTCGACCGGATCAACGGCGCCTACACGCAGACGCTCCAGAACAACCATGTCGACATCATCCACCAGCGCGCGGTCGTCTCCGGGCCCAACGAAGTCACGCTGGCCGATGGCACCGTCAAGACCGCGGCGAAAATCCTGATCGCGGTCGGTGCGCATCCCTTGACCCCGGAGTTCCCCGGCTCGGAACACGGCATCACCTCGAACGAGGTGTTCCACCTCGACGACGTGCCGAAGCGCGTGCTGATCGCCGGCGCGGGCTATATCGCCAACGAGTTCGCCGGGATTTTCCACCAATTCGGGTCGCACGTGACGCTGGTCAACCGGACCGATGTGATCCTGCGCGGCTATGACGAATCGATCCGCGACCGGTTGCTCCAGATCTCGATGAGCAAGGGCATCGATTTCCGCTTCAACGCAGCGTTCGAGCGCATCGAGCAGGGCGAGGACGGTTGCCTGACGGTCAGCATGAAGGGCCATGAGCCGATCGTCGTCGACCTCGTGATGTTCGCGACCGGCCGCTTGCCCAACACCAAGGGCCTCGGGCTCGAAACCGCTGGCGTCGAGATGGACGCAGCGGGCGCGGTGATCGTCGACGAAGACAACAAGTCGAGCTGCGACTCGATCTTTGCGGTCGGCGACGTCACCAACCGCATCCAGCTGACCCCGGTCGCGATCCGCGAGGGACAGGCGTTCGCAGACACGTTCTTCGGCAACAAGCCGACCCGGGTCGATTACGCCAACGTCCCCGCCGCGGTGTTCAGCCACCCGCCGATGGCCGGCGTCGGCATGACCGAATCGCAGGCCAAGCAGGCGCTGGGATCGGTGAAGGTCTACACGTCCGACTTCCGGCCGATGAAGAACGTGCTGGCGGGCCGCAACGAGCGCTCGCTGTACAAGATGATCTGCGACGGCGAGACCGACCGGGTGGTGGGTATCCACATGATCGGGCCCGACTGCCCGGAAATCCTGCAATCCGCCGCGGTGGCGGTAAAGGCCGGACTGACCAAGGCGGACTTCGACGCGACGGTCGCACTGCATCCGACGATGGCCGAAGAATTAGTCCTTATGAAGTAAGGGATTCTCTGCTTTCGGCGAGCAAACGTCGCGACGGATCACCGTCCTGATAGTCACAGGTGAGCGGCAAATCCCTGCAACACATGGGTTGTTGCGGAAAAGACACGTCTTGTCGCGCAATGACCACGCCCCCTAGCCTAAGGGTGGATGCCGGCCAAAACGCGGCGTAAGCCGCCTCTCCCGGCAGCATACGCAAACATGCGCGGCGCCGGGACCGTCTCCATGAGGAGCGGTTCGCGGGAGTGGATCAGGGCATGGAAGCGCGGGAAATCGCGACGCAGGATACCGACAGTCGGCGCACAGCCCGACCTGACGGTGCGATGCGCGTACCGTCTGTCCCGATGCGCCTTCCCAACAGGGGACTTTGGGACATGAAGACGATGATGGCCACGGCGTTGCGCGCCGCACTGGCGGCGACGACGATACTCGGCACCGCGGCTGCATTGGTTGCCCCCGCTTCGGCGCAGACCACGACCGCGGCGATCCGCGGCCAGGTGCGTGACGCGGCCGGAGCGACGGTCGCCGGCGCGACCGTGGTCGCGGTCAATGACGGGACCAACCAGACGTTCCGCGCGACCACCAGCGCGACCGGCAGCTATGTGCTGAACGGCCTGCGCCCCGCCACCTACACGATCACGTTCACCGGTCCCGACGGCAAGATTTCGGCGCAGCGGATCTCGGTCGGCGTCGGCCAGTCCGCGACGCTCGACGCGGTGCTCGCGGCACCGACCGCGGCGGCCCCTGCTGCCGGCGCGACCGCCGAGGGTGGCACCACCACCGGCGGCACCAACGAAGGCGGCGAGATCGTCGTCACCGCGGGCAAGCTGGTCGAGACCAAGACCTCCGAAGTCGCGACCAACGTCAGCCAGGCGCAGATCCGCATCCTGCCGCAGGGCGATCGCAACTTCCTGACCTTTGCCGCGCTCGCACCCGGCGTCCGCTACAACGACAGCGAGACCAACAAGGGCATCACCGCCGGCGCCTCGCCCGCGAGCCAGGTCAACGTCTTCATCGACGGCACCAGCCTGAAGAGCCAGACGCTCGGCGGCATCGCCGGCCAGACCGACAGCCGCGGCAACCCGTTCGGACAGCTTGCGGTGGGCGAATTCCGCGTCCTGACGCAGAACTACAAGGCCGAATACGAACAGGCCGGCTCGGCGATCATCACCGCGATCACCAAGTCGGGCACCAACGATTTCCACGGCGAGATGTTCGGCCAATATACCGATCGCAGCCTGACCGCCGCCAACATCATCGACCAGCGCGCCGGCCGGGAAAAACCGAAGTTCGAGCGCAAGCAGTACGGCATTTCGCTCGGCGGCCCGATCATCAAGGACAAGCTGTTCTTCTTCGGCGCGTACGAAGGCAACGACCAGGATCGCGCATCGAGCGTGACCGTCGGCAACCCGACACCGCAAAACCTCGCGCGCTTCGGCCAGTATGAAGGCACCTATGTCAGCCCGTACCGCGGCGATTTCTACTTCGGCAAGCTGACCTTCACGCCCGACGAGCGCCAGGTGTTCGACCTGTCGTTCAGCCGCCGCCAGGAGACCGACATCTCCGGGTTCGGCGCCAATTTCGGCTCGGCAAACATCGCGTATTCGGCGGCGGTCAACAAGATCAACAAGACCGACACCTATACGTACAAATGGACCTATACCGGCGACAGCTTCGTCAACGAATTCAACGCGACCTATCTCGACACGGTCTATAACCCGTCGTCGCTAAACCCCGACGATCCGAGCTTCCAATATGAGGGCGTCATCACCTTCGGCGGCAAGGATTCGACGCAGCGGATCAGCCAGCAGAGCTACACGCTACGCGACGACCTGACGTATAACGGCCTGGACAACCACGTGATCAAGGGCGGCATCCGCTTCGCCTTCCAGGATTACGACTTCACCAAGAACTTCTATGTCCAGCCGAACTACTTTTTCCAGAACGACGCCAAAAGAGGGCTGGATTTCAGCTTTCCGGCGACCGCGCAACTCGGCGTCGGCAACCCGCGGATCATCGCGTCGAACTCGCAGCTCGGGGTGTATCTGCAGGACGACTGGGACATCACCAGCAAGCTGCAACTCAACCTCGGCCTGCGCTGGGACTATGAGAGCAACCTGTTCAACAACAAGTATCGCACGCCCGCCGCGGCGGTCGCGACGTTGAACGCGCTGCCCAAGACCGATTATTTCGATCCTGCGAACTATATCACCGACGGCACCGATCGCCCGACGCGCAAGGACATGTTCCAGCCACGCGTCGGCTTCAGCTACGACTTCAACGACGACCAGCGCACCGTCCTGTTCGGCGGCTACGGCAAATATTACGACCGCAACGTCTTCAACAACACGCTCGACGAGCAATTCCGCCTGCAATACCAGACCGGCGTCTTCTACTTCTCGCGCGATGGCCAGCCTCGCGACGGCAACCCCACCGCGGTGTGGAACGAAAGCTACCAGACGCGGGAAGGCCTGCTCGCACTGCGCCAGACTGCGCAGACCGGCCTGCCCGAACTGTTCGCCGTCAAGAACAACGCGAAGGCGCCGTCGACCGACCAGTTCAGCCTCGGCCTGCGCCAGAAGTTCGGGATCTTCCGCGCCTCGGTGACCGGGTCGTATGTCCGCGGGCAGAACGGCTACACGCATCTGTTCGCAACGCGCAACGCGGACGGATCATGCTGCGACACGTCGATCCCCCGCGCGAACGGCTTCGGCAACGTGCTCATCGGTTATGATGGCCTGCGGACGCGCTACAAGGCGCTGCTGGTGACGATCGACAAGGATTACACCGTGTCGTCGGGCTGGGGCTTCAACCTCGCCTACACGCTGTCGAAGGCGGAGCAGGACGGCGGCGATCTGTTCAGCCTCGATAAGGTGACGCCCGATCAATATGGCTGGCGGCCGATCGCCGATCAGGACGAGCGCCACCGGATCGTCCTGTCGGGGATCGTCGACCTGCCGGTCGGGTTCCAGTTCTCGACGCTGACGACGCTCGGCAGCGGCACCGCGTTCCAGCTGCTCGACCAGTCCGCGGGCACCAGCATCAACCAGCAGACCATCCGATCGCTGTACCGGCCGAAGAACTGCCTCGGCAGCGTGTTCGCGTTCTGCGAGGTCAATCTGACGCTGCAGAACAACATCAAGGTGTTCGACACGCACAACATCAACGTCGCGGTCGACCTGCTCAACGCCTTCAACAACAAGAACTATACCGGCTATTCGGGCAACCTCGGCGTCGGCGAGACCTACAGCTTCGGCGGGCCGACCAACCTGCCGACCGGACTGCTCACCCTGCCGCGTCGCTTCCAGTTCAGGGTCGGATATCGTTTCTGATGCGTTAATCGGCGGGCGGCCATGTTGGTCGCCTGCCGCCATCGGCGGTCCCCGATCAGGAGTATCCATGCTCGACAGACGGCAGTTTCTGGGCACCGGCGCACTATCACTTGGCGGACTGACAGCAGGGTGTACATCGGTCGGACGACCGATCGTCAAAGCGTTTCAAGAGGTTACGGGCTTCACGCCGGCACCGGCGCCGTCCGCCAACCCGCTCATCGACAATCTGCAGGAGCGCGCGTTCCTGTATTTCTGGGATACGACGAATCCGGTGACCGGGCTTGCGCTCGATCGCTGGCCGACGCCGTCTTTCTCGTCGATCGCCGCGGTAGGCTTCGCGCTTACCGCGTATCCGATCGGCGTGGTCAACGGCTGGATCACGCGCGAACAGGCGCGTAAGCGGACGCTCGCCACGTTGTCGTTCTTCGCCAACGCGCGGATGGGGCCGGAACCCACCGGCAACAGCGGCTACAAGGGCTTCTTCTACCACTTCCTCGGCATCACCAAGGGCCAGCGGTTCGCGCGTGCGGAAGTGTCGACGATCGATACCGCGCTGATGCTCGCCGGCATGCTGTTCGCGCAAAGCTGGTTCGATGCGGATCATCCCGAGGAACAGCGGATCCGCTCGCTGGCCGACCAGATCTACGGCGCGGTCGACTGGACCTGGATCACGCCGCGCGCGCCGTTCCTGTCGATGGGCTGGCATCCCGAGAACGGGTTCATCCCAAGCGACTGGAACATCTACAACGAGGGGATGCTGATGTACCTCCTCGCGCTGGGTTCGCCGACGCATCCGCTGCCGCCGTCGACCTGGACCGCGCTGACCGAGAAGTTCGAGCCGAGCTGGACCGATCGCTACGGCGCGGCCTATCTCCATTACCCGCCGCTGTTCGTCCACCAGTACAGCCATGTCTGGGTCGATTTCCGCGGCATCCGCGACGCGTATATCGCGACCAAGGACATCGATTATTTCGAGAACAGCAAGCGCGCGACGATCGCGCAACGCGACTATGCGATCGCCAACGGCGGTACCAACGGCGCCGGGTTCGCGGGCTATGGACCGGACATCTGGGGGCTGACCGCGTGCGACGGGCCGGGCGATTTCAAGGCGACGATCGGCGGGCGGCAACGCGAATTCTTCAGCTATTCGGAACGCGGCCCCGGCGCGCGCGACGACGGCACGTTGGCGCCGACCGCCGCGGTCGGATCGATCGTGTTCGCGCCCGATCTCGTCATCCCGGCGATCACCGCGATGCACGATCGCTATGGGAAGGGCATCTACGGCAAATACGGGTTCTTCGATGCGTTCAACCCGACGCTCACCGAGATGGGCGAACCGTTGAAGCACGGCCGGATCGTCCCCGACGTCGGCTGGGTCGACAACGACTATCTCGGCATCGACCAGGGGCCGATCGTGGCGATGATCGAGAACTGGCGGACCGGCATGGTGTGGAACACGATGCGGAAGAACCCGCATATCCGCCGCGGGCTCGACCGTGCCGGGTTTACCGGGGGATGGCTGGCGCGGGTGCCGTAACGGGGGTTTCGCGGAGGCGCCGGACCGCCTAGAGGATCGACATACCCGATCCTCGAAAGGTTCCAGCATGCGTGAAGCCGCCATCGTCTCGACCGCCCGTACCGCCATCGGCAAAGCGTATCGCGGCGCGTTCAACGCGACCGAGGCGCCGGTGCTCGCGGGCCATGTGATGAACGCGGTGGTCGAGCGTGCGGGGATCGATCCGGCGCGGATCGATGAGGTGTTCTGGGGCGTCGGCAACCAGCATGGTACGCAGGGTGGCAATGCCGGGCGGATGGCGATCTTCGCGGGCGGGCTGCCGGAGTCGGTGCCGGCGTTCACGCTCGACCGGAAGTGCGGATCGGGGCTGACTGCGGTGGCGCTCGCGGCGCGGACGATCATGTGCGACGAAGCCGACGTGGCGCTGGCCGGCGGGATGGAGTCGATCAGCTTCACGGTGACCAAGGACGCGCCGCGCTACGTCAATGCGAGCGTGATCGCCAAGGAGTCGGCGGCGTACATCCCGATGATCGAGACCGCCGAGATCGTCGCGGAGAAATACGGCATCAGCCGCGAGGCGCAGGACGAATACGCCGCGATGAGCCAGCAGCGTGCTGCCGCCGGGCTGGCGAGTGGGGCGTTTGCCGAGGAGATCGTGCCGATCACGGTGGAGAAGGCGCTCTACGACAAGCAGGGCGCGCATGCCGGGATCGAGAGCGTCACCCTGTCGCAGGACGAGGGCATTCGCGCGGGGACGACGCTGGAGGGATTGCGCGGACTGAAGACGGTGTGGCCGGGGGGTGAATTCTCGGGTCCGGGGTCGAACGTGACCGCGGGTAATGCGAGCCAGTTGTCGGACGGGGCTTCTGCGCAATTGCTGATGGACCGCAGGACCGCGGAGGCGGAGGGCAAGGACATCCTCGGCATCTATCGCGGGTTCCAGGCGGCGGGGTGCAGCCCGGCGGAAATGGGCATCGGGCCGATCTTCGCGATACCGAAACTGCTCGACCGCGCGGGGCTGTCGGTTGGCGACATCGGGCTGTGGGAGCTGAACGAGGCGTTCGCGTCGCAGTGCCTCTATTGTCGCGATTTCCTCGGGATCGATCCGGAGAAGTACAACGTCAACGGCGGCGCGATCGCGGTCGGACATCCGTTCGGGATGACGGGGTCGCGGCTGGTCGGGCATGCGCTGATAGAGGGGCGCAAACGCGGCGTGCGCTATGTGGTGGTGTCAATGTGCACCGCGGGGGGCATGGGCGCGGCGGGGTTGTTCGAGATCGTCTGAGCTTCTTCGCCCCCCCTGGAAGGGAGGGGTTGGGGTGGGTCGCCCAGTTGGCAGGCGTCTTGTCCGCCCAGCAGCCAACCCACCCCCGGCCCCTCCCTTTCAGGGAGGGAAGAGCGATCAGTTTCCGGACTCAGTCCGCGAAGAGCAGGACCGGGGTTTCGAGGTACTTCTTCAACCCTTGCACGAAGCTTGCCGCGTCCCACCCGTCGACGACGCGGTGGTCGCAGCTTATCGACAGGTTCATAAGCTTGGCGCGAATCACCTCGTCACCCTTGAAGACCGGGCGTTCGACGATCTTGTTGGGGCCGATGATCGCGACTTCGGGGCGGTTGATGACCGGGGTCGTGGCGATGCCGCCGAGCGGGCCGAGCGAGGTTACCGTGATCGTGCCGCCGCCCATCTCGCTGGGGGCTAGCTTGCCGGCGCGCGCCGCTTCGGCAAGGCGGGTGATCTCGGTGGCGAGCTGCCAGACGTTGCGGTCCTGTGCGTCGCGGATCACGGGGACGGTGAGGCCGGCGTCGGTCTGCGCGGCCATGCCGAGGTGGATGGCGCCGTGCCGCGTGACCACGCCCGCCTCGTCGTCGTAGCGCGCGTTCATCATCGGGAAGTCGGGGATGGTCTTGCAGATCGCGACGATCATCAGCGGCAGCATCGTCAGCTTTGGGCGGCCGCCGCGGTTGGCGTTGAGGTCTGCGCGCATCGCTTCCAGGGCGGTGACGTCGATCTCGTCGACATAGGTGAAGTGCGGGATCGCGCGCTTCGAGGCGGCCATGTTCTCGGCGATGCGGCGACGCATGCCGATGACTTTGATGGGCTGGTCCTCGCGAGCGCGCGACGCGTGCGGGGGGTGGTAGCCTTCGCCCGAGCCGTAGCGGAGGTAGGCGTCGAGGTCGGCGTGGCGGACGCGGTCGGAGTCGGTTTTGACAGAGGCGAGGTCGATGCCGAGGTCGCGGGCGCGAGCGCGGACCGCTGGGGATGCGAGCGCGTGGGGCTGCTGATCCGTGCCACCGAGAGTGGCGCCCTTCTGCTCCCTCTCCCCTGCGGGGAGAGGGCTGGGGTGAGGGGTTGGGGCAGTTGCCGGCGTTTCCGCCTGGGGCTGCCCCTCACCCCGACCCTCTCCCCGGAGGGGAGAGGGAGGTGTCTCGACCACTTCTTCGACGCCCGGATTCTCGGCTTCGTATTGTTCGGCGGTCTCGGCCTGCGCCAACGTCAGCGGCGCGGCGACGACGTCTTCCGCGGCGTCGACCGCGTCCGTCTCGATCACGACCAGCGCAGCGCCGATCGACACCTGGTCGCCGACTTCGCCCGCGAGTTCGACGACCACGCCCGTCACCGGCGATTCCATCTCGACAGTGGCCTTGTCGGTCATCATGTCGGCGATTGGCGAATCCTCCTCGACGCGGTCGCCGATGGCGACGTGCCATGCGACGATCTCGGCCTCGGAGATGCCTTCGCCGATGTCCGGCAGCTTGAAGGTGAAGCGGGCCATTATGCGTCCTTCATGATCTTTTTCAGGGCTTCGCCGATGCGGACCGGCCCCGGGAAATACGCCCATTCGAGGCTGTGCGGGTACGGCGTGTCGAACCCGGTCACGCGCTCGATCGGCGCCTCGAGATGGTAGAAACAGCGTTCCTGGACGATCGCCGACAGCTC
This sequence comes from Sphingomonas sp. PP-CE-3A-406, assembly GCF_003688625.1. GTDB lineage: Bacteria > Pseudomonadota > Alphaproteobacteria > Sphingomonadales > Sphingomonadaceae > Sphingomonas. The sequence continues at coordinate 792,781 of NZ_RCWY01000002.1, forward strand.
CGCGCCGAACCCGCTGGTGCGCGTCGCCTCGTGGACGATCATGCAGCGACCGGTCTTCTTCACCGATGCCTCGATCGTCTCGATATCGAGCGGCACGAGCGTGCGCAGATCGACGATCTCGGCGTCGATTCCGGCTTCGGCGACGACGGCCGCGCAGACGTGGACCATCGTGCCGTAGGCGAGGATCGTGAGCGCCTCGCCGGCGCGGACGATCTTCGCCTTGCCGAGTTCGATCTTGTAATAGCCGGTCGGGACTTCGCCGGCCGGATGCTTCGACCAGTTCTGCGACGGGCGGTCCCAATAGCCGTCGAACGGGCCGTTATAGATGCGCTTGGGCTCGAAGAAGAGCGTCGGGTCGTTATCCTCGATCGCGGCGATCAGCAGGCCCTTGGCGTCGTAGGGCGTCGACGGAATGACCGTCTTGATCCCCGACATGTGCGTGAAGAGCCCCTCGGGCGACTGGCTGTGAGTCTGCCCACCGAAGATGCCGCCGCCGAACGGCGAGCGGACCGTGATCGGCGAGGTGAACTCGCCCGCCGAGCGGTAGCGGAGGCGCGCGGCTTCGGAGACGAGCTGGTCGAGCGCGGGGTAGATATAATCCGCGAACTGGATCTCGGGGACGGGGCGCAGACCGTACGCGCCCATGCCGACCGCGACACCGATGATGCCGCATTCGGTGATCGGGGTGTCGAACACGCGGGTCTTGCCGTGCTTGGCCTGGAGGCCGGCGGTCGCGCGGAACACGCCGCCGAAATAACCGACGTCCTCGCCCATGACGATCACGTCGGGGTCGCGCTCCATCATGATATCCATGGCGGAGTTAATCGCCTGGATCATGTTCATGCGGGTGGTGGGCTCGGCGTCCGTTGCCTCTGACCCTGGTGCCTCGATCATGTCGCTCATGCCTTGCGATCCCATGGACGGCCGCTGGCCGTTTCCTCGTCGAGCATCTGCTGGCGCTGCTCCTTCAGATGCCACGGCAGTTCCTCGAACACGCCGTCGAACAGCGATTCGAGCGGCTGATGGAGGCCGTGGCCAAGAATGCCGTTCTTCTCGGCTTCCTTCTGCGCGGCCTTGACCTGCTCGGCGAGTTCCTTGTCCTGCGCGGCGTGGCGCTCGTCGTCCCATTCGCCGATCGCGATGAGGTGATCCTTCAGACGCTTGATCGGGTCGCCGAGCGGCCAGGCGTTGGGTTCGCCTTCGCTGCGATACTGGCCGGGATCGTCGGAGGTCGAGTGGCCTTCCGCGCGGTAGGTGAAATGCTCGATCAGCGTCGGGCCCTGGTTGGTGCGCGCACGCTCGGCGGCCCATTCGGTCGCGGCATAGACTGCCAGCGCATCGTTGCCGTCGACGCGGAGCCCGGCGATGCCGTAGCCGACCGCACGCGCCGCGAACGTCGTTGCCTCGGCGCCGGCGAACCCGGAGAAGCTGGAGATCGCCCACTGATTGTTGACGACGTTGAAGATCACCGGCGCACGGTAGACCGCGGCGAACGTGCAGGCGGAGTGGAAGTCGCCCTCGGCGGTCGAGCCCTCGCCGCACCACGTCGCGGCGATCCGCGTGTCGCCCTTGGCGGCGGACGCCATCGCCCAGCCGACCGCCTGTGGGTACTGCGTCGTCAAATTGCCCGAGATCGAGAAGAACCCGGCTTCCTTGACCGAGTACATGATCGGCAACTGCTTGCCGCCCAGCCGGTCCGCCGTGTTCGAATAGATCTGGTTCATCATGTCGACGAGGCTCCAGCCCCGTGCGATCAGCAGCCCTTGCTGGCGGTACGAGGGGAAGCACATGTCCTCGTAGTCGAGCGCATAGGCCGCCGCGACCGCGACCGCCTCCTCGCCGAGCGCCTTCATGTAGAAGCTGGTCTTGCCCTGTCGCTGCGCGCGGAACATTCGTTCGTCGAACGCGCGTAGCAGCGCCATGCTGCGCAACATCCGGCGCATCACGTCGGGCGAAAGCTTGGGGTCCCAGGGGCCGACCGCGTTGCCATCGTCGTCGAGCACGCGAACCAGCGTATAGGCGAGATCGATGAAGTCCGACGCCTTGTCAGCGGTGTCGGGGCGGCGCGCTTGACCGGCAGGCGGCACGTCGACTTCGGCGAAGTCCACCGCGTCGCCGGGGCGGAACTTCGGCTCGGGGATATGCAGCGTAAGGGGCTGCAAATTGGCGCGCGGATGCTCGCTTGCCATCGTGATTCCATCTCCATGAGGCCGCCGTGACCGCGGAACACTCTTACCGACGCTTGTTATTAAATTTCAACGCAGATTGCGAGGGGGAGTTGCGCATTCACGATGTGCCGCGCGGATTTTTCTCCCCCTCTACTCGGAATCAGCCGCCGACGGTCTGTTCGATAACCCCGAAGATCGGGTGGCGCTTGTCGTCCTCCGCCCAGATGCGGACGACGTCGCCCTGCTTGAGGAATGGCGTGACGGGCTTGCCGCCCTGGATGGTTTCGATGGTCCGCACTTCGGCGAGACAGGAATAGCCGACGCCGCCCTCGGCAACCGACTTGCCGGGGCCGCCATCGGCACCGCGGTTCGAGACAGTGCCCGAGCCGACGATCGTCCCCGCGCCCAGCTTCCGCGTCTTGGCGGCGTGCGCGACGAGCGTGCCGAAATCGAACGTCATGTCCTCGCCGGCCTCGGCGCGTCCGAGCGGCTGGCCGTTGAGGTCGACCATCAGCTTGCGGTGCAACTTGCCGTCCTTCCACCAGTCGCCGAGCGAATCGGGCGTGACGAAGACAGGGGAGAACGCGCTGGCCGGCTTCGACTGGAAGAAGCCGAAGCCCTTGCCGAGTTCGCCGGGGATCAGGTTGCGCAAGCTTACGTCGTTGGTCAGCCCGACCAGCAGGATCGCCGCCAGCGCCTCGTCGCGACTCGCGCCGAGCGGGACGTCGCCGGTGACGACGACGACCTCGCCCTCCATGTCGCAACCCCAGGACTCGTCGGCGAGCGGGATCGGATCGCGCGGGCCGAGGAACCCATCCGAGCCGCCCTGGTACATCAGCGGGTCGTGCCAGAAACTGTCGGGCATCTCCGCCGCTCGCGCCTGTCGCACGAGCGCAACATGGTTCACGTATGCCGAGCCATCCGCCCATTGATACGCACGCGGCAAGGGCGACTCGGCGTCGTGCTCGTGAAAGCGCCGCATCGGGATCATCTCGTGCTCGAGATCGGTCGACAGGTTCTTAAGGTCGATCGAAAGCCGATCCCAGTCATCGAGCGCCGCCTGCAACGTCGGCGCGATGTGGCTCGCATCAGCGTACCAGGCGAGGTCGTTCGAGACGACCACGAGCTTCCCGTCTCGTCCGCGGATGGCGTCGGGATGCTTCAAGCTGGCCAGTTTCATGGTGCGGATCCTCTATATGTTTGTACGCATCCTACGCCCGTGACGGAGTTCAAGTCGAGCACGCCGCGCCCGACAAACCTGATTTTAGTAAGAGCGGAGCGATTTCCGGCCTGATACAAACAGGCCTGCGTAACGGTTGAGGAAGTCGAGCATGCCCAGATACTTCTTCGACATCGACAACCATAAACACGTCAACGACGACGACGGCACCGAGCTGGCCGACGACGAGGAAGCCCGCGTGCAGGCGGTGATCTTCGCGGGCGACTATCTCAGCGACCATCCGGCGATCGCCCGTCACGGCGCGCGCTTCCGTGTTGCGGTCCGCAACGATCGGGGCAGCGTGCTGCTGGCGGTTGCCGTCACGATCGACGAACCCGGCGACAGCGCGCCGCTCTGACCCCAAATCGTCCCATGTCTTGAGCGGATATCGCCGCGCGGGGCCGACTCGACGCACCGCGCGATGACCTCGCGATACTATAACATGGGTTTTGTCATGCTTCTCAATCCTGGGATAAGGTGCGTTCCCTTGCGACGCGCTATCCCAGAGAGGGTGACAGCGAGAAACGAGTGCTCCTGCCCTGGATGCGGAGAGTGCACGTGGATATGTCCACCGTGACTGAACAGGTTATACGGAAATTCGAGTCGCGAACGACGCTGCGTGCGGACGATCGCGTTCAAATCGCCGCATTGCCGTTCAAGGTTCGGACGCTCGATGCGTCGACGTATATGCTGCGCGAGGGCCAACGCCCGACACGGTGCGCGTTCATCCTCGACGGCCTTGCCTATCGCCAGAAGCTGACGCCCAATGGCGAGCGCGAAATCGTCTCGATCCTGATGCCCGGCGAATTCGTCGACCTGCAGAACCTGTTCCTCGATGAATCCGATCACGATATCCAGGCGCTGACCCGGCTGACGCTGGCCGAGGTGCCGATCGTGGCGTTGCGGCAGTTCATCGAGATGTGTCCGGCGGCGGGTCAGGCGTTGTGGATCGATGCGCTGGTCGAGGCGTCGATCCACCGCGAATGGTTACTCAATGTCGGGCGGCGCAACGCGCGCAGTCGACTGGCGCATCTGCTCTGCGAGTTCTCGGTGCGGTTCAAGACATCGGCCCTGGGAGGCGGGATGGCGTACGAGCTGCCGATGACGCAGGAGCAACTCGGCGATGCGCTCGGGCTGACCCCGGTGCACGTCAACCGCGTGCTGAAATCACTCGAATCGGACGGCCTGATCGCGCGCAAGAAACGCCAGGTCAGCGTCACCGACTGGCCTCGCCTGCGTGATGCCGCCGAGTTCAACGAACGCTATCTGCACCTGGGACAGATCCGGAGCTGACACCGCCACGGGTCCGATCGGCGCCACAGGTTGACTTTTCGACGATGATACGCCAGATGGCGCTCATCGAAGCGTAATGCAGCGTGATTGGACCTTTACGGTCTTAGCTCCGCCTCGGTCGTTTCCAACGGGCTTCCCTTTTCACGCGGGGTGTCAAAACACCACCGCCCCTCGCGCGTCCTTGTGTGGATTCGCGAGCCCGGCATCTATTTGAGAGACTATTCATGTCATTTACAAACCTCGGCCTTGCCGAGCCGCTCGTCCGTGCGCTCGAAGCCAAGGGCTATACCGAGCCGACGCCGATCCAGGCGCAGTCGATCCCGATCCTGCTCGAGGGCGGCGATCTGCTCGGCATCGCGCAGACCGGCACCGGCAAGACCGCCGCATTCGTGCTGCCGTCGATCCAGCGCCTGACCGAAAACCAGAAGCGCGTCCTGCCGACGCATTGCCGCATGCTGGTGCTTGCACCTACCCGTGAGCTGGCGAGCCAGATTGCAGACAGTGCCCGCGCGTACGGTCAGTTCAGCAAGATGTCGGTGACGACCGTGTTCGGCGGCACCAGCATCAACAAGAACCGCCAGGACATGAGCCGCGGCGTCGACATCCTCGTCGCCACGCCGGGCCGTTTGATCGACCTGATCGAGCAGGGCTTCGTGAACCTTTCGATGATCGAGATCCTCGTGCTCGACGAGGCCGATCAGATGATGGACCTCGGCTTCATCCACGCGCTGAAGAAGATCGTCCGCATGCTGCCGAAGAAGCGCCAGACGCTGTTCTTCTCGGCGACGATGCCGGTCGCGATCCGCGAGCTGGCCAGCCAGTTCCTGCTCGACCCGAAGACGGTGTCGGTGAAGCCGGCCGCGACGACCGCCGAGCGCGTCGACCAGTATGTCACCTTCTGCAACCAGTCGGAAAAACAGGCGCTCCTGACGATCACGCTGGCCGATCCTGCGATCGACCGTGCGCTCGTGTTCACGCGCACCAAGCATGGCGCCGACCGTGTCGTGAAGCTGCTGGCCGGCAACGGCATCGCCTCGAACGCGATTCACGGCAACAAGAGCCAGGGCCAGCGCGAGCGGGCACTTGGCGAGTTCAAGCAGGGCAAGGTCAAGGTCCTGATCGCGACCGACATCGCCGCACGCGGCATCGACGTCTCGGGCGTCAGCCACGTCATCAACTTCGAACTGCCCAACGTCGCCGAGCAGTATGTCCACCGCATCGGCCGTACCGCGCGTGCGGGCGCCAGCGGCATCGCCGTCGCGTTCTGCGCGGATGACGAGAAGGCGTACCTGCGCGACATCGAGCGGATCACCCGCCAGAAGGTCCAGGTCCGGTCGCTGCCGGAGGATTTCGTCAACCTCTCGAACCAGATCAAGCAGACGCGCGTCAAGACGATGGGTGCCGATCCCGAGGTCCGGATCGATCGTCCGCGCGATCCGGCACGGCCGCGTGCGACGCATTCGCCGCGGGCGACCGGTACGACTGGTCGTAACTATGCGGGTGCTAGCCGTGGTGGCCAGGGTGGCGGCGGCGGCCAGGGTGGCGGCGGTCGCCCCCAGGGTGGCGGTCGTCCCGGTGGTCAGGGCGGCGGTGGTCGTCCGGCTGGTGGTGGCGGTGGTAATGGTGGTGGGGGCCGTGGTCCGAGCCGCGGCGCGGGTCCGAGCTCGGCGCGCTAAGGAGCATTCGTTCGCCTCGCGGGTTTGGTGTAGACCGGTCCCGCGAGGAGAATGCTCATGGACGTTTCCACTACACCTGTCGCCGAACGCGTCGCACGCGTGCTGGCGGGACAGCGGATCAGCGCGAACGCCGGCGGCGATGCCGAGTCGGCGTCGCGGTTGATCGACGATGCGTGGGCGGACTATCTGCCGGATGCGCTGGCGGTGCTGAAGACGTTGCGCGAGCCTGACAAGGCGATGGCCGCGGCGGGCGATCCTGCGGTCTGGGAAGCGATGATCCTCGCCGGGATCAAGGGCGCCAAGCCGGTGACGGTGGTCCTCTAATTTTTGTTTCCCCGCGAAGGCGGGGACCCAGTCTGGGCACCCGCCTTCGCGGGTGAACAAAATGGGGGCGACGCACCCGGCCCATATACACCACCCCGGCGAAGGCCGGGGCCCAGATGGCAAGGCCGGCGTAACGAAGCGCTTTTATCCATTACAATCGTCCCCCAACTGGGCCCCGGCCTTCGCCGGGGTGGTGCGCTGTTACGTCGTGACGGCTTAGATTAACCCATCGTTGTCAGCCATTCCGCTTCGTTCGCGCGCTCCGTGCGCAACGCATTGGCAGGCGCGCTCTTGTCTTCGTAGCCGATCGCCATGCCGCAGAAGAGCATGCGGTCGTTGGGCGTGTGCAACAACCTCCCGACCGTCTCCGGATACATCGCCCAGCATTCCTGCGGACAGGTGGCTAGGCCGGCGTCTACCGCGAGCAGCGTCAGGTTTTGCAGGTACATGCCGAGGTCCGACCATTGCGGCGGGCCCATGCGCTTGTCGACGGTGCAGAAATAGGCGGCGGGGGCGCCGAAGAATTCGAAGTTTCGGGCGAACCATTTCTGCCGCGCCGGCTTGTCGTCGCGGGGGATGCCGAGGTGCGCGTACATCGCTTCGCCGACGGCGTAGCGGCGGTCTCGGTAGGGGGCGGTGAGGTCTTTCGGGTAGACGTCGTAGGCTGGGGTTTCGGTTGCGCTGGTGGCTAGCTTGTCGGCCATTATGGTCTTGAGCCGTGTCATCGCGTCGCCCTGGACTATGGCGATGTGCCAGGGTTGGAGGTTGCCGCCGGTTGCGGCTCGGGACGCTTTTATCGCGAGGTCGCGGAGGAGTACGGGATCGACGGGGGTGTCGAGGAAGCCTCGGACGGAGCGGCGAGCAGCTATGGCTTCGGTCACGTCCATGGTTTCTCCTGCGCATTTCCGTTTTCCTGCGAACGCAGGAGCCCAGGGTTACGAGCGATGCCCTTTTGTACCCTGGATTCCTGCGTTCGCAGGAAAACGGTTAGGCTTGGCCCTTACAGCACGAACCGGCTCAGGTCGGTGTTCCGGGCGATTTCCTTCAGCTGGCTGTCGACGTAGGCGCCGTCGATGACGAGGTTCGAGCCGCCACGGTCTTCGGCGTTGTAGCTCACCTCCTCCAGCAGCTTTTCCATTACCGTCTGCAAACGCCGCGCGCCGATATTCTCGATCTCCGAGTTCACTTCGGCGGCAATGCGCGCGATCGCGGCGATGCCGTCTTCGGTGAACTCGATGCCGACGCCTTCGGTGGCGATCAGTGCCTTGTATTGCAGCGGCAGCGATGCCTTCGTATCCGACAGGATCGCGACGAAATCGGCTTCGGTAAGACCCTTCAGTTCGACGCGGATCGGCAGGCGGCCCTGGAGTTCGGGGAGCAGGTCGCTCGGCTTGGCGACGTGGAACGCGCCGCTGGCGATGAAGAGGATGTGGTCGGTCTTCATCGGGCCGTATTTGGTCGCGACGGTGGTGCCTTCGATCAACGGCAGCAGGTCGCGCTGGACGCCTTCGCGGCTGATCGAGCCGCCGCGGCCGTCGGAGACGGCGATCTTGTCGATCTCGTCGAGGAAGACGATGCCATTGGCCTCCGCGTCGGCCAAGGCAGCGCGGCTGACCTCGTCCTGGTCAAGGCGCTTGTCGGCCTCTTCCTCGACGAGCTTGTCCCACGCCGCGTGGACGGTGAGCTTGCGGCGCTTCAACTGCTGGCCGCCGCCGAACGACTTCATCATCTCGCCGAGATTGATCATCTGCGGCGCACCGCCGGGGATTTCGAACGGCGTGGTCGGCGCCTGCTCGACCTCGATCTCGACTTCGGCGGAGTTCAGATGACCGTCGAGGAAGCGCTGCTTGAAGCTTTCGCGCGTCGCGGTGCTCGAATCCTTGCCGACCAGTGCGTCGAGCAGACGTCCCATCGCCGCCTCCTCCGCCTTGTCCTTGACGGCGACGCGACGGCGTTCCTTTTCGAGGCGGATCGCTTCCTCGACGAGGTCGCGGGCGATCTGTTCGACGTCGCGGCCGACATAGCCGACTTCGGTGAACTTGGTCGCCTCGACCTTCACGAACGGCGCGTCGGCGAGCTTGGCGAGGCGGCGGCTGATCTCGGTCTTGCCGCAGCCGGTCGGTCCGATCATCAGGATGTTCTTGGGCGTGACCTCGTCGCGGAGGTCTTCGCTGAGCTGCTGGCGGCGCCAGCGGTTGCGCATCGCGACCGCGACTGCGCGTTTCGCGGCGGCCTGGCCGATGATGTGGGCGTCGAGCGCGGCGACGATGGCCTTGGGGGTGAGCTGGTCGTTCATTTTGTTACCTTCTCCCCTCCCGCTCGGGAGGGGTCGGGGGAGGGCGTGGCCGCAGCGAAAGGCGTGGGTGGGTGTATTTCAGCCCCTCCCCTAACCCCTCCCGCAAGCGGGAGGGGGATTACGTGGTCGAATCCATAGTTTCGACCGTGAGGCGGTCGTTGGTGTAGACGCAGAGTTCGGACGCGATGCCCATCGCCTTGCGGCAGAGGACTTCGGCGTCGGTCTCGTATTCTACCAGCGCTCGGGCCGCCGCCAACGCGTAGTTGCCGCCGGAGCCGATCGCGGCGACGCCGTTTTCGGGTTCGAGCACGTCGCCGTTGCCGGTGAGGATCAGCGTCACGTCCTTGTCGGCGACGATCATCATCGCTTCGAGGTTGCGGAGGAACTTGTCCGTCCGCCAGTCCTTGGCGAGCTCGACCGCGGCGCGCAGGAGTTGGCCCTGGTGCGCTTCGAGCTTGCGTTCGAGGCGTTCGAACAGCGTGAAGGCGTCGGCGGTGGCGCCGGCGAATCCACCGATGACGCTGCCGTCGCCTAGGCGACGCACCTTGCGCGCGTTGGGTTTCATGACGGTCTGGCCCATCGAGACCTGGCCGTCGCCGATCACGACGACCTTGCCGCCGCGGCGGACCGAGAGGATCGTGGTGCCGTGCCATGTCGGCATGGCGTGGGGGTCGTTGCTCATAGGCGCGATGTAGGGTTTGGTTTTGGGGGTGCAACGGTGGGGCGTTGGCGATGCGGCTTACGAACACGTCTACGGTTGGTCCGCGCGTTTCCCCTTCCGCCGTCATCCTGACGAAAGTCAGGATCCAGGGTAACGGGCGTCGTCGCTCTTGGCTCTGGATCCTGACTTTCGTCAGGATGACGGGAGAAGAAGATTACCGCCCCTTCCCCCACTCCCTTGCCACCGTGTAGCCGAGGTAGCCCGTGCCGAAGAGCGCGTAGAGCGGTTCGGGGATCGCGTTGAGATACGCCGCCATGCCGGCCGCGATCGCTTGTGCCATTTGCGGGCGGACGGCGGCGATCAGGCCTGTAGGGATCGCGCCGAGCAGCAAGGTGTACATCACGTAGAGGAAGGTCGGGCGGGCTCGGGTGATCCAGGGGTCTGGTGCTGGATCAAGGGGTTGCGGGGTCATTGGCTGCCTCCGGCAAAAGTGAAGTATAGGAAGTGTAGACGCTGGGAGCGTTTTGCCCGCGGGCGTCAGGTGCGGTTGGCGAGCCAGCCGTAGAGGAAGGCTTCGTTGGCGGGGCGGGTCTCGGCGAGCGCTACGTAGCGTTCGCCCTGAAGCGCCTCGATCGCTTTCAGGAGCACGGATTCTCCGCCGGGTTTGCGGCGGGCGAGGAAGGCTTCGAGCGCGGTGAGTGTGGCGGGGCCGATGCGGCCGTCGAGAGTCATGTCTGGGTAGTCGGTGGCGCCCCGGTTCAGCGCGTTGAGGGCGCGCTGGAGAAAGGTGGCGGCGACTGCGGGGCCCATGTTGACGCCGGTGTCGAAGAGTTCTTCGGCGATTTTCGGGGCTCGCGTGGCGATCTGGTCGAAGGCGGGGCGGGTCCAGTAGAGGCGGCGGTAGATGGTTTCGGCCTGGTCGCGGGGGAAATTGCGCATGTCTCCGGGGTAGCCGTTGGTGCGGGCTACTTGTTGCGTGATGCCGTATCTGGTGGGGCCGCCTCGATCGGCGGGGTGGTTGGTGTAGCCGCCTTCGCGGTCGATGACGGCGTCGATTAGGTGGTCGATGGTCATGATGTGGGTCCCGCCCTGTTTGGGGGTGGAGCGAACCATATCGGTTCGCTGTAGGACAGGGGAAATTGGTCGCCTCTCCCGCTGCGCGCTCACCGTGGTCGCTGAGGCACAACCTGCCCCCTCCCTGGAAGGGAGGGGTTGGGGGTGGGTCGGCCTGCTTGGGTCTGGTGCGTTCGTATGCGGAAGCCGACCCACCCCCTGCCCCCTTCCAGGGGGGGGGGCGAGAAGTGCTTTTCATCCTCTGCACCACCCCGGCGAAGGCCGGGGTCCAATTGGGGAACGGTGCTGACTGAGGACCGCGCTTCGTTAGGTCCGACGTTCCAAATGGGCCCCGGCCTTCGCCGGGGTGGTGCTATGCCGGGGTGATGCTGTGGCGTGAGGTGCCGGGTGGCAGCACCCGCCCTACCCAAACCGACGCTACGTCCGCGCGGGGTTGGCGGATCGGTGCCCCTGCGGCTATGCGCTCCCTTGAACATTCGCCGCGGGCTCTGTCTGCGCGCTCAACCCGGTCGCCGCCGCGGCCGACAGGTTAGGAAGACCATGGAAGACGATTTCCGCAAAGCCGCGCTCGATTATCATCGCTATCCAAAGCCTGGGAAACTCTCGGTCGAGGCGACCAAGCGGATGGCGACGCAGCGCGATCTCGCGCTCGCGTACTCGCCGGGCGTCGCTGCTGCGTGCGAGGAAATCGCCGCCGATCCGGACAAGGCTCGGGATTATACCGCGCGGGGCAATCTGGTCGCGGTCATCACCAACGGCACCGCGGTGCTCGGGCTCGGTGCGATCGGTGCGCTCGCGTCGAAGCCGGTGATGGAGGGCAAGGCGGTGCTCTTCAAGAAATTCGCCGGGATCGATTGCTTCGATATCGAGATCGACCAGCTCGATCCGCAGGCGTTCATCGAGGCGGTCCGCGTGCTCGAGCCGACGTTCGGCGGGATCAATCTCGAGGACATCAAGGCGCCCGAATGCTTCGAGATCGAGACGAAGCTGCGCGAGGTCATGAACATCCCGGTGTTCCATGACGACCAGCACGGCACCGCGATCGTGTGTGCGGCCGCGGTCCGCAACGTGCTCGAACTGCGCGGCAAGCGGCTCGACCAGATGAAGCTGGTGACGTCGGGCGCAGGCGCGGCGGCGCTGGCGACGGTCGACCTGCTGGTGTCGATGGGGCTCAACCCCGAGAACGTGACGCTGACCGATATCAAGGGCGTCGTGCACGCCGGGCGCGACGAGAACATGCCGCCGAACATGGCGCGCTATGCCCGCACCACCAATGCGCGGACCTTGCCGGATGTGCTCGAGGGAGCGGACATCTTCCTCGGCCTGTCGGCGCCGCGCGTGCTGAAGCAGGAATGGCTGCACCTGCTCGCGCCCGATCCGCTGATCCTGGCGCTGGCGAACCCGGAGCCGGAGATCCAGCCGGCGCTGGTGCATGCGACCCGGCCCGATGCGATCATCGCGACCGGCCGCTCGGATTTTCCGAACCAGGTCAACAACGTGCTGTGCTTCCCGTTCATCTTCCGCGGTGCGCTCGACGTCGGCGCGACCGAGATCAACGAGGCGATGAAGGTCGCGGCGGTCGACGCGATCGCGGCGCTGGCGCGCGCTACGGCTTCGGACGTGGTCGTGTCGGCCTATGGCGGCGCGACGCCGGTATTCGGGCCGACCTACATCATCCCCAAGCCGTTCGATCCGCGACTGATCCTGCACGTCGCGCCGGCGGTGGCGAAGGCAGCGATGGAGTCGGGCGTGGCGACGCGGCCGATCGAGGATTTCGACGCGTATCTGCGTGACCTCGAAGTGTTCGTGTATCGCTCGGGCCAGCTGATGCGGCCGATCTTCGCGCGCGCCAAGCAGGCGGGGCGCTCTATCGCGTACGGCGAGGGCGAGGACCCGCGGACGCTGCGCGCGGTGCAGACGGTGATCGACGAGGGTATCGGCCGGCCGGTGCTGATCGGGCGGCGCGAGGTCATCGCCGAGCGGATCGAGGCGAGCGGGCTTCGCATGACGATCGGCACCGACGTCGACGTGCTCGATCCGGGGACCGACCGCGAGGTGTTCGATCCCCTGCTCGCCGGCTACAGCACGCTGGTCGGCCGGCGCGGCACGCCGCCCGACAGCGCCGAGCGTGCGCTGCGGACGCGGCCGAGCGTGGCGGCGGCGATGCTGTTGCGCGAGGGGCGAGTCGATGCGGCGTTGTGCGGTGGCATCGGCGACTGGTGGACGCAGATGACGTACGTCATGCCGCTGTTGCCGCGGAAGCCGGGCGTGTCGCGGCTGTACGCGATGTCGGCGGTGATCCTGCGGACCGGCAGTCTGTTCTTCTGCGATACGCACGTGACGATCGACCCGACCGCCGAGCAGATCGCGGAGATGACGATGCTCGCGGCCGAGGCGGTGCGCGCGTTCGCGATCGAGCCGAAGGCGGCGTTGCTGTCGCATTCGAGCTTTGGCGCGTCGCGGTCGCCCTCGGCGCAGAAGATGCGCGCGGGGCATGCGTTGCTGAAGGAGATGGCGCCGGAGTTCGAATTCGATGGTGAGATGCACGGCGATGCGGCGCTGTCGGAGGCGCTGCGGCGGCGGCTGGTCGACGACAGCCCGCTGACCGGGTCGGCGAACCTGCTGGTGATGCCGAACATCGACGCGGCGAACATCGCGGTATCGCTGCTGTCGGCGTCGACCGAATCGGCGCCGCTCGGACCGATGCTGCTGGGGCTGGCCAAGCCGCTGCAGATGATGGTGCCGAGCGTGACCGCACGCGGGATCGTCAATCTGAGCGCGATCGCTGTGGGGCATGCCGCGACGGTGCGCGAGACGGCCTAAGGTCAGTGGACCGGGCCGGCGTCAGGGTCGGCCCTATTCCAAGTTCAGTCATCCCCGCGCAGGCGGGGATCCATACCGGCTGGCGTTGCTTGGTTACAGGCAACGGTCGAGTTTATGGGTCCCCGCCTCCGCGGGGATGACGATGTGTCGTTGGGATCGACAATCAAGAGCACGAAGCTCCGCTCCCGGCTGACGCATATCATCGCTATAAGAAAATGGTCGGAGCGACAGGATTCGAACCTGCGACCCCCACACCCCCAGTGTGGTGCGCTACCAGGCTGCGCTACGCTCCGACCGAACGGGCCGCAAGGCGACCCGAGGGGGGCGCACTACGCGGGGTCCGCGCCCGATGCAAGCCCGAACACCGCAGCGATGTCCGCAGCCATCTCGGATGCGCCCGGTCGCGCGACGCCCACGTCTCATCCTGTGGCGATCTGTTGCGCGAGGTTCCAAGCGATGATAGCGGGCGGACCAATGCGGGCGCGACGCGCGACGTCCGGCCCGACCCAACCTTGCGCCTTCCACGGCCCAGCCAGATACGGACCTTCATGTTCATCTCACCAGCTTATGCCCAGGCCGCAGACGGCGCCACGACGGCGGGGGGCGGGATCGCCTCGTTCCTGAGCCTCGCGCCGCTCTTCCTCGTGTTCGTCGTGTTCTATTTCCTGATGATCCGCCCTCAGCAAAAGCGCATGAAGGCGTTGCAGGCGTCGGTCGCCGCGGTGAAGAAGAACGACAGCGTCGTGACCTCGGGCGGGATCCTCGGCAAGGTGACCAAGGTCGAGGATAATGTCGTCGAGGTCGAGATTGCGCCGAATGTCCGCGTGCGCGTCGTCAAGGCGACGCTGACCGACATCACCAGCCCGAACACGAAGCCGGCAAACGACTGATGTTGGATTTTCCGCGCTGGAAGATCGGGTCGATCATCGGGCTGCTGGCGGCACTCTGCCTGCTGGCGATCCCGAGCTTCCTCCCCGAGAGCACCACGAGCCAATGGGGGCGAATTCCGCATCCGCACATCAACCTCGGGCTCGATCTCGCCGGCGGCAGCTATCTGCTGCTTGAGGCGGATACCGCCGACCTCGCCGCGACGCGGATCGAGGCGATGCGCGACAGCGTCGCGGGGACGATGCGCAACGGGACGCCGCGGATCGAGATCGGCGACATTTCGACGCGCGGCGGGCAGCTTAGCTTCCTGCTGCGTGATCCTTCGCAGGTCGATGCGGCGCGCGAGCGCCTGCTGGCGATCACCGGCGGTGGCGCCGGGATGAGCGGCCAGCGCGAATGGGACATCACCGTCGTCGACACGAGCCGGTTCGTGCTCAAGCCGACCGAGGCCGGCCTGACCCAGGCGGTCGACACGGCGATGAAGGACGCGACCGAAGTCGTCCGCCGCCGCATCGACGAGCTGGGCACCAAGGAGCCGACGATCGTTCGCCAGGGCGCGACCCGGATCGTCGTCCAGGTGCCGGGGCTGAAGAACCCGCAGGCGCTGAAGGATTTGCTCGGCAAGACCGCCAAGCTCGAATTCAAACTGGTCGACGAGACCGCGAACCCGGCCGACCTGGTCAAGGGTATTGCGCCCATCGGCAGCCAGGTCCTCCCCTACCCGGGCAATCCGCGCGGCGTGCCGTTCATCGCGGTCAAGCGATCGGTGATCATCTCGGGCGACCAGCTCGCCGATGCGCGCCAGGAGTTCGAGCCGCAGACCAACGCGCCGCAGGTGGCGATCACGTTCGATGCGGTCGGCGGGCGTCGCTTCGCCAAGGTCACGACCGAGAACACGGGCAAGCCGTTCGCGATCATCCTCGACAATTCGGTGATCTCCGCGCCCAATATCAACGAGCCGATCCTTGGTGGTCGCGCGTCGATCTCGGGCAATTTCACGGTCGAATCGGCGAACTCGCTGGCGATCTCGCTGCGATCGGGCAAGCTGCCGGTCGCGCTGAAGACGATCGCCGAGAGCACCGTCAGCCCCGATCTCGGCAAGGATTCGATCCGCGCCGGCGTGCTGGCGTCGATCGTCGCCGCGTTGCTCGTGATCGTGTTCATGTTCGTGACCTATGGGCGGTTCGGGCTGTATGCGAACCTCGCGGTGGTCATCAACATCCTGGTGATCGTCGCGGTCATGGCGATGCTGAACGCGACGCTGACGTTGCCCGGTATCGCTGGGTTCGTGCTGACGATCGGTACCGCGGTGGATGCCAACGTGCTGATCAACGAGCGTATTCGCGAGGAGCGACGGCGCGGGCGTAGCGTGATCCAGTCGGTCGAGCTCGGCTACAAGGAAGCCTCGCGGACGATCTTCGAGGCCAACGTGACGCACGCCATCACCGGCGTGATCATGCTGCTGCTCGGCTCGGGTCCGGTGAAGGGCTTCGCGGTCGTGCTGCTGATCGGGATCTGCACGTCGGTGTTCACCGCCGTCACGTTCACGCGGATGATGGTCGCGCTGTGGCTGCGGAAGAACCGCCCCACCACGATCAATATTTGAGGCGGGAGATAACCATGCGCCTGCTGAAACTCGTACCCGACAACACGAACCTGAAGTTCGTCTCGCTCCGCAAATGGGCGTTCGGGCTGACCCTGCTGCTGTCGTTGCTGGCGATCGGACTGGTCGTGACGAAGGGCCTCAACATGGGCGTCGACTTCGTCGGCGGCGTCCTGATCGAAGAGAAGTTCGCGACTACGCCGTCGATCGACGCGGTTCGCACCGAAGTCGACCGGCTCGGCGTCGGCGAAGCCTCGATCCAATCGTTCAGCGATCCCAAGACGCTGTCGATCCGCCTGCCGGTGCCCGCCGGCGACGAAGGCGCGACCAACCGCCTCGTGAAGAAGGTGTCGGACGACCTCGCCGCGAAGTTCCCCGGCGCGACCTTCTCGAAGTACGACACGATCTCGGGCAAGGTCTCGGACGAGCTGATCAGCAAGGGTCTGCTCGCGGTCGGCCTCGCGATCCTCGGCATCGCGCTGTTCGCGGTGGTGCGGTTCGAGTGGCAGTTCGGCGTGTCGACCGTCGTCGCGATCGTCCACGATCTGCTGATGACGCTCGGCTTCTTCGCGCTGACGCAGTTCGAGTTCGACCTCAACATCGTCGCGGCGGTGCTGACGATCATCTCGTACTCGATCAACGACAAGATCGTGATCGACGACCGTATCCGCGAGAACATGCGCCGGTACCGGAAGATGGACATGCGCGAGATCATCGACCTGTCGGTGAACGAGACGCTGCCACGTACGGTGATGACGTCGGTGACGATCCTGCTCGCGCTGGTCGCGATGCTGGTGCTCGGCGGCCACGTGCTGCGCGGGTTCACCGCGGCGATGATCCTGGGTATTGTCGTGGGCACGTATTCGTCGATCTACGTGTCGTCGTCGCTGCTGATCACGCTGGGTCTGCGGGCCGATCCTGCACCGCGCAAGGGCGGCGTGCAGGACGGCGCCGAGCGGGTTGGTCCGAAGGTCGAGCGTTGACCTTCCCCCCGTCATTCCCGCGCAGGCGGGAACCCATACTGGCTGGCCTCGCGATCGAGTCGCTGGCGGTTGCCATTATGGGTCCCCGCCTTCGCGGGGATGACGAAGCATCATGAGGATGGACCGCGAGAAGACCGATGGGCCGATGATCTCGGCGATCGGTCGGGCCGGGTTCAAGGTCGACGACGGCTATTATACCGCGTTGTCGATCAGCCCCGAGCGCGCGGACGGCTGGGAGCCGCCGGCGTTCGAGGCGCTCGGCGAGGCGGACGTGGCGACATTGCTCGCGCTCGATCCGCCGCCGGAGTTCCTATTGCTGGGGACGGGCTCGGCGCTGCGCCAACCGCCGCTCGCGTTCAAGCGTGCGGTCGAGGCGCGCGGGTTCGGGATCGAGGCGATGGACAGCCGCGCCGCCGCCCGCGCCTGGGCAGTGCTGCGCGGCGAAGGTCGCTGGATCGTCGCGGCGCTCTACCCCCTAGAAGGGTAATTCGTCACCAGCGCCGCGAGGTGCGCGTACAGCGTTGCGGTGTTTCTCTCCCAGGTGAAACCGGCTGCCATCGCCCGCGTGGCTTCGGGGGATGGGGGATCGGCTAGGATATCACTGATCGCGCCGGCGAACGCGAGGGGATCGCCGATCGTCACGCGTCCGGCGTCGGGGGACGTGACGACCTCGCAGGCGCCGCCAGCCGCAGTGATGACGATCGGCGTCCCGCACGCGAGCGACTCGACCCAGACATTGGCGAGGCCTTCCGAACTGGAGGCGAGCGCGCTGACGTCGGCGGCGGCGACCAACCCCGGCACGTCGGCATGCGGGACGGCACCCAGCAGCCGGACACGGTCGCCGACACCAAGTCGCGCGATCTGAGCCTCAAGCGTTACGCGCGCCGGTCCGTGCCCCGCGATCAGCAGCGTCACCCCCGGCAACGCAGCGACCGCGTCGATGACGATGTCGTGACCCTTGCGCGGCAACAGCCCGCCGATCGCGATCACCAGCGGACCGCGCACGCCGAGCTCGGCCTTGGCGGCGATACGGTCGTCGATGGGGCGGAAGCGGTCCTGGTCGACTCCGGTATGATGAACCATGATCCGCTCGCCCGGCATGCCGAGCTTGACCATGTCGGCCTTCATCGCCGCACTGACTGCGAGCAGGCCGGCGGCGCCCTGCCCGGCCTCGCGGACCTGCGATGCGGTCGCGGGCGCTTCGCCCCAATGGTGGACGTCCGACCCGCGCGCCTTGATCGAGACAGGCACGCCGTAGCGTTTGCCGAGCGCGACCGCGGCGGGGCCGTCGGGGAAGAAGAACGACACGTCGATGACGTCGAACGCAAAGTCGGCGCGGATCGCGTCGAGCACCGGCACGAGCGCGCGTTCGAGCGCGGCGGCATGATGGCGGCCCTTGGTGAACGGAACCGCGGTGAAGCGTGGGCGGTGGACGTCGAGGCCCTTCCAGCGTTCGCGGTGCGGCAGCTTGGCGAGCGGCGCGTAATGGCGGACATTGCGCAGAATGCCGGGCGGAAGACCGATCGGCGCAACCATTTTCAGGTCGACGTCGGGATGCGCAGCGAGCCCCAGCGTCTGCCGTTCGACGAAGCCGCCGAAGTTCCGACGGGTCGCGTCGGGAAAAAGCGTGGAGAGGGTGAGAACGCGCAGCATTGCGCGGGGGGTATAGCGCGGCGGTTAATGGGTGGTGAGTCGTCCCCTCCTACCACCCCGGCGAAGGGCGGAGTGCAGGACATGTGCCACAGATGATGAAGGGCTAATTGGCGGCGAACGAGGCGCCGTGCCATCCGCGCTTACCACCCCGGCGGAGGCCGGGGCCCAATTGGTAAGGTGGCAATAACAGTGTGCCACGCTTCATCAGCGACGTTCCCCAATTGGGCCCCGGCCTTCGCCGGGGTGGTTGCCGTTGGGTTGGCGCGCGTCTGCACCACGATGTTTCCCCGCGAAGGCGGGGACACAGACTGGGCTCCCGCCTTCGCGGGAGAACAAGGGCAGGAAGCGCTCTCCTCTCCTCCCTCGTTCGACCTACCCCTCGCTCAGATCCGCTTCGCCAAAGGATACGCGAACAGCACGTCCGCGTCCGCGCTGGTCGAGACCGTCTCGCTACCCGTCATCGTCGCGCATTCGCCGGCCTTGAACGCAACGCCGGCGACATCGCCCGAGCCGGTGATCGGGATCACCCAACCGGTCGTGCCATCGGGCAGGTTGACGACATGGTCGCCGCCCTTCCAGCGCTCGAGCACGAACTTCGGCCCTTCGACCATGATCGTCCGGCCCGTCTCGATCTCGACCGGCGGCGCGACCGGCACGTACGGCGTGGGATCCGCGACCTCGATACCGTCCTTCAGGTGCAGTTCGCGATCGCTGCCGTAATCGTACAGGCGATAGGTCGTCTCGGAATTCTGCTGGACTTCGATCACCGTCAGGCCGCCGCCGATCGCGTGGATCGTGTCCGAGGCGCAATACATGAAATCGCCCGGCTTGACGGGCTTCCAGTCGAGCTTGTCCTCGATCGTGCCGTCGATCGCCGACTGGCGGAGCTCGTCCTTCGAGATCGCCTGCTTCGTGCCGACCGCGATCGTCGAGGTCGGCTCGGCGGCGAGGACCGTCCAGCACTCGTCCTTGCCGCGTGGCAGGCCGCGGGCGTGCGCCTGCTCGTCGTTGGGATGGACCTGCACCGACAGTTTTTCGCTGGTGAACAGGTACTTGATCAACAGGTCCGGCGTGGTGTTGCCGGGCTCCTGGAACCAGACTTCGCCGATCGGCGGCGTTCCCGCGGCCGCGTCCTCGAAACCGGGCCAGAGCGTGTCGCGACCCCAGGGCTTCTCGACGCGGTGGGTGTGCAACAGGGTGGCGGGCATGGGATCGTCCTCGATTGGAATGGCGTTTCGCCAACGCACGACCTTTGCCGTGCGATCCGCGCCAGCGAAAGCCCCCCTGCCCCATGAAAGTCGCCCGCCCGAGAGCCTCCCTGGGTGTTTGGCGAAAGGGATTGTTCGCGAAGCCCCGGTTACGCTAAGGACAACGCCAATGCGTATCCCCCAGTCCTTTCCGAGCATGCCCCGTGCCCTTGTGGTCACGCTCGTCGCCGCGCTTGCGCTCCCCATGGCTGGTTGCGCGGGCGGTCGTGCCGCAAAGGGCGATCTGCCCTATGTCGCGCGCGACGTGGGTACGCTGTACTCGACCGCCAAGCGGCGGCTCGACCAGGCGCGCTACAAGGAAGCAGCGCAGCTGTTCGACGAGGTCGAGCGCCAGCATCCCTATTCGATCTGGGCCCGCCGCGCGCAGATCATGTCGGCGTTCAGCTATTACCTCGCGCGGGATTATACCGCGTCGATCAGCTCGGCGCAGCGCTTCCTCGCGGTCCATCCGGGCAACCGCGATGCGCCTTACGCCTATTATTTGATCGCGCTCGGCTATTACGAGCAGATCACCGACGTGACGCGCGACCAGAAGATCACGCGGCAGGCGCTCGATTCGCTCGGCGAGCTGATGCGCCGCTATCCGAACACGCGTTACGCATCGGACGCGCGGCTGAAGATCGATCTGGTCAACGACCATCTTGCGGGCAAGGAGATGGAGATCGGGCGGTTCTACGAGACGCGCGGCCAGTGGCTCGCGGCGAACGGCCGGTTCCGTACCGTGATCGACAAATTCCAGCAGACCACGCACACGCCGGAAGCGCTGATGCGGCTGACCGAGACCTATCTGGCACTCGGCGTGCCCGTCGAGGCCGAAAAGGCCGGCGCCGTGCTCGGGCGCAACTATCCCGGCACCGACTGGTACCAGCATGCGTACGACCTGCTGAAGAAGAAGCAGGTGCCGGCCGTGCCGCCGCTGAAGCCCGGCGAACAGGTGGTGCCGGTCGGGACCAAGGGAACGCCGTCGGTGATGGTCGAGCTCGACGAGCCGGGCTCGACGCCGACCGGCCCTTCGGTGCGTACGCCCGACAAGCCGCGTTCGGCGGGCCAGCCGTCCAACACCGGCAGCTGACGCGAGTCCAGGCCGTTCGGTTGGAACATAGGGGGATCGCATTGCGCGCCCGTTCGTCTATGGCGGACATCCTATGCTGACCGAACTTTCCATTCGCGACGTGGTGCTGATCGAAGCGCTGGATCTGGGATTCGGCGAAGGGCTCGGTGTGCTGACCGGCGAGACCGGGGCGGGCAAGTCGATCCTGCTCGATGCGCTGGGCCTCGCGCTCGGCGGACGTGGCGACAGCGGCCTGGTACGGCATGGTGCGGCTCAGGCGGTGGTGACCGCGACGTTCGATGCCCCTGCGCCCGAGTCGCCGCTCGCGCTGCTGTTCGACGAGAACGGGGTGGAGATCGAGCGCGGCGAGCCGCTGATCGTGAAGCGGATCGTCAAGGCGGATGGCGGCAGCCGCGGCTTCGTCAACGACCAACCGGCGTCGGCGGGGCTGCTGCGCGAGATGGCACCGCATCTGGTCGAGATTCACGGACAGCATGACGAGCGCGGGCTGCTGAATGCGCGGGGGCATCGGGCGTTGCTCGACATTTTCGGGCGGACCGAGCCGGGCGCGACGGGCAAGGCGTATGCGGCGTTTCGTGCTGCCGAGGCTGAGCTTGCCGCCGCTCGTGCGGACATCGAGACGGCGGCGCGCGATCGCGAATGGCTGGAGCATACGGTCGCCGAACTGACCGCGCTGGCGCCTGTCGCGGGCGAAGAGGAGACGCTGGCGGATACGCGGCGATCGATGCAGCGCGCGGAGAAGATCGCGGACGATCTCGCGGCGATCGACGATTTCCTCGAGGGCAAGGACGGCGGGATGGCGAAGCTGCGCCAGGCCGCGCGCGTGCTCGAGCGGATCGCGGAGGATCATGTCGCGCTGGGCAATGCGCTCGCCGCGGTCGATCGCGCGGTGATCGAGGCGTCGGTCGCCGAGGAGAGCCTGCGCGATGCGCGCGCCGAGATGGCGTATGATCCGCGCGCGCTGGAGGATGACGAGGCGCGGTTGTTCGAGCTTCGGGCGATGGCGCGCAAACACCGCGTGCAGCCGGATGACCTTGCGGCGCTGGCGGACGAGATGCGGGCGCGGCTGGAGCGACTCGATGCGGGCGAAGGCGGGATCGCGAAGATCGAGGCGCGGGTGGCGTCGGCGCGGAAGGCATTCGACGCGGCGTCGGATGCTTTGACGAAGCGACGGCTGGCGGCTGCCAAGCGGCTCGACGTGGCGGTGGCGGGCGAGTTGGCGCCGTTGAAGCTTGACGCCGCGCGGTTCCAGACCGTCGTGGCGCCGCTGGGTGAAGAGGGCTGGTCGGCGGCGGGCAAGGACCGCGTCGAGTTCGAGATCTCGACCAATCCGGGTGCGCCGTTCGCCGCGCTGACCAAGATCGCGTCGGGTGGCGAATTGTCGCGCTTCATCCTCGCGCTGAAGGTGGCACTGGCGGAGGAAGGCGGCGCGTCGACGATGGTGTTCGACGAGATCGACCGCGGCGTCGGCGGCGCGGTGGCGAGCGCGATCGGCGAACGACTCGCGCGGCTGGCGCAGAGCACGCAGCTGCTGGTGGTGACGCACAGCCCGCAGGTCGCGGCGCGGGGGGCGAAGCATCTGCTGATCGCGAAAAGCAGCGACGGCACCGTCACGCGGACCGGCGTGCGGGCCTTGTCCGAAAACGAACGCCGCGAGGAGATCGCCCGGATGCTGTCCGGCGCGCAGATAACCGACGAAGCGCGCGCGCAGGCGGAGCGGTTGCTGGAGCGAGCCTGAGTTTCACCGACTTCTTTCCCTTCCCTGAAAGGGAGGGGAGCCGACATAGTCTGGGGCGCGGTCGTCTGAAGTCGATCCGATCAGGGCATCGCCTGCCGCGGATGGGGGCGGCCGGAAAGAGCGCGAGCGCGAATACCGGCGACGTTTTCGGCACCCTCGCGTCTAACCACCCCGGCGGAGGCCGGGGCCCAGTTGGGTGACAGCATTTGGCGAATGCCTCCAACCGTTACAGCGGCCTTCCCAACTGGGCCCCGGCCTCCGCCGGGGTGGTGGGCCTGTCTGGCGTGTGACAAAAATTCGGATGCGTCTCCTTACGGGCTCGCTCAGTCGCGAAAACTCGGGTCGATCCGGTCGAGTTTCCGCAGCAACGCCGGCCACGCGAGGCCGTCGGCCAGCATCCGCATCCCGGGACCGCTAGACTGGCCCTCGACCTTCTCTGCCACGCCCTGGTTGGGATTGTTCAGATTCTGCCGCCCGGCGCTGAGCATCAACACCTGCGCCTCGCACGCGCGTTCGAGGAAATACATGCGGAGGAACGCCTGCGGGATCGATTCGCCGACCGTCAGCGTGCCGTGGTTGCGCAGGATCATGCTGTGTTTCGTACCGAGATCCGCGACAAGCCGCTCGCGCTCCTCGAGCTCGGTCGCGATGCCTTCGAAGTCGTGATACGCGACGTCGTGCCCGGCGATCATCGCGGTCTGCGTGTGCGGGAGCAACCCCTCCGCCATCGCCGACACCGCCTGGCCGTGCGGCGTATGCAGATGCAGCACCGCGACCGCATCCTCGCGCGCGGCGTGGATCGCGGAGTGGATCACGAACCCTGCACGGTTGACCGGTGCGGGCGTGTCCATGACCTTGTTGCCATCGACGTCGATCTTGACGAGCGACGACGCGGTGATCTCCTCGAACATGTGCGTGTAGGGGTTGATCAGGAAATGATGCTCGGGCCCCGGCACGCGCGCGGACAGGTGCGTGAAGATCAGATCGTCCCAGCCGTAATGGGCGATCAGGCGATACGCCGCGGCGAGGTCGACGCGCAGCGCCCATTCCTCGGGCGACACGAGATCGCGTATCGTCGGCTCGGTCCTGAGTGCGGTCGCCATCATCCATCTCCTTTTGTTATGCGTGTCGCATAGCATGGCGCGGATCGCGGAAATGTCGCTGGATTGACAATCCCGGCGATCGGCCGACACTTCCGCCATGTCTTCGATCGATCCTGCGCTGCTCGAGGCCGACCAGTGGTTCGGCGCGGTACCGGCCGCGCGGCGCGCGCTGCTGTTGCGGGAGGCGAGCGTGCGATCGGTGCCAGCGGGCACGCGACTCTACGGCGTCGGCGATCCGCCCGACGGGCTGTGGGCGGTGCTCGACGGGCAGGTCAGGCTGATCGGCTATCCCGCGATCGGCGCGGAAATGGTGGTGCTGATGATGGGGCCGGGGACGTGGTTCGGCGAGCTGTCGACGCTCGACGCGGGGCCAAGGCCGCACGACGCGATCGCGTTCGGACCGGCGCGCGTGCTGCATATCGGGATCGAGGCGTTCCGGCGGCTGGCCGGCGAGACGCCGGAACTCTGGTGGGACATCGCGCTGCTGGCGTGTGCGCACCAGCGCGCGTCGCTGGCGTTCATGATGAACACGTTGGCGCAGCCGATCCCGGTCCGGCTCGCGCGGATGCTGGGCGGCATGGTGCGCGCGGCAGGGGGTGACAGCGTCGCACTCCGCCAGGAGGATATTGCGGCAATGATCGGGGTGTCTCGGCAGACGCTCAACAAGGCGTTGAAGGCGATGGAGCGCGAAGGCGTGATCGCGCTGGAATATGCGCGGATCAGGGTGTTGGATGCGGAAGGTCTGCGGCGATGGGGTGCGGGGTAGCTCGCCGCTGATGGATACCACCACCCCGGCGAAGGCCGGGGCCCAATTGGGGGACGGTGATAACGATGCGCATCGCTCCGTTACTGCGACCGTGCCAATTGGGCCCCGGCCCTCGCCGGGGTGGAGTTAGGGGGAATGAGCGGTCGTGGCGTACCGAGGTCAGGATGCGCCGGTGCCGCCGTTCGCGCCGAAGAAGCTGCCGGTTGTGTAGCTGTCGTTCGGATCCGCAAGCGCCACATAAAGCCCCGCCAGTTCAGCGGGCTGACCCGCACGGCCGATCGGCGTATCCTGCCCGAATTCGCCCATCTTGCCGGGCAATTGGCCGCCCGCGACCTGCAACGGCGTCCAGATCGGACCGGGTCCGACCGCGTTGACGCGGATGCCCTGCTTGGCGAGCTGTTTCGCCAGCGCCTTGGTGAAGATCAGGATCGCGCCCTTGGTCGAGGCATAGTCGAGCAGTTCCTTTTCCGGGCTGACCGAATTGACCGAGGCGGTGTTGATGATCGACGCGCCCGGCTTCATCAGCGGGATCGCCGCCTTGCAGAGGTGGAACATCGCGTAGACGTTGGTCTTCATCGTCCGGTCGAACTGCTCGAAGCTGATCTCGGCGATCGACTCCTTCGACTGCTGGTAGGCCGCGTTGTTGACGAGGATGTCGAGCCCGCCGAGTTCGCGATTGGCGCGCGCGATCAGGTCGGTGCAGAACTTCGCATCGGTCAGGTCGCCGGGGATCAGCACGACCTTCCGCCCCTCGGCGCGGAGCAGCTTGGCGACGTCCTGCGCGTCGGGTTCCTCGGTCGGGTAATAGTTGATCGCGACGTCGGCGCCCTCACGCGAGAACGCGATCACCGCCGCGCGGCCGATCCCAGAATCGCCGCCGGTGACCAGTGCCTTCCGCCCCGCGAGGCGTCCCGAGCCGCGATAGCTCGCCTCGCCGCAATCGGGGACGGGGCGCATGTCGCGCTGGAGCGCGGGCCATTTCTGGCGCTGTTCGGGAAACGGTGTCGAGACGAAGCGCGTCTGCGGATCGGCGAGCGGCGCGGCGCCTTGTGCGAAGGCTGGCGCGGCAGCGGCGGCGAGGCCGGTGACGGCGGCGCCCTTGAACAGGTCGCGGCGATTGGTGTCTGTCATGATGGCACGTCCCAAAGATTGTCTTGGAATGTCAGCGCTCGAATCGGGCGAATGTTCACGCCAAGTTGATCCATGTCTTGTAGAAAGGTGGCGGTCTCCCCTAACCCGGCGCGATGCCTGACCTTCCCGCGAACGAGATCGAAGCCGCCGCCGAGTTGGAGACGCTCGCTGCGCAGATCACGTATCATAACGCGCGCTATCATACCGACGATGCGCCCGAGATCAGCGACGCCGACTATGACGCGCTGGTGCGGCGCAATGCGGCGATCGAAGCGGCATTTCCAGCAGCCGTGCGAAACGATTCGCCGAGCCGTACGGTCGGTGCTGCACCAGCGGGGCATCTCGCGAAGGTCGCGCATGCCAAGGCGATGATGAGCCTCGACAACGCGTTCGCGGACGAGGAGGTCGAGGAGTTCGTCGCGCGCGTGCGCCGGTTCCTGAAGCTGGCGGACGACGCGCCGGTGGCGCTTACCGCGGAGCCGAAGATCGACGGGCTATCGTGTTCGCTGCGCTATGAAGGCGGGCGGCTCGTGCAGGCGCTGACGCGCGGCGATGGCCAGGTCGGTGAAGACGTCACCGCTAACGTTCGCACGATCGGCGATATTCCTCAGCAATTGCACGGCGAAGCGCCGGCAGTCTTCGAGGTTCGCGGCGAGGTCTATATGGCGAAGGATGACTTCGCCGCCTTGAACGCGCGCCTGCTCGCCGAAGCCGAGGAAACCGGCAAGGACGCGCGGCAGTTCGCCAACCCGCGCAACGCCGCCGCCGGGTCGCTCCGCCAGAAGGACGCCAACGTCACCGCGAGCCGGACGCTCAGGTTCCTCGCGCATGGCTGGGGCGAGGCCAGCGTCGTACCGGGCGAAACACAGGCCGAGGTCGTCGACACGTTGCGCGGCTGGGGCTTCCCGATCGCCGAAGGGTTCGCGCGGGTCGAAGGAACGGCCGCGGCGCTCGACGTGTATCGAAAGATCGAGGCCGAACGCGCCGACCTGCCGTTCGACATCGACGGCGTCGTCTACAAGGTCGACCGGCTCGACTGGCAGGCGCGACTCGGTCAGGTCGCCAAGGCACCACGCTGGGCGATCGCGCACAAATTCCCCGCCGAACGCGCGCAGACGCTGCTGGAGCGGATCGACATCCAGGTCGGCCGGACCGGCGCGATGACCCCGGTCGCGCGACTGTCACCCGTCACGGTCGGCGGCGTCGTCGTCACCAACGCAACGCTGCACAATGCCGACGAGATCGAGCGACTCGGCGTGCGGCCGGGCGACCGCGTGCTGGTCCAGCGCGCCGGCGACGTGATTCCGCAGATCGTCGAGAACCTCACGCCTGAGGCAGAGCGCGAGGCGTATGTCTTTCCGCATGTCTGCCCCGAATGCGGGTCCGCCGCCGAGCGCGAGGAAGGCGAGGTCGTCTATCGCTGCACCGGCGGGCTGATCTGCCCGGCGCAGCGTGTCGAGCGGCTGATCCACTTCGCCTCGCGCCACGCGTTCGACATCGGCGGACTCGGCCAGACGCTGATCGAGGCGTTCTTCCGCGACGGGCTGATCGAATCGCCCGCCGACATCTTCCGCCTGACCGAGGAACAACTCGCCGCGCGGAAAAAGGACGGACGCGTGTGGGCGGCCAAGGTCATCGCGGCGATCGAGACCAAGCGGACGATCACGCTCGACCGGTTCCTGTTCTCGCTCGGCATCCGCCACGTCGGCGAGATTACCGCGCGTGACCTCGCGCGACGCTATGTGTCCGCGCGCGCGCTCGGCACGGTGCTCCGCCACGCGGTGTTCCTCCGCAGCCAGATCGAGCCCGTGATCGGCGAACCCGAGCGGAGATTCGTCCTCCGCCGCGACAAGTTGCTGGTCGGCGCGATCGAGACCGCGGGCATCGGCCCCGAGGTGGCGAGCGCGCTGATCGGCTTCTGCGCCGAGCCGCACAACCGCCGGGTCGTGTTCGACCTGTTGCGTGAAGTGAAACCCGCGGACGTCGTCCACGAAACCCGCGAGTCGCCGGTCACCGGCCAGATTCTCGTCTTCACCGGCAGCCTCGAAACGCTCAGCCGCGACGAAGCCAAGGCGCAGGCGGAAGCGCTCGGCGCACGCGTCGCGGCGTCGGTATCGAGCAAGACCGGGCTGGTGATCGCCGGACCGGGGGCGGGCTCCAAGCTGAAAAAAGCCACCGAACTGGGCATCCGCGTCATCACCGAAGCCGAATGGGCGGAGATCGTCGCCGCGAGCTGAATTCCGTAACGGCCTGTTTCGAAACGGTTCCAGCGCGACCGAAACGGTTCGACTCCGTGGCTTTTTTGCAACGCGGCATGACCGAGTGCGGATGTGACAATAGACGACTCGCCAATGTCACATATCCGAAATATTCCACGTGCAGGGCCGGATTAACACGACATGAAGTCGCGAAATCCAGAGCCGAAGGCTCAAAAGGGGTATTACTGATGCGGAACAACCTTTTCCTGGGTGTGGCAGCGATTGCGCTGGTCGCACCGATGGCGGCCTCTGCGCAGGAGACGACCTCGTCGATCCGCGGCACCGTGACGTCCGCCGGAACGCCCGTCGTCGGCGCGACCGTCGAGATCACCAACACCCTGGCTGGCAGCCGCGCGACCGCCACCACCGACAACTCGGGCTCGTTCAACGTCAACGGCCTGCGCGCCGGCGGTCCCTACACCGTCGCGGTCAACGCGACCGGCTATTCGGCGACGCAGGTCACCGACATCACCACGACCGTCGCGCAGGCGTTCGACGTGCCGATCGAACTGAATTCGGAAGCCGGTGGCGGCAACGAGATCGTCGTGACCGCCGCCCGCCTGCCGAACGCCCGCTCGATATCGCAGGGTCCGACGACCGTGCTGAACGCGGTGCAGATCGCCAACATCGCCTCGGTCAACCGCGACATCCGCGACCTCGAGCGTCGCGATCCCTTCGCCCGCCTCGACGATAGCCCCTCGGGTGGCCGTTCGGTCTCGTTCGCCGGCCAGAACGCGCGCTTCAACCGCTTCACCGTCGACGGTGTGTCGGTCAGCGACAATTTCGGCCTCAACAGCGATGGCCTTCCCAGCCGCCGTTCGCCGATCCCGCTCGATGCGATCGGCCAGTTCCAGGCGCAGGTCGCGCCGTACGACGTCCGCCAGGGCAATTTCCAGGGCGGCGCGGTCAACATCGTGCTGAAGTCGGGTACCAACGACTTCCACGGCACCGGCTTCTATTCGCAGTCGCGCGACGAGTTCGTCGGCAAGAAGACCAAGGACCTGACGGTCAGCGTCCCCAACTTCAAGGTCGAGAATTTCGGCGCCGAGCTGTCCGGCCCGATCATCAAGGACAAGGTGTTCTTCATGGTCGCCGGCGAGCGCCTGCGTGGCGGTCGTCCGATCGCGGAAGGTCCGATCGACAACAATGTCGGCAACGGCGTTCCCGGCGTTCTGCAGAACTCGGTCGATCAGATCAGCGCGATCGCCAAGTCGGTCTATAATTACGACACCGGCGGCGTGCTGCGTAACCTCGGGGACAAGGACGACCGCGTCGTCGCCAAGATCGATGCGAACATCACCGACACCCAGCGGCTGTCGCTGACCTACACCTACGCCAACGACGCGATCAACCTGCTCAACAACACGTTCCTGACCGCGCCGACCGGCCTTGGCCTCGCATCGAACGCCTATGTCTCGGGCAACCGCCTGCACACCGGCGTGGCGCAGTTGAACTCGACCTGGAGCGACAGCTTCTCGACCGAAGTCCGCGGCTTCTACAAGAACTACACGCGTATCCAGGAACCGGTGCTCGGCCGCGGCTTCGCGCAGTTCCGCGTCTGCACCAACCCGACCAACCCGGTCGGCGGTTCGCTGACGGCGTGCGACAACAACGGCGGCGTCGTATCGTTCGGTCCGGACAGCTCGCGCCAGACCAATGCGCTCAAGACCGAGACCTGGGGTGGCCTGGCGCAGGCACGCCTGACGATGAACGACCACGACGTGCGCGTGTTCACCGAGATTTCGAGCGTCTCGATCTTCAACTCGTTCCTGCAGAACTCGTCGGGCAATTACTACTTCGACTCGATCGCGGACTTCCAGGCGCAGCGTGCGAACTCGCTCGGCTATGGCAACGCGATCCCGTCGCTGGTGCCCGAGGATGCCGCGGCGACCTTCGGCTATCAGAGCTACACGTTCGGCGTGATGGACTCGTGGAAGGTGACGCCGACGCTGAACGTCAGCTACGGCGCACGCTACGACCTGTATGCGATGGATGACAATCCGACGCTCAACACCGCGTTCGCGTCGCGCTATGCGAACGGCGCGATCGTCAACGGCAAGGTCGTCCAGATCGGCACCAACACCGCCAACATCTCCGGGTTCGGGCTGTTCCAGCCGCGCGCCGGGTTCGACTGGAAGCCTGCCAACCGTGTCAGCATTCGCGGCGGCGGCGGCATCTTCGGCGGCGGCACCCCCGACGTCTATGTGTCGAACAGCTTCTCCAACACCGGCGTGCTGAGCAACTCGATCTCGATCAACCGCTCGGCATCGGGCTTCACCGGCGCGACCACCAACGCGGTGACCGGCGCGGCCGCACTCAACGGGGTTACGGGGACCAGCATCCCGACCGCGGTCAACACGCTATTGACCAACGCAACGGTCTCGACCGCCTCGACGACCAACGCGCTCGATCCGAACTTCAAGATCCCGTCGCAGTGGCGCGCCACGCTGACCGGCGAATATACCGCCAACCTCGGGCCGCTCGGCGACAACTGGGTGTTCGGTGCGGACTTGCTGTATTCGAAGGTTCGCGAGCAGGTGTATTTCACTGACATCCGTTCGGTGCCGATCACCGGTTCGCTGACGCCGGACGGCCGCCAGCGCTACCAGAACCTGATCGACGGTCCGAACAGCACCAACACGAACACCGACATCCTCTTGACCAACACCAACAAGGGCCGCGCCTATATCGCGGTCGCTCGGTTCGACAAGACGTTCGACTTCGGCCTGAACATCAACGGCAGCTTCACCTATCAGGACGTCAAGGACGCGGCCCCCGCGACCTCGTCGACTGCCGGGTCGAACTATAGCAACGGTGCGTTCGCCGATCCCAACAACGTTCAGTACGGCATCTCGAACGACCAGGTTAAGTACTTCTTTAAGTACGGCGTGAACTACGACCACGCGTTCTTCGGCGATTACAAGACCACGTTCGGCCTGTTCGGCGAATCGCGGATCGGTCATCCGTTCAGCTACACGTTCCAGGATTTCGGCGCGAACCGGTCGTCGGTCTTCGGTACGACGGGTGTCAGCTCGGGCACCGGTGTCGGCGGCAACCGCTATCTGATGTACGTCCCGACCGTGAACGATGCGCGCGTGTCGTATAGCAGCACCGCGGTCGAGAATGCGGTCAACGCGTTCATCGACTCGTCGGGTCTGGCGAAGTATCGCGGCAAGGTCGCGCCGCGCAACGCCTTCCACTCCAAGTGGTTCACGCGTCTCGACCTTCACCTTGCGCAGGAAATCCCGACGTTCCTGAGCGGGTCGCGCGTGACGCTCTTCGCCGATATCGAGAACTTCACCAACTTCATCAGCAAGAACTGGGGCCAGCAGCGCGAATACGCGTTCCCGTACAACACCGCGGTCGTCCGCGTGCAGTGCATCGCGACGCCGACCCCGACCGGTGCGTCGATCGCCGGCGTGGTTGCCAACACCGCCGGTCAGCCGTGCGCGCAGTATCGTTACTCGCCGGTCGGCGGCGGTACGAGCTTTGCCGCCCAGCAGGACCAGATCTACGTGAACCAGTCGCTCTACTCGATCCGTATCGGCGCTCGCTTCACGTTCTGATCCGCGCCTGACGTGATGGAATGACGAGACCGCCGCTTCCCACCGGGAGCGGCGGTCTTTTTTGTCCGACACGCGATCGCCAACGACAGTCCACCCTCACAAGTCCACGCAGGTTAAGACCGCGCGGAAGATCGGTTGCCGGCCCAAGACTTGGTTTTGCGTGGGCTAGCCTCGGCGTGTAAGAGCCGATGCCATCATGGCTACGCTTCCCGTTCCTGCCCCGCCGACCGCACCCAGCACGCACGGATCGAGCGCGGCCGGATCCGTCCGCGGCACCCGATCGCTGCCCTTCACCGCGCGGCCGTTCTTCGAGAATAAAAGCCGCGCGTTCTGGACGTTGCAGGCGGTGGGGTGGAGCGGATACCTGCTGCTCCGCGGCGTCGTGTCGATCTCGAACGGGGTGACGCTGGACGTCGTGATCCCGGTGATCGTCGAGGCGATCCTCGGCTATTGCATTACGCTGCTGCTCTCGACCTTCTACGGGATGTATCGCGGGTTGCCGCGCCTTGTGGCGATATTCCTGACGATCGCGACGCTCGCTGCCGCGACGTTCCTGTACGCGGTGCTCGACGCGTTCACCTTCTCGTTCATCGCGAGCGCGACGCCGGGGGTGACGCTGGGCCGGCTGCTGGTATCGATCTACATCACCTTCACGGTGCTGTTCGGCTGGTCGGCGCTGTATTTCGGGATCAACTTCTACCTGATCGTCGAGCAGCAGATCGACCAGATGGAGCATCTCGAGAACCAGGCGTCGTCGGCGCAGCTCGCGATGCTGCGCTATCAACTCAACCCGCATTTCCTGTTCAACACGCTGAACTCGATCTCGACCCTTGTGCTGCTCAAGCAGACCGAGCGGGCGAATGCGATGCTCAGCCGGCTGTCGTCGTTCCTGCGCTATACGCTGGCGAACGAGCCGACCGCGCATGTCACCGTTGCGCAGGAGGTGGACCAGCTGAAGCTGTATCTGGAGATCGAGAAGATGCGCTTCGAAGACCGGATGCGGCCCAAGTTCGACATCGATCCGCGTGCTGAACGCGCGAGATTGCCATCGTTGCTGCTCCAACCGCTGGTCGAAAACGCGATCAAATATGCCGTCACCCCGCAGGAGGAAGGCGCCGATATCCACGTCGAAGTGCGGCTCGCCGGGGAACGCGTGCAGATCGCCGTATCCGATACCGGTCCGGGCTTGATCGAGGGCCGGATCGGTTCAAGCCATTCGACCGGCGTGGGGCTCGCTAATATTAGAGACAGGTTGGCTCAGGCATATGGGCCCGACCACCGTTTCGAAACCCGCTCCACGCCGGCTGGCGGCTTCTCGGTGGAAATCGAGATACCGTATCAGCTGGAAGACGTGAACAGAGAGGCCTCATGACCATCCGTACCATTCTCGTCGACGACGAGCCGCTGGCGATCCAGGGGCTGGAACTCCGACTCCAGGCCCATGAAGACGTCGAGATCATCGAAAAATGCTCGAACGGCCGCGAGGCAATCCGCGCGATCAAGACGCACAAGCCCGACCTGGTCTTCCTCGATATCCAGATGCCGGGGTTCGACGGGTTCTCCGTCGTGCAGGGCTTGATGGAGGTCGAGCCGCCGCTGTTCGTGTTCGTCACCGCCTATTCGGACCATGCGTTGCGCGCGTTCGAGGCTCAAGCGGTCGATTATCTGATGAAGCCGGTCGAGGAATCGCGGCTGGCCGATACGATCGAGCGGGTTCGGCAGCGTCTGTCCGAGAAGCGCGGGGTCGAGGAAGTCGATCGGTTGCGCGAAGTGCTGGCCGATGTCGCGCCGGATGCGGCGGCGGACATGCCGGATGGGGACGCGGTGTCGGCGAACCGGTTCGAGAAGCTCAT
This sequence comes from Sphingomonas sp. PP-CE-3A-406, assembly GCF_003688625.1. Lineage (GTDB taxonomy): Bacteria > Pseudomonadota > Alphaproteobacteria > Sphingomonadales > Sphingomonadaceae > Sphingomonas. Next base: position 826,197 of record NZ_RCWY01000002.1, read on the forward strand.
CAACATCAAGGATCGCGGGCAGATTTTCCGCGTCGATGTCGATACGATCGAGCGGATCGATGCCGCGGGCGATTACATGTGCATCTATACCGGCGATAATACGCTGATTTTGCGCGAGACGATGAAGGATCTGGAGAAGCGGCTCGATCCGCGGCGGTTCCAGCGGGTGCATCGGTCGACGATCGTGAATTTGGATCTGGTGAAGCAGGTTAAGCCGCATACTAACGGCGAGTGTTTCCTGGTGCTGAATTCGGGGGCGAGCGTGAAGGTGTCGCGGTCGTATCGCGATGTGGTGGCGCGGTTCGTTCACTGAGGCGAGGCTGGGGGCGTGACCTTGCCATCCACGTCCAGTCATCCTGCCCCTCCCCGTCATCCTGACGAAAGTCAGGATGACAGACGGCGGGGGTGTGGTCGGGGCGCGCTTTCGGGAGCGCGCCGTTCCACGTCCGTCCTTGCCGATCGAGGTCCCGACTTTCGTCGGGATGACGGGGGTGCGCTCCGTTAGCGAGCGCTTTCCTCGTTCCCGCACCCCATTAACCAGTCCCTAAACCCCGCGGCCTAGAGCGGGGGGATGAAGACGTCGGGTTACGGCCTTTACCCCCATGTGCTGATCAGCCTGCCTGCTCTGGTGATGGCGACGTCGTGCGTGCCGGCGGATCGGCCGGCGGCGATCGCTCGGGTCCAGCCGGAGCGGAACTCGCGCGCGCTGTTGGAGCGGATGGCGTTGCATGTGCCCGACGACATCTCCGCTAAAATTGCGACGGCCACGTCTGATGTGCCGTTTGCGGCTGCAGCACCTTTCGTCGCGCCGCCGTTTCTGACTTCGAACTCCGTTGATGATGCTAGCCGTGCAGCCGACTGCCTGACTGCGGCGGTGTATTACGAGGCGCGGTCGCAGTCGGAGGATGGGCAGCGGGCGGTGGCGCAGGTGGTGTTGAACCGGGTGCGCGACCGGGCCTTTCCGAACAGCGTTTGCGGGGTCGTGTATCAGGGGGCCGAGCGGCGGACCGGGTGCCAGTTCAGCTTTACCTGCGATGGCTCGATGAACCGTGCGCGCGAGCCGGGGGCTTGGGATCGCGCGCGGGCGGTGGCGAGCGCGGCGCTTGGGGGGAGCGTGTATGCGCCGGTCGGGGCGGCGACGTCGTTTCATACGACGAGCATTTTGCCGTGGTGGGCGTCTAGTCTTGCGCGGATCACGACGGTTGGGGCTCATGTGTTCTATCGTTGGCAGGGGGCGTTGGAGCGGGCTCTGACGTTTCGGCAGGCTTATGCTGGGGTCGAGCCTGGAGTTCGGGGTGTTGGTTTGGCGAGCGGTGGTGGCGTGGCGGCGGTTGCGGCGCAGGTTGCTGGGGTTTCGGTGCATTATGGTAACCGGGACGACGTTGCGGACTCGGGATTGGCGCCGGCTGATACGTTGCATGGGGTGACGGTGCACCGGGGGGTGTCGCGTTCCGGTTCGACGATTGCGGGTGCGGCGTTGGTGCAGACGCCGCTGGTTTCTGGTGTGCGGATCCATGTTGGTGGGCGAGCGGCTCCGATGATCGGCAGCGGCACCGGGGACGATGCGGTCGTCTCGGACGAAACCTGACCACTCTAAGGCCACCACCCCGGCGAAGGCCGGGGCCCAGTTGGAAAGGTCGTTGTAACGAAGCGCAGTCCGCAGTTGGCCACGTCCCCCAACTGGGCCCCGGCCTTCGCCGGGGTGGTGGCCTTGCGGAGTGGTCATGGGCCTCAATATGCCCCTTCTTGTTCCCCCGCGGAGGCGGGGCCGAGGGTATCGGGCGGTGGCGTTTGTGATCCTTGGCCCCCGCCTTCGCGGGGGAACTATTTCTTCTTTGATCGATCGCTCACCGATCGATCGCCGCCCCTTCCCCTCCCCTCGCAAAACCATGCTGCATCTGCTAACGGCACGCGCATGCTGAACCTGAACAATATCACGGTGCGCCTGGGCGGACGCGTTATCCTCGATGGCGCCACCGCTGCGTTGCCGCCGGGCTCGCGCGTCGGGCTGATCGGGCGCAACGGCGCGGGCAAGTCGACGATGGTGCGCGTGATCGCAGGGCAGTTGGAGCCGGACGACGGTTCCGCCGACATGCCGAAGGGCGCCCGCATCGGCTACCTCGCGCAGGAAGCGCCGCACGGCGTGAAGACGCCGTTCGAAACCGTGCTCGAAGCCGATCTGGAGCGCGCCGCGCTGATGATCGAGAGCGAGACGAGCGAGGATCCCGACCGGCTCGGCGACGTGTACGAGCGGCTGATCGCGATCGACGCCTACACCGCACCCGCCCGCGCCGCGCAGATCCTGCTCGGGCTCGGGTTCGACGAAGACATGCAGGCGCGCACGCTCGACAGCTTCTCGGGTGGCTGGAAGATGCGCGTCGCGCTCGCCGCGCTGCTGTTCTCGCAGCCGGACCTGCTGCTGCTCGACGAGCCTTCGAACCATCTCGATCTCGAGGCGGTGATGTGGCTCGAGGACTTCCTCAAAGGCTACAAGGCGACGATCGTGGTGGTCAGCCACGAGCGCGATTTCCTCAACAACGTGGTCGATCACATTCTGCATCTGCAGGGCGGCAAGATCACGCTGTATCCCGGCGGCTACGACGCGTTCGAGCGCCAGCGTGCCGAGCGCCTCGCGCAGATCGAGGCGGCGCGTGCCAACCAGGCGGTGCAGCGCGAGAAGCTGCAGGAATATATCGCCAAGAATTCCGCCCGCGCCTCGACCGCGAAGCAGGCGCAGTCGCGGCAGAAGATGCTGTCGAAGATGCAGCCGATCGCCGAGAGCTACAACGATCCGACGCTGTCGTTCGGCTTCCCCAACCCGACCGAGCTGCGGCCGCCTTTGATCACGCTCGACATGGCGACGGTGGGCTATGCCGACGTGCCGATCCTGAAGCGGCTCAACATGCGGCTCGATCCCGACGACCGGGTCGCGCTGCTCGGGCGCAACGGCAACGGCAAGACCACGCTCGCGCGGCTGCTGGCGGCGCAGTTGACGCCGATGGACGGGGAGATGTCGTCGTCGGGCAAGATGAAGGTGGGGTATTTCACGCAGTATCAGGTCGAGGAACTCGATCCGACCGATTCGCCGATCGAGCATATGTCGCACCTGATGAAGGGCGCGACGCCGGCCGCGGTGCGCGCGCAATTGGGGCGATTCGGATTCTCGGGCGACAAGGCAACGACGCGGGTCGGCAAGCTGTCGGGTGGCGAGCGCGCGCGTCTGGCGCTCGCGCTAATCACGCGCGATGCGCCGCATCTGCTGATCCTCGATGAGCCTACCAACCATCTCGACGTCGATGCGCGTGAGGCGCTCGTGCAGGCGCTCAACGCCTATACCGGCGCTGTCGTACTGGTCAGCCATGACCGACACATGCTGGAGCTGACCGCGGATCGGCTTGTGCTGGTCGACGATGGCACCGCGAAGGAATTCGACGGCAGCCTCGACGATTACATCGCGTTCGTCCTGAAGGGCGATGGCGGCAAGGGCGATGCTGCGTCGAAGGCGGACAAGAAGGCCGGCAAGAAGGCTGCGGCCGAGGCGAAGAGCAACGATGCCGCTCTGCGGAAGGCCTTGCGCGAAATCGAGGAGCAGACCGCGAAGTTCACCAAGGAGCGTAATGCTCTGGATCGCGCGATGGTCGATCCGGCTAGTGCGGAGCCAAGGTTCTCGCGGATGTCGATGGGGGATCTGAGCAAGCGTCGCGCCGAGGTGCATGCGAAGCTCGAGGCTAGCGAGGCGAAGTGGCTCGAGGCTAGCGAGGCGCTGGAGGGCGTGGAGGCTTAAGGCCCCCGCCCCGCGTAACCTCATTCGCCCCTCGCCGTCATCCCAGCGAAAGCTGGGATCTCCCCGTTCGGGCCGCGGCGTCCGCCAAGCGGGATACCCCAGCTTTCGCTGGGGTGACGGACTTTGGGTTGCTGCTGTATTGCGGCGACAGTCCGCGCTTCTATGTTCTCCCGCGAAGGCGGGAGCCCAGTCTGGGTCCCCGCCTTCGCGGGGAAACATGCTTGCCTTGGTTCGGAGGCAGGCTTCGACCTCGTCGAGATCAGCCCTCGTCGGTGTCCGCGCCTGCTGCCGCACGTTCAAACCAAGCCTCGACCGGGCCGACCAGCTTCAGCGTCAGCGGGTTGCCGTTGCGGTCGACCTTCTTGCCGAGCGCGACTCGGATCCAGCCTTCCGAGATGCAATATTCCTCGACGTCGTGGCGCACCTTGTCCTTGAAGCGGATGCCGATGCCGCGCTCGAGCAGGTCCTGCTGGAAGAACGGGCTGCGCTGGTTGATCGACAGGCGATCGGGGGGCGTGTCGCCGGTTGCGGCCGGGGTGGCGGCGGCTTCGGTCTCGGGGGTGTGGGGCGTGTCGGTCATGGTCGCGCGTCTAGCGGCAAGCACCGGGCGCGCGCCACAAAAAAGGCACCTGACGAAAAAGCGGCGCCGGGATTGCTCCCGACGCCGCCTGTCGATCTCGTGGTCGGATCAGTTGCAGACCCGCACCGAAACCCGGTCGCCATAATAGGGGTCGACCCGCCATTCGTTCCAGCACCGCGGCGCATAATAGGTCGCCACCGGCGCCTCGTAATAGACCCGCGGGGGCGGCGGGGGCGCGTCGTAATAGCCGCGATCGTAATAGCGCGGCCGGTTGCTGCTGGCGATCGCTGCACCGACGCCGAGGCCGAGGATACCGCCCAGCACCGCTGCGCCCGCGACATTGCCGCCGCCACGATGATGATAGCCACCCCAGCCGCCGCCGTAGCCACGGCCATACCCACCCCAGCGCTGCGCATCGGCCGGCGCGGCGGCAGTGAGTGCCGTAGCCGCCAAAGCGACGCCCAAACCTGCCTTCTTGAAAAACCCGTTCATCTTCCGAACTCCGTTACTAGTTACGCCCGGTCCGCTTGGGACAAACGCATAAGTGTCCGACCGTGTTTCAGGATTTAGGCGATTCGGTCTGAACTGGTTCGGAACGGCTTGTTAACCCACGGTATAGCTGGAGCAGTCCCGGGCGGGGACATTGCCGGCGCGGCGGGCCGGGCAATGTTCATGAATATCGGATAGGGTGCGGTGATGCGCAGGATGATGACGACGCGAGCGATCGCCTTTGCCGTGCTCGGCGGGAGTGCGGTGCTGATCGGGGGGCTGGCCCTGTCCGGGTCGCCGGTGAAGGTGCGGGCGGTCGAGGCGCCTGCGCGGGTGGCTCAGGTCGCTGTACCGGTTGCGAAGCCGGCGCCGAAGCCGGCTGCGGTCGCTGCTGAGGAACCGGCCGATGCGTATGTCGTGAAGCGGGTGCTGAACGTTCCCGAGCCTTTGCGGCATGGCGCGTATTACTGGGATACGGAGGGCGTGCCGGAGGGGCCGATCGTGATCACGATCGATCTGGTGGCGCAGACCTTGTCGATCTTTCGCAGTGGGTACGAGATCGGGACGGCGGCCGTGATCTATGGCGCGGACGAGAAGCCGACCCCGCTCGGCGTGTTCAAGATCACGCAGAAGGACGCGCATCATGTGTCGAACCTTTACGGGGCGCCGATGCCGTACATGATGCGGCTGACCAATGATGGGGTTTCGATTCATGGCAGTGCGCTGATGGATGGGAAGTACGCGACGCATGGGTGTGTTGGTGTGCCTACGGCGTTTGCGAAGCTGATCTTCGAGCAGGTTAAGCTGGGGGATCGGGTGATCGTTACGAGTGGGGAGATGTTGGCGCGGGGTGGGCGGATTACTGCTGCTTGAGGGTGGGCGGTTTTGGGTGGTGGTGCAGGGTGATGCCGCGGATCGTCTCCTCCGTCATCCTGACGAAAGTCAGGATCCAGAGCCACGAAGGTCGCCAGCCGTTACTCTGGATCCTGACTTTCGTCAGGATGACGGTAGCGAGCATGATGGCAATCGCGTCAACTGCTGCTTCGTGCCGCCCTTCGCCCCCCCACCATCAACGTCCGTCATCCCCGCGCAGGCGGGGATCCATATCCTCTGACGCCTGCAAGGTACCCACTAGGCTAGCCAATATGGGTTCCCGCCTCCGCGGGAATGACGGCGTGTAGCTGGGTGATCGACACGAATGCACAAAGAAAAAGGGCCGGAGGTTTCCCCCCGGCCCGTCTTCATTTCTTGCCCAGCGCGACACGGCAAAGCCGCGTCGTCGGACCTCGCTTTAGCGAGGCCGGCCGAGCTTGTAAGCTTGGCCGGCTTCGCCGTGCCAGGCTTACGCGCTCTGCTTAGCCCGGCTAGCGCGCTTGCGCTCGTTTGCATCGAGGAAGCGCTTGCGCAGGCGGATGGACTTCGGCGTGACTTCGACCATCTCGTCGTCGTCGATGTACGCGATCGCCTGCTCCAGCGTCGCGCGCTTTGGCGGGGACAGGCGGACCTGGTCGTCCTTGCCGCCCGAGGCACGGAAGTTGGTCAGCGCCTTGGTCTTCATCGGGTTGACCTCGAGGTCGTCCGGCTTGGCGTTCTCGCCGACGATCATGCCCTCATAGAGTGCCTCGCCGTGGCCCACGAACAGGATGCCGCGCTCTTCGAGCGGACCCAGTGCGTAGTTGTTCGCCTCGCCCGAACCGTTCGAGATCAGCACGCCGTTCTTGCGGCCTTCGATCGCGCCCTTGTGCGGACCGTACTTCTCGAACAGCCGGTTCATGATCCCCGTGCCGCGCGTGTCGGACAGGAATTCGCCATGATAGCCGATCATCCCACGGCTCGGTGCCGAGAAGGTGATGCGGGTCTTGCCGCCGGTCGACGGACGCATGTCGGTCAACTCGGCCTTACGCGTGTTCATCTTCTCGACGACGGTACCCGAATGCTCCTCGTCGACGTCGATGATGACGGTCTCGTACGGCTCGGTCTTCTTGCCGTTCTCGTCCTCGCCGAACAACACGCGCGGACGCGAGATGCCCAGTTCGAAGCCTTCGCGGCGCATCGTCTCGATCAGCACGCCGAGCTGAAGCTCGCCGCGACCGGCGACTTCGAAGCTGTCCTTGTCGGCCGCCTCGGTCACCTTCACGGCGACGTTCGACTCGGCTTCGCGGAACAGGCGCTCGCGGATCATGCGGCTCGTCACCTTGCTGCCCTCGCGGCCCGCCATCGGCGAATCGTTCACGGCAAAACGCATCGACAGCGTGGGGGGATCGATCGGCTGCGCGTGCAGCGGCTCGGTCACCGTGATGTCGGCGATGGTGTCGGCAACCGTAGCGACCGAGAGACCTGCCAGCGAGATGATGTCGCCGGCCTTGGCTTCGTCGACGGGAACCCGCTCGAGACCACGGAACGACATGATCTTGGACGCACGGCCGGTCTCGATGATCTTGCCGTCGTTATCGAGTGCGTGGATCGCCTGGTTGGTCTTCACGGTACCCGAATTGACGCGACCCGTGAGGACGCGACCGAGGAACGGATCGCGGTCGAGCAGCGTGACGAGGAACGTGAACGGCACGCCGGCGACTTCCACGGCGGGCGGGGGCACGTGCTTCACGATCGTCTCGAACATCGGGATCAGCGTGCCTTCGCGCGCGTCCATGTCGGTCGAGGCATAGCCGTTGCGACCCGATGCGTAGAGCACGGGGAAGTCAAGCTGGTCGTCGTTCGCGTCGAGCGACACGAACAGGTCGAACACTTCGTCGAGCACTTCCTGGATGCGCGCGTCGTTGCGATCGACCTTGTTGACGACGACGATCGGCTTCAGCCCGAGTGCCAGCGCCTTGCCGGTGACGAACTTGGTCTGCGGCATCGCGCCTTCCGACGAATCGACCAGCAGGACGACGCCGTCGACCATCGACAGGATGCGCTCGACTTCGCCGCCGAAATCGGCGTGGCCGGGCGTGTCGACGATGTTGATGCGGATGCTCTCGGACTCGCCGGGAGGAGTCCAGTCGACCGAGGTCGGCTTGGCGAGAATGGTGATGCCACGCTCTTTTTCGAGGTCGTTCGAATCCATTGCGCGCTCTTCGACGCGCTGGTTGTCGCGGAAGGTGCCGGACTGGCGGAAGAGCTGGTCGACCAGCGTCGTCTTGCCGTGATCGACGTGCGCAATGATCGCCACGTTGCGGAGGCTCATGAATGTATTCTCTTGATCGAGGAACGGGGTTGGCGCGCGCCATAGCGTAATTGTTGCGCCGCGGGAAGACGCAGCGGCATTTCGTCGCCTTTAGAGGGAACCTCCGCGGCGCTTGTATGTTCCGGCGGCGAGAATAGCACGAGGATCGCGGACCGCCAGCATTGCCCTCAGCGCGGCGTGTTTGTCGGGTGCGGCGGCATAGTAACGCTGCCAGATCCGCAGCCCCAGCCAATAGCCGAGTTCGGGCGGCCAACCGGCAGGCGGCGTGGAGTAGTTGCCGATCCAGCGGGCGTACGCCTTGGCTTCGGGCGAGCCGTCCTCGGGGTCGTCCTTGTCGGTGAGCTTGCGGGTGAGCGCGATGTCGACCTGCATCTGGCGCCAGAGTTCGGCCTCGCGCGGCGTGGCCCAGGCGGCGCGGGCGGCGTCGGGCTCCTCGCCGGTGACGAGCTGGGCGATGAAGTCCGCGGCGCCCTCGACGAGGATCGCGGTGAGCAGCGGGTCGCGGGCGAGCGTCATGCCGGCGTCTTCCTGAAACGAATGCACCGTCTCGTGCGCGAAGAAATGCCGCAGTGTCTGGCGGAGTTTCTCGGGCGTCGGCGACATGCGGCACAGCACTTCGAGGCCGAGCACCTGCGCGCCGGGCTTTGCGGTGCCGCCGGAGGTGTTCGCGCCGAAGACTATATAGACCTGCGGGAGCTTCACGTCGGGGAGTGCGCCGTGGAGACCGAGATAGATCGCGCGGAGATCGGCGGTGGCGGCCTTGGCGGCGGGGAGGCAGGTCTTGATCGCCTGCGCGTAGCGGGTCGGGTTGGCGGCGATGGCGCGCGCGAGCGTCTCCGCGTCGACGATCCGGCCGGGGGTGAAGACGCCGATCCCGAAACTGCCCTTGTCGAGATAGTCGCGCTTGAGTTGCGCGGCGGTGGGCTTGCCCTTGGTCTTGGCGAAGAGCGCGGCGAAGCGGTCGGCGTCTTCGGTGTGGATCGTGGCGGTGAGCGGGTCGGCTGGTGGAGGGCGATTCGTGGCGGCCGCGGGGAGGAGGGCGAGCGCGAGGATCAGCGGGCGGAGCATGGTGCAGAGTATCGTGTGTTTGCCGAGGCGCCAGAGCGGATATTGCAATCCTCCCCCGCCAGGGGGAGGTGTCGCCGAAGGGGACGGAGGGGGAGGACACGGAGCAGAGGTTAGCGTGTGCCTCCCCCTCCGTCATGCAAGAGCCTGCCACCTCCCCCTTGCGGGGGAGGATCGTGAGGTGGCGGCGACCTGCAACGCCCCACCCTCCATTCTATCCACCCCGGCGGAGGCCGGGGCCCAATTGGAAAGTGCTAATAATGGAGCACCGCCATCCGTTAGCGACGTCCCCCAATTGGGCCCCGGCCTTCGCCGGGGTGGTGGCCTAGGTTAACGGGACGCTCTGGAAAGTCGGAAGTGTCAGAACCCCTCCAGCACGATCTTCCCCTTCGCCGTATGGCTCTCGATCCGCTCATGCGCCTTGCGCAAATTCGCCGCATCGATCTTCCCGAAATTCTCCGCCAGCGTCGTCCGGATCGTCCCCGCATCCACCAGCCGCGCGACCTCGTCGAGCAACACCCCCTGCTCGCCCATGTCCGCGGTCTGGAACAGCGAGCGCGTGTACATCAGCTCCCAGTGTACCGAGATCGACTTCTGCTTGAGCGGCACGATGTCGAGCGTCTTGGGATCGTCGATCAGCGCCAACCGGCCCTGCGGCGCCAGCAGTTCGCCGATCTCGGCGATGTGCTCGTCGGTGTGCGTCGTCGAGAACACGAACCCCGGCGCGCCGAGCCCGAGCGCCTCGACCTGCGCGGCGAGCGGCTTGCGGTGGTCGATCACGTGATGCGCGCCGAGCTCCTCGACCCAGCCACGCGTCTCGTCGCGCGACGCGGTGGCGATCACGGTCAGGTCGGTGAGCTGCCGTGCGAACTGCACCGTGATCGAGCCGACCCCGCCTGCCCCGCCGATGATCAGGATCGCGTTCGCCGCGCCGGGGACGGGTTTGCGCACGTCGAGCCGGTCGAACAGCGTCTCCCACGCGGTGACCGACGTCAGCGGCAGCGCCGCGGCCTGCGCCCAGTCGAGCGATGCCGGCTTGTGACCGACGATGCGCTCGTCGACGATGTGATATTCGGAATTGGTGCCGGGCCGGTCGATCGCACCCGCGTAGAATACCTCGTCGCCAACCTTGAACCCGGTCACGTCCGGGCCGACCGCGACGACGACGCCCGATGCGTCCCAGCCGAGCACCTGTGCCGTGCCGTCGGGATCTTCGCGCCGCTGGCGGATCTTGGTGTCGACCGGGTTGACCGAAACGGCTTTCACCTCGACCAGCAGGTCGCGGCCAATAGCCTCGGGCTTGGGGAGGTCGAGGTCGACGAGCGACTGCGGATCGTCGATCGGGAGCGACTTGGTATAGCCGATGGCGCGCATGCTGGAACTCCTGTGATGTCGCCGACAAGCTGTCCACGCGGCCGCCCGGTTTCAAGGAGAGCAGTTGGCAAGTCTGAGTGTATTATCTATATACGCCACTTGAACGCGGGGCGGGTTGCAGCCACCATGCCCCACCGAACGGAGAGACAAGCATGGCGACGACCCCGAACACGCTGACGGAAGAGCCGGGCCTGGTGCTGACCCCGCCCGATCCGGTGCCCACGGTCGCGGCCGCGAAGGCGTCCGGGCTCGTGCCCGTCGATGCCGGCGTAAAGTCGCAGCTCGAGGAGCGCGTGTCGGGCTTCGTCACCGATCTCGTCGCGCAGGACGTCAACTCCCCCGAATTCGGCAAGCGCGTCGATGCGATCACCGCGATGGGCGCGAAGGAAATCCGCGACGCCGCCGGCCAGTCGAACCGCTTCCTCGATCGTCCGGTCAAGGCGATGGATCAGGAGACCGGCGTCGGCAAGGATCTCGCCGAGCTGCGCCGCGTCGTCGAGGATCTCGATCCAGGCAAGAAGGGCAACCTCACCGCGCCGCAGAAGCTGTTCGGGATCATCCCGTTCGGTGGCAAGATGCGCAATTATTTCGACGGCTATAAGTCCTCGCAGACGCACATCGCGCAGATCCTGAAGAGCCTCGGTTCGGGCAAGGACGAGCTGCTGATGGACAATGCCGCGATCGATACCGAGCGCGCGAACCTGTGGGCGGCGATGGGTCGGCTCGAGCAGATGATCCATCTGTCGAAGACGATGGACGCCAAGCTGGAGGACGTCGCCAACGATCTCGACCACACAGATCCCGCCAAGGCGAAGGCGATCCGCGAGACCGCGTTGTTCTACACGCGCCAGCGGACGCAGGATCTGCTGACCCAGATGGCGGTCACCGTGCAGGGCTATCTCGCGCTCGACCTGGTCAAGAAGAACAACGTCGAGCTGGTGAAGGGCGTCGATCGCGCCTCGACCACGACCGTCTCGGCACTGCGGACCGCGGTGACGGTGGCACAGGCGCTGACCAACCAGAAGCTGGTGCTGGAACAGATCACCGCGCTCAACACGACGACCGCGAACATCATCGATTCGACCGGCAAGCTGCTCAAGTCGCAAACCGCGCAGATCCATGAACAGGCCGCGTCGGCGACGATCCCGCTGGAGACGCTGCAACGTGCGTTCCAGAATATCTACGACACGATGGACGCGATCGACGTGTTCAAGCTGAAGGCGCTCGATTCGATGAAGGTCACCGTCGGCGCGCTGTCGAACGAAGTCGACAAATCCCGTGGCTATATCGCGCGGGCTGAAGGGGCCACCCAGGGCCAGTTGGGCGGACCTTCCGCCAGCCCGTTCAAGCTGGAGGCGATGTAACCCCCGTGAGCGAAGTCGACGACGCCATCGCCAGCGCCCGCGCCTCCTGGTCGCGCATTTCCGACGACCGCACCGGCACGGTGATCGGGCGCGTACCGTCGCGAGGGCGGGCGCGGCAGACGCAGGCGATCGGCAAGCGACTGACCCGGATCGCGGTCGCCGACGTGTCGATCCTGATCGCGGCGATGGTGATCGGCTGGATCGTCCCGCTCGGGATCGGCGGCGCGATGCTGGTGATGGCGCTGCTGGTCGCCGCGACGGTATTGTTCGCGGTCTGGCCGGCGGAACGTGCGCCCACGCCCGAGCGTCTCGCCGCGGTCGACATCCGCGCGCTCCCGGCTCAAACCGAACGCTGGTTGGAAGCGCAGCGCCCCGCCCTCCCCGCACCCGCGATGACGCTGGTCGACCGGATCGGCCTGCGCCTCGAAACGCTGACCCCGCAACTCGCGACGCTAGACGCGAACACGCAGGAAGCGGTCGACGTGCGGAAGCTGATCGGCGAGCAGCTCCCCGCCTTCGTCAAGGATTACGAGAAGGTGCCGGCGGCGCTCCGCACGACGCCGCGCAACGGTCGCTCGCCCGACGCCGAGCTGGTCGACGGCCTCAAGCTGATCGAACAGGAGATCGGCGAGATGACCGCCCGCCTCGCGCAAAGCGACCTCGACAACCTCTCCACCCGCGGTCGCTTCTTGGAGATGAAGTACAAGGACTGATCGGGTGAAGCGCACCCGGCTCAGCGTCTGCCGCCGCAAGGCGCGGTTCGTCTCCGAAGCTGACGCGCTCGTCGTAGCGAAAGCCGGACGCGTACCTCTCAGGGCCTATCGCTGCGACCGATGCCTCCAGTTCCACCTGACCAGCCGGACGAAGGGCAAGCGCGTATACGGGACGCCGACATGATTTCGATCGAAGAGGAAACCGCGTGGTCGGGACAGACCGAGCCTGTAGTATGAGGCCGATCCTTGAAGTTCGTGCGCAGGGATGAACACGCAGCAAGATAATCGCCTCATCGGCGGAGGTTATTTCGGCCCATCCTGTTTTTTCGTCGTTTTCATGCTCCTCGCGATACTCGAAGCCTGCCACGACGCGTCATGATTGGGCGATGTCGTGTATAGACCGCTTAGATAGTCCTGATCGAAACGCGTGATGCTCCTCGGCGCGACGGTCGCGTCTGCGAACAGCGACAGGATCGATGTCGTCGGCGCGGGACGTCCGAGCCCCGGTCGGGCGAGCGCCACCATTGCCACATAGTCGGACAGGGCATCCAGCTTGACCGATCCTATCTGCGCAGGATCGACAATCACCAGCATGGACGACACAATACCGCGCGTGATCTCGTTGATCCGTGTCGCGCTGCCTGTAAAACCCGACGAAGCAGCGGATGGCAGTGCCCCATCCTTGAAATATCCATTCAACGCCGACGACGCATTTGTCGCCGCACCCTCGTATGTCGTGCCGATCCACCGGACCGGCTGCTTTGGCTGACGGAAACGGTCGAGACGCGCCGATCCCTCCCTGCGCAGGGTGATCGGGTATTTGTCGGCCACGCTTTTGGCAACCGCGTCCGCCTGCGGCGACACCACGATCAGGATCGTCGGCGAGCACCCTGGCTTGCCACTTCGAAGATGGACCGAATTGGCGACCTGCGCGATCCGGTCATTCATCATCTGCGCCTGCGCGGCATCGAGGCCGATGACCCCCGTACAGATTTGCCGATCCCACCGTGGCAACTGGTGAGTTGGCATGGGATCCGCCAGACGCTTGACGAAGTCGCGGATGACCGCCTCATTGCGCGCCTCGACGACGATGTCCGGCTTGACCGGACCCGGTTCGGTCGCAGCTTGAGGCGCTATCGCCTGGAGCAGAATCGCGATCGACACGGACAAGGACATATCTTCTCTCCGCCGCCGCTCCGGTTATCAGAGGAGCACAACACAGGATAAGACGGATACATCGACGTGGCGTCAACCGGCCGTTCCCTCGCGGTAACGACATTGGGCCGATTTCGAACCTTGTTGGTCAGCCAGCCCGGGGGCCGAGCAGTCTCTACTGCAACTGTACGCGAGCGCGATCGGCAAGCCGTTCTACGGCTGCGGCGTGGATGCCCGCCACGCTCGTCAATACGCCGAACGCCTGCGGGCGCGGTTTGTTGAAGACGAGCGGCGCGCCCAACGCATCGCTGACCGTCGCCCCGGCTTCGCTCGCAACGAGGACCGCGGCGGCGATGTCCCATTCGTTGCCCCATCGGAGCGTCGCGACGAGGTCGGCTTCGTCGGCGGCGACCATCGCGATGCGGAGGGCGATCGAATTGGGCTTGTGGACCATGACGAGGTCGCGGTCTGCTTTGGGGAGGGCGTCGACGGGGGTTCGGCTGCCGACGAATTCCGTGCGGGTGCCGGTCTGGAGCGCCACGCCGTTGCGGGTCGCGCCCTGCCCGACCACACCGCGCCAGTGCTCGTCGCGCGTAGGGGCGTCGAGGATGCCGATCACCGGGCGGCCGCGGTCGACCAGCGCGATCGAGACGCACCAACCGGGTCTGGCGCGGATATAGTCGCGCGTGCCGTCGATCGGGTCGACCACCCAGAGCAGGTCGTGGGCGAGGCGGTCGGCGTTGTCGGCGGTCTCCTCGGAGAGCCAGCCGGCTTCCGGGAGCAAGGTCGACAGACGGGACTTGAGCATCAGGTCGATCGCGATGTCGAGTTCGCAGACCGGGCTGCCGGGGGTCTTTTCCCAGCGCTGGAAATCGGTGTCGAAGCGGTCGTGCGCCATCGCGCCGGCCTCCATGGCGATCGTCGCGACGGCGTCGGCCATCGCGCGCAGCCATTCGGGCGACCGTTCCGGCCCGCGGTGGCGCCGGTCAGCCACTCGCCACCGTCATGCCCTCCACGCGCAGGGTCGGCACGTTGACGCCGTAGCGGAACTCGAGGTCGTTGGCGGCGGTCATCGCGAGGAACATATCCTTGACGTTGCCCGCGATCGTGAACTCGGCGACCGGCGTGGTGATCTGGCCGTTCTCGATGCGGAAGCCCGCTGCGCCACGGCTGTAATCGCCGGTCACGCCGTTCGCGCCGCCGCCCATCAGTTCGGTGACGTAGACGCCCGACTCGATGTCGGCGATCAGCGTTTCGAGGGGTACGTGGCCCGGCTCCATGAACACGTTGCTGGTGGAAACGCCGGGCCCGCCGCCGACACCGCGCGCAGCATGGCCGGTCGGTTCGAGGCCGAGTTGCCGCGCCGAGGCGGAATCGAGCAGCCAGCGTTCGAGCATGCCGTCCTCGATGATGTCGCTCGGCGAGACGGGCAGGCCTTCGCCATCGAACGGACGCGAGCGCAGGCCGTGCGGGCGGTGCGGATCGTCGCGGATGGTGATGCCGTGCGCGAAGACCTGGCTGCCGAGCGAGTCGAGCAGGAAGCTCGTTTTCCGCGTGATCGCCTGGCCGGAGATCGCGCCGAGCATGTGGCCGACCAGCGATCCGCCGACGCGACGGTCGTAGACGATCGTGGTGGGCCCGCTGACGAGGCGGCCGGGGTTGAGGCGCGCGACGGCTTGTTCTCCGGCGCGGCGGCCGATCGCTTCGGGCGATTCCAGATGTGCGCGGAGGCGGGCGCTGCTGTGCGCATAATCGCGCTGCATGTTGCCGCCTTCACCAGCGAGCACGCTGGCCGAGACGCCGTAGCCGGTCGCGGCATAGGCGCCGGCGAACCCGTGGCTGGTGGCCAAGGCCCAGACGCTGCGGGAGGCGCTGGCGCCGCCGCCTTCGCTGTTCGAGACGCCGGGGACGGCGCGCGAGGCGTCCTCGGCTTCCAGTGCGGCGTCGCGGAGTTGCTCGGGGCTGGCTTCGCCGCCGTCGTCGAGGCCGAGCATCGGCGTGATGCCGTGGAGCAGGCGGTCGGCGGAGGCCAGACCTGCCCAGGGGTCTTCAGGGGCCTCGCGCGCCATCGCCACAGCACGTTCGACCAGCGCGTCCATTGCTGCGGTCGAGAGGTCGGAGGTGGAGACGCTGGCGGAGCGCTGGCCGACGAAGACGCGCAGGCCGAGGTCCTCGCTTTCGGAGCGGCCGATATCCTCGAGCTTGCCGAGGCGGATCGACACGTCGAGCGCGGCATCGGCGGCGAAGACCGCGTCGGCGGCGTCGGCGCCCGCCGCCCTCGCGCGCTGGACGATGTCGTGGGCGCGGTCGCGGGCTTGGTCTGGGGTCAGCATATCAGCGACTTAAGGATGCAGGCTCGTGCCGACAACCACGCAGGCGAGGAACATGAGCAGTCCGGCGAAACGGTTCGCGCGAAAGCGAGCGAGCGCGGCGGTGCCGGCCTCGGGACTGGTGCCCGGTCTGAGCGTCGCGACCTGCCAGCCAAGATGGAGTCCGACGGGGACGAGCGCGGCGATCGCGAGCGGGTCGGGGCGGACTTGCCAGAACGCTGCGGCCCATAAAGCGACGGCGGCGACGTAGAAGATTCCGACGCCGGCCTTGACGTGCGTACCCATGCGGAGCGCGGACGAGCGGATGCCGATCATCGCGTCGTCCTCGCGGTCCTGCAGCGCGTAGATCGTGTCGTAGCCGATCACCCATGCGATCGAACCCGCGTAGAGCAGCCACATCGGCGTATCGAGCGCGCCGGCGATGTCGCTCCAGCCGACCAGCAACGCCCAGGAGAAGACGATGCCGAGCCACGCCTGCGGCCACCACGTAATGCGCTTCATGAACGGGTAGGCGGCGACGGGGGCGAGGCTGGCAAGTGCGACGATCGCGGCGAAGAAGGTGAGTTGCAGCAGGACGACGAACCCGATCAGGCACAGCGCGACGAGCCAGACCCAGGCAAGCGTGATCGACACGAGCCCGCTCGGGATCGGCCGGGCGCGGGTGCGCGAAACCTGCGCGTCGAGGTCGCGGTCGACGATGTCGTTGAACACGCACCCCGCGCCGCGCATCGCGATGCTGCCGAGGAGGAGCCAGAGGATCAGGTCCCAACGCTCGACTGCGCCACCGGCTAGCGCGACTCCCCAGGCGCCGGGCCAGAAGAGCAGCCACCAGCCGATCGGGCGGTCGAAACGGGCGAGCAGCGCAAGGCCGCGGAGGGTTGGCGGGAGGCGACCGACCAAGCCCTTATGCTCGCTGTCGGGAACGATTTCTTCGTGCATCGGCTTGGTCTGCATGCTGGGGGCGTAGGAAGACGGGGTTTGGCGCGCAAGCCTTTGCCGGGTACCGGTGGGGTGTGACGCGTTCGGACCCTCCAGCATGATCGGCCTTTCGGTTGCGGTCGGCCGCTTCGTCGAGGCGTTGTTCTGGGGGATCTTTCGGGTCGCGGGGGCGGTCGCGGGAGTGCTGATCCTTGGAGTTGTAGTTGTGGTTGTAGCGTGGGTGGTAGCCCGAAAGATGTGGGCGCGGCGGAAGCGGTGAGCGCCCCTTCCCCAAAGGCGCGTCTCAAATCCTCCCCGGCACGGGGAGGGGGACCGTTCGCCTCTGGCGAAGGGTGGAGGGGGATCGCCGCGTGCGTATTGCTGGCGGTGAAAGTGCACTGCGCGAATGCCCGGACGGAGTGACGAAACGCGAGTGTAACGCGTGCGGAAGCCCCCCTCCACCAGCTTTGCTGGTCCCCCTCCCCGTGCCGGGGAGGATTTGCTAGAGGCGAGTTATGCCTGCAACCCCCGCTTGGCCGCCGCAGTCCACGCCGCGCCTCTTCGTCGATACGCCGCTCGCGCCCGGTCCGCTCCAGGTCGATGGAGCAGCGGCGCATTATCTCGTCGGGGTGATGCGGATGAAGATCGGCGATCCGGTGAAGCTGTTCGACGACCGGACTGGGGAATGGCTCGGGGTGGCGTCGAGCGTCGGCAAGCGCGATCTGGTGCTCGACGTCACCGAATTGCTGCGTCCGCGCGAGGACGTACCTGACCTATGGCTCTGCGCCGCGCCGCTTAAGAAGGGCCGGGTCGACTGGATGGCGGAAAAGGCTTGTGAACTGGGCGTCGCGCGGCTGGTGCCGGTGGTCACGCGGCGGACGATCGTCGACAAGCCCAATACCGAGCGGCTTCGGACGCAGATGATCGAGGCGGCGGAGCAATGCGGGCGCACCGCGCTGCCCGAGGTGGCCGAACCAGTAAAGCTTGCCGCATTGCTCCGCGATTGGCCCGAGAACCGCGCGCTGTTCTTCGCCGACGAGACCGGCGGCGTACCGGCGCTGGAGGCGATGCGCGCACGTCCCGGCCCGGCGGCGATCCTGATCGGGCCCGAGGGTGGCTTCGATGCCGACGAGCGCGAGGCGATCCGCGCGCATCCGAATGCGGTCGGGATCGGGCTGGGGCCGCGCATCCTCCGCGCGGAAACCGCGGCAGGCGCGGCCGTTGCCTTGTGGATGGCGGCGGCGGGCGACTGGTAGGCGTCCCGACCTCTACGAAGACATTGCTACCGATTGGTCTGGATACCCTCTAGCACCCTCGTTCATCGGCGCGTAAGGCGCGGCGATGACGACGATTCCAGCTCCGAAAAAGACCAGCCCGACGATCGAGTCGCGCGACCAGTTGATCGCCAGCTTCGCGGGCGGCGAAAAGCCGAAGGACGCGTGGCGGATCGGCACTGAGCACGAGAAGTTCGTCTATGCGAACGGCGATCATCACGCGCCATCGTACGACGAGCCGAGCGGCATCCGCGCACTGCTCGGCGAGCTGGAGCAATATGGCTGGAAGCCGGTCATGGAGGGCGGCAACGCGATCGCCATGTCGGGGCCCGACGGCAGCATCAGCCTGGAGCCCGCGGGCCAGTTCGAACTGTCGGGCGCGCCGCTCGATTCGCTGCACGAGACCTGCGCCGAGACCGGGCGCCATCTGGAGCAGGTGAAGGCGGCGGGCGAGAAGCTCGGGATCGGCTTTCTCGGGCTCGGCATGTGGCCGGACAAGACGCGTGCCGAACTGCCGACGATGCCCAAGGGGCGCTATGCGATCATGTTGCGGCACATGCCGCGCGTCGGCAGCATGGGCCTCGACATGATGCTGCGGACCTGCACGATCCAGGTGAACCTGGATTACGCGTCCGAGGCGGACATGGTGAAGAAATTCCGCGTCGGGCTCGCGCTCCAGCCGCTCGCGACCGCGCTGTTCGCGAACTCGCCGTTTACCGAGGGCAAGCCCAACGGCATGCTGTCGTATCGCAGCCATATCTGGTCGGACACCGATCCGCACCGCACCGGCATGCTGCCGTTCGTGTTCGAGGATGGCTTCGGGTATGAGCGCTATGCCGAGTATGCGCTCGATGTGCCGATGTACTTCGTCTACCGCGAGGGCAAGTATATCGACGCCGCCGGGCTGTCGTTCCGCGACTTCCTGAAGGGTGAATTGTCGGTGCTGCCGGGCGAGAAGCCGACGCTCGACGACTGGACCGATCATCTGTCGACCGCCTTCCCCGAGGTGCGGTTGAAGACCTTCCTCGAGATGCGCGGTGCGGATGGTGGGCCGTGGAACCGGATCTGTGCGCTGCCAGCCCTTTGGGTCGGATTGCTATACGATCAGGGTGCACTCGATGCGGCGTGGGATCTGGTCAAGGACTGGACGATCGACGAACGCCAGGCGTTGCGCGATGCGGTGCCGAAGCTCGGGCTGAACGCGCCGATCGCGGGTGGCGGCAAGCTGCGCGATATCGCGGGCGAAGTTCTCGACATCGCAGGCGCCGGGTTGTCGGCGCGGGCGCGGTTCAATCGCGCGGGCGACAATGAGACCGGCTTTCTCGATCCGCTGCGGGAAATTGTGCGGAGCGGCAAGGTGCCCGCCGAAGTGCTGCTCGAAAAGTATCACGGCGTCTGGGGCGGCGACGTCTCGAAGGTGTACGACGAATCGAGCTTCTAACTGCTCCCCTCCCGTTCGCGGGAGGGGTCGGGGGAGGGCTTGGCCGCGGACGTTTCAGCCGATGGCGAGGTCAACCCCTCCCCTTCCCGTAAACGGGAGGGGAATCAGCCGCGCAACCTCGCGAACAGCCGCGGCACCAAACCGTTGCGCGTCATCCAGTCGAAATAGGCGCGATAGTCGGGGTCGAGCTTCAAATGCCGCTCCTCGGTCTTCGCCCGCCAGAAATACACCCCTCCAACGGCGGCCAGCAACAGCGTCGCCCTCGCCGCATCGACGATGCTCCCGGTGGTCAGGATCGGGATTGTCGAGATCCACCAGAACAGGTTCTTCGACAGATACGCCGGATGGCGCGAGATCGCATAGGGTCCGTGCGTCAGGATGCCGCGATTGGTCAGGTTGGAGAAGCGGAAGCCGAACGCCATCGTCGCCCAAGCATAGATCGCGGTCAGCGCGACCAGAACTGCACCGACGAGTGTGAGCAGAACCGGATGCCCCTGGAACCAGTACGCCCAATCCGACGTGCCGGGGTGATAATCCAGCGGGCCGCCCTCGTTCATCAGGATGAACGGTGGATAGCACATCAGCGCCGTCATCCACGCCGCCGCGAACGGGTTGGCGCTGCGGATGTGCGAATCGAGCGGGCGGCACGTCAGGATATAGCCGACCGTCGCGAATGCCACGTCGATCAGGAACATGAAGGTGATCAGCCAGTTCGCCAGCGCGACGGGATCGTGCAGCACCGACGCCAGATCGCCGCGCACGAACGTGGCGAAACCCGGCGGTACGATCGCCAGCATGAAGGCGAGAAAGAACGTCTTCACCCCCCAGGCGCGGAGATGGCCGTAGATCGCTTCGGGCTCGACACCCGCCTGCCCGGTCATCCAGCCGCCGAGGTGCCAGGCGCCATCGCGCGGTTCGATCAGATAGCGGTCGATCCAGAGCACATAGGGGATCGATGCGACGAACAGGATCGGCGCGGCATTCGTGAAGCACCACATCGCGAACGCGAAATTACCCTGCCAGTATGATCGCACGGTCCCGTAGACGACCGCGATCGCGGCCCATGTCGCCCAGAGCCCCGCAAGCTTGGTCAGGCTCGTGTCGAGCGTGGTGCGCAACGGTCTGGGCGCGGACCAGTCGATCCCCGTGCTCGCGTTGCGGTGGACCTTGTCGACCAGCAGCGACCAAGCGACCATCGGCAGCGCGCATGCGACGACGTTGACCAAGGCCGAATAGGGGCCGTCCAACCCATACCAGCGCGCGATCCCCAGCCAGACGAAGATGCCGATCAAGCCGCAGAGGCCGGCGCCGCCGCTGACCGCGGAGCGCGGACGTGGATCGGGCTGGGGTCGAGCGGAAAGCGCGTCATCATGATCCATCGCTATCGTCCGTAGCGCGGAATGGTGAGCAACGCGTGAACCATCTGGCCCTTTGCGGGCGAGGCCTCGCGGCGTAACTGCCAGGAGGCTGCCATGTCGGTGCTTGCGCCGACCGCGCGGCGACGCTAGTTCGGGGCTTCGCTACGGCATGCCGAGCGGGTGTAGTACAATGGTAGTACAGCAGCCTTCCAAGCTGAATACACGGGTTCGATTCCCGTCATCCGCTCCAGCATTCCCTCATGTCGGCACGCTTATACGTCGACCATGCGCGCAAGCAGTCCCGTCATCCGCCTGCGCCCGAGCGTCGTAAGCTGGACATGCGAGCGGCGACCGTCGCGTTCGTCGCGCGTTCGCTCCACGAGCCCCGAGTCCTGCAGCATCGTCAAATACCGCAGCGCCGTCGCCGAGGGTGCGCGCGCGCCGATGCACACTGCCGAGACACTCAGCCGCAGGCCGTCGTCGTCGGAGATGAACAGGTCGAGCAGGATATCCCATGCCGGTTCGGAGAACAGGCTAGTGCCGAGCAGATCGTCGCGGATCTTTCTCATGGCGTAGAGCCGCCGCGCGACCTCGACCAGGGCCGGGTCATGCAGGATAGGCAGTGGGCTGTGTTTCAGCGCGACGCCGGAAACGATGGAGGATGCGTAGGTCATGTGCGCTGTATCCGATTACGCTTCAGCGCATCGTCGGATCCTGGCGGCTCCAATCGAGATCCCAGCCCCTTGCCCGGATTCGTCGCGAGTGCCTGGCTGTCCCGATCACGAGAAGCAGAACGATGGGGTAACTCCAGGCTGCGGAGAGCAGCGCGTAGACGAGCCGGATCACGTCGGGGCTGATCGCCCTGGCCAGATGCGCCCCGGTGCCCAGCGCATGCAGCGCGGTAACCCAAGCCGGCCAGAAACGATCGGCGCTCAGCGTGATCCCGATCATCACCGCAAGCAGCATCAGGTCGACGATCATGACGCCCAGTTCCAGCCCCGAAAACAGCGAAGGAACGTTGCGCTCGACGATACCGGTCGACACTGCCGCAAGCAGCAGTGCCAGACCCGTAAGCCGCTCCGGTGCGCCACCCCGAAGGATCGCGTAGGCCGAAGCCGCCAACTGTATCGAATAGAAGATCCAGACCCGATCCAACTTTAGCCTCCGAAGCAGGACCGAAATCGGCCAATCAGGCCACCGCTGCCAGACGCAGTGGCGTCTCGGCGCGTAGTGCGCCTTCGTTGGGCGGGCATTGGGCGGTATCGCCGTAACCGTAGAACTGGCCCAGCCCGATGTCCGTCCGCACCTGGACGAGCGCCTGATGCGCTTCGACGAACCGCTGGCGGGCGTTGATGATGTCGAGCGACGCCTGCGAGATCATCTGCAGGGCGGCGACGCCCGTGCCGACCGGCAGGTTGGCGGCGACGCGCTGTTGCAGCAGCGTCGCGACGCAGGACGCAGCGAGCATGGCTGCCTCGTCGACCGCGGCTTCCGCCTTCAGGAATTGCTGTGTGACCGCGTCGGTCGCGGTGCGGCGTTCTTTCAACATCATTATCTCCCCCGTGGTGCCGCCGTTGACGGGCCATGTATCGGAGCAGCGTGGTCGCGGTTCGCCCGCAACAGGCTGGTCAGCGTCATCGCCATGTTCACGAGCGCCATCGACGTGATGGCGATCAGGCCCATGAGTCCGATAAGTCTGACGATCCTGTCGCCTCTCGAAACCCGGTTCCGCGCTGCGCCGATCGGCCCGCTCTGCTGGGACAATCCCATGAAGCGGCGAACGAGCCCCCATGGCTCGATCTGGTCGACCTTTGGGGCTGCGGATGGGGGGATGGGAACGTCGATTGGTTCGGATGGGAGCCGTTCGTATGTCAGAATGGGTGTATCGGTCGGGTCTGCCGCATCAGGCGCAGGGCGCTCCTGCGTGACGACATGGCCGTCCGCGCCCTCATGCTCCTGGAGCCGACGCGCCGCCTCGAACCGGGTGCCGACGCCGAGAATCTGGATTGCGCGTTCGATCCGCTTGTCGATCGCCGATGGCGAGACGCCGAAGATCGCCGCGATCTCCTTCGAATTGTGATGCGTCAGCACCAGCCGCAAGCAGGCGCGCTGAGCTTCGGTCAGTTGATCGATGCGTCCCCCGGTCATGCCCGCGTAGTAGCGCTATCGCGCCGCGGTTGCACCTGCCGAGTGTTCGATGCGGAACGATGTTTTGGGAAACTGAATGGTATACGTATTGGTCGATTTCTGGCCGAAACGGTCCCGTTGCTTGGTACATGCTTCGGTAAGGTCACGAGTTGCTGGGATGACGTACAAAGGGCCGGGGATCGCTCCCCGGCCCTTTGCCTTGGTCGATGTGTTTGGCTTGGAACCGAGCATCGGCGGAGCCGCTGCTTTCGTCGGACGGGATCGGTGGCTTGCGCCGCCGACCCGCCGGCCGTCCTTGTGCGAGATCGTAGCCAAAGTGGCTACGATCTCGCCCTTCGGATCAGAAGTCCATGCCGCCCATGCCGCCCATGCCGCCGCCGCCCATGGGCATGGCGGGCTTGTCGTCGGCGAGCTCGCTCACGGCCGCTTCGGTCGTGATCAGGAGGCCTGCGACCGATGCTGCGTTCTGCAGCGCGGTGCGGACGACCTTGGTCGGATCGATCACGCCGGCTTCCACCAGGTTCTCGTACGTGTCGGTCGCGGCGTTGAAGCCGATGTTCGAGTCGTTGCCGTCGAGCAGCTTGCCCGAAACCACCGCACCGTCATGACCGGCGTTCTGCGCGATCTGGCGAACCAGAGCCGTCAGCGACTTGCGCACGATGTCGATACCGCGCGTCTGGTCGTCGTTCGCACCCTCGAGGCCATCAAGCGCCTTGGTTGCGTACAGCAGAGCCGTACCGCCGCCGGGGACGATGCCTTCTTCGACGGCTGCGCGGGTTGCGTGCAGCGCGTCGTCGACACGGTCCTTGCGCTCCTTGACTTCAACTTCCGACGAACCACCGACCTTGATCACGGCAACGCCACCGGCAAGCTTGGCGAGACGCTCCTGGAGCTTCTCCTTGTCGTAGTCGCTGGTCGTGTTCTCGATCTGCTGGCGGATCGCTTCGGTGCGGCCCTTGATCGTGTCGTGATCGCCGGCACCGTCGACGATGACGGTGTTGTCCTTGTCGATCGTGACGCGCTTGGCGGTGCCGAGCATGCCGAGCGTGACGGTCTCGAGCTTGATGCCGAGGTCTTCCGAGATCATCTCGCCCTTGGTCAGGATCGCGATGTCCTCGAGCATCGCCTTGCGACGATCGCCGAAGCCAGGTGCCTTGACCGCTGCGACCTTCAGGCCGCCGCGCAGCTTGTTGACGACGAGCGTGGCCAGAGCCTCACCCTCGATGTCCTCGGCGATGATCAGGAGCGGACGACCCGACTGAACGACGGCTTCCAGGATCGGGAGCATCGCCTGCAGGTTCGAGAGCTTCTTCTCGTGGATCAGGATATAGGGATCCTGAAGCTCGACGGTCATCTTCTCGGGGTTGGTGATGAAGTATGGCGACAGATAGCCGCGGTCGAACTGCATGCCCTCGACGACGTCGAGCTCGAATTCGAGACCCTTCGCTTCCTCGACGGTGATCACGCCTTCCTTGCCGACCTTCTCCATGGCTTCGGCGATCTTCTCACCGACTTCACGGTCGCCGTTGGCCGAGATGATGCCGACCTGCGCCACTTCCTTCGAACCCGAAACCGGCTTCGAACGCGCCTTGACGTCCTCGACGACCTTGATGACGGCGAGATCGATGCCGCGCTTCAGGTCCATCGGGTTCATGCCCGCTGCGACCGACTTCATGCCCTCGCGGACGATCGCCTGCGCGAGAACCGTCGCGGTGGTCGTGCCGTCGCCGGCGATGTCGTTGGTCTTCGAGGCCACTTCGCGCAGCATCTGCGCACCCATGTTCTCGAACTTGTCCTTGAGCTCGATCTCCTTGGCGACGGTGACGCCGTCCTTGGTGATGCGCGGTGCGCCGAAGCTCTTGTCGATGACGACGTTGCGGCCCTTGGGGCCCAAGGTCACCTTGACTGCGTCGGCGAGGATGTCGACGCCGCGGAGGATGCGCTCACGCGCGTCACGACCGAATTTTACGTCCTTGGAAGCCATGTCAGCTGCCCTTTCAAAAAGTGGAAGTTCACAAAGTGCAGACGCTGGCGCGGTTTTCGCCGCCAGCATTCCCTGGCCCGTTCACGTCAGTGATACCTGACGATGCCGAGCCCGTCGGCGTCAGCCAACGATACCAAGGATGTCCGATTCCTTCATGATGAGGAGGTCCTCACCGTCGACCTTGACCTCGGTGCCCGACCATTTGCCGAACAGGATCTTGTCGCCGGTCTTGACGTCCAGCGGGGTGATCGTGCCGTTCTCGGCGCGAGTGCCGGTGCCGATGGCGACGACTTCGCCTTCCTGCGGCTTTTCCTTGGCGGTGTCGGGGATGATGATGCCGCCAGCCGTCTTCTCTTCGGCTTCGAGGCGCTTCACCAGCACGCGATCATGCAATGGACGAAAGTTCATGGGATCCATGTCCTTTTGGATTGTGACAGATTTCTGGCACTCGAGGTTATCGAGTGCCAACGGACGGCATATGTGCCTCGGGGTGCGGCATGTCAAAGGTTCCGGGGGTGAAATTTTTTCGGGCGGGCGTGGTATTCGGGCATCGTGGCTGAGGTCGTGAACGGCAGCACTGCCGTTCTCCTGCGCACGCAGGAGTCCAGGGTGACGGAGGGCGGTGCTTGGTATCCTGGGCTCCTGCGTTCGCAGGAGAACTAGGAGAGTTGGGTCGATGCTGCCTTCTGCTCCCCTTCCGCTTGCGGGAGGGGTCGGGGGAGGGGTTTCTTGGGCGGAGCATTCGTAGGACTCCCCTCCCCTAACCCCTCCCGCAAGCGGGAGGGGAACTGCGTGGTGATTGCGGTAGATGGGCGCGCTAGAACGCTTCCTGTGTTGGACGCGTAATACAGGGCATTTACCTGTGCGCCCCGTTGCTCTAGCTCTCGTCCCATGACCGATACCGCTGCGCCGTCCTACGCCCCCTCCTATGTCGACCCTGCCCGCCCGCCGCGGAAGAAATGGCGGCTCGTGCGGGGCGTGTGGAAGTTCCTTGTGGCGATCAAGGACGCGCTCGTCCTGATCGCGATGTTGCTGTTCTTCGGGCTGATCTTCGCGGCGCTCAACGCGCGGCAGAGCACGACGGCGATCAAGGACGGCGCGCTGGTGCTCGACCTCAACGGCTCGATCGTCGAGCAGCCCGAGGAGCAGGCCGCGTTCGCAGCACTTTCGGGGCAGAGCCGGACGCGGCAGTTTCGCCTGCGTGACGTGGTGCGCTCGATCGACACCGCACGCACTGATGCGCGCGTGAAGGTGGTCGTGCTCGATCTCGACAGCTTCGGCGGCGCGTATCCTGCGGCACTCGGCGAGGTCAGCGATGCGCTGGCGCGGGTTCGTGCGAGCGGCAAGCCGGTGCTGGCCTATGCGACCGCGTACACCGATGGCGGCTATCGCCTGGCGGCGAATGCTAGCGAGATCTGGGTGAACCCGCTGGGTGGCACGATCTTCATGGGGCCGGGCGGCAACCAGCTCTATTACAAGGGCCTGATCGACAAGCTCGGCGTCAACGCGCACGTCTACCGAGTCGGCCGCTACAAGTCGTTCGTCGAGCCTTACACGCGCGCAGACCAGAGCGACGACGCGCGCGCCGCCAGCACCGCGCTGTACGGCACGTTGTTCGCGCAGTGGCGCGAGGCCGTCGCGAAAGCACGCCCCAAGGCGCAGATCGCGCAGTTCATGAGCGCCCCCGACAAGGTTATCCTCGCGTCTAACGGCAACATCGCCGAGGCGAATTTGCGCGCGGGCATCGTCGACAAGCTCGGCGATCGCACCAGTTTCGGGCGGCGCGTGGCGGAGATCGCCGGCAGCGACGCGAACAAGCCGGCGGGCAACTACACCGCGATCAAGTACGACGCTTGGGTGAAAGCGAACCCCCTCCCCACGGCGGGCGACGCGATCGGCGTGCTGACGATCGCCGGCGATATCGTCGACGGCGAGGGCGGCCCCGGCAAGGCGGCGGGCAAGACGATCGAGAAGGCGGTGCTCGACGGGCTTGCCAAGAAGACGTTGAAGGCGCTGGTGGTGCGCGTCGATTCTCCGGGCGGATCGGTGATGGCATCGGAGCAGATCCGACTCGCGATCCTCGAAGCCAAGCGCCAGAAGCTGCCTGTGGTCGTGTCGATGGGCGGCATGGCCGCGAGCGGTGGGTATTGGGTGTCGACGCCGGCCGACGTGATCTTCGCCGAGCCCGGCACGATCACCGGCTCGATTGGCATCTTCGGCGTGGTGCCGACGTTCGAAAACGCGCTCGCCAAGATCGGCGTGACCAGCGACGGGGTGAAGACCACGCCGCTGTCGGGCCAGCCCGACGTCACCGGCGGGACCACGCCGATGTTCGACGCGATCGCACAGGCCGGCATCGAGAACGGCTATCGCGAGTTCCTCGCCCGCGTCGCCGCGTCGCGGAAGATGACGCCGGCACGGGTCGACGAGATCGGCCAGGGCCGCGTCTGGGATGGCGGCACCGCGCGCCAGATCGGACTGGTCGACCGGTTCGGGACGCTGCAGGACGCGATCGACGAGGCGGCCAAGCGCGCCAAGCTCGATCCCGCCAAGGTCCACGCCGAGTATCTGGAGAAGAAGCCGGGCTTCCTCGCGGCGATCGCGCAGGATTTCGGCAATGACGGCGACGATGATGCCGGCGGCGGCGATGCGTTCGCGCATGTCGCGGCGGACCGGCGCCAGATGCTCGCGCGGGCGGTCGGCGACATGAAGCGGCTGGCGACGTCGGGCTCGATCCAGGTCCGCTGCCTGGAGTGCGGCGGGATGGGGCCGACGACCGCGGACATCGGCGATGCCAAGCTGCTCGACCTGCTGCTGGCACGGATCGGGTTCTGATGGTGGTCCCCGCCTCTCGGGCAGTTGGCAACGGCGGCGGGATCGTCATTCGGGCGGCGGTGCCCGAGGATGCCGCGGCGATCGCGGCGATCTATGCGCCGCACGTACTGGTCGGGACGGTATCGTTCGAGACCGAGGCCCCGGATGCGGGCGAGATGCGCGCGCGGATGGCGGTGTCGGACGGGCTGTACCCGTGGCTGGTGGCGACGATCAGGGTAGAGGGCGGCACCGAGGGTGGCGTGCTGGCCTACGCCTATGCCTCGGCGTTCCACAAGCGCGAGGCGTACCGGTTTGCGTGCGAGACCACGATCTATGTCGCGGACGCGGCGCAGCGCCAGGGTGCGGGGCGGCTGTTGTACGAGGCGCTGATCGATACGCTGCGGGCTCAAGGGTTCACGCAGGCGATCGGCGCGATCGCGTTGCCGAACGACGGCTCGATCAAGCTGCACGAGGCGGTCGGGTTTCGCCGGGCGGGCGTGTACCGCGAGGTCGGGTACAAGAACGGCCAGTGGATCGATGTCGGGCATTGGCAGTGCGCGCTGACCGGGCCTTCGGTGCCGCCGGTGGAGCCGAAGAGGTTTGCGGATGTTGGGCTTGTACGGGGGTAAAGCTTCCGCACCTCATTTATAGAAGGCTTGCGCGAACACTCACACCACCCCGGCGGAGGCCGGGGCCCAATTGGTGAGGCTGTAGTAACGTCGCGCGGTCCGTCGTTAGCAACGTCCCCCAATTGGGCCCCGGCCTTCGCCGGGGTGGTGGCGGTGTTGGGAGGTGCTTTCTCCAATGAGTAGAGATCAGGCCGACGAGCGATAACCTTCGGCTCAAGCTCAACCGACCGCCCGCTCCTCCTTGTTCTCCCGCGAAGGCGGGAGCCCAGACTGGGTCCCCGCATTCGCGGGGATACATACTTGGCGCGGGCGAGGTTAGCGGCGTCCACCATACGCGGGCAGCGCCAGATGGAAGCGGATCGCCGCCGCCCTCAACGTGAACCCGGCACTCGCCGCGATCACCGCCGCCCACACCAGCGGCACGCCCACCAACACCAGCCCGACATAACTCGCCGCCGCGAGCGCCGCCGCGGTCACGTACAGCTCCGGCCGCATCAGGATCGACGGCTCTCCCGCCAGCACGTCGCGGATGATGCCACCGACGCATGCGGTCATCACGCCCATCAGCGCCGCCGGCACCGGCGGCACGCCGTAACCGAGCGCCTTGGCCGCGCCGTACACCGCATACGCCGCGAGCCCGACCGCGTCGAACCAGCCGAGCGCTTCGCCCTTCCACCACCGCTCGGGCGTCACCCAGATCAGCAGCGCCATGCCGAGGCACACGCTGGCCGCCCGCGCGTCGTGCACCCAGAATACCGGCGCGCCGATCAGCAGGTCGCGCACCGTACCGCCGCCGACGCCGGTGATCAGCCCGAAGAACACCAGCGTCACGAACGTCTGGCCTCGCTTGGCTGCGGCAAGCGCACCCGACGCGGCGAACACCGCGAGGCCGGCGAGGTCGAACCACGGCGCGGCGACGGGCAGGATCTCGACGGGCAGCGGAACGGGCAGCATCGGGGCGGCGTAATCGCCTGACCCAAGACGGTAAAGCGGAAGTGCGAGCCGCGACGCAATACGCCGAACAAACATGAACGCGGTGTTGTTTTCGGTTCATGAAACCGTCGGTATAGTCCCCTCGTTACGTCATCAGATCAATCAATACGGGAGTTTATCCATGCGTAAGTTCATCCTCGCACTCGGCCTTGGCGCGATGGTCCTGCCGACCGTCCTCGTTCCTGTGTCGGCGGCAGACGCGCGCGATCGTCGCGAATGGCGTGGTCGCGACGGCCGCGTCTACTGCAAGAAGAACAACGGCACGACCGGCACGATCATCGGCGGCGTCGGCGGCGCACTGCTCGGCCGCACGGTCGACACCCGCGGCGACCGCACGGTCGGCACGCTGGGCGGCGCCGTCCTTGGTGGCCTCGCCGGTCGCGCGATCGACAAGGGCACGAGCAACAACGACCGTCGTTGCCGCTGACACTCATCGGCTAAATCAATGTCGCTATTTCGGTAGTTGCGCGTTGTGGAAGGGCGTCGTGGGAAACCGCGACGCCTTTTTTCTTGTCCGGTGAAGGATCAAAACGATGACCACACGCAGCGGTTCGGCAAAGTATGAAGGCCTCGGCAAGGATGGCAAGGGTCATGTCTCGACGCAGTCGGGCGTGTTGTCGAACAACCCGTACGGCTTCAACACGCGGTTCGAGAACGAGCCCGGCACCAACCCCGAGGAGCTGATCGCAGCCGCGCATGCATCGTGCTTCACGATGGCGCTGAGCTTTGCGCTCGCCGGCAAGGGCTATGAGGCCGGCACGCTGGAGACGTCGGCGAAGGTGACGCTCGACAAGGATGGCGACGGGTTCAAGATCACCAAGTCGGCGCTGACGCTCAACGCGAAGGTCGACGGCATCTCGAAGGAAGAGTTCGAGGCGATCGCCGCGGACGCCAAGGCGAACTGCCCGGTGTCGAAGGTGCTCAACGCCGAGATCACGCTGGAGCACAATCTCGCCGCATAATTGCGGGTGATTTTCGCAATCAGGAGGGCCCGGTGGAAACGCCGGGCCCTTCTTGCGTCAGATGATCCCGCCGCCGAGGCTAAGGCGGAGCGCGAAGATGATGATCAGGACGATGTTGAGGTTGCGGCCGCCGCTGCTCGACGACAGCGCCCCAACCGCGGCGCCGACGATGCCGATCGGGATGACGAGCCAGTTCATCCAGCCGAGCAACGGAATGAACGCGACAAGGCCAAGCACCAGAGTGACGAGGCCGATGAGGATCGAGACGATGTTCAGCATGGGGTGAACATGGCGAGTCGTTTCGGATCCGGCAAGATCGGCGCCTCGCACCCGACCGGGGACATGCGGAAAACGCTTTCTTCACCGTCTTTCGCGCATAGGATGGCGGTGATGACTTTTCCCTTCCGCCCCGCCCTAATCCTTTTGCCGCTTGCGCTGGCCGCGTGTGGACGGTCGTCGACCGACCAGCAGGATCTCAACAGCCTCGATGCCGAGCTGACCAATGGGACGCGTGATCCGGCGGTCGGCGAGTCGCTTGGCGCGCAGATCATGGTCGATCCGCGACTGGCGCAATCGGCGAACACCGGTGGAACGCGCCCGCAGCAGCAGACCGGACCGGGAGCGGTGCCCGCAGACGTGGCGTTGCAGAAGGATCCGGTCGATCCGGCGACGCTGAAGCGAGCACCGGCGGCCTCGAACGACTGCCCCGAGTGCAAATCCGCGGATGGCGCGTTGACGCTGGGCGCGCTCGCGGAGCGGCAGAAGACGCCCGACGCTGGCGTTTGCGCGCGGAAGATCGGCTATTCGGCGGGATGGGCTAACCGGCTGCCGGCGGACCTGCCGCTGTATCCGGCGGCGCGGTTGACCGAGGCTGCGGGGGCGGATCGCGACGGGTGCCGCTTGCGCGTGGTGAGTTTCGCGAGCGCTGCGCCGATGCAGAAGATGCTCGACTGGTATTTCACCAAGGCGACGGGGGCTGGGTATTCGGCTGGGCATAGCACGGATGGCAAGCAGCATGTGCTGGGCGGGGTTCGCGGGAACGACGCTTATGTCGTGTATGTGACGGCGCGCGCTGGTGGCGGGAGCGATGTGGATATGGTGTCCAACGCTGGGCGGTGACGGGCGCCGGGTCTGTTCCACGGAGCAGCATTTTCTGGAATACACTGCGACACGTGCACCTCCCCGGCGGAGGCCGGGGTCCAGTTGGGGAACGTCGCTAACTAAGCGCGGTCCTTCGTTATTGCCACCTTTCCAACTGGGCCCCGGCCTTCGCCGGGGTGGTGGTATGCTGGGGTGACGTTACCCTCCTCTCCTTGTTCTCCCGCGAAGGCGGGAGCCCAGACTGGGTCCCCGCCTTCGCGGAGAAACAAGCTTTGCGACAGGACTGGCTCGTTGATCTTGAACTGACCCGGATAACGCGCGCCCCCTACCCTCCAACCCCACCTTTCCGTTTTGCCCGATTCACGCTAGGGCGCGAGAATGCTTCCCCTTCTCTATGTCATGGTCGGTGGTGCGGTCGGATCCGGCGCGCGCTATCTGACCGGCCGTGCGATGCTGTCGTTGCTCGGCGCTGACTATCCCTTTGGTACGCTCGCCGTGAATTTGATCGGTGGGTTGCTGATGGGGGTGCTGGTTGGCGTGCTCGCGCGCAATGCCGCTTCGGAAACGTGGCGGCTGTTGCTTGGCGTTGGCGTACTAGGGGGATTCACGACGTTTTCGGCGTTCTCGCTGGACGTCGTCACGATGATCGAGCGAGGCGCGATCGGCGTCGCGTTCGGGTATGTTTTGGTGTCGGTGATCGGTTCGGTCGCCGCGTTGTTCGCGGGTCTCTCCGCAGTAAGGGCCGTCGCATGACTGCGGGCAAAAGCGATAGCGATACAGGTTTCCGCGAGTTTAACGTCGGATTCGACGATGACGGCATCCGGCTGGACCGGTGGTTCAAGCGGCATCTGCCCGACACGAGCTTCACGACGGTGGCGATGTGGGCGCGCACCGGCCAGCTCCGCATCGACGGCGCGCGCGCGACCCCGGGCGACCGGATCGCGGCGGGCCAGATGCTGCGCGTGCCACCGCCCGAGGCCGACAAGGCCGCGGCCGACGTCGACAAGCCAAGGCGGGTGCGCGAACGCGTGATCCTGTCGGACGAGGAAACCGAGCTCGCGCAGTCCATGGTCATCCACAAGGATTTCCAGGCGTTCGTGCTGAACAAGCCGCCGGGCCTGGCGACGCAGGGCGGGACCAAGACGACGCAGCATGTCGACGGGCTGCTCGACGGGTTGCAGTACGACAACGAGGGTCGGCCGAAGCTGGTCCACCGGCTCGACAAGGACACGTCCGGCGCACTGCTGGTGGCGCGGACGTCACGCGCGGCGGCGTTCTTTGCGAAGGCGTTTTCGGGGCGGACTGCGCGAAAAGTCTATTGGGCACTGGTGGTCGACGTGCCGTCGATCGAGGACGGCATGATCGAGCTGCCGATCGCGAAGCAGCCGGGCACCGGCGGCGAGAAGATGCATGTCGACGAGGCCGAGGGTGCGCCGGCGCGGACGCGGTACCGGGTGATCGAGCGCGCGGGCAACCGTGCGGCGTGGGTCGAGTTGCAGCCGTTTACCGGGCGGACGCATCAGTTGCGCGTGCACATGGCGGCGATCGGGCATCCGATCGTTGGTGATGGGAAGTACGGCGGGGCGGCGGCGTTTCTGACCGGCGGGATCTCGCGGAAAATGCATCTGCATGCTCGCCGCATCAAGGTGGATCATCCGGATGGCGGGTCGATCGACGTGACCGCCGAGCTGCCGACGCATTTCGCCGAGAGCTTGAAGCAGCTGGGCTTCGAGGAGAAGCTGGGCGACGACCTGGTGCTCGACGAGAAGACCGCGCCGACGCGCGAGCAGATGAAGTCACGGGCGAAGGCGCATGCGAAGTCGGTGCGGAAAGATCGTAAGGGTGAGCGGCGTGGGCGTGGGGTTGTCGAGGAGAAGGCGACGGGCAAGCCTGCGCCGAAGACGGGTGGGCCTCGGACCGGGGCTGGGTCGAAGTTCGGGGCGCCTCGGAGCGGGCCTCGGGTTGAGGGGGCCAAGCCGGCTGGGCGTGGGCGTCCGGGTGGAGCAGGGAAACCTGGGCCTCGGAGTGGGCCTGGGACTCGGTAACACTCATCGCCTGACGCGTGCCCTCACCCTCCCCACGGCCAAACGGCCGCGGGCCCCTTTCCTCTCCCTCAAGGGGAGAGGGAGAGATGCAGAAGGCGATCTTTACCTTTCACACCACCCCGGCGAAGGCCGGGGCCCAATTGGAAAGGTTGAGGTAACGGAGCAATGACTTCCGTTACCGACGTCCCCCAATTGGGCCCCGGCCTTCGCCGGGGTGGGGTTTGAGTTGGTTGAAGGCGCCTTGCCAGAAGCCGTTCGCCCGTGAAGGCTGGGGTCCAGAGGCCACGTTCGTAACGCTGCTTGATTCCTGGGCCCCCGCCTTCGCGGGGGAACTAGTCGCGCCCTACTTCAGCCACCCCAGCAGCAACCGCCGCACACCCTCCGTCACCGTCCCGAACACGATATGCGACGCCGCGCTGTACAGATGCGTCGTCGGCGCAGTGTTCCACGGCGCCTCTCCAAGCCCCACCGCCGGCACCGCCGCCTCATCGAGCAACGCCGTCGTCGCCGCAGCGAACGCGGTACCATAGCCCGCGGTCACCGATGGCCGGTATTCCGCCGCCACCGCATAGGCGATCCCCAGCCCTGCCCCGAGCGCATAGTGCACGACCTGTCCGGCGAGCGGCTTGCGATCGTCGGGGATGTCGTGGCCGACCACCACCTGCGACACCTTGTCCGCCGCCTTCTCCGTCGCGGGTTCGGCATCGCTCTCCGACGAGGACAGCGCGGCGACGCCGGCCTGGAAGCGGTCCATCACGAACGAGGCGGCGAGCCCTGCCACGAGTCCCGCAGCGGCGGCGGCCCAGATGTTCGGGGTGTCGGTCTGTGCGTGCGCCATCGTTGTGTCTCCAGAGATATCCGACACGAACCGTTCGCGGGCGCGCGCGTTCCGGTTTGGCGTTCCCACGCGTGCACGCGTGATCTACGAGGCGGCGATGCTTTGGAAAATCTCATGACCCGTCTTGCCGTGTTCGATTGCGACGGGACGCTCGTCGACAGCCAGGCGAATATCTGCGTCGCGTGCGAGCGTGCGTTCGAGGGCGCCGGGCTGATCCCGCCGCCGCGCGCCGACATTCGGCGGATCGTCGGGCTTAGCCTCGTCGAGGCGATGCAGGTGTTGCTGCCGGAGGCGGACGAGGCGCTGCACCGGTCGCTCGCTACCGACTACAAGAATGCGTTTCACGCGATGCGGGCGAGTGGCGAGCTTGCCGACGAGCCGTTGTTCGAGGGGATTGCCGAGGTGATCGAGACGCTTGCGGACGACGGCTGGCTGCTGGGTGTGGCGACGGGGAAGTCGGACCGGGGTCTCGCGCATATCCTCGCGGCGCACGGGATCACCGAGCGGTTCGTGACGCTGCAGACCGCGGACCGGCATCCGTCGAAGCCAGATCCGGCGATGCTGCTCGCGGCGATCGCGGAGGCAGGTGCAAGCGTGGAGACGACCGCGATGATCGGCGATACGAGCTTCGACATGGCGATGGCCCGCGCGGCCGGTGTGCGCGCCGTTGGGGTCGCGTGGGGGTATCACGACGTACACGAGCTTTCCGATGCGGGCGCGGATGTCGTTGCGACAAAGGTGCCGGACCTGCTGCATATGGTGGCGCCACGATGACCGATGCGGACAAGCTGGCGCAGCGGCGCTGGTTCGTGCTGGTCGCAGTTCGGCTGGCAGGGGTGGCGGGCGCGTTGCTCGGGCTGATCCTGATCGCGCGCGCGCATGATCTGGGGCCCAAGATTCTCGGGACGGCGATCGTGCTGTCGGCGATGGCGATGATCGCGATCGTGCCGCGCAGTCTGGCGCATCGCTGGCGGAGTCCTGACGCGTGAAGCGGTTCTGGAAAGACGTCGCGATCGATGCGGATCGGGTGGTGACGCTGGACGGCAAGCCGGTGCGGACGCCCGGGCGGCGACCGCTGGCGTTGCCGAGCGATGCGCTGGCCGAGGCGGTCGCGGCGGAATGGCGCGCGGTCGGCGAGACGATCGATCCGCGGACGATGCCGCTGACCGGGCTCGCCAATGCGGCGACCGATCCGATCGCGAACGACCCCGCGCAGTTCGCCGCGCGGCTGGCGGCGTATGGCGAGAGCGACCTGCTATGTTACCGCGCGGAGGGGCCGCCGTTGCTGGTCGAGCGGCAGGCGGCGTCCTGGGATCCGCTGCTGGCGTGGGCGCGGGGGCGATATGACGTGACGTTCGCGGTCACCACCGGCGTGATGCACGTCGCGCAACCGGACGCGACGATCGCGCGACTGCATGAGGCGGTCGTGGCGTATGACGATTTTCGATTAGCCGGGTTGTCGCCGGTGGTGACGCTGACCGGGTCGCTGGTGATCGGGCTGGCGTTGATCGAGGGCGAGATCGACGCGGATGCGGCCTGGGCAGCGGCGGGGATCGACGAGGACTGGTCGGTCGAGATGTGGGGCGAGGACTGGCAGGCGGCGGAGTTGCGCGCGTTGAAGCGGCGCGAGTTCGGGTTGGGCGTCGAGTTTCTAGAACTACTCTAGCCCCCCCCCCCTGGAAGGGAGGGGTTGGGGGTGGATCGGCTTGTTGGCTAACGCGACGATCCCCCAGCGGCCAACCCACCCCCGGCCCCTCCCTTTCAGGGAGGGGTGAAGTTAGCGCGTCAACCTGCGGATGAAACCGATCAGCCCGGTCTGGCGCGAGCGCTTCAACCGCTCCGCGGCCAGGATCGTCTTCACGCCGCGGATGCAGCTGTCGACGTCGTCGTTGACCAGTACGTAGTCATAGCCGTCCCAGTGGCTGACCTCGTTCGCCGCGCGCGACATGCGAGCTTCGATCACCTCTTCCGAATCGGTGCCGCGGCTGGTGAGGCGGCGGTGGAGTTCTTCCATCGATGGCGGGAAGATGAAGACGCGGACGACGTCGCCGCCGGCGATCTGGAAGAGCTGCTGTGCGCCCTGCCAGTCGATATCGAACAGCACATCCTTACCGGCTGCGAGCAATTCTTCGACCTGCGCGCGGGGGGTGCCGTAGCGGTGGTTGAAGACATGCGCCCATTCGAGGAACTCGTCCTTCGCGACCATGTCGCGAAAGCCTTCGAGGTCGGTGAAATGGTAATCCTTGCCGTCGATTTCGCCGGGTCGCATCGACCGGGTCGTGACCGAGACCGACATCTCGAGTTCGTGCTCGTCCGCGAGCAATCTGCGCGCGATGGTCGACTTGCCGGCACCGGACGGCGAGGACAGGACGAACAGGACTCCGCGACGACGGAAACCATGCGGGTCGGACGGAAGTGTGTGGGGCATGCGCGCCCTTGCCGCGGACCGCATATGGGCGTCAACCCATGCGCGGCCCGCGCGTGGTATTACGAAGGCGGATTAATAGCCGGCCTTGCGCGCCTTGTTGCGGTCGTAGGCCTTCTTGGCTGCATAGCCGCCGCCGAGGATCATGCCGAGTGGGCCCATGCGGCGCATCAGACCCATCGCCACGACGCCCTTCACCGCGCCCGAGGCGCCGCCCGAACCGTCGCGACGGCCCATTTCGCGGCCGACCAATGCACTGATAATACGTCCGATCATGCTTCTGACTCCCCGAAAACCTGGTCCTTGAGTTCCGCTGCACCGCGCAGCACTGCCCAGCCGATCGCGTAGGTCACGGCTAGCGGCACGACGATCTTAAGTACGTTGGCGGTGATCGCACCGATGATCGCGCCGTCCGCGTTGCCGTCGTCGCCGCTGAGCGAGTCGATGCCTGCGCCGATCAGCGCGCCTATGGTCGTTGCGCCCACGTAATTTCTCCTGTCCGTGTGGCGGGTTAGCGCGCGAGGGGCGTTTGGGTTCCCGACCTCACCAAACCCCGACCCGTCATCCTGACGAAAGTCAGGACCCAGGATTACTCAGCGGGCCGATCGTGGCTCTGGATCCTGACTTTTGTCAGGATGACGGGGAGGTCAGCGGCCGAGCATCGATTCGGGTTTGACGACGCGGCCGAAGGTTTCGGCGTCGACCAGGCCTAGCGCGAGGCCGGCTTCCTTCAGCGTCAGGCCTTCGGCGTGCGCGTATTTGGCGATCTTCGCTGCGGCGTCGTAGCCGATTTCCGGGGCTAGCGCGGTCACCAACATCAGCGAGCGGTCGAGCAGTTCCGCGATCCGCCCGCGATTGGGTTCGATTCCATCGACGCAGCGTTCCGCGAATCCTTCCATCGCGGTGGCGAGCAGGTCGATCGAGCGCAGCACGTTAGCGCCGATCAGCGGCTTGAAGACGTTCAGTTCGAGGTGGCCCTGCATGCCGCCGACGGTGACGGCGACGTGGTTGCCCATCACCTGGCCAGCGACCATCGTCAGCATCTCGCACTGCGTAGGGTTCACCTTGCCCGGCATGATCGAGCTGCCGGGCTCGTTCGCGGGCAGATCGATCTCGCCGAAGCCGCAACGGGGGCCCGAGCCGAGCAAGCGGATGTCGTTGGCGATCTTGGTCAGCGCGACCGCCAGCGTGTTGAGCGTGCCGGACAGGTGCACGAGCGGATCGTTCGACGCGAGCGCCTCGAACTTGTTGCGCGCGCTGACGAACGGCAGGCCGGTGATTGCCGCCAGTTCGTGCGCGATCGCGTCACCGAAGCCGGCGGGGGCGTTGAGGCCGGTGCCGACAGCGGTGCCGCCCTGCGCGAGGATGACCATGCCGTGGCTGATCGCGGGCTCGATGCGGTGGCGGCAGCGGTAGAGCTGGTTCGCGTAGCCGGAGAATTCCTGGCCGAGCGTCAGCGGCGTCGCGTCCTGAAGGTGCGTGCGGCCGATCTTGACAATATCGTCCCAGGCGTTGGCCTTCGCGTCGAGCGCGGCGTGCAATTTGTCGAGGGCGGGGATCAGGCGGTTAGTGGTGGCGATCGCGGCGGCGATGTGGAGCGCGGTGGGGAAGCTGTCGTTGGACGACTGGCTCATGTTGACGTGGTCGTTGGGGTGGACGGGCGACTTGCCGCCGCGGGTGCCGGTGAGGACCTCGTTGGCGCGGCCGGCGATGACTTCGTTGGCGTTCATGTTCGACTGCGTGCCGCTGCCGGTCTGCCAGATGACGAGGGGGAACTGGTCATCGAGCTTGCCGTCGATGACTTCCTGCGCGGCGGAGTCGATCGCGGTGGCGATGGTTTCATCGAGGCCGTGCGACCGGTTTACGCGGGCGGCGGCTTGTTTGACGAGGGCGAGCGCATGGACGATCTCGATCGGCATGCGTTCGCGGGTGCCGAAGGGGAAGTTCTCGATCGAGCGTGCGGTCTGGGCGCCCCAATAGGCGGCGGCGGGGACTTCGATCGGGCCGATCGTGTCGGTTTCTGTGCGGGTGGTCATGGGGAAAGAACCTTCCGGGGCTTGCGTGGGATCCCTCGCCCCTTCGGGGAGAGGGAGGGAGGAGCCGCAGGCTACGGAAGGGTGAGGGGTTTTGGGAGGAAGCGGCCTTAGCCTCACTCCCCTCTCCCTTCCCACGGCAAGTGCCGCGGGCCCCTTCCCTCTCCCCGTAGGGGCGAGGGAGTTTAGAGGGTCACTTTTTCCGTTTGAAATCCACGGCTACGACATTCGAGCCGTCTTCGATCGGCACCGCGGTCGGGCCGTCGTTTTCGGCTTCGTCGTGATCGCCGAGCGCGTCCTCCGCACCCTCCTGCGCCTGGAAGCGGAGTTCGAAGCTTACCGCGGGATCCTGGAACGCGGTGATCGCCGAGTATGGGATCACCAGCTTTGAGGGCACCTGGTTGAACGACAGCCCGATCGAGAAGCGCTCGTCGTCGACGATGAGGTCCCAGTAGCGGTTCTGCATGACGATCGTCATCTCGTCCGGGAAGCGCTCGATCAGGCGCTTGGGGATGTCGACTCCCGGGGCCTGCGTCTTGAAGGTGATGTAGAAATGATGCTCGCCGGGAAGCCCGCCGGCCTCCGCGACCGAACCGAGCACGCGGCCGACCACGGCACGCAGGGCTTCTTGTACGATCTCGTCGTACGGAATCAGGCTATCGGGCAGTCCATCGGTCATATCCCTTGGGTAGCGCCATTCGGATGCCGGTCAAGATTGCATGCGTCGTGGCGCACGTTATGGGAGGTGGCATGCGCACCGCCACGATCACCCGCTCCACCGCCGAGACGGCGATCGACGTCACCGTGAACCTCGATGGGACCGGCGTGTACGACGTCGAGACCGGGGTCGGTTTCTTCGATCACATGCTCGAACAATTGTCGCGTCACTCGCTGATCGACATCCGCGTGCGGACCAAGGGCGATCTGCATATCGACGAGCACCATACCGTCGAGGATACCGGCATCGCGATCGGCCAGGCGTTCGCGCAGGCGCTCGGCGATAAACGCGGCATCGTGCGGTACGGCGATGCGCTGTCGCCGATGGACGAGACGCTGACGCGGGTGGCGCTGGATATTTCCGGGCGGCCGTGGCTGGTGTGGAAGGATCTGTTCTCGCAGAAGCGGCTGGGTGGGATGGATACCGAGATGTTCGAGCATTTCTTCCACAGCTTCGCGCAGGCGGCGGGGATCACGCTGCACGTCGAGACGCTGTACGGGTCGAACAATCACCACATCGCCGAGGCGGCGTTCAAGGGTGTCGCGCGGGCGCTGCGGACCGCGATCGAGATCGATCCGCGCAAGGCCGATGCGATCCCGTCGACCAAGGGGATCCTGTGACTTCCCCCCTCCCGGGAAGGGAGGGGCCGGGGGTGGGTTGGCTGCTGGGGAAGCACGATGCCGGCCAACCGGCCGACCCACCCCCTACCCCTCCCTTCCAGGGAGGGGGGTTATGTTAGCCCTTATCGATTACGGTGCTGGGAACCTGCATTCGGTCGAGAACGCGTTGCGGACGGCTGGGTGTGTCGATCTGATCGTGACTTCGGATGCGGATGTCGTTGCGAAGGCTGACCGGATCGTGCTGCCGGGTGTGGGCGCGTACGGCGCCTGTGCGGCGGCTTTGCGCGCGGTGCCGGGGATGGTGGAGGCGCTTAACCGGCGGGTGCGGGACGAGGGTACGCCGTTTCTCGGCATCTGCGTCGGCATGCAGTTGATGGCCGATGCGGGCGAAGAGATGGGGACTCATGCCGGGCTTGGCTGGGTCTCAGGGCGCGTGCGGCGGCTGGAACCGGGAACGATGGAAGCCAAGGTTCCGCATATGGGGTGGAACGATGTCGTTCCGTCCGTCGCGCATCCGCTGATCGAGCCGGGCGAGGCGTATTTCCTGCATAGCTTTGCCTTCGAAGGCGCCGACGTTCTAGCGACGACCGAACATGCCGGCGCGGTCACCGCGGCGATCGGTCGCGACACGATGATCGGCGTGCAGTTTCATCCTGAGAAGAGCCAGCGCTACGGCCTGGCCTTGCTTGAACGTTTCCTGGAGTGGCGGCCATAAATACCCCTGCGAGCCTTATCATTTTCCCCGCAATCGACCTCAAGGCGGGTCAGGTGGTGCGTCTCGCCGAGGGCGATATGGACCGGGCGACCGTGTACGGCGACGATCCCGCGGCGCAGGCGATGCTGTTCGCCGAGGCGGGTGCGGAGCATCTGCATGTGGTCGATCTCGACGGTGCGTTCGCGGGGGCTTCGGTCAATGGCGACGCGGTGCGGTCGATCGTGGCGCAGTTTCCGGGGCATGTGCAGCTTGGCGGCGGCATCCGGACGCGGGCGAGCGTCGAGGGCTGGTTCGATCTGGGCGTCTCCCGCGTGGTGATCGGGACGGCGGCGCTGGAGGACCCCGAGTTCGTGCGCGGCGTGGCGAAGGATTTTCCGGGCGGGATCGTCGTCGCGGTCGACGCGAAGGACGGCATGGTCGCGACCAAGGGCTGGGCGGACGTGTCGACCACGAGCGCGGTCGATCTGGCGCGGCGGTTCGAGGATGCGGGGGTGGCGTCGTTGCTGTTTACCGATGTCGGGCGCGACGGGATGCTGAAGGGGTGCAACGTCGACGCGACGGTCGATCTGGCGCGGTCGGTGGACATTCCGGTGATCGCCAGCGGCGGGGTCAAGGGGATTGCCGAGATCCACGTTCTGGCTTTGCATGTGCGGGATGGCGTCGAGGGCGTGATTACCGGGCGGGCGTTGTACGACGGCCGGCTCGATCTTGCGGCGGCATTGAGCGTGGCGAAGGCTGCATGATGGTTCACGCGGAGACGCGGAGACGCGGAGAGAAGTTGAGCGCCGCAGGCAGAAACTTGTTCGCGCAGAGGCGCAGAGGCGCGGAGAGTAAGAAGTTACGCCCGGCTCCCCTTCTCTCTCTCAGCGCCTCTGCGCCTCTGCGCGAAATATTCTTCTTAGCGGCTCCGCCGCGTCTCCGCGTCTCCGCGTCTCCGCGTGAACAAAACCTTCGGCGCAGCGCATGACGGTCCGCGCGCGCGTCATTCCGTGTCTCGACGTTGCCGATGGGCGCGTGGTGAAGGGCGTGAACTTCGTCGAACTGCGCGACGCCGGCGATCCGGTCGAGCAGGCGCGGGCGTATGATGCGGCCGGGGCGGACGAGCTGTGTTTCCTCGATATCGGTGCCTCCCATGAGGGTCGGGGGACGATCCTCGACGTCGTGCGGCGGACCGCGGCGGTGTGCTTCATGCCGCTTACCGTTGGCGGTGGCGTGAGGACGGCGGACGATGCAAGGGCGTTGTTGCTGGCGGGGGCGGACAAGGTGGCCGTGAACTCCGCGGCGGTGGAGCGGCCGGAACTGGTGGCGGATATCGCCGAGCGGTTTGGCAGCCAGTGCTGCGTCGCGAGCGTCGATGCGCGGCGGTCGGGCGAAGGCTGGGAAGTGTTCACGCATGGCGGCCGCCGCGCGACCGGGATCGACGCGATCGCGCATGCGCTGAAGCTTGCCGAATTGGGCGCGGGCGAGTTGCTCGTCACGTCGATGGACCGTGACGGGACGCGGAGTGGCTACGATCTCGACCTGATCCGGGCGATTTCGGACCGCGTCAGCGTACCGGTGGTGGCGAGCGGCGGGGTCGGCGGGCTCGACGATCTGGTGGCCGGGATCCGCGACGGGCATGCGAGCGCAGTGCTGGCGGCGTCGATTTTCCATTTCGGGCAGGCGTCGATCGGCGACGCGCATGCCGCGCTGGCGGCAGCCGGGATTCCGGTGCGGACCCCCGTTCGTTCGACGGCCTGAGCGCATGCCCGCGCTTGCCATTCTTTCGGTCCAGTCCGGGCATAGCGGCGTCGTCCACCCGCGCACCGGGCCCGAGATGTCGGACATCGCGCTGTTCGGGTTTGCGGCGATCGGCGTGTGGCTGGTGCGGCGGGCGTTGCGCAAGCGGTTCGCGAAGACCAAGCCGCGCGAGAAGGATTGACCCGCCTGCCCGCGTGCGTCAGCACGCCGCGCATGGACCCCGTATTTGACCGCCTCGAGGCGACCATCCGCGCCCGCCGCGATGCGCCCGCCGACACCTCCTATACTGCGAGCCTGTTCGCCAAGGGTCGCCCGAAGATCGCGCAGAAGCTCGGCGAGGAAGCCGTCGAGACGGTGATCGCGGCGTGCTCGGGCGACGAGGCAAGCATCGTGCCGGAAGCGGCGGACCTGATGTTCCATCTGGCGGTGTTGCTGGCGGATGCAGGGTTGAGTCTCGACGACGTGCGCGCCGAGCTGGAGCGGCGCGAGGGCGTTGGCGGCCTGGTCGAAAAAGCGGGTCGGACCGCGTGAGTCGCCAGCATGCCACTCCCATCCTGATCAATGCGGAATCGGTCTGCTCTACGCCGCTCGTACCGTTGCCGATGGGCGCGGGGGTCGGGCAGGTCAGCGAGGCCGAGATTCAGGTGCTGGTCCATGAACATCCCGGCTGCCTGCCGATCACCGAGATCGATCCGTTGTTCGGCGATGCGGTCGCGATCTGCACCGAACTCATGACGCCGGCTGGATCGATCGACAATCTGCTAGTCACCCCTTCGGGCCTGCCGATCATCGTCGAGTGCAAGCTGTGGCGCAATCCGGAGAGCCGGCGCGAAGTGGTCGGCCAGATTCTTGATTACGCGAAGGAACTTGGCCGCTGGTCGTCCGCCGATCTCCAGCGCGAAGTGCGGCGGGCGTTGCAGTGCGGCGGCGATCCGGTGCTGGAGCTCGTCCGGGCAGCCGGGCACGAGGTCGACGAGATCGCGTTCGGAGACATGCTGACCGCGAACCTACGGCGCGGTCGCTTTCTGCTGCTCATCGTCGGCGACGGTATCCGCGAGGGCGTCGAGGCGATCGCACAATATCTCCAGGCGCAGGCGGGGCTGCATTTCACGCTCGGGTTGGTGGAATTGCCGATTTACGTGATGCCCGATGGCGCCAAGCTCGTCGTGCCGCGCGTACTGGCACGGACGCATGTGGTGACACGCACCGTCGTCGCCGTGCCCGATGGTTTGCAGGTCGTGGACGACGATGACGTCCAGCAGGCGGCGGACGACGGCCTCGACGATATGGGCGCCGACCGCCTGCGGTTCTGGACCGAGTTTGCCGAGGGGCTGATGCTCGACGATCCTGACCAGCCGAGGCCGAAAGTGAGCAAACAGGGCTATATCTGGATCGCGATGCCGGTGCCGAACGGCTCTTGCTGGCTGACCGCATACCGCAGCCTTCGCACCAGCAAGGTCGGTGTCTTCCTGTCATTTACCCGAAACACGCTCGGCGAGCGGCTGGTGCGCCGCGTCGTCGA
The DNA here is from genome assembly GCF_003688625.1 of Sphingomonas sp. PP-CE-3A-406. Lineage (GTDB taxonomy): Bacteria > Pseudomonadota > Alphaproteobacteria > Sphingomonadales > Sphingomonadaceae > Sphingomonas. The sequence continues at coordinate 870,516 of NZ_RCWY01000002.1, forward strand.
GGACTGGACGGTCATCCGCTGCGAACTGGGCGGCACAGTAACCTGCCAACCCGACAAATATAGTCGGCCGTTGATCGCCGACGAGTTCGTGGTGACGTCGCTGTCCGATCCTGCCGAACGGACGCGCGCAATCCATTGGCTTCAGGGCCGCACCAACGACTTCGTCAACACGCTGCGGCCGCGTATCAAATCCGCCGCGGCCGAAATTTCGCAGGAGTAAGCGATGCCGATCGACGCCACCCAGCCTTACGACGACCAGAACATCTTCGCGAAGATCCTGCGCGGCGAGATCCCGTCGCAGCGGGTGTACGACGACGAGTTCGCGATCGCGTTCCACGACATCAACCCGCAGGCGCCGACGCATCTGCTCGTGATCCCCAAGGGCGCGTACGTGTCGTGGGACGACTTTTCCGCGCGGGCGCCCGATGCGGAGATCGCCGGCTTCATCCGTGCGGTCGGCGAAGTGGCGCGTGCGGCGGGGCTGGTCGAACCGGGGTATCGCCTGCTCGCGAACATCGGCCAGGACGGACACCAGGAGGTGCCGCACCTGCACGTTCATGTCTTCGGCGGGCGTCCGCTCGGGCCGATGCTGGCGCGATAGGGCAGCTTCACCGCACTAAAGGATTGCACGTAATAAAATTGCCATTAGGCTCGGGCGCTTGAGCAAGGGGGCCTTTTGACCCGGCCCTCGCTATCCCCGGGGGACACCGCGTTGATTTTTGGTCGCGTAAAATCGCTGGACGCCATTCTGGCGACGGCAGAGAAAAAGGGGTTGGCGCGAACGCTCAGCGCGTTTCAGCTGACCCTGCTGGGCGTCGGCGCGGTGATCGGCACGGGTATCTTCGTGCTGACGTCCGAAGCCGCGCAGAAGGCCGGCCCGGGCATGTTGCTGAGCTTCGTCGTCGCAGGCTTCGTCTGCGCGGTGGCGGCGCTGTGCTATTCCGAACTCGCGTCGATGGTGCCGGTGTCGGGCTCGGCCTATACCTATACCTACGCGGTCACGGGTGAGCTGCTCGCCTGGATGGTCGGCTGGGCGCTGATCCTCGAATATGCGGTCGGCGCGAGCGCGGTTGCGGTCGGCTGGTCGAACCATCTCGCCGGGCTGCTCGACGGGATCGGCTTCCACATCCCCAATGCCTTACGCAACGCCGACGCGCTGATGGCGCACGTGCAGGTCGCGTTCGGCGCCACGCCCAACGTCGATCTGCAGACCGCGATGACGGTCGGCGGCTTCATGAACCTGCCCGCGGTGATCATCATCGGCCTCGTCACGTGGCTGCTGGTCGTCGGCACGACCGAGAGCGCACGCGTCAACGCCGTGCTGGTGCTGATCAAGATCGCCGCGCTGACCGCGTTCATCGCGCTGACGATCCCGGTCCTCAAGGCGGACAATTTCCACCCCTTCCTGCCCTACGGCGTCGGCAATCCGCTGAGCTCGTCGGGCGTCGGCGTGCTCGGTGCGGCGGCGTCGATCTTCTTTGCCTATGTAGGATTCGATGCGGTCTCGACGGCGGCGGAGGAGACCAAGAATCCGCAACGCAACGTGCCGATCGGGCTGATCGCCAGCCTCGGCATCTGTACGCTGTTCTACCTGCTGGTCGCATCGGGCGCGATCGGTGCGATCGGCGCGAACCCGGTGACGACCGCCGATGGCGGCATCCTGGCACCGGGCTCGGCCGAGATGGCGGGGCGTTGCGCGGCGATCGTCGCAGGGGGCGCGATGGAGCCATTGGTCTGCTCGAAGGAAGCGCTCGTGCATGTGCTCCAGGAAATCCACTGGCCGATCATGGGCCGGCTGGTCGGCCTCGCCGCCGTGCTGGCGCTGCCGTCGGTGGTGCTGATGATGATGTTCGGCCAGACCCGCGTGTTCTTCACGATGGCGCGCGACGGCCTGTTGCCGGCGCGGCTCGCGTCGATCCATCCGAAGTTCCGCACGCCGCATGTCGTCACGATCGTGACGGGCATCGCCGCGGCTGTCGCAGCGGCGATCCTGCCCGTCGGCAAGCTCGCCGATTATTCCAACGCGGGCACGCTGTTCGCGTTCATGATGGTGGCGATTTCCGTGATGGTGCTGCGCAAGACCGACCCCGGCCGCAAGCGTCCGTTCCGCACGCCGGCGGTGTACATCGTTGCACCACTCGCGATCATCGGCTGCATCGGGCTGTATCTGTCGCTGCCGCTGACCGCCAAGCTGGTCTTGCCAGGCTGGGGCGCGATCGGGTTGGCGATCTACTTCCTCTACAGCCGCTCGCGCAGCCATGTCGGGCTGGGGATCGATGTCGACGACGTCGATACCGCGGCGCCGGGCAGCCACTGATCGAGCCCAAGAAAAAAGGGCCGCGGGAGGAAACTCCCGCGGCCCTTTTTTTTGTCTTTGCACCAAAGCTTGTTCTCCCGCGAAGGCGGGAGCCCAGTCTGGGTCCCCGCCTTCGCGGGGACACAAGCTCAGGTCAGCCGATATGCTTGGCGGCGAGTGCCTTCATGTCGACCATTGGACGGGCGCCGACATGGCTGATGATCTCGGCCGCGCAGACCGCACCGAGCTTCAGCGATGCCTGCAGGTCGTAGCTCTGCGCCTGACCGTGGAGGAAGCCCGCCGCGAACAGATCGCCCGCACCGGTGGTATCGACGACCTTGGCGATCGGCTCGGCCTTGACCTCGGCGCGGTTGCCGTTCTGAAGCGCGCAGGCGCCGTGCTCGCCGCGGGTGACGACCAGCGTCGGGACCTGTGCGGAAATCTTGGCGACCGCTGCGTCGAAGTCTTCCGTCTCGGCGAGAGCGGCAAGTTCGCCTTCGTTGGCGAACAGGATGTCGATCAGGCCGTCCGAGAGCAGCTGGCGGAAATCACCACCGTGGCGCGAGATGCAGAACACGTCGCTGAGCGTGAACGCGACCTTCCGGCCGGCATCGCGCGCGCAATCGATCGCAGCGCGCATCGCGGCGCGCGGTTCTTCGGGATCCCAGAGATAGCCTTCGAGATACAGGATCGCGCTGTCGGCGATCATCGCGGTATCGATCGCGGCGGCGGGGAGGAACTGGCCTGCACCGAGGAAGGTGTTCATCGTGCGCTGGCCGTCGGGCGTCACGAAGATCAGGCAGCGGCCGGTTGTCGGGTCGCCGGCGCGGACGGGCGTGGCGAACTCGATGCCGATGCTGCGGACGTCATGCGCGAAGACCTGGCCGAGCTGGTCGTCGGCGACCTGGCCGATGAACCCGCACTTGCCGCCGAGCGCGGCGATGCCGGCGACGGTGTTGGCGGCCGAGCCGCCGGAGATTTCCATGCCCGGGCCCATCTTCGCGTAGAGCGCGTCGGCCTCTTCCGACGAGAACATGAGCTGCATCGAGCCCTTGGCGACGCCGATCTCTTCGATGAACGCGTCATCGGCGGTGCTGAGGATGTCGACGATGGCATTGCCGATCGCGACGACGTCGTAGGTGGGAGCGTCGGTGGTGGGGGTGGACAAGGGGAAGTCTCCGGGCGGACGGGAAAGCGTTGCCGTAAATCGCGGAAGGGATTGGCGCAACCGGCGCGGCAAGCGTGGCCGCGACCAGAGGTACACGCCAAGACCTCACGCGAAACCCGGATCCCTGTTGGGGCTAAAGGTCAGCCGGTATCTTGGGAGACCGAGATACCCGACGCGATCAGCCGTCCAGGATCGCGACGGCGCGGGTCCAGCCCGCCGACGCGGCGCGAATCTTGACTGGAAAGCAGGCGATCGTGAATCCGGTCGCTGGCAATTGCTCCAGATTGTGCAGCTTCTCGATGTGACAATATCCGATGTCACGCCCGGCCTTGTGACCTTCCCAGATCAGCGTCGCATCGCCGCTCTCGGCGTATCGGGCGGCGGTATGCACGAACGGCGCGTCCCAGCTCCACGCATCGGTTCCCGTGACGCGAACGCCCCGCTCGGTCAGGTACAGCGTGGCGTCGCGCCCCATGCCGCACCCCGACGCAACATAATCGTCGTGCCCGAACCGCATGCCCGCACGCGTGTTGACGACGACGATCTCCAGTGGCGACAGCGTGTGCCCGATCCTCTGCAGTTCCGCCTCGACGTCGGCAGCGCTGACGACATAGCCATCGGGGAAATGCCGGAAATCCAGCTTCACGCCGGACTGGAAGCACCAGTCGAGCGGAACCTCGTCGATCGTGATCGCCCGCTTTCCGCCATCCATCGTCGAGGCATAATGATACGGCGCATCGAGATGCGTGCCGTTATGCGTGATGAGCGTCACGCGCTCGATCGCCCAGGCCTCGCCATCGGGCAGGTCTGTAGCCTGCAACCCTGGGAAAAATCCCAGCAGGCCAGGAATGGACGCCTTGTGATCGATATACTCGATATGAGGACCATGACCGGGAGGGTCCGACAGCACGTCGTTCTCGAGGAATACCGACAGATCGACGATCGTACGTGGCATGATGGTCTCCGTTCTATCGCCGTCGTGACGCAGGCTATCCTGCGCGGTGGCAAGGTAGGTGCATGCCCAAACTGGTGCCGGATCGGGCCGATGTTTGCTAGTCGTCGTGGATCCAGGATCGGTGGCTCGCCGTATTCGCGGAACTGATTATCCGTTAGTCTCGAGAGTCGCGCTATCGAAAGCCGCGTTGACCTTCGCGCGACCGCGCGGCATCCCGAGACGATGCTCCGCGCCCTCCTGCTTTCGCTTGGCCAGCTTACCGATCCGCCGGTGCTGCGCGTGTTCGTCAAGTCGATGGTCGTGACGCTACTCGTCTTCGCGTTGCTCGGCGTTGGCACGTGGTGGGGCACGCAAGCCGCACTGGCCGCGTGGCTCGACTGGCACGCCGACGGACTCGCGGCGGCGTTCGCGCTGTTCGTCACGATCCTCGCGCTATGGCTGCTGTTCCGCGCGGTCGCGATCGCGGTCGTCGGGATCTTCGCGGACGAAGTCGTCGAAGCGGTCGAGGCGCGGCATTATCCGGACGCGCTGAAGACCGCCCGCCCCGTCGCGTTGGCGCGCAGCTTAGCAATGGGGCTCCGCTCGGCCGCTCGCGTCGTGCTCGTCAACCTGGTGATGCTGCCGGTCTACATCGCGCTGCTCGTCACTGGGGTCGGCACCGCTGCGGCGTTCTTCGTGGTCAATGGTTGGCTGCTCGGGCGCGATCTTGGCGACATGGTCGCGGCGCGGCATATGGATGCGGCGGCGATGCGGGGCTGGCGTGCGACGACCAAGGGGAGCCGGTTCGCGCTGGGGCTTGCGAACACCGGGCTGTTCGTGGTTCCGATCCTCAACATCGCCGCGCCCGTGCTGGGGGCCGCGATGGCGACGCATTATTTCCACAGCCAGTATTCCCGTAAGGTCCGAGCATGACGCGATTGACGACGATAGGGATCGCTCTGGCGCTGAGTGGCGGGCTGGCAGGTTGCGCCGCCCCGGTCGCGAAACCCGCGGTAGGCCGCCCCGCAATCCCCTATACGAGCGTCGGCCTGGAACGCGTCCTTGGCCAGGATGCCGCCGGCCTGACCAAATTGTTCGGCCAGCCCGACGCCGACGTCCGCGAGGGCAGCGCGCGGAAACTTCAGTTCCAGAGCGGGATTTGCGTGCTCGACGCGTATCTCTATCCCAAGGGATCCGACGCCCCCCGCGTCACCTATCTCGACGCACGCGAACCCGACGGCAGCACGATCGACCGCGCCAGTTGCGTCGCCGCACTGACCCGGCGCGAGGGGGGCAAATAGCCTTAGAAGGCGCCGCAATACGGACATCGCCAAAATTCGATCAAAAAAGGGCGACGTCCATTTTGAGAGCAATGAACGGGATGCCGACGCTCACCGAGCGCGCCAGGATGGCGGCTGCACTGTAGGAGTTCGGCATGTCGTTTCGCGTACTGGGAATTGATCCGGACCAGTTCAGCCATCTCTACGAACTGGCCGATGACGATCTGGCGGCCGTCGGGGCGAAGCGGTATGTCGTGAATGCAAAACCCGGTTTTCCTGACCGCATCGAGGTCCGCGATATGGAGATCGGCGAGTGTGCCATCCTGCTCAACTACGAGCATCAGCCAGCCGACACGCCATATCGGTCGCGGCACGCAATTTTCGTTCGCCAAGGCGCAAAGGTCGCGCTGGACATGATCGATGCCATTCCGGAGGTGATCCGCATTCGACCCATCTCGCTGCGTGCCTTCAATGAGCACGGGGAGATGGTAGACGCCGACATCTCAGACGGTGAAGTCCTGGTTCCGCTGATCGAACGGTTCTTCAGCGATCCCGACGTCGCATATCTGCACGCGCATTACGCAAAACGAGGGTGTTACGCCGCTCGTATCATTCGGGCCTGACCTTCTCGATTGAGGATCACGTTCTGCAAAACGGCTAACGCCCCTTGGCGCTGGAACGCCGCCTCTCCGCTGTCCTCCCTTCCGCGGACAGGCCGATAACCAGGCTTGCTGCCGGCTACGATATGCGGTCCCACTCGGCGACGACGGTGCGGTCGCGCTCAAGGGTCGCGATCCGCGCGTGCTCGCTGTGGCAGCGCGCCAAGTCCAGCCGGCGGAGCGCCCAGATTGCCGCACCCCGAACCACCGGGGACTCGTCGGCTAGCAGTTTTACGACGAGTTCGACCAACGCCTGATCGCCGCTGTTGCCGGCTGCGATCAGGGCGTTGCGGACCATCCGGTCGCGGCCGATGCGCTTGATCGGGGAGCCCGCGAAGACCGTGCGGAAGCTCGCGTCGTCGAGTGCGAGGATGTCGGCGAGTTCGGGCGCGACCAGTTCCGCGCGGGGGTGGAAGGCCAGGTTCGCGTTCGCCGCGGCGGCAAACTTGTTCCAGGGGCAAACGGCGAGGCAGTCGTCGCAGCCATAGATGCGGTTGCCGATCGCGGCGCGAAATTCATGCGGGATCGGGCCGGCATGCTCGATCGTCAGGTAGGAGATGCAGCGGCGGGCATCGAGCTGGTACGGCCGCGGGAAGGCGGCGGTCGGGCATGCGGTCTGGCACGCGTCGCAACTGCCGCAGGTGTCGACGCCGCCCTTGTCCGGTTCCAGATCGAGCGTCGTGTAGATCGCGCCGAGGAACAGCCAGCTGCCATGCTCGCGACTGACCAAGTTGGTGTGCTTGCCCTGCCAGCCGAGCCCGGCGGCTTCGGCGAGCGGCTTTTCCATCACCGGCGCGGTGTCGACGAACACTTTCAAGTCGAACGGCGGCAGGTCGCGGCCTGCTTCCGCCGCCAGCCATCGCCCGAGCGCCTTCAACTGCCGCTTCACGACATCGTGATAATCCGGCCCCTGCGCATAGACCGAGATCCGCCCTACCCCGCCCTCGTCCGCCAGCCGGAGCGGATCGTCCTTCGGCGCATAGCTCATGCCGAGCGCGATGACGCTGCGCACCTCGGGCCACAGGCCGGCGGGGCTTTCGCGGTGGTGCTTGCGCTCCTCCATCCAGATCATGTCGCCGTGACGCCCGTCCGCCAGCCATTGGTGGAGCCGCTCGCCCGCGCGCGGCGCCGCGTCCGCATGCGCGATCCCGCACGCGACGAAGCCCAGTTCCGCCGCTTTGGCCTTGAGCCTGTGTTCCAGCTTGTCTTGCGCCACATCCGCCCGCTACCACGACGCCACCCTCGGGAGGAAGATTGCGCGTGAACGATGAATGGGCGGTCACCGCGAACGGGATCGTGAAGCGGTTCGGCGATCGGCGCGTGGTCGACGGGGTAGACATGATGGTGCCGCGCGGCTCGGTGTACGGCGTGCTAGGGCCGAACGGCGCGGGCAAGACGACGACGCTGCGCATGCTGCTCGGGATCATCGAGCCCGACGAGGGTAGCCGCACGCTGCTCGGCTACGACAATCCGCGCGATGCGAGCGACCGGGTCGGCTATCTGCCCGAGGAGCGCGGGCTATATCCGGCAATGAAGGCGCGCGAGGCGATCGCGTTCCTAGGGGCATTGCGTGGGCTCGACTGGAAGACCGGGCGTGAGCGGGCGGTGGTGTTGATGGAGGCGGCAGGACTCGGCCATGCGGTCGACGAGAAGATCCGGAAGCTGTCGAAGGGCATGGCGCAGCTGGTGCAGTTGCTCGGCTCGGTGGTGCACCAGCCCGATTTGCTGGTGCTCGACGAGCCGTTTTCGGGGCTCGATCCGGTCAACCAGGAGCGGCTCGAGAAGCTGATCCTCGCCGAGCGCGATCGCGGCGCGACGATCCTGTTCTCGACGCATATCATGAGCCATGCCGAGCGACTGTGCGATCGACTGGCGATCATCGCCGGCGGGAAGCGACGGTTCGAAGGCACGGTCGCGGACGCGCGAGGTATATTGCCGCAACGCGTTCACTACACGCCGCACCGCCCCGATCCGGCGATCCGCGGCGTGCTGCCGGTGGATGCGGTGGCGGACGGGGATAGCTGGCGGTTCGAGCTGCCGAACGAAGGAATCGAGAGCTTGCTCGTGAGACTGATCGACGCGGGATACGGGATTTCAGGGCTGTCGATCGAGCGGCCCGGCTTGCACGAGGCGTTCGTCCGGATCGTCGGTCAGCATGGCATCGCGCCTATGGAGGACGCGGCATGAGCCGGTTCCGTCGCACCCTTCGCCAGACCTTCACGATCGCGCGCCGCGATTTCATTGCCACGGTGTTCACGCCGATCTTCCTGCTGTTCCTGTTCGCGCCGGTCATCATGGGATCGTTCGGCGCGATCGGCGGACTGGGCGCGGCAAGCGTCAGCGGCGGCGCGCAGGACAAGACGCGGATCATCGCGATCGTCCCCACCACTACCGCGCGGCCGATCGACGAAGCCGACACGCGCCTGCGTGGCATGTTCCGCGAAGACGAAGCGCCTCCCGAACTGTCGATCGTCGCGCCGACCGCCGATCCCGCGGCGCAAGCCCGGGCTGCATTCGAGACCAAGGACGTCGATGCGTCCGCGGTACTGTACGGCCCGCTCGATGCGCCGCAGATCCTGTACGGACCGCGCGGGCGGCGTTCGGCGGATTATCTCGGGTTGCTCGCACAGACGACGCTCGCCGCGCAGAAGCTCGGCGGCACGCTGCCGATGATCGCCGCGACCAAGACGCCGGTCACGCGCTCGACCACGTCGGTCGGTGGGCAGCATCAATCCGCCTTCTTCGCGGTATTCGGGATATTCTTCCTGACGCTGTTCCTGTCGGGCCAGGTCGTCGGCACGATGGCCGAGGAGCGCAACAACAAGGTGATCGAAGTGCTCGCCGCTGCGGTGCCGCTGGAGTCCGTATTCTTCGGCAAGCTGATCGGGATGTTCGGCGTGGCGGTGCTGTTCGTCGCGTTCTGGGGCACCGTCGTCAGCCAGATCACGTCGTTGATGCCAGCAGCAGCCGCGGTCGCGCTGGGCGACCTGACGCCGGCGGTCGGCGCTCCGATGTTCGCGGTCCTGTTCGCGGCGTATTTCAGCATGGCGTATCTGCTGCTCGGGTCGGTATTCCTCGGCGTAGGCGCGCAGGCGACGACGATGCGCGAGATCCAGATGCTGTCGTTACCGATCACGATCCTTCAGGTTGCGATGTTCGGGCTGTCCTCGGCAGCGGCATCGCGGCCGGGCAGCTGGATCGCCACCGCCGCCGAGCTGTTCCCGCTGTCGTCGCCATTCGCGATGGCCGGGCACGCAGCGAACTCGCCGGAATTGTGGCCGCACGTCGCGGCGCTGGCGTGGCAGGCCTTGTGGGTGACGATCTTCATCACGGTTGGCGCACGGCTGTTCCGAAGGGGCGTGCTGCAGTCCGGAAGCGCGCGGCCGTTCTGGCGGCGCAAGGCGAAGGCAGTAGCTTAACCGTTCTCCTGCGAACGCGGGAGCCCAGGACCGCGAGGGATGGTATTTGTTACCCTGGACTCCTGCATTCGCAGGAGAACAGCGCCTATTGACATAAGTGTTAGCAAAGCTTCTCCTGCTGCAAAACACGGGAGAGAGACGATGGCGACTCTGGCAAGAGACGTGGCGCAACACACAGTCGATCCGCTCGATGTGAGCCGCGCCGAACTCTACCGCGACGACCTCTGGCAGGCGCCGTTCGCGCAACTCCGCGCCGAAGCCCCCGTCCATTACGTCGAGCAGTCCGACTACGGCCCTTATTGGTCGGTCTCCAGCTACAAGGGCATCGTCGAGGTCGAGTCTCTCCCCGATCTCTACTCCTCCGAAGCCGGCGGGATCACGATCGCCGATTTCGTCGCCGAGCGCGACGTCCGCATGCCGATGTTCATCGCGCGCGATCGCCCGGTGCATACCGGCCAGCGCCGCACCGTCGCGCCGGCCTTCACGCCGAGCGAGATGACGCGGATGTCGGGCGATATCCGGCGGCGGACCGCCGACATGCTCGACAGCCTGCCGTGGAACACGCCGTTCGACTGGGTCGATACCGTCGCGATCGAACTGACCACGCAGATGCTCGCGATCCTGTTCGACTTCCCCTGGGCGGACCGGCGGAAACTGACGTTGTGGTCGGACTGGGCGGGCGATATCGAGATCGTAAAGAACGAGGAACTGCGCGGACAGCGGCTCGCATACATGTTCGAATGCGGGTCGTACTTCAAAGGTCTGTGGGACGCGAAGATCGACAAGGCGCCGACGCCCGACCTGATCTCGATGATGATCCATTCGGACGCGATGAGCCACATGGATCACAACGAATTCATTGGAAACCTCATCCTGCTGATCGTCGGCGGCAATGACACGACGCGCAATTCGATGTCCGCGCTTGCCTATGGCCTCGACAAGTTCCCCGAGTCGCGCGCGAAGCTTGAGGCGGATCCGACGCTGATCCCCAACGCGGTCAGCGAGATCCTGCGCTGGCAGACCCCGCTCGCGCACATGCGGCGCACCGCGACCGCGGACGCGGAACTGATGGGGCAGCAGATCAAGGCGGGGGACAAGCTCGCGCTCTGGTACATCTCGGCGAACCGCGACGAGAGCGTGTTCGGCGACGATGCGGATGCGATCGTGGTGGATCGGCCGAACGCACGGCGGCATCTGGCTTTCGGCCACGGCATCCACCGCTGCGTCGGCGCGCGGCTGGCGGAGATGCAGATCGCAATTTTGCTGGAGGAGATGGCCGCCCGCCGCATGCGGATCAACGTGCTCGCCGAACCGACGCGGGTCGCCGCGTGCTTCGTCCACGGGTATCGCACGCTGCCGGTGGAAATCAGCAAATACTGAGGCTCACCCCCCGTCATCCTGGGCTCGACCCAGGATCCAGAGTCCCGCACGGCCCGCCTGATACTCTGGATCCTGACTTTCATCAGGATGACAGGGTGTTTCGGCCGCCTCCTGTTCGCCGACGGAATCGTACTTATATCATGACCATGACCCATGCCTCTTCAGACCGCCGCGCTTTCCTCACGCTCGCCGGAGCAGGCGTCGCCGGCTTCGCGCTCTGGGGGTGCACGTCGCAGCCCGCGCAGGCCGCCGAGCGGTTCGAGGTCACGCTGACCGACGCGCAGTGGCGCAAGAAGCTGTCGCCGGATGCGTATGATACGCTGCGCAAGGATGCCACCGAGCGCCCCTATTCGAGCCCGCTCAACGGCGAGCATCGGGCGGGGATCTTCTCGTGCGGCGGCTGCGCGCTGCCGAACTTCTCGTCGAAGACCAAGTTCGAGAGCGGGACGGGGTGGCCGAGCTTCTGGCAGCCACTGCCGAACGCGGTGCGGACGCGGGTGGATTCGACGATGGGGATGGGGCGGACCGAGGTCCATTGCAGGCGATGCGGCGGGCATCTGGGGCACGTGTTCGACGATGGGCCGAAGCCGACGGGTAAGCGGTACTGCATGAATGGCGATGCGTTGACGTTCAAGGCTGCATGAGGGGGTGCAGTTGAACGTGTTCGACGCATCACACTGCTGAGCAAGTAGAATGTTCCCCCGCGAAGGCGGGGGTCCAGACTGGGCTCCCGCCTTCGCGGGAGATCAAGAAGCTAGCAGATCAGTGCTCGGCCTTATGGCACCTCCCCGGCGGAGGCCGGGGTCCAGTTGGGCGGCGTCGCTAACGAAGGTGGCGAGCTGTTACTGCGACCTTTCCAACTGGGCCCCGGCCTTCGCCGGAGTGGTCGCCTAATTGGACCGTCGGGGAGCGATCAGTAGCGAAACTTTGGATGTAGAGCGCGGACTGACGCAACCGCCACCACACCCAGACAACCCTCAGTTCGCCTCGTTCACCAGCGTGAAGATGCCGCGGGGATCGGTCGGGCCGTGCTGGATCGTCGCAAGCTGCGTAGCGTTGGCGCGCTGAGCTGCGGAGACAGTGCGGCTCGCCATCTGGAACGAAGGCTGCGCCGGCGCATCGAACGTATCACCAGCAGGCGCGTGGCCCGAATAGATGAAGCCCTTGGTCGGATAGGCCGAGGTGCCGAGGTCGCCCTGCGGACCGTACCAGACCTTGACCATGCTCCAGTCGCCGGCGTCGGACACGTCGACCGCGCGGACATTGGTCTCGATCGCGCCTGGGCGCGACCAGTTGGCATGCGTCAGGAGGACTTCGCGGTCGCTGACGACCTTCGAGACCATCGCGACATGGCCGACGCGCATCCGCAAGGTCGGCGAGAAGGCGAGGACCGAGCCGGCCTTCGGGGTGTGGCCACGCTCGTAGCGACCCTCGGCCTGGCTCCACCAGGTGTTGGCGTTGCCGCGAATTTCGATGCCCGACACCGAGCGAGCGAACGTCACGCACTGCCAAAACTGAGCCGCAGCAGGGGTGGCCGTCATCAGGCCGCACGATACCACCAGCGCAAAACGCGCTGCTAACGCCTTGAAATTCATCGAGACCCCCCGGCCAAAACCCGTTTGTCGCAGTCTGGCTACGGGAGGTTCGATTTAATTGGAAGCCGTGCGGGAACCATATCCGACGAAGCGTGTTACCGCGCCGACCAACGCCCGAAATGGCGTCCAGACAGGCTCAGTTCATGAGTTTCCAACCGGTTATGCGGTCGACGGTGACCTGCGTGACCGCATGATAGCCCGGCCGCGCCTTGCCGTAGATCTGCATCGCCAGCTTGTGGCCCCAGTCGCCGGAGTCCATCATCTGCTGGAACAGCGGCGCGACGAACTTCCGCCGGCCCTGCGAAGTCAGGAACTGCTCGGCCGAGGCGTCGGCGGGCGCATAGTGATTGGCGAGCGCGAGTTGCAGCCAGGCGAAGCGGATCTCGGAGTTGCCCGTCGTGTTCCAGCCGAACGCGGTGTCGAGCGTCTTCAACCGCTCGGCCGGGAGTTTCCGCGGCAATTGCGTGATGAACCGCGTGATTTCCTGCGTGGTCGCCTTGCCCGGAACGCCCGAAACCGGTCCGCCCGCAGCGTACGCCTTCGCCGCCGAATCGACTGCGGGGAACGCGGCGGACGTCACATGCACCGCGTTCGCGGGGATGCCGGGGCTGTAGACCCAGGCATCGACGCCGATCGTCTTGGCTTCGGCGGGAGTCAGCAGCTTCGACTTGAGGTCGGCAAGGAAGCCGGCGCTGGTCTGAGGCTGGAAGGCGTGGCGGTCGAAATAGCTGCGCAGATACGCGTCCCATCGCGCGCGGCCGACCTGCTTCTCGATCGTGCGGAGGAACGCCGCGCCCTTGTCGTAGGCGATCTGCGTCATGCCGTCGTCGGGATCGCGCGAGGCGTCGAGATCGAGGTGGAGCTGCGTGTCCTTGGCCGCGGGACCGCCCGCCTCCTTCACCGCGGCGAGCATGTCGGTCCAGGCGAGGTCGGCCTCCATGTCGGCGCGGCGCTTGCCGTAGAGCGCCTCCATGATTCGGTTCTCGAAATAGCTGGTGAAGCCTTCGTTGAGCCAGAAATCATCCCAGGTCGCGTTGGTCACTAGGTTGCCGGACCAGCTGTGCGCGAGTTCGTGCGCGATCAGCGAGACGAGGCTGCGGTCGCCGGCGATCGCGGTCGGCGTGGCGAAGGTGAGCGTCGGGTTCTCCATGCCGCCGAACGGGAACGACGGCGGCAGGACCAGCACGTCGTAGCGGCCCCAGCGATACGGACCGTACAGCCCCTCGGCGGCGGCGACGAACTTCTCGAGCTCGCCGAATTCGTACGCGGCCTTGGGCAGGGTCGCGGGCTCGGCCCAGATGCCGGTGCGCGGGCCGGTCGACTTGAACGCGATGTCGCCGACCGCAAGCGCGATGAGGTAGGGCGCGACGGGCTTGTCCATCTTGTACTGGAACGTGCAGCGATCGGCAGCGCAGGTCGGCTTGCCGGTCGCGAGCCCGCTCATCACCGCGGTGAGTTGCTTGGGGACGGCGATCTTGGCCTCCCAGGTCTGGCGGATGCCGGGGGAGTCCTGCGTCGGGATCCAGCTGCGGTTGAGGATCGCCTCGCCCTGGCTGAACAGGAACGGCTGTTTCTTGCCCGCGGTCTGCGCAGGGGTGAGCCATTGCAGCGCCTTCGCGTCGGGCGACGAGGCATAGGCGATGCGGATTTTCCTGGCGCCGTTAAGCGTGACGGTCAGCGGCGCGCCGTGGATCTTGTCGACCGCGCCGACCGAGTAGGGGAGCGGTTTGCCGGCGGCGTCGGTGATGTTGACGATCTTCAGGCCGTTGTCGTCCAGCACGACCTGTTTAGCACCGGGGGCCGCGAGGATGTCGAGCGTGGCGATGCCTCGGATGACGTGCGTGTCGAAGTCGGCGGCGAGATCGAGCGAGACGTGCGTGACGCGCGCCTCGGCGGGGCGGGCGTAGCTATGCGGGTCGTGCCCGTCGGGGGTGGTGAGGACCGGCGCGACCGTCTGCGCGACGGCGGGGGATGCGAGGACGAGACCGAGGGCGGTGGCTAGAGCGGGGATGCGCATGGGAACTCCGATGTCGCCGTTCCTCGATATAGGGACGGCCAAGCTTGGGTCCTAACGTGCGGGTCCCGTTGCTGGAAGGGTGAGACGATCGCGGTTTTGCATCCTCCCCCGCAAGGGGGAGGTGTCGTCGAAGGTAACGGAGGGAGGATCCGGAACGCACGTTTCGCATGCCTCCCCCTCCGTCTGGCAAGGGCCAGCCACCTCCCCCTGGCGGGGGAGGATCATCGGAAGCCGTGGCTCCTAGCTCTCGTGAACTGTGTTCGTTGCCAGTCGCGCCAACCGCGCCTCGTGCTCGACGCGGCCGAACGGAAAGCGGGAGAAGAAGAACGCCGAGACGCACGCCAGCGCGATGTAGAGGCCGGCGTAGATCAGCGTGAGGCGATCGATCGTTCCCACCGGGACCGTCCCCGGCATAGCCTTGGCCGGGAACCCCGCCACCGCGAGGATCATCCCCGCGGAAAAGATGCCGATCCCGCTGGTGCATTTCTGGACGAAGAACGAGCCCGCGAAGAACACGCCTTCGGACCGCCGGCCGGTCTTCGCTTCCGAATCCTCGACCACGTCGGCCATCATCGACGCGCCGAGGATGAACCCGGTGACGTTCGACGCGGTGCCGAGGATGAAGAAGCCGAACAGCATCGGCAGCAGCGTGGGATCGCCGACGTCGGGAAACACGCCGAGCATCCGCACCCAGTACGGCGAGGTATTGAGCGCCGCACCCAGCAGCACCGCGCCCATCGCCGCCTTGGGCTTGCTCCCCGTCCTGCCGAGCCGGGGCGCGGCGAGAAACGCGAGGAACACGCCCGAGAACAGCGCGATCGTCAGGTAGACGAACACCGGCCCCTTGAAGCCCCAGACATAGGTGTAGAGGTAGTTCGACATCGCATAGCTGATGCCCTGGATCGTGTACGCGCAGACACCCGCGGCCATCAGGATCGCGAAGGCGCGGTTCTTCACGGTCTGGCGGAGTTCGGCGAAGGACTCGCGCAAGGTCTGCTTGGCGATCGGCGGGTTCGGGAGATGCCTGATCTCGTGGTGCGTGCCGAGCGCGGAGACGAGAATCGCTACGCCGATGAACAGCGCGCCCGCCAGCGCGAAGCCGCCGTAACCGGCGCGGTTGAGCAGGCCGTTCGGGAACGCCGCGGTGGGCGCGAGGAAATACTGGTACGCCGACAGCAACATCAGCAGCCCGCCGACCCAACCGAACAGATAGCGATAGGCCATGATCCGCGTGCGCTCGTCATACCCCGACGTCAGCTCGGGGGTCAGCGCGACCGACGGCACCTCGTAGCAACTCACCGCGCTACGCACGATCACCGCCATGACGAACAGCCAGATCAGCGTCTGCGGCTCCGACATCACCGAGGGCGGGTTCCACAGCAGCAGCCAGCCGATCATGATCGGCAGCGCAGACGCGTACATCCACGGATGCCGCCGGCCCCACCGCGTGCGCGTGCGATCGGAGAAGAAGCCCACCGCCGGATCGACGAACGCGTCGATCAGCAGCGCCATCATGATGACGAGCCCGACGGTGGCGGACGGCAGCCCGACGACCTGGTTGTAGAACAGCAGCAGGAACGTGCCGAACCCGGCGTCCTTCACCCCATACGCGACCGCGCCGAAGCCGTAGCTCGCCATCGTGCCGTTGGAGAGGCGGCGGGCGGGTGCCGTCATTTCAATTTATCGAGCATGGCGAACAGCGAGGGTTGCGCAGGGTCCCAGCTCGGCCGCGTGCCGATCGTCATGCCGCCATCGACCAGGATGTGCGTGCCGGTGATGAAGCTCGCATCGTCGCTCACCAGGAACGCGACCGCGGCGGCGATGTCCTCGCTGGTGCCGGGGCGGCGGATCGGCTGCGCGTCGGCAGCGATATGCGCGATCATCGCGTCGGCCTGCGTCGTCTTTGCGGCGTCGAGTTCAAGCGTGCGCGTGAAGATGTTGGTGACGATGAAGCCGGGCACGACCGCGTTCACGCGGATCTTGTGCTGCGCGAGATCGGCGGCGGCCTGCTTGGTAAGGTGAAGCACGCCGGCCTTGGCGGTGGAATAGGCGGTCGGCGCGTAGCCGGTGCCGAGCGCGGACACCGACGAGGTGTTGACGATCGCGCCGCCGCCGCGCTTCGCCATGAGCGGTGCGGCATAGCGGATGCCGAGCGCGACCGAGCGAAGAAGCAGCGCTTGCGTGCGGTCCCAGTCCTCCGAGGAAATTTCGCCGATCGGGTCGCGCGAGCCGCCCGCGCCGGCGTTGTTGAACAGGATGTCGAGCCCGCCCGCGTCGTCGGCAGTCTGCATCAGCGCCTCGATATCGGCCGCCTGGAGCACGTCGGTACGCTGGAACAGGATCCGCCCGCCCGAGGTGTCGGCGATCGCGCGGCCACCGGCCTCGTCGATGTCGCCGATCAGAACGGTAGCGCCTTCATCGGCGAGTCGCAGCGCGGTCGCTCGGCCGATGCCGGACGCGCCGCCGGTCACGACGGCACGCTTGCCTGAAAACCTCACACGCTCTCTCCTATTTTTGGCGAGCATAGTACGGGCTTTGCACTCGTCAATGACGCCTCGTTCGAAAAACGGGTTTGCGGCAAGAGGCGCTCGGCGATACCAAGCGCGCAAACATTCGGAGGATGCGTGATGGATACGACCAACCTGTTCCGGCTCGACGGCCGCGTCGCGCTGATCACCGGCGGCAGCCGCGGGATCGGCAAGATGATCGCCGCCGGCTTCATCGCGCAGGGGGCCAAGGTGTATATCTCGTCGCGCAAGGCCGATGTGTGCGAGGCCGCGGCGGCGGAACTCGGGCCGAACTGCATCGCATTGCCGCAGGACGTATCCACCGTGGCAGGGTGCAAGGCGCTGGCCGCGCAGTTCGCCGAGCATGAGTCGCAGCTCGATATCCTCGTCAACAACGCGGGCGCGGCGTGGGGCGTGCCGTTCGAGGAGTTTTCGGAGGTCGGCTGGGACAAGGTCATGGACCTGAACGTCAAGTCGCCGTTCTTCCTGACGCAGGCGCTGCATGCCGCGTTGAAGGCTTCGGGATCGCGCGCAAAGCCGGCGAAAGTGATCAATATCACGTCGATCGACGGCCAGCGCCTGAACCCGTGGGAGACGTACAGCTATCACGCGTCGAAGTCGGCGCTGATCTATCTGACGAAACGGATGGCGGCGCGGCTGGTGACGGATTCGATCAACGTCACCTCGATCGCGCCGGGGGCGTTTGCGAGCGACATGAACAAGGCCGCGCGCGATCACGGCGATGCGGTGGCGCAGGGGATCCCGGCGAAGCGCGTCGGGGTGGACGAGGATATGGCCGGGGCTGCGATCTACCTCGCCAGCCGCGCCGGGGATTACGTGATCGGCGAGACGATTACCGTCGATGGAGGCCTGGTCCACGCGTCACTAGGCACAAGCATCGACGCCTGAGGTTCTGCGTCCCTCGCCCTCCGGGGAGAGGGAGGGAGGAGCGCTTGCGACGGAAGGGAGAGGGGCTTTGGGACGAACCGTCCCGAGCCTCACTCCCCTCTCCCTTCCCACCGCAAGTGCGGCGGGCCCCTTCCCTCTCCCCGCAGGGGCGAGGGAGTTTACCGGGCGATGCCGCCTGCTGCGAGAACGGCCAGCGTCACCAGTTCACTCGCGGTCGACGTCATCGGCGCGACCTGGACCGGCTTTTCCATGCCGATCAGCATCGGCCCGATAACCGAGTCGCCGCCGAGTTCCCGCAACAACTTCGCCGAGATATGCGCCGACTGAAGCCCTGGCATGATCAGCACGTTCGCCGGGCCAGACAGCCGCGCGAACGGATAGTTCGCCAGCTGCTTCGGATTCAGCGCAACATCCGGCGCCATCTCACCCTCGTATTCGAACCCGACTTTCCGGCCGTCCAGCACCGTCACCGCATCGCGGATGTTGTCGAGCCACTCCCCCTTCGGATTGCCGAAGTTCGAATAGCTCAGGAACGCCACGCGAGGCTCATGCCCCATCCGGCGCGCGACCGCCGCGGTCTGCTCGGCGAAGTCGGCCAGCTGCTCGGCGGTCGGGCGCTCGTTGACCGTCGTGTCGGCAATAAACACCGTGTGGCTCTGCCCGACCAGCAGGTGGATACCGAACGGCGTCTTCCCCGCCGCCGGATCGATCACGCGATAAATCTGGCGCATCGTCTCGCCGTACGTGCGCGTGATGCCGGTGATCATCGCGTCGCCTTCGCCGAGCTGGAGCAGCAGCGCGCCGAAGATGTTGCGGTCCTGGTTGACCATCCGCTCGCAATCGCGGCGCAGATAGCCGCGACGCTGGAGCCGTGAATACAGGAAGTCGACCATCCGCGGCACGAGCGGCGAGACGCGGCTGTTGTGGAGTTCGAAGCTCTCCGGATCGGTGACGCCGAGCGCGCGCAACCGGTCGGGCACGTCGTCGCGGCCGACCAGAACCGGGGTGCCGTAGCCGCCTTCCTTGAACGCGATGGCGGCGCGGAGGACGACTTCCTCCTCGCCTTCCGCGAAGATCACGCGCTTGGGATGCGCGCGCGCGCCTTCATACGCCATCGACAGGACCGAGGTGGTCGGGTTGAGGCGTGCTCTCAAAGAATGGCGATACGCTTCGATGTCGAGGATCGGCTTGGTGGCGACGCCCGAGGCCATCGCCGCCTTGGCGACCGCGACGGGGACGACTTCCATCAGGCGCGGATCGAACGGCGCGGGGATGATGTACGCGGGGCCGAAGCTGTGGCTGACGCCGTATGCCGCGGCGACCTCCTCCGGCACGCGTTCGCGCGCGAGTTCGGCGATCGCGTTGGCGGCGGCGATCTTCATCGCGTCGTTGATGCCGGTCGCGCGGACGTCCAATGCCCCGCGGAAGATGAACGGGAAGCCCAGCACGTTGTTGACCTGGTTCGGATAATCCGAGCGCCCGGTCGCGACGATCGCATCGGGGCGCGCGGCCATCGCCAGTTCGGGGCGGATTTCCGGCTCGGGATTGGCCATCGCGAAGATGATCGGTGCGGGGGCCATGTCCTTGACCATCTCCGGCGTCAGCGAGCCCGCCGCGGAGAGCCCCAGGAACACGTCGGCGCCGACCAGCGCCTCGGTCAGCGTGCGCGTTTCGGTCACCGCGGCGTGCGCCGACTTCCACTGGTCGACGCCCTCGCGACCCTGGTAGATCACGCCTTTCCGGTCGCAGAGGATGACGTTGTCGCCGCGCACGCCCATCGCCTTGACGAGTTCGGTGCAGGCGATCGCCGCGGCGCCGGCGCCGTTGACGACGATCTTGACCTCGGAGAGTTTCCGCCCGGTGAGCAGGCACGCGTTGATCAGGCCGGCGGCGGTGATGATCGCGGTGCCGTGCTGGTCGTCATGGAAAACGGGGATGTTCATCCGCTCGCGCAAAGCCTGCTCGATGATGAAGCATTCGGGCGCCTTGATGTCCTCGAGGTTGATGCCGCCGAACGTCGGCTCCATCAGCTCGACCGCGTCGATGAAGCGGTTCACGTCCTCGGTCTTCAGCTCGATGTCGATCGCGTCGACGTCGGCGAAGCGCTTGAAGAGGACCGCCTTGCCTTCCATCACCGGCTTGCTGGCGAGCGGCCCGAGATTGCCCATGCCGAGGATCGCGGTGCCGTTCGAGATGACCGCGACGAGGTTTCCCTTCGCGGTGTAGTCGTAGACGGTGGCGGGATCGTCGTAGATCGCCTGCACCGGCACCGCGACGCCGGGAGAGTATGCGAGCGCAAGATCGCGCTGCGTCGCCATCGGCTTCGACGCGATGATCTCGATCTTCCCCGGACGGCCTTCCGAATGGAACAGCAAGGCTTCGCGTTCGGAGAATTGCAGCGTTTCGTCGGACATGGGCGGGCCTCGCGCGGTCGTTAGGTTTGGAGGACCTTCTAGGCAGGTGGTCGCCGTTCGTCACCCCGGACACTTCGCTCTATTGGGTGGCCGCCACCTACCAGCACCACCCCGGCGAAGGCCGGGGTGGTGCTGGTGCGGGGAAAGAAACTCCTTCTCCCCCTTGGGGAGAAGGTGGCGCGCCTGCGCCGGATGAGGGGTGGTTGGGGTGCGCGCCCGGGCCTCACGCCCCCTCACCCTCCCACGCTTCGCGCGGGCCCCTCCCTCTCCCCAAGGGGAGAGGGGTTTTATGGGGCGCGGCTTTTCGCTACCCGCACCGTGATGTCGCACCCCGCCCCTACCCCCATGATGACGCAGTATCTCGGCTTGAAGGCGGAGGCGCAGGATTGCTTGTTGTTCTACCGGATGGGCGATTTCTTCGAACTGTTCATGGACGACGCGAGGATCGCAGCCGGCGTGCTCGACATCGCGCTGACCGCGCGCGGCGAGCATGAGGGCAGGCCGATCCCGATGTGCGGCGTGCCGGTGCATGCGGCGACGGTGTACCTGCAACGCCTGATCAAAGCCGGCCACCGCGTCGCGATCGCCGAGCAGGTCGAGAGCCCGGCGGAGGCGAAGGCGCGCGGCGGATCGAAGGCGCTCGTCGCACGCGCGATCGTCCGCGTGGTGACCGCGGGGACGCTGACCGAGGAGGCGCTTCTCGACGCGCGTTCGGACAATTGGTGCGTGGCGATCGGCGAGGCTGGCGGGTCGGTAGCGATCGCCGCGGCGGACGTGTCGACCGGGCGGTTCGAGATCGTCGAGGTTGCGGGGGACGCGGTCGAGGCGGAACTCGCGCGGCTCGGTGCGGCGGAAGTGGTGGCTTCGGAGGCTAGCGCCTTCGAGGAGGCGGCTACCACGCTGCGACCGAAGATCGACTTCGACAGCGGCGCGGGCGAGGCGCGGCTGAAGCGGGTATACGGCGTGGCGACGCTCGACGGATTCGGCCAGTTCGGCCGCGCAGGGCTCGCCGCGGCAGGAGGCCTGGTCGCGTATCTGGAGCATAATGCGAAGGGCACGATGCCCTTTCTCCGTCCCCCGCGGATCGGTCGCGCAGCGGAGACGATGGCGATCGACGCGGCCACGCGGGAGAGCCTCGAACTCACCTGCACCACCGGCGGCGTGCGCAAAGGCAGTCTGCTCGACGCGGTCGACCGGACCGTGACCGGCGCCGGCGCGCGGTTGCTCGGCGCGGATCTCGGCGCGCCGTTGATGGACAAGGCGGCGATCGATGCGCGGCTCGACCTAGTGCGACTGTTCCATGACGACCAGGCGGCGCGCGAGCGGTTGCGGTCGACGTTGCGCGCGCTGCCCGACATCGGCCGCGCGCTCGGGCGACTGGCGGCGGGGCGTGGCGGCCCGCGCGATCTGGGGCAATTGCGCGACGGGCTGGACGGCGCCTGGAGCCTCGGCGAGCGGATGGACGGGATCGGCGATCCGCCGGTGCTGCTCCGGGACATCGCGCCCAGATTGCGCGGGCATGGCGCGCTGATCGACCTGCTCAAGCGCGCGCTGGTGCCGTCGCCACCGATCGAGGCATCGGACGGCGGCTATATCGCGGCAGGCTATGACGCGGTGCTCGACGACCTGCGCGATGCCAGCGCTGGCGGGCGGCGGGCGATCGCGGCGCTGGAGACGGAGTTTCGCACCGCGACCGGCGTCACCGCGCTGAAGATCCGCCACAACGGCGTGCTCGGCTATCATGTCGAGGTCCCCGCGCGGGCCGCGGATCCATTGATGAGGCCCGAGAGCGGCTTCACGCATCGCCAGACGCTCGCGGGCGTGGTCCGGTTCAATACGCCAGCGCTGCACGACGTCGCGGCGAAGGTGTCGCAGGCCGGCGCGCATGCACTGGCGGCGGAGGCAGCGCATCTCGAGGAACTCACCGCGCAGGCTCTGGCCGGGCGCGATGCGATTGCGGCGACCGCGGATGCGCTCGCGCGGCTCGACGTCGCGGCAGGGCTGGCCGAGCGTGCAGCGGAAGGCGCCTGGGCGCGGCCTTCGCTGGTCGATCACGCGTGTTTCGAGATCGAGGGCGGCCGGCATCCGGTGGTCGAGGCGGCTGTCGCGAAGTCGGGCGACCGGTTCGTCGCCAACGATTGCAATCTGTCGGAGGCGTCGCGGCTGTGGCTCGTCACCGGCCCGAACATGGGTGGTAAATCGACCTTCCTCCGCCAGAATGCGCTGATCGCAGTCCTCGCACAGGCGGGGTCGTACGTGCCCGCGACCAAGGCCACGCTGGGGCTGGTCGACCGGCTGTTCAGCCGCGTCGGGGCATCGGACAACCTCGCACGCGGGCGGTCGACGTTCATGGTCGAGATGGTCGAAACCGCGGCAATCCTCGCACAGGCGACGCCCCGGTCGTTCGTGATCCTCGACGAGGTCGGCCGCGGGACTTCGACCTATGACGGCCTCGCGATCGCCTGGGCGGTGGTCGAGGCGATCCACGAAGACAACCGGTGCAGGTGTCTGTTCGCAACGCATTATCACGAGCTGACGCGGTTGGCGGAGCGCTGCGAGGCACTGTCGTTGCATCATGTCCGCGCGCGAGAATGGAAGGGGGAGCTGGTGCTGCTCCACGAACTCGCCGACGGCCCGGCGGATCGGAGCTATGGGCTCGCGGTCGCGCGGCTGGCGGGGATGTCGCCGGTGACGGTCGCGCGCGCGAAGGCTGTGCTGGCGAAGCTCGAGGCCGGACGCGCGAAGACTGGTGGGCTGGCCGCCGGGCTGGATGACCTGCCGTTGTTCGCTGCGGCGGCGCAGGTTGAGGAGGCGGCATGCGACGTGTTGCGCGAGGATCTGGCGAAACTCGATATCGATGCGATGAGTCCGCGCGATGCGCTGGACGCGCTGTACCGGTTGAAGGCGTTGGCGAACGAGGGCTAACCCCCTCCCCGTCCACGCCGTCATCCTGGGCTCGACCCAGGATCCAGAGCCAAGAATGTTGCGGTTCGCGGCTCTGGATCCCAGCGTTCGCTGGGATGACGACACGGGAATAGCCAGAGCGTAGGTTCTTGATCCCGCGTCCTAGTATCTCACGATACGTCGATGCTAGGCGGCGGCCGGATTTAGCGGAGTGCCGAGCGTTGGGCGGACATCATCACGGACATGACCATTCGCATGGTCACTCGCACGGCGGCGGCGGCCACGGCCACGGCGGCCACAGCCACGCCCCCGCCTCGTTCGACCGCGCGTTCGCGATCGGCATCGGTCTCAACATCGTCTTCGTCGTCGTCGAAGCCCTTGTCGGCCTGCGCATCGACTCGGTCGCGCTGCTCGCCGACGCGGCCCACAATCTGTGCGACGTGCTCGGCCTCGTCGTCGCCTGGGGCGGCACGATGCTCGCGCGCACCGCACCGACCAAGCGCTACACCTACGGGCTGAAAGGCTCGACGATCCTCGCCGCGCTGGCCAACGCATTGCTGTTGCTGGTCGCGCTCGGCGCGATCGTGCTGGAGGCGTCGCAGCGCTTCTCCGATCCCGCCCCCACCGCCGGCCTTACCGTATCGATGGTCGCGGGCATCGGCATCGCCGTCAACGCGTTCACCGCGTGGATGTTCGCACGCGGCCGCAAGGGCGACGTCAACATCCGCGGCGCGTACCTCCACATGGCCGCCGACGCGCTGGTGTCGGCGGGCGTGGTGATCGCCGGCTTCGTGATCTGGCGCACCGGCCTCACCTGGATCGACCCTGCGGTCAGCATCGTCATCGCGATCCTGATCTTCTGGCAGACCTGGGGCCTGCTCCGCGAGACCGTCGAAATGTCGCTGTCCGCCGTCCCCCGTGGGATCGAGTTCGACCATGTCGACGAGGCGTTGTGCAGCCTGCCCGGCGTCACCGAGATCCACGATCTCCACATCTGGCCGATGAGCACCACCGAACCCGTCCTAACCGCGCACCTGGTGATGCCCGCCGGCCACCCCGGCGACCGGTTCCTCAGCGACGCCAGGACGATGCTCCATGATAAATTCGGCATCGGCCACGCGACGTTGCAGGTCGAAACAGGCAACGGCCACGACTGTTCGATGGCGGACTCGGCGACTGTTTGAATTTCGCCGTTCGAACTTCGGCGTCTGAACTTGGGATTCCAAACCTAGCTGTTTGAACTTTCCGGTGCCGCACGGGTTACTCTGTCACGCATCAGGAGCAAAGTTCATGAAGAAGCATCTTATCGCAGCGTTGATGTCGGTCGCCGTCGCAGCGCCGGCCATGCTGCCGACCGCCGCGACCGCGCAGCGTTACGACGATCGCCGCGACAACAACGACCGTCGCGATCGTGACGATCGCCGTTTCAACAACGACCGCCGCGGTAACGATCGCAACTGGCGTGGAGACGACCGCAACTGGGATCCGTCGCGCAGCTATCAGGACGGCAAGTACCGCGAGCGCCGCCTCGGCCGCAACGACCGGATCTATCGTGGTCGCGACGGTCGCGCCTATTGCAAGCGCAACGACGGTTCGACCGGGCTGGTGATCGGTGCGCTCGGCGGTGGCGTGCTGGCGAACCTGATCGGTGGCGGCACGCTCGGCACGCTGGCGGGTGCCGGTGGTGGCGCACTGCTCGGCCGCTCGGTCGACCGCGGCAACGTGAAGTGCCGCTGAGCTTCAGCCGACGCTAGAAACGACGACGGCGGCCGAGCGATCGGCCGCCGTTTTTGTGTCCCGACAAACGCCGTTCGTGCTGAGCGAAGTCGAAGCACCTGCGCTTTGGTCAGACCCTTCGACTTCGCTCAGGGCGAACGGAAGGGTCTAGTACGCGCGAGCGACCGCGAACTCGACCGCCTCGATCATCGCGTCCTTGGCGGCACCGTTCGCAAAGCCACCGATCGAATCGATCGCGCGCTGGCCATAATGCCGTGCCCTGGCAAACGTATCGTCGATCGCACGGGTCGAGCGGATCAGGCGGATCGCATGCTGGAGATCGGCGTCGCTGTCGCGGCGGCCTTCGACCGCATCCTTCCAGAACGCACGGTCCTCGGCCGAGCCACGTGCATAGGCGAGGATCACCGGGAGCGTCATCTTCCCCTCGCGGAAGTCGTCACCCGCGTCCTTGCCCATCGTGTCGGCGTCCGAGACATAGTCGATCGCGTCGTCGACCAGTTGGAACGCGATGCCCAGGTTACGGCCATACGCGTCGAGCGCAGCCTCTTCCGCCTCGGGGCGCTCGGCGACCACCGCCGAAATCCGGCACGCGGCCGCGAACAGCGCCGCGGTCTTGGCGCCGATGATGTCGAGATAGCGCTCCTCGCCGAGATCGACGCGGCGCGCGGCGGTCAACTGATTGACCTCGCCCTCGGCGATCACCGCGCTGGTCGACGATAGGATCTTGAGCGCCTTGAGGCTGCCGGCCTCGACCATCAGTTCGAAGCTGCGGCTGAACAGGAAATCGCCGACCAGCACGCTGGCCGGGTTACCCCAGATGATGTTGGCGGTGCGCTTGCCGCGGCGCAGGTCCGAGCCGTCGACGACGTCGTCGTGCAGCAGCGTCGCAGTGTGGATGAACTCGACCGCGGCGGCGAGCAGGTGATGCTGCGTCCCCGCATAGCCGATCAGCTGCGCGCTCGCGAGCGTCAGCATCGGCCGCATCCGCTTGCCGCCGCCGGCGATCAGATGACCCGCGAGTTCGGGGATCAGCGGGATTTCCGACTGCATCCGGCCGCGGATCACCGCATTGACCTGGTCCATGTCGCCGGTGACGAGTTTGACCATCGGGTCCAGCGACGGCTGGGACTCGGGATTGGGACGTACGGTTTCGAGGCGGTGGACGGTGGCGCTCATCTCCCCGAGCCTCTGCCGCCTATGCCCCTGCAAAGCAACCCTTGCCGACCCTCGGCTCACCCCGGCCCACCACGTCTTGCCCCGCGGACATCTTGCCGATCCGGCCGTATCCTCCCAAAAGGCGCGCCGAACCAACGAAAGGGTGTTTTAGGTGGCTGACGACCTGTTGACCGGATATCGCCAGAGCATCGACAATATCGATGCGGCCCTCATCCACATGCTCGCCGAGCGGTTCAAGGTGACGCAGGCGGTGGGCCGGCACAAGGCGACCCACGGCCTGCCCGCCGCCGATCCCGGCCGCGAGGAGCGCCAGATCGCGCGGTTGCGGCATCTCGCGTCGGAGGCGCAGCTCGATCCGGAATTCTCGGAAAAGTTTCTGCGCTTCATCATCGACGAGGTCATCCGTCACCACGAGCAGCTTGCGCACGATCCGGCCTGAACCGCGCCCGCTTCGCCGGCCGGTCCACCCGCGGCGGTCGTCAGGCGCGACGTGACGGAATCGTCACGGCTGCTCCATCTCGCGATCATCCCGTCCTTGGTAGGGCAGCGATGATGACGGGTCTTCGGCGTGCTCTGATCGGACTCGTGGTCCTGGCGATGATCGCGACGGGGTTCATGGGCTGGCTGGGCTATTTCGGCGGCCCGGTGTTCACGGACGTCCCCGCGACCAATGCGTCCCCCACCACTGCTAAGCGCCCGTTCGCCGCGGTGCTGCTGACCAGCGATGTCGGCTACAGGATCGGCATGGCGCCAGAAATCGCACAGCGACTGGCGGCAAACGGCGTGCCGGTAGTCGCGGTCAAC
Source organism: Sphingomonas sp. PP-CE-3A-406 (assembly GCF_003688625.1). Lineage (GTDB taxonomy): Bacteria > Pseudomonadota > Alphaproteobacteria > Sphingomonadales > Sphingomonadaceae > Sphingomonas. Next base: position 897,715 of record NZ_RCWY01000002.1, read on the forward strand.
ACGCTGACGTATCTGCGCAAGACCCGGACACCCGCCGACATCACGCGATTGATCGCGGATGCCGAACGCCGCGCGTTGCGGCTGGGCCAGACCGACAAGGTCGTGCTGATCGGCCAGTCGTTCGGCGCGGACATGCTGCACGTCGGGCTGATCGACCTGCCCGCCGACCTGCGCGCGAAAATCGTGCGGGTGGCGCTGATCGTGCCCGAGGACAACGTCCAGTTCCGCGCCTCGCCGAGCGAGATCTTCGATCTCTGGACGCCGACGATCGATGCCCTGCCGACCGCACGGCGATTGACCTGGGTGCCGCTGCTGTGCGTGCATGGCCAGGAGGAAACCGGCAGCCTGTGCCCCTTGCTGACACAGCCCAATGTGCAAAACGTGGCGTTGCCCGGCGGACATCCGCTTCACCGCGACGCCGATGCGCTCTACGATGTCCTCGCGCGGTTCGTGTTCGCGCGCTGAGGGGTCGTCGATGAGCTTGCCAATGCCGGACACTATCGGGGCCGGGGAACAGACACGTCCGCCTCGTAGCGGGACTCGGGTTCGGAAACACGGTTTGCGCAGGTCATGACGACGCGACCCACGCTCGTCCGGATCCGCGACTGGATCGCGCATCGCCGCGGCATGCTGATCGCGCTCGCGGTGCTGCTCGTCGCGGTGCTCGGCTTCGCGGCGATCCACAAGCTGACCGCGGAAATCCGCCTGTCCGAGGTGCGTACGGCGTTCGCCGCGCTCGGCTGGCCCGCGCTGTCGGCGTCGATCGGCCTGACTGTCGTCAGCTACATCGCGCTGACCTTCTACGACACGATCGCACTCAGAGTGATCGGTCATCCGCTACCCTGGCGGACCGCCGCCGTCGCGTCGTTCACCAGCTACACGATCAGCCACAATCTCGGGCTCGCGATGCTGACCGGCGGATCGGCGCGCTATCGCGTCTACAGCCGCGCCGGGCTGGACGAGGCGGGGGTCGCGCGCGTCGTCCTAATCGCCGGGGTGACGTTCTGGGCGGGGGTGATCAGCGTCGCGTGCCTGTCGATGGCGATCCATCCGGGAATGCTGCCGATCGTCCACTGGACGCTGCCGCCACTGCTGGAGCGTGCGATCGGGATCGGCATCCCGCTGGCGATGCTGGCGATCGTCCTGCGCTATCGCCAGGGCGGTTCGATCGGGCTGCTGGGCTGGCGGCTCCCCCTGCCCGACGCGCGCCAGGCGCTCGCGCTGCTGCTGGTGTCGACGGTCGATCTCGCAGCGGCGAGCGCAGCGCTGTTCGTGCTGCTCCCGAACGCGTCCCCGGACCTCTATCCGGTGCTGTTCCTCGGCTATGCGGTGGCGATCGTCGTCGCGCTGATCAGCCATGTGCCGGGCGGGCTTGGCGTGTTCGAGGCGGTGATCATCGCGACGATGCCGCAGAACAACGCGACCATCCTCGCCGCGCTGCTCGCCTATCGGATCATCTATTACGTCGCGCCGCTGATCCTGGCGGCGGTGCTGCTCGCGTTCCACGAAGGCCGGCAATGGCGCAAGCGGGCGCGCGCGCCGGATCAGGAAGGCCGCGGCACCGATCCGCTGACGATCGCGCTGCCGTTGGCGCCGTTGCTGCTCGGCGTGCTCGTCTTCATGAGCGGCGCGATGCTGCTGGTCTCGGGTGCGCTGCCCGCCGCGCCCGGCCGGATGAACGCGCTGGCGACGATCCTGCCGTTGCCGATCAGCGAGATGGCGCATGTCGCGGCCAGCCTCGTCGGCGTCATGCTGCTGTTCGTGGCGCTCGGGCTCTACCGCCGGCTCGACGGTGCCTTCTGGGCGGCGCGGACGCTGCTCATCGCTGGCGCGCTGCTGTCGATCGCCAAGGGCTTCGATTACGAGGAGGCGACCGTCCTGTTGCTGACCGCCGCCGCACTGCAATGGACGCGCGGCGCGTTCTACCGGCGGACGCGGCTGACCGCGGAGCCGTTGTCGCCCGAATGGCTGGTCGGGGTCGGCGCGGCGATCGGCCTGTCGGTGCTGATCGGGTTCTTCGCATACCACCGCGTCGGCTATTCGAGCAATCTGTGGTGGGAGTTCGAGACCAACGCTAACGCCTCGCGGTTCCTGCGCACCAGCCTTGCGGTCGGACTGCTGCTGATCGGTGCGGCGATCTGGCGGCTGTTCGCGGCGGCCCCCGTGCCGCTCGTCCACGACGTGCTGCCCGACGACGTGGCGGAGGCCGCGCTGGCGCATGCCGACCGGACCGACGCGATGCTCGCCTTCACCGGCGACAAGCGCTTCCTGGTGTCGGACAGCCGCGACGCGTTCCTGATGTACCAGGTCAAGGGCGCGAGCTGGATCGTGATCGGCGATCCCGTCGGCCCGGCCGAGGCGTGGTCTGAACTGCTCTGGGCGATCCGCGCGCGGGCCGATGCCGCGCAAGGGCGACTGCTGCTGTACCAGATCGGCCTGCGCATCGTCCCGATCGCGATCGAGATGGGGCTGAAGCTCGTCAAGTACGGTGAGGAGGCGACCGTCGAACTCGGCGGCTTCACGCTCGAGACCCCCGATATGCGCAGCGTGCGCAAGGCAAGCCGGGTCGCCGAGCGCGCCGGCGCCGAGTTCGCGGTCGTGCGGGCCGCTGACATGCCCGCGATCCTGCCCGAATTGCAGGCGATCTCGGACTGGTGGCTGGCCGACAAGGATCATGCCGAGAAGAGCTTCAGCGTCGGCCGGTTCGAACCCGGCTACCTGACGACGTTCGATTGCGCGGTGGTGCGGATCGAGGGGCGGATCGTCGCCTTCGCCAATATCTGGGCGACCCCGAACGGCCATGAATTGTCGGTCGACCTGATGCGTCACGCAGAGGACATGCCGCAGGGGGGCATGGACTTCCTGTTCACCCGGCTGATGCTGTGGGGCCACGAGCATGGCTATCGCAATTTCTCGCTCGGGATGGCGCCGCTGTCGGGGATCGAGGCGCGGCGGCTGTCGCCGACCTGGTCGAAGGTGGCGGCGTTCCTGTTCCGCCACGGCGAGCGATTCTACGGGTTCGCGGGCCTGCGCGCATACAAGGAGAAGTTCAGGCCGAACTGGACGCCGCGCTACATCGCCTCGCCGGGCGGCACGTCGCTGTTGCGCGGGCTGATCGATTTGCAGGCTTTGGTGAGTCGGTAAGGCTTGCTAGGGCCCGCCTATGAGTTTTCTCCTCGCGATCGAAGGCGCCGACGGCGCGGGCAAGGCCACCGCTTCGGCATTGGTGGTCGGGCAGTTGCGCGCCGCCGGCCGCACCGCCGAGGTCGTGTCGTTCCCGCGCTATACCGAGACGGTCGGTGGCTGGGCGCTCGGTGCAATGCTCGCGGGCAATTTGCCGCGCGGCACCTCGCCCAAGGCAGCGGCGGTGCTCTACGCGCTCGACCGGATGGAATCGCGCGATCACCTGCTCGCGACGATGGCGGCGAACGACGTCGTCGTGTTCGATCGCTACATCGCCTCGAACATGGCGTACCAAGCGGCGCAGGTGCCGGCGCACGAAGCGGACGCGATGATGACGTGGATCGCCGATCTCGAGACGGGATCGTTCGCGCTGCCGACGCCCGATCTGTCGGTCTATCTCGACACCCCCGCCGCGATCGCTCGCGGGCTGATCCTGAAGAAGCGCAAACGGTCGTACACCGACGATGCGTTCGATGCGTACGAAGCGGATACCGGACTGCAGGACCGCGTCCGGACCAACTACGCGGCGATGGCGCGGGCCGGGTTGCTCGGGCGCTGGGCGACGGTGTCGACGGTTGAGGCCGGCGCGTCGCGATTGCCGGCAGAGATCGCCGCAGAGATTGTCGCACTGTTGAACTAAACTCCGTCATCCTGACGAAAGTCAGGATCCAGGGTAACGAGCGATATCCTGTGTAACTCTGGATCCTGACTTTCGTCAGGATGACGGATTTGGTCGTGTAACCCCGCGCGCCACCACGTTTTTTCCTTCCGGTCGCGAATTCCGCATTGCAGCATCGGCAAACGTCATTACTTAGCACGCTAATGACTTCTGCCCGCGCCCGTCTCGAATCCTCCTATGCTCGCACGCTGATGCCGCTCGCGCGTCTCTGGCGGCAGGCGGCGGATCGTGCGCTCAGCGACATGTGCGTCTCGGCTTCCACCGGCTGGGCGCTGGTCCAGGTCGGGCGGCTCGGCGACGACGTCCGCCAGACCGATCTCGCGAGCGAACTCGACGTGACGCAGGCCTCGCTGGTCCGCTCGATCGACCAGATGACCGCCGCCGGACTGGTCGAACGCCACCGCGACCCTGACGACGCGCGAGTCAGTCGCATCCGCCTCACCGACCGCGGCCGGACGCTCGTCACCACGATAGAGTCGAAGTTTGCGACCTTGCGCCACGCGATGCTCGACGGCGTGTCCGATGACGACCTCGCCACCGCGCTGCGCGTCGCCGAACAGCTCGGCGCGCGCTTTCAGGCGGATCGCGCGCGATGATGCTCTCGCGGTTCGGCAGCACGGAGGCGCTGTTCACGGTCAAATGCTTCGTCGCGGCGATGCTGGCCTATTACATCGCGCTCCGGATCGGCCTGACGCGACCCTATTGGGCGGTCACGACGTCGTACATCGTCGCGCAGCCGCTGGCGGGTGCAGTACTGTCGAAGGCGGTGTTCCGCGTCGCCGGAACCGTGCTGGGCGCAGTCGCGGCGGTGGTGCTGGTGCCCAATCTGGTCAACGCACCCGAACTCCTGTCGCTCGGCCTCGCACTGTGGCTCGGCCTGTGCCTCTACATCTCGCTGCTCGACCGCACCCCCCGCGCGTACCTGTTCCTGCTGGCAGGCTATACCGCGAGCATCATCGGCTTCCCGTCGGTCGAGGCGCCCGGCGCGGTGTTCACGACGGCGGCGTTGCGGGTCCAGGAGATCACGATCGGGATCCTCTGCGGCAGCCTGATCCACGGCTTCGTCTTTCCGCAGACCGTGACCGCGGTGCTGCTCGGACGGATCGACGCGATCCTCGGCGATGCCGAGCGCTGGTCACGCGATTCGCTCGCGGGCGAGTCCGATGCGGCCCTCAGCCGCGACCGCCGCCGGCTCGCGCTCGACATCAACGAACTGCATCAGCTCTCCATCCATCTGCCGTTCGATACCGCCCGCCTGTTGCCGCGGGTCAGGACACTCCGCGCGCTTCAGGCCGAGCTGTCGATGCTGCTCCCGCTGGCGAGCGCGGTCGACGACCGGATCGTCGAGCTGCGACGCGGTGCCGACGCCCCCCGCCCCGAAGCGATCGCGCTGATCGAGGACGTCCGCGACTGGCTGCGCGACCCGCTGCCACTCGCCGAGCGCGGCGAGACCGCCGACGCGCTGATCGCCCGTGCCAGGGCGCTCGAGCCGCCGGTCGGCGACACGCTGATCTGGCGCGACGCGTTGCGGCTCAGCCTGCTCGCCCGGCTGGCCGAGTTGATCGACGCGCATCGCAACGCGCGCGACCTGCGCGACCAGATGCGTTCGCCGTCGCGTACGCCCGTCACGCCCGCCGTCACCCGGCTGCTGGCGCGCACGACGAAGCGCCCGCTCCACCGCGACCGCGGCATCGCACTCCGGGCGGCGCTCGGCACGATCGCCACCATCCTGCTCGGCTGCATCTTCTGGATCGGCACCGGCTGGGCGGATGGCGCGGGTGCGGTGCTGATCGCAGGCGTGTGCTGCGCGCTGTTCGGCAACAGCGACGATCCCGCGCCGTCGATCATGGCGTTCTTCTACGGCACGATCATCGGCCTCGTCATCTCCGCGGTCTATGCCTTCGCGATCCTGCCGCGGGTCACCGATTTCGTGACGCTGATGGCGGTCCTCGCGCCCCCGATGCTGATCGGCGGGATGTACCTCGCGCGCCCCGCGACCCTCCTGGTCACGCTCGGCGCGCTGCTCGGCGGGTTGAACACGGTCGGGCTGAACGACCGCTTCGGCAGCGATTTCAGCGCGTTCATCAACGGCGGCATCGCGCAGCTGGTCGGCACGCTGTTCGCGGTCGTCACGGTCGGGCTGTTCCAGACGATCGGCGCGGATACCAGCGCACGGCGATTGATCCGCGCGGGCTGGCGCGAACTCGCGACGCGGAGCGACTCGCCCGGCCGCCCCGACGCCGCCGGCTGGATCGCGCGGATGCTCGACCGGATCGGGCTGCTGGCACCACGGCTCGCAGCGCAGGGCGAGGACCCGGGCAAACCGTTGCTCGACGCGCTGACCGATCTGCGCGTCGGCGTCGCGGTCGGCGAACTCAAGCAGTTGCGGCTCGACGGCACGCCCGGCGAGGCTGCGGCGATCACCCCGGTGCTGCGCGGAGTCGGCAGGCATTACCGCGCGTTGCGCCCCGACAGGCCGGCCCCGCCCGAGCCCGATTTGCTCGCCGGGATCGACACGGCGATGGCCGGGTTCGCGACCAGCACGCCCGCCGGCATGTCGGACCGCCGCCGCACCGGCGTCTTGGCTTTGACCTCGCTCCGGCGCAACCTGTTCCCCCAGGCGCCCGCGTACGGAGCAACCCCATGACCGGCGAAATCTCGATCGGCGGCGTCTTCCTGCCGAGCATCCTGCTGCTCGCTGTCGCCGCCGTCCTGCTCACCGGACTGGCGACGCGGTTGCTCGCCTTCGCCGGTTTCTACCGCGTGGTGACCTATCGCCCGCTCGTCGATCTCGCGCTGTTCATCCTCATCCTCGGGCTGCTCGCCCTGCTCACCGGACCTTCCGCATGACCGCTGCCCGTTTCAAATCGCTGCTCGCGCCGCTCGGCCGTTCCGCCGTCACGCTGGTGATCGTCCTGCTGGCGGTGCTCGTCGGGATCTGGCTGTGGAAGCACTACGAGACCGATCCGTGGACGCGCGACGGGAAGATCCGCGCCGACATCGTCCGCGTGACGCCCGACGTCGCGGGTTTGGTCACGCAGGTCGCGGTGCACGACAACCAGGCGGTGAAGCCCGGCGATATCCTGTTCGTGGTCGATCGCCCCCGCTTCCAGCTGACGCTGGCGCAGTCCGACGCCTCGATCGCGAGCGCGCGTGCGACGCTATTGCAGGCGAAGCGCGAGGCACAGCGCGATCTCGCCCTCGGCGATCTGGTGGCGAAGGAGACGCACGAGCAGAACGTCGCGCGCGTCGCCACAGCGTCCGCCGCACTCGCGCAGGCGCAGAGCGCACGCTCCACCGCGGCGCTCAACCTCGCGCGGACGACGGTACGCGCGACGGTGCACGGCATCGTCACCAACCTCGATCTCCACCCCGGCGACTATATCGCGGCGGGAACGCAGGCGATGGCGCTGGTCGACACCGACTCGCTCCGCGTCGAAGGCTATTTCGAGGAAACCAAGCTTGGCAGCATCCATCTCGGCGATCCGGTGATCGTCCACCTGATGGGCGAACCGCAGGCGCTGCACGGCCGCGTCGACAGCATCGCCGCGGGGATCAACGACAGCGAGCGGACCAACACGACGAACCTGCTCCCGAACGTGAACCCGACCTTCAATTGGGTGCGCCTCGCGCAGCGTATCCCGGTGCGGGTGAAGCTGACACAAGTGCCGAAGGGGGTGCAGCTGATCGTGGGCCGCACCGCGACGGTGACGGTACAACCGCGTCTCGCGCCGGGGACGACGGCATGATGGTCGCCTCCATCCGACCCACCCCCCGCCGTCATCCTGACGAAAGTCAGGATCCAGGGTTACAAGCGATGTCCTGCGTGGCTCTGGATCCTGACTTTCGTCAGGATGACGGTGTGGGGCCAATAGGGCGCACAGGTCGCCGCGGTATCGCCGCAAGTATCCTCGCGCTCGCTCTCGCCGCGTGCACGACCGCCGGCCCGAATTACGCGCTCCCCGAAGCCGCAGTCGTCAACCGCCCCTCCGCCCAGGGCGCATTCGACAGCGGCCACGAGAAGGCGTTCGTCGACACCCCGCTCCCCGACCATTGGTGGCAACTCTACGGCGACGCCCGCCTCGACGCGTTCGTCACCGAAGCGCTCGCCGCCAACACCGACCTCCGCGCCGCCGACGCCAACCTGCGCCGCGCCGACGCAATCGTCGCCGAAGTCGCCGCTGGCCGCACGCTGTCGACCGTCCTCGGCGGCGGCACCTCGCTCGACCGCCCGTACACGACCGGCGGCAACCTGCCCGGCACGCTCGACTACAACCTCGGTATCACGCTAGCCTATCCGCTCGACCTGTCGGGCCGCATCCGCCGCGCGATCGAGGCGGCCCAAGGCGATGCCGAAGCGGTAGCCGCCGCGCGCGACAACGTCCGCGTGACCGTCGCCGCGGAGACCGCGCGCAGCTACGCCACCGCCTGCACCGCGAACTCGGTGCTGGCCGCGAACAACCGCATCCTCGCGCTACAACGCCAGACGCTCAACGTGACGCAGCGCCTGCAACGCGGCGGCCGCGGCACTGCGTTCGACGTGACGCGCGCGAGGACCGCAGTCGACCAGAGCGAGGCGCTAATCCCGTCGCAGGTCGCGACACGCACCGCCGCGCTGTACCGGTTGGCGACGCTGATGGGCCGCACGCCCGCCGACTATCCCAAGGACGTCGCGACCTGTGCGAAGCCACCCGCGCTCACCCGCCCACTGCCGATCGGCGACGGGACCGCGTTGATCCTGCGCCGCCCCGATATCCGCCAGGCAGAACGCTCGCTCGCCGCCGCCACTGCGCGGATCGGCGTGGCGACCGCCAACCTCTATCCGCAGGTCAGCCTCGGCGGCTCGGCCGGGTTCACCGGCCCCGTCTCGTCACTCGGCTCGACCAACGCATTCCATCTCGGGCTTGGGCCGCTGATCAGCTGGAGCTTCCCCAACCGCCCGGTCATCCGCGCGCAGATCGCCCAGGCCGGCGCCACCGCGGACCAGGCGCTCGCGCAGTTCGATTCGACTACACTCGAGGCGCTCCGCCAGACCGAGACCGCACTGTCCGCCTATGCCCGCGAAGACGACCGCAACGCAGCGCTCCGACGCGCGCAATCCAGCGCCGCGCGCGCCGCGGACCAGGCCGGCACGCTCTACCGGTTCGGCCGCACCGACTTCCTCTCGCTGCTGACCGCGCAGGCCGCGCTGACCACCGCGCAGGCGAACCTCGCGGCATCGGACGCGCTGCTGGTCGATCGCCAAGTCGACGTCTTTAAGGCGCTCGGCGGGGGGTGGCAGGCATGAGGCTGCGTCGCCGTGGGCTGGCGTCGATCAACAGCGAGATCCGCGACGGCATCATGCCAGCTGCCGACACCATCGCGCGCGTCGCCAAGGACCCAAACGCGCTGCCGCACACGCCGAGCAACTACCGCGTCACCGCGCTGATCATCGCCTGCGCGCTGTTCATGGAGCAGATGGACTCGACCGTGCTCGCCACCGCGCTACCGACGATGGCGCGCGATTTCGGCGTCCCCGCGACCAGCATGAGTTCGGCACTGACGTCGTACCTGCTGGCGCTCGCGATCTTCATTCCTGCCAGCGGACGCCTCGCGGACCGGTTCGGCTCGCGAACCATTTTCCGCGCGGCGATCCTCATTTTCGTCGGCGGGTCGATGCTGTGCGGCCAGGCGACCAGCCTGCCCTTCATGATGACCGCCCGCTTCCTGCAAGGGCTCGGCGGCGCGATGATGATCCCGATCGGCCGCCTCGTCCTGCTCCGCAGCGTCGCCAAGGAGGACATGGTCCAGGCGATGTCGTGGCTCATTATGCCCGCATTGATCGGCCCGATCCTGGGGCCACCGGTCGGCGGCGCGATCGTCACCTATCTCGACTGGCGCTGGATCTTCTACCTCAACGTGCCGATCGGCCTGCTCGGCGTAATCCTGGTGACACGCTTCATCGGCGAGGTGCGCGAGGACAAGCCGGCGCGCTTCGACATACCTGGCTTCATCCTGTCGGGCGTGTCGCTGGGCTGCCTGTTGTTCGGGTTCGAGATGACCAGCCGCACCGGCGAACTGTCGCGTGCGGTCGTGCTGATCGTCGCCGGGCTGATCGCAGGCGGGTTCTATATCCGCCATGCCAAGCACCGCAGCGATCCGATCCTGGACCTGTCGTTGATGCGGATCCCGACCTTCCGCCTGTCGGTGATCGGCGGATCGCTGACCCGCATCACGCAAGGCGCGCAGCCGTTCCTGCTGCCGATGATGCTCCAATTGGGTTTCGGGATGACCGCGGCGGCGAGCGGCGCGATCACGATTGCCGGGGCGATCGGCTCGCTGATGATGAAGAGCCTCGCCCCGCGCGTGCTCCGGCGCTTCGGGTTCCGCAACAGCCTGATCGTCGGCGGACTCTGCGCGAGTTCGGGCTACGCAGTCGCCGGGCTGTTTCGCCCCGACTGGCCGATCCCGGTGATCTTCGGCGTGCTGATGATCTCGGGGTTCTTCATGTCGTTCCAGTTCTCGGCGTACAACACGATCGCGTATGACGAGATCCCGTCGTCGCGGATGAGCAGCGCGACCAGCTTCTACGCGACGTTCCAGCAGCTCATGCTCTCGCTCGGCATCTGCGTCGGCGCGGCGTCGCTGCATGTCGGCATGCTCGGCACCGGCGCGACTAGGCCGGCACTGGCGGACTTCACGCTGGCGTTCCTGGTGGTGACCGCGGTGTCCGCGTCGGCGACGATCTGGAACCGCCGATTCGCGGTGGATGCGGGCGCGGAGTTGAGCGGGCACCGGGCGTAACCCGCCGTCATCCTGACGAAAGTCAGGATCCAGAGCCAAGACGGGTGACGCTTAGTTACCCTGGATCCTGACTTTCGTCAGGATGACGGAGGCTAGTTAGAATGCGCCGGCAGCGACGGCCGCGAGAGCACCGAGACATGCTCGCCCGGCTCGACGAACATGCCGTGCGACAGCGCCCACCGCCCCGCCTTCTCGCTCGCCGTCAGCATCGTCAAAAACGGACTGAGCAACAGCCCCAGAGTCACCGGCGCGAGCCAGGCCGCAGTGACCGGCGCGAACGGCGTCACCAGCAACAACGCCACGCCCACCCCGACATGCCAGCGATACCGCGGCATAACGTCCGCCAGCGACAACTCATGCGCATCGCGGTTCTGCGGCGCCCAGCCCGACTTCCGGCCCATCAGTATCCCCGCCAGATCGATCGTCTGCGTCAACGCGATCACCGGCGCGGACAGCATCGAGAACGGCACATCGACCAGCACCGACCGCACGATCCCACGTCGCCCACCGAACCCCTCGCGACGCTCCGCATTCGAGAACGCCCAGATCACGCTCAACAGCTTCGGCCCGAACAGCAGCAACAGCGTGACGAACAGCACCTGAAGCGAGGTCTGCGCCTCGACGATGTTGCGCTCGCCGATCAGCGCCTGCACCACGCTCGTCGCGATCATCAGCAGCCACACCGGCGACGTGATGAACGCCGACGCGCCCATCAGCAGTTGCAGCCGGCTGACCCAGTGGAACCCCGACGACGTCAGCAGGCTGAGATGCTGGATATTGCCCTGCGCCCAGCGCCGGTCGCGCACGGCCGCGTCGATCAGCGTCGGCGGATATTCCTCGAACGTCTCCTCGGTCATCAGCATGTGTACGCGCCAGCCGCGCCGCCGCAGCAACGCTGCCTCGACCATGTCGTGGCTCATGATGACGCCCCCGAACGGCGCGCGCCCTGGCAAGTCCGGTAGCCCGCAACTCGACGCGAACGCCTCGATCCGGATCAGCGCGTTATGCCCCCAGAAGGTCGCCTCCGAACCCGACCACCAGACGAGACCGGCGGTCGAGATCGGGCCGTAGAGACGGCTGGCGAACTGCATCCAGCGCTGGAACAGGGTAACGCCGTTGATCACCGCCGGCACGGTCTGAAGCAGCGCTACTGCGGGCCGCCGTTCAAGCACTTGCGCCATGCCGATGATCGTGTTGCCGCCCATCAAACTGTCCGCGTCGAGCATCAGCATATAGCGGTAACCGCCGCCGAACCGCCGGATCCATTCCGCGACGTTGCCCGGCTTGCGGCCGACGTTGACGGTCCGGCGACGGTAATAGAGCGCGCAGTCGAGCGTCGGCGCGAGGCGCTCCCACGCCGCGACCTCGGCCGCCTCCGCCGCTTCGCCCGAGTCGCTCAGGATGAAGATGTCGAACCGGTCGGCGACGCCACCGGCGGCGATAGCGCGCGCCATCCAGGCGATCCGCTCGAACACCGCATCGATGTCCTCATTGTGGACCGGCATCAAGATCGCCGTGCGCCCTTCGAGTGGTTCCGATTGTCGCGGGGTCGGGACGAACCCCGGATGGCCGCCGGTCATCAACAGCACGAAGCCGATCGCGGCGTTCATGAATCCGAACGAAATCCACGCAAACAGCGGGAAGAACAGCGCCAGCAACGCCACATCCCAGAAGCTCAGCCCATCCGCGAGCAGCGATTCCTGCACCGCCGACGACGCCGCGGTCGCGAGCAGCCCGGTCATCAGCACGAGGATGATCCGGCGCGCGAGCATGTCGTCCGACGACACGACCATCCCCGGCCCAGGCTCGGGTGCGGACCAGGGCGGCGGCGGCCCGTCGAAACGCTGCGGGAGCATCTCGATCGGCGTTTCGCTCGGCATCATGGAGGGCATCACGGCGGGAAGCACGGTCATCAGAAGATCGGCGTAAGGACGGTTTCGCTGAGCGCACGACCGCCCCGCGTGAGGAACAGCCTGACGTCGGCGGGTCCTTGCGCATCGGGGGCCACGTCGGCGGTGACGCGCCAGCGGTTCTTCTGGCCGACCACCGGATAGGCCGCGTTGGCGAGCACCTTCCCACGGACGACGTCGATCTTCGCCGTCACCCCGCTCTGCCGATCGAGACCGGCGAGACCGGTTCCAACGAAATCCACGACCAGTTTGCGTGCACCCTTGACCGGCTCCGCGCCTGGCCTGCCCGCGACGCCCTGCCAGCAATCGACGACATGCGCAGTGGTGGCGACAGCGGTCGGATCGGCTGATTTCCAGGACAAGGTATAATCGAATTGCAGTCGTTGCCCGGCCTTGGCGGGCGCGGCGGGGGTCCAGAACGAGACGACGTTGTCGACCGTTTCGCTGTTGGTCGGGAACGCGTAGAGCATCACCGCACCCTTGCCCCAATCGCCCTGCGGCTGGACCCACAGGTTCGGGCGACGATCGTAGAACGCGCCGTCGTCCTGATAATGATCGAAATTGCGGTCGCGCTGGATCAGCCCGAACCCCTTCGGTGCCTGGTCCGCGAAACTGTCCAGCGTATCGTGCGGCGGATTGTTGAGCGGCCGCCAGATACGCTCGCCAGCGCCGGTGAGCAGCGCAAGACCGTCCGAATCGTGGATCTCGGGACGCCAGTCGACCGCTGCGGCGCGATTGCCTTCGCCGTACCAGAACATGCTGGTAGCAGGCGCGATGCCGAGCCGTTCGATGTCGCGGCGCACGTTGAGCACGGACGAGACCTGCTGCTCGACTCCCGCGCCAGCGACGTGCCGCGACTGGATGCGGTACGCGCCGGTGACGCTCGCGCCATCCATCAGCGCGTAGATCGTGTAGGCATCGTTGCCGGTGCGCTCGATCCAGAATTCGGTGAAGTCGGGGAATTCCTCACGGCCGGGCAGCCCGGTGTTGATCGCGAGCCCGCGCGCGGACAGGCCGTATTGATCCTGCGCGCCGGCGGTGCGGAAATAGGAGGCGCCCTGGAACGCCATCCAGTCGCTGGTGCCGCCCGGCGCCATCGCGCGGAACCCGGCGATGCCGAGCGCGGCGGCGTGGCCTTCTTCGGCCTCGAACAACGCGCGCGAGAACTCGATGCGCTGCGCTTGCCCCCCTTCGACGACGTTGATCGCGACCGGCATCGGCGCATAGCGGCCGAGCGGGAACAGGCGGATGCCGCCGGCGAGCGTCTTGTCGGCGCGGAAGCGGATGCTGCCGACCTTGTCGTAATCGATCGCCGCGGCGGCGGCGACCTTGGCGGGGGCCTGGTACGGCTTGGTGGCGAGCGTCGCGGCGCGCGCCTGCAGCGCCTCCCAGGAGAACGGCTCGGTCTTGCCTGTGGCGGTACGCGCCATCGCGGCGGCGGCCTGCGGGGCGAACCCCAACAGACCCAGCGCGGTCATCACTTCGCGTCGACCGATCATGCCGTGGCTCCCTTGAAAATCATCATGTTGCGACGCGGTAACATATAGCGGGTGCGCGCGCGCGTCGACAGGCCGTGGTTGAGGCGCAGCCTGCCCCGCCCCGGGGCTCAAGCAAAGGTATCAGGCGCTCAGAGCCCCTCGCCGCCGACCCATTGCGCGTTCGACAGGCGCCGCGCGAGATCCCAGCTCTGGACGCGGATATCGGGCACCGCGACGACCTCCCACAACCCGCCGCGGGTCATAGGTCCGATGCAGTGAATCCGATCGTCGGGCACGCCGTCGGCGCGGATCGCGCGCGATTGTGCGTCGACGTCGACACCGAGCCGGAGCGGATCCGGCCTGATCGCGCCCGTCGCGAGCAGGTGCTTCACGAGCGGTTCTTCGGAGCGCAACAGATCACCCTGCGGACCGGTGCAATTAACGATCCGCGCGGCGTGCGTGACGACGGGTTCGGTGGTGCCGCGCGGTCGCCAGGTCAGTTTCGCGCCGGTACCATCGGCGTCGGCGGAGACGATCTTGCCGGCCGCGAATTTCAGCTGGCCACTGGCGACGAGGGCCTCGACGCGCTCGGCGACACGCGGCGCGAGGCGGTGACGGTGCACGTCCCAATAGGGGCGGAGATGACGCAGGAACCGCCCGCGCACCTCCTGCGAGGCGGCGGACCACAGCATCTGCGTGACCGGGCGAAGCTCGTCGACCGCGCAACGCCAGCCTTCCTCCGCGGCGCGCGCGCGGATGTGACGGACGAGATCGGTCAGCCCGCCCTGCGGCTTGTCGGCGACGCCGCGATGCGCGGGCGCGCCGTCGACGTGGCGGCGCGGCGACAGACCGCGACGCGACATGGCGAGAATCTGGCCCGCGAACCCCTGCGCATCGAGCAGCAACGCCGCGTCGATCGCGGTCAGCCCGGTGCCGACCAGCACGACCGTGTCATCCGCGCCCAGTCCCTCGGCAAGGTCGGCCGCCCACGGATCGGCGCAATACACGCCCGGGGGCAGTGCGTCGGGCTTTAGGCCCGGCGGGGTGTGCGGCGGCAGATTGCCGAGCGCGAGCACCGCGGTATCGGCGGCGATCGTCCGCCCGTCGGCCATTTTGAGCGTCACGCCGTCGCCGATCACCGGCTCGATCGCGCAGACCTCGCCCTCGACATGCACCAGGCGGCCGTCCGATTCCGCGATCGCCGCGTCGAGCAGTTCGCGGAGATACGCGCCATAGGTCGTGCGCGGGACGAAGGTCGTGCGGCCGCCCTTGCCGTGCGCCTCGAGCCAGCGGACGAAGTGATCGGGATCGTCGGGGAGCGCGCTCATGTTACCGGCGCGGACATTGAGCAGGTGGTCGGGATGCGCCGCGCTATACGCGACGCCGCGCGCGAGTTGCCGGTCGCGGCGCTCGATGAGCGTGACCCGCGGACCTTCGTGCCGCATCAGATTGACCGCAAACAACGCGCCCGAAAAGCCGCCGCCGACCACGACGACATGATCCTCGGGGCCCGCTATCCGCGCGATAGTTGCTTTCTCGTCCATCTGTACGCTCACCCACAGTGTCGCGGGAGGCCATGCCCGATCGGAGCCGGCTAGCCCAGCCCCTGGCGATGGGACGGCCACCACCCTGCAAGCCGTCATCCCGAAACTCCGCCATCCTGACGAAAGTCAGGATCCGGGTTCACGTACGACACGCTGGTGGCTCTGGATCCTGACTTTCGTCAGGATGACGGGGTTGGGGCGAAACTACCCAGTCCCCCGTCACCTCGGAACAGGTCCGGGGTGACGGCGGGAGGTGTCTCTCGATCGAGTATGCCCACCCCGGCGACGGCCGGGGTGGGGCCTATCTTTTAGTCGCCCCGTCTTACGGCCGGAACGCGCCGATGCCCGCGATCGCCATCTTCGGCTGCGCGGTCGCGACGGTCGTGAACCCCAGCATCAGGTATCGCGCCTGCCGGGCCTTCGCGAAGGTGATGCGCTGCGTCGCCCGGGCGTAGGCGATGTTGCCGAACTCGCCCGCGTCCGCCGGCGTCCAGGTCTTGCCGTCCTCGCTCGTCTCGACGCTGTAGCGCCCCGGCGGGCCCGCGTCGGGCAGCGCCTGCCGCGTCGGCGTCAGGCTGAAGCCAGCGACCTGCTCCGCCTTGCCCATGTCGATCATCAGCATCACGATGCTCGTCGGGGTCGGCGCCGGCGTCGTCCAGACGGTGGCAAGGTCGTCGTCGAGCACCGCTTCCGCGCCGGGCAATCCGGGCTTCACCACACCCGCCAGCGATTTCTCGCCCGCGAAATCCGGCTTGCCCGCCTTCATCGCCAGACTGTGCTGGATCGCGCTGACGATCGTCCAGCCGGTCTTCGAGATGATCTTGTTGCCCGTCGCCTGCGATGCCGCGATCGCGACCGGCGGGACGCTCAGGAACAGCGAGAGTTCGGTGATCGCCGGGCACGCGGGCGCCTCGACGATCCGCAGCCGCACGCGCCGCGCGGTCACCGGCTCGGGCAGGCGGATGATCCGCTGCGCACCGATGCACTCGTGCACCGCAACCTCGCGCCACGCGCCCTTGGCATCCGCCACGTCGATCGCGAACTTCGTCACGCGCACGCCGAGGTCGAGCGCCTCGCGGATCCGGATCAGGTCGAACCGGCGCCCCGGCGGCAGGTCGAGCACCAGCGACGGCGTCTTCACCGCATCGGGCGTACTCCAATACGTCTCGCGATTGCCGTCGAGCACATTGGCCGGCGCGAACCGGCTCCCGCGCGATGGGCCGCTCGCCACCGCGCCCTTGGCCAGATCGGTCTTGAAGCTCGCGCGCAACGCATCGCCGAACGACTTCAGCGACGCGAGATCGGGCTCCGCGATCAGCCCGCGGCGATCGGGCGGCAGGTTGAGCATCATGTTGGTGCCGCGCCCGACCGACTCGTCGTGGAACTGCATCAGCCGCTGCGGCGACTTCACCTGGAGGTCCTCGTCGGCATGATAGAACCAGCCGGGACGGATCGACGTGTTGGTCTCCGCCGGCCACCATAAAGGCGCACCGCGCACGCCCGAATTGCCCTCCGACTGGACATACGGATGGTTCGGCATCGTCGGCCAGCACGGATCGCCCGCGTGGCCGTCCTCGTTGCCGACCCAACGGATATCCGCACCGAGCGGGTCGAAGGTGCACGCCATCGGCTGCAATTTGTGGACGAGCGCGATGATCGACGGCCAGTTGTAATATTTCGGCGCATCGATCTTCCGCGCCTCGCGCGCGCCGCCATAATAACCGTCGCCGCCGTTCGCGCCGTCGAACCACACTTCGAACAGATCGCCGTAATTGGTGCAAAGATCGGTCAGCTGCGCGCGGAAATACTCGACGTACGAAGGTTTCCCATAGTCGGCGCGGTTGCGATCCCACGGCGACAGATACAGCCCGTAGGAAATCCCGCCGCGCCGACACGCGTCGCCCATTTCGCGGACGATATCACCCTTGCCGCCCTTGTACGGGCTGTTGCGGATGCAATGCTCGGTCAGCTTTGTGGGCCAGAGGCAGAAGCCGTCATGGTGCTTGGCGGTCAGGACAAGGCCGGTGAGCCCCGCGCTTTTCGCCGCCGCGACGATCTGGTCGGGATCGAACGCAGTCGGGTTGAAGAGCTTGGGGTCCTCGTCGCCATAGCCCCATTCCTTGTCGGTCCAGGTGTTCAGCGTGAAGTGGACGAAGCCGTAGCGCTCGCGCTTGTGCCACGCGAGCTGGCGGACGCTCGGCGTCGCGCCCCACGGGGCTGGCGCACCGACCGGGGCCGCCGCACTGGCCCGGCCAGCCGCAGCAGTAGCGAGCGTACCGGCGATCAACGCGCGGCGGTTCAGGTCTAACGTCATCGCGAAACTCCGGTGGTTGCTGGCGGCCGGTCGGCAGGCGCGCGGCCAAAATTGCGGTTAGGCTTGTCGCCCATCTCGAACACGAGCCGCCCGCCGCGGACGATATCGGCATGCGTGATCCAGCTCTTCGTCCAAGGCTTGCGGTTCCAGGTCACCGACTGGACATACGGTCGGTCGGGCGCATTGCCGCGTGCCTCGACGACCAGCGTCCTGCCGTTGCCGACGCGCATCTCGGCCCGGTCGAACAGCGGCGAGCCGAGCACATAGTTCGCGCTCACCGGATCGACCGGATACAGTCCGAGTGCGCTCAGCACGAACCACGCGCTCATCTGACCGCAATCGTCGTTGCCGATGATGCCGTCAGGCGCATCCTTGTACATCTCGGTCAGCAGACGCCGGACCATGCCTTGCGTCTTCCACGCCGCGCCGCAATACGCGTACATGTACGCGATGTGATGGCTGGGTTCGTTGCCATGCGCATATTGCCCGACCAGCCCGCTGATGTCGGGCGGCGCGTCCTTCGGCAGGATCGACGACGCGGTGAACAACGCATCGAGCTTGGCCTCGAACTTAGCATCGCCGCCCATCGCCGCGATCAGACCATAGACGTCGTGCTGGTTGAGGAACGTCGCCTGCCAGCTATTGCTCTCGGTATAGTCACGCCACGTGGCGGAATGGCCTAGCGCGACGGGATCGTACGGTTCGATCCATGTCCCGTCTTCGCGCTTGGGTCGTGCGAAGTTGATCGTGCTGTCGAACACGTTCCGCCAATTGCCGCTGCGCTTGCGCAGTCGTGCGGCATCGGCGGTCGCTCCCGCTGCATCGGCCAGGTGCGCCGAGGCGTAATCGTCATACGCATATTCGAGCGTACGCGAGACCCCCTCGAACACCTTGTCGGCGGGAACATAGCCGATCGTATCATAGGGTTCGATCCCGAGGCTGTTGTCGAGATCCGGCATCGTGAAATCGAACGAACGCCGACGCACGTTCGGCCACGCCGCCGCATAGTCGGCGCGCACGCCCTTCGCGCGGGCCTCGGCCATCACCGACACCGAATGCCAGCCAATCATGCACCCGGTCTCGATCCCCTGGAGCGGCCAGACGGGCGGGCCATAGCGGCTCTGCTGCGTCTGGCGGATCAGGTCGCCGACCAGCTCAGCGGTCCGCTTGGGCTCGATCAACGTCAGCAGCGGATGCAGCGCGCGGTACGTGTCCCACATCGAATAGGTGCTGTACGCGCGATCCTTGCCGGTCAGCCTGTGCACCTTTTTGTCGAGGCCGAGATACCGCCCGTCGACATCGGAGAACAGCGTCGGCGCAAGCTGCGCATGATAAAGCGCGCTCGCCATGATCGTGCGCTGCGCGGGCGTCCCGCCCTCGACGGTGACCGCGGCGAGCGCCGGGGCCCAGCGCTTGGCGGCCTGCGCATGGTACCGGTCGAAGTCCCAGTGCCGGGCCTCGGCGGCCAGGTTCGCGCGCGCGCCGGCGACGTCGACCCCGGAGATGCCGGTGCGGATCACGATCGGCGCGGCGCCGGCGTCGTCATAGTGCAGCACCGCCTTCACCCGCTTGCCCGCGACGCCGCGTGCGCCGTCCGCCTGCGCGACGTCGCCATCGCCGTAGAAGACGATGCGGTCGGGCTTGCGCGATACCTGCATCGCGAAGTGGATGCGGCGCCCCTTGGCCCAGCGGAACACGCGGCGGCTGCCGGTCAGCGTACCGCTGTCGTCGATCGCCAGCGACGCCTCGTCGATCAGCACGCCCCGGTCGGACTCGTCGAGGATCAGGTGCGACATATCGATCAGGACATGCCCCGCGCCGCGCGGGAAGACATGGCGCTGAATGCCGGTCCGCTCGGTGACGGTGAGCTCCGCGCGGACACCCGTTTCCAGCGCCACGCGGTAGTAACCGGGTTCCGCATGTTCGTCGGAAAACCGCTGGCGATAGCCCGCACCAGGATCTTCGAGCGTGCCGGGGGTCAGCTGGACCGGACCGCGCGTCGGCACCACCAGCACGTCGAGCATGTCGCCGATCCCGGTGCCAGACAGATGCGTGTGGCTGAACCCGATGATCGACGTGTCGGTGCGGTGATAGCCCGAGCACGCATCCCAGCGCTCGACATCGGTATCGGGACTGAGCTGCACCATCCCGAACGGCAGCGTCGCGCCCGGATAGGTATGGCCGTGGCCGCCCGTGCCAACGAACAGATCGGGCGCGGTGGTCGTGCGCGGCGAGGCGGCAAACGTCGTGCGCGCGGTCAGCGCGAGCGCACCGCTACCGGCGAGGAGCATACGGCGGGAGATCATGCGCGGACTCCGAGAAGGGCGGGGCGTTTGGCGGCGATGTCGACGACCAGCTCACCGAACAGCCCGTTGGCCCAGGCGAACCAGGCGCGGGTAAATTTCGCGCCGTCGTCCTGGTTGAAGGATTCATGCATGAACCCGGTGCCGCCATGCGTCGATTTGAGCCCGGCCAGCGATCGCGCGACGGTCGCGTCGTCACCGGTCTCGAGCGCGTTCAGCGCGTGCATCACGATCGACATCGGCCAGATCTCGCGCAAGCCGGTATGCGGACTGCCGATCCCCTCCGCTGCCTTGCCGGTAAAGAAATACGCGTTGTCCTTGCTCCACGCGCGCGCCGCGGTGCGCCGCCAGAGCGGATCGTCGGCCTTTACCGCCCCCAGATACGCCAGCCCCGACAGGCTCGGCACATTGGCGTCGTCCATGAAGACCGCGTTGCCATAGCCGTCTACCTCATAGGCCCAGACCGGCTGGCCGTCCGCACCCTTGGTCATGCCATGCAGCCGCAACGCCGCCTCGACCTCGTCCGCCAGCGCAGACGCATCCGCCGCCAGCGCCGCATGGGGCCGTGCGCGCGTCGCGAGTTCCGCCAACTGGCGCAGCGCACGAACCGCGAAGATGTTCGACGGGATCAGGAACGGGAGCACGCACGCATCGTCCGAAGGCCGGAACCCGCAATGGATCAGTCCGACAGGCCGCGACGGCGGACCATGGCCGTCGAGCGCCATGCTTTCCCCGACGATCGGCGACGACCGGCGGAAGCGATACGGCCCCGGCCCGTCCTTGCGCTGCTGCTCGCGGAACGTCCGGATCGACGCGCGCGCACCGTCCGCCCACAGCGCGTCGAACGGCACGGTATCGCCGGTCGCCTGCCAATAGGCGTGTGCGATCCACATCGGGTAGCAGAGCGAATCCACCTCCCATTTGCGCTCGCCGACGCCCGGCTTCATCACCGTGTCGTCGCCCAGGGACCAGCTCAGATTGGTCTTCGCCGACGGATCGTGCATGAACGCGTTGGCGTACGGATCGATCAGGATGCACCGCGCCTGCCGCGCGATCAGCCCGCGGAACAGCGTCCGCAACGCCGGGTCGCGCTTTGCCAGCGGCAGATACGGATGGACCTGCGCCGAGCTGTCGCGCAGCCACATGCAGTCGATATCGCCGGTGATCACGAACGCGTCGGGCTTGCCGTCGACCGCGCCCATGAACACCGTCGTGTCGAGCGTGTTCGGATAGCAATTGCCGAACATCCAGGCGAGTTCGGGATCGGCGATCTTCGCCGATACGCGCGCAATCTCGGCCTCGACCGCGCGGCTGGTGTAGCGACGATCGCCAAGCTTCGGGCGCTTGCTGACGAACGGCGGTGCGGCTGCCCGCAGCGGTCCCGCGAGCCCCAGTGCCGCAGCACCGGCAATCAGCGAACGGCGATCGATCATTTCGGCAAATCCTGCGTTCCCGTCACGGTGAAGACGGTATCGACACCGGGCCCGTCGCCGGGCTGGCCGCCGC
The DNA here is from genome assembly GCF_003688625.1 of Sphingomonas sp. PP-CE-3A-406. Classification (GTDB taxonomy): domain Bacteria; phylum Pseudomonadota; class Alphaproteobacteria; order Sphingomonadales; family Sphingomonadaceae; genus Sphingomonas. The sequence continues at coordinate 919,415 of NZ_RCWY01000002.1, forward strand.
CGATATGCAGCCGATATTCGCCCGGTACGAAGCGGCGCGTTCCCGCCGCATCGACGCTGCTCATGCCGCGAGGATCGATCGTAAATGCCACGCGTGCCGTCTGCCCGGGCTTCACTGTCTGGCGCCTGAACCCGACGAGCTGGCGCTGGAGGACGGGATCGTTGAAACGCGGCTTTACCGTCGGCTCGGGCGGCACGAGATACGCCTGCACAACCTCGTCGCCGGCGACCTTGCCGGTATTGCGCACCGGCACCTCGACCGAGACGCTCTCCCCCGCCGTAATCGTGGTGCGCGCGAGCTTCGGCGCGGCATAAGCGAACTGCGTATAGCTAAGCCCGTGCCCAAAGCCCCACAGCGGCGTGCCGGTGAAGTAGCGATAGGTCCGCTCGCGCATGTTGTAGTCGATGAAAGCGGGCAGATCGCGCGTCTTCGCGTAGAACGTCACCGGCAGTCGCCCGCCCGGATTGCTCTTGCCAACCAGCGTATCGGCGATCGCCTGCCCGCCAGCCTGCCCCGGATACCAGCCGACCAGGATCGCGTCGGCATGCGCCTTCGCCCAGGTCATCGCGACCGCGCTGCCGGTCATCAGCACGACCACCAGCGGCTTGCCGGTCGCCTCGGCCGCTTCGAGCAACTTCACCTGCGCGGCCGGGAGCCCGATATCGGTCCGATCGCCGCCCGAGAACCCGGCCACCTCGATCTGCAACGCCTCGCCCTCGACCGCGGGCGACAGCCCGACGAACGCGACGATCGCATCGGCATCCTTGGCGGCCGCAACCGCTTCCGCGACCTGCGCATCGGCCGGCGCGGTCCAGGTCAGCCGCAGCCCCTGATCCTCACCGCTATGCGCCAGTTCGACGTGGATAGTGTGGCGGCCAGCGGTGAGCGTCACCGGTGCCTCGACGTTCTTGCCGCTGCCATCGTCGTCGGCGACCGGCTTGTCGTCGATCCACAACCGCGCGGGATCATGCCCCTTGCAGTCGAAACAGCGCGGCACGTCGAGCCGGAACACATAGTCGCCGGCAGCCGGCGCGGTGATCGTGCCGGTCCAGCGCACCGAGAACGCGGCCGGATCGATCCCCGGCGCAGGCGCGGTGCGGTCCCAGTCGAAGTCGATCAGCCGGTCGGCGCGTACCACCGACGTCCCGGTGAAATTAGTCGCCCGGAAATACTCGCCGCGCAAGGACAGCGCGGTATCGGGCACCGGCACGGGCACGCCCTCGGCGATGCTCGACCCTTGTGCGTACCGCACGCCCGCAAATGACGTCCGGAGCGCCGCCAACGGCGTGATCGGCGCCGCGGCGGTGCCGTGATAGTTCGCCTCCAGCACGTCGACGCTGTCCGCATTCGGCCCGATCACCGCGATCTTCGCCGACGGCTTCAGCGGTAGCACACCGTTGTTCTGGACCAACACCATCGCCTTCCGCGCCGCCTCGAGCGCCAGCGCGCGGTGCGCAGGCGTGTCGAACTCGGTCGGCTTGATCCGGTCCCACGGGCTCGTCGTCCCGAACGCGCCGCCGAGCATCCGCCGCACCGCGAACGTACGCGTCAGGCTCGTGTCGAGCGTCGCCTCGGGCACCAGTCCGCGGCGCACCGCGTCGCCGAGCGCCGCGTAGGTCTTACCGCAGTTGAAATCCATGCCAGCGGAAATCGCCGCCGCCGATCCGCTCGCAGTATCGGGCCGATAATAATGGTAGTTCGAGATATTCCCGACCGCATCGCAGTCGGACACGATCAGCCCCTTGAAGCCCCATTGCTTCCGCACGGTCTCGGTCAGCAACGGCTCCGACGCACACACCGGCACGCCGTGGATCGCGTTGTACGCGCACATCGTCGACAGCGCCTTGCCCTCGGTCAGCGCAAGCCGGAACGCCGGGAGGAACGTCGCCTCGCGGTCGTGCGGCGAGATATCGACATCGAACCCGTCGCGCCCCGCCTCGGGGCCGCTATGCGCGGCGAGGTGCTTCGGCGTGGCGATCACCTTCGGGTGCGCGAGGTCGGGCCCCTGCAACCCGCCGATGAACGCGACGCCGAGCCTGCCCGTCAGATACGGGTCCTCGCCATAGGTCTCCTGCCCACGACCCCAGCGCGGATCGCGGAAGATGTTGATGTTGGGCGACCAGATCGTCAGCCCCTGATAGCGTTCGCGGTCCCCCGCCGGCAGCGCGTTGGACTTGGCGCGGGCCTCGGTGGAAACCACATCGCCGACGCGCCTGAGCAGCGCCTCGTCCCACGTCGCGGCGAGGCCGATCGCCTGCGGAAACACCGTCGCCACGCCGTTGCGCGCGAGCCCGTGCAGCCCTTCGTTCCAGTAATCGTACGCGGGCAGCTTCAACCGCGGGATTGCCGGCGCGACGCTCTGCAACTGCGCCGCCTTCTCGTCGAGCGTCATGCTTCGCACCGCCGGATCGACCGTCTGCGCGAGCGCCGACGACGCGAGCAACAGGCCGGGCACGAAGGCGAGCCGGGCAAACCTGGTCGAAAGGCGCACCCTCCCCCCCCCCGTCATCCTGGGCTCGACCCAGGATCCAGAGCCACGGGCGGCGGCGTCCGTAACTCTGGATCCCAGCTTCCGCTGGGCTGACGGCGCGGTGGTAGCGTAATCGCGCATCACGACTTCACCGCCGCGACACCGGCCAGAGTCCGGACCGACAAGGCACGCCGCAGCGCCGCAGCCGACGCCTTCGAAGCAACAGTCACCGTAACACTCTCCCCCGGCAACAGATCGAACGCATTGTCCGATGGCGTCGCCTCGACCTTCCCGAAATCGATCCAGACCGCGCGCGCCAACTTGGTGGCGGTCAGCGTCAGTCGATCGCCGTCCCACGTCGCGGCAAGTCCGGGATCGGGGAGCGTCATCGTCTTGGGCGCCGCCGACACCAGCACGCGCGACGTTACGCGGTCACCCACAAGCAACTCCGCCACCGCGATCGTCCGCGCCGGATCGCCACCCGCGAACAGCGCAGCATCCGACAAAGTGGCAACCGCCGTTGCGGACAGAGGCGCCAATGTCGCAGCCTCCTCGCGCGTCGCGACGACCTTGCCGTCGACGTCGAGCGTCCGCACGCGCCACTTCGCCTCGGTCGGCACCATCGCGTCGGAGATCAGGCTCACCTTGGTCGACCCGTCCTTGCGCTCGGCGGCGATCGCCAGCGGAGCGTAGAAATGCCGAGCGCGGAATTGCAGCGCCTTCCAGCGGCCGTAATAATCGATGCTGGCCCATGACGCGCCCGGCCAGACGTCGTTGATCTGCCAGAACAGCGACCCCATCGTCACCGGCCGGCATGCACGATGGTGCAGCGCGGCGAGTTCGATCCCCTCGGCCTGCATCACCTGGCTCAGATACACGAACTCGGCGAAGTCGCGCGGCTCGCGGTATTTCTCGCGGATGTAGAACAGCAGCCGGTCGTTGCCCTCGCCCTTGAGGAACTTCTGGTGCGCCTTCATCACCGGCGAGGTCGGCGAGAAGTCGGCGTCGGTCGCGAACGTCCGGATCGTCTTCATCTCGGGCATCGACTGCAGGCCGTATTCGGACATGAACCGCGGGCAGCTGTCGAGATACGCCTCGACCGGTTTCTTGCCGCCCCACACGTCCCAGTAATGCCGGTCGCCATCGCCATCGATGTCGGGCTTGTCCTCGTAATTGTTACTCGGCGAACCCGGCCAGTAGACCGCGTCGGGATCGCGGCGTTCGGCGGCATCGCGCAGCACGCGGTCGAAGATGACCGCCATGCCCACGCCGATCCGCTCCTGCTCGTCCGCGCCGACCGCCTTCTTGAAGGCGATCCGGTCGGACCAGTTCGCCCAGCCGCTGAGCACTTCGTTGTTGCCCGACCACAGCACGATCGAGGGATGCGCCTGGAGCCGGTCGACCTGTTCCTCCGCCTCGATGCGGACGGTCTCGCGGAAGTCGCGGTCGGGGGGCGTGACGGCGCCGCCGAACATGAAGTCCTGCCACACCATCAAGCCCATCTGGTCGGCGAGGTCGTAGAACGCGTCGTCGAGATAATAGCCGCCGCCCCACACGCGGATCATGTTCATGTTGGCATCGCGCGCGCCGGCCATGACGGTGCGAATCTGGCTCTCGGGCACGCGCGCGGGAAACATGTCGAACGGGATCAGGTTCGCGCCCTTGGCGAACACCGGAATGCCGTTGACGACGAACGCGAACCCGCGCCCCGTCGCATCCTTGTCGCGCCGCAGCTCGACCGTGCGCAGGCCGGTGCGGCGCTGCGCGGTGTCGATCGTCGCGGTTCCGTCGGTCAGCGTCGCCTTCACGGTGTAAAGCGGTTGCGCGCCATAGCCCGCGGGGAACCAGCGTTGCGGATTGGCGACGCTCACCGGCACCGCGACATGGCTCGCGCCCGCCGCGACGGTGACGGTCCGCGACGCCTGCGTCACGCGACCATCGGGCCCTGTTACCGCGACCTGCACGGTAACCGGGCGCTCCTGGCCAGCCACCACGTCGAGTTCGGCGGACAACCGCGCTTCGGACTTGGTCAGCCCTTCCTGCGTAACCCGAAACGCCTCGATCCGCGCGTCGTCCCACGCCTCGATCCGCGCCGGGCGCCAGATCCCCTGCGTGACGATCCGCGGGCCCCAGTCCCAGCCGTATTGGTATTTCGGCTTGCGGATATAGGGCGAGGTCTGCTTGCCCATCGGCTCGTCGCCGTAGATCGAATCATATTCGCCGGGCAGCGGGTTCTTCGCCTTCAGCACCATCGGCTGCAACGTGCGGATCGGCGATCGAAAAGTGACGAGCAACTCGTTCGCCCCCGGCTTCAGCACCGCCTTGACCGGCACGCGCCAGCGCCGATGCGCATTGTCCGCCGCCAGCAGCTTGGTCCCGTTCAGCCGCACCTCGGCGAAGGTGTCGAGCCCGTCGAACACCAGATCGATATGATCGCGCGCCAGCAGTTCGGGCGTCGCGCTCACGACGGTGTGATATTGCCAGTCGGCCAGACCCACCCATTGGATCTTCGCTTCGTTCAGGCCCTTGTACGGATCGGGGACGATCTTCGCCGCCATCAGGTCGGTCTGTGCGCTGCCCGGCACGGTCGCGCGCAGCCAGCGGGCCGCCTTCGGATGCGCCTTGGCCGCAGCGGTATCGGCTGGATCGATCCGCATCGACCAGCCCTTGTCGAGCACGACGCTCGTGCGCGGTGCCGCCCAGGCGGGCGTCGCAGCGATCGCGGCGAGCAGCAGAAGAGCCGTGCGCCGCATCACTTCTTCTCCGACAGCTGCATCGATTCGACCGCGTAGAACGGCGACTCCATCGACGCCGTGAACAACAGGCAGATGTCCGCGTCGCCCTTCCCCTCGGGCAGCGTGCCGCGGAAGCTCATGCGGTTCGGGCTCGTCGCCGGGTTCGGCAGCGGGAAGGTCGCCGCGATCGTGCCCGTGCACCCGCCGGTGCGCACCACGAGCTCGCCGTACGTCGTCACCGCATAATGCCGCCGCAGCGCCTTCTCGTCATGCGCCAGCCCGTAATGCCGCGGCAACCGCGCGACATCGACGGTGAAGCTCCGCGCCACATCCAGCGGTGCGGCTGGGTACATCGTGCACGTGTCGAAGATGTTGACGTTGAATACCGGCGTATTCCCCGTCGCCTCCGACGTCAGCGGCACGCGCAGCCCGATCGCGCCATCGGGACACGCGACCAGCTCCGAACTCGACCGACGCAATAGCGCGACCCGGCTCGTCTCGAACAGCCGCGGTTCCGCGGTCGGACGACCGTCGCTGGTGAAGGCCGCCGCGCGGACAGTGGTCCCGGGCTTGAGCGACAACGGCGTGGCATAGGCCTTCGATCGCGCGGTCGGTGCCTTGCCATCGAGCGTGTAGCGGATCGTGCCGTAGCCCGTCTGCGTCGCGAGCGTCACGGGCACCTTGCCGCGGCGCAGCGCATCGCCGCGCGTGCCCTGAACCGCGAAGTCGACCGCGAACGCGCTGTCCGCCGCGGCGATACCAGCGCGGGCATAGCGACCCATCTGCGGCTCGAGCCGCGCCACGAAGTCATCGAAATTACGCGCGGACTTCGGCGACCAGGTCCGCTCGGCCAGCGCCGACAGCCGCGGGAAGACCGCGTGTTCGACCTGCTCGGGTGTCACGAGATACTCGCTCCACGCGTTGATCTGCGCGCCCAGCACATACTTCATTTTGTCGGGCGCCACCCCCGCCGGCTCGGGCTCGTACGCATAAAGCCGGGCGAGCGGCACGATCGCATCGCCGTTCGCGATGCGGCCTGGCGGCTCGTCGCTGCGATTGCTCTGCAGGCTGTCGAGATACATTATCGGCGCCGGGCTCAGCACGACGTCATGCCCCTGGTTCGCCGCATCGACGGCCCCCTTCTCGCCACGCCACGACATCACCGAGGCCGATGGCGGCAAGCCACCCTCGAGGATCTCGTCCCAGCCGATCAGGCGGCGGCCGTGCTTCGCCAGATACTCGCCGAGCTCGTCGATCATCCAGCTCTGCATCTGCATCTCGGTCTTCAGCCCGAGCGCCTTCATCTTCGCCTGCACCGCGGGCGACCGCTCCCACTGGTCCTTGACCGCCTCGTCGCCGCCGAGATGGATGAACTGCGACGGGAACACGTCCATCAATTCGTCGAGCACGTGCTTGATGAAGGTCATGCTGCGATCCTCCGGGCTGAACAGCCACGGGTTCACGCCCCAGTCGTGACCGACCGCAGGCCGATCGCCGAGCACGCCGACTTCGGCCGGATACGATGCGACCGCCGCCTGCGCATGGCCGGGCAGATCGATCTCCGGCATGATCGTGATCGCGCGCTCCTGCGCATAGGCGACCAGCGCCTTCAGCTCGGCCTGCGTGTAGAACCCGCCGACCTTCTCGCCCGGCGCACCGCCCGCAGACGGCGGCGTCCGCCACGCGCCGATCCGGGTCAGGTCGGGATAGCGCTTGATCTCGACGCGCCAGCCCTGATCGTCGGTCAGGTGGAGATGCAGCACGTTCATCTTCTGCGCGGCGAGCTGATCGACCATTGCGTACAACGTCGGCATCGGCACGAAATGCCGCGCCGGATCGATCATCAGCCCGCGCCACTTGAAGCGCGGCGCATCGCGGATCGTCATCGCCGCCAGCGTCACCGGCTTGCCGACCGCCGCATCGGGGCTGAGCAACTGCGCCAGCGTCATCGCGCCGTGGACGAGGCCCGCATCGCCGCTCGCCGCGATCGTCACGCCCTTCGCATCGACGGTCAGCGTGTAGGCCTCGTCACCCGCCACGCTCGCGTCGCGCACGAAGCGGATCGGCCCCGTGCTGGCGTCGCTCGCGAGCGAGAGCCCGCGCACGACCTTGACCTGTTGCACGAGCAGTTTGGCCGCGGTCTTCGCGCCTGCGTCGCCAGCGACGATTCCGGCACCTTCGCCGATCGTCAACGTGCCGGCATGAGTCTCGATCGAGGCAGGCATCGGGATCAGCTTCGGCCCTTCGGCCACCGCCGCGGTCGAGGACATCAGCAGCGCGAGCACCAGAGGGCGGAAACGGATCATTTAGGGTCCTTCGGCAATTGCGCTGGATCGGGTGGATAGACGGCGGAGCCGGCCTTGAACGGTTCGTACTCGCGGACAACGCCGCCTGCGCGCGCACCCTCCGCGGTGAGGATATCGACGGTCACCGTGACGGGCGTAAGACGACCGGTCCAGGCCGCGGACACCGTCGCGGTGCCGCCCGGCGCGATGACCGGAAGCGCCTGTTCGCCTTCGCCGAGCACGACGCGATCGCCGCCGATCGCGCGCCAGTGCAGCCGCGCGCCGATCAGCGGATAGGACGGCAACGCAGCCTTCGCAGCGCCCATCACGGTAGCGGTGAAGCCGGTCGGCGTCTCGCCCGCCATCGTCAGGTCGACCTTCGCGGAGACGTCGCGATTGGCGGCTTCCCACGCGAAATAGCTCGGGCGGCGCTGGCGATCCGCATCGACAAGGCCGTGATCGACATACCCGTCCGCAAGCCCCGCGAAGAGGTTCTTGTTCGAGCGATAGTCCGCATAGCTCCAGAAGATCGCGCCACCGACCCAGGGCCGCGTCGCGAACGCCGCGAGCTGGTCCTTCAGGTTTTCGGTGCGCGCGACGTCCGCGCTCGCGGAATCGTGCGAGAACGGCCCCGGCCAGCCAAATTCGGAGATCACCAGCATCCGGTCGGGATACGCCTTGTCGAACGCGTCGAGCCAAGGGCCGACTTTGTCCGCGCCGCCGCTCCAGGTCCCGAAATAGGCGTTGGCCATCACGAAATCCGCCTCGACCAGGGCGGGCACGCGTACGGCACGCTCCGCGATCTGCGAATCCGCAAACGTCACGAACCGGCCGGGATCGATCGCGTTGATATGCGCCTTCATCGCCTTCACGAACGCCAACCCCTGCGGCGTCGCGGCCTCGCTCTCGTTCATTACGCTCCACGCGAGCACGCTCGGATGGTTGCCGCTCTCGGCGATCATCTCGGCCATCATCGCCTTGGCACGTACCAGCAGCCGGGGATCGCCCAGCTGCGCCGCGGTCATCTGCCAGATCGGGATTTCGGGAACGAGGAGCATCCCCGCGCGGTCGGCGGCATCGAACACGCTCTGCGGCTGCGGGTAATGCACCGGCCGAGTCAGCGTGACGTGCAATGCGTTCAGATCGCGCATGTCGTGGAGGATCGTGCCGCGCGTTTCGGCGGCGCCTTCCCACGGCGAATCCTCGTGCCGCGTCACCCCGGTCAGCCGCACCGCGACACCGTTGACGTAGAGTTTCCGGTCACGCAGCGCGAGCGTGCGCAGACCGACGGTGTCCTCGCGCCGGTCGAGCACCACGCCCTTCTCGTCGCGCAGTTCGGCGACGATCCGGTACAGCTTGCCCGCACCGATCTGCCACAGTTGCGGCTTCGCGATCGTCAGCGCAGCGTCGGGCGTCGCGGCGGCAGACGCGGCCACCGTCACGCTTTTTTCACCGCGCGCGACCTCGCGGCCATCGGGATCGATCGCGACGGACGTCAGGGAATAGGTGTGCGGCGTGGCATCGACATTCTCGATCGCGACACCGCTCGTCACGGTCGCGCTGTCGGCTTTCAGGACCTGGCGGATCCGCTGGCGGCGGATCAGCCCGCCCTCGGCGATCCGCAGCGACACGTCGCGCGTGATCCCGCCGCTGTGCCACCAGTCGTACCAGACGTTCCCAGAGCCAGCGAGGCGCATCGCATAGCCCGGAATCGTCACGAACCCCGGCCGGTCGTCGGCCGCGACGACGATCCGGTTCGCGCCGGGTTGCAGCACCTTCGAAACATCGAGATCGAACGCGGTATGACCGCCTTCGTGGGTGCCGACGAGCGTTCCGTTCACCCAGACCCGCGCCGCGTAGAACACCGCGTCGAAATGCAGTTCGAGATGCTTGCCGACGATCGCCTCGGGCACGACCAAGGTCCGCGCGTACCAGCCGACGCCTTCGGCATTCGCCCCGCGCGACAGCGGCCAGCTATGCGGGACGCTGACGCTTTCGACTTTCGCGGGATCGGACTTCAGCCACGCCGGATCGGCCGGCGCGTCCTTTGCCAGCCAGAACGTCCACCCCGCATCCAGATCGATCCGCTCGGCCGCGGCCGGCGTCGCCAGACCCATCGGAACGAGAAACGCGGACAGGACACCGAGATGCCCCATCCGCTTGCGCACTGCCTTGATCCATTCCGATGTCATGCGGCGATATCGTGCCCCCTTTGGACGGGGGTGGCGCACCGCGAGAGCGCGCCACCCGGTGATGCTACATCCTGAACGAGAGCGATGCCGAGAAGGTACGGCCGTTCTTGTAGAACGCGGTCGGACGATCCGGCGTAGCGTTATACTGGAGATACGTCTCGTCGAGCAGGTTCTGCGCGTTGACCGACAGCGTCACCGCCGGCGTCACGTTGAACCCGGCCGAGAAGTCGAGCTGGTTGTACGGCGCCACCATCTCGCGCGAGCCGAGACGACCGATCGTCCGGAAATACGCGGTCCGGTAGTTGTAGCTCAGCCGCGCCTGGAACGGCCCGCTCTCGAAATACGGGATCACGTTGACGGTGTGCTTCGACAGATACGGCAGGTTGAGCGCCGCACCACTGACATCGACCGACGAGGTGTTGCTGTCCTGGTACGAATAGTTCGCCTGGAGGCCGAACCCGCCCCAGATCTCGGCCTGGCCCGACACCAGCACGCCATTGACCTTGGCCTTGGCGCCATTGATCGGCTGGCTGACGTTGTAGGTCGTGATCCGGTTCTGCAGCGCGTTGAAGTAATCGACGTTCTGGCGCGAGCTGATGATGTAGTTCTTGATGTCGCGACGGAACAGCTCGACCGCCAGCAGCGTGCCCGAGCGCGGATACCATTCCGCGGTCAGCTCGTAGTTGGTCGACTCATACGGCTTCAAATTGGGGTTGCCGCCACCGCCATCGAGCGTGACGTCGTTGAGCGTCGTCGCTGCCGCCAGATCCTGATAGCGCGGCCGCGAGATCACCTTGGCCACCGCGCCACGCACGATCACCGTCGGCGAGACCGAATAGGCGATGTTGAGGCTCGGCAGGAACTTCAGGTAATCGGTCGAGGTCCGCGTCGGCACCGGCTGCGGGTTGACCTGTGCGCTCGGCGTGGTCGCATAGTTCGAGATGTCGCGGGTGTAGACGACGCGACCGCCAATGTTGCCGCGGAACCCGCCCTGGTCGAAATTGGCCTGCGCATAGGACGCGATGACCGTCTCGTGGACCTTGGTCGATGCGCCGATCTTGGTCACCAGCGGCGAGTTGATCGCGCCCGACAGGATGTCGATCACCGACTGCTGCGGCAGGTTCAGATACTGCGTCGCGTTGCCGAGCCCGCCGCTGCCGTCGAACGTGCCGTTGGGGGTGACGAGCGCGGTCGCACCGAGCTGAGGAATGGTCTGCGACGACTGGAGGTACGTATTGATCCCGCGCGCGTCGATCTGGTTGACATGGTCGGTCGCGCGGCTGCCGAGCAGGATTTCCTTGAACGGACCGAACTCGACCGGGATCGTCGCGTCATAGCCGCCGAAGATGTCGCGATCGGTGGTGACGCTGAAGTCCTGCCCGCCGATCTGCGCGGCATTCAGCTGAGTCCCGTTGACGATCACCGGGCGCCCTTCGATCTGCGCCGGGTTGTTGTTCGGGTTGGTGAAATAGTTCGCGGGGTTGGTCGGATCGCCGACGAAGTTCACCGTCGCGGTGTTGTTGGTGAACGCATAGCTGTACGGCAGCTTGGTCTGCACGTTGAACAGATATTCGGGATCACGTCCGCCGACCGCCTTGCTCCAGCCGCCCGCGAACGAGATCTTGGCCCCGCCGTCGCCTTCATAGTCCGCGAAGAAGTTGAGGTTGTCGGTCTTCAGCTTGGTCTTGCGCACCAGCGTGTCGAGCTGCGAGCCCTGGTTGGTCGCCGCGCCGAACGAGGCCGAATTGACCACGCCGTTACTGATGTTCGCCGATTGCAGCACGTCGCCGGTCCATGCGCCGGGGATCGTGTACATCGACTGGCTGTAGTTGTTGTAGTTGCCGTTGATGTGCAGGCCGTTGAGCGTCAGCGTCAGATCGGACGTCGGCCGGTACTGGACCGTGCCCGACACGCTCTTGCGCTCGCGGGTCTGCTGGAAATAGGCGTAGTTGATGCCGAACGGCGACGCCGCCTTGTAGAGGTCCGAAATCGTCCCGCCGGTGATCGTCGCGCCGGGGCTCTTGAGGCTAAGCGTGCCATCGGCAGCGCGGTTGACGAACGGGCTGTTGTAGGTGCCGTCGGCATTCGGCGCGACGTTGTCGTAGCCGAAGAACTCGACGCCGGCGCGCGTCAGGCTCTGCTTGTCGTAGGTGGCCGCGACGAGGAAGCCGAACGTCTCGTCCTTGTTCTTCCAGCTGTACAGGCCCGAGCCGCGGACGTTGCCCTTGTCCGAGCGGTCGTTGTACGAATAGCCGCCCGAGGCGAAGATCGCGTTGGCCTTCAGGTCGAGCGGACGGCGCGTGCGGACGATGACGGTGCCGCCGAGACTGCCTTCCTCGATGCGCGGCTCGGGCGACTTGTAGACCTCGAGACGATCGACCAGTTCGGGCGCGAGCAGCGAATAGTTGAAGGTGCGGCTCGACGGGTCGTTGTCGTTGCCGCCCCAGTCGGCCGACGCGAGCGCGTGGCCGTCGAGCAGCATGCGGTTCAGCGCCGGATCGGTACCGAGGATCGCGACCTTCTCGCCCTCGCCGAAGCGACGATCGATGCTGACGCCGGGAATGTGCGACAGCGATTCAGCGACGTTGCGATCGGGGAACTTGCCGATGTCCTCGGCGGAGATCACGTCGACGACCGCGTTGGCGTTGCGCTTGACCGCGATCGCGCTGCGCAGGCTGCCGCGGATGCCGGTGACGACGATATCGTCGCCGGTTGCGGAGGATGGCGCGGATGGGGCCGCGGCGGATGGCGCGGATGGCGCGGGCGACTGGGTCGCCGACGGGGCGGCATCCTGTGCGACCGGCGTCGCCGACGGCGCGGGATCGGTCTGCGCGAACGCCGCTGGAATGATCGCGACGCATACCGCTGCGCTCGACGCCAACAAAATCTGCTTCCGGAAAATCATTGTCGAAACCCCTTCCTAATCGACGCCGCAGCGCCTTCCCCCGACGCTGTCGGCGTCGCTTCGATCACCTGCCACCTGGTACTGTTTTGGTTACTCTTTGAGTGGCTCGGCAGGCGTAATGTATAACCAATTCATTTTCAGAATCCATCGGAAATTACAGTTTGGTTACCACCCCAGAGCACCAACCACCCGATCGTATAATATACAGCCGTATCAATAGCCTAGCAGATTCCGCCGTATCGTTTTGACACACGTGCGCGGCAGCGGTGCCAAGTTATTGTAATACCACTTCTTACAAGAAACTGTCGGTTCGGGATTGAACCCGGCGATTCGATCGGCCAAACGTAATATAATTACGACGATCGGGAGGGCATCCATGACGCTGGAGATATGCGTCGACGATATCGCGGGACTGGACGCCGCCATTGCCGGGGGTGCCGATCGCATCGAACTCTGCGCCGCGCTGGCGCTGGGCGGACTGACGCCACCACCGTCACTGATCGCCGCGGCGGCAAGCGCGCCAATCCCGGTCCATTTGCTCGCCAGGCCACGCGAAGGCGGGTTCCACTATACCGCGCGCGAGCTGGCGATGATCGCCGGCGACATCACCGCGGCGGCCGAAGCCGGTCTCGCCGGCGTCGTGATCGGTGCCACCCACACCGATCACAGGCTCGACACCGAAACGCTGGCGTCGCTTGTCGCGCATGCCCGGTCGGCAGGCACAGCGCGGCGCACGCCACTATCACTGACCCTGCACCGCGCGATCGATCTGTGCGCCGACATGCCCGCCGCACTGGACGCCGCGATCGCGCTCGGGTTCGACCGCGTGCTGACGTCCGGCGGCGCACCGAAGGCGATCGATGGCCTCGATATGCTTGCCACCTTGCAGCGCCGCGCCGGCGGGCGGATCGTCATCCTCGCGGGAAGCGGCATCGATGCGGACAATGTCGCGGCGTTTCTCGATGTCGGGATCGTCGAGATCCACGCCTCGTGCGGTACGATTGCATCCGATCTCGACGAGGTTGCCGACGCAGAGGCTCTGGCGCGCGAACGCCGTTTCGGCTTCACGACCGCAGGGCAACGCCGCACCGATATCGACCGCGTTCGCGCCCTCAAGGCGGTTCTTACAGACATGTTACATCAAGCCGCTTGAACAATACCAATACATAACGTATCCCAGATCGGTTGCCGGGCTGCATCTATCGGAGGCCCGCTCCGGCATCAGCGAAAGTCGCCTACATGTCCTTTTCCACAAGCATCGGCCGATTCCGGGACGGCAACCCCGCCCCGCTCTACGTCCAGCTCCAGCAGCTGATCCGCGACGCGATCAACCGCAACGTGCTGGCCAAGGACGACGCTATTCCAGCCGAGCGCGATCTCGCGGTGGAATATGACGTGTCGCGCATCACCGTGCGCAAGGCGATCGGCGGACTGGTCGAGGAAGGTTTGCTGACGCGGCGTCGCGGCGCCGGCACGTTCGTCGCGACGCGCGTCGAAAAGAGCTTCTCGAAACTCTCGTCGTTCTCGGAAGACATGATCTCGCGCGGCCGCACGCCGAGCAGCGCCTGGGTCAGCCGGACGATGGGGATGGTCACGCCTGAGGAGTCGCTCTCGCTCGGCCTGTCGCCGGGCTCCGCGGTCTATCGCTTCCAGCGTATCCGCTATGCCGACGACGTGCCGATGGCGCTCGAATACACCACCATCGCCGGATACTGTCTGCCATCGATCGATGCGGTGCAGGACTCGCTGTACAAGGCGCTCGAAGTGGCCGGCAATCGCCAGGTGCGCGCGTTGCAGCGCCTGCGCGCGGTCCATTTCAGCGCCGAACACGCCAAGATGCTCGGCGTCGATGCGGGGCATGCGGGTCTGTTCATCGAACGCCGCGGGTTCCTGCGCGACGGTCGGGCGGCCGAATTCACCCAATCCTATTACCGTGGCGACGCGTACGACCTCGTCGCCGAACTCAACGACATCTGACGTCGGCGCGCGCGCGTCGGCCGGGGGGCATCAAGTGAACGAGACTATCCAGGACCGCGCGTCCATTCTGCAAGACGGCACTCTGCAAGACGGCACGCTTCAAAACGAAACGCTGCATGACGAAACCCGGACGCTGATGTTCAGCGAGGCTGCCGAATCCGCCGATGCGGTCGCGCGGCTGTTGTCCGCCAACCGCGATGCGTTCGCCGCGCTCGGCGAACGGCTTCGTGCCGCACCGCCCGCCGTGGTCGTGACGTGTGCGCGCGGCTCGTCGGATCATGCCGCGACCTATGGCAAGTACCTGATCGAGACGCTGCTCGGCGTCCCCGTCGCATCCGCCGCGCCTTCGGTATCGTCGGTCTATGCCGCGCCGATGGCGCCCGGCACCGCGCTCGTGATCGCGGTATCGCAGAGCGGCCGCAGCCCCGATCTGCTGGCCACCGTCACCGCGTATCAGAATGCCGGCGCCTATGTCGTCGCGTTCGTCAACGACGAGACGTCGCCGCTTGCCGAGATGGCGGACACGCTGATCGCGCTGAAGGCAGGACCGGAGAAGTCGGTCGCCGCGACCAAATCCTACATCTGCGCGCTCGCGGCATTCGCAGGCCTGACCGCGGCGTGGTCGCAGAACGACGCGCTGGCAAACGCGGTCGACACGCTGCCGGACATGCTGACGCTCGCGTTCGGCGCGGACTGGTCGCCGATCGTCGACGCGCTGGCGAACGCCAACAACCTGTTCGTGATCGGCCGCGGCTATGGCTACGGCATCGCGCAGGAAGCCGCGTTGAAGCTGAAGGAAACCTGCGCGCTCCATGCCGAAGCGTTCAGCGCCGCCGAAGTCCGCCACGGGCCGATGGCGATCGTCAATGACGGCTTCCCGGTGATCGCGTTCGCCACCTCGGATGCGGCCGGCGACGGCGTCCGCGAGGCGGCGGCAGAATTTCGCGCGCGCGGTGCGGTCGTGTGCCTCGCGGATGCGAAGGCGGATGCCGACGGCACCCCGGTCGCGCTGACCGCCCACCCCGCGATCGAGCCGATCCTGATGATCCAGAGCTTCTACCGGATGGCGAATGCGCTGTCGCTTCGCCGCGGACTGAACCCCGACGCACCGCTTCATCTCAGCAAGGTCACGCGGACGGTATGAGCGGCGAGACTATGAGCAACGACGGTAGGAACGGTCTTCGGATGCACTTCGTCAACGGTACGATCGTCACGCGCGACGCGCTGCTGAACGGCGCGGCGATCACCGTGGACGGCGACCGGATCGCCGCGATCGACGCGCTCGACGGTACGCCGTCCGATGCGATCGATCGCGTCGTCGATCTGGGCGGCGGCTGGCTCGTCCCCGGCTTCGTCGACACGCAGGTCAACGGTGGCGGTGGCGTACTGCTCAACGACCAGCCGACCGTCGCCGGCATCGCCGCGATCGGTGCGGCGCATGTCCCGTACGGCACGACCGCGTTCATGCCGACCTTGATCAGCGACACGCCCGAGGTGATCGCAGCGACGCTCGACGCGATGGACGCAGCGATCGAGGCTGGCGTTCCCGGCGTGGTCGGCGCGCATATCGAAGGCCCGTGGATCAACCCGTCGCGGAAAGGCATCCACGATCCCGCCAAGTTCCGGCTGCTCGACGATGCGATGATCGAACTGCTGATCCGTCCGCGCAAGGGGCGCGTGATGGTGACGCTCGCGCCCGAACTGACCGATGCGGCGTCGATCGCGCGGCTGGTCGCGGGCGGCGTGATCGTCAGCGCGGGCCATACCGATGCGGATTATGAGACGATCATCGACGCGGTCGGTGCAGGCCTCTCCGGCATCACGCATCTGTTCAACGCGATGTCGCCGCTGCTCCACCGTGCGCCGGGCGTGGTCGGTGCAGCACTCGACGATCGCCACGTCTATTGCGGGCTGATCGCCGACGGCCTGCACGTCCACGACGCCGCGCTCCGCCTCGCGCTCAATGCCCGCCCCCACGACCGGCTGATGCTGGTCAGCGACGCGATGCCGTCGGTCGGCGCGGTCGACAAGGATTTCCGCCTGCAAGGGCGGCTGATCCATGTCGAGGACGGCAAGTGCTTCGGCGAGGACGGGACGCTCGCCGGCTCCGATCTCGACATGGCCGGCGCGGTCCGCAACTTCGTCGCGCGCACGCAGGCCGACGTGCCTGCCGCGGCGGCGATGGCGGCGACCAACCCCGCCGCCTTCCTCGGCCTGTCGCACGAACGCGGTGCGCTCGCGCCCGGACTGCGCGCCGACTGGGTCGCGCTCACCGCCGATCTGATGCCCGCGGGCACCTGGATCGGCGGCCAACTCGTCGCGGGCAGGACGTGAACCGATGAAGCCTATCATCCTGACGTCGCCCCTCCAGGGCTGGGCATCGCCTCTCGAGGCAGTCCCCGACCCGGTCTTCGCCGAACGGATGATGGGCGACGGGATCGCCGTCGATCCGACCGGCGACTGCCTGCACGCACCGTGCGACGCGGTCGTGCTCAGCGTCCACGCAAGCGGCCACGCGATCACGCTGCGGACGCCCGAGGGCGCCGAGATCCTGATGCACATCGGCCTCGACACGGTGGCGCTTGGCGGGCGCGGGTTTACGCCGTGCGTGACCGAAGGCGCGAGCGTCCAGCGGCTCGACCCGCTGATCCGCTTCGACCTCGACCTGCTGGTCTGCGAGGCGCGCGCGGTCATCACGCCGGTGATCGTCACCAACCCCGAGCGCTTCACGATCGTCCGCCGCGAAACCGGCAAGCTGGTCGGCGTCGGCGAAGCGATTATGACGCTCGAACCGCGCGATGTTGCCGACCTGGCGGTGGTCGAGGGCGACACGGTCCGCCGCACGATCGTCGTGCCGCTGGTCCACGGCATCCACGCGCGACCGGCGGCGCGGATCGGCGAGATCGCACGGAAATTCGTGTCTGACGTGAAGATCACGAAGGATGAGCGCGACGGTAACGTCCGCAGCCCGGTCGCGCTGATGGCACTGGGCGTAAAGCTCGGCGACGAGATCACGCTCGCCGCCACCGGACCGGACGCCGCCGACGCGCTCGCCGCGATCGGCGACCTGATCCTCGGCGGCATGGGCGAGAAAGCCCCCGCTCCCGCAGCTACATCGGAGTTCCCCCGCGAAGGCGGGGGCCCAGGAATCACGAACGATGGCGCTGCTGGGTCCTGGGGCCCCGCTTTCGCGGGGGAACAGAAGGGCGCGGCAGCTAAAGTCGTTACCCTCCCCGCCGACGGCCGTCTGCCCGGCGTAACCGCCTCCCCCGGCATCGCGATCGGCCAGGCCGGGCTCTTCCGCCTCGCCGAGATCGCCGTAACCCGCGAAGGTGCAGGCGCAACCGTCGAACGCGCCGCACTCGACGCCGCGCTCGCCCTGGTCGCAGACCGTCTCGCGAGCAAATCCGCCACCGCAACCGGCGCCGAGCGCGCGATCCTGTCCGCGCATACCGCGCTGCTCGACGACCCGACGCTGACCGAAGACGCCCACGCCGCGATCGCGCAAGGCGACAGCGCCGCCTACGCGTGGCGCATCGCGATCCGCGGCCAAGCCGACGCGCTCAAAGCGACCGGCGACGCGCGCCTCGCCGAGCGCGCCGACGACATGCTCGATCTCGAACGGCAGGTGCTTCGCGCGCTTGCCGGCGAAGACCTCGACGAACGCCTGAGTTTCCCGCCCGGCACGATCCTGCTCGCCGACGACCTGCTGCCGTCGCACCTGCTCGGCCTCGATACCGCGTCGATCGTCGGCTTCTGCGTCGAGCGCGGCGGTCCGACCTCGCACGTCGCGATCCTCGCCGCGACGATGGGCCTGCCTGCCCTGGTCGCAGTCGGCCCTGCCCTAGCCGAGATCACGGCGGATACGCCGCTGATCCTCGACGCCGGCGCAGGCCTGCTCCACGTCGCACCGGACGCCGAAACGCAGGCAACCGCACAAACCGCGTTCGACGCGCAGACCGAACGCCGCCGCGCCGCGCTCGCCAACGCCGCGCGCGAATGCCGCACGCAGGACGGCGTCCGGATCGAAGCCTTCGCCAATCTCGGTTCGGCCGACGACGCCGACGCGGCCGTTCGCAACGGCGCCGAAGGCTGCGGGCTGCTCCGCACCGAATTCCTCTTCCTCGAACGCGACAGCGCGCCCAGCGTCGAGGAACAGACCGCCGATTACCAGCACATCGCCGACACGCTCGCCGGCCGACCGCTGATCGTCCGCCTGCTCGACATCGGCGGCGACAAGCCCGCGCCCTACCTCCCGATGGCCGCGGAAGAGAACCCGGCGCTAGGCTTGCGCGGCATCCGCGTCGGGCTCGCGCATCCCGAGATGCTCGACGCCCAGCTGCGCGCGATCCTCGCGGTCCGCCCCGCCGGCCAGTGCCGCATCATGGTGCCGATGATCGCGAGCCTAGCCGAGCTCCGCGCGGTCCGCACCGCGCTCGACGCCGCTGCCGCCGCGATCGGCCACACAGAGCATGTCGCGCTCGGCATCATGATCGAGACACCCGCCGCTGCGGTCACCGCCGACCTGCTCGCCAGCGAAGCGGACTTCCTCTCGATCGGCACCAATGACCTGACGCAATATGCGCTCGCGATGGACCGCGGCAATCCGGCAGTCGCGAGCGACCTCGACGGGCTCCATCCCGCCGTGCTGCGCCTCATCGCGCGGACCTGCGAAGGCGGTGCGGTCCACGGCAAATGGACCGGCGTGTGCGGGGGCCTCGCCTCCGATCCGCTCGCGGTACCGATCCTGATCGGGCTCGGCGTCACCGAACTCTCGTCCGCGCCCGCGCTCGTGCCCGAGATCAAGGCGCTAGTCGCGACGCTCACGATCGACGCCTGTCGCGCGCATGCCGCCGCCGCCATGAACTGCATTTCAGCCGCGGACGTGCGAACGCTCGCCCGGGAGTTCCGCCCATGAAGTCCGTGCTCGAAGCCCTCCAGCCGCTCGGCCGCGCGCTGATGCTGCCGATCGCGGTGCTGCCCGTCGCCGGGCTGTTGCTGCGGCTCGGCCAGCCCGACATGCTCGACATCGCGGTGCTCAGCGCTGCCGGTGACGCGATCTTCTCGCACCTTGGCCTGCTCTTCGCGATCGGTGTTGCCACCGGTTTCGCGCGCGACGGCAACGGCGCGGCGTGTCTCGCGGGCGTGGTCTGCTACCTCGTGACGACGCAGGGCGCACAAGCGCTCATGACCGTCCCCGCCGACGCACTCAAGGAGTTCTCGGGCGACACGATCGCACTCGCCACCGCGGCGTGGAAGGCCAAGGCGATCGCGCGGCTCGACGTCCCGATCGGCATCCTTTCGGGACTGATCGGCGGCAGTTTCTACAACCGCTTCTCGGCGATCGCTCTCCCCGAATACCTCGCCTTCTTCGGTGGACGCCGGTTCGTGCCGATCGTCAGCGGCGTCGCGGGCCTCGCACTCGGCATCATCGTCGGCCTCGGCTTCGGCGCGCTGAGCACGGGCATCGACGGCCTGAGCTACGGGATCAGCGGCGCTGGCGGGTTCGGCCTGTTCGCGTTCGGGCTGCTAAACCGCCTGCTGCTCGTCACCGGGCTCCACCATCTGCTCAACAACATCGTCTGGTTCGTCGCCGGTGATTATCACGGCACGACGGGCGATCTGCG
This sequence comes from Sphingomonas sp. PP-CE-3A-406, assembly GCF_003688625.1. Taxonomy (GTDB): domain Bacteria; phylum Pseudomonadota; class Alphaproteobacteria; order Sphingomonadales; family Sphingomonadaceae; genus Sphingomonas. The sequence goes on from NZ_RCWY01000002.1 coordinate 939,606, forward strand.
GCGCTTCTTCGCAGGCGATCCCAACGCCGGCGCCTTCATGGCCGGGTTCTTCCCCGTCATGATGTTCGGCCTGCCCGCCGCCTGCCTCGCCATGTACCATTCGGCGCTGCCCGAGCGTCGCAAGGCGGTCGGCGGCATGCTGCTCAGCCTCGCGCTGACGTCCGCGCTGACCGGCGTGACCGAGCCGATCGAGTTCAGCTTCATGTTCTTGGCACCGGTGCTCTACGCGATCCATGCGGTGCTGACCGGGCTGTCGATGGCGCTCATGAACGCGCTCGGGGTGAAGCTCGGCTTCGGCTTCTCCGCCGGGCTGTTCGATTACGTGCTGAACTACGGCAAGGCGACCAAGCCGCTGCTGCTCCTGCCGGTCGGCCTCGCCTATGCCGCGATCTACTACGTGCTGTTCCGCACCGTCATCAAGCGGCTCGACCTGCCGACCCCGGGTCGCGAGCGCGATGCGCCGGTCGCCGCTGCGGCGGTCGCCAAGAGCGAGCGTGGGGCAGCGTTTGCCGAAGCGCTCGGCGGCGCCGCCAACCTGACCAGCGTCGGCGCGTGCACGACTCGCCTGCGCCTGATCGTCGTCGACCAGGGCGCGGTGGATGAGGCACGGCTCAAGGCGCTCGGTGCGCGCGGCCTGATCCGTCCGTCCGACAAGGCGCTCCAGATCGTGCTCGGCCCGATCGCCGACTCGGTCGCGGTCGAGATCCGCGACGCGATCGCCGCCGGCGGACCAGCCCCGGTCGTCGCCGAACCGGCCGCCGAAGTCCCGGCGGATATCCGCCTGACAGCCGCGACGATCGCGGCACTCGGCGGCACCGACAATATCGAGGCCGCTACTCGCCACGGCACGCGACTGCGCATCCGCCTGCACGACGCGGACCGCACCTCGCTATCGTCGCTCGAAGCGCTCGGCGTCCACGCCGTCGCCCGCCCCGCCCCCGGTCTCGTCCACCTGCTGTTCGACGCCAACCGCGCCGCGTCGATCATCGTCGCCTGAGCGATGCCTCTGCACGGAAGGTCGCCCGACGACTTTCCGGCACTCTCGTGAAATACTAGGATCGACAGATGATGCGACACTCGGCTCTGCTCCCCGTCTCGATCATCGCCGCGGCGGTGGCGGGTTGCTCACCCTCCTCGCAGCCCACCGCGTCAGGAACGCGTAACGCGACCGCGCCGGCGCCTACGGAGACGCGCGCGACGCCGGCCACGCCCGCGGCCGTCACTGATACCCATATCAAGCCGACGCCGGGCGGGCTGAAGACCTTCGGCGACTGGGCGGTCGGCTGCGACAACGGCTTGCGATGCACGCTCGCCGCGCTGCTGCCCGAAGCCGGCATCGCAACGGGTAGTGGATCGCCGATCACGGTGAACATCACGCGCGAACCCGGCCCTGCCGGCGCAGTCTCGGTCAAGATCGCAACGGACAACGCGCACACGGCCCAACCCGCCGGCTTTGCGGTCGACAGCAAACCCACCGGATTACGCGACGCAGCCGGCCTCGCCGCGGCGATGGCGAACGGCACGGCGTTGAGCGTACGCGGGGCAAACGGCCGCCCGATCACGACGCTATCGCTGAAAGGCGCCGCCGCCGCACTCCGCTACATCGACGCACAGCAAGGCCGCGTCGGCGGCACCGACGCGATCGTCGCCAAGGGCCCCGCCCCGTCACGCGCGCGCGCGCCGTCGCTCCCGGCCATCGCCAGGATCGCGCCCTCGGGCACTGCTGCCAAGCTCACTGCCGCCCAGATCGCAACGCTGCGCAAACGCGCCACCTGCAATGCCGAGGGCTTCACCCCCGAAACACACGCGCTCGGCGGCGGCAAGTCGCTGGTGATCTTCCCTTGCTCGACCGGTGCCTACAATCTGATCAGCGCGCTCTTCATCGTCGACGGCGCCGAGATCACCCCAGCCCAGTTCGACGCCCCCGCAGGCTTCGAGGCGACCGGCGCCGACCCCGGCACCCCCGTCAAAAGCGTCATCAACGGCGCGTTCGAGAACGGCGTCCTGACCAGCGACGCCAAGGGCCGCGGCCTGGGCGACTGCGGCGTCCACCAGCGCTTCGTCTGGGACGGCACCCGCTTCCGCCTCTCCGAACAGTCGGAAATGCGTGAATGCCGCGGCAACGCAGACTTCATCACCACCTGGCGCGCCCGCGTGATCCGGCCCTGACCCGCCCCCTCTCCTTCGAGGGAGGGGCACGAGCAGGGCGCGGATGACGCGTCGGAATTCCGCACGCGGTTATTCCTGGATCAGCTTGCGTCTTCGCCTTTCAGGAGAACGCGCGTCGCGCTCTCGACATCGTCTTTTCGCATGAGGCTTTCGCCGACCAGGAACGACGTGATGCCGGCAGCCTGGAGCCGCTGACAGTCGGCATGCGTGAAAATGCCGCTTTCGCCGATGATCAGGCGATCGTCGGGTACCATCGGCGCCAGCTTTTCGCTGTTCGCCAGACTCACTTCGAAGGTGCGCAGATCTCGATTGTTGATACCGATCAGCGGCGAGGACAGTTTCAGCGCTCTCTCCATCTCCGGTTCGTCATGGACCTCGACCAGAACATCCATGCCCAGCGCGAAAGCCCGGTCCTGGAGGCGAACCGCGTCGTCGTCGGACAGCGATGCCATGATCAGCAGGATGCAGTCCGCACCCCAGGCGCGGGCTTCGTCCACCTGATAGGTTTCGAACATGAAGTCCTTGCGCAGCGCCGGCAGGCTGCAGGCCGCACGAGCGGCGGTGAGGAACGCCGGTGCACCCTGGAAGCTCGGCGCATCCGTCAGCACCGAAAGACACGCGGCACCGCCTGCTTCGTAAGCGCGCGCAAGGGCGGGTGGATCGAAATCCGAACGGATCAGGCCCTTGGACGGGCTGGCCTTCTTGATTTCCGCGATGAGCCCGAACAGGCCGGCGCTTTGCCGCGCGACCAGGGCCTTGTGAAAGCCGCGTGGAGCCTCCTGATCGGCTTGCATCGCCCGGAGGTCGGCAAGCGATACCGTGGCTTTCGCGGCCTCTATTTCCTGGCGCTTATAGGCTTCGATTTTCTTGAGGATGCTGGTCATGTCAGATGCAATTCCTTTGGTCGCTGCTGCCAGAGACGGGGTCGGCCGTCCGGAGACGTGCAGGTGGACGGCTTCTACAGCGCAACGCCTGGGAGCGCATCCGGCCGAACCGGCCATTAATCGCAGCGTTCGATCATTTCGGCGATTGGCTCGGGGCCGAGGTGGCCGCCCGGCGCACTTTGGTCGCGTACTGGCACGCGGTTCGGCGAGGGCATATTCGCCAAATCACGGCTAGGTATCCCATGTCTGCAAATAGAGGTAAGCGGAATGGCCGAGATGAGAGGAAAGCGGACCGACCGCTTTCTGGCAGCCGCGCAGCCTAGCTGCCGGTAGGCTGTTTGGCCGGGCGACGTATAACGCCGGCTGCCGCCATCGTCAGAGCCGCCAAAGCGACTAAGCAATAGGTCGCGCCAAGCTCAGGATTACCAGCCACCCACAACAGCGGGCTCGCGAGCGTTAGAGCCGGAAAACTGTAGGCTGTTACTAACCACCAGCCCGCATCGCCATCATACTGCCAACCGGCGAAATTGCTGATGGCGAGCGCAGCAGAGGCCGTCCAGAGGTAGGCAAGGCACCATAGAATGATGCGGGTCATCAGTGGCCGTGCGATCTTCACCGCGTCATGCTGCCTTGCTGAACAACCGTCTGCAATCGGAAAGCGTGATCGCGACCGGAAACGGCAAGAGATGGGCGAAAGCGGACTAAGGCCATCGGCAACCGCTCGGCACACAAGCTCCACTCACGGTCAGCCAGCGCCCATAGATTACACCCGCAGAGAACAGGCATATTGCGGCAGCGAACGCTATGGCGACCCAAATCCGCCTGCGGCGCTTCGTTGTCGTTTTCGAATCCATACCGCCACCATCGGGTACCGCGTCAATGTCCGCAACTGGGCGGGAGCAGACATTGACGCGCAGGGTGGATGTGGCCCGGCTATTCAGGCGGCAGCGAGGGCCCCGGTCGCACGAGAAATGCATTCTTCGTGGAAAACTCGACAGCAAAAGCCTGGACAGATTCAGTCGGTCTGTTCGCAACATCTAAAACTGGTTTGAAGGTGACGGAAGTTGCGGCGACCTTGCAGAGGGCACGGTCGAGCGCATCGGGCGAAGCGCGGCTATACAGCATGTTCCTGCACGTAAGCACTTTGCCGGTTGGATCCACGATCAGTGAAGAGAACCGCCTAGCAAAGACAGCGCCTGGGTTAGGCAAGCGCTCAACTACCAGCTGGAGATCAACAGATGGTGGGATCAGGCCTCCATCTTTGAAAAATGTTACTCCTGCACTTATTGTTCCGTATGCCGCCTTCCCATCGCCACCAAGCGCCGGCTGCCCCTTGATACCAAGGTATAGCTTGCAACCGGCTGTATCCAACTTGGGATGGCCGCTTGGAACCACGACATCGCAATGTATAATTCTTCCGGTTGGATCAACCGTTAAGAGGAGTCTTGCTGTGGCGCCTGCGTCCTTCGAATCATAGCCATAACGGAAAGGGCCGGTCATCTGCGACGGCCGTAGCGGACTAATGATAGGCGGACGCGGGTAATCCACGTCCGTCACCCCGGCCAGGAGCAATACGATCATTCCAGGCCCCCCTCCTCACCGTCGGCCAGCGGAGACCCTTCTCTCTTCGCGGCGCCAGTGTCTTTCTGCAATATCATGAAATGCAGGGCAAGCGTTCTAGCTAAGCTACAGACGTTCGCCCCGGTTTGATCAACGATCGTCTACAATTGGGCGATACCAACATCGCCCCGATCGGCAACGCTGGTCAACCGCGCCTCAGGGTGCCGGCCGCTCCACCTGGGCCTCGGCCAGATACACGCCAAACAGCCCCTCGGGATCGGTCCACGCCGCCACCGGCGTCCACCCGCCCGACCGCAGCAGGATCCGCGCATCCCGCGCGCCATACTTATGCGAATTTTCGGTGTGTATCGTCTCGCCGGCAGTCATTTCGAACGACCGCCCATCGACGGTAAACGCGACGTCGCGTGTCGCCTCCAGGTGCATCTCGATCCGCGCGCGATCGTCGTTCCACACGGCCTTGTGCCGGAACGCGTCGACCGGGATATCGCCGTCCAGTTCGCGGTTGATCCGCTCGAGCAGGTTCAGGTTGAACGCCGCCGTCACGCCCTGCGCATCGTCATACGCGGGCACCAGCACGTCCTCGCCCTTGATCCGGTCCATCCCGATCAGCAACATCGCGCCGACACCGAGCGACGATCGCATCGCGCGCAACAGATCGACCGCCATCAGCGGGATCATATTGCCGATCGTCGACCCCGGAAAGAAGCCCAGCTTCGGCGTATCCGCGATCGTCTTTGGCAAGCTCAGCGGCCGCATGAAGTCCGCCTCGAACGGCAGCACCAGCAGATCCGGAAACTGCTCGCCCAGCACCTTCGACGACTCCCGCAGGAAATCCCCCGAGATATCGATCGGCACGTATACCGACGGTGCAACAGCCTCGAGCAGGATCGGCGTCTTGGTCGACGATCCCGACCCGAACTCGACGACCGCACGCCCGGCGCCCGCAAGCGTCGCCACTTCGGGGCACGCGGTCTCAAGGATCGAACGCTCGGTCCGCGTCGGATAATATTCGGGCAAATCCGTGATCTTCTCGAACAGCTCCGACCCGCGCCGGTCGTAGAACCAGCGCGCCGGAATCGCCCGCGGGCGCCGCGCAAGGCCGTCCAGCACGTCCGCGCGGAATTGCGGGTCGGCGAGCGTCTGCTCGCCGTCCTCGATCTCAGGCTTCAACATCAGATATCTTTCGCGAGACGCACGCCGGTGAACTGCCACCGTTGGTGCGGATAAAAGAAATTGCGGTAGCTCGGCCGGGCATGTCCACGCGGCGTGGCACAGCTGCCCCCGCGCAGGATGAACTGCGAACTCATGAACTTGCCGTTGTATTCGCCGACCGCGCCGGCCGCGGTCACGAAGCCGGGATACGGGCGATACGCGCTGCCGGTCCACTCCCAGACGTCGCCGAAAAACGCCGGGCCATTTGCCGCAGGCCGAGGCTCAACCGGCCCCGCGACGTCCATCTGATTGCCACCGTTCGCGTCGTGCGTGGCCGCCGCCGCCTCCCATTCGAACTCGGTCGGCAACCGTGCGCCGGCCCAGCTCGCATACGCATCCGCCTCGAAGAAGCTCACATGCGTCACCGGCGCCGCTGGATCGATCGCGCGCCGGCCATCGAGCCCGAAGCGCGTCCAGCCCGCCTCGCCCTGCTCCCAATAGAGCGGCGCGACGATGCCCTCGGCCTTCACCCACGCCCAGCCATCCGCCAGCCAATGCCGCGCTTCAGTGTAGCCCCCGTCGGCAATGAACGCCGCCCATTCGCCGTTCGTCACGGTCCGGTCGGCGATCGCATGCGGCACCAGCAGGGCGGCGTGCCGCGGTTCCTCGCAATCGAACGCGAACCCATCGCCGTCATGCCCGACCTCGACGATCCCGCTCTCGCGCGCGATCCAGCCGATCGGCCCCGGCATCTCGACCGGTACTTTCCGCGGCGCCGGCCACATCGCGGGCTCCAGCGGGTTTTTGGAAAACATGTGGAGGATGTCCGTCACCAGCAATTCCTGGTGCTGCTCCTCGTGATGACACCCGAGCGCCACCAGCGTCTGCGCATCCGCCGACAAGCCGGGCAGTGCATCGAGCAGCGCCGCATCGACATGCGCACGGTACGCCCGCACCTCGTCGAGCGACGGCCGCGTCACCATCCCGCGCCGATCGCGCGCATGGCGCCGCCCCTCGGCCTCGTAATAGCTGTTGAACAGGAACGGAAAACGCTCGTCGTGCAGCGCATAACCATCGACATGATCGCGCAATACGAAGGTCTCGAAAAACCACGTCGTATGCGCCAGATGCCACTTGGTCGGCGACGCGTCGTCCATCGACTGCACCGTCGCATCTGCATCCGACAGCGGCGCGGCGAGCGCCAGCGTCAGCGCGCGTACGGCGGAAAAACGCTCACTCAAATCCGACGAATGAGCGGGAGTGATATCTGGACGAACAGGCTGCGGCATCGATTATCCTTCAATGCGTCGCCCGGTACCGCAACGCGCGAACGCCGATCACGCCTGCGCGCGCGTAGCCCCCGGTCGCCAAAGAACGTCGCCGGCCCCGTTTTGGTTCACCGCCCGCGACGCCACGAACAGGAAATCGGATAGCCGGTTAACATACGCTAATGCCGCCGGATTCAACGGCATATCATGCGTCGCCGCGACCGCGGATCGCTCCGCGCGTCGTGAAATCGCCCGCGCTAGATGCAGCGCGGCGGCCTGCGGCGACCCGCCCGGCAGGATGAAGCTCCGCAACGGCGCGAGGTGCACGTTCATCGCATCGATCTCGCGCTCGAGTCGCTCGACCTGCGCCGGCACGATCCGCAGCACCATCTCCGACGGTGCAAATCCGTCGTCGGTTGCAGGCGTCGCAAGGTCGGCACCAAGATCGAACAGGTCGTTCTGGATCCGCTCCAGTGCGAAGGCGAGCGGATCATCGCCGAGCGCCACCACCGCCACGCCGATCGCCGAGTTCGCCTCGTCGACATCGCCGATCGCCTGCATCAGCGCGCTAGCCTTCGACACCCGCGACCCGTCGACCAGCCCCGTCGTGCCGTCGTCACCCGTTCGCGTGTAGATCTTGTTGAGCTTGACCATCGGCCGATTCCTTCTGCCCGACCATGCTGTGCCACAAACCCGTCACCCGAGCGAAAGCTGGGGTATCCCTGGTGGCTCGCGACATCCGCCTAACATCGATATTCCGGCTTTCGCTGGGATGACGGTAATTAGAAAAGCGCGTTAGACCCTAGTTCCGTCCGGCCGCGAACAGGATCACGACGACGATCAGGATCGCCAGCGCCTGGAAGAAGATCCGCTGCTGCATCATCCGATTCGACTTAAGCGATGCAGCGCTGGGACCATTACCGTCGCGGACTTGTGCCGTGCCCTCCTGCAGGAACGACACGACGCCCCGCACCAGAGCCACGACGGTCGCGATCAGCGCCGCGATCAGGAGGATGACGAGGAATGTGTTCATGAAGGGAATGTAAGCGCACCGGATGCTGCTAGCAATGGCCGTAGCAGTGTTGCGGAACCCTTCGTGATGCGTGCAAATGCTGCATGTTATACTTGACGCTGAAAGCCCTGATTTCCGGCATTCTTATCGCCGCCGCCTCGGAGATCGCCAAGCGCTATCCCGGCTTCGGGGCACTCGTGGCGTCGCTGCCATTGGTGTCGGTGCTCGGCATGATCTGGCTCTGGCGCGACAAGCCCGACCCGCGGACGATGGCCGCGCACGCCGGCGCGACCTTCTGGTACGTACTGCCGTCGCTGCCGATGTTCCTGCTGATCCCGGCGCTGCTCCGCCACGGCGTGCCGTTCTGGGTATCGCTGGCGGCCGGGTGCGTGCTGACGATCGCGCTGTATGCGATGATGACCTGGGCGGCGCCAAGGCTGGGGATCGAGCTGTAGCGCGCCTCCTCCAAGCAAGAGCACCACCCCGGCGAAGGCCGGGGCCCAATTGGGAAAGCCAAGGTAACGAAGCGATAAGCGTCATCATCACCGTCCCCCAATTGGGCCCCGGCCTCCGCCGGGGTGGTGGTACCGGGAGGACACCGCGCTTCCACCATGTTTCCCCGCGAAGGCGGGGACCCAGTCTGGGCTCCCGCCTTCGCGGGAGAGCAACGAGGCATAGGCTGCCATCCGTTTCTCAGCACACCTTGTGGCTGACTCGGACGTTGACGATCAGCAGCGCAAGCCAATCGCCATCACCCACTCCGCACCCGAGCCGCCAAAGCCACCCCATCCTCCCCCGCCGCGCGCATCTGAGCCAGCGACGAAGCCCCATCCCGCTTCGCCAACCGCCGCCCCGCCGCATCCACCACCAGCGGATGATGATGATAGCGCGGCAACGGCAACCCCAGCAGAGCCTGCAACACCCGGTGCACGTCGGTCGCCGCGAACAGGTCCACCCCACGCACCACGTCCGTCACCCCCTGCGCCGCATCATCCAGAGTCACCGCCAGATGATAGCTCGCCGGCGCATCCTTCCGCGCCAGCACGACGTCCCCCTGCGCCAGCGGATCCGCCACGACGGTCCCTGCAATCGCATCATGCCACGCAAGCACGCCGGTAATCGCCACAGCCTTCGCCATGTCGAGCCGCCAGCAATGCGCCACATCCCCCAGCGCAGCGACCTCCTCCGCGCTCAAACCGCGACAAATCCCCGGATAGACCGGCCCGACATCCCCCTGCGGCGCAGAGGCACTCGCCGCGATCTCCGCCCGCGTACAGAAACAGGGGTAAACCAGCGCGCGTGCCTTCAACTGCTCCAGCGCAGCATCATACGTAGCCAGCCGCTCCGACTGAAACACCAGCGAATCCCACCGCAGCCCGAGCCACGCCAGATCCTCCAAAATCCCCGCCACGAATTCAGGCCGACTCCGCGTCCCGTCGATATCCTCGATCCGCAGCAGGAACCGCCCGCCCCGCTCGCGCGCATAATCGTGCGCGCGGATCGCCGACACCGCATGGCCCAAGTGCAACCACCCCGTCGGGCTCGGCGCGAACCGCGTTACGACCGGTCCGTCGCTCAGCATGCTTGACCGACCGCCACGCGGCGTGCTGTCATGCCGCTGTCATCGCTGTCGTCCATAGGGCGCTCTGCGAAGCCTGAGTGGGAGGAGCCGTGTTTCACCCCGATCTGATGCGTCACCCGGATGGTTGTCCGGCGCTTGTGCTCAATGCCGACTACACGCCGCTTTCCTACTATCCGCTCAGCGTCTGGCCGTGGCAAACCGCGGTCAAGGCCGTCTTCCTCGACCGCGTCGACATCGTCGCCACCTATGAACGCGAAGTGCGCAGCGCCAATTTCGCGCTGAAGCTGCCCTCGGTGATCGCGCTCAAGCAGTTCGTCCGACCGTCGCAATTTCCCGCCTTCACCCGCTTCAACCTGTTCCTGCGCGACAAGTTCACCTGCCAATATTGCGGCAAGCTGCGCGATCTCACCTTCGACCATGTCGTCCCCCGCGCGCAAGGCGGTCGTACCACGTGGGAGAACGTCGTCACCGCCTGCTCGCCCTGCAACCTCAAAAAGGGCGGCCGCACGCCGAAACAGGCGGCGATGCCGCTCCATATCGAGGCGATCCGCCCGACCAACTGGCATCTTCAGGAACACGGCCGCAGCTTCCCGCCCAACTACCTGCACGACACATGGCACGACTGGTTGTATTGGGACATCGAACTGGAGCCGTAACGGCTACCACCAGACTGTTTCGATACGACGGGAGATACTATGCGCGTAATGGTCGGAGCGACGCTCGTCGCGACAGGATTGCTGCTGTCCGCATGCGGCGACAAGGATGCGCAGCGCGCGCAGGCCGACGCCAACGCGGTCGGCTTCGTGCCCCCCTCGGTAACCTCGCGACTCGATTTCGGCGCCAGCATGGAACGCCGTTTCCGTACGCTCGATCGCAACGCCGACGACCGTATCACCAAGGACGAGCTTCCCGCCCCCAACGCGCGGATCAAGGCGTTCGACCGCAACCACGACGGCGTCATCACAGCGATCGAATGGAGCGAAGGCACGCTCGCCTGGTTCGACCGAATGGACCTCAACCACGACGGCACCGTGACGTCGGAAGAACGCGCAGAGTCGCGCAAGCGCTGAGTGCTGAGTGCTGAGTGCTGAGTGCTGAGTGCCGGGCGGGCATCCCCTTGCGCCAACCTCGAATCCGGTCCCGCCCCGCCAGACTCAAATCCGTTACCCCAGCCCTAAATCCGTCACTCCAGCCCTAAATCCGTCACCCCAGCGAAAGCTGGGGTATTCCTCGTGGTTCGCGACGCCCGCCACACATTGAGATCCCAGCTTTCGCTGGGATGATGGTAATTTAAAAGTCGGACGGGCATGCAGGCAACTATCTTACGTCACAGTTCAATTCTGCATTCTATATCACCTAATCTTATGTCCCAAACCCGGTTGACCTGATCCCTGCCGCAGCGCAGCAAGGCCCCATGGCAAGCCTCCCCGCAATCGCGAACAATTCCGACATCCGCTTCCTCGGCAAAATGCTGGGCGACGTCATCCGCGCTTACGGCGGCGACGCGCTGTTCGAGGCGACCGAGACGATCCGCAAGGCATCGGTCGAGCGCCACCGCGACGTTTCCGAAGGCAAGGCCGCCGACAACACTGCCGTCGACCTCAGCCTCGAAAAGCTCAGCCTCGACGAGACGCTCGACTTCGTCCGCGGCTTCATGCTGTTCTCGATGCTCGCCAACCTCGCCGAGGACCGCCAGGGCATCGCCGCGGAAGACGGCGCCGATCTCGCCTCCGCGATCGCACAACTCGAATCCGAAGGCATCGACCGCGCCCAGATCCGTACGCTGCTCGACCACGCGCTGATCGCCCCCGTACTCACCGCGCACCCGACCGAAGTGCGCCGCAAGAGCATGATCGACCACCGCAACCGCATCGCCGAGCTGATGGGCCTGCGCGATCTCGGCCGTGACACCACGCCCGACGGCGACAGCGTCGGCGACGCGATCCTCCGCCAGATCGCTTTGCTCTGGCAAACCCGCGTCCTGCGCCGTGACCGCCTCTACGTCACCGACGAGGTCGACACCGCGCTCAGCTACCTCCGCGACGTGTTCCTCCCCGCGCTCCCCGCGCTCTACCAGCGCTGGGACCGCGCACTCGGCGAACGCACGCCCAGTTTCCTGCGCCCCGGCAGCTGGATCGGCGGCGACCGCGACGGCAACCCCTATGTCACCGCCGACTCGCTCAAGACCGCGCTGTCGAAGGCGAGCGAGGCCGTACTCGGCTACTACTGCGACGCGGTGCACGCGCTCGGCGCGGAACTCTCGATCTCGACCGAACACGCCCCCGCCGATGCCGCGGTGCAGGCGCTTGCCGATGCCAGCGGCGACGACGCGGCCAGCCGCAGCGACGAGCCCTATCGCCGCGCGCTCTCCGGCATCTACGCCCGGCTGTCCGCGACGCACGACGCACTCACCGGAAAGCACGCCCCCCGCCCCGGCCGCCTCGTCGGCGAACCCTATGCGAACCCCGCCGACTTCCGCGCCGACCTCGTCACGCTCGCGCACGGCCTCGGCATCGCGCTCAAGACCGGCGGCGCGCTCGGCCGGCTGATCCGGGCAGTCGAGACGTTCGGCTTCCACCTCGCCACCTTAGACCTCCGCCAGAACAGCACCGTCCACGAACGCGTCGTCGCCGAACTGCTGAAAGTCGCAGGGGTCGAGGGCGATTACCTGTCGCTCGACGAAGACGCCCGTGTCGCGCTGCTCCGCCGCGAACTCGCCAACGCCCGCCCGCTCACCTCGCGCTTCGCCGAATATTCCGAGGAAACCGCCGGCGAACTCGCGATCGTCCAGGCCGCCGCCGACGCGCACGCCGCCTATGGCCCGGCGTGCATCACCAACTACATCGTCTCGATGGCGCAGTCGGTCAGCGACCTGCTCGAAGTGAACCTCCTGCTCAAGGAAGTCGGCCTCTACCGCCCCGGCGACACGCCGACGGCAGCGATCATGGCGGTCCCGCTGTTCGAGACGATCGGCGATCTCGAAGCCGCCCCCGCCGTCATGACCGCCTGGTTCGCGCTCCCCGAGATCGCCACGATCTCCAAGGCGCGCGGCCATCAGGAAGTGATGATCGGCTATTCGGACAGCAACAAGGACGGCGGCTACCTCACCTCCACCTGGCAGCTCTCGAAAGCCTCGACCGCACTAAAACCCGTCTTCGCAAAGGCCGGCGTCGGCATGCAGCTCTTCCACGGCCGCGGCGGCGCAGTCGGGCGCGGCGGCGGCTCGGCGTTCCGCGCGATCCGTGCGCAGCCCTCGGGCACCGTCCAGGGCCGCATCCGCATCACCGAGCAAGGCGAAGTCATCGCCGCCAAATACGGCACGCGCGACGCCGCGATGACCAACCTCGAGGCGATCGCGTCGGCCACGCTGCTCGCCAGCCTCGAACCCGAACGCCTGTCGAACGCCGACAACGCAAGCTTCTCTGCGGCAATGGACACGCTCAGCGACACCGCGTTCCACAGCTACCGCGACCTCGTCTATGGTACCGAAGGCTTCCGCACCTTCTTCCGCCAGATGACCCCGATCGCCGAGATCGCCGGCCTCAAGATCGGCAGCCGCCCCGCCAGCCGCACCAAGTCGGACCGGATCGAAGATCTCCGCGCGATCCCCTGGGTATTCAGCTGGGCGCAGGCGCGCGTCATGCTCCCCGGCTGGTACGGGGTCGGCCGCGCGATCGCCGATTTCGAGGACAAGGCGCTGTTGAAGGACATGGCGCAAGGCTGGCCGCTCTTCGCCTCCGCACTGGCGAACCTCGAGATGGTCCTCGCCAAGTCCGACATCGGCATCGCCGAACGCTATGCCGGGCTCGTCGAGGACGACAAACTCCGCGAGATCTTCACGACGATCCGCGACGGCTGGCACCAGACCCACGACGGGCTTCTCACGGTAACAGGCCAGTCCCGCCTGCTAGAAAAGCACCCCGCCCTAGACGCCTCGATCCGCCTCCGCCTCCCCTATATCGAGCCGCTCAACCTCCTCCAGATCGAACTGATCAAACGTCGCCGAGCAGGTGAGGACGACCCGCGGATAGGCGAAGGCATCCTCCTCTCGATCAACGCCATCGCCACCGCCCTGCGCAACAGCGGCTAATCCTCCCCGGAACGGGGAGGGGGACCAGCGAAGCTGGTGGAGGGGGCGGGCGGCAAAAGTACCAGCCGTGAGACTCGCCGTTGCCTAAGCACAACGCCTGTCGTCGCTCCGACACAACCGTAACGCTTGCGGCGCTCCCCCTCCACCACGCCGCTACGCGTCGCGGTCCCCCTCCCCGTTCCGGGGAGGATAAAACGGCGCAGCCACGTCTTCGCGCACCCGCATCAACCGCCCGGTCCCCCGATCCAGCAAAGCCCAGGTCGTAACCGCCTCCAGCTTCACCCGCCCGTCATCCCCGACAAACCGAACATGCCGATCGAACCGAGCACCCTTCGGCGCCCCCTCGACCCAGGTCTCGCCAACGACCGTCTCCCCCGCGACGACACTCCCGCGGTAATCGATCTCGTGCCGCGTCACGACACACACATACGCCAGCTTGTGCTCAGGTGGCGCCACAGCCTCCCAATGCGCAGTCGCGATGGCCTGGATCCACTGCACCCAGACCGCATTGTTCACATGCCCAAGCTCGTCGATATCCGCGTCCTGCGCCGTGATCGAGAGCGTGAACCGGCTCACCCCGCGACGCCCAGCTGCCACAGCACGAACGCGTGTTCCTCCGCGCCCTCACGCAGCGATTCGAACCGCCCCGACTTGCCGCCATGCCCGGCGCCCATGTTGGTCTTGAGCAGCAGCACGTTATCGTCGGTCTTCATCAACCGCAGCTTGGCCGCCCACTTCGCCGGCTCCCAATAGGTCACCCGAGGATCGTTCAGCCCGCCGCTGATGAACATCGGCGGATAAGCCTGCGCCTTGACGTTGTCGTACGGCGAATACGACCGGATCAGCTCGAACGCCGCCTCGTCCTCGATCGGATTGCCCCACTCCGGCCACTCGCCCGGCGTCAGCGGCAAACTCTCGTCGAGCATCGTGTTCAGCACATCGACGAACGGCACATCCGCGATCACCGCACCCCAAAGCTCGGGATCCGAATTGACCACCGCGCCCATCAGTTCGCCACCCGCAGACCGCCCGGCGATCGCGATCTTCCCCGCCGACGTCCACTGCGCGTCGACCAGCGCCTTCGCGACATCGACGAAATCGTTGAACGTGTTCGCGCGCTTTTCCAGCTTGCCGTCGAGATACCATTGCTGGCCAAGATCGTCGCCGCCGCGGATATGCGCGATCGCATAGGCGAACCCGCGATCGAGCAGGCTCATCCGCCCGGTCGAGAAGCCCGGCGGAATCGCATAGCCGTACGCGCCATACGCATAGAGGAACAAAGGCGCCGACCCGTCGCGCACGAACCCCGCCGGATACACGATCGAGACCGGGATCTCGGTCCCGTCCCGCGCGACGATCTTCAGCCGCTCGGTCGCATATCTCGCCGAGTCGTAGCCGCTCGGGATTTCCTGCACCTTGAGCATCGTCCGCTCGCCGGTATCGACGTCGTAATCATACACCGTCCCCGGCGTGACCATCGACTCATACCCAAGCCGCAATACGGTCATGTCGTATTCGGGATTGTCCCCCAGCCCGGCGACATAGCTCGCCTCGGGAAAATCGATCCGCTTGCCCTCGGTCGGCGTCTCGTACCGGTGGATCGCGATCTGATCGAGACCGTCCTCGCGCCCATCGACGACGAAGAAGTCCTGATAGCACTCGACCCCGGTCATGTAGAAATGCGGCGAGGCCGGAATCAGCTCGCTCCACGCATCCGGCTCCTCGACCAGCGCAGTGCACAGCCGGAAATTCGGATCGACGTCGTTGGTATGGATGAACAGCGTCCCGTCATGCTCGTCCACATCATATTCGCGACCCACCTTCCGCGCCGAAACCAGGATCGGCACCGCAAGAGGCTCGTGCGCAGGCAGCAGATACAGCTCGCTCGTCACATGATCGCTGGTCGCAATCACGATCCACTTGCGCGAGCTCGTCTCGCCGACGCCGACGCGAAAGCCCTCGTCTTCCTCGTGGAACAGCACGACGTCCTCGGAGATCGGCGTCCCCAACCGGTGGAACCGCGCATTGTCCGTCCGCCACTGCTCGTTCGCCAGACCATACAGGAAGCCCGCATCGTCCGCGGTCCAGACGATCTCGCTGAGCATCCCCGGGATCACGTCGGGCAGATGCTCGCCGGTATCCAGATCCTTGACCCGAACCTCGAACCGCTCGCTGCCATTGTCGTCGATCGCATAGGCGAGATAGCGCCCGTCATTGCTGATCGAGAACGCCCCAAGCCGGAAATACTCGTGCCCCTCCGCCAGCGCCGGCTCGTCGAGCAACAGCTCGTCGTCACCCCCTGCGACAGGTTTCCGCCACCATTTCTTGTACTGCCCGCCGGTCTCGTACGCGGTCCAATAGAGCCAATCCCCATCCTTCTGCGGCACCGAGGATTCATCCTCCTTGATCCGCGCTTTCATCTCTTCGTAGATCGTGTCGGTAAGCGCTTTGTGCGGCGCCATCTGCTCTTCGAAATACACATTCTCGGCGGCGAGATACGCGAGCACGTCGGAGTCATCGACCTCCGGATAGTTCGGGTCCTTCAGCCACGCATACGGATCCTCGATCGTCACGCCATGCGTGGTAAAGCTGTGCGGCCGCTGTTCGGCGATGGGGGGCGTGGTCATCCCGGTGTGTTAGCCGGGCAGCCGACGGAAGCCAACGCCCGTCCCCGTGCGGGATACGGACCCGTCCGCCACCCGAAACCCCCTAACAGAGCGTTAAGCAGAGTATGAAGAATTTATTGCCGTTGTGGACCTAAACACACCGCAGGTTCGCCTAGAATGTGTGTTGTTTACAAAGCGGAGAAAATAGATTGCTGTGGTTTCAGGAGGTTGCGCCGATCCGTCAGAAGATGATGATCGCGTTTAGCGGTATGACCCTCTTGGTCGCGCTTGGCGTGATGACGACCTTCGTGGCGGCGGTTGCGGGCTACCCGATCGTCGGTCTGGCCCTGGGAGCCGCGATCACGATCGCTGCGGGTTGCGCCGGTGCCCGGATCCGAACGGCCGTGTGCGATCCGTACGTCTCCACCGTCGTGCGCATGGAAGCGCTCGCCAAGGGCGACCTTGACGCGCCGATCGCCCACACCGCGTATCGGGATTGCGTCGGGCGGATGACCAAGGCGATGTTCTCGTTTCGAGAGACGGCGGCGGCAAGGCTCAAGCAATCCGCTGCGCAGGACGAGATGATCGCGGTCTTCCGCGACCACCTCGAAAAATTCGGCCGTGGCGATCTGACCGCCAGCATCACTGCCGACCTGATGCCGGAATATCTGCCGTTGAAGACCGACTTCAACGCCGCGATCGACTCGATGCGCAACCTGATCGGTTCGGTATCGGACAGCGCGGCGAGCATCCAGACCGGCTCGGGCGAGATCGCCCAGGCCTCGGAAGATCTTGCCCGGCGTACCGAGAGCAATGCGGCGTCGCTGGAGGAAACCACCGCCTCGGTGACGCAGATGGACGCGCGGCTCCGCGCATCGGCGGCAGCCGCGACCCGCACCGTCCAGCGCGCGAACCAGACCATCGCGACGGTCGGCAGCGGGCGAACGGTGGCGGAAGAAGCCGTGCAGGCTATGGGGCGGGTGTCGGAGAGCGCCAAGGGCATCGACAGCGTGATCGAAGGGCTCGACAAGATCGCGTTCCAGACGCGCGTGCTGGCGATGAACGCCGCGGTCGAGGCGGGCCGTGCGGGTGATGCAGGGCGTGGTTTCGCCGTGGTCGCCGACCTCGTCTCGGCGCTGGCGATGCGCGCCGAGGAAGAAGCCAAGCGGGCGCGTGATCAGCTGACCGTGACGCAGACCGAAGTCGTGACCGCGGTCGAGGCCGTGACGCGCGTCGATGGCGCGCTGAGCACCATCGTCGACGACGTCGCCGAGGTGCACGAACTGCTCGCGACGATGGCCGCGGACAACCAGGCACAGTCGGCGGCGATCACCGAAATCTCCACGGCGATCGGCACGATGGACCAGTCGACGCAGCAGAACGCGGCGATGGTCGAGGAAACTTCCGCCGCCGCCCGCAATCTCGCGAACGAAGTGCGATCGCTGTCCACCCAGGCCGCGAGCTTCAAGATAGCGCGCGGCGATGGTCCACGGTCGACCGCACGCAAACCGGACTACGCGTCGCGAGCCGCCTATGCCTAACCGGTCGACCGTTCGATCAACGGCTCATGAACGGCAGATCCGCATCGCCACCGCGTCCAGCTCGCGATCGTAGCTGGCGCGCTCGGCCGCGCTGAGGAAGCCCTGTTTCTTCACGAAACGGTCGGTCGCATGACGCACCGCCTCGACCTGCTTGAACAGCGTGTCGGCCTGTCGCTGCGTCAGCCGGCGTGCCTTGCGGGCGGTGCCGAGGTCCGCTTCGAGGATGTTCGCGCGCATCGATATATGCGCCTGTCGGGCATCCTTGATGCTGCCGCCGGTCTCGGCCTTCAGCGTGTGTTGGGCGCGAATATCGCAGCTCGGATAGGTCTGCTTCAACGACTGCGCGTCGGCACCGCCAGTAGCGAAAATCGGGGCAGCGACGGCGAGGGCTACGGCAAACACGGCTTTCATCGGACACTCCTTGCAGCATCGCGGATCGATGCGGCACGCCGTGTACGCCCGGCAAGCTGAACGGCGCCCGTGCGGCGGGCATCGTGACCGAAGGGTACGATACCCGACCACGCTCGATAGTCCGGATCGGCCTCTCGTTTCGCGATACTGTCGCCCGGAACCGACCAAGATGCTATCGCGCTGCTTTGCCGTCCACGCGCCATTTCCAGACCAGAGAGTCCGCCCCATGCCGACCCCGACCGACCGCCTCGCCGCCCTGCGCGCGCAGCTCGCAACCGACCGTCTCGACGGCTTCGTGATCCCGCTGACCGACGAGCATATGAGCGAATATGTCGGCGGGTACGCGCAGCGGCTCGGCTGGCTGACCGGGTTCGGCGGGTCGGCCGGGACCGCCGTAGTCCTCGCCGACCGCGCCGCGATCTTTACCGATGGCCGCTACACGATCCAGGTCCGCGACCAGGTCGACGGCGCGCTGTGGGCGTATGCCGACGTGCCCCAGACCAGCCCCGCCGCGTGGCTCGCCAAGCACGCCCCCGAAGGCGGCCGCATCGGCTACGACCCGTGGCTTCACACCGGCACCTGGGTCGCGGAAGCCACCACAGCCCTCGCCGACCGCAGCGCCACCCTCATAGCGGTCGACACCAACCCCATCGACGCGATCTGGACCGACCGCCCCGCCCCCTCCCCCGCCAAGCTCACTGTCCAGCCCGACCAGTTCACCGGCGCCTCTTCCGCCGAAAAGCGTGCAAAAATCGCCGACTGGCTCTCCGAGCAGAACGCCGACGCAGTCATCCTCTCCGCACTCGATTCGATTGCCTGGGCGCTCAACATCCGCGGCGGCGATGTCGATCACACCCCCGTCGCGCTGTCCTACGCGATCGTCGGCGCGGACGGCACCACCGACCTGTTCGTCGCCCCCGACAAGCTCGACGACGCGGTCCGCCAGCATCTCGGCAACGCGGTCCGCCTCCATGATCGCAGCGCGTTCTCGGCGGCCCTCGCGACCTATACCGGCAAGCGCGTCGCCGCCGATCCCGAACGCGCGGTCGCCGCGATCACGCAGGCGCTGCAGGCGGGCGGCGCGAAGATCCTGCCGCTGCGCGATCCCGTCGTGCTGGCAAAGGCGATCAAGAACCCGGTCGAGATCAGCGGCCACCGCGCCGCCTCCGCCCGCGACGGCGCCGCGCTAGCGCGCTTCCTGCGCTGGGTCGAGACCGAGTGCGTGAAGGGGGGGCAAACCGAACTCAGCGCCGCCGCCAAGCTGCTCGCGTTCCGCGAACAGACCGGCGTCCTGAAGGACACGTCGTTCGACACGATCTCCGCCACCGGCCCGCACGGCGCGATCCCGCACTACCACGTCACCGAGGAATCGAGCGCGCCGATCGAACCGGGCCAGCTCTACCTGATCGACTCCGGCGGCCAATATGCGGACGGCACCACCGACGTCACGCGCGTCATGCCGATCGGCGAACCGACCGAAGAGATGCGCGACCGTTTCACGCGTGTCCTCAAGGGCCATATCGGCATCGCCACCGCGGTCTTTCCCGACGGCACGATGGGCGGCCAGATCGACGCGTTCGCGCGCCGTCCGCTCTGGGAAGCCGGCCTCGATTTCGGCCACGGCACCGGCCACGGCGTCGGCGCGTATCTCGCGGTCCACGAAGGCCCGCAGCGGATCGCCGCGCCCAACTACCCGGGCGGCGCGGCGTTGGAGCCGCTGCGCGCCGGCATGATGCTCTCCAACGAGCCCGGTTACTACAAAGCCGGCGAATACGGCATCCGGATCGAGAACCTGATCCTGATCGAACCCCGCGCGATCCCCGGCGCCGACCGCGCGATGCTGGGCTTCGAGACGCTCACCTTCTGCCCGATCGAACGCACGCTGATCGAGCCGACGCTGCTGACCGCGGCAGAGCGCCAATGGGTCGACGACTATCACGCGCAAGTGCTGGCGGTCCTGACCCCGGAAATGACCGACGCGGAGGATCGCGCCTGGCTCACCGCCAAGTGCGCGCCGCTCAGCTAGACGGCTCGTCCTTGGTCGCAGGCGCAGCCCCGACGGCCCGCGCCTGCGCCTTTCGCCGCCGCAGGTTCTCGCGCAACGCAGCCGCCATGCGCTCGGCCTTCTCCGCCGCCTTTCGATCCCGATCGTCCATAAATACGCCCTATATCGGGCCGCGATGCCTTGACAACCGCGCCGCCCTCGTCTCTTAGCCCCACTCCGCCGGCAGCGATGCCGACGAGTGCTGCCGTAGCTCAGTGGTAGAGCGCATCCTTGGTAAGGCTGAGGTCGTGAGTTCAATCCTCACCGGCAGCACCAGTATTCCCCGGCTGGTCGACGTATCGCAACGACGTCGACCAGCGCGGACCACCCCCATCACAGCACCGCTTACGGCTTCCTGAATTTGTAGACGAACTGGTCGGTCTTGCCGCGGATGGCAGGGTCGAACACCGCCTTGCTGTGGTCGTCGGCCGGGTTGCGCAGCACCGGCGACTGGCCGACGAACCTGAACCCTGCCGCCTCGACCTGCGTCTTGACCGCGGCCGGATCGATCCGGTGCCGCGTGCTGGTGCCGGTCATGCCGGTGCCCGGCGCGTCGGCATGGTCGATCACCACATAGGTGCCGCCGCGCTTCAGCATGCGGAACACCGCGGTGTCGAACGCGCGCAACGCGGGCTCGCCCGCGCCATCGTTCGGGATGTCGTGATAATTCTGCACCGTCCAGAACAGGTCGACGGGCTTGGGCGAGGTCGGCAGGTTGGTCGCCTGGACCTCGGCGGTCACGTTGCCGAGCGCGCGTGCCTGCAACGCCGGCAGCGACTTCTCGGCATATTTGGCCCCTGCCGCCGGCCACACGGCATAGACATGCCCCTTGGGCCCGACGATGCCGGTGAAGATCCGCGTCCAATAGCCTGCGCCCGGCAGGTAATCGACCACCACGTCGCCCGGTTTCACGCCTGAGAACGCCAGCACGTCGGCGGCCTTGCGGCGCACGTCGTCGCCCTGCTGGTCGGCGCGTGCAGGGTCCGCCAGCGCCTTGGTTATGACCGCATTCGCCTTTTGCGCAGCCACCGGTACGGCGGCGGCGGCGATCGCCACGACCGCGCCCATCAACATGACCTTCATTGTCCGTCTCCCAGCGGCCGACGCCATCGCCAAGCCTGCGCGCACGATCGTACCGTCGCCGCCACTAGTCCAGATGGTTCTCGCCGATCATGACGATTGCCGGGTCACCGCTCGCCGAACAGTTCGCGCTGCGCCTTTTCCAGTTCCTCGGCATAGCGTCGGCGGACGAACGATTCGGACAACAGCCCGAGCACGCGCCGATCGTCGTCGAGCACCGCCAGTTCGTCCGCGCCCGAGGCGTCGAACCGCGCCATGACTTCGGTGATGTCCATCGCCGGCGCGAGCGCGGCCTCTTTGTTGATCGCCAGCCCGCCGACCGGCGCCTGCGGATCATGACCCTCGGCGTAGGCGGTGGGCGTCTGGACGATCCCGGCATAGCGCGCGGCATCGTCGACCAGGACCGCACGGCTGGTCGCACCGAGCGGGACCTGCCGGCGGAACTCCGCCATCGTCAGGTCGGCGCGCATCACCTTGGTCTCGCGGCGCATCATCCGCCCTGCGGTCAGCGTCTTGACCCAGCCGACGTCGCGCGCGCTCTTGATCGTCTCGCCGCGCAGGTGAAGCCGCCACGTCGAGAAGCTGTAGCCGAACGCCTCGCGCACGATCGTCGACGAGACGAGCACGGCCGCCAGCACCGCGCCGGTCGCCGCGAAATCATGCGTTGCCTCCAGCACGAGCATCACCATCGTCATCGGCCCACCGACCACCGCGACCGCGAGCGCCGCCATCCCGACGAGCGCGGCGTTGCGCGGATCGATCACGTCATGCCCCACGACCGCGGCCATGCTGCCGGCGAAGAGATGCCCGACCAGCGTGCCGAGAAACAGCGATGCGAAGAACAGCCCGCCGCGAAAACCGAAGCCCAGCGAGACGATCGACGCCGCGCATTTGGCGAGGAAGATCGTCAGGATGAACAGCAACGGCGCGCCGACCGCGAGATCGGCGTGGAGCGCGCCGTGCCCCGCCGACAGGACCTGCGGCGACATCAGCGCGATCGGGATCAGCAGCATCCCGCCGACCGCGGGTCGCGCCCAGTCGGGCAGGCGCAGCCGCCGCGTTCCCGCCTCGACGAAGCCGACCGCACGCATCAGCGCGATACCGATCACCGCACAGATCGCGCCGAGCGCCGCATAGATCAGATAGTGATGCGATTCGGTCGCCATCGTCGACGCCGCATCGATCACATAGGGATGGATACCGAGCTGCTGCGCGACCAGCGTGCCGGCCAGCGCGGCGGCGATGACCGGTGCCAGCGCAGTCGGCGTATACGCGCCGATGACGATCTCGAACGCATAGAACGCGCCGGCGAGCGGCGCACCGAACGCCGCCGCGATCGCCGCGCCGGTGCCCGCCCCGACCAGGTTGCGCAGATCGGCGCGCCGCAGCGTGAAGGCGTTGCCGACGACCGACGCCACCGCGCCGCCAAGCTGCGCATAGGCGGCCTCGAGACCGACCGAGGCGCCGAACCCGTTCGACAGGATCGTCTGTCCGGAGATGATCAGGCTGTCGCGTACCGACATCCTGCCGCCGTGGAGCGCATTCGCCTCGACCGCGTCGACCATCCGCCGCGTTCGCGCGCGTGTTGCCCAGGAGAATGCTGCGAGGACCGCGCCGCCCATCGGCAGCACGAGGAGGACCGTCATCGGCAACGCCGGTACCGCGCTGAGACGCGCGCCGAGCGGCAGGTCGAACAGGACGCGTTGCATCGTCCGCGCGATCGCCCCCTGGAGGACGCTGAACAGCCCGGCCCCGGCGCCGACCACCGCCGCGAGCACAACGAACGCGACTTCACTCGCGCGGACCCGCCGGCGGACCCATTTCAGAAGGACGGTAGCGTGCAGGGTCGATCCTCGAACGGAGTTACCGTGAGGGCCTTAATCGGTCGGGGGGCGGGCGAATACCGGGTTTCTGCGGCGGGGCATCGTCCGCCTCGGACCGCCGCTCCGCTCGCAGCGATCCTGTCCCATGCGTGCCGATCACGAACGCCCGATGCGGCGCCCTGCCGCCCACCCAACCGTCATTCCCGCGGAGGCGGGAACCCATAAAGGCTAACCTCGCGGCACTATCGCAAGGCTAGCCACTATGGATCCCCGCCTGCGCGGGGATGACGATTTAGCGTGGGTGGAACTCAAGTCGTCAAGGGCACCCCAAAGAGCGCCCGATACTTACGACAGCGCCTTCACCAGTTCCTGCGCCGCCGCCGCGGAAGACGCCGGGTTCTGCCCGGTGATCAGCAAGCCGTCGCGCAGGACATGAACGCCCCAGTCGTCGGTCTTCGAATACACGCCGCCCTGCTCCCTGAGCATATCCTCGACGAGGAACGGGACGATATCGGTCAGCCCGACCGCCGCCTCCTCGGTGTTGGTGAACCCGGTGACCTTTTTACCCGCCACGAGCGGGCTGCCGTCCGCGTTCTGGACGTGACGGAAGACACCCGGCGCATGGCAGACCGCGGCGACCGGCTTGTTGGCCGCGATCGCGCCTTCGATCAGCGCACGCGACGTCGCGTCCTCCGCCAGATCCCACAACGGGCCGTGGCCTCCGGGATAGAAGACCGCATCGAAATCGGCGATCGACACCGTGTCGAGGCGGTGAGTCGCCGCGAGCAGCGCCTTGGCCTCGTCGTCCGCTTCGAACCGGCGCGTCTCGGCCGTCTTCGCACTCTCGTCGTTGCTTTTGGGATCGAGCGGCGGCTGGCCGCCCTTGGGCGACGCCAGCGTGATAGCCGCGCCGGCTTCCTTCAGCACGTAATAGGGCGCGGCGAACTCCTCGAGCCAGAAGCCGGTCTTCTCGCCGGTATCGCCGAGGCGATCATGCGAGGTCAGCACCATCAGGATGTTCATGTCTTTCTCCATCGCTCACTCTATCGAGTGCGCCAGATGGGGGCGACGGCGCGGATTACCATGCGCGGTGTGCGGCCCCCGGCAGCGCGCGGCCTGCTTCGTGTCCCGAAGACGACGGGCCGAACGGTCAAGGGCGAGCGTGGATCGCTCCACGCCCGCCCCCCTCGCCTGCATTATTAACGGCTTCGGTCAGAGTCCCCAGGACAGTCGGACATAGCCGAACTGCCCAGGCACGTCGTACGTGGTCGGATCATAGTTCGGCCCGGTGCAGCTGAAGCACGCCGGCGGATCCTGGTTGAAGACGTTGTTCACGCCGATCGTCAGCCCCAGCCGGCGTTCGAGCCAGTCGGGCGTCAGCGTCAGCTGGACGTCACCATAGAAGGTGCTGTCGAGCGTCTTGCCGTCGGCTTCCTTCACGCTCTTGATGTAGCGGCCGGTGAACGAGGCGCGCGCCAGGCCGATGTCCCAGTCGACGACCGCATTGCCCTTGAACTTCGGATAGGACTGCTCGGGCGACCCACGCGTCGTACCCTGGTAGTTGGTGGTGGTGAAACCGACCGTCGCGGGGAAGCTCTCGGCGTATTTCAGCAGGATGTTGCCGTTGAGCGAAAGCCCGAACGTCCCGGCCGAGGTCTGCGGCGAGCGGTAGACCGCGGTCACGTCGACACCACGGGTGCGGATGCCGCCGATGTTCTGCAACTGCGCGTTGATCCGCGAGATCAGGCCGTTCGGCGTCCGGGAGATCGCCGCGCAGCTGAGTGCGTCCGCGGCCTGCGCGCATCGGCTGAGCGTCAGCGTCGCATCGGTCGCGGCGATCGCGTCGTCGACCTTGATGTCGTAGTAATTGCCCTCGATGCTCAGCTGGCTGGCGATCCCGCTGGTCCGTGCCCAGCTCGGCGCATAGACCGCGCCGAACAGCCAGGTCCGCGACGTCTCGGGCTTCAACGCCTTGTTGCCGCCGGTCAGGACGCTGAGCTGACCGCCATTGGGCTCCTGATAGCTGCCACTCGCAGGGACGCCGTTGGCGATGCAGTTGGTGCGAACGGTCGCCGACGACTGGTAGGGCGATCCGGCGACGTTGGTGCAGGGATCGTCGATCGACGCGTCCGATCGCGATTCCGCGCCGAACAATTCGCCGATGCTCGGCGCGCGGAAGCCTTGCGCATAGGACGCGCGCAACAGCAGGTCGCTGAACGGTTTCCACAGGCCGCTGCCGGTATAGGTCGTGTTGCTGCCGCTGATCGAATAGTTCGAATGCCGCACCGCACCGCCGATCTCGAGCGACTGGATGAGCGGCGTGTTGTGGATCAAGGGCACGCGCAACTCGGCATAGACCTCGTCCGAATCGAAATGCCCGCGCGCCGGTTGCGCGGGGATGTCGGCGCCAAGCCCGGCGGTGATCAGGGGATCGGGCGTGAAGCTGCCATACTGGACGCGGTGCTCATAGCCCGCGGCGAGGCCGACGGCGCCGGCAGGCAGGTCGAACAGTTCGCCCGAGATGTTGGCGGTATAGTCCTCGAGACTCTGCGCGCTGCGCGCACGCTCGTCGAACGCGATATAGCCAAGCATGGCCGGCGTTACCGAACCTGCGCCACCGAAGATGTTGAACGGTACGCACGCCCCGGTGCAGTTCGCGACCGGACCGAGCGCCTGGGCGAGATTGGCGGCGTTGATGTTGCCGGTGAACAGCTGCTTGGCGTCGTTGAAGCCGAAGACCGCGTTGACGTCCCAATAGAATTTGCGCTCGCCAAGATGGAACGAGCCATCCAAGGTGGCGGTCGCCGACATCGTATCGACGGTCTGCGAATAGGTGCGCTGGCCGGCTTCCACCAGACGGCGACGGACCGTCGAATAGTTTGCCGGACCGTTGCCGGCGCCCCCCGCCGACAGCGTGTAGCCGAACGGGTTGTACGGATTGGTGGCGTCCACCGAGATCGTGTCGAGCAGATTGCCGTTGCCCGCATCCGGCCCGATCACGAGCGGCAGGAACGCCGCCTGGTTCTGCGAATTGCGGCGCGTGTAGTTCATCTTCACGCGCAGGTTCACGGTATCGGTGAGCTCCTGCTTGGCGCTGACGAAGAAGCCGTACCGCTCGGACGGAGTCAGGAAATAGTTGTAGGGCGAGAAGTTGAAGCGGTCGGCGGCGGTGAACTCCTTGAAATCGCTGTTCGGGCCGGTCGGGTTGGCGGCGTCGTAGCGTGGCCGCCCGAGGATAGGCGCCGACTTCAGCGTCAGGTTGCGGCCGCCGACCTGGAAGAATCCGTTGGGGGTCGCGCCCGAACAGCCGCCGATCGGCTCCTCGCAGGCGCGCTGGCCGGGATTGGGAAACTGCGAGATCTTGCGATCGCGCGTGCTGACCGCTTCCTGCTTTACGTAACTGCCGCCGAACACCACGCTCGTGCGCGGCGCCTGGATGCCGTAGCTGACGTTATAGTCCTGCGTATGGCCGTCGCCCTGGCGGAACGTGCCGAACTGCGCGGATGCCTTCAGCCCCTTCTGCTGCGACTTGGTGATGATGTTGACGACGCCCGCGAGCGCGTCCGAGCCGTACAGCGGCGACTGGCCCGATTGCAGCACTTCGATGCGCTCGATCGACCCGACCTGGATCGTGTTGAGATCGACGGTCGAGGGGATGCCGCTCGCCGACGCGCCGTTGACGAAGCGAAGCCCGTCGACCAGCACCAGCGTCCGCTTGGCGGTTAAATAGCGCAGGTCGATCTCGGCCGAGCCTGCACCGACGCCGCCACCGTCGGGCGGATTGCCGATGTTACCCGAATTGTTGACCTTCGAATTGAGACCGCCAGCCGCGCTGGGCAGGCGCTGGAGCACGTCGGCGACCGACGACAGCCCGGTCCGCTGGATCGATTCCGCATCGACCGTCACGACCGGTGAAGGCTGATCGAGCGGGCTGCGGCGGATGCGCGATCCGGTGACGACGATGTCCTCGCCGGGCGCCTCGGCGGTTCCTGTCGCCGCTTGATCGGCTGGAACCGATGTCACGGCCTGCGCATGAGCCGAGGCCGCGGCCAGCATCGCCGCCAGCGCAAATCCGCCGGTGCCGAGACGCAAAAAGCTCTTCGATGTTCGCATAAATCCCCCCGTGTGAAACCTTACGCCACCTCCCCAGGTGTATCATTATGATCCAAGAATGCCGCATCCACGCAATCAAGCAAGACAATATTACAATTCGAAGCATGTTTGCTGCGAATAACCTCGATTACGTTGCACACGGGTAACGCGGTCCGAACCCTGTTTCCGCGCTGCGACTGAGGCGCGGAACAGGTCCGGCGTGCGGGTACCGCATCGCGTTCACGCCCGATTGTCGCTACCACGCGATCATGCCGCGCAACCGCTATTACCAGGGCCCGCCGAGCGACCATTTCGATGGCGTGCGGTTCTTCAATCCCGGGCAATCGCCGACCGATCGCGGTCTCGGCGACGTGCTTCGGTGGAAGCTGGCGCGGGGTGCGGCGCGGTGGCCGAGTTCGGTACCCGTAAACCCTGCGAAGCCATCGCCGCGGGTCGATGGCCTGCGGATCACGATGGTCGGGCACGCCTCGCTGCTGGTCCAGGTTGCCGGCCGCAACATCCTGATCGATCCGGTCTGGTCGGAACGGGTCAGCCCGGTCTCGTTCGCGGGACCCAAGCGCGTCGCCGCGCCGGGGATCGCGTTCGATGACCTGCCGCCGATCGACGTCGTGCTGCTCAGTCACTGCCATTACGACCATCTCGATGTGGCGACGCTGCGGCGCATCCAGGCGGTCCACGCGCCGCTGATGGCGATGCCGCTCGGCAACGACACGATCGTTCGTGCCGCGATCCCTGATGCCAGGTGCATCGTCGGCGACTGGTGGGACCGGCTGTCGCTCGGCAGCGACATCGCGACGACACTGACGCCCGCGAGCCATTGGGCGAACCGCTGGCCGAACGACGTGCGGATGGCGCTATGGGCGGGTCATCATCTCGACACCCCCGCGGGCACGATCTGGTTCGTCGGCGATACGGGCTACGGCGATGGCGCGATCTTCCGCGAGGTGCGCGCGCGGCTGGGATCGCCCGACGTCGCGCTGATCCCGATCGGCGCGTATGAGCCGCGCTGGTTCATGGCGGACCAGCATGTCGATCCGGCCGAAGCGGTCGACATCTTCCGCGATGTCGATGCGCGTGGTGCATTGGGGATTCACTGGGGGACGTTCCAGCTCACCGACGAGGCGCGCGATGCGCCACCGCTTGGGCTCGCGACGGCGCTGGCAGCCTTCGATATTCCCCCGGACCGGTTCGTCGCCGCGGTGCCGGGGGGCGTGTACGACTTCTAGCGGACCGCAGCCAGGCGCCCCGACAACACGCGTTCGAACACTGCGACTGGGCAAAGCTCGCCGCCGCATCCGGGGACCCGCAGCGGCGCTACGGTCATCGCATGGCCGCCCGATCGCAGCGCCTCGGGGGACTGCGTGCGGTAGGACACGCGGACGAACGCCCGCCCGCTCCGCGTCTCGCGGACCCGCTCGAACAGCAGCGCCCCACCCGGCGGCACGTCGTTGGTCGCATAGCCCAACGTGACGAGATCGACGTCGAGCGCCGCCGCCAGTGCGGTGACGTTGGTGTCGTGCCCCATCAGCACGTCGAGCTTGGGTCCGCGTTCGAGCGACTGCAACACGCGGCGGCCGAGCAGCGCCGCCTGATGCGCCGCCATGTACGGCGGCCGCGTGAAGACCGCAAACAACGCGGCGTGCAGCGCGCCCAGTCGCTTCAGCCCGGCGGCATCGACACGCCCCCAGCCGACATCGCGCGCGGGCAGACCCTCGACATATTGCAGCAGCAGGACCTGCGCGACGCCGGACGTGCCGCGGATCGGCCCCTCCAGCGTGATGCCGTGCCCGTCGTCCTCGCCCGACACGCGCGGCGGCCCGCCCGGTACGCAGCCGCTGCCGCAGCCGAGTACGCGGTCGAGCTCGGCGATCTCGCGTGCATGCCGCTCCATCAACGCGGTCATGCCGCCGGTGGAGCGCTCGATATCGGCGATCGCCGCCTTCGCATCGAACGCGGTCGCGTGCGCACGCAACGGCTCGAACATCGGGTCGACCGTCCCGACCGGGCGATGCTCGACCGCGATCGCGCAACCTGGCGCAAAGCCGCGCGCGTAATCCACGCCGCTGTCGATTGTCCGCTCCGAACTGTTGCTCGCGATCCGCAAGGCTCCCGCCGTCGGACAGCCCTGCGGATCGAGCAGGCCCTTCGCGGCGAGCCATTTGCGATCCTCGCCCGCGACGATCTCGAGCGCGCGCGCGCCGTGCGGGGTGACCCGGCTTTCGGCAACGCTCCATTGCGGCCAAGGCGTCGCGGTGCGCGTCCCGTCCGGCACTTCACCCGACAGCGGCGCGCGGATGCCGTGCCGCATGAGCAGCACCGCGCGCTCGGTGACGAAGGCCGGGCGCGCCGGCGATTGCGCCGTGCTGCCCGTGAGCGCGAACCCGGTGCCGAGCACCACGGCGAAGAGGGCCGAAAGCTTCATGTCAGGGCGCAACCTTGCACGGCGTGGTGACCAGTACCGGATTGCACCGCGCCATCGCGCCGCCGGGCAACGTCACCGCGAACTTCAGCCCCGCCGGATCGGGCGCGCCCGGATAATAATCGGTGCTGACCGCCTGCGCGCCGCTGTCCGCCGCCGCCTTCGCCTTCGCCAGGTCGTGCGCCCGCGCCTCGACGGTGTTGGCGTCGGTCCGCGTCCGCACGATCACGCCCGCCTTGACCAGATCGCGGATCCGCGCGCCATCGACCAGCGGATCCTGGACGATCTGGATCGCGCTCTCGGGCTCGCCGTCGGGATACCAGCCGAACATCGCCCGTCCGCGCAGCGAAGGATGGGCCGTCCGGTACGCATTCGATACCGCGGGCCGCACGTCGAACAGGATGTAGATCCGCCCCCGCGCAGCCTCCAGCGTCGGCCAGCCCTTGTCGTGCACCGCGCCCGCCAGCGTCGCCGCGTCACCGCGGACCTCGTCGGGCACGATCAGCCGCCGTCCCGGTATCGCCTGGCGGATTTCGCGATCGAGCGAGTCGAGCAAAGTCGCGTCATCGAGCGGCAACGGCGCCGCCACCAGCGGCGACTGCGGCGTATCGGCGGCGTTGATCGTGATCATGATCGGCAGGTGACGCGAATGCGCGCGCGACCACGCGGTCACCTCGCCGAGGCAGCGCTGCAGCGTCACGCAGGTCGAGATATAGTCGATGTCGGGAACGTGAAACGACTTGTAGCCCGGCCGCAGCATCGCCGCGCGGTTGAACGCGGTCCTCTCGCCGGCTGCTTTGGCGATCTGCTCACCCTTGGGGTTCGCGTACCGGCCGCCCTGGGGATCGGCGAAGATGTCGATCTCGATCTGCCGCAGACCATGATCGAGCTGCGCGGACAACGGCAGGTGATAGTAATCGAGCGCCGCCGCGGTCTTCGGATCGCGCTGGCGCAACGCAGCCATCACCGCCGCCGGGATCTGCGCCTTGAAGCTGTTGTGCGACCCGACGACCTGGATGTCGTTCATCCGCAGCGGTTTAACGGTCTGCGCACCGACGCCGCTGGCGACGACGAGCGCGGCGAGCATGGCATGACGGGCGCGCATCAGAACTGCGCCCGCACGCCGAACAGGATCGTCCGGCCCCAATAGTTGATCTCGCCGAAGCGGTTCTCGTCGTCGTTATACGTGTAGAGATGCGCGCCCGACAAGTTGATCCCCTCCAGACTGAACGTCACCGAGTCGCTCGCCTTGACCGAGATGTTGCCGTCGAGCGATCCGAACGGCGCGGTATAGACCGGCGCCTGCGTCGTGCTGCCGGTGCCCGACAGATAGCGGTCGCGCCAGACATAGGACAGCCGCGTCGACAACGGCCCCTTGTCGTAGAACCCGACGATGTTGAAGCTGTTCTTCGACAGTCCGATCAGCTCGTCGCGGATCGGCCGCGCGCCCGCGGTGTAGCTCGCCTTGACCGAGGTGTGCGTATACGAG
The DNA here is from genome assembly GCF_003688625.1 of Sphingomonas sp. PP-CE-3A-406. GTDB lineage: Bacteria > Pseudomonadota > Alphaproteobacteria > Sphingomonadales > Sphingomonadaceae > Sphingomonas. Next base: position 970,870 of record NZ_RCWY01000002.1, read on the forward strand.
GTCTGCACGCCGAACCCGTCGAACGGCGCCGGCAGGAACGTGAAGACCTGGTTGTACGCCGCCTCGACGCCGTACACCTTGGCATCGCCGCCATTGACCTGCGTCGACAGCAGCACCGAGCCGCGGCCGGGGATGTCGATGTTCACGTTCTGCTGCGTGATGTAATCGTCCATCGCCTTGTAGAACACCGCACCGGTCAGTGATCCCGCACGGTTGAAATACCATTCGAGCGAGCCGTCGAACTGCGTGGCCAGGAACGGCACCAGCTGCGGATTGCCGCCGCTCGCGGTCGGCGCATCGGTCGAGACGGTGATCCGCGGCGCGCTGTCGGTGACGTTGGGCCGCGTCAGCACGCGGCTGGCGGCGAGACGACCGACCAGATCGTGCGTCAGTTCGGCGCGCAGGTTGAAGCTCGGCAGCCAGTTGTTGAACGTCTTGGGAAAGCTCGCCGGGGTCGCGACGTTGCCCGTCGTCAACGTGCCGCTCGCGACCTGATCGGTATGGACATAGCGGATGCCGATATTGCCGGTGACCGGCACCGCGCCGGCATCGAAGCCGTAATCGGCGCGCGCATAGGCGCCCAGCACCTTCTCGGTGACGACGAACGACGAGCGCAAATCGCCCGGGGTCAACGCCGATGCCTGCACCGCCGGGGTGAAGAACGCGTCGAGATAGGCCTGCGTCACCGGCACCAGGAAATTGCGCGGCGTGTTGCCGGGGACGCCCTTGAGAAAATCGCCGTACGGCAATTGCTCGTACGCGCCCGTGCCGAGGCTCGACAGCGGGGTGTTGGGCGCCGGATTGACGATGAAGTCGCGCCGCGCATAGTCGCGCTTGCGCCAGTGATACTCGCCGCCCGCCGCCAGCTTGGTGATGAAGCCGTCGAAATCATGCGCGAGATCGGCGCGCGTAAAGAAATCCCAGTCCTTGCTGTTCTTCGGCGCGATATTGAACTGGTACAGCTGGTAGTTCGCGGGGTTGGTCGGATCGACCGGCGTGGTGAAGGTCGGGATCGCCTTGTAGCCGGCCGACGCATCATAGGTCAGCGGCGCGAAGAACATCGCCCGGCTGCGCACCGTGCCCTCGTCGTAGTTCGGGTGATAGCTGTGTGCGCTCGACCAGTTGACCGCACCCGAGGCGTGCCAGGCATCGGAGTACCAGGTCTGGCGCAGACCGATGTTGAGCAGGTCGTGCCGGTTGAGGCTGTATTCGCGCGACGCCATGAACCGCACGTCGTTGATCGTCGCGGCGATCACCGTGTCGCCATCGAGCTTCACGCTGGACGGCACGATGACGGGTCGGTGCCCCGACACGCTGGAATCGTCAGGGTACACGTCGAGACCGAACTCGTCATAGGCCACGTCGAGCCGCGTCGCGAGGACGTCGAACGTCGTCTCGAATTCCGCATTCGGCTTCCACTGCGCGGACAGCATGCCCGAGATGCGCTTGCGATCCTCGGTCTCGATCGTCGGCCGGGTCCGCGTCGGCGTGTACAGCCCGGCAGGCAGCCCGCCCGATGCGGCCGACGTGAACTTGTCCAGGTTCCAGCCGAAGTTGATGAAACGATCGTTGCGAACCGACTTCGCCCAATATTGCGCGCCCGCGAGGATACCGAACGTGCCGGCGGCATTCGCGAAGCTGGTGATCAGCGTCGCGTTCGGCTTCACCTTGTCGGTCTGGCTCGTATAGGTGCCGCGCAGATTGACCGTCGTCTTGGTGCCGACATCGAGCGGGTGGAACGTCTTCACGTCGATATTACCGCCCAGCGCGCCCTCGGTCATGTTCGCGGTCGGCGTCTTGACGACATCGATGCTCGAGGTGAATTCGGCGGGCAGCATCTCGAAGCGGAACTGGCGGCCATTGGCGCCGCCATTCTCGATCAGGTCGTTCAGCGCGACGGTGCTGCCGTTGAGCAACGTGCTCTGGAACTGAGGCCCGAGGCCACGGACGCTGACATACAGCCCCTCGCCGCGCGGCCGCGTGATCGTCACGCCCGGCACCAGCTGCAACGCCTCGGCGACGTTCTGCGTCGGGAACTTGCCGATGTCGGTCGAGCTGATCGAGTCGACGCCGTAATCGGCGCGGCGCTTGGTCTCGGTCGCCGCCTTCAGGCTGCGCGCATAGGTGCCGGTGACGACGATCTCACCCGCGTCGTCGCTGCCCGCGGTCGTGCCCGTCTGCGGATCGACCGCTGCCTGATCCTGCGTCGTCGCGGCTGATGTTTGCGCCTGTGCCGTAGCGGAACCCGCGACCAGGATGAGCGAAACCGATGCCCGAAGCAGGCCTTTGAAACTACGCATTGAAATGACGTCCCCTGCGGCCAGTGTGCCACCACCGGCGCCACTAGGTCCGTTCCGGGTCAGTTTCGCGAAGGCTTTGCTACAGTCTCGTTACGCACGGCAATGTTTCGCCCGATCGTACATATTATCCGGTCAAATCGCTGGACCGGTTTCGCGGTAATGGACAAAGCTATGCATTGTCGTCGTCCCGCCGCTCCGTCATGCTGCCGCCAAAGGGGACGATCACATGGTCACGGTACGCATCGCAGTCTTGTTGCTGGCTGTCTCGACGTCGGCGTCCGCGATCGCGCAATCCGATCCCCCGGTGCCGGCCAGCGGGTCTGCGCAAGGGGATGTGTCCGCGACGATCTACACGAACGATATCGCCCTCATCCAGGATATCCGGCGCCTCGATCTCCCCGCCGGTCGCACGCGCCAGTCCTTCCCCGACGTCAGCGCGACGATCCGCCCCGAAACGGTATCGCTGAGCGCGCCCGACACGACCGTCGTCGAACAGAATTTCGATTACGACCTGCTGACCCCGTCGAGCCTGATGGAAAAGGCGGTCGGCGAGACGATCACGCTCGTCCGGACCAATCCCGCGACCGGTGCCGAAACGCGCGAGCGGGCGAAGGTGCTGGCGGTCAACGGCGGCGTGGTGCTGCAGATCGCCGACCATATCGAAGTGCTGCGCGACGACGGCCTGCCGGTCCGCGCGATTTTCGACAAGATCCCGACGAATCTGCGCGCCCGGCCGACCCTGTCGGTGACGCTCGCGAGCACGCGCGCCGGGTCACGGCTGGCGACACTCTCGTACCTGACGCGCGGGCTCGGCTGGCAGGCGGACTATGTGACGCTGTTCGACGACAAGACCGGGACGATCGACGTGCAGGGATGGATCACGCTGCGCAACGCGACCGGCACCAGCTTCGACAGCGCGAAGACGCTACTCGTCGCGGGTGAGGTCGCCTCCGATGACGACAACCAGACCTTCCGCCCCAACCGCCGCTCTGCGCCGATGCGGCGCGCCGGCACCGAAAGCGCGAACCGCGAACAGCTCGGCGATTTCTACCTCTATCCGCTCAAGGAGCGCACCACGATCGCCGACAAGCAGACCAAGCAGGTCAGCTTTCTCGACGTCAAAGGCGCGAAGGCCAGCGCGGGCTACGAATATCGCAACGCCTGGCTCGGCACGCAGACCGAACCGCAAAGCGCGGGCAGCATGCTGCGGTTCGCCAATTCGGCCGCCGGCGGCCTCGGCGATGCGCTGCCCGCCGGGACGGTCCGCGTCTATGTCCGCGATCAGCGCGGCCAGCCGCAATTCACCGGCGAGAACCGCATCGAGCATACCCCGCAAGGCTCGGATATCAGCCTGCGTACCGGCGACGCGTTCGACGTGAAGGTGCTGCCGGTCGTGGAAGCGCATACCCGGTTGTCCGAAGATCACTGGCGCACGACGATGCGCTACACGCTCAGCAACGCGCGCGCGAAGCCGGTCGTGGTCGACCTGATCCAGGCCGGACTCGACTGGTCGTGGACCGATACGCGCGTTCGGGCCGAGAGCCAGAAGAGCGAGCGCCAGAATGCGGACAGCGCCCTCTGGCATGTGACGGTGCCCGCCAACGGAACTGCGGTCGTCACGGCCAGCTTCGACACCCGCAACTGATGCGCAGTGTCGTCGCCCTGCTGGCGATGCTGGTCGGCGTTCCGGTCATGTCCGCCACGGCGCAAGCGGATAGACCAACCTCGAAGACCGTCGCCGCGTCGCCCCCGCGGCACGTATCCGTCACGGTCTATCGCAACCCGCAGCGCGAGCGCGGTCAGGCACCAAATCTGCGGTATCTCGGCGGTTTCGCGGTGGTGACGGAGACCCGGACGATACGACTGCCGGCGGGCGAAGCGGTGGTGACGTTCGCAGGGGTCGCGGGCGGAATTATTCCCGCCAGCGCGATCGTCACCGGACTGCCCGGCGGCACCGTCGAGAAGAACCGCGATGCGCGGCTGTTGTCGCCGGCCGCGCTGATCGACGGATCGCTCGGCCGCCACGTCACACTGACCCGCACCTCGCGCGCGACCGGCGCGGTACGTAGCGAGGATGCGGTGATCGTCGCTGGCCCCGCAGGCGGGGTCGTCGTGCGGACCGCGCAAGGCGTCGAAGCACTCGGCTGTTCGGGTCTTCCCGAAAGACCGGTGTACGCGAAGATTCCAGCGGGTCTGTCGGCGCAACCCGTACTCAGCGTGACGACCCGCACTCCGCGCGCGACGACCGCGACGGTCACCGTCTCGTATCTCGCGTCCGAGTTCGACTGGGCGGCGAGCTATGTCGCGACGATCGCCGCCGATGGTGGCACGCTCGATCTGTTCGCGTGGATGACGCTCGCCAACGGCAATGCGGAAAGCTTCGCGAACGCCGATGTCCAGGTCGTCGCGGGTCGCCTCGAACGCCGCGAGATCCGCACGTACCGCGACGCCGTCGCGCGTCTGCGCCTGGAATGCTATCCGCTCGGCACCACGACATCGGATCTCGAGACCGTAGGCGCGCCCGAGCGCGACGAGATCGTCGTGACCGGGTCGCTGATGGGAGCGCCGGTGATGATGAGAGCCGCACCAGCTCCGCCAGCACCGCCGCCGCCGCCGCCGCCGGAGGACCTCGGCGACCTGAAACTCTACCGCGTACCCGAGCCCGTCACGATCGCCGCGAACCAGATGAAACAGGTCGCCTTGCTGAGCCGAAATCGCGTGCCATTCGAGCGGCGCTATCGCAGCCGGGTGCAGCCCGGCCAGACGCTCGCGGCTACGCCGCTGCAGATCGAACTGCGCATGCAAAACGAAACGCGCGCCGGGCTTGGCCTGCCCCTCCCCGCCGGCTCGACCGCGTTATACGTCGAGCGTGACGGCGCGCGCGGGCTGATCGGGCTTGGTCGCGCCGCCGATACCCCCACCGGTCAGCGCTTCACGCTAGCGGCAGGCACGAGCCCGGGGGTCCTCGTGCGCCAGGTCGGTGACCGCACGGGCCACGCCGTCGTCACGCTCAGCAATGCCAACCCGTTCCCCGTCGCGGCGGAGATCGGTATTGGCGGTGCCGGACAGAAGGCGTTCGAAGCGCCGACCGCCGCGCTCCGCCGCGTCGACGGCGTCCAGACCTGGACAGCGACCGTGCCGGCGAACGGAACCGCGACCTTAGGCTATGGCTATTGAGGCGTCCTTACGGCCCGCCACGCGCCAACGCCGATAGCCGACCACCGCCAGCACGATCATCGCCGCGTACAGTCCCGCGGTCGGCAGCAATCCCTTGAACACGAACATCCCGACATAGAGGCTGTCGACCGCGATCCACAGCAGCCAGCTGGCGGCGTGGCGGCGTGCCGTCCAATATTGCGCGACCAGACTGAAGCTGGTCAGACCCGAATCCATCCAGGGCAGCGCCGCATCGGTATAGCGGCTCGTGAACCACCCGATCGCGATCGCACCGACCGCGCCGGCCGCCAGCCCCGCGGCCAATCGCCCTGGACGTAGCGGCGCGACGACGACTTCGCCCGCATCGTCCTGACCCTTCGTCCAGGCGATCCAGCCATAGACGATGGCCAGGCCGAACAGCGCCTGGAGCACCATGTCGGCATACAGCCGGACGTCGAGGAACAGTTTGAAATACAGCGCGCAGGCGACCAGGCTGACCGGCCAGCACAGCATCCGGCGTGTCGCGGTCAGCCAGATGCCCGCGAAGCTGACCACGACCGCGACGATCTCGAGCGCGGTCATCGATCGTTCGCCGCGACGTCGATGGCCCGCAGGAAGTCCTGCCCCGCGGCCGCGCGAAACCAGTCGGCATGGCCGATCAGATAGCCGTCCCACGCCAGCGCGGCGGAGGCAGGATCGGCGACGACGCTCGTGAAGTAATCGATCTCCGACAACGCGAACTCGACATGGACCAGCGGCACGAGGCGGACGATCGCGGTCAGGTCGGCACGGCTCAGCGGCGCGATTGTCCCATAGCCTGCCAGCAGCGCGCGCGCCGCTGCCGGATCGCCGATCGCGTCGTCCTCACCTTGCCCCAGGTCGAGCCAGCGGATCACGGTACGCTCGATCGCGGTTGCGATATCGTGGACCGCACAGGTCCGGTCGGCGAGCCCGAAATCGAAGATCGTCGCCACGCTGTCGTCTTCCGCCCAGAGCAGATTCGACGGATGCCAGTCGTTATGCGTCCACAACGGCGCCTGCTCCGCCAGCAGGGTCGACAGCCCCTCACCCAAGGTCGCGAACAGCGGCGCGAGTTGCCGCTGCCAATCCCGATCCGCCAGAAACGCCGCCATCGCAGGACGCGCCGCGACATAGTCTTCGGTCGCCGCCATCGGATCGCTCGCCGGAAGGATCGTGAAGCTGGCGACGAGTGGTTGCCGACGACGTGCCGGCGCCTCGAAGCCGCGCGCCGCCCGGTGCAATGTCGCGAGCGCGACGCCGGCGGCATGCGCGTGATCGAGCGACAGGAACGGCGTCCACGACATCCGGTCGCGGTACAGATCCGCCCCCGGCGCGGTGCGATGCAGTTCGTACCGCCAATCGCTGACCGCGACCGCACTCGATCCGTCGATGGCAGGCACGAGGTCCGGCACCGAGACGCCGTTGGCCGCCAGATGCGCGATGAACGCATGCTCCTCGGCCAGCCCGTCGAGCGCGCGCAGACGATGGTCGTGCCGTTTCAGGAAAAATACACCATGCGTCGTCTGCACCAGCGCGGCGGCGGAAAACGGTCGCGGGGAGTGCCAGCGCAAGTCCGTCAGCTTGCCCGCGCTCGGGAACAGCGCGAGCGCCTTTCCCGCGTCGTCAGCGGTGATCGCGGGCCAGGTCGGCGCTTCCCATTCGGTGCCCATTCCGTGGACGAGGTGGCCTGCGGGCGAAGCCGTCGACGTCATCTCAGAACGCACGCGACACCGTCGCCATCACCGCCCTGCCGCTGCCGATATAATAGGCGGGCGCGGTGCCCGCGATCACCGTGCCGTTGCGGCCGATCGAGTCCTGCGCGTTGGTGGTGACCGCCTGTACGCCGGCCAGGACGTGCGGATCGGTGACGTTGATCGCATTGACGCGCAGATCGGTGCGCTTGCCGTCGAGCCACTCGGCCAGATGCACGCCGACCGACAGATCGAGCGTCGCATAGCCCTTGATGCGCTCGTCGTTGACGAACGTCGCATATTGCCGCCCAAGATATTTCGACGCGACACTGCCGAAGAACCGGCCGTCGTCATACGTCCCGCCCGCGCCGAACTGGACGGTCGGGCTCGACACCGCATGCTTGCCGCGCGTCGCGAGAAAGTCTCCGCCGACCGGCAGATCGTCGTCGATCCGCGCGTGCAGATACTCGCCCGAGAGATACAGGCTGACGCCCGCGACCGGCCGGTAATCGACCTCCGCATCGACCCCGTACGAGGTCTGCCCCCCGGCATTGAGCGTCCCGCTGATCAGCGCACCGCCCTGGTCGATGACGGTCGCCAACTGGCGATTGCGGAACTTGTAGTGGAAGCCGGTGACCGACGCCGAGAGCTGTTCGCCGATGAAGCGATAGCCGAGCTCCTGCGAGATCGAATATTCGTTCTTCAGCGCGGTCGTGCCCTGCGTCGCGACCACCCCGCCCGCATAGCTGTTGTAGAGCGTGAACTCGTTGGGCGTGCGGAAATTGGTGGTGATGTTGGCGAACACCTGCTGGCGATCGTCGAGCCGGTAATGGACCGCGGCGCGCGGCAGCGCCGCGAAGCTGTCGAGCCGCACGTCGGTCTGCAGTCCCGGCAGGTAATTGCGACCGTTGCGCAGCACGTCGACGCCCTTGAACCCCGCGTCGATCGTCAGCCGCGGCGTCAGCGCGATGCTGTCGGCGACGAAGAACCCCTTCGTGACGGTGACGGTGCGCTGGTTCTCATAGGCGAGCAGGCGGCCGTCGGCGGTGCGGATGGCCTTGGCGCGGTAGCCCCAGCGGTCGAACGGCTGCCCGTCTGCGTCGATCGAGGTGTAGGACTGCGTGACGCGGTCGGTGCCGTAGTCGAACCAAAGCCCGGCGGTGAGCGTGTGCACGCCGGTCTTCAGCGTCAGCTTGCTGACGTTGCCGGTCCGCATCTGGTCGCCGGTATAATTGCCGAGCACGGTCGCCACGCCGTCGACCGCGCCGGGCAGCGCGATCGGCTGGGCCAGCTCTTCGGTCCCGAGGAAATTGCCGGTGGTGGTGAGCTGTGTGCCGTAGGGCGAGTTGCCGTAGCCGAACTGGAGATAGCTCGTGGTGTCCAGCGCGAGCCGGTCGGTCAGCACCAGATGCACCGGTGCGGAGGCATAGAGGTTGCGGAACGGCGCGCGGTACAGCCGCCAATAGTTGGTATTACCCGCCGTGTAGCGCCTGTCATAGTTGAAGCCGCGCCCCTGCGCGTTCCACTCCGCCAGCGTCGGGCTCGGGTAACTCGACGAGTTCGCATCGTTATACGACAGCGCGAGGCTGGCGCGGTTGCCGGCGCTCCATTCCTTGAGCAGCTTCGCATCGATATGCTGGCGCGTGTCGTAACCGGCGCCGCGCCAATTGTCCGCGCGGGTGTTCGAATAGGACAGGAACGCCTTCAGTCCGGTGTTGCCGATCGTGCCGGTGTCGACGCGGACGAACGCACGCCGCGCCGCGTAACTGCCGAGCGACAGGTCGACCAGCCCACCGGGACGCGCCTTGGGATCGTCGAGCGCCAGCGACAACAACCCGCCGGCACCGCCCAGCGTCGGCGAATCGATATCCACCGCGCCTTGCGCCAGCGTGATCCGCCGCAGATTCTCGGGGTCCGCGAACTGCGAGGGATAGGCATAATAATAGCCGATGTCGTTCTGCGGCGCGCCTTCCATCAGCACGCCGATCTCGTCCTGCCCGAGCCCGCGGACGGTGAGGCTGGAACTGGTCGAGAGGCCATACGGATCGCTCGACGCGACGTTCGCGCCGGGCAGCAACGTCACCAGCTGGAACGCGTTGAGCGTCGGCGCCTGCTTGACGATGAAGTCCGCGGAGATCGCGCTTTGCGCTTTCGGCGTACGCTGGTCGGGTAAGAGGCCTGCCGGATCGGGCGTGCCGACGACGCGGATCTCCGCGGGTTCGGCCGGATCGGGGGCGACTTGCGCGAGCGCGGACGACGCGAGCAAAGTTGCCGACAGGGTCAACGCCACCCGGCCCAGGCGGACGCGCGATCGCCAGGACGGCGACGCGGACTTCAAAAACGGAAAACCAGTACCGAAAACGCTCACGTCCACTCCAATCGGAGGGACGACGGGCCAGCCGCGGACCCTCCCTACGCCGGTATAAGCCGGATCAGGTTCAGCGGGTCATGGGCTGCTGCCCACCTCTCAGCCGCGCGTCAGCGGCCCCCCGGGGATAGCTTCGCTTAGGCGGTCGGTGTGCCGGTGGAAAGCGCTATCGCCTTAAAGTGGCGAAGCTTTCCCCGCATCGCTCTTGCGCCGCCCATAGGCCGCGTACAGCGCGAGCCCGATGCCGTTCCAGATCACGAACCGGACGAGCGTCGACGTCGGCAGGCTCGCGAGCAGATACAGGCAGCCGAGCACGGTCACGGTACCGACGACATAGGCGGCCGGGCAGCGGAACAGCCGTGGCAGTTGCGGCGCGGTGCGACGCAACACCATCAGGCACACACCGACCGAGATGAACGCGATCAGCGTCCCTGCATTGGCGAGTTCGGCGATCTCGTCGAGCCGGAAGAACCCCGCGACCGCCGCGATCGACAGGCCGGTCAGCAGCGTGATCAACGTCGGCGATCCGGTCCGCTTGCTGACCTTGGCCAGCCGCCGCGGGAGCAGGCCGTCGCGCGCCATCACAAAGAAGATCCGGCTCTGCCCGTACATCATCACCAGGATCACCGACGGCAGCGCGATCACCGCCGCCAGCGCGATGATCTGCGCGGCGAACGGCTGGCTCAACTGGCGCAGCACCAGCGCGAGCGGCTCGGGCGAATTGGCGAGCTGCGTGAACGGCAACGCGCCGATCGCGCTGACCGCGACGGCCATGTAGATCACCGTGCAGACCAGCATCGAGCCGACGATGCCGATCGTCAGGTCGCGCTTGGGATTCTTGGTTTCCTCCGCCGAGGTCGCGACCGCGTCGAAGCCGTAGAACGCGAAGAACACGATCGCCGCCGCCGCCATCACGCCGCGCTTGTGCCCGCCGATCTCGGTCGAGCCGAAGCCGTAGGGCATGAACGGGTGGAGGTTGTCGGCCTTGAACGCGGGCGCGGCGTAGACGACGAAGATCGTCAGCGCGACCAGCTTGATCAACACCAGCACGATGTTCAGCGTCGCGCTCTGCCGCGTGCCGAGGATCAGCATCCCCATCACCGCGAGCGACACCAGCACCGCGGGCATGTTGACGATCCCGCCGCCATGCGGCCCGACCAGCAATGCGTGCGGCAGGTGGATCCCCGCCGCCTCGATCCAGCCGACCAGATAGCCCGACCAGCCGACCGCGACGGTCGAGCACGCGAGCGAATATTCGAGGATCAGGCTCCAGCCGACCACCCACGCGACGGTCTCGCCCAATGCCGTGTAGCTGAAGGTGTAGGCGCTCCCCGCGGCGGGGATCAGCGTCGCGAGTTCGGTATAGGCAAGCGCGGCGCACGCGCAGATCACGCCGCAGATCACGAAGGCGAGGATGACGCCCGGCCCCGCGCGTTCGGCGCCGACGCCGACCAAGGTATAGATCCCGGTGCCGACGATCGCGCCCACCCCGAGCGCGATCAGATGCGGCCAGCTCAGCGTCTTGGCGAGGCTGTGTTCGCGGTTATGGGCAGACGATTCGAACGATTTACGCGGTCCAAACATGCCCATCCCCGGTTGGTCTCTAGTCTCGCGCTGTGTCGAACTGCGCGCGCAGATCGGTCAGCGTCGATTGAATATGGCTCGTCAGCAGCACCAGCATGCGATCGTCGTCGCGTGCGAGCCACGCGTCGAGCATCTGGCGATGCTCCAGATGCGCCCGATCCTCGCGTCCCGCCGGGCGCAGATGCGCGACGACATAGCGTTCCGCCAGGATCGCCAGTCGCTCGACCATCTGCGTGGTCAGCAGGCGGCGGCCGGGACGGACCAGCGCGGTGTGGAACACGCGGTTGCGGATCGCGACCTCGGCCAGCCGCTCGCTCGCCGCGCTGTCCAGCTCTTCGAACGCCAGGATCGCCGCGACACGATCGTCGTCATTGGCGACCGTCGCGGCATAGGCGGCCGCCTGCGGTTCGATCGCCAGCCGCAACGCGAAGATATCGTTCGCCTCGTCCGCCGACATCGGCTGGACCGAATAGCCGCGGTTCGCGTGGCTGGTCAGCAGCCCTTCCTGCTCGAGCCGCGCCAGTGCTTCGCGGAGCGGGATCTTGCTGACGCCGAGTTCGGTCGCCAGCGCATCCTGGCGGATCGCGGTATGACCGGCGAGCTTGCCGGTGACGATCTGCTCGCGGACGATCTCGAACACCTGCTCGGACAGGGTGCGGACGACGATACTCATAGACGGAAGGCTCCGGGGACGGGATTGCGCCCCCTGCATAGCCCACACTTCATGAAATATAGCTCACGAAACTTGAAACCCGTTCCAAAAACGATCGTCGCGATCGATCCAGATCGTGTTGAACCCGGTAGCGATCGCCGATCCTTCGATCGACGGAATGATCGCCGGCGTATCGCCCAGCATTGTCTCGGCTTCGACGCGCCCGATGAAGCGGCTGCCGATATAGCTCTCATGTACGAACCGGTCGCCGACCGACAACCGTGCCTTGTCAGCGAGATGCGCGAGGCGGGCCGAGGTGCCGGTGCCGCACGGACTGCGGTCGATCGCCTTGTCGCCATAGAATACCGCGTTACGGCCGTCCGCCCCGTCTGTGCGCGGGACGTCGGCCCACAGCACGTGGCTGACGCCGCGGATCGTCGGGTCGAGTGGATGAACCGGCTCGAACTGTGCCCGTACGGCCTCGCGAACGCGGCCGCTGAGCGCGATGATCTCCGCCGCGCCGAGGTCGTCGAGCCCGGTATACCGCCCCTGCGGTTCGACGATCGCGTAGTAATTGCCGCCATAGGCGACGTCGATGCTGAGCGCGCCGATGCCCTCGACATCGACCGCGATACCACGCGCCGTGACATAGGCGGGCACGTTGGTGATCCTGACCGATGTCACTATCGCGCCTTCAGTCTCGTATGCGACGTCGATAACGCCTGCGGGTACCTCGATCCGCAGCCGGCCCGGTACGGCCGGCTGGATCAGCCCGTGTTCGAGCCCGAACGTCACCATCCCGATCGTGCCATGCCCACACATCGGCAGGCACCCGCTCGTCTCGATGAACAGGATGCCGATATCGGTATCCTCACGCGTCGGCGGGTAGAGGAACCCGCCCGACATCATGTCGTGCCCGCGCGGCTCGAAGCAGAGCCCGGTGCGAATCCAGTCGAACCGGTTCATGAAATCCTGCCGCCGCTCCGACATCGACGCGCCCTTGAGCAGCGGCGCCCCGCCCGCGACGAGGCGGACCGGATTGCCGGCGGTGTGGCCGTCGATGCAGAAGAAAGTGTGCCGCATCAGGCGGATGCTAGCGCCGGCTCGGCGGCGGTCAATGTCGGGCGGGTCGCCGCGGCCTTCTCGACCATCGCGATCACCTCGGCTCGGCGTTCGCCGATCAGCGGATAGCGTGGCGGCAGGACGCGTTCGGAGCCGCGCCCCATGACCTGCTCGGCGAGCTTGATCGACTGGACCAGGTCATGCTCGGCATCGAGATGGAGCAAGGGCATGAACCAGCGATAGATCTCCATCGCCTTGGCATGATCGCCGCGCGCGAACGCGTTGACCAGCTCGACCGATTCCCGCGGGAATGCGTTGGTAAGCCCGGAGACCCAGCCCTGCGCACCCAGATACAACCCCTCGAGCGCGACGTCGTCAAGCCCGGCGAACAGCACGTAGCGGTCGCCGAACGCGGTCTTCACATCGGTGAAACGCCGCGTGTCGGGCGCCGATTCCTTGACCGCGACGATGTTCGCGACATCGACCAATGCGGCCAATACATCGTTGTCGATCAGCGTGCGATACGCGGGCGGGTTGTTATAGAGCATGATCGGCAGGCCGACCTGCTCCGCCACACCCTTGAAATGCGCCACCAGTTCGTGCGGCTTCGGCACATAGACCATCGGCGGCAACAGCATCAGGCCGTCCGCGCCAACCTTCTCGGCGGCTTGCGCATAGCGGACGGCACGACGCGTGTCGTATTCCGAGACGCCGGTGATGACCGGCACGCGGCCATCGACCGCCTCGACGATCGCGGTCAGCACTTCGACCTTTTCATCATAGTCGAACGAGTTATTCTCGCCGACCGTGCCGAGTGCGATCACCCCGGTCACACCGTCGCGGATCAGGTCGTCGACGACCCGCTGGGTGTCCGCGAGATCGACGCTCATATCCTCACGGATCTGCGTCGTTACGGCCGGAAATACGCCCTTCCATTCGACAGACATTCGGTATCGACCTTCCTGCGTTTCAAGATATATATCGTATACGAATTCGTTAAGCGCCGTGCAACAGGAGATTGGATTGAAAACGATCGGTATCGTGGGGGGCGGCGTGGTCGGCCTCAGCTGCGCCGTCGCGCTGCTCGACCGTGGCTATGGCGTGAGTGTGTTCGAACGCGATGCCGATTACAACGCCGCATCCTGGGGCAATGCCGGGCACATCGCGGTCGAACAGGTCGAGCCTCTCGCCTCGCCCGCCGCGGTGCGCTCGGTACCGAAGCGTCTGTTCAGCGTCGGCGGCGCGCTAGGACTGCCGGTGTCGATGGCGGCGCACTGGCTGCCGTTCGCCGCACGGCTGGTCGCGGCGTCGACCCCGGCGAAGTTCGCGGCGGGCACCGCGGCGCTGACGCCACTGCTTGCCGGCGCGATGACCGCGTGGCGCGATCTGGTCGGCACGCTCGGCGCACGCGACCTGCTCCGCGAGGACGGCCATATCGTCGTCTGGGACACACCCGAAACTGCACGCGCCGGCCGTACCCATTGGTCGCGCGCTGCAATCGGCACGGCACGTATCGCGGACGCCGATCCCGACGTGCTGCACCGCCTCGGCTTCCTTGCCGATCCGGTCGGCGGCGCGATCCGCTTCACCGGCAGCGGCCAGATCGCCGACCTTCGCGTGCTTGCAACGACACTCGAGGCCGCGGTCGAGGCACGTGGTGGCCGGATCGTCCGCCAAGCGGCGCGATTGGCCGACGATTCAGGACGGATCGTCATCATCGGCCACGATGTCGATCAGCTACTCGTGACCGCCGGAGTCCGCTCTCGCGCACTGCTCGAACCGCTCGGCTACCGCGTCCCGATGATCGCCGAGCGCGGCTATCATATCCGCGCGCGTGCCGATGGCTGGCCGGCCGACCTGCCGCCGGTCGTGTTCGAGGATCGCTCGATGATCGTCACGCGCTATGCCGACTGCGTCCAGGCCGCGAGCTTCGTCGAACTCGGCGATCCCGATGGTGCGCCCGATCCGCGCAAATGGGACCGGCTGGAGCATCACGTCCGATCGCTCGGCCTGCCGATCGAGGGGCCGTTCACGCGCTGGATGGGGGCCAGGCCGACGCTGCCCGACTATCTCCCCGCGATCGGCCGCTCGACGCGCCACGCAAATCTCGCTTATGCCTTCGGCCACCAACATCTCGGGCTGACGCTCGCGCCGGTGACCGCGACGCTCGTCGCGGCGATGCTGGCGGGCGAAACCCCGGCGGTGCCGCTCGCGCCGTTCGACCTCGACCGCTTCGGTAAAAAAGGACCTGACGCATGACCATCGGCGGATCATCGATACCCGAAGAGTTGGCGTCCATCGCCCCTTGGGCGGACCGTGCGCCACCGATCACGCTGGCCGAGCGCACCACGAGGCTCGACAAGGCGCGCGCGCTGACCGAGGCGGCGGGCGCCGACGCGCTGCTGATCGGCGCCGGGGCGAGCCTGCGGTATTTTGCGGGTGTGCCGTGGGGCGCGACCGAGCGGCTGGTCGCGCTGCTGCTGCCGGTGAAGGGGCAGCCGATCCTGATCTGCCCACGCTTCGAACAGGGTTCGCTGGAGGCCGCGGTCGAGATCGAGGCCGACCTGCGGCTCTGGGAAGAGGACGAGAGCCCGTATGCGCTGGTTGCCGACGCGGTCGGCGGCCGCCTGCTGCTCGACCCGCAGCTTCCCTACGGCATGGCCAGCGCGCTCGCCGCCACCCGGCTCGATGTTGCCGATGGCGCGTCGGTGATCGACGCATGCCGAATGATCAAGAGCCCCGCCGAACTCGCATTGCTGCGCCAGGCCAAGGCGATGACGCTCGACGTCCAGCGTCGCGCCGCACGCATCCTCCACCCCGGCATCGCCGCCAGCGCGGTGATCCGCTTCATCGACGATGCGCACCGCGCGATCGGATCGTCGGGATCGTATTTCTGCGCCGTCCAGTTCGGCCACGCGACTGCCTTCCCGCACGGCTTGCCCGGCGACCAGCTGCTCGAGGAGAACCAGCTCGTGCTGATCGACACCGGCTGTCAGGTGGAGGGCTATCATTCCGACATCACGCGGACCTACGCGTTCGGTAACGTCGGCGACGAGGCGCGCGCGATCTGGGACATCGAACACGAGGCGCAAGCCGCCGCGTTCGCCACGGTCGAGCCGGGCGTGCCGTGCGAGGCGATCGACTATGCCGCCCGCGCGGTGCTGGAGAAAGCCGGGCTCGGCCCTGACTACCGCCTCCCCGGCCTGTCGCACCGCACCGGCCACGGCATCGGCCTGTCGATCCACGAACCCGCCTATCTGGTCCGCGGCGACCGCACCCCGCTGGCACCGGGAATGTGCTTTTCGAACGAACCGATGATCGTCGTGCCGGACCGCTTCGGCATCCGCCTGGAGGATCATTTCCACGTCACCGACACCGGCGCCGCCTGGTTCACCGAACCGCAACCCTCGATCGACCGCCCGTTCGGCTGAGGCGCCGCCGTCCCGTCATCCTGGGCTCGACCCAGGATCCAGAGCCACCGATGCCGTCGATCGAGGCTCTGGATCCCAGCTTTCGCTGGGATGACGGGGTTAGTCAGCAGGCGGTTGTTTCGAATTAGCCGCAGGGCGGCGCAGGCTTGGTGGCTGGATCGCGTGTCACGACCGCCTGTGCGTGCGGCGCCAGCGCCTCCCATTCCTGCACCGCGACGCCGGCATGACCACGAGCATCGCCCGACGTCTCGAACACCGCGCGCAGGCACCGCGTCGTCACCCGCGCAAAGCTCGCGGCCTGGAACCCGGCCACCCCCGTGCCGAACCCGTGCGGCCGCCGCACCCGTTTCCAGCCGCGATCCCAATATTCCAGCCACCAGCGCTTCGGCGGCGCGATCCCAGTACGCGATCCCGCCGGCTGGTCCGCCCAGAAGCGCACGCGCGTACCGTCCAGCGTCACTGGAGCATCCCAGCGATACGCGATCCACTGCCGCACGGGCCCTGCCCGGCTTCCCCACATATCCGGCGGCAGCGGGTTCGCCCGCACGATCCCGTCGTTCAGCGCGGCCAGCCAATAGCGCACCGGCACCGGCTCGTTCGACGCCTCGACCGTCGCCGCACCGGCGATATTGCGCGACGGCGACAGCGCCGGCCGAGCGCGCCGCGTCGCCACCACCGGCAGGATCGCGGCGGGCGTCACGCTGTCGTCGAACAGCATCGGATCGATCGCGACGCTGCGCCGGAAATGCCCGCCGCCGACCGCATCGGCGGTGTGATACGCCAGATACCAGCGCCCTTTGAAGTCCACCGCGCCCGGATGCGAGGTGGTCGACGACACCGGCTTCAGCACGACGCGGCGATACGTCCACGGCCCCATCGGCGACGGCGCGGTCCCGTAAGCGATGCACGCATGATAGATCGCCGGGGTACAGTCCGAACCCGGTCCCGCGGTATTGCCGGCGTACAGCATGTAATAGACGCCGCGCCGCTTCATGATCCACGGCGCTTCGAAGAACCCGGTCAGCCCGGTGATCCGCCGCTCGGGGCCGATCGGCGTCACCATGTCGCGCGCGAGCTCAACGCCGCGCAGTTCGCCGAACGTCCCCCAATAGAGATACACGCGGCCGTCGTCGTCGATCAGCACGGTCGGATCGATGTTCTGGATATCGTTGCCCACCGGCACACGCTGCGAGACGATCGGCCCAGACGGATGCGCATCGCGCCACGGTCCGGTCGGGCTGTCCGCGACCGCGACGCCGATCGCGAACCGATCCTCGGCATCGCTGCCTTTCTCGACCACCGGCGCATACAGATACAGCCGCCCGTTCCGCGCCTGGACGATCTGCCCGGCATAGGCGCGTGCGGACTCGGCCCAGGCGAACACGGTCTCGGGCCGTGCGATCGCCGGATAATGGACCCAGTCGCCCGTCGCCGGATCCTTGGTCGACAGCAGCTGCCATTCCTTCATCACGAAGTCGTCGACGTCCGCCGCCGCCTCGTCGCGCCCGGCGAGGATCCACAGCGTATCGTCGATCACCACCGGTGCCGGATCGGTCGAGTAATACCCGTCCGCGAGGATCGGATTGCCCGGCGCATGGACGCGCGTCCCCCGCGGCATATCCTGCGCCAATCCGGCGGAGGCGATCAGCCCGACCGCCGCGAGCCAGCGCCTACTCCTCGTCAGGATAGGGCCCCTTGCCGCCCGCCGCGATCAGCTGGTCGGTCCGCGCCTCGATCACCGGCACCGGCACCGATCCCATCTCGAGCATCGCATCGTGGAACGCACGGATATTGAACTTCGCGCCGAGCTTGTCCTGCGCCTTCTTGCGCGCGGTCTGGAACGCGATCTGCCCCATGTAATAGGACAGCGCCTGCCCCGGCCACGCGATGTAGCGATCGACCTCGGTCTCGATCTCGTGGTTCGACAGCGCGGTATTGTCGTGCAGATACTCCTGCGCCTGCTTCCGGCTCCAGCCCTTGGCATGGATGCCGGTATCGACCACCAGCCGCGCTGCGCGCCACGCCTGATAGCTCAGCATCCCGAACAGATCGTACGGCGTCTCGTACATCCCCATGTCCTCGCCGAGCGTCTCGCAATACAGCGCCCAGCCCTCGCCATAGACGGACAGATACGTGTCGCGCCGGAACGCCGGCAGGGTCTTGTTCTCGGACGCGAGCGGCATCTGGAACGCGTGGCCGGGCGCGCTTTCGTGCAACGTCAGCGCGACCTGCGAATAGAAGGGCCGCGACGGCAGGTCGTAGGTGTTGACCAGATAGATCCCCGGCCCGCCGCGCCCGCCGGTGTAGAACGGCGCGATGTCCGCGGGCACCGGCCGAATCGCGAACCGGCTGCGCGGCAGGTGCCCGAACCACGACGACGCCTTGCCGTCGAACGTCTTGGCGATCCACGCGGCGCGGTACAGCAGCTCGTTCGGCGTCTTGGGATAGAATTGCGGATCGGTGCGCAGGTGATTGAAGAACGCCTGCAAATCGCCCTGGAACTTCACGCTGCGCATGACGCCGTCCATCCGACCGCGGATCTTGGCGATCTCGGCGAGCCCGAGCGCGTGGATCTGCTCGGGCGTGATATCCTGCGTGGTGTATTCGCGGATTTTCGACAGATAATAGGCCTTGCCGTCGGGCAGGTCGTACGCCGCCAGTCCCTCGCGGGCATGCGGGATATACTCGGTGCGCAGGAACTTCAGCAGCGTCGCATAGGCGGGGACGACCGCCTGCGAGATCGCCGCTGCGCCCTCGGCCCTAAGCGCAGCCTGATCGGCAGCCGGGATCGTCGATGGGAAACTCTTGAACGGTTCGTAAAACGGCGAGTCCTGCGGCGTCTTCGCCTCGGCGACCTGCGCAACGCCGTTGTCGCGCCCCGTCAGCGTCACCCGCGCCGGCGTGAACCCACGCGCCAGTCCCGCGCGCATGTTGCCGGTCTGCTGGTCGAAATAGCGCGGAATCTGGCGCATCACCGCAATGTAATCGCGATAGTCCTTCACCGACTTGAAATTGCCGCGCGCGCTCTCGGTAACGTCCCCCCAGAAGCTCGTGTCGGCAGTCAGCGGCTTTTCGTAATCGCGGAAGCGTTGCTCGGCGAGCAGTGCGTCGATCTGCTGCGCATAGACCGCATAATTGACGCGATTGGCAGGCGAGAGTGTCGCCGGCGCGATCGCTGCCAGTTGCCGCGACACGTCGGTCCACCGCGCAAGGCGCTCCGCCTGCGCCTTGGGGCCGACATCGGGCAGCCGCGCCGCAGCGGTCGGATTGTCCTCGCCCTGCGCGAACTGGAGTTGCCGCCACGCATATTCCGCGGTGTAGAGCGCCTTGAACCGCGCATCCGCCGACGTCGCCGCCGCGGCCTTAGGAGCCTTTGGAGGCACCGCCCCCGCCGCCGTCGAGCCCAGCGCGAGCAACAGGATCATCGCCTTCATCGTCATTCTCCTGGAACCAGCGCCATGATGTCGCGGTACAGTGCGGCGGGTATCACCACACCCTCGGTCAGACTGCGCGCCCGCGCCGCATACCGCCGTTGCGACGGCAGCCGAGCACCCTGCCCCTCGATCGCCGCGAACATCGCTTCCGCGCGCGCGAGGTGCTCGGTGACCGCATCGCCCAGGAACCCGGCAGGATCGATCGCGATGATCAGTTCGCCGCCGATCGGCGATCCACCGCGCGCGGCGTCAGCCTCAAGCGATTCCCGGCTGGTCATGTCGCCGATCAGCGGCCCCGCGAGCAGTTCGACCATCGCCGCCAGCGCCGAGCCCTTATGCCCGCCGAACGTCCGCATCGCGCCATTCAGCACCGCCGCCGCGTCGGTCGTCGGCTGCCCTTCCGCATCATAGCCCCAATCGTCGGGCACCGCCTTCCCCGCGCGCCGATGCAGCTCGATCTCACCGCGCGCGACCGCGCTAGTCGCAAAATCGAACACGAACGGTTCGCGGCCGGACCGCGGCCAGCCGAACGCAATCGGGTTGGTCCCGAACACGGGTTCGGTGCCCCCCGCCGGCGCGACCCAGGCATGGCTCGGCGTGACCGCGAACGCGACCAGCCCGTCCTCCGCCAGCGCCTCGACCTCCGGCCACAACGCCGCGAAATGCACCACGTTGTTCAGCGCCATCGCGGCGATCCCATACGCGCGCGCCTTCTCCGCCAACCGTTGCCGCCCGCGCGCGAACGCGAGTTGCGCGAACCCGCCGCCGCCATCGACCCGCACGAGCGCGCGCGCCGGCTCGCTCACCACCGGCTCGGCATCGACCGCCACGACACCCTTGGCGATACTGTTAGCCGCGACCAGCAGCCGATAGATGCCGTGGCTCGCACAGCCGTCACGCTCCCCCGCGACCATCGTCTCCGCCACCGCCTCGGCATGCGCCCGCGACAGGCAAGCCCCGAGCAACACGCGCCGGGCAAGCGTGCGGATCTCGTCGAGGGTCAGGCGAACGCCGTCTGCCTGCGCGTCCGTCATGTAAAGGCTCCGCGGTCGCATCCGCACTCAGCGCGCAAGACCTGTTTCCCCGCGAAGGCGGGGATCCAGACTGGGCTCCCGCCTTCGCGGGAGAACAAGGAAGAGAGCGCTGCCGCCGGATTGCGGACCAAACCTGACACGGCGCTCATGCGGTCGGGCCCGGCTTGGCAGCCACCATCCGCACCCCGAACACCGGCCCTGCCGACGACCGGTCATGCGGCACGAAGCGGATCTTCACGCTCGCCTTGCCCTTGGTCACCCCGATCGGCAGCGGATACTCGACATCGAAGAACTTGCCCGGCTGGTCCGCCTCCAGATGCTGCGTGGCGACCTTCACGTTATCTACCAGAATATCGAAATCGCGCGCGCGCTCGTCGCCCCAATAGGTCGCCTGCACCACCAGCGGCCCCGGCCGCGTCTTCATCGCGAACTCGAAATACCCGCCCGACCGGGCATCGCGCCCGTTTCGCCCGCGATAGCTGACCGGATACGAGATTTCCGACGTCAGCGCATGATCGCGCTCAGGCTGCATCTCGCCGAGGTGCATCACGTCCACCGACCGTGCGGAGAGATCCTTCAGCCGCGCCTGCTCGGTCAGGAACGCCGCCTCCTCGGTCTTCCATGCTGCCTCGCTGAAGCGCTTGAAATACACCGCACTACGCCGGTCATACTGACTGTAGAACGGCACGAAACTGAGGTCGGCGGGCCGGATAATCCCCTTCGTCGCATAGCCCGCGCCAGCCGTCGGCGTGAACGCGGCGAGCAGATCCGCCCCCACCATCGCCGGATCGGCCTGCTCCCATTTCGCCTCGGTCGAGCCTAGATCGGCGGCCATCACCATCGGCCCGCGCAGCACCGCGACCGTATCGACGTCGCCCGGGGCACTCTCCAGCCGCAGGTAGAGCGGCACGGTGATCGCGACGACATCGCCCACCTTCCACCGCCGCTCGACGATCGCGTAGCCCTTAGCCAGCACCGGCTCGACCGCCGCGCCATTGACCGTCACCGTCGCGCGTCCGCTCGCCCAGCCCGGCACGCGCAACGCGATCGGAAACCGCCCCGGCCTAGCCAACTTCGTCAGCGTCAGCCGCGATTCCGGCTCGAACGGATAGCGCGTGTCGAGCGTCAGCACCGCACCCCGCGCCTGCCACCGCGCCTCCGCCGGGATGTAGAGATTGACCAGCAGCGTGCCGTCGCCCTCCCAGAAGATCGCCTCGCCGTGCTTGGCATGGCTCTCCATCCCCGTGCCCACGCAGCACCAGAACGCGTCGTCCTTCGGCGTCGAATACTCGCGCGCAGTGCCCGTCATCAGCGGCGTCATATAGGTGAAGCCGGCGTTCTTCGGGTTCTGTGCCGCCATGATGTGGTTCAGGTGCGCACGCTCGTAATAATCGAACAGCGCGCCGTCCGGCTGCCAGCCGTACAGATGCTGCGTCAGCTTGAGCATGTTGTAGCTGTTGCAATGCTCGCACGTCTGCTCGGTGATGTGGTTCGCGATCGTATCGGGCCCGGAGAAATACTCGCGGTCGGCATTGCCGCCGATCACATAGCTGTGATGCTGCGTGACAGTCTTCCAGAAGAACAGCGCGGCGTTCGCGGGCGCGGGCTTGCCGTTCAATTCGTGAATCCGCGCCAGCCCGACCAGCTTCGGCACCTGCGTATTGGCGTGGAAGTTCGCCAGTCTGTCCTCGCCCGCGACCATTGGATCGAGCATCTTCCGGTCGTACAACCGCTCCGCCACGTCGAGCCATTGCTTGTTCCCGGTCCGCGCGGACAGTTCGGCATAGCTCTCGTTCAGCCCACCATATTCGCACCCGAGCAACATCTGCATCTGCGCATCGTCGAGCGCCGCGAACACTTTCGCGAAATAGGTCGCGAGCCCGGTCGCGACGCTCAGCGCCTGCGTATTACCCCACGCGGCATGCACGTCGAGCAGCCCCGCAAATACCTTGTGCACCGTATAGAGCGGCGACCACGAGCCGTTGAGATCGAACCCGCCGGACTTGATCTCGCCGCGCATCACCTCGGGGAAGATCTCCTCGCCGTCGACGATCGTGCCGTCCTTCCGCTTGCGCCCCAGCGCACCGACATAGCCGGTGCCGCGCTTCGCCTGCGCCCGCGCCAATTCGGTGACGATATAATCCGCGCGAGTACGGCACTCCGCATCGCCGGTCTGCGCATGCATCAGCACGAGCGCGGTAAGGTAATGGCCGAGCGTATGTCCGGCGATCGTGTCGCTCTCCCACCCGCCATAGAGCGGCGCCTTCGCCGGCAGCCCGGCATACGCCATGAAATTGTGCAGCAACCGATCCGCGCTCAACCGCAGCAGATACGCGCGATTGACCTCGACCGCGGTCGCGTAGGCGGACGGGAGCAGGCGCACCGCGGACAACGGCAAAGGCTTGGCCTTGGTCGGGAGCAGCGTCGTCCCCCTGCCAGTCGCGCTCTTGCCAAACGCCTGTTCGCCCACCGACAACAGCGCCGCCGCCGTCGTCCCCATCAATACATCCCGGCGGTTTGCGAACATCTTTATCTCCATTCGGATATCGTATACTATACGTCCGACAAGGCAGCGCAAGTGACACTTTATCCTCACCTTTGACTTCGAGCGAGTAACGCCATGACAGCCTTCCGCCTCCTGACGCTGCTCCTGGCAACGACCGCGACGCTGCCCGGCGGTGCGCAACCCAAGCCCGCCAAGCCAAGCTACCGCCCGATCGCGCAGACCCCGCTCCGCACCCCCGCCTTCCGCGTCGCGCTGCGCACCGACACGCAGACGCTCGCCCGATTGTCCCCCGCCGCCGAGCCCGGCTTCGACTTCGTCTCCGGCGCGCGCGAGGCCGAGCGTGCCGCCGACGGCTACGTCCATATCGGCGACATCCACCTCCGCATCCGCCAGCCCGGCGGCGCCTGGACCGATTTCGCCTCCGCGCAGCACCGCAGAGCGATCCGCCGCCTACCCGCGACCGGCGCGACGCTCGCCGCCGCCGACATCACCGCCTCGCTCGGGACCGCCAGCCCCTTGCGCGTCGAGCGCCGCTGGATCGACGACCACGGCGTCCTCGCGCTGCGCTTCACGCTGACCAACACGACGACCGCCCCCGTCGAGATCGGCGCGCTCGGCATGCCGATGGTGTTCGACAACATCATCACCGACCGCAGCCTCGAACAGGCGCATGCGCAGGCGAGCTTCGTCGACCCCTATATCGGCCGCGACGCCGGCTACCTCCAGGTCACTCGCCTCAACGGCGCGGGTCCGGCGCTCCTCGTCCTCCCCGAAAAGGGCACGCCGCTCGAAGCCTACCGCCCGATTCTCGAAGCCGCCAAGGCGCCGGCGGGCGACATCTTCACCGACCGCAGCAAGAGAGACCAGACCTCCGAAGGCTTCTACGACTGGACCGTCGCCAGCAAAGCCTTTGCCGAGAAGGAATGGGCGAAGGCCGGCGAGCAATGGAACGCCCCGACCAGCTTCACGCTAGCCCCCGGCGCGGCGCGCACGATCGGCGTCCGCTTCGTCACCGCGCCGTCGATCGCGGCCATCGAGGACACGCTCGTCGCCAACCACCGCCCGGTCGCGGTGGGTATCCCGGGTTATGTCGTCCCGACCGACCAAGACGCCTCGCTGTTCCTCAAGACCCCGCAACCGATCGCCAAGGTCGAGAGCTTCCCCGCGGGCGCACTCGTCGCAACTCCGGCGGCAAGCGCGAAAGGCTGGGCTCGCTACACCGTGCGCAGCAAGGGCTGGGGCCGCGCGAGCCTCGCGATCACCTATGCCGACGGCAGCGTCCAGACGGTCAGCTATTACATCACCAAGCCGCTCGACCAGACGATGGCCGACCTCGGCCGGTTCTCGACGACGAAGCAATGGTACGAGGACAAGGCCGACCCGTTCGGCCGCAACCCCGCGATCCTCACCTACGACCGCGAGGCCGGCAAGGTGGTCACGCAGGACCCACGTGTCTGGATCTCGGGGATGAGCGACGAAGGCGGCGCGGGCAGCTGGGTCGCGGCGATTGCGAAACAGCTCGACAACCCCGACCCCACCGAGATCGCCAAGCTGCAACGCCTGGTCGACGAGACGATCCAGGGCGACCTGCAAGTCCCGGATGGCCCGCATGCCGGCGCGGTGCGGAAGAGCCTGTTCTACTACGATCCCGCCGCGCACCCCGGCTATTACGACCCGACCGTCGACTGGAAGACCTGGACCTCCTGGTCGAAGAAGGACGCAGGCGATCTCGGTCGCGCGTACAATTACCCGCACGTCGCGATCGGCCACTGGGTGCTGTACCGCGTCGCGCGCAATCACCCCGGCCTCGTCACCGCGCATCCGTGGCGCTGGTATCTCGATCACGCGTTCCAGACGACCACCGCGATGATGCGCGACGCGCCCTATTACACGCAGTTCGGGCTCATGGAGGGCGACGTGTTCGTCGATATCCTCAAGGACCTGAAGCGCGAAGGCCTGACCGCCGAAGCGACCGAGATGGAACGGCTTATGAAAAAGCGCGCCGATCACTGGCGCACGCTGCGCTATCCGTTCGGCAGCGAGATGGCGTGGGATTCGACCGGCCAGCCCGAGGTCTACGCGTGGATGCGCTATTTCGGTTACCAGCCGCAGGCCGACGTGACGCGGAAAGTGATCCTCGCCTATGACCCGACGATCCCGAGTTGGGGCTATAACGGCAATGCGCGCCGCTATTGGGACTTCCTCTATGGCGGCAAATATCCGCGGATCGAACGCCAGCTCCACCATTACGGCTCGACGCTCAACGCCGTCCCGCTGTTCGACGCCTATCGCGCCGACCCGAAAGACCTGCGGCTGTTGCGGATCGCGTACGGCGGCATGATGGGCGGCATCACCAACATCGACCGCGACGGCTTCTCCTCCGCCGCGTTCCACTCCGCGCCCGACATGATGAAATGGGACCCATATAGCGGCGACTACGGCATGGGCTTCTACGGCCACGCGATCACCGCCGCGAGCTATCTGGTGAGAGATCCGATCTTCGGCTGGCTCGGTTTCGGCGGCAATGTGGACCAGGCGGCTGGGGCAGTGAGCATCACCCCGAAGGACGGCGCCCGCACGCGGCTCTTCATCGCGCCCGCCGGATTGTGGATCACGCTGGAGGCGGGGAAGATTGGTCGGGCGACGTATGTCCCGGCGACGGGGGCGGTCACGCTGACGCTCGATGCGGCGACGAAGATCAGTCCGACCGCGCGCGTGTTCGTCGAGACGACGACCAAGGCCGGTCGGCCTTACGCTATCGCTGGCAGCACGATCGAACACGGCGGCTACACCATCATACTCGGAACGAAGCCCACCGATCTGACCCTGTCGCCGCGATAGCCAGAACACCGCCTCTGCTTCCGCCGGGGAGGTGCCCCCTCCCCGTCATCCTGGGCTCGACCCAGGATCCAGAGCCAAGCAGCGCACCGTTTGATGGCTCTGGATCCTGACTTTCGTCAGGATGACGTGAGTCGGGTCAGGATGACGGAAGCGCATTCCACTCCGGTACCGCTTCTCCCGCTAGGTTCGCCACGAAGAACCCGAACTGCCGCCGCGCGACATAGTCGATCGGCCCGGTCGAGCGCCCGACGCTATGCTCGCCACCCGGCACCACCAGCAGCTCGAAATCCTTCCCCGCACGGATCAGCGCATCCGTGACCTGCATCGTCGAGGCGGGGTCGACGTTGCTGTCCTGCTCGCCGACGATCATCAGCAGCTTGCCGGTCAGTTGCGCGGCATGATCGACGCCCGATGCCGCGGCATAGCTCGCGTCGACCGGCCAGCCGAGCCACTGTTCGTTCCAGCTGATCTTGTCCATCCGGTTGTCGTAGCAGCCCGCATAGGCCACCCCGACCTTGTAGAACTCGCCGTGGAACAGCAGCGCGTTCAGCGTACTCTGCCCGCCCGCCGACGCCCCATAGATGCCGACCCGGCCGATATCGTAGGACGGGTCCTTCGCCGCCATCGCGCGATGCCACAGGATACGATCGGGGAAACCTGAATCGGCCAGGTTCTTCCACGCGACGTCCTGGAACGCCTTCGAGCGGTTGGCGGTCCCCATCCCGTCGATCTGCACGACGATAAAGCCGAGATCGGCCTGCTCCTGCATGCCGATGACCTTGTCACCGCCGGAATGATAGCCGAACGGCCAATATTGCTTGGGTACGAAGCTGTCGTGCGGCCCGGCGTAGATGTTCTCGATCACCGGGTATTTCTCGCGTGGATCGTAATCGCGCGGGCGGACGACGACGCCCCAGATGTCGGTTTTTCCGTCACGCCCCTTCGCGACGAACACCTCGGGCGGCCGGAACCCCGCCGCGCGCAACGCACTGTCGTCACCCCTGGTGATCGTCGCGACCAACGCACCGTCGCTCGACCGATGCAGTTCGCTGACCGTCGGCAGGTCGACCCGAGAATAGGTGTCGACGTACAGCGACCCATCGGGCGAGAACCGCACGTCGTGATCCGCCTTGGCCGGAGTCAGCGCGGTCAAGCGGTGGCCGTCGAAATCGATCCGGTAGACGTGGCGGAAATACGGATCTTCACCCGCGTTTATCCCGCTCGCCGCAAACACAATCTGGCGCTTGGCGTCGTCGACAGCGACCACGTCGCGCACCACCCAGTCCCCAGTCGTGATCCGGTTCTTCACTTTTCCCGTGCGCCCGTCGACGAGATACAGATGGTTCCACCCATCGCGCTCCGACGCCCACACGATCTCGGCGCCGAGACCGTTAACCTCATGCGCATAGCGGCGGTCGGCGAACACGAAGGTCTTCGCATCCTCGGTCACCGCCGCGTGCGCGACGCCGGTCTCCGCATCGACCGCGACGATCCGCGCCTGCCCGAACCCGCGCCGGACATAATCGAACGCGACGCTGCACCCGTCGCTGCGCCAGCGTGGCGCGGAGAGTTCGTACGCATTGGGGAACAGCGCGTCGTCGATCACCGTCTGGCGTCGCGTGGCGACATCGAACAGCACTGGTCGTTCCTGATCGATCGCGTCGCCGGGCTTGGGGTATAACTGGCTTCGAAGCTTTGGCTGAAGCTGGTCGCGCGGCGACAATTCCACCCGCAATACCCGCCGCTGATAGCCCGGCCGGACACGGTAGATCATGATGTGGCGGCTGTCGGGCGACCAGCGTAGCGTGTCGGGATCGTAGAAATCGCCTGCCGTGCCATCGACGCTGAGCGGCACTATCGCCGTATCGCCGGTCTTGCGCACGACGAGGTTCTCGCCCTGCACGAATGCGGTCCATTTGCCGTCGGGGGAAACCCTCGGCGTGTTGTCCGCCGGCACCGCCATGTCGCGCACCACGCCGAAACCGCGTGGGCGGCTCCGGTCGACAGCGGCCTCGCACCGATAGACGACGATCCAGCACTGCCACCGCGTCTCGTCCAGCGAGAACGCGATCGCCTCGCCATCGTCGGCATAGTCGAACTCGGCGAAAGGCAGGTGCATCGCATCGACCGCCTCGTGTCGCGCATCGCCCAGCGCCGCCGCAAGCTTGGCCGTATCGAACGCGGGCGACTTGGCGAGCGTCTTCGCGTCCACCGTCTCGAACGCAAACCCGCCTGCCACCGTCTTGCGATAGGAAAAGCGCCGCCCGTCCGGCGTCCAGTGGGCGGGCCACGCGACCTCGCGCGTCAAGTCCTGCCACGCGCGGCGCAAGCCAATCGAGCGCCGAAACGCAGCCTCGTTCGGCGCCGCTTCCGCCGCCGCCGATACACACAGCAACACCAGCGCGAGCGCCCGCGACGAACGACGTACCAGCATCAGATTGCCTTGGTCATGCCGATCAACGGCAGCATCGCCGGCGCCAACCCGTCACCGCGTGCTTCGAGCCGGATCGGCCCGCCCGTCGCACCCGCCTGCACCAGCGCCATGCACAGCCCGTTGAACGCCGAGCGCGACATCGTATGATCGGGCTCGAGACTGCGCGGATCGCCATTGCCGACGCCGAGCAACTTGGCATCGCCCGACAGCGCGAACGTCACCCGATCGGACGCAGTCGCCACCTCCCGCCGTTTCGTATCGAGGATCGCGACGCGTACCACCGCCACCTCGCCCGGCGCCAAGTGCCGCCGATCGCTCGACAGGCCGATCCGCGCCGGCGCACCGGTCGTCTCGCGCACCGCGTGCATCACGCGCTTGCCGCCGCGATACCCGTGCGCCTCGATCCGCCCCGGCGCGTACGCCACCTGCCATTCGAGATGCGCGTTCTTCGCCACCGCCTGCCGCCCGAGGCTGCGCCCGTTCAGGATTAGCTCGACCGCCTCGCAATTGCTGTGCACCCATACCGACACCGGCTGCCCCTCGCGCCCCGCCCGGTTCCAGTGGGGGAACAGGTGCAGCACCGGCTCTCCACTCCACCATGCGCGGTAGTAATAGAAATTATCCTTCGGGAAGCCGCACAGGTCCATCTGGCCAAAGTTCGAGACGTTCTCCGGCCAGCGCTCGAACGGAGTCGGCTCGCCGCGATAGTCGAACCCGGTCCACACGAACCCGCCGCTCAGGAACGGCCGCGCGTCGTAGAAACTCCACCATTTTTCCGCTGTCGTGGCCCATTTGGGGAATTCGCGGTCGTACGCCGGTACGAAGCCGGCCTTGTCGTCGCGCGCATATTCGCCGCGGGTCATCACCGTGCTGCCCGTCTCGGTGCCGATCATCGGCATGTCGGGGTGCGCCGCGTGATACGGATCGATCGCGTCGAGGTAGTAATTGCACCCCATCACGTCGAGCACGCGCGACGCCCCCTCGCCGAACTTGCCGTTGAACGCCTCCGTCACCGGCCGCGTCCCATCGAGTTCGTAGACCTTGCGCTTCATCGTCTCCGCTATCCGCGCGCCGGTCTCGGTGCCGCGGTGGATCTCCTCGTTGCCGATGCTCCACAGGATGATGCTCGGATGATTGCGCCCCTGCCGCACCATCCGTTCGAGCTGCCCGAGCCCCTCGGCATTGCTCGACATCTGCCGCGTCTCGTCGATCATCAGGATGCCCATCCGGTCACACGCGTCGAGGATCGCGGGCGACGGCGAATGATGCGTCGAGCGATACGCGTTGCTGCCCATCGCCTTCAGCCGTTCGAGCCGCCAGATGTGCAGGCTGTCGGGCACCGCGAAGCCGACCCCGGCATGATCCTGATGGTTGCAGGTGCCCTTGATCTTGACCGGCTTGCCGTTGAGGAAAAAGCCGTGGGTCGGATCGAACCGGATCGTGCGGACACCGAAGGTGGACGTGTCGCGATCGACCACCGCGCCGTCGACGAGGATCTCACTGATTAGCGTGTAGAGGTGCGGCGTTTCCAGCGACCATAGCGCGGGCGCAGCGACGCGCGTGTCCTGCGCCGCAATCGCCTTCCCCCAGGCCGGCAAGTCCAGCGGGTCCGCAAACAGCACCGCGACCGTCTTTCCGTCCGGCCCGACCACCGTGGACCGCACGCGCGCACCGGCGGCGGGACCGTCATTGTCGATCTCGGTCGAGACCCGCACGATCGCGCCATCCGAGCCGACCGAGCACCGCACGGTCGCCCCCCATCGCCGGACATGTACAGGCGCGGTCTTCACGAGCCGCACGTCGCGGTAAAGCCCCGCCCCCTCGTACGACCACGCCTCGCCGAGGCTCACGTCGCAGCGGATGACGAGCACATTGTCCTCGCCAAGTTTGGCAAAGTCGGTGACGTCGATCTCGAACGGCGCATAGCCGCTCTCGTTCGATCCGACGACGAAGCCGTTGAAGATGACGATACAGTCGCGCGCCACGCCGTCGAACTGGAGCAGCAACCGCCGCCACGCATCCGCCTTCTCAATGCGAATGACGCGCCGATACCAGCCGACGCTGGTCGCCGGCCACATCCGCCCGACCGGCTTGAACCCCTGGAACGATCCGGTGCGGTCAGCCTCGCTCCCCGCCGGCCCGAACCGTTCGAACGGCAGGTCGACCGCCCAATCGTGTGGCAGCGTCACCGCCGTCCACGCGCTGTCGTCGAACTTGGGTTCGGCGACCGGCGTACCGACATCACCCGACTTGCCGTACGTGTCATGCGAGCGCCCGAAGCCGAAATCCTTCGCCGGATCGCTCGCATGGCCGAGGTGGAACCGCCACCCGGTCCCGAGCGACACGATCTCGCGCGGGCTGGCAGAGACCGCCCCGGCCGCACCGATCGGCACAGCGGGAACGATCGCGGCCAGCGCGGCCACGCCGCCCGTCTTCAAAACGTCGCGGCGGACCATATTCATCATGCCATCATCCCAGCGTCAGAAGTTCACCGTCGCGCCGACGAACAGCGTCCGCCCGAGCACGTCATACACGCCGGGATAGGTGTTGCCGTTGCCGAACGACGACAGGATGCCGGAAGCGATCACCGGCGGGTTCTTGTCGAACAGGTTGTTGACGCCGGCACGAAGCTGGAGCCCCTCGCCAACCGCGACCGTCCCCGCGAGATCGATGTAATTATACGCGGAGATCTTGCGGTTGATGACGCTCGGCGTCCCGGCGAGGAAGCTGTTGTCCGACAGCGACGACAGTTTGACCTGGTCGATATGCCGCCACGACACCGATACGCTCGCGCCCTGCGGCATCGACCATGTCGTGCGCACCACGTGCCGCCACTTCGGATTGGGCTGGCCGCAGGTGTAGCCGTACAGACCTTTGCAGTCGTAACTGCCGAGACCCTTCAGCGGCTCGGACTCCTGCGAGATCAGCCGCGTGCCGACCATGTTGAGGTTGAGCTTGCCGAGCGCGCCGATCCCCAGCGTGTAGTCGGCGGTGAGATCGATCCCGGAGGTCTTGAGCGAACCGGTGTTGTACGTCGTCGAGACGATATAGCCGTTGCTGCCGAACAGCGCGCCCGAGCGCGGATCGCGCGTAAACAGCCCGCAATAGAAGGGATCGCTCGCCGCGACGCACTGGCTGATCGCGAGCGACGGATCGACCGAGCTGATATAGTCCTTCACCTTGATGCGGTAATAATCGACCGTCAGCGTCAGATTGCGCACCATCCGCGGCGTCAACACGAGGCCTGCGGTGTAGGTATCGGCCTTTTCGGGCTTCAACGCGGAATTGCCGCCATATTGCGCCGAACACGTGTCGGAGGGGCATTCGACGATATTGCCGTATTGCGCCTGCGTCACACCGGTCAGCCGGCAGATGTCGACGGACGTGGTCGGCGCGGTTCCGGAGCACGGATCCTGCGCGGACACGTTGCCGATCGACCGCGACCCGAAAAGCTCGGAGATGTTCGGCGCGCGGATCGCCCGGTTATAGCTGAAGCGGAAGCGCGCATCCTTCGACGGCGCCCACGTCGCCTCGCCCTTGTAGGTCCAGACGTTGTATTTCGACTTCAGTCCGGTCGACTGCTGATCGTTGCGATAGGCGGAATAGCGCAGGCCGCCATTGATGGTCAGTTCGTGCGCGAACGGAAGGTCCTGAAGGATCGGAACCTCGATCTCGCCATAGCCTTCGTTGACGGTGATCCGGCCATCCGAATTAGTCGTGCCGCCCTGTTGCGCGATGGCGTCGGCGGTGAAGTTCAGCGTCTCTCGGCGGCGTTCGGCGCCG
Source organism: Sphingomonas sp. PP-CE-3A-406 (assembly GCF_003688625.1). GTDB lineage: Bacteria > Pseudomonadota > Alphaproteobacteria > Sphingomonadales > Sphingomonadaceae > Sphingomonas. The sequence goes on from NZ_RCWY01000002.1 coordinate 1,003,167, forward strand.
ACGGCGATGTTGACACCGCGCGTCGCCCACGGGCTGGAGATGCCGAACGTGCCGAGGTCGCCGGTCAGGTTCGCGGAAAACACGTCCAGGACGTTGCGCGACGCGGTGTTGCTTTCCGAAAACAGATACGCGCCCTGCGTGTCGGTGATCGCGTTCGCCTGGAAGACGTTGACCGGCACGCACGCCGGATCGCTGCCGTCGATCACCGACCGACAGGTCGGCACGCCGTTGACGGTGACGACGTCGAGCGCGCGCTGCGCCTTCACGTTGTCGACGTTGTTCAGATACGTCTCGTTGTAGCGCACCAGCGAGTGAAGGTAATTCAGGTCGTAATGAAAGCCGTGACCGAGATCGCCGCGGACACCGGCCGAATAGCGGTAATCCTGATGCCGCAGATCGTCGCGACGCGACTGACCCGAACCCAGGCGATAGCCGATCAGCGTATCCTGCGTCGCGGCCGTGCCCGCGGTCGCCCCGCACAACGACTGCTGCTGCGCGGCGCTCATGAGGGGGTTGTTGCACGGCACGGTGAAGGTCGTGCCGAGGAACAGCGCGGATGGCGCGACCTGCGAGAAAGTATGGTCCTTCATGTACATGAAGCTGCCATAGATCTCGGCGATCGGCGCGATCTCGAACTTGGCGAAGGCGCCGCCGGTATAGCGCTCGTCCGACCGCTGGAAGTAGTTGGTCGGCGCGTAGTTGTACGCATAGGCCGAGGTGTACGGCACCCAGGTCTGCGTGCCGTTGGCATTGTTGGTCAGCGTGGTGCCCGAATTGAGCCCACCGAGCGGCACGAACGTTCCGATCGGCGTATTGCTCGATCCGCCGCAGATCAGACCATTGCCCGCCGAGTCCGACGGGTTGAGCGCGCAGGCGGAGACATCGCGGTTGGCCTGCAACACCGGATCGGTGTGGCGATAGCCGCCATAGACGGTGATGTTGCCGCGTCCGTTTGCAAAGTTCTTGCCGTACGCCGCGTTCAGATCCTGCTTGCCGCCATCGGCGACCCGGCCCGGCGCGTTCGCATAGCCGCGCGTGGTCAGGATATTCCGTACCGCGCTATTGTCGTTGGTATGCAGACCGAGCCCCGACTGCACGTCGATCCGCAACCCGTCGAGATGATCCTTCAGTACGAAGTTGACGACACCCGCGACCGCGTCGGACCCGTAGACCGCGGACGCGCCGCCGGTCACCACGTCGACCCGGTCGATCAGCGCCGATGGGACGAAATTCAGATCGATCGCCTGCTGCGGCAGCAAGCGCTGGCCGTTCAGAAGGATCAGCGTCCGGTTCGATCCGAGGTTGCGGAGGTTGATGTTGGCGGTGCCGTCCGATCCGTTCGAAACGTTCTCGTTCGCGTCCGCCGTGAATTGCGGCAGGCGGTTCAGCACGCTCTCGACGTTGACCGCGCCTTGGTACTTGATTTCCTGGTCGGTGACGGAGGTGATCGGGCTGTTGCTTGCCAGATCGGGGCGGCGGATGCGCGTTCCCGTGACCGTGATGGCTTCGTCGGCGCTCGCATCGGGGCTGGACTGTGGTGCAGGCGAAACCTGCGCATACGCTCCTGATGACAGGAGCATCGCAACCATCGCCCCGATGCTCGACCGATTTCGCAATTTACCGACCAAAAATGTCATGAGTGCCCGCGCCCCTGTTTGGATGTTGCGCGCAATCCATCATGTCTACCAGATTAAGTCAAATATAATATACGATATCCACTTTGTAATAAATGAATCCGATACCACGAACGCGACGGAAACCCGGCACGCTTGGCAGCATGCCGAAACAAGACCGTAACGATCGAGCGCGTGAGTGGATGGCTTCTGCGCGCGTCGTGCGCAGCGCTGCTTAGGCAGCGCGACGCGCTACATTGCTCTAAAGCGCGCGAACCGCTGCCAGGATCATCCGGCCCGTCAATCGCGCGGTCTGATCTTCCGACAGCCGCGGACGCGACAAGGTGCGGTGGCCAAGCCCGAACATGAAGGCGAGGATCAGTTCCTCCGCACCCTCCAGCTCGTTTTCCTCGAGATCCGGATTGGCGACGCAGGCCAGTTCGCGGATCATCTGGCGAAATCCGCGGCACAGATCGGCGATCGTGTCGGCGACGTCGGTATTGCGATGTGCCTCGGCCATGATCTCGAACGACAGCGCTTCGTCACCCTTCGACAACGCGCGGCGAGCCAGTTCGACGAACCCCTCCTCGATCGACAAACCCTCGAATTTCACCGAGTCGTTCATCGTCTGCAACTCGGCCATCTTGGCCGTGGCGTCTTCCATCACGATCGCCTGGATCACCGCGTTCTTGCCGGTGAACAGACGATAGATCTGGCCGACCGACACGCCCGCCGCGACCGCGAGTTCGGACATCGGTGTCTGGTGAAACCCCTGCGTCGCAAACAGATGACGGGCCGCGGCGACGATACGCTCCCGGCTTCCCAGCTCATGCTGCACTGCACTCAAAATCATGTTCCCGATGCGTTTTTTGGTTGACCGGCCGCTCGCACAATCCTAGCGGGCAAGCAAGCGGAATGAACGTTCATTCCGGTCAACCTATCTGCACGGACGTCGGGATGCTCAACATGCAGCGATTGAACCTCAAGGGATCTGTGGCGCTGGCCGCACTTGTCCTGCTGTCGGCTTGCGGCAAGGAGCAGGCTCCGCCGCCCCCGCCCACACCGACCGTCGGCGTCGTCACGGTCGGCGAAGAATCGGTCGTCCTCACGTCCGAGCTACCCGGCCGTATCGCTGCGGTGGAGACCTCCGAAGTCCGTCCGCAGGTCAGCGGCGTCGTTCGTGATCGCCTGTTCACCGAGGGCGCGATGGTCAGCAAGGGCCAGGTGCTCTACGCGATCGAGGACGCCCCCTACCGCGCGGCGCTCGCCAGCGCGCAGGGCCAGCTCGGCGCGGCCCAGTCGCAGATCAACGCGACCCGCCTCCAGGCGCAGCGCTATGGCCAGCTCGTGCAGCTGAACGCGGTCAGCAAGCAGGAGGCGGACAACGCCACCGCGTCCGCACAGCAGGCTCGCGCGAATGTTGCAGCGCAGCAGGCCGCGGTCCAGTCGGCCCGCGTCAACCTCGGCTTCACGCGCATCAAGGCGCCGATCTCGGGCCGCATCGGCCGATCGCTCGTGACCGTCGGCGCGCTCGTCCAGACCGGCCAAACCGATCCGCTCGCGACGATCCAGCGCACCAACACCGTCTATGTCGACGTCGTCCAGTCGGCGGCGCAGCTGCTCGATCTCAAGCAGGCGATGGCAAGCGGCGGCGTGACGCGCGGCGACGGCAGCGCGCGCGTCCAGCTGATCCTCCCGAACGGCAGCACCTATCCGATCGAGGGTCGCCTGCAATTCTCCGAAGTCACGGTCGACCAGACCACCGGCGCGGTGACTCTGCGCGCGAGCTTCCCGAACCCCAACGGCCTGTTGTTGCCGGGCATGTACGTCCGCGCCAAGCTGGTCGAAGGCACGCGCGCGCAGGCGATCATGGCGCCGACCGCCGGCATCACGCGCGATCCGCGCGGCGGCGCGACCGCTCTGGTCGTCAACGCGCAGAACAAGGTCGAGCAGCGCACCGTCACCACCGATCGCGTGATCGGCGACAAGTGGATCGTCACCAGCGGCCTGAAGCCCGGCGACAAGCTGATCGTCGAGGGCCTGCTCAACCTGCGTCCCGGCGCGACCGTCAAGCCCGCTGCCCCGCAGCAGGTCGCCAAGCCGGCTGGCGGTGCGCCCGGCGCGGCACCCGGAGGCGGCGACGCGTCCGGTGCTACCAGCAACAGTTCCGCGCAGGCCGGGAAGTAACTGCCCATGTCACGCTATTTCATCGATCGACCCATCTTCGCATGGGTCATCGCCATCATCCTGATGCTGGCCGGCATACTCGCGATCCGGTCGCTGCCGATCGCGCAGTTCCCTGAGATCGCCGCGCCCAAGGTGACGGTCGCGACGTCCTATCCGGGTGCCGACGCACAGACGCTCGAGAATACGACGACGCAGATCATCGAGCAGCAGATGAAGGGCATCGACAACCTTCGCTACTTCGCCTCGACCTCGGACGGCTCGGGCAACCTCGCGATCACGCTCACCTTCGAGCAGGGCACCGACCCCGACATCGCGCAGGTCCAGGTGCAGAACAAGCTGCAGCAGGCGACGCCATTGTTGCCGCAGGAAGTGCAGCAGGCCGGTCTCCGCGTGACCAAGGCGACCGCCAACTTCCTGCTCATCATCGCCGCCTATTCGGAAAACGGCGACCACGACCAGGTCGATCTCGGCGACATGATCGCCTCGAAGCTTCAGGATCCGCTCAGCCGCATCAAGGGCGTCGGCGACACGCAGGTGTTCGGCGCGCAATATTCGATGCGGATCTGGGTCGACCCCTTCAAGATGTCGAACCTCGGCGTCACCGTCACCGACATCACGTCGGCGCTGACCGCGCAGAACGCGCAGGTCTCGGCCGGTCAGGTCGGCAGTCTCCCGGCGGTGAAGGGCCAGTCGCTCAACGCCACCGTGACCGCACAGTCGCGCCTCCAGACGCCGGAACAGTTCCGCGCCATCATCGTCCGCTCGGCAACCAGCGGCGCGACCGTGCGCCTGTCGGACGTTGCCCGCGTCGAGATGGGTTCGGAGAACTACAGCTTCCAGGCACGCTATAACGGCAAGCAGGCGGCAGGCTTCGGCGTAAAGCTGGCACCGGGTGCGAACGCGCTCGACACCGTCAAGCTGGTCAAGGCCGAGGTCAACCGGATCGCCAAGCAGTTCCCGCCCGACGTCAAGGTCGCGTTCCCGATCGACAATTCGACGTTCGTGCGGCTGTCGGTCGAGCAGGTCATCCACACGCTGATCGAGGCAATCGTCCTCGTCTTCCTCGTGATGTTCCTGTTCCTCCAGAATTTCCGCGCCACGCTGATCCCGACGATCGCGGTCCCGGTCGTGTTGCTCGGCTCGCTCGCCGTGCTCCAGGTCGCGGGGTTCACGATCAACACGCTGACCTTGTTCGGCATGGTGCTGGCGATCGGCCTGCTGGTGGATGACGCGATCGTCGTCGTCGAGAACGTCGAGCGCCTCATCCAGGAAGAAGGGCTAAGTCCTAAGGAAGCCGCCAAGAAGTCGATGGACGAGATCAGCGGCGCGCTGGTCGGCATCGGCCTCGTGCTGTCGGCGGTGTTCCTGCCGATGGCGTTCTTCAGCGGCTCGACCGGCGTGATCTTCCGCCAGTTCTCGATCACCATCGTGTCGTCGATGGCACTCTCGGTGCTGGTCGCGTTGATCCTGACGCCTGCGCTCTGCGCGACGATCCTGAAGCCCGCGAAGGAAGGCCATAGCGAGAAGAAGGGTTTCTTCGGCTGGTTCAACCGCACTTTCGACAAGGGCGTCGGCAAGTACGGCAACGGCCTGCGCCGCGTCGAGAAGGGCTGGGTCCGCACGATGCTGGTCTATGCCGTGATCGTCGCCGGGATGGCCTTCATCTTCCTGCGCCTGCCGTCGGGCTTCCTCCCCGAAGAAGACCAGGGCGTGATGTTCGCACAGGTCTCGATGCCGTCGGGTACGCCGATGGAGGAGACCGCCCGGACGATGGACAAGGTCCGCGATCACTTCATGATCGACGAGAAGGCCAATACCGCGGGTATCTTCACGATCAGCGGCTTCGGCTTCGTCGGCCAGGGCCAGAATGTCGGCATCGCCTTCATCCAGCTCAAGCCGTGGGAAGATCGTAGCGGCGCGGAGAACGGCGTCGCCGCGGTCGCGGCGCGTGCCAACCAGGCGCTTGCAGGCGTCCGTGCCGGCATGGTGATCGGCTTCGTGCCGCCCGCCGTGCAGGAACTCGGCAACGCCAACGGCTTCGACTTCATGCTGAAGGACAATGCCGGCGTCGGTCACGAGAAACTGCTCGAGGCGCGCAACATGCTGCTCGGCATGGCCAGCCAGGACAAGCGCCTGATGCAGGTCCGCCCGAACGGCCTGGAGGATGCGCCCCAGCTGAAACTGAACGTCGACCAGGCGCAGGCCGGCGCACTCGGCCTCAGCCAGGCGGACATCAACACCACCGTCAGCACCGCGTTCGGTGGCGCGTACATCAACGACTTCATCGACCGCGGTCGCGTGAAGAAGGTGTTCGTGCAGGCCGACGCACCGTTCCGCACGACGCCCGCCGATCTCGGCAACTTCTACGTCCGCGGCACGACCAGCAACGCGATGGCACCGTTCTCGTCCTTCTCGACGACGAGCTGGAACTACGGTCCGTCGCGCCTCGAACGCTACAACGGCGTAGCCTCGTTCGAGATCATGGGTTCGCCGGCGCCGGGCGTCAGCAGCGGTACCGCGATCAAGGCGATGGAAGAGATGGCGGCCAAGCTGCCCCCCGGCATCGGCTATGAGTGGACCGGCCTCAGCTACGAGGAAAACCTGTCGGGCGGCCAGTCGACCACGGTCTATGCGCTGTCGCTGCTGATCGTGTTCCTCTGCCTCGCGGCACTGTACGAGAGCTGGTCGATCCCGATCGCCGTCCTGCTGGTGGTGCCACTCGGCGTCCTCGGCGCGGTCGGCGCGGCGATGATCTTCGGGCTGAACAACGACATCTACCTCCAGGTCGGGCTGATCACGACGATCGGCGTGGCGGCGAAGAACGCGATCCTGATCGTGGAGTTCGCCGAGGAGAAGATGGGCGACGGGATGAACGCGGCCGATGCCGCGGTCGAGGCGGCCAAACTCCGCCTTCGCCCGATCCTGATGACGTCGTTCGCGTTCATCTTCGGCGTGTTGCCGCTCGCACTGTCGAGCGGTGCCGGCGCCGGCGGCCAGAACGCGATCGGGTGGGCGGTGGTCGGCGGCATGCTGTCCGCGACCGTCCTCGCGATCTTCTTCGTGCCGCTATTCTTCCTGCTCGTGAAGCGTGTCTTCAAGCAGGACAAGGCCGGCTCGGGGCAGGACCGCGATCAGGTCCGCACCGACGACGACACCCGTGACGACAACCGTGACGGCGGCCATCCGCCCCACGACCAGCGGCCGCAGGAGGCCTGATCCAGATGTTCTCTCGCAAAACCGCCCTTACGTTCGCCGCTGGGCTCACGCTCGCCGGGTGCAACCTCGCCCCTAAATACGTCCGCCCGGAGCTTCCCGTGGCACCGAGCGGACCGACTGGACCTGCCTATTCGGCCGGCAACGCTGTGAACGCGATCGTGCCGGCGGACACCGCATGGGAGGCGTTCTTTACCGACGACCGCCTGCGCGGCGTGATCCGCCTTGCGCTCGACAATAACCGCGACGTCCGCATCGCGGTCGCGAACGTCGCCCAGGCGCGCGCGCAATACCGCGTCCAGCGCGCGGACCTGTTCCCGACGCTCGGCGCGACCGGCAGCGCCACCTACCAGAAGTCGCCGTTCAACGCGGTCGGCGGCGGTGGCGCCGGCGGTGGCACAGGTGGTGGCACAGGTGGTGGCGTTGGCGGCGGTGTCGGTGGCGGAACCGGTGCAGGCGCGGTGGCCGGCAGCGGTCGTATCGATATCTACTCGGCCAATGTCGGCGTTTCGGCCTGGGAGATCGATCTCTTCGGCCGCATCCGCAACCTGACGCAGGCACAGCAGGAAGCGTATTTCGCCGCGGAGGAAAACCGCAACGCAGCCCAGGTCTCGCTGATCTCGGAAACCGCGACCGCATGGCTAACGATGGCCGCGGATCAGGACCGCCTCAAGATCGCGCAGGATACCGAGCGCGCGTTCGGCCAGACGCTGAAGCTCACGCAGGACCGTTTCCGGATCGGCATCGCCTCCGAGCTCGAAGTGCGTCAGGCGCGCACGACCTATGACCAGGCGCGCTCGGACATTGCCGACGCGACCACGCTGATCGCGCAGGACCAGAACGCGCTCAACCTGCTCGCCGGGACGACCGTGACGCCGGAGCTGCTCCCCGCGCGGATGCCGGACAAGACGCCGACGCTGGAGAATCTGCCCGCCAACCTGTCGTCGGAGGTGCTGTTGCGCCGTCCGGACGTCGCAGCGGCCGAGCACAACCTCATCGCCGCGAATGCGAACATCGGCGCGGCGCGCGCGGCATTCTTCCCGAACATCTCGCTGACCGCGGCGTTCGGCACGCTCAGCCTCGGCTTGTCGAACCTGTTCGGCAGCGGCAGCCAGCAATGGTCCGTCGCGCCGACGATCACGCAGCCGATCTTCGATTTCGGCCGCAACAAGGGTAATCTTCAATACGCCAAGGCGACGCGCGACGCGATGCTGGCCACGTATGAGAAGAGCATCCAGACCGGCTTCCGCGAAGTTGCCGATGCGCTGGCACGTCGTGGCACGATCAACAGCCAGCTGGAGGCGCAGACGTCTTTGCGTGACAACGCGGCGGGCGCGTACAATCTGTCGCAGCTCCGCTTCCGCGCCGGGATCGACCCTTTCCTCAACACGCTCGATTCGCAGCGCGCGCTCTACACCGCGCAACAGAGCCTGCTCGCGACACGCCTCGTCCGCGACAGCAACGCGGTCGAACTCTACCGCTCGCTCGGCGGTGGCTTGAAGTAACGGTTAGGGGCGCTCCGATGGTCATGCGCCGTGACCGTCGGAGCGTGCAGACCATGGTGCAGCCGATACGAGCGTGATCGGTTGCGCTGGCGAATCGCCGTGACAGAATCGCTACGTTCATTCCAGCCGGACTTGTGGCGATTTCGCGTTAGTCTGCAACGCGCGAGGCACGCTGGTTGAGCACGATCTTCATCGGTCCCTTGGGCGTTACCCCGGTGACGATAGCCTGGCCGACGAAGCCCGTGCGATCATACGTCCCCACGCGCGCGATCTCGACCGGCTTGCCGCGCTTTTGCGGGCATGTCAGCGCCTGGACATCGTGGCCGTCGGCAACGTGCTGACCGTCGACCCGGCATTGCGCCTTGGGATCCGGCACGAGCAGTGCGTCGATCGCCTGCGCGGTCGCAATGCTCTTGCGCTCTGACTTCGACTTGCCGCGCATCATCCGCATGACGAACCCAGGGATACCGGGGATCGACAGCTCGGCGACGGTGGATGTGATATCCCAGCGCCCCGCCGCGATCGTCGGTAGATCAGCGGCGGGGGCAACGGCGGGAGCGGCGAGGATGAGCGCGACGGCGGCGTATCTGAGCATGGCTCCGCTTACCCGCGCCCCCGGCGCTTCACCAGACCGCAGTGATCGCGGCCCGCCGTCGCCGATATCCTCGCGACAAAAGAAAAGAAGAAACTGCTCAACCGTCTCAAGCGGCTGCGGCGGCAGACGAACTCGTTCACATCGTCCACACCTATCTGACCTGACCGTCGGTTCCACCATGCGCGGTCCGCAGCCGGCATTTGCGGCAATCTGGGGCGATCCGTTATCAGCCGTCGGGATACGCTTCGGCGATCATCACCCCTGCTGTTTCCGCATAGACCGTCTCCCAGGCTTCGCGGATCTCCGGCGTGAAACGGCTTCCCAGTATTTCCGAAAACGTCGCGATCAATACGGCACCGACAGCTTCGTATTGATAGGGTCTGACGCCGTATCCGACATGTTTTCGGGCAAGGTCCGCTAAGGTGGGCCGCAACCCGGCAATATTCCCGACCTCCCTGACGAGAATAGCGATCGTCTTCTCGAACACGAATGCCTGGTGGCGCAGATCGTCGGGAAAAAGCGCCCGTGCGAAAGGGTGATCGAGCAGCAGTCGATGATAGAAAAGTTCGGAATACGGGCGGGGTGAGCGTCCGATCAGCACATAGCTTTCGGTCACGAGCCGTACCTGATCTGCCGTCAAGGACATGCCCCCCTCCCCCGCGGATGAATTTCCCCGCACCGCCGAAGATCTCAACCAGAGCGAAATATTCCCGCCCACAGCCAAGGACTTATGCCCGATTACATTATCAGATCAGATCGCTGAGCGATGTCAAGATGCTTGCGGCATCGCAGCTGTCTGCGCTCGACGGTTAATGCCGGTACACGCTGCGCAACAAAGTCCGCACCGGGCGCCGTCGAACGACTGGCCAAAGCCACCGCCGCGGCCATGCGGCTAGCGATGTCGTTGACCGTGGGACTGCATTTCTCGTCGATGGTATAGCCAGCGGAGCGACGTCGACCCTGTGGGGCACCGGCTCATCCGGCTGTCGTCGGAATGACACGAGCGCGGCCTAGAGGACGCGCTCCCCTCCACCACGGTGAAAGATTGCGTGCCTGTCGTCCGCCCTATCGATCGCTGGTTCATCGAGGAGGTTCTCCCCTATGAACGCGATCTACTCGATGCGGCGTATCGGTTGTGCCGTGGTACGGACGAAGCGCGCGATCTGGTGCAGGACGTGCTCGCGCGGATGCTCGCGACGGAAGCTTGGGGCGCGATCGTCAATCCCAGGACGTATATGCTGCGGATGATGCGCAATCTGGCGATCGATCGGCTGCGCCGCGCCAAGATCATCGATTTTCGCCATTTCGTCGAGTTCGAGAACTTCGACGCTCCCGACGACACCCCCGACCAGCACCGTATCGCCGAGGACCGCCAGCAGCTCGATGATCTCGCGCGCGCGATACGCGCGCTGCCGGACAAGTGTCGAACCGTCTTCGAGCGCTGTCGGGTCGACGGCCAATCGCCGCGACGGATCGCCGACGAACTAGGCGTGAGCCTGTCGACGCTCGAGAAGCGGCTCGCGCGGGCGATTTACCTGGTGACCCAAGCGCTTGAGCCGCGCCGTCGAGACACGTACGAGGTGCCGGAGCCGGATATCGGACACCGCCGGCTCGCCGAATCTCGAAAACCGCATTGAACGGCATCTTGGCGGATTGCGATGCGGCGTTCGTCTAAGGGAGTATGTATGTGCTGAAAGAGGATCGCGCATGACGCGGTTCGGCGGTCTTCTTCGTAACGATGCCGATATCGATGCTGCCGAGGCCGCTGCATGGTTGGCGCAGCACCGCCTGGGCACGCTGGACGAGGTCGCGTTCCAGACGTGGCGTGACGAGGATGTCGCGCACGCGATCGCCTTCGCGCGTGCTCTGGCGATGTGGGACAGGGTCGGCAGCGAGACTCCGCGGTCCGTGCGCGAACTTTCGGGGCGCCGCACCGCCGCCGCGGTTCCCGACGCACCGAAAGGGCCCTGTTCGCGACGGATGTTCCTGCAAGCGGCCTGCGCGGTGGCGGTGGTCGGCGCCGTCGCGGCCGGTACGACTGCGACGCGCGCTTATGCCTGGGATAGTGAAACGACCGCCGTCGGCGAGAGCAAAACGATCCGCCTGCCGGCAGGCGGTGTCGTCGCGCTCAATACGGATTCCCGGTTATCCTGGCGCGTGTCGAGTACCGAAAGAACGTTCTGGATCGAACGCGGCGAAGTCGCGCTAAGTCTTCCGAATGGACCGGATGCCCTGTTTCACGGCGACGGGCGCATGGTCGTCCTTTCGGCAGGGCGCTTCAACGTGCGTGCGCGGGGCGGGGCGCTGGATCTGCTGGTGCAGAAGGGGATGGCACGCGTCGTTGGACAGGCTGGGTCGATACCCGGTTCGACGATAGACGCGCGCACTGGCGCAACGAGCCTGTTGGTATCGTCCGACGGCGCGATCGTGCGTCGGGCCGATGCCGATCAGGTCGACCGGGTCACGGCCTGGCAGCATCAGGAGATCCTCTTCCGCGATGCGACGCTGGGCAGTGCGGTCGAGGAGTATAACCGATTTCTGGTCCGCAAGATCGTGATCGTCGATCGCGAGCTCGCCAGCATCCCGGTAGGCGGACGGTTCGTCACGAGCGACCCGACCGCTTTTCTCGATGCTGTTTCGACCGGCTTGAACATCCGGGTATCGCGTTCGCCGACCGCGTATCTGCTGACCCGCTGACGCGCTCCGACCGATCCCTCATGCCGTCGAGCTGAAAATCGCGAGAAAGTTTTGTCGGAGTTGGCGGTTGGTCCCGCGCTGATCGTCTTTCGGGGTGAAGACGGTCTCGACCAACCATTCCAACCGGGGTTTCCTCCATGCGCTCGACACTCGCCGGGACGTCGCTGCTCGCGACGCTCTTGATGACGCCTGCCGCCCATGCCGCGCCGATCGCCGCGCCCGACATGCACAGCTTCGATATCGCTCCCCAATCGCTGGCCAACGCGCTGACCGAATTCGGCCGGCAAGCGAACGTGCAGATCTTCTTTCCCCGCGCCACGATCGCGCAGGTCCAGTCCGCTGCGATCCGCGGCGCGATGTCTCGACAGGCCGCCTTGCGCCTGTTGATCGCGAACAGCCCGCTCCAGCTGCGGCGCGACGACGGGAAGACCATCGTGCTGGGCGCGGCCGATCCGCAAGGCGGCGCTGGCCTTCGCCATCCGGTCGCCTTGACCACGGGGGCCGCGATCCTCGATCGTACCGGCGTTACAGCGCCCGATCCCGGCCCGGACCCCGCCGCCGATCCCGGCAACGAGATCGTGGTGACCGGCGCTGTGCCGCTCGAGGAAGAGCGCGCGCTCGCCTGGAAACGACAGCAGGTCGGCACCAACGCGGTCATGTCCGGCGAGACCATCGCCCGGCGTCCGGGTGGCAACATCGTCGACATCCTCGCGGTACTGCCAGGCGTCAGCGCCTATGCGGACATGGGGCTCGGCCAGGCAGCGACCGGCGAAGCGGAGTTCATCTCGATCCGCGGCATCGATTCGAGCTACAACGCCTATTCGATCAACGGCATGCGCGTGGCGGAATCCGATCCGGCGACCCGCGCGCTGTCGCTCAAGATGATCGCGCCCTACGGCCTGCGCTCGGCAAGCGTGTCGAAGACCCCCGGCGCCGCCGACTACGGCGACTCGATCGGCGGCACGGTCGACATCGCGACGCCGACCGGCTTCCAATATGGCGACCATTATCTGAAGGTCACCGGCGGCGCGAATTACAACGACCGTGCCGACAAGCTCGGCTTCAAGGCATTCGGCGGGGTCGGTCAGATCGAACTCGCCAGGACGTTCGGCGCGAACCACACCATCGGCGTCTACGCGACCGGCTATTACGAACAGCGCCGTTCGGCGGCGGAAAGCGTCGAGGCGGTCACCTATATCCCCGCGACGGCGACTTCGGGGCCCGGCGACCTGACCGCGATGGGGATCAAATACGATCTCTACGATTCGAACATCGAGCGGTTCGGCGGCAATTTTTCGCTCGATTTCAAGGGCGATGCGGTCTCCGCGTTCATCCGCGGCACCTATGGCCATTACAAGGTCTCGTCCGTCGACGTACAGCACAGCATCACCGGCGGCATCCTGCAGCTGCTCGGTACCGCGCCCTATTACGGGGCGAACGGCGCCTATAATCCGCTCGGCACGCTGGCCGGCAGCTACTTCCAGGCCCGCGACCAGATCTCGCAGCTCGGCACGATCCAGGCCGGCAGCGACATCAAGATGTCGGACAAAGTCTCAGCATCGTTGCGCGCGTCCTATGGCTATGGCCAACAGCGGCGTCCGAATTACGTCGAAGGAAGCCTGTACAGCGACACGAGCCTGTTGACCGACAGTGCCGAAAATCCCCGCGGCAGCGTCCTGATCGACACCGGCAATCCGACCAATATCGGTCTCGCGTTCGCCGATCCGGCGATGCGCAACGCCGTCTTCAGCGCCGACTCGATCCGCGCGTGGAAATTCCAGGCGCGCGACGTCGAGTCCGACGACAACCTCTACGAACTGAAGCTCGATATGGATTACGCCCCCGACGGGCTGATCAAGCATATCCGCTGGGGTGCCGACCTCAGCCTCTCGGACCGCTCGCAATACGACCGCGGCCTGCTCGGCAACAACGGCGACAATTTCGTCATCCCCGCCGCCGACGGCAGCCGCCCCGATTTCGATGCAGGGCAAGGCTCGACCGGGTCCGCACTGCCCGGCCGCAACGTCGATTTCATGGGCGGAAACTATCCCGGCTTCCGGATCTACGACCGGACATATTTCGAAAAGAGCATCCTGCCCTACGCCTATACCAACCAGTTCACGCCCGACGGCACCCCGAACCCCGGCTATTACACCACCAACGACTATGCCCGGAACACCGTCTTCGGCACCGAGACGGTCGTCGCCGGCTATGCGCAGGCGGATGCGGCGCTCGGGCCGGTGCAGATGGTCGCAGGGCTTCGCTTCGAGCATACCGACTTCACCGCGACGCACTGGGTGGTGGTCACCGATTCCGGCGGCGCCTCGCCGAACGATACCGGCCATTTCACGTCGGACGGCAACAGCTACAACGAATTCCTGCCAAGCCTGAACCTGGCCTACCGCCCGACCGATCGGCTGGTCATCCGCGGCGCGGCGCGGCGCAGCTTCGCGCGGCCGGCCTTCGCGCTGGTCGCGGGTCCCGAGACCTATAGCTACAACGACGTCACCGGCGCGCTGGCGTTCGTCAACCGGTCCAACCCCGATCTGAAGCCGACGACCGCGACCAACCTCGATCTCGGCGTCGAATGGTATCCCGATCATAGCGCGGTGATCGAGACGGCCGGCTTCTACAAGCATCTGTCGAACTTCGTGTTCACCGCAAGCGCGACCGGGAGCACGCCGAGTTCGAGCGGCGGCACCAACACCGTCGGCGGGATCGTCTACACGATGCCGCTGAACGGCAGCGACGCCGATCTGTACGGCGTCGAGTTCCATGCGCGGAAACAGTTCTTCGAACTCGGGCGATTCTTCGGCGGGTTCGGGGTCGAGGGGTCCGCGACGTTGCAGGACAGCCGTGCCGACAGTGGCGTCACCGGGCGCGGCACGACGGTGCTGCCGCGCGCGCCCAACGTGATCTACAATACCGAGCTGTTCTACGAGCGTCCGGCATTTTCGGGTCGCCTCGCCTGGCAATATGTCGGTCGTCAGCTGCTGAGCCTCAACGACCAGCTCGACACCTATCTCCAGCCCAACCGCCAGCTGAACTTCAACGCCACCTATCACATCGGCCGATGGTCGCTGTCGGGCCAGGTGCAGAACATTCTCAACAAGGAAAGCTTCTACAAGACTATGGGCAAGAGCACGCGCTATCTGGGTGTGCAGGACGGCGGCGGTAACGGCTCGTATGTCGAGACCGGTCGCTTCTTCAAGCTGACGACCTCGTTCCAGTGGTGAACGCCTGTCAAACACCAGACTGGCGGTTGGCCGCCGCAGCGCTTCTGACGATCGCTGCGGCTGGTTCGGCGGCATCGCGACACGACGACCGGGTCGAGGGGCTGCCGGCGACGCTGCGGCTCGATCAGGTGCAGCTGCTCGGCTCGCACAACAGCTACAAGCGCTACCCGTCGGCCGACGAAGAGGCGCGGATCCGCACGCTGGCGCCGCAATATTGGGACGAACTCGACTATGGCCATCCGCCGCTGGAGGCGCAGTTCGCGATCGGCATCCGTCAGATCGAGATCGACGTCGCGCCCGATCCACAAGGCGGGCTGTATGCCACGCCCTATCAGATGGCGGCGCCTGCAACGCGCAAGGCGATGACGGCACCGGGCGCGAAGGTGCTGCACTTTCCGCAGATCGATACCGAAAGCCATTGTCTCGTCTTTCGCGAGTGCCTGGCGATCCTGCGGCGCTGGTCGGACCGGCACCCAGACCACCTGCCCGTCACGGTGCTGGTCAACGCCAGCGACTTCCCGCCGATCGCCGGGTCGTGGCTGCACGATGCGAAATTCGAGGCTGGCGATCTCGACGCGCTCGATACCGATATCCGCACCGTCATGGGCGAGGATCGGCTGATCGCGCCCGACAGCGTGCGCGGCGATCGCCCGACGCTGGCGGAAGCCGTGCGCGCGCATGCATGGCCGACGCTGGCCGCCGCGAAAGGGCGGTTCGTGTTCGTTCTCGATGGCGACGAGCGGCATTATGCGCTCTACCGCGCGGGCCACCCGTCGCTGCGGGGGCGGGCGATGTTCGGCTATTATGACGAGCAATCGCCCGAAGCCGCCGTGTTCAACATTCAGGACCCGCGCGGCGAAGACGCGCATATCGCTCGCCTCGTCCGCGCCGGCTATCTGGTGCGCACCCGCGCCGATGCCGACACGAAGGAAGCGCGCGCCGACGATCCGACCCGGCTCACCGCGGCGATCGCCTCGGGCGCGCAGTTCGTCAGCAGCGACTATTACGACGGCGTGCCCAACCCGCATGGCTATGCCTATCGCGCGAGCCTGCCCGGCGATGTCCTGCACCGCTGCGACCCGGTCGCCGCGCACTGCGAAGCGCTACCGTCCAAGCGGGCGGACCGGTGATGCGTTTACGGCGTATCGCGGCGGCGTTGATCGTCGCCCCGCTTCCGGTCTGTGCGCAGACGACCGCGCCTGCATCGTCGCAGGACGTGGTGATAAGCGGGGTGATGCGGGACAGCGACCGCGGCAGCTACCGCGAACTGCCCTTCGACGTGCCCGCAGGCGTCACCAGATTGACGATCGACGTCCAGGGTGCGGATCACAAGGACGGCACGTATCTGGTGCTCGGCATCTACGACCCGACGCGGGAGCGCGGCTGGGGCGGCGCGATCAAGCCGCATATCGTCATCGCCGAGACCTTCGCCTCCACCTCCTATTTGCCGGGTCCGCTACCGGCGGGCCGCTGGCGGTTGAGCGTCGCGGTGGCGTCGATCCGGCCCGGTACCGTGTCGCCCTACACGGTGACCGTGCATTTCGATCGCGGCGCGGCGGCGCAGGCGATCACGACGACGGCGCTGAAAACCGGTCCGGGCTGGTATCGCGGCGATTTTCACACGCATACCAGTCAAAGCGACGCGCTCTGCCGGAGCGAGCCGAGTCGTAATCCAGTGCCCTGCCCGGTCTATTTCACGCTGAAGGCCGCGCGCGATCATCGGCTCGATTTCGTGACGGTGACCGATCACAACGTCCGTTCACAGGTCGCCGAGCTCGCCAATCTCGCCCCGTTCTTCGATAATCTGCTCGTGATCCCCGGTCGCGAGATGACGACGCAATACGGGCATTTCAATCTGCTCGGCATTACCGATTTCGTCGATTATCGGATCGGCGCTGTCGGTGCGCCGAGCGTCAACGCGATGTTCGACGGCGCACGCGGGACCGGCGCGGTCATCTCGATCAACCACCCGGAGATTCTCACCAACGAGAATTGCCTCGGGTGCGGATGGTCGGCGCCGGATACGGATTACACACGGGTCGGCGCGATCGAGGTGGCCAATGGCGGCATCGCCGCGGATCACGGCGGCGCGTTCGACGATGGGGCCGGTTCCGGCACCGCCTGGTGGGAGGCGCTGCTCGATCGTGGCTACCACCTGACCGGTATCGGCGGCAGCGACAATCACGATGCGATCGACGGTCGTGCGGGCAGTTCCCCGGTCGGCGCGCAATCCCCCGTCGGCACCCCCACTACCGTGGTCTACGCCTCGGAGCTTTCGCAGGCGGGCATCCTTGCAGGGGTCCGGTCGGGGCGGGTGTTCATCGACCTTGAAGGCGCACATCCCGGACGCGTGCTCGATCTGACGGCAAGCGCGGGCGCGCGATCTACCGCCGTGATGGGCGGCACGTTACGCCGTCGTCCGGGACAGGCGATACGCGGTGCGGTCCGTGTTGCCGGGGCAAATGGCGATGTCGTCGATCTCATCGTCGACGGCAGGCATATTCTACGTGGCCAACGCCGATACGTGGTGGGCTCAGACGCGAGGATTACCTTCAACATCCCCGCAAGAGACAAGCTTCGCTGGCTCCGCGCCGACGTGCGCACGCCCGACGGAAAACGGGTTCTCATCGGCAACCCGATTTATGTGGTTCGGTAGCGCATCGGAACGACCAAAGTGCGAACCACCCCGCAAGCGGCCAAGAGCCTGTCAACGAGTCCCCTTTTATATCCGGTGCCGATACGTGGGCGCGGATCGTGGTGCTAGCGATGCTGTAGTGGCCGGTGTCCGCTATCACTCGGCCAAGGTGAACGACACGATCTCCTACGTCGGGTGAGCGTGCCTGTTTCGCGCTGTATATCGGTGCTCTGAACGCGGGTCATGGCGGCGGTACCGGGACGACTTGCTCGATACCCGCCTGTGATCGACTGGCGTGATTGATCCTGCCCGAATAATCGATTGGACAAATGTCCGTCAAATCCTGCATCTTGGGCTCAAGCACGGAATACTCATCGAGAGAGGACGCCAAGATGGCCGATTACGAACAGCCCAAGAGCAGCGGTTGCCCCATGGGCCCCAACGGTGGCGGCGAGGTCAAGGCCCGCTCGCTGCTCGGTCGTACGAACAAGGATTGGTGGCCCGATGCGCTGCCGATCGACATGCTGCACCAGCACGGCGTCTCCCCCGACCCGATGGGTGAGGAATTCGACTATGCCGAGTCGTTCCAGCAGCTCGACTATGCCGCGCTGAAGGAGGACCTGACCGCGCTGATGACCGACAGCAAGGCCTGGTGGCCTGCCGATTACGGTCACTACGGCCCGTTCATGATCCGCATGGCATGGCACGCCGCCGGCACCTACCGCGT
Source organism: Sphingomonas sp. PP-CE-3A-406 (assembly GCF_003688625.1). Lineage (GTDB taxonomy): Bacteria > Pseudomonadota > Alphaproteobacteria > Sphingomonadales > Sphingomonadaceae > Sphingomonas. Next base: position 1,021,575 of record NZ_RCWY01000002.1, read on the forward strand.
GACCGATGGTCGCGGCGGGTCGTCGTCGGGCCAGCAGCGTTTCGAGCCGCTCAACTCGTGGCCGGACAACGGCAACCTCGACAAGGCGCGTCGCCTGTTGTGGCCGCTTAAGCAGAAGTACGGCAAGAACATCAGCTGGGCCGATCTGTTCATCCTCGCCGGCAACGTGGCGATCGAGAGCATGGGCGGACCGATCTTCGGTTTCGCCGGCGGCCGCAAGGACGTCTTCGCCTCCGAGGGCGATACGTTCTGGGGCGCCGAGGAGCTGTGGGTCAACGAAGGTGCGCAGACCCGCATCAGCGAGGACCTGCCCGAGCTCGAAGGACCGCTTGCCGCGATCCAGATGGGCCTGATCTACGTCAACCCGGAAGGCCCGGGCGGTGATCCGAACCCGCTCCTGTCGGCGCGCGACATGAAGGCGACGTTCCAGCGGATGGCGATGAACTCCGAGGAAACCGTCGCGCTGACCGCTGGCGGCCATGCGTTCGGCAAGGCGCACGGCGCCAAGTCTGCCCCGCATTTCAAGGCGCCGTCTTCCGAATCCGTGCACATGCAGGGCCTCGGCTGGCTGACCGACAGCGAGGAGATCGGCCAGGGCCACATCACGACCTCGGGCATCGAGGGCGCATGGTCGAACAACCCGACCAAGTGGACCGGCGATTACCTGCGCCTGCTGTTCAAGTACGACTATGAGCTGACCGAGAGCCCGGCCGGCGCAAAGCAGTGGCAGCCGGTCAATCCGGCACCGGAGGACATGGCACCCGACGCACGCGACCCCAACAAGCGCGTGCCAACGATGATGACCACTGCCGACATGGCGCTGAAGATGGACCCCGAGTTCCGCGAGATCGCGCTGCGTTTCCGTGACGATCAGTCGGCACTCGACGACGCGTTCGCACGCGCATGGTTCAAGCTGACGCACCGCGACATGGGTCCGCGCGTTCGCTACCTCGGGCCTGAGGTTCCGGAAGAGACGCTGATCTGGCAGGATCCGGTTCCCGAGGGCACCGCGCCGTCGGACGCCGACGCCGCCGCGTTCAAGGACGCCGTGCTGTCGAGCGGCCTGACGATCGGCCAGTTGGTCAAGACCGCCTGGGCGTCGGCATCGAGCTATCGCCGGTCGGACCACCGCGGTGGTGCGAACGGTGCGCGCATCGCGCTCGCGCCGCAGAAGGACTGGCCGGTCAACGAGCCCGAGCAGTTGAGCAAGGTCCTAGCCAAGCTCAACGAACTGCGCGGCGACATGTCGCTGGCCGACGCGATCGTGCTGGCCGGTTCGGCTGCGGTCGAGAAGGCGGCACGCGATGCCGGTCACGACGTGTCGGTGCCGTTCCTTGGTGGACGCGGCGATGCGACGCAGGAGTGGACCGATGTCGAGAGCTTCGTGTGGATGGAGCCGCAGGCCGATGGCTTCCGCAACTACCTGAAGACGCGTCACCCGGTGAAGACCGAGGAGTTGCTGCTCGACAAGGCTTCGCTACTCGGCCTGTCCGCGCCGGAGATGACCGTGCTGGTCGGTGGCCTGCGCGTGCTCGGTGCGAACTTCGGCGATGCGCCCGAGGGCGTCCTCACCACGCGGCCGGGCCAGCTGACCAACGACTTCTTCGTCAACCTGCTCGACAACGACACGTTCTGGGATCTGGTCGACACGTCGAGCGACGAGAAGTTCATCGGCTACGATCGTGGTGGTCGCGAGAAGAAGTGGCAGGCGACCCGTACCGACCTGATCTTCGGCTCGAACTCGCAGCTGCGCGCGACCGCCGAAGTCTATGCCGAGAACGGCCATGAGCAGAAGTTCGTGCGCGACTTCGTCAAGGCATGGGTCAAGGTCATGAACGCCGACCGTTTCGACATCACGGCCAAGCCTGTTTCGTCCAACCAGGCGACGTAAGCTTCGTTAGCGGGTGGATAGGCCGTGGTGGTCCGGGAAGGTTTCCGGAAGACCACGGCCTATCCGTCGCTGATCTGATCTATCAGATAGAGACTTCGATCGTTGGACGGCTTGTAGCCGTCGTACTCAATGGCCCCTCTCCATCAGCCTTTATACTGCTGTTCGTACAGTCCACTACGGCCATGGCTCGCTGACGCGTTGATAACTCTGCTGCGCTGCGCCATGAGCAAATACCGGTCAGGACTATACTGTCTGCGCACGGGTTCGGAGGGAACATTAGATGGCCTATACCCGGTCATTCGCGCAAACGGGGCTAGCAGCCAAAGTCTGAGGGCAATCGTCGAAGGGGTCTTACCGGGGATGGCGAGACGCCGATCAGCCCTTCCTTATCGATTGGCGATCCGCACCGCGATGTTAGATCTAGATACAGTAGAACTGAATGTTGCGATCCTATTCCTCGATAAGATGCATCTCGCTGACAAAGGCGAAGCTCCAGCATTTTGCCAAGCGTGCGGCTAAGCTCTCGCCCAGAAGGCGCCCTTGCTGACCGACGCGATCGCCGACTATGAGATCGAGTGGGGTAACACGCGCGCCTCCGCCGACACAATTGCAAGCCGCGTTGCTTATGTCGTCGCACTTCTCGACGCGGAGCAGGCGTTGGGTGTCAAAGGGCGGTTTGGCCACGCCAAGACGTGCGCGACGACATACGCGTCGATGCTCGTTTACGCGTTCCGCTCCTGGTCCAAGCAGCAACCTGCCGAATGCCGTAACGATAAAGGTGAAATCATTTCGCACTCTCGGTCGCCAGCCGCGACCGAGGCTCCAATCGCGCAATTTATCGCGGCACTAAACCACGCGGCCAATGCCGAGCCGCCTCGCTCGGTAAAAAGCCAATCTACAAGCCCCCCGCCCGCCAGGTGCAGCGGAAGCGACGCACCCGGATCGGGATCGAAGAATTGGCACAGATGCTTGTCTACGCGGCCGAGCCGGGTCGCCAGCGCGGATCGCTGCACGCATTCTTGATCGCGTCGATCTGCACGCTCGAGCGCCCCGGCGCTCTTGTAGACATCAACGTCGCGCCCGATCGGGAGCAGTGGTGGCCGGGCGCCCCGACGATCGACTTGAACCCCAGGGGAAAACGCAGAATAAGAAGCACCGTGCACTTGTGCCCGTTCTGCTAACGCTCGATCGCTGGCTGCGCGCTAAATACACGACGTTCATGAATCTGGAACAGACCGCCCGCCCCGGCCGCGAGTAACGGTCGTATCTCTTGCGACAGTGCCTCGCGAGGCTCGCTCGGAACCGTGGCGCCACGAAATGGGATCTCGAAGGCTTCATGGGCCACAGCGATGGCAGCCAGACCGAAGTCTACGCGATCGGTGAACTTTTCCAGCGTCGTCCCTGCACTGACCGGCATTCTGGTCGACCTTGAGAAGCTCGCCGCCGGTGCAATGCACCAAAGTCGCACCGAACAGGAAAACGCGGCAGCGCAGACCGAGGCGACAAAAACGTAATTTAACCCAAAAACTTGTCGCTTGGAATGGTGCCGCTTACAGGACTCGAACCTGTGACCCCCGCATTACGAACGAAGCCGTTAGCCCGGACTTCCGACGTTTTTGCTCGGTAAACTCTAGAGCCCCGCACCTTCTAGCCCGCAGAAATCCGTTATTGAAAGCGGACTGCACCGGGAACGCACCGGAGGCGAGACCATCGACATCGAGCCCCGCAATCCCGGCTCTCGCGCCGGCCGATTGCCTGCCATCGACTTCCTTCGGGAGCCGACACGATGTCGAATTCACTGCCCGCCGCCACTTCCCCCCGCCCTCCTTCCGGCACGAGCAACATCGCCCGCTCGTTTAGCGAAGTTATCACCGGTATCCGCGACCGCGCACGTTCAAACTCGCCCGTGCGCCGCAATAGCCACAACGCTGGCGGTTCCGAGGTATCCCTGTGGCGCACGCACAACACGTTCCCGAAGACCGAACACAACGCGCGTATGCGCGCGGCCGAGGCGTTCGAGCATGAGACCAAGCTGCCGGGGAAGCGCAACGGTGCCCTCGGTTCGATCGGGCTCGACGTCCTGCGCTGCCTGCTGCGCCTGCGCGGCCGTAAGGACGGCCGGCTCGATCCGACCTACCAGTGGATCGCTGACAAGATACACAAGTCGCGTAGCGCCGTTGTAGAGGCCGTCGCGCGCCTGAAGGCATGCGGCTTCCTCGACTGGATCCGGCGGTGCGTACCGATCGAGGACGCCCTGCCCGATGAGCAGCAGAGCGAGCAGATCTCGAACGCCTTCATCCTGCTACAGCCGCCAACGGTTCGCGAGTGCGTCCGCCGCATGCTGCGTAAGCCGAGCGAGTTCGTCCGCGCTGTCGCCGAGAAGCTTGCGCGGCAGAGGAAGCTGGACACTGCGACGGTCGACGACGTGATCGCCGAAGTCCAGAGCCCCGAGCTGCGCGCCATCCTCGCCCGCGTCCGCGCCTTTGTTGATAGTGCAAATCCGCCGAGCGGTCACACAGAGGCCCTGTAAGATCTAAATATAAAAGGAACGCCTATGGCGTGCGCAGTTTGAAGCTTCACCAAGCCCCCGAAGCCCCGAACCCAACGGGTTCAACATCCAACGACCGCGGGTGAGCGTGCCGGCTTGCGCCGTCACGTGCATCCTGGGGAGGATGCGCAAATTCGGTGCCATTCTGAAAATTCGCGTTGCCCCCGTTGCACGGTCGCGAAAGTGCACCAAACTGCACCGGCGTATGACCTCCGAATATAGCAACGCGGCCTAGGACCTGGGCCGGTTTCCGCAGGTCGCTCGATTGCACCTTTTGCGACACGAAAAGACCGCGGGCGAGGTGGGGGGAATAGCGTGTTGAATGGGGTCGCGGAATTGGGTCCTCCCCGACTCCGCCCCTCGCGATGCCAGCAGCCCCGATTGCTGCCGGACTAAAAGCTACCCGCCGGGAAAGATTGTTGTAGCCGCGGCCGTCATACCCCTGAGTGCTGCCATGGGTGGATTCCACAGAGGTTGAAGCGGTTATCGCGCAGCGCGCAATAACCGGCGGGCATAGTCGGACATTGGGGGTCGGCTTGTCACTCCCCAACTTCGGCCGTTTGTTCATATAGGCAAATCGTTGCCCAACAGGGCGGCATTGATGGCGCGAATTGGGACGCCCCTCGAAAGCCTGGCGATGCGTATCCCCGTTATATTTGGCGCGATTGCACGCCGTCAGGTGGAAGACGCCGCGGCGCGCGCCGACGGAGCGCTGACTTTCGAGGGTGATTGTCGGGCGTTGCGCATGGCTAGCGCCACGGCGCGATCTGCAAGTGAGACAGGCCGGGCCGACGCTCCAAGAGTAGCGACGGCGATCGATTTTAGACCAGTGATAGCACGCCGAACGGCACATTTCTGCTGCGACCGGCCGTCGTCCTGGTCCAAACTGCCGAATGGCTCGTTAGATCAGCATGCGCTTGAAGACATTGTACCACTCCACGGTCCCGCTGCTGATCCTGCTGACTCACGGAGCGTCGCACGCTCAGGCCGTTCCGATCGACGCCGTAGCCCGTCCGGACTCCATCGCGATGGCGATCGACAAGGCCGAAGTGACGGACCCCAAGCTTCGGACCTTGTACGCCCAGTCGAAATGGCGAGCTTTGTGGTCCAAGCAGAGCATCGCTGCATTCCAGTCCGCGCTCGCCGACCGCGGCCGGCACGGTCTCGATCACCTGGCCTTCGCCGACGCGGACACAATGGATTCAAGCTCCGCCGTTGCCGACGTAGCGTGGTCGCGCGCCGCCCTCTCCTATGCCGAAACGTTGGCAAAAGGACACATCGATCCTGCCTCGTTGCACGAAGTCTATACCCTGCCCCGCCCGAAAACCGACGTTACAGCCGGCCTCAGCGTCGCCCTTGCGACCGGTAAACTCACCGAGTGGCTGGCGTCGTTAGCACCGCAGGACGCAGAATATCGGGCTTTGTCCGACGCCTATCTCCGCTTCAGCCAGGCCGCAGCCGCGGCCGGGCCGACCCAGCCGATCGCCGGTGGCCTGATACGCGTTGGCGATCGAGACCCGCGGGTGGCGGCCATTGCCGATCAGCTGACGCAAAGCGGCTATCTGGTACACTCCGATTTAGCGACCGAGCCGTCGCGGCTCGCGCCTTCCCCCACGTCGGCGCTCTACACGCAGGCGCTGTCGGACGCGCTGAAGGGATTGCAAACAGATTACGGGATTGCCGCCGACGGCGTCGTCGGTCCCGAGACGCTGAAGGTGCTCAACCTGGGCGCTGGCGAGCGCGCCCGGGCGTTGGGCGTGGCCCTGGAGCGCCGGCGCTGGCTCGAACGCACGCCACCGGCCACGCGGATCGACGTCAACACCGCGGCGTCACAGTTGCGCTATTACCGCGACGGAACGGTGGCGGACGAGCGAAAGGTCGTGGTCGGAGAACCCGGGCACGAGACGCCGGCGCTCGCATCGCCGATCTTCAGGCTGGTCGCCAATCCGACCTGGACCGTGCCGAAATCGATCCAGAACGGCGAAATGGCGAATGTCGACGACGCGTATCTGCAGGCGCACAATATGGTGCTGCGTGAAGGCTGGATCGTCCAGCAGCCGGGGCCCGACAATGCGCTCGGCCTCGTCAAGTTCGACATGGCCAACAACCAGGCGATCTACCTGCACGACACCTCGGCACCAGCCCTGTTCGAGCGCAGCCAGCGCCATCTCAGCCATGGCTGCGTCCGCGTCGAGGACGCGCTCGGCTTCGCGCAGATGCTCGCCGAGGACGAGGGCGTCGCGGACGCCTGGCAGGCCGCGCAGGCGACGGGCGAGATGACCTTCGTGCCCTTGCCGCGTCGTATTCCGGTCCGGCTGCTCTATCACAATGTCTATGTCGGTGCCGACGGGGCGATAGCCTTTCGCACCGACCCGTACGGATGGAACGATCCAATCGCCGAGCAACTGGGTTTTGCCAAGTCGTCGGCGCGTCGGGCGGAAGCGCAGGCGATCGACATCGGCCCTTAGTCACAATCCTTCCCTTGCCCGCGAACGCACACATTGTGGGACAGTCGACCGGCCAGTCACGCTGAACCAATGGCTATCGTCGGGGCTCCGGATTGCAGTCTTGGTTGGGCGGGACCGCTTGGTAGCGGAGAGCTAGCCAGACCCACAATCGGACATCTGGACAGGACTTTACCCTTCTCAGCTTCAGATCTTTGTTCATGTATTATTCCGAAATCCGGGCAACGGCATTCGGTTTGCCGAATATGCGCGGACTGGTGTGCCCAGCTCGGCTGGTCCACACAGCCCATATGGTTTTGAGGCGCGGCCGGACGGATTTTTGGGGAAGCGGTCCGGAGTGGCGCGAGGCTGCTGGCTTCAGCTTCCACGCGCTAGACGCAAACGCGCCCGAGCAAGAGGTGCAGCGACACAGTCATGAGGAGGCGCATTTCATTCTGGTGCTCTCCGGTGGCTATATGTCGTCGGCAGTCGGCGCACCGCTGGTGTCGAACACCCCGGTTCTGATCTACAATCCGCCAGGTACCACCCATGAGGACCGGTTCCACGGCGGGCGGGGACGCTTCATGGCCATTTCCGGGGGTGAAGGCAGCGAAGCCGCAGCATTTTGCATCCGCGATCCTTATGCCTTTCGGTTGGCGCAGACCATCGCGCACGAGCTCGATGAAGCCCCGGCGCTTACGCTGGAGGCGCGTGCGTTGCAGCTTCATGCTGCGGTATCGCCACTATCGTCCGACGAGCCACGACGGGCATCATCCCCGCCGCGATGGCTGACGCGCGCCGTCGAGATGATCTTCACATCCTCCGATCCCGAGCTTTCGGTCGCCGAGGTCGCATCGGACGCGGGCGTCCATCCCGTCCACCTTGCGCGCGTGTTTCGTCGCTTCCTCGGCTGTTCTCCAGGCGACTATCTTCGCGGCCACCGTTTGGAGCGCGCCGCAGCCATGCTGGGCAGCGGCACGGCATCGCTCGCCGATGTCGCGCAATCGGCAGGGTTCGTCGACCAGGCGCATCTGACTAGGACCTTCCGGTCGCGCCTGGATACGACACCCGCGCGGTGGAGGCGGCTGCGGAATGTTGCGCAGATGCAAGACGACGATCCGATAGCGCCGTCGGCAGCCCGCACCGCTGCCCGGAGACATGACATGACCTTCACCGCCATCCGCTTCGCTGTCCTGCTCGGCGCTCTTTCCAGCACGCCTTCCCTGGCGCGAACCGATGCCGCGCTGAACGCGGTTCTGGCGCGCTGGGACCAGGATCCGCATCCCGACCTGGGCGGTGTCGTCGTCATGCGCGGCGGACGCATTGTCGCCGAACGCTATTACAATGGCGAGCGTGCGGATACGCTTCACGACGTCCGGTCGGCGGGAAAAAGCGTGACCGCGTTGCTGATGGGAATCGCGATCGATCACCACAAGCTGCGCGGCATCGATGACCGCGTCGCAGACCATTGGCCGGCGGCACGGGGCAGCGCGATCGGCGATGTCGCCATCGCGGACCTGCTGACGATGCGCTCGGGGCTAGCGGCGTTCGATGAGGATCCTGCGTCTCCAGGTAACGAAGACAGGCTCGACGCAGCGGCCGATCCGCTCGCGTTTCTGCTGACGGTGCCGCGCGCTGACCCACCGGGCTCGCGCTACCGCTACAATTCGGCGACCGCGTACACGGCCGGTATTTTGATAGCGAAAGCCACGGGGCAAACGATGGCGGACTTCGCGCGAAAATCACTCTTCACGCCGCTGGGCATCCGCGACTGGAACTGGGCGTCGGACGCGGCGGGATACACCAAAGGACAGGGCAACCTCTCTCTAACGACACGCGCGTTCGCCACGATCGGAGAAATGGTGCGCGGTGCGGGTCAATATCGCGGCCGCCGGATCGTCAGTGCCCGCTGGATACACGAGGCACTAACGCCGAAAGTTACGATTTCGAACAGCGACCCTTACGCCGACGGCTACGCCTATTTCTGGTATTCCAAGGTTCAGCAGGTCGATGGCAAGCCCGTTCCTGTGTCGTTCGCCTCGGGAAACGGCGGCAACAAGATCTACGTCATTCGAAGTCGCCACCTTGTCATCGCGATCACATCGAGTGCCTACGGGCACGGGTATGGCCAACGACGGTCCCAAGATATCCTACGAGCCCTACTGGCAGCCGAAGGAGGGAAACAGTGACCGTCGCCCCTATCGCGTTGAACCGCTGATAACGCATGCCCCCGTCTTGCCGGCAGCTTCGACTCAGAACCGGACGTTCACGCCCCTTCCCTCGCTTCCCAACTGCGGACGCTAATTCATCATTGCGAATGACCGATTTTGAAGCCCGGCTATCCGCCCGCGAATGTCGTGATGGGGCAGGTTAGCGGACATTAGAGATTGCCGCCGAAGAACTTGAAGATCGCCATCGCGCAGAACCGAACGAGGATCGTGAAAAGTGCCATCAGCGGCCCAAGCCAGAGTATCTGGCTGTCCCAACCCCACCCGCAGTCGAACGCCGAATCTATGAGTGTGGCCGCCCACATGAACGCTACAAAGCTGACGATCACCACGGAGATGACGTTGCCCCCCTTCCGCTGGGCAGCGAGATACCGATCGAAGTTCATGGTGCCGGATATCTCATTCAGCGCGAATGTCCGCACCTGGGCGGAGTCGCCTAGTCGTAAGGTTTGTATGGTCGCCCCCGATGGATGTCTCTGGCTGCGCCATGAGGCCGTCGAACCTCGAACCGAGCAAGCTGGTTGCCTGCATCATTGTCGCCTGCCCGGGCCGCCCGGCGTAGCCAATACCTATAGCCTCGCAGATTCCCTTGGTTGAAGCGCTGCATAGCTAGATTGTAAGCAGCCGGCTGATGGCCTCGCTCAGCTGCCCGGTGAGCCATTGCAGCCGCAGAAAGCGCCGTCGCTGATGATCGGCGATCAACCCCGAGCCGGTCCAGTTCCGTGATGGCATCGGGATCGCCTCGCAATGCAAGATGGCGGACCAGAGCTACCCTGTCAGATGGCGAGTTGCCGTCGAGCCAGCGCTTTATTTTACTCGCGAATTCATCCGGAACGCCTTGCTTCATCGCCAAATGATACGTCCGCTATCGGGAGAGGCAATAGGCGGCTCGATCGTCCGCGTTTGGGCGTAAACGGAATGGCCGGAATGGGAAGGAAAGCGGACTGGCCGTTATTGGGTAGGGGGCGGTGTTAGCAGACACTGCGTGGCGCAGCCGCTCTTCAGAAAAGGGCCGTTGATCGGGAGTCAACTTGTCGCGCTATTACCTTGATGCGGGTAGCGGCGCTATCACACCACTACTAACGGTTTTCACAGAATAGTACCGAACCTCACGGCCCCCACGAGATTTAGCGGTTTCGTGCTCATTTAGCATAATCGCTATCAGATAGCAGCTTGTTGAGCGGGGGGTTCCCCCAATTATAGCGGTTGTGCAGCTGTTCTTCGTGACACCAATATGCGAAAAACCTCGGTCTGCCGCCATTTCAGACGTCTTGGTTATAAGTTTTTCGTATAACAATGAATTATCATATGGCTCTGACGTGATGTACGTTCTTATCTGGTTATTTGATTGATACGATCCGCCGACTTCGCCCTCTGGTGGAAGTCCAAATCTTTTTCCGAGTAGACCCGCAAATTGTGCATTTGCACTAGTCGAAAATAATAAAGCTACGATGCAAAATCCTAGAATATCTTTCCGCATCTGAAATCCCTAAATTAGATTTTACTTTCTGGAAATTGGACCCAAATTATCTAGGATTTGTAAATACTGGATGAGGTCGGGCGAACCGAACGGCCGCTTTCGACGGCAGGTACGGCCTGATTGAATGTCCATATTTGGGCGTTAGCGGGCTGGCGGGTTTGCGGAAGGGGAGCGGTCAGGCTGCTTTCGCGGGCGATGGATGGAGAGCGGACATCAAGTTGGTGTCGAGAACGCCCGATAGATCGCATATCCCCACGAGGCAGCGAATAGAAAGTATGCCGCATAAACGAGTCTGGCGGACGGTGCGTCGGTCCAGTTCAACGATCCATAAGCTATTGCGACCGTGGCGCAGATCAGGATGCCGGGCAGCATCATTCCGGAGAACAATCGGCGTGAACCGGGGAGGAGGCTAGCCAGCGGAAGGAGCGCCAACGGGAGAGCCACGGCCGCAAACTCACTCACTCCCAAAAGGTCAAGAAGGAGAACGGAAACGCCATACAGACCGAGCACTCCTGCCAGACCGAGTTTGTTGGTCCAGTAACGAGCAAGCATGATCATCCCGTCCTAAGTCGCATCCATCGCTGTAGGAACCTTAACGGTCGGCGGCTTTCGGGCAAGAGACGGTGAGGGACGAACGACCGCTATTGGGCGTTTTCAACCGGGGTATCTCTGGGGTACATTGCAACGTACGCAGCGAAAAAGTCGCGTGTTTGTGCGGGTCGCGGACGGTTGCGGCGGAGGGTTCCTCCGCCGCATGAGCATCTATGCGGCAAGAACGAAGAGCGCACGTTCATCTCGGTACTTCTCTCCGAGCGTCGCGTAGACTGCCGCTTGATCTAAATGGGTTCGCCGCTCGCCAGCGGTTTTGGCGCGCGATGCGACAGCCAGCTCAATCTCTGTAAGCAGCTCGTAATTGATATTGTGGGGCACAGCAGGTTCCATCGTTCGCCGAGTTGGTAGCGCTGTAGCCACGATCAAATTGCTAAGAAGACGCGGGTCCGAGATCGTTTTTTTCATCCATCATGGATGTATCGCATCCGCCCCGCCCAGCAGGGGTATCGCTGGGGCACACTACCTCTGTAGCACGTCGAGAACGACGCATTCCCGCGACTTGGCGGAGCCTGCGGCGGAGGGTGTCTCCGCCGCGGAACGGCCGGAATGGGAGGAAAGCGGAACAGCCGCTTTCGGGACGATGCGCTGGAAAGGAGACGCACGACGAAAAACTGTGGTTTGCCGTTTATCCACTTTGCCCGGCAAAGCGGGGTTTTGCTCAGTCGCTACGGCTTCGCTTGCTCGTTTCCGATGAAGGCAAACTCAAAACCCGAGGCCCACGCGGCGTTGATTACGCAAGCGAGTGGCCCATCCTCCTTAGGCGGACCTTGCTGCTGATTTGCCCACGCGGGGTTGAGTGCGTGGACGCCAAATTGTGAGTGCAGTGCGCCGCTTGCACCGCAGAGCTCCTCTACACTGCGGGCAAAGCTGTCGTCGTCCGTGACCCCAGCTTCATACTGGGGCAGCTTGCCAAGGAGGTGGTGCGTGGTCAGCCATCTCCTCCCCTCAGCTTTCACGAGCGCCAAAGATTTCGCCTTTGTGATCGCTTCCAGTCGCGGTTGAGCATCGCGCGGGAGCTCGACGTCATAGAAGCTGGCTGCTTTTGCAATACAGGCAATCTGTTCATCGGTGATTGCGCCTTTTGCAACCACCACGAGAACATCCTCCTCGATCGCCTCGTCCGACCTGACCGTCACAGGACCGACCCCACACCGCACAATTCGTGTTGCCGCCACTTTCGGCGTTATCTGGTCATAGGCGCCTAGCATTGGACTGCTTACCTGAGCGGCAAGAAGGGCGGCTAGAATGAACATCATTCTACTATGCCCGCCTTCGCGATCAACTGAAAGCCTTCGAGATTTCCGTTGTTGTGCGGCTGCCGACCGTCAGCTTGAGCCGATAGTTGATGCAAACCTTTTGATTTTCGCATCACGAGTGACCGATGCGAAAATCAACCTTGACGAATGACCGCGTTCGGGAGTCCTGATTTGTGGCCCAAGCGTCCGGCATTGGGCGTAAGCGGTCGGGGTATCGCGGGGGTATATCGCGGCTACTGTCGCATGAAACCCGAGGCTTTCGGCGGAGCTTGGGAGGTCGCGGCGGAGGGGATCTCCGCCGCACTTAATGTCCGATTTGGGAGGAGAGCGGACGTTGGTCAGCTATTGGACGCTGGCGTGTCGTATCCGCCAAATGGCCCGAACACGGTTCGGTATTCAGCCATGCTCTCGTAGAACTCCGCTTGGGTGGGCATGGCCGCACGTTGCCCCGGCCACTGCGATGAAACGAACGTATCGTAATCTGCGGCTGGCATCTGATTAACCGTCGTGGGACTTTCCGGAACTGAATACCCCATGGCTTCAACGGCTTGGATCGCAGCCCATGCCGCCGTCGTCGGATCGTCGCCACGGCAGAAAACCTGAACGTATGCGCCAATAAGCGGAGCCGGAAGCTGCTCAGCGCCCGCTCGAACGTGAAGCGGCACAATCCACACAGGCATTTCTGCCAACGGATGCCGTGTTTCCTTCTTACCAAATAGCCGCATGATTCCCCCCGATCCCGCATTTGTAGCTGCGCTGGGCGAATGGCCGCAACTGGGCGTAAGCGGTCGTCAGGTCGGAACCGGCTCGCCGTCCACGTCCACCTCATAATCGCTGCCTTCGACCCAAAAGCGGATCATCCGGGCGTGATACTCTACGTAGGACGTATCTTCTCGATCAACGTGTGGACTGTAATGGATGGCGAACCTCGCGCCTGCCGGGATCGGCTCCACCGCCCCCCAGGGCTCCACCATAAATTCAATGGCTCGATCAGTTTCGTTCGAGAAGCGCACGGTGACCATGAAGGTGGTCTAAGGCATGATCGAACGTCCGCAAGTGGGCAGTTCAAGCCGATACCGGACCGAACACCGCCTGGTACCAGTACATTCCAGGTGCGGCGAACCAACACGCATTCCCCGGCGCTTTGAACGCGGCGAGCTGGCGCATGTCGATGGCATAGCGCTGGTGGAAAGCAATGAGCTCACGAAGGTCGTCGTCATTCGGGTGACGGGCAAGTCGGATATGCAGTCCATCGCCGCGCCCCTCATAGCCCGAGACAACTTTCATCCGGTCGAGCCATGCGAAGAACAATGCTTCGTCGCTCTCGTGGAAGTAGCGAACGCGGTTCGCGATGAGGGTTAAGGGTTCGGCCATGCCCTTCCGTCCCACGGCTGCGTACACTTAATCAATGACCGGTTTCGGGTGTCGGCAGATTGAACCTGAATGTCGTAGTTTGGGCGAAAGCGGACTAAGGCCATCGGCAACCGCTTGGCACACAAGCTCCACTCACGGTCAGCCAGCGCCCATAGATTACACCCGCACAGAACAGGCATATTGCGGCAGCGAACGCTATGGCGACCCAAATCCACCTGCGGCGCTTCGTTGTCGTTTTCGAGTCCATCCCGCCACCATCGGGTACCGCGTCAATGTCCGCAACTGGGCGTTTTCACCCGCCCGTCACACCTATGATAGGGAAGCGCTGCTAGCCGATCGCGCTGCTGGCCGATCATCAGGACAGCGTCGTGGATGACCAGATGACCGAAGCCCAAGGCGATCTCCTAGGCAGCGTTATCGTGCTTCTCAGCACGGCCCTGCTGCTCGGCGCGGTGCACTTCGCCAGCACCGCCGTGGACAAGCGAAAAGTTCGATGGCTCACAACGCTGAGCGTCATCCTGTCGATCGCAGGCGTGGCCATCGTTATCGTTACCTGACGACCACTTGGGAAGGAAAGCGGACCTTCCGCTTTGGGGTCCACACCGCAAAAATCCGACCACTGAACGGGTATCACAAATGCATCAGTCTTTTGCATCGCCGGAGCCCGCGGTTTCCTGCCGGTCTTGGGCTGATGCGAAATCTGTGAGTTTTGCATCATCCCGCTGACAATTTGGATCAGTTTTAGTGTCAGTGATTAGGACGAAAGATAGCCTGCCCGCACGAGAAAGGCGCGCAAAGATTCTGGAAAATCACGGAAGTGGGTAACATGCCCTTCAGGGCAGCGATGGTTCACCCAAGCCGAAACGGGCACGTTGCAAGGCTCCCACAGGTCACTGCCGTGCTCATAATGCTTTAGCATTAAAGCCCATGCGGCCTCGAACTGTCCTGCCCGCACTGCATCTGCGATGTATGCGGCACAGGCGCCATTGCGGTAGCGCTTGTTGGACAGACACATCGGTGCCGACCGCACCATGTCGGCAGCAAAAACGCCCCTCAGCGCCGGATCGCGACTTTCATCAACGATTTTGCCCTCTTTGACCGCAAACAGAATGGGAGGACGCGGGGTGCAGGCATTGCAGCCGAATACAGAGTCAAACGCGCCATCTTCTAATTTCAGGTCGATGCGGCCGTCCCCAGATAGGTCTTGGGGTAAATCTGCCAACTGGCCTTCAAGGTCCGCTCCTTTGTAATCCTCCAACGACACCGATCGGTAGCTGTTGCTGCTGGGAACCAGCAGCTGCAGCGTTAGTTTGCCGCCCGAGCCTCCATATTGGCTTTCGACGATCACCCCAGGTCGCGGATCGTTCTGGTCAAATCGCACGATAGCAATTCGGGCATAAGAGCTTTGCCGATCGGTCAGAACCGTCATCGGTGCCACTCCCCGCCCACCCACGGTCACAAACGCTTGATTATTGAAACCATCGTAGTGGCAGGACTCACTTTCGGTAGCTGGCGGATTGGAGCACGGCATCGCCTCCACGTGCACGCTCACCCCACCCGAGGTGAAGTCTAACGGCAACTTTTTGTATGACGCCCATGTCTGGAACGTGCCGATCGGCGCATCGGCTGGCGCAGCGCCTATCAGAAACCAAGAGAGGGCAAGCAAAATGATGCGCATTTTGATAGCCTAAGCCGTCTCCTGCGCCGCTGCCAGCACCGCGCCACAATTTTCAACGTACCGTGCTTGGCCCCATCGGTTTGAATGGCGCATGATGCAAAACTTTTGATTTTTGCATCAACGAGCAGGCCAGCTTTCTCGCAAAGGATCGACTTTCGGGAATGTGCCGCACCTAACTTGTAGGACCGATCCCTGCCGCCCTGAACCGGTTTCCAGCGCAATAGGCCATCACGATGGCAACCCATTCCTGTGCTTGCGTACCGCCGACAGCGTCCGCCACCATTCCGATGCAGATAATCGCAAGTCCGATGGCACAGATTCCAAACACGGCATTCGGTGAGACGAAGGCGTCGGGTATTCTTCTAGCGGTTAGATAAGACACCAGCATCGCGCCTGCCGCGACAAGGAGCGTTACCAAACTCGTCGCCTTGGCCAAGGCGACGGCAGCAAGAAACAAATACGCCGTACCGAGGAGGGCCTGAAGCAGACGGACGCTAACTGTGCTGGGCATAGCAATCTCCATCGATGGCCTGTTTTATTCCGACGTAAGGACATCCACAACCCAGTTTAAGCGTTCCCACAAACGAACGTCTGGCGGAATCTCGCCGCCTCGATCGCGTTGACGGACGCCTGCGGGTTTCGCTTTCCCGAAATCTGTTCCCAATTGCTCTTTCCCGAAATGGCCAATCGGAGACGGAGAAACGGGAAAGATTGCGCTTAACGAATGGCCGTTATCGGGAGCCCGGATCGCCAGCCTGAACGACCGGCTTTGGGCGAAACTGTCCGGCAGCGCGAGTCTGCCAAGACCCATTCCCGGACGCTCGCCGGGTCTCTTCGGCTTCTCAACTTCGGCCGCTCGTTCATGTCGCAAAAGCGCCGATCGGAACGGCTTGGTTTGGGGCAAAGCGGCCGTTCCGCAGAGAATTGTCGAATGGCAGGTGTTCTCAAAAGCCGACGTTTAGATTTTTCCCGACCAGACTGCATCTTTTCGGCGCAGAGCGCATAGGCTATCGTGAGACTCGAAGCGGAGGATCCGAAATGGCCAGGAAATGGATTCACAAGGTCGGCCTGGCCGCCATCAGCAATGGCTGCTTGCTCGTGGCGCGAAAGCGGAATTCTGATATCTTCATTCTACCGGGCGGAAAACCGGAAGGCTCCGAGAGCGACCTCGAGACGCTGGCGCGGGAAATTGACGAAGAACTGGGATGCGGGATCGCAAACCCGTGCCTTTGCGACGTGTTCAAGGATGTCGCGGCCGGAGAAAGTGGTTCGGTCGTCGTCGTGCGCCTCTACAGCGCGACGCTCGTCGGCGAGCCAAAACCGTGTTCGGAGATCGAGGAACTCGTCTGGATCGATATCAAGGCTCCCCACGGCCTGCGTCTGGCCCCGAGTATCGAGAACGGGATCCTGCCTTACCTGAGGAAACGCGGTCGCCTGACGGGCGCAGCGTCAGGCCGCGGCGGCAATAAAATGGTCCAGAGCCTGCTCGAACTCGTCTAGGCTGCCGTCATTGCAGATCGTGTGATCGGCCAGGTCCATGACCTGGGTCGTTCCGAGCCGCTCGATCTCATAGCGGTCGCGGGTCGCCAGATCGTCCGGCGAGAGCGGACGCAGGTTGCGGATCGACAGACGCGTGGCGCGATTCTCCACCGAGGTGGCGACTGCAAGCATTGCGAATTTCTGGCCAAATTCCGCGCGATAGATATCACGCTCGGCCTCGCAGTAAATCGCGTCGACGAGGGCGATGCGGTGCGTGGAGAGCGTCGCGTGGATCCAGGGCAAGGCACGTTGCGCCAGCGCCCCCATGCCTTCGGCGCTTCGCAGCTCTTCCCGGACGAGCTTCTCGCTCGCAGGCGTGCGCGGCAAGCCTCTGTGCTTGACCTCGGCTGTGACCATCGCGCCGACATACACGCGCATGCCATGCCCGTGCTGCTGGAGTATTTCGATGGCGGTGGTCTTCCCAGCACCGGCAAGGCCGCACAACCCGATCAGCATATCCTGCTCAAGCGTCAGCCAGACGGGCGATGCTCAGGATGCAGAAATCGTGATTGAGCGCCTCTTCCGAAAGCGCGCACGGCAGGTCCGCCGACGTCACATAGGTTACGACGACGGTTTGCACGCGACCGGTATAGCATTCGCGGGCGGGATCATATTCGCGCAGGACGAGCCGGTCGCCGACGTGGAAGTCGCGATCGGTCGCCCGGCGCAGATCATGTCGTTTGCGGCCCTCGGCGATTTCCGTGAAGAACGCGGTCCAGCATTTCAGCTCGTGCGTCGCTGCCTCACGGATCAACTCACGTTTGACTGCCGCTGGGGTTGCGGAGCGCTGTGCAAGCATCAAGTTTCTTTCCTCATGCGCCCGGCGGAGTGGTTGCATCGGTCGTAGCGGGCGCGAGATCGGTATGATCGAAGTTTAGCACGAACTCGCGGGTGACCAAAGGCGCTTCGACCTTCCCGAGAATTTCCAGTGCCGATGTCCCCGTCGATGCGGTGGCCGGCTCGCGCGGGGTTTTGCGGACCGGCTCGAGCTGTACGTTGCGCAGCCGCCCGAGAGCGGCGCCGCTTGGAGCTACGATCGAGCGCGCCGCGGTCTTCAGAATATTGCAGAGCTCTTGGACCTGATTGTCGTCGAGAAAGAAATCATCGTCCCGGCTGTCCAGATAGAGGATCGCTGCGACCGGGCTTGGGGCATAATGGCTGGCTTCGGGCTGAAGGATCGGGATCGCTAGGACGAAACGCACCTCGGGCATCATCGTTCGCGCGGCCTGGTGAAGGTGAAGCTGCGTCATGCCCGCCTGCAGGTCGGCATTTTCCACGTTGCGCGGGGTCCGCACAACCCGGCGCGTGCGATAGGCAGCGCCGATCGTCGCAGCGTGGGCGGGAAAGGTCCTTCCCGCGGTCGCGCTGGCTTTCTCCAGCCCCCGGCCGAGATAGTCGCAGGCCTGTTGGAGGAGGTCCTCCCCATGTATCGAGAGTACACGGTGCAACGTCACACGAAAGTGCATCGCCTGCGGGTGCATGCGCTCGATAACTCCGGCAATGGCGCCGCACAGGCTCGTCGCGACGAGCGCCGTTGGGCCCGGCAGATATTCCTTTCGCCATTCCCGACGCTGTTCGTCACCGATCTTGCCGGTGTCTTCTTCACGGCCGGTATATCCAAAATAGCCCCCCGACCACATCGGCGAGGCGGTCTGCAGGCCAAAGCCCTTGGGGTCGTTCTTGCGCTGCTGCTCGATCAGGCCGAACAAACCCTCCGGTATCATTCGCCTGAGTTGCTCCAGCGGCCGGACGCCGTGTCGTTCGATGACCGTATCGTTTTCGATCGAAAAGCGCGCCTTGAGTGCCGGCGCTTTCTCGGTGGACGGCGCGAAACCGCCGCACCGGTACAACAGGAAGACCAGCAGAGCGTTCTGGAAGGACATCCGGCTCGTCGCCGGCTCCAGCAACTCAGCCACATTGCGAACAAGAAGCTGCAATACGACGTCAGTGTCGCGCCGCAGGCGACGGTCGAGCTTGGCGATAACATCGACCATGTCCGTACGATGCGGGGAGCCCTCTGCAAGCAGCCCCTCGAACCGCTCGAAGAGGCCGGTCGCATCCTTCAGGAAATCCTCCCGCATGAGCTTCAGCTCGGCGACGAGGGCCGACCGCGACCCGAAGAGTTCTTCGAGAATGCGGTCCTGACGGAATTGCGAAATGCGGATCCTGAGGAGATCGATCATCGCGCCGTCCCCCTGCCCCGAAAGCAGGAAAGTCCGCCGCGGTTCGTTCAGACTGGGCTGACCGAAGGTTTCGTTTCGCCAATACGAGGCCTTACTGGCCTCCAGGCCGAAGCCGACGGCAAGCACCACCGCATCGAACGTCTCGGACGCCCCCCGCGCCGAGCCTTCTGATTCGCGGATGGTCCCGTCTGATGCGCGACGTTTCTCGCCGACCCATTCGATACGCGCTCTCTGCCGCTCATCGATGCACTGCGTCAATTGCAGGTGCCTGGTGTTGCAGAAAAGATGGACCGAATCGCGCCCTTCCACGATCTGAGCCCATTCGCTCAGGACTTGGACCACAACATCGGAAGAGCGAGCGGCCGTCCAGTTGAGGACGGGAAGCATGGCTGCACTGGCCTCGCTGCCGTCTGCAGGCCAATCATATATGTGCGGGTGTAGCCAGCGGGTGTCACTGCCCTGCTGTAGCGGAAGCAGCGTGTCGCGCTGCTCGAAGATATAGAGTTCGCAGGCAGCACCTTTTCGAAGCAGCCCGGCGGCAAAGGTCAGGCCCGCAAATCCTGCCCCCACAACCGCAATCTTGAATGGAGGATCGCGCTTCTCAACAGGCACCACGCCTGTCTCAATCATCGACCAAACTAGGTTGAGCGCGCGGGTCTGCTGGCTGAGGACGGTGACCCGGCTGTCGAACGAGCCGAGCGCATATAAAAGTGGCTCGTGTCCGAGGGTATGCGACGACGCGATCTCGCCCGGCTTTGCCTGGCGCTGCCTGTTACCGCTCGAATTCTTCGATCCGCTCAAACATGCCCCCTGCATCGTCGACACCCGATGAGCCTTCTCGCTGAAATCTTTCCGGACATACAGCCGATTCGCGCACCACAGTGCCCGGGCGCTTCCCGGTCTGCGGCGGGTCGTGATCTTCCCCCGCGACCTGGCGGAGAAGCCGACCGACTTGAAAGACGGTGTTCCAGACCGCTGCGGTGAGCAGCGTTTAGGGAAAGCGCTCCGGCGAGACTATCCAGCATCTTAAGACCTATGGGATCCGTCGATCATCTCACCCGGGAGCCCAGCCAAATGCATAAGTTCCATGCATTGCTGGCGGATCGAGACAGCAAGCTGCCTCATACGGCGGGCAGTTGTGGTCTCGTGCCCTGCGTTGTCTTGAGCGCCGATCCAGGCCTGCATCCGCTCCTGCAGCTTTGATGAAAGCTCGGCTTTTCCGTTGATTACCTTGCTGTAGTGGCCCTGCGTCACGCCAAGCGCCAAGCTGATTTCAGCCTGCGAAATCCGTGCAGCAAGCCGGATTCGTTCGATCTCATGAATCACTTCAATCATTGCAAAAGAGTAAAATGCATCATATTATGCATATATGCATTCATCGCAACGCCCGTCAATGCAGCAGGTTCTGTCGTATCGCGATGGCGAGCTGGTTGAACTGATGCTCCCTGCCGCGACGACGCACGTCTTTGGACATCATCTGCGATGGGGCCGAGCAGAGGAGATCGGCACTCCGGCCTATTGGACGGCACAGACGTGGATGTGGGAAGCCGAAGACCCGGACCACTACCGGTTGGGCCGTACCTTGCGCGAAGAGATGCTCGCCTGTCTGCTTGGTGGCTATGGGATACCGGCCGAAGTTGGCTTGGCCGCTTATGATCGTCTGCGTGCTGCTCCGGCAGAAGCGCTGGAGAACGAACAGTCTGTCCTGGAAATGCTGACCACCCCGCTCGAAGTAAAAGGCCGTCCAGTGCGCTACCGCTTTGCGCGCCAGAAAGCTCGCCATGTTGCGCGTTGCGTGGCGGGGTTGGCAGATATCGACACGGCAGCTGGTGATCGCGATCTGCGTGACGCGCTGGTGGGCTTATCGGGCATCGGTCTTAAGACCGCATCGTGGATCGTGCGTAACTGGCGAGATAGCGACGATGTGTCGATCCTCGACATCCACATCATCCGTGCATGCCATTCCCTCGAGTTGTTCGACCCTGCCTGGCGGGTCGAACGCCATTACGCGCAGATGGAGGCGGCCTATCTTGCCTTCGCGAAGGCTGTCGGCGCGCGGGCGTCCATACTGGATTCTGTCATTTGGATGACAATGCGACAGCTCCCACAAGATATCGTTGCGAGTTTAGTTGCAAAAGATGTGCGTATTCAGAAGAATAGGGCGTCTAAGGCGGTCGACATTCGTCAGGCGGTATTGATATAGCTCCGATCGGACGTTGATGTTCGATCGGAGGTCTCGTGTCAGGAAGTGGCAGTTCGCGTGACGATGGATATTCGGCAACTCCTGCTCGGGTAACCCCAAGCAAGCTAGGCACCGGTGGCGGCGGTGGTGGAGCGGGCGGCGCACCAGACCCCTGCGACATTGTCGAGACTGCAGCATTGAATAGCCTTCAACCCGCTGCTTTCGGCTCGTTGAGTGTGGGCGACATTCTGACGATCAACCTAAATCGCTCAGGTCCGAACCCCGTCGTGGAGGTCTTGGGACCGGGCGGTCAGAGGGTCGGCGCACTGACCCATCGCGGACACGTACGTATCATCGGGTGCATCGATCAGGGTCGGGCCTATGTGGCGGTGGTGTTGTCCATCCGGGGTGGCGCCGTTGAGGTTCGGATCGAGCCTGCGTGATCACGGTTGCCGGCGGGCTTTACGTTGAGCGGTGCATCGAACCGCGGTGGGATGACGCCTATGGCTCGGGTGGCCGAGCAGCGGCTGCACTGAGCGGCGCGGTTCCGGGCATTAAGCTCCACACTTATCGAAACACTAGTCTCGAAGATGCAGAAGCCAGCTTGAAGTCGGCTTATGGCATCTTCGTCGATGGACCGATGGCGGATCGAGAGATCTCCTTCGATTATTTCCACTCGCTGGCGACACCCATTATTACACCCAGACCAGACGCGATCGCGCGCCATCCGCACTTCGAGGTCAGCGACGATATAGTGCTGCGCTTCGGAATGTTGGAAGGCGACGCGAAGGTATCGGCGAAGGTCGCGGTCTATGATCCGCAGTCAGCGTTCGATCCCCGTCCGTTTGCGGAGAATGGATCGCGCGCGGACAAGCTCGCTGTCATTCTGAACCGCCAGGAGGCGCGCCAGTTCTCCGGCGAGGATGACCCTCGAGAGGGTGTCGCAGCGCTATTGGAGCGAAACGAAGCGGACGTCGTAGTTCTCAAGATGGGCGGCCATGGCGCATTTGTCGCCACGCGAGACGGTCAGTGGCAGGTGCCGGCATACCGCAGTGAGACCGTATTCAAGATTGGCTCGGGAGACGTATTTTCGGCTGCTTTCACGCAGTTCTGGGCGCTTGAGCAGCGTTCGCCGGCGGAGGCCGCTGACTTGGCTTCGCGCGCGACCTGTCATTATGTGAACACGCATGGACTGCCCATCCCGTCGGCAGACGCCCTGATGACTCTCGCAGCAGAGCCCGTCATCCCAGGCACTGGCAAGATCTACATCGCTGCACCGTTCTTCAACCTGGCAGAGCGTTGGGTGGTTGAGGAGGTTCGCAACCAGTTGCTCGCTATGAATGTCCCGGTATTTTCACCGCTACACGACGTCGGCGAAGGCCCCGGGGAGGTGGTGGCCCCTCTAGATTTGCAGGGGCTCGATGAATGCCAGGCTGTATTGGCCATCCTCAATGGCGCGGACGCCGGGACGATCTTCGAGATTGGTTATGCGGTCGCGCGCGGCATTCCGGTCGTGGGCTTGGCGCAAAATATGCGTCCCGAGGATGTGAAGATGCCAGCGGGCAGCGGCTGTCGCATCGTGGGTGATCTGGTGTCAGCAATCTACCACGCTGTATGGGCGCTGCGATGAGAGCGGTGCTGCTTTCGGGCGGTGTGGATTCGATTGCGCTGACATATTGGCAGCGGCCTGAATTTGCGATCACCATCGACTATGGCCAGCGCGCGGCCGAGACTGAACTCGCCGCCGCGGCTCACATCGCCGGTTTGCTTGGTACCAAACATGAGATCATCCAGGTCGATTGCAGTTCGCTGGGGTCAGGCGACATGGCCGCTCAGCCAGCCTCCGTCCACGCCCCGGTTCCAGAATGGTGGCCATTTCGAAATCAGTTGCTCTTGACGCTGGCGGGCATGCGAGCGACGGCCATAGGCGTCAACGAGCTGATGCTTGGCTCGGTGGCATCTGACGGTTCTCATGCTGACGGCAGGCCTGAGTTTTACACTCAGGTCGATACTCTCATGGCGATGCAGGAAGGCGCGATTCGCGTGACGGCACCCGCGGTGGGCATGTCGACGGTCGAGCTTGTGCAGCGTTCTGGTGCACCGCGCGAGATCATCGGTTGGGCACATTCCTGCCATACGGGCCTCTTGGCGTGTGGCGGCTGTCGCGGGTGCGTGAAGCACTACGAGGTGATGCGAGACCTGTATGGCGAGCCATACTGATCCAGAACCGGCTCCCCGGTTTGACGGGAATGCCAGCCGGCGATTGATTGCTTTCGAATCGGTGCAGCTCCTTCCCCGCGACGTGCGTGCGCCAGATACGAACTTTTTGGATGTGTTGGGATCTCGGCGGTCTGGCGTCGGCGGCCCGCTGGGCATTGACGATCTCTCTGCTCTCTTATGGCATTCGACCGCTTTGCGCAGCCGGACACCAGGGCGGTTTGGTGTGTCTGCCGAGAGCAGAAGCTCTCCATCGGGGGGCGGGCTTCACCCCATAAAATTGCTCGTCTTACCGTTGGAGGACAGCATCGCCGGGTTTTACGATGACCGTCAGCATGGCCTTGGTACCGTGGCGACGGCGGCCATAGCGATGAACCGGAAGAGCATCTCCACGATACTGGGCCATAGCCGGGGAACAACTGTTCAGTTCGCTGCTGACCGGGCTTTGCTCGATGCCTGCTACGACAATGCGAGCAGCATCCTCTGGCGAGATGCTGGTGCGCTGGTCGCGACGATGTGCTTGGTTGCAACCGCGCTGGGTATTGCCGCCTGCCCGGTTGGACGAGTCGGCGATGACGTCGTGGACGCGACAGGTGTCATGGAAGGCTTTGTTGGAGCCGGTGCAGTCCACTTTGGGGGAAGCATTAAATAGCGCTTTGCGCTCGAGCTGCCGCCTTCACGTAATCCAGTATGGGTCTCGCGTGATATCATTTATTGGCGCTTGCAGGTGTACCGATGACTGTCATCTAGGCTGGTAGAGAAGCGTGCCTAGACAGCTTTACTTTAACCTCGACAGTTGACACACATATGCCGAGAGTAAGGTGAACGAACGACCGGTCTCAGGATAAGTGGCTGGAAGGCGCAACGGCCGATTATGAGACGCGTTGCTGCCAGACGATGTGACAGCGAAAGAGTGGCAGGTTTCGGCAGAAGCTGTTGTTCAAAGCGCGATCGGCGTACGATGCCTTCTGGTCGTGAGCTGCCGCGCAGCCGTGACCCCCTTATGGCCATTCACCAGCTCTCTTCCGCTAGTTAGATTTAGCCGCTCGTTCACGTTTACCGCTCAGCGCTATATGCGCTGCCAAAATGCCACTAGAGTGCGGAACATGGAGCTTTGAGGTTGTTCGCTGCGGCGGAATCATGCTCTGTTGCACACTATGTTTGAGATGAATAAATCATGAGTGATGTGCTGGACGGCCTATCCCTAGGAAAGATTCCGGTGGCAGGCACCAAACGACGTTCCTTTGGCGCTCAGCTGAATGGCCAAGTTTATCGAATAGGACGTGTTTGGGCCAATCGCGCATTCGTTGTCGTGCAGGAAAACCTCCGTCTACTATATGTCCATCGCGACTACGGAAACTATGCGGCTGTCGCTCGACGAGTTTTTGACAAAGACGATGTCACATATGATTACGATCACGTCCTTGGCCGAGCGCTTTGCAAGCAGCAAGGCTTCGACTACATATTAATAACGCGGCTTGACCAAACCGCCAACCGCTCCCACGGCAGTCTAGAGCGTCCCCAAACAGCGGGTCAACTAGCTGGCAAAAAATTCATCACTTTAGACAAGTTCTGCTTCGCCGATGACCGCATATTCTATAAAATGCTTGGAGTGCCATATCGTAATGTGCCGCTGCGTAGCCGTATCCCTGGATACAACCTCGTCAAGGAACACCAGCGGCAGGTGACGCCTGTGCAAGCGCGCCTAATTCGTCACGCCCTAGGAATGACGCATAATCGGCTTAATCTTAGTGGGCTTACGCCGATCAACCGGTGATTACCTCACATGTACCGCCATTAGCGTTACGACCCACTTGCGGTCATTCGCGGCCTCTTTCTGGCTCCCCAACTTCTGCCATCCATTCAGTATTGCAGCAGAGAAGGTGCTGAGCCTCGGCCCTGCACGCTGACTCGCCAGCTTTCAAAGGATGATGAGGCGGCAAAGCTTTTGCCGGCCCATTAACGGGCTGTCGGCTGCATAAGCTCTATCGTGATATGATCGGGGCCTGAAACGTAGGCCACCAACGTTCCCTTCCGTGGACCACCTGGGATCGGCAGCGGATTACCTTTCGCCTTCCATCCTGCTGCCTCGACACGGGCAATGGCGACATGAATGTCCTTTACGGTCAGAGCCAGGTGGGCCGCTCCGATCGATCCCGCGCCGCTGGGCACCGTCCCGTTCTGGAGCCCGTTTGAATATTCCAACAGTTCGACCACGTAGCCGTCTTGTGCCTTGACGATTGCCGTTCTCACTTTCGGATCATCGACACCTGTCACCTGATGCAGGAAGTCGCCCCCCATCTCCGATTGCCGCTCAAGTGTGAAACCGAGCGCTCCCGTCCAGAACCGAACGGCTTCGTCCAAAGAAGACACAGCGAAGCCTGTGTGGTCCACGGCAATTACGTTTGTGGCGTCCGTCATTACTGCCCTCTCACTGGTATGCCGCCCGTGCTTACCACGCGACCGTTCACCATCGTAAACCGCTTTCCCTAAACCCTTTCCCGCATACACTTTCCCAACATGGGCTGGTGGACACGGAGAAACGGAAAGGCTTTGAGCCTTTTAAAGCAGCGAGTTCCAAGATGCGAAAGACCTTGGGAGCAGACGAGCGTGATCATGCAGCGATCAGGCGACCAGCGGCCGCGGAGACCAACAAAAGGACGCCCGCGCCCCTTACCTTGCTTCTTAACTTCGGGCGCTGGTTCATCATGATTTGAGGCTTTCAGTACGCTGAAAGGTCTGCTTATACGGCTTCTAGTGGGGAAACGGCCAGTCCGATCAAGGAACGTCGCAACGCTCAACCGAGCCTCTAATCCGTCGCAATTCAAATTCCTCTCGCAGCACCCTGACCAAGGCTGCTGCCGGCATGGCACGAGAAAGCGGCGCACCTTGCCCCGCCCATTGCGCTCCGAAACCGTGCTCGCCTTGCGCCTTGGCAGCCGCGTGCAAGGCCTTTCCCGCATCATAGGCGATAGGATAATCAGGCGGTCGGCGTTCATCAACCGACTGACTCAGAGCCGTGAACCGGTTGGCCAGCGCACGCGCGGGTCGACCAGAAATTAGCGAAGTGAGGACGGTGTGGTAAGCGCCCTCACCGGTGAGGGCCGCCCGGTATGCATCGTCTGCGGCCGACTCCGGGCACGCGACAAAGGCAGTTCCCAGTTGCGCTGCCGATGCGCCCAGGTCGAGCGCCGCGGCGATGCCGGCGCCGTCCATTATCCCGCCAGCAGCGATGATTGGTAGGTTGTTCTTGCGCACCAGGAGCCGGGTCAGCGCGAATACGCCGAGCGCGTCGTCAGGCGCGATGGGGTCGAAGACACCCCGATGCCCGCCAGCCTCGATCCCTTGCGCGACCACCGCATCGATCCCGGCGGCCTCGATCGCGTGTGCTTCGTTGAGGCTGGTTGCGGTCGCCATGAGATAGATACCACGCGCTCGCAACGCCGAGAGCACGTCGGCGGACGGCAACCCGAAGTGGAAGCTAACCACTGGCGGCGCGAGGTCGAGCAGTACCGCCACCATGTCGGGATCATCTGCGAAGCTCTTGTAGATGGTCATGAGTGCCGTCGGGGGTTGTGCGCCGTACTCGGCGAACAGCGGGGCAAGCCAATCCAGCCATTGCGCTTCCCGCGACAGATCGGCCTTTGGGCCAGCGTGGACGAAGACGTTGACGTTGAACGCGCGGGTCGTGCTGCTGCGCACCTCCTCGATCATTGCCCGTGCGCCGGCGGCGTCGGTCGCGCCTACTCCGATCGATCCCAAGGCTCCCGCCTCGGATACCGCTGCCGCCAGCGAAGGTGTGGCGACGCCTGCCATCGGCGCCTGGATCAAGGGCACCGAGAGTTCAAACCGATCGATGAGAGACATACCTACGCCGGATCCGGTTTTGAACAATTGTCCGCTTATGACTACGCCAGCGCATTAAGTGAATGGCGCCAGGTGGGCTAGGTGCGGATCGTCTGCCCTTCAACCGCTCCGACCCAGAAAGCGACATTGCCGAACCGCTCTCGCCCATCCACACATTTGCAGTTCGTTCAGGCGCCGGCGACGCCGCGATCAATGGGCGAACGCCGCCGGAACGCCGCCGGCCTGCGTTTGAGCCTTCACCGGGAGGAATGCTGAAATGGAAATCTGCCGAGCCTTCGCCGCGAAATAGCTTGTCCGGCGGTCCCGGTCAGGACCACACGCCC
This sequence comes from Sphingomonas sp. PP-CE-3A-406, assembly GCF_003688625.1. Classification (GTDB taxonomy): domain Bacteria; phylum Pseudomonadota; class Alphaproteobacteria; order Sphingomonadales; family Sphingomonadaceae; genus Sphingomonas. The sequence continues at coordinate 1,049,397 of NZ_RCWY01000002.1, forward strand.
CGCCGCCCCTGTTCCCGCATCGCGTCGATGAACACCCTGACCGCGGGCATAGCGGCTCGACCGGGATCATAGAGCAGGCTTACCGGCATGGCGGACGGAGCATGATCGGCCAAAACCTCAATGAGTCGCCCGCTCGCGATATGCGCGGCCGACTGGTAACTCAGTACATTGGCAAGGCCGACGCCTGCTTCCGCAGCAGCGAGGATCGCATCGATGCCGTTGACGGTCAGGCGGGGGACGATTTCCAACAGCCTCTCGCCGCGCGCGCCAAACGACCATCGGGTGCCGGCGCGCACACCACTACCCATGATACACCGATGCTGGGCCAGGTCGCCATGATCGATGGGCAAGCCATGTTCGGCAAGATAGCCCGGGCTTGCCACGATGGTCTGACGGACCGAACCGATCGTCACGGTGCGCAGCGTGCTGTCCGCCAGCGTCCCGATCCGCACCGCCACATCGACACCCTCCTCGACGATGCGGACATTACGATCGAGCAGCATCATGCGCGCGTTGAGGCCGGTGTGGCTGGCCAGCAGCGCGCTGATGACCGGCAACACATGCAGCCGCCCGAATATGACCGGCGCAGTTACGTAGAGCTGCCCCCGGGGAACCGAGCGACCGCCCATGGCGATCTGCTCCGCCTCGCGAATGTCCGCGAGTATGCGCCGCGCCCGATCGAGCAGGCTTGCCCCGTCGTCCGTCAGGGACACCGCTCGCGTCGAGCGGTGGAACAGCGTCACGCCCAGATGCCGCTCCAGCGCCGCGACCGCACGGGTCACGGCAGGAGGCGACAGATTGAGGACGCGTGCCGCAGCCGCGAAGCCGCGCTGCTCTGCCACCGCGACAAAAACGGAAAGGCTCTCGAAGCGGTCCATTATTCCCCGTATCGCAATAGTCCGTATCAGTAATTGCGAATTATCACATCGCGGGCAACTCGCCATCCTCGTGGCCATGGCGCAGGCATATCTCCACACCCTTTTCGGACCACGCGCTCGCGCGCTGCAAGAAGCAGCGGGGTCGCGAGCGTCCTACGCACGCATGGAAGCCGGCGCGGAGACGGTCGACCGGATTACGGCCAAAGAACTTGCGTTCATCGCCGCCCGCGACAGCTTTTACCTGGCGAGCACGTCCGAAGATGGCTGGCCCTATGTCCAGCATCGCGGCGGGGCAACCGGCTTCGTCCGACACCTCGGGGGCAATTGTTTCGGGTTCGCCGACTTTCGCGGCAACCGACAATATCTCTCCGTCGCGCATATTGCGGCCGACGACCGGGTTGCGCTGTTCTTAATGGACTATCCGAACCGCCGGCGCCTCAAGATCATCGGCCATGCCCACGTGAGCAAAGACCCCGCCGTCATCGCAGCGCTCATGCCGTCCGGCTACGCGGCCGAGCCGGAGCGTGGCTTTCTGATCGATGTCGTCGGGTTCGACTGGAACTGCCCGCAGCATATCACGCCGCGTTTCACCGAGGCGGAAGTGCGCCGCACTTCCCAGCCGCTCATTGACGAGATTGCGGTGCTTCGAGCGCACATCGCTCAACTTGAACGGGGAGCATCATGACCAGCAAACTCACACGCGGCGTCCACCATGTCGGGCTAACCGTGCCCAACCTCGATCAGGCACGCGCCTTCTTCTGCGACACGCTCGGATTCGATGAAGTAGGCGGCGTGCCCGACTATCCTGCTATCTTCGTATCGGACGGCACAATCCTGCTGACCTTGTGGCGCGCGGCCGACCCCGTGACGGCCCGCGCCTTTGACCGGCGCGCCAATATCGGTCTCCATCATCTCTCGCTCTCGGTCGCCGACGATGCTGCACTGGCAGCGGCGTGGGCCGCCGTGACGGCGCATCCAGAAGTCGTGGTCGACGCAGCGCCGGGCGCCATCCGTCCCGGATCAACGGCGCGCCACTTCCTGATCCTCATTCCGGGCGGGATCCGTCTGGAGTTTGCCACGCCCTTTGACTGAAAGGATCCGTTCGATGCCACGACTGCCCCTCCCTCCCTTCACCCATGAGACTGCGTCGCTAAAGGTCCGCGCCGCCGAGGACGGCTGGAACAGCCGCGATCCAGCGCGGGTCGCGCTCGCCTATACCGAGGACAGCCAGTGGCGAAACCGGTCTGATTTCCTTCGGGGGCGGGATTCTATCGTCACCTTCCTAACCGCAAAGTGGCGTTGCGAGCACGAGTATCGGCTTATCAAGGGCCTGTGGGCGCATGACGGCGATCGAATTGCCGTGCGCTTCGCCTATGAGTGGCATGACGATGCCGGCGCGTGGCATCGCTCCTACGGCAATGAGAATTGGAAATTCACGCTCGATGGCCTGATGGCGCGCCGGATGGCGAGCATTAACGACGTTCCGATTTCCGAAAAGGGGCGACTGTTCCACTGGCCGCTCGGGCCACGGCCCGAGGATCATCCGGGGCTGGAGGAACTTGGGCTGTAGCTTCAAGCCGTTGTTTTCCTACCGGTCTTGGTTGATGCGCCGTCGGCCAGAGTGTGGGTGGGTTCCCGACGCTGAGAGGCCGACAGAAAACTGGAAGGCGGCGCCTGTCAGGAAGCCGCTGACGCTGAATAATGCTGTCATCGACCGCTCAGTTGCTGGGAGGACCCATTCCCGGTCATTCAGGACCTGTTTGCCGCTTCCCAACTGCGGCCTTTCGTTCATCTTGGTAAACCGCGGGTATCAAGCTTATGTAACCCGCAGTCGAGCGGGCGCTGCCGCAACGGCCGGTGCCTTCATCGACGTGCCGTTATGACCGAAAAAGGCCGGTATCCTCATTTCATCAGGCGCGTTGGGATGTCCCGTCACCTACTTGCAACGGGGATCGTCACGTTGGCCCAGTCGACGATCTGCGTGACACTCTGCATCGTAGCGGCATCGAACGCGGCAGCGATGGCTGGACCGGTATCGGCAGTGGCGGGCGCCGTTCCCGAGAATTGCAGTCGTCCCACGATGGTATTCGTTGCGCGATCAGCAAGGAATGCCACGCCGTCGACATGGATCACCGGCGCGCCTGCGCCGGCGCCCGGATAGCTGGCCTCGAACCTGTTGACCGAAACCGTCAGGATGGCGGTGGCCGCCCCGGACGCACGCGTGGCGACCGCGATGTCGGGTGCGCGTGTCGCGACGGTGGCGTCCAGCGCGGCCGCGTAAAGGGTTGGTGCGGGCGATACCCAGCGAACGCCTTTGATGTAGGATATCTCACTACCCTGCGTGGTCAGGATTCGGTCGCCGGCAGTTGCGGGTGAAAATTGCGGCACCGGCAACGCCAAAGTCCGGCGTGGCGCTGGGGTGGCTTGAGGGACCGTCCCCGCCGCCACTGGTCCGAACCGATACAGCGTGTCGGGTTTGCCGCCCCCCAGCAAGGCACCGACGCATCCGGTCAGGGACAGCGCCGCAGCAATCGCCAGGGTCGCACGTGATGTAGCTCGATAAGTCATTTCTGGAGTTCCCGTTCCCGGCTCGATCTCTTCAGCAGCGTTCCGCGCGGATCCTGTCGGATACTCCGGACCAGCGTGTCGAGATCGTCTGAGGTTTCCTGAAGGCTGCGCATCGTGTCGGTAATCTGCGGGAGCGTCGACGATCCTACCGTCTTGCCCTGCACGGCCAAAGTCGAAAGCATGGTACGCGCCTCTGCCAGTGTCGCCTTGAGTTCGGCTGCGGCATCGGCGGTGTTGGCGACCGCGCGTTTGCCGTCGCCCTCGACCAGCGACCGCACGCTGCCCATAGTGACCCGTGCATCGCCCGCGGTGGCATCAAGCTTTGCGATCGCGGATGCGGCATTGCCGAACATCGCGCGGTTGGCCGCGAGTGCGCCCGTAGTCTGCTTGAGGTCGTTTATCGCCCCGGACAGATTGGCGATGTTACGATCAGTCAGCAGCGAGTTTACCCGATCGAGCGCGGTCGTCGCGCTTTCGACCATCTGCCCGCCGCTCTGCAACAACGAGGCCAGCGCGTTGGGTTTCGACGGAATGATAGGGACCTTGTCCTTGGAAACGTCGCGCAACAGCGGCATCCGGGTCGACCCTGCGCTGATCGAAACCGCGTTCAATCCCGAGATACCCTGCATTTCCGTGCTGCCGAGCGAGTCCGTCCGCACCGGTGTATTGTGATCGATCTCGACATCCACCAGGATCTTGTTGGCATCCTGGGGCGCAAGCCGAACGTTGGTGACCTCACCGACCTTGATGCCGTTGAATTGCACATCCCCGCCCTTGCCGACGCCGCGGACCGGGCCCTGGAAAATAATGCGGTACGGGTCCTTCTTGTCGCCGGCCTGGAAGTTCCCGAGCCACAGGACGAAGACGATGCCACCAATCAGGAGAAACGTGGTCAGCACGCCGACCAACGCGTAATTCGCATGGCGTTCCATTAGTCGATCTTCTCCTGCACGGCGCGCCCGCGAGGGCCGCCGAAATATGATTTGATCCAGGGGTGGTCAGACTTTTCGAGCCTTGCGACCGTATCGATCGCAGCAACCTTCCGGTCGGCGAGTACCGCCACACGGTCACAGATCGCATACAGCGAGTCGAGATCGTGCGTGACCATCAGCACGGTGAGGCCCAGCGCATCGCGAAGCCTGCGGATAAGGTCATCGAATTCCGCGGCGCCGATCGGATCGAGCCCGGCGGTCGGTTCGTCGAGGAAGAGAAGCTCGGGATCCAGCGCGATCGCCCGCGCGACGCCTGCGCGCTTGCGCATGCCGCCGGACAGTTCGGACGGTTTCTTGAGACCGGCATCGTCCGGCAGCCCGGCGAGACGGATCTTCAGTTCGGCAAGGCCGCATATGAAGTCGGCGGGGAACCGGGTATGCTCGATCAGCGGTGCCTCGACATTCTCCCGCACCGTCAGCGATGAAAACAGCGCGCCGTTCTGAAACATCACGCCGATCCGACTGACCACGGCAAGGCGACCGACATCGTCGTGAATGTCATAGCCAAGCACTTCGACCTTCCCTGCATCGGGGGTCTTCAGCCCGAGGATCGTTTCGAGAAGGACGGATTTCCCCGTTCCCGATCCACCGACTAGACCAATGATCTCGCCGCGCCTCACGTCGAGATCGAGGTTGTCGTGGATGACGGCCTTACCGAACGCCGTGCGCAGGCCACGGACGCGAACGACGACGTCGTCGTGCCCATCGGAGGATGCTGGCGGGGCCGTCGTCACAGTCCGGCCTGCTTGAAGAGGACCGCGAACAGAGCGTCGAACATGATGATCAGGAAGATCGATTGGACGACGGATCCGGTCACGTTGGCGCCCAGGCTCTCGACGTCGTCCTTCACTTCGAGCCCCTGGCGGCAGCCGGTCGTTGCAATCGCAAGCGCAAATACCGGGACCTTGACCATGCCGACCCAGAATTGCTGGGCACCGACGGCATCCACGAGCCGCTGAAAGAAGAAGCTTGGTTCGATCCCCATCATCGTTCGCGCCACCAGCATGCCACCGACGATACCGCCGAGGTCCGCAACCAGTGTCATCAGCGGCAGCATCAGCAGCGCCGCCAGAACGCGGGGCACGACCAGAGCGTCGAAAATATCGACCCCCATCACCCGCATCGCGTCGATTTCGTGGTTCATCCGCATCGACCCGAGCTGCGCGGTGAAAGCCGACGCGGATCGTCCGGCGAACAGTATTGCAGCGATCACCGGTCCGAACTCGCGCAGGATACCGATGCCGACCAGCTCGACCGAATAGACCGCCACGCCGAGCGACTGGAGCATGGTACTGCCGACGAGCGCGAGCACGGCCCCGATAAAGAACGTCATGATCGCGGCGATCGGCAGACCACCCAGTCCGGCCTGTTCGATCGTGGCGACGAACGGCGTAAGGCGCAGCCGGTGAGGACGGACCAGTGTTCGGCCGAGGGCAACCACGAGTTGTCCGAAGAATGTCTGATTGCGGTAGGCGGTTTGCCCGATACCGATCGTCGCGCGCCCGATCCGATCGAAAATCTGCCTGAGTCCACCGGCGCGCGGCGCAGCCAGGGGAGGCTCTTCAAGCGCAGGACTGATGAGATCGGCAAGTGTCGCGAGGTCCGGTCGGAGCGATTGCGGGAGGTGAACCTTACGGACCAACCCCAGCGCCCGGACGATCGCGTACGCGCCCGCAGTATCCAGACGGCCTAGGTCTTCAACGTCGATATCGACCTCGACATCGTCAGTCATGCCCGTGATATCGCGCCTTAGCCGGTCCGCGGCGTCGTTGAGCCGCATGGTGATCCAGTCGCCATGCAGGACCAACGAGCGCCGACCGTCGCGATCGTGCAATTCGAACGCCGCAGCGATGCTCATGATCGCATGTCCTGCCCGCCGTCTGATCGTGCATCCGCCAAGGCGAGCTTGAGCGATACCAGGCGGCTTGAAGCGTGACGTCTCGGCCCGGTCACCGCGCGGCCCCGGCTGGTTCAGACCATCCCAGTCCCAGTGCCTTGTTGACCGCGATATAGCTGAGCGAAAGCTGCGCACGCGACTGCTGTACCGCGATCGTTGCTGCAAGGCGCTGACGCTCGATATCGAGCTGATCGATGACCGAACTTGTCCCCGCCTGAACACGCTGCGCGTTGAGCCGCTCGGACCGCATCGCAGTCGCCTCAGCGAGAACCAGTTGCCGCAATTGCGCACGCGTGTTGCCAAAGCCGGACAGCGCATTCTCCGCATCCTGCAATGCCGCCAGCACGGTGCGGCGATACTTGGCATCGGCTCCATCACGTCGCGCCTCCGACGCCCTGGTCGCTGCACGGTTCTTACCGAAATCGAGGAAGGACCAACTCAGCGATGGCGCGAGCAGCGTGGTCAGATTGCCGGTATCGAAAACATCGCCGGGGCTGGTGCCGCCAAGTCCTAGAATACCTAGGAAGCGGATCCCCGGGAGCTCCTTCGCCTTGTAGACGCCGATCGCGGCGGTGCTTGCTGCCAGCTGGCGTTCGGCCGAACGGATGTCTGGCCGATGCGCGATCAGCGCGGCCGGGTTGCCGATCGCAACCTGCGCAGGCGGCAGCGGCACGGCGACGACCGGCGCAAGCGTTGCGTCGAGCGCACCGGGCGTCCGCCCCGTCAGCACCGCAAGCTGGTTCAGATATTCATCACGCTGCGTGCCGAGCGGTATCGCGTTGGCCTGCGTGCTTTCCAGTTGATTGCGCAACCGCTCGACGGCGAGCAGCGAGACGGTGCCCCCCGCATAGCGCACCTGCGCCAGTTCGACCTGGCGTCGTTGCAGGGTTGTCGACGCGGCGTTCAGCCGGATCCTTGCCTGCACATCGCGCAGATTGACATAGGCCTGAGCAACCTGAGCGGACAGCGTCACCTGCGTATCCGCTAGATCGGCGCCGCGCGCGTCGATCGTCGCGCGTGACTGCTCGACCCCTCGCCGCCCGCCACCGAACAGATCGGGTTCCCACGATGCATTGAGTCCAAGATTGTAAAAATCGAGGGTGTTCGATCCGCCCGATGCAGCCGTATCGGCGCTACTGCTCTGACCGATCCCGACTCCCGGCAGCGCCGCGTGAAGATATGTGGCGTTCGCGCTGACGCTGGGCAGTTGCGACGCGCGCTGCTGTTTGAGTTCGGCTTGCGCCTCCCGGATGCGCGCGGTTGCCTCTTCGATCGAAGGGCTATGCGCCAGCGCATCGTCGACCAGCACGTTCAGGGTTGGATCGGCCAGCGTCTCCCACCAACGGGCGAGACCCGGTGATGCCATCAGCATCGTGTCCTGCGCCCGCACAAAGGTGCCACGGGCGATGGCGTCCGCCGCGACGGCGGGGCGCCCGCTATAATCGGGGCCGACGGTACACCCCGTCAGCGCAATGCTGGTCACGAGGGAAACCAGAAAAGGCAGGGAATACCGCATCAATGCACCATCGCCGGTTCGGCGTCCTTTGGCAGGGGCTTCAGGAACAGGACGAGGGGCAATGCGGCGAGCGTACCGAGGCCCATGATCCAGAAAATGTCGTTATAGGCCATGATGGCCGCCTGGCCCTGAACCTGTTGGCCGAGGATGCGGAGTGCAGTCGACGTGTCACCCAACTGGCGCGACAATCCACCGACAAAGTCCTGCACCGCTGGGCCATTGGCGTTCAGCGACTCCTCAATCCGACGCGAATGCAGCCATGTCCGCTGCTCCTGCAAGATCGAGATGCCCGCGAGTGCGAAGCTCCCGCCAAGGTTGCGCATCGCATTGAAAAGGCCGGAAGCATCGCCGGCATCGTCGGGCGGCACTGCGCGCACGACCGCCTGGCTGAGAAAGAGCATGCCCAGGATCTGGCCTACGCCGCGCATCAACTGACTGATGGTAAAGTCGCCGCCCGACGACGACAACGTCAGGTTCGCGTCCATCAACGCAGAGGCCCCCATGATGGCCAGTCCGGCTCCGACCGCGAGCCGGATATCGACCCGGCTCAACATCAGCGGCACGATCGCCATCATCAAAAGGCTTGGCACGCCCGACAGAAGCACCACCTTGCCGGACTGGAGCGCGTTGTAATTGGCGACCGACGACAGAAACTGCGGGATCGCATAGGCGGTGCCGTACAGCACGATGCCGAGCACGACGCCCATCAGCGCCACCGAGCCGAATTGCCGATCGAGCAGCAGCTTGAGCTTGATGATCGGGCGCTTCGCGGTTGCCTGCCCCCAGAACAGGAGCGCAAAGCCGATCAGCGTTGTCGCAAACATCGCCCGGATCATGCCGGAATCGAACCATTGCTCGCGCTGGCCGTCTTCGAGAAACACGGTAAGGCCTCCCAAGCCCAGCGCCAGGCCGGCGATGCCCTTCCAGTCCGCCTCACCGAACAGATGCAGCTTGGCCTTCTCGTGCGGCAAACCGATCAGCAGGAGCGTAACGAGCACGGCGCAGATCGGTACGTTGATGAAGAAGGCGTAATGCCAACTTATATTCTCGGTCAGCCAACCACCGATCAGCGGCCCGAGGACTGGCCCTAGAATAGCGGTCGCGCCGAATGCGGCGACGCCGACGGATTGCTGCGATCGCGGCAGACGTTGCGCGATAATCGCCTGCGCCGTCGGGATCATCGCGCCGCCCGTGAAGCCCTGTCCCACGCGTCCGACAATCATCATCCCTAGCGACGTAGAAACACCGCAGATCACCGAGAACGCAGTGAACAAGCCCGCCGCGATGAGCAGGAACGTGCGCAGTCCCAGCATCCGTTCCAGCCATGCCGCCATCGGGATAATGATGATCTCCGATACGAGATAGGCTGTGGCGATCCACGTCCCCTCGGTGCCGCTGGCCCCGATCTCTCCCTGGATCGTCGGCAGCGACGAATTGACGATCGAGATGTCGAGCGTTGCCATGAACGCGCCGAGCGTGCCCGCCGCCACGGCGAGCCAGGCCGACAGGTCGGCGCGTTCGTCCGAACGACCGCCCGCGCGAGCGACGGATGGAGCGGATACCGCGCTGGTCACCTCAGCGGTCCTTGCGGTCGAGCTGCTTTTGCTGGTCGCGGATCCGGTCGAGCTCACCCTTGGCACCGATCGTATCGACCGTCACGACGACCGAGAGACCCGGCACGAGCAGGCGCTTGGCGGAGGGAGACGCTTCGATCGAGATACGCACCGGCACACGCTGCGTGATCTTGGTGAAGTTGCCTGTCGCGTTCTGCGGCGGCAGTAACGAGAATTGCGCCCCGGTCCCCGGCGATACGCTCTCGACCCTGCCCTTCAGCGCGATCCCGTCGATGGCATCGACCTCGATCGAGACCGGCTGGCCCGGCCGCATCAGTGCAAGCTGCGTCTCCTTGAAATTGGCCGTGATATACATTCGGTCGAGCGGCACGATCGACATGAGCCGCGTTCCAGCCTGGACATATTGGCCGACCGTGACGGTCTTGTCGCCAATCCGGCCGGCGGTAGCCGCGCGGATCAGCGTCGCGCCGACGTCGACATCGGCCGCGTCGAGCTGCGCGCGCGCCGCCTGCCCCTGCGCGGTACCCTGTCGCACCTGGGACTGGATCGATGCCACGCGGCGCTGCTGCATCGTCAAAGCGGCCGCCTGCGCGCGCGCATCCTCAGCGGATTGACGCGCGGTCGCTTCGAGTTGAACCAATTGCTGCCGGCTCTCCGCACCCGACGCCGCAAGCGGCCGATACCGGGCGACCTCCCCAGCGTCATAGGCCGCCTTGGAGCGCGCCGCCGCCAATTGGGCGCGGGCCTGATCGATCGTCGCATATTGCTCGCGGATCTGCGCACGAGCGTTGTCCGCCTGAGCTGCAGCCACGGCGATCTGCGCTTTGGCCTGAGCTGCTTGCGCCTCTGAGCTGCGGGAATCGATGCGCGCGAGCGGCTGTCCGGCCGTCACATCCTGATGATCGCGCACCAGCACCTCGGCAACATAGCCTGCAACCCGCGGCGACACCGTTACCATGTCGGCCATAACCTGCGCGTCGTTGGTATCTTGCAGATATTTCCCGGTTGATTCGTACCGCAGGTACCAGATGACCCCGACGACCAACACCGCCAGGCCCAGCACGGTCAGAATGATCTTCGCGCCCAGGCTCAGGCCTTTCTTCGCGCCTTCGTCGTCATGCTGCGCGCTCGCATCCTCGCCAAGCGTAGCGTCCGGCTCGCGGTGCGCGTCTTCATGCTCTGTCACGGTCTGCCTCGTCGCTGCTCCGGCCGGGCCGGATGCCGGTGTCGAGGGCTACTTAAGACATTTTCCGCAAGCGGACAAGATGTCCGTTTACGTCAGCGAGGACGGAGTCCGTCGAGCAGAAGGTCCAGCGCATCGTTCAGATTGCGTAACGCCACCGCCTCATCGTCAAAATCATGGTAAACATTGCTCACCATGCGCAGCGCGATGCTCAGTTTCCATCCGTCTGTGTCGCTGCCCACATCGCCGCTCGCTCTCGCGCGATCCGCCAGTGGCGCCAACGCCTGCGCCAATCGATCACCCAATGCTCTGAAGGCCGCCATGTTCGCGGTATCGGCAACCAGATCCGCCGCGATACGGGCGTACAGGGAAGTGCCGCGGGCGGTTACCAGCGCAACGTCTATCATCGACTTCCGCAGATCATGCCCTGCCGCCACGGTCTGCTGGATGCGTTCTATCTCCGACTCGAATATCGCCAGCGCAAGAGCTTCGCGGTCTTTGAAGTTACGATACAAGGTACCCCGGCCGACTCCCGCGCGCGTGGCAACTTCGTCAAGCGGGACCTTATAGCCACGCTCGGTAAAGATCTCTGCGCCCGCAGCGATCAGCGCGTCTCGCCGCACCTTCGCATCACGCCGCATCGAACGGCGAGCCTTCGCGACAGGAATGAGTCAACTTCGTCACTTCGAGCCTACCAAGATTGTCTCCTGCCATTTGCCACATTTATTCCAGAAATTGGGAACCATTGGTGGGCGCCGGTTTTATCACTCATCATATACCGGACACATTGTCCGGTTATGCGTCGATATCACAGGTCATCCATGGCTTCTGCAACTACCGATATGCAAAGTTCTTTGCCCGTGTCCATTGCCAGCAGCGTTGCCGCTGCGAGCGCGACGTTCGAGTCGTCGTTGATCGCAATCAGCCCGCGGTTACAGCGCTACGCCCGGTCGCTCGCACAGAATGCCGATGCGGCGGAAGATCTGGTGCAGGAGACGCTGCTGCGCGCATGGAAAGCGCGGGCGCAGTTCGTCCCGGACACAAGCCTGAGCGCATGGACCTTCACGATTATGCGCAACCTGTTTTTCTCCGCACGCCGTCGCGACCGATTCCATGGGCCATATGACGAAGTTTCGTCGCAAGCTATCATTGCCACCGGTAGCAACCAAGACAATGTAGTCGACCTTGCGAAAGTAACGGCGGCGATGGCATTATTACCGGAAGGGCAGCGGCAAGCACTCCATCTCGTCGCTATTGCCGGAATGACACCCGATGAGGCTGCCGACCGGATTGGGTCTCCAGTCGGGACGGTAAAAAGCAGGGTGTCGCGCGCCCGAACGAACCTGAAACTGCTATTGAGCCCTCAATCTTCGCGTTCGTCGGCGGTAGTCGGGAGATTACCTGTTATTGCGACCCAGCAGCGTATGGTCGTCAGAAAGAAGCGGAATTTTAAGGATCGCTCCTTGGTGATTGGTTAGGATTCTGCAGCGCCTCCGGTACCTTGCCGGGCAAAATTGGCACCTGAGTAGGGCCGGCGGATGGTTCCCAGATCTGCGAAGCGGGTTGCTGCCGTCTCCGGCATGCCCGTAGCATCGGCTCGCCCGTCGAATGAATAGAGCACGCCTGTCAATAGGAGCAAGGTGATGCGCATCATGCCCATCACCGGGTGGTGTCCTCGATGGTTCCAGCTGCTGCCAACCCTGTTGCGCCGCTGTCAAAGCGAGCACCCAGGCACCTCCGCACCGCGCCGCTCGCGCGTACGACCGTCACCACCGCTGCGGCGCCGCGAACGTAAAAGGGTGCGCTGAGCCTCGACTTCGCGGATACGCAGGTCCTGCACCATCTGAATGGTGAACGAACGGCGGCTTAGCCGATTCCACTGCTCCAAACCGGACAGTCCGGTTTCCACCAATTTTAATGTGGCTGCAGTACGAGCCCGGGATAAACGAACCCGTAGGTGGCGGTTAGGCAGATCGGATTCCAGACTAATACGCCATCTGTTCGTCGTGTGGGTTTCGTCGATAAGAGGCTACCCCTTTATGATAGGAATCGCTACGACCTCCATTCTGACGCTTCTTGTGTAGTCCTTGGGTAGGCAATGTTCACGCTTGAAGCATGCTACAAAGCATCGCTCCGATCCTTTATCTCTTATTGAGTCGGGCGCTACGATAGCCCCTTCGCCACTTCTTGCTTACGCTTCATCGGAGCAAACCTACGTCGCCAGCTTCTCGCGAACGATAAGGCGGATAGCTTCCGGTCGCGAAGGCCGCGGTTCGTGCAGATCAATCCAGTCGTCGAGCGCTGCCAGCTGCTCCGGCTGTAGGCGAACGTTGATCGAGACGCCTAAGCCCGTGGCAGGGCGTCCCCTCTTTTTTGCGGTGCCGTTAATTGACATGATCATATTACGGTGCCACTAAAGGCGAGCCGACGCAAGGCTCCTACACCACGCGACGGCTCTAACCAAAACCGATCTTAAGGGAGATCGATAATGGCTGTTCAGGCCTTAATGCCAGCCGCGTCGCTGGCCAATACCGATCGCACCCATTCAAAACTCGCGCTGGCACGATTCATCACCGCAGCCACGGGACACGATGCCGTCCATTGCCCTTCCTCCACCGATAGCAAGCTTGCCGCGGGCATCTCGCGAATTTTGCCAGGGCTCAGATGAGAGCGCCTTCCGCGCCCGCTCTTGCGGCGTTGACGACCAAGCTCCGCTTATCCCGGACAAACGTGAGCACTTCGCCGCTGGTCGCCGCATTCCAAACGATGGACGTTCGCCGCCTCGCAAGTCGGGCACACGAGCATGCGCTTGGCGTCATCGTCTTAGCCATCGCGCGCCAAGGAGAGGCCATCTGCCACGGTGCGCTCAGCGAGCTCCCGGCCAGCCGGCACTCTTGTAGAAAGCATTTCTACAAGAGTGCCGGCTGGCCGGGAGCTCGATCGTCTCGCAGGAAAAAGCATGATGATCCGCGCAACTCCCAGCCAAAGACGGCGACCCGAACCATCGACACACTTAGCGGCCTGTTCCCAAAGGTGGGAACCGGTGAGTTTTCCGATCGCGATCGGGATGTTGGGGTTCGAGAGATCCACCTCATTGCCCAGCAAAGGCCGGCTGGTCGCCGAACTGTGCATCCCGATCCGTGCACCGTCCTTCAACATAAGTGGGGAAGGTGGCGCATCCGACGCCAAACTTACGGACGCTGCTGCCGCGTCGGATTCGCGCGATGAGCGACTCCTCGCTCACTGGCGCAAGCTTCGCGAGGTGATGCAATGACGGCCCCCTCGATCGTCAGACTCGACCAAAAGCTCGCCCGCGCTGCCGAGCTTGGAAAGGGCATCCGGCTGGAGTCCGCCGACCTCGACCTGCTCGGCAGTCTTGGCCTCTTCGACATGACGCATCGCGCCAAATCCGACTATTTGAAAGAACGAACACAATGTCGCGACGCAATCCGCCGGTCTATCAACGGGGTAAATACTGGCTCGCTCATGACGAACGAGCAGACGGAACCCTGCGGACCCCCAATTTCTATGTCTGGTGGTACGATTCCGCCACGCGACGCGAGCGCAGCTCGTCGACGGGTACGGTAGACGAAGCCGCGGCGATCCTCGCACTCGACAAGCTTTATCTTGCCGACAAGGGCGAGGCCCCGGCCTTTTGCCACGCCTGCGGCCAGTCGCTGGCGCAGGCGCAGACCTATCTGCTGACCGACGCCATCGCCGACTATAAAATCGAGTGGGGCGACACGCGTGTGTCGGCGGACACGATCGCCGGGCGCCTAGCGCACGTCGTGGGGTTCCTCGACGCCGAGCAGGCACTGGGGGCGGAAGGCCGATTTGGACACGCGACCAGCTGCGCTGCCGCCTGCTCGTCAGTCTTCGTCCACGCGTTTCGGGCTTGGTCGCGGTTGCAGCCGGTCGAATGGCGCAACGGCAAAGGCGAGGTGACGGTATCGCGTATCCGCTCGCCGGCCGCGACCGAGGCATCGATCGCGCAGCTGATCGCGGTCCTGAACCACGCCGCCAACGCCGAGCCGCCGCGCTCCGACAAGCGTCCGATCTATAAGCCCCTTCCCGCCCGCCAAGTGCAGCGCCAGCGCCGCACGCGAATCGGCGTTGAGGAACTGGCGAAGATGTTCGCCTACGCGGCGGAACCCGATCGCCAGCGCGGCTCGCTCCACGCATTCCTTGTCGCCTCAGTCTGCACGATCGCGCGACCGGGCGCAGTGGTGGAGATTAGCGTTGTCCCCGAACGCCAGCAATGGTGGCCCGGCGCGCCAACGATCGACCTGAACCCGCAGGGTCGGACGCAGAACAAAAAGCATCGGGCGCTGCTACCTGTACTCCCGCTGCTCGATCGCTGGCTGCGCGCCGAATACGCGACGTACATGGCACTCAAGTCTGTCGAGCGTTCGGGCCGCGGCTGGCTGGTGAACTATCACGGCCGCCCCGTGCAGGATGTGGACCGCGCTTGGGACACGATGCTGACGAAGCTCGACATGCCCAACGGCCGCGAGTGGCGCCCCTACGTTCTGCGCCACAGCCTGGCGACGCTCGTTCGCAACCGCGGCGCCGAGAAATGGGATCTGGAGGGCTTCATGGGCCACCGCGCCGGCAGCCAGACCGAGGTCTACGCGATCGGCGAGTTCCCCAGCGTCGTACGCGCTCTGGAGAGCATCATTTCGGAGATCGAAACGCTCGCGCCGGGTGCAATGCACCGGAACCGTACCGGAGCCGAAAAATCCTCGATTACGCGGGAAGATCTTAAAATGTGAGCAATTTCAACATGTTGTCGATGGTGCCGCTTACAGGACTCGAACCTGTGACCCCCGCATTACGAATGCGATGCTCTACCAGCTGAGCTAAAGCGGCCCGACAACGGACGTATCCGGTCGAGGTCGCGGCGAATACCAAGGGATTTGCGGGCTGACAAGCGGTTTGCGTCTTTACCGGGCGTTTACCAAACGGCGTGCAAGAGCGTGACTGAAAAACGGGGGCCCTTGGGCATGGATACGGTACGCGGCCTGGACAACGAACGCAGCGACGGTCCAGATGGTCCGGTCGCTCGCGGAGGATATGATGCAGTGAGTTCGGGGAGTTCGGGTTTCGGGAATTCGGGTTCTGGGGGTTCCGATTTCGGGAGTTCCGATTTCGACGGCACGAACCGCGGGACGCCCAGCGATGCGCGTCACCCGACCGACGCTGGCGTCAACGACGTGATGTTCGATCTCGGCGGCGACGAGCGGCGGATGCACGTGCGCGCGTACAACCACTGGGTGTCGCTGCTGAAGGACCGCCCCTACCCGTCGATCGCGGATCTCGAACCCGAGACGATCACCGATTTCGGCCCGCACAGCGTGCTGCTCGATTTCAGTCGCGGAATGGGCGACCCTAGGATCGCGTATCTCGGGCGTGCGCTACGCGAGGAATGCGGGCTCGAGGGGCCGATCGCGACGATCGCCGACGTGCCGAGCCGCTCGCTGCTATCGCGGCTGACCGACCATTATCTCCAGATCATCGCCAATCGCGCGCCGATCGGTTTCGAGGCGGAATTCGTCAGCAGCCGGGGGCGGACGACCTTGTACCGCGGCATCCTGATGCCGTTCGCATCGGGCGGGGTGACGATCGACTTCATCTACGGCGTGATCAATTGGAAGGAACTCGCGGACGCCGATCTGCAGGCGGCGCTGTCGGCCGAACTGGATGCGGCGGTTCAGGGCACGCCACGGGTCTCGGGTGCGGCCGCGCAGGTCTGGGCCGATGGTCCGAGCGGCGGGTTCGATATCATGCCGGCCGAGCCGACGCCCGTTCCGGCGCTTGTCCTGGATGATCCCTTGCCGGCCGAGTATGTGCTGGCCGGTCCGCTCGGCGAGCAACTGGCGATGGCGCGCGAGAGTGCGGCGCAGGTGCGGGCTGCCGAAGCGCGCAGTCGTGCGGCGCTGCACCGGACGCTGGGTCGGGCGCATGATCTCGCGGTGTCGACCGAGCACGACGAGGGCGATTTCGCCACGCTGTTCGCCGCCGCCTGCCTGCCTGGCCAGACGGACGTCATGATGCAGATCGTCACGCTGGTCTTCGGCGTCAATTTCGAGGCGACCCGGCTGGCGACGTTCGCGGCGGTGCTGCGCCACGCGCAACGGCATCAGGTACCCGCAGGAGGTTTTGCAAGCTTTCTCGGCGGTTTCGAGGGCGATCTGGTCGCGATCGCAGCCGCCGAACACGCCGCATCTTAGGTGCGCCGCAGCATTCGCCTTCGCACCTGCCACAAGGGTTGAGATAGGCGGATAGCGGGCGCATAGGCCCTGATCTATGGCGAACCAATCGTTGAACACGCTCACCGAAACCCTCGCGGGCCGGTTGACCGAACGGGCCCTTCCGGGCGAACTGAGGGACTTCGGGGCGAGCGAGGTCGCGCAGGCTGCGGCGTTCGTCGCCGCGACCGCCGCGCACCGCGACGACGGTGCGCCGGCGATCGCGATCGAGCCGATCAGCGCGGACGACACGCGGCGGCGGATGCGGCTTGCGATCGTCAACGACGACATGCCGTTCCTGGTCGATTCGATCGCTGCGGCGATCGGCGCGCAGGACATCGCGGTCGATCGAATCATCCACCCCGTCGTCCGCACGACACGCGCGCCCGATGGCACGCTGCACGCCATCGACGCCGATGGGCAAGGCGCTGGCCGCCCCGAATCGATGATCTATCTGGAGATGGAGCGCGCCGATGCGCGTGACCGTCGCGGGCTGATCGAGGATCTGACCGCCGTATTGGCCGACGTCCGTGCGGCGGTGACCGACTGGCGTGCGATGCAAGCCGCGCTCGACGACGATATCGCCAAGCTGCCCGAGGGCGAAGGCGCGGCGCTGTTGCAGTGGTTCCTGGGCGGCCATCTGACGTTGCTCGGGCACCAGATCTGGCATCGTGACGGGAGTGGCCACGCCGCGCTGGGTATTGCGCGCAACGAACACCGCGTGCCGATCCTCGCCGAAGCCTCGCGCGCACTGGCGATTGAATGGTTCGAGGCAGGCAACGACGCGCCGTTGTTGCTGAAGTCGAACTTGATTTCGACCGTCCACCGCGCCGTGCCGCTCGACCTCGTCGTCGTGCCGGTGATGGAAGGCGCGACCGTCGCCGGGCTGTCGATCTACAGCGGGCTGTGGACCAGCGCCGCGCTGGCCGCGATGCCGCGCGACGTGCCGGTATTGCGCACGCGTCTTGCCGCAATGAAGGCGAAGTTCGGGTTCGATCCGCGTGGTCATGCCGGTAAGGCGCTGACGCATGCGTTCACCGCATTGCCGCACGACCTCGTGATTGCGTTCGCGCCCGATGCGCTAGAGGATCTGGCGCTAACCGCGATGAGCCTCGCGGATCGGCCGCGGCCCGCGCTGGTGCTCGTCGAATCGGCGCTCGGGCGTCATTTGTTCGGGTTCGTCTGGCTGCCGCGCGACGACGTCACCACCAGCCGCCGCGTCGCGATCGGCGACATGCTGGCCGAAGCGGCGAATGCGAGCGTGCTCAACTGGTCGATCGCGCTGGAGGACGGCGAGGTCGCGATGATCCGCTACACGCTCGATCTGCGCGGCGATGGTCGGATGCCCGACGTCGCCCCGCTCGCGCTGCGGTTGCAGCGGATGGTGCGCGGTTGGGTGTCGGACGTCGAGGCGGCACTGGTTGAGACGTTGCCACCGCCGCGTGCGGCGCGTCTTGCGCTCAAATGGGCGGCGGCGTTCCCGCAGAACTACCGCAACCTCAGCACGCCCGCCGAGGCCGCCGAGGATATCCAGCGCATCGCCGCGCTCGGCGATGCGGATGCGCGTGGCGTGCGTCTCGTACCGGGTGAAGCCGGCGCCGATCCGCAGTTGAAGATCTACAAGCTCGGCGGTGCGTTGCCGTTGTCGGACGCGGTCCCGGTGCTGGAGAATTTCGGCTTCCGCGTGATCGGCGAGCTGCCGACGCGGTTGCGCGATGACAGCGTGCCGTTCGTGCATGATTTCGTGCTGGAGGCGAACGACGCGGCGCAGCAGAGCGACGCGCCCGTGCTCGAAGGCGCGATCGCGGCGGTGCTCGAAGGCGCGGCCGAGAACGATGCGTTCAACCGGCTGATCGTCGAACTCGGGATGCGTCCCGAGGCGATCGTGCTGTTCCGTGCGTGGTTCCGGTATCTGCGTCAGGCGGGGCTGCCGTACGGGCTGACCACCGTGGTCGACGCGCTGCGGCGTGCGCCGAAGGTTGCGGCCGCTCTGATCGCGCGGTTCACCGCGGTCCATCATCCGGAGCACCCGGGCAACGCGATCAAGGCGGACCAGGCAATCGAAGCCGGGCTCGACGCAGTCACGGCGATCGACGACGACCGTATTCTGCGCGCGTATCGCAATCTGATCGCGGCAACGCTACGCACCAACGCGTTCACGCCGGCCGCGTCGGAAGCGCTCGCGTTCAAGCTCGACAGCCATCTGATTCCGGGCCTCCCCGCGCCCGTGCCGTGGCGCGAAGTCTGGGTGTATTCGCCCCGCGTCGAAGGCATCCATCTGCGGGCCGGCCCGGTCGCACGCGGCGGCCTGCGCTGGTCCGACCGTCGCGACGACTTCCGCACCGAGATCCTCGGGCTGATGAAGGCGCAGCGCGTCAAGAACGCCGTCATCGTGCCGACCGGCGCGAAGGGTGGCTTCTATCCCAAGCAACTCCCTGCCCCGTCGAACCGCGACGCGTGGTTGGCCGAAGGCACCGAGAGCTACCGGATCTTCATCCGCACCTTGCTGTCGATCACCGACAACATCGTCGAGGGCAAGGTCGTCCATCCGGACGGCGTGACGATCCTCGACGGCGAGGATCCGTATTTCGTCGTCGCCGCCGACAAGGGCACCGCAACGTTCAGCGACGTGGCGAACGCGCTCGCGCTCGAACGCGGCTATTGGCTCGGCGACGCGTTCGCCTCCGGTGGCTCGGTCGGGTACGATCACAAGGCGATGGGGATCACCGCCAAGGGCGCATGGCTGAGCGTCCAGCGGCACTTCGCCGAACGCGGGCTCGACGTGCAGAGCGAGAGCATCACCGTTGTCGGCTGCGGCGACATGTCGGGCGACGTGTTCGGCAACGGCATGCTGTTGTCGAAGACGCTGAAGGTCATCGCGGCGTTCGATCACCGCCACATCTTCCTCGATCCCGATCCTGATCCGGCGACCAGCTGGGAAGAGCGCAACCGGATGTTCGCGCTGCCGCGGTCGAGCTGGGCGGACTACGACGCCAGCCTGATCTCGAAGGGCGGCGGCGTGTTCGCGCGCACCGACAAGGTCATCAAGCTGTCGCCTGAGGTGCAGGCTGCACTCGGTGTGACCGCGAGCGAGATGGAGCCGGGTGCGCTGATCTCGGCGATCCTCAAGGCGCCGGCCGACCTGCTCTGGTTCGGCGGCATCGGCACCTATGTGAAGGCGGCATCGGAAGCGAACGTCGCGGTCGGCGATCCGGCCAACGACCGGTTGCGCGTCAACGCCGAGGACCTGCGCGTGATCGCGATCGGCGAAGGCGCGAATTTGGGCGTCACGCAGGCGGCGCGTATCGCGTTCTCGGCACGCGGGGGTCGGATCAATACCGACTTCATCGACAATTCGGCGGGCGTCGACTGCTCGGATAACGAGGTCAACATCAAGATCGCGCTCAACCGCGAGATGATCGAGGGGCGGTTGGAGTACGAGGACCGCAACACGCTGCTCGCCAGCATGACCGACGACGTCGCGCATCTGGTGCTGGAGGACAACCGCCTCCAGACGCTGGCGCTGTCGATCGCCGAGGCGGATGGCGCGGTCGCGATGCCGAGCTATGTCCGCGTGATCGAGATCTTCGAGGGCACCGGGCGGCTCGATCGTGCGGTCGAGGGGCTGGCGTCGAACGACATCCTGCTGCGTCGCGGCCAGGATGGTCTGGGGCTCACGCGGCCCGAGCTGGCGGTACTGCTCGCGACCGCCAAGCTCGGGTTGCAGGATGCGATCGAGCATGGCGATATCGCCAAGGACGATGCGCTTAAGCCCGACCTGCACGCTGCCTTCCCCGCAGCGATGCGCGCGCGGTTCGAGACGGCGATCGACGAGCATCGGCTGCGGCCCGAGATCGTCGCGACCAAGCTCGCCAATCGGATCGTCAACCGCCTTGGCATCCTCTACCCGTTCGAGCTGGCGGAAGAGGAAGGCGCGGCGATGGGCGATATCGCGGCGATGTTCGTTGTCGCCGAGCGCCTGTTCGACCTGCCGGCCTTGTGGGCGGAGATCGAGACCGCGGTGATGCCCGAGGCGGCGCGAATTGCGCTGTTCGACGAGGTGGCCGTCGCGACCCGCTCGCAGATCGCCGACCTGTTGCGCGTGTCTGCACCGGGCGCCGTGCCCGGCGACGTACTAGCGCGGCTGGCGAAGGGGATCACGCAGCTAGACAGCCAGACCGCGGCGTTGCTGCTCGAAGAGGCGAGCGCGCAGAGCAGCCGCATCGCGGGGCAGCTCGAAGCGGTCGGTGCGCCGGGCGATCTGGTGCGCAAGGTAGTCCGCCTGTTCGAGATGGACGGCGCGGTCGGTCTGGCCGATCTCGGCGAACGGATGACGCTCGACGAAGCGGTCCTCACGCGCGCGTTCACGCATCTGGGGCAGGCGCTCGGGCTCGACTGGGCGCAGGCGAACGCCGCGCGGATCAGCCCGACCGATCCGTGGGAGCGCCTGCTGATCGCCGGCCTCGCACGAGATTTCCAGCAGCTACGGCTCGAATTCCTCGCCCGCCGCGGCGCGCAGGATCCGCAGGGTGCGGTGGACCAATGGCTAACCGCGAACGCAACACGCGTGGCGCAGTTCAAGGCGGTAATCGATCGCGCGCGCCATGCGGCGGTGCCGAATGCGGCGATGCTCGCGCAGATCGCCGGACAGGCACGGGTGCTGCTGGGACGCTAACTTACCCCTCTCCCCTGCGGGGAGAGGGAGGGGCCCGCGCGCGTTTGCGTGTGGGAGGGTGAGGGGCGTGAGGCTCGGGACCTGGATCCCAACAGCCCCTCACCCTTCCGTCGCAAGAGCTCCTCCTTCCCTCTCCCCGGAGGGGCGAGGGACTAGACCGCCCGCCGCGCCGCCAGTTCCGCCTTCCACCCACGCGCGCGCCACCACATGATCACCCCGGTCACCGCCAGCACCGCCGGCAATATCCCCCCAAGGAAAATGATCACTTGCCACAGCGCGCCCATGTCGGTGCCGTCGTGGATTCGTCGCATCCACCGCGCCACGCCGCCCTGCGGCCGCGCGGCTGCCGCGGTCGCGCCACCGGTGTCGTCGGCGATCTTCACCCCGACCGGCGTCGTCCCGCGCGCGAACGTCACGGTCCAGTCGGCGCTAAGATCGGTCGGCCATGCGACACTGCGGAGCGGCGCGCCACCTGCCAGCGCGCGCGCCTTGCCGATCGCGACGTCGAGCGGCTG
The DNA here is from genome assembly GCF_003688625.1 of Sphingomonas sp. PP-CE-3A-406. Taxonomy (GTDB): domain Bacteria; phylum Pseudomonadota; class Alphaproteobacteria; order Sphingomonadales; family Sphingomonadaceae; genus Sphingomonas. The sequence continues at coordinate 1,071,443 of NZ_RCWY01000002.1, forward strand.
CGCGGGCTTAGCCAGCGGTTTCGCGCGCATCATCGCGCCGCGATCGGGCCCAACTCTAGGCCGCGACGCCTCCCCGGTAATCTTCCCGAAGAATTGCGGGAACGAGATCCACGCGCCGGTCAGCGACAGCACAAACAGCGGCAGCGCGATCCAGAACCCGAACAGATGATGCAGGTTGGTATCGACGTTGCGATGCCGCCGAAACCGCAGCCCGCGCGTCCATTTGCCGACCGTCGGCCACCACAGCCAGAGCCCGGTGAAGCACGACACCATCATCGCCACGCCGATCCAGCCGACGATCGAGCGTCCGACGCCGGGCAGTTGCAAGCTACCATGCAGCACGTGGAGAAACCGCACGAGCCCACCGTTCGACGGCGACACCTCCAGCACGCGCGCGGTCGGCGGATCGAGATACACCATCGTCCGCTGCGGCGGTCCCGGCCGCTTGGATGCAGTCCCGGCGGCGGCGGCAATGACGACCGGCCCGCCATCGTCGGGCATCGTCAGCTGCGCGATCCGCTCGTCGTACGTCAGCCGGGTAGCCGCCGCCGCGACATAGGCGTCCGGGCTGAGCACCGTCGTTCCCGACACCGCATAGCGCGTCGGGTCGACGATTCGATCGAGCGCGTCATGCCACACCAGCGCCGCGCCGCTGAGCGACAACGGAATGATCAGGATCGCGAGAATCAGCCCGATCCACTTGTGGACCTGAAACCACGCTCGCCGCATCGCCATCTTGCCCATCGTAAATTCCCCCGTTCATGGAGCGTGGCATGGCAGGCGTACGCAAGTCCATCCTTCCCCTCCCCGTCATCCTGCCGAAAGTCAGGACCCAGAGCCAAGCAGCGTAAGGCCCGTGATCCTGGGTCCTGACTTTCGTCGGGATGACGGGCCGTGCTCAGACATCGGCCCAGCGGCGCAGGAGGTTATGGTACACCCCCGTCAGCCGCACCGTCGCCGGATCGCCCTGCCCTTGTGCGGCTGCAACTGCCTGCACGCCCTGGTCGAGATCGAACAGGATCCGTCGCGCGCCGTCGTCGCGGACCATCGACTGCAACCAGAAGAACGACGCGACGCGTACGCCGCGCGTGACCGGCGCGACGCGGTGCAGGCTGGACGCTGGGTACACCACCATGTGGCCGGCGGGCAGCTTGACCGATTGCGGCCCGAACTGGTCCTCGATCACGAGTTCGCCGCCGTCGTAACTGTCGGGATCGGCGAGGAAGAGCGTCGCCGACAGGTCGCTGCGGATGCGGAAGTCGGAGCCGCGCTTGATCCGGATCGCGGTGTCGACGTGAAGGCCGAAATCCTGGCCGCCGGCGTAGCGGTTGAACAGCGGTGGGAAGACTTTCAGGGGCAGCGCAGCGGCGACGAACAACGCCGACCGTCCGAGCGCGTCGAGGATCATGCCGCCCGCCTCGCGCGCCGCAGCGGAGTCCTCGGGCAGTTGCTCGTTACGCTTGGCGAGCGCGGATTGCTGGCCGGACGTCGCGTTGCCGTCGATCCATTCGGCCGCATCGATGACGCTCCGCACTCGTGCCACTTCCGCCGGATCGAGCACCTCGGGAACGGCGATCAACATGCCGCGCCCTCGCGCAATGCGGCCACGCCAGCAGCGCGGAACGCGGGGATATCGCTAACCGCCAGCCATGCTACGGCCTTGCCCAGAAACGCCGCGTTGCCCCGCGCGCCGGCTTGTTTCAACCAGACCAGCGCCGCGTCGACATCCCCCGCCGCGCCCAGCATCCGCGCGTGATTGAAGCATCCGCGGAAATCGCCGCCCTCCGCTGCCCGTGCATAGCATTCAGCAGCCCGCACCAGATCGCGCTCGCACGCCCAGCCGTCTTCCGCAAAACTGCCGACGAAGTTGATCGCCTTCGCACTGGCGAGCCCCGAATCCATCCCCGCGACCGTCTCCAGCAACGCCAATGCCGCCGGCTTGTCTTCGGCGACACCCTCCCCCAGCGCGAGAAGCGTCGCGTAATTATACATCGCCCAATCGAGCCCGCGCTCGGCGGCGATCCGGTAGCATTCCGCCGCGCGCGCCTTGTCGACCGCGGTACCCCAACCAAGATCGTAGCAGCGCCCGACCATGTTGAGTGCCATCACATGATGCTGCGCCGCCGCCTTCACGAACCAGCCGAGCGCCGCCTGCCGGTCCACCGCAACGCCAACCCCGTCGAGCAGCATCTGCCCGTAGACCGCCTGCGCCTCGGCAACGCCCGCATCCGCTGCCTCGCGCACGAACGCCGCGCGCTCCTCCGGACTTCCGGAGAGGCGCGCGGCGATGGCGTCGGGCGTGAGGGTATCGATCGCCGTCATATCATCCTCAGAACCGCAGGTTGACCGTGCCGAAGATCGTGCGACCGGCCGCCAGCGTCGCATAGTGGCTGGCATAGGTCTGCGAGAAATAGGTCTTGTTCGTCAAATTCTGCGCATTGACGCTGAGGTCGACATTGTCGGTCAGCTTGTAGCTCGCGCGTGCATCGAAGCGCCAGTAGTCGGGGGTGCTGCGCGTCAGGACCTTGGTCGCCGGGTTGACCGACACGACGCCGGCCGCAGTCTGCGTCGCGGTGCGGTTGTCGGCATAGCCACCGATCTGGTCGTCCATGTACAGAGCCGTGCCGCCGATCTGGAGCCGCTTGGTCACGGTGACGTTGGTGGTCGCGGTGAAGCTGTTCTTCGCCGTCTGCGGGACCTGCTTGCCGGTATTGACCGACACGACGCCGATCGTCCGGGCCGGCTGGATGACGGTGGTGACGCCGTTCGCGGTGCGCGTGATCGCCGGCGCGGTCAGGATCGTCGAGCCGCCGTCGATGATCTTCGGATCGAGATGCGTGAACCCGCCGAACACAGTCCAGCCGGGCAGGATCGTCCCGCTGACGTTGAACTCGACGCCACGGATCCGCGTCTCGCCGATGAACGACGCGGTGTTGTTGTCATCGAGCACGCGCGCGTTGGCGATATCGGTCTGGAACACTGCCGCGCCAAGCTGAAGCTTTTCGCCGAACAGGCTTGCCTTCGCACCGACCTCGTACGACTTGGTCTTTTGCGGGCGCAGCAGGTTGAGCACGGCGGCGGTGATCGCATTGTCCTCGCGGCCTTCGCCGAGCAGGCTGTTAGGCGGCGTCGCGGCGGTCGCATAGCTTGCGTACAGGCTGGTTTCCGACGTCGGCTTGAACACGAGGCCGGCCTGCCAGTTGAACAAATTGTCGACGCGCTTGATCCGCGTCTGCTGGGCGCCGGGCAGGATGACGGTCGACTGGAACCGGTCGTAGCGTGCGCCGAGGTTCAAGATCAGCGCCGGCATCAGCGTGATCGAATCGAACGCGTAAACCGCCTTGGTATTCGCGTCGTTCTGCGTCTCGGCCGAGGTCGCACCCTTCACGATCGGCGTCGCGGTCGTCGACGTGTCGCTCGTGTAATTGACCCACGGCGCATACGGGTTCGGGTCGAACAGGCTCACGCAATAGGAGCGCGCGATCGTGACCGTGTCGCAGCGCGGGCTGATCGTCGAGCCGTTGGCCGACACGAACGTACCGCGCCGCGTCTTCTCCCACGAGATTTCGGTGCCCAGCGAGAAGCTGTGCTCGATCCCGCCGGTGTTGAACTTGCCGTACAGATCGGTCTGGTCGACGATGCTTTCGCTATAGCCGTAGCGCGTATTGCCGCGCGTCCAGACATAGCCGCCACCCGTCACCTTCGTACCGCCGGCAATCGGATTGACCCCACTCGTGGCGGTCGCGGTCGTGCCATAGACATTGCCCTGGCTGTCGTCGGGCAGTGTGAAGATATAGCTCTGGTCGCTGTGCGTGTAGCGTGCGGTATTGCGCAGCGTGATGCCGCCGAAATCATGCTCGACGCGGATCGTCGCCTGGTTGGTGGTCGAATCGCGGAAGTCGCGCGCCGCCAGGCCATAGAAGTTCTTCCGCGAGACGTAGCCGGTCTGGCCGCTGGCGGTCGTCACAGTGCCGAGTGCAGGCTCGGTCGTGACGTTGCCGGCGCCCGGATGGTTGGCGATCGTGTAGAGATACGGAATGCCGCTGTCCGGCAATTCGCTGCTCTCCATATGATAGAAACTGGCGGTCAGCCGGGTCGGCGTGCCGAGCCCGATCGCGAACGACGGCGCGATGCCCCAGCGCTTCGCCCAGATCGCATCGCGGCCGGCGACGTCCTGATCGTGCCACATCCCCTCGATCCGGAACGCGGCGGTATCGGAGACCTTGAGGTTCACGTCGCCGGTGATGCGTTTGTAGTCTGCCTCGCCATAGCTGGCGCCGAGCGATCCGAAATTGTCGAGCTGCGGCAGGCGCGACAGAATGTTGATCGTACCGCCCGCCGAACCGCGCCCGCCCAGCGTCGAATCCGAGCCGCGAACGATCTGGACCGACTCGACCGCGAACACTTCGCGCGTCTGCGCGGCGAGATCGCGGACTCCATCGACATAGATGCTGCCCTGGCTGTCAAAGCCGCGGATGAAGGGGCGGTCGCCGATCGGATTGCCGCCCTCGGCCGCACCGAACGTGATGCCGGGAACGGTGCGCAGCGCATCGGCGAGGCTGTTCGACCCGGTCTGTTCGATCACTTCCTTCGGCAGCACGATCACCGAACGCGGCGTGTTGACCAGCGGCGCGACCTGCTTGGGGCCTTCGTCATGCAGGCGCTGCCCATTGACGAGGATCTCCTCGCGCTGCTGCGCATCGGTCACCGGCGCGGCTGACTTGTCGGCATCCGCGGCATAGGCCGGCGCGGTCGCGAACGCGCCGACGCACGACAAAGCGAGGAAGGCCGGCACGGTGGACGAACGCGGCGAAGATGCGCGCGGCGAAGGTAGCGACATGGACAAACCCCTTTGTTCTTGAGGGGCTCGCTATTGAGAGTCGTTCGCACTGTCAACGCTAATGCGAGTAATTCTCAACCTGGATTATTGAACAGCCATGTTCTCAACGCGCTAGCAAGGTTTGGTGGATCGTCCGCAACAATGCGGATCGCGTCTATTTCGGCGACGAGTGCCGACAATGGCAGGGAAAGCCGCACAGCAACGGCCTCGAGCGCCTGCCAGAAGACGGGCTCGAGGCTGATCGAGGTCTGGTGGCCTGCAATCGTGATCGAGCGCTTGACGGGTCCGTGGAATCCGCCAGCTGGCACTTCGATCACGATCCGCTCATTCCGTATCGAACAGCGAGGCCAGCTGTTCGATGATCGTGCCGCCAAGCTGCTCGACGTCCATGATCGTCACCGCGCGCGCGTAATAGCGGGTGACGTCGTGGCCGATGCCGATCGCGACCAGCTCGACCGGCGACTTGCTCTCGATCCAGCCGATCACCTGGCGGAGGTGCCGTTCGAGATACGAGCCCGAGTTCACGCTGAGCGTCGAATCGTCGACCGGCGCGCCGTCGCTGATCACCATCAGGATGCGGCGTTCCTCGGGCCGTGCAACCAGCCGGGCGTGCGCCCACATCAGCGCCTCGCCATCGATATTCTCCTTCAGCAACCCCTCGCGCATCATAAGACCGAGCGAGTTGCGCGCGCGGCGCCACGGCTCGTCGGCGCGCTTGTAGACGATGTGGCGGATGTCATTGAGGCGACCCGGCTGCGGCGGACGGCCAGCGGCGAGCCACGTCTCGCGACTCTGACCGCCCTTCCACGCACGTGTCGTGAAACCGAGGATCTCGGTCTTCACCCCGCAGCGCTCCAGCGTGCGCGCGAGGATGTCCGCGCTGATCGCTGCAATCGAGATCGGGCGGCCGCGCATCGAGCCGGAATTGTCGATCAGCAGCGTCACGACGGTGTCGCGGAAGTCGGTCTCCCGCTCGGCCTTGTAGCTCAGCGACAGCGTCGGGTTGACGATCACGCGCGCGAGCCGCGCGGCGTCGAGGATGCCCTCTTCCTGATCGAAATCCCACGACCGCGACTGCTGCGCCATCAGCCGCCGCTGGAGCCGGTTGGCAAGTTTCGACACGGTCGACTGCAGGTGCACAAGCTGCTGGTCGAGATAGCCGCGCAGGCGTGCGAGTTCGTCGGCGTCGCACAGCTCGGTGGCCGCGATCACCTCGTCGAACTGCGTCGTCCACGGTTTGTAGTCGAACGCGCCGCCCATGTCCGCGAACGGACGGTTCGGGCGGACCGGCTGCATGCCTTCCTCGCCGTCGTCGCCGGGCTCGCCGTCGATGTCGTCCATCGACTCGTCGCTCTGCTCCTGGCCGTCGCTTTCCTCATTCTGCTGCTCGGACTGTTCGCCCCGCGCCTCGACTTCGCCCTGGCCGTCCTCGCCCTGGTCGTCGCCTTCGTCGCCCTCGTCCTGCTGCTGCTCGTCGGTGCCCTCGTCCTCGGAGCCGCCCTCGTCGCTTTCCTCGGGGACCTGATCGCCTTCGACCAGTTCGAGTTCCTGCAGCATTTTCCGCGCAAGACCCTGGAACGCCTTCTGGTCGTCGAGCGCATAGGCCAGCGCGTCGAGATCGGTCTTGCTCTCGATCCACTCACGCACCAGCGCTAGTCCGGGCGCGGCGATCGCGGGAGATTCCAGCCCGGTCAGCCGCTCGCGCACCATCAGGCCAAGTGCGGTCGACAAAGGCACCTCGTCGCGATTGCGCGCGCGCGTGATCGGATCCGCCCGCAACCGCACGTCGAGCGCGCTTTCTAGGTTCTCGGTGATCCCCGCATAGCCGCGCGATCCGAGGGCTTCCACGCGTGCGGTTTCGACGGAATCGAATACTGCGCGCGCAACCGCCTCGACCGGCGCCGCACGATTATGCAGCGCGATGTCGTGATGCTTCAACCGGAGCGCGAATCCGTCCGCGAACCCACGCGCCTCCGCGACCTGCTCCAGCGGCAGGGCGCGCGCGGGCATCGGCACCTTGATGTGCTTACCCGACTGTGTCGGTGCATCGGCGGTAAACGCGAGTTCGACCTCCGGCTCCTCCGAAATCGCACGCGCGGTACCGGCAAGAACCGCCTTGAAGCGATCGAGAGGGGTTTCGTTGGCCAAAGGTTTAGGCCTTGCCCACCACGCTCTCGGGAAGATCCTTGCCGAACACGCGCTGGTAATATTCGGCGACCAGCGGCCGCTCCGCCTCGTCGCACTTGTTGAGGAAGCTCAACCGGAACGCGAAGCCGACGTCGCCAAAGATCAGCGCGTTCTGCGCCCAGGTGATCACCGTACGCGGGCTCATCACGGTCGAGATGTCGCCGTTGACGAAGCCCTTGCGCGTCATGTCGGCGACGCGGACCATGTTCTCGACGGTCTTCTTGCCCTCGGGCTTGTCGTATTCGCCGGACTTGGCGAGCACGATCTGCGCCTCGACCTTAGCGGGCAGGTAGTTGAGCGTGACGACGATGTTCCAGCGGTCCATCTGGCCCTGGTTGATCTGCTGCGTGCCGTGATACAGCCCGCTCGTATCGCCGAGGCCGACCGTGTTGGCGGTCGCAAACAGGCGGAACCACGGGTTCGGACGGATCACGCGGTTCTGGTCGAGCAGCGTCAGCTTGCCTTCGGTCTCCAGCACGCGCTGGATCACGAACATCACGTCCGGGCGGCCCGCGTCGTATTCGTCGAACACCAGCGCAGTTGGGGTCTGCAATGCCCAGGGCAGCAGGCCTTCGCGGAACTCGGTGATCTGCTGGCCGTCCTTGAGGACGATCGCGTCGCGGCCGATCAGGTCGATACGGCTGATGTGCGCGTCGAGGTTGATGCGGATGCACGGCCATTTCAGTCGCGCCGCGACCTGCTCGATATGCGTCGATTTGCCGGTGCCGTGATAGCCCTGGACCATCACGCGACGGTTATGCGCGAAACCCGCCAGCACGGCGAGCGTCGTGTCGGCATCGAAGACGTACGCCGGATCGAGATCGGGGACGCGCTCGTCGGCTTCGGAGAAGGCCGGCACTTCCATGTCGGAATCGATCCCGAACATCTCGCGCACCTTCACCATGCGGTCGGGTGCGTCGAGGATCGTGGTCTCGCGGCTGTCGGGCTGGGTATTCGGGATATCGGTCATGTTGGCCTCGTGTTCCCCACCGCTCTAGGACAAGCGAGGGGCGTTACTCAACCGCGACCTTGTCCGGAAGCGGGAAGAGTGTGACGAACCGCTCGGCAAGCGCACGGTTCCCGGTGATCTGCAATGTGCCCGCGGCTTCCGCATCGCGAAAGGGCCTTGCGCCATAGACGAGCGATGCGATCGTCATCGGATCGCCGTCGAACGTGACGTCCGCGACCGAGGGGTCGGCGCGCACGACATGGATCCAGTCGCCATCGACCCGGCCGACGAACCCCTCGCCGCCCAGCCGAAAACCGACGACCGCGATCCAGCCATCGGCGCGCTGCCGCGAGAACATCGTCCGGAACGACAGCATCAGCGAGGCCGCGCTCAGCGGCAGGGTGGTATCGTGCGCAGGCGACCGCGCCGCCCATCGACCGAGTTCGCGGATCGCGGTCTCGCTCTCATACCCCCACGGCGTCAGCTCGTAGACCTGTACGCTAGCGGGCGGCGGCAGCATGCGCCGGATCAGGATACCGGCGCGCGCCAGTCCCTCCAGCCGCTGCGTCAGGACGTTCGCACTGATCCCGCCGAGGTTAGCCTTCAGCTCGCCGAACCGCCGCGGACCGAACATCAGTTCGCGCACGACCAGCAACGACCAGCGCTCTCCAACCAGTTCGAGCGCCATCGCCGTGCCGCACGCATCGTCATACCACCGCTTCGACGATGCGCTGGTTACATTTTCTAACTTCATAGTTGTTTTAGGTAACCATCGCGAGCATGCAATGCAAATACGGTGTGAAACCGAGTCGAACCAGGAGAGCAGCCATGAGCAAAGCCATCTTCGTGAATCTGCCGGTCGCCGACGTGGTGGCCGCGACGGCGTTCTACGCGGCGATCAGGTTCGAACGGAACGCGATGTTCTCGAACGATCAGGGATCGGCGATGGCGTGGTCGGACACGATCATGGTGATGCTGCTCGACCGCGCCTTTTATGCCACCTTCACGGCCAAGCAGATCATCGATGCGAAGACGACGAGCGGCGTGCTGCTGGCGCTGTCGTTCGACAGCCCGGCCGACGTCGATGCGATCACGGAAGCCGCACTAGCGGCCGGCGGGCGCGAATTGCACGATCCCGAGGACATCGGCTTCATGTACAGCCGCGCCTTCGAGGATCTCGACGGGCATGGCTGGGGACCGTTCTTCATGGACATGGCCGCGGCGACGCAGGCGATGGGCGAGACCCAGCCGGACTGATCCCGCCACCTGATCCAGCCGGGGAGACTGCGCCGACCTCGTGACATCCGGAAAGGGAAACGATGCGACCGATCATCACGGCCTATGACTGGGTTCCCGATTTCGCCAAGGGCCAAGTGCGGGACCTGCGCGTCCGCTGGGCGCTCGAGCAGGTCGGCCAGGCCTATGACGTGCTGTATCTCCAGCAGGGCGAACAGAAACAGCCGCTGCACCGCGATCGTCAACCCTTCGGGCAGGGTGCCCACGTACGAGGCGGGCGACCTGATGACGGTGGCGGTATTGCGCATGCTCGGCGGCACGCCGCTGCTCGACGCGCATCCGACACTGACCGAGTATGTCTCGCGAGTCGAAACTGACCGAGTATGTCTCGCGAGTCGAAGCGCGTCCGGCCTTCGCGAGGGCACTCGCCGATCAGATGGTCGGGTTCACCGGCGTTCGCCGCATGGCTGGCGGCACAGGGAGAGACTGAATGACCGACGCGTACGACCTGTCGATCACTCGCCTGATCGACGCCCCCGTCGAGACGGTGTGGCGTGCCTGGACCGAGCATCTCGCCGACTGGTTCTGCCCGCGCCCCTGGACGACCGAGATCGTCGAACTCGACCTGCGCGCTGGCGGCCGCTGCGCGTTGATCCTTCGCGGCCCGAACGACGAGGAAAACGCGCTCGAAGGCGTCTATCTCGAGGTGATGCCGTACATCCGCATCGTCTCCACCGACGCGTTCACAGCGGGTTGGGTGCCACAAACCCCGTTCATGACGCGCCTCGACGAGTTCTTCGAGGAAGACGGCAAGACCCGCTACACCGCCACCGCCCGCCACTGGACCGCCGAGGCGCGCGGCAGCCATGCGGCGATGGGCTTCGAAACGGGCTGGAACGCGGCAGCCGATCAACTCGAAGAGGTTGTCCGGCGACTATAAGGATGTAGCAACGTCATCACCCGGCGGGCGGCCTATGCGGACGGCGAACGAGGTGCCGGCGTATCATGCGAACGCTGCGGCGCCCTTCAGATGCTGATACGCCGAGATCACCTTCTGCAACTCCGACTCATGCGCGCGGTCACCGCCGTTGCGGTCGGGGTGATAGCGCCGGACGAGTTCGCTGTAGCGTTTGCGCAAAGCCGTCCGATCGGTATCCGTGCCGAGCCCCAGCACGCGCAACGAGCGGCGCTCGCCGTCCGACAGCACGCGGCCGTCCTTGCGCGCCGCCGCCATCCGCTCGCCGAACCGCGCGCCGATAGCATCGATCGGATCGGCGAAGTCCGCCCATTTCGGCGGGGTATCGCCGCCGCCATGCGCGAACGCGCGCGTCTCGCGCTCCCAGCCCGCCATAGGGCGTTGCGCATAGTGGATTTCGTCCGCGGTCATCCCGTCGAAGAAATTATAGCCGGAGTTGAACGCGCGGACATGCTCGAGGCAGAACCAGCGAAATTGCGGCGGGCCGCCGTCGCTCGGCCCTTCGAGCGGTGGTGCGCGGAATTCACCGGGCTCCTCGCAATCGCGCCACATGCAGACGCGACCCGTCCCTTCCACACGGCCGTGAAACCGTGGGCTGGGGCGTTCCTTACGCTCTTTTCGATCGTCGTCCGCCACCGGCTCCCCGCGCTTCCAAAACGGGCTATATAGGAAGCATGACAGACCTCGCCACCGGCTCCATGCAGGACCAGATCACCGCCCGCCTCACCACCGCGCTCAGCCCGACGCAGCTGACCGTCGTCAACGAGAGCGAGCTCCATGCCGGCCATATGGGCGACGACGGCACCGGCGAAACGCATTTCCGCGTCGAGGTGGAAACGCCGCGTTTCGAAGGTCTTACCCGCGTCGCGCGCCAGCGGCTCGTGAACCAAGCGCTCGCCGATCTGTTGAGTACGCACATTCATGCGCTCGCCATCAAGGCCCGCGCGCCGGGAGAGTGATCGATGTCCTACAAGCTCTGGTATTGGCCGTCGCTGCAGGGGCGCGGCGAGTTCGTCCGGCTTGCGCTCGAAGGCGCCGAGATCGCGTATGAGGATTGCGCGCGGACAGTCGGCGAAGAGGGTCTGCTCGCGAACCTCAACGATCGCACCGGCCGCACGCCGTTCGCGCCGCCGTATCTGGAGCTCGACGGTCTGGTGATCGCGCAGGTCGCCAACATCCTGATGTATCTCGGCGAGCGCCACGGCCTTGCACCATCGAACATGGCGGACCGGCTGTGGCTCAACCAGCTCCAGCTGACGATCGCCGACATCGTCGCGGAGGTTCACAACGTCCATCATCCGGTCGCGATGATGGACTATTACGACGACCAGAAGCCGGAGGCCGCGCGTGCCGCCAAGCAGTTCCGCGAGGCGCGGATGCCGAAGTATCTCGGCCATTTCGAGGATGCGGCGCAAGCCAATACCGGCGACTGGCTGATCGATCACAAATGGAGCTATGCCGATACGTCGCTATTCCAGGTGATCGAGGGGCTGCGCTACATGTTCCCGCAGCGGATGAAGACCCTCGAACCCGACTATCCGAACCTGATCCGCATCCACGATCAGGTCGCGGCGCTTCCCGGTATCAAGGCGTATCTGAAGAGCGACCGGCGCGTTGCCTTCAACACCGACGGCATCTTCCGCGCGTATCCGGAACTCGACGCGGCATGAGCCGCTCTCGATCCTCCCCCGCCAGGGGGAGGTGGATCGCGCAGCGAGACGGAGGGGGCGGGAAGCGATGACCGCTGCTCCGTGTCCTCCCCCTCCGTCGCCTTCGGCGCCACCTCCCCCTGACGGGGGAGGATCGATGAGCGAGCGCGCCCCACGCCCAGCCGCGCGTATCCTGCTCGTCGACGGCCAAGACCGCGTGTTGATGTTCCGCTTCACCCCCACCGACCGCCCGCCGCTCTGGTGCACGCCCGGCGGCGCAGTCGATCCCGGCGAGAGCTACGCCGCGGCCGCACGTCGCGAACTGTGGGAGGAAGTCGGCCTCGACATCGACTGCGGCCCCGAAGTCGCGCGCCGCGTCGTCGACTTCCGCACCTTCGAAGGTGTCGAGGTCACCGCCGACGAACGCTATTTCCGGATCGACGTCGACACTTGCGACGTAAAGGCCGGCAATCTCACCGAACAGGAGAAGCAACTGCTCGTCGGTCACCGCTGGTTTTCCCGAAACGACATCGTCGCGCATGACGAAACGCTCTATCCAGCAGACCTGGTCGAACTCCTCGACGCCACGGAACCTGCCAAGGGATAACGCCATGCTCGATGATTTCGTCCTCCAGACCATCCTGCCTTCGACGCACGATCTCGGCGGGTTCAAGGTTCACCGCACGCTGCCGAACAAGGAACGGACGATGGTCGGCCCGTTCCTGTTCTTCGACCAGATGGGCCCGGCGCATCTCGGCGTGGGGCAAGGCATCGACGTGCGCCCGCACCCGCACATCAACCTGTCGACCGTCACCTACTTGTTCGACGGCGCGATCGATCATCGCGATTCGCTCGGCACGCAGGCGCGGATCGAGCCGGGCTCGGTGAACCTGATGACGGCGGGCCACGGCATCGTCCATTCAGAGCGCTCGCCCGGCGACGAGCGTGCCGAAGGGCCGAACCTGTCGGGTATCCAGACCTGGCTGGCGATGCCCGAGGCGGTCGAGGAGATCGACCCGGCGTTCGAGCACGTCACCAAGGCGCAGTTGCCGACGATCGAGGCGCACGGCGCACGCTCGCGAATCATCATGGGGAGTCTGTGGGGCCAGACCGCGCCGACGACGACCTATTCGGGGACGATCTACGCCGACATCGCGCTCGATCCGGGCGCGGGCGTGCCGATCGACGCGGCGGCCGAAGAGCGCGCGATCTACCTCGCGATGGGCGAGGCGACGCTGGAGGGTGTGAAACTGGAGCCGCAGGTGCTGTACGTGCTCAGGCCCGGTATCTCCGCGACGCTGCGGTCCGCCCACGGCGGCCGCGCGATGCTGTGCGGTGGCGATGCGTTCACGACGCCGCGCCACGTCTGGTGGAACTTCGTGAGTTCCAGCCGCGACCGCATCGAACAGGCGAAACGCGACTGGAACGCGGGCAACTTCCCGAAAGTGCCCGGCGACGAGAAGGAATGGATCGAGATCCCGGCGGTGCCGAAGACGGTCAGCTATCCGTGACTCCTCCCCTCCCGCTTGCGGGAGGGGTCGGCGGAGGGCATCTTCCAAGGGCAGCGCGACGGGCAGGCCCTCCCCTGACCCCTCCCGCAAGCGGGAGGGGAATCATGACACTGCAACGCATCGCGTTATCTACCGGAATCGAACTCGACGTCGCGATCGGCGGAGACCCCGCGAACCCGCCCGTAATCCTGCTCCACGGCTTCCCCGAATCGCACCGTACGTGGCGCGACATCGCCCCCGACCTTGCCCGCGACCATTACGTGATCGCCCCCGACCAGCGCGGCTTCGCGCGCTCCGCCAAGCCCGAGGGCGTCGACAGCTACACCCCCGACAAGATCGTCGCAGACCTGATCGCGCTCGCCGATCACCTGAAGATCGACCGCTTCACACTGGTCGGCCACGACTGGGGCGGCGCGGTCGCGTGGATGGCGGCGCTCCGCCACCCCGAGCGCATCGCGAAGCTCGTCATCATCAACGCCCCCCACCCGCTCGTCTTCCAGCGCACCATGTTCGACGATCTCGAACAGCGCGCCGCCAGCCAGTATATCCGCGCCTTCCGCAACCCCGATCTCGAAAAGCATATCGCCGCGATCGGCCTCGAAACCTTCTTCGACACCAGTTTCTCCAAGCACGCCGACCTTGCCGCGATGGCCGAGGACAAGGCCGCCTATCTCGACGAATGGGGCCAGCCCGGCGCGATCACCGGCATGCTCAACTGGTACCGCGCGAGCGCGATCGTCGTTCCCGAGATGGACGAGACTCCGCCCCGCCCGGCCTTTCTCGACGCACCGTTCCCGCCGACCGCGATGCCGGTACTGGTGATCTGGGGAATACAGGACAGCGCATTGCTGCCGAGCCAGCTCGACCTTGGCGCGTATGTGCCAGACCTCACGATCGAGAAGATCGATGCGGGCCATTTCGTACCGTGGCAAAAGCCCGATGCGGTGATCGCCGCCATGCGCCGCTGGGGTATCTGACAGCCGTATCGATCCTCCCCCGCCAGGGAGAGGTGGCGCCGAAGGCGTCGGAGGGGAAGGTCACGGAACAGAAGTTGGCGCCGACCGCCCCCTCCGTCTGGCAAGCGCCAGCCACCTCCCCCTGGCGGGGGAGGATCAGAAAACTCGCTGATCGAACCGTGCTCGCTCTGACCAGCGCACCTGTCTGAATCCTGACGACCGCATTCTGCGATCGTTCAGCGCGACGGGCGCAAAACCCTGTCCATGCCGTCGATTCGGCGTCGAACACAGGAGAGCAGTCATGCGCAAGATGATCCTCGCGGCCGTCGCCGCCGCCACCCTCGTCCCAACCGTCGCCACCGCACAGAGCTACGGCGAAGTCCGCCGCGACCAGCGCGAGGTCCGCGAAAGCCAGCGCGACCTCCAGCGCGCGCGCCGCTACGGCGACCGCCACGACGTCCGCGAAGCCCGCCAGGAACTGCGCGAAGACCGCCGCGAGGCACGCGAGGACTGGCGCGACTATCGCCGCACGCATGGTAACGTCTATCGCCGTCCCGCCTATGTTGGCCCACGCGGCTATCGCTATCGCCCGGTCAACGTCGGCTACCGGTTCGCGCCCGAATATTACGGCCGTAACTATTGGGTGAACGACTATCAGACCTACCGCCTGTCGCGCCCCGCGTACGGCTATCAGCGGTGGGTCCGCTACGGCCGCGACGTCGTCCTGGTCGACACGCGCTCGGGCCAGGTGGTCCAGGTCAACAACGGCTTCTTCTACTGAGCCGGACGGGCCCCTCCGTCACCCCGGACTTGTTCCGGGGTCCACCGGTCCGCAAACTCGAAGCCATCGATGCGCGGAACGGTGGATGCCGGAACGGGTCCGGCATGACGGGGCACCTCAATCCTTCTCGTACGCGCCACGCCGCATGACGTAGTCGCGCGTCTCGTACGGCAGCGCCAATCCTTCGACCCAGGCGCCATGCGCATGCGTCAGCGCGACCAGTTCCATTGCCCGCTCCCCCGGCCAGCCGCGCACGCGGACCTCATGCCGGTGGAGATCACGGTTCGGCTCCATCATCACCCAGCCGAGTGGTCGTTCCACCGTCGCACGCGCACCCGCAGCTTCCATCGCGACCCGGATCCGCTCGCGGGAGGTCGCCGGCAGATACTGCCACACCACCGAATGCATCAGCACGCGCGTGACGCCCTCGGGCTGCGGCTCGGCCAATTGCGCTTCGACCAAGTCGGCCGCATCGCCTTCGACCAGATCGACGCCGCCGTCCCGCACCATCGCGATCGCCGCCGCGAGCCGCGCCTGTCGCTCGACCGCATCGACCCAGACATACGCTTCCAGCCGTGCCGCAGCGTCCGGATCGGCGACGTCCACCGGGTGGATATCGACGCCGCGAGTCGACCCGATCTCGACGGGCGCGTTCGGCGGCGGCGGCCCCCGCCATTCAGGACGGATCGTCACCGGCGATGTATCCGGCCCGACATTCACGCCGCCCAGATCGAACAGATAGCGATCGATCAGCAGGTTCAACCCGGCACTCGATCCGATTTCCAGCACCTCGAACCGCGGCCCGTATCGCTCGGCCAAATGGAGGATCCCGGTCATCATCCCCGCGGACCGCGCCGCCTCGTTGGTCTGTGGCGGCCCATCGAGCCACGGCAGCAACGCCGCATCCTGCGCGACCAGCGTCGCCCGCAGAGCAGCCGCCACGCGTACCGGGTCGGTCTCCGCCCCGGCGAACACGGCAGAAAGCGCCGGATCGACGCCCGCGCGGTGCAGCGCATGCAATCCGCCGACCAACCGCAACGCCAGCGCATCCGCGACAGGCTCGCCCATCCAGTCGAGCACCCGCCGCCCCGTCTCGCTTTCGCGATCCACTGCGGTCGCCAGCGCAGTGCAGACCCGCGCGGTAATGGGCGCGTCCATCGCGGTGCAATAGCCCGCCTGGATGTCGAACGCCGCACGGTTAGCCGGTTCATTTGCCATGTGCAGGTTGTTGCACCCGCTCAGCCCCCCCCGTAAAGCCCGACGCGTGCCTGACTCCCAGATCATCATCGCCGTCCCCAAGGGACGCATCCTCGCCGAGGCCCTGCCGCTGCTCGCGCGCGCCGGGGTACATCCCGAAGCGTCCTTCTCGGACGAAAATTCGCGTGCGTTGCGCTTTGCGACAAACGATCCGGCGATCTCGCTGATCCGGGTGCGCGCGTTCGACGTCGCGACCTTCGTTGCGCACGGGGCGGCGCAACTCGGCATCGTCGGGTCGGACGTAATTGCGGAGTTCGGCTATTCGGAGCTTTACGCACCGGTCGACCTCGGCATCGGCCATTGCCGCCTGTCGGTCGCCGAGCCCGCCGAGATGGCCGCGCAGGACGATCCACGCGGCTGGAGCCATGTTCGCGTCGCGACCAAATACCCGCATGTGACAGCGGCGCATTTCGCCTCGCGGGGCGTGCAGGCGGAGTGCGTGAAGCTCAACGGTGCCATGGAACTGGCGCCGACGCTCGGCCTCGCGCCGCGCATCGTTGACTTGGTTTCGTCGGGCCGGACGTTGCTGGAGAACGGCCTGGTGGAGGTCGAGACGATCATGGAGGTCACCAGCCGCCTGGTGGTCAACCGCGCCGCGATGAAGACGCGCAGCCGGGTGGTGCCACTGGTGGAAGCGTTCCGTCGTGCGGTCGAGCAGGAGATCGCAGCATGACCACCCTCTTCTGCTCCCCTTCCCGCAAGCGGGAAGGGGCCGGGTGTTGGGCTCTCGCTATCCTCGACCGAAACGCTCGCGGTGAACGCGTGCCCACCCCCAGCCCCTCCCGCATGCGGGAGGGGGGCAAGTGATCCGCCTTTCCACATCCGACGCGGACTTCGCGACCCGCTTCACCGCGCTGGTCGAGGACCGCCGCGAGTCCGACGCTGGCGTGACGCAGGACGTCGCCGCGATCATCGCTGCAGTCCGCCGCGGCGGTGAGACCGCGCTCCGCGACCTCACGCAGAAGCACGACCGCCACGACCTCGAAACCACCGGCTGGCAGATCGACGCGAGCGACTGCAAGGCCGCGTTCGATGCACTCGACCCGGACCTGCGCACCGCGCTGGAACTCGCCGCGACCCGGATCCGCGCGTATCACGAGAAACAGCGGCCGCTCGACAGCGACTCGGTCGACTCCGCGGGCGTAAGGCTCGGCGCACGCTGGCTCCCCGTCGACGCCGCCGGCATCTATGTCCCAGGTGGACGCGCCGCCTATCCCTCGTCGCTGCTGATGAACGCGATCCCCGCCAAGGTCGCCGGTGTCGGCCGCCTCGCGATGGTCACGCCCACCCCCGACGGTCAGATCAACCCGCTGGTCCTCGCCGCCGCACATCTCGCGGGCGTCGATGAAGTCTGGCGAGTCGGTGGCGCGCAGGCTGTCGCAGCGCTCGCGTACGGCGCGGGCCGGATCGAGCCGGTCGACGTCATCACGGGCCCCGGCAACGCCTGGGTCGCGGAAGCCAAGCGCCAGGTCTACGGCGTCGTCGGCATCGACATGGTCGCGGGCCCTTCCGAAATCGTCGTCGTCGCGGACGCGCTCAACGACCCCGAATGGACCGCCGCCGACCTGCTCAGCCAGGCCGAGCACGACTTGACCACGCAGTCGATCCTGTTTACTGACGACGCAGCCTTCGCCGACAAGGTCGCGGAAGCCGTCGACCGTCAGTTGCGCGATCTCGCCACCGAAGCGGTCGCGCGCGTCGCGTGGGACACCAACGGCGCGATCGTTGTCGTCGAAACGCTGGCAGACGCGATCCCGCTGGTCGACCGCCTCGCCGCCGAGCATCTCCAGCTGGCAATCCCTGACCCGCAAGGATTCTTCGACCGTATCCGCCATGCTGGCTCGGTATTCCTTGGCCGCTACACCCCTGAGGCGATCGGCGATTACGTCGCCGGCCCGAACCACGTCCTCCCCACCGGCCGCCGCGCGCGCTTTGCCAGCGGGCTGTCGGTGCTCGACTTCATGAAACGCACCAGCTTCCTGGCATTGGACGAAGCGGCCCTCCGCGAACTCGGGCCTGCAACCGTTGCGCTGGCCAACGCCGAAGGGCTACCCGCGCACGCCAAATCAGTGGCGCTGCGGTTGCGGCTCAACAGTTAGATTGGTTCACGCGGAGGCGCGGAGACGCGGAGGTGTTGCGGGCGGCGCAGCCGCTTCGATCGCCTCCTTGGCCGGTTATTGCAGGGCCGCTGCGCGGCAGGGTCGACACCTCCGCGTCTCCGTGTCTCCGCGTGAACCAATCTTCTTCGACTCCCCGCACCGAAACGCAAAGGGCTGACACACACGCCCCCCGCGCCTACAGGCAACCGCTTATGACTCGAACCGCCCCCCGCACCAAGGCGCGTGCCGCCGCTCGCCTCGCCGCCGTCCAGGCGACTTACCAGCACGAGATGGAGGGCACCGCGATGCCCGTCCTGCTCAACGAATTCCACCAGCACCGGCTCGGCGCGACGATCGAAGACGTCGAATATGCCGAGGCCGACGTCGACTTCTTCGACGACCTGGTGACCGGCGCCAACGCGCGTGCCGGCGAGATCGACGTGCTGATCGAGGGCAAGCTCGCCAAGGGCTGGACGCTCGCGCGGCTCGACAAGCCGATGAAGGCAATCATCCGTGTCGGCACGTATGAACTGCTCGCCCGCAAGGACGTGCCGGTCGCCGCGGTGATCAGCGAATATGTCGATGTGGCGCATGCGTTCTACGACAAGCGCGAGTCCGGCTTCGTGAACGGGCTGCTCGACGGTATCGCGAAAGAGGTGCGGGCGTAATCTCCCTCTCCCCTCTGGGGAGAGGGTCGGGGTGAGGGGCTGTACCGAGCGGTGCGCTGTGTGGCAGCCCCTCACCCCAGCCCTCCCCCCGGAGGGGAGAGGGAGCAGAGAGTGACCGAAGCCGAGTTTATTGCCGCTCTTCGCCGGCTCCCGCTGCACCCGGCGGCGCGTGGCCTCAACGACGATACCGCGCTGCTCGACGCAGGCCCGCTCGTCGTCACGACCGACACGCTGGTCGAAGGCATTCACTTCCTCCCGACCGACCCCGCACAGGACGTCGCCTGGAAGCTCGTCGCGACCAACCTTTCCGATCTCGCGGCAAAGGGGGCCAGACCCGAGGGGGTCCTCCTCAACTATCCGCTCAGCGACGACGCGTGGGACCGTGCCTTTCTCGAAGGGCTCGCCGACGTCCTGACCACCCTCGACACGAGGATCATCGGCGGCGACACCGTGACGGTTCCGCCGAATGCGCCGCGAGTCCTGACCCTCACCGCGTTCGGCAGCAACGCCGCGGCGCCCGCCCGTAGCGGTGCACGCGACGGCGATGCGCTCTATGTAACTGGCACGATCGGCGACGCGGGCGCGGGTCTCGCGATCGCACTCGGCGCGCAAGGCCCAGCCGAACTCCTCGCCGCATACCGACGCCCGCAGCCACGGCTCGCCGACGGTCGCATACTTGCCCCGCAGGTCCATGCGATGATGGACGTATCCGACGGCCTCCTCATAGACGCATCCCGCATGGCGTTGGCCAGCGACCTCGCCGTCAACGTCGACCTCTCGCGCATACCCTTGTCGGCCGCCTACCGCGCCTTCTCCGGCGATCGGCTCGCCGCCGCGACCGCCGGCGACGACTACCAACTCCTTTTTGCTGCACCGCAAGATTTCGCCACCGACGCCACTCTGATCGGCGCTTTCTCAGCCGGCTCGGGCCTCACCCTTTATGACTCGGGCACCCCCGTCCCGCTCCCCCCAAGTCTAGGCTATGAGCACCGCCCCCGAGGATAACTTGCGCAATACCCCCGCACTGATAGGTTCGCTGTATCGGGACTCGGCAAAGTCGAGACCGGAGAGGACCTGACAAGAGGGATAGCGCCGTATGACGACCGTCTATTTGGCCATGATCTGCGGCGTCATCGCCGTCCTATATGGTTTCGTCACCAGTCGACAGGTGCTCGCCGCCTCCCCCGGCAACGCAAAGATGCAAGACATCGCCGCCGCCATTCAGGAAGGCGCCAAGGCCTATCTCGGCCGCCAATACACCACGATCGCGATCGTCGGCGTCATCGTCGCGGCGATCCTGCTGTTTACGCTCGGCTACATCTCCACCATCGGCTTCGTCATCGGTGCGGTGCTGTCGGGCGTCGCGGGCTATGTCGGCATGAACATCTCGGTCCGCGCCAACGTCCGCACCGCGGAGGCCGCGCGGACGTCGCTGCAGGCCGGCCTGACGCTGGCGTTCCGATCGGGCGCGGTCACCGGCATGCTCGTGGCGGGTCTCGGCCTGCTCGCGATCAGCGCGTTCTTCTGGTACCTCACCGGACCCGCGGGCCATGCGCCCAACGACCGGATCATCGTCGAGGCGCTCACCGCACTCGCGTTCGGCGCCTCGCTGATCTCGATCTTCGCACGGCTCGGCGGCGGCATCTTCACCAAGGCGGCGGACGTCGGCGCGGATCTGGTTGGCAAGGTCGAGGCCGGCATTCCCGAGGACGACCCCCGCAACCCCGCCGTGATCGCGGACAACGTCGGCGACAACGTCGGCGACTGCGCGGGCATGGCCGCCGATCTGTTCGAGACGTACGTCGTCACGCTGGGTGTCACGATGATCTCGATCGCGCTGCTGATCCAGGCGAGCGGCGCCGAACTGATGCGGCTGATGACTCTCCCGCTGCTCGTTGGCGGCGTGTGCATCGTCACCTCGATCATCGGCACCTACATGGTCCGGCTCGGCGGCGGCAGCATCATGGGCGCGCTCTACAAGGGCTTCTTCACCTCGACGATCCTGTCGATCCCGGCGATCTATCTCGCCACCCAGTACGTGCTCGGCGACCTCCACCGCGTCATCGGCGGCGCAGGCTTCCTCGATCCCGCGACCGACGACCTGACGACGCAGGCCGCGCCGTCGCTGACGCAGAGCTTCACCGGCATGGACCTGTTCTGGTCGATGATGATCGGGCTCGTCGTCACCGGGCTGATCGTGTGGATCACCGAATATTACACTGGCACCAACCACCGCCCGGTCCAGTCGATCGCCAAGGCATCCGAGACCGGTCACGGCACCAACGTCATTCAAGGCCTCGCGATCAGCCTCGAATCGACCGCGCTGCCGACGCTGGTCATCGTCGTCGCGGTGATCGTCGCGTACCAGCTCGCCGGGATTATCGGCATCGCCTTCGCCGCGACCGCCATGCTCGCCCAGGCCGGCATGGTCGTCGCGCTCGACGCCTACGGCCCCGTCACCGACAACGCCGGTGGTATCGCTGAGATGGCCGGCTTGCCCGACGACGTCCGCCAGCGGACCGACGCGCTCGACGCGGTCGGCAACACCACCAAGGCGGTCACCAAGGGCTATGCGATCGGCTCGGCCGGGCTCGCCGCCCTCGTCCTGTTCGGGGCGTACACAACCGATCTCGCGACGTATTTTCCCGATGTCACGGTCGATTTCAGCCTGTCGAACCCGTACGTCATCGTCGGTCTGCTGCTCGGCGCGCTGCTCCCGTATCTGTTCGGTGCGTTCGGCATGACCGCCGTCGGTCGCGCAGCCGGCGCGGTCGTCGAGGAAGTCCGCGAGCAGTTCCGCAACAATCCCGGCATCATGCTCGGCACCAGCCGCCCCGACTACGCACGGACGGTCGACCTAGTCACCAAGGCGGCGATCCGCGAGATGATCGTCCCTTCGCTTCTACCCGTCCTGAGCCCCCTCGCCGTATATTTCATCATCACCACGGTCGCAGGCCAGGCCGCGGGCTTCGCCTCGCTCGGCGCGATGTTGCTAGGCGTGATCGTCTCCGGGCTGTTCGTCGCGATCTCGATGACGAGCGGCGGCGGCGCCTGGGACAACGCCAAGAAGTACATCGAGGACGGCCATCACGGCGGCAAGGGGTCCGAAGCGCACAAGGCCGCGATCACCGGCGACACCGTGGGCGACCCGTACAAGGACACCGCAGGCCCCGCGGTCAACCCGATGATCAAGATCACCAACATCGTCGCGCTGCTGCTGCTGGCAGCACTGGCCGGCGGCGGGGTGGGGTGATTACCTGATCGCTGAGCGGCTAGGTCATGCTGGCCGCTCGGCGATCGTCTTTCGACGCCCCGAAGTGACTATCGCTATTTCTGAAGAACAATTGCGTCGGATCACCATAGTATATTTCTGCTGGATGCGAGCGTTCTACGGCAGGAAACTCCATAGCGGATCATATCCGCCGACTACGGATGCATCTCACTTGGACGCGGCTGGAATTGTACCCGCATCTTCCCGCAATGCGAAACCGCCCCGAAAATCACCTGTTCTATGGCGACAACCTCGCCGTGCTTCGCAAGGAGATCGCCGACGAAAGCGTCGACCTGATCTATCTCGACCCACCGTTCAATTCGAACGCGAACTACGGCATCCTGTTCAAGGAGCCCGACGGCAAATCCTCCAGCGCGCAGATCGAGGCGTTCGAGGATACATGGCATTGGAACGAGACCGCCGAGGACGCCTTCGACCAGGTTGCCCGCAGCGGCAATACCAAGACGTTCGACCTGTTGAACGCGATGCGCGGGTTTCTCGGCGATAACGACATGATGGCGTACCTGGCGATGATGGCGGTCCGCCTGCTTGAACTGCACCGCGTCTTGAAGCCGACCGGCAGCCTGTATCTCCACTGCGATCCAACCGCGAGCCATTACCTGAAGCTGCTGCTCGACGCGATCTTCGGCAAGCGGCATTTCCAGAACGAGATCGTCTGGAGCTATCGCCGTTGGCCATCGGTCTCGCACCGGTTCCAGCGGATACACGATTGCCTGCTGTTCTACACCAAGAGCGAGAGCGGCAATCTGTTCAACACGCTCACCGTGCCGCCGTCGGCGAGCTCGCTGAAACGGTGGAAGGGATCGATGCAGAAGGTCACGTTCACGGCCGACGGCATGCGCAACCCGACCCGGGAATCGGGCACATCGCTGGGTGTCGCCATGAACGACGTCTGGGAAATACCGATCATCGCCCCCGTCTCGAAGGAACGGCTCGGCTACCCGACGCAGAAGCCGGTGGCCCTACTGGAGCGCATCATCGCCGCCTCGTCGAACGAAGGCGACGTCGTGCTCGATCCGTTCTGCGGGTGCGGCACTGCGGTGCATGCCGCGGAGAAACTCAAGCGGCAATGGATCGGCATCGACGTCACGCATCTTGCCATCTCGCTGATCGAGAAGCGAATGAAGGATGCGTTTCCCGCCGTCACGTTCACCGTCGAAGGCACGCCGAAGGACCTCGCCTCCGCCTGTAACCTCGCGCTACGCGACAAATACCAGTTCCAGTGGTGGGCGGTGTCGATGGTCGATGCGCTGCCGTTCGGCGGCCGGAAAAAGGGTGCGGACGGCGGCATCGACGGACTGATCTATTTCAACGATCATGACCCGGCATCGGGCAAGATGGTGACGCACCGCGCGATCGTATCGGTCAAGGGTGGGCTCAATCCGGACACCGCGATGGTCGAGACGCTCGCCGCGACGATCGCGCGCGAGAAGGCACCGATCGGCATCCTCATCATGAACGCCAAACCGACGCGCGAGATGGAGCGCCGTGCCGCCGCGGTCGGCATCTACCGTGCCGGCGTCGACGAGACGTTTCCCAAACTCCAGATCCTGACGCTTGCCGATCTGTTCCAGGGCAAGCGCCCGCGCATCCCCAACGTCGATCGCGCCGCGTTCCGGCGCGCGGCACGCGAAGCCAACGCGTTTCAGCCGAGCCTGCTGTGACATTCCGCGTCCGTCGTCCTCGACCGGTGCTCTTGTCCAACGCCACTTGATGGCCGATATAGGGATCGAGCAAGCGGGTTCGGGCATCACGCCCGTATCCGCCTTCGGCCGTGCTTTCCTTTTTCGCGAACCTGCGGTAAGGGCGCTCGTCCCGAAATTCCCCCAATTCAGAGATTATATTTGGCCAAGGAAGAACTGCTCGAGATGCGCGGCCGCGTGGTGGAACTCCTCCCCAACGCGATGTTCCGGGTTCAGCTCGAAAACGACCACGAGATTCTCGGTCACACCGCCGGCAAGATGCGCAAGAACCGCATCCGCGTGCTGGTCGGCGACGAGGTGCTGTGCGAACTCACGCCGTACGATCTGACCAAGGGTCGCATCACCTACCGCTTCAAATAAGCCCGTGGGTGCTCCGGCGCCCGCCGCTTTTCAAGACGAGGCACCAATGCTGGTCCTGGCCTCTTCCTCGCCCCGCCGCCGCGATCTGCTCGCACGGCTCGGCGTCGTGCCGTCGCGCGTGGCATCTCCCGACATCGATGAGAGCCCGCGCAAGGCCGAACCGCCCCGCGCCTATGCTCTTCGCCTCGCAGTCGAGAAGGCCAGCGCTGTCGCACGTGCGGAGGGCGAGATCGTCCTCGCCGGCGACACCACGATCGCGCTCGGCAGCCGCATCCTGCCCCCCGCCGACACGATCGAGATCCAGCGCGACCTGATCGGCAAGCTGTCGGGCCGCCGCCACCATTGCCTGTCTGCGGTCTGCGTGATCGACGCGGCGGGCAAGGTGCGGACGCGGATCGCCGATACGATCGTCGCGTTCAAGCCGCTGTCCCCCGCCGAAATCGAAGATTATCTCGCGTGCGGCGAAGGGCTGGGCAAGGCCGGCGGCTACGCGATCCAGGGCCGCGCCGAGGCGTTCGTCCGCTTCCTGTCGGGCAGTCATTCGGGCGTCGTCGGCCTGCCGCTGTTCGAAACGCGCGCGCTGTTGAAGACCGCAGGCGTCGCGCTTGCCTGACTCGGGGCCTGCATGGCTCTACGAAGCCGGCATCGGCGAAGCGCGCGCGGCTCTGGTGGACGATGATCAGATTGTCGAAACTGCGATCGAACTCGACACCGAGGCACTGAAGGTCGGCCTCGTCGCCCGAGCGCGGCTCGTCGAACTGCTGCCGGGACGCCGCGGTCGCGTCACGCTCGACGGCGGCGAGGCGCTGATCAACCACCTACCCCCCGGCATCACGCAGGGTGCGAGCCTCACCGTCGAGATCGTCCGCGAGGCGCTGCCCGAAGCGGGCCGCGCAAAGCTCGCGAAGGCCGTGCCCAGCGACCTGCCGCCTTGCCCCGCGCCGACGCTGTACGAGCGCCTCGTGGCGACCGGCCTGCCCGTCCGCAGTCCGCGCGCACACGAACCCGACGCGCTGGAGGCGGCGGGCTGGTCCGAACTCCTTGACGAGGCCGTGAGCGGCGAGATCGTGTTCCCGCTCGGCGCACTGCGGCTTTCGCCGACGCCGGCGATGACGCTGTTCGACGTCGACGGCGCGCCACCACTCGACACGCTCGCGATCGCCGCCGCGCAAGTCGTAGCGCGCGCGATCCGCCGACACGGTATCGGCGGCTCGATCGGGATCGATTTCCCGACGATCGCCGGCAAGGCGCAGCGCAACGCCGTCGCGGTTGCGATCGACGAGTCCCTGCCGCAACCGTTCGAGCGCACCGCGATGAACGGTTTCGGCTTCCTCCAGATCGTCCGCCCCCGTCCGCGTGCGTCGATCCCCGAGATCCTTCGCGCAGATTCGGTCGGCGCAATGGCTCGCGCGACGCTCCGCACGCTCGAACGCACGCCGCCGACCGCCTCGCGCCGTCACACCCTGCCTGCAGCCGTCCATGCACGTCTCGTGGCGCGTCCTGACTGGCTCGCGGAACTCGCGCGCCGCACCGGCGTCGTCCACGAACTGGAGAGTGCCCGATGACCCCCACCGCCTCGACCGTCAAATGCCCGATCTGCGACCAGCCTGCGGTGCCCGAATACAAGCCGTTCTGCTCGAGCCGCCACCGCGACCGCGACCTGTTGCAGTGGCTTGGCGAAGGCTATCGCATTCCCGGCCGCGCAATCTCGCAAACGGGGCTGGACAGCGCCGAAGACCCCGACTAAACGCGCCCTTCCGATCGCAAGGTCGGACGCTTCTCCGGTCCCAGACCGGACGTGCCCGGATAGCTCAGTTGGTAGAGCATGCGACTGAAAATCGCAGTGTCGGCGGTTCGACCCCGTCTCCGGGCACCATTTTCTTATATTGTGATCTAAGCTGCCGGATCATCCGCAAGACCGCGAGCTTGGACCCCAAAATCCGTTCGTGCTGAGCGTAGTCGAAGCACCTTCGCTTGGGGCACACCCTTCGACTTCGCTCAGGGCGAACGGAGGGAGTCTCGAACGGAATTGGGGGTATCCCCCTGATGGGGAGCCGTTAGCGGACGACCCGGGTGACGTGACCCATCTTGCGCCCCGGCCGTGCGGTGCCCTTGCCGTACAGGTGCAGATGCGCGCCTGATTCGGCCAGCAGCGCCGCCCAGCGATCCGCGTCGTCGCCGATCAGGTTTTCCATCGTCGCCTCACGCCCGGTCAGCGTCGTTGCGCCCAGTGGCAGGCCACAGATCGCGCGGATGTGATTTTCGAATTGCGAGCATTCGGCGCCTTCGATCGTCCAGTGGCCGGAATTGTGCACGCGGGGCGCCATCTCGTTGAAGACCGGGCCGTCGGCGCCGACGAAGAACTCGCACGCCAGCACGCCGACATAGTCGAGTTCGGCGGCGATCCGTTCGGCCAGCGCGGCGGCTTCGTCGGCCTGCGCCAGCACCGCGGCGGGCGCGGGGACGGTCGAGTGACGCAGGATCGCGTCGCGGTGGACGTTGAGCGGCGGATCGTAGCGCGCGATGCTGCCGTCAAGGCCGCGGGCGATCAGGATCGAGAACTCGTGCTCGAACGGTACGAAGGCTTCGAGCACTGCGGGGCCGCCGATCGTGTCCCAGGCGGCTTGTGCGCCTTCGGGCGTGTCTATCTTGACCTGCCCCTTGCCGTCATAGCCGAAGCGCGCGGTCTTGAGGATGGCGGGGGTGCCGATCGCTTTCAGGCCCGCCTGCAGGCTTTCGAGGCTGTCGACCGCGGCCCAGGGTGCCGGGCGGCCGCCGACGCTCTCCACGAAGCGTTTTTCGCCGATCCGTTCCTGTGCCACGCGAAGCGCGCGAGGGCTCGGGTGGACGGGGACGCGGTCGGCGAGCCATTCCACGGGCTCGACTGCGATGTTCTCGAACTCGTAGGTGATCACGTCGCAGGCGTCGGCGAAGTCGGCGAGGACGATGCGGTTGTGATAATCGGCGCGCGTCATGGTCGACGCGGACTGTGCGGCGACGCTTTCCTGGTCGGGCGCGAGGACGTGCGTGTGATAGCCGAGCTGCGCTGCGGCGGTCGCGAGCATGCGGCCGAGCTGGCCGCCGCCGAGGATGCCGATGGTCGATCCGGGAGGAAGCGGCGTCATGTCAGCGTCTTTCAGGCGGGGTCGGTGGCGACGGCGTCGGTCTGTGCCGCGCGCCAGGCTTTGAGGCGCTCGGCCAGCGCATCGTCGGACGTTGCGAGGATGGCGGCCGCCAGAAGGCCGGCGTTGATCGCGCCGGGCTTGCCGATCGCGAGCGTGCCGACGGGAATGCCGCCGGGCATCTGGACGATCGAGAGCAGGCTATCCATGCCCTTCAGCGCCTTCGATTCGACGGGGACGCCGAGTACCGGGAGGTGCGTCATCGAGGCGGCCATGCCGGGGAGGTGCGCTGCGCCGCCTGCCCCGGCGATCACCACCTTGAGGCCGCGATCGGCGGCGGTGGTCGCGTAGTCGTAGAGGCGTTGCGGGGTGCGGTGCGCGGAGACGACCTTGGTCTCGTAGGCGACGTCGAGCGCGTCGAGCGTCTCGGCGGCGTGGCGCATCGTCTCCCAATCGGAGGTGCTGCCCATGATGATGCCGACTAGAGCCACGATCGCCCCCTGATTCAAGGAGCGCCGTGCCTAGCGACGTGGGGGGGCTAGGGCAATGTTGTTGGTGGGTAGCTACCCTCTTGAAACTACACCTCCCCGGCGAAGGCCGGGGTCCAATTGGGAAACCGAGCTAACCGATGGCGGCGCTCCGTTACTGCCACCTTTCCAATTGGGCCCCGGCCTTCGCCGGGGTGGTGCTCCTTCAGGACGGTGTCAGCGCTCGCTGAGGTAGTAGCGGTCCGTCGCGTTCAGGTCGGCGTCGAGTTCGTAGACGATCGGCTGACCGGTCGGGATCTCGAGGCTGGTGATCTCGTCGTCGGGGATGTTGGAGAGGTGCTTCACCAGCGCGCGGAGCGAGTTGCCGTGGGCGGAGATCAGGATGCGCTGGCCGTCCTTCAGCGCGGGCGCGATCCGCTCGTCCCAATAGGGGAGGACGCGCGCGATGGTGTCCTTGAGGCTCTCGGTTCTGGGGATCGCGATGCCGTCGTAACGCCGGTCCTTGGACAGGTCGAACTCGCTGCCGTCGTCGAGCACGGGCGGGGGGACGTCGAAGCTGCGGCGCCAGATATGGACCTGCGCATCGCCGTGCTTGGCGGCGGTCTCGGCCTTGTCGAGCCCGGTCAGGCCGCCATAGTGACGCTCGTTCAGGCGCCAGTCCTTCTCGACCGGGAGCCAGAGGCGGCCCATTGCCTCCAGTGCGATGTTGAGCGTCTTGATCGCCCGGGTCTGGAGGCTGACGAAAGTCTGGTCGAAGTCGAGGCCCTTGGCGGCCATCAGCTCGCCTGCGGCCTTGGCTTCGGCCTCGCCCTTGGCGGTCATGTCGACGTCCCACCAGCCGGTGAAGCGGTTCTCGAGGTTCCAGGTGGACTGGCCGTGGCGGATCAGGACTAGGGTCGGCATTCGGGCTCCTGCGATGGCGGGACTGAACGGAAGGGTTCAAAGGTTAGGATAAGGTTACACCCAGGCACGATCCGCGGTGCTTGAACCCAAGCCTCCAGACCATGCCAAGCCGTTGTTATCGGGTCAGATTTCGTCGATCATGCCGGCGAGCGTCTCGAGCATCGCATGCGCGAGCCGTTTCGAGCGCTCGGGCGACCAGCCGAACTCGGGATCGGCGTTGGCGTCGTGATCCTTGAACGGCATCTCCAGCGTCATCGACACCGCGCCGAAGCGCTCGGCGAGCTGGTTGGTCGACATCGACAGGTTCGCCGAGCCCGGTGCGGACTTGGGATAGCCCTTCTCGGTCTGGAAATCGGGCGTGTGCGCCGCAAGCCGCCGGCCGTATTCGTAGAATTTCTCGCCGTGCGCGTCGGTCCAGGAGGGAATGCCTTCGAAGCCGGCGATGAAGTTCGCAGGGATCGCCTCGTCGCCGTGGATGTCCATCGCGACGTCGACGCCGGTGAGGTCCATCGCGTTGCGCACGCACAGGACTTCGGGGCTCTTCTCCGGCGTCGGCGTGTGCCATTCGCGGTTGAGGTTCACCCCTACCGCATTGGTGCGCAGGTGACCGCGGCGCGTGCCGTCCGGGTTCATGTTGGGGACGACGTTGAAGGTCGCCTTCGCCAGTAGCGCGGCGGTGATCGGGTCGCCCGAATCGGTCAGCCGCTCCAGCGCGCCTTCCATCCACCATTCGGTCATCGATTCGCCGGGATGCTGGCGACCGTAGATCCAGACCTGCTTCGGCCCCGACCCGATCGTGAAGCAATCGATCGCCTGGCCGTCGAGCGACTGGCCGAGTTCGCGGTGCGCGACACCCGGCAGCAACGCAGTGCGGGCCACCAGCGCCTCGTGCATTTCCATCGTGTACGGCGCGAAATAGGCGAACCAGGCGAGATCGGTATTGGCGGTGAAGTCGAATTCCAGCACGCCATTGTCATAGCGCGTCTCGATCATCCGCCACGCCTGCCGATCGGTGCTGGCGCGCGTCTTGTAGCCCGGCCAGCCGAACGGATAGGCCGACTTCCCCGCATTCAGGATGCGGTAGGTCAGCGTGCGGCCGGCCGCCCCCGCCACGCGGAAATAGAACCACTGGAAGAAATCGGACTGGAAATCGGTGACGATCTCCAGGTCGATTCGGTCTCCCTCGATGGCGACAACGCGAATGTTGCCGCCATCGAAGGCTGCATTGATGGTGACGGGGCTCATGGTCTGTACGGTCATTTCACCTGAATAGTGCGACCGGACTCACCGGGGAACCCCATGAACAAGGCGCGGGCGAGCTTCCCGGCCTGGATATCGGTCGTCGCGTCGGCCTTGCGGGCATCGGCGAAGGTCTGCGCGCGGCCTTCCCAGACGGGCGACTGGTCGGCGCTGCGCTTGATCGTCACCGACAGCTCGGACACCAGGATCGCAGTGCGCCCACCGCCACCGATCGGGAAGCCGACACCGCCGCCAAGACCGACGCCGCCACCGCCACGACCGCCGCTGAAGCCCCCGCCGCCGAGACCGATGCTGAACGGCGCCGGCTTGGGCGGGCCTGCCTGCGTGGTACGGGTGAAGCCGACGGTCGCGACCAGCAACGGCTTCGCGCCCGGTGTCGGCACACTATAGCCGGCCTTCAGAAGTTCGCCCTGTACGGCAGCCGCATAGGTCTTGAACTCGAGGCTCGCGGGGCCGCCGCCGGTGAGCGGCTGGACTGCGATCGTTCCGCGGTCGATCGGCTCGCCGAGATGATAGCGCAACACCTCGGTCGGCGGCAGCGACGGGCCGGTCGCGCACGCGGTGAGGGATGCGCTTGCCAGCGCCAGGACCAGGATCGAACGAACCGCCATCGGGACTTCCTTAGAATGTTGCGCTATAGTAACGCTCCGACCAGCCGAGTGGGTTCCCGGATGGCAGGAGTGTGTCCGTTGCTTGACTTGGACACACCCCGCCATTAGGCGATCCCGTCTTTCCGCACACCTAGAATTGAAAAGAAGCGAATCGATCATGAAGATCCGCAATTCCCTGAAGTCGCTCAAGGATCGTCACCGCGATAACCGCGTGATCCGTCGTCGTGGCCGTACCTACGTCATCAACAAGACTAACCGTCGCTTCAAGGCACGCCAGGGCTAAACTCCTGAAGACCGCCGTCATTTTCGACGTCGGTCGCGTTCTTTACGACTGGGATCCGCGGATCCTGTACGAGCGCCTGATCGACGACGATCGGGCGCTCGACGCGTTCCTGCGCGACGTCGTGACGATCGACTGGCACTTCCAGCACGACGCTGGCCGCGACTTCGCCGACACCTCGGCGGAGCTGGCCGTGTTGCATCCGCAGCATGCCGACCTGATCGCCGCCTGGGGGCCGCGATTCGTCGAGAGCATCGGTGCGCGAATCGCCGGCATGCACGAGATCGTCGAGGAGCTGGACGCGGCCGGCGTACCGCTGTTCGCGATCACGAACTTCAGCCACGAGTTCTGGCCACCCTTCCGCGCGCGTGAAGCGCAGTTGTTCGACCGGTTCCGCGATATCGTCGTGTCGGGCGAGGAGAAGATGGTGAAGCCGGATGCGGCGATCTATCGGCTGGCGCTGGAGCGATTCGGGTTGGCGGCGGCGGATGCGGTGTTCGTCGACGACAATGCGGCGAACGTGGCGGGCGCGCAGGCGCTGGGGATCGAATCGGTGCTGTTTACCGATGCGGCGGATTTCCGCGCGCGATTGGTCGAGCTTGGGCTCCCGATCGCCCAACACCCGTCATCCTGATGAAAGTCAGGATCCAGAGCCATTAGCGTCGAGGCCTGTGACTCTGGACCCTGACTTTCGTCAGGATGACGGGGTGGCGTAGCTTACCGGTCCAGCGAGACCGACTGGCGCAGGTTGGCCACCGCCGTCTCCTGATCCGCGACGGGCGTCTCCGGCTCGACCCCGCCCTCGAAATCGTCCGTTACCGTCACGGTCGTCCCCAGCGTCGTCACCCCGAACAGCTGTTTCGCAAAGCCGAGCGGCACGCGGATGCAGCCGTGCGACGCGGGGAAGCCCGGGTTGCGGCCCGCATGGATCGCGATGCCATCCCAGGTCAGCCGCTGCATGAACGGCATCGACGCATCGTCGTACAGGCTCGATTTGTGGACCGCGTTCTTCTGCAGGATCGGGTAGGTCCCGAGCGGGGTATCCTTGCCGTCCTTGCCGCTGGAGATGGTCGTCGCCGCGATCATCGACGCCCCGCGATAGACGAACGCACGTTGCTCCAGCAGGCTGATGACGATGCTGACCGGCTCGCTCGCGCCATTGTCCTTCCAGACGAACTGGTTGGGCGAGAGTTCGGTCGCGGCCTGCTCGATCGGCATCGCGGCGAGTGCGCCGGCCGACGCCGCCAGCGCAGGACTCGCGCCCGCGAACAGCGCGACGGCCAGCCCGATTGCCGTCACTGGCCGCATCATCCCGATCATCATCACACCCGTTCTCGAATCCCGATATCCCGCTCAACGCGCGATTCTTCGAATCGTGCCGCGAGACGAGGGAGTCGACGAACCGACCCCAAGCCGGGGTAGTCAGAGGGAACGGACCCACAACCAGTGGAAATGGTTGCAGAATATTCACTGAAAATCGGCTATACGATGGTCCAAGAAACGGGGCAATTTCGGGAAAATCGATGCACGACGAGCAAGGTCCTGTGCGCGAGCGACGCGCGCTTCTGAAGAATGGTCTGGTATTGGCGGGGGCTCTGGCGGTACCGGGTGCCGTCTCCGCGACGACACGTCTCGGACGCCCGCTCACCGCGCGCGATCTGAAGCCGATGATGCAGCCACCGCTGCCGCGCACCACGGTTGCGCTGACCTCGCCGAAGGTGGTTCGTCCCGATCTGCTGCGGCAGGCGATGGCGTCGCTCAGCCGTCACGGCAGCCGCATCCAGCATCACGACCGGATCGCGATCGCCGATTTCGCGGCACCGTCGGGCAAGCCGCGGTTCCACTTCATCGATCTCGCCAGCGGGCGCAGCACGTCGCTGCTGGTCGCGCACGGCAGCGGGTCGGATCCGGCACATACCGGCTATCTGGAGCGCTTCTCGAACCGCTTCGGCTCGAACGCCTCGTCCGAAGGCGCGTTCGTGACCGACGACTATTATGTCGGCAAGCATGGCCGCTCGCAGCGCCTGATCGGGCTCGACCCGACCAACGACAACGCGTTAGATCGCGCGATCGTCGTGCATTCGGCATGGTACGCGAACAAGGACATGATCGAAACGCACGGCATGCTCGGCCGCAGCCAGGGCTGTTTCGCGGTCGGCGAACGCGATCTCGACCAGGTGTTCGCACGCCTCGGTGCCGGCCGGATGATCTACGCCGCCAAGGTCTGATACCGGGCGTCTAAACGGCGGTCTGGACCATCCGGCTCTGCTCCATCCGGTGGCGCGCACGACGCGCGCCGCCTATCAGCCCCGACCACAGCAACGCCTCCAGGCTGGCATAGCCGAGGCCAAGATGGTCGGGCCGCACGGCGAGCACATCGGCCAGCCGGATCGTCCCCGCGCGTAGCCCCACCCGACCGATATCGCCCCACCGCCGCGCGGTTTCCCAGCGGATCAGGCTGATGTCGTGCGAATCGCACCGATGCGTCGCCAGGAAGTCGGCCTGGATCACGCTCAGCGCGCTGCCCAGGACCGCGAGCGTCGCGCGATCCGCCACCGGCCGCTTGGCCATGTTGTGCGACACCATCAGCCGCGCGATCGTCTCGGCACGGTCGTCGAACAAACGGGCATAGCGCTCGGTCAGCACGCGGACCGCCGACGCCTCCATGGTATCCTCGAACCGCTTCGACACGCCACCCGGATGGACCCGGTACAGCACCAGCGGCGCATCGAGCCGGGCGATCGCGCCGAAATGGCCGATCCGCTGATACAGGTCGAAATCCTCGGCAAACAGCAGATCGGGTCGGGTGATCGGATCGAGCCGCCGCGCGACATCGGTCCGCATCATCGTCGACGACCAGACCAGCGGGTTCTCGATACAGGTCAGCCACGCGACCAATGCCGGCGTGGTCGTCGGTGCATAGCGCGACGGCGTGACCTTCCCGTCGCACAGGATCTCGGCGGACGTTCCCAGCAACACGGTGTCGGGATGCGCTTCGAAATAGGCGACCTGCCGCGCGAAACGATCGGGGCGGCAGATGTCGTCATGGTCGAGCGCGGCGATGTAGCGTCCGCGGGCCTCGGCGAAACCGCGGTTGCGGGTCCTCACCGGGCCGCCGTTCTTCGCCATCGTCACCAGCCGCACGCGCGGATCGGGCCATGCGCTCACCACCGCGCGCGTATCGTCGGTCGAACAATCGTCGACCACGATCAGCTCGAAATCGGTCAGGGTTTGCGCCGTGACGCTGGCCAGCGTCTCCTCGATCAGCGCGGCGCCGTTATAGGCCGCCACGACCACGCTCACCAGCGGAGCGGCATCGGCCGCGGTCACGCCGCCGCCCGGGCCCTGGACGGCAGGACCTGCTCGACGATCATCAGTCCGACATCGTTCTGCCAGAGCCAGAGCCCGTTCGCTTGCCCCGAGAAGCTCGATTCGCCGCCGAGCGGGCCCCACGGCACGAACCCTGCGGCCAGCCCGAGCCCGTAGAGACCGGCGACCGGCACGCCCTCCGCATCGACGATCCGGCAATGGCGGTCGACCATCGGCCTGCCGTCGTCCGCCGCCAACGCGATCGCCGCGCCGTCCTGTCCGACGATCGGCATACCGATGGGGCGATAGCCGAGCGCCGCGATCACCAGGTCCGCGTCTTCGATATGCGCGCGCGCCGCCGCGTCCTCGTCGCCCGCGATCCGGTGCAGCGCGACGCGCGGATCGGGTTTGCGGCCATCGATCTCCAGCATCCGCAGGACCAGATCGCGCGCTTCGAGCCGGAACCCGGCCAGCCGGTAGACGAACCCCGATACCGGGCAGATGTCGTCCGGGCCGAAATCGGTGAAGCCCTCGGCATGCGCGGCCTCGACCGAATGATAGAAGGGCCGCAGCGGCCGACGGTGGAGCAGCGTGATCGCGCCCGCGCCGAACGGCAGCGCCGGCTGGCTTTTCAGCAGCAGCGCGATCGTCGTCAGCGCGCTGGTCGATCCGCCGATCACCGCGATCTTCGGCGCGCGCCGGCCGGTCAGCAGATCGGCGACCTTCTCGAACCCACCGATCGTCAGGACGTCGTCGGACTGGAGCAACCGCCCGGCCGCGAGTTCGATCAACGGCGCGCCTGCCACGCTCTGCGCGGCGAGCCGTTCGAGCGGCTGATGACCGCCGGTCGCGACGACGACGTTGCGCGCGAGCTGTTCGAAGACATGGCCGTCGGCCAGCCGGCGAAGCTCGACGTTCCACAGGCCCTCGCCGACCCGTTTCGCGCCCAGCGCCTCGTGCCCGGTCAGAACCGTGCCGCCGTGCGCGCGGACGATATCGGTGAGCCGGTCGCCGGTCGCGCGCAACAGCGGCCCGACCTCGGTCAGCGGCACGCCGAGCGCGCCCTCGTGCGCCGCGACCGCACGCCCGGCGGGATGATCGACCAGCCGCGCGAGTTCGGGATGCACATTGTCGCGCACCGCTGTCAGGAACGTCTGCGCGGTCGAATCTGAGGTGATCGCATAGCGCCCCAGCCGCCCGCCGCCGATTGCATTGCCGCGCTCGATCACCATCAGCCCGGAGGCCGCGAGATCGGGGAGCAGGCCGCGCTTGGTGGCAGAGGTCAGCATCGCCGTCCCCGCGGGGCCACCACCGATCACGATCACCGAGGCGATCGCACCGGCGCCGCCGCGCACCGACGCGCGCCGGTCGCGCGGTCGGACGATCGCGGCGCAGGCGTTCGCAAGCGCTTCGCCGGCTCGTCGCGCGTCTGCAACCGACATCGCGTCGGTGATCGGCAGCGACAGCATCCGCCCCGCGATCCTGTCCGCGACGGGGGTCGGCTCGATCATCGCGGTCGCCTGGAACCAGGGCTGCTCGCCGAGATGCGGGCTGAAATAGCGGCCGCAGCCGACCCCGTCCGCCTCGATTGCCTCGACTATCGCGTCGCGGTGATGCGCGATGTGTTCGGGGAGAAGCACCGGCATGAACTGCATCGAGCGACGCCGGCCCGTCACCGCCTGGAACTGGAAATCGGGCAATGTCGCGCGGTAGGTCTCGTCGAGCACCGCACGGTGGTCGGCGATCGCGTCGATCTCGGCGAGCTTGGCCTGCGCGATGATCGCGGTGATCTCGGGCAGCTTGGCGTTGATCCCCGGCAGCGTCGCGCTGCGGCTGCCCTCGAACCCGAAATTCCCCATCGACCGCAGCGTCGCGATCAGATCGACGTCGCCGCTATGGATCAGTCCGCCCTCGCCCACCGCGAACGTCTTGGTCGCGTGCATCGAATGCACCACCGCGAACGGCGCGCGCGCACCGAAGCCGAGCCCGGCCTCGTCGAGCGTCCCCAGCGACGACGCCGCATCGATCACCACCCCGACGCCGTAGCGCCGCTGGAAATGCACATAGCGGTCGAGGTCGATCGCGTTGCCGAACGTCGCATAGGGTACCATCACGCCGATCCGCTCGCCGTGTCGCTGCAGCAACCGCTCCTCCTCGATCGCGCACGCACCCCAGTCGTCGGGATCGATATCGCAGATCAGCGGCGTCAGCCCCGCCCACGCCGCCGCCTGTGCGGTCGCGGCGAAGGTGAGCGCCGGCATCAGCGCGAGTGTCCCCTGCTTGGGGTTCAGCCCACCCGTCCGCATCCCCGACGCGTGGCGGATCGCGAGCATCAGGCCGAGCGTGGCATTGCCGACCGCAAGGCACGCGCCGTAGCCGCCGAACAGCTGTTCGGTCACGCCAGCCTCGAACGCGCGAACCTCCGGTCCGTTGTTGCTGAACACGCCCGACGCCTCGACGCGGCGCAGTGCATCGAGATGGTCACTCAGCCGCGGCGGATTGGGCGCGATCAGGGGGAGGCGTTTCATCGGCGGTCCGGTCTGTTGTGCGACAGGTCTATGACCCATCGGCTCCTAAGAACCAGTTACGCGGGCAAACGCCAAGAGGGGCAAGACAGTTCTTTCCTTACACCACCCCGGATCGCGTCCGGGGTGGTGCAGCAGTTTCAGCGCACCAGCGGCAGGCTGATATAGCTTTCGTCGACACCCGCGACGGTGATCTTCTGCGTCGCCTTCACGTAATCCTTTGGTTGCGCGAAGAAGATGTTCGGGACGAAGGTCTGCGGATTGCGATCGTAGAGCGGGAACCAGCTCGACTGGACCTGCACCATGATCTTGTGCCCCGGCAGGAACACATGGTTGGTGGTCGGCAGCGCGAACTTGTATTTGAGCGGCACGTTCGCGGCGATCGGCTTGGCGACCGCCAGGCTCTCGCGATAGCGGCCGCGGAAAATGTCCATCGCCACCGACAATTGATACCCCGCCATCGCCTTGTCGCCCGGCGTCACGTCGGGATACACGTCGATCAGCTTCACCACCCAGTCGCTGTCGGTGCCACTCGTCGAAGCGGTCAGGTTCACTTCGGGCACGCCCGCGATCGTCGTCGGCGTCGTCAGCGCGTCGGTGGTGAACGTCAACACGTCGGGGCGGCCGGAGACGGCACGCTGGTCGTCGACCAGCCACTGTTTCCAGGTCGATCCGGTCGCATAGGTCGGGACGGTCGGGCGCACGCGGTAGCTGACGGGTGTTGCCGGGTCGGAGATATAGTCCGCGGTCGTCGCCGCGCCGCCGGTCGCCTGGAACCCGAGCGTGCCGCCCGGCTTGAGATACAACGGCGTGCCCGCGGTTTGCGCGGTCGGCCATTTGTCGAGCCGCTGCCACTCGTTGCGCCCCGACTGGAACATCGTCACCGGCGCGACGTCCATCGCCGGCTGGTCGCTCCTCAGGTAATGCGCGAGGAACGGCGCGAGGACGTGCCAGCGCCACCATTTGGCGGTGTCGGCATCCCATTTGATCGCGCCCAGTGCGCTGCCGTCGCGCACCTCCTGGCCATGATACCACGGGCCCATCGACAGATAGACCATGTCGTTGGCGGTGTCCTTGGGCTCCAGCGCTCGGTAGACCGCGGGCGCGCCGTAGATGTCCTCCTGATCCCACAATCCGCCGACGATCAGCGTCGGCACCTTCAGCGGCTGGCCGGCGAGCACGGTGTCCATCGCCTGGCTCGACCAGAACGAATCATAGGCGGGATGCTGCGTGATCTTGCGCCAGAAACCGAGCTGTTCGAGCCCCTGCGCCTTGCCGATCGCCCCCGCCGAGCCGCCCTTCAGGTAATAGTCGTAATCGTCGGCGGTGTCGGTGATCCACGGCGTGCCGGCATCCTTGGTCGCTTCCTGGCCGAGCACGTACGGCATCATGCCCTCGCGGAAGGCGCCGTTGTGGAACCAGTCGTCGCCGCGCCAGCCATCGACCATCGGGTTCATCGGCACCGACACCTTGAGCGCGGGATGCGGATTGATCAGCGCCATCAGCGGCAGAAAGCCGTCATAGCTGATCCCGCTGATCCCGACCCGGCGGTTGGACTCAGGCACGTGCTTCACCAGCCAGTCGATCGTGTCGTAGGTGTCGGTCGAATCGTCGGTCTTGGTCGGGTTCTGCGCGGTGCCAGCACGCGCGGGGTTCATCATGTAGATGCCCTGCGATCCGTGCATCCCGCGGACGTCCTGGATCACGCGGATATAGCGTGCCGCGGCGATCACGTCGCCCGCGCCGTCGCCGTGCTCGAGGATGCCCGCATAGGTGCCGCTGTCGACCTTGGTCTGCGCGTCGGCGTCATAGGGCGTGCGCGTCATCAGGATGCCCGCGTCCTTCGCACCCTTGGGCACGATGATGACGGTGTGCAGCTTGACCCCGTCGCGCATCGGGATCTCGACGACCTTGCGCACATAGTCGTAGCCGACGTCGCGCGGCGCCATCTTGGCGGGGCGTTCGTCGTAATTCTGCGCGGTCGCGGGGGCGGTCGTAGCGGTAGCCAGCGCGGCGATCGCGCAGGCGGCAAACAAACGGGTCGTTGATTTCATTGTCTTCTTCCTTCCCTCCCGGACCGAAAAAGAAAAGGCCCGCCTTCCCTTGCGGAAAGACGAGCCCCTTTCGTAGCAATTTAGCCGATCAGGCCGTCCGCGTACCGGTCAGCGGGAAGCTGCCGAACGCGCCGGCGGCGACGCTGCCCTTGAGAACGTCGTCCTCGACGGTCGCCTTGCAGTCGAGCGTCATCGGCATCGGCACGGTCATGCTCTGCTTCCAGGTGATCGTGTCGCCATCGACGTCACCGGTAACGTCCATGCCACCCATCGCGCCCGACACCGCACCCGTGAAGGTGCTGCCGGCGCTGTTGACGGTCAGCGTCATCTTCTGATCGCCCAGCGGCGATTTGACCACGCAATCCCAGCTGCCATCGACGTTTGCCATTGCACTCTCTCCTGAAGCACCACCCAGGACGCCTGGGCTCTGCAATTAATTGGCGCCGGCAACCGACGCCGCGGAGATGACCTCGACCGGCAGGCCGATGCTGTCAAGCTGCGGTCGCACCGTCTTCGCATCGCCGACCACGACCCAGATCGTCTTCTTCGGATCGATCGCCTGCTGGATCGCGGTGTTGAGTTGCGGCAGGTTAAGTCCCTGATAGCGCTGCGTGATCGTTGCGTAGTAATCGTCGGGCCGCTTGAGCAGGTCGTTCTGCTGCATCGCGCCGAGCACCGCGTCGGACGTCTCGAAATTGCCCGACAGCGAACGGATCGCACCATTGATCGCACGATCGAACTCGGCCTGCGTCATCGGCTCCTTGCCGAGGAACGCGCTGATATCGGTGCGCAACGCAGCGATCGACGGGCCGGTCTGGTCCGCCTGCACCGGTGCCGACAGGATGTAGGGCGCGGCGTGCTCGACCTGCTGGAACCGCCCCGACACGCCGTAGGACCAATGCTTGCTCTCGCGCAGATCCATGTTGACGCGACCGAGGAAGCTGCCGCCGAGCGCATCGTTCGCCGTGACGATCGGCAACAGGTCCTGCGTACCCTTCAGGCCGGTCGGGATGCCGGCGAAGATCGCCGATTGCGGGCTGTCCGGCCGATCGACCAGCACGATCTTCGGCCCCGACGGCGTGACGGTCGCCGGGAAGACCTTGGCGCCCGCCGCGCCGGTCGGCCTCCACGTACCGAACCGACCGTCGAGCGCCGCCTTCACCTCGGTGAGCGGACGATCGCTGACGACGAAGATCTTCGCCTTGTCGGGCCGCAGCCATGCGTGCTGGAACGCGATCAGGTCCGATCGGGTCAGCGCCGCGACCGCCTTCGGATCGCCGCTGCCGATCGCCTTGGCATAGGGCGATGTCGGCCCCTGGATCAGCGGCGGCATGACGCGGGCGTAGATCCCGCCCGGGCTGGTCAGCTCCTGTGCGATCTGCGCGAGCTGCTGGTTCTTGACCCGCGCGACCTCGGCATCGGCGAACGCCGGGTTCTGCGCGATGTCGGCGAACAGGTCGACCGCCGGCGCGAGGTTCGCACTCGGCACCTGCAACGACAGGAAAGTCCGGTCGCTCGACGCACCCGAACCGATATCCGCCCCCAGCCGCTCCTTGGCTTCGGCCAGCGCGACCGAATCGCGCGTCGGCGTGCCCTCGTCCATCATCGCGAGCGTCAGCTGCTGCGTGCCGAGCTTGCCCGCGACGTCCGCCGCGGTGCCCGCATCGAAGCTCAACACCGCCTGCGTCACCGGCACCGCGGTGCGCTGCGCGTAGACCACCTCGATACCGTTCGCGAGGCGAGTCCGCTCGACGGTCGGGAAGCTCAGGCCGGCGACCGTGCCGACTCCCGGCAACGGCCCCCGCGTCCCCTTCGGCGGCGCTTCGGGTGCGGGGACGACGTTGGCCTTGGGCGGCACGACCGCGTTGGCATAGGCGTCGCGCGGCCCGGGCACGACGGTCAGCGAATAGGCGGGGCGCGACAGCCACTTCGCCGCCGCAGCCTTCACGCTCGCCGGCGTCTCGGCCGCCAGCTGCAACAGCTGTTTCTTGTAATAGCCGGGATCGTTCGAATACAGCGCGCCCTCGGCCAGCGTCACCGCCTTGCCGCCGAACCCGCCGACCGATTCCAGCCCTTCCATCGTCCGGGCCGCGGTCGTCGTCGCGACGCGGCTGACCTCGTCCGCGGTCGGGCCGTTCTTCAGGAAATCCGCGAGAATCTCGTCGATCCGCTTCGACACCAGCGCAGGATCGACCCCCTGCCGGACGATTGCCTCGATCTCGAACATGCCGAGCTGGCTGAAGCTGCTGTTGCTCGCCGAGATCCGCGTGACCAGCTTCTCCTTCTTGACCAGCGCGGTATCGAACCGGCTGCTGGCGAGGCCACCGAGCACGCCCGCCGCAACCTCCAGCGCGGTGCCGTCCTTGTCGTTCAGGCCGGGCACCACCCAGTTGCGGCTGATCATCACCGCCGCAACGCGGTCCTTGATCGTCTCGCTGACAGGGGCCGGCAAGGTCGGGATCGGTGCCGGCGGGACGATGCTCTGGGGCCCCTTCGGGATGCCGCCGAAATACTTCTCGGCGAGACGCTTGGCGGTGGCGGGATCGACGTCGCCGGCGAGCACGAGCACCGCGTTGTTCGGGCCGTAATGATCCTTGAACCAGTCCTTCACCGTCTGCAGCGAGGCGGCGTCGAGATCCGCCATCGAACCGATTGTGGTGTGGCCGTAGGGGTGATCCGCGGGGAACAGCCCTTCGGTGGTCTTGTACTGGGTCAGGCCATAGGGCTGGTTGTCGCCCTGGCGCTTTTCGTTCTGGACGACGCCGCGCTGTTCGTCGAGCACGCCCTGCGTGATCGCGCCGGTGAGATAGCCCATGCGGTCGGATTCGAGGAACAGCGCGCGGTCGAGGGCGGCGGTCGGCACCGTCTCGAAGTAATTGGTGCGATCATAATAGGTCG
This sequence comes from Sphingomonas sp. PP-CE-3A-406, assembly GCF_003688625.1. Classification (GTDB taxonomy): domain Bacteria; phylum Pseudomonadota; class Alphaproteobacteria; order Sphingomonadales; family Sphingomonadaceae; genus Sphingomonas. The sequence continues at coordinate 1,113,357 of NZ_RCWY01000002.1, forward strand.
TGCCGTTGAAGTCGGTCGCGCCGACCTGTTTCAGCGGCTCGAAGAAGTCGCCGGGTGCGTTCTCCGACCCGTTGAACATCAGATGTTCGAACAGATGCGCGAACCCGGTCTTGCCCTTCGGCTCGAACTTCGATCCGACATTGTACCAGACCGACACCGCCACCACCGGCGCCTTGCGGTCGGTGTGCACGACGACGCGCAGGCCGTTCTTCAGCGTGAACTGCTGGTAGGGGATATCGACCGACTTGACGAGATCGGCGACCGGCGCAGGCTTTGCAGCTGGAAGAGCGCGGGCAACGGGAGCTTGTGCCCAACCCGGCGCGGCTGACAGAAACGCTGTTGCGGCGACACCGGCAAGAACCGTCTTTTTCGAAACCATATGCGTCAGTGATCCTCGCCTTAATTGTCACCTCACCATAAGTGCCCCGCGGGTTTGAGCAACAGAAATGACAGGCCGGCGATACGTCGAAATTCGCCGCGACGGGATCGCCGCATTCTGCATAACAGAATCTACGGCCTCCGGTATGACGCCGTTCGACTTAAAGACCGCATGATAGATTTTTCATCTTACGGTCGGCACCGCTTTTCGATGATCCGAGCCATTCTTCGGCCGACCGTCCGAAATCAGGACGATTAGCACTCGATCATGCTGATCGAAACTTTATCCAACATTTGCGCATTGTAAGGATTGCCAATTTATAGATGAACATTGTAGGCGCGCCGCACAGGGGCCATTATCACTTCAAGGATATCTCGTGACCGATACACTCAATACCGTCGAACTCGCCGCCGAACTGACCGCGGCATGGCTCGCGAACCCGAACACGCGGACCGCGGCAGACGACGTTCCGGCTTTTCTGCTTGCGATGCATGCCGCTGTCGCCAAGCTCGTCGATGCGGGTGACGCAGAGCCTGAGGCCGCGCCGGTTTCGACCGCAGAGCCCGCAGTATCGGCGCGCAAGTCGCTTGCCTCGCCCGACCACATCATCTCGATGCTCGACGGCAAGAAGTACAAGACGCTGCGTCGTCACCTTTCGACCAATGGCCTGACGCCGGAACAGTATCGCGAGCGCTTCAACCTGAAGCCCGATTATCCGATGGTCGCCGCAACCTATTCGGAAGCGCGTCGCGCGATGGCCAAGTCGATCGGCCTCGGCCGCAAGGCGGGTTCGACCGTCGAAAAGGCTGCCGGTTCGGCGGCAACGACGGTGCGCAAGACCGGCAAGGCAGCACTCGATGCGGCCAAGAAGACGCTCGGCAACGAGGGCTGAAGCACGGTCGGGGGAAGGTCGTCTTCCCCCGTCTGTCGGCCTGCAGCGATGGCTGCGCGGCCACGCGGGTCGACATTTTAAACGCCGCGCGCGTTGGTCCGATAGCGGCCTGCCCTGTCGGCAGGCCGCTATCGCCAGGTCACCGCATCACGCCAGGGCGCCTCGGTAGAAATCCAGCGTCAGCGTCATCGCCTGAAGGAACAGCGCGGGATCGTAGCGCGGCCCCTCGTCCCGCAGAAATGCGTGCTGTGCATTCAACTCGTGCCACGCATAGGTCGCACCGACCTCTTCGAGCCGCGCGCGAATACGTTCGCGACCGGCAAAGGGCACATGCGGATCCTGCCGCCCCCACACGAACATTGCCTGCGCCTTCAGCTCGGCCATACGCATCAGGCTGTCATCCGACCGCCCCGCGCCCAGCGTGCCCGAATGGATATCGGTCGGATAGAAGCACGCCGCCGCCGACACGCGCGGATCGAGCGCGGCGCGATAGGCGAGATGCCCGCCGAGGCAGACCCCGAACGTCCCGATCCTGCCGTTGCACGCCGGGTTCGCCAGCAGCGCGGTGACGCCCGCCGCCGCATCGGCGTCGAACGCGGCAACCGGCTTGGCGATCTTCAGCGCGTTGCCCCGGTCGGTGCCCGTCGGATCGTAGCGCAATACCGTGCCCGCCGGCTCATACTCGTGATAGACCTCGGGCACCGCCACGACATAGCCGTTGCCGGCGATCATCGCCGCCAGCCGGCGGATCGGCGCGGTGACCTGATAGATCTCCGAATACAGAAGAATGCCGGGAAAGCGTCGCTCGCCCGCGGGCCGGAACAGGTGCATCCGCATCGAACCGCCGTCGGGCATCGCGACATCCTGGATCTCGTCGCCGTGCAGGATCATCCGTTCTTCCTCATACCGGTGCCGGGCAAACGCCCTGGTGGCCATTCGACCGCGCACCCGAAAGCCGGTCGGATGCCCCGCGTCCTAGCCCGATACCGTTCGAACCGGCAATACGGCCGCCCGATGCTCGCCGCGATCCGCTAAGCCGCGAACTCGTCGGGCAGATACCGATCGGCGACGATCTCGTAGCGATCGCCGTCGACCAGCACCTGCGGGCTCAGCGCGCGACAATTATAGGTCGACGCCATCGCCGCACCATAGGCGCCGGTGGCGTGCAGCACGGCGAGATCGCCGCGACCGACGCGATCGATGTCGCGGGCGACCGCGAACACGTCGCCGCTTTCGCAGACCGGGCCGGCGATGGTCGCGACCATCCGCGCGCCATCGGGGACGACCGCCTCGAACCGGTGGAAGGCATCGTACAGCGCCGGTCGGGCGAGGTCGTTCATCGCCGCGTCGACGATGACGAAGGGTTCGTCCGCGCCCGGCTTCACCCAGATCACGCGCGTCATGAGCACCCCGGCGAGCCCGGCGACGACCCGGCCCGGCTCGAACGTGAGCTCGACGTCCCAGTCGCGCGTGACGCGGGCCACCATGGTCGCATAGTCGTCGAGCGACGGAACGATGTCGTCCGCGCGGTAGGGGATGCCGAGACCACCGCCGAGATCGACGCGGTCGATCGCGTGCCCCCGTGCGCGCAGGTCCGCCACGAGCGCACCGATGCGGGCGTACGCGACTTCGAGCGGGGCCAGATCGCGAAGCTGGCTGCCGATGTGGAGCGCGACCCCGACCAGGTCGAGACCGTCGATGCGCGACAGCCGGTCGTAGATCGCGGGCACGTCGGCGATCGCGACCCCGAACTTGTTCCCGCGGCGACCGGTCGAGATCTTGGCATGCGTGCCGCCGTCGACATCGGGATTGACCCGGAGCACCGCTGTCGCCCGCATCCCCCGCGCAAACGCCAGCGCCCCGAGCACCTGGCCCTCCTCCTCCAGCTCGAGGTTGAACTGGCCGACTCCCGCCGCGAGCGCATCGGCAAGCTCGCGATCGGTCTTGCCGACGCCGGAAAAGACGATGTCCGCCGCCGCGATCCCGGCATCGAGCGCCCGCCGCATCTCGCCGCCCGAGACGATGTCCGCGCCGAAGCCGCACCCGGACAGCAATTGCAGCACCGCGCCGTTCGGGTTCGCCTTGACCGCAAACGCGACGCGCACGCGGGGAAGGATCGACAGTGCCGTTCTGAACCGGTCTGCGGCATCACGCAGCGCGGCGGCGGAATAGACGTGGACGGGCGTGCCGACCGCCTCGGCGATCGCCGGCAGCGGTACGTCTTCGGCGCACAGCACGCCGTCCCGTGGTTCGAAATAGCCCATGATGTCTCGCAGTTCGGCGGTCAGGAGTACGGCGGAGCGTCGTCGTCAGGAATGCGGCGATTTGCCGCGGTCAGGCACGCGGCGGTTCGCGCCGCCGGCGCGTCCGACGCAGACGGACGGCGTGGATCACTTCGGCGGTATGACAATGGCCATGCCGTTCGGCACGGAGGGCGACGACGACGCGCTTGCCGTTGATCGCCAGCGTCAATCCGAGCAGCGCGATCGGAAACACCAGCATTGCCAGCGCCGCACCGTTCGTCGCTGCCGCCACGCTGCAGGCGCCGACGGTCAGCATGACGCCGATCGCACGCCAGAGGATATCGCGCCTGGTCATGCCGCGACACTCCGCGCGCAGGACACCGCCCGGTCGTCGATGACGACCCGCGCCGCTTTCCGCAGCGCGACAACCGCCTGAGGCCGGCGATCGTGCGCGGCACCGCCGTGGCACAGGACGATGTCCGCGGGCAGGTCGTGCTCGGCCTGCAACGCGGTCACCATGTCCGCCACCTCGAAAGACGCGCCGATCGCAGCGTCCGGGGCGCGGTTCGCGGCGGCCCGCGCGCGACCGATCGCGCTGGCCGATCGATCGATCCCGCGCACCTCGATCGCGGTAAAGCCGAGCATCCGCGCATGATGCGCCGCGGACAGCAGCAGCGTGCCGGCGCCGCACTCGGCATCGACGATACGGACCGCATGCCGCCCCGCGGCGCGCAATGCCGACAATGCGGCGGCGACCTGCAGCCAGCGTGGATCGTGGTGCGTCGACTTCGCCGCTGGATGCGACGCCGTGGTCCCCTTCACCGTCGTGATCGCGGTGCGCGACCGGACCGGCAGAGCATGAACGTTCATCGCCATCTCTCCGTCATGCCGCACGGGGCAGCGCGCGCTCGTCGCGACCGACCGGGGCGAACGACACGAGTGGCGTAAGCGGCATCGCGGCAACCTCGACGCTCGCATGGTAGATATCTCGCTCGGCCTGCGCATAGTGCATCGCCGCGGCGTAGGAGATGAAGCGGCCTTCGAGCGTTCGCCTGCTGTCCTGGACGAGCCAGTGTCCGGCGCGATCCTGGCCGACGAAGATGACGAGCCCGGTTGGATCGGGCTCCGATATGGGTTCAGACGACATGTCGCCCTGCTGCCTTTCGTGACGCGAGCATCGTGCCCGCCCCCAACATCTACGAGGCACGGCATAGGGATTCGAGATCGATCCGCGCCGATCGCATAGTGCAGGCATAGTGTCCGCTCGGTCGGTCGCGGTTTCGATTGTCCTCGCCGCATCACGCGCGCGATCGGGTGTTCGCGGCGTTCGTCGCGCACCATCGCCGGCTGGCGGGGCGCTCGACGACGAGAGTCCGCCATCCCCCTCGCTCCCCCGCCCAGAACGCGTCGCGTTCGTCCGAAACGACCGTCGACCCGATGATCAGCGGTATCGTCGAATGCCGTAATGCCGATTTCCAAACGGCTGGACGATCGCTACGGATTGCCGCGATGAATGCCGAAGTAAGCCCTGCTGCCAATACCTTACCGCCCCAACTGGCGTTTCTCGCCGGGGGCGGCGAGGCGGCCCGCCTGATCCTCGGTCGCGACTGGACGAGTCATCCGCTCGGACCGCCGGAAGGCTGGCCGGACATTCTGAAGTCCAATCTCAGCACGATCCTCAACTCGCCGGAATCGATGATCCTGGCGTGGGGCGAGGAGGACCTGACCTTCTTCTTCAACGACGCCTATTTTCCGCTGCTCGGGCCGCGGCTCGACTGGGCCATGGGAACGCCGTTCAAAACCGTCTGGCCCGATGCCTGGGAGCAGGCCAAGCCGATCATCGACGAAGCGTTCGCGGGGCGGAGCCAGCGGTTCGTCGATCTGCCGTGGAAGCTGGATACCGATCGCGGGCGTGCCGACACCTGGTTCAGTTTCTCCTACTCGCGCATTCTGGACGCGCGAGGTGCGATCGCGGGCCTGTTCGTGTTCACCAACGAGACCACCGAGCGCGTCCTTGCCGACGCGGCGCTGCGACAGAGCGAAGAGCGGCTCCGACTGGTGATCGAAGGGGCCAAGGATCATGTGATCTTCACCACCGACCCGGTCGGCATCATCACCACCTGGTCGGCAGGCGCCGAGGTCGTGCTCGGCTGGTCGGCCGACGAGGCGATCGGCCAGCCGTCCGCGATGATCCTGGCGGACGAGGACGACGTCACCGGCCCGAAGCTCCCCGCCCTGGGCAGCGCCGCTCGCCAGAATTCGGCGCACGACGAACGCTGGCACGTCCGGCGCGACGGATCGCGCGTGTTCCTCACGGGATCGGTCCATCCCCTGCCCTACGACGCACAGGGAAAGCCGCGCGGCTTCATCAAGATCGCCCGCGACGAAACCGAACGACGACGCGCGGAACAGGCGTTGCGGGACAGCGAAGCAGCGGCGCTGGTCGATGCGCAGCGGGTGCAGCTTGCGCTCGCGGCGGGCGCGATCATCGGGACCTGGGTCTGGGATCTGCCGAGCGACCGCTTCACCGTCGACGAACCCTTCGCACGCGCGTTCGGCCTGGACCCGGCGATGGGCCGCGAGGGCCTGAGCCTCGCGCAGATCGTCGCCACCGTTCACCCCGACGATCAGGCCGGTCTGGCCGAGGCGATCAACGACGCGATCGCCCGCGGCGGCGGGTACGCGCATCAATATCGGACGCGGCGCGCAAACGGCGAATATCACTGGCTCGAGGCGAATGGTCGCGTCGATCACGCACCGGACGGCACGCCGACGAGCTTCCCCGGGGTCCTCATCGATGTCGAGGAACGCCGCAAGGTCGCCGCGGAGCGAGACCGTGCGCTGAACGAACTGCGCCGCTTGAACGAGACGTTGGAACAGCGCGTATCCGAGCGCACCGCCGATCTGATGCGCGCCGAGGAAGCGCTGCGCCAGAGCCAGAAGATGGAGGCGGTCGGCCAGTTGACCGGCGGCTTGGCGCACGACTTCAACAACCTGCTGACCGCAGTGACCGGAGGGTTGGAACTGCTCGCGCTACGCGTCGCGAAGGGCGAATACGACAAGCTCGATCGCTACGTCGCGATGGCCCAGACCGGTGCGAGCCGGGCCGCGGCGCTGACCCAGCGGCTGCTCGCCTTCTCGCGCCGGCAGACGCTGGCACCGACGCCGACCGATGCCGATCGCCTGATCGCCGGGATGGCGGAGATCATCGATCGCACGCTGGGCCCCGAGATCGAGGTGAAGATCGTCTCGACCACCGGTCTCTGGCCGGTTCTGGTCGACGCGCCGCAGCTGGAGAACGCGCTTCTCAACCTGTGCATCAATGCGCGCGACGCGATGCCGCATGGCGGGCGGTTGACGATCGCGACGCAGAACACGTGGCTCGACGCACAGGCGGCGGCGGATCAGGAGCTCCACGAAGGCGACTATGTCGCGCTGTACGTCACCGACACCGGCACCGGGATGACGCCGGAGACCATCGAGCGCGTCTTCGAGCCGTTCTTCACGACCAAGCCGATTGGCGAAGGGACGGGTCTCGGCCTCTCGATGATCTATGGCTTCGTCCGCCAGTCGGGCGGCCAGGTGCGGATCTGCTCGGAGGTCGGGCGTGGCACGATCATGTGTCTCTATCTCCCCCGCCACGACGGCGAGGCGGCGGTCGCCGACCAAGCGCCCGACGAGAGCGGCGTCATCCGGGCATTGCCGGGTGAAACGGTTCTCGTCGTCGAGGACGAGACCGCGATCCGGGATCTGGTCACCGAGGTCCTGTCCGAAGCCGGCTACCGAGTCCTGCAAGCCCCGACCGGCCCCGCGGGGGTAAAACTGCTTCGCTCCGATGAACGGATCGACCTGCTGGTCACCGACGTCGGCCTGCCGGGCGGACTGAACGGTCGCCAGGTCGCCGATGCGGGTCGCGCGGTCCGGCCAGACCTCAAGATCCTCTTCGTCACCGGCTATGCCGCCAACGCCGCCGTCGGCGCGGGCCATCTGGTCGAGGGCATGGAGGTCCTCACCAAACCGTTCAGCATCGCCGACTTCGAAAAGCGGATCCGCAGCATGATCGGGACCGATTGATTGCCGCGGGTGTGAGACTGAGTTGTGACGCTCGTATGCTGGTGCGGTGAGGATGCACCGCCATATGACGCGGGTAACAGCTAATTGATAGCAGCCTGGTTTTCAGTGATCCTACTTTTTCCGGATGAATCAGAAACCCCTCACTTCTCATATTTCCACGATCACATCGTATTCATCCTCATCGCTTTCGGCGATGTAGCTGCACACTGTTTCAAACGCCAAAAGATAGTGAATTGGGGAGGTCTGCTGCGCAGCTTCCGCCCTCCGCGATCGTCGCGAAGAAAGCTCAAGTATCGAGGAACGCGATCGCCCGATCGGCGAACAGTTCGTGATACTGGAAGATCCCGCCGTGCCCGGCGTCTGGGTAAAGGACGAGTTCGGCACCCGGGATGCGGCGCGCGAGATCCCGCGAATTCTCGCTCGGGACCATGATGTCGTGGTCTCCATTGGCGACGAGTACCGGCTGGCGGATGGCGCCCAGATCCTGCGCGGACTGTGCTCCCCAGGCCGTGATCGCCTTCAGCTGGCGCAGGAAGACTTTCGGCGTGACGGCGGCATCGCGGTCGACCTTGCGGGCTTTCAGACGCGCGAGGAACGCCTGCGCCGCGCGACGGCTGGGCTTGCTCGCGGTGAAGAACAGGAACATCTTCGGATCGCGGAACGTCAGCATGCCCTTGACGATCAGCGGCCAGGATACCGAGCCGACCTTATCGATGCCGGTACCGCCCGCCGGCCCGGTGCCGGTGAGGATCAGCCGGCGGACAAGCGCCGGGCGCTTCAGCACCATATCCTGCGCGACGAAGCCGCCCAGCGAGAAGCCCATCAGGTCGATCGTATCGAGCCCGAGCACGTCGATCGCCGCGAGCATGTCGTCCGCCATGGCCGAGACCGTGAGCGGTGCCTCGCCGCCCGACGCGCCGACACCGCGGTAATCGAACGCGAATACCGGCCGGTCGGCGGCCAGCGCCTCGACGATCGAAGGATCGAAATTGTCGAGGTTGGCGCCCCAATGGTTGAGCAGCACGAGGGGAACGCCGCCTCCCCCGCCGAGCTGCCGATAGGCAAAGCGGGTGCCCGCAGCCACTACCGTTCTCGTGGCGACGCTGGCCCACGCGCCCCGGGACGATTGCGTCTTGGTCATCGTGGAGTCCTTGGTTTTAGTCGGGAGCATGGGCTGGGTGCGGGTCGCCGTCCCGTCACGAGCGGGCCGTCACGGGCGGACCGTCACGACGACCTTGCCCTTGGCGCGGCCGGAATCGACATAGTCCACCGCGTCGTTGAGACTTTCGAACGGGACCGTGCGATCGACGACGGCCTGGATCGCCCCCTGATCGATCAGCGCGCCAAGCTTGCCCAACTGCTCGCCATCGGCGTGCATGAACAGGAACGAATAGGCGACGTCTTGCCGCTTCGCCTTGCGCCGGATCCCCGCACTCATCAGGCGCAGGACGAGCCGTATGACCGGGTTCAATCCCTGCGCCTCGGCGAATGCCGGGTCCGGCGGTCCCGATATCGAGATCAGCTTGCCGCCCGGTTTCAACACCACGAGCGACTTTTCGAGCGTCTTCGCGTCCAGGCTGTTGAGGACGACGTCGTAGCCGGACAGCAGCTCGGAAAAGTCCTGCGTCTTGTAGTCGATGACGATGTCCGCGCCGAGGCGCCTGACCAGATCGGCATTGGCGGCGCTCGCGGTCGTCGCGACGGTCGCGCCGAGATGCTTGGCGAGCTGGATCGCGATCGTGCCGACGCCACCCGAGCCCGCGTGGATCAGGATCTTCTGGCCGCGTTTCAGGCCCGCGCGCTCGATCAGCACCTGCCATGCGGTCAAGCCGACGAGCGGAATGGACGCCGCCTCCGCCATAGACAGGCCGGCGGGCTTGGTGGCCAGATCGGCTTCGTGGATCGCGATGCGCTCGGCAAAGGTGCCGATCTGCCCGTCGCGCGGGCGGGCATAGACCGCATCGCCGACCTTGAAGCGACGCACGCCCGCCCCGACCGCCGTGACGATGCCGGCGAGATCATGCCCGAGGACGAACGGCGGCTTGTAGGGCAGGATCGGCTTGAACGCGCCGTCGCGGATCTTGCCGTCGAGCTGGTTGATCGCGGTGGCGTGGATCTCGACCAGCACCTCGTCGGATGCGGGTACCGGATCGGGCCGTTCGACCAAGATCAGCCGTTGCCCCTTGCCGTACCGTTCGAGCTGATATGCCTTCATGCTGCGCACTCCCGGGTGGCCGCCGCGACGGGATGATCGGTATAGCCCTTGGCGCCGCCGCCATAGAGCGTCTGCGGATCGATCTGCGCAAGAGGCGCTAGGTCGGTCGACACCGGACTGACACCGGCGCGATTGCGGATCGGCGGCGCCAGGACGAAGCGATTGGCGAGCCTGACGCATGCCGGATCATAAGACGAGAAGAGGCTGGATTCCGACATGGTGCGGATCTTTCGTGTGGAGGCTTGAGAGGCGATCAGGCGGCGTAGCGCGGTGCGGGACGGATCTCCCCGAAGCCCGGCAACATCGCCCGTCGCGCAGTCTGGAACGCGTCCCACAGATCGCCATCGTGCAGCGGCGGGATCGTCACGGCTTCGCGCGCATCGTAGCCGGCGAGTGCCGCGTCGACCATTTCGCCCACCTCCATCATCGGCGGCAGCGATGCCTCGTCGGCACCGGCGCGGCCCCAAAGCTCGGTCCGCGTCGCCGCTGGCAGCACCGCCTGCACGTAGACGCCCTTCGGCCCCAGTTCCAACGCCAGTCCCTGCGACAGGAACAGCACGAACGCCTTGGTCGCGCCGTAGACGGTCATGCCATATTCGGGTGCTAGCCCTACCGCCGAACCGATGTTGATGATCGCGCCATCGCCGCGTGCGGCAAGCCGCGGTGCCACTGCGCTCGCGAGCCGCGCGACCGAGGTGGTGTTCAGCGCGATCAGGCGATCGATGGCCTCGGTCGGCTGATCGACGAAACTGCCCCCCAGCCCCGCGCCGGCATTGTTGATGAGGATGCCGATGCTGTCGTCGTCGCGCAGCCGCGTCTCCACGACGGCCATCTGGTCGAGGTTCGTCAGGTCGGCTGGCAGCACGTCCACCGCGACGCCGGTCTCGCCGCTCAACGTCGCGGCCAGGGCATCGAGGCGGGCGGCATCGCGGGCGACCAGAACGAGGTCATGGCCGCGGCGGGCGAAACGATCGGCATAGGTCGCCCCGATGCCGGTGGAGGCGCCGGTAATGAGAATGGCTGGCTTGGTCATCGGATTGCCCTTTTCGAAACGGATCGCTATATTAATGACAGGCGTCATGAATAGCTAAATGTGATAACCATCATGAAACGTCAACAGAGAGCGGGAGATTATTTCGATGAAGGTCGGTCGCGAGCAGATGGTCGAAAACCGTCGCCGCATCCTCCAGGAGGCCAGCCGGCTGTTCCGCGACCGCGGCTTTGCGGCGGTGACGGTTGCCGATGTCATGAAGGCGGCGGGGCAGACTCATGGCGGCTTCTATGGTCACTTCGCTTCGAAGGACGACCTGATCGCCGCGACGATCGCGGATACACTAGCGGGCGAGAGCGCCGGCATGGCCGATATCGATGCGTGGACCGACGCCTATCTATCGCCGTTGCACCGGGAGAACCCCGACCAGGGATGCCCGATGGCCAGTCTCGCCGGCTTGATGCGCCACCAGACGCCTGAGGCGCGTGCGGCCATGACGCACGGGCTGAACGCGCACATCGACCGCTTCGCGCGCGGTCTGCCAGGCGACGGCGATCCCGAACGCCGCCAGGCCGCGATCGGCCGGTGGGCGGCGATGGTCGGCGCCGTCGTGCTGTCACGCGCCGTCGACGACACCGCGTTGTCGGATGAGGTGTTGCGGGAAACCCGGGCGTGGATCGCGGCGACGCAGCCCACCGTCCATGCCGATCACGAAGAGGACGCGCACACGTGAATGTGTCGAACGATCATGCGGATCGCGATGGCCATGACCAGTTGGCGGCATTGATGGCGACCAACCGCAATCCGCCGATCGGCGACTATGGCCCCGCCCGCTCGCGGGGTGCATGTCGCTAACCTTGCGCACCGCGGCTCAAGCCGCTGCGCCCAAGGCGGACGTCGCGATCTGGCGCCTGGATTGCGGTCAGATCCAGATGAACGACGCGGCTCTGCGCTCGAGCGTTAGGATCGGATCAACCTTCCGGAACTAATTTAGTAAAGCGGGCGGGGAGATACAAATGGCGGAAAGACTATCGCTATCGGCAGTAGGCCGAATGTCCGCCTGTGCGGCTGTCCTAAGCGCGTTACTGAGCGCGCAGGTCGGATACGGCCAGACTTCCAGCCGTGGGTATGAGCCTCCGAGCTACCACGATGGCGAAACGCATTACGAAAAGAGCGAGGACCATTTTGGCCGATTTACCGTGGTGCGATCTGTCGAGGACTGTCGCGACGTTCCTATGCTTGATTTTGGCTGTTGGCTGACGAAAGAGGCCAGACTCGAATGGCATGACAGTTCGGGGGCTATCGGCTTCTCATTTGTCGATAACGGCGAAAGCGTTCGATTCAAAGCGGAGGCCAAAAGCGCAGACGGTCGGACACTCTGCCTTAGTCGGGGCCTGCTCGTTGGATACGATCCCCAGCCGAGTAGAAGCGAAAACTGGTACGATCTCCAACCCTTTATCCGTCGGCAGCTTGTTGCCTGCACAGCGATTTCGCCCGCCATTTTGAATGGAGCGCTTAACGAGGCGGAAGCTTCCGGGGCGGACTACGGGTCCGCGGCAAACTGGTGGAAACACGTTTCTGCCGAACTATTTGGAGCAAATGGGCGCCGTTGCATCGCGGAACGAATGGCGAAGCCCTTTACTATGCCACCACGCTTCGAGTGCGTACGATACTCGCAGGCACGGCCGGCTATTATTCGTTGAACGCGCCCAAACCCCTCAGCGGGCTTTGGGGGCGCAGGTGGAAGCTATGGAGTATCGGGAGGCTGCCATCGGCCTGCCGTGGCGCGTCCCAATGACGGTCCGAAACATTCTGGAAATCTGCGCGCGTCACGCGAGTCGGCAAGGTCCAGGAATTGTGCGGCATCTTCAGCCCGTCAGTATGCGAGGTCAGGACGGTGCCATAGGCAATGTTGTTACGCAGATTGCCAAGCGAAATGGGAGAGCCGTCGGCCGATATCCCCAACATGTCGTATTGGACACCGTTGGAGAAGGCGGTGTTGTTGATGAAGTCCAAGGCCAGCGGGTGGTGGTTGGCGTAGAATCCCGCCGCCTTGTTGTCGAAGGCGACCGAGAAGCGGACGATGTGCTTGACGGCATTCGGGGTATAGCGTCCGCCATAACCGCCCGCCTTGATACCGTTGCCGTTGCCTGCCGCTAGAGGACTGCGCGTACCGGGCAGATAGCCTTGCTGCCACGCCCAGCACTGCTCGATCGTCACCGGCGAAAAGGCGTTGATCAGGTCGAAGCCGTCGTCCGAATTCGCCCATGCGCGGTCACCGCGGAAGACGTTGCCCGGGCGGCCGGCCTTGATATGGGCGCCGAAGCCGTCGGCACTCTGCCCGGCGCCGTTGGAGGTGTAGGGATCATAATTGTGGTGCGAGTCGGTGTTCACCACCAGGTTATAGCTCCCATCCTGAATGAAAAGCCCGGGTCCCATATTATGGTGGAGGTTGAGCCGTTCGTAGATATTGTGGCTGCCACTGTTCCAGACGCCCCATGACTCGTGGTTCAGGTGATTGTCCGGCTGCTGCGGGACGCCAGTGACCTCCAGCCCCTTCAGGTGAAGCCAGCTCCCGGTGACGTCGAATCCCTTGACGCGGCAGTCGTCCTTCATCGCAGAGAAATCGAACACGGGTGTCTCGCCGGGATAGGCCCAGTAGCGGATCGGTTTTCCTTCGCCGCCGCTTTTGTCCAGTATCACGGCATTCACGGTGTCGGTGCGCGTGGCGCAGCGGTTGACGCCTGACGTGACGACATAGCGTCCTCCACGAAAGTAGACCGTATCGCCGGCTTGCGCACTTTGCTGCGCGCGCTGGACGGTTTGCCACGGTGTTCCCGGCGAAACCCCGGAGGCCCGGTCGTTGCCATCGGGGGCAACATAGAACACCGACGCGTGGGCAGGGAACGAAGCAACGAGCAGAATAGCCGGCAAAATTCTGATCACGTCACAGTCCCTTCGGCGGTCGTTGCCGACCCGTTGCAGCCTTAAAACTTTCCCTTTCTAGGCTAAGGTCATGTCGAAGCGTCGGCAAATGACAAGCCCGTCACGGAGCCTGTAGGTCTGCGCCCTCTTGCGCCGAGACATTCCCACCACTCCAATGGCGGGCGAGAAGGCATTGGCGATCACGAAATCGATTGGCGATCGGCGCGACCGGTGCCGTCTAGGCGGGGATCGAGCTTGGCAAACGCGAGCGTTCTCGAAACCCGATCAGGACGGATCGACCTTCAAAGTCCCGAAGCGGATGATGCCTGACCCATGATGCACCTTGTGCGGCGCGGCGCGGAGCGATGGGGATCAGGCGATACGAGTCGAACGCGGCGCAGCCGACGCGGATCGCGCCGCTACTCCCGGGCAAGGAGCATGCGCTTTCCCGTTTCCGGGTCCTAATCGAAAACACACCGGCCGCCTTGCTCACGTCAGATCGTCAAACGGCTGCCTCTCGGAGCTCGTCAGACATTCGTACGAGGTCAGGCAATGTCTCGGCTTGCATCTTTCGCATGACCGTAGCGCGCCGGACCTTAACCGTAATTTCCGCGACATTCAGGGCCGTAGAAATCTCCCGGTTGGTACGGCCTTGCACGACCATATCCATGACCAGGCGTTCTCCGGGAGCGAGTAGATCCGCGCGCGCGCGCACCGCCGCGACATGATTGTGTATGCGACGGTGTTCGATATCTTCTAAAATCGCTGCGTTCACAGCATCGATCAGCATCTGATCATCGAACGGCTTCGCGAGGAAATCGACGGCTCCCGCCTTCAAGGCACGAACGGACATACGAATATCGCCGTGCCCGGTCACGAATATGATGGGCAGCCTGATGCCGCGCCGTCCCAGCGCGGCCTGCAGATCAAACCCGCCGAGTTCGGGCATCCGCACATCGAGGATCAGACAACCAGGACGCTCCACCGGATCGTCGCGCAGGAAATCGCGCGCCGACGCATAGGACACGGATTCGAATCCGACCGATGTGAGCAAGTCGTCGACGGCCGCCCGGATCGGCGCATGGTCGTCCACGATCCGAACCAGTGGCCGAACCGTGGGGGGCTCGACATCATCGAGGCCAGGCGGAGCGGAAGTCAGGTCACTCTCCATTCGAACCGGGTAACAACACTCTGAACGTCGTGCCGCCACCCGGCGTGTCAAGATAGTCGAGTTGCCCGTTATGGTCCTCCACGATCGTCTGACTGATGGTAAGACCGAGACCGGTGCCACCTTCCTTGCTTGTCCAGAACGGCTCCCACAGGCGCTCCTTGGCCTCTTTGCCGAGTCCGCTTCCATTGTCGGCGCAGGCGATCACAATCATGCCGTCCGCCTGCAGTCTCGACGAAACCTCGATCGTTCTTGTTGCCGGATCGACCGTCTCCAAGGCCTCCAGCGCGTTGAGCAGGAGGTTGCTGACGACCTGCTGGATCTGCACACGGTCCCCAACGATGGCCGGCAGGTTCGACTTCAGATCCAGTACCAGAGTCGTCCCGCTCCGCTCCACCTCGCCCTGCGCCAACGCCGCGCACTCCGTGATCACGGTATTTATCGCGATCGGTTCCCGCAACGGCGCGTGACGGCGGGACAGGCGACGGACGCGCGCTATCACCTCGCTGGCCAGGTTCGCGGCGTCGACTACCCGACCCGCGGATTCATGGGCTTTGGCGATGTTCGGCGGATCGGCATCGAGCCAGCGACGACACGCGCCGGCACTGGCCGTGACGGCCGCGAGGGGCTGGTTGACCTCGTGGGCGATCGACGTGACCAGTTCGCCCAGGTTGCTGATCCTGGACAGACGAAGGAGTTGGGCGCGCGCTTCGTGATAAGCCGCCTCGGAGGCGATCATCCGCAGGCCGAGGTAGGTCGTGACGATTATCGCCGCCGTACTGATCGCCAGGTTGATCAACCCCGCTTCACGCGAGCCCGACGCGGTGAGCACCGAACTCAAGATCGTCAGCGCGACGCACGTCGCCGCCAGCAGGATCACATCGCGACGGTTCAGCAGACGGACCGACATCAGGATCGGGACGACGTAGAAGACCGCTGCCGCGATCTCGAGATCGGTCACCGTATCGCTTACGAAGACGGTCAGGATCGTCGCGGCGATGATGGCTTTCGGCCAGGCCCGCGGTCCGGTGCGATGCGGCTGCATCACGACGGTCCCCCGGCATTCGCGACCGGACGGGCGTGGGCGGTTCCACCGAGACCCACCACCCGTTCGTTTTCGCGAGCAATCACGGAAACCGATTCACGAATGTAGGATCGCCGCCCCTGATGATTACCGTTATCCATGAAATGCAATTGCCACATCGCCCCGCTCCTCCCAAATCCTATCTTCCCAAGTATACGCCGATATTTTGCTCGTATACCTATCTATATATCGGATATACCATAGTATATTGCTCTGATATCATTACAGCTACTCATAACAAATCTGACGATTATATGCTTGCAAACGCCTTTTTCAGAGCATAGCGGCAAAACTTACAAAGCACATCCTGCTACTCCTGCTTTAGGACGGCCAGGGTTTGTTGGATTAACACCGCAACAGGTGACGTATCGAACCACGATCTACTCCCATTGCCGGCGACGGAGACAGGCGGGCTGGTGCTCCCCTGATCACGTCGACCGGCATCGGGTACGGAAGAGGCTTCCGGGAACGGTGACGCCGTCCTGAAACGCTTCGTTCCGGACCCGATCAATCATGTCCGGAACGAAGGAGGTCGTTATGGCCGTCTTGAATATTCTTGGCGCCACGTGCGCCTCGAACCACTGCCGCACGTCGGTGGTAATCCCGCCGCGGCGTCAACGTCGGCGCATCTCAGCTACCTCGTGCTCACGCAAGGGGTGAAGCGCTGGTACATCGCGCGGTTCGAGGCATGGTTGTGACCCGGCGTGTGCAGCTTGCCACCGGTATCAGGCGCAGGCTTTGCGCAATCGGTCGCCGCTTTTCGAACGCCGCAACCGTCGCTGGGGCAATCGCCGCCCTGCGCGAGCCGCAGTCCTCCGCTGACCAGCGAACACGCCGACTTCTGGTCGCCTGCCCACTCCTCACCCGATCCGCATCGCGCGTCCCATGCCGCCGATAGCACCACGCCTCTCCGGAGTTGTTCAAATGCCTGTTTTCGTTTCCCAGGTCCCGGCGAGCGCGCCGGCGTTGCGCTCGATGCTCCTCGGCTGCCTGATCCTGACCGTGTCGGCGTGTGGTGGCGCGCAGTCGCACGAGCCTGCACGCCAGGCGCCGATCGTCGAACGCAAGGGCGACCGGATTTTCGTGCCGGCGGGATCGCCGCTTCGCACGCGGATCGCAGTCGCCGCGGTAGGCACTTCGACCGAAGGCCGCACGCTCGACCTGCCAGCGTCAGTCGAGGCGGATCCTGCACTTCAGTCGAAGGTCGCGCCCGCACTGACGGGCCGGATCGTGTCACTGCGCGTCGGGCTCGGCGACCATGTCCGAGCGGGACAACCGCTTGCGACCATGGTGTCCTCCGATCTGGCCCAGGCCTATGCGGACCAGGCGCGTGCGACCGCCGCGATGGCGCTCGCGACCCGCAGCAAGGCGCGAGCAAGCGCGTTGTTCGATGCTGGTGGTGGAGCGCAAAAGGACGTGCTCCAGGCCGAGAACGAGTATGCCACCGCGCAGGCCGATCTGCGGAGCGCCACCGCGAAGCTGCGGATCGTCGGCGCGCCGCTGCGCCAGCGAGGCGGTGCGCAGGTCCTGACCATCGTCGCGCCCAGCAGCGGCAGCGTCACCGATCTTGCAGCAGCACGCGGGGCGGTGTGGAACGACGCGACCCAGTCGCTGATGACGATCACCGATCTCAACCGTGTCTTCGTCACGGTCGAAGTCCCCGAGAAGGATCTCGCATCGGTTCATGTCGGCCAGCCGGCGAGCGTGCGCTTTGCCGCATATCCCGACGCGCCGGTACAGAGCCGAGTCGGCTCGGTCAGCGATGTTCTAGATCCCGAGACACGGCGCATGAAAGTGCGTCTCGCATTCCCCGACGGCCGTCGTCGATTGAAGCCCGGCATGTTCGCGACCGTCTCGTTCCAGGCAGCAGCGGTACCGGCGGTCTCCGTTCCGACCGGCGCGCTGTTCCTGAAGGACGAGGGCAGCCAGGTCTATGTCGAAGTCGCACCCTGGACCTTCGTGCCCCGTACGGTCGAGGCTGGGTACAGTCTCGGCGCGCGAACGACGATATCGAAGGGCCTGAAGGCCGGCGAGCGCGTGATCGTACGCGGCGGAGTGCTGATCAATGATTGATCGGCTCGTCGGCTTCGCGCTCGCGAAGCGCTTCATCATGGCGCTGCTGGCGATCCTGATCGCGATCTTCGGCTATTATTCCTGGTCCCAGCTCGCGGTCGAGGCCTATCCCGACATCGCCGATACCAGTTCACAGGTGATCGCCCAGTCTCCCGGGCTCGCCGCGGAGGAGATGGAGCAGCAGGTCACCGTGCCGCTGGAGCGCGCGTTGAACGGCACGCCCGGCCTCGCGATGATGCGCTCCCGCACCGCCTTCGGCCTGACGCTCATCACGGTGGTCTTCAAGGACGGCGTCGAAGGCTATTGGGCGCGTCAGCGGCTGCAGGAGCGGATCGCCGCAGCCGATCTGCCCGAGGGCGTCGAGGCCGGACTCGATGATTTCACGTCGCCGATCGGCGAGGTCTATCGCTACACGCTCGAGAGCGACACGAAGTCGCTGCGCGAGCTGTCCGAGATCCAGCGCTGGACGGTCATCCCCGCGCTACGCGGCATCGATGGCATCGCCAACGTCAACAATTTCGGCGGTATCACCACGCAGTACCAGCTCGAGATCGATCCAGCGGCGCTGTCGCGCTACGGGATCGCCTTGAAGGACGTCACCGATGCGATCGGTGCCAACAACGGGAACGCGGGCGGCAGCGTCGTGAACCGCGGAGAGCTCGGCTATGTCGTGCGCGGTATCGGCCGGCTCCGGACGCTCGACGATATCGGCGCGATCACCGTCAAGACGAAGGACGGTACGCCCGTCCATGTCGCCGATCTGGGCACTCTGAAACTCGGCAACCAGGAACGTCACGGCATCCTCGGCAAGGACTACAACAACGACTCGATCGAGGGAATCGCGCTTCTGCTGAAGGGCGCCAATGCCGGGCCGGTGCTGGATGCGCTCCACGCCAAGGTCGATCAGCTCAATGCCGCGCTGAAGGCGCAGGACGTGCGGATCGTGCCCTATATCGATCGCAGCAACCTGATCGACGCGACGATCCACAAGGTCTCGCACACCGTCTTCCTGGGCATCGGCCTCGTAGTCTTCGTGCTGATCCTGTTCCTCGGAAGTGCACGCGCCGCGCTGATCGTCGCGGTGGTCATACCGTTCGCCATGCTCGTCGCGTTCGCACTGATGTACCTGACCGGCGTGTCTGCGAACCTGCTGTCACTCGGCGCGATCGATTTCGGCATCCTCGTGGACGGCGCGATCGTGATGACCGAAGCGATCCTGCGCCGTCGCGAGGCGGACCCCGACGCGGTGCTGAGCGAACAGGACGTCCGCCACGCCGCAGTATCCGTCGCGCGGCCGATCTTCTTCGCGACGCTCATCATCATCGCGGCGTATCTCCCGCTGTTCGCGTTCCAGCGCGTCGAAGCCAAGCTGTTCTCGCCGATGGCCTATGCGGTCGGCTATTCGCTGCTCGGCGCGCTCGTTCTGTCGCTGACCCTGGTGCCGGCGCTGGCCTATATGATGCTGCGCAAGCCCCGGCGGATCGTCCACAACCCGGTCCTCATGCGCGCCGAGACGGGCTATCGCCGGTCGCTCGCCGCGCTCATCGCGCGCCCGCGGATCGCGGTTGCGACCGTGTTGGTCGCCGCGGTTGCGGTGGTCGGGCTCGGCGCGACGGTCGGTCGGGAATATCTGCCCGAACTCGACGAAGGATCGCTCTGGCTCCAGGTCTCGATGCCCGCGGGGATTTCCCTCGATACCGCAAAGCGGATGGCGGGCGACCTGCGTGCCGAGGTGCTGAGCTTCCCCGAAGTGTCCTACATGGTCACGCAGACCGGACGTAACGACGACGGCACGGATCCCTTCACGCCGTCGCATATCGAGTCGAGCGTCGGTCTGAAACCATACGACACCTGGCCCGACCATGAGAGCAAGGACGAACTCGTTCGACGGATGAACGCGCGGCTTTCGCGGCTGCCCGGCTATCAGATCGGTTTCAGCCAACCGATGATCGATGGCGTCAACGACAAGATCTCCGGTGCGCACAGCGCACTGGTCGTCAAGGTCTTCGGCGAGGACCTGAAGGAAGGCCGGCGGATCGCGCAGGACATCGTCGGCGTGCTGCAGTCGGTGCGCGGCTCCTACGGCGTGGCGATCGATCAGGAGCCCCCCCTGCCCCAGGTCGTCGTCAAGGTCGATCGCAGCGCCCTGGCCCGCTACGGCATCAGCATCGCCGACGTGAACGACCTGCTGGCGACCGCGGTCGGTGGACAGGGTTTCTCGCAGATCTTCGTCGGCGAGCGGGTGTACGACCTGGCCGTGCGCTTTCCGGCTGCCGCACGTGATACGGTGGAGCATCTGGGCGACCTCGTCCTGACCACGACCGGCGGGGCGCATGTCCCGCTCTCTTCGGTCGCCACGATCGGCTATCAGGCGGGCGAAAGCACGATCACGCGCGAACTGACGCGCCGCCATCTCACCGTGAAGCTGGACTATCGCGACCGTGACCTGACCAGCTTCCTTGCCGAGGCCCAGTCCAAGATCGCCTCGCAGGTAAAATACGATCACGGCAGGTTCGAGCTGACCTTCGGTGGCCAGTTCGAGAACCAGCGTCGGGCCGAGGCGCGGTTGCGCATCATCTTCGGCATCGTCGCGGCGCTGATGCTGATCCTGCTCTATTCGCTGTTCGGCGTGTTCCGCTACGCGCTGCTCGTGCTGGGTCTCGTGCCGCTTGCGGCACTGGGAGGACTGATCGCGCTGCATCTGACAGGGGTGACGCTGAATGTCGCATCGGCGGTAGGGTTCATCGCGCTGTTCGGCGTCGCGGTGCAGAACGGGATCATCATGGTGTCGAACCTGAACGCGGCGCGAAGCCGCGGGCTGGCGCTGATCGACGCGGTGATCGAGGGCGCGGCCGAGCGGCTTCGCCCGGTGCTGACCACCGCGACCGTGGCAACCGTCGGGATGTTGCCGGCTGCGCTCGCCACCGGCGTCGGCAGCGACGTGCAGCGCGGGATCGGTACCGTCGTGGTCGGAGGGCTCGTCCTGACGACGTTCCTGACGCTGTTCCTGATCCCGGCGCTCTATTTCCTGGTCGAGCGGCGCGTCGAGGCGAAGGCCTCCGCTGCGCCCCGTCCTTCCGCCGATCCCGCGCTGGAGCCTTCGCTATGACACTCCGATCCTTCCCCCTGCCCGTCATGCTGCTGGCCACTCTCTCGGGCTGTGCCGTCGGCCCGCGCTACGTGCGGCCCGAACTGCCGCGGACGGACCGCTATACGTCTGTCCCGCTCCCCGTTCAGACGACCGCCACGGCAGTCCCGATCGGCGACGCGCAACGCTTTCTGATCGGTGCGCGCCCGCAGGCGAAATGGTGGACCGCATTTGGTTCGCCGGACCTCGATCGGCTCGTCGCGCAGGCCTTCGCGGCCAACCCGGACGTCGAGGCAGCCCAAGCAGCCTTGCGAGCGGCGCGGGAGTCCTATCGCGCCGAACGCGGTGCGCTGTTGCCGACCGTGACGGCGGGGGCGACCGCAAACCGCCAGCGCGTGGCATCCGAGATCGCGTCGCCGCAAAGCTCCGGCGCGTCGATCTTCAATGTCTACACCGGGCAGTTGAGCGTTGGTTACACGCCCGACCTGTTCGGGGGCGTCCGACGGACGATCGAATCCGCTGCGGCGCAGCGCGACGCGCAACGCTTCACGGTAGAGGCGACCTATCTCACGCTTGCCGCCAACGTCGTGAACGCGGCGCTTCAGGAGGCGCAATTACGCGGACAACTGGCGGTAACGCTCGATCTGGCGGACCAGCAACGCCGTCTGCGCGCGCTGATCCAGCGCCAGTTCGAACTCGGATCCATTCCGCGCGGCGACGTTGTCGCCCAGGATGCGGCACTGGCACAAACCGAGGCGCTGCTGCCCGATCTGCGTCGGCAACTCGCACAGCAGCGCAATGCGCTTGCCGTGCTGCTTGGGCGGCCACCCCAGGATCAGCCGGAGGCCATCTTCACGCTGGCTTCGTTCGCCTTGCCAACCGAGTTGCCGGTAAGCCTGCCCGCGCAGTTGCTGGAGCAGCGCCCCGATATCGGGCTCGCCGAGGCAAATATACGCGCGCTCAACGCACAATACGGCGTCGCGATCGCCGCCCGCCTTCCCAGCCTCACCCTCAGCGCGGATTCGGGCCTGGCCGGTGAAACGCTCTCCGTGCTGACCGGACCCGGCGGTTTTTTCTATAATCTGACGGCCGGGCTGCTCCAGCCGATCTTCGATGGCGGCACGTTGGCGAGACGTGCTCGGGCGGCGCGTGCTTTGCGCGATCAGGCTGCCGCGCAATACAGGAGCGCGGTGCTGACGGCGTTCCAGAACGTGGCCGACACGCTCGAGGCGATCCGCGCGAACGGCGATCTTCTGGCGGCGCAGACGCGTGCCGAAACCTCCGCAGCCGGCAGCCTGACGATCGCAAAGAGCCGGGCGGCGCTCGGCGACGTCGACAACACCTATCTGATCCAGGCGCAGGCGACGTATCTCCAGGCCCGGCTGGGCGTCATACAGGCGCAGACCGCGCGGCTGAGCAATACCGTCGCGCTGTTCCAGGCGATGGGGGGCGATTGGCTACATCCCGCTGCTGCTGAATCTGTCATCCCACGGAACCCGTGATGTTCGACTTGGATGTCCGCGCCCTGACGGTTTCACCTTCGCATCGCTCGCGACGGCCTTCGTACCGGCCACACTGATTGGCTTGGAGCAGCAATGGCGTCCGCAAACCGCGGGGCTTCGTATCAACGTCCTGGTCGCCTCAGGGGCGGCGGCCTACGTCGATCTCGGCTTCTGGACAGCAGGACAGGGGCAAGACCGAAGCGCTGTACCGCGTACACGTCGTGTGTCCCGTCGAGCAGGTCGCGATGGCACGCGACATTCTCTACGACGAGATCGAGTTGCAACACTATCCGACGCGCGAGATCGAGACGATGGCCGGGGCCTCCGTCGAACTCGGTGCGATCCTCCCGCCGAGCAGCGCGCATTACCGAACTGGACGTCATTGTCGCTCATCTGGGTAGGTGTGCAGGAATCATCGTTTGCCGGGGAAAGGTTCGATCAGATCCCATCGGTTGCCGTAGAGGTCTTCGAAGACGGCCACGGTGCCGTATGGCTCGAGGCGAGGCGCCTCGACGAAGCGGATACCCTGCTCCGTATAGGCGAGGTAGTCCCGGGTAAAGTCGTCTGTTTCGAGAAACAGGAACACGCGACCGCCGCTTTGATCGCCGATTGCCCTACGTTGCCGGTTGCCGACAGCCCTCGCCAATAGCAGTCCGCTCGCCGCGCCGTACGGTGCGACCACCACCCATCGTTTGTCATCTGCCAGCGCGGTATCTTCACGCAACTCGAAGCCAAGCTTGCCGACGAAGAAGGCGAGAGCGGTGTCATATTCGTCGACGAGGAGGGCGGTCAGGTTCAAGCGCTGGGGCATCCAGTGAACCTGCGCCAATATCGACGTCGCGCCAACGCCCGCTCCCACCCAGGATGGCGAAACGGCAAATTTGAAAGAAACCGGCCGTTGACGAAATTACCCTCAGACGACATATGCGCCGGAACGGCGATGGATTTCCGCCAGGCTATTCGGCCGAACCGCCCTCGCAAGGGCCGATGATTCCTACCAAGCGCCGCAAGGCAGCAAGGAGGAATCGTGCACGCGACGTTTCGCAATCTCTATACCGGCCTGAATGTGGCGGCGTTTGTCCGCGATCGTCGCGATCATGCCGTGTCGGTGATGGGCTGGGCGCTTATTCTGGTGCCGATGGCCGCACTCGTTGGTACGCTCTGTGCTGCGTTTCTATGGAGCCTCGATGCGGTTACACGCCTGCGGTTCGCATCGCCCTGGCTGCTCTACCTGCTGCCGGTGGGCGGCTTCGTGGTCGGGTTACTGTACCATCTGACCGGTCGTTCGGTGGAGGGCGGCAACAACCTCATCGTCGAGCAAATCCACGAACCGGGTGGCGGGGTGCCGTTGCGGATGGCACCGCTCATCTTCCTTGGCACGGTGGTGACGCATCTGTTCGGCGGTTCGGCCGGACGCGAAGGCACCGCCGTCCAGTTGGGCGGCAGTCTCGCCAGCGGCTTTGGTCGCGCGCTCAAGCTCGATGCGGACGGCACGCGGATCCTGCTGATGGGCGGAATCGCAGCCGGGTTCGGCGCGGTGTTCGGCACGCCGATCGCGGGCGCAGTGTTCGCGCTGGAGGTGCTGGCGATCGGGCGCGTCGAATATCGCGCACTGGTGCCGTGCCTCGTCGCGGCGCTGGTCGGTGACTGGATGTGCCTCGCATGGGGCATTCGTCACGGGGTGTACCGGATCGCCACGCTGGTGCCGGTCGATGCACTGCTCGTCGCCAAAGCCGGCATCGCCGGGGTGGCGTTTGGGTTGGTCGGTCTCGTCTTCGCGGAAGCCAATCATGCGCTGGGTGGGTGGCTTAAGCGGATCGTTCCCTATGGCCCGCTGCGCCCGGTCCTTGGCGGGATCGCAGTCATCTCGCTCGTTCACCTGTTCGGCACGCGCGACTATCTCGGTCTCGGCACGCTGGCGGCGATGCCTGACGGCCTCACCCTCGCCAGCTTCTTCGGCGCTGAGACGCATCCGTGGAGCTGGGCGCTCAAACTGCTGTTCACCGTCATCACGCTCAGTGCCGGCTTCAAGGGCGGCGAGGTCACGCCGCTGTTCTTCATCGGCGCGGCGCTCGGCAATGCACTTGCCCCTATGTTCGGCGTGCCGACCGACGTGTTCGCAGCGATCGGGTTCGTCGCGCTCTTCGCCGGGGCCGCCAATACACCGCTCGCCTGCACTTTCATGGGCATCGAGCTGTTCGGCGCTGCCTATGCGGTGCCGATCGCAGTGGCCTGCTTCGTCGCCTACCTCTGCTCGGGTCACAACGGCATCTACCTGTCGCAGCGCGTCGCCGTGCCGAAGGTGCCCACGACCGGCCTTACCCCGAACGCGACCCTGCGCGAGGTGCGGGCGCATCGCGCCGCGCGTCGCCCGCGCTCTTGATCCCCGCACCGATCGAAGGTCTGTCCATGCCCAATCGTTTCACCGTCCAGCATCGCGAAATCGGGATGCGGCCCGAGCCGAAAGCCACAGAAAAGCGTGGGTGTTGCGGAGGGGGTATCCAGCGAATCGCGGGATGGGGACATCAATGCCGCCTGCTCGGCTCCATGCTCATGAACAATCAATCTTCGTTGATATCGTCAGCTTTTTGCCGACGTTTGAATCCCACGTGCGGCTGATAACGACCTTCCCGCCACGATTGAACATGATCGTTGTTGTCTGAGAACCACCGGAAGGGCTCGAACCGCCTGTCACGATACCTGTCTCCACCGTTTGACCGGCCGGACAGGTCGCACCCTCAGCCGCAAGTAGGGGGCGGATTTTTTTGTATATCGCTGCCGCCTGTCGTTGACTGAGCTTACCTGGAAGATCGCCCACGGCCATTGCAGGGGCCGCGATTGAAAGTGCCAGAGCTGCGGCGAAGACGACCGCGATAGGCTTGATGGTCATGCTGTTTCCAACGCCTCGAATGGATGGTTGCCGATCATTGCCATCGAACGATGGCCCGAACGTGAACGGCTGCTTTCGAATGAGGCAGGCCGGCTACAGTCGAATGCTGGCACAACTGGTCCACGCTCGATTGGTTCACGCAGCGGGAGCTGTCATCGGGAAATCAGGAGGGTCGATGTCGCCGATGCGCATAGTCGTCCCTGTGCATCCAGTAGTCGAGCTTCGGAAAAAGCAACGCGGCGTCCTAAGGAAGTCATCTTGCCCTCGGCACGCACTGGTCCGCTCGCCTCTCTCAGCGTCCGATGATATGGCACCTTGAGTTCCAGTGTCGTAAAACCCTGACCCGCCGGCAGGCTTGAATGGACAGCAGCGCCGCAGGCGCTGTCGAGCAATGTTGCCGCATAGCCGCCATGCACCGATCCGATCGGGTTGTAGACCTTGCGCGACGGCGAACCCTCGAACACCACACGGCCACGCTCGAGTTCGACCAAACCGATATCCAGCGTCTCGTGGATCGGCGGGTGGATATTGGCTGCCATCAAGGCTGCCAGCTGGTCATGGCCATCAAATTCGGCATGATCGGTCAAGACGTTCATGCGCGGACACTTCCGGGAGTAATCTCAGTCATCTTGGCGCGTGGCTCACCTGGATCACCCTTGTTAATATAAGTCGGCCGGACCGCGCCAGAAACGGAAGCCTGTGGTCGTCACGACATGTGAAGCCCACGGGCATCGGACAGCTTGTAGCTCTTGTTTGCCACCTTGGCCTGACGACAGCGTAATTCGGTCAGCACTCGATACCCCCAGAACGTCTTCGGCGTACCCCCAACATGCGCGGGCTTGTGTGAGGCACAATGGGACCGTGTGAGACTACCGCGCTATGAAGAGCGACGCGAGTCCTAGGCTTCCGAGATGGTGTGAGCTGCTGTGGGACATTAAAATGGCGGAGACGGAGCCCGCCGAATTCATGCCCCCATACTACTGATTTGCCGTGGCATTTTAGCGCATCATCAGCGCCGATACCCCCTACGGTACCCCCCATGCAAAGCTTCATGGCCGTACTCCGTCGGGAGCGCGATCAGTCGGCCAAGCCTCCACTTTGGCATCAACCCACCCAACGCCATTTGCGCTCAGCCGTTTCGCAGCGGGAAACTCGAGTGATTGCATTTTGCGGTAGATGGTAGCGCGACTCAGCCCCTTGCGCTGTTTGACGGCGGGCAGCCGAAGGATGACCGTCGCAGGCAGTGAAGCGTCCAAGCCGGCGAATGATGTTGAAGGCTGCAGATCTGTATAAAAACTGCTAGAAGCACTGTTAGCCATTGGGTTTCCTCTCGGGTTTTCCGTGGTGAGGGCTGACAGGCGTGTTTCGACCACCCTGTCAGCCCGGTTCATTGATCAGTTAAGCTAAACCAAGCCCGGTTCACGATCTCTTTGATATCGAGGCATATATAGCTAGCCCGCCCTTCAACATCTTCCCCAGACGGATCGTCCTCCAATATGAACTCGATCGATCCGTTCGGGCTTGCACTTACAAACCACTTTGGCACATCGTGCAAAAAAATGTCTCGACTCATAAGATCTGCGTAAGCAGTCAGAAGCCGGGCAGCATCAATGCTAAACCATTCCATCATCGTTACGTGGCGCGGTCCTGGAGTGCCTTCTCTCTCTCCATGATCATCATCACGCGCTAATGCTGAACCAATGCTCATTATTTCCGGAACATCCTCACCCCTTGCGGCGAGCTCTTTTCCTATGAGCAAATTCTTACAGCACATAAAATCAAGCGGTGTAAAATCGGGGTGGAGGCGACCTAAATTCACCGCGTCCCACAGTCGCGATGAAAGATTACGCAGTCCCATCGTATTCATGCCGTAACGACTTAGTTCGGCAAGAATTGCAGCGATGTGTACAGCCTCGTACCCGAAGCGACGATGGTTGCCGCGTCCGTGCTTCTGATCACCTAACGCGAAAATCAGCCCTTCTTTAAGCCAGTAGGCGATCGTATCACCCGGTAGGCCAATCGCGACGCTGAGTTGCTGACGCGTCATCTGAAGAGCGTAGTGGTTGTCGGGCAGCACCATAACCACGCTATTGGAGGACAAATTTCAACAAAGAAAGGTTTTTTCTTTTTATCTCCCTACTATTTCGCCTCGACCGACAAAGGTTCCACGCAAGTAGGGTGTCCGCCGCCTTGCCCTGCACCATGGCAACGGCACACCCGTTTTGCGGAGGCAGAGGCAGTGCCGTCGCGAATGGCCAAGACTGAGCGCAAGCGGAACGGCCGAGTAGGGAAGGAAAGCGGGCCGTCCGCTTTGGAGGACACACCCCGGGAAACCGACCACTGAACGGGTATCCCAGATGCATCGGTATTTTGCATCGCCGGCGCCCCCGGTTTGCTGCCGTTCTTTGGCTGATGCGAAATCCGTGAATTTTGCATCACGCTGCAATTGGCATGCTAGCTCGCTCTTTGCCGTCAATGTCGTAAGCTATGCGGGTCAGGGAGCCACAGATGAAGAACAAGGCATCAGTATGTACCCGCGTTATTCTGGGTATCACGATAGCAGCCGCAGCGATCGGAGCTCATGCGCAGTTCGTCCCGTCCGCTGGATACAGTAGCGGCGGGTCACGACCAGGTGCCGCGGTGCCCTCGGACCCCAGTGCGCCACCATTAACCCGCATCCCTGATAGGGCGTTATGGAGCCTGATCCACGTCGATCCACTCTACATGCGCGGCTCGGCTGTGGGCCATGCCGAGGTTGTTGGTGCATTTGCGATAGCCGAAACGAGCAAAGCACATGTCGTTGCGGCATGGTCGCCCGGTTTTTTGCCAGTCACCCTCTCGTTGAGCGATGGCCGCTGCTACATACTGCAAGCCGATTATGAGGGAGGCACCCTCTCCAATGGCCGGCTGAGCAAATCGGGATGCGAGGGACAGCGGAAGTCCGACGAACCGTCCCCGCCGCCACCTCCCGGCCGCTCACTGCGCTTCATCGGAACAGCGTGGGGCTATGGCGCGTGGGCCGATGATCGGGCGAAGACCACCATTATTACAGCGCCGGGAGCAACGACCTTCCAACCTCTTTTTACGGCTCAAATGACGTCCACTGCCATCATGGCGATGAACAGCCCTGACTCACCGGGCGGCAATGTGACGCTGGTTGGCAAAATCAAAGGTCAGCTAACAGTCGTCACGCTAGAGGTCGGGTACTGATGTTGATGCAAAACCTTTGATTTTTGCATCAATGAGCGTCCGGGATGGGAGGAGAGCGGACATTCGTATCCCGCCGATCTGAGGCTGGCTTAGCGTCGGAAAGCGAAGAACACGGCGTAACAGGTCGCAAGCAGGAACATCGCTATCCCCGCCCAGAACGAGAGGGGCAGTGGTCCTGTCGGTGTCAGGCTAAACCCAACTGCCCCAGAAGCGACAATCACCACGAACAAACGAGCGGGCGGAAGATCGCGGTACCTGACTTCCGATCTGAACCCAAGGGGCCAGAGCAGCATCTTCAACCTCTCAAATACGGCCCAGTCCACGCCGAGTCCTATGGCTATAACTAAGATGATGCGGACGACGGTCATCGTACCTCCGGCGAGTTGCTTCCCTGTACTGACCAAAGGGAATGTCCGCAAATGGGCGAAACTCCCCGCCAGCAGAAGGCTGGCAAGACCCACTTGCAGACGTTCGGGCGCACCTTGCGGCTTCTTAAACCCGGACGCTCGTTCATGTGAGCTGTTTACCATCGAAACACCGCCTCGCGGCAAACCGGCTGCGACCAGGCGTACGCGCGATCGTCGCCGAGACCGACTTGATCCGAAGCGATCGACTCGCAATAGAAGTCGCGAAAAAGGGTGAGCGATGCCAAGGCTGCCAACGATGCAATCGATGCAATCCATGCAATCCATGCAATCCATGCAACAGCGGATGACGGAGGCGCGAGGGCTCGGACGCCAGCCGTTTCTCGATGTGCAAGCCAACGGCCTCGGCTCGGATAACTAGTATGTCCTGCTCGACGGAGTGCATTACGACATTAAGGCGCTTTGGGCTTCCGCGCATACTGGCGTCCTCCGTCCGTGCCATGTATTCGTCGGGACCGGGAAGAGAAAGGCGTGGCCGATTTGCGCGCCCGTATCGGAGCTGGGATGAACCACCCTCGAGAATGGTTCCAGCCCAAAGTCGTAGGCTTTGGCTGGACGCCGCGAACCGGGGGGATGGGCATCATCGTTTCCGTGATCGCGCTCGGCACCGTTGTGGGGCGAATGAACACCTGAACCAGCGGCGTGCGGTAGCGGCATATTGCGTGGAACAACGAAGCGGGCTTAGGCTTCCGCGATGGAAAACACAGCGCCGTCGCTCGACCTGTTCACCCGCCTCGAGATCGCCCTCAAGGAACGCAATGAAGCCGCAAACGCCTTCAATATGTTCAAGCAGGATGCCGTGATGGCACATGCGCCGGCACCCGGCGAGGACCTGACCATCACCAGCGACGACGCGGCGGATGCAGCGGCCGGAGAAGTCGACGAATTCAACGCCGAAGTCAGGGGCTTGTTGAATGATGCATCGGACGCGGATCTGACCAACGCCTACGAGCAGTCGGGCGGCGAGGTGGGCCACCCGGTAGCTGAAGCGCTGCTCGGCGAGATCAAGCGTCGCGGTCTCGGAATCTGATCGATGTGCAACCGAGCCAGGTTCGACGGCGAGCCAGAGACGATCACCGAACGGTTTGGTGCGGAGTGGCTCGCTCATAAGCCAATGGACAACCGGTTCGACCCGAAGGAGCTACGTCCGTTCGGTCGGGCATATGTCGTGCGGAACGAAGGCGACCGCCGCGGGCTCGACGTGATGGAATGGGACGTTTTGGCGGGGCAGGCCAAGCAGGCCGGTCGGAAGGTTGCACAGACGAACGTCCGCACTCTCCATCTGCCGCAATGGCGCTCGCTCGTCAGCAATCGGGCTAACCGCTGCCTGATCCCGCTGACGGAGTTCTGCGAGTGGGCACGGGAGCCTACCGACCTCGGCGACGGCAAGAAGCCGATCAAGGGGGAGATGTGGTTTGCCGTTACCGACCAACCCGTATTCGCGATCGCAGGTTTCTGGCAGCAGGTCGGCGATCAGCGCTACTTCGCGATGGTCACTTGCGACGCAAACGAACTGGTGGCTCCGATTCACCCGAAGGCAATGATCACGATCCTCCGGCCGGACGATCAAGAGCGCTGGCTGACTGCCAGCTATGACGATGTCCTGTCATTGCAGCGACCATACCCAGCAGACCGGATGACGGTGCGGGGGCCGGTGTTTCCGACGCGGGGGCTACACCGTTAAACCTTTGCCACTTCATGATGCCAGCAGCACCGGCGAACAGCTCCGATGCCGTGCCGCTTAGTCTGCCTGATCTTGTAGGGGTCAGCGTTCGTTCGCGGCAGGGGGCGCGGCCAGCGGAGTTGCTTCTGCGTGCGGATCCGATGTTGCTGGGATCATACCATGCAGCCTCGGATCAAGACTTGCAGCCGCTTTTATCGAAGGATTTTCGATCTCGCTAATGACGGTTGCCGCGGCGCCCATAGCACCCGCCTTAATCAGCAAACCTGCGTATTCTTCGCGAAAATTATCAACGGCAGTTGGCGAATTTTCTGGCTGGTACGCTGAAGATGTTAAAACTGCGAATAGCCTTCGCCGCGAGGTATCGTCCTTCTCAGATGCAAGTCCTGCGTCCCATTGTGTGAATATGTTAGTTGGAATTCCATTTAGGGCGGCGCTCCTACCATTAATCAGCGACTCTACCGTATCCAGAGCTAAATCGTTGCGATGGTCATGCAACTCAAGCTGGAGCTTCAACCTCCATAACTTATCGCTAGATCGTGAAAATTTAGTGCCAGCGACGGCGTATTTATACGCAAGAACATAATCTCCTGTTTCGCCAGCACAGTTCGCCGCTGTTTCCAAGGTCGCGTTGTGCACGTCTTCTGGAATGGCGTTGTTCTGTCGGAGTTCCTCAGCAATTAAAGGGAGCGCGGTGCGGCAATCACCCGCTGCGGCTGCTTCTCCGGCCCTTAATAGCCTCTTTGGAAAATCTTCTAAGGCTGTTTCTTGAGCTGGTGATGCTGTGGGGCACACCGCCAAAGCGAGGGCAATTGCGAGACAATTGAGGACGAGCATTGAGTCTCCGACGCCGCTAACGGCTGGTCTCCTAAATGACGCGTGTTTGAGCGAATCTGGGAATTCGTCAACTGAAGAGCGTGCAGCAAGGCGCCGCCCGTAGATGCACTTTGGTCGAGCCCTCCTGGCGGACGGTATTGCCCTAAGCCCGAACCGTCGGCACCTCCGCGATGTCGGTCGTCCATGCCGGTGACCGCATCTCCGATCGCATCTTCCACTCGCGCTTGAACCCCTGCGAGGCCGTCACCGCGGTCCATGTGCCGAACTTGCCGTTGATCGCGTCAAGCGCCCCCATCAGTCGGTCGCGCTTAGCTGTATCCTGTTCGAATAGCGTGCGCGGCCGCTCGTCCTCGGGAAGCAGATCGTCGAGCATGATGCCGGCCTTGGTGTAGGCGTAGCCATCACGCCACGCCTTCTCCGCGCCGCGTCTGGCCGCCGCGATCAGCTCGAGGCTGTCGTTCGTCATCGGATGCAGCGTCGTCATGCGCGATGCGCCGTACTGAGGTCGGTCGGGCTTGTGCTTGTTGGTATGGAAGAACGTGGTCAAACGGGCGCCGACCAACCCGTGCGACCGCAGCTTTTCGCCGGCTCGCAGTGCATATTGCGATAAGGCGCCCATCATCTTTTCGAAGTCGCAGATTGGCGTGCCGAACGACCGGGTGACGGCCATGCCCTTGCGCCGGGGTTCGACAGCCTCGACCGCATTGGACGGGACGCCGCGCAACTCGGCCACCAGCCGCTCGAGCACGACTGTCCCGACTGCACGCGCCTGCTTCATGGGCATGTCTCGCAGCGCGCCGGCGGTATGGATTCCTAAGTCGGTCAGTTTGCGTGCAGTGGCACCGCCTACGCCCCACACATCCGCGACCGCGAAGGCGTGCATCACATCGCGCCGCACGTCATCGTCACGAAGATCGGCCACGCCTGCGAACTGCGGGTCCTTCTTGGCCGCGGCATTCGCCAGCTTCGCCAGCGTCTTGGTTTCCGCGATGCCGACGCACGTGGGGATCGTCGTCCACTGCTGGACCTGAGCGCGCATTGCATTGGCGTGCGTTACAAGATCGCGCCCCTCAAATCCGGCTAGATCCAGAAACGTCTCGTCGATCGAGTAGATCTCGAAGTCGCTGGCGAAGGGCTCGCAGGCGGCGATCACCCGGCGCTGCATATCACCGTAGAGTGCGTAGTTTGATGACCGGACCTGAATGCCGTGTTGGCGCACCTTGTCGCGCAGGTGGTGGATCGGATCGCCCATCTTGATGCCCAGCGCTTTCGCCTCGGCCGAGCGCGCAATGGCGCACCCGTCGTTGTTCGAAAGCACGATGACGGGCACGCCCACCAGGCTGGCGTCGAAGGCCCGCTCGCAGGACACGTAGTAGTTGTTGCAGTCGATCAGGGCGATCGGCGTGCTCATGTCATCTTACGCGCCACGCCGACGACTGTGCCCCAGATCTCGACATGCTCATCGACTAGGATGTCCGCGAACCCTTCGGCCTCGGGCACAAGCCAATGCCTGCCATCGACATAGCGCAACCGTTTCAACGTCCGGTCGCCGTGCACCAGCGCCACCACGATCGAACCGGCTTTCGGCTTTTTGGCGCGGTTCACGACGATCATATCACCATCGTTGATCCCGGCGCCCGACATCGATCGGCCATCGACGCGCATGATGTAACTCGCGGCTGGATGCTCGACGAGCCACGCGCCCAAGTCGATAGGTTCCTGCATGTCGTCCTGCGCAGGCGACGGAAACCCAGCCTGGGTGTGGACGAGAAAAAACGGCACCTCGCACGGCACCAGTTTGAACGGGACGTCGTGAAGTCGTAGCGCATCGTCACGACGGTTCAGCGGGACGACGACCGGGCGGCCCAGGTGGGTTGCGGGCATGGCCTATAGGATCGCGGCGAACAGGAGCTGGTCGTGCTGAGCAGCCAGGTCGGACCGTGCATCCTGAGCGACGCCGACCGCTTGCCGATACTCGACGGTCCCGAACCGTTCTGCTTCGTCGAAGCTGAACGGCGCCGGATACGCAGGCGGGTAGACGTTGTCGTATATCACGCGGGCAGCCGCTCTCAGCTGCAAATCGTGCTGCATTTCGTTGCTCCATCAATGTCGAATCGCCGTCGGGCGGGGTGCTCTAGCTAGGCGTGATCTGGATCGATTCGCAAGAACATTGCAAGAACATCAATCTGATGCGATTGGCGAACCAACGATTCGAGGGACGCGATGATGACCGAGCACAACGACGACCAACACGAGTCAAAACCGGCGTTCGGTCATTGGCTTGTCACTCAGAAGGACCGAGGCGACCTTGTCGGTCAGCTGGCGGTGGGCGCCATTGCTGATCGACGCTTCCCCCGCAACGGGGATCCAGAAGCCGTGCGGAAGCATCTCAGCGCCATGCAGGCCGAGGGCGACATGTTCGCCGCAGTCGACGATGCCGAGTCCGACTGGTTGTCCGCGTGATGCGGGACGCTTGGGAGCAGGCGTTCGCGCTGATGGCAGACCATGGGCAGTGTGGAGCGTGCCAGCTCGTGGCTGCGGGTATGCAGAAGACGCCGTCAGATCAACCGGAGCAGTTCCGGCAGTGGGATGTCTTAGCCGACTGTCTGAACGCCGTGGCCGACGCCAGCCGGACTAAGCACTGATGCGGCGGGTGGCTCGGTGATCGCGCTCGTACCAGCGACGACGTTCTCCTGCACGGTCACACGCGTGCACGACGGCGACGGGCCGCTGTGGTGCTCGAACGGCATTAAGGTCCGGATCGCCGGTGTCCAAGCGCCCGACTTCGAAAGCGCGTCACCCTGCCGCGCCACGGACCCCCGCCGGGTAAATTATCGTTGCGACAACGTCGCCGCGAAGCGCAGCCAACAAATCGTCGAGCGCATTGTCCTGCGCAAGACGCTGCAATGTGAAGCGACCGGCAAGAGCTACAGTCGCGTCGTCGCTCGGTGCACACTACCTGACGGCCGGTCGCTGTCGTGCGCCGCAATCGCCTCGGGTGCGGCCGTACGGTGGGATCGGTATTGGGAGCAGTATCGCATGGGTGAGTGCCGCTAACTTCCGCTGACCGTCATAGCGCGGTATCGGTCGGCATGGCCCGTGCGCAAAAGTTGAAAGTGTATCGGACGGCTGCGGGCTTTAACGACGCCTACGTCGCCGCGCCCAGTCAGAAGGCGGCCCTGGCGGCATGGGGAAGTGACAAGGACTTCTTCGCGCGCGGCATAGCGGAGATCGTCACAAACCCGGCATTGACTGCCGAACCCTTGGCGTCGCCGGGCGTGGTCATAAAGCACTCCCGCGGCACGACGGCCGAACAGATCAAGGATATGCCCGATCCTGAGTCGCGGTCGCCGCGGGAAGACCGATCGGACAGCGCCGTTGCGCCTGGACAGTTGGGCAAATCAAAGCCGGCCGCGCGCGTAAAGCCTGCCCCTAAACCAAAGCCGAGCAGCGCCAAACTCGAGGCGGCGGAGTCCCAGCTGGAAACGGTGAGCATAGATTACGATGCCAGAATGAAGGCCTTGGCGGATCGGGAGGCGGAACTAGACCGCGAGCGGCGGGAACTGGAAAAACAAAAATCGGACGAGATTGGGGAGGCTGAAACTGCTGTCGAGGACGAGCGCCGAGCGTATGACACTGCTCTCCGCCAATGGCGAAAGTCCAAAACCGAAGGATAGGCTATCGACTATCGGTCCTGGGTTCGGGGCGGCCGGCACGACCGCCCCGGCACATTATTTATGCCGCCCATATCGATTCGACGTTCGAACATTCCGATAGGATCCGCCGCGATGGCTCGATCCGCTATAGCTGCCCGAGTAACTGCCGCCGTGGCTACTCGTGTGATGCCCGCCGCCATACGAAACACGTGGGGTGTATGAACGCGACGAGTACCGCCGGCTGGCCGAGGCGGGTGCCGCGATCACTGCCAACCCTGCGAGAACCGCCGCCGCGATACTGAAGCGCATCACGCTGGTTTCGCGCCGGCGGCACCGCATTTCGCGAACTTGCCCTTGGCATCCTTACAGCGCACGGGCTTTTTCGGGGTGACCGTCGCGCATTTGATGAACTTGCCCTTTGCGTCCCGGCATGGCGCCGCGGCGACTGGCGAAGCCGCGAGCGTCATGACGGCGAATGCGGCTAGTGCGATCTTCAGCATATGCATCTCCTGGCGAGTCGTTCGCTCGGCAAACTATGCTAATTGCGACGATACGCAACACCGGCAGCGGAGTACCTGGATGCGAAGCGGTATACCTACGACATGGGCGATGACTGGCGGCACACCGTAGTCGTCGAGGCAGTCGAACTGGATGAGCACGAAATCAAATATCCCTGCTTCGTTACCGGAGAGCGACGATGCCCACCCGAGGATATCGGCGGCCTCCCCGGCTTTGAGCGCTTCCTCTAGGCCCTGGGCGACGTGGCCCACGAGGAACATCAACAGCTATGCGAATGGTACGGCGGGCCCTTCGACCCGCTCAACATCGATGAACTCGCCTTGAAGAGTGCAGTCGCAGCGATTGCGATCCGCCGACATGCCGGCAAGGTCGCCTACAAAAAGAGCCGCAACCGGCACCGACGCAGTTGATAGATCGAGATCCTGGCGCGGGAGGCCCACAAGCGGACACTCACGAGACATTTCCTCTATCCCCATTTCTGCCGTTCGTTCAGCTCCCAGCCTGCACGACATATCCCCGATTTGCTACCTCGAAGAGCCTTTGTACGCGCAAGCCATGCCGCCCAATGGTCATGCCTTAGTGGGACGAACTCGATCTCTCAGCGGAACGGAAAACGATCAGAACGATTTAGTACCCGGCACGGAGTTCGGCTGGTCGGCACGCTCCACGGAGGCGTGATGAAGCAGCGGGACGATTGGCATCTGACGGAAGCGCTTGATTACGAGCACGGACGAGCGGACCCTTTTGCCGCGGCTGTTCGGGCTACCCGAATGCCTATGGTGATTACGGACCCCGCGCAGATCGATAACCCGATCGTCTTCTGCAACGAAGCCTTTCAAATGTTGTCGGGCTATGACCGAAGTGAAATCATCGGCCGTAACTGCCGCTTCCTGCAGGGTCCCGACACCGACCGAGAGCAGGTGGCTAAGGTCCGTCAGGCAATCGACGACCAGACCGACATTGCCGTGGACCTCCTAAACTATCGAAAGGATGGATCTGCGTTCTGGAACGCGCTGTATCTGAGTCCTGTGCGCAATGACGCCGGTAAGGTTGTATTCTTCTTCGCCTCTCAGCTTGATGTTACTGACCGCGTCAAAGCGCAGACTATTATTTCAAAGCAAAAGTTGTTGGTCGAACAGGAGGTCGAGGCGCGCACGTCAGACTTGGAGGCCGCGTTAGATGCAAAAACTCTGCTGCTTCACGAAGTCGACCATCGCGTAAAGAACAACCTTACGATGATCGGTTCACTTCTGCGTTTGCAGGCGCGTAGCATATCAGACCCGGCCGTTTCATCAAAACTTGAAACCATGCTCGAACGGGTTGATGCGCTGGCGACAGTGCATCGCCGCCTTTATCAGTCGGACGACGTCACCCGGTTCGATGTCGGGGCGTTTACCGAAAATCTGATCAGCGACGTCGTTGGTGCCAGCCGACGCGACAACATCAAGCTGGTTTCGAACATTTCGCAAATAGAGGTGCCGTCCAGTAAGGCGACATCGCTTGGGTTGATCCTCAACGAGATAGCGACCAACGCCATCAAGCATGCATTTGCCGACGGGCGCGCCGGTACGATTTCCGTCCGCACCGCCCTAGAAGGCAATAATGCCCTGATCGAAATTACCGATGATGGGCATGGACTAGCCAGCAATGACGTTCAGCCGGACGGCATTGGCAAAATGCTTATCTCCCGCCTCGCCAAGCAAGTCAGGGCCGACGTTGTGTGGTCCGACGCCGCCCCCGGTGTTCGTGTATCTCTCTCATTCCCGGTGGACGATTAATGAATATACGCGCCCAACCGCCGTTGAATGTGCTGATCGTCGAGGACGAAGCTCTCTTGGCGATGGATATTGAAGCGATGATCGAAGACGCAGGTCACCGTGTCGTCGGCGAGGCCGCGTCTCTCTACGAAGTTGAAGACCTGGCAGGCGATCTCCATCCGGACCTGGCTTTTGTCGACATACAGCTTGCGAAAGGCACCAGCGGCCTGGATGTCTGTGCACTGATCCGGAAGCGATGGGCGGACGCGATAGTCGTCTTCGTCACTGCAAACCCACTTAAGATCCCAGCCGACTTTGCCGGTGGCCATGGCGTCATACCCAAGCCCTTCTCCCGGAATGGTCTGATGTCCGCAATGCGCTACATCGAAGAGGGTGTCTGCGATCCACCGCCCGTATCCCCGCAGCCAGCGAGCTTCATTGCGGCGCCCGCGTTTGCCGCAGAGTGGTCCCAGACCAGTCCCTGATTTCCGGGTGATAACCGACAATCGCGTGGCCTCACGAGGTGGGACGACAGATGACAGAAGTTCTGCAAAATTCCGATTACGTTGATCCATCAACATCTTACCGCTAAGACGTTCCTGCTTTGGACCGTCAGCCACTCCCACCTTCGCCTATTCGACCGCACGATGCCTCAGGGGTCGTACGCGAGGCTGTCGACGCATTTGCGTCCCGCCTCAACGAGCATGACCCCTTTGTTGCAGCGTTCGATCATTGCATTACGCCGATGGTCGTCAGCGATCCAACCCTACCGGATAACCCGCTGGTTTACGTCAATCGTGCGTTCGAGGCTCTGACGGGGTTCTCGGCGGTCGAGGTCGTTGGCCGGAACTGCCGTTTCATGCAGGGACCGTTGACCGATCAAGCCGACGTCCGACGTATGAAGGATGCGGTCGCTAGCCGCGAGCCGATCGATATCGACCTCCTGAATCATCGTCGTGATGGTACGCCGTTCTGGAACCGCCTCATGGTCGCGCCCGTGCATGACGCGACCGGCAGCCTACGCTACTTCGTGGCATCTCAGCTCGATGTCACGCTCGAGCGGCACGGGCTGTTGCAGTTGGAACGCGACCGCGACACGCTGAGTGCCGAGCTTGCGAAGCGCGAAGTCGCTTTGGCTGAACGAGAAGCGCGCCTGGCGCTTGCGCTCGATGCTGGCGGACTGGGCACTTGGACCATCGACCTGCCAGAATGGCGGCTTAGCTATTCGCCAAGCTGTCTTGCAAACTTTGGGAGGCCGGCCGGAGAGATATTATCGGCGGAAGGCTTGTTGGCTTGCGTGCACCCAGAGGATCGCGAACTCGTCAGATCTTCGCTGAACAGCGCTATCGAGCATGGCACGCGTTATAACGTCGAATACCGCATTCTAACCCCTGAAGGCGAGCAACGCTGGATCCATTCCCAAGGCTCGCTGCAGCGTCGCGCGGACGGCACACCGTTGGCGGTTTCGGGCTTTTCGAGCAATGTTTCAGCTCGCAAATTTGCCGAGGAGCAACGTTCGGTTCTGGCACATGAACTGACACACCGCGTGAAGAACACGCTTGCGACAGTCAGTGCCGTTGTCAGTCAGACGCTACGCGATGCTGCGTCCCTCGCTGAGGCTCGGGATGCTGTGTCGGGCCGCATCGCCAGCCTAGCGTCTGCGCACGAAGTGCTGCTCAAGGACGAGATCGAAGGCGCGGCGATCGGTGAGATCGTCGAGCGGGTGCTCGCGCCGTTCATGGACAGCAACGGTCGACGGTTTTCCGCTGTCGGCCCGACGATACGGCTGACCCCGGAAATCACACTTGCGTTGTCGATGGCGCTGCACGAGCTGGCGACCAATGCGATCAAATATGGAGCGCTCTCGGTACCGGAGGGTCAGGTGGGCATACGCTGGGACCTGAACGGCAATGCAACGGAACGCCGGCTTACCTTCTCCTGGACGGAGCAGGATGGTCCTATCGTTGCTATGCCAACACGTGTTGGATTTGGTACGAGAATGATTGAGCGCGTCCTGTCACGCCACATCCGCGGCAAGGCGGAAATTCAATATCTGCCGGAAGGTGTTCGCTTCGCAATCGAAGCGCCGATCTAAGCTTTCGACCTTGTCTGACATTTATTAACCCCGTGGCGGGCCCATCGCGTGACCACATTGGTTAAGAGCTCAGCTTATCGGGATCTGTCATATGTGCCATGTGCTCGTCATCGAGGATGATTTCCTCATCGCCGATCACATCATTCAGCTGATCGAGCGGGCTGGCGGCACATCCTTTGATCAGGCTGCCTCGCAAGATGAGGCAATCGATGCCGCGAGATTGCGGCCTCCCTCCATCATCATGTCCGATGTCAATCTCTCAGGCGGTACAGGTCCTGCCGCTGTGGAAGCCATCATCTTGGAGCATGGGCCGACGCCCGTGATCTTCGTGACCGGCACGCGCGAAGCATGCCACGTAAGTCGCCCATCGATGGTTGTTCTCGACAAGCCAATCAACGAACAGGCTCTTATCGCTGCGTTCCAAAGCCTGGCGCCCGCCTGAGTCAGCGATCGCCGACGGTCAGTGAAGCAGTCGCCCCATCCGCGTTACCAGTAAGACCGGGTACTTCATCAAGTTGTCTCAGGTCACCGAACCCGCCACGTTCCTTACGATATCCAACAATCACCATGGGACTGTAGATGAACCTTCGTTCGATAGCCGCGCCCGGATTTGCCGTATTCTTGGGGTCGACGGTGCTGGCGAAGCCGGTGCCGATCGGGCCTGCCGCGGTGCCGTTCAGCATCGGCTCGGTGCGCGCCGTGGCCTTGCGGGACATGATCAACCGCGTTCCGAACGACGGCAGCGTGCTCGGCAAAGAGGAAGGCCCGGCAGCTGTCGCGGACATATTGCGGAAAGCAGGTGCGCCGACCGACGCGTTATCGCTCGGCGTCGATGCGCTGCTCGTCCGCATGCCGGGCCGTATGGTCCTCATCGACACTGGCCTTG
Organism: Sphingomonas sp. PP-CE-3A-406; assembly: GCF_003688625.1. Lineage (GTDB taxonomy): Bacteria > Pseudomonadota > Alphaproteobacteria > Sphingomonadales > Sphingomonadaceae > Sphingomonas. The sequence continues at coordinate 1,153,947 of NZ_RCWY01000002.1, forward strand.
GCCCCAAGGTTGGTGGCGTCCTGATGCAGAGCCTAGCGCTCGCTAAGGTATCGCCGGCGGACATCACCGACGTCCTGATCACACATTCACACGGTGATCATGTCGGCGGGCTGTCGAGCGCCGACGATAAACTGGCGTTTCCCAATGCGACGATCCGTATGACGCACGCCGAATGGGCGTTCATGCAGAACCAGCCCGATAACGCGGCGCTCATCGCGACGATCACGCCGAAGGTAACGCCATTTGATCCTGGGGCGGTGGTTATGCCAGGTATCCGGGCGGTACCGCTGTCGGGGCATACGCCCGGCCATAGCGGCTACGAGATCACGTCAAACAGCCAAAAGCTACTCGACATGGGCGACACTGCTCATAGCGCTATCGTTTCTCTCTCCAGGCCCGAATGGATTATTGGCTACGACACCGACGGCGAGCAGGGCCGCCAGCGGCGGACGGTAGAGCTGGCCAAGTTGGCAGCGAGCGGCGAACATGTGTTCAGCCCACACTTTCCGTTCCCAGGGCTCGGCCAGATCGTCAAGGCCGGCACTGCTTATCGCTGGCAACCGGTGAAACGCTGACACCGACGGGATGCCATCGTCACGTGCGGCCGCCCGGCACGTTATCCCTCCTGAGCCGTTTGCTGCTGATATCCACCAGCAGGAACCAGTATGACCGACGATCCGCGTACCAGCCAGCCGACAAGTTTTCCTGGTGAACCGCAGCAGCAAAGACCCGGCCTGACGGCGAAGATGCGAACCAAGCCCGATCACGGCGAGGAGAGCTACGTCGGCAAGGGCCTGCTGAAGGGCAAGGTGGCGCTGATAACCGGAGGGGACTCAGGTATCGGCCGGGCAGTGGCGATTGCTTATGCCCGTGAGGGAGCCGACGTTGCGATCTCCTACCTTGCCGACGAGCAAGCCGACGCCAAAGAGACACTGACGTGGGTAGAAAAGGCGGGGCAACGTTGTGTTTTGCTTCCGGGCGATCTTCGCGACCGGGATCACTGCATAACCCTGGTTGAGCGTACGATCGCGGAACTCGGTGGCATCAATGTGCTCGTCAACAACGCTGCCGCTCAGACAATGAACGAGGCCCTTGATAGCATCGACGACGACGAGATGCAGGCCGCGTTCGCCGCTAACGTCTTTGCCATGATCCGTTTGGCCAAGGCAGCAGCGCCGCACATGAAGCCGGGTTCGGCGATCATCAACACGACCAGCGAACAGGCAAAGGTCGCTGGCAAGAACATGATTGTCTACGCCGCAACCAAGGGCGCTATCTCTAGCCTGACGGTGGGCCTGTCCAACCTTCTATCCGGCGAAGGCATTCGCGTGAACGCGGTGGCGCCAGGCCCGATCTGGACGCCAATCCAGCCGATCGCCAAGTCACCGGAGGAACTGGAAACGCTCGGTCAGAACACGCCGCTCGGCCGCGCTGGACAGCCGGGCGAACTCGCTCCCGCCTATGTGATGCTCGCGTCGGCGGAGGGGAGCTACATGTCCGGTAATGTCGTGGCCGTGACCGGCGGGGTTCCAATTTCCTGATTCTGATGGCTAAACCTCAGCCGGCTGCACGTCCGCAGTCAGCTGAGGTGGCCATAGGATCTATAGTGCACCAAGGCTTGCAGGACACCACGATTGGGCCAGCGTCAGCCGCTATTACCAGAGCAGAGGGGTCGGTGATCCCGCTTGCCCAAGCTAGCAGGCCCAGAACCGGTTCTAAGCACGCTTGTTGTAGCAGACGGTTTCCGAGCGCGAACCATCTTACTTGGCGAACTCGGTAATCGTTGATGCAAAGCACCTTTGCAGTCGAGGATGCTGACCGAGAAAGAATTTCCACGGCACCGGATGTCGATTTGCATCGTTCACTCCGGAATTTTGGAGATTTGGCACATGGCAACGATCGATCTCGGCAAGGGCATGCCCGCAGCGGACCTGCACGACGACAAACCGGTCGCAGGATCATTCGGCAGCGAGGACGTCATTCTGGTCCGGCATCGCGGCAAGGTCTGCGCGTTCGCTGGCAAATGCACCCATCAGGGCGCACCGCTGGAAACCGGCCTCGTGATCGACGGGACAGTGCGCTGCCCGTGGCACCACGCGCGCTTTTCGCTCAATGACGGCGAGGCTGTCGCCGCCCCTGCGTTCGCGCCGCTCGACAAGTTCACCGTCGTCGAGAAGGACGGCGTCGTCACCGTTACCGGCAAGGAGGAGCAGACGCGGGCCACCCCGTCGACCCGGTCGATCGGCAAGGTCGTCATCGTCGGCGGCGGTGCGGCGGGGCACGCCTGCGCCGACATGCTCGCACGCTCGGGTCTCGGCGGCGACGTCACGATCCTGTCCGACGACGCCGATGCGCCCTATGACCGGACCGCGGTTTCGAAGGACTATCTCGCGGGCGATGCCGAGCGCGACGATACCGCACTCCCCGAACCCGGCCTGGGTCGCGGTCCTGCGCCGAACGTCCGGACCGGCGTTGCTGTCACGTCGATCGACGTCGAAGGTCACGCTGTCGTCACCGACGATCAGGACCACGTCCCCTACGACATCCTCGTCCTCGCCACCGGCGCGATGCCGGTCACGCCGGACTCGTTGAAGTCCGCGAAAAACGTCTTCGTCCTGCGCACACTCGCCGACGCCGATGCACTGAAAGCCGCAGCGAAAGATGCGAGGCGCGCGATCGTGCTGGGCGCAAGTTTCATCGGGCTCGAGGCCGCCGCATCGCTGACCCAAGCCGGGCTCAACGTCGCCGTGGTCGCCAGGGACAGCGTGCCGCTCGCCAAGGTCGCAGGACCCGAAGTCGGTGCGTTCGTGCAGGCATTGCACGAGAGTAAAGGCGTCACCTTTCACCTCGACCGCGGCCTCAAGCAGTTCGACGGTCACACCGCGACGCTCGACGACGGCACCACGCTAGAAGGCGACCTGCTCGTCATAGGTGTTGGTGTCGAACCGCGTATCGACCTCGCCAAGGCGGCCGGGCTGAGGCTCGCCGACAAGGACGCAGGAGGAGGCGGCGTCGCCGTCGATGCGCAGCTCCGGACGTCGGCCACCGGGATCTACGCGATCGGCGACATCGCGAGCTATCCCGACCCTCGGCTCGGCCACCCGATCCGCGTCGAGCACTGGGTCCATGCGCAACGCCAGGGCCAATGGCTCGCCCGTTCGCTGCTCGGCGCGGTGACCGGCGGCTATGGCGACACGCCGTTCTTCTGGACCGGGCAGTACGACGCCAGCCTTCATTATGTCGGCCACGTCGCCAAGCCCGACGATCGCCGGATCGAAGGCGACGTCGAGGCAGGCGACTTCGCGGTATTCCTGAAGGAAGACGGCAAGGAGCAGGCCGTGATGACCTGCGGCGACCGCGACGAGATCGCGCTTGAAAAGGAGGCCGCATGGGACGCCGCATGACGCGCCCAACGTTGTTCTTCCTGCACGCGCTGGGCGGCAGCGCCCGATCGTGGGACGCGGTGATCGCGCAGCTCGGCGAGTTCGACTGCCGACCGCTCGACCTGCCCGGTTTCGGCGCCGCGTCGGACGCGACGGGGTTCTCGGTCGAGGCGATGGCCGACACCATCGCTGCGCAGATCCGCGCGCACGATGCCGACCGCTGGATGCTCGTTGGCCACAGCATGGGCGGCAAGATCGCGACCATTCTAGCGCATCGATCGGAAGAAGGACGTCTCGCCGGACTGGTCGGCGTCGTCCTGACGGCCGCGTCGCCCCCCTCGCCCGAGCCGATCGACGACGACCGCCGTGCGACGATGATCGGCTGGGTGAAGCAGGGCCCGGTCGGTGCCGACGATGCGCGCGAATTCGTCGACCAAAACATCGCCGCCCGGCTACCGCCGGCCATCTATGAGGCCGCAGTCGCCGATGTGCAGCGTGCCGCGCCCCAGGCATGGCGCGCCTGGCTCGAACAGGGCAGCCGCGAGGACTGGTCGGATCAGGTCGGCACGCTCGCCACACCGGCCGTCATCGTTGCCGGTGCCAAGGACGGCGATCTCGGTGAGGCGAACCAGCGCAAGCTCAACATGCCGCATTACGCCCACGCTCGGTTCGAGAGCATCGCGGGTGCCGCGCATCTCCTCCCGCTCGAACAGCCCGAGAGCGTCGCCCGCCTGATCCGCGACCATGCGGGCGCGGTCGGCGCGGCAAGCGTCCCCGCCGACTATGCCCGCCTGATCGCCTCCGATCGCGTCAGCGCCCGCACCCGTGCAACGCTCGCCGAACGCGCGATCGCCGACGACCCCGATTATCAGCCCAAGGTCGTGACGATGCAGCAGCTCGAAACTCTGCGCGCGCTCGTCGACCGCGTTATCCCGCAGCACGGAATCGACCTCGCCGCCCGCATCGACACGCAACTCGCAACCGGCGAAGGCGATGGCTGGCGGTTCGCCGTGCTGCCCGTCGACGCCGACGCCTATCGCGCCGGTCTCGACACGCTCGACGCGCTGACGGATGGGGCATTCGCCAAGCTCGAAGGCGCAGACCGCGACGCCCTGCTCCATAAGATCGAGGCCGCCGACTGGTCCGCCGCGGCTCCGCTCACGCCCGAGCAGATGAGTTTGTGGTTCGAGGACGTCCGCGCCGATGCCGTCCGCCTGTGGCTCGCACATCCGGCGACAATGGCGCGGGTCGGCTATGACGGCTTTGCTACCGGCGGGGATGGCATCCGCAAGCAGGGCTATGCGCTGACCGCCGCCGACGAACGCGAAGGCTGGGAGCCCGCACGATGAACCTCGACCAGATGCGCGCGTATGCCGAGACCGATATTGTCGATGTCGTGGTGATCGGCACCGGTGCCGGCGGCGCACCGTTGCTGGCCCGCCTCGCCAAGGCCGGGCTAAAGGTGGTCGCGCTCGAAGCCGGCCCCAACGGCGAACCCCAACGGCACACGCCGGATGAACTCGCGGCGAGCGACATCTACTGGATCGACGAGAGGCTGAGCGACGGCGCAATGCCGCAGGCGTTCGGCGGCAACAACAGCGGCACCGGCGTTGGCGGGTCGACACTGCACTGGGGCGCGTTCTGCCCTCGTCCCGATCCGCGCGATCTGCGCCTAAAGACGCTGACCGGCCAAGGCGAGGACTGGCCAATCGAGCACGCCGAGCTGATCCGCTACATCGAACAGGTCGAGGCGTTCATTGGCGTCTCGGGCCCCGCCAATTACCCGTGGGACGCGGCCCGCCGCTATCAACTGCCTGCGGTCAAGCGCAATGCGCCCGCCGATGCGATGGCGGCGGGGTGCGCCGCGGTCGGCATCACCGCGACCGACGCCCCCGCTGCGCTGGTCTCGCGCGACTGGCGGCAGGAAGGCTGCGGGTTGCGTCAGGCCTGCGTCAATTGCGGCGCCTGCCATCAGGGGTGCCGCAACGGCGCGAAGGCGTCGATGGATACCACCTATCTCCCGCTCGCGGTCGCCGCCGGCGCCGAGATCCGCCCCGGCTGCCGGATGACCGGGGTCGAGCGCGACGCCGCCGGCCGGATTGTCGCGGTGATCTATCGCCACGGCCAGCAGGAGCATCGTCAGCGGTGCGCGGCGGTGGTGCTCAGCGCAGGCGGCGTCGAGACCCCGCGCCTGCTGCTCCACATGGGGATCGGCAATGCGAGCGGTCAGGTCGGCCGCAACTTCATGGCGCATGTCGCGACACAGGTCTGGGGTCGATTCGATGCCGAGATGCGCTGCAACCGCGGCTATCCCTCGTCGCTGATCAGCGAGGACATGCTGCGCCCCGACGGTGCCGATTTCGTGGGCGGCTACCTTATGCAGAGCCTCGGCGTTCAGCCCGTCACGCTGGCGACGTCGTTCGCGCGCAGTGGCGGGCGCTGGGGCCAGGGGCTGGTCGACGTGATGGACAAATATCTTAACTTGGCAGGGATCGGTATCAATGGCGAGTGCCTGCCGAGCGACGACAACCGGCTTGTGCTCGCCGACGAGACCGATGCGTTCGGCGTCCCCAAGGCGCGCGTGACGTTCGGTTACGGCGCCAACGAACAGGCGATCGACACACATGCAGTGGCGACGATGACCGCGATCTGGCAGGCGGCCGGCGCGCATGACATCGTCACCCTGCCGCGCGCCGCGCATACCATCGGCACCTGCCGGATGGGCGAGAGCGGCGACACCGCGGTCGTCGATCCGTGGGGTCACAGCTTCGCGATCGACAATCTGTGGATCTGCGACAATTCGGTCTTCCCGAGCTCACTCGCCGCCAACCCTGCGCTGACGATCATGGCGCTGAGCCTGCGCACCGCGGATCGGATACTCGGGAGCGATTGAGAATGGCGAGTACGGCAGGACCCACTACCGGTCATTCGGTGGCACTCGGACCTATCGTAAAAGCAGCCGCTCGTTCATCGCAATGAGGACGCAGGCGGCTGACCTCAGGAAAGCGTTAGCCTACGAAGCAAGAAAAAGCAGGCTTAGGACAGGCAACGATGAGACTTGACCGCAGAACCTTGATGAGCACCGCCGCGTTGGCTGGCATCGCGACTTGGATGCCGAACCCGGCAACAGCAGACGCAGCGCCCAAGCGGAGGCGGCCGGCACGTGGTTCTTTTGGCCTTATCGCCAACGGTCGGCCAGCCGGTGTCCTGATCGACGCCGGGGCTGACAGCGCCGTCAAGCATGTCGCGAGCAGCTTCGCGGCTGACCTCGAACGGGTCAGCGGGCAGGCAGCGCCGCGTCCGGCCCGTCCCGAGGAGGCGAGCGGCCCGCTGGTAATCATCGGCGTACTCGGCGGGAGCGCGATCATCGACCGCCTGGTCGCAGATGGCCGGCTTGACGCATCCGACCTGAAAGGCGAGTGGGAAGCCTTCCGCCAAGTCGTGGTCGATCGGCCGATGCCGGGCGTGCCTCGCGCACTGGTGATCGTCGGATCCGACCGCCGCGGCGCCGTGTTCGGCACCTATGACGTTTCTGAGCGGATTGGCGTGTCGCCCTGGCACTGGTTCGCCGACGTGCCCGTTGCCCGCCGCCGCAGCGTCTTCCTTTCCGCCGAACCACGCCGTGACCAGCCCAAGGTGCGGTATCGCGGCTTCTTCATCAACGATGAGGCGCCAGCCTTCAGCAATTGGGCATTAGAGAAGTTCGGTGGCGCCAATTCCAAGATGTACGCCCACGTCTTTGAGCTCCTGCTCCGAATGAAGGGCAATTACCTGTGGCCGGCGATGTGGGCGCCTCGGGCGTTCAACGACGACGATCCGCAGAACAAGGTGCTGGCCGACGCGATGGGCGTCGTCATGGGTACGTCGCATCACGAGCCGCTGACGCGCGCGCAGGACGAATGGCATCGTAACACCGCCGGTGGGGTGACCGGGGGCAAGTGGGATTATACGACGAACCGGGACAACCTGCGTCGCTTCTGGCGCGGGGGCGTCGAGCGGATGATGTCCAAGGGCGACGGCCGCGGTTATGAAAGCCTGCTGACGGTCGGCATGCGTGGCGACGGCGACGAGGCGATGGCAGAGGGCACTGCCACCGAGCTACTCGAGACAATCGTCGCGGATCAGCGCCGGATCATCGCCGACGTCACCGGCCGCCCGGCGGAGCAGACTCCGCAGATGTGGGCGCTCTACAAGGAGGTCCAGGACTATTACGACCACGGCATGAAGGTGCCGGACGATGTGACCCTGCTCTTCTCCGACGATAACTGGGGGCAGATCCGGCGGCTGCCGCCCGCCGGCGCCCCGCCACGCACGGGCGGCTACGGAGTCTACTATCACTTTGACTACGTCGGGGTTCCCCGCAACTACAAGTGGATCAACACCAACCAGATCGAGAAGGTCTGGCAGCAGATGGACCTGGCCTACCAGCGGGGCGCACGCAACATCTGGATCGTCAACGTCGGCGACATCAAGCCCCTGGAGTTCCCCTTGAGCTTCTTCATGCGGCAGGCTTGGGACCCTGAGGCAATGACGCCTGCCGCGCTGGCTGCCTACCCCGAAGACTGGGCGACCGAAGTGTTCGGCCCCGAACACGCCAGGGGAATAGGTGAGTTGCTAGCGACCTATGGCCGCTATGCCGCACGCCGAAAGCCGGAGCTGATCGACCAAGACAGCTTTCCGCTTGGTGCGAGCACCGGCCGCGGGCCACTCGATGGCGGCGAGTTCGGCGCGATGGTGGCGGAATGGGATGCGCTGGAAGCCCGCATGGCGGACGTACGCGGCCGGCTTGGGCCTGAGCAGCGCGACGCCTACTACCAACTCGTAGAGCATCCGATCTCGGCGCTCGCCAATCTTTATCGGCTCTACTACGCCGCCGCGTGGAACGCGCGCCTCGCGTCGAGCAACGACCCGAGAGCGAACGCCTTCGCTGACCAAGTCGAAGCAACCTTCCGGCGCGACCAGGAGCTGACCGACCGCTATCACTCGATGAAGGGCGGCAAGTGGAACGGGATGATGGCTCAGGTCCACATGAATTATGTGATCTGGAACGACCCGGTCCGGCAGAGCATGCCCAGCATCACGAGGGTGGGCGGCGACGTGCCCGAGGAAGAGCGTAACCGCCCTGCACGGTTCGTGCCCCGGGCAGCATCGCCGGCGGGCGTCATCGCGATCGAGGCAACCGCGTTCAGCAGGAAGCGCGACGCCAAGGGACTGGCCTGGACAGCGATTCCGAACCTGGGCCGCACCGGCGGCGCCTTGGTCCCGCTGCCGCAAGGCAGAGGCCCCACCACCGTAGCGGACCAGGTCTGCGTCGAGTACGACGTTCGCGTGAATAAGCCGGGTGCGGCTCGCCTCTCCCTGTACTTGGCTCCGACGCTGAACACGCTTGGCAAGGGCGGCGTCCGGATCGGTGTATCGGTGGACAACAGCGCTGTGCAGATACTCGCCTCAAATTTGGAAGCGACCGGCGGGGCGCAGGACACTCCCGGCAAAGTTCAGTGGGCGGACGCCGTACGAAACAACGCCATCGTCGTGTCAGCCAGCCTGGGCGAACTGACCCGCGGCAGGCATACTATCAAGCTTTGGCGATTGGATGATAACGTCGTGCCGCAGAAGTTGGTGCTCAGTACGGCGTCTGTGCCGGAAACCTATCTTGGCCCCGAACCCGCCGCGAAACGGCTCTGAGTGATCTGGCCTCTGGGCAGCTGAGTGACCCACAATCGGTCGTTCAACGCGCTCGCCAGTCGTCCCAACTTTTGCCGGTCGTTCATATTGACAAAACGGGGGGCGGCACCAGCGGGAGCCGGCAACCTGCTTCGCGCATGCCGTGATCCATCATCGACTGTTAAAAAGCGCTCCGCCTACCGGCTTCAAACATCTATCCATGTTAATTTGGGCCCTCGTAAGGCGTGCTTACTAAACTCGCGCTTGTCAGATATCGCTAAGGCCAAGCCCCTCCTGTGATTGAGTATTTCATCGGTCTCGCTTGCACTCAACGGCATGCCTAACAGGTACCCTTGCGCTTCCTGGCAGCCGAGCTCGCGCAGGATATCACGCACGGAGGCGTTTTCGACGCCTTCAGCGACCACACGTAGTTCTAAGCTTTCTGCCAACCGAATGATCGCCGAAACCATACGGTGAGCGGCGCTATCGGTATCGACGTTGGAAACGAACGAACGGTCGATCTTAAGTTTGTCGAAAGGCAGCATCCGGAGATGCTGAATAGACGAAAACCCGGTGCCGAAGTCGTCCAGAGCAAGAGAAATTCCCTGGTTCTTCAATGACTCGATGATCCGCTGGGCCGAAGCAGGATCAGAAATGAGGGCGTTTTCGGTGATTTCGAGGCAAATACGGCGCGCCGGGAAGCCCTGCCGTGTTAGCACTGCCAATATCTTTTCCGACAGCCACGGGTCGCGAAACTGGATCGGTGATAGGTTTATCGCGATAGTCAGTTCGGACGGCCATTTATTGGCGTCAAGGCACGCCCGTTCGAGGAGTTGCAACATGAGCTCATCGATCAGCCCGCACTCCTCAATAATCGGGATGAAGCGACCGGGCTCAACCATAATGCCGTCGGCGCGGTTCCACCGAGCAAGCATTTCGAAACCAACGATATTGCCAGACGCCAGATCTACGATCGGTTGATAATATGGACGGAAGGCCTCTGTACCAAAATCCACGCGGATCTCACGCTCAAGCACAGCGCGAGCCACCAGCGCCTCTCCCATGACCGGCTTGTAAAAGCGATGTTGCGAACGACCACCCGATTTTGCCTCATACAAGGCGATGTCCGCGTGCTGCATCAACGCTTCACGGCTCGCGGCGTCGGTAGGGAAGCAGGAGATCCCGATGCTAGCGCTGATATGGTGGAAGAACCGGTCGATCGGAAACGATGCAGCCATTTCACGGACGAGCTTATCCGCCATGACGTTCGCGGGACCGATGCCGTCACCATCAAGCTGGAACGTGACGGCAAACTCGTCGCCACCAAGTCGGTAGACATTACCGGTAGGGATCACGAGCATGCGAAGCCGCGTCGCAACTGCAACTAAAAGTTGGTCTCCAGCACCATGCCCGTACGCATCGTTCACGCCCTTGAACAAGTCCAGATCGATCATGAAAAGATACATCTGACTCCGCGGCGCACTGTGATAGAGAAATCCATCAAGATGCTCGGTAAGCGCACGCCTGTTTGCTAGGCCAGTCAGCACATCTTCGTAGGCCATTTTCTGCGCCGCAAGCTCTGCGGCTTGCGCGCGCTGTTGCTCGACCAGCATGTCAGCGCGAGACTGTAGCACTTGCCTGAAGCCTGCGTGGTTCGTAGCCAATGTCCGCAATATCAGTATGGCGACGATCAGGAAATTTGCGCCAACACTGAACAGCGACCAATCCGACGCTATAAACAGACGAGTCGTGACAGGCATCACGCCGAACAGCAAGACCATATAGCCGGCACTCGGAAGTGCTTGCAGACAGAAGCAACAACTAATCGCTCCTACAAAAACGTAGAGCGAAATTGATACGCTGCGGATGGGTTCAGCTTCAGAAAACAGCAACGACCCCCACGTTCCGAAAACTAGGCTCAAAAGTGTAGCCGTGATGATAGTGCCGCGAAGATAGCGCCGAATCTGGTCAGGTTGCGCGATAATCGATCTGCGTCGGACCCAGAGAAGCGCGCGCGCAGCAATCGCAACCGATAACAGGATCGGTATGCCAAAACTCATCCCGAATGGTACGTCACGAAAAGACTCTATGCCGAGAAACAGGACGTTGATGAACATCAGCCCGTACATTAAGGGAATCTGGCGGCGCAACGCGGCATATTGCTCAAGAAGAAACGTGTCCGACGCCGGCATTCGGCGCAATCTGAATTCAGGTAGCCACTCGAACATTATTTCGGTCCCTTAACGACCGTCATTAGCAACAAAGGGTTCATAAAATGTTGAGAACGAACGCGGACCGAAGCTTTTTCCGCCAGGTAGCCTTCGCAGTTTGACGCAAAAATGGAACTGCCGATCATTTCAGATCTCCCCGAAATAACGAACGTTAAATGATCTGACCTCCGCCCCGATGGGTACTTTTTTGAAGTTAAATACGTCCAATCCTTGTTATGTAGTTGGCACCGACGCCTTCCCGAAACCGGTCGTTCGTTCATGTGATCCGCAGTGGCCGACATCGGGAGCTTTGATGCCAGGCGCTTTTAGGATGGGACCGGTCGAAAGCCGACTGTTCCCGGTGTCACGGTCGTTCGGTTGTCAATTCAACAGTTAGAGCGATCTCCGATCAGGTTGGATCACTGGCACGGAGGCGATTTCGGCACGGTACGAGGCGGGAGGAGGGCGCGATGCTGAATCATCGACGAGCAACGCTGTACTGTGTTGAAAGCGGCCCGCCGCAAAGCGGGCGCCCGAAGGGCGATGCCGGTAATGCAACGTGGTCGGAGAACCGCTTAGAGCATGATGATATTACGATGAGCCGTTCGCGCCTATGCTGTCGAAGCCATGCCCTTATCTTCGCCGCAGCAGCATAGGAAAACGGTACTTCGACAGGCTCAGCACGAACCGAGCTAGGCAAGGGTCAATTCACCGCCATTTTGCTCTACGGCTGGCGCTCGTACCGTCCCTTGGCGCCCTCGATAAACAGCGCGGTACCCGCGATGCGCAGGCGCAACGTGTCGAACGGCCGCGCCATTAGTTGCTGCCGATCGAAGCCGATCCGGACGATCCCGTGTTGCAGGGGTGCGAAGGTGATCGTCATGTCACTCGCAATCGGCGCCTCGGTGTGAATGGTAAGGCTGACGGCCTTCGTTGCGCCGCGCGGGGCGAACGCAAAGCCGCTCCTGCCGGTGACCAGCTTCTCCTTAGTGCCATTCGCAAAGTGCAGCGTGACGGGGAGGTTGCGCGCGGGCTGGTCCGACGCGGGATCGAAGATCCTGATCGCCACGCCCGGGGAGGTTCGCACGGTACCGCTTTCGGCCGCGTCGGCTGGCGACATGGTGCACGCCGCGGGCAGCGTCGGATCGGCTAGCGTGGGTTCCGGCAAGCCCGCCGCACGTGCGGCCTCGATCGCCAGCGCGCGCGCATCCTGCCAATCGGACAATGCCTGTCGCACCTGCGGGGCAGCTGGCTCTGCCCCGGTCGACGGACCATCTGACATCAGTCGAGCAGCCAGGAGCTCCGCATTCGTCCTGGCAACGTTCGCAGCGCGCAATGCCGTGGCGGCGCGCTGTTGAAGGATTGTCGTGGACGGCGCGGGGGCATTGTCGGCGGTCGTCAGAGGCGTCGCGGAAACAAATGGTTCTGGGAAGATCGGGCAGCGGGCGCGGATCGTGGCCTCGATCTCGCTGCGCTGGTACCGCCGACGTTCGTTTTCGGTCTCCTCATCCCACGGCGCGGTGGACAAGTAGGAGAAGAGCGGCTTCTGCGCGCTTGGTGCGGACGCCACGAGCACGACCTCGTCGCGCTCGACGTGCCACATGCCCTGCGCCTCCTGGTCCAGCGCACCGTAACTCAACGCCCAGTCGAATTGGCCGTCTGGCCGCAGCAACAGCTCGGATCCGGTCTCCATCACACCCATGAGGTAATAATGGCCAACGAGCACGGCAGGTGTAGCGTGGCCGCCGTTGGCACGCGCGTCGGCAGGCGTGCCCTGCGTCGAGGGGGCATCGGCAGGAGTGAGCGCATCCAGTGCGTCGCTCAGGTGACACGACTTGCCCGGTTGATAGTCGAGAAACTCGGCAACGGTCAGGACGTTACGATCACCCTCCTCGCTATAGCTGCCCATCACGTCGGCAGACGCGCGCCGGCCATCCTTGCGATAGCGGGCGACCGCCTGACCTCCCGACACATCGCGCAGCAGGTAGCGCGACGCCGCCAGATCGCACCGCGTGAGGATGACCTCGCCTCGCTCGATTGACAGAGTACCGATGAAGCTGTCCATGCCGGAGAGTTGCGCATACGCCGGCAGCGGCGCGACCAGTGCCAGCGAGACGACGATCGCGCGGTGCCAATTCCGTCTCACAGCGATGTCCCATCCTTGTCCAGCATATCGAACCGATATGCGCAGCCGTAGAGTGTCTTGCCGGGGTGCGTGGTGACGTTGGAGATCGTTCGGGCGACTACCATGCGGCTGCCATAGCCGTCCTTGCCCGCGGGTTCGGTGACGTCGGTCATGATCCGCTCGCCCAGGAACTTGCGAAAGGGGAACTCGGCTTCCGCCTGGGCGCGGGTCACCTTACCCGAGGCGGCCATCGCGTCGATCATCGGCTGAGCCGACATGCTGTTGTCGATCTTTTCGGCACGCGCCACGATGGCGGGGTCCGCGACGTCGAGCACCGCGAGGATGGCATCGCCGGTAAACGCGACCCGGCGCGTGCTGTATGACCCCGCGACGGTAATCAGCTTCGGCAGGTCATATTCGGCGATGAACGAATTGGGCGAGGCGATCTTCTTCCATCCCCGCGTCCGCGCGAGCTGCTCCTCGCCATCGATCGCCATGGCGAAGCGCATGTAACCGGGAACGTCCAGGCGGCAGCTAACGGCATCGATCTCGGAGACATCAGCCGGGTCGGTCTCCGCGGCGGTCTGCTGGAGCATCGCGGCGAGCATCAGGGCGTAGAGAATGAGCATTGACGGACGTTAGGGTTGCAGCCAGAATTTGCCAGCAACATCGCTGCAGCAGGGCCGGCCGGTTTCCATTCCCCCCGTTTCGTGCCAACGAGCGCCTGTAGCACCGGCTAAAAAACATCATTGCACGGTTGAGAAGCTGTTCTACCGCTACAATCATACCCCTTTGAATGCCCCTTTTATAGTGATTGAGGATGGGGGCCCCAGGCATCGATACGGACCTCACCAACTCATTAGTGTGGACGCCGACTTGCCTCCAGGGCTGCGACACCATCTGCGGCCATCGCGTTCCACTCCGCCTTGGTATGGCAGACCCTTTTAGAAAAGCGCGATCCGGTAGTCTCTTTAGATCGACAGATCAGTTTTTCCGCAGTCACCGGCTTGGCAGCTGCCACGACAGAAGGGGGCGTGGTAGGCGCAGTTTGATGAGCCGCCGCACCCGAAGCCATTAATATGGTTGCCACCGGCAGCATCATAAACTTTCCCATCGTATACTCCTCGGCCCAGAGCTTTCAGAGCCTAGCGGAGCTATTTCGACAATCAAGGGCTCAAGATCACTGGCAGACTTCCTAATCGACCTCTGGCACCTCTTTATCTAGGTCAGTTGTATTAACGTATCTATGATGCCAAGTATGCAACGGGCCGCATCATACAGCGTTAAGTCGATATGGCCGACAGAGGGGCGTGATTAATAGTGTCAGATGCATTTGGTACTGCACACGCCGCCTTGGCGTTTCTGGAATCCCACCATCTTCAGCCCACGACGGCCAATTACGCGTTCGCTCTAGAGGTCGTCAGCGACCTAGACGGACCATTAGCGCGGGCTGTAGCGCTTGAAACGGATGGCGGACTGAGGCTGACGCCGAGGTCTCTAAACGAACTAAGTCAGCGCTTCTTGGCAACAAAATCCGGGACCGCGGCGCGCATGGAAGACGCTGTCCAGAGCCATGCGACCCAGTTGGGATCATTGACATCGGATGCGCAATTACTGACGAAATCCCTGAGTGATGACGTCACCGCCATGGCGGTGGAGGTCCAAGACTGGCCTGATTCAAACGCTCTAGTGGCACGACTGACCGACGCTGAACGTGAACTCGCCGATCTGCGCAGGGATGTAGCTAAACTACAGGCCAACTTGGGATCGCTAAGCGAGCAACGCACAGATCCTACACGCGATACAGCTACGCAGGCATTGACCTCCGAAGGGGCTCGTCCTCTTTTTGCGCGGCTCGGCGAACAAAATCGTGCGTACGTCATGATGATATTCAGCGTCGCTGATCTCAGCAATATCAACGAACGTTTCGGTCACCCTGTAGGTGACAATGTGCTGAGCGCATTCGTCGCCAACCTGCGGCAGGTTTTAAAAAACGAAGAGATCATCCGTTGGACCGGCAACGAGTTCATGGTCGTGGTTACCGATGTCGCGCTGGCGAACGCCCGCTTACTTGCAGAGGAGGTCCTTGCAGCATTCGCGACCAGGCGCCTAAAATTACGCGGAAGCGGGGAGTGGATCGGAATGGTGACCGGCTCGGCCGGCATCGTCGTGGGACAGGGCGCCGACCAAGCTGCGGCTCTGATACAGGCTCGGGCTAAATTGTATCGAGCGACGATAAAGGGGCTAGGACAGGTTGAGGCGTAATTGCTGCGCTCTTAGCTGAAATGGTGATCTTGATGAGGGCAAATATGACCGATCGCGAGGCTTGGTTGAAGGCAGGCGAAATCGTAGCAGCTCATGGAAGCGATTCCGCACGATATGTGCTGAGATCGCTTGGAGATATTTTATCCTCGGGCGATGGAGCTGAGGATTGGCGCCGGGTCGCCTTAGCAGTCGACGATATCCTCGCAACACCCCTGCAATAATTATGAACCGTGTCGAAGCGCTGGCACGGCAGGCGCTGGCGAGCTTCGAGCTCGTTCTGCAAGTCTATGCCGACAATGAAGGGGGATGAGCTGGTTCATGCTCAGCTTGCTCGAATCAGCGGAGCCGGAATATGCTCATGGCACGGCAGATTTTGATGATTGCGCAGATCCTGAACTCGGCGCGGCGTGCAATCGCCTCGCTGCTTGGGTCGAGCCGATGCCTGAAGGCCTGGTGATCGATCCCGCATCAGGGCTGACGGAGGAGGACCTCGCGATAATTCTGCGTCGGCTCTACGCTACGCGTGAGGATCTGCCCGCTCCTATCCTGAGTATGGACGAAGTCCCGCGGGCCCACGTCAGTCCATCGGTGCCGCTGACCAAGAGAGGGCGGTGGGGTTGATCGCCTGATGGGGCTTTTGTGGCCCCTTTCTTGCCTAAGCCAGGCGTTTCCTGTCCGTCAGATCGCCTCATTTCGTTCTACGATATACTCGAGAACGCGATTTGGGAGGGGATGGCAGAAATCGATTCCGATAGCTTCCGGACTGCTCCAAGCAACCCAGCCCGGTACATCGGCGAAATTCGGGATGGCAACGTCCACGAACGTGCCAACCGAAACCGCCAAGCGGGTCTCAATCCGACAACCCAATTGCGTGCAGTCACTGATCCGCACGGCTTGGGTATCAAACTTGTCTGCTGTGACAGTTGCCGACCAATCTACGGCTATCCGGACGGCCTTACGTCCGTCCTCTGCCCGCCACGACGGATATTCGGGTTTTGATGATCGATCGGCCATAGTCCGGGGATAGCCGCCCACCCTAAACATCTGGTTACAACGGGTCAGTTCCGGCCGGGGGGATGAGACCCTAAGCGCTCGCCTTTAGCCAAGGGTATTAGCTCGTGAGAAGGATAGCCGAACGCTGCGACGGCTATTGGCATGAACAGCGACTTTGGCTCAACCGAACGAACGTTAGCTTACGCCGATAGCCCCCCGAAAGCGGCGAACTCGGCTTCGGTCCAACACGGGCGTTCACGCCCCCGCGCCCTGCCGCATGAACAAACGTCCGTTTTATCTCCGACCGCGACCCGAAAGCCGCCGTTCCGCTTTCCACCAAGTTCGTCGGTTCCATGTTGTGCACCCAAATACGGTGCAAGAACCCCCGCCTCGCCCGCGAGCTTTTCAGGTGGATTTGGATGCAGTGGCTGGCCTGCTGCAGACCCGCCTAAATCTAGCCTTGAATGGCGGTATTAAGCACTCCCGCTGGATGCAGATTGCTGCACCTCTATGCGGATAGCAGCCTCCTGTGGTGGCAAGCCAACGATCGATGCGATCAGCCATGCCGCCGCCCCCTTGATCGCTTCTGACCCCGCCGGGCCGAGGGGCCCAACTCCCCGCCCCCGATCCTGTGCCCCCAAATTACACGCTATTCCCCCCGCCTCGCCCGCGAGCTTTTCGTGTCGGTTCCGGTGCATTACCGGGCAACGCTCAGCCCCGCGGTATTCCGCCGTTCTTGGCCCGATATCACGGCAGCATCGACGGTGCGTTTGGGTGCACTAATAGGCGATTGGGCGAAACCGCATACACCAAGTCCATGTCTAATGTTCAAACACGCCAAACCGCGCGATCCTGCCACCGCGGGTCGGCGCAGGAGCACTGTCACAGGGGACGACCGATGAGCGTCCGACACACCCCGTCGACGATGCCCGAACATCGGATCGTTTGAGAAGCCTGTCGCGGTTGTCGATCGGCGATCTTCCCTTTCTATAAATGAATGGTGCTGGTTTCAGACCGCTAGGCGGACTCGCGCTCATTCTCTTCCAGCGCGTCCGCCAGTCGGGCTAGCGCGGCCGCCAGCGCCTCGTTCTGGACACTAACGCCCACCGCTTCGCGCAACGGTAGCTGAGCCACCATTTCCGCCTGCTCGGTGTGGTGTTGCTCAAGGTGCTGGACCACGTCGGCGGGCATCGGTGCGGGACCGATGATGCGCTCCACGATCACGCGTGCAAACGCCGGGATGCAGAGCCGGTACGCATTGCTGATTTGGCGAATCCTTGGTCCGGCACCCTCTGCCTCCGGAATCCGTTCGGTCCTGCGGACCCAATCCAGAAAGCCGTGATCCTTGAGCGCTTTCAATGCGCGCACGATAGCGTCACGCGAACGCCGCAGCTTTCCCATGAGATAGTCGATCGACGGCTCGAGCCGGCCTGACCGGTGACATACGATGCGATACAGCGCGCGCAGGACTTCCAGACCGACATGACCTAGCGGTCCGTTACGCTTGCCAGGCTGCTTGTGCTGACGGTCATACCCTTCTGCCGCGATCATGGCGTGCCCCATCTGACGCTTGCTGACCGGTCGCCACAACCGGGCCTCGCACGAGCCCTTGGGACGGCTGTCGCGCCGAACACGATTGCGGAACAAGCCGTGATGGCTGGCCTTGCCGCCGATGATCTCGTGAAGCGAGCGCGCGGTCATACCACCGCTCCCTGAGCGGCAACGCCTAGCGCCGCGGTCCTTCGAGCAGTTGCGCTGCCGGCGCAAACCCATCGAGGAGAAGGTCCGCCCACTCCTGCGCGATCTCGGTGCGCCGCTGCAGGTACGCGGCTCGGTTGTAGGTCGCCTCCACCCCTTCGGGAATGTGCGCCAGCATCAGATCGATGATCGCGCGATCGCCCGGTCGGTTTAACGTCTGCGCGCGTTCGTTCATCACCGTCGAGAATGTCGATCGCCAGCCGTGCGGCACATGCCGCGCCCGGACCGCCAGACGATTGTAGAAATACCCGATCGCATTCTCGCTGATCGGCTTGTGAGCGTGCCGCTGGCTCGGAAAGACCAGCGGGCCGCGCGGCGCGAAGGCACGCGCCGCCTGAAGAACCTCCATCGCCTGTCTGGACAGTGGCACCAGAAAGTCGAAACGCTCGTCCTGCTTGCGCGCGACCTTCAATTTCATGCGGTCCGCCGGAATGCGCCAGACAGGCGCATCCTCGCTCAAGGCCTCCAGCTCGGCCCAACCGGTCGTCCGAAGCGTACCCGGCCGCAGCGCCGTCAGGGCGAGCAGTCGCGAAGCGAGCTTGGTCATGGGATGCGCTGCCGATGCCTCGGCCGCCGTCAGTAGCGCTCGCGCATCCTCCAGCGACGCCAACGCTGGCTGCCGCTTCTTGATGAGCGGCTTCATCGCTCCTCGAATCGATACAGCCGGATCGCTCGTCGCGTATCCCGACGCTATCGCAAAGCCGTACACGGCCGAGATGCGCTGCCGAACGCGACGTGCCGTCTCGACCGACGGGCGATCCTCGATCCGCCGCACGAGTTGAAGCACCATGGGCGAGGTCACCGCAGCAACGGGCGTCGAGCCGATGTACGGAAAGACATCCTTCTCGAGGCTGTTCAAAACGTCGGCCGCATGCACAGCGACCCAGCTCGACACCTGCTGGGCGTGCCATTCCCGCGCTACTGCCTCGAACGTCGTTGCATGCTCGATATGCCGAACCGCCGCGGTTTGCTTCCGGTCGACGCCCGGATCGGTCCCTGCCTTCAAAAGCCGTGCGGCTGCGTCCCGGTGCTCGCGTGCCAGCGCGAGGCTTACGTCGGGATAGCTGCCCAGCACGAGCAGCTTTTCCTTGCCAGCGATTCGGTATTTCCAGCGCCAGGAGCGAAAACCGGTGGTCGTCACGAACATATGAAGCCCACGGGCATCGGACAGCTTGTAGCTCTTCTCCGCTGCCTTGGCCTGTCGGCAGCGTAATTCGGTCAGCACTCGATACCCCCAGGAAGTCGTCAGCGTACCCCCAAAATACCCCCAACAGGCGTGCGCTTGAGTGGGAAACTATGGGATCGTGTGAGACTACCGCGCTATTAAAAGCGAGGCAAATCCAAGGCTTCTGAGATGGTTTGGGATGCTGTGAGACACTAAAATGGCGGAGACGGAGGGATTCGAACCCTCGGTACCAGTAAACCCGGTACGGCGGTTTAGCAAACCGCTGGTTTCAGCCACTCACCCACGTCTCCGGCTGCAGCAGATGCGGGGCTATAGCGAGGGTCGTCGCGGGGGGCAACGGCTGTCTTCGCGTCATTCGCTCTCTTCGTGTCATTCATCGCGAATTCGCCCAAATTCGACACGGCTAGGCGGTTCGTTCATTGCGCGGCAAGGCCGAGGTTGGTTACGCTGGCCGAGCGAAAGGACCGGGTCGACCGGTTCGATCGGATCGGCCATGTCGGGGTCGATGGTTTCAAGGTCGATCGTTTGGTGCCCCGTTTGCGGACGCCGGTTTGGGGACAATGATCATGCGTGACTTCTGGCTCGGCTTGGGTGCCTTCGCCGCTGCGATGTGTGGAGGGACTGGCGGTGCCGCCGCGCAGGTGCGCACGATCGATCCCAACCAGGCGATCGATGGCGACCTCGCGCCGCGCGCCTATACCGCGCCGTCGCGCGCGCAGACGACCACGCAGCCGTCGCGACCGGCCGATATCGATACGCAGGTCCAATCCGACCCGACGCCCTCCCCGCCTCCGCCGCAGAATTCGGCGTCAACTCCAGCGGCGGACCCGGCCTCGCCGACCGCCCGCGCGGAAGCGACGACGCAGGCCGCCGACACCTATCAGCGCGACGACCTGCTGGCGGCGGGCGAAGGCGTGTTCGGCAAGGGGGCGGCGGGGCTCGGCGGCATCCTCGAGAAGATCCTCAAGGATCAGGGCCAGCCCAACGCGTACATCGCCGGCCGCGAGGCGTCGGGCGCGTTCATCCTCGGGGTGCGCTACGGCTCGGGGATCATGAGCCACAAGGTCGAGGGCCAGCAGCCGGTCTACTGGACCGGCCCGTCGGTCGGCTTCGACGTCGGCGGCGACGCGAACAAGGTCTTCGTGCTGGTCTACAACCTCTACGACACCGAGGAGCTCTACAAGCGCTTCCCCGCGGTCGAGGGCCGTCTGTACCTGGTCGGCGGGTTCGCCGCGACCTATCTACGGCGCGGCAACGTCGTCCTGATCCCGATCCGCCTCGGCGTCGGCTGGCGCGCGGGCGTCAACGTCGGCTATATGAACATCACGCACAAGAGCCGGTGGCTACCGTTTTAGGCGGAGGCGGGCAGCCGACCACGTTAGGCTGACTCCGCCAAGCCCGGCCGGCGAGGCGCAGGCGGGCTGCCGGCCACGTCCGGCCGACTCCGCCAAGCCCGGCCGGCGGGCAAAGCCCGTCCGACGGCATGGGCTTTGCCCATGCCGCGCGCCACACGCGACACGCCTAAGCCGCTCACGCCCCCACCCTCATCCCGAAGCGCGGCAAATCCAGGCGACGAGTTGACGCCCCCTCCCCACGCGCTACCCCAGGCCAATGGCAAAACCCGACCGCCTCGCCCGCCTCGACGCTCAGCGCGAGGATCTCGAAACCGAGTACCGCGACACCCTGATCGCCGCGCTGGAGAAGACCGCGTCGGGATCGCTCGGGCTGTTCGACCGCAGCGCCGACCGCCGCGTCCGCGCCGCGATCGCGCCGACGATCGACGCGCTCAACGAGATGGGCGCGGACATCGACGCGATGCGCGACCGCCTGCTGCTCGAACCGTTCGCGCTCCACCACGACTTCTTCGCGGCACGGGGCCCGGTCAGCGCCAGCGCGGTCGGCGAACAGAAGGAGGCGCGGTTATGGATCGACCGGCTGAACGCAGCGGATCCTGCACGCTGATGCGGCACGTCTTCGCGGGATAAACCCCGGCATTAGATCTCAGAGGCAATCGCCATTCACCGCGCAAACCATCGTCACCATGCCGAAGAACCACGCCGTCGCCATCGCCGGCACGCATAACATCGCAACGCCGATACGCACCCGGGACGGCACGGGCATCAGATGAATCCCGCCAAACAGCGCGGCCAGCGCCAAGCCCGGGATCGACCAGCGAAATAGACCGTCGACGATCCAAACCGGCAGGACCGGGTACGCGAAGACCCAGACCAGCAGGATGGCGAACGGTCCTACGCCCGCAACGGCCGGCGCAAGACTCCAGCGGCCCTAAAGCCCCCCAAGACTCACCCCTCGAATCGCCACCCCACCGTCGTCCCCGCCAGGAACGGCACCACCGCGGTCGCGCCCTCGCCGATCGACGCCGGCACCTCGACCGCATCGCGCACCAGCGTCGCCGTGCCATCGTTCAGCGGCAGCCCGTAGAACCGCGCGCCATGCTCCGACGCAAACGCCTCGAACTTGTCGATCGCACCCTCTTCCTCGAACACGCGCAGATACGCCTCGAGCGCGAACGGCGCGTTGAAGATCCCCGCGCACCCGCACCCCGATTCCTTCGCGCCGACGACATGCGGCGCACTGTCCGTGCCGAGGAAGAACCGCGGCGATCCCGATACCGCCGCCTTGCGGACCGCGAGGCGGTGCGTCTCGCGCTTGAGCACAGGCAGGCAATAGGCGTGCGGCCTGAGCCCGCCGTCGAACAGCGCATTACGATTGATCAGCAGATGCTGCGGCGTGATCGTCGCGGCGATCGGGTGCGCCGCCTCGGTGACGAACGCCGCGGCCTCGGCGGTGGTGATGTGCTCGAGCACGATCTTGAGCGCCGGATAGTCGCGCGTCAGCGGCGTCAGGACGCGCTCGACGAACACCGCCTCGCGGTCGAAGATGTCGATCGACTTGTCGGTCACCTCGCCGTGGATCAGCAGCGGCATGCCGATTCGCTGCAACGTCTCCAGCACCTCGGTCAGCGCGCGGATATCGGTGACGCCGTGCGCCGAGTTGGTCGTCGCATGCGCAGGGTACAGCTTGCACGCCGCGAACACGCCCTCCGCATAGCCGCGCTCGATCTCCGCCGGATCGGTCCCGTCGGTCAGGTAACACGTCATCAACGGGGTGAAACCGACGTCTCCGCCAAGCGCCGCCATGATCCGCTCGCGATACGCCCTCGCGGCGTCGATCGTCGTCACCGGCGGGGTCAGGTTCGGCATGATGATCGCGCGCGCGAACTGCCGCGCGGTGTGGTGCGCGACCGCCTCCAGCATCGCGCCATCGCGCAGGTGGACGTGCCAGTCGTCGGGGCGGCGGATCGTGAGGCGCTCGGTCATGCGCTCCTCCTATCGGCGCGGGCGCGTCGGCGCCATATCCCTGTGGTGATATCCCTGTGGTGCGATCCAGCTTGGAAATCGCCGCCCGCGCACTAGGTGATGGCTATGGACCAGCAACCTTCCGCAACGATGCTCGCCGATCGCAGCGTGATCCGCGTCGCCGGCGACGACGTGCGCGGCTTCCTGCAAGGCCTCGTCACCGCCGATACCGCGGCGCTCATGCCAGACGCCCCCGCCTGGGCCGCGCTGCTCTCGCCGCAGGGCAAGGCGCTGTTCGACTTCATCCTCTGGGCAGACGGCGATGCGGTGCTGATCGATGCCGAGGCGACGCAGGCCGATGCGCTCGCGAAACGCCTGTCGATGTACCGGCTACGTCGCGCGATCACGATCCAACCCGATGACCGCAAGGTGCATTGGTCGGCGGATTGGCCCGGGGATGGCCCAGGCACCCCCGACCCGCGTCTCGCCGCGCTCGGCCGGCGCTGGCTCGCCCCGGCGTCAGAGCCGACGCGAGACTGGCACGCGCATCGCCTGTCGCTCGGCGTCACCGAGGGTGCCGGCGAGCTCGGCGAAGGCGAGACCTTGTGGCTCGAATGCAACGCCCGCGAACTGAACGGCGTCAGCTTCACCAAGGGGTGCTACGTCGGGCAGGAGAACACCGCGCGGATGCATCACCGCGCCAAGGTCAACCGCCGCCTCGTCGTCGCACCGCTCACCGAAACCGGACCGCGCACCCGCGCCGCGTATCCGGACCTCGGCCTGATGGTCGAGCACCGCCGCATCGACGCGCTGGGCGACGCGATCGTCCCGGAGTGGCTGGCCGCGGCGCTGGCGGACACCGCCTCGGACTGACGACCGACCGACGGCGCGCGGTCACTTCGCCTTCGATGGCGTGATCTCGCTGCCCTTGACCCGCCACACGCGCTTGTCGGGCGTGGCGACGAACACCGGCATATGCAGGCTGTACGAGGCGAACACATGGATCTCGGTCGGGACGGGATCGAGCAGGTGATTGACCACGAACCCGATCGGCGTCGCGCCCGGCGGCAGCTTCGGCGCGGTCATGGCGAGGCAGCCGAGCGTGTAGGGGCGTGATGCCACCACTCTGCCATCGCGATCGACGAGCACGCGGTAGTGGCCGCCCATCGGAAACGTCGTCGCTTCCTTCTGCGCCGACAGCAGGTAGACCGCGATCACCCCGTCGTTTTGCGGCGGGAGCACGACGCTGTTGAACGGCAACGGCGTGCAGGGCTTGTAGCCGCGCGCGACGGCCGCCTGTGTCGCCACCTCGCGGGCGCGCACCAGAAGAGTCTGCGCGGCTGTCAGCGCGGCCGGTCGCACGAGGACCTCCTGCGACACGACCTTCCCGCCGCGCACGTCCGCCACGAAGAACGCCTGCGCTGCCGTGCCCGCCCCACGGTAATAGGTCACGTGCAACGTCCGCGGATCGGGCTGCTCGACGACATACCCGCCGGTACCACTCAGCGCGTTTTTCGGGATCGCCGCGGTCAACGCATCCGAACTGACCCACGCCGCCCGATCGAACGTATAGAGCAGCGATCCGAGCCTTGCCGCCTGCGCGATACGCCGAGCGTCGGACGGCCCGCCCGGAGTGGGGCTGCTTGGCATCGGGCTGCCCGGCGTGGGCGGCAATGCTACCGAACCGGCAGATGACGCCTCATTTTACTGGGGTACGGCGAGTTCGCGAGGACCGGTCGCGCCTTGCAGAACGGCGGCACCGATCGTCAGGATATGCGCGATGACCAATGTCATGTCCCCTGGGGCAAAGCGCTATGCTGGACGCTGCAACGGCGACAGGCAAGGCCACGCCAATCTCAAGCCCCCTCGATCAAAGCCGTCTCGACCAAGCCCGAGCTACTGCTCGCCATCGCGCACAAAAGAAAAGGGAGGCCGGCTTGCGCCGACCTCCCCGATCTTCGTTCCGTAGCCGACCCGAGGGTCGACTGGCGGAAGTCTTACTGGCCCGAACCCGGACCGTAGGTGACTTCCACGCGACGGTTCTGCACTTCGCGAACGCCATCGGCGGTCTCGACGCGCGGACGGGTCTCGCCGAACGCTTCCGTCGAGATGACACCCTCTGGGATGGCATGCGACGACAGGTACGCCTTGGCGGCGTCTGCACGACGCTGCGAGAGACCGACGTTGTACGATGCTGCACCCGACTTGTCGGTGAAGCCCGCGATCATGACCTGGGCATTGCCGCACGACTGGTACTGCGTGACGGCGTTGTCGAGGATCGATGCTGCCTCTGGCGTGATGTCCGACTTGTCCCATTCGAAGAACACGATGAACGGACCAGGCGAGCAGACGACTTCTGCTGGCGGCGGCGGCGGCGGCGGAGCAACTGGCTCCGGCGGCGGCGGCGGAGGAGGAGCAACCGGCTCGGCAGGCGAACCGAAGTTGTACGTCAGGCCACCGAGGATGCTGTGCGAGCGGTAACGACCGTCGAACACGCGGTTCGACACGTCTACCAGCTTTACGTTCTCAGCATTGAAGAAGCGATACTTCAACGTTGCGTCGACGTGGTTGCTGAGCGGTGCACGGATACCGGCAAGACCCTGATACGCGAACACGGTGTCCGAGTCGTTCAGGAAGTCGCCACCGCTGGTGATGCCATACTTCGCCTTGACGCGAGCAACACCGACACCGCCGCCGACGAAGCCCTGGATGCCGTCATCCGGACCGAAGTCCAGAAGGCCGTTCAGCATGAAGCTGAGCGCCGACGACGAACCACCGGCACCGTCGTAGCTGCCAGCTGCGGCATTGCCGCGAACGCCAGCCTGCGTGAAGGTCGGCGTGGTCGTGGACGACGTGTAGCCGTCAACGGTTGCACGACGATAGCCGACTTCGGTTTCCAGACGGAAACCACCGAAATCGTAGCCCATGACGCCATCGACGTCATAGCCATAGTTATGATCAACCGACCCAGCGCTCTTGAGAGCACCGATGTCATAGTTGATGTCTTCAACGATCATCGCACCGCCATCAACGCCAACGTACCACGACTTGTCGCGGGCGAGGGCGGGAGTGGCGAGTGCGGTGGAGGCGAGTGCCAGAACGACGGCAAGCTTCCGCATACTAAATCCCCTTTCATGAGTGTCACACGGACATCGCAAACTCCCTATCCTCGGCCTTGTTTCCACGCAAGCGAACAAAAGTTCCCACTGTGGCAGGAACGACACAGTTTTCGCCGTGTTTCAGGCAGATATCAGCCCGTGCCCGCGCAATGCGTCCAGGATGGCCACGATTGCGCTTCTCGCGTCGCTATCCGCGGGCGTCGCGCCGGCGAGCAGCGCAGGCGGATTCGCGATCGCCGGACGCCGTGCACCGACCACGATCTGCCCGCCGATCGTCACGTTGGTGCCCGACATGACGCCGCTTACCCAGGTTCCCGCACTGAACCGCACGATGTGCCGGTCGCCGCCATGCCACACCATCATTCCCTCGCGCGGCACGACGAATCGCCATCCGCCTGCCGTCCAGGCTGCGAGCGCGAACGCGTGTCCGGCCCAGTCGCCGGTCGGCGCCGCGCCGAGGATCCATGCCGCGCCTAAATCCGGATTGGCCGGCGGCACCGTCGCGCCGACCGCAAGGACGCTCGCCTGCACCACGATATCGAGGATCGCCAACGCCTCGTTGTGCGTCGATTCTTTCTGCGCCTGCCCCGGTTGCAGCAATGGCATTGAAAGCCGCGATGTCGTGTCGCTCATGGTCCACTCCCCCTGTAGTTCGAATTCAGGCCGGTATCGTCACGTGCGTCGCCAGCGATTCGCCGAAGATTCCGCGCTGGGATATCGCCAGCGAGACCGCGCCTCCGGCCAGATCGGCGTCGGTCAGCGTGACGAGCGGCGCGGTCGTGTCGACGGTGCGCGCCACGCCGCCCGCGGCGATCGTCACCCGGTACGCTTCGCTCTCTTCGGCCAGCGGCGCATCCACCCCGTCGATCCAGCGCCACCCGGCGCGGCTGCGGCGAGCCCAGCGCACCGTCGCGCCGCCGTCGCCGTCCCGCGTGAAGCTGACGTGGACCGGCGAAGGCGGCACGACCGAGGCGCCGCGGATCACGCAGCGCATCTCGACCGGGCTCACGTCGCCGACGCCCGACGCCATCACCCGGACCTCGCGGCCCAGCACCGACAATGGCAGGTCGATCGTCCGCGCGGCATCCGCCTCCAACAGCACGAACCGATCGCCCGCGACCTGCGGACTCGCCGCCTCGGTTCCCCGCCGCCCCCGCAACAGCGTCCGCAGCCGCCAGCGCCCGCCGCCAAGCGGCTCCGCCCGCCCGAACTGCACCAGCTCATCGCCGAGCAGCGCGAGATTGCTGCCCCGGTCGAGCGCGTCCGCATCGGCATCCGCCAGCATCATGGCGGGATGCGCGAGCCGCACGTCGAACGCACCACGCCGGTCGATCATCGTCGCCAGCCCGCCCGCCACCACCGCCTCGACCACACCGATCACACCCGGTGCCGCGCTCGCGCCCGCCGCCGTCCAGCTGATCCCGTCGTCGACGCTGTAGAGCAAGGCCGCCTGCCGCCACCCCGCGCCTGCGCCCGCCGCGACCACGGTCATCCGCGGCATCGACAACGGCGCGTCGTCGAGCCCCGGTATCTCGAACGCTTGGAGGATCGTCGCGCCGACCACCGCATCGACCGCGCCGACCACCCGGCCGCTGGTCGCGGTCGCCGGGATCGACGCAATCGTCACCGGCACGAGGCCGAGCGTCGTCACCATTCCTTCGATCGCGGTGTCGGTCACCCGCCAGACGCCCGCCTCGCCTACGATCGTCACGCAAGCGCCCGGCGCGATCGCCATCGCCGCGAACCCGGCCGTCACGGTCCGCCGCACGCGCCCCGCCTCGGCCCGCGCCAGCATCGCCTCCGCCACCGTCTTCGCCGCTCCCGCATCGAGCACCGCCGGCACCTCGATCCGCTCGTCGCGCACGCCCGCACCCGGCCGCCGCGCGCGCTGCACGCCGGTCTGATAGTCGCGCGCCGCATCGTAATAGCCGAGCGTCACGGTCCGCGGCACCGTCTCGATCGCCGCGACCGCGCGCGTCCGCCGCGCGCCCTTGTCGCCGACCGCGAAACCCTCGTCCGCGACCTGCACGACGGCAGCCGCCGCATCACGCATCGCCAGCCCGTCGCCGACCGGCGCGAACCACGCCCCGCTCGCCTGTCCGAGCAGGTCCAGCACCGCGCGGACGCTCCCGCCCGACGCCGCGAACCCACCAACCGACAACGCCGCAGTCCCCGACACCTCGGGTGCCAGCGACCTTGCGATCGTCGACACCAGCACCGCGCCCTGATCCGCGATCACCTCGAACGTCAGCGACGGGATCCGATTGCCGAAATCCGCCAGCTGCAGCATCTCGAACACCGCATACGCCGCACCGCGATACGCCGGTGTCGCGCCGCCTTCCGCCGACGCGATCAGCGGATCGACCGCCTGGTCCTCGCCGCCGAGATGCAGCCGGAACCCCGTCGCGGTCTTGAAATCGCCGCCCGCCCCGCGCAGCAATTTCCCCTCCGCCCAGATCCGCCCCACCCCCAGGATCGCACGCGCCGACAGCAGCACCGCGAACGACGCCGCATAGGAATAGGTCGAGGTGCTCGGCTGCCCCTTGCCGCCCCGCGACGTCGACCGGCTCTCGATCAGGTCGGTCGCCCAGATCATCCCGACATAATGCGTGATGCTCCCCCGATACCCAAGATGCAGCGCATTCCTAAGCAACCGCGCCGGCGTCAGATTATAGCTATCGTCATACCCCCCAGCGATCCGGAACTCGTGCTCGGGCACCACCGCATCGCCGATCGCCAGCACCGACCCCGGCCCCTCGCAGACCATATCGGTCCACTCGACCCACCCCTCGCGTGGCGCGGCCAGCGGCACATCGACCTTCGTATAGTCCGGCGGCACCAGCGACACGAACATCCGATCGATATCCCCCGCCCACACCGGATCGCTATCCTCGGGCAGCGCATACCCGCCCACCATCGCCCCGAAATCGAGCGAAACGACCGCATCCTCCGGCGCCCCCACCGCATAATTCCACAACCGCACATACCACGCGCGCGCCACGCCCGCCGCATCCCGCCCCTCGATAGTGAGCGTCGGGCCATTGATGGCATCCAGCGCCATCACGCCGTTCGAACGCCACCGAAAGCGCAGCCGACAGTCCCGAAAATCCCGCGACGTCTCGTATTTGAGCAGCGGATGATCGAACCGATCCTCCGCCGCCCAGATCACCCCCGCCAGATCGTCCGCCTTGTAGAACACCGCATCCACCCGCAGCGCGTCAGGACCGGTGGTCACAACGGAGGCCATCATCGGCCGCGGAAAATCCACCGTCCAGAACCGAGGATCGAACCGAGAAACAAGCCCCTCGACCTGCACAGTCCGCCCCGAGCAAAGCCAATGCGCCATAAGATCCTCCTATTCCCTCGCCCCTCCGGGGAGAGGGAGGGGCCCGCGCGCGCTTGCGCGTGGGAGGGTGCCCGCCCGACCGCACCGTCGCCAGCGCCAGCAACGCCGGATCCGACGCGACGATCGGCGCGCTCCCCAGCCCCTCAACGACCAGCTTCACCGCCCGCTGCGCGATCGGATTATCCAGATACGCCTCGCGCACCTGCGCCTCGTAACTCCGCGGCCACTCGCCAAACGCCGAACCCCCGATCGCGCCCGCCGAAGACCGAGACAACACCGGCCGCGACTCATCGCGCCCGGATTTCCACCCGAACAATTTCATGATGTCCTCCTGAATTTCCCTCGCCCCTACGGGGAGAGGGAGGGGCCCGCGCGCGCTTGCGCGTGGGAGGGAGAGGGGAGTGAGGCTCGGGACCAAAATCCCAACCACCCCTCACCCTCCCGTCGCAAGCGCTCCTCCTTCCCTCTCCCCGTCGGGGAGAGGGCCAAACCTAAAGCACTCGAACAGAAACCCGCGCCCGCGGCCCCAGCATCACCTCAGTCATCGCCCAAACAAGAGCATCAGCCCGATCCGGCGACCGCCCCGGCCCCTCATACCCCCCGCCCGCGATCAGCCCGCAAAGCTCATCCTCCAGATCCGGAAACGCCCCCACATGCCAGGCCCGCCCGGACTCATACAAAGCCGCCACCGGCTCCGCCCGCGCCACCTTCCCGAGCGACGCATGCACCAACTTCACCGGCATCGCCCGGTCGGCGCCGGCAAGGACGCTCCCCACCATCTTCCCCCCCTGGTTGGCCTCCGCGATCACGCGGTCCGCGCCATGCCGCGCCGCGCACTCGGCCACCGCCCGCGCCCACCCCTCGGGACTCGCCCCCGAAACGCTCGCATCCTCCAAGACATACGCAAACCCATCGCCCCCAAGCGCAACCGCCACGATCCCGCAGGCATCCCCCGGCCCCCCCGACACGCTGCCAGCGGGAGGATCCACCCCCACCACGACCCGCCTCACTTCAGGCGCAAAAGCCACCCGCCGAGACTCCACCAACTCCCGCGTCCACAAGGCCCCAGCGACATCCTCGATCAGCTCGCCATCCAGCTCCTGCCGCCCCAACCGCGTCCCCGCATAGGTCGCCGTCACCGCCGCGACGAAGCTCGCCGGCAGATGCGGGTTGTCGCGCGTCCGCCCGTGCGACCGCACCACCCCCGGCAACGCCAGGATCCGCCGCAGCAACGCCACCGGCCGCGGCGTCGTCGTCACCACGATCCGCGGCAGCGTCCCCAACCGCAGCCCCATCATCAGATTGTCCCACGTCGCAGCGCCGTTGCGCCATTTCGCGATCTCGTCGCACCACGCGACATGATGCTCGGGGCCCCGCAACCCCTCCGGCGCCTCCGCAGAATAGGTCGACGCCAGCGCGCCGTTACCGAAGTGCACCTCGCCGACATGCGCCCGCCACACCGGATCCTCGTCGTCGCGCGCCACCGCCAGCAGCCCGCTCTCTCCCTCGATCATCACGCGCCGCACATCCTCGAGCGTCGCCCCGACCAGCGCGATCCGTGCCCCGGGATTATCGCGCGCCACCTGGCTCACCCACTCCGCCCCGGCGCGCGTCTTCCCAAACCCGCGTCCCGCCAGGATCACCCAGATCCGCCAGTCATCGGCTGTATTCTCCGCCCCCCGGTCGGCAAGATGCTGCCCGGGATGCGCCCAGCGTTCCCAGCGATCGTGCAGTTCATACCGCTCGGCGGCGCTCAGCGACCCGATCAGCATCGCCCGTTGCGCCGCCGGCAGCACCGCCAGTTCGGCGATCACGTCGCGCGCGCCATCCGACTCCCCACTTGGCTCCCCGCATGATGTCGCGCGGGGTTCCGCGTCCGATGTGTCCGAGGGGGCGGCGTCGGGCGAATGCGGCGGCGCCTCCGCCTCGTCGGGACCCACCGGATCGCCGCATCGATCGTCGATCACGCCTCACCGCCCTGCGCCGATGCGCGCAGTCGTCGTGCCAGCGAATCGAGTTTGTTCGCGATCGAGGCATCGGTTTCCGCCTGTGTCGCGCGCCGATACGGCTTGCGCCCGCGCCCGCGCTGACCACCGCTGCCGAGGCCGGCCGCCGCGCGACGTGCCAGCAAGGCCAGCGCCACCTGCACCGCCTGCATGCCCGCAAGCGGAACCAGCCGCGTCGCCGACTCGAGGCTTGCAACGATGCCGGACCCGGGGCCGGACCCGAACCCGCCCCCGAACCCGTCGCCTATATCGGTGCCGACGCCGGCATCGATATCATCCTGAATGTCGACACGCTCGTCGTCATGTATCGCCGTGCGCCCCTCGCGCAGGGCCGTCGCCTCGTGCAGCCCCGCGATTGCGGCGGCCAGCAGCCCCTCCTCGAGCCGCTCGTACCCGCTCGTCAGCGCCTCCGCCCACTGCGCCGCGAACAGCGGATCACGCCGCTTGAGCTCGCTGGCGCTATGGCGGTTCATGCCCACCGCGGCTGACGACGAGGTAACGTTGCACGTCATCGACAGCGCGATGAGAAACCTCTTCCGCTTGGCCGGCGTCCACCCGTTGGGCCGAACCTTCCGGACCTGCACGACCCGGTGGCTCCCGCCCGTCACCACCGTATAGGTCTGCTTGACTGCCACCCCCACCCGCGTCGCCATACCGCCTGCCCTCCCCGCTTCGTCGCCAGCCGCCCCGCCGCCAACCGGCGTCACCAACCGCCCCGCCGCCAGAACGCAAAAAAGCCGGCGACGTCCGAGGCTCCCACCCCGACCATCCCGGCTCTCGTCGCGCCGGACCAACCAGCCCGACCCGCAATTCTGCAGCGTTCCTGTTATGTACCAAACGAGCGTGACGATGTCAAGCCATTTAACCGATCTGGTTAGAAATTGGCACAACAGACGCGGATCGACAGCATGTTTCCCCGCGAAGGCGGGGACCCAGTCTGGGCTCCCGCCTTCGCGGGAGAACAAGAGGATGCTAGCGATTATCTCACGGGCATTGACCAATCCCTCGTTAGGTTATTCTGGACAGTGCCGATAGTGGATCACTTGGCGACTGTGACACGTCATGCAGGGATGGAGAACCACGCGCGATAATGCAGGTCGCG
This sequence comes from Sphingomonas sp. PP-CE-3A-406, assembly GCF_003688625.1. Lineage (GTDB taxonomy): Bacteria > Pseudomonadota > Alphaproteobacteria > Sphingomonadales > Sphingomonadaceae > Sphingomonas. The sequence continues at coordinate 1,186,424 of NZ_RCWY01000002.1, forward strand.
CTAGGCGTGTCATAATCGCCTGAGGCTGGGACCGGGCATACGGGGTAAATCGGGCTCACTCTTGTCTGAATTGCCCTCTCGCAAATCTCTATCAATTTTTAGCCGTAGGGGGTTAGCTTCTGGTCAGGATCGGCAGGGCTGAAGCGGACGGTGAACAATGATCGAGGCATTTCGGCAGGCCCTATCAGTTATGGAGGATACGTTCAGGGCAATGGAGCGAGCCGTTCCGCCGCCCGGGCCGGTCCCTTACCAAAACGGGTACATGCTGGTTTATAAGGAGCAATCAGTTCAGCAAGCGCTAGTCATGAAGCTCGCCCGGCAGATAAGCGGCCTATATGCCATTGACGTGCTTGTTCGTACTGGCCTTGGCCAAGAGCAAGCGGTGATCCAGCGGACATTAGACGACATTGGCGAAGACATTATTTTCCTGTCTCTAGGTCTTAACCGGCAGGAATGGACCCCTAATCACGAAAAGTATCTCGCCCACTTCTGGTCACAGGAGGCAGGTCCCTCTACCTACAAGCGTGATGCCATACGTTCTTACGTAAACCGTGTAGGTGGACAGAAGGATACATTTACTGCGAACCAAAACGGGAAGAGGCTCTACCAAAACTATTCGGCTTTTGTGCACGCTACATCGTTCGCCATTATGGAAACGTGCCGGGGTGATCCTCCGTTGTATGTACTATCGGGGATAATCGAAGGGTCTATACACGATCAGCATGCGCGGGATGCAGGGAACTATTTCTATCGGGGCCTAATTAGCTCAGCGTTTGTCGCATCAGCATTCAAGGATAAAGCGCGCTGGGACGAGTGCTTCGAGGCAGCGAGCGCTTTCAAACTCTTGCTAGACAGTCGGACTTCCGGCCTTGCTCCCGCTGGTACAAAGGGCTAACACGAGCGTCCCGACGCCGAAATAATTATGCTTTGTTTTTCAATGCTTACGGGGATTTTAACCGATCCCCCTCGGCTCCACCAGCGGCAGCACTTTGCCAAACCTAGTCGCACGGTTGGCAACTCCACTCGCAGCACATCTGCCCCTGCAAAGACGACCGATCCCGCAGCAAACCGCAGCCGCCCCCACCGAAGCGGCTGCGCCCCGCCCTCACCGCGTAGGCACAGGCTCCGCGCCCGAATAATCGTAGAACCCGCGCTTGGTCTTGCGCCCGAACCACCCGGCCTCGACATATTTCACCAGCACCGGCGCCGGCCGGAACTTCGGATCGCCCGTCCCCTCGAACAGCACCCGCGTAATCTCCAGGCACGTATCCAGCCCGATGAAATCGGCCAGCGTCAGCGGCCCCATCGGATGGTTCAGCCCGAGCTGGCACGCCAGATCGATGTCACGCACGCTCGCCACGCCTTCGCCGAGCGCGAAGCATGCCTCGTTGATCATCGGCATCAGCACGCGGTTGACGATGAAGCCAGGCGCGTCGTTCGCATGCACCACCTGCTTGCCGAGTTTCTCCGCAAACGCCTCGACCGCCGCCACCGTCGCGTCCGACGTCGCGAGGCCGCGGATCAGCTCGATCGGCCGCATCACCGGCACCGGGTTGAAGAAATGCACCCCCATGAACCGCGCCGCATCGGGCGCCGCCTGCGCGAGGCGCGTGATCGGGATCGACGACGTGTTCGACGCCAGGATCGCATCCGGCCCCAGCACCTTGCCGACCTCGGCGAAAATCTGGCGCTTCACGCCCTCGCGCTCGGTCGCCGCCTCGACCACGATCGCACAGTCGCCCATGTCCGCCACGCTCGCGACCGGCTCGATCAGCGCGAGCGCCGCATCACGCGCCTCGCCCGCGATCTTCTCCTTCTCGACCAGCCGGCCGAGCGCCTTGGCGATCCCCGCCTTGCCCTTCTCCGCCGCCTCCATCGACACGTCGGCCAGCAGCACGCGGTACCCCGCCTGTGCCGACACCTGCGCGATCCCCGCACCCATCTGCCCCGCGCCGATCACGCCTATTGTCTGCCCAGCCATATCCGTCTCCACCGTTCGTTTGTGCCGTTGTTTGCGCCGGTCCTACCGGCTTTTGCGCGCACCACCAGTCCCGATCGCCCTCTGATGGCCCGCCGATGGCACCAGCACGGGTGCGGTGCGTTGTCGGGCCACTATTGTCAGGAACATACCATCATGATCGACACCATCGCCGAACTCGACCGCGTCCGCGACGACTGCAAACGCCTCGTCACGACACGTTCGATGCTCTCGGCGGGGGCCGCGGTAGTGCCGATCCCCGGCGCCGATCTGGTCGCCGATATCGGCCTGCTGACCAAGCTGCTGCCGCAGATCAGCAACCGCTTCGGGCTCGATCACGATCAGGTGCAGAAGCTCGAGCCGCATCTCGCGCAGCAGGCGCTGGTGATGGCGTCGAGCCTTGGCAACACGATGATCGGCCGGATGGTCACGAAGCGGATCGTCGCATCGTTGCTGCGCCGGATCGTGAGGCGGGTCGCCGCCGGCTCGATCGCCAAGTTCGTGCCGTTCGCAGGCTCGGCGGTCGCCGCGACGATCAGCTTCGGCGCGATGAAGCTGATCGGCAACGCGCATGTCGAGGATTGCTACAAGACCGCGTGCGCGCTGCTCCCCGCCGATCAGCGCGCAGTGTCGGCGACCGTGGGCAAAGGCTGAACCATGAGGGGCGCCGCCGCGGGCTGATGGACCAGCGTCCACCCCGGCGGCAGGTAGTCGGTCGACATGTAATAATAGAACAGGCACGTCCCGTTCTTGGCATACGTCCCGCCCTTGACGATCCCGAGCGCGGTCGTCCCCTCGAACACCGGCGCCCCGCTATCTCCCCCCCGGCAACTCGGCCCCTCCACCGCCACCCAGGTCGGCAGGCACGCGCCGCCGCACAGGTCGCCCGCGGGGGCGAAATCGACCATCGCGATCAGCGCGCAGCTATAGCCGGTTCGCTCGCCGCGATGACAGACGAAGTCGCCCGCGCGCGTGCTCGTCCGATAGCGCCAGGTGACGACCGGGCGTGCCAGCGTCTTGGCGGTATCAGCATAGAATAACGGCCCGAGCGCACCCCTCGCGACGTTCACCTGCACGTCCTGATAGCCCCACCCCCATTGCCCGACATAGTCGAGCGGCCATTCGTGCCGTTCCGCATCGACATAGGCGAGCGTGTCCGGACAATGCGCCGCGGTCACCACGCCGTAGCGCGTGCCATCGGTCACAGTGAACCCGGTCGTGCACGCGTAACGCTTGCCATCCACCGTGCCGATAACGCGCGCCCCACCCCGGATCGGTTCGTCCGCGATCGCGCCAACGGTCGAGTCGGGCAAAGTCGCAGGACCACCGATGTGCTCGGCCATCGTCGTTGCCTGCTGGTCGAGCACATCGATCCGGACGGGCACCCCGGTCAGCGCCGCGATCCGCGCGCGCAGCGTGCCGTCGCGGTTCAGATCGGCATCGCCCGACGAGATCGCCACGACCAGCTCGCCGGTCCGCTGATCGACACCCATGCCGGGCGGATGCGGCAGCGACTGGCGGATCGTCGCCTGATATTTGGACAGCGCAGCGAGCAGTGCCACCCGCGTCGCGCCCGCGCCGGTACGGAAGACGATCGGCACGACGATACCACCCGCCGCGATCGTGCGATCGGGCACGGGATCGGTGCCGGTCAGCAGCACGACGATTCGATAGTCCGGCTGGTGCTCGATCGCGACTCCCGCCCAACGATCCGCAAACGCCGTCCGCAGCGCATCGGTCGTCGCCACGCTCTCCGCCTGCGCGCGCAACCGATGCATCGCGGTATCGAGCGGCACGCCGAACCGCTGCGCATAGACCGCCGCGTCCTGCATCGCCGCGTCGACCGGCAATTGCACGCCCGGCGCGGCTGGCGTGACCGGTGCGCCTTGCACAACTGGCGCGGCGGCCTGCGTAGACGGCGCCGCGGCCTTTTCAGCCGCCGCCGGCGCGCCGATCAGCGAAAGCGCCGCACAGGCCACCACCCGCCCTATCCAACTCCTGACCATGCGCGACGTGATTCCAGATTTCGAGCTTCGGATGCGCGCCTAGACCGTGCGGCCTGAACCGGCGCTGTCGGTCCACGACGGCGCGGCGCTCAGCGCCCGCGATCGTCGGGGTCGGCGGTCGGACCTTCATGCCCTGCGACCGCCACTGCAACCCCGTCCTTGCGCAAAAATCCTGCCGACAGCACATGATACAGCCGCTCCTTCGACACCGCCTGCGCGACGAAATCGGCGATCAGCGCGGAAGCGACCAGCGGCATCATCAGCCCGCGGCTCGCGGTCGTCTCGGAGATGATGATCACCGCGGTCAGCGGTGCGCGGACCACGCCGGTGAAATACGCGACCATCCCCAGCAGCACGATCGCGCCGGGCGGATAATCGGGGAAGATGCTGCGGAGCATGTCGCCGATCCCGGCCCCGACCGACAGCGACGGCGCGAAGATCCCGCCCGGCATGCCCGACACCGCGGTCGCCAGCGTCGTGACGAACTTCGCCGCGCCGAACCAGTGCGGCACGTCGCCACCAGTAATGATTCCGCGCGCCGCGCCGTATCCGGTGCCCCAGGTCAGCCCGCTCGCGACGCCGATGATCGCCACGATCAGCCCGAGCCCGCCGGCGAACAGCGTCGGATGCGCGCGCAGCCACGCCACCGGCGCCAGCCGCGTCCGCCCGGTCGCGATCACCGACCGCGAGAACAGCGCCCCCGCCAGGCCCCCCAATATACCCGCGACCGGCGCCGCGAGCAGCGTCTCGCGGACGTTCAGCGTCTGCCGCATCACCCCGAAATACACATAGTCCCCCGACAGCCCGAGACTGACCATTCCCGCGATCAGCACCGCGGTCATCACCAGCAGCGTCATCCGCTGTTCGTACGCGGCGGCCAGTTCCTCGATCGCGAAGGCGACCCCGGCGAGTGGCGTGTTGAACGCCGCGGCGACGCCCGCCGCGCCACCGGCGATGAACACCGACGCACGCAATGGGATCGCCATCACGCGGTGTGCGTAACCCATGATCGACGCGGCGACCTGCACCGTCGGCCCCTCGCGCCCGGTCGAGGCGCCGACGAACAGCGTCCCGATCGTCAGCACCAGCTTGACGATGACCGTCTTCGCGGAGACCAGCCCGGTCATCGCATGATCGGGATCGCGCGTCGCCGCCATGACCTGCGGGATGCCCGATCCGCGCGCCGCCGGGGCGACCCGCAGCGTGATCCACGCGATCGCTGCATAGCCCACGGGCGTCATCAGCAGCGGCGCCCACCACCAGCGCGCGACGATGTCGGTGAACGCCTCGCCCGCACGATCCGCTGCCGCCGCGAACCCGAGCGCGACGATACCGATCATGATCGCCCCGCCGAGGATCGCAACGCGCCGCCGCCAGACGAGCGCACTCGGCGCATGCCGCTGCAACAGGATCCGCACGCGCGTTTTGGTCATGCGTGCCATGGCCGGGCCCTCACCGATTCCGCGCCGAACTCGGTGACCGACGTTGCGACTGACGCGGGAGCAGGCGCGGGAACCGGGCTATCGACGGCGATCATACTGGTCATGCGGCGGCTTATGCCCCGCATAATCCAGCACGTCACCCTTACGATCCGAAACGACACGCCGACCCGATTGCCGCAAGCAGCAACGCTCGGAGCGACCGCACGATGAGGATATCCATGTCGCTTTCGCCCACATCCGGACGTTCAGGCTGGCGATCCGGGCGCCCAATAACGGCCATTCGTTAAGCGCGATCTCGAAAGGGAGGATTTTTTTCTGGGTGTGAGGCGACCGTAGACCGCGGTCGCCCAAGGGTGCCGTATCGACTTCTGCGACAAAGGCCGGCAGCAGCCCACCTGCTACGACTTGGCGTTTACGGTTGCTGTAGCAGGATGCCGTTCACCATCATCGAGTTGAGGGACGCGCAGCGGTTAGGCATCTTATTTTCGCGGGCGTAGCTTGGCGCTACAGGACCTCCCAGCGTGCCAGTCAGCTGTATGCGTTGGCCGAAGCGTGCGACCCTCCCCATGTGTCGGACGACGTACCCGTTACGCTGCTTTCTAAGCGTCGTTGGCTCACGCCAGATCAAGAATCGAACCGTATTTCGCTCCTGTAAGATTACGCAATTACCTAGGGTCGTTAATATGCCTTCAGCGCTCATCATCGCGGATGGCGCAGTCGTGCGGGGGTCATAAGTAAGAAAAAAGGGTCTTGCCGGTCGGCGCAAAGCCTTAGACGCGGCGGGTGCAGGGAGGAGGAAGGTCGAAATCGCTAACAAAGCAGTGGTTGCAGAGAGGAACGCCATTGATCCAATCCATAGTGAGCGTATTCCTAGCATCTTCCACCCCATTTTCTCAGACAGTTTGTAAGTTGTAAGCTTATGCGCCTGATATTCAATCGATGCGATGCGTGGGGTGGCCTTTTTGCTCTTCCTTGAGGGCAGGAGCAAGCGCTTTAATTCTGCGCATCAAGAGCGCTTTTGAGACACCAGGTGTTCAAGGCTTAGGGTCGGCTGCGTACGTGAGGCATGGCGACGTTCTCGAATGAGCATCGGAAAACGGGAATGGCCGGATTCGGTTCGTAATTGAACCTCGGCCCCGATAGTCGGGTGACTAAATGAGGATGGGGCATGGGTGTAGTTATCAAGGTCGGCAGCATTATCGATGAAATTGGCACTGGCGACTTCCTGCACGCCTTCTTTTCGACGGTGAGCGGCACGCTAGAAGATGAATGGGGTAAGCGTTTCCCATCGCTTATGAAGCTGTACGCGGGCAGCCTCCCCTACGAACAGGCATCGATGGCGCTTGCCGAACTCGCTGCTGTTCGCACGGGCCTAACGGATTTTGCGCCGGACTGTGTGATTTGGGACATAGAAGATCGCACCAAGACACCGCCCTGGGGCGGGAATATATCGGCGGATATAACGAACCTTTCCAACTACTTTGTGTCATCGACTGGCCGGTATCTAATCGATCTTCTTCAAGAAGGGTTGGAAGCGTCGCGTGATGAGCGCCGTGTGGCTGAGATTGTTTAATACTGATCGTGCGATGCTGGCACTCTTACCTAACAAGCAATCCCGATCGGGAATGGTCGAGATCTCGCAATCGTTCTCGGAATCGATCCTTTTTGGGAAAGGCGACAGCTGCCCAATGTCTGCTATCGCGGCCTGCCTCAGCGAAAGCGGCCAGTCCGCTTTCCTGCCCATTCCCGACATTCACGGACGGCGGATAACCCCGCCGCGGGAACCACGCTTTTCCGAGACTTTCGGCGCGAGTGCTACCCCGATTTCGGGTCATCGATACCCCCGATGCTTACGCCCCCTTGCAGTCATTCGGTGATTCTCGGAGGATGCCGAATGAACACCAGTGATAAGGCAAACGTAGGGAAGATCGAGCGCTGGGCGCGATGGACGCTGTGGCCCGCATTGTCTTTAACCGTCGTGTGCCTTGCGATGCTCTCTACGGGAGCAACAGACAGGACATGGCAATGGTTTTTGCCCGTCTACCTGCTGGTCGGCATGCCAATTGTAGTGAGGTCGTTCTTCAGCGACTTCATTAGTTTGCGAAGTATTTGGCGTTCCCTGAAGGGCGTTGGCAACGACCGGTGATGATGTCCGCGACCCTCTCATCCCGGACATTCTTCCCCGCGGTCGCTGACGTCATCGACATGGAGAGCCGGGTCAGTCGCGGCTTGTTGGCGTATTACTGAAAGAAGCTCGGTGCGATCTGCAGGCGTACGCAACACCACCTCTATCGCTGCGACGGTACGAACGCTCTCCTGAGACACAGGCGCACATGCTACCAAGAGAGAAAGAGGCGCTGCTTTCAACATCGCCCGAACCTATCGAGAAGCGCAAACTCGTCAACGTCACCTAGCCCACCATTCGCGGTTTTGATGCAAAACTGACGGATTTCGCATCGGCCAAAGGACGGCAGTAAAGCTGGGTATCCGCCGATGCAAAAATCTGATGCATTTGGCGGGCACGTTCGATGGCGAATTTCCAGCATGCAAATCCGAAAGCCGCCTGTCCGCTTTCCTCTCCCACTCCCACCTTTCGGCGCCGTTGATCGGCCGTCCTAATTCTCGACCCGCTGCGGGAAAGGCGGCGGCAGCGCGAGATCGGCTATCGCTGCCTATGTCGTTGAAAACCGAGAGGGCTTCACTGGTTCTGGGTTTCTGACCCTGTTCGCCGCCGTCGGCGCGCGCCTTACCGAGTAGGACTTGGCCCATCAGCCCGTACGCGCGCCTCATAAGCCGAAATCGGATGGTCGCGCGTTCGACGCAGCCTTCAGACCAGATCCTCATAAACCTGATCCGAGTTGCATGACTCGCCGGCTCGATCGTGCGGCATGCGGCTGGCCCGCCACCGCGCGCTGATGACGATCTCGTCGAAGATATGCGTGCCGCACAGGACAAGGACGCTGCCCGCGCTGGCGCCGAGGAACCCGATCGTCGCCAGCGCAAACGTCGCCGGTCCATACACCGCCGATCCATGCGCGAGGATTTCGCCGCCGCGTGACGACAGGCACAGCGCCACCAATTGCGCAATCGCCAGATACGCCACCGCGCACAGGATCACCCCCGCCCCGCGAAGACCAAGGTCGGTCCGCCAGTCTCGATGCCACGCTGCCATGCCACACGTCCCTTCGTGGCCCTCCAGCTATCGCGCGCGCCGTAGCATTTCGAGATCGTTTTCCGTCCTTCGCATAGTGCCGGCATAGCGGCGAGGCAGACCCCGCCGGATCACGCTCGATCCTGCCCGATCGAGCTCGCCGGATCGTGCGCCATTTTAGCCGATGCTTAACGCTCTCGGAGGCATAAGCCCGTTGTAAGGGAGTTACAGCCGTGTCGCCAAATGAGTCGGGTTTTGAAGCGGTTGCCCTGCGCGACCTCGAAGCGATGAGCGCGGACGCGCGCGATGCCCTGCCGTTCGGGGTGGTCGGCTTCGGCGCGGACACGATCGTCCAGGTCTACAACGCAACCGAAGCGCGGATGGCCGGGCTCGATCCTGCCGCGGTCCTCGGCGTCCCGTTCTTCGACGCGGTCGGCCAGTGCATGAACAACTTCATGGTCGCCCAGCGGTTCGAGGACGAGCCCGAGATCGACGAGATCGTGCCCTATGTCCTGACCTTGCGGATGCGCCCGACGCGCGTGCGTCTGCGCCTGCTCGCCAGTGCAGGCACGCCGCGCCGCTACATCCTCATCGCTCGGTAAGACCGCGATCATGAGCGACACGTCCAGCGAGGAACAACTTCTCGAGTTCCTGTATGCCTGCCCGGTCGGGCTGATCGAATGCGACGCCACCGGCGAGATCGGGATGATGAACCCGCACGCGATGCAGCACCTGCTGCCGCTCGCGGGGCCCCGCGATCCCGGCAACCTGTTCGCGGCGTTCGAACAGCACGCGCCGGAGTTGCGCAGCATCGTCGCCGCCTTTGCGCCGGCGACGGGGCGGATCTGCGACGGTCATCGCATCTTCGTCGACCTCGGCGCGCGTCGGCACGCCGCGCCGGCCAAGGTGCTCGCCTGTACGCTGGTCAAACTGGGCGCGAACCGGCTGATGGCGACGTTGGCGGATATCAGCCAGCAGGTCGTCCAGGAGGAGCGTCTGCGCCAAGCGAACACCTGGTTCGCGACGATGCTCGACGGCGTCAACGACTATGCCGCGCTGACGATCACGCCGGACGGCCGGATCGAGTCCGCCGACGCCTGCTTCACGCGCCAGACCGGGCATCCGGCCGCCGACGTGATCGGCCGCGATCTCACCGACATCCTGAATACCGATGCGCCCGGTGGCGACCTGCGGCTCGACGAGCAGCTGGTGATCGCAACGCGCGAGGGGTGGCATCTGCAGGAGGGGTGGCAGCAGCGCGCCGACGGCGAGCGCTATTGGTGCCAGCGCCTCGTCGTCGCAAGGTCCGGCCCCGACGATCTGCGCCCGTCCGGTTTCTCGGTCGTCTTGCGCGACGTGCCGCGCGGTGGCGAGGCCGCCGAGGACATGCGCCGGCTGCTGACCTGCGACCATCTGACCGGCGCATCGAACCGCCGCTATTTCGGCCAGGTGATGGAGCGCGAGCTGACCCACTGGCGCGAATTGCGGCAGTCGCTGTCGCTGGTCGTGATGGATCTCGATCACTTTAAGACGGTCAACGATACCTATGGCCACCCGGTCGGCGACACGCTGTTGTGCCGCGTTGCCGACGCCTGCAAGCTGCTGCTGCCGCCGCGCGGTATCTTCGCGCGACTGGGCGGCGAGGAGTTCGGCGTCCTCCTGCCGCGCTATGCCAAGGACCAGGCGGTGCTGCTCGCCGAACAGATGCGCACGACCATCGCCGCGCTCGAAGTCGAAACGCCGAGCGGGCCTTTGACCGTCACCGCCAGCCTGGGGTGCGCGACGCTGGACGAGGCCGACGGGTCGATCGACGCGCTCATCGCGCTCGCCGACAAGCGTCTCTACGCCGCCAAACATGCCGGACGGAATCAGGTCTGCCATCGCCAGGCCTGCGCCGCGTGACGACGCCCCGATTGCAGGGTGGCTTGCAGCGCGGGTTGCAGCGCGCTGGGGCGCGCCGGATCGCCTGTGCGATCGTCGCCGCCGAACTGCGCCGCCTGCGCGATACCGACTCCCGGCCGACCGCGCCCGAGGACTGGCTCGACTCGACGCCGATCGACGACGCGGGGCTCGGACTGGATTCGATGGAACAGCTCGGCGCGCTCGGGGCGCTGGCGGAGGCGTTCGACCTCGACGACAGCGTCCTGAGCGACGATCCGCCGCGCACCGTCGGTGCCTGGGTCGACTGGGTCCTGCACGCGCACGCCGCGGGCGATGGCCGGATGACGGTCGTCACGTCGGGGTCGACCGGCCACCCACGCCCCTGCGTCCATGCCGTCGCCGACCTGCTCGACGAAGCCGCGTTTTTCGCAGGCCGGTTCGCAGGGCGCCGTCGGGTGGTCGCGCTGGTGCCGGCGCATCATCTGTACGGGATCGTCTGGACCGGCTTGCTTCCCGACGCGCTGGGCGTACCCGTCGTCGTGCGCACGATGGGCACGCCGCTGGGCCTCGCCGCGGGGGATCTCGTCGTCGCGGTACCCGACCAGTGGCAGGCGTTGCGGCGTCTGATCCGCCGGTTTCCCGAGGATATCGTCGGCGTCAGCTCGGGCGGATCGCTCGATGACGACGTCGCGACGGGACTGCTGGTGGCGGGACTGTCGCGACTGGTCGATATCTATGGCGCCTCGGAGACGGGCGGCATCGCGCTGCGCGACGCCCCCACCACGGCGACCGCGCCCGCGTACGATCTGCTGCCGCGCTGGCAGTTGCTCCCCGACGGCGATGGCGATTGGCGGCTCGTCGACCGCACCGGCCGCCGTTTCGACCTGCCCGACCATATCGAGCGGATCGGCGAACGCACGCTGCGGCCGATCGGCCGGCGTGACGGTGCGGTCCAGGTCGCCGGCCACAATGTCTGGCCGGCGCGCATCGCACGGGTGCTGCGGTCGGTCGACGGAATCGCCGACGCCGCGGTGCGGCTGCACGTCAACGGACGACTGAAGGCGTTCGTCGTGCCGACCGAGCACCAGGATACCGCGCTGCTCGCGGCCCGCATCGATCAGCTGGTGACGCCTCGCCTGACCGATCCCGAACGCCCGAAGAGCTTGCGCTTCGGCCCCGCCCTGCCGCGCAACGCGATGGGAAAACTGGAAGACTGGGCATGATGCATTCACCGATCACGCCGGCCGATGCCGCGACCGCCACCCCCGTCCCCGCGCCCGCCGTCGCCCCCGTCGCCGCACTTGCCACCTGCCAGGGATGCCGGACGGGCGCGCCGCTCAGGACCGCGATCACGATGGCGTTCCAGCCGATCGTCGATATCCGGACCGGGTCGATCTTCGCCTATGAGGCGCTGGTCCGCGGGACGGAAGGCCAGTCGGCGGGCGAGGTATTGTCCGGCATCGAGCCCGACATGATCTACAAGTTCGACCAGGCGTGCCGGGTCAAGGCGATCGAACTCGCGGGTTCGCTCTTCGCCGCCGATGGCGACGCGAAGCTGTCGATCAACTTCATGCCCAACGCCGTCTACGAGCCGAACGCCTGCATCCGCGCGTCGCTGTCGGCGGCCCGCCGCGTCGGGTTCGACCCCGGCCGGCTGATGTTCGAATTCACCGAGAACGAGCAGATGGTCGACGTCGCGCATGTCCGCCACATCATCGAGGCATATCAGGCGCGCGGCTTCACCACCGCGATCGACGATTTCGGCGCCGGCTATGCGGGGCTCGGGCTGCTCGCCGACCTGCGCCCCGACATGCTGAAGATCGACATGGCGCTGATCCGCGGGATCGACCGCTCGGCCTCGCGCCGGACGATCGTCGCGAGCGTCGTCCGCATGGCCGCGGACCTCGGCATCCGCTGTATCGCCGAGGGGATCGAGACCGCGGCGGAATTGCAGACGCTGCGGGAGATCGGCGTCCGCCTCTGCCAGGGCTATCTGCTCGCGCGGCCCACGGTGGAGGCGCTCCCGTCCCCCGCGCTCGCCGCAGTCCCGGCCGCGACGGCATAAGCGGACCTCGTGGATACCCGACACGCCCCGCGGCGTGTCTGACATATAGCAAACCGCGCGGGACATAGGCTAAGGCTCTTCGATGCATCCAGACACCTCGCCAAGCGCCTCGGATATCACGCTAATGCCAAGAGCGAGGACAGCGTCGATCGCCCCCGCGCCGGCGCTGCGGGCGGCCGAACCCTACGCGCGCGACGAGCTGCTGCACGAAATTTTCGACGCCACGCGCGCGGCGCATCCCGACGCGCCCGCGCTGCGGCTGATCGGCGCGGACGAGGAATACGACCGCAAGACCGAGTGGAGCTATACCGATCTGGCCACGCGCAGCCTCGCGCTTGCGCACCGCTTGCGGGCGATGGGGATCGGCCGCGGCGACCGCGTCGTGCTGTGCCTGCCGCGCGGGCTCGACCAGTATATGGCGATCCTCGGCGTGCTGCGCGCCGGCGCGGCCTATGTTCCCGTCGACTGGGGCTATCCGCAGGACCGCATCGACTTCATCGTCGAGGACAGCGAAGCCGCACTGACGATCACCGTCGCCAGCCGCGTCGCCAACCTCAAGGGCAAAACCCTCGCGCTCGACGCTGCGCTGGGCGATCTCGCGGCGGAGCCGTCCGAACCAATCGGCCGCGACGTGACGCTCAGCGATCCGCAGGACCTCGCCTATATCATCTACACCTCGGGCACGACCGGCCGCCCCAAGGGCGTGATGATCTCGCACGGCAACGCCTGCCACCTGGTCCGCTCGGAAAGCGCGATCCTCGATCTGACCCCTGCCGACGTCGTCTTCGGCGGCTTCAGCCTCGCGTTCGACATGTCGGTCGAGACGATGTGGAGCGCGTTCTTCGTCGGTGCGGTCGTACTGGTCGCCACCGAGGCGCTGGCGACCAGCGGCCCGGACGTGGCGATCGCGCTGGCCGAGGCGAACACGACGATCTGGCACGTCGTCCCCTCGCTGATCGCGCTCGTCGAGCATCCGGTGCCGACGCTGCGCCTGCTCAACATGGGCGGCGAGGCATGCCCGGCAGACCTGCCACGCCGGCTCGCGCGTCCGGGCCTCCGCCTGCTCAACACCTACGGCCCGACCGAGACGTCGGTGACCGCGACCTGGACCGAAGTGTTCCCCGGCCAGCGCATCACGATCGGCAAGCCGCTCCCCGGCTACACCGCCTGGGTGGTCGACGAGCACATGCAGCCGGTCGCCGACGGCCAGGAAGGCGAACTCGTCATCGGCGGCCCCGGCGTCGGCGTCGGCTACGTCAACCGCCCCGACCTGACCGCCGAAAAGTTCATCATGACGCCGTTCGATGGGCCTTCCGGTGCCCCCGAACGCATCTACCGGTCGGGCGACCTGGTGAAGCTCGACGCGGCGGGCAACATCGATTTCGTCGGCCGGATCGACACGCAGGTGAAGATCCGAGGCTTCCGCGTCGAGCTCGCCGAGATCGAGGCGGTGATCGGCGAATGGCCGGGCGTCGCGCAGACCGTCGTCCAGCTCTTCACCGACGGCGACGGCTCCGAATTCCTCGCCGCCTTCCTGATCGCGCGTCCGGCGGAGGAGATCGACATGGTCGGCCTCAAGGCCCGCGTCGCCGAGCGGCTCCCCAATTACATGCGCCCCGCGGGCTACCAGATCCTCTCGCACATGCCGACGCTCCCCGCCTCAGGAAAGGTCGACCGCAAGGCGCTGGTCAAGCCCGAGATCACCGTGACGTCGGACCGCGAGATGGTCGCGCCTGCCACCCCAATGGAGGAAAGCCTGCACCGCGTCTGGGCCGAGGCGTTCGCGCCGCAGCCGGTGTCGGTGCTCGACGACCTGTTCGAGGATCTCGGCGGCCATTCGCTGAAGGCCGCACGGCTCGTTTCGGCAGCACGAAAGGTGCGCGGCCTAGAAGGGCTGTCGCTCGAGGACGTCTACGCCGCGCCGACGATCCGCGCTCTGGCGCTCCGCATCGGCGGCACCACGCCCGTCGCGATCCTCGACGAGAGCAGCTTCCATCATATCGCGCCGTGGAAGCGTCGGCTGTGCGTCGCCGCGCAGACGCTCGCGCTGCTGCCGATCTACACGCTGGCGGGGCTCCAGTGGTTCTCGCCCTATCTCGCCTACACGCATCTCGCCGGCAACATGCCGCGGGTCGACGCGCTGATCCTCAGCGGGCTGTTCTTCACGGTCGTCCCGATCGCGTCGATGTTCCTCTCGATCGCGCTCAAATGGCTGATCGTCGGGCGCTTCAAGGCGGGTGATTACCCGCTCTGGGGCAGCTATTATTTCCGCTGGTGGCTGGTCCGGCGGATCATCGGCGTCACCGCGACGCCGTATCTCGCGGGCACGCCGATGATCCGCGGTTATTACCGGATGATGGGCGCGAAGATCGGCCAGCGCGTCCATATCGGCACCGGGATCATCGACACCGCCGACCTGCTCCACGCCGAGGACGATGCGATCATCAGCGACCAGTCGGTGCTGTCGACCAGCTCGGTCGAGCGCGGATTGCTGCGTCTCGGCACGGTAAAGCTCGGCAAGGGCGCGTTCGTCGGGTCGATGGCTGTGGTCGGCCGCAACGCCGCGCTCGGCGACGATGCGATGATCGACGATCTGTCCGCGCTGCCCGCGGATACGACGATCCCCGCCGGCCAGCGCTGGGCCGGTTCGCCCGCCGCGCATGACGGCGATGCGCCCCGCCGCCCGGCCACCGCAGCCCCGCGCAACGCCGGCCCGGCGATCGGCCTGTTCCTGTGCGCGCTGATCCTGCCGCTGGTCGCGATCCTGCCGATCGCGCCGGGCCTGATCGCGCTGATCGAGCTCGACTGGGCGACCAGCGGCTATGCCTATGTCGCGGTCGCGCCGCTGCTCGCGGTCACCTATGTCGTGATGATGTGCGTGCTGACGGTGGCGGCCAAGCGCCTGATCCTCGGCCGCGTCGCGCCCGCGGTCTACGCGCTGAACAGCGGGTTCTACGTCCGCTACTGGTTCGTCCAGCAGATCAACGACCTCGCGCTGCGCCTGCTCCACCCGATCTTCGCGACGCTGTACGTGGTGCCGTGGTACCGCGCGCTTGGCGTGAAGGTGGGCCGTCGCGCGGAAATCTCGACCGCCAGCGCAATCGTGCCGGATCTGGTCGAGATCGGCGAGGAGAGCTTCATCGCCGACTCGGTGATCTTCGGCGCCGCGCGGATCGGCCACGGCACGATCGAACTCGCGCATACCAAGATCGGCCGCCGCAGCTTCATCGGCAATTCCGCGCTTCTGCCGAGCGGCACGCAGATCGGCGACGAGGTGCTCGTCGGCGTCCTCTCGAAGCCACCGAGCGATCCCGCGCTCGCCACCGAGGCTGGCAGCACCTGGTTCGGCTCGCCCGCGATCAAGCTGCCGGTACGACAGGTCAACACGATGTTCGACGAAGGCGCGCGGTTCAATCCGTCGCGCGCGCTGATTGCCACGCGCCTGTCGATCGAGGCGGTCCGCACCACGCTGTCACTGACCGCGTTCCTGGTGTTCTTCAGCCTGCTGCTGTCGGTAGTCGGCGACCTCGACGACCTCGACAATGGCGGGTTGCTGATCGCGACGACCTTCCCCTTCCTGTACGTCGGCTTCTGCCTCGCCTGCGGGATTTTCGTCCTCGCGCTCAAATGGCTCGTCGTCGGCCGCTACAAGGTCACGACTGCGCCGCTCTGGAGCACGTTCGTCTGGCGCACCGAACTCGTCACTGCGACGTACGAGAATCTCGCGGTCGCCAACCTGCTCGAACCACTCCGCGGCACGCCGTGGATCGGGCTGTACCTGCGGCTGATGGGCGCGCGGATCGGCAAGCGCTGCTACATCGACACCACCGACCTGACCGAGCACGACCTCGTCGACATCGGCGACGACGTCGCGCTCAACGATTTCGCCGGCTTGCAGACGCACCTGTTCGAGGACCGCGTGATGAAGGTCGGCGCGATCCGCGTCGGCGACCGCGCGACGATCGGCTCGCTCGCGATCGTGCTGTACGACGCGGAGATCGGCGCGGACGCACAGCTCGGCGACCTGTCCGTGGTGATGAAGGGTGAAACGCTCCCCGATGGCACCAGCTGGGACGGCAGCCCGGCGCGGATCGCCGTCGCGACGTGACGCCGATCTGGCACGACGGTCCGCTCTCCGACCTTGCTTGGGACGGGCAGTCGCCAGTCGCGTGGAGCGTTGCCGAGATCGGACCGTACGCCGCCGGCCTGCAAGGCGATGGGCGCGCGATCCGACACGGTCTGGCCGCCGCCCTGATCCGCAAACTCGCCGGCGACTCAGCCGATGTTCGACTGACACGCAGCCCGGCCGGCGCGCCAATCGTATCCGCCCCCAGCGGCTGGTATCTCAGCCTGTCGAGCCGCGGTGCACACGCCCTGATCGGCGTTGCGCGCGCACCGATCGCGGTCGACCGCGAGGTCGCCGACGACCACCCGCCGCTCTGGGACATGCTCACCCCGACCGAAGCCGATGCGCTCCACCGCTTGCCCGCCCCCGCCCAGCCCCAAGCCTGGCTCCGACGCTGGACGATAAAGGAAGCGCACGCGAAACTCATCGGCGAACCGCGCCGCATCCGCCCCGAAGCGATCGAAACCGTCGTGAACAATCCGACCCACGCGACCGCGACCTTCGAAGGCACTTCGCGCTGCTGGAGCCGTTCCAACACCGACGCGATCGAAACCGTCGCGCAGTGGAGCCAGCCATGACCAGAATCCTGACCCGCCGCTACGAAGAGAAAGACCGCGCCGACGTCCTTGCCATCTTTGACTCAAACCTCCCCGAGTATTTCGGGGCGGGTGACCGCGAATGGCTCGAGGAAACACTCGACGAGCCCGACGGCCCGGCATTCGTGGTCGACGTCGACGGCGTCCCCGGCGCGTTCGGCGGCTACGAGATCTGGGAGCATTACAACAAGGCGCTGCTCTTCTGGGGCATGGCCGCGCGCGCCTATCACGGCACCGGCCTCGGCAAGCTGCTGCTGTTCGAACGCCTGCTCCACGTCGCCACCTCAGCCGAACCGCCCACCCGCTACGTCACCGTCGACACCTCGCCGCAAGTCTCGCCGTTCTTCCAGCATTGCGACTTCGAGCTGACCAGCGTCTGGCCCGGCGGCTACCGCTCGGGCATGGACATGCACGAACTCCGCTTCGACCTCGCAGCCGTGTCGCGCAACACCCTCCAACAAAACCGCGACAACCTCGCCCGCGACGCAAATCGACGCCTCGCCAAAACCAAGGCACCGCTGTCCCCACCCTAAAGCATACCCCCGCTGATATAGACGATGGTGCTCACTTCGGAAGACGGTGAACTCATTATCGACCGTGCGGCGAGTGAGCGCCGATGGACCGGACCGTTCATGCCGGCATCTCACTCTGCACCAACGCAAGGTAATGCCGGCGACAAATTGCTGCATCGCTGTGCTCGACCGCACGTCGAAGCGGGCACAGTCGCGTTTACCTGACGAACAACACTGCCGACTGGAATAGCTATAGCCGAGACGGTACCGCGAACGTCTCGGGCACTTCCGAGAAGGAGCTCGCATGCTCGTTGGCGGGGTTCCGCTAACACCTTCTGACCGCAGCAGAAGCATGGACCGACCGGTCTTGCTGAAAAGTAGGAAGGTTTACAGCCGTCCTGATCGTCGCCGGATCGGTGAACACGTTTGAGTTAGCCGCCATGCTTCGTTCGGCTTGCTCGGGCATGAGACGCGAGAAAACTGAATGCATACGGCGCCGTGTAGCCTTCGATATATTCGAACAGCGCCTGTCGTGCCTCGCCTGTGACGCCCATCGGCATCGATGGATCAGTTCGACCTTCAGGTAGGGAAGAAGCTTTTCATCGGGGTGTTATCAGAGCAATTATTGGTACGACCCATCGACGATGTGGCACCAATCACGGCGAGGTAATTGACATAAACGCGAGCCTCACTGGAACCGGCAATCCGGGGGGCAGATGAGACTGGGCGCTGGTCGCTGCCCTTGGGCTGTCATCATCAGCGCCGCAAGCGGCGGCTCGGTCCGTATATGATCGTGGATTGCCCAGCCGACGATCTTGCGGGTGCAAGGTCGAACACACGCCCAGATGAAGCCAGATCGACGCCTGTTCCGTTCGCGTTCACGCGGGACTTCCAGTTGTAGTCAGGCACGTGCTTGACAGGCACCAGCACCTTCATCCGGTTTACTTCCGAAATCTATATAGTCCTATCCGAAATCGATATAGTCCTTTCGCCTTACGGCATTTATCAGATGCCGCGCTCTTATACAAGGGCGGGCACCCTTCATAGCGTTTAGGGGCGCCACTTCAGTCGCGGGATACAGCTTAAATTGGCGTCATCCAATGCAGCTGGCTACAAGACCGGCACCGAGGCTTATCTCGCGACGCCTTACCTTACAAAGCGATCAAATCCTTCAGTGGAATGGCAGTGTCGGCCAACAGGCAGCGATCGATTACCAATCCCTCCGTGACCAAGCGCCTGCCCTGCACGTAATCGCGCACTGCGTTGACGCAATCGAGGGCGATGACGCGACCTTTGTGCAGATAAACGATCGAGAAGCTGCGCGTCGTCATGTCGCCACGCACTACCAAGTCGTCATATCCCATAGATAGACCGACAGTCTGAAGTTTAAGGTCGTATTGATTGGACCAGAACCACGGCACCGTATCATAGGGAGCGCCGTTACCGACAATCGCCTTTGCCACTACCGTCGCCTGATCGTTAGCGTTCTGCACCGATTCAAGCCGTATCGGTAAATTGTCGGCAAAACGGTTCGTGTGCAGTGCGCAATCGCCAATTGCGAAGACATCTATCAGGCTCGTGCGGCATTGTGCGTCGACCGCGACGCCGTTTCCTCCTTCAGCGCCAGCCTCAATCAGCGGACCAACCGAAGGCACGATGCCGATGCCGACGATCACCATCTGCGCAGACACGACCTCTCCGTTTGCCAACCGCACACCGGATACAGTTCCGACTCCCTCGATGCAGTCAACCGCGGTGTTCAATCGGAGATCGACGTCGTGCGCGCGGTGTTCGTTTTCAAAGAAGCGCGATAGCGGTTCGCCCGCGACCCGCGCCAAGACGCGATCCAGCGCTTCTATCACCACGACACGCTTACCGAGCTTGGTCAGTGTCGCCGCCGCCTCCAACCCGATATAGCCACCTCCGATAACGACTGCCCGAGATACGTTCGGCAACTCGGCAATCAGCCGATCGGCATCGGCGCGGGTTCGCAGGGTATGAACGCCGGCCAGATCATCTCCACCGCAGCCAAGCCGTCGGGCGTCGCCGCCAGCCGCCCAGATCAGGATGCCATAGCCAAGTTTCTCCCTGCGATCCGTCTCGACAAGATGCTCGGTGGGATTGACGGACACGACTTCGCGGCCGAGCAGCATCGTCACGTCGCGCTCGTCCCAGAATGCGGGCGGACGAATCAAAAGACGTTCGAAGAATTTCTCCCTGGAAAGATAGTCTTTCGACAACGGCGGTCGCTCATAAGGCAAGTCCGGTTCGGCGCCGACGATTGCGATGCTACCGATGAATTTCGCTTGGCGGAGAGCGATCGCGGCCTGCGCGCCGCCGTGGCCAGCCCCGACGATCAGCACATCGTATTTCAGCATTATTTTGTCCTATCGCAGCAGGCGGATGATACCAGACAAGTCTTTGCCGCCCTGTCCGTCCACGTTGTCACCGCGCGGCCGCATTTCTCACTCGGCTACGCACCTCAG
Source organism: Sphingomonas sp. PP-CE-3A-406 (assembly GCF_003688625.1). Taxonomy (GTDB): domain Bacteria; phylum Pseudomonadota; class Alphaproteobacteria; order Sphingomonadales; family Sphingomonadaceae; genus Sphingomonas. The sequence continues at coordinate 1,206,667 of NZ_RCWY01000002.1, forward strand.
TAGCGTTCGCCACGGAACTCAAAAGCAAAGACTAAGGTTGAAAATTTGAATCCGCCCTTTGCTTCACCCGCCCCTCTACACGATACCCGGGGCTACCGGATGCATTTGACGCATACTAAGCCGAACCTATTCCAATGACGCGCCGTCTCATGACTAATGTCGCTCTCTGGCCCAAACAGCAATTCCATTCATGACCCGAATGCACATCGAACAGTTAGCCCATGCGGCTCACTTGGGCTCCGAATTGAAACGATAAGAAGAATGGAAAGGACTGCTTGTCGACGATGCTCGGTAGCGCAGCGTGAAGCTTTAACATATCGGATCCCGCACCACACGCGACACGAAGTTCAAGCAGACGGGCAATCTGCTAACCGGCGGTGCCAAACCGCTCAGGCATCTGCTTGCAGGCTGGTGAGGTGCGAGGGTGCGGCGCGCCGCTCCTCGCGACAGTAGGGCACGCCAGCGCTGCAACGGTCACCGTAAGGGCCAGTGCGCCAACGGCCCGATCACGACCTGCAAATGAAGAAGCCGCACCGAAACCAATCTGGCCAACACCCGTATACGGATGCCCAAGCTCATGGCGCGTATCGAGGATGACGGCGGGCCGGGCTAGCTGACAGCGCATGCTCCTGGCGATGATCGCGGAGCGAGAGGCGGAGAAGGAGCGGCTGGAGGCACAAAGAGTTGCAACAACTACCGGGAAACCGATCGTAGTCTCCCTGCCCCACCCGGTGCTTGTGGACCGCTTCCGCAGCAAGGTTGCGGCACTCCGCCAGTCGCTCGACGACGAAGCGATCCGGACCGAGGCTGCGGCAGTGATGGCGACGCTCATCGAAAGCGTGACGATCTGCCCCGACGAACCCGGCGGCCCGGAGGCGGAGGTTGTCGCCAAAGTATCGGACCTGCTGGCCTGGGCCACAAACGACAACGCCGCCCCAGGAGCCGGCGTGAGGTCGAGTTCTGTAATGGTGGTTGCGGGGACAGGATTTGAACCTGTGACCTTCAG
>NZ_RCWY01000003.1:0-991588 GCF_003688625.1 Sphingomonas sp. PP-CE-3A-406
ATCTTAACCTACAATGTCAAAGAGCCGACAAAAATACCGACACTCGCATAACCTCCCTCTCGAGAAGCTTGGAGCATCTGGTTTTTTGCGACCGCCGCGTCCAGACCGTGTGGCCGTTCGCTGCGGTGACACTCCTCTAGGCGGGGTTCCGATTCGCGTCAAACACAATCTTTCACATTTGTGGCAATTTTTGCCGGCTGACGCGTTTATGACGCCCACAGCCTCGGAACCGGCCATAGCTATAGCGTTGGATATGAGCTGTTTTTCCTCAGTACCGCAGGGGCTCAGCCCATTCCCAGCAGCGCAACCGTTTTAAGGCCTCGCCTTAATCCGTTGTGAAGGGACATATCGCTACATGCCCGATACGATGGATACCGCGACTCCTGCCTCGATGCCGGCCGACGATCAGCCCTCGCTGGCCGGACAAGTCCGGAGCGCATTGATCTGGCGCTCGGGCAGCCAGATCGTTGCGCAGCTGGTGCAATGGAGTGCCACCTTCCTGGTGATCCGGATTCTTGCCCCCGCGGATTACGGGCTGTTCGCGATGTGCCAGGTGGTTCTCACCTTCATGGCGATGCTCAATGGCTATGGCCTCGCGAGCGGGCTGATCCAGCAAAAGGAGATCAGCCACCACGAGGTGCGGCAGCTGTTCGGAATGCTGATCGTACTGAACGTGACGCTTGCGATCGCCCAGCTCTCGCTAGCGCCGCTCGCTGCAGCATATTATCGGCAACCGATCGTCGGCGACATGCTGCGCGTCCAAGCGCTGCTCTATCTGACGACGCCGTTCATTGCCCTTCCCTATGCCCTGCTGTCGCGCGCGATGGACTTTCGCCACCAGGCGAAGGCTAACATCACCGCATCGGTCGCATCGGCCAGCGCAGCGCTGGGTGGCGCGATGTACGGTCTGGGCGTCTGGACGCTGGTGCTCGCGCCGATCGTGCTGTTCAGCGTGCGCGGCGCAATGATGACGTGGTCGGCGCGCTCGCTGGTGTGGCCGAGCTTCAATTTTCGTGGGGCCGGGACGATCGCGCGCTATGGCGGGGTAATGGCCGCGAGCCAGCTGTTCTGGTTCCTGCAAAGCCAGGCCGACGTCTTCATCGCCGGACGCAGCTTTTCGCCGCACACGCTCGGCATCTATACCACCAGCCTGTTCCTGACGCAGATCTTCGTCTCGAAATTCGTGCCGCCGCTGAACGAGGTCGCCTTCTCCGCCTATGCGCGAATGCAGCATGATCCGGATGCGATCGGCCGGGCGTTCGTGCGCGGCGTGCGGATGGTGATGATCGTCGCGATGCCGTTCTACATGGGGCTGGCGGCGACCTCCGAACCACTCGTGCTGACGATGCTCGGCGAGAAGTGGCGCGAGACGGCCCCGGTGGTGCACCTGCTCGCGCTCGCGATGCCGTTCATGACGTTGCAGGTGTTGTTCACGCCGGCCTCCGATGCGCGGGGTCGCCCCGGGATCGGCGTGCGGAACGGCGCGACCGGCGCGATCATTCTCGCCAGCGCGTTCCTGGTCGGCGTACACTGGGGACCGACCGGCATGGGCGTCGCGTGGATCCTCGCCTATCCGCTGTATCTGTCGATCAGCGCGTGGCGGACCCTGCCGGTGATCGGCGTGCGCGCAAGAGACGTCGCCGCCGCAGTCGCCGCGCCGGCGTTCGGTGGAATCGCGATGGCGCTGGTGGTCGGGCTGGTCGACCGCACGCTGCCCCCGCTCGACGCGCACTGGCGGCTGGCGATACTCGTGCCGATCGGTGCGGCGGTATACGCAAGCTGGATGCTGGTCTTCGCACGCGCCACGATCCGCGAGGTGATCGCGATCGCCAGGAAGCAGCCACTGCCCGCCTAGTCTGGCGCGCATACGCTAAGCCGACTGAATATACTCGCGCATCGCCGCGGCGTCCGCCTCGATCCGGTCGATCCGGTATTTGACGAGATCGCCGATCGAGACGAACCCGACCAGCGTATCGCCGTCGATCACCGGCAGATGGCGGATCCGGCGCTGCGTCATCAACGACAGCGCGCCGATCGCCGACTCGGCGGGGCCGATCGACTTCACCGCGGTGGTCATCACGTCGCCGATCCGACGCGCCAGCGCGGCGGCACCGTCCGATTGCAGGCAGTGGATGACGTCGCGTTCGGAGAAGATGCCGACCACCTGGCCGTTCTCGATCACTGGGGCCGCGCCGATCCGCTTTTCCGCGAGCAACGCCACCGCATCCGCCACCGTCGAATCGGGATGCAGCGAGAGGACGTCCCCTGCATCCTTGCCGCTCAGGATTGCCGCGATCGTCATGTTCGCCTCTCCATCTCTTGCGTCTTTGTAGCGCGTGGATTGAAGAAACCATGTTTGCGCGGCAATGGGAAGCGATGAGCGACTTGCCGCCCGGCCTGGACGACCCGGACTATGCCGCGTTTGCCTGGGCGCGGTTCCGGGACATCATGGCGTGGATGGTGCTAGCCGCCGCAGTGTGCGTCGCGGCGATCATCGCGGCGATGGCGCATATCCAAGGGCCGCTGCATTTGGTGACGATGCTGGCGGTAATCGGCGGGGTTGGCGGATCGGTGATGATGGCCGGCCTGCTGATGGGGCTCGCGTTTCTCAGTTCGGGCAGCGGGCACGACGAGGACGTTACCCGGATCGACTGAGGCAAGCCGGCGCTAAAATGGCGTACATTCTTCCCCCCACCCGCTTGCGGGAGGGTTGGGGGTGGGCACGCGATCTCGACCAGTGCGGACGCGGATGGCGGGAGCCCACCCCCCAGCCCCTCCCGCAAGCGGGTGGGGGAGGCGATTAGCCATCCACCTGCCGGAAAACCCCAACGACGAAAAAGGCCGGCACCGCGCGAAGCGGTACCGGCCTTTTCAATCCTCGGACCGACGTCGGCGCGAGGTTCAGCCAGCCTGAACTTCGTCCGGTACCGCGCGAACGCGGCGGCGGCGGGGCTTTTCCTCGGCAACGGTGTCGGCAGGAGCCGCTTCGGCTGCGGGTGCCGGCGATGGTGCAGGGGCGACCGTGGCCGAGATGCCGAGCGACGGCGGCAGGCGATCCGCGTCGAACGCAGTCGGGGCGTGCTCGTCCTGCCCGCCCTGATCTTGCGCTACAGGTGCGTCGAGGCTGCGATCGCGGCGCGGGCGACCGCGACGGCGGGGCTGCTCCTCGGTCGCGGCGACGGGTATCGTCGTCTCGACGGCTTCGGTCGACTGCGCCGCCTGCTCGGTGGATTCGGTTACCGAACGAACCGCGTCGGCTTCCGAATCCTGGTTGGCGTTGGCGACCGGCGCGCTCACGCGGGGCGTGCGGCGGACCGTCTCGCGCTGCGGCGTGTCGCGGTACTCGCCGCGGGGCTCGCGGACCTGCTCGTCGCGGGGCTGCGTCTCGCGCTGCTGAGTCTCACGCGCCTGCGCTTCACGAGCCTGGCCCTGCTCCTCGCCGTTGCGGTCGTCGCGTGGTTGGACGTCACGCGGGGCGTTGCGCTGGTTGCGCGGGTTGTCGCCACGGACGCGGTCTTCGCGCTGGCCCTCGTTGCGAGGCTGAGCCTCGTTGCGCTGCCCCTCATAGCGGTTGTTCTCATACCGCGGACGCTCTTCGCGCTGCGGACGATCGTCACGCTGAGGGCGGTCCTCGCGATTCTGGTTGTCGCGAGCCTGGTTCTCACGATTTTGGCCCTCACGATTCTGGCGGGGCGCGTTCTGGTACTGGCCGTTCTGCTGGCCACCGTTCTCGCTGCGCGACTGCTCGGGCGTACCCTGCTGCTCGCCCGAGCGGATCGGTTCGCCCTCGTCGCCGTAATCGTCGTCGCCGTCGAGATCGAACGGCTGCTGGCGGCGCGGCTGCTGCTGCGCCTGTGGCTGGCTCTCTTCGAAGCGGGCGCGGGTTTCGCTCAGGACGCGGAAATAATGATCCGCGAACTGGAGGTAATATTCGATGTTGACGCGGTCGCCCTGCTGCTGCGCGTCGCGCGCGAGGTTCTTGTACTTCTCGTACAGCTGGCTCGCGTTGCCGCGCGCGCGGCTGTCGATGCGGTTGCCGGTATCGCGACCACCCTGGCCGCCGCCGCCGCCACCCTGGCGTTGACCGCCACCACTACCGCCGCCGCCATTATTATTGTTGCCACGACCGCGACGGCGGCCGGCTTGCCGGTTGTTGATCAAGCTTGTGTCCTCAGTCGTCGAACCAAAATCTGGTCGTGCTCCGAAATGCGGTGCAAACCCCCGTCGCGCACCGATGATCTAGACGAGATCGGTGCGTCGAACTTGCCAGGGCCGCCGGACTGCAGCGACCTCAAAGCGAAGGATGCGGGTCATCGCTCTAAACCGACCAATCGTCGAGAGTGCGTGCCCCTGCCCGCGTGATAGCGTCCGCAAGGGACCTACTACAAGCGAAATGTGAGGTTTAGCGCCATATTGTTCAAGTCGCGGGGGCGTGGGTTGCCACTAACGCACGCGCGTTGCCGCCATAGTCGTGATGGAGCGCGACGTGCAGGCCCTGCGCTTCGAGCAACGCGGTGACGGGGGGAGCCTGCGTCGAGCCGATCTCGATCACCGCCGCGCCGCCGGGGGCGATCAGCGCGGGGAGTTGCTTTGCGAGGATGCGGTAGTCGTCGAGCCCGTCTGCGCCGGCGAAGAGCGCGGCGTGGGGTTCGTGGTCGTGGACTTCGGCTGCGAGGCGTTCGTCGGTGGCGATGTAGGGGGGGTTGGCGAGGATCAGGTCGAACTGGCCGACGATCGCGCTGGCCCAGCTGCCGCGGATGAAGCGCGCGCGGTCGGTGACGCCGAGGGTTGCGGCGTTGGCGTGGGCGTAGGCGAGCGCTTGGGGGGAATAGTCTACGCCGAGGCCTTGCGCGGGCCATTCGTCGAGCGCGGCGAGGAGCAAGGTGCCGGGGCCGGTGCCGAGGTCGAGTATTGTTGCGGGGGCGCGGCCGACGAAGTGCGCTTGGGCTGCAATCAGGAGGGTTTCGCTGTCGGCGCGGGGGACGAGTGCGCCGGGGCCGACGGCGAGGTCGATCGACCAGAAGCCGCGGGTGCCAGTGATGTAGGCGATCGGCTCGTGATTGAGGCGGCGGTCGACGAGCGCGGCGAAGGTCTCGGGGACGGCGTAGCGATCCGGGTCGAGGAGGATCGCGTTGCGGTCGACGCCGAGTGCGTGCGCCATGAGGAGTTCCGCGTCGAGGCGCGGGGTGGCGGAGAAGGTGAACTGCGCAGCGGCGGTTGCGATCGCCGTCCTCACTGCTCCCCTCCCGCTTGCGGGAGGGGTCGGGGGAGGGGCTGTCACCGAGCGATGCCCTTAGCGGGAAGCCCCTCCCCTAACCCCTCCCGCAAGCGGAAGGGGAATGCCTTTGCGGTTGGGGAAAGCTTAGCCATCGAGCTGCGCCAGGCGGTCCGCTTCGTCCTGCGCGACCAGCGCGCCGATCAGTTCGTCCATCTCGCCCGCGACGATCTCCGGCAAGCGGTGGAGCGTCAGGTTGATGCGGTGATCGGTCACGCGACCTTGCGGGAAATTATACGTGCGGATGCGTTCAGACCGGTCACCCGAGCCGACCATCGACTTCCGCGCGCCCGCGCGCTCGGCGTGCAACCGATCGCGCTCCGCCTCGTACAGCCGCGTCCGCAACACGCGCAAAGCCTTGGCCTTGTTCTTGTGCTGCGACTTCTCGTCCTGTTGAATCACGGTCAGCCCGGTCGGGATGTGGACGATCCGCACCGCGGAGTCCGTCGTGTTGACCGACTGGCCGCCGGGGCCCGACGAGCGATAGACGTCGATGCGCAGGTCCTTGTCGTCGATCTTGACGTCGACCTCCTCCGCCTCGGGCAGCACCGCGACGGTCGCCGCCGAGGTGTGGATTCGGCCGCCCGCCTCGGTCGTCGGCACGCGCTGGACGCGGTGGACGCCGCTCTCAAACTTAAGCTTGGCGAACACGCCTTGGCCGGTGACACTGGCGACGACTTCCTTGAAGCCGCCCGCGTCGGACGACGATCCGGAGATCATCTCGACCCGCCAGCCCTGCGATTCGGCATAGCGCTGGTACATCCGGAACAGGTCGCCCGCGAACAGCGCCGCTTCGTCGCCACCGGTGCCAGCGCGGACCTCGAGCATCGCCGAGCGCTCGTCGGCGGAATCGCGCGGCAACAGCGCGAGCGCGAGCTTGCGGTCCGCGGTCTCGAGCAGCGTGCGGTTCTCGTGCAGCTCGTCCGACGCCATCGCGCGCAGTTCGTCGTCGGCATCCTCGGCCATGAACGCGAGGCTCTCCGCCTCCTGCCGCAACCGGCGCACTTCGGTGGCGGCTTGGGCTACGGGTTCGAGCTCGGCATATTCCTTCGATACCGCGACGAAGCGGTCCGACGGGAGATCGCCGGTCGACATCAGAGCTTGGAGCTCGTCACGCCGCGCCTCGATCGCGCGGATGCGGTCGGGGGAGATCTGGGTCATGCTTCCCAAGGCTCAATAACCGCGTCGAACTGAGAACCTCTCGGTGCAGTTAAATCGCTGCTTACCGAAAAATTATTGCGAAGCGGGTTCAGAACCCGTTCGATCTGATGATCGCCACCCTCGTGTTCATGATTGGCGCGCACGGAAATACCCACGTTTGGTAATCCCGTCGGCCCCACCCGCGGAGCAGTCACTATCAAACGGCTTAGCGATCCAGTTTTGGCTGCGAGCTCGAATCGCCTTTTTGCGTTTCCTCGGAAAGGCATGTCCGCCCGCAACCCAGCCATACGCAACGTTGCAAGAAGTCGCGTAGCTACCAGTTCTGCTTGAGCCGATTCTGGGATGACAGTTACTTCAGGAACTAGAGTTCCCGGTTCTTCCAGGAGCATAGCCAACCGCTCGACACCCGCAGCCCAGCCCACGCCGGCCGTCTCGGGCCCGCCAAGCGAGCCGATCAGCCCGTCATACCGCCCGCCCGCCAACACGGTCCCCTGCGAGCCCAACCGGTCGGTCACGAACTCGAACGCGGTGTGGCGGTAGTAATCGAGACCGCGGACCAGCCGCGCGTTGCGCTCCCATGCGACGCCTGCCGCATCGAGCCCGGCGGTCACCGCCTCGAAGAACGCGCGTGCCTCGGGGGTCAAATACGCATCGATATCCGGCGCGCTGTCGGCGATCGGGCGGTCGCGGGGGTCCTTCGAGTCGAGGATCCGCATCGGGTTCTTCTCAAGCCGCGTCAGGCTGTCCTCCGACAGCTCTCCGCGGTGCGCCTCGAAATGCGCGACCAGCGCCTCGCGCCACGCATCGCGCGTCGTCGCGTCGCCCAGCGTGTTGAGCTGCAACGTCACGCCCTCTGAAATGCCGAGTTCGCGCAGCAATTGGTCCGCGAGCACGAGCAGCTCGACGTCCGCCGCCGGCTCGGCCGCACCGATCACCTCGGCGTCGATCTGGTGGAACTGGCGGAACCGCCCCTTTTGCGGGCGCTCGTAGCGGAACACCGGGCCGCTGGTGGTGAGCTTCAGTGGTGCGAACTGCTGCCAGCCTTCGGTCAGATAGGCGCGGGCAATACCGGCGGTGAACTCGGGGCGGAGCGTCAGCGAATCCCCGCCGCGATCCTCGAACGTGTACATTTCCTTCGACACGACATCGGTCGTCTCGCCGAGCGAGCGTGCGAACACCGCCGTCGACTCGAACACCGGGATATCGATCCGCTGGAAGCAATACAGCGCCCGCACCTTCTCGAACGTCGACAGGACATGCGCGAACCGGCGCTGCTCGTCGCCGAAAATGTCCTGGGTGCCACGGATGCGGCGCGGGGTTTCAATCTTAGCCATGATGCGCGCGTATCTAGGCGACGTGCCCACGAAGCGCTAGCGCTGTGGCATGACTGAAAAAGCCAGATATTGGGGTCTCGGCCAACGCGTTGCCCCGCCGCGCTTCATCCTGTTCGTGCTGGTCTTCGCGATCGGCCTCGCCGCGATGATCCCGCGCTTCGGGCTCGGGCGCGGCACGATGGCCGCGTTCGACGTCGCCGCGGTCGTATTCCTGATCGCGGTCTCGACCTTGTTCCGCAATGCCACCGCCGAGCGCATGCGCCGCGCGGCGGAAGAGAACGACGCCAACCGCGCGGTGCTGCTCGGGTTCAGCGGGACGATCATGCTCGTCATCCTCGTCGCGGTGGCGAAGGAATTGCAGGGCAAGAACGATGCGGTCGGGATCGCGCTGACGATCACGACGCTGGCGCTCGCGTGGCTGTTCTCGAACATGATCTACACGCTGCACTATGCGCATCTGTTCTATGTCGACGATCCCGACGGGAAGGATGCCAAGGGCCTCGACTTTCCGAGCTGCGACGAGCCCGACTACTGGGATTTCGCCTATTTCGCGTTCACGCTGGGGATGACGTTCCAGACCTCCGACGTACAGATCACCTCGCGGCGGGTGCGCAAGGCGGCGCTCGGCCAGTGCATGGCGGCGTTCGTGTTTAACATCGGCGTGCTGGCGTTCACGATCAACGTGCTCGGGAGTGCTGGCTGAGCTCTGCCTACCCACTCCGTCATCCTGACGAAAGTCAGGACCCAGGGTTACGGGCGCTGCACCATGTGGCTCTGGGTCCTGACTTTCGTCAGGATGACGGGAAGGAATTTGGCGAGCGCAGGGACTAGGACCGCACCCCGTAAAGGACTGGACGGCTGCCCTTTATCGCGATTACACCTCGTGTCATCGTCTCTCAGCCGGAAGGCCCTTCCTTGATCCGCAAGCTTATCGTCGCATCCCTGCTCGCGTCCGCCGCTCCCGCATTTGCGCAGGTCCCCGCGGGCAACACCGCGCCGCAGCCGGTGCCGTTCGTCGACACGATCCCCGATGCAGTCGACACGCCCTACCCCGGCACGCTGCTGCTCGACGTCGATGCGACCGATACCGAGCGCGGCATCTTTCGCGTGAAGGAGACGATTCCGGTCGCCAAGTCGGGCCCGATGGCGCTGCTCTATCCTAAGTGGCTGCCCGGCGCACATTCTCCCCGTGGCGAGATCGAGAAGCTCGCGGGCCTCGTGATCCGCGCGAACGGCAAGATCGTGCCCTGGACGCGCGATCCGGTCGACGTCTTCGCGTTCCACATCGATGTGCCGACCGGTGCGAAGACCCTCGTCGCCGAGTTCCAGTTCGTGTCGGCGACCAAGGGCGATCAGGGCAGGGTCGTGATGACGCCGACGATGGTCAGCCTCGAGCCGAACCTCGTCAGCCTGTATCCGGCGGGCTATTTCACGCGCCAGATCCCGATCAAGATGACCGTCACCTATCCGACCGGCTGGACCGCCGCGGGTGCGGTGCCGGCGAAGGTCTCGGGATCGACCTACAGCTACGACACCACCAACTACGAGATCCTCGTCGATTCGCCGACGCTGGCGGGTAAATACGGCAGGGTCTGGCCGCTCAGCCCGAAGGTCGATCTCGACGTCTTCGCCGACAGCCCCGACCAGCTCGCCGCCAAGACCGAACAGATCGACGCGCACAAGCGCCTCGTCGACCAGGCCGCCAAGACTTTCGGCGCGCAGCATTACGATCATTACCACTTCCTGCTGTCGATCAGCGATCTGCTCGGCGGGATCGGCCTCGAACATCACCGCAGTTCCGAGGATGGCGTGAAGCCGGGATATTTCACCGAATGGGATACGGGCGCCGCGGCGCGCAACCTGTTGCCGCACGAGTTCACGCACAGCTGGGACGGCAAGTTCCGCCGCGGCGCCGACCTGTGGACCCCAGACTTCCGCACGCCGATGCGCGATTCGCTGCTGTGGGTGTACGAAGGCCAGACGCAGTTCTGGGGCTATGTGCTCCAGGCGCGCTCGGGGCTGGTCAGCAAGCAGGACACGCTCGACGGCTATGCCGCGATCCTGGGCATCTACGACAGCGCGAAGGGTCGTGAATGGCGCCCGCTGATCGACACGACGAATGACCCGGTGATCTCGGCGCGGAAACCGAAGGGCTGGACCAGCTGGCAGCGTTCGGAGGATTACTACAACGAGGGCCTGATGGTCTGGATGGAGGTCGACGCGATGCTCCGCCAGAAGTCGAACGGCACCAAGTCGATCGACGATTTCGCAAAAGCGTTCTTCGGCGTCCGCGACGGTGATTACGGCGAGCTGACCTACACCTTCGCAGACGTCGCGAAGACGCTGAACGGTATCGTCCCCTATGACTGGGCGACATTCCTCGACACGCGGCTGACCGAGACGGGCAAGCCCGCGCCGATCAACGGCTTCGCGATGAACGGCTACAAGCTGGTCTACGGCCCCGAGCAGAGCCCGTATCTGAAGCAGGTCGAGAAGACCCGCGGCACCGATGTCAGCTATTCGCTAGGGCTGGTGATCAACAAGGAGGGCGTGGTCACCACATCGATCTGGGACAGCCCCGCGTTCAAGGCCGGCCTCGACGTCGGCACCGAAATCGAGGCGGTCAACAGCGAGGCCTATTCGTCCGATCGGATCAAGGCGGCGATCCTCGCGGCGCGGGGAACGAAGGCGCCGATTCGCCTGACTGTGAAGAACAACGACCGATTCCGGGACATCACGCTCGATTACCATGACGGGCCGCGCTATCCGCGCCTCCAGAAGGTCGGTACAGGGGAAGGCGGGCTCGACAAGCTGCTGACGCCGCGTTGAGCCTTTGAAATCTATCGGTGCCGGCGGCTCTCCCTGACGAGAAGCGCCGGCATCGTCATATCGAAAGGACCGCCATGCGTATCGATCTCATCCCGACCGGCAAGAACCCGCCCGAGGACCTGAACGTCATCATTGAAGTGCCGACCGGCGGCGAGCCCGTGAAGTACGAGTTCGACAAGGCATCGGGCGCGCTGTTCGTCGATCGCATCCTCCACACGCCGATGCGCTATCCGGCGAACTACGGCTTCGTGCCGCATACGCTCAGCCCCGATGGCGATCCTTTGGATGCACTCGTGATCGCGCGCTCGCCGTTCATCCCAGGCTGCGTCGTCCGCGCGCGGCCGATCGCGGTGCTGAACCTCGAGGACGAAGCCGGCGGCGACGAGAAGCTCGTCTGCGTGCCGGTCGATGCGGTGTTCCCGTATTACGCCAACATCGGCGAGCGTGCCGACATGCCCGAAATCGTGTTCGAGCAGATCGAGCACTTCTTCACGCACTACAAGGACCTCGAGAAGACGAAGTGGGTCCGCGTCGGCAAGTGGGGCGACGCCGAGGAAGCCAAGCGCGTCACGATCGAGGCGATCGAGCGCTATGAGGCCGAGAAGGCGAAGGGCAAGGAGCCGATGAATTCGGACGACGCCGCAGGGCGGTAAGCGCCGCCGTTACGCAGGCCTCGTCACCCCGGACTTGTTCCGGGGTCCACCGTTCCGCACGATCGAAACCATCGAGTGTGCGGAACGGTGGATGCCGGAACCAGTCCGGCATGACGATAGGGCTACCGCCCCGCCAACCTCACCAGCGCATCCCCGGACATCCGCTGGATCGTCCAGTCCTCCATCCCGACCGCGCCGACTTTCCGATAGAACGCGATCGCATCGGCATTCCAGTCGAGCACCGACCATTCGAACCGCGCGCATCCGCGATCGAGCGCCACGCCGGCCAGATGCGCCAGCAGCGCGCCGCCGACCCCCTGCCCGCGCGAACCCGGTGTGACGTACAGATCCTCGAGATACAGCCCGCGCTGGCCCGTCCACGTCGAGAAATTGTGAAAGAACAGCGCGAACCCGAGGGGGCCTTGCGCAGTCTCCGCGATCACCGCCTCTGCGGCGGGCCGCTCGCCGAACAACGCCTCCGTCAGCATCGGCTCGGTCGCCTCGACCGCATCCGGCTCGCGCTCGAACGCGGCGAGTTCGCGGACGAAGCGCAGGATAGTGCCGACATCGGCGACGGTGGCGGAACGGATGACGGTCATGCACTAGCCTCGATCGATGTCTGCGCGATGTCACGCCGCCGCGCCGCGTACAGGCACGCGACGACGATGATCGCCGCACCCGCCAGCGTGAACGCCGATACCCGTTCGCCGAACACCAGGAAACCCAGCGCCGCGGCATAGACGAACGACGTGTATTCGGTGGTCGCCAGGAACCCGGTATCGCCGTGCGCATAGGCCCAGCCGAGCAGCCACAGCGACGAGGTCGCCAGGCCGGCGGCGAGTATGAGCTTGGGCCACTGCGCCGCCTCGGGCACCACCGCCAGCCAGGGCGCCGCCAACGTAAGCGTCGCGGTGATGACGAGCGCCTGGAAGAACGCGATCTCCCCTGGCCGCGCGGCCTGGCTCTGCAATCGCGCGATAACGAGGTTGACCGCATACAGCACCGCCGAGCCGAGGATCGCGAGCGTACCATGGAACGTCTCGGGCCCAGGCACCTCGCGCCCCTGCCCGATCACCACCACCAGCACGCCGCCAAGCGCAGCGATCGACGCGACGAACGTTTTCCACCCGACGCGCTCGCCCAGCGTCACTGCGGCGAGCAACAGCGCGAGGATCGGCGCGATGTAGGTCAGCGAAATCGCCTGCGCCATCGGCACGCGCGCGAGCCCCCAGAAGAACAGCACCGCCATCGCAGTGGTCACCAGTCCGCGCGCCAGATGCAGCTTCAGCGCGCGCCCGCTCGGCCGCCCGCTATTGCCGAGCTTCCACGCGACCGCACCGAGCCCGACGCTGATCATCTGCCGCCAGAGCAGCGCGTTATAGACGCCGATCGCCAGCACGAGCAACTTCATCACCGCATCCATCATGGAGAACAGGCCGATGCCCAGCGCGGCGATCGCGAAGGCCAAAGCTGGGGAAACGGTGCGTGCCGTCATTGACAACGGCCGGCTCCGAACATGACCGGCGGCAGCAAGTTCAACGCCCCATCAGGCGGTTCCACAAGCCAGTTTGTCGCCTTTGCCCTCCAGCTTCTACGACTGTGAAGGCCGGCTCAATCCCGTCTAGCTCTGTTAGATCATGCTTAAATCCGCAGATCGAGCGAGCGACCTCAAGCGGAATATCAAACATAAAATCTACATCCGTCGCGTGCGCCTGCTTTGCTCGCAAATCAGCGATCATAGCCGAAGCCTGAAACGGAAGATTGCCTTCGATAACTAAGTGATCAAGGACCTTGTCCCCCTCGTGATGCAAACGCCAGCGCGAAGTTTTGTTTTCGAACATAACAGCAGTCGAGTGCATGCATGTTTCGTTGACGCATACCGCGAGCACGGGCCCGTACTGCGACAATAGAGCCGCCGTCTCATCACTGGCAAAGGCTTCGTCATTGGACCATAACACAGTCCAGCCGGTCGCAAGTTCGGCGATAGAAAAGAGCGCCTCGTTCGCTGCATCAAGCACTCCGGTATCCCGAAATCCGAAATGCGCCAGCAACGCATCCGAGTTCACGCCGCTTACCGCCATCCAAGAAACCCGAAAGCCCATTATTCCGCGGCCACAGGCACCAGTGCAGCCATCGCCTCGTCCGCCGCCTCGATCTCAGCCGCCTTCGCCTCGACCAGCCGGACGATATGGTCGACCATGTCGGCGTCCTGGACGTGGTGGTCGGTCACCCCCGACAGATACACCATGTGCTTGCCGTTGCCGCCGCCGGTGATGCCGATGTCGGTTTCGCGCGCTTCGCCCGGGCCGTTTACGACGCAGCCGAGCACGGACAGCGACATCGGCGTGCGGATATGCTGCAATCGCTCCTCAAGCGCCTGCACGGTGCGGATCACGTCGAAGCCTTGGCGCGCGCACGACGGGCACGACACGACGCGGACGCCGCGGTTGCGGATGCCGAGCGCCTTGAGGATCTCGAAGCCGACGCGGACTTCCTCCTCCGGTTCGGCCGAAAGCGAGACGCGGATCGTGTCGCCGATGCCGTACCAGAGCAGGCTGCCCATCCCGATCGCCGACTTCACCGTGCCGCCGACGAACCCGCCCGCCTCGGTGATGCCGAGATGCAGCGGGCAATCGACCTGCTCGGCGAGCTGCTGGTACGCCGCCACCGCGAGAAACAGGTCGGACGCCTTCACCGCGACCTTGAACTCGTGAAAGTCGTGGTCCTGCAGCAGCTTGATGTGATCCATCGCCGACTCGACCAGCGCATCGGGGCAAGGCTCGCCGTATTTCTCGAGCAGATGCCGCTCGAGCGAACCGCCGTTGACGCCGATCCGGATCGCGCAGCCATTGGACTTGGCCGCATCGACGACCTCCTTCACACGCGCCGCGGAGCCGATATTGCCGGGGTTGATCCGCAGGCACGCCGCGCCCGCATCGGCGGCTTCCAACGCGCGCTTGTAGTGGAAATGGATATCCGCGACGATCGGCACGCGGCTGGCGCGGACGATCTGCTTGAGCGCAGCGGTCGATTCGACGTCGGGGCAGCTCACCCGGATGATGTCGACGCCCGCGTCCTCGCAGCGGCGGATCTGGTCGACCGTCGCGCGCACGTCGTCGGTCGGCGTGTTGGTCATCGTCTGCACCGTGACCGGCGCATCGCCGCCGACGGGGACGTTGCCGACCATGATCTGGCGGCTCTTGCGGCGGGTGATATCGCGCCAGGGACGAAGGGACATGGGAATTCCTCGGGAGTTCAAGGCCTATATAGCGACTTGCGCGCTGGAACGGAACATCGCTGGCCGGAGTAGCGATCGTCAGCCATAGCGGCGCACGGCTTTAGGAGCGAACGCGATGACCCTGTCCCTGTACGATGCGACGATTCCCTCGAACCTCCAGATTCTCCGTGCGGTCGACGCGCTGCTCGACAAGGCGGAAGCGTTCGCCGTCGAGCGCGGTATCGAACCCGCGACGCTGATCGACGCGAAGCTCGCCGACGACATGCTGCCGTTCGGCTACCAGGTTAAGGCCTGCGCTGGGCATTCGGTCGGCGGGATCGAAGGCGTCCGCGCCGGCACTTTCGCGCCCGACCGCTCGGCCTGGCCTACCGATTTTGCGGGTCTCCACAAGGTGATGCGCGACGCGATCGCTACGCTGGAGGGGATCGACCGCGACACCTTCGATGCGCTCGCGGACAACGACACCACCTTCGAGTTCGGCACGTTCGTCATGCCGTTCACCGGCGCGAACTTCCTGCTCTCGTTCTCGCAGCCCAACTTCTACTTCCACGCCAGCACCGCCTACGCGATCCTGCGCGCGCAGGGCGTGCCGATCGGCAAGCGCGACTTCATGGGTACGCCGCGCATGAAGGCGTGAACCGGCGCGGGGAACGCCTTAGCCGCCCGACGCTTGCGGCCCCGCTCCCCGCCCCGTAGGGCCGCGCGATGACGCGGCATTATGGCATGGACTGGCTGCGGATCGGTGCGTTCGCGCTGCTGATCCTCTACCATATCGGCATGGTCTTCGTGCCGTGGAACTTCCATGTGAAGTCGCTCCATGTCGAGGACTGGGTGCGGCTGCCGATGCTGGCTAGCAACGCGTGGCGGCTGACGCTGCTGTTCGTCGTCTCGGGCTATGCCAGCCGCGCGCTGCTCGCCCGGTCGCGCGGCGTCGGCGGGTTCTTCGCCAATCGCTGTTCCCGGCTGCTGGTGCCTTTGCTGTTCGGGATCGTCGTCATTGTCCCGCCGCAACCCTGGGTCGAGCTGGTCACCAAGCACGCGTATGCCGGCAGTTACTGGATGTTCTGGAGCCACGATTATTTCCGCTTCGACACGCTCGCCGGGCTGTCGCTGCCGACCTGGAACCACCTCTGGTTCGTGGTCTATCTCTGGGCCTATACCGCGGTCCTGACGCTCGGGCTGATCGTCGTGCGCGGCGACTGGCTGCAACGCGCGTTCGACCGGGTGTTCGGCGGCTGGGGCGCCCTAGTGCTGCCGGTCGCGTGGCTGATCTTCGTCCACGCCTGGTGGTTCCAGATGGCCGCCGAGACGCAGGAGCTGGTCGGCGACTGGGTCGCGCACGTCACCTATTTCCCCGCCTTCCTGTTCGGCTTCGGGCTTGCGCGGTCCGAAGCCGCGATGGCGGCGATCGCGCGATGGTGGAAACCGGGCGCGGTCGCGGCGGTGCTCGGCTACGTCTTCATCATCACCGTCGAACTGCACTGGCCGGGCGACATCGAAGCGCCGCGCTGGGTCTACATGCCCTACGGCGTCGCGCACGCGCTCGAGCAATGGGGCGCGATCATCGCGCTGATCGGGATCGCCGAACGCCACTGGAACCGCGACCATCGCTGGCGCCCGGTGCTGACCGAAGCGGTGTTCCCCTTCTACCTGATCCACCAGACGATCATCGTTCTCGTGATGTATGCGCTCCTCCCCGCCGGTCTCCCAGGCTGGGCGGAGTTCGCATGCCTGCTCGTCGCGACGACGATCGGCTGCATTGCGTTCTACGTCATCGGCCGCAGCATCGCGCCGCTCCGTCCCCTCATCGGCCTCCGCGCCCTACCCTCGAAAGATTAAGCATGACCTGGACCCTCGTCATCCACGGCGGCGCCGGCAAACTCGACAGCGAGATGGTCTCGCCCGAGCAGGATGCAGGCGCGCGAGCCGGCCTGTCGCGCGCGCTCGACACGGGCTCGAAGGTGCTGGCGGACGGCGGTAGCGCGCTGGATGCGGTCGAGGCGGCGGTCCGCGTGCTGGAGGACGACCCGCACTTCAACTCGGGGCGCGGCGCGGTCTTCACGCATGACGGCACGCTGGAGCTCGACGCCGCGATCATGGACGGTCGCACGCGGGCGGCGGGGGCCGTTGCCGCAGCCACCGCCACGCGCAACCCCGTTGGCCTAGCCCGCGCGATCCTCGACGACGGCCGCCACGTCTTCCTCGCCGGCAAGGGCGCCGACGCATTCTCCCGCGATCGGGAATTGCCGCAAGCCGATGCGGACTGGTTCGCCACCGACGAACGGCGTCGCCAGTTCGCGGAGTTCCAGACCGATGGCGGCGGGTTCGACGTCGACATGAAATACGGCACCGTCGGCGCGGTAGCTTGCGATACGCATGGCCATGTCGCCGCCGCCACCTCGACCGGCGGCGTCACCGGCAAGCGCTGGGGCCGAATCGGCGATACCCCGGTGATCGGCGCAGGCACGTTTGCAGACGATCGTGCGTGTGCCGTGTCCTGCACCGGCTCGGGCGAGTTCTTCCTTCGCGTCGGCGTCGGCCACGAGATCGCCGCGCGCGTGCGCCTGTCGGGCGAGTCGCTCCAGATCGCCGCCGATGCGGTGCTGGCCGAAGTGAAGGCGCTTGGCGGCACCGGCGGGGTGATCGTCGCGGGGCCGGACGGCGACATGGCGTGGGGTTTCAACACCATCGGCATGTACCGCGGACGCGCGTCGTCCGAGGGTAGCCGGACCGTCGCGATCTACGCTAACGAGCCGGCATGAAGCGCTATCTCCTCGCCGCCGCGGCTCTGCTCGGCCTCGCCTCCCCCGCCACCGCGTTCTGGGAGTACGGCCACCAGACCGTCGCGCAGATTGCCTATGCCAACGTCACGCCGAAGACCAAGGCTGCGATCCGCAAGCTGCTCGCGCAACAGGCGCTGCTCGGCACGCCCGAGTGTCCGGCCGGCACGATCGAGGAGGCCAGCGTCTGGGCCGACTGCATCAAGCCGCTCAAGACCGCCGACGGCAAGTCGCGGTTCGGGTTCGCCTATACCTGGCATTTCCAGGATGCCGACGTCTGCGCGCCGTTTGACCTGACGCCCGCGTGCAAGGACGGCAATTGCGTCTCGGTCCAGATCGACCGCGACGTGACGCTGCTGAGGGATCGCACCACTTCGCCGAAGGACCGCGTCCAGGCGCTGGCGTTCCTGATCCACTTCGTCGGCGATCTGCATCAGCCGCTCCACGCGGGCGACCGGCACGACAAGGGCGGCAACGACGTGAAGGCGGATTACGGGATCTATGGCCCCGCGCGGTTCAACCTGCATTCGATCTGGGACGGACCGCTGGCGGAGCGCGCGATCTCGACGCCGCCCTCTCTGGTAAGGCGCTATCCGGCGGCCGAGCGAACGAAGATCGGCGCGGGGACGGTTACCGACTGGAGCCGTGAATCCTGGGAAGCCGCGCATACGGCGTATGCGGCGGCGCTTGGCGGCGACGCGTGCGGTACAGTGCCGGCGCGGGTGAAGATGGACGATGCGACGATCGCGAAGATGGTCCCGGTGTCGCGCGAAGAAATCCGCCGCGGGGGTATTCGGTTGGCGAAACTGCTCGACAAGGCGCTGGGCTGAGCCACTTACCCTCTCCCCACCGGGGAGAGGGAGGGGCCCGCGGGCTCTTGCACGTGGGAGGGTGAGGGGCTCGAGGCTCGGACCTTCCGTCCCAACAGCCCCTCACCCTCCCGTCGCCAAGTGGCTCCTCCTTCCCTCTCCCCGGAGGGGAGAGGGACTGCCGCGACAAATCTTAGTTCAGCACCACCGTCACAGCCCGACGGTTCGCCGCCCAGCTCTGATCATCCGACCCCATCGCTACCGGGCGCTCCTTGCCGTAGCTGATCGTCGTCATCCGCGACGACGAAACGCCCTTGGCGGCCAGATAGTTCTTGGTCGCGTTCGCACGACGATCGCCGAGCGCGAGGTTATACTCGCGCGTGCCACGCTCGTCGGCATGGCCTTCAATCGTGATGCGCTGGTTCGGGAACTTCGCCAGCCACTGCGCCTGGCTGTCGAGGATCGCGCGTGCGGTCGGATCGATGTCGTACATGTCGAGCCCGAAATTCACCGTGTTCGAGCTGACCGAGCGCTGGAAATCGGCATCCGACCCCGGCACGATCGCGCCGTCGACATTGCCGTTGTTCTGGCCCGCATTGGGATCGACAGCGGCATTGTTGTCGACCGGTGCGGGCGGCAACACGGCGGGACGCTTCTTCGCGCAACCCGAAACGGCGATCAACGCGGTACATGCGAGCAAGATGTTGGAAAGCTTCGACATAGACAGTCTCCCGTAGAAAATCATATTCCCCGTTACGTCCCCATAGCAGGTTCAGGGCCGCAAGGGGCCCCATGCCGGATCCGAACCGTCCAGCGGCGTCGGGATCTTGCGCTCGTTGACGCCGGTCAGGTCGACCGACCAGAGATCCGCCTTGCCGCCGCTGCCGCGTCCCGAGCGATAGAAGTTGATCACGCGACCGTTCGGCGACCAGCTCGGCCCCTCGTCCTGCCAATCGTTGGTGAGCAGCTTCTCGCCGCCGCCACTCGGGCTCATGATGCCGATGCGGAAGCCGCCCCCGAGCTTGGTAAATGCGATCAGGTCGCCGCGCGGGCTCCACACCGGCGTGGCATAGCGCCCGCCGCCGAAGCTGATCCGCTGCTGGTTCGAGCCGTCTGCGTTCATCACGTAGATCTGCTGGCCACCAGAGCGATCGCTCTCGAACACGATCTTCGAGCCGTCCGGCGAGTAACTGCCGCCGGTATCGATCCCGGGAGAGTTGGTCAGGCGTTGTGGGGTCCCCCCTTGCGACGACACGCGGTAGACGTCGGTATTGCCGCCCTGCGCCATCGAGAACAGGATGTTGCGACCGTCCGGCGAGAAGCGCGGCGCAAACGTCAGGTTCGCGTTCGCGACCACCAGGCGCTGCTTGCCCGAGCCGATGTCGTAGACATAGATCGCCGGGCGATTGTTGAGATAGCTCATATAGACGATCGACTGCTGGTTCGGCGCGAACCGCGGCGTCAGCACGATCGACTGGCCGTTGGTCAGGAAGCGGTGATTGGCGCCGTCCTGATCCATGATCGCAAGCCGTTTGATCCGGTGGCCCTTGGGTCCGGTCTCGGACACGTAGACGACGCGACTGTCGAAATATGCGCCTTCGCCGGTGAGGCGGGTGTAGACCATGTCGGCGCACTTGTGCCCCGCGCGACGCCAGTCTGAGGGCGGTACGACGAATCCGGTGCGGGTCAGTTCGGCCTTCGACGATACGTCGTAGAGGTAGCAGCCGACGGTCAGGTTGCCGTCGCCGTTGGCGCGGATGAAGCCCTGCACGAGTGCCTGTGCGCCGGTGCTGCCCCAATAGTCGAACCCTGGCGCGGTGACTTCGGGGAAGGTGACCGGACGAAGCTGGCCGGGGGAGAGCGGCGTGAACAGGCCGGAGTTGCGGAGGTCGTTGGTGACGATGTCGGCGAGCTGGCGGCCGAGCACGTCGGTCGAGCCTGCTGGCGTGGAGACGACCGCGGACGTCGGCATGACGGGGATCGCGATCGGCATTGGCGCGGAAATGCCGCCGGTGACGTCGACCACGAGTCCGCCGGACTGATCGCCTGCCGGGGCTGGGGCAGCGGGGTCAGCGGGTGCTTGCTGGAGTGCCGGCGCGGGTGCGTCCTGCGCGCTGGCGGTACCGGAGACGAACGCGAGCAGCCCAACCGATGCAAGAATCGATCGAGCCTTACGCCCACCCAACACAACCTCCACCCCGGCGAAGGCCGGGGCCCAATTGGGGGACGCCGCTGAGGGAGCGGTGCGCATCATTACGTTGGCCTTCCCAATTGGGCCCCGGCCTTCGCCGGGGTGGTATTTCTCAACTGGAAGCAGCTGGCGCAAAGGGAAAAACCCCAGGATCGATCGAGTCATAACGGACATCCTCAGCCGGGAAGTTTGTAGCGCAGGCTGAAATTGCTCCAGCCGTTCTGCACGTCATACAGGTCGTCGGGCAAACCGCGTAGCGGCGAACACCCGACGAAGGTCGCGATCGCCAGATCGTCGACGCGGTCGACATAGCGCCGGTTGTCGTCGTCGACGCCGGCATGACCGCTGATCGTCGGCCGTGATTTCAGCGTGCCGTCGCGATTGAGCTTCAGGTTGATCGTCACGCGGATCCGCTCGGCGCCCGGCCCCGGCGTGACCTGGCGGTTGGCGCAGGGCTGTACCTGTCGCAAGATCGCCGAGCCGATGTTCGCCGCCGCCTGCGCGCCGAGCTTGGCCGCCTTGGGCGCTTCCGACTTGCTCGGCGACGGATCGGCCGACAGACCCTTCAGGAAATTGTCGCCGAGCCGCGAACCGCGTGGCCGCGAGGTCTTGGCCTCGGCGGTCGAGCCGCTGCCCTTGGTCGAGGACGGCTTGGCGGGCTTGGCCGCACTCGAAGACGACTTTGCGGCAGAGTCCTTCGACTTCGTCGCGGTCTTCGCAGGTGCCGATTTCTCCGGGGCGGGCTTGGTCGGCTTGGCCTTGGCGGGCGCCGGCTTTGGCTTCTCGGCCGGCTTAGGCACCGGTGCCGGCTTGGCGGCGGGCTTTGGTGGCGCAGGCTTGGGTTTAGGCTGCGGCTTGGGCGCAGGTTCCGGTGCCGGTTGGGGCTTGGGTGTCGGCTTCGGAGGCGCGGGCTTGGGCTGCGGCGCGGGCGGTGTGGGATCCGGCTTCGGCTCGGGTTCAGCCTCTTGCGGGGCCGGCGGCGCGGCATCCTCGGGAGCGCCCTCGTCCGGCGCGACCGACTCGGCCGGCGTCTCCACCGATTGCGGCGCGGTCGCCTCGAGCGCGACATCGGGCACGAGGCTCACGTCGATCGGCTGCTGCTGGATCTTCGGCGGTTCGGGCGCGCTGAGAAAGCTAAGCGACAGCAAGCCGAACAGCACGACATGCCCGACGACGGCAACGCCTAAGCCGATCTTCTCCGAACGATCCATCAGGCCAGCGCCATCAGTTCTGATTACCCTCGACGGTCACCAGCGCGACGCGGTTCAGCCCAGCGCGGTTGAGTTCGCCCATCACGCGCATCACGCGCCCGTAATCAAGCTTCCGGTCCGCGCGCAGCAGCACCTGCGGCTCGTCGCCAACTGCACGGCTGGCAGCAATCGCGGCGAGTCGCACCGGCAACGCGTCGTCCGTCACCTGATCCTTGTCGATGAATAGCGCGCCGGTGCCATCCATCGAGATCTCGACGGGCTTCTGCTCCTGGTCGAGCGCCTTCGCACGCGCGTCGGGGAGGTTCACCGGAACGCCCGCGGTCATCAAGGGCGCGGTCACCATGAAGATAATCAGCAGCACCAGCATCACGTCGACCAGCGGCGTGACGTTGATATCCGCCATCGGCGCCCGCCGCCCACGGCCACGGGAGGAAGGAAGGTTCATCGCCACCTAAAATCCTCCCCGCACGCGGGGAGGGGGACCAGCGAAGCTGGTGGTGGGGGCGTGCGTCAAACGCTGCGTTGCGTAGAGGGCCTCGTTCCACGGGCGCCGTGCTGCGTGGAGAACCCCCTCCACCACGCCGCTGCGCGTCGCGGTCCCCCTCCCCGTGCCGGGGAGGATTTGCGCGCCGCTCATCGCGAGCCGTCCAATTGGCGCGAGAGGGTGGTGTGGAAACCGTCTGCGAACCGGTTGAGGCTCGCCTCGATCCGATTGATGCCGTGAGAGAACCGGTTGTACGCGATCACCGCGGGGATGGCCGCGAACAGGCCGATCGCGGTTGCGAACAGTGCCTCCGCGATTCCCGGCGCCACCACCGCGAGCGACGTGTTCTGCGCCGCGGCGATGCTGGTGAAGCTCCGCATGATGCCCCAGACCGTGCCGAACAGCCCGACGAACGGCGCGACCGAGCCGACCGTCGCCAGCACGTTCAGCCGGTCCGACAGCTTGTCGATCTCGCCCGCAACCGCTGCGCCCATCGTCGTCGCCAGCCGCTCGCGCGTGCCGCTCTTGTCGATCGTGCCGCCCGCGGTCGAGCGCCGCCACTCGGTCACGCCGGCCGCGAACACGCGTGCCGACGGCAGGTCGTTCTCGCCCTCCGCTTTGTAGAAGACGTCGATATCCTCGGCCTTCCAGAAGTCGCGCTCGAACCGCGTCATCCCTTTGCGCGTCTTGCCGATCCGCCGCCAGAACGCGACGATCAGCGCCCAGGTCCAGATGCTGGCGAGCAACAGCCCGATCATCACGCCCTTCACCACCCAGTCGGCCTGGAGGAACAAGTGGATCGGCGACAGCGTCGCGCTCTCCATAGTCAACACCGGATTCATGCTTCCCCCTGCCAGACAAGGCGTTCGTAGATATCGATCCAGGCGCGCGGCTGGCGGCGTGGGCGGCCATTGGGGGCGACCAATGCCGCCACCAATTCCGCCTCGGCCAAGACAAGCCCGTCGCGCATGACCCTTTGATGAATGGCGACGCTCGCGGCGCGGACCTGCGTCATCCGCGAGACGACCAGCAATGCGTCGTCGAGCTTCGCCGGCGCGGCATAGCGGATGGCGACGCTGGCAATCGCATAGGAGCCCTCGCCCGCCTCGAACGTCGCCCGCTGGTCGATCCCGCCGAGCCGCAACATGTCGGAGCGTGCGCGCTCCATGTAGCGCAGGTAATTGGCGTGATAGACCGCACCCGACAGATCGGTGTCCTCGAAATAGACGCGCACCGGAAACCGGTGCTCGCGCCCTTCGAAGCGGCCTTCCGCCGGACGATCTGAAACTTCAGCCATTGCCGCGGCTGTTAACCCAGTCTTTGCCACGAAGCCAACCATTGCCTTCATCATGTCGGCGCTGGCCGGGGGCGAATCATGCGCCTAGTCTCGACTCATCGAACGCAGGAGACTCGCATGGCCGATCGTCCCACTCGCGGTATCACGCCTTTTCTGGTCATCCGCGGCAAGCGCGCACACGAAGCACTCGCCTTCTACGAAACCGCGTTCGCCGCGACGCTCGTCGAGACCAACGTCGCCGATGACGGCGTCCGGCTGATGCAGGCGAGCCTACGGATCAACGACGGCTGGCTGATGCTGGGCGACGAGTTTCCCGAATGGCGCGGTCGCGACGAACCCGAACCCGCCGGTATCACGTTGCACCTGCAGGTCGACGATGCGGATGGCTGGGTGGAGCGCGCGGCGACGGCTGGCGCGATCGTGACGATGCCCGTCGCCGACCAGTTCTGGGGCGATCGCTATGGTCAAGTGCGCGATCCGTTCGGCCATAGCTGGTCGATCGGATCGCCGCTCAAGACCTGATTACTGGAAGACGCTGGGATCCAGCTTCAGCCGGGGCTGCGGCGGCGGTACCGGCTGCGAGATCGGCTGGAGACGCGCCTGCGTGATCGTCTGGACGGTCATGTTCGACGCGTATTGGCGCGAGGCCAGCGCCGGTCGCGGCTGCTGCGCGTACACCGGTGCCGGGGTAGCCCGACCACGCCAAGCATCGAACGCACGGTAGAAATCGGTGAACGGGCGTTCGAGCGTCGGCAGTTGCTGTGCCGCGAACGCGGGCATCGCGTCGGCCGCCACGCCAGCGCTCTGCGCCAGCACGGTGCTCGCCGCCGCGCAGAAATCGTCGCGCGCGGGCGACTGCGAGAAGAAGTTATACAGCCGCGTCATCGCATCGTCGTAGCGATCCTGCCAATCGCGGCCGCCCGACTTCCACTCGCTGGCATAGGTCGCCTCGGCCTTGGCGAGCACCGGCTTCTGCGCCGACAGCATCGTGTTGTAGCCGGCGATGATCGCGCCTTCCTGCGGCCCGCGACACGCGAGTGCGGCGACGTTGAGCGCGGCGCGCAGGTGCCAGACCTTGGCGGCCGGGGTCAGGTTGCGATTCGGCGTGGGATAGGTGCCATCGGGCAGCGCGACCGGGATCACCATGGTCGGCGACGCACCCTTCGGCATTGCGGGCGCGGCGACCGGTGCCGCGACCACCGGCGGTGCAACGACGGCGACCGTCTTGGGCTTCGGCGCGCACCCGGCCACCAGGGCGAGTGCGGTAAATGAAAGCAACGCAAACCGACGACTCATCGCAACCACCTCGTGATGTCCCCCGACGGGACATGTCTGGCATGGAGAAGGTTAACGATGCGTAAGCCGTACGCGATTTGCGGCGAGTGGAGAGCGGGCGGGGTTGGGGCCTTCGGATGGGCGGGAGCAAGAAAGAGTTAGTCTAAAGCGGCTTCCACCCCGGCAGAGGCCGGGGCCCAGTTGGAAAGGTTGCAGTAACGGAGCGCGACCTCAGTCAGCAATGTCCCCCAACTGGGCCCCGGCCTCCGCCGGGGTGGTGCTGGATGCAGGCCAACGGACCCAAGACACCGTATGCAGAAGACGCTGCCCCTCACGATCCTCCCCCTTGCGGGGGGGGGATCAGGCGTCAAACCGCGCGCGCTTCCAGCGCCGCGGCCGCCTGCGCCATCAGCCCGCCGATGATGTCGGCGACCGGCTCCTCGCGCTTGACCATGCCGACGGACTGGCCCGCCATGACCGAGCCATGCTCGACATCGCCGTCGATCACCGCACGGCGCAGCGCACCCGCCCAGTAATGCTCGATCTGCAACTGCGCCTCGGCCATCTCGACGACACCACCATCGAGATGCCCGGCGACCTCGCGCTGCTTCGCCGTGAACAACTCGCTCGACGCGTTCTTCAGCGCGCGCACCGGGATCACGGGAAGTCGCGCGTCGATCTGCACGCTGGCGATCGCGTCGCGCGCCGACGCGCGGATGAACGCCTTCTTGAAATTGGCGTGCGCGATCGATTCGGTCGCGCACACGAAGAGCGTGCCGAGCTGGACGCCCGCCGCACCCATGTCGAGATACCCCGCGATCGCCTCGCCGCGACCGATCCCGCCCGCGACGAACACCGGCACCTGCTCGGCGATCTCGGGCAGCATTTCCTGCGCGAGCACGCTGGTCGAGACCGGACCGATATGGCCGCCGGCCTCCATCCCCTCGATCACCAGCGCATCGACGCCCGAGCGGATCAGCTTCTTCGCAAGCGCCAGTGCGGGCGAGAACGCGATCAGCTTCGCGCCCGTCTCCTTGATCGCCTCGATGCTGCCCTTGGGCGGCAGGCCACCGGCGAGCACGACATGGCCGACCTTATGCTTGGCGCAGACCGCGATCAGCTCGAACAAATCGGGGTGCATCGTGATGAGGTTCACGCCGAACGCCTTGTCGGTCATCGCCTTGGTCGCGGCGATCTCGGTATCGAGCAGCGCGGGCGTCATCGCGCCGCACGCGATCACGCCGAACCCGCCGGCGTTGGAGATCGCCGACACGAGGTGACGCTCGCTCACCCAGGACATCGCGCCGCCCAGAATGGCGACCTCCGACCCGAGGAACGCGGCGCCGCGCGCCATCCGGCGTTGCAGCCGCTCAGTACCGATCGTCATGCATCCATCCCCGTCGTCCCGGCGCCTGCCGGGATCATGTCGTTATCTATCAAGCTCAAGCCGCATCCTCGGCATCGAGCCCGTATGCCGTATGCAGCACGCGCACGGCCAGCTCGGTATAATCCTCTTCGATCAGCACGCTGACCTTGATCTCCGACGTCGCGATCGCCTGGATGTTGATCCCGCGCTCGCCGAGCGTGGTGAACATCGTCGAGGCGACGCCTGCATGGCTGCGCATGCCAACGCCAACGACGGACACCTTGGCAACGCGCGTATCGTGGACGATCGTCGCATAGCCGATCGCGTCCTTCGCCTTGTCGAGCACGTCGAGCGAGCGCGCGAGATCGGCCGCCGGTACCGTGAACGTCACGTCGGTCGAGCCGGTCGAATGCGCGACGTTCTGCACGATCATGTCGACGTTGATTCCTGCATCGGCGAGCGGCGCGAAGATCGCCGCGACCGAGCCGGGCCGATCGCTGACCTGCGTCAGGGTGATCTTCGCCTCGTTCTTGTCGTGCGCGATGCCGGTGATGAGCTGGCGTTCCATATCGTCGATTTCCTCTTCGCCCACGATCAACGTGCCGCGGTGACCATCATTGGTGTCGCCATCCTCGAACGAGGACAATACGCGTACCCGCACATTCTCTTTCATCGCCAGGCCGACAGACCGCGTCTGCAGCACCTTGGCACCGACGCTGGCGAGTTCCAGCATCTCTTCGTACGTGACCTTGCTCAGCTTCCGCGCGCGAGGCACGATCCGGGGGTCGGTCGTGTAGACGCCGTCGACGTCGGTATAGATGTCGCAGCGGTCGGCCTTCATCGCCGCCGCCATCGCCACCGCCGACGTATCCGAGCCGCCGCGGCCCAACGTCGTGACGCGCTGGCCGTCCGCGACGCCCTGGAAACCGGGGATCACGGCGACGACGCCGTCCGCAAGGCTCGCGTCGAGCGCGGCCGTATCGATCTCGCCGATGCGGGCCGATCCGTGCGCGTCCGACGTGTTGATCGGCAACTGCCAGCCAAGCCACGACCGGGCCTTGCAGCCGGCCGCCTGCAAAGCGATCGCGAGCAGGCCACTCGTGATCTGCTCGCCGGCCGAGACGACGACGTCATATTCCTTCGCGTCGTACAACGACGACGCCTCGCGGCAGAAGCCGACCAGCCGATCGGTCTCGCCCGCCATCGCGGAGACGACGACCGCGACCTGGTTGCCGGCGTCGACTTCGCGCTTCACGCGCGCGGCGACGTTGCGGATCCGCTCGATCCCAGCCATCGACGTCCCGCCGAATTTCATCACGATACGGGCCATTGGCAGCGCAAATCCCTTTGGGTCGAAGCGGCGGCCCTGATAGGTAGCGCGCATGATACTGGCAAGCGACACCGTAACGAACGCAACAATCGATCCGCGCGAGGCCGCGCATTTCGGCACGATGGCGAAGGACTGGTGGGATCCGAAGGGCTCGTCCGCCCCGCTCCACAAGCTCAATCCGCCGAGGTTGCGCTATATCCGCGAGCAGGTGGATGCGCATTGGGGGGGCGATGGTGCGACCTTCACGCCGCTGGACGGGAAGACCGCGCTAGACGTTGGTTGTGGCGCGGGGCTGCTGTGCGAGCCGTTAGCGCGCCTCGGTGCGACGGTGACGGGGATCGACGCGGCGCCCGAGAATATCGCCGTGGCGGAGATCCATGCGGCACAGAGCGGCCTCGCGATCGACTATCGCGCGGGTGGGGTCGAGGGGTTGGTCGGCCAGTTCGATCTCGTCACCAGCCTGGAGGTAATCGAGCATGTCAGCGACCCCGCTGGCTTTGTTCGGGGTTTGGCGCGGACGTTGGCGGAAGGCGGGTTGCTGATCCTGTCCACGCCCAACCGGACACCGTTGTCGCGGCTCGCGATGATCACCGTGGCGGAGGGCACCGGCGTGATTCCCAAGGGTACGCACGATTGGAACAAGTTCCTGACGCCCGAGGAACTGACCGCGC
Source organism: Sphingomonas sp. PP-CE-3A-406 (assembly GCF_003688625.1). Lineage (GTDB taxonomy): Bacteria > Pseudomonadota > Alphaproteobacteria > Sphingomonadales > Sphingomonadaceae > Sphingomonas. The sequence goes on from NZ_RCWY01000003.1 coordinate 27,905, forward strand.
TGCTGAAAGACGCGGGGCTTCGCGTGACGGACACACGGGGGTTAAGTTTCTCGCCTGCGACCGGATTTGCGCTGAGTGATTCGACCAGCCTCGATTACTTCCTGACCGCCGTCAAAGCCTGACCTTGCCCCCTCTCACACCACCCCGCCGAAGGCCGGGGCCCAATTGGGAAGGCCGCAGTAACGGAGCGCCATCCTCAACCATAACCGTCCCCCAATTGGGCCCCGGCCTCCGCCGGGGTGGGGCTAATTGATGAAGCGCGCTCTTAGCCAACGATTTTCACACACGAAGGCGGGTGCCCAGTCTGGGCACCCGCCTTCGCAGGTGAACAATCTTCTGGTGCTCGCAGCGCTGGCGATCGTCCTCATCACCCTCTCCCTCCTCCGCCCCGTCGATCACGACGAAAGCCAATACGTCGCCGCCACGGTCCTGACCGCGCACGGGCTCATCCCCTACAGAGACTTCGCCTACCTCCAGACCCCGCTCCAACCCTATCTCTTCGCCCCGATCGCGTGGCTGGCCGGCGCCTGGACCTGGCCAGCCCTACGCATCCTCAACGCCCTCCTCGGCGTCCCGACGATAGCCTGCGTCCACACCGCAGCCCGAACGCTCGGTGCGAAACCCAAGGCCGCACTCACCTGCGCCGCTTTGTTGGCGACCTGCGACATCCTCCTCTTCAGCATCGGCACCGCGCGCAACGACGCGCTTCCCGCCGCGCTGCTGACCGCCGCACTCCCGCTGATCGCCCGCGCGGAAACCGGTCGCGCACCACGGAACGGCGCGCTGCTGATCGGCCTGCTGCTCGCCAGCGCCGCCGCCGCCAAGATCTCCTACGCGCTCCCCGCGCTGACCTACGGGCTCTACGCACTGATCCACCGCCGTCACCGCCCCGTCGCGATCCTGCTCGGCACGCTGCCCGTAATCGTCTTCGTCGCCTGGAGCTACACGACGAGCCCCGCCGGCTTCGTGTTCGGGACGCTGACCTTCCCGGCGCGCGGCCCCGCCGAATATTACGCGTCCCGCCCCTGGAAGATGTCGCTGCCCGCCAAGGCGATCGATACGCTCAAATTCCTCGCGCTCGGCGCCGCGCTGCCCGCGCTGATCCTGATAGCCCGAGACGCTAACCGACGTCGCGCGATCGGGCTGTTCGACGCGCTGATTGTAGCCGGGCTGATCGCCGCGCTGCTGCCTTTTCCGACCTGGCGCCAATATCTGGTCCCGGCCCTCCCCGCGCTGTTCGTCCGCCTCTCGTTGATCGCGCCACCAACCCGGCCGTGGCGCATAGCGCTCGTGATCTTCGCTGCCGCCGGGCTCGCGCCCTCGATCGCCGCGTTGGCGAGCCCGAACGACCTCTCACTCGCCCAGGCCCTGCGCGAAGGGCGCGCGGTCGGCCGGGCGCTGGATCGCCACGGCATTTCCGGTCCGATCGCGACGCTGTCGCCACAGATGCTGCCCGCCGCGAACCGCCTGCCGGATCCCGCCTTCGCCACCGGACCGTTCTACTTCCGCAGCACCCGCCTGCTCGACCCGCAACAGGAGCGCACGTTGCACCTGATGTCGCGCGCACGTGCTTACGGGACCGGCGCACCGATCCTCACCGGTGGCGAAGGTCCAGAGACCAGCGGTGACGCCAGCCTCGACCGCGCACTCGCAGCGTCCGCGATCAGCAACGGCTATCGAGCGATCCCCGTCCCCGGTACGCGCTTCACGTTGTACGTGCCGCCCTCACACTAGCGACGGATTTCACCGCGACGGGGTTACCCGATCGGCCCCAATCCACCGAGCCCACGCAGATATTGCGCGGTGATGTGCACGACCGTCACCCCCGCCCCCACCTCGACCAGCGCCTGCGCCACCTTCGGCCGCGACCGCCCGAGCTTGGCGTTGCTCGCGAACCCGGCGCCGTCGGTCCAGACACTGAACTTGTTCTTCCCGTCGCGATTGTGCGTCAGCAACAGCGCATAGCGCCCCGGCTTCGGCACCCGGATACACAGCGTCGTCGGCCCGGTCGCGGGCGTCGGCACGGTCACCCGGCGGAACGTCTTGCCCGCGGCTATCAGCACGCTGTCGTCCTTGAGGAAATCGGCTTCCTCGCCGGGATAGAGTTCGAGCTTCAATTCGCCGGTGCGATCCTTAAGCCCGCTGATCTCGACCGCGATCGCCGGCCCGCCGCCCGGCTGGCACGCCGCCGCATCGCTGCCGAGCATCGTCTGCGCCGCCACCGGCGCCGCGACGACAAGCCCGATGCATAGGGCGATTCCCGAACGGATCATGCTCGAGCCCCCTTCGAGACCGTGGCCGGCGTCCGCGTCGCGATCGCGTGCGCAGCGAAGGCGACGATCAGCGCGACATGCACGAGCAGGGTCAGCGCCGCGGTGAAGGCGACCAGTTCGGACAGGGCCTGATCCTGGCCGATCAGCAGAATCGCGGCATTGGCGAACAGCAGATCCTTGTTGGGCACCAGCGGCAGCCGCGACACGAGCAACCGCCCGGCAGCGAGAAACATCCACATGCCGATCGACACGCCAGGCAACGCGAAATGCCAGGCGAGCGCGATCAGCAAGGACCCGAGCAACAGCCGGATGCAATGGACCGAGAACACCCACCACAACAGCGGGCGCGCCAGCGAGAACACCCGCCGCGAGAAGATAAGGAAGGGCAGGGAAATCACCAGCGTGACGCCCGCCGAGGCCAGCACCGCGCGAAACTGATCGTGCGTCAGCAGGTCGCGCCCGAACGGCAGCGCGATCGCCACCAGCAGCAACGTCACCGCATTGCCCGCGATCGCCGACAGGATCGAGACGTCCTTGACCGCGCCGAACGGCGACGCGACCATCTGCGCCTTCGCCCGCGCCCAAGCGTAGAAATACGCGTCGCCCGAATAGCCGAACACGACTTCGTTCGCGATCCGCTTCTTGATCAGCGCGACCAGCCCGCCGATCGGAATCTCCCAGAGCCGCCGAAAGATGACGTAGTCGCCGGTCGGCGACGCCATGTAAAGCAGCACGAAACACAGATAGAAGCGCGGATCGGCGGGCACCGAGCGGCCGAGCCCCGCCAGGCCATGCCCGAACAGCTCACGCGCCAGTCCGACGATCATCGCGCCCGTCAGCACCGCGCCGATGATCGCCGGCCAGCGGCTGCGCACCGTCTTCAGCGGTTCCAGCCCGACATTTGAGACGTCGGCATAACCGGCAGGATCGGCCGCAATCGGCGGTCGCGTCGTCAATCGCTTGTCCTCACGCCATGTCTGCAAGGGTCGCACGGTACACCAGTCATTGCCGGTGTCGGGGCGCGACAATAGCCATTAGCCGCCGGTCGTGCACGTAAAGTCGGTTTCATTCGGTCGCGATCTCCGCTCTACCAATCGTGCATTATGATGACTCCCATGTTTCAGTGTTGTGTATGTCGCCGGTCGCCCAGCACATCCTGACCTATGCCGAGGACCTCCGCGGCGGCGGGGTCGAGCGCGCGCAACTGCGCCTCGCGCGCGGCTGGCTCGCGGCGGGGCGGCGCGTGACGCTGGCGATCGAGGATATTGCCGGGCCGCTGGCGGCGGAACTGCCCGAGGGGCTGGAGATCGTTTCGCCGTTTCGGTTGCTGGCATTGCCGGCGGTCGTCCGCCGCCTGTCGCCGGACGTGATCTTCTGCCCCGGCAATTTCTATACCTGGAGCGCGGCGTGGACGAGGCTGCGGCTGGGCAAGACGTGTCCGCCGATCGTCGCGAAGATGTCCAACGCCCCGACGCGCGCTGATCACGGGCGGCTGATGCACACCGCGCACCAGCTCTGGCTGGCGCGGCACGGCGGGTTCCTCGATCACCTCGTCGCGATGACACCTGCGACCGCGGACGAGGCGGCGCTGGCGACCCGGATGGTCCGGCGGACGAGCGTCATTCCGAACCCGCCGGCGGTGGCGATTCCGGGCGCGCTACCCGATCTACCGCCGCGCTTCATTCTTGGGGTAGGGCGCCTCGAACCGCAGAAACGCTGGGACCGCCTGATCGCCGCGCTGCCGCTGCTGGCGGACCAGACGATACCGCTCGTTATCCTCGGTGATGGTCGCGAGCGCGGGGCGATCGAGGTGCAAATCCGTGCGCTCGGGTTAGGAGGCCGCGTTCTGCTCCTTGGCCACAGCAGCGATCCGCTCCCGGTGATGGCCCGCGCGGCGGTACTGGCGCTGACCTCGGAATACGAAGGCGTACCGGGGGTTTTGCGCGAGGCGCTGTCGGTCGGGACGCCGGTGATCTCGACCGACTCGAGCGCAGCGGTGGCGGAGATCGTTGATCGTCCCGACCGTGGGACGGTAGTCGCGAGAGACGACGCGGCTGCGTTGATCGCGGCGTTGGATGCATGGCTAGCGCCGACTACGCAGCGACCGGCGCCAGTACCGCAACCCGGTGCGAACTCAGCGGAGCGCTACCTTGCTCTCTTCGACCAATTGGTAAGACGGTAACTTCCCGCTCGTCTCTGTTCCGTGAATAGCTGACCGGCCCCACCTTATTCCGTGGCACCGCCCCCCCGTTCCGTCATCCCCGCGGACGCGGGGACCCATATTGGCAAACTTCGGAGGATATGGGTCCCCGCGTCCGCGGGGATGACGGATAGTGCGCTCTATCCCACCACCATTGTAGAACGAGGGTGCTTACCCACCGGAGGTCGGAACAGTTGCGCGCGCCGACCCGACGATAAGGCAACGACAGCTTACGCAGTAGCGACAGCGCCCTCGCCCATATCCTCACCCGCCTCAGCCTTCTCCTCTTCCCGCTCAGACCGCCGCTCCAGCGCAGTCTTCAACATCGCGGTCATCGGATCGGCCAGCGCCAGCCCCAGGATCCCGAACAGCGCGCTCGCCAGGATCTGCGCGCCAAGCGTCAACGCCGGCGGCAGATCGACCGTGCGCTTGGCGACCATCGGCACGATCACATACCCGTCGATCGTCTGCACCACGAGGTACGTGCCAATCGCCCAATACCCGGTATCGACACCCGCGCTGAACCCGACCGCGACCATCAGCACGCCGGTCACGATCGCGCCGACGTTCGGGATGAACGCGAGAATACCCGCAATGATGCCGAGCAGCATCGCCATCGGCACGCCGCCGATCGCCAGCGCGATGCCGCTCGCGACACCCTCGACCGCCATCCCGAGCAACCGCCCGGCGAGCAACCGTCGCAATGTCGCGCCCATCTTGACCAAAGTCCTGGCGAACTCGGGGCGCAGGTCGAGTGGCACCATCCACTGAAGCCCGCGCGAGTACGTCCCCGGGTCCATCGCGATGAACAGCCCGAGGATCAGGATCATGAACATGCTGGTGATCGCGCCGATCGCGCTGCCCACCCACGACGTCACGCGCCCGACCGAACCGAGCGCCTGCTTGACGATCCCGTTGACGTCCGACGCGCCCGGCATCAGCCCCTGCGAGGTCAGATAGCCGGTGAAGCGATTGGCCTGCGATTCCAGCGTCGAACGCAGCTGCGTCACCTGCTCGGTCACCTGCACGCCGGTCAGCACGAACGTGCCGACGAGAAACGCGAACGTCAGCAGCACGACGATCAGCAACCGCCAACCGCGCCCGATCGGAAGAACCCGCCCGAGCAGCCGCACGCCGCCATCGAGCAAGGCTGCGAACACGACGCCGGCGAAGATGATCAGCAACGGCTGCACCAGCACGATCAGCAGCGCGATCATGCAGGCGAGCCCGAGCCAGATCGCCGCGCGCTTCAGTTCCTTGCGCAGGAACGGATCGCGCATCTCGACCGGGCTCAGCTCGTCGACGGTATTATCGGCCATCTCAGTTCACCTTGGCGGGATGGAGCGAGGTGCCGGCGCGATCCGGACGCAGCGAACTCCACCAGCTCAGCGGGTTGAACGTCGCATCGCCGTCGAGGCTGAACGTGATGAACTCCGCACGGCCACCCAGATTCTCGTACGGCACCGGACCGCCGAGACCGAGTTGGCTCAGCGCGAACCGGCTGTCGGCCGAGCGATCGCGGTTGTCGCCCATCAGGAAGACGTGGTTCGCGGGGATCGTGATCTCCGTGAAATTGTCGCCCTGGCTGTCGGACTCCAGATCGATCGTCTCGTAGCGGCGGCCGTTGGGCAGCGTCTCGGTATAGGTCGGCAGGCGGCACATCTCGCGCCCGTCGGGCAGCGTCTCGCGCGCGCCGGGATAGTCGATCTCGCTACACGGGCTGTTGGTGTCGACCGGGATCAGCGTGTCGTGCAGCGGGCCACGCTTCACCGCGACGCCGTTGAGGAACACGATCCCGCCGCGCACGGCTAGCTTGTCGCCGGGCAGGCCGATGACGCGCTTGATATAGTCGTTATGCGTGCCCGGCGGCGTCACGATCACCACGTCGCCACGCGTCGGCAGCGAGCCGAACAGGCGGCCGTGGATGAACGGCAGCGACACGCTCCAGCTGTCTTCCTGCTGGCGCAGCACGACGCCCTTGAAGATCGCGACCGGGTTCGGGATCGTCGGCGACACGAACGACCAGCCGTACGCGAACTTGGTCACCACCAGCCGGTCGCCGATCCGAAGCCCCGGCAGCATCGATTCGCTAGGGATATAGAAGGGCTTGGCGATGAAGCTGTGGAAGCCGAGCACGACCAGGATCAGCCAGAAGATGCCCTTCACCTCGCCCCACCAGTCGGTGCCGCGGCGGCGGCCAGTCTCGGAACCAGTTTCCGGTGTGGTGCCGGCCGGTGGCGCGGTATCGGCCGCGGTCTGCGCGAGGGGCTTTTCGGGGAACTCGTTGCCGTCCAACGCCGCGTCCTTCATCGGTTCGTATCCTGGCGCATGTCCGGGGATATCAGAGGTATGGCTTCGATGATCACGAAGGCCTGCGCCCACGGATGATCATCGGTCATCGTCAAATGCACGCGCGCGGCGTGGCCTTCGGGGGTCAACGCGTCAAGCCTCGCTTTGGCACCCCCGGTCAACGCCAGCGTCGGCGCGCCGCTGGGGGCGTTGACCACGCCGATATCGCGCATGAACACGCCTGCCCGAAACCCGGTCCCGACCGCCTTAGAAAACGCCTCCTTGGCCGCGAACCGCTTCGCCAGCGTCCCCTCCTTGGTAAAGGGTCGCCGCGCCGCCTTCGCCCGCTCGACATCGGTAAACACCCGCTGCTCGAACCGCTCGCCGAACCGCTCGACCGAGGCGGCAATGCGCTCGATGTTACACAGGTCCGACCCGAGTCCGATGATCACGACACGGCCTGGAGTCGGAAGACAAAATTAGATTTGCGCGCAGAGGCGCAGAGGCGCGGAGAGTATGAGGGCCGCAAGAGCGGCAAGATCGAGTCAGGAAGCGAGAGAATCCAGCCACGGGCTAGCCCCCTCTTCTGCTCCGCGCCTCTGCGCCTCTGCGCGAACAGAACTGCCTTACTACCGCGCCGCATCCATAGCCTCACGCATCAGCCGGACCGCCTCGCCAAGCCCGACGAACAGCGCCTCGCCGACAAGGAAATGCCCGATGTTCAGCTCCCGAACCTGCCGGATAGCCGCGATCGGTGCGACGTTGTCGTAGGTCAGCCCGTGCCCCGCATGCACCTCGATGCCGTTCTTGGCCGCCAGCGCCGCCGCGTCGCTCAGCCGTCGCAGCTCGACCGTCCGCGCCTCGCCCGACAGTTCCGCGTACAGACCGGTATGCAGCTCGACCACCGGCACCTTGAGCCGGACGGCCGCCTCGATCTGGCGCGCATCCGGTTCGATGAACAGCGATACGCGGATGCCCGCCCCCGCCAGCGCATCGACCAGTCGCGCCATCCGGTCGTAGTGCCCGGCGACGTCGAGCCCGCCCTCGGTGGTCAGTTCCTCGCGCTTCTCCGGTACGATGCACGCCGCGTGCGGCTTGTGGCGCAGCGCGATGCCGAGCATCTCGTCGGTCGCCGCCATCTCCAGGTTGAGCGGGATCGTCAGCTCGGCCGACAGACGCGCGATGTCGTCGTCGGTGATGTGCCGGCGATCCTCGCGCAGATGCGCGGTGATGCCGTCCGCGCCAGCCGCCGCAGCGACCAGAGCCGCGCGCACCGGATCGGGATACCCCGCCCCCCGCGCATTCCGCACTGTCGCAACGTGATCGATGTTCACCCCAAGGCGCAGGTGGTCGTTGCCGAGGGGGCTCATGCCGCCGCCCGACTTCCAGGCTTGATCGCCGGGATCGCGGCGAGTTCACGCGGCAACGCGTCCGCCGGATAGGTCGGCACGTCGAGCCGGATCAGCGGGAAGAACGGCACGCCCAGGTCCGCCGTCCCGTTCGAGCGATCGACCAGCGCCGCCGCCGCCACGGTCACACCGCCCGCGCGCCCGATCGCCGCTATCGCCTCGCGCGACGACAGCCCGGTGGTGACGACGTCCTCCATCATCAGCACGCGCTGGCCGGGCGCGAGCCGGAACCCGCGGCGCAGTTCGAACACGCCATCGGGGCGTTCGAGGAATACCGCCTCGACGCCCAGCGCGCGGCCCATTTCGTGGCCGGCGATCACGCCGCCCATTGCTGGCGAGACGACGATATCGATCTGCGCACGCAACTCGGCCGGGATCGACGCCACCAGCGCTTCCGACAACCGAGCGCCACGGGCGGGATCCATCAACACCCGCGCGCATTGCAGGTAGCGCGAACTGCGCAGGCCGGAGGACAGGATGAAATGCCCTTCGAGCAACGCTTCGGCAGCGCGGAATTCGGCGAGCACGTCGTCTTCGGTCATCGCGGGTCATCGCTCCAAATGGTCTGGCCGTGCTGATACGAGCGCGCGAAACCGCGTGCAACGACTACCGGCGCTTCAGGCATCACACGTCACCTACCCCGTCATCCTGACGAAAGTCAGGATCCAGAGTAACAACTGTCGACCTGCGTGGCTCTGGATCCTGACTTTCGTCAGGATGACGGGCGGTTAGTACGGGCGCCTGAAGGGCGCATGCCAGACAAGGCTTGAGGCGAGCCCCCGCGCTGGGTATAGCTCTTCCCAAATCATAAGCAGACATCCGCGCGTCCGGAATCGGGTTCGCTATAAACCGGGGTCAAGAAAAACGATGCGCAAGATGGGGATGAGAGGATTTGCGATGGCAGCGGGGCTCGCACTGGCGAGTCTCGGTGGCGTCGCCGGGCACGCCGCCCAGCCTGCGAGCACGCCGACGTCAGCAGCACCCGCGCCGCAAGCCGCTGCCGCTCCGGGGGGTGTGTCGAACACTGCGCCGACGACCGCCGCCGCGACGCCCACCGCCAACCCGTCCAGCCCCGAGCTCGCGATGGACGGTGCGCCCGCGATGACGGTCAAGCCGATGATCGGCCAGCCGACCGACGGCCTGTTCGGGCTCCAGCCGCAGGTCACCAAGAACGGCCAGTTCGCTCATTGGATGCACAATTCGATCCTGGTGCCGACGATCACGATCATCTCGCTGTTCGTCCTCGCGCTCCTGTTCTGGGTGTCCTTCCGCTATCGCAAGGCGCGCAACCCGGTCGCGTCGAAGACCAGCCACAACACCTTCATCGAGATCATCTGGACGCTCGCGCCGGTCGTGATCCTGGTGCTGATCGCAGTCCCCTCGATCGGTCTGCTGCAAGCGCAGTTCAAGCCGGCGCCCTCGGGAGCCGTCACGCTGAAGGCGATCGGTAACCAATGGTATTGGACCTATCAGTATCCGGACAATGGCGGCTTCGAGATCACCGCCAACATGCTGAAGGAAAAGGCTGACGTCGCCGCTGGCGAGCGTGGCCGTACCGATGCCGACGGCCCCAAGCTGCTCGCCACCGACAACCGCATCGTCCTTCCCGTCGGCGTGCCGATCCGCCTGATCACCACCTCGAACGACGTGATCCACAGCTGGGCGGTCCCAGCGTTCTGGATCAAGCTCGACGCGATCCCCGGTCGCCTGAACGAGACCAGCTTCACGATCGAAAAGCCCGGCCTATATTTCGGCCAGTGCTCGGAACTCTGTGGAGCGCGCCACGGCTATATGCCGATCGCGGTCGAGGCGGTTCCGCCCGCCGAGTACGCGGCATGGGTCAAGGCCAAGGGCGGCACGATGCCCACCCCGGGCAAGGCGTCCGACAAGGTCATCCCGCAGCCCGGCGCCGACGGCTCCGCGGCGAAGGTCGAGGAGGCGGCGGAAACCGCCAACGCCACCGGCCCGGTCGAGAATGTAGCGACCCCCGCCAACGCAACCGCTCCCGCGACGACGCAGGGCGCGACCTCAAACCCGGCCGGCGCCGGCAACGCGGGACAGTAAGATGACCGACACCGCTCTCACCCCGTCGGCCTTCGTGTCCCACGAAGCGCACGACCATCACCATGATACCGATCACAAGCCGGGCTTCTTTGCGCGTTGGTTCATGTCGACCAACCACAAGGACATCGGCACGCTGTACCTGATCTTCGCGATCGTCGCGGGGATCATCGGCGGCTCGGTCTCGGGGCTCATGCGCGCCGAGCTCGCGCATCCCGGCATCCAGTATCTGCAGGGCTGGGCGAGCATGCTCCATGGCGGTCCTGCCAGCCTCGACGAATCGCTCCATCTCTGGAACGTGCTGATCACCGCGCACGGCCTGATCATGGTGTTCTTCATGGTCATGCCGGCGATGGTCGGTGGCTTCGGCAACTGGTTCGTGCCGATCATGATCGGTGCGCCGGACATGGCGTTCCCGCGTATGAACAACGTGTCGTTCTGGCTGCTGATCCCCGCCTTCACGCTGTTGCTCGCCTCGCCGTTCTTCGGCGGAGCAGGTAACGGCTGGACGCTCTACGCGCCGCTCTCGACCTACGGCGAGCCCGGACCGTCGACCGACATGGCGATCCTCGCGCTCCATCTCGCGGGCGCATCGTCGATCCTCGGCGCGATCAACTTCATCACCACGATCTTCAACATGCGTGCGCCGGGCATGACGCTGCACAAGATGCCGCTGTTCGTGTGGTCGATGCTCGTCACCGCGTTCCTGCTGCTGCTGGCGCTGCCGGTGCTCGCCGCGGCGATCACGATGCTGCTGACCGATCGCAACTTCGGCACGACCTTCTTCGATCCGGCCGGCGGCGGCGATCCCGTCCTGTACCAGCATCTGTTCTGGTTCTTCGGCCATCCCGAAGTCTACATCATGATCCTGCCGGGCTTCGGCATCGTCAGCCAGATCATCTCGACGTTCAGCCGCAAGCCGGTCTTCGGTTATCTCGGCATGGCGTATGCGATGGTCGCGATCGGCGTGGTCGGGTTCGTCGTGTGGGCGCATCACATGTTCACCACCGGCCTGAGCGTGAATACCAAGATGTATTTCACCGCCGCGACGATGGTCATCGCGGTGCCGACCGGCATCAAGATCTTCTCGTGGATCGCGACGATGTGGGGTGGCTCGCTCACCTTCAAGACGCCGATGGTATGGTCGATCGGCTTCATCTTCATGTTCACCGTCGGTGGCGTGACCGGCGTGGTGCTCGCCAACGGCGGCATCGACGACTACATGCAGGACACCTACTATGTGGTGGCGCATTTCCACTACGTCCTGTCGCTGGGTGCCGTGTTCTCGCTGTTCGCCGGGTTCTACTACTGGTTCCCGAAAATGACCGGCAAGATGTACAACGAGTTCCTTGGCCAGCTGCACTTCTGGGTGTTCTTCATCGGCGTGAACGTGATGTTCTTCCCGATGCACTTCCTCGGTCTTCAGGGCATGCCACGCCGCATCCCGGACTATACGCCGCAGTACGAGCATTGGAACACGGTCGCGTCGGTCGGCTACATGATCATGGCCGCGGGCATGGTGGTGTTCTTCGTCAACCTGATCTGGTCGCTGATCGCAGGCAAGCCGGCGGGCGACAACCCCTGGGGCGACGGCGCAACGACGCTGGAGTGGACGATCTCCTCGCCACCGCCGTACCATCAGTTCGAGACGCTGCCGCGGATCGATTGAGGCGGACGAGGCGACGTAGCGCCAGCTACGTGCCGGTGCGGCCCGCCGCACACATCCGACCGGCCGGCGCGGCACCGTCGCGTCCGACGACACGGGACTTGCTCCCGTGTCGGGGCCAGCCAAGAATCAAGACGCCTCGGGGAAACCCGGGGCGTTTTTCGTTGAACAGCCGTCCTGAACCCCAAGATGTTTCCCCGCGAAGGCGGGGACCCAGTCTGGGCTCCCGCCTTCGCGGGATAACAAAGGAAGAGAGTGCCTGCGTACGTCATCACCCGCATCCGAGCGAAAGCTGGGATCTGCCCCTCGGACTCCACTCGCACGCCAAGAGAGAGACCCCAGCTTTCGCTAGGGTGACCAGATGGTGTTGACCAAATCCCAACCTCAAGCACCTCGCATTCACCATTCCACAGGACAATCGCGCTAACCTCGCGTCATGCCGAACGCGCAACTCCCAATCAGCCCCAACGCGCCAATCAGCATTCCCTATTCGACCTTCGCTCTCCTCTCCGCGTTCGCAGCGTTCGCCTTCACGATCATCGTCCCCACCATGCTCCGCGACGGCGATACCGGCTGGCACCTCGTCGCCGGCGCCTGGATCGTCGCGCACGCTGCCGTCCCGACCACCGATCCCTTCTCGTTCAGCGTCGCCGGCCGTCCCTGGATCGCGCACGAATGGCTGTCCGAAGTCGCGATGTACGCAAGCTACCGGGCGGGCGGCTGGAGCGGCCTGATCGTCTTAGTCGGCATAGCGATGGCGACGCTGTTCGCGCTCGTCGCCGCTGAACTGCGCCGCTGGATGGGCGCACGCGCGAGTATCGTCGCGCTGCTGCTGCTCGCTACCGGGCTCATCCCGTCGCTGGTCGCGCGGCCACACATGCTGGTGCTGCCGATCCTCGCCGGCTGGACGATCGCGCTGCTGCGTGCGCGCGAGCAGGACCGCGCGCCGCCGCTATGGGTGGCTGCTGCGATGCTGATCTGGGCGAATGCGCATGGCAGCTACGTCTTCGGGCTGGCGCTGGTCGGCGTGTTCGCGCTCGAGGCGCTGTTGACCGCCAAACCCTCGGACCGCCTCACCGTGATCCAGCGCTGGGCACTGTTCGGGATCGTCGCGACGATCGCCGCCGCGGTGACGCCGTGGGGCGTGCATGGCCTGACGTTCCCCTTCTATCTCAACGACCTGAAGGCGCTCGGCCAGATCAACGAATGGCAGCCGTCCAACTTCACGACCTTTTCCGGGTTCGAGGCGATCCTGCTCCTAAGCCTCGCGTTCTTATTGGCGAGACCGATCCGGATCCCACCGATCCGCCTGCTGCTGGTACTCGGCATGCTTCACATGACGCTGCAGCACACCCGCCACGAGATCATCCTCGTGACCGTCGGCCTTCTCGTGCTGGCCAAGCCGCTCGGCCGCGCGTGGCGGAGCCGCGATACCAGCGTTTCGAAACGCTTCACGCCAAGCCCGGACCGACTCACGATCGCCGTCCTGATATCGATCCTTGCAATCGGGCTGACCGCCTACCGCGTCGCCGTGCCGGTCGTCCGCGCCGAGACCAAGGGCATTCCTATTACCGCGCTCGCACATCTGCCCGCGCCGCTGCGCCACCAGCGCGTCTTCAACGAATACGGTTTCGGCGGATCGCTGATCCTCGCGGGCATCCGTCCGTATATCGATGGACGAACCGACATGTACGGCGACGCCTTCACGCTCGACTATTTTGCGATTGCCCGCGGCGACGCGGATCGCTGGCGTGCGGCGAATGCGAAATGGCATTTCGGCTGGACCATCCTGCCGCCGCGCTCGCCACTGGTCAGCCTGCTCGACCATGACCCTGCTTGGCGGCGGATCTACGCGGACGATACCGCGGTTATCCACCAAGCTGTACCCAGGAACAGGGCAAACCGCTGAGCCGTCACGAAGGCTTTCCGACATCGGCCGCAGCGCGTATAGCATACCCGAACCATGACTCCTGCCACCCCCCTTCTGCCACCGGCGCATTGGCGCGATTTCCTTGCGCTGACCAAGCCGCGCGTGATGACGCTCGTCGTCTTCACCGGCCTTTGCGGGATGCTCGCAGCCCCGGTCGGTGTGCATCCGGTGATCGGCTTCACCGCGATCCTCTGCATCGCGCTTGGCGCCGGCGCCGCGGGGGCGCTTAACCAATGGTACGAGTCGGACATCGACGCGGTCATGCGCCGCACGCAGAAGCGCCCGCTTCCCGATGGCCGGATGGACCGCCAGGCGGCGCTGCACTTCGGCGTCGGCCTAGGCGCGTTCTCGGTCCTGTTCATGGGATTCGCGGTCAACGCGGTCGCCGCTGCGATCCTGACGGTGTCGATCCTCTTCTACGTGCTGATCTACACCGTCTGGCTCAAGCGCCGCACGCCGCAGAACATCGTGATCGGCGGGGCCGCGGGCGCTTTCCCGCCGCTGATCGGCTGGGCCGCGGCGACCGGCGACGTCGCGCTGCTGCCCGTCCTGCTGTTCCTGTTCGTGTTCCTGTGGACCCCGCCGCATTTCTGGGCGCTCGCGCTGTTCATGAAGAGCGATTACGCCGCCGCGGGCGTACCGATGCTCCCGGTCGTGTCGGGCGAACGCACCACGCGGACGCAGATCGGGCTCTACACGATCCCGATGGCGGCGGTCGCGATCCTGCCCTGGCCGCTCGGGCTGACGGGTGCGATCTACGGCGTCGCGGCCGTCCTGCTGACCGGTTGGTTCGCGTTGCTCGCCGTCCGCGTCGCGAAGCGCACCACGCACGCCGATGATGCGATGAAACCGGAGAAGGCCTTGTTCAAATACTCGATCCTGTATCTGTTCGTGATGTTCGGCGCGCTGGTCGTCGATCGGTGGTTCGCGTGAGCATTCCCGATCCCATCCGCGAGGAGGATCTCATCCGCAGCCGCCAGCGCGGTCGAGCGCGCATAATGGCCCTCCTGCTCGGCGCGTTCGTCATCCTCGTCTTCGCAATCTCGATCGCCAAGATCCGCGCGGGGATGCCGCACTGATGGCCGGGTGGAAGGCCATGTCGCGTACCAATCGCACCGCGGCGCTCGCGGTGCTCTTCATCTGCTTCATGACCGGGCTCGCCTGGGCGAGCGTGCCGCTTTACCGCCTGTTCTGCGCGGCGACCGGACTCAACGGCACCACCAACCGCGGGCTGGCCGCCCCCGGCGCGGTCGACCACAAGATCCAGATCGACTTCGACACCAACGTCAGCCCCAAGCTGCCGTGGAAATTCACGCCCGAAAATCGCTCGGACACGGTCGATATCGGCGCGCGCGACATGGCGTTCTTCACCGCGACCAACACCTCGAACAAGCCACTGACCGGCACCGCGACGTTCAACGTCCAGCCCGCGCAGGCCGGCAAGTATTTTACCAAGATCCAGTGTTTCTGCTTCACGCAGCAGACGTTGAAACCCGGCGAGACCGCGCGGATGCCGGTGATCTTCTTCGTCGATCCGAAGATTCTGACCGACCCCGACGCGGCCGATATCCAGACGATCACGCTCAGCTATACGTTTTACCCGGTGGATTCTGCGAAAACAGCCAGCTAGAACGTCGCCAAAGAAAATAGGGGAGTACCGATGGCCGGCGCCAAGAACCATGATTACCACATCCTGCCGCCGAGCATCTGGCCGCTGGTCGGATCGTTCTCGGCGCTGATCATGGCGGTCGGCGGCATCATGTGGATGCACGGCGGCCATATCGACAAGCCCAATGGCGGCGGCTGGGTGTTCTTCATCGGCCTCGCGGGCGTGCTCTTCACGATGTATTCCTGGTGGACGCAGGTCGTGCACGAGGCCCGCGCGGGCGACCACACACCCGTCGTCCAGCTTCATTTCCGCTACGGCATGATCCTGTTCATCGCCTCCGAAGTGATGTTCTTCGTCGGCTGGTTCTGGGCGTTCTTCGACTTCTCGCTGTTCCCGACCGCGATGACCTTCGCCGACGGCACGGTCACGCGCGCGGTCGAGGGCGGCGCGGCGATCGTCGCGCAGTGGCCCCCAAAAGGCCTGACGGTCATCAACCCGTTCGAACTCCCCCTGCTCAACACGCTGATCCTGCTGACCTCGGGCACCACGGTGACCTGGGCGCACCACGCGCTGATCCACAACCAGCGCGGCGGCGAGAAGACGGGGGCTTGGGGCCTGATCGGCGTCGGCAACCGCGACGGCGTGCTCAAGGGCCTGTGGCTGACCGTGATCCTGGGGATCCTGTTCAGCTCGATCCAGGCATACGAGTACGCCCACGCGCCGTTCCCGTTCAAGGGGATCAACTACGGCGCGTCGTTCTTCATGGCGACTGGCTTCCACGGTTTTCACGTGCTGATCGGCACGATCTTCCTGATCGTCTGCCTCGTCCGCGCTTACCGCGGCGACTTCACCCCGCGCCAGCATTTCGGCTTCGAGGCGGCTGCCTGGTACTGGCACTTCGTCGACGTCGTGTGGCTGTTCCTGTTCGTCACCGTCTACGTCTGGGGCGGCTGGGGCGCCCCCGTCCACGGCGGTTGAGCTTCGATCGACTAGTTTATGGTGACCACCCCGGCGTAGGCCGGGGCCCAATTGGGAAGGTCGCAGTATCTAAGCGCTGTCCGCAGTTAGCGGCGTCCCCCGATTGGGCCCCGGCCTTCGCCGGGGTGGCGGCGGTTTTGGATGCGGCACGGACGCGAACCAACCGTCGCTCCCTTACCGTGTTCTCCCGCGAAGGCGGGAGCCCAGTCTGGATCCCCGCCTTCGCGGGGAAACAAGGGAGAGCGCTGACCGCATGACCGAAGATCCATACCCGCTTGCCAACGCCCCCACGATCGCCCAGGTCGCGCTAAAAGGCCTGTGCCCCCGCTGCGGCAAGCCCACGCTATTCGCGAAATGGTCCAACTTCGCCGACCGTTGCCCCAACTGCGGGCTCGACTTCAGCAAGTTCAACGTCGGCGACGGCCCTGCCGCATTCCTGACCCTGATCCTCGGCGCGCTCGTCGTCGCGCTCGCGATCACGCTCGAACTCAAAGTCCATCCCCCGCTCTGGCTGCATATGCTGATCTGGATCCCCTTCACCGCCGGCGGAGTCGTCCTCTCGCTCCGAGCAGCCAAGGGCGCGCTCATGTCCGCCGAATACCGCAACGCAGCCCGCGAAGGCCGAATCGACCCGTGACCCGACGCATTCCGATAATCCCGACAATCCTCGTCACGCTCGCGATCGCGGCGATGATCGCGCTCGGCCTGTGGCAACTCCTCGACCGCCTCCCGAAAAAGGAGGCCTTCCTCGCCCAGCTCGCCGCCAACCCCGCCAAGCCGCCAATGGCCTTCCCGCGCATCCCCGACGAGACGCTGCTGTTCCGCCGCGCCTCGGGCCTCTGCCTCCAGCCGACCAACATCAAGCTTGCCGGCGCCGGCAAATCCGGCTTCCGCGCAATCGCCGACTGCCGAACCGGCGCTGAAGGACCCGGCATGATCGTCCAGCTCGGCACCACGCGCGATCCGATGGCCAAGATCACCTGGGCCGGTGGCGAAGTCTCCGGCTACATCAGCCACGCGCCTGACGGCCGCTCGCTGATCGGATCGCTGTTCGATCACACCCCGCAGCGCCTGATGCTGGTCGCGGCCACGCCGCAGGCCGGCCTTAGCCCCAACGGCAAGCCCGACATCGCGTCGGTGCCGAACAACCACCTCGCCTATGCCGGCCAATGGTTCTTCTTCGCCGCCATCGCCGCGATCATCTACACTTTGGCGCTGCGCCGCCGGCCGCGGACAGAACCCGCTACGCGATAAGCCGTATTCCTGCGTTCGCAGGAAAACGAGAGGTGCGCGCAGCTTGTCGCCTTCTCCCCCATTCGCTAACCGGCTTGGCCATGCGTTACATCAGCACCCGCGGCTCGGCCCCCGTCCTGGATTTCGAAGCGGCGACGCTCGCCGGCCTCGCCTCCGATGGCGGCCTCTACCTTCCCGACGCGTGGCCGACGCTGACCCGCGACGAGATCGCCGCGCTCGCCGGGCTTTCCTATGTCGACACCGCGGTTGCCGTAATGGCGCCGTTCATCGGCGACGCGATGACGCGCGAGGAACTGAAGGCGCTCTGCGAGCAGGCCTATGGCCGGTTCTCGCACGCCGCGGTCGTCCCGCTCGTGCAGCTCGACCACGACCAGTGGCTGCTCGAGCTCTTCCACGGCCCGACGCTCGCGTTCAAGGACGTCGCGCTCCAGCTGCTCGGCCTGTTCTTCGAGCGCTTCCTCGCCGGCACCGACAAGCGCCTGACGATCGTCGGCGCGACCAGCGGCGACACCGGCTCGGCGGCGATCGACGCGGTCGCGGGGCGCGCCGGGATCGACATCTTCATGCTCCACCCGGTCGGCCGCATCTCCGACGTGCAGCGCCGCCAGATGACCACGGTGCTCAGCCCCAACGTTTACAACATCGCGATCGAAGGCAGCTTCGACGACGCGCAGGCGCTGGTGAAGGCGATGTTCAACGACCGCGCCTTCTCGACCAAATTCGCGCTGTCGGCGGTCAATTCGATCAACTGGGCGCGCCTGATGGCGCAGGTGGTGTATTTCTTCTACGCCGCCGTCCGCCTCGGCGCGCCTGATCGCGAGGTCGCGTTCGCGGTCCCGACCGGCAATTTCGGCGACGTGTTCGCGGGCTATGTCGCGGCTAAGATGGGCCTCCCCGTCGCCAAGCTGGTGGTCGCGACCAACGTCAACGACATCCTCCACCGCGCGCTCAGCACCGGCGATTATTCGAAGGGCGGCGTCCAGCAGACCCCGACCCCGTCGATGGACATCCAGGTCAGTTCGAACTTCGAACGCCTGTTGTTCGACCTCGGCGACCGTGATGGCGCAGCGCTCGCTGCACAGATGGCCGGCTTCGAATCCGCGGGTGCGATGCGCCTGACCAACGCACAATCGCAGGGTGCCTCCGCCCTCTTCCAGAGCGAGCGCATCGACCTCGACGACATGACCTTGGCGATGCGCTGGGCGCACGAGCACGCGGGCCAAGTGATCGACCCGCACACCGCGATCGGCCTCGCCGCCGCCCTGCGCACCGAAGTCCCCGCTGGCGTACCGATCGTGACACTCGCCACCGCGCACCCGGCCAAGTTCGGCGACGCGGTCGAGCGCGCCACCGGCGTCCGCCCCTCGCTGCCCACCCGCGTCGGCGACCTGTTGGACCGCGAAGAGCGCTACGCCACGCTGCCGGCGACCTTCGACGCGATCACCGCCTACATCACCGAGCGCGCGAAGCCGTCCGCATGAAGCTGGAAACCCTCATCGGCGAACCCTGGGCGGATTACGGCCTCATCGACTCGGGCCACGGCAAGAAGCTCGAGCGCTATGGCCGCTTCCGCTTCATCCGCCCCGAGCCGCAGGCAATGTGGGCGCCGGCCTCGACCGACTGGCAGGCGCAGGGCGAATTCGTTCCTGGCTCGGACGAAGACGGCGGCGGCCGCTGGGAATTCTCCGAGCCTGTGCCCCGCGAAGGCTGGACGCTCAAGTGGAACGAGGTGTCGTACACCGCGCAGACCACCCCGTTCCGCCATCTCGGCTTCTTTCCCGACATGGCGCCGGTGTGGAGCTGGATGCGCGAGCGCGTCGCGGGGCTCGACTCGCCCGAATGCATGAACCTGTTTGGCTATACCGGCGTCGGCACGCTGGCGATGGCGACCAAGGGCGTCCGTATGGTGCACGTCGATGCGTCGAAGAAGTCGGTCGAGGCGGCCAAGGCCAACGCGAAGCTGTCGGGCATGGCCGACGCGCCGATCCGCTGGATGACCGACGACGCGGCGAAGTTCGTCGCACGCGAGGTTCGGCGCGGGCGGCGGTATGATGGGATCCTGCTCGATCCGCCGAAATATGGGCGTGGGCCGGAAGGGGAAGTCTGGCGGTTGGAGGAAGACCTCCCCAAGCTGATCGCCGACTGCCGGAAACTCCTCGACGAGAACTCCCGCTTCCTGTTCCTGACGGTCTACGCGGTGCGGATGTCGGCGCTGGCGATCGGCGAACTGTTGAACCAGGTGTTCGCGGATCTGCCGGGCAAGGTTGAAGTCGGTGAGTTGGGTGTACGCGAGGAAGCGCGCGGCCTGACGCTCCCGACGGCAATCTGGGCCCGCTGGAGCCGCTGAGCCCGCTTTTATTAGGCACCACCCCGGCGAAGGCCGGGGCCCAATTGGAAAGGTTGGCGTAACGAAGGACGGTCCTCCGTTGGCTACGTCCCCCAATTGGGCCCCGGCCTTCGCCGGGGTTGTGATTGGTTTAGAGCTTATCGTCCATGGCCGCGGACGGACCTACCCCGGAATCTGCTGCGAGATGCAGTGGAAGCTCCCGCCACCCGTCAGGATATGATCCGCACGTTGCCCGACCACTTCGCGGTCCGGGAACAGAGCCTGGATCGCCACCACCGCCGCCTGGTCGTTCTCCGCTCCGTACAAAGGCACCACCACCGCGGCATTGCCGATATAGAAGTTCATGTAGCTCGCCGGCACGACCTCCTCGTCGCGCAGCACGCGCCCCGGCGAAGGGATCGTCACGACCTCCAGCCCGGCCGCCTCGGCATCCCGCGCGGCGTTCTGGTACACCTGCCAGTTCGGGTCGTTGTCGGTCGCCTTCGGGATCGCCACCCGCCCCTCGCCGACGAAGCGCGCGAGGTTGTCGACATGGCCATCGGTGTGATCGTTGACCAGCCCGTCCCCCAGCCACACCACGCGAGTGTAGCCAAGATCGGACGCCAGCCGCGCCTCGATCTCCGCCTTGCTCAGCGACGGATTGCGGTTGCGGTTGAGCAGGCACTGCTGCGTCGTCACGACCGTCCCGGTACCATCGCCATCGATCGCACCGCCCTCGAGCACCCAGTCGCACGCCTCGACCCGCTTGTGCCGGCTTTCCGCCAACCGCTGCCCGATCGTGTCGTCGCCGGGCAGGTCGTACTTCCCGCCCCAGCCGTTGAACCGGAAGTCCCGCGCGCTGCCGTCGCCGACGATGATCGGCGCGGTATCGCGCAGCCAGATATCGCCGAACGGCTCGACCACCACGTCCGCGAACGGGGCAAGACGCTTGGCCGTCGTTGCCGAGCCGACGTCCGCCGCGACCAGAATCACCGTCTCGCCCTTGCCGCCGGCATGCACTGCCTTGGCAAACGCGACGACCTCGTCCCGCGCGGGCTCAAGGTCCTCCAACCACAGGTCCGCATGGCTCGGAAAGCCGATCCAGACGGCCTTGTGGTGCGCCCATTCGGCGGGTGTCGAGACGGTCGTGGTCACGTTACTTGGCTCCTGCGCGATCGCGGTCACGAATGCCGCGGAATTCGGCGGTCTTATACCAGTTCGGCCACAGACTGGTATCGTCCGCGAGCTTGCGCCCGAGCCCGTAATAGATCGTCAGATCCTCGACCGCACCCGACCAGTCCCACTTCGCATCATATTCGTCCGCGGGCTTGTGATACCGGTGCGCGACATAATCCTCGCGCGCGGCATGGCCCGCCGCGGTACCACCGACGACCAGATCCTCACCGCTACCGCCATCGAGCATCGGCACGCCGAGCTTCGCAAAACTGAAGTGATCCGACCGGTAATAGCCGCCACGCTCCGGGTTCGCCTCGACGCCGATCACCCGGCCCTCGGCGGCGACGAACGGCTTCACCAGATCCTCGATCTCGGACTTCCCCGCGCCGGTCAGCACGAAGTCCTTCGCCCGGCCGTCAACGTTCAGCACGTCCATGTTCACGCCGCCGACGGTATGCGCGAGCGGATAGATCGGATGCTCGGCATAATAGCGCGACCCGAGCAGCCCGGACTCCTCCGCCGTCACCGCCAGGAACGCGATCGAGCGCTTGGCCGGCCCCGCCTTCACCTGAGCCTCGGCCAGCGCCACCAGCCCCGCGACACCGGTCGCGTTATCCGCCGCCCCGTTGCAGATGTCGTCGCCATCGACCGCGTCGCAACGCCCGAGATGATCCCAATGCGCCGAGTACAGCACGTAGTCATTGGGCGCAGCCGTCCCCGGCAGCACGCCGATCACGTTCTTCGACGCCTGCCGCTTGATCGTGTTGTCGAACCCGCCGCCGAACTTCAGTCCGAGCGGGACCGCCTTGAACCCCTTCACCTTCGCCGCCGCCGCCAGCGTCGCGTAATCCTTGCCCGCACTCGCGAACACGCGCTCCGCCGCGGGCTTCTGCATCCAGCCGACGATCTGCGACTGGTCGAGATGATCGCCCTTCTCGTCCAGCTCGAGCTGCGGCCCGGTCCACGACGACTGCACCACCGCCCAAGGATACGCCGCGGGCTCGGTATCGTGGACGATGATCGCCGCCGCCGCGCCGTGCTTGGCGGCGTTCTCGAACTTGTACGGCCAGCGCCCGTACCACGTCATCGCGCGCCCCTCGAAAGGCCCCTCGCGCGACATCGTCTGCCAGTCGGCATCGTTGATGAGGATGACCACGGTCTTCCCCTTCACGTCGGTGCCGGCATAATCGTCCCAGCCCTTTTCGGGCGCGGTGATGCCGTAGCCGACGAACACCACGTCGCTGTTCGCTACCGACACCTTCGGCACGACCCGGTAAGTGCCTGCGACCATGTCGGTGCGGAAGTTCAGGCTGACGGGCGCCTTGCCGCCGGTGAAGACATAGGGTTGCACGTTGCCCGCGGTGATCTGCACCATCGGCACGTCCTGTGTCCAAGCCCCCTTGTTGCCGGGCTTCAGCCCCGCCGCCTTCATCCGCTCGACGATATACGCGACCGTCTTCGCCTCCGCGGGCGTGGTCGGCGCGCGGCCTTCGTAGGCGTCCGACGAGAGCACCTGCGTGACGGTCTTCAACGTCTCGACCGAAATCGCGGGGGTCGTCTGCGCGGACGCAGCGGTCCCGAGCAGCAGGAGAGGCAGGATGGCAACGCGCATGATCATTCCCCATTTGGTTGCGCGCGTTCTGGCAAAGCCCGGCGCGCATGTCCACGAGGCGACAAGGCGCAACAAAAAAAGGGCGGCCCCGCAGGACCGCCCTTTTCTGTTCCAAACCGCGCCGTGGCAAAGCCACGTCGTCGGACGTCGCTTGAGCGACGCCGGCCGGTCGACGAATTTTCTCGGCTTAACGCGAGTAAAATTCGACGACCAGATTCGGCTCCATCTTCACCGGGTAAGGCACCTCATCGAGCGTCGGGACACGCGTGAAGGTAACCTTGGCCGCGCCGTCGGTGGCGACGTAGTCGGGGATCTCGCGCTCGGCGAGGCTCTGGGCTTCCATGACCAGCGCCATTTCCTGCGCCTTCGAACCCAGCGTGATCTCGTCGCCGACGAAGCAGCGACGCGAGGCGATGTTGCACTTCACGCCGTTGACGCGGATGTGGCCGTGCGAGACGATCTGGCGTGCCGCGAAGATCGTCGGTGCGAACTTGGCGCGGTAGACGATCATGTCGAGACGCTGCTCGAGCAGGCCGATCAGGTTCTGCGAGGTATCGCCCTTCAGACGCGCAGCCTCGTGGTAGCACGCACGGAACTGCTTCTCGGTCACGTCGCCGTAATAGCCCTTGAGCTTCTGCTTGGCGCGCAGCTGGATACCGAAATCGCTGACCTTGCCCTTGCGGCGCTGGCCGTGCTGGCCCGGGCCGTATTCGCGCTTGTTGACGGGCGACTTGGGACGGCCCCAGATGTTCTCGCCCATACGGCGATCGAGCTTGTACTTCGCGCTTTGACGCTTCGACATAAGTAAGTCCTTGGCAGCTTGTGACGAACCCGCGCCATCGCTGGAGCGGATCATTCCCGGTATCGCCTGCTGGCCGTGGACGAGATCCATGGGGCAGGGCATCCGCTTCACCGGGGTGCGGAGCCTGTCGCGAAGCGCGGGCCTATGTCCGAAACGCGCGGCCCGGTCAAGTCGGCAAGCCCGTCAGCTGCCGCGTCCACTCAGGCTGGGTAGTCCCGGATTGGTGGTCTGATCACGGAAATTGTCGCGACCACCCGACTCCGTTCTGCCTATCGCCGCCCATTCCGCGCGTGTGGCAGACCGAGTGACCCATGATGCTGCCGGTCGTCGTCTCGTTGCGACAGATCTTCTTGTCGGGATCGGCGACCGGTTTTGCCACGATAGCCGCAGGGACAGCCTGCATCGCCAAGGCAGCGATCATCGAAATCAGGATCATAGCGGACCTCGAACGTCATGAGTGGAGTAGCGACGAGAGCGTGACCCGCGCGTCCGGGTTTCGCAACCGGAATGATGCACCGGTCGGCACGTCGACGATGCGCTACGCTGGACAGCGTCGCCGACCGGGGTATTGACGCGTCATGCCCAATTCCCTTCCTCCTGGTTTCACCCTGGCCGGCCCAGCCTGCACGACCATGACCGAGGTTCGCGCAGGCGTTGACGCGCTCGACCGCGAACTGGTCGCGCTGCTCGCCAAGCGGTTCGCGTACATGGACGCCGCCGCGCGGATCAAGCCTGCGCGGGGCCATGTGCGCGACGAGGCGCGGAAGACGCAGGTGATCGACAACGCGCGGGCGGAGGCGGCGAAGCTGGGCGTTCCGGACGCGGCGATTGCGGACCTGTGGGAGAGGCTGGTCGAAGCCTCGATCGCGTATGAATTGGCGGCGTTCGACCGCCGCTAACCCCACTACCGTTCGTGCTGAGCGAAGTCGAAGCACCCTCGCTTGGAGCACACCCTTCGACTTCGCTCAGGGCGAACGGAAGGCGGAGAACGGAAGAAGCGGCCCGATCGGAAAATCAGGGCCGCGGCTTCTTTCCCGCCAGCGACGACAGCACCCCGCGGAGAGTCCGGATTTCCTGGCTCGACCAGCCCGGCTTGGTCAGTAGCGTCCGCAGCGTTCGCCGTGTCGACTGCATCTTGTCGGGCAGGTGGAAGAACCCCGCCCCCATCAGCATCGCATCGAGCTGCCCGATCATCCCGTCGAGCTCCTCCTGCGGTGCGGGCGGCATGATCGGGTTGATCGACGGCTGCGACAGCTCGCGCTCGGCGGTGAGGCCCTTCGACCATTCGTAAGCCACCAGGATCACCGCCTGGGCGAGGTTGAGCGAGCCGAACTCCGGATTAATCGGCACCGTGATGATCGTCCGCGCGACCGCGACGTCGTCGGTTTCGAGGCCGGAGCGCTCGGGCCCGAACAGGATGGCGGAGCGGCCGGGCGCGGCGTGGATCTCGGTCGCAGCCTGTTCGGGGGTCACGACCGGCTTGGTGACGCCGCGCTTGCGCACCGTGGTGGCGTAGATCTGCGCGCAATTGGCGGTGGCGGCGGCAACGCTGTCGTAGACCTTCGCGTTCTGGAGCACGATGTCGGCACCGCTGGCGGCCGGGCCGGCGGAGGGGTTGGGCCAGCCGTCTCTGGGGGACACGAGACGCATTTCGGTTAGGCCGAAGTTCAGCATGGCGCGCGCGGCCTTGCCGATGTTTTCGCCGAGTTGGGGGCGGACGAGGATTATGACGGGGGGTGGGGTTTCTTCCGCCAAGGTGCTTCGACTTCGCTCAGCACGAACGGAAGGGGGAGATGGTGGCCCCTTCCCCTCTTCCGATCGGTCGTAGGTCTCACCACCCGAGATGACGTGCTTCCCCTCTTCCGAAGAGATGCCCTCCCCCCCTTCCGTTCGCCCTGAGCGAAGTCGAAGGGCACGTTCCCGCGGGGGGATCGCCGCGTCGTGCAGATCCGCCCAATCCTCACGCGCGAGCGCTTCCTTCTTGCGCCGCGACCAGCCCTTGACCTGAAACTCCGCGGCGAGCGCTTCCTGCCGGCTGCCGAAATCCTGGCACCACATGAGCGTCACCGGCCGGCGCGTCTGGGTGTATCCCGATATCTCGCCGAGGTTGTGCTGGCCGATCCTGCGCTCCAGGTTATCGGTGTGTCCGGTGTAATAACTGTCGTCGGCGCAGCGCACCACATAAGCCCAGAATGTCATCGGGGCGGCTTACGCGGGGGCGTGGCGTTCGGACAAGTCCTTCGACTTTGCTCAGGACGAACGGGGGGGGAGGGGGACTTACCATCGGGGGCGGACATCATCCCTACCCGCCCCCTACCCGTTCGTCCTGAGCGAAGTCGAAGGGCAGGTAAGCGAGCGCATCACTCGGCCCGCCCAACCTCCTCAACACTCCCGGCAAAAGCCTCGAAGTCCTTAGCCTCGCTAAAGTCCCGATACACACTCGCAAACCGGATATACGCCACGGAATCGAGCCCCTTGAGCCCGTCCATCACCATCTCGCCGATCCGCTTCGACGTCACGTCGTTCTCGCCCAGCGTCTCTAGCCGCCGCTGGATCCCGCTCACCAGCTTCTCGATCCGCCCCGCCTCGATCGCCCGCTTCCTGGTCGCGATCGACAACGACCGTAGCAGCTTCTCGCGGTCGAACGGCTCTCTCCGCCCCTCGCTCTTCAGCACGAACAGCTCGCGCAGCTGGATGCGCTCGAACGTCGTGAAACGCGCGGCGCAGCCTTCGCATTGTCGCCGACGCCGGATCGCCGCCCCGTCTTCGGTGGGGCGGCTGTCCTTTACCTGGCTGTCTTCATGTCCGCAGAAGGGGCAGCGCATTCAGACCTTCTTCTTGCCCTTGTAATAGGCGTAGCCCGCGCCCGCGAGTGCGCCGAAGATCGGGCCGATCACCGGCACCGGGATCGCGACGACCGCACCGAGCGCGCTCCACTTGGCCATGCTCTTGCCGAGACCCGGCGTCGCCTTGATGTCGTTCTGAAGGTCGTCAATCTTCGACATGCTCTTATCCTTGATAGATCGGGAAACGCGCGCACAGGGCCCGCACACGGGTCCGAACGTCCGCCTCGACTGCGGGGTCCCCATGCTCGCCCTTTTTCGCGAGGCCGTCCAGCACGTCGGCGACCATGTTGCCGATCTCGCGGAATTCGGCAGGCCCGAAGCCGCGCGTCGTGCCCGCGGGCGAGCCGACGCGGATGCCGCTGGTCTTGACCGGCGGCAGCGGATCATTGGGAATGCCGTTCTTGTTGCAGGTGATGCCGGCGCGCTCGAGCGCCTCGTCCGCATCGCGGCCGGTGATGCCGAGCGGCGTGAGGTCGATCAGCGCGAGATGCGTGTCGGTGCCGCCCGAGACGACGTCCGAGCCGCGCGCCTTGAGCGTCGCCGCAAGCACCTTGGCGTTCTCGACGACCGCGGCGATGTAGCTCTTGAAGTCGGGCTGCAACGCCTCGCCGAACGCGACCGCCTTCGCCGCGATCACGTGCATCAGAGGCCCGCCCTGGAGGCCGGGGAACACCGCCGAGTTGAACTTCTTCGCCAGCGCCTCGTCATTGGTCATGATCATGCCGCCGCGCGGGCCCCGCAGCGTCTTGTGCGTGGTGGTCGTGACGACATGCGCATGGCCAAACGGCGTCGGGTGCAGGCCGGCAGCGACGATCCCGGCGAAATGCGCCATGTCGACCATGAAATACGCGCCGACCTTGTCCGCGATCGCGCGGAAGCGGGCGAAGTCGATCGTCCGCGGATACGCCGAGCCGCCCGCGATGATCAGTTTGGGCTGATGCTCGACCGCCAGCGCCTCGACCTGGTCGTAGTCGATCAGATGCGTGGTCGCGTCGACACCGTATTGAATGGCGTTGAACCACTTGCCCGACATCGCCGGCTTCGCGCCATGCGTCAGGTGACCCCCCGCATCGAGGCTCATGCCGAGGATCGTGTCGCCGGGCTTGACCAGCGCCAGCATCACCGCACCGTTCGCCTGCGCGCCCGAATGCGGCTGAACGTTGACGAACCCGCAGCCGAAGATCTGCTTGGCACGCTCGATCGCCAGCGTCTCGACGACGTCGGACGGCGCGCAGCCCTGGTAATAGCGCTTGCCCGGATAGCCCTCGGCATATTTGTTCGTAAACACCGAGCCCTGCGCCTCGAGCACCGCCTTCGAGACGATGTTCTCGGACGCGATCAGTTCGATCTGCGTCTGCTCGCGCTCCAGTTCGGCGGCCACGCCCGCGAATACGGCGGCGTCGGCAGCGGCCAGACCGCGCGTGAAAAAGCCGTCGGGCTGGACGTCGTGGAGGTCGCGAACGGTTTCGGGCTGAGTGCTCATGCGGGGACCTTTAACTTGTCGACACGGAGTTGATGACGGCCGCCGGCGAAATCGGCGGAGAGGAAGGCTTCGACGCAGGCCTTGGCCATTTCCTCGCCGATCAGGCGGGCGCCCATCGCGATGGCGTTGGCGTCGTTGTGGATGCGCGCGAGGCTCGCCGACAGCGGTTCGGAGACGAGCGCGCAGCGGCAGGCGGGGTTGCGATTGGCGGCGATCGAGATGCCGATCCCGGAGCCGCACAGCGCGATGCCCCGGTCCGCGGCACCATCGGCGATCGCCGACGCGAGCTTAAACCCATAATCGGGATAATCGACGCTCGCGGTGCCCTCGGGGCCCAGATCGAGCACGTCGTGACCCGCCTCGCGCAGCCACGTGGCAAGCACCGCTTTCAACGAAACGGCGGCATGATCGGACGCGATGGCGATGCGCACCTGGCGTAATCCTGTGACGGGGGATCGGGTGCCCAGCCCCTTACCCACCCGAGCCGGAATTTGCCATACCTGTTCGCGGGTCGTGAGGGACGACGGCATCCCATTTCACCCCGTCATCCTGACGAAAGTCAGGACCCAGGGTTACAAAGCGCCGTTCTGCGTTACTTTGGGTGCTGACTTTCGTCAGGATGACGGAGCGCAATGCTGGCTCGCTCGCCCGCGCCATAGGATACGTCCATGAAAGCCCTCACCCTCCTAACCGCCGCCGCGCTGACCGCCTGCTCAGGCCCTGCCCCCGATACCAGCAGCGACGGCAACATGACCTCCGCCGGATCGGTCGAGCGCAAGGTCGCTGCCCCCAAGCCCAAAGCGCCCGACTACACCGGCCGCTGGATCGGCGTCGAAGGCATGGTTCTCGACGTCGCCCCCACCGCCACCCCCGGTCACTATGCACTGACGATGCAGTGGGACCTCGATAACAAGGGCAAGTTCGACGGTACCGTGACCGGCAACACGATATCGTTCGATCGCAAAGGCATCCGAGAAACCCTGCGCCCGACCAACGGCGACGCGACCGGGCTCAAATATCTGTTCGGCAAAACCGACTGCCTCACCGTGAAGCCCGGCGAAGGCTATTGCCGCGACGGACTTAGCCGCTAGGTTCCCGCACGTGACTATCGCACATGCCACCGCCGCCCAGGCGAACGCCGACGCCGCCCGCGCGCACCTTTCCGAAGTGCTCCTGCGGACCGGGCAAGAGGACCGCGATGCGTTTCGCGAGCTCTATTCGCTGACCAGCGCGAAGCTTTTCGGCATCACCCATCGTATCTGCGGCAACGCCCAAGCCGCGGAGGATGTGCTGCACGAGGTCTATCTCACGATCTGGAAACGCGCCGGTGCCTGGGAACCCGGTCGCGCGAGCCCGATAACCTGGTTGGCGACGATCGCGCGCAACCGCGCCATCGACTGGCAGCGCGCGCAGGGCGTCCGCCGCACGAGCCCGCTCGACGACGCACCCGACATCGCCGATCCCAGCGAGGGCGCAGAGGCAGGGATGCTGGCGAGCGAATCGTCGCGCGAACTGATCGAGTGCCTCGACGGTCTCGAACCGCAGCAGCGCGATGCGATCCGCACCGCGTTCTTCGACGGCATTACCTACGCCGAACTCGCGATCAAACGCGCCGTGCCGCTGGGCACGATGAAGAGCTGGGTCCGCCGCGGTCTCGCCCGCCTGAAGGATTGCCTCGATGGTTGATCCGACCACCGACACCAGCGTGCCCGAGGACGTTGCCGCCGCCGAACTCGCACTCGGCCTTCTCGAAGGCGAGGAGCGCGGGGCAGCCCTGCGCCGCGTGCTCGCCGAGCCCGGTTTTGCCGCGCAAGTCGAATGGTGGCGGTCGCGCCTGGCGGTCCTGTTCGACCTCTGGCCCGAACGCGCCGCGCCGCCACATCTCGCAGCCCGGATCGAAGCAAGCCTCGATGGAACCCCGGCCCCCGCGCAAACGAGCCGCTTCGCTTGGCCGGCGCTCGCCGCCGTCACCAGCGCGATCGCCGCATCGCTTTTGCTGTTCGTCATGGTCCGCCCAGAGCCGACCGTGCCCGTCTCGCAACCGATCCCCGTCGCGCGCCCGACCAGCGTGCTTGTGGCGATGCTCGGCGATGCGAAGTCGCCCGTCGCCGCAGTCTACGATCCCGCAAACGGCGCGCTCCGCGTCGCCGCAGGTCCCGGCGTTCCGAACGCGCGCGTCGCGCAGCTCTGGGTGATCGGCGGCGACGGCGTGCCGCATTCGCTCGGCCTGCTTTCGGGCCGTCCGACCTCGCTCGCGCCCAAGGGCGTCGATCGCGGTCGCATAACCCCCGGCGCGACGCTCGCGATCTCGGTCGAGCCGCTCGGCGGCTCGCCGACCGGCCTGCCAACCGGCCCGGTCGTCGCCACCGGCGTGGTTGCGCGCGTCTGATGCCCCAGCGACTCGCCGCGACCGGCGGCATCCCGCCGATCGCGCGCCTGCTCGGGCTGAGCGGCCTCCTCCCGCAACTCGCGGCGGTCGCGCTGCTGCTGAGCGGCGATCCGCAAAGCCGGTTCTCCGCGCTGGCGATCGCCTACGCCTATGCCGCGATCATCCTGAGCTTCCTCGGAGGCCTTTGGTGGGGCCTCGCCGCGCGCACCGACTCGCCGCCGCGTTGGCTCTGGTTCGCGAGCGTCGCGCCATCGCTGATCGCACTGACCACCGCTTGGCCCTGGATGGTCGGCCTGCGCTGGCCCGGCCCGTCACTCGTCGTGCTCGGCATCAGCCTTATCGCCGCACTGCTCGTCGACCGCGCACTGGTCCGTGCCGGCATCGCCCCGCCCGGCTGGATGGCATTACGCGTGCCTCTGTCGCTCGGCCTGGGCGTCCTGACGATGCTCGCCGCCGCACTTTAAGGCCACACCGCACGACTCGCGGGCTAGCTCGATTCATGGTACGAATCGGTCATGAATACATCCGCCGCGAGTCTCCGCACCGATCGGCAGGAAAAGGCGCGTTTCACCGCCGCCGAGTTCCTGCGCATGGGTGAGTCCGGCGCGTTCGACGATATGAAAGTCGAACTGGTCGAAGGGGAACTCGTCCGGATGAACCCGCCCCAGTTTGCGCACGCCTCGCGTCAGGCCAAGATCGCCATTCGCCTGTCTCGTATATTTGCTGAGTCGAGAATCGTTGGCGAGGCCGGCGTCGATCTGGGTAACGATACGGTGCTTGGTTGCGACGTCGCCGTTCTACGCACGTCGGTCGAAGAAAACCGCCTATTGCTCGGCGCCGACTTCCTGCTCGTCGTCGAAGTCGCGGAAACGTCGGTCGCGCGCGATACCACGATGAAGCGCTTCGCCTATGCGCGCGGCGGCATTCCGCACTACTGGGTGGTCGATGGCATTCGGCGCGTCGTCCATGTCTACGCCAACCCTTTGGAAGGCGATTACACGCGATTCCATTCGGTAGGTTTTGGCGAAGTCCTAGACGTGCCCGGCACTGACGGCGCGATCACGATCGACTGACCAGCCCTGCCCCGCAGTGAGCGGGGCCAGCCTCAAGCCGCCTTGCGTAGGTCCAGCCGGCTCCAGATCTCTACCAGCGCATCGGTCAGTTCGCGCATCATCGCCTCGGTATGCGCAGGCCCCGGCGTAAACCGCAGCCGCTCCGTGCCGCGCGGCACGGTCGGATAGTTGATCGGCTGCACGTACACGCCGTATTCGGCGAGCAGCACGTCGCTGATCTTCTTCGCCTTGACCGGATCGCCGACCATCAGCGGCACGATATGCGTATCGCCGATCATCACCGGCAGCCCGGCGTCCTTGAGCATCGCCTTCAGCATCGCGGCAGACGCCTGCTGCCCCTCGCGCTCGACGCTCGAGCTTTTTAGATGCCGCACGCTCGCGAGCACGCCGGCAACCAGCACCGGCGACAGCGACGTCGTGAAGATGAACCCAGGCGCATACGATCGGATCACGTCGACGATCGTGCGATCGGCGGCGATATAGCCCCCCATCACACCGAACGCCTTGCCCAGCGTCCCCTCCAGGATCGTGATCCGGTGCGCGACCTCGTCCCGCTCCGAAATGCCGCCGCCGCGCGCGCCGTACATCCCGACCGCATGGACTTCGTCGCAATAGGTCAGCGCGTTATACCGGTCGGCGAGGTCGCACACCGCGGAGATCGGCGCGATGTCGCCCTCCATCGAATACACGCTCTCGAACGCGATCAGCTTTGGCACCGCAGGATCTTCGGCCGCAAGGAGCTCTTCGAGGTGCGCGAGGTCGTTGTGGCGGAACACGCGCTTTTCACAGCCTGAATTACGGATGCCCGCGATCATCGACGCGTGGTTCAGTTCGTCGGAAAAGATGATGCAGCCCGGCAGCACCTTGGCCAACGTCGCCAGCGTCGCCTCGTTCGAGACGTAGCCGCTGGTGAACAGCAGCGCCGCTTCCTTGCCGTGCAGGTCAGCGAGTTCGCCTTCGAGGTCGACATGGTAATGCGTGTTGCCGCCGATGTTGCGCGTGCCGCCCGAGCCCGCACCGACGTCGTGCAACGCCTCTTCCATCGCCGCGATCACCTTCGGGTGCTGACCCATCGCGAGATAATCGTTCGAGCACCAGACGGTGATCGGCTTCGGCCCATTATGCCCGGCGAAACAGCGCGCGTTCGGAAACGCGCCCTTGTTGCGGAGAATGTCGATGAACACGCGGTAGCGCCCTTCGGCATGCAACCGGTCGATCGCCTGCGTGAACACGCGCGAATAATCGACTCGCGGACCACTGATGCCGTCCGTTGCCGTTTTGCCGTCGATAATCATGGCCTTGGGCACTACGCCTCACTTTCACTCAGTTCCAGCGTAATACCGCTCTTACGGTGATCGCTTTCCTCATCCTGGGCGCACATTGCCACGATGCGCGACCGAAGCAAGGTGCCACATTGTCCCAGGTTAACGCTTAAAGCTGCTCGATCCGCGCAAATCCCCGCGCCGCCAACGCCGAAGACAGCGCCCGTTCGTCGCCGCCGAGCCGGGTGAATACCGCCGTTCCCTCTCCCGCTCCGCGCCAGTGCTGCCCCTGCATCAGGTGAACGATCCGCCGCGCGATCCCGGGGCCGCCATCGACGAACCGCACACCGGGCGCCGCCGCGGCCAACTCCGCCTCGACCAGCGGGAAATGCGTGCAGGCGTTGACGATCACGTCGATCCGCTCGCCGCCGGGTTGCGAAAACAACCCGTCCAGCACTGCTGCATAGCGCTCCGGTGCGACCGGCCGGCCGTGCAGCTTTGCCTCCGCCATCTCGACCAACGCCGCCGATCCATAACGCAACACCGTGCAATCGCCCGCGAACTTGGCCGCCAGATCGTCGACATACGCCTGCCGCACGGTCGCCTCGGTCCCCAGCACGCCGATCGTCCGCGTCCCCGAAAGCAGCGCGGCCGGCTTGATCGCCGGCACCGTCCCGACCACCGGCAGGTCGAGCGCCGCGCGCACCACCGGCAGCGCGATCGTCGAGGCGGTGTTGCACGCGATCACGATCAGCCGCGGCCGATATCGTTCCGCCAGCCGCCCCAGCAACACCGGCACCCGCGCCGCAATCTCCGCCTCGCTCTTGGTCCCGTACGGGAACCCGGCCGAGTCGGCGGCATAGACGAACGGCGCATCGGGCAACGCCGCACGCGCCGGGCCGACGATCGACAGCCCGCCGACGCCGGAATCGAAGAACAGGATGGGGCGCGTGTCCATGCGCCGTCTTTAGGACGGAACGGCGTGCGCAAACCAGAGCAACATATCCCCCCTCCCTGGAAGGGAGGGGTCGGGGGTGGGTCGGTTTCCGCAATCTCCAGACCGTGGTGGCTCAATTGGGCCTACCCACCCCCAGCCCCTCCCTTCCGGGGAGGGGAGCGCGTCGCGCTTGTCGCCGGCGGTTACTCCAACCTCGCCCATTTGCCGTCCGCCCCGCGTCGTTTATAAGCCCCTCCAGAACGGGGGACATAGTTGCAGACGGAAATTCTCTGGGTCGCGCCCACGCTATCGCTCGTGCTGAGCTATCTGCTCGGCTCGATCCCGTTCGGCGTCATCCTTACGCGGCTCGGCGGCGCGGGTGATCTGCGGACGATCGGCTCGGGCAATATCGGCGCGACCAACGTCCTGCGCACCGGGCGTAAGGGGTTAGCCGCCGCCACGCTGCTGCTCGACATGGCCAAGGGCGCGGTCGCGGTGCTGCTGGTCGCACACCTGTTCCCCGGCAACGCCCTGCTCGCGGCTGCCGGAGCGTTCATCGGCCATTGCTACCCCGTATGGCTGAAGTTCAAGGGCGGCAAGGGCGTCGCCACGCTGATGGGAATCGTCGTCGCGCTGCACTGGCCGCTCGGGCTGGTCTACGCGGTCGTCTGGCTGGGACTGCTCGCAGGCCTGCGGATCTCCTCGGTCGCCGGCATGGCCGCAGCGCTCAGCGCGCCATTCGCGGCGGCGTTGTTCGGCCGCTTCGACCTCGTCCTGCTGCTGCTCGCGCTCGCACTGATCGTGCTGTGGAAGCACCGCGAGAACATCGAACGGCTGTTCTCCGGCACCGAACCGCGCATCGGGTCCAGCCGGCAAAAGAGTGACTGACCCGACGGTTTCAAGACTTCGGCTCATCCGCACGACCGGGATCGGACCGGTCACCTATCGCCAGCTCATCGCCCGCTTCGGCAGCGCCGACGCCGCGATCGAAGCACTCCCGATGCTCGCCCAGCGCGGTGGCGGACGCGCACCGAAAATCGCAGACGCCGCGCTCGCCGAACGCGAAATGGCCGCCACCGCCAAGCTCGGCGCCCGCTACCTCTTCCTCGACGACCCGGACTATCCCCGCCTGCTCGCCGAGATCGAGACGGCCCCGCCCGCATTGATCGTCCGCGGGGACATCGCCCACGCCAGCCGCCCCTGCATCGCTATGGTCGGCGCGCGCAACGCCTCCGCCGCCGCCTGCCGCTTCGCCCGCCAGCTCGCGCTGCAACTCGCAGAGGAAGGCACCACCGTCGTCTCCGGCCTCGCCCGCGGGATCGACACCGCCGCGCATATCGGCGCGCTCGGCAGCGGTTCCAGCGGTGCCACGATCGGCGTGATCGCCAGCGGCATCGACATCGCCTACCCGCCCGACAACTCCGCCCTGCAAGAGCGCATCGCCA
Source organism: Sphingomonas sp. PP-CE-3A-406 (assembly GCF_003688625.1). GTDB lineage: Bacteria > Pseudomonadota > Alphaproteobacteria > Sphingomonadales > Sphingomonadaceae > Sphingomonas. Next base: position 62,925 of record NZ_RCWY01000003.1, read on the forward strand.
CCGAAGGCCTGCTGCTCGCCGAACAGCCCCCCGGCACCGAGCCCAAGGCGCGCAACTTCCCCTCCCGCAACCGCATCATCGCCGGCCTCGCGATCGGCACCGTGGTGGTCGAGGCCGTCCCCAAGTCCGGCTCGCTGATCACCGCACGGCTAGCGAACGAATCCGGCCGCGAAGTCATGGCCGTCCCCGGCAGCCCGCTCGATCCCCGCGCGCAAGGCTGCAACCTGCTCATCCGCGAAGGCGCCACGCTCGTCCAATCCGCCGCCGACATCCTCGAACAGATCCGCCCGTTCGACCCGCGATCCGTCCGCTCGCCGATCGACGCCTACGCCGTCTCGCCCCCGGAAGACGCGACCGACACCGAGCGCCGCAGGATCACCGACCTGCTCGGCCCCGTACCGGTGACGATCGACGAACTCATCCGCCAGTCGCACCTGAGCCCGGCGGTCGTCCAAACCGTGCTGCTCGAACTCGAACTCGGCGGCCATCTGGAACGTCATGCGGGCGGCCGAGCCAGCCTGCGCTGATCGTCCTGGTTTCAGGACGCCGCCAAGGCCACGCTACCCTCAGCCTCCGATTTCGCCATCCAGGCCGCAGCCCAGTCCTTTGCCTCATGCGTCTTCGCGATAGCCGTAAGCAGCAGGTCCAGTTCGTGCTGGTGCGAGGCGATCAGGTTGAGGACATGCGGCTCCGGATCCGACTGGCGAAGGATGACGATGTTTTTGGCAAGGAACGAACACTTCCATTTCGCTATCGCAAGGTCATGTCGGGTCACGCTCTATCCTCCCGGTCCAGTGCGAAACATTGGCTCGCGCCTTCCAGCAACGATCCATCATGATTACGCCGAACTGCAAGTCCTTGCCGAAACGAGGTATTTGGTTGCGGTAGCCAGGAAGCTAGACGAAAATTGTGCGCGCGACCAGATATAGCGGCCGGTGAAAGGGATGACTGAGGACCGTCAATTGTAACGATCTCTGCGCCTGATCTGGTCGGGCGCAACGAAAGGGATTGGTCTACTGTCATCATACCGACACGGATATTGTGCCAGCAGCGCCGGCATAATCCGGGAAATACCCCGCCCCCAGGAACCCCTCTCGAAAAGCAGCGCCTGCGTCCTCATCTGCGTATCTCGCTCATACCCACCCCGGGTTGACGGCACCGCCCCTTCGTCCCCACCCTCGTACGCGTACACGTAAGGACCCCGGTTTCCCCATGCAGCTTGTCATCGTCGAATCGCCTGCCAAGGCCAAAACCATCGAGAAGTATCTGGGCAGCGATTACCGCGTCCTGGCCAGCTACGGCCATGTCCGCGATCTGCCGCCCAAGGACGGCTCGGTCGATCCGGACGATGCGTTCGCGATGACGTGGGAGAATTACGCGGACAAGTCGAAGCAGCTGAAAGCGATCACCGATCTCGCCAAGCTCGCCGACCGCCTGATCCTCGCGACCGATCCGGATCGCGAGGGCGAGGCGATCTCGTGGCACGTTCGTGAGGTCCTGCGCGCGCGGAAGGCGTTACCCAAGGAGGTCGAGCGCGTCACCTTCAACGCGATCACCAAGGCCACCGTCACCGAGGCGATGAAGAACCCGCGCGAGCTCGACGACGACCTGATCGACGCGTACCGCGCTCGTCGTGCGCTCGACTACCTGGTCGGCTTCACGCTCTCGCCGGTACTGTGGCGCAAGCTGCCCGGCGCCAAATCCGCCGGCCGCGTCCAGTCGGTGTCGCTCCGCCTGATCGTCCAGCGCGAGCGCGAGATCGACGTCTTCAAGCCGCAGGAATACTGGTCGGTGACGGCCGAGATGGAGCATGACGGCACCGCGTTCACCTCGCGGCTGACGCAGTTCGAGGGCAACAAGCTCGACCGCCTCTCGATCGGCAACGAAGGCGATGCCCTGCGCGCCAAGCAGGCAGTGCTCGACGGCAATTTCTCGGTCCAGTCGGTCGAGACCAAACCCGCCGGTCGCAACCCGCCGCCGCCGTTCACGACGTCGACGCTGCAGCAGGAAGCATCGCGCAAACTCGGTTTCTCGGCTGATCACACGATGCGGATCGCGCAAGGGCTCTACGAGGACGGCGCGATCACCTACATGCGTACCGACGGCGTGCAGATGGATTCGAGCGCGATAAGTGCCGCGCGCTTGGCCGTCGCGAACCGCTTCGACGCGAGCTATGTCCCGGACAAGCCGCGGCAATATCAGTCGAAGGCGAAGAACGCACAGGAAGCGCATGAAGCGATCCGCCCGACCGACTTCGGCAAGGACAAGGCCGGCGGCGGCGACCACGCGCGCCTCTACGACCTGATCTTCAAGCGCGCGCTGGCGAGTCAGATGGCCTCGGCCCGCATGGAGCGCACGACGGTCGAGATGGCCGACGGCACCGGCCGCAACATCCTCCGCGCCACCGGCCAGGTCGTGCTCTTCCCCGGCTATCTCGCCTTGTACGAGGAAGGGTCGGATGATTCGGCCGATGAGGACGCCCGCCGCCTGCCGCGGATGCGCGAAGGTGATGCGCCCGCCAAGAAAAAGGTCGACGCCGAGCAGCACTTCACCCAGCCGCCGCCGCGCTTCTCCGAAGCCTCGCTGGTCAAGCGCATGGAGGAGCTCGGCATCGGCCGCCCGTCCACCTACGCGTCGATCATCAAGACGCTGAAGGATCGCGCGTACGTCCGGATCGAGAAGAACCGCTTCTTCGCCGAGGAGAGCGGGCGCCTGGTGACGGCGTTCCTCGAACGCTTCTTCGAGAAATACGTCGGCTACGACTACACCGCCGAGCTGGAAGAGGAACTCGACGACGTCTCCGGCGGCCGCGCGCAGTGGCAGTCTGTGCTCGACGCGTTCTGGCGTGATTTCAAGCCGCGTACCAACGAGGTGATGGAGCAGCAGCCCTCGGCGATCACCGCGGAACTCGACACCTTCCTCGCGCCGTACCTGTTCCCGGCAAAGGCTGACGGCGGCGATCCGCGTCTCTGCCCGAACTGCGGCGAAGGCCAGCTGGCGCTGCGTGGCGGCAAGTTCGGCGCGTTCATCGCCTGCTCGAACTACCCCGAGTGCAAATACACGCGCCGCTTCGCGCAGCCCGGCGGCGACGCCGAGGCGGATGCCGGCCCGTCGACGCTCGGCACGCATCCCGACACCGGCCAGCCGATCGAGCGCAAGTCGGGTCGGTTCGGCCCGTATCTACAGATCGGCGAAGGCGAAGACCGCAAGATGGCGTCGATCCCGAAGGACATCGGCGAGCTGAACCTGGAGTGGGCGGTCAAGCTGCTGTCGCTTCCGCGGACGGTGGGCAACCACCCCGAGACCGGCGAACCGATCATCTCGACGATCGGCAAGTTCGGGCCGTATCTGAAACACGCGGGCAAATACGCCCGGCTCCAGACAACGGCGGACGTGTTCGAGACCGGCATGAACGCAGCGGTCGTAAAGCTTGCGGAGGCCGCAGCCGGCGGCGGACGCACCGCGCGCGGGGCTCAGGCCCCGCTCAAGATCCTCGGCAACCATCCGCGCACCGAAGCGGAGATCAAGCTGATGGAGGGGCGCTACGGTGCGTACGTCACCGATGGCACGACCAACGCGACGCTGCCCAAGTCGATCGAAAAGGACCAGCTGACGCTTGAGGAAGCGGCGTCGCTGATCGACGCGCGGGCTGCCGCGGCCCCGGCCACGAAGAAGAAGAAAGCGCCTGCCAAGAAGCCGGCGGCGAAGAAGGCACCGGCCAAGGATGCGGCCGAGGCGAAAGCTCCAGCCAAGAAGGCCCCGGCTAAAAAGGCTCCCGCCAAGAAAGCCGCCCCGAAGAAGAAAGCAGAGGCCTAATCCTCCCCTGCAAGGGGAGGGGGACCATCCAAAGGATGGTGGAGGGGGGCTTCCCCAAGCGTACCGCTAGGTAAAGGGCCCCCACGAACGCTACGTTCGCGGCAATCCCCCTCCACCTTTCGCCAAGCGGCGAACGGTCCCCCTCCCCGTTCCGGGGAGGATTAAGCAGCCCGGCGTTGCGTCAACTGCATCCAATCCCGCGCCGCACGCTGCGCCACCGAGATCTCCCGCGCGGTCATGTCCTCGGCGATTTCCGCGCGGCATTCCTGCGCGGCGATGTTCCCCGACACCGCCGCCAGGTTGAACCACTTGTGTGCCTCGATCAGGTCGAGGACGACACCCGACGTCCCCGTCGAATACACCATCCCGAGTTCATAGCACGCCCGGTCGTCGCCGCGCGCGGCATCCGCCAGACGGCGTTCGATTCCGATATTCGCGTTCTTGAAACTGCTGCCCATGGTCTTGCCCCCAATGTTCGTGAGGACAGAGTGCCGTGATTCGGGCTACGAAATGGTTAATGGGTTAACGCCCATTTTTTACAACGCGTCTGGCGCCTCGATCGCGATGTTATCGATCAACCGCGTCGCACCCATCCGCGCCGCCGCCAGCAACCGCCGTGGACGCTCCGCCGCAGGGTTCTCCGCGAGCGTCTCGGCATCCGCCAGCGCGACGTAATCGATCGTGAACCCCGCCCCGACCAAAGTCGTCCGCGCATCGTCGAGCACCGAGTCGACGTCCTCGCCCTTCGCGATCGCCCGCGCCGCCACACCCAGTGCACGCGGCAGGGCCACCGCCTGCTTGCGCTGCTCGTCGTCGAGATAGATGTTGCGCGACGACATCGCCAAACCGTCGTCGTCGCGCTGCGTCGGCACCCCGATGATATCGATCGCGAAGTCGAGATCCGCCACGAACCGCCGGACGACGGCGAGCTGCTGGTAATCCTTCTCCCCGAAATAGGCCGCATCGGGCCCGACCTGGTTGAACAGCTTCGACACGACCGTCGCGACGCCGTCGAAATGACCGGGCCGCGAGGCGCCATCGAACCCGTCGCTGACGCCGGACACGCGCACCGACGTCGCGAACCCGTCGGGATACATGGTCTCGACCGACGGCAGCCAGAGCAGATCGCACCCGGCTTCGTTGAGCATCCGGATATCGGCCATCTCGCGCCGCGGATAGCGGGACAGATCCTCGTTGGGCCCGAACTGCGTCGGGTTGACGAAGATCGACGCGACGACCTTGGTCCCCGGCCGCTTCGCCGCCTCGATCAGCGCAACATGGCCGGCGTGGAGCGCGCCCATCGTCGGGACGAGCGCGACGCGCTGCCCCGCCGCACGGAAGGCGGCGACGCTTTCGCGCAACGCATTAAGGTCCCGGACGGTGTCCACGTGAAACTCCTACTCGATAAGTGCGGTCGCGGCTTCTATGAAGGGTGACTGTTACGATCAATAAGGAAACGCGCGTTGGCCACGGGCCCCGACTCACCCCAAGCTTCGACGCATGTCATCGTGTTCGCCAACGAGAAGGGCGGCACGGGCAAGTCGACGACCGCGGTGCACGTCGCGATCGCGCTCGCCGCCAAGGGTGCGCGCGTCGCGTGTCTCGATCTGGACCACCGCCAGCGCACCGTCGGCCGCTATCTCGACAACCGCGCCGAGACGATGAAGCGCAACGGCTCGGTGCTGCCGATGCCGCGCCACGCGACGCTGTCCGACCAGAGCGAAGACCAGTTCGAGGACCTCTGGCACTCGCTCTGCGAAGGCTCGGACTTCCTCGTCGTCGACACGCCGGGCCGCGACGATCCGTTCGCGCGTACCGCGGCGGCGCTGGCGAACACGCTGGTCACGCCGATGAACGACAGCTTCGTCGACTTCGACCTGATCGGACAGGTCGATCCCGAAACGTATCAGGTAACCCGCCCGAGCTTCTATTCCGAACTGATCTGGGACGCACGGAAACAGCGCGCGCGGGCAGACGGAACGACGATCGACTGGGTCGTGCTGCGCAACCGCCTCCAGCATATCGAGGCGCGCAACATGCGCCGCGTGTCGGACGCACTCGCGCAATTGGCGAAGCGCGTCGGCTTCCGGATTATCCCCGGCCTCGGCGAGCGTGTGATCTACCGCGAGATGTTCCCCGCCGGCCTGACGATGATCGACTCGAAGGCGTTCGGCAGCATGGGCCTCGGCCATGTCGCGGCTCGCCAGGAACTGCGCGAGATGATGGCGGCGTTGCAGCTGCCTGAAGCTGTCGAGCAAGCGCCGGGCGTTGCTGCGTGAAGTGGATCGTCGCCGCGGTCTTCATCTGGCTGGCATGGCATTACCTCCGCCCGAAGCCAAAACAGCGTGTGGTGACGGATGAAGCCGAAGCGCGCTCGATCCTCGGCATCGACAGCAGCGCGAACGCCGACGCGATCCGCAGCGCGCACCGCCGCCTGATCGCCTCGGTCCACCCCGACCGCGGCGGCTCGACCGACCTGACCCGCCGAGTGAATGCGGCGCGCGACCTCCTCCTGAAGCGCGCGCGCTAAACCGTTCTCCCGCGAACGCAGGAGCCCAGGGTTGCGAACGCTATCGCTCTTGACTCCTGGGTCCCGCTTTCGCGGGGGAACAGCAGCTCAAAAATCGAAACGACACTAGCGAGAGGCCATGACCCACCAGTTCGACCCGACCTCGCTCCGCGAATACGACATCCGCGGGATTGTCGGAAAAGCGCTCGGCCCCGCCGACGCCGTCGCGATCGGCCGAGGATTCGCCACCCGCATCCGCACCGCCGGCGGCACCCGCGTCGCCGTCGGCTATGACGGCCGCAACTCCTCCCCCGAACTCGAAGCCGCGCTCGTCTCCGGCCTCGTCGCAGGCGGCGTCGACGTCGTCCGCATCGGCCTCAGTACCTCGCCAATGCTGTATTACGCGGAGGCCACGCTAGAAGTGGATGGCGGCATCCAGATAACCGGCAGCCATAATCCCCCCGAGTATAACGGCTTCAAGATGGTGCACGCGCACGCGCCATTTTTCGGCGACGACATCCAGGATTTGGCGGCGCTCGCGGCGACCGGCGCTTGGAGCGAAGGCGAGGGCGAAGTCACTACGGCGGACGTGCTCGACGCGTATGTCGACCGGCTGATGGCGGGATACGAGGGCGGCGCGTACCGGATCGGCTGGGACACGGGCAACGGCGCCGCGGGCCCTGCCGTCGAGAAGCTCGTGCAGCGCCTGCCGGGTGAGCATCATGTGATCTTCGCCGACGTCGACGGCAATTTTCCCAACCATCATCCCGATCCTACCGAAGAGGCGAACCTCGCCGATCTGAAACGCTTGGTCGCGGAGAAGAAGCTCGATTTCGGACTGGCCTTCGACGGCGACGGCGACCGGATCGGCGCGGTCGATGGGTTAGGCCGGGTGATCTGGGGCGACCAAATTCTCTCCATTCTGGTCGAACCTGCGCTGCGCGAACACCCCGGCGCGCCGATCGTCGCCGACGTGAAGTCGAGCCAAGCCCTGTTCGACCGAATCGCGGAACTGGGTGGCGAGCCGATCATGGCGCCCACCGGCCACAGCCTGATGAAGACCGCGATGACGCGCTCCGGCGCGCCTTTGGGGGGCGAACTCAGCGGTCATCTGTTCTTCGCGGGCGAGTATTACGGATTCGACGACGCACAATACGCGGCGGTGCGACTAATCCGCGCAGTGCATCTTTCGGGTCACTCGCTCACCGAACTGCGCGACGCGATGCCGGCACTGATGGCGACGCCCGACCTGCGCTTTCCGGTAGAGGACGCGCGGAAATTCGCGGTGGTCGACGCGGTGATCGCGCGGTTGAAGTCGGAGGACGCGGAGCTGGACCTCACCGATGGTGCGCGGGTCACGACCGCAGGAGGCTGGTGGCTCCTCCGCGCGTCGAACACACAGGCGATGCTGACGGTGCGCGCCGAGGCGAAGGATCAGGCGGCGCTCGATGCGCTGCTGACCGAGGTCGACACGCACCTCGCGGCAAGTGATGTGATCCGCACCCCATCGGCGCAGTAGAACGCTACCCCGACGAAGGCCGGGGCCCAATTGGGAAACGTAGATTGGCGAACGCCGTCCCCTGTTAAGACGACCTATCCAATTGGGCCCCGGCCTTCGCCGGGGTGGTGCTGGTTGAGCGGTGCGCGCAAAGTTGAACGTCCAGCGGGCGCCGGATGGCAAGCAGCAAAACCCTACCCTAACCGTTCCCCCGCGAAGGCGGGGGTCCAGGAATCACGAATGCCGGCGCCTGGAACCCTGGACTCCCGCCTTCGCGGGAGAACGGGAGGGCGATTGACACGCCATTCCCCTCGATTACCGTTCCAACCACCACCCCAAGGAGTCCCCAAGTGGAGCGCCCAGTCGACGAATTCCGCTCCAGCACGCGCCGCTGGTTGCTCGGCAGCTTTGCCGGTTGGGGCACCCTCCTCACCTGCCTGATCGGTGTCGGCTTCGTCATCATCGGCGTCCGCTGGCTCAAGAACCGCAGCGCCAGCTACGAGATCACCGACCAGCGCCTCATCATCAAGCGCGGCATCCTGTTCAAGACGATCGACGAGATCGAGCTCTACCGGATCAAGGACGTCCGCCTCGGCTACTCCCTCCTCAACCAGATGACCGACATCGGTACGATCATCCTCACCTCGAGCGATCGTACGACCAGCGGCGGCGAGTTCACGCTCCGCGACATCCCGATGGCACGCGACCGTCGCGAAGGCCTGCGCAAGCTCGTCGACCGCGCCCGCCAGCGCCGTGGCGTCCGCGAACTCGACGTGGATGACGCATACGCGCTGGATTAAGCGCGCTTTTGTCCCCACATGGCGAGCATGGCGCCCCCCTACCCCAAGCCCGCATATTCCAAGCCTAGGCCGCAACCCCAGATGATCCGGGTCGTCGACCTCGAGACCACCGGCTCGGCTCCGCCCGCCCACGGCGTGTGCGAGATCGGCTGGCAGGACGTCGCGCTCGGCGAGGACGGGCGCTGGGAGATTTACGGCGAAGGCGGCAGCCTGCTCGTCAATCCCGGCCGACTGATCCCGCCCGTGACTCAAGCGATCCACCACATCCTCGACGAGCATGTCGCCGACGCGCCGTATTGGCATGATTGTGCGCGCCAGGTGCTCGACCCGTGGCCGCGCCGGCTCGCGCTCGCCGCGCACCGCGCCGATTTCGAGCAGAAATTCTGCACCCCCGCGCTCACCCGCGACGCCGAGTGGATTTGCACGTGGAAATGCGCGCTGCGGCTCTGGCCCGACTCGCCGAGCTTCTCGAACCAGGTACTGCGCTATTGGCGCAAGCCGCACGGCATGGAGCACGAACGCGGCCTGCCCGCGCACCGCGCGTTCCCCGACGCCTACGTCACCGCGTTCCACCTGCGGGACATGCTCAACGAGGCGAGCTTCGCGCAGCTCGTCGAGTGGTCGCGCGACCCCGGCCTGATCCCGCGCGTCCGCTACGGCCCCGATCGCGGCAAGGAATGGTCCGAGCTCGATCACGAGACGCTGATGGCGTTCATGACCGACCGCGATCCCGATATCCGCTTCACCGCCAACCATGAGATGGACCGGCGCAGCGGCGGCGGTCGCGTCGGCAAGGCCAGCGCGCAGGACCTGCTGCTCTAGATCAATATGCTTGCGCCTGCGGACGCGTCAGTATCGCTGGCGTAACGACCTCCGCCCGCCTACACCCCAGCCCCTATGGTCCGCGTACGCTTGAAATTACCGTCGTCGGAGGGGCGGGTCGCACGGTGGCTGGTCGCGTTCATGACGCTCGGCTTCATCGCGCTGGCCGCCGCGGCGATCGCGATCGGCTGGATCACCGTCCGCAACCACACCTATACCGCCGAGATCCTCCACACGCAGGATGTCCGCCAGGCGGTCGCCACACTCCAGATCCAGATGGAGCAGTCCGAGACCGCGCGGCGCGGCTACATCCTCGCCGGCAAACCGCTGTTCGCGACCGCCTACGCGCGAACCGCAGGCAACCTGGTCCCGTCGATCCGCAAGCTGCGCCATTTGACCCGCGACAACCCCAACCAGATCGCGCGCCTCGCGCTGATCGAGCCGCGCTTCGTCCAGTTGCGCGCGCTCCGGACGCAATCGATCACGTTGGTCGCCGCGGGTCGGATCGCCGAGGCGCAGCGCAGGTTCGCGGTCGATGCCAGCGTGCCGTTGATGCGCGGCATCCGCTACCGCCTCCAGGCGATGGCCGCCGACGAAGTCCGCCTGCTCGCGATCCGCACCGAGCGCCAGCAACGCACCAGCGCGCTGTTCCTCTCGGTCGCCGGCCTCGCCGCGGCGCTGCTGCTGATCGTCGCGATCCTCGCGGTCCTGCTGATCCGCCGCTACACCGCCGACCTCGCCGCCTCGCGCGACAGCCTGCGCACCCTCAACGAGACGCTGGAAGAGCAGGTCACGGAACGCACCGCCGACCTGAGCCGCGCGAACGAGGAGATCCAGCGGTTCGCCTATATCGTCAGCCACGATCTGCGCTCGCCCTTGGTCAACGTGATGGGCTTCACCGCCGAACTCGCGACGGCCGCCGGGCCGCTTGCCGAGCTGGTCGATCGCGCCGAGGCCGAAGCGCCGCACATCCTGACGGAAGACGCGCGGTTGGCGGCGCGCGAGGACCTGCCCGAGGCGATCGGCTTCATCCGTACCTCGACGCAGAAGATGGACCGGCTGATCAACGCCATCCTCAAGCTCGCGCGCGAAGGCCGCCGGACGATCGCGCCCGAGCATATCGACCCCGCGCAGCTGGTCGACACGATCGTCGGCGCAATGCAGCACATCGTCGACGATCGCGGTGCCGTGGTGCGCGTCGAGCGGCCGATGCCGGCCATCGTCACCGATCGCCTCGCGCTCGAACAGATCCTGTCGAACCTGATCGAGAACGCGACCAAATATCTGAAGCCCGGCCGCCCCGGCGAAATCACGGTCAAGGGCCATACCGAACGCGGCCGCGTCATCCTGTCGGTGGTCGACAACGGCCGCGGCATCGATCCGCGCGATCACCAGCGCGTGTTCGACCTGTTCCGCAGGTCGGGCGCGCAGGACCAGCCGGGCGAAGGCATCGGACTCGCGCATGTCCGCGCACTTGCCTATCGTCTGGGCGGTACGATCGACGTGCAGTCGACGCTCGGCGACGGCGCGACCTTCCGGCTCAACCTGCCGACCCACATGACTATCCAGGACGCAGCATGAACGATCACAAGACCGTCGGCATCGTGATGATTGAGGATGACGAGGGTCATGCCCGCCTCATCGAGAAGAACATCCGCCGCGCCGGAATCCTGAACGATATCCGCCACTTCACCGACGGCACCACCGCGCTCGACTTCCTGTTCAACGCTGCCGATGGGCCCGCGAAAAGCGGCCCGGCGATGATCCTGCTCGATCTCAACCTGCCCGACATGAGCGGCACCGACATCCTCGCCCGGATCAAGGCGGAGGGCAGCCCGCTGCGCCGCACGCCGGTCGTCGTGCTCACCACCACCGACGACAGGGTCGAGATCGAGCGCTGCTACGACCTCGGCTGCAACGTCTACATCACCAAGCCGGTCAACTATGAGAGCTTCGCGCAGGCGATCCGCCAGCTCGGGCTGTTCCTGTCGGTGATCCAGGTCCCCGAAGCCGAGTGAGCGAAACGCGCGTCCTCTACATCGACGACGACGCCGGGATCCGGCGGCTGGCGGCGCGTGCGCTGGAGCGTCGTGGCTACCGGATGACCGTCGCTGAAACCGGGGCGGAAGGCGTCGTGAAGGCCGCTGCCCAGCGCTTCGACCTGATCGCGGTCGACCATTACATGCCCGGGATGGACGGCCTCGAAACCCTCGACGCGCTCCGCCGCCTGCCCGATCCGCCCCCCGTGGTGTACGTCACCGGCTCCGAAGAGGGCCGCATCGCGGTCGCCGCGCTGAAGGCCGGTGCCGCCGATTACGTCGTGAAGACGGTCGGCGACGATTTCTTCGACCTGCTCGCCGCGTCGTTCGAGCAGGTCCGCGCCCGCGCCCTGCTCGAACAGGAAAAGGCGTCCGCCGAAGCCGATCTCCGCGCCAGCAACGCACGGCTCGAGGCGTTGCTGGGCGAGGTGAACCACCGCGTCGCCAACTCGCTGCAACTCGTCTCGGCGATGGTCCGCCTCCAGGCGACTGCGCTGACCGACCCTTCCGCGCGTGAGGCGCTGGAGGATACGCAGCGCCGCATCCAGGCGATCGCGCAGGTCCACCGCCGGCTTTACACGAGCAACGACGTCGAGAGCGTAGACATGCAGGAATATCTCGGCGCGCTGGTCGACGAACTCGCCGAGACCTGGTCGACCGAGGCGCTCCCCCGCGCCTTGAGCCTTGCCGCCGAGCCGATCCGCCTGCCCACCGACCGCGCGGTGTCGCTCGGCGTGATCGTCACCGAACTCGTAACCAACGCGTGCAAATACGCCTACCCCAACAGCGGTGGCGAAGTCCGCGTCGCGCTGCGCCGGATCGACGACGACGTCTTCCTGCTCGCGGTCGAGGACGATGGCTGCGGCATCCCCGAGGACGCGACGCCGCGCGGCACCGGGCTCGGCACGAAGCTGATCCGCGCGATGGCGCAGAGCCTGCAGTCGATCGTCGAATACGACCCGACCCACACCGGCGTCCGCGCCACCCTCCGCGCGGCGGTGCGGTAAAGAGTTTTCACGCCGGCCCGCCCATCTTCCGTTCGTGCTGAGTAGCGACCGAGTAGCTTCGCAGAAGCGTATCGAGGGCGCGTATCGAAGCACAGGTTCCGAGCGCCAACCCTATCCTTCGATACGCAGCTTCGACAGGCTCAGCCGCTACTCAGGACGAACGGAACAAACCTCATAGGCTCCGTTCAGTTCGCCGGCTCCGACAACGGCGCGAACCGCGCCACCTGACGCCCGACCAAACACAATTGCTCGATCACCGCGGGATCGTTCGCGCCACCCTCGTCGTCGAATTTCGTCACCTGCGTGTTGATCGCCGCCGCGAACGGCGTCGGCCAGCCGCGCAGCGCGTGGACGATCGAGCGCAGCGCCGCGATCGTGCTGCCGGTCGCCTGCCAGCCATACGCTGTGGCGATCAACCCGACCGGCATGTCCGCCAGATACGGCCGCTCGTCGCGCGCGGTCTCCTCGAGCAGGTCGAGCGCGTTCTTCACCACGCCCGAGATGCTGCCGTGATAGCCCGGGCTGGCAATGATCACCGCCGATGCACCGCGTACGGCCTCGACGAACGCGCGTTCGTCCGCGGTCCGCGTCGTTGCCTTGGGATCGTAGAGCGGCAGCCGCGCCATGTCGGCGCCACCGAACATCTGCGTGCGATAGCCCTGCTTCTCGACCGCATCGAGCGCGATCCGGAGTGCACGCTCGGTCGACGAGACGCCGCCGATCGTGCCGCCGATGCCGACGACCAGCGGCAGAATGGCGGGGAGAGTATCGGGAACGGCCACGGTTTTATCCTGTTCGAACGTCATCGACACGCTCTTCCCCGTTTCGCCGCGCGATGACAACAGGGCTTCGACCGGTTCTCGCGCTGCGAACACCACGGACGCTGTCGCTAAGCCCCGGTACACGTTAGGCATGCGCATAGGCTTGCCCCAGCTGTCATAGAACGATAACACACTAAAAGTCCGCCGCTTGGCCGACCTGGAACGATCCGATGCGCCCCGATCCCTTCGACCCCGACCGTTCCAGTTCGCGCGGCGACCGCGAGCCCTATGCGTATGAGCGCGAGCGGCTGATCACTGAACGCGAACGCCTGCGCCAGAAATACGAAGCCGAGCGCGATAGTGACGAGTCCGGGTCATATGACGACCGCGATGCGGCGCCCTACGCCACCGCCCGCGTGCCGCGACGCAAGCGTCCGATCGGTCGCTGGATCCTGCGCGGAGCGGGGATCGGCATCGTCCTGCTGGTGATCGCCATCATCTGGCTCGCGATCACCGCACCGCTGTCGAAGTCGCTCCAGCCGCCGACGCCGCCGTCGATCACGCTTACCGCGGACGACGGCACGCCGATCGCGCGGCGCGGCGCGATCATCGGCAAGTCGGTCGATGCGGCCAAGCTTCCGCCGCATGTCACGCAGGCGTTCCTCGCGATCGAGGACCGACGCTTCTATTCGCACTGGGGCGTCGACCCGCGCGGCATCGCGCGGGCGGCATGGGCGAACATGGGCTCGGGCGGCGTCCGCCAGGGCGGCTCGACGATCACGCAACAACTCGCGAAGAACGCGTTCCTCGATTCGGACCGCACCGCGACGCGGAAAATCCGCGAGGCGATGATCGCCTTCTGGCTCGAAGCATGGCTGTCGAAGAACGAGATCCTCTCGCGCTATCTCTCGAACGTCTATTTCGGCGACAACACCTACGGGATCAGCGCGGCCGCCAAGCATTATTTCGGCCGCACGCCGGACAAGCTCAACGTCGGCCAGGCGGCGATGCTCGCCGGCCTGGTCAAGGCACCATCGCGTCTCGCTCCCACGTCGAACCTCGAAGGCGCGCGCAAGCGGGAGGCCGTGGTGGTCGGCGCGATGGTCGACGCGGGCTTCCTCACCAAGGCGGAGGGCGACGCGGTCCAGCCGCAGCGCGTGCTCGGCAGCCGCCCGTCGCAGCTCCCCAACGGCACCTATTTCGCCGACTGGATCCTCCCCGAAGCGCGCGACCAGGCCGGCGAGATCAAGACCGAGGCGACCGTCCAGACGACACTCGACCCGCGCCTGCAACGCGCCGCAGAACGCACCGTCGCGCGCGCAGGATTGCGTCAGGCGCAGGTCGCGCTGGTGGCCATGCGCCCCGATGGTCGCGTCGTCGCGATGATCGGCGGCAAGAACTACGCGAAAAGCCCGTTCAACCGCGCGACCCAGGCGCGGCGCCAGCCCGGCTCGACCTTCAAGCTATTCGTCTATCTCGCCGCGATGCGCCAAGGCCTCACCCCCGATTCGACGATCGAGGACCGCCCGGTGACGATCGGCGACTGGACGCCGAAGAACAGCGACGGCCGCTATCAGGGGACGATCACGCTGCGCCAGGCGTTCGCGCGCTCGTCCAACGTTGCCGCGGCGCGGCTGACGCAACAGGTCGGCGTCAAGGCGGTTATCAAGGCTGCGCGCGACTTGGGCATTTCGACGCCGATCCCCAGCGAGGCGACGATCGGCCTCGGCACCTCGACCGTGTCGCTGCTCGAACTCACCGCCGCCTATGCCGCGATCGCGCGCGAGCAATATCCGGTCCAGCCGCGCGGGCTCGCCGACGTGCGCGAGAAGGGCTGGTACCAGTCGCTGACCGGCGGCGCGACCGAGATGCCGAGCAAGATCCACGACGAGATGCTCGACCTGCTGGCGGCCTCGATCCGCACCGGCACCGGGCGCGGCGCGAACCTGACGGTCGACGCGTTCGGCAAGACCGGCACGACGTCCGACAACAAGGACGCGCTGTTCGTCGGCTTCGCGCGCGATCTGGTGGTCGGCGTGTGGGTCGGCAACGACGACAATTCCTCCAACCCCGGCCTGTCGGGCGGCGGCATCCCCGCACGGATCTGGCGCGACTTCATGCAGAGCGCGCTGGGCATCGCACCGATCGCGGCGCCGGCTCCCGCGGTCGAGGAAGTCGATCCCGACGCGTTGCCTGCGGACGAACAGGACAATTCTATTCTGCCGTTAGGCGGGGAGATCGAAGGAATGGGCTTCAACCTGAAGATGGGTGAAGACGGTACTATCTCTGTCGGCCCCTCCCGCCGCGACCGTCAGGAAGGCCCGCCTCCCCGCGAAGATCGCCGGCCGCCGGAGGAAGAACAGGGGCCCGACGAGGGGCAGTAGTTTGCTGATCGACGCCATCCGTCAGTCAGCACCACCCCAGCAATTAGGCACCGCCTCGGCTATCAGGCACCACCCCGGCGGAGGCCGGGGCCCAATTGGAAAGGTCGCGGTAACGACGCGCAGCCCTTCGCCACCTACCGCCCCCAATTGGGCCCCGGCCTTCGCCGGGGTGGAAGAGCAGCTTTGATCCTCACCTGAGCCGATGCCCCCGTTGACGCCACCACCGCATCGCAGCATGTCTCCCCCATGCGCTTCTTCTCCGACAACGCCGCCAGGATCCACCCGCAGGTCATGGCCGCGATCGCCGCCGCCGACACGCTCGACACCGCCTATGCCGGCGACGTGTGGAGCCAGCAGCTCGACGGCCGCCTGTCCGAACTTTTCGAGACCGACGTCGCGGTGCTCTGGGTCCCGACCGGCACCGCCGCCAACTGCCTCGCACTCGCAGCGCTCTGCCCCCCCCATGGCGGCATCGTCTGCCACCGCGACGCGCACATCCAGAACGACGAGGGCGGCGCGCCCGAATTCTACACGCACGGCGCCAAGCTGTTCCTCGCCGACGGCGACGGCGCAAAGCTCACCCCCGACACCATCCGAACCGTCCTCAACGCGATCCCCGACGACGTCCACCGCGTCCAGCCGCACGCGATCTCGATCACCAACGCTACCGAATATGGCCGCGTCTACCAGCCGCACGAGGTCGCGGAGATCGGCGGGCTGGCGAAGGAGCGCGGGCTCGGCTTCCACATGGACGGCGCGCGCTTCGCCAACGCGATGGCACGCGTCGGCTGCTTGCCCGCCGACATGACGTGGCGCGCCGGCGTCGACGCGCTGAGCTTCGGCTTCGTCAAGAACGGCGCGATGAGCGCGGAGGCGCTGGTCTTCTTCAAGCCCGACCTTGCCGCCGTCACGCAATACCGCCGCAAACGCGCTGGGCTATTGTTGTCAAAAGGGCGGTATCTCGCCGCGCAGATCCTCGCGATGCTCGACGACGACCTCTGGCTCGCCAATGCCAAGGCCGCGAACGACGCCGCCGCCAAGCTCGCTACCGCCGCCGGCAACCGCCTCGTCCACCCGGTCGAGGCCAACGAAGTCTTCCTCCGCGCCACGCCGGAAGAAGCCGCAGCCCTCCGCGCGAAAGGCTTCGACTTCTACGATTGGACCGCCGGCGAAATCCGGCTCGTCACAGCCTGGGACAGCCCGGCGGACGCAGTCGCCCTGCTCGCCGACGCGATCCGGGAGTTATGACCCCCGGCCCGACCGACCCACCTCAGTCGACCCGCGCCGCGGTGCTGATCCCGTTCGGGATCGTCACGCTGATCTGGGGCTCGACGTGGCTCGTGATCCGCGACCAGATCGCGGTGGTGCCGCCGAGCTGGTCGATCAGCTACCGCTTCCTCGTCGCCGGTATCGCGATGGCGATCTACGCAGGCATCAAGCGCGAGAGCTTCAAATTCGATGCGCGCGGCTACGCGTTCGCGGCGGTGATCGGCATCGCGCTGTTCACGTTCAACTTCAACTTCGTCTACCGCGCCGAGCATTATGTGACGTCGGGCCTCGTCGCGGTGGTGTTCGCGCTCCTGCTCGTCCCCAACGCGATCTTCGGCCGCATCTTTCTCAAGCAGCGCCTCGGACGGCAGCTGATGGTCGGGTGCGCGGTCGCGATGGCGGGGGTCGCGCTGCTGTTCGTCAACGAAGCGCGGGTCGATCCGCACGGGCCGCGCTCGGCGACGATCGGCATCGTCCTGACGCTGTGCGGCGTGATGGCCGCGTCGGTCGCCAACGTCATCCAGGGCAGCGCGTTCGCCAAGCGCTATCCGATGGCGCCGACGCTGGCGATGGCGATGCTGATCGGCGCGTGCCTCGACGCCGCGTTCGCCTGGATCACCACCGGGCCGCCGGTGTTCGAGCCGCGCTTCGGCTATGTCGCTGGCATCCTCTATCTCGGCGTGTTCGCCTCCGCGCTCGCCTTCCCGCTCTACTTCAACGTCATCCGCGCGATCGGACCGGCCAAGGCCGCGTATTCGGGCGTGATCGTGCCAGTCATCGCGATGCTGCTATCGACGATCTTCGAGCGCTATCACTGGTCGACCTTGGCGGTCGCTGGCGCGGTGTTGTCCGGCATCGGCCTCGTCATCGCGCTCAGCGCACGCAGGCCAGCACGGTAATCGTGCCAGGCGGGCGTCCAACCGAGTACCCGCTTGGCCTTGCCGTTCGCCACCCGCCGGTTCTCGTTATAGAAGCCGCGCCCCATCGCCGAGAGCTCCTCAAGCGTCACGAACGGCGGCGCGGGCATCCCGAGCAGCATCGCCGCGAACGCCACGACGTCGTTCTGCGACGCGGGCACGTCGTCCGCGAGGTTGTATGCCCCCGCCGGCGCATCGAACCCGGCGATCACGCCCGAGACGATGTCGTCAACGTGCGCGCGACTGAACACCTGGCCGGGTTGCTCGATCCTGTGCGCCTTGCCCTGCCGCACCCGGTCGAGCGGCGAGCGTCCGGGACCGTAGATCCCCGGCAACCGGAACGTCCGCGCACCAATGGCCAGCCAGTCCGCATCCGCCGCCGCCCGCGCGCTCCGACGACCGCCACCGATCGGCGCGGTCTCGTCGACCCACGCGCCCTGCGCATCGCCGTACACGCCCGTCGACGACAGATAGCCGATCCAAGCCCGTGTCCGCAGCAACAGCGAACCGTAGCGCCCGAGCACCGGGTCCGCCTCATGCTCGGGCGGCACAGACGACAGGATGTGCGTTGCCGCCGCGATCTCCGCCGTCACCGCGTCCACATCGTCGAACCGAAGCGTATCACCCCGCCCGTCCCGCGTCGTGCCGACGACATGCCAGCCATCCGCCGCCAGCCGCTCGGCAAGCCGCGACGCGGTGTAGCCGAGACCGAAGACCAGTAATCGGCTCATGGCGCCACCGCCGTTCCAGCCATCGGCCCCTTGTACAAAGTCCCGAAATAGTCGCCGGCATTCCACACCGGCCGCTGCGCGCCATCCGCGATCTCGCGCGCGATTCGGTAGTTCGCATCGACGAACCGCACGCCCTGATCCCACAGGATCGGCTGAGTCAGATCGTCCGACGGCTTGTGGTAATTGTTCGCCATGAAATACGCGACCGCCGCCTTGCCCGGCCCCTTCTGACCCGGCCACAGGAACACCGACGGAATGCCCTTCTGGACGAAGCGGAAGTGATCCGAGCGGACGAAGATGCCCTCCTCCGGCATCGGATCGGGCGACAGGCCGACGCCGATCGCCGCCACGGCCTTCTGCACGATCGGGCCGATGGTCGAGCGCTCGGCGCCGAACACCACCATGTCCTCGAACTTGTAGGTGAGGATCGGCATGTCGAGGTTCACGTCGGCGACGATCGAGGTCAGCGGCACGGTCGGGTGGTTGGTGAAGTAATCGCTGCCGACCAAGCCTTTCTCCTCGCCAGTGACCGCCAGGAACATGATGGTGCGCTTGGGCGCCTGCCCACTGGCCGTGAAGCGCTTGGCCTCCTCGATCAGGCTGGCGATGCCGATCGCGTTGTCGAGCGCACCGTTGTTGAGCGCATCGCCCTTAATTGGCTTGGTGATGCCGATGTGATCGAGATGCGCGGAGAGCACGACGACCTCCTTGCCGACCACCGGATCGCTGCCCGGGATCATCCCGACGACGTTGCTGCTCGCGCCGGGCACGAAGCTCGTCTTCGTCGCGACCGTCAGCGTACCTACCAGCGGCACCGCCTTGAACTTGGCGTTGTCACCTGCCGCCTGCTTGGCGATCCGGCTCCAAGACGTCTTCGCACCAGCGAACAGCTTGGCCGCACCGACCATGCTGACCGTCCCGAGCGACGGCGCGCCAGGTGCATCGACCTTGCCGGTACCGTCGAGGTTCGCCCATGTCATCCGCGGCGTCGCATAGGAGTCGGCCAGCTTGCCGAAGGTCCGCACTTTTGCCGAGCGCGGGCTTTCCAGCGTGATCACGCCGACCGCGCCCTTGGCCTGTGCGATCGCCGCCTTGGTGCCGCCCGACCCGAAGAATGCACGCTCCTCGCCGCCGAACCGCGCGGGCGAGCCGCCGAAATAGGCGACGATCTTGCCGCGCACATCGACACCCTTGTAGTCGTCCTGGCCATATTGCGGCGCGTCGATGCCGTAGCCGACGAACACGACAGGCGCCGACACGCTGGTTTCCGCCTTCGCGCCGTTCGCGGCGGGCACGTAATCCTCACCGAACACGAGCGGCTGCGCGGCCATGCGACCCGTCCAGACGAAATCGCCCTTGCTCGCCGCCTTGTACGACACGAGCGGCACGGTCTGGAGATACCCGCCCTGATCGCCACCCGGCCGCAAACCCGCGGCATAAAACTGCGCGGCGACATATTGCGCGGCGATGTCGAACTCGGGGCTGCCGGCCTCGCGTCCCTTCATCGCATCCGACGCGAGAAACAGCACATGCGCCTTCATCGCCGCCTGATCAGCCGGCAGCGGTGCGGCAAGCTTCGCGTTCAGCTCGGCAGTATTCGGAGAGGACACCGGAACCGTCGCGGGGGCAGCTTGGGGCGCAGTCTGTGCAAGGGCAGAGGTAGAAAGCGCGAGCACCGCGAGCGCGCCGATAGGACGATACATCCGGAAATCCTTGCAAAGGGAACGTGTTGCAGCGGCGTAGCATCCACTGTCACCCGCGCAAGCTTTGGGCATGGAGCAAAGACCTTCTTCGCGGAGAAGTACCACCCCGGCGGAGGCCGGGGCCCAGTTGGGAGACGGTGATGACGCAGGCTGCGTTCCGTTACTACAACCTCTCCAACTGGACCCCGGCCTTCGCCGGGGAGGTGCAAGTGATCGAACCGCACGGCCCCAAGCTTTGTCTGGCGGTAGGACGCCACGGCCCTATATTCGCAAACATATGCTCGATATCCAGAACAGTCTCGCCCACCCGCTCGTCATTCGCCGCGAGGACTATACCCCGCCCGAGTGGCTGGTCCCCGAGACGAAACTGGATTTCGACCTCGATCCGTCAACCACGCGTGTCACCGCTACCTTGTCGGTCACGCGCAACGGCGATCACAGCGCACCGCTCCGGCTCGACGGCGCGGGCCAGAAGCCGCTCTCGGTCACGGTCGATGGCGTCGCGATCAACGACTGGCGGATCGACGGCGAGCAACTCGTCATCCCCCTCACCGGCGCCGCGCATGTCGTCGAGACTCAGGTCGAGATCGCCCCCGATCGCAACACGCAGTTGATGGGACTCTACGCGTCGGGCGGAAACCTTTGCACGCAGTGCGAGGCCGAAGGCTTCCGCCGCATCACCTATTTCCCCGACCGCCCCGACGTGCTCAGCGTCTATTCGGTCCGGATGACCGCCGACAGGAAGCACTTCCCCGTGCTGCTCGCGAACGGCGATCCCGTCGCGCAGGGCGATCTCGACGACTGCCGCCACTGGGCGACCTGGCACGACCCGTTCCCCAAGCCCTCCTACCTGTTCGCGCTGGTCGCCGGCGATCTCGCGGTGAACCGCAGCAGCTTCACGACGATGTCGGGCCGCGAGGTGTCGCTCGGCATCTGGGTGCGCGAGGCCGACCTCCCCAAGACCGACCACGCACTCAAGGCACTCGAACTCGCGATGGCGTGGGACGAGACGACCTATGGTCGCGAATACGACCTCGACGTGTTCAACATCGTCGCGGTCGACGACTTCAACTTCGGCGCGATGGAGAACAAGGGGCTCAACATCTTCAACTCGCGCTACATCCTGGCCGACCCGGATACCGCGACCGACTATGATTACGACGCGATCGCCGCGGTCGTCGCGCACGAATATTTCCACAACTGGTCGGGCAACCGGATCACCTGCCGCGACTGGTTCCAGCTGTCATTGAAGGAAGGCTTCACGGTCTACCGCGACCAGGGCTTCTCCGCCGACCAGGGTTCGCGCGCGGTCAAGCGGATCGAGGACGTCCGCGGCCTGCGCGCGTCGCAATTCCCCGAGGATTCGGGCCCGCTCGCGCATCCCGTGCGGCCTGAATCCTACCAGGAGATCTCCAACTTCTACACCGCGACGATCTACAACAAGGGCGCCGAACTGATCCGGATGATGGCCGCGATCCTCGGCCCTGAGGGCTTCCGCGCCGGCACCGACCTGTATTTCGACCGGTACGACGGCACGGCCGCGACCTGCGAGGATTTCGTGACCTCGATGGAGGAAGGCGGCAAGGTCGACCTTACCCAGTTCCGCCTCTGGTATTCGCAGGCGGGCACGCCGCGTGTCTCAGCGAGCCTGTCGCATGAGGGCGACCGCGCGACCTTGCGGCTCGCGCAACAGGTGCCCGCGACGCCCGGCCAGCCGGCGAAGTCGCCGATGGTGCTGCCGTTGCGGGTGAAGCTGTTCGGCGCGGACTCGGGTGCGGCTCTAACCGACGAACGCCTCGTCCTGTTCGACGACACGCTCGACACGATCGAATTCGAAGGCCTCGCCGAGCGCCCGGTGCTATCGATCAACCGCGGCTTCTCCGCCCCGGTGGTGGTCGAAAGCGACCGCACCGCCGCCGATCTCGCCTTCCTCAGCGCGCACGACGACGATCCGTTTGCGCGCTACGAGGCGATGCAGCAGTTGATGCTCGACACGCTGGTCGCCTCGGCGGGCGGGCGTGCGGATCACGGGGGCGTCATCGCCGCGGTCGCGAACACGCTCGCCGACACCGATCTCGATCTCGCCTTCGTCGCGGAGGCGGTGTTGCTGCCTTCGGAGAGCTTCATCGGCGACCAGATGGCCGTCGTCGATCCCGACGCGATCTTCCGTGCCCGCGAAGCGCTGCGCCGCGATCTCGGCACGCGGCTGGAGGCGCAATGGCGGCAGGCTTACGCGCGGGGTGAGGACCAGTCCTACGCCTATACGCCGGAGGGCAAGGGCCTGCGTCGCCTGCGAACCGTAGCACTCGGCTATATCGCGGCAAGCGGTGCGGCGGATGCGGCGGACCTCGCCTTCGCGCAGTTCGATTCGGCGGACAACATGACCGACCGGATGGGCGCTCTAACGACTCTGGTCAGCAGCGAGTCCGAGATCCGCACCACCGCGCTCGATATCTTCTACAGCCAATATTGCGACAATCCGCTGGTGCTCGACAAGTGGTTCCAGGCTCAAGCGCAGTCGTCGCGCAACGATACCGGCGCGATCGTGGCGGGGCTGGCCGAGCATGCCGACTTCACGCTGACCAACCCCAACCGCGCGCGATCGCTGATCGGTGCGTTCGGCGCGAACCAGCGGGCGTTCAATAATGCCGACGGGAATGGATACCGGTTCCTCGCGGACCAGTTGATCGCGCTCGACCGCCTGAACCCGCAGACCGCGGCGAAGCTCCTGCCGCCCCTCGGCCGCTGGCGCCGATTCGACGCGGCGCGCGCGGGGTTGATGCGCGCGGAACTGGAGCGGATCGTGCGGACGCCGGGGCTCTCGAAGGACCTGTTCGAGCAGGCGTCGAAGAGTCTAGAAGGGTAACGCTCCGGGGGAGATCGGAAAGGCACGTCCCTTTCCCGTTCGTGCTGAGCGAAGTCGAAGCACCTTCACTTGGGGCACACCCTTCGACTTCGCTCAGGGCGAACGGGAAGTGGGCGTGGGGCCGCGCGCGACCGGATGACCTACCGGCGGCTCGCAAAGAACTCGCGCAAAATCCCCGCAGCCTCGGTCTCCGCAATTCCCGCATAAATCTCAGGCCGATGATGACACGTCGGCTGGCTGAAGAACCGCGGTCCATGCTCCACCGCCCCGCCCTTCGCATCCGCCGCCCCATAATAGAGCCGCGAGATCCGGGCATGCGCGATCGCCCCGGCACACATCGCGCAAGGCTCCAGCGTCACCCAGAGATCGCATCCCTCAAGCCGGTCACTCCCCAACGCCAAAGCAGCCGCGCGAATCGCCTGGATCTCGGCATGCGCAGTCGGATCGCACAACGCCCGCGGCGCATTCGCCCCCGTCGCGATAATAACGCCGTCCTTAACGACAACGGCGCCGACCGGGACTTCCCCAGCCAGCGCCGCATCGCGTGCCGCGTCGAGCGCGCGGCGCATAGGGACGGGAACGGGGAACATGGCCTCAGGCCCTGCCCCGCCGCCCGCCCCGCGTAAAGATCAGTTCGGTGCCTGGCTGTTGGCCGGCTTCTCGACGTTGATCGTCGGCACCGCCACGGTCTTGTTCTCGGTGCCGAGCGTGACCTTGGCGACGTCGGCCTGGAACTTCGGTGCCTGGACGACGCCCTGGCGGGTCTGGTCGATGTTGATGATCCCGAAATACATCAGGCCGACCACGACCAGCACGACGATCGCGACGAGAGACAAGAGCGTACGCATGGGACATCCCCTTTTATTGAACAGTTCGATAGCGTAACAACGTCGTCGATCGCCGTGGGTTGCACAATGCCCATTGCGGACAACCGCGGGCACGTTCGACGTGAATCGGTTGACGAAAGCCGGCGTGCCAGCTATCCGCGCGCCTTTCCGGGGTTCCTCCCGACACTTGAATAGGTAATCACATGTCGCGCATCTGCGAACTGACCGGCAAGGGCCGGATGGTCGGGAACAACGTCTCCCACGCCAACAACAAGACCAAGCGCACGTTCCTGCCGAACCTGCAGAACGTCACGTTGCTCTCCGATTCGCTCGAGAAGGGCGTCAAGCTGCGCGTCTCGACGCATGGCCTGCGCACCGTCGAGCACAACGGCGGCCTCGACAACTGGCTGGTGAAGGTATCGGACGACAAGCTGTCGCTTCGCGTTCGTCGCCTGAAGCGCGAAGTCGTCAAGAAGATCGCAGCATCGGCCGTCGCCGCCTAACAGCGACGTCGTAGTGCGATCACCGCGGCCCGCCCTGCACCTCGCAGGGCGGGCCGTCGGCGTTTACGGGGTCAGCGATCCAGCCTGAACTTCAGCAGCAGCGTGCGCTGAAGAAACATCTGGTTGTCGTCCGACACGATCCACACGATCGTCGCGCCGTTCTCGATGGTCGTGTCGATCCCCTCGAAATTGTCGTGGATCAGCGGCGCGGCGATCGTCGCAATTAGGCGCCCGCGTGCGCTTCGCCCCGCTGCCACATCCCGTGCGACGACTCGCGATATCCGGTTGGACCAGCGGAACGGCAACCTGAAGCCGCGATCGAGCACCAGCAGATCGCCGTTCGGCAATGCGGTGACGTCAGACGGATCGTAGCGACCATAGGGTTCGTAGGCGAACCGTTGCGGCGGCCCGACCTGAGTCGGATCCCCCGCGAAGATCAGCGCTTGGCGCGTGTGCAGCCGCTCGTCCTCCGACCGACTCCAGTCCGAGGGACGAGCATGCGCCACCTCGCTGATGACCACGAACCGGCCATCCGGCATGCGGGCCATCGATTCCGCACCGCCATTGGCGGGCCATTTTCGCATCGCCTCAGGATTTACGCGGGACTCGTAGTGCGCGAACCCGGACGAATATCGCCAGATCGCGTTGCGGTATTCGAAGCCGACCCAGACCTGCCCCGTCCGCGGGTCGATCGCCATCGACTCGCTGTCACGGTCGCCCTTCTCCCAACCGATGCCGGGCCCGGCGGGCAGGTTTGCAAAGGCGATCGCATGCGGCCGCCAATCCTGCCCCATGTGGAACTGGACGATATTGCCGCCGTCGCTGAGCAGCGTGAATCGGTCGTCCGTGCCAGAATGCGCAACATCGAGCGACGAGAAGCCGCCGAACGCCGGATCGCGGCTGTCGAGGGCCACGCCGCCGAGATACGTCAGCCCGCCAACGCGCACATGCCGCGGGTCGGTACGATCGAGCATGGCTCGGGTCGCCGTCAATTGCGCGCTCTTGCCAAGGAGGTCGAGCCGCGCTTCGCCTGACCAGGTCGGGACGATCGTGTAGACGCTCACGCATACGAACAGGACAGTGATCAGGCGCCGCATCGCGTCCTAATAGGGCGTCCGGCGATCCGCGGAAGCATGAACAGCGGATAACGGAGGCATTCAGGCTTAGCTCAATGCGAATCACCCATAAGCGTCTCATCGAGGATGGAAGCACGGCCCCCGCCGCCGCCGAAATCCCCAACGGGAGACGCACGATGTTCAAGACTTTTACACTCGCTGCCAGTGCCCTCGCATTGGGTGCGACCGCCCTCGTTCCCGCCGCCGCCGATGCGCAGCGCTGGGGCGAACGCTACGAGCGGGGCTACGATGGGTATCAGGACGGCTATCGCGGATACGATCGTGGTTACGACCGGAGCGACTATCGCGAGTACCGCGGCAACGACCGCCGCTACAACTACAACGCGCGCAGCCGTCGCGGTTGCGACAACACCGGCGGCACGATCATCGGCGCACTCGCCGGCGGCCTGCTCGGCCACACCATCGCCGGTCGCGGTGACCGGACGATCGGGACTCTGCTCGGCGCAGCCGGCGGTGGCTTGGCCGGCAACGCGATCGATAAGTCGGATAACCCCGGGTATTGCCGGCGGTAAGCCCGGCAGCGCCCGGGCCGGTGCGAGCGAAAGCGAGCAATCGCCGGCACGGACGGCGGGCAGGCGCTTAGCCTGACCCGACCGACGACGGCTTTGCCGACGTCCCGCTCGTTCGAGCCACACCAGTTTCCCAGTTCCCTCGCGTAGCGTATCGAGGGCGAGGGCCGGCTTCCCGTACGGGAGCCGGCCCTTTGTTCTTCTGAATCCGGCACCATAGATGGTGACAGCGCCGTCTCACCTACTCCGTCATCCTGACGAAAGTCAGGACCCAGAGCCACGACCTACGGTGGTCAGTTACCCTGGGTCCTGACTTTCGTCAGGATGACGGTAGTGCGTGGATCAGATGACGGTGGTGGGCTCGATCAGGCGATCCGCTCAGGCACTTCCGCCGCATCCTCGGCAATCGCCGCCGCCGGTGCCACCGCCTCCCAGGGAAACACGAACCAGTCCTTCGTCACCGTCCGGTCGATCGTCCGCGCGCAATACTCGATCCGCTCGGCCGAACTGACGTTGTCGATCAGCATTGCAAACCGCACCGCACCCTCGACCGCCCCCGCCGTAACAAGCGCCCCGCGCAAATGCGTGATCGTCCGCCCCGAATCGTTGATGTCGTCGAGGAACAGCAGCCGCTCGCCGTCCCGCGTCCGCTTGGCGAGCTTGACCAGCGGTTCGTCGGCAAAGTCCTTCACCTGGCTCGAATAGTCGACCGACAGCGTCGGCAAGCCGATCGCGTGACTGAGGAACACCGCCGGCACGAGGCCCCCGCGGCCGATGCCGATGATAAAATCGGGCTTCCAAGTATCCTCGGTCAGCTTGGCGGCTAGGATGTGGATCGCGGCGACGAACTCGTGCTGCGGGATCGGGGTGAAGATTGGCATCGGCAGGACGCTAGCCAGTGTACATCGAAACGTCACCCCGGACTTGTTCCGGGGTCCACCGTGCCGCGAACTATTCTCGATCGATGTGCGGCACGGTGGATGCCGGAACAAGCCCGGCATGACGGAGGGTTGGGCTTAGATCGTCTCCAGCGCCTGTTCGAAATCGGCGATCAGATCGTCTGGATCCTCCACGCCGATCGAGATGCGCACGAGGTTGTCCGTGATGCCCAGCGCCTGCTTCCGCGCGTCGGGCACCGACAGATGCGTCATCCCCGCAGGATGGCTAGCCAACGTCTCGGTCCCACCAAGCGATACCGCCAGCTTGGCGATCTTCAGCGCATCGAGGAACGCGAAGCTCTCGCGCTCGCCGCCCTTGAGGTACAGCGAGAAGGTCGAACCGCCGCCGGTGCAATGGCGACGATAAATGTCCGCCTGACGCTCCATGCCCGGCTCGTCCTCGAGGAAACCCAGATATGCGACCCGCTCCACCTTCGGATGGTGACGGAGAAAAGCGCAGACCTTGGCCGCATTCTCGCCCGCACGGCTCATCCGCAGTTCGAGAGTCTCCAGCGATCGCAACAGCATCCACGCGGTATTCGGATCGGTGATCGTCCCGATCGTGTTCCGCATCGTCCGGATCGTGTTGATGTGCTCCTTAGTGCCGAGCACGCCGCCCGCGACGAGATCCGAATGCCCGCCGACATACTTGGTCAGCGAGTAGACGACGATATCAGCGCCATGCTTGAGCGGCTGGAACCAGAGCGGCCCGAGGAATGTGTTGTCGATCGCAATCGGCGGCTTCTCGCCCTTGAAGATCGCGTCACGGCTCGCCGCGACCGCCTCGACGTCGACCAGCGCGTTGGTCGGGTTCGCCGGGCTTTCCAGATAGATCAGCGCGACGTTGCCGGTCGCCGCCTCGGTCATCACCGCATCGATCTCCTCGCGCGTCGCGCCAGCCGGGAAGTCGAGCCACTTGACCCCGAACTTGCCGAGCACGCGCCCGATCAGCGTCTCGGTCGCCGCGTACAACGGTCCCGAATGGACGATCGTGTCGCCTGGCTTCACCATCGCGAGAAACAGCGTCGCGATCGCCGACATGCCCGACGAGAAGGCGAGCGCGTCCTCCGCCTCTTCCCAGACGCCGAGGCGATCCTCGAGGATCTCCTGGTTCGGCCCGTTGAAGCGCGAATAGACGAGGCCCTCGGCCCCGCCCGGACGCTTGCCAGTGACGCCTTCGAAGTGGCGCTTGCCCGCCGCCGCGTTGGGGAAGACGAAGGTCGAGGTGAGGAAGATCGGCGGCTTCAGCGAGCCTTCCGATAGCGACGGGTCATAGCCGTGGCCCATCATAAGGGTCGACGGCTTCAGTTTCCGCCCACCAATTTCGCCAATCGACGGCTTCGGTGCGACGCGTGCGGCTACGCCGGTCAGGTCAGCTTCGGTTTCGGCGGGGACGGCGCCGGCGTTTTCGGGGGTATCGGACATCAATATGCTCCTGCGTGGCCCGTCTGCTGCGAGCCGATGTGCGAAGCCTAAACGAGCGATGCGGGATTTGGGACCCGCTATAGGCCAATGATGCTGATCTGACGCCCATAGGAGGGCTCGCCGCGATGGGTCGCTCGCCGATAGCTGAAAAAGCGATCGTCATCGGTGTAAGTGTCGAGCCCGAGCGCCTCGATCCGACCGATCCCGGCGACCGCTAGGCGGCTGACGACATAGGCCTCCAGGTCGAACTGGTAATGATCGCCCCTGTTCTCGACGGCGCGGCCGTCCGCAAAGAAGCGCTCGTTCTCCGGATTCGCCTCGCAGAACCGGCGAATGAAGCCGTCGTCGACCTCATAACTGGCACGCGCGATGCACGGCCCGACCGCGGCGACGATCCGGCTGCGGTGCGCACCGATCGCCTCCATCGCGAGGATCGTGGAGTCGGTAACGCCGCCGAGTGCGCCTTTCCACCCGGCATGTGCGGCCCCGACAACGCCAGCCTCGCGGTCGGCGAACAGCACGGGTGCGCAGTCCGCGGTAAGAATACCGAGCGCAAGGCCGGGGCGGTTGGTCACCAGCGCGTCGGCGTGCGGCCGGATCGCGTCGTCGAATGGCTCAATCACGGTCACCGAGTCGGCGGAATGGACCTGATAGAGACCGACAAGCCTCGCACCGGGGAGGACGGCCTCGGTAGCGCGAAGGCGGTTCTCAGCAATGGCGGCGGGGTCGTCGTCAGACCCGATGCCGACATTGAGGCTCGCATACGCCCCGGTCGAGATGCCGCCACGACGGCCGAGAAAACCATGCGGGATGTCGCCGAGTGCCTTCGCGCGGATCACGTCGATGGTCATAGCGACCGCCTCTCCGATAGCTCCACCCCGGCGAAGGCCGGGGCCCAATTGGGGGACGTTGCTGACAGGGGACTGCGCATCGTTACTACGACCTTTCCAATTGGGCCCCGGCCTCCGCCGGGGTGGTACCGTTCCGCGCGATGCTGGTAGCGCCACCGATCACAACACGAGCCGCATGATCCGGTCATCATCGGGCTGCTCGCCCACCATGAACACATACCGCCCGATCTCGACGAAGCCGTAGCGCTGATAGAATCGATGCGCCCGGTGGTTGTCGACATACACGCTGAGGATCATCTCCGTCCGCCCCTCGGCGCGTGCGACATCGATCGCCCAGTCCATCAACGCCGGCCCGACACCCGCACCATGCTGGTCGCCGCGCACATAAAGCTGGTGGAGTTCGATTGCCGTCGCCGGCCAGTCGCCGGGAAATGCCACCGGGCCGATCTTCGCAAACCCGACGAGCTCATCCGACTCGTCCACCGCGACACGCACCGTGAAGGCCGGGTCGGACAGCTGCGCCGGCAACCCCTTTTCCCCGAACGTTTGCTCGAGAAACGCGGCGAGGTCTTCAGGCCGGTACAGCGTACCGAACGTATCGGTGAAAGACTGCTTCGCCATCGAACCGAGTTCTGCACCGTCGGCGGGCACGGCATCGCGATAGGCGATCATGCAAACGCCGCCGGTGTCGGCCAATTCGGCGCGGTGATCGCCAGCGCTTTGAAAAGCGTACCCATGTCGTCCATCAACCTCCTTCGATCCGCTGCCAATGCTTCCGCCCGCGCAGGCGACGCCTTGGCGAGTGCCGACGTCCGCGAATCGATCCCGAGCGCGCCGAGCAGGTCGCGCTGCGTCACCGGCCCCCACGCAACCGCGCCCTCGGTCTGCGCCGCGGCGGCGAGCGTGGTGAAGTCGACATGCGCGGTCAGGTCGTGCTCGCCGGGCGCCTCGAACGGATTGGCGAACGCATGCCCGCGCACCGCCTGCAACGTGTCGCCGAGTGCCGGCCCCTCATAGCCATAGTCGACCGCGATCAGCGCACCGCCCTGCGCCGCGATCCGCTTGGCGAGACCGCGAATGATCGTCACGGCAGCAGGCGAGGTTTCGAGGATCGAGCCCGCGGGCGCGTCCCGAAACAGCTCGGGGATCACCGCATCCGGGAGCGGCTTCCCTGCGATCGGCAAGAACAGCAGGTCCTGCGCCGCGACGAGCCGCTCGTGCCACTGCTCGCGCTTCACCAACTGCCGGATCGGCAGCGCATCGAAGAACTCGTTGGCGACGACGATCAACGGGCGATCGGTCGGCAGCGTGTCGACCGCGTCGTGCCACGTGGCAGCGGGCACCCGCTCGGCCTGCGCGGCCCGGAGCGCGGGGCTGGTCTCGACGAAATGCACCGGCGGCGTGAGTCCCGCCTTCGTCATTGCGCGCGCAGCATCGGCAGCAAGCGTCCCGCGGCCCGGTCCAAGTTCGACCCAAGCCACCTCGGGGCGACCAGTGCGGTCCCAAAGATCAGCACACCACAGCCCGACAAGCTCGCCGAACATTTGGCTGATCTCGGGCGCAGTGGTGAAGTCGCCCCCCGCCCCCAGCGGATCGCGCGTCGCATAATAGTGCGCGTTCGCCGCCGCCATATACTGCGCGACGGGGATAGGACCCGCGAGTGCGATCGCGCGGGCAAGGCGTTCCGGGAGGGCGGTGTCGGTCACGAGGGTGTCGGGCATGTCGACCATCTCAAAAATCTCTACCCCCCGGCGAAGGCCGGGGCCCAGTTGGAACGTCCGTAGTGACGTGCGTTCCGCGTCGTCACCTCAACCTTCCCAACTGGGCCCCGACCTCCGCCGGGGTGGTGCTTCTATTTGAAGGAAGGGTCAGGCGACGCTGGCCGTCCCCGCGATCGGCTCGACCCGCACGCGGCGCTTGGCCGACGTCGCCACCAGATACGCGCCACCAACGATCATCGGCACGCACAGCCACTGGCCCATGTGCAGCCCGGTATGCTCGGCAAACGCCCGCAACTGCGAATCCGGCTCGCGGAAGAACTCGACGGTAAATCGCGCGATCCCGTACCCCAGCACGAACAACCCGACGAGCTTGCCCGGATCGTACCGCGCCTTGGTCTTCCAGAACGCGAACCACAGCAGCGCGAACAGGACGATGCCCTCCAGCCCCGCCTCGTACAGCTGGCTCGGATGCCGCGCCGGCTCGACCATGCCGAATGGCACGGTGCGCTCGAAGATGATCCCCCACGCAACGTCGGTCGGCTTGCCCCAGAGCTCGCCATTGACGAAGTTCGCCAGCCGCCCAAAGAACAGTCCGAAGGGCACGCAGCACGCGATATAATCGTGTACGCGCAGCCAGTTGAGCTGATGCTTCCGCGCGAACAGGATCAGCCCGATCGACGTACCGATGACGCCGCCGTGGAACGACATGCCACCGTCCCACAGCCGGAAGATACGCAGCGGATGCAGGAACATCTCGGGCGCGTAGAAGATCACGTAGCCGAGCCGCCCGCCGAGGATAATGCCGAGCGTCGCGTAGAATACGAGGTCGTCGGCATGCCGCCGCGCCATCGGTGCGCCGGGCTGGGCGAGCAGCTTCAGCAGATACCACCAGCCGAGCAGGATCCCGCCAATATAGGCGAGGCTGTACCAGCGCAGCGTGAAGAAGCCGATCGAGAAGACGTCGGGGTGCAGCCCCAGATCCTCGAAGCGGATGTGACTGCCGACGGCAGGCGCTACGGCACCCGCAGCGGCGGTGATGGTCGACAGGATCAAAGGCTTTTCCCCACGCGTTCGCCCCTGCATAAAGACCGATAACGATAAGACCAAGTAGGAGAGCGATATGCGGACCGAGCTCGATGCAGCTATGGATTCGACGATGGCCGCGCTGACCGCGCCCGACGGCATGCTCGCGCTCGGATCGGCCGAGCGGTTCGGCGTCACGCTGCCGACGATCGCCGCCGCCCCGCCCGCGCTCAGCTACTATTTCGCGCACTACGCCAACGAGCACCGCGACACCGTCTTCCTCGTCTCCGGCGCCGAACGACTGACCTTCGGCGAGGTCTACGCCGCCGCCGAGCGTTGCGCGCGTGCCCTTGTCGGCGGGTACGGCATCGCCAAGGGGGACCGAATCGGCATCGCGATGCGCAACTCGCCGTCTTGGATCGTTCTCTACATGGGCATCATCATGGCTGGCGGCGTCGTGACCCTGCTCAACGGCTGGTGGCAGTCGGAGGAACTGGAGACCGCGATCGGCGAAGTCGATTGCGCACTCGTGTTCGCCGATCCGCCGCGCGTGAAGCGCTTGGCGCAGATCGGGGGCCTACGCGCGCCGGTGGTCGAGATCGACGATTCGCGCGAACTCGACGCCGCGCTCGGAGCCGTGTTCGCAAAGGACGATCACACCGCCGACCTCCCGCTGCTCGGGCCGGAGGATCATGCCACCATCCTATTCACGAGCGGCTCGACCGGCCAGTCGAAGGGCGCGCTGTCCGAGCATCGCGCGATCGTGCAGGGCATCTTCAATTATCTCGGCCAGGTCATGATGATGGTCGGGATCGCCACCGCGCAAGGCAATCCGCCGGTCGGCCAGCCGGTCGCGCTGCTGACGATCCCGCTGTTCCACATCACCGGGGAAGTGCCGGTGTTCCTCCAGAGCTTCGCGATGGGGCGCAAGCTCGTGCTGATGCCGAAATGGGATGCAGGCGAGGCAATGCGCCTGATCGAGGCGGAGGGCGTCACCTATTTCGTCGGCGTGCCGCTGATGAGCTTCGAGATCCTCAACCACCCGGATCGCGCCAATTACGACCTGTCGACCGTCACCGATTTCGCCGCGGGGGGCGCACCCCGCCCGGTCGACCACGTCCGCCGCATCGACGAGGAAATGGGCGGAAGCGCACCGCTGATCGGCTACGGCCTGACCGAGACCAACGCGGTCGGCACGGGCAACTGGCGGACCAACTACCTCGCCAAGCCCAATTCCGCCGGCCGCCCCGGCGCGCCGCTGGTCGACCTCGCCATCCTCGACGATGCCGGCCACCCGCTCGACCAGGGCCAGCGAGGCGAAGTCTGCATCCGCACGATCTGCAACTTCAAGGAATATTGGAACCGTCCGGATGCGACCGCCGCGGCGTTCACGTCGGACGGCTATTTCCGCACCGGCGACATCGGCTACCTCGACGAGGACGGCTATCTCTTCATCGTCGACCGCAAGAAAGACATCATCATCCGCGGCGGCGAGAACATCTCGTGCCAGGAGGTCGAGGCGGCGTTGTACGAACACTCAGCGGTTGCGGAAGCCGCCGTGTTCGGCCTCGCTGACGAGCGCTTCGGCGAAGTCCCCGGCGCAGTGGTAGTGCCGCAGGACGGCGAAACGCTGACCCCGGACGACCTGACCGCGTTCCTCCACCAGCACATCGCCGCGTTCAAGATACCGCAGCAGATCTGGATTTCGGAAGAGCCGCTGCCAAGACTGGGGACGGAGAAGATCGACAAGGTCTCACTGAAGGCCACGTACCGAGCGCTGACCTGACTTCCCTCGCCCCTACGGGGAGAGGGAGGGAGGGGCCACTTGGCGACGGAAGGGAGAGGGGAGTGAGACCCCCGGCACGGCCCCGGAGACCCACTCCCCCTCATCCGACGCTCCGCGCCACCTTCTCCCCGTGGGGGAGAAGGATTAGAGCGCACCGATGATCAACAGGCGCAGCATACTCGTCGGCGGCGGCGCAGGGATTGGCCTTGTCGTCGCCTGGTGTCTCTGGCCACGAACCTACGCCCCAAACCTCGTCGCCAACCCCGGCGAAACCCCGTTCGGCGCGTGGCTCAAGATCGGCACCGACGGCCACGTCACCGTCGCCGTCCCGCAGGTCGAACACGGCCAGGGCGTCTACACGACCCTCCCCCAGATCGTCGCGGACGAGCTCGGTGCGGACTGGCGCACGATCGGCGTCGAGCCCGCCCCCCTTAACCCGCTCTACGCCAACCCAATCGGCACGCACGACCTGTTCGAAGGCGCGTTCGACCGCCTTCCGCAGGGCACGACGCAGCCACCGATGCTCACCGGCGGATCGAGCTCGATCCGGATGTTCGAGCAAGATTGTCGCGAGGCCGGCGCTGGCGCCCGCGCGCTGCTCTGCATGGCGGCCGCCAAGCGCTGGGATGCCGACTGGACCCAGGTCAACGTCGACGCCGGCTTCTGCACCTACCAAACCAAGCGCATCCGCTTCGCCGAACTCGCCGAGGAGGCCGCGAAGTTCACTTTCCCCGATCCCCTCCCGCTCGGCATCCAGGGCGCAGGCAAGCTTGTCGGCAAGTCGGCCCCCCGCCTCGACACGCCCTCGAAAGTCGATGGCTCGGCCAACTTCGCAGGCGACGTCCGCCTCGCCGACATGGTCCACGCCGCGATCCGTCAGGGCCCGGTCGGCGGGCGCCTGACAAAGGTCGACCGCGCCGCCGCCGACCGCATCCGCGGCGTGCTGTCGGTGGTCGAGAACCCGCGCTGGGTGGCGGCCGTCGCGACGACGGGGTGGGCCGCGCAAAAGGCGCTCGACGCGCTCGCCCCGCGATTCGAGAACGACGCCCCTCCCCCCGATACCAGGTCGATCGACGCAGCACTCGACGCCGCGCTAGCCCGTCCCGGCACGCAGATGGCCTCGGCAGGCGATGTCGCCGCAACCTTCCAGGGCGCCAGGCTCGTCACCGCGACCTACCGTGCCGGACTCGGCCTACACGCAGCGATCGAGACCCGCAGCGCGACTGCCTCCTTCTCGAACGGCCGCCTCGAACTCTGGCTGGCAACGCAAGCGCCGGGGCTCGCACGATCGGCAGCGGCACGCGCGGCGGACCTCAGCGAGGATGCCGTCGTCGTCCACCCGATGCTGATCGGCGGATCGTTCGGCGCCGCGCTCGAACACGATGTCGCCGAACAGGCGGCAGTGCTCGCGGTAAAGCTAAGACGCCCGGTCAGCCTCGTCTGGTCGCGCGGGGAAGATTCGCTCCACGATCACTACCGCCCACCCGCCGTCGCGAAGATGGCCGCACGGCTCGCCCCCAACGGCGCGATCATGGGCTGGAGCGCGAACATCGCAGCCCCCTCGACCGGCGCCGAGATGGCACGCCGGATGATGCCGGGCCTCGCGACCGAAGCCGCGCTGATCGGCGTCAAAGGCGACCGCTACGCCGTTGCGGGCGCGGCGCCGGTCTATCGCATCCCCGCCTATACGGTCGAGCATCACCCTGCCGAGATCGGCATCCCGACCGGCCACCTCCGCGGTGGCGCGCATGGCTACACCGCGTTCTTCACCGAATGCTTCCTCGACGAACTCGCACGCACGGCGCAGTCCGAACCGATGTCGTTCCGCATCGCCATGCTCGGCGGCGAACCGCGACTCGCGCGCTGTCTCTCGACCGCGGCGGCGCTCGGCGGCTGGGACGGCGGCGTCGCCGGCAGCGGCCAGGGCATCGCCGCCCACGCCTTCCGCGGCAGCTACATCGCGGTCATGGCGGAGGCGCACATCGGCGCGGACCAGCGCCCGGTGGTCGACCGCCTCGTCGCCGCGGTCGATTGCGGTGCACAGATCAACCCCGACATCGTCCGCCAGCAGATCGAGGGCGGGCTGATCTTCGGCATGGCCGCCGCGCTCGGCGCCTCGACCGGCTTCACCCGCGGCCTCGCCGACGCGCGCGGGTTCGACAAGATCGGCCTGCCAAGGCTCGCCGACACGCCCGACATCACCGTCGAGGTCATCCGCAGCGACGAAGCGCCCGGCGGCGTCGGCGAACTCGGCGTCCCCGCGGTCGCGCCGGCGATCGCCAACGCGCTCTATGCGTCAACGGGCTTCCGCATCCGCAATTTGCCTTTAAGACCAGCGCCATGACCCTGCCCCCCGATCACCCCCCGATTCCGAAACCCAAGATCGGCGTCTTGCTGATGAATCTCGGCACGCCCGATGGCCCCGATGCGAAATCGGTGAAGCGCTATCTCGGCGAGTTCCTGTCCGATTCGCGCGTCGTCGAGATCCCGCAGATCGCGTGGCAGCCGATCCTGCGCGGCATCATCCTCAACACCCGTCCGAAAAAGTCCGCGCACGCCTATTCGCAGGTCTGGCGCGAGGACGGCTCGCCGCTGGCTGCGATCACGCGGTTGCAGGCCGCGGCGTTGAAGGATTCGTTCGGTCCGGAAGTGCTGGTCGACTGGGCGATGCGTTACGGCAATCCATCGATCTCCGACCGGCTGACCGCAATGAAGGCGGCAGGCTGCGAGCGCATCCTGCTCGCGCCGCTCTACCCGCAATATTGCGCAGCAACGACCGCGACCGCGAACGACAAGGCGTTCAAGCATCTCGCCGGTCTGCGCTGGCAGCCGGCGATCCGCACGCTGCCGCCTTACTATGACGACACGCTCTATATCGACGCGCTGAAGGACTCGCTCGAAGAGGGGCTCTCCGCGCTCGATTTCACCCCCGACGCGATCGTCGCCAGCTTCCACGGGATGCCGAAGCGGACGTTGCAGCAGGGCGATCCGTATCACTGCCACTGCCAGAAGACCGCGCGGTTGCTCGGCGAGCGGATGGGGCGCGAGTTGACGATCGCGTTCCAGTCACGGTTCGGGCCGCAGAAGTGGCTGGGGCCGGCAACCGACGAGACGCTCGTCGCGCTCGCCAAGGCGGGCAAGACCAAGGTGGCGATCTTCGCGCCGGGCTTCTCCGCCGATTGCCTGGAGACGCTCGAGGAACTGTCGATCCGCGGTCGCGAGAGCTTCGAAGAGGCTGGCGGGACGCACTTCGCCTATCTGCCCTGCCTCAACGACAGCCCGGTCGGCGTGGAAATGTTGCGCAGCATTTTGGCGCGCGAGCTTGAAGGATGGGTGCGGGCTGGCTAGCCTCCCACAAAACACTGAGGAGAGAGACTGATGGCACGCGTCGCAATTGTAACCGGTGGTACGCGCGGAATCGGCGAAGCGATCAGTCTCGCATTGCAGGATATGGGCCTGACGGTCGCTGCCACCTATGCCGGCAACGATGACCGCGCGCGCGAATTCACCGAGCGCACCGGGATCAAGGCGTACAAGTGGGACGTCGCCGACTATGATGCGTGCCAGGCCGGCTGCGCGCAGGTCGCCGCCGATCTGGGCGACGTCGACATAGTCGTGAACAACGCCGGCATCACCCGCGACGGCACCATCCTGAAGATGACGTACCAGGATTGGAAAGAGGTGATGGACACCAATCTTGGCGGTTGTTTCAACATGGCCAAAGCCGTCTTCCCCGGCATGCGCACGCGCAAATGGGGGCGGATCGTCAACATCGGCTCGATCAACGGCCAGGCGGGGCAGTACGGCCAGGTGAACTATGCTGCGGCCAAGTCCGGCATCCACGGCTTCACGAAGGCCTTGGCCCAGGAAGGCGCGCGTGCGGGCGTAACCGTCAATGCAATCGCGCCGGGGTATATCGATACGGACATGGTCGCGGCGGTGCCGGCCGACGTTCTGGAGAAGATCGTGGCCAAGATCCCGGTCGGACGCTTGGGCCAGGCGACCGAGATCGCGCGCGGCGTGGCGTTCCTGTGCTCGGAGGAAGGCGGGTTCGTTACCGGGTCTACGCTGAGCATCAATGGCGGTCAGCACATGTACTGACGGGCGCAGGCGCGGCAACGTCCGCGCCGATGCCCGCGAGCAAAGCGAAGCGGGCAGCACCCGGCACGGCCGGCGGGTCGGCCAGGCCGAACCCGTCCGACGGCGGCGCTGATTAGATGTCTACCGGATTACAGAGGACGGTCTTGCTTGATCCTGGGCCCCCGCCTTCGCGGGAGAACGGGCAAGGGTAGCGCTGCTTACACTGAACCCCACAGCGTCCGCGGCGAGCAAGGATGCCACCGCAAAAGCCTGGTAACCTACTCCCCCTCCCCGGAGGGGAGAGGGCTAACGCCCGTTCAACCTACGCCCCCTCCAAAATCACCCGTCGCTAGCCCGCTCGATATCCGCACCA
The DNA here is from genome assembly GCF_003688625.1 of Sphingomonas sp. PP-CE-3A-406. Lineage (GTDB taxonomy): Bacteria > Pseudomonadota > Alphaproteobacteria > Sphingomonadales > Sphingomonadaceae > Sphingomonas. The sequence continues at coordinate 101,219 of NZ_RCWY01000003.1, forward strand.
ACCGCGCTCAGCTTCTCCTCAAGCCGCTCATACCCACGGTCGAGGTGATACACCCGGCCCACAGACGTCTCGCCATCCGCCGCCAACCCCGCCAAGATCAAGCTCATCGACGCCCGCAGGTCGGTCGCCATAACCTGCGCACCGACCAGCTTGTCGACGCCGCGGACCATCGCGGTGCGGCCGTGGACCTGAATGTCCGCGCCCATCCGTGCCAGTTCGGGCACGTGCATGTAGCGGTTCTCGAAGATCGTCTCGGTCAGCATGCTGGCGCCGTCGGCCATGCAGAGCATCGCCATGAACTGTGCCTGCATGTCGGTCGCGAAGCCGGGGTACGGCGCGGTCGAGAGGGTCAGGGGTTGCAGCTTGCCGTCCGATGCGACGCGCACGCCGTCCTTGGTCGGCGTCACCGACACGCCCGCCTCGACCAACGCATCGATCGTCGCGCCCATGTCCGGGATCGACACGCCGACCAGTTCCAGGTCGCCGCCGGTGATCGCCGCAGCACAAGCGTAACTACCCGCCTCGATCCGGTCGGGCATTACCGCATAGGTCGCGCCATGCAGTCGGTCGCGGCCTTCGATCGTCAGCGTCTCGGTGCCGATCCCGTCGATCGACGCGCCCATCGCGACGAGACAGTTGCACAGGTCGACGATCTCGGGCTCGCGCGCGGCGTTCTCGATCACGCTCGTACCCTTGGCGAGCACCGCCGCCATCACGACGTTCTCGGTCGCGCCCACCGACACGATAGGGAAGCGGAAGCGTCCGCCCGGCAGGCGCCCCCCCGGCGCGATCGCCTTCACATAGCCCGCGGCCATCTCAAGTTCGGCACCGATAGCCTCAAGTGCGCGCAGATGAAGATCGATCGGCCGGTTACCGATCGCGCAGCCACCCGGCAGCGACACCGTCGCCTCGCCGCCGCGCCCGAGCAACGGCCCGAGCACCAGGATCGACGCGCGCATCTTCCGCACGATGTCGTACGGCGCTTCGGTCGAGGTCAGATTGCCCGCGCGGATCGTCATCACCCGACCGAAATCCTCTGGTCGCGTCCCCTGGATCGCGGTCGACGCGCCTAACTGGTTGAGAAGATGTCCGAACCCGTCGACATCCGCCAGCCGCGGCAGATTGCGGAGCGTCAGCGGCTCTTCGGTCAGCAGCGCGCACGGCATCAGCGTGAGCGCTGCGTTCTTCGCGCCGGAGATGGGCAGGCGCCCGGACAGGCGATTGCCGCCGCGAATGAGAATACGGTCCATCCCGGGTGTCTATCGCGGCTGGCGTTCTGCGCAAGGGCCGCGCATCGATCGGGCGACGGGCGGATGCTGCCCGGGGGTCAAGTCCCGCATTGGGACCGCCCACTGCTTCCGTAGCGCTAACACCCCCGCTTGATCGACTTTAATGCGCGGAAATCCTAGCTTTGCTCTGTGGTTCTCGAACATTGGGGACCATTACAGAGTGCCGGACAGCTGCTTCGCCGACCGCGTCGGCGATCTCATCGACCTGTCGATGAACGAGAAGGCTGCGTTAGCGCGGTTGGAGGAGCGCCCGCGAGACTTGCGTCGCGGTGCCGTCCTCGTGCGCGAAAATGATCCGCAGGCCGAACTCTTCATCCTGCAGCGCGGCATGGCGATGAGCTATGTGCTGCTCGACGACGGCAGCCGCCAGATTCTGCGCTTCCTCTATGCCGGTGACATGCTGGCGGTCTCGGCGCTGGTGTACCGCGACTCTCCCGAAACGGTGGTCGCGCTGACCGACTGCACGGTGTGTTCGTTCGATCGCTCGGCGATGACGGGGCTCGTCACTGATCACCCGCGGCTGTCGGCGCTGATCATGGTGATGAACCAGATGGAGAAGGTCGCACTTACCGACCGTCTCGCCGCACTCGGTCGTACCTCGGCCAAGGCGCGGATCGCGGCTTTGCTGCTCGAGATGCGCAACCGACTGCGGATGCGCGACCGCGCGATGGGCGACAGCTTCATGCTCGGGCTAACGCAGGAGGAGATCGGCGACGCGACCGGGCTCACCGCAGTCCACGTCAACCGGATGCTGCGGCAGTTGGAGGAAGATGGGCTGATCCGTCGCGAGACGGGCAGGGTTACGTTGCTCAACGAAGTGCAACTCGCGCAGGCTGCGAACTACATCGACCGATTCGACGGGCTGGACCTGCGCTGGTTGCCACCGGCGCGATAACTGGCGATCCTCCCAGCCAGTGGGGGGGGGGCGCCGGAGGCGCCGCAGGGAGAGGTAAGCGATGACCTCTGCTCCGTGCCCTCCCCCTCCGTCTGGAAAGAGCCAGCCACCTCCCCTAGCGGGTGAGGATCAGCACGGGTCAACCCAAACGATAAGGCTCACGCCTTCTCGAGCGTGCACTGCAACGGGTGCTGGTTTTGCTTGGCGAAATCCATCACCTGCGACACCTTGGTCTCGGCTACCTCGTAGCTGAACGTGCCACACACGCCCACGCCCTTCTGGTGGACGTGCAGCATCACACGCGTCGCCGCCTCCATATCCATCCGGAAGAACCGCTGGAGGCACAACACGACGAACTCCATCGGCGTATAATCGTCGTTGAGCATCAGCACACGGTACGGCGTCGGCTGTTTGGTCTTCGCGCGCGTCTTGGTCGCGATGCCGGCGCCGGTGCCGCCATTGCCATCCTCGCCACCATCGTCGCGGCGCTCGGCCATCTGCTCGCCCGTCCGCCGGGGAGTCGTCATTTCAGGGGTCAAAAGCATGCCGTCGAAATATGGCATGCCGGGGGGCAAGAGCAAGGGGGGCGCCCGCAAACCTCGCGCGAAATCCGCAACGCAAAAAGGGCGACCGTCGCGTGACGGCCGCCCCTTTCGTATCGCATCGCCCGAGGGCGGCGCGCTATCGACTTATGCCGAGATTTTCATCTTGTCTGTCGCGACCGCAACGCGGTTCGAGATCGGCTGCGCGAACTCGCCGAACATCTTCAGCAGACGCTCGGTCGAGCGCGAGCCTTCGGCGATCATCGTGTCGAACGCGGTACGCGCATAATCGCCCTGGAGCTTCATGAACTCGGTCGGCGACTTGGCGGCAGCGAGCGTCTTGGCGGCTTCGGTCGCGCTCTCGAACGAGGTCTTGGCGTACTCAGCAGCTTCGTGGCCGAGCGCCTCGACATTCTTCGCGGCGATCTTCGACGATTCGACCAGCGCCTCGATGTTTCCCTTGCCGAATGCCGTCATGTCCTCGACCATCTTCGCCGACTTCTCCATCGCGCCCTTGGCCTGCTCGGTGAACTCGCTGGTCGTGGTGCCGCTGAACCCGTTGGTGAACAGGGCCTTGGTCTTCTCGGTGATGCTCTGGATCGTGTCCATCGTGGCGTCCTTTGTGTCGCTAGCTGGGATCCCCGTTGGCGCGACGGCCATAATCGGGGCGGGAGAGTCTGGTTGCGGCGATACAAAAGCAGCCGCGGGAGGAGTGTCGATCGCCGGCGTCTTGGCGACCGGCCTGGGTGCCGGTTGTGCCGGCTTGGCGACGGTCCGATAAGCCTTCGCGGTGGCGGCAGGCTTCGAACCGGTCTTGGCCGTCCGTTTCACGATATCCACCATCCACGCACCTCTCTTCGGAGTTATGTCGCGATCCTTCTACACGATTCGCGGCGGCGCACAATGAATTTGTGCACTGCACCATGACGTTTACGGAAGTCGGTGTTATCGGGTTTTGACGTATTCCCCCGGCGCATCGCCGAGCGCCGCGAGACCCCCTGTTCCAGGTTGTCTAACGCCTTTGGCCGCAACGGTTTTTGGATCGATCGCGCGGACCCATTCGACCCAGTCCGGCCACCAGCTTCCCTCGGTCTCGGTCGCCCCTGCAACGAAGTCCTCGAGCGTCGTATGCGCCGAGGGATTGGTCCAAAACTGATACTTGCCTGCCGCCGGCGGGTTCACGACTCCGGCGATGTGGCCCGACCCCGCCAGCACGAATTTCAGCGGCCCCGCGAACAGCTGGGTCAGCTTCCACACGCTCTCGGCCGGCGCGATATGATCCTCGCGCCCCGCCTGGACGTAAGCGGGTGTCGTCACTTTGGTGAGGTCGATCGGCGTCCCGTCCACCGTCATCGTACCCGAGACCAGCAAATTGTCGCGATAGAGATCGGTCAGATAGCTCAGATGCCATTTCGCCGGCAGGTTGGTGGTGTCGCCGTTCCAGTGGAGCAGGTCGAACGGCACGTAATCCTGCCCCAGCAGGTAATTCTGCGTGACGTAGTTCCAGATCAGGTCGCGCCCACGGAGCAGGTTGAACGTCGTCGCCATGTAGCGCCCGTCGAGGAACCCCTCGGGTGACAGCGACGCGACCATCTTCAACTGCTCGTCGTCGATGAAATGCCGCAGCTCGCCCGCCTGCGCGAAATCGACCTGCGCGGTGAAGAACGTCGCGCTAGCCACCTTCGCGGCCTCGCCCCGCGCCGCCAGCAGCGCCAGCGTTGCCGCCAGCGTCGTCCCCGCCACGCAATAGCCGATCGTATGCACCGCCGGCACGTCGAGCGCGGCGCGAACCGTGTCGATCGCCTCGACCTGCGCGCCGACATAGTCGTCCCAGACCACGTCCTTCATGCTCGAATCGGCGGATTTCCACGACACCATGAACACGGTGATGCCCTGCTCGACCGCCCAGCGGATGAAGCTCTTCTCCGGCGTCAGGTCGAGGATGTAGAACCGGTTGATCCACGGCGGAAAGATGACGAGCGGCGTCGCCAGCACGCTCTCGGTGGTCGGGCGGTACTGGATCAGCTCGTAGAGCGGCGTGCGTTTTACCACCTTGCCCGGCGTCATCGCAAGATTGCGCCCCAGCTCGAACGCGCCGTCGGGCGTATGCGTCACCTGCCCGCGGGCAAGATCCGCCATCATGTTCTGCAGACCTTTCAGCAGGTTCTCGCCGCGCGTCTCGATCGTCTTCTCGATCACCTGCGGGTTGGTCAGCGCGAAATTGGTCGGGCTCATCGCATCGACGAACCCCTTGGTCGCAAACCGCAGCTGCTCCTTCTGCTTGGGGTCGAGCCCGTCGACCGCCTCGACGCCGCGGAGCATGTGGTCGCCGATCAGCTGATAGCTCTGCCGGATCAGGTCGAACACCGGCTCGCGCCACTGCGGCGCCTTGAAGCGCTTGTCGGTGACCGGCGCGGGGTCGGGCGCCTTGGCCGGATCTAGAAAGCGCTGCCACAGCGTCAGGCTCTCAGTCCAGAAATCGCGCGCGCGTTCCAGCGTGGCGGGGTCGGTGAAGCCTGGAATCGCGGGAATACCCTCGGGCTTCACCTGCATCGCCGCGAGCCCCTGCTCCATCATCATCTGCTGCGCACGCCCCATCACCCACGTCCAATGCTGGAGATCGGGGAGGGTCGGCGTGGAGGCGTCGGGAGGAGTATCGGCCATGGCATCCTCTGCTTTTTCGGGAGCTTAACGCAGACGCCGGCTCGGCGGAAGCATGGTCACATCGACGATTGTTGGTCGCAGGAAACTCAACGATCCTCCCCCGCCAGGGGGAGGTGGCTGGCCCTTGCCAGACGGAGGGGGAGGACACGGAGCAGAGGTTGCGCCTGCCTCCCCCTCCGTCACCTTCGGTGCCACCTCCCCCTTGCGGGGGAGGATCGAAAATGGAGCCCAGCCAGAATACCCCAGCTTTCGCCCCCTCGACGAATGAGGCGGATGACGCCCTCGCTCACCTGCGGTACAGCACCCACTCCTCCAGCTAGAGGCTGATCATGTCCGAAGACTTCTACCGCATCAAACGCTTACCCCCCTATGTCATCGCCGAAGTGAACGCGATGCGGGCGGCGGCGCGCGCGGGCGGGGAGGACATCATCGATCTCGGCATGGGCAATCCCGACCTGCCGCCCCCCGAGCACGTCATCGAGAAGCTCGTCGAAGTCGCGCGCAAACCCAGCGCGCACGGCTATTCGCAGTCGAAGGGCATCCCCGGGCTCCGGAAAGCCCAGGCGAACTATTACGGCCGCCGCTTCGGCGTCGACGTCGATCCCGAGACCGAAGTCGTCGTGACGATGGGCTCGAAGGAAGGCCTCGCGAGTCTGGCCACCGCGATCACCGCGCCCGGCGACGTCGTGCTCGCGCCGAACCCGTCCTATCCGATCCACACCTTCGGCTTCATCATCGCCGGCGCGACGATCCGCGCGGTGCCGACCACGCCGGATGAGGCGTATTTCGAGAGCCTCGAGCGCGCGATGGCGTTCACCGTCCCCGCGCCGTCGGTGCTGGTGATGGGCTATCCGTCGAACCCGACCGCCGAAGTCGTCGACCTCGCCTTCTACGAGCGCGTCGTCGAATTCGCGAAGAAGCACAAGCTGTGGGTGATCTCCGACCTCGCTTATTCGGAGCTGTATTTCGACGGCAAGCCGACCCCCTCGATCCTCCAGGTCCCCGGCGCGAAGGACGTCGCGATCGAGTTCACCTCGCTCAGCAAGACCTATTCGATGGCCGGTTGGCGGATGGGTTTCGGGGTCGGCAACAAGACGCTGATCGCGGCGATGACGCGCGTGAAGTCGTACCTCGATTACGGCGCGTTCACCCCGATCCAGGCCGCCGCCTGCGCCGCGCTCAACGGCCCGCAGGACATCGTCGAGCGCAACCGCCAGCTCTATCACAAGCGCCGCGACGTCCTGGTCGAGAGCTTCGGCCGAGCCGGCTGGGACATCCCGAGCCCCCGTGCGAGCATGTTCGCCTGGGCGCCTTTGCCACCCGCACTCGCGCATTTAGGTAGCCTTGAGTTCACGAAACAATTGCTGACTCACGCGCACGTCGCGGTGGCTCCAGGGGTCGGCTATGGCGAAAACGGCGAGGGCTATGTGAGAATCGCGATGGTCGAGAACGAACAGCGGCTCCGCCAGGCGGCGCGCAACGTGAAGAAATATCTCCAGTCGATGGGTGTCAACACGCCCGCGCGTGGCTCCGGCTGACCTTCGCCAGCGTGGATATCAATCCGTTATATTCGGTGGCCGGTGTGCTCGTCGGCCTCATCGTCGGGCTGACGGGTGTCGGTGGCGGGTCGTTGATGACGCCGCTGCTGGTGCTCGTCTTCGGCTTCCACCCCGCCACCGCGGTCGGCACTGACCTGCTCTACGCGTCGGCGACCAAGACGGTCGGCACGACGGTGCATGGCTGGCGCGGTACGGTCGACTGGCAGGTCGTGCGACGACTCGCCACCGGCAGCGTCCCCGCGGCGATCGCGACGCTGCTGGTGCTCAACCATCTCGGCGAAAAGTCGTCCGGCACCGGCCACGCGATCACGGTCGTGCTCGGCGTGACGCTGATCCTCTCGGCAGTCGCGACGTTCTTTCGCGGCAAGATCGTCGCGTGGCTGACGCCTCGCATCGGCACGGTCGGCGGCGAGCGTCAGGCGATGCTGACGATCCTGCTCGGCGCAATCCTCGGCGTGCTCGTCTCGCTGACCTCGGTCGGCGCCGGCGCGCTGGGCATGACCGCACTGTTGATCCTGTACCCGACGCTGCCGATCAACCGGCTGGTCGGGTCGGACATCGCCCATGCCGTACCGCTGACGCTGCTCGGCGGGATCGGCCACTGGATCCTCGGCTCGGTCGACGTCGACCTGCTCGTGTCGCTGCTGATTGGATCGATTCCCGGCATCATCGTCGGCAGCCTGATCGCGACGCGCGTCTCCGACCGCGTGCTGGTCCCAGTACTCGCGACCGTGCTGGCGCTGGTCGGCGTGAAGCTGATCTTCTGACGTGCGGTCAGGGTTCGCCTTCTCGGCCAGGTTCCGCGTGCGCTATGCCGAGATCGACGGTCAGCGCATCGTCTTCAACTCGCGCTATCTCGAATATGCCGACGTCGCAGTCACCGAGTTCTGGGAATGGACCGGGATCGCGGAGGCTCTGCCGGACGTGTGGCCGACCACCGAGTTCAACGTCCGCCGGACCGAGATCGATTACCTCAAGCCGTTCCGTCTCGGGGACACGGTGGAGGCGTTCGTGCGGATCGAGAAGCTTGGGACGACCAGCCTGACGAAGCGGTTCGAGCTCGCGCATGCGGAGACGGGGGAATTGCACACCGTCATCACCATGGTCAGCGTGCACGTCGATCTTGAGACCGGCCGCCCGGTAGCTCTGCCGGACACGATCCGCACGGTGCTGGAAGCGCTGCCCGCCCAATAAACCTTAGATAGCATGTTCCCCCGCGAAGGCGGGGGTCCAGACGGGGCTCCCGCCTTCGCGGGAGAACAAGGAAGAGGGCGAAGGCAGTTACTCCGCCGCCTCAGCCTCCACCCCATCCCCGGCCACCTCGCCCGGAAGCGCCCAGATCAGATCACCCTTCCCGAGCACGCGCCCGTCATGCGACCGCACCGACACTGGCTGCAACGGACGCCGATCGCGGGCGTCGACCAGGATCGGGAACGCCGGCACGCACGTCTCCCACCGCTCGCCCCACTGCCGCAGCGCAATCATCGTCGGCAGCAGCGCGAAACCCTTGTCGGTCAGACCGTAGGCGATCTTGCGTCGATCCTCCGGGATGGGCTGCCGCTCCAAAATCCCGTGCTCGACCAGCCGCGCCAGCCGGTTCGCGAGGATATTGCGCGCGATCCCCAGTTCCGACTGGAACTCCTCGAAATGATGCAGGCCATTGAACGACGCGCGCAGGATCAGGAACGACCAGCGCTCGCCCATCGCCTCCAGCGCGGCGGGCAGGCTGCATTCCAGCAATGGTTCGCGCAACTTGCCCATCACGTCATCCTCATCCGCCGCGAGCGTACCGCATAACCCGCCGAAGCGAAACGCCCCGCTTATCCTGCGTTATGCCCCCCGCCCGCGAACGACTGACGCAGCCACTAGATCACAGTGATGCGACGCTTTTTGTTGCCAAAAGTCCCCGCCCGGCCCCATCTACGGTCCGTGCTGCGCCAATATGAACTGGTCGATCGCGTCCTCGACTACGATCCCGACGCCGACGAGGCGATGCTGAACCGCGCCTATGTCTTCTCGATGCAGGCGCACGGGTCGCAGAAGCGCGCGAGCGGCGATCCGTATTTCAGCCACCCGATAGAAGTGGCGGGTATTCTCACCGACCTGCACCTCGACGCGGAGACGATTGCCACCGCGATCCTCCACGACACGATCGAGGATACGGTTGCCACGCCCGAGGAGATCGAGCGACTGTTCGGCGCTTCGGTCGCGCGCCTCGTCGATGGTGTGACGAAGCTCAGCAAGATCGAAGCGCAGACCGAGAACGAGCGCGCCGCTGAAAATCTGCGCAAATTTCTGCTCGCGATGTCCGACGACATCCGCGTGCTGCTGGTAAAGCTCGCCGACCGCCTCCACAACATGCGGACGCTCCATCACATCTCGAAGCCCGAGAAGCGCCGTCGCATCGCCAAGGAGACGATGGACATCTACGCGCCGCTCGCCGAGCGGATCGGCATGTACGAGTTCATGCGCGAGATGCAGTCGCTCGCGTTCGAACAGCTCGAGCCCGAAGCGTCCGAATCGATCAACCGCCGCCTCGAACAGCTCAAGCAGGGCGACGGCGACCGCATCGCCAAGATCGCATCGGGCCTGAAGCTGGTCCTGTCGCGCGCCGGGGTCGAGGCGGATATCTCGGGCCGCGAGAAGCACCCCTATTCGATCTTCCGGAAGATGTCGGAGCGGCACATCAGCTTCGAGCAGCTGTCCGACGTCATGGCGTTCCGCGCGATCGTGCCGACCGAGGAGGATTGCTACCGCGTGCTCGGGATCATCCACCAGCGCTGGCCGATGGTGCCGGGCCGGTTCAAGGATTACATCTCGACGCCCAAGCGCAACGGCTATCGCTCGCTGCACACCTCGGTGATCCACGCCGACAGCGCGCGGATCGAGATTCAGATCCGCACCGCTGACATGCACGCACAGGCCGAGTTCGGGCTGGCGGCGCACTGGGCCTACAAGCAGCAGATCAACGGCAGCGACCGGCAGGTCAGCTGGATCCGCGACCTCGTCGAGATCCTCGATACCGCCGAGAGCCCGGAAGAGCTGCTCGAACACACGCGGATGGCGATGTACACCGATCGCATCTTCGCGTTCACGCCGAAGGGCGAGCTGATCCAGCTCCCCAAGGGCGCGACCTCGATCGACTTCGCCTACGCGGTGCACACCGACCTCGGCGACCAAGCGGTCGGCGCGAAGGTCAACGGCCGCGTCGTGCCGCTGTCGACGGTGATCGAGAACGGCGATCAGGTGCAGATCCTGCGATCGAAGGGGCAGTCGCCGCAACCGCAATGGCTCAACGTCGCGACCACCGGCAAGGCGCTTGCCGCGATCCGCCGCCACCTCCGCCAGAAGGAGCGCGTCGAGCAGATCGCGCTCGGCCAGACCTTGTACGAGGATATCGTCACCCGCCTGCCCGCGCAGATCGGCACCGATGCACTCAGCCACGCGCTGAAGCGGCTGAAGCTGCCCGACGATTCGTCGCTGATGGTCGCGATCGCGCGGCGGACGCTGTCTGATGCCGCGGTGATGGAAGCACTGATGCCGGGTTCGGCGGGCGCGGACGTGACGCATGCGCTTGCCCCGCAATCGAGCGCGATCTCGATCAAGGGCCTCACCCCCGGCGTCGCCTACGATTTGGCAACGTGCTGCCATCCGGTACCGGGCGATCGCATCGTCGGGTTGCGCCGGCCCGATGCGGGGATCGAGGTCCACGCGATCGACTGCAAGGTCCTCGCCGAACTCGCCGAGCGATCGGAAAACGAGACCGACTGGGTCGACGTTGCCTGGGGTGACGAGACCGAGGGCGCCGTCGCGCGGATATCGGTGATGGTGAAGAACGAACCGGGCTCGCTCGGCATCGTCTCGACGATCATCGGCGGGCACAAGGCGAACATCATCAACCTGCGGCTCGATACGCGCGACAAGAGCTTCCACACCAACGAGATCGATGTCGAGGTGCATGACGTGCAGCAACTCATGCGGCTGATGGCAGGGCTGCGCGCGGCGGATGCGGTGCACACCGTGGAGCGGGTGTAGAAACATCCGACGATGACGGCGGGCGCGACGGACGCTAGACGGGACAGATGAACCGTCCGTCCCTTTCGATAGTCGTCCCCTGCTATAACGAGGCGGCATGCCTCGACATCCTGCACGCGCGCATTTCCGGCGCGGCCAAGGTCGCGGTCGGCGACGATTACGAGATCGTCCTCATCAACGACGGCTCGCGCGACGACAGCTGGCCCGTGATGCAGCGCCTCGCTGCCGCCGACCCGCGGCTGGTCGCGATCAACCTCTCGCGCAACCACGGTCACCAGCTCGCGCTGACCGCCGGCCTGGACCTGTGCGCGGGCGAGCAGATCTTGATCATCGACGCCGATCTCCAGGACCCCCCCGAACTCCTGTCCGACATGCGCGCGGCGATGGCGGCGAGCCAGGCCGACGTCGTCTACGCAGTGCGCCGCCAGCGCGCGGGCGAGACGGTGTTCAAGAAGGCGACCGCCGCCGCCTTCTACCGCCTGCTGACCCGGATGACCGAGACGCCGATCCCGCTCGACACCGGCGACTTCCGCCTGATGAGCCGGCGCGCGCTGGACGCGTTCCTGTCGCTTCCCGAACAGGCCCGCTTCATCCGCGGGATGGTCGCCTGGATCGGCTTCAAGCAGGTGCCCTTCCCCTACGATCGCGCCGAGCGTCTCGCGGGCGAGACGAACTACCCGCTGGCGAAGATGATCCGCCTCGCGTTCGACGCCGTCACCGGCTTCTCGACCGCGCCGCTGCGGTTCGCCAGCCATGCGGGGCTCGCGCTGACCGGCGTATCGCTGCTCCTGTTCGTCTACATCGCGATCGGCTGGCTCTCGGGCAGCGCGGTGCAGGGCTGGACCTCGACGATGCTGGTCACCGTGTTCCTGGGCGCGGTGCAGATGTTCGTGCTGGGGATGATCGGCGAGTATCTCGGGCGGCTGTACGTCGAGTCGAAGCGCCGCCCGCTGTATATCGTTGCCGACGTTGCGGGGCCGATCCAGGGCAAGGCGACACTCGGATTCCGCGCGGAGCCGGTCGAGGCCCCCCTCCCCGACCGTCTCGAGCCTGCTGTTACCGCGGCGTCACCGCCCAAAGGTTAGGATAAGGTCACACCAAGAAACACTTCGACCGGCCGTGAATATGGGTCTTCATCGTCATACGCGTGCAAAGCCGGTCGGCGCCTGGGGTACACAGGCGATAGTGACGGCCTGAACGAACCGGATGACGAGCATGACACCGGCGGGGTGTGTAGGACAGCGGGAAATGCCCCGGTCTTCGCCTGAGAACGGGAAGAAGGCGGTACGTCCCTTGAGTGTCAGCGCGGCACCGCCAGCGTCACGATCGAGACGCCCGGGGTCATCGGCAGGCGACCGACCATGTGGCGTTCCAGGCGGAAGATCTTCTCGAACAGCGCGTTTACCAGCTTGGGTGGCGGGGAGTCGTCGCTGTCGTCGCGGCCCGAAAGGCGTCCGGCGATCCGCGCCGCCGCCGCCAGCGGGAACAGCAGCGAGTTGAAATAGCCGAGCTTTTCCGGCTTCAGGCCCGCCGTCTCGATCGCTGTCTTGAGCGTGGCCTTCGAATAGCGGCGGTGGTGGTGGTTCACGGTGTCGTGTGCGCTCCACATCCACTGGTGCGCCGGCACCGCGATCAGTATCTTGCCGCCGGGCGCGAGGCAATCCGCCATCGCCTTCAGCGCGGCGACGTCGTCCTCGATATGCTCGACCACGTCGAGCACTGCGATCAGGTCGTAGTGCGCGCGGGGAACACCCGGCAGCTCGGGCAAGGGCGCTGCGCCGACCGGCTTGCCGAGGCGTTCGCTGGCGATCTCGCGCGCCGCGGGATCGATCTCGATCGCGTCGATCTCGCCGAACTCGGCCAGCATCGGCAGGTTGTGGCCGGTGCCGCAGCCGATCTCGAGGATCTTCGCGTCCTTCGGCAACGCACCGTAGCGGGTCAGGTAATCGGCCAGGATGTCGCGGCGCGCGCGGTACCACCAGTGGGTGGAATCGTGGGCGGCCATCCGGTCGTAGACGATGCGGTCCATCAGTAAGTCGTCCAGTTCGTTGGCAGCATCAGTTGAAAACCCAGAGACGGTTGAGCACGAAACTCACGATCGCCGCGAGCAGCACGGCGGGGACGAGCGGGATCCACGGGTGCAGGTGGAACACTGCGGTGCCGACCCACGTGATCAGCGCGTTGAGCGCCAGACCTGCGCCCTGGACGATCACGAACTTCACATGCCGCCCGGCGCCCGGCTCCTTGGCGTGCCCCTTGAAGCTCCAGCGGCTGTGCAGGAAGAATCCGACCACGACGGCGACCACGAAGGCGAACGGCACCGCGGCCACCGCCTGGCGTGGCGGAAAGACATACGCGGTCAGCGGCAGGTAGACGAGCGAATACACCACGCTGGAAATCCCGCCGGCGATTCCGAAGCGCACGAGCTGGCCGAGCATGCCGCTCGCCCGTATCTGCTCCATCTGTCGCCAAATCGCCTGCATGCCCGCCTTGTTCTTTACCGATACCGCGATAGAGCGGCGCCGAAGACAAGCCCGCGCATCTAGTGTGCGTGCGGGCAGGAGGAAAGCGTTTTGGATCAGGCCCCCGCTTCTCGACAGCGCACGCTGCTGGACGAACTCGACCGGCATTGGATCGCGTTGACTTTGCTCGCCTGGGTGGCGGTGGCGGCGTGGTCGATGTTCGATCGCTGGGGCCAGATCCGCTGGCTGTCGCTCGGCGATACCGACGACAACATGCGGCTGATGCAGGTCCGCGCGCTGCTCGACGGCCAGGGCTGGTACGATCTGCGCAACTACCGGATGAACCCGCCGGTCGGCTTCGACATCCACTGGAGCCGGATCGTCGACCTGCCGATCGCCGGGCTGATCCTGTTCTTCCGCCTGTTCACGAGCAACAGCTGGGCGGAGCGGCTGGCCTGCGGGATCGCACCGTTGCTGCCGCTGTCGATCGCGATGCTGGGGATCGGCGCGACCGTGCGGCGGCTGATCAGCCCGTACGCTTGGCCCCTCGCAGTCGTGATCATGGTCGGCGCGACCGGCACCATGCTGATGTTCATGCCCGAGCGGATCGATCATCACGGCTGGCAACTCGCCATGCTGAGCCTGACGGTGGCGGGGCTGTGCGATACCAACGGGCGTCGCGGTGGCGCGATGGTCGGGCTCGCGAGTGCGGTGTCGCTGTCGATCGGGCTCGAGCTGCTGCCGTATGCGGCGATGGCGGGGGCGATCATCGCGCTTCGCTGGGTGTGGGACCGGTCGGAGGCCGAGCGGCTGTCGATCTATGCGCTGACGCTCGGCGGCGGCAGCACGTTGGGGTTCGCACTGTTCGCGTCGAACGCCAACCAGGCGATGCGCTGCGATGCGCTGACGCCGGTATGGCTGAGCGTAATGATCGCGGCGGGGATGCTGCTGTTCCTGCTGGCGCGTTTCGGTCCGGCGTCGCGGGGCGCTCGGCTAGCACTGGCGGTCGTGGCGGGTGCGGCGATCGTCGCGGGGTTCGCGCTGGTGTTTCCACAATGCCTGGGGCGGCCCGAGGGGATCTCGCCCGAGCTGCAACGCAACTGGCTGGACAATGTCCGCGAGGCCAAGCCGATCTACAAGCACAGCTTCCGCGTCGGGTTCGCGCTGGCGACGCTGCCGATCATCGGCCTGATCGGGGCGATCCTTGCGGCTTGGCGTGCGCGTCGCGACGACCGAGCCGTCGGCTGGGCGGCGGTGGCGCTGTTCACCGCGTTCGCGTGCGCGATGCTGCTGTGGCAGGTTCGCGCCGGACCGGCGGCGCAATTGCTGGCGATCCCGGGGGCGACCGCGCTCGGGTGGCTGATCCTGCCGCGGCTGCTCGGCAACCGGTCGGTGGCGGTGCGCGTGCTGGGGACGGTCGGTGCGTTCCTGATCGTGTCGGGACTGTTTGCCGGAATGGTGATCCAGTATTTCCCGATCGACCGGCCGAAGCCGTATGAAAAGCGCGTCAACATGGCGACCGGCAATTGCCTGCGGACGACCGTGCTGCTCGCGCTGAACAAATACCCCGCGCAGACCGTGTTCACGTTCGTCGACATGGGGCCGCGGTTGATCACGATCACGCATCATGACGCGGTGGCGGGGCCGTATCACCGCAACGGCGATGCGATCCTCGATGTCCAGCATGCGTTCGGGGGGACGCCAGACCAGGCGCATGCGATCATCAGGCGGCATGGCGCGACGATGCTGTTGCTGTGCCCCAATGCGGCGGAGTCGACCAACTACAAGGCGCGCAGCCCGAAGGGGTTCTATGCGCAGATGGCGAACAACGATGTGCCGGCATGGCTGACGCCGCTACCGCTGCCGGCGAAGTCGCCGTTGCGGTTGTTCAAGGTGGACTGAACCACCACCGTCATCCCCGCGGAGGCGGGGACCCATATCCTCTGAAGTCAGTGATAGATCGCACGGTCAGCCAGTATGGGTCCCCGCCTTCGCGGGGATGACGACTGGAGTTACGGCGAGTTAGCGCAGCACCTCGGTCAGGCCGTCGATCACGAACTGCACGGCCAGCGCGGCCAGCAGCACGCCGAGCAACCGTGTGATCACCGCCTCGATCTTCGCGCCCAGGATCCGCATGATCGGGCCGGCCGCCAGCAGCGCGACCAAGGTCAGCAGCAGGATCGTCACCATCGCGCCGAGCACCACGGCCGAGCGCTCGAGCCCGCTGTTGCGGCTCATCAACAGCATCACCGACGCGATCGAGCCGGGGCCCGCGATCATCGGCATCGCCATCGGGAAGATCGAGACGTCCTCGACCTCGGGATCGCTCGCCACCTTGGCGGCACGGTCCTCGCGGCGTTCGGTGCGCTTTTCGAACACCATTTCGAGCGCGATCAGGAACAGCATGATGCCGCCGGCGATCCGGAAGCTGGCGAGGCTGATGCCCAGACCCTTGAGCAACGCCTCGCCGAACAGCGCGAACACGAACAGGATCGCCGCCGCCACGCCGACCGCGCGCATCGCCATCGCGCGCTTCTGCACGGTCGAGGCACCGGCCGACAGACCCGCGTAGATCGGTGCACAACCGGGCGGATCGATGACCACGAAGAACGTGATCAGCGACGAGATGTAGAGCTCGATCACAGTGCGGCCTCGTCGATGGCGACGCCTTCGCGACGATCTGCGGATACCAGCGTGTTGCGGAGCAGGCAGGCGATCGTCATCGGCCCGACGCCGCCCGGCACCGGCGTGATCGCGCCCGCGACCTCAGCCGCACTGGCGAAATCGACGTCGCCGACAAGGCCGGCGTCGGTGCGGTTGATGCCGACATCGATGACGGTCGCGCCGGGTTTCAGCCAATCGCCCTTGATCATCTCCGGGATACCGACCGCCGCGACGACGATGTCGGCGCGGCGGATATGCGCGGGAACGTCCTTGGTGCGGCTATGGACGACGGTCACGGTGCAGCTTTCGCGGAGCAGCAACTGCGCCATCGGCTTGCCGACGATGTTCGAGCGACCGACGACGACCGCTTCGAGCCCGCTCAGCGAAGGCAGCACGCTCTTCAACAGCATGACGCAGCCGAACGGCGTGCAGGGGACGAAGCCGGGCAGACCGGTCGCGAGGCGGCCGGCGTTGATCGGGTGGAAGCCATCGACGTCCTTGTCGGGGTCGATCGCAGAGATGACCGCCTGCTCGTCGATATGCTTCGGCAGGGGTAGCTGGACGAGGATTCCGTCGATCGCCGGATCTGCGTTGAGCGTCGCTACCAGGGCGAGCAGGTCTTCGGCGGGGACGTCGGCGGGAAGGCGGTGCTCGATGCTTTCCATCCCGGCTTCGCGCGTCGCCTTGCCCTTCGAGCGGACATAGACGTTGGAGGCGGGATCCTCGCCGACCAGCACCACGGCGAGGCCGGGCGCGCGGCCTGCCTGCGCCCTGAAGGCGGTGACGCCGTCTGCGATACGGGCCCGGAGGCCGGCGGCGAAGGCCTTGCCGTCGATGATGGTCGCGCTCATGCCCGCGGCCCATAGAGCGCGGACGCGATTTCCGCCAGTACGGTGGAGCCGCCCTCGATGTGCAGGCGCTTAAGCCGCGCGGTTTCGCCGGAGACGATCGTGACGGCGCGCTTGGGTACGCCGAAGGTCTTGGCGACGAGCGCGACCAGCCCGGCATTCGCGGCGCCATCGACGGGGGCTGCTGCCAGCCTCGCGGCAAAATGCTCGGGCGTTCCGGCGGCGAGTGCGTCGCGACCACCGCGCGGCGTTACCCGGACGGCGATCGCGAGGCCGTCATCGACCGCGCGCCAGGCTGTCGGCCCTATCAATAGGCTGCGACGAGGTAGTTCTGCGCGATGTTCGGGATGACGATGTTGGTCAGGATGTAGAGGATCAGCAGCACGACCAGCGGCGACAGGTCGAGCGCGCCGAAATCGGGGAGCACGCGGCGGATCGGGCGATAGAGCGGCTCGGTGATCTTCTGCAGCGCGTTCCACACCGTGCGGACGAAATCGCTGTGCGTGTTGATGACGTTGAACGCGATCAGCCACGACAGCACCGCCTGGATGACGATGACCCACCAGACGAGGTTGAGCAGCAACTGGACGATCTGAAGAAGGGCGATCAAGGCAAGGGTCTCCGCTGGTGTGGTCCGGATATAAGGTGGCCGAGGGAGAACGAGAAGGCCTGTGGTGTCGCTGGCCTGCGCCCGGTGATTCGAGCCGCACCCTCTCCCTCAAGTTCCCGTCATCCTGGGCTTGACCCAGGATCCAGAGTCGCAAACGTTACCCTGGCGGCTCTGGATCCTGACTTTCGTCAGGATGACGGGCGTGAGAGGCGACCTCCTACCGCGAGCGCCCGTTCGCGCTGACCAGCGTGCCCGCGCCCTGCTTCGTAAAGATCTCCAGCAGCATCGCGTGGGGTACGCGGCCGTCGATGATCACTGCGGCATCGACGCCCGATTCGACCGCCGCGACGCAGGTGTCGAGCTTCGGGATCATGCCGCCGGTCACCGTGCCGTCGGCGCGGAGTTCGGCGATCCGCGCAGGATCGAGGTCGGTCAGCAGTTCGCCCTGCTTGTCGAGCACACCGACGATATCGGTCAGCAGGAAGAACCGCGCGGCACCCATCGCGGCGGCGATCGCGCCCGCCATCGTGTCGGCATTGATGTTGTAGGTGTGGCCGTCGGCGCCGATGCCGATCGGGGCGATCACCGGGATGATATCGGCCGCGATCAGCGTGTCGAGGATCGTCCGGTCGACTGCGATCGGCTCGCCGACGAAGCCCAGATCGACGTGCCGCTCGATCCCCTGGAGCTTGTCGGGCTCGCGGCCGTGGCCGACTTTCTGCGCGAGGACGAGGCCGGCGTCCTTGCCCGAGATGCCGACCGCGCGACCGCCCGCCTGGCCGATCCAGCCGACGATCTCCTTGTTGATCGAGCCCGCCAGGACCATTTCGGCGATCTGCGCGGTCTCCGCATCG
Organism: Sphingomonas sp. PP-CE-3A-406; assembly: GCF_003688625.1. Lineage (GTDB taxonomy): Bacteria > Pseudomonadota > Alphaproteobacteria > Sphingomonadales > Sphingomonadaceae > Sphingomonas. Next base: position 119,641 of record NZ_RCWY01000003.1, read on the forward strand.
GTGACCCGCAGGCCGTCGACGAAGCGCGATTCGACGCCGAGACGCTTCAACATCGCGCCGATCTGCGGCCCGCCGCCGTGCACCACCACTGGGTTGATGCCGACCGCTTTGAGCAGCACCATGTCCTCGGCGAAATCGCGCTGCAGCTCGGGATCGCCCATCGCGTGGCCGCCGTACTTCACGACGAACGTCTTGCCGGCGTAACGCTGCAGATACGGCAGCGCCTCGGTGAGCGTTTCCGCCTTGGCGAGCAGGGCGGGATCGGGCGTGTGATCGGTCATCCGCGTCCCTTAGCCAGTGCGAGAGGCCAGCGAAAGCATCGCCGCGCATCACCAAGTCCGTCATCCTGACGAAAGTCAGGACCCAGGATCACAAACGGCGTCTCTGGTGGCTCTGGGTCCTGACTTTCGTCAGGATGACGGAGGGAGGTGTCAGGGTGACGGAAGGGGTCAGACCCGGTCCAGCCGCCGCCCGAGCTTCACGAAGAACGTGATCATGAACGGCACCAGCACGATCGACAGCACGACCTTGGTCAGCATCTGCCCCTCCATCAGCGCGACGATCGGCCGTTCGCCGAGGAACGAGATGGTGATGAACAAAATCGTGTCGATGATCTGCGAGATAATGCTCGCGATCATGCCGCGCAGCCATACCAGCTTGCCGTCGCCGCTGCCGACCTGTCCCGACAGCTTCGAGAAGATCAGCACGTTGAGCGTCTGCGAAATTCCGTACGAGATCAGCCCCGCGATCATCATCCGCGAGCTTTGCCCGACCACGACCGGGAACGCGTCGACCGCGGGCGGGTACATCCCCGGATCGTGCGGCAGTGCCAGCACCAGGTGGATCAGCGCCGCCGACACCAGCAGCGGGATGAATCCCAGGCGCACCAGGAACGTCGCGGTCTTCTGGCCGTGCAGTTCGGCGATCGCGCTGCTCAACACGACCAACAGGAGGAAGCCGAAGATCCCCGCCTCGACCGCGAGCGGGCCGAGCGCGACCTGCTTCACCCCCAGCACGCCGGCGATGCACACCATGCCGCCGTACAACACCGAGAAAACGAAGAGCGAACGCGGGAACGCGGGAAGTGGTTTGTCCATCGCGCGGGACGCTAGCGAAAACCGCCGCCCCGTCAAATGACTAGCGACACGCGCGACGGCGTGTCATGTCGGCGGGCTTGCGCAGCCGGGGGGCCGCGTGTGTCATCGCAGGAAACGCAGGGCGTCCATGGAAAGACTAGTCATCGGCCTTGCAGGCATCGCCGTCATCCTCGGCATCGCCGTGCTGCTGTCGAGCGACCGCCGTGCGATCCGCCTGCGTATCGTCGGCGCCGCGTTCGCGTTGCAGGCCGGGATCGCGGTGCTCGTGCTGTATTCGAGCTTCGGCAAGGTCGTGCTCGGCGAGATGTCCGGCGGGGTCGCCAATTTGCTCGGCTATTCGCAGAAGGGCACCGAGTTCCTGTTCGGCAAGATGGCGACCCCCGAAATCGGCGGGCAGAGCTTCGCGATCGCCGCGCTGCCGGTGATCATCTTCTTCGCGAGCCTCGTCTCGATCCTCTATTATCTTGGCATCATGCAGTTCGTGGTGCGCTGGGTCGGCGGCGGGATCGAGAAGGTCATCGGCGTCTCGAAGGTCGAATCGCTGTGCGCGGCGGCGAACATCTTCGTCGGCCAGAGCGAATCGCCGCTCGTCATCCGGCCGTATCTGGCGGGGCTCACGCCGGCGCAGTTGTTCACGGTGATGACCAGCGGCATGGCCGGCGTCGCGGGCACCATTCTCGCGGCGTATGCGTCGATGGGCATCCGTATCGATTATCTGCTGGCGGCGAGCTTCATGGCGGCGCCGGGCGGCATCCTGATGGCGAAGATCATCATGCCCGACCGCGTGATGCCACCCGAGGGCGAACTGGCACTCGGCGACCAGCCGGGTGAATCGGGCGCGGGCGAGCCCATGCCGCAGGCGACGCATGACGAGGAAAAGCCCGCCAACCTGATCATGGCCGCCGCCCAGGGCGCGCAGACCGGCGTGCGGCTGGCCGTCGCGGTCGGCGCGATGGTGCTGGCGTTCGTCGCGCTGGTGGCGCTGGCGAACGGTTTGCTCGGTGGGCTCGGCAACATGATCGGGCTGCCGGGGCTTAGCTTCCAGGGGCTGCTCGGCTATGTGTTCGCGCCGATCATGTTCCTGCTGAACGTGCCGTGGAGCGAGGCCGGGATAGCCGGCGGGCTGTTCGGGCAGAAGATCGTGCTGAACGAGTTCGTCGCGTATATCTCGCTCGGTACGCAGCAGGGGCTGAGCGCGCGGACGATCGCGGTCATCACCTTCTCGCTGTGTGGGTTCGCCAACTTCTCGTCGATCGCGATCCAGATGGCAGTCACCGGCAGCCTCGCGCCGAACCAGCGTCCGATGATCGCCAAGCTCGGCCTGCGCGCGCTGGCGGCGGGGAGTCTCGCGAACCTGATGTCGGCCGCGCTCGCGGGCCTGCTGATCGGCTGAACCGTCCGTCATCCTGACGAAAGTCAGGATCCAGAGCCACGAAGGTGTTGATTGTTACCCTGGATCCTGACTTTCGTCAGGATGACGGGACTGGGATGACGCAGTCCCGAAACGCAATCGGGCCCGCCACCTTTCGGCAACGGGCCCGACGCAAACCACCTCGCGGGGGAAAAGCGAGGCAGCTATCTCGCGGAAGCGCCGATTACGGCAGCATCACCGTGTCGACGACGTGGATCACGCCGTTCGACTGCATGACGTTGGCGATCGTGATCTTACCCTTGTGGCCCTTGCCGTCCATGATGCCCCAGCCGCTGCCGACCTTCTTGAACATCAGCGGCTCGCCCTGCACGGTCGTGTAGGTCGCGGTGCCGCCGTTGGCCTTCGCCTTGGCGGCGATGTCGGCGGCGGTGATCGTGCCGGGGACGACGTGATAGGTCAGGACGCTGGCAAGCTGCGCCTTGTTCTCGGGCTTGAGCAGCGTGTCGACGGTGCCCGCCGGCAGCTTCTTGAACGCGGCGTTGGTCGGCGCGAACACGGTGAACGGACCCGGGCCCGACAGCGTCTCGACGAGACCAGCGGCCTTGACCGCGGCGACCAGCGTGGTGTGATCCTTCGAATTGACCGCGTTCTCGACGATCGTCTTGGTCGGATACATCGCGGCGCCGCCGACCATCGGGTTGGTCTGGGCTGCGACGATGGCGCCGCCGCTGACGGCAATTGCGGCCGCGACGATCGCGGTACGAATGAAGTGGTTCAAGGCTTCTCTCCTGCGTGCGGAGCCGGTGTGCGGCGCCACTGCGGGGAGATACGGACGTGCCGCGAGAAGGACGCAGCCGGTGTTCAGATCGTCGCGAGAAGTCCCGCCCAGGCCCCGATCTCATCGTCATGCCGCCGCGTGACGACCAGATCGCTCGCGGTCGCCGTGTCGAGATCGACCTCGATCGTGCCCGTCCACTCGAACGTCGCATTGCCCGACAGCGTCACCATCGCCGCCTCGCTCGCCTCGGCGCGAACCAGCCCGCCCTTGTTGAACACCGTCGTCGGCGTGTCGTACGCAATCCGCCCGGTCAGGCACGCGGCATAGGTCGACGCCGCCATCGCGCTGCCGCAACTGTCGGTCAGCCCGACGCCACGCTCGAACGTCCGCACGAACAGGTCGCGGTCACGCACCTCGACGAAACTGACGTTGGCGCGATTCGGCAGCCAGTCGGGCGCCGCCTCGCACGCTTCGCCGACGCGGATGAGTTCGGCTTCGTTGACGGCATCCACGAACGTCACGAGATGGGGGTTGGGCATCGCCACCGCCGTGAAGGCGCGGTCCGTCGGCAAGCGCGCTATCGGCGTATCGACGATGCGATCGGTCCCGACCGTCATCGGCCACGCCGCGACGTCCAGAGACGCGGGGCCGGCGATCTCGCGAACGGTGAACACGCCATCGGCGATATCAGCATCGCGCTCGACGGCCGCGTCGCTCGTCTTCAGCAGCGCCATAGCAGTCTCGGCACCCGTGGCCGCGAACCCCGCGCGCGCAACGCAGCGCAGGCCGTTGAGGCATGTCTCCGACTCGCTGCCGTCCGAATTGAACATCCGCATGCCGAACGCGTGGGTCTCGTCGCCGGCGGTCAGCAGCAGGAGTCCGTCGCCACCCACCGGTCCAGCGCGATCCGCCAACGCCCGCGCAACGGCAGCCCAAGCCGCATCGCCAAGAATCGACGCGCGTGCGTCGATCAACGGAAAGTCGTTGCCGGAGCCGTGGCATTTGATGAGGTCGAAGCGCATACCCGCCACTTAGTGCCGCCCGCGGACCAATGCGAGCGCCTAACCGATCCCGTAATGCGCGGCCAATCGATCGAGTGCGAGCGTCAGCACGACCCGCCCGGCGCGCGCCGGCCATTGCAACGCCTTCTCGGCCACCGGTAGCCCCTCCCCCGCGCAAACCACCCGCCAAAGGATATCCGCCAGCCCCGGCCCCGCTGCCGCCAACGCTTCGTCGAACCGACTCTTCGCCGCGATCTGCGCCGACGTCGGATCGAGCCCGTCATGGCCTCCCCCATCGACGCGCTCCGCCCAGCGCATCGTCACGCTGGGCGCAATCGACGCGCGTTCGTAGTCCGCGCGCAACCGCTCCCCCGCCTCGAACTGCCTCGCGTCGATCAGCGCGCGCGACCGCAGCCACCCGAGCGGCGACTCCGCGAGGTTCACGGTGACGGTACGACCGCGACGCATGCCGGCCGGCTGTGGAACACCCTCCGAATCGACCGTCCGCTCTACCAGTTCGCGCATCCGCCATCTCCCGTTGCGCTTGGCGGTTGCCATATCCGCATGGTTGTAGGACAGAAGAATAACCCATCTGGTTTGGAGTCGTTCGATGATCGCATTGCAATGATCACCGCCATTCGCGAAGTCCGCCGCGCCAAGGGGCTGACGCTGGAGGACGTCGCCAAACGCTGCGCTCCACCGACCACCGCGCAGACGATCGGGCGGCTGGAGACCGGCACGCGCACCGTGTCGATCGGCTGGCTCAACCGGATCGCCCCCGCACTGGGCGTCGAGGCGGGGGATCTCGTGACCTTGCCGGACCGTACCGACCTGCCCGTCGCCGCAATCCTGGACGGCCGTGGCGCGCATGCGCCGCGTCGCACCACGACGGCACCACCACCCCAGGTCGCGCCGGGCCAGATCGCGATTATCGTCGCGGGCGGGGTCGGCGACTATCGCACCGGTGACGTGATCTGGTGCGCGATGCTGGCCCCCGCCGATTTCGCAACCGCGCTCAACCGCGACGTACTCGTCCCGCAACCAGCAGGCCGGTTCGCGTTCGGCAGGCTGATCGCCGTCGCTGGCGCGGTGACGCTGTTACCGCCGAATACCGGTTCGCAATCCCTGAAGATCGAAGATCCCGGCTGGCTCGCAGTCGCAGTGCGACTGATCCGCGATCTTTGAGCGGTGGGCGATGACCCCGCACACGGGCCCGAGGAACAGCCTCGCCTCCTTGGATATGCCGTCTCAGTGCTCTTGGTTGCCTCTCGTGCGATCGGCTGCCTCCCTGCCAGAACGGCCTTCCGCAATGAGCGGGATTTAGCGCTCGCCCGCACCCGCGTCGCATTGCTCCGATTACGCGAAGGGTCGCAAGGTTCCTCGTAGACGGCGTCGCGGGGCAAAGACCGCGCTCCGCTCCGCCTTCCGATGAATGGCCGGAAGCGCCAGCCCCACCCCGACCAGAACTGACCAGATTAGACACGACACTGTTCCAGTCGTCCGCCGATCGATAAGTTCCGGCATATCGCCACGACCTGCACGCCTGACAGGATCGGGAGTATCGCTTCGGCTAGCGCCGATCGGCAGCCGTCAGCTGCCCGCGATGCTCTCGATTGTGGCGAAGGCCGCTCCCTGCGCTGGCGCGGCGACCTGCTCGCCACGCTCGTCGCGGAGCGTTACTGCTGATTACGAACGCTCGGGTGGACGCCGATCTCGTTTTTCAGGCGTTTGACTATCGACAACCCTGACGACGAGAGCCCGATGACAGACGCCGCAGACATTCTCAACGACATGATAATGGAGCAAACCCGCGAGCCGATGACTCGGGCAGATGCGGAAGAGCTGGCCTATCGATGGTATGACGTCGCTATCGGCAACGGTTCAAGCGCTGCAGAAATGGACGACGCTGCCGGAATGCCGGTCCCCGACTATATCCTGCAAACGTTCGGAGAAGCAGGCCAGGAACTGATTCTATAGTGCGCGCGAGACCAGCTCGACGTCGCCCCGAAGCTCGGTGACTTGGTAGGTATCAACATCCCATCGCGTTGCCTGGCACCGCGCGCCCCACCACGTTAGTCGTAAAGGTGATCTCGTTGCGGATGATCGCGTTGGCGGCGTTCGCCGCGTTGAACGTAAGCGCCCCGGCCCTTCGAGACGGCAAACTCGCTCGCCCGGCCCCGAAGTCCGCACGAAGAAGATTGAGGCACGGTCGACCGCGACCAACGGTAAAAATTCGCCGGAGTTCGTGTTGCCGGCCCATGCCGGCACCAACAGCGCAGCATGGTCAAAGGAAAAGGGTGGTGGGCGATGACGGGCTCGAACCGCCGACATTCTCGGTGTAAACGAGACGCTCTACCAACTGAGCTAATCGCCCCCTCTCGGGTGAGGGTGCGATGCCAAAGCCGGGCGGCCGGGGCAAGCTAAAATCACGGAATCCGCAGGTCGGCACCCCGTGTGGCCACAATATACCCGCGCATCGCCTCGCTTGCGCGGTCCGACAGCACCATGAAGGCGCGTCGCCGGTCGTGCAGGTCGGGACGGCGTTCGAATAGCCCGGTATCGGTCATCCGCGCGATCCAGCGCAGCGCGGTGGTCGGCGCGACCGCGGCGGCGATGCACAGGCTCGACACCGACACGCGGCCGCGCTCGAGTTCGGCGGCATAGAGATCGAGCAGCATGTCCCAGCCCGGATCCTCGAACAATGCGGTGCCGAAGAACTGGTCGCGCAGCCGCCGCGCGCGGATCGCCCGCCGGACGTCGGCTGCGCTCGGCTCGGCCAGCGACGGCGGCGCGCCGTAGCGGTTCGTCCGATCGCCGACGATCGGCGCTGTGGAGGCATCGCCCTCGATCTCCGCGCGCGTCAGTCTTGCCAGCGCCTCGGCTATCCGCGCAACTTCCGTGTTCAGGCGTTCCAGTCGCGTCCCATCGGTCTCGCGGCCGACATCGAACACGCCTGCGGGGCTGCGCACGCGTTCGGCGGCGACGACGATCGCCGCGACGCAGTCCGCGACGCTCGGGTCGACCAGCAGGATCGTCCCGCCGCCGAGCGTCGCCGCCGCCACCGCGTCGATCTGGTCGCTCCCCATCGCGACCACCAGCCCCGCCTCGAGCACGGCAGCGCGCTCGACGATCCGCGGCAGGTGTTCGGCAAGGACCGCGACGTCCACCCCCTCGGTCTCGACCACGACGACCTGCGGCGCGGCGTGCAGGCTGAACGGCGCCTGCCAGTCGATCCTCGCGACCACGCGCCCGTCCATCGCGGCGAGTGCAGCGGCGAACCGGTCGGGCGCGTCCGCACTCGCGACAAGGACTGCGGCGATCCCGGTATCGTAACGCGTGTCGGCAGGATCTCCGCCCGGTAGGATCATGATCATCTCCGCTGTGTCGCAAAGACTAACCTCGATCATCCTCAAAGCTACACGCGAACTGGGTCGAGTTTCGTTGTACTTTCACGCCTGCCCAGCAAGGTCGCGTTCGGCCTAGTCGAGCGCCTTGACGATATCCTCGACCATCTTCTTGGCATCGGCGAGCAGCATCATCGTATTGTCGCGGTAGAACAGCTCGTTATCGACGCCGGCATAGCCGACGCCGCCCATCGAGCGCTTGATGAACAATACCGTCTTCGCCTTTTCGACGTCGAGCACGGGCATGCCGTAGATCGGCGACGACTTGTCGGTCTTGGCCGCCGGGTTGGTCACGTCGTTCGCGCCGATCACGAACGCGACGTCGGTCTGCGCGAACTCGCTGTTGATGTCCTCGAGCTCGAACACGTCGTCATACGGCACGTTCGCTTCGGCCAGCAGCACGTTCATGTGCCCCGGCATGCGGCCCGCAACGGGGTGGATCGCATATTTCACGCGGACGCCCTCGGCCTTCAGCTTGTCGCCCATCTCGCGCAGCACGTGCTGCGCCTGCGCGACCGCCATGCCGTAGCCGGGGACGATGATGACCTGTTCGGCCTGGCTCATCAGGAATGCGGCGTCTTCGGCCGAACCGCGCTTCCACGGCCGATCGACGGCTGAGCCGCCACTTCCCGCGGCTGCATCGCTCGCTCCAAAGCCGCCCGCGATCACGCTGATGAAGCTGCGGTTCATCGCGCGGCACATGATGTAGCTGAGGATCGCGCCCGAACTGCCGACCAACGCGCCGGTGATGATCATCGCGCTGTTGTGGAGCGTGAAGCCCATCGCCGCGGCCGCCCAGCCCGAATAGGAATTGAGCATGCTGACCACCACCGGCATGTCCGCGCCGCCGATCGGGACGATCAGCAGGAAGCCGATGACGAAGCTCAGGATCACGACCGTCCAGAAGATCCACGGTGCCTGGTCGGTGACGAAGTAGGCGATCAGGCCGAGGATGGCAGCGAGCAGCGCGAGGTTGATGACGTGGCGGCCGGGCAGCATGATCGGCTTGCCGCCCATGTTGCCGTTGAGCTTGAGGAACGCGATGACCGAGCCGGAGAAGGTGATCGCACCGATCGCCACGCCTAGACCGAGTTCGATCCGGCTGACCGGGTGGATGACCGCGAACGGCTGGCCGATCAGCGGAATTACGAGGTCGGAGATCCCGAATGCCTGCGGGTTGAGATACGCCGCAACGCCAACCAGCACCGCGGCGAGACCGACGAGCGAATGGAAGGCGGCGACGAGCTGCGGCATCGCGGTCATCGCGATGCGACGCGCCGTGACGAGGCCGATCGCAGCGCCGACACCGATCGCCGCGAGGATTTCGACGACGGTGGTCCAGTCGATAGAGCGCACGACTATCGCCGGTCCGGTGTCTGCAACCAGAGCATGCTGGACGAAGGGCACATGCGTCACCAGCGTCGTCACCACCGCGATCGTCATGCCGATGATGCCGAAGCGGTTGCCGCGCTGGCTCGACGCCGGGCTCGACAGCCCGCGGAGCGCAAGGATGAAACACACCCCCGCGACCAGATAGGCTAGCGATGCCCAGGGGCTGACCGTCAGTTCATGCATCGCGCGTCCCCTTCACGTCCGTATCGCTCACTTGCTCGTGGCAGGCGCGACCGGCCGTTCCTTTTTCTTGTACATCGCCAGCATCCGCGCGGTGACCGCGAAGCCGCCGAAGATGTTGATGCTCGCCAGCACCACCGCCAGCAACCCGAGCGCCTTGGCCACGCCCGATCCGGCGCCGATGCCTGCCGCAGCCGCAGCAATCAGCGCGCCAACGATGATGACCGAGGAGATCGCATTGGTCACCGCCATCAACGGCGTGTGCAACGCAGGGGTCACCGCCCAGACGACGAAATACCCGACGAAACACGCCAGCACGAAGATCGACAGGATCGCGATAAAGTCCATCTTATTCCTCCCCGGCACGGGGAGGGGGACCGGCCGCAGGCTGGTGGAGGGGGCTGGCCGCGAACGATACGATCATCGTCACTACGGCTTCGATATCCCTCAGCACGTCGCCTGCTGCCACTCGCAGCACCCGGTGGCCATTCTGTTCGAAAAACTGGTCGCGATCGGCGTCGCGTTGGGGACGATCGCCGCGTCCATGGAATTCGCCGTCTACTTCGACCGCGAGCTTGGCGCCAGCGCAGTAGAAGTCGCAGACGTATGGACCGATGGGATGCTGGTGGCGGAACTTGACGCCGGTTTTCTTTCCCCGGAGCTGCTCCCATAGCAGCACTTCCGGGAGGCTCATTTCGCGCCGCAATTTGCGCGCCAGCGATACTTCTGGACGTAGCGTGTGCGGGACGCCCCCTCCACCGGCTGCGCCGGTCCCCCTCCCCGTACCGGGGAGGATTATCATGCCAGCAGCCTTGGGTTCACGATCCTGCCGCCTTGCGTCAGGCGGATTGCGTCGCCGATCTCGGCGTCGAGCACGGGTCGCCCAGCCTCCTTGTCCCAGAAGGCGTTGAGGAAGTTGTACAGGTTGCGTGAGAACAAGGCGCTGGCGTCTGCCGCCAACCGAGACGGCACGTTGCGATGCCCGACGATCTTCACGCCGTTCACCACGACCACTTCGCCCGCGACCGAGCCCTCGACGTTGCCGCCCTGTTCGACCGCGAGATCGACGATCACCGAGCCCGGCTTCATGCTCGCCACCTGCGCCGCCGAAATCAGGCGGGGTGCGGCACGTCCCGGGATCAGCGCGGTGGTGATGACTATGTCCTGCTTGGCGATGTGCCCGGAGACGAGTGCCGCCTGCGCAGCCTGGTATTCGGGCGACATCTCGCCGGCATACCCGCCCGTTCCCTCGCCCTCGATCCCCGCGACATTCTCGACGAAGATCGGTTTCGCACCCAGCGACTGGATCTGCTCGCGAGTTGCCGCGCGCACGTCGGTCGCCGACACCTGAGCGCCGAGCCGCCGTGCGGTCGCGATCGCCTGGAGTCCGGCGACGCCGACGCCCATCACGAACGCCTTCGCCGCACTGATCGTCCCCGCCGCGGTCATCATCATCGGAAACGCGCGACCATATTCGGCGGCGGCGTCGAGCACCGCCTTGTACCCCGACAGGTTCGACTGCGACGACAGGATATCCATCGACTGCGCACGCGTGATCCGCGGCATGAACTCCATCGCCAACGCCTCGTACCCCGCCGCGGCATAGGCGTCGACGCGGGCGCGCTCTGCAAAGGGATTGAGGCTCGCGACGATCCACACCCCCGGCGCGACCCCGTCCAGCGTTGCAGGATCAGGTCCTTGCACGCCCAGCACGATCTCCGCACCCGCCAGCGTCGCCGCACGATCGCCGACCGATGCGCCCGCATCGGCGTACGCGGCATCGGCGATCGACGCCGCCTCGCCCGCCTCCGTCTCGACCGCCAGCGTCGCGCCCAGCGCGATGAACTTCTTGACCGTTTCCGGCGTCGCGGAAACCCGCCGCTCGCCGTCCGCTTGTTCTTTCAGGACGGCGATCTTCATGTGCTTAGTGGATCAGCCAGATGACGAGCGCGACGACCAGCGCGCATCCGACCGCGCCCCATTTCATCATCCCCGTCACGCTCGAATAGGTCGCCGCATGCGCCTTCATGTCCCCGTTGCCGGCCATGGTTCGTGCCCCAATCCTGTGAGTGCCATCCTCTATGACGCAACCTTAACCTGCACGACTGCTATCGCCAAGCCCGGCCGCGCAGTGCTTTTAAGTCGCTCTTTACCCGGCTGCGCTATTGCACGTGCCGGAACGGGACAGGATTCGCCATGACGCGCAACGGGCAGCGCCTTCTACTGCTGATCGACGAAGAGCCTGCGCAGCGGCGGCTGGTGGCGGCGCTTGCCACGCGTGGCGGCTGGCGCGCGATCTTCGCGACCGACGGCGAGATGGCGATTGCGACGCTCGGGACGCAGGACGGGATGCAGCTCGATGCGATCGTCCTCGATCATTCGGCGCCCGACGCCGACGCGACGGGTCTCATCGCCGCGTTGCGCGAACGTCGGCCGGCGCTGCCGATCCTGATGCTGACCGCGAACGGATCGGTGTCTCACGCCGTCGCGGCGATGCGCGCGGGCGCCACCGACTTCCTAGTCAAGCCGCTCGCGCCCGACCGTTTTCTCGCCGCGCTCGATACCGCCGTCGGCGCCACGTCGACCGGCGAACTCCGTCCCCTTACCGAAAAGATACCTGCGCTGCTCGGGTTCGACGAGATCGTCGGATCGTCGCCGGATTTCCGTGCCGCGCTGGCCATCGCCGCCAAGGCTGCGCGGGCACGCGTCTCGGTGTTGCTGGAAGGCGAGATCGGCGTGGGCAAGGACGTCATCGCCGAGGCTATCCACGCCGCGTCGCCCCGCGCCAAGAAGCCCATGATGAGCGTCAATTGCGGTGAGGTCTCGGCCAACCTCGTCGAATCGGAGCTGTTCGGCCACGAAATGGGCGCGTTCACCGGTGCGTTCGAGCGCAAGACCGGTCGCTTCCGGGAGGCCGACGGCGGGACGCTGTTCCTCGACGAGATCAGCGAGATGCCGCTCGAGGCGCAGGCCAAGCTGCTCCACGTCCTCCAGACGGGCGAGGTCCACGCGATCGGCGCGCGCCATCCGCACGACGTCGATGTCCGGGTCATCGCCGCCAGCAACACGCCTTTGCTCGACGAAGTCGAGGCCGGCCGGTTTCGCGAAGACCTGTATTACCGGCTCAACGTGGTCCAGGTCATGATCCCGCCGTTGCGCGAGCGGACCGGCGACATTCCAGCACTGGCACGCCATCTGCTCGCGCGGATTGCCGAACAGCCAGGGTTGCGGTCGTTGGGCATTACCGACTCCGCGCTGGCGCTGCTGGTTCAGTACGACTGGCCGGGCAATGTTCGTCAGTTGCAGAACGCACTCTTTCGCGCGGCCGTGCTCTGCGAGGACGCTGCGCTGACCGAAGACGATTTCCCGCAGATCGCCGCGCTGGGCAATCGGCGCCGTATTCCCGCTACGGTTGCGGCCGGCGGCGGCGGCGTCACGCTGTTTCGCGCCGACGGCAACCTTCGCGCGCTCGAGGAAATCGAAGCCGACGTCATCCGTTTGGCGATCGGCCATTATCGCGGTCGGATGACCGAAGTCGCGCGGCGGCTCGGGATCGGGCGATCCACACTGTATCGCAAGCTTGGCGAACTGGGCATCGACAACGCCGCCTGACGTACGCCTCGTCTTTGGCAGGACGCTGTCGCCAGGTCTCGGTGCGTCTCGCAGGCCACATCCGAGGTACCTCGAGATTTGGCGGGGTCCCGCTTAGTCCGCAAATGTACGTCGATGAATGCCTGCGAAGAGCGTTACCAGAGCACGCCCTTGTCGGGCGTCAGCGGCTCGGGCGCTGGATCGCCGATCGCCTGAAGCAGGTCGATCTCGATCGTCCGGCACATCGCGTTCAGCGGCACGTCGTGGATCGTGTCGGCGAACGGATCGACCAGATCATCGCCGATCTGCAGCACGGCGAGGAACATCAGTCCGGCGATGGTCGAACCGACCGGCGTCGCATAGCCGAGCGTCTCGACCAGGCCGATCGGCAGCAGCACGCAGAACAGCCGCGTGAACAGGCTCGGGAAGAAGCGGTATTGATTGGGCAGCGGCGTGTTCTTGATCCGCTCCATGCCGCCCTGCGCGTTGGCAATATCGACGAGAATGGACTCGAACTGCATCTGCTGGATGGTGTCGATCCAGCCGTTGCGGCGCGCGATGTCGATCCGGCGGCCCGTGCCGTCGAGCAGGCCGTTGGCGATATTGGTGCGCTCTAGCGCGAACGATGCCTCCTCCTTCGACAGGAAGCGCAGCACCTCGGGCGGTGCGGGCTGTTTGCGCAACTGGCAGCGCAGCGCATTCACATAGGCGATCTGGCGGAGCACGATGGTCCGCTTCATGTCGTGGCCCTCGGGCTCGGGCAGCATGTTGCGCGCCATACGCGCGAGGTTGCGCGAGGCGTTGATCATCAGGCCCCAAAGACCACGGCTTTCCCACCAGCGCTGATACGCCGAGTTATCGCGAAAGCCGAGGAACAGCGCGAGTGCGGTACCGAACAGCGTCAGGGGCAGCGCGGGCGCGTGGAACGGCAGGACGTAATAGGTGATCGTGACGATCACATCCCAGACGAACAGGCCGAGCAGCGGGCGCCAGACTTCGCTCAGGATCTGACTGAAGCGCGGTGTTGCAGTGACGATCAAACGAAAGCTCCCTTGTTTACAGGGCTTTTAATGCGCGAACTGGCGTTTCGCTGCAATGCAGCGACGATCAGCCGCCTGCGAGCGATTGATCGCGCAGGCCGCGCCAGATCTTCACTGCCTGCACCGTTTCGGCGACGTCGTGGACGCGGAGAATCTGGACGCCCGCTTCCGCCCCTTTCAGCGCCAGCGCGAGCGAACCGGCGAGGCGCTGGTCGACCGGCGCTTCGTTCGAGAGCGCGCCGATCAAGCGCTTGCGACTCGCGCCGAGCATGATCGGGCAGCCGAGACCGTGGAAGATCGCCAGGCCGTTGAGCAGCGCGAGGTTCTCGGCGAGCGTCTTGCCGAAGCCGATGCCGGGGTCGACGATAATGCGCGACCGGTCGACACCACCCGCGACGACCGCGGCGATGCGGGTTTCGAGCCAGTCGAAGACATCGGTCAGGACGTTGGTGTAGCCACCATCGCCGTGTCCGCCTTTCTTGGGGTCGGGCGAGTGCATCAGGACGACGGGGCAGCCGCTTTTTGCGACGACGTCCAGCGCGCGATCGTCCCAGAGGAGCGCGGCGACGTCGTTGACGATGTGCGCGCCGGCGGCGAGCGTCGCCTCCATGACGGCGGCCTTGCGGGTGTCGACCGAGACGATCGCACCGGCGCGCGCGAGGCGTTCGACGACGGGGACGAGCCGCGCGATCTCGTCGCCTTCCCATACCGCGGGCGCGCCGGGGCGGGTGGACTCGCCGCCGACATCGATCAGCGTCGCGCCTGCGACGGCCATGTCGATGCCGGCCGCGGCGGCGGCGGCGGGGTCGTCGACATGCTTGCCGCCGTCGGAGAAGCTGTCGGGGGTGACGTTGAGAATGCCGGCGACGATCGGCTGGTCGAAGCGGAGCGTGCGTTCGCCGAGGTTGAGCGGTGCGCGGGGGGTGGTGATGGCGGCGTGGAGGTGTGCGGCGCGGTCGCCGAGGGTTGCGACGTCGGCGACGGGGATGCTGCGGCGGTTGCGGGCTTCGGTCACTTCATAGGCGGCGAACCATTGCAGGCCGCCCGCCAAGCGCGCGACGCTACCGTCTTTGTGGCCGATCGGCGTGTCGACGAACTGGACGGGGCGGAGGTGGAGACTGGTCATGATCCCCTTTTCCTCAAAACCGCTGGCCGTTCAAACTACCGTTCGTCCCGAGTAGGTTTCGAGCTCGTCGAGAAGCCATATCGAAGGACATGTACCTCGATACGAGCCCTCGACTACGCTCGGTCTCTACTCGGCACGAACGGAACTTTGCTCAGACAGTTGTCGCCAGCAGGTACGTCTGGCGGAGGTCGTCGATCGGTTTCAGACCCTTGTCGCTTTCGTAATGCCAGAAGCTCCAGCCGTTGCAGGCGGGGGCGTTCTGGAGCGTCGAGCCGAGCTTGTGGATCGAGCCGATCGTGCCGCAGTCGCTGAGCAGCGAGCCATCCGCGCGGATCGTCGCACGCCAGCGGCGCTTCGAGTCGGTCAGCACCGCGCCGGGGGCGAGATACGCGTTTTCGACCAGCACGCCGAACGCGACCTTGGGCTGCGTGCGCGGGCTCATCATCGTGGCGAGTGCCGATTCGTCGAGCGGCAGCGCGGCCTCGATCCGCTCCTGCGCGGCTTCGATGTAGTCGCCTTCGCGGTCGATGCCGATCCAGCTGCGACCGAGACGCTTGGCCACCGCGCCGGTCGTGCCGGTGCCGAAAAACGGATCGAGCACGACATCGCCGGGCTTCGTGCACGCGAGCAGGATGCGGTAGAGCAGTGCTTCGGGCTTCTGCGTCGGATGCACCTTGGTGCCGTTCTTCTTGAGCCGCTCGGCGCCGCCGCAGGTCGGGAATTCCCAGTCGCTGCGCATCTGGAGCTCGTCGTTGAGCGTCTTCATCGCGCGGTAGTTGAAGTGGTATTTCGCCTTCTCGCCCTTCGACGCCCAGATCAGCGTCTCATGCGCGTTGGTGAAGCGCGTGCCGCGGAAGTTGGGCATCGGGTTGGTCTTGCGCCAGACGATGTCGTTGAGGATCCAGTAGCCTAGATCCTGGACGGCGGCACCGACGCGAAAAATGTTGTGGTAGCTGCCGATGACCCAGAGCGCGCCGTCGTCCTTGAGGATGCGGCGTGCTTCCTTCAGCCAGGCGCGGGTGAAGCGGTCATAGGCGGCGAAGGTGTCGAACTTGTCCCAGTCGTCGGTGACCGCGTCGACATGGCTGCCGTCGGGGCGGTAGAGTTCGCCGCCGAGCTGGAGGTTGTACGGCGGGTCCGCGAAGATCATGTCGATCGAGTTCGACGGCAGCGCCTTCATCCGTTCGATGCAGTCGCCGCGCAGGATCTGGTCGAGCGGAAGGACGGCTTGAACCGCCGGCTCCACTGTCTTCTTCGCACGCGGCCGTGCGATCGTGTCGATCAAACCCATGTTTTCCGCCCCTTATCGACGCCCATAGCGGCGGAATTGCCCGACTCCGTCAAGCAAACATTCGTTAACGGCGTTTCGGTGCGATTCCGTCGCTGCGACCAAACGAGTCTTCGTTGCCCAGATGTTGAGTCGTGGGAGACTCGCGGCTCAAGCCCTTGGGGTGTGGCGCGAAAGACTCAGCTCGTCGTTTCCTGTGCGAAAAGTCCCTCGCGCGCTAGATAGGCGGCGGCGACGGGCGCGAAACTGCGGCGGTGAATCGGCGTGGGGCCGTGTTCGCGGAGCGCCTTCATGTGGTGCGCGCAGCCGTAACCCTTGTTCGAATGCCAGTTATACTCGGGATGCACGTCCGCCGCGGCGATCATGATGAGGTCGCGCGTGTGTTTGGCGACGATCGAGGCGGCGGCGATCGACAGCGACTTCGCGTCGCCGCCGACGAGCGGCGTGGCGGGGTAGGTCCAGCGGGGCAAGCGGTTGCCGTCGACGAGGACGTGGCCGGGGGCCTGGCCGAGTTCGATCGCCAGCGCGTCGACGGCGAGGGTCATTGCCTTCATCGTCGCCCAGTAGATGTTGAGCGTGTCGATCTCTTCGGGCTGGACGATGCCGATGCCGACGATCGCGCAGCCTTTGAGGCGGGCGCAAAGCCGTTCGCGCTCGGAGGCGGAGAGCTTCTTCGAATCGTCGATGCCGCGCGGGACGCCTTTTGCAGGAAGAATTACCGCCGCGGCCACCACGGGCCCTGCAAGAGGGCCCCGCCCTGCCTCATCAACACCGGCGACCGGGCCAATGCAGAGCTTTTCGTGTTTCATGCCGGGCATTGGCGGTCTTTCCACTGGTCGAACGGGCTGGTGCCGAGGGCGTGCCCCATCGGGCCGTGCCCTGCGCCAAGCCCTGGCGCGCTGGCAAGTGCGGCGCGGACGAACGCGATGGCGCGCTCGATTGCGGCGTCGAGCGGCAGGCCTTGGGCGAGGCCGGTGGCGATGCCGCTGGCGAGCGTGCAGCCGGTGCCGTGCGCGTGGCGGGTTTCGATGCGGGGGTTGGTCCAGCGTCTTTCGCCGGCGTCGGTGACGAGGCGGTCGGTGACGGAGGGGCCTTCGGCGTGGCCGCCTTTTATGAGGATGGCCGGGCCGAGTGCGCGGATCGCGGCTTCCCCGCCGAGGGCTGCGAGTTCGGGGAGGTTGGGGGTTACGAGCGTGGCGATCCGCATGAGGCGAGTGAAGGCGGCGATGGTGTCGCTGTCCGCGAGAACGGAGCCGCTGGTTGCGATCATCACGGGGTCGAAAACGATGGGGATGCTTGAACTTTGAGGACAGCCCGCCCCCCCTTGTTCTCCCGCGAAGGCGGGAGTCCAGTCTGGGCTCCCGCCTTCGCGGGAGAACAAGGAGGTCAGGTAGTCGGCGACGGCATTGGCGGTTTCCGCGGAACCGATCATGCCGATCTTCACGGCGTCGACGCCGATGTCCGAGACGACCGAGTCGATCTGCGCGAGGACCATGTCGGTCGGGATCTTGTGGACTGCCTGCACGCCTAGCGTGTTCTGGGCGGTGATCGCCGTTACCGCGGTCATCGTGTGGCCGCCGAGCATGGTGACGGTCTTGATATCCGCCTGGATGCCGGCGCCGCCGCCTGAATCGGAGCCGGCTATTATGAGAACCCGCGGCGTCATAAATCGTCCGAGATCGGGGCGAAGTGCACGAAGTGCAGACGCTGGCGCGGGTCTGCACTTTGCCTGAGGCGGGGTTGGACTGGGGATGCCGGACTGGGGTTGGCGCGGTTGGCGGTCATGGGATCGGCTATGGCATGATCGGTCGGATGTAGGACAGGGGTATGCCCCCCTTCGCCACCCCGGCGGAGGCCGGGGCCCAGTTGGGGGACGTTGCCGACTGAGGGTTGCGATCTGTTACCTGGACCTTTCCAACTGGGCCCCGGCCTCCGCCGGGGTGGTAGAAGGGGTTGGGGTGGTAGAAGGGGTTGGGTGGCGCTTACCCGAACCGCGCTTAGTGCCGCCGCGCGCCTGCCGGCTTTTGCGGTGGCGCCTCGCCCAGCCTTGTCGGCCGGTCGAGCAGTTCGCCACCGCAGTTGGGACACCGCTCGTCGAGCGCGTCGGCGCACTCCGCGCAGAACGTGCATTCGAACGAGCAGATGAACGCGCCGGGTGCATCGGCGGGCAAGTCGGTCGCGCAGCGTTCGCAGGTGGGGCGCATCTCCAGCATCAGGCGGCCGCCTTCCGTACGGCGTCGCAGATCCGATCGACGACCTGTTCGACCTGGGCGAGATCGTCGCCCTCCGCCATCACGCGGATCACCGGTTCGGTGCCCGACGGGCGGATGACGAGCCGGCCCTTGCCGGCGAGTTCGGCCTCCGCCTCGGCAATCACCGCCTTCACCGCGTCGTGATCGAGCGGCTTGCCGCCCGCGAAGCGGACGTTCTTGAGCAGCTGCGGCAAGGGCTCGAAGCGGTGGAGCACTTCGCTGGCGGGGGCGCCCGAGCGCTTGACCTCGGCGAGGATCTGGAGCGCCGCGACGAGGCCGTCGCCGGTCGTCGCATAGTCGCTGAGGATGATGTGGCCCGACTGTTCGCCGCCGACATTATAGCCGCTGGAGCGCATCTTCTCAAGCACATGGCGGTCGCCGACCGCGGTGCGGACGAGGCCCAGCCCTTGCGCGGCGAGATGGCGTTCGAGGCCGAGGTTGGACATCACCGTCGCGACAAGGCCACCGCCGGCGAGCCGGCCCTGGCGCGCCCAGCTGGCCGCGATCGTCGCCATCAGCTGGTCGCCGTCGACGATCGTGCCGGTCTCGTCGACCACGATCAGACGATCCGCGTCGCCGTCGAGCGCGATGCCGATGTCCGCGCCGCTGGCGACCACCGTCTCGGCAAGCGCCTGCGGGGCGGTCGAGCCGACGCCGTCGTTGATGTTGATGCCGTTGGGCGTGACGCCGATCGCGACGACGTCCGCGCCGAGTTCCCACAAGGCCGACGGGGCGACCTTGTAGGCGGCACCGTTCGCGCAATCGAGCACCACGCGCATCCCGTCGAGGCGGAGATTCTCGGGGAAGGTCGACTTGGCGAAATGGATGTACCGGCCCTGCGCGTCCTCGATCCGGCGCGCGCGGCCGATCTGGTCGGAGGGGACGAGCGGGATGTCACCGTCGATCAGCGCCTCGATCGCCGCCTCGGCCTCGTCGGACAGCTTGTAGCCGTCGGGGCCGAACAGCTTGATGCCGTTATCCGCGTACGGATTATGGCTGGCGGAGATCATCACGCCGATGTCGGCGCGCATCGACTGGGTGAGCATAGCCACCGCCGGCGTCGGCATCGGACCGACCATGACGACGTCCATGCCGACGCTGGTAAAGCCCGCGACCAACGCCGATTCGAGCATGTAGCCCGACAGCCGCGTGTCCTTGCCGATGACGACGCGGTGGCGGTGATCGCCGCGCTGGAAATACGCGCCGGCGGCCATGCCGACCTTCATCGCCATTGCCGCAGTCATCGGCGAGACGTTGGTGGCACCACGAATGCCGTCGGTGCCGAAATATTTTCTTGCCATCGCGCGTGCTTTCCGTCCCGTATCGGTGTCCGATCCGTTTGATAGCGCGGTACATCACGAAGGGCGAGCATGTCGCAGACTACACGGATTCTCGCCGCCCTGATCGGCGGCATCGCGATCGGCATCGCCGCGGCGGCGTGGTCGCCGGCGAATGCGATCGCGGCGACGGCGGTGACCCAGCCGATCGGCTCGGCATGGCTGCACGGGTTGCAGATGGTGATCGTACCGCTGGTCGTCGGGCTGCTCGTGACCGGCATCGGCGCGACCACCGAGGCGGCGCGCGCCGGACGGATCACCGTGCGCGCGATGGTGATGATCGTCGTCATCCTGTGGAGCACGACGATCATGTCGGCGCTGGTCATGCCGTTGATCCTCGACGCCTTCCCACTGCCGCACGCGTTAGGCTCCGCGTTGCGTGCCGCACTGACGGGTGCTGCGCCGGTCGGGCCGGTGCCGGGGATCGGCGCGTTCTTCGATACGATCGTGCCGACAAACATCGTCGCGGCCGCGTCCAGCGACTCGTTCCTGCCGCTCACCGTCTTCGCGCTGACGTTCGCGTTCGCCGTGACGAAGCTGCCCGACGATCGTCGCCGCGTGCTGACCGGGTTCTTCCAGGCGGTCGTCGACGCGCTGTTGATCATCATCACATGGGTGCTGAAGCTGGCGCCAATCGGCATCTTCGCGCTCGCCTACGGGGTTGGCGCGCGCACCGGGACGGCGGCGTTCGGCGCGCTGCTGCACTATATCGTCTGCGTCTCGGCGATCGGCTTCATCGTCCTGCTGTCCGCCTACCCGATCGGGATGATCGGCGGGCGGGTCGGCTTCGGCCGGTTCGCGCGTGCGGTCGCGCCGGCGCAGGCGGTGGCGATCAGCACGCAGTCGTCGCTCGCCTCGCTACCGGCGATGTTGAAGGCCTCGACCGATCTCGGCGCGTCGCCCGCCACCGCCGGGATCGTCCTGCCGCTGTCGGTCGCGGTGTTCCGCGCCACCAGCCCGGCGATGAACCTGGCGGTCGCGCTGTACGTCGCGCATTGGCTCGGGCTGCCGATCGGGCCGGGGCAGATGGCGGCGGGCGTGGCGACCGCGGCGATCACGACGATGGGGTCGATCTCGCTGCCCGGTACGATCAGCTTCGTCGCGTCGGTCGCGCCGGTGGCGCTGGCGATGGGCATCCCGCTCGAGGTGCTGGGTCTGCTCATCGCGGTCGAGACCATACCCGACCTGTTTCGGACCGTCGGGAACGTGACGATGGACACCGCCGTTACCATCTCCGTCGCAGCGCGGTCCGATCGCGTCGGCGCTCAGGAGAACACCCATGAAGTATCGCACGCTCGGCCCTGATTTCGAGGTTTCCGCGCTGGGTCTCGGTTGCATGCCGATGGCCGGCATCGGCAAGGGCATGTACGGCGAGGCGAACGCCGACGAGAGCATCGCGACGATCCACCGCGCGATCGAGCTGGGCGTGACGCTGTTCGATACCGCCGAAATCTATGGCCCGCTGGTCAACGAGGAACTGATCGGCAAGGCGATCCGCGGCAAGCGCGACGGCGTCGTGATCGCGACCAAGTTCGGCTTTCGCTACGACGAGAACGGGATGACGGGGGTGGACTCGACTCCGGCCAACGTGCGCCGGGCGTGCGAGGGATCGCTGAAGCGGCTCGGGGTCGAGACGATCGACCTGCTGTACCAGCACCGCGTCGATCCGGGGGTGCCGATCGAGGATACCGTCGGCGCGATGGCCGACCTCGTGCGCGAGGGCAAGGTGCGGCATCTCGGGCTGTCGGAGGCTGGGCTCGACACGATCCGGCGCGCTGCGGCGACGCATCCGATCGCGGCGCTGCAGAGCGAATATTCGCTGTGGGAGCGGGATGTGGAGGACGCGATCCTGCCGCTGTGTCGCGAACTCGGGATCGGGTTCGTGCCGTATTCGCCGCTGGGGCGCGGGTTTTTGACGGGGCAGATTACCGCGCGGTCGGATCTTCCCGAGGGTGACTATCGGCGCAACGATCCGCGCTATTCGGAGGAGAATTTCGCCAAGAACATGGAGATGGTCGCGGTGGTGAAGTCGATTGCCGATACGCATGGCGCTTCGCCGGCGCAGGTCGCGCTCGCGTGGTTGCTCGCGCAGGGCGACGACATCGTACCGATCCCAGGGTCGAAGCGGCGGGTTACGCTTGAGGACAGCATGAAGGCGGCGGACGTTGCGTTGTCGGCGGACGATCTGGCGAAGCTCGATGCGGCGGCGCCGCGGGGTGGGACGGCCGGGCCGCGCTACGGCGAGAAGGCGCTGTCGATGACGCGGATCTGACTGCTCCCCTCCCGCCTGCGGGAGGGGTCGGGGGAGGGGCGTGCCTCATTGGCCGCACGCCGGTACGTACGTCGCGCCCTCCCCTAACCCCTCCCGCAAGCGGGAGGGGAATTTTGCGTCAGCCTCGCGGCACCTGTTCGCCGCGGGTGTCGAGGCCGGCAGCGCCCGGCTCGCCGAGTTCGTTCTGGCCGGCCATCGCGTGATCGACCGCGCCCATCTGATCGAGATGCATCAGCTTGGTCACGAACGGCGCGAGCACCAGCACGACCACGCCGACGCCGATCGCGAACCAGCCGATCCGGCCGTAGACTTCGAGCACCCGCCCGACGCCAGCCCCCTCGCCGCCGGTCGCCTGCGCGATCAGGCCGGCGAGGAAATTGCCGCCTGCGGTCGCCAGGAACCAAGTGCCCATCATCAACCCGGTCATGCTCGGCACCGACAGCCGCGTCATCGACGACAGACCGATCGGCGAGAAGCAGAGCTCGGCCATCGAGTGCAGCATATAGAGCAGCACGACGAAGATCGCCGGGGTAAGCCCCTGTGCCGGCGCACCGAGCGTCAGCACGAAGAAGCCTGCGCCGACCAGGATCAGGCCGATGCCGAACTTGAACGGTGCGCTCGGCTCGAACCCGGCCTTGCCGAGCCTGGTCCAGAGCGCCGCGAACACCGGCGCCAGCGTGATGATGAAGAACGGGTTGACCGACTGGAACACCGAGGCCGGGATAGTCCAGCCGAACACGACGCGGTCGACCGACTGGTCGGTGTAGAGGTTGAGCGACGAGCCGGTCTGCTCGAACAGCGCCCAGAACAGCGGCGCCAGCGCGATCAGGAACAGCGCCGCGAAGATCCGGTCGCGGTCGACGCGCGGCAGCTTCGCCACCGCGGTCCATAGGATGTAGCCGACCGTGACGAGCGACGCGACGATCAGCGCGGTGCCGACCACGCCTTGGCTGCGCACCAGCCACCACGAGACAGCGACGCCGACGATCCCGCCGAGATAGATCAGCCATTCGATCGACAGCCCGGCAACCGGCTTCGACGCGAGCACGGCGGCGTCGGGCGCTTCGCCGACACCGTGCAGTTCGCGCTGAAACAGGATGAACATGACCAGCCCGAGCGCCATGCCGATGCCCGCGGCGCCGAAACCGTACGACCAGCCGACCGTCTCGCCGAGGATGCCGACCGCGATCGGGCCGACGAACGCGCCGGTGTTGATCCCCATGTAGAAGATCGAGAACGCCCCGTCGCGCCGCATGTCCTCGCGCGCGTAGAGCTTGCCGACGAGCACCGAGATGTTCGCCTTCAGGAAGCCGGTGCCGACGATGATGAAGGCAAGACCGAGATAGAAGCCGTTGAGGGCAGCGCCCTGCACACCCTGCGGCGCCTCGACGATCGCCAGCAGCAGATGGCCCAGCGTGATGAAGATGCCGCCCGCGAGCACCGCTTTGCGCGGCCCCAGGAAGCGGTCGGATAGATAGCCGCCGATGATCGGCGTGATGTACACCATCGAGGTATACGCGCCGTAGATCGCGTAGGACGGCTCATCGCCGAACAGGAAATGCTTGGTGAGATACAGCACCAGGATCGCGCGCATGCCGTAGAACGAAAAGCGCTCCCACAGCTCGACGAAGAACAGCATGAACAGCCCGCGCGGGTGCCCGAAAAACGTCTTCGCATCGGCAGGAACGCCGCTGCCCCTGATCGCGTGGGGGTTGGCCATGTGGTGATGAAGCTCCTTGGTGCGCCGCTGACGGGCGCTCGATCGCGCGCAACTTAACGACAAAGCCCGGACTGTAAATATCGCACATCAGGGCCTATCTGCCGGGACATGCTCAACGATCGCTCCACGCCGCTCTCGCTGCTTGCCACCCGCCGCTCGGGCAAGCCGCGCGATTTGATCGCGCCCGGCCCAGATTCCTACCAGCTGGCGACGATCCTGGAGATTGCGGCGCGGACGCCCGATCACGGCAAGCTCGCGCCGTGGCGATTCGTGGTAGTCGGCGACGAGCACCGCGCCGCTCTGTCGACGTTGATCACGGATGCGTACCTCGCAGAACGGCCTGCGGCGTCGCGGACCGAACTCGAGTCTCTCGACCAGTTCGCGCATCAGGCGCCGACCTTGGTGGTCGTGCTGTCGTCGCCGAAAGAGAGCAAGATTCCGTTGTGGGAGCAGGAGTTGTCGGCGGGCGCGGCGTGCATGAATTTGCTTCATGCGGTTCATGCGGAGGGATTTGCGGGCGGCTGGCTAACGGGTTGGCCGGCCTATTCGGACCTGGTGCGCGATGCGTTTGGGACGGCGGCGGAGCGGATCGCCGGGTTCATGTTCATCGGCACGCCGTCGCGCGCGCTCGACGAACGGCCCCGCCCGGATATGGCACGGCTGGTAAGCCATTGGGGTTCCTGAGGACTCGACTTCCCACGCAATTACTGTATTAAGTCACCATGACAGCGCTCAGCAGCGACGACAGCCCCGTATATATCCGCCTCCGCAGCACGATCGCTGCCGGGATACTTCGCGGCGACTATCGCGCGGGTGACCAATTGCCGTCGGTCCGCGCGTTTGCCGCCGAGCAGGGGGCCAATCCGCTGACGGTCGCCAAGGCGTATCAGAGCTTCCAGGACGACGGCTATGTCGAGGTGCGACGCGGCGTCGGGATGTTCGTGATGCCGGGTGCCGCGGAAGCTTTGCGTGTAGCGGAGCGCGAGAATTTCGTGACGACGCAGTGGCCGCGGATCTTGGGGCATATCGATCTGTTGGGGTTGGATGCGCATGATTTGCTGGAGCGTGAGCGGGCTTAGTCGCTGCGAAGGATTTCCTTCGCCTCCCCTGCCCCTTGCGTTTGTCCTCACCCTCTCTCATTCGTGCCCCCCTCCCCCGTTCGTCCTGAGTAGTCATCGAGTAGCGGCGCAGCCGCGTATCGAGAGGACGTATCGAAGGACAGGTTGGCGTGCGGAACCCATGCTTCGATACGAGCCCTCGATACGCTTCTTCGAAGCTACTCGGTCGCTACTCAGCACGAACGGAAGGGAGATGGCGCGGCGGTACGAGGTGCGAAATCCGAGGTTCGGTTCTGCGCGGTGGTCAGAACAGCCCCAGCGCGGCGACATCCTCGACGCTAAGGTCGATCCCGAACAACAGGCTCATGCGGATGCGATAGACGCGCGGATCGGTGATCTCGCCGACCGTCGTATCCGTCCCCGAACGCCGCCGGTAGTTGCGGCCGATCAGCGATGCGAAGCCGTTCGGCAGCACGATGCTCGCGATGGGCGTATGCGTGAAGCGGCTCGACGGCGCGGTCGAGGTCCAGTGGTTCGATAGCGCGAGATCGGCGTCGAAGACGTGCGCGAGCGTGAAGCTGTATTGCGGCTGGAATCCCTCGCCGATCCCGCGGCCGTCGGTGGTCATCGGATCGCCGTTGCGGAGCAGCATCCAGCCGTGTTCGGTTGCTTCGAGGCGGAAGCGGGCGCCGTCTGGGGCTGTGCCCTCCGCGCCATCGGCGAGCGGGAGGACGGGCGTATAGCTGCCGCCGAAGCCGGTGTCGGCGATCCAGTCCTGCCCGTCGATCGTCACCAGCGCGAAGGTGTGGGTGAGCGGCGGCACGTCGGTTGCGACGATCCAGACGCGGGCGAGCAGTGGGCGGGCGGTGAAGCCGAGCTCGGCCAGCGCGTCGAGGAAGAGGCGGTTGTGCTCGAAGCAATAGCCGCCGCGGCGCGC
Source organism: Sphingomonas sp. PP-CE-3A-406 (assembly GCF_003688625.1). Classification (GTDB taxonomy): domain Bacteria; phylum Pseudomonadota; class Alphaproteobacteria; order Sphingomonadales; family Sphingomonadaceae; genus Sphingomonas. Next base: position 145,486 of record NZ_RCWY01000003.1, read on the forward strand.
GGTCACGAGCTTGGCGAAGACCGATGTGCTGTCGATCGCGATGCCGCGGCCGAGGACGACGTCGAGATCCTCGAACGGGATCGAGAGACGGTGCGCGTGCTGGAGGCGGCCGAGACCGATCGAATCGAGCGTCGGCCGCGCGGGCATCGCGACACGGAGGAGATAGGCGTCGAGGTCGAACATCGGTCGGGCTTTCAGAGATTTCCGCCTATCCATACCGTTCGTTGCGCGGGGCCGTCGAGTGGTTGGGAACCAGATGTTGCAAGCGATGCAGCGCGCGCGCCCCGTTCGTGCTGAGCGCAGTCGAAGCACCTGCGAGTTGGGCACGCCCTTCGACTACGCTCAGGGCGAACGGGATGTGGGGTGCCCCCCTGTTTCCTTCGTCACCCCGGGCTTGTTCCGGGGTCCACCGTTCCGCATTCCCAATTCTCTCGGATCTGCGGAACGGTGGATGCCGGAACGAGCCCGGCATGACGGTGTGGTTTGGGGCTGTCCCGACCGAGAGGCGCTGGACGTCGATCCCCCCCCCCCCCCGCAAGGGGAAGGTGGCTGGCGCTTGCCAGACGGAGGGGGCGGTAAGGGGTTACCGTCGTTGCGCGTCCTCCCCCTCCGTCACCTTTGGTGCCACCTCCCCCTTGCGGGGGAGGATCGCGAGGGGCCGCGCGTTGGCACGTACGGGCGGGGGAATGTCCGTCACACAGCCTCCCCGTCATCCTGGGCTCGACCCAGGATCCAGAGCCAAGGGCGTTGCCGTGCCTGGCTCTGGATCCTGACTTTCGTCAGGATGACGGGGGAGTGGGGACGAGATCAGGCCGCGAACAGGTCCGCTTCGATCGAGTAGAGCACCGCCGCGCTTGCATTGGCGGCCGCGGTGAGGCCCATCGCCTCGGGCACGATCTGGTCGAGGTAGAAGCGCACCGCCGCGGTCTTCATCCGGCCGAAATCGTCGCTGCGGGCTACCCCGCCCTGCCGTTCCATCAGCCAGCCGCAGGTGGCGACCGACAGCATCGTGAGGAACGGGTAGCTCGCCGCCAATTTGTCGTCGGCGTCCGCGGTGGCGAGCTTCCGCCCGATCGCTTCGCAGGCATCGACCAGCGCTAACAGCCGTTCGTCCTTCGCCTCCCCGCGGATGTCGGCGATCAGCGCTGCGAATGCGCCGCCATTGTCGAGCCCCAGTTTCCGCCCGACCAGATCCGCCGCCTGGATGCCGTTGGTGCCCTCGTAGATCGGCGTGATGCGGGCATCGCGGAAATACTGTGCGGCGCCGGTTTCCTCGACATAGCCCATGCCGCCGTGGACTTGGATGCCGAGCGATGCGACTTCGTTGCCGAGATCGGTGCCGTGCGCCTTCGCTAGCGGCGTGACGAGTTCGAGGCGATTCCGCGCGGCGTGGTCGCCGAGATTGGCGCGGTCGACCTGGCCCGCCGCGTAATAGACCAGCGCACGCGCCGCCTGCGTCTGTGCCTTCATTCGCATGAGCATGCGGCGGACGTCGGGGTGTTCGACGATCTTGACCGAGTCCTTGCTGGGCGAACCGGCGCGCGCCGACTGGACGCGGTCGAGCGCGTAGGCGACCGCGCCCTGCGTCGCGCCCTCGGCGACCTGGACGCCCTGGAGGCCGACGTTGAGGCGCGCGTTGTTCATCATCGTGAACATCGCGCGGATGCCGCCGAGCTCCGCGCCGATCAGCTCGCCGATGCAGTCGTCGTTGTCGCCGAAGCTCAGCACGCAGGTCGGCGATGCGTGGAGCCCCATCTTGTGCTCGATCGAGACGACGCGGACGTCGTTGAAGTCGCCGGGGGTACCGTCTTCGTTCAGGCGGAACTTGGGGACGAGGAACAGCGAGATGCCCTTCGTACCAGCGGGGGCGCCGGGGGTCCGCGCGAGGACGAGGTGGACGATGTTCGGCGCCATGTCGTGATCGCCGAACGAGATGTAGATCTTGGTACCCTTGATGCTCCACTTACCGTCACCCAGCGGGGTAGCCGTCGCGCGCAATGCGCCGACGTCGGAGCCCGCCTGCGGCTCGGTGAGGTTCATCGTGCCGGTCCATTCGCCGGTCGCGAGATGGGGGAGATACAGCGCCTGCTGCTCAGGGGACCCGTGATGCTGGAGCGCCTCGATCGCGCCGACGGTCAGCGTCGGGCACAGCGCGAAACCCATGTTGGCAGAGCCGAGCGTGTCGAGCACCGCGGTCTGGATCGCGAACGGAAGGCCCTGCCCGCCCCATTCCTCCTCGACGCCGATTCCGCCCCAGCCGCCATCGACATAATCCTTGTACGCCTGCGCGAAACCGTCGGGCATGACCACGCCGTCGGGGGTCCATTTTGCGCCGACGGTGTCGCCGGTGCGGTTGAGCGGTGCCCATTCGCCCGACGCCAATTGCCCCACGCCTTCGAGGACCGCATCGACGACGTCGTCGCTGGCGGCGGCATAGCGCTCGGTCGCGGCGATCTCGCCGATCCGCACGACATGGTCGAGCACGAAACGCTGTTCGGTGGTTGCTGGAGTGAAGGCCATCGCATCCTCTTATCGCTACGGTTTGGACCCGCTATACGCCTGTGGAATGACCCGTCCACACCCTCGGATTTTACCCTACGGCACGGCCGCGATCGCCGAAGCCGCCGCGCTGATTCGCGATGGGGGGATCGTCGCGGTGCCGACCGAGACGGTGTATGGGCTGGCGGCGGACGCGACAAATGCGGAGGCAGTGGCGCGAATTTACGCCGCCAAGGGGCGCCCGAGTTTCAATCCGCTGATCGTGCATTTGGCGGACCTGGCGGCGGCGGAGCGGATTGCGGTGTTCGATGCGGAGGCGCGGGCACTGGCGGCGGCGTTCTGGCCCGGGCCGTTGACGCTGGTGCTGCCGGTGCGGGGGGATTCGGGAATCGCTTCGCTGGTGACGGCGGGGTTGGATACGATCGCGATCCGGGTGCCGCGGCATCGGGCCATGCAGGGGTTGATCGCTGCGTCGGGGCGGCCGTTGGCGGCGCCTTCGGCCAATGCGAGCGGGGGGATCAGTCCGACCAGCGCTGCGCATGTCGCGGCGAGTCTGGGGGGGAACGTGCCGTTGATCCTCGACGATGGGGCTACCGAGGCGGGGTTGGAGTCGACCATCGTGGCGGGACGGACGGTGCTGCGGCCGGGGCCGGTGACGGCCGGGGCTATCCGGCAGTATTTAGAGCACCTCCCCGGCGGAGGCCGGGGCCCAATTGGAACGTCGGATATAATAAAGCGCGACGCCGATCATGACAGTCCCCCAACTGGGCCCCGGCCTTCGCCGGGGGGGGATGCAGTTACCGCGCCGGGGCAGCTTGAGAGCCACTATGCGCCGAGCAAGCCACTCCGGTTGAATGCGACCGAAGCTGCCGCGGGCGAGTGGTTGATAGGGTTTGGTGACGTCGGGGGAGACGTCACTCTATCTGGCACAAACGACTTAGTCGAAGCCGCGGCGAAACTGTTCGACCTGCTCCATGCAGCGGACGCAAACGATCGCCCGAAGATCGCCATCGCGCCGATCCCGATCGACGATATCGGCGAAGCGATCAACGACCGCCTTCGCCGTGCTGCACACCGTTAAAATAAGAGTGATTCACGCGAAGGCGCAAAGGCGCGAAGAGATTTTCAATCTTTCGATAGGCCGGGACGGACCTATCGAATCCCATCATCTTTGCGCCTTCGCGCCTTCGCGTGAACCCATTCTGTCTTACGCGTTCACCACCGCCTTGGACCGTGCGGCGAAGCTCTTGCGCAGCTTCTGCAGCTTGGGGGGGATTACCGCCATGCAGTACGGGTTTGAGCGGCCCGAGGTTTCCCAGTAATCCTGGTGATAGCCCTCGGCTTCGTACCACGTGTCAATCGGCTCGATGGTGGTGACGATCGGCTTCGGCGAATCCGCCTGCGCGCGCTGCAACGCCGCTTCCATCTCCGCCTTCTGCGCGTCGTCCGCGGGGAACATCGCCGAGCGGTACTGCGTACCGACGTCGTTGCCCTGCCGGTTGAGCGTCGTCGCATCGTGCGTCGCGAAGAAGATGTCGAGCAGGTCGCCGAGCTTCAGCTGCTCCGGGTCGAAGCCGATCCGGATCGCCTCGGCATGGCCGGTGTCGCCACCGCACACCTGCTTGTAGCTCGGGTTCGGCACGTGCCCGCCGATATAGCCGCTTTCGGCGCTCTTCACGCCGATCACGTCCTTGAATACCGCCTCGGTGCACCAGAAGCAGCCGCCGGCGAGCGTTACATAATCCGTCATCACGATCTCCTTTCTCCCAAGATAGGAAGTCGCTACCGCGCAACAAAGAGGAGACGCGTATGATCGACGGTAAGGTTATGGTCACCGGCGGCGCCGGCTATATCGGCAGCCACGCGGTGTTGGCGCTGCTCGACGCGGGCTACGATGTCGTCGTGCTCGACAATCTGGTCACCGGGTTCGACTGGGCGGTCGACGCCCGCGCCGCACTCGTAGAGGCGAACGTCGCCGATGACGCGAAGGTCCGCGCGGCGATCCGCGAGCATAACGTCAAGGCGATCATGCATTTCGCGGGCTCCGTCGTGGTCCCCGAATCGGTCAGCGATCCGCTCAAATATTACCGCAACAACACCGCCGCGAGCCGCGCACTGATCGAGAGCGCGGTGGTCGAAGGCGTGCCCCACTTCATCTTCTCGTCGACTGCCGCGACCTATGGCACGCCAGAGAAGGTACCCGTCGCGGAGGGCGATCCGACCGTGCCGATCAACCCGTACGGCATGTCGAAGCTGATGACCGAGGCGATGCTGCGCGATGTCGCCGCGGCGCACCCGATGAACTATGCCGCACTCCGGTACTTCAACGTCGCCGGCGCCGATCCGCAGGGGCGCAGTGGCCAGTCGACGGTCGGCGCGACTCACCTGATCAAGATCGCGGTCGAGGCCGCGACCGGCAAGCGTGACGCGGTCGGCGTCTACGGTACCGATTTCGACACGCCCGACGGCACCGGCGTGCGCGACTACATCCACGTCACCGACCTTGCCGCTGCGCATGTCGCTGCGCTGGACGTGCTGATCGCCGAACCCGCCAAGAGCCACACGCTCAACGCGGGCTATGGCAAGGGCTTCTCGGTGCTCGAGGTGCTCGATGCGGTCGACAAGGTCACCAACCGGACGATCGAGCGTCGTCTCGAAGGGCGTCGCGCGGGCGATCCGGCGATGCTGATATCGGACAATCGCGCGATCCTGGAGACGCTCGACTGGACGCCGCGGCATGCCGATCTCGACGGGATCGTTCGCGATGCGCTGGCGTGGGAGCGCGCGCTGGCGGAGAAGGGGCGGTGAGACTCCGCTCGCTGCTGTTCGTGCCGGGCGATCGTCCCGAGCGGATGGTCAAGGCGCTCGGGCTCGGGGCGGACGCGCTGATCCTCGACCTGGAGGATTCGGTCGCGCCCGCCGGCAAGGTGGCAGCACGCGAACATGTGGCGACGTTCCTCGCCGAGCCTCGGACGGTGCCGCTGTTCGTGCGGATCAATCCGCTCGACTCCGGGCTCGCAGACGATGATCTCGCGGCGGTCCTCCCCGGCAAACCCGACGGCATCATGCTGCCAAAGGCAGAAGGCGGCGCATCGCTGGCCGCGCTCGATGCCAGGCTGAGCGGCGACATCGCGATCCTGCCGATCGCGACCGAGACGCCCGCGGCGATCTTCGCGCTCGGCAGCTATGGCGGCGTGACGCAGCGGCTTGTCGGGCTGACCTGGGGTGCGGAGGACCTGCCCGCCGCGATCGGTGCGGCGACCTCGCGCGAGGCGGATGGATCGTACACCGCGCCGTACCAACTCGCCCGGTCGCTGACCTTGTTCGGCGCGCATGCCGCGGGGGTGGCGGCGATCGAGACGGTCTATCCCGACTTTCGCGATCTGGACGGTCTTGCCGCCTATGCCGCGCGCGGGCGGCGCGACGGGTTCACGGGGATGATGGCGATCCACCCGAGCCAGGTCGCGGTGATCAACGCCGCCTTTACGCCGTCGGCTGAAGAGCGTGGCAAGGCGCAGGCGATCGTCGACCTGTTCGCCGCCAATCCGGGTGCGGGTGCGCTCCAGTTGGAGGGCAGGATGGTCGACGCGCCGCATCTGAAGGCGGCGAAGGCGCTGCTAGCGCTCGCCGCCGATTGACTCGCGTACGCGGGCGGTAGCGAGCCACCAGGCGAGCGCCCAGAGCGTGCCGAAGCTCCATCCGGCCAGCACGTCGCTCGGCCAGTGGACGCCGAGATACACCCGACTGCAGCCGATCGCGCCGACCAGCAGGATCGCGACGATCAGCAGATAGCGCCGGGTCGCGCGGTTCTCCGTCACCTGCGAGGCGAGGCCGGCGAGCGTGAGATAGACGATCGCGCTGTTCGCGGAATGCCCGCTCGGGAAGCTCATGTTGGTGACGGTGACGAGGTGTTCGACGATGTCGGGACGGGGGCGGTTGACCTGCGCCTTGACGAAATCGACCACCAGCCCGCCGGTGATGCTCGCGGCCAGCGTCGCCAGTGCGGTCAGCCATAGCCGCTGGACGATCAGCAGACCGGTGACGACGACCACCACGATCGTCAGCACGATGCCGCCGCCCAGCGCGGTGACGTCGATCGCGACGTTCGGCAGCCAGGACGGCCCATGCCAGGCGCGCAGCCCGAGGATGATCGCACGATCGAACGCGAACGGCCAATGATCTACCGCGAGACCGACCAAGAGAATCAAGATGATGCCGACGGCTGCGACCGATGCGCCCGCGAGAATCGCCGGGACATGCCGCCGCCTGCTCGGCGCAACGCCCGAGGCATCGATGGTGGGTCCGCCGGGGCTCGAACCCGGGACCTCTCGATTAAAAGTCGCTTGCTCTACCAACTGAGCTACGGACCCCCGCCATCGTGGACCGCGCACCTAATCGCGTGGCCGCTTTCGGTCAACCGATTGCGCCAATTGCCGGATCGTTCGCCCCGTCAGCGGATCTCGCCATTTTGGGATCAGGCTGGCGAGGGGACCGAGGACGAAGCTGCGGGTGCGAAACGCGGCGTGGGGAACGGTGAGCCCGGGTGACGACCACGCGCCGCCAGACCAGAGGATGATGTCCAGGTCCAGCACGCGGCTGCCCCAGCGGCGGCCGGGGCGGCGGCCGAACGTGCGCTCGATGTGTTTGAGGCGGACCAGCAGCGCGGCGGGGTCCTCCTGCGTTTCGATCAGCGCGACGGCGTTGGCGTAGCGGCGGTTCGAAGGGCCAAGCGGTGCGCTGGCGACGGTCGGCGATCGTGCGACGACATTGCCGAGGGCCTTCAGCGCGGCGGCAATCTCGCGCTCGGGGCTCCCGTGACGGCCGCGGCGGTTGGAGCCGAGCGCGATCGCGTAGGTGGTTGTGGCCTCCGCGATCGTCGGGTGCGGGGTTGCAGGCGACATTTGGTCCGCCTAGCGCAATCCCATGGATTCCACACCTTACGCTTCCGAGCTTCCCGAAACCGTCGACGAGACCGGCGACGGCGACGTTACGACCGTCTTCGCGCCCGTCTCCGCGCTGCCCGAGACCGAGCCGCCGCATGACTGCCCGCTATGCCCGCGCCTCGTCGGCGTGCGCGAGCAGTTGCGGACCGAGTTCCCGACCTGGTGGAACGCGCCGGTCCCTGCGTTCGGCGATCCGGCCGCGTGGCTCGGCATCATTGGTCTCGCGCCTGGGAAGCACGGCGCTAATCGCACGGGCCGCGCGTTCACCGGCGATTATGCAGGGCAGTTCCTGTACGAGACGCTCGGGCGGTTCGGGCTTGCGACGGGGACGTATGGCGCCAAAGCCGAGGACGGACTGGCGCTCGATGGCGCGATCATCCTCAACGCGGTGAAGTGCCTGCCGCCCGAGAACAAGCCGACGCCGGAGGAAATCCGCACCTGTCGGCCGTTCCTGGAGACGCAGGCGGATGCGGTGCCGACCGCGCGCGTGTTCGTCGCACTGGGCCATATCGCGCATCAGTCGGCGGTGAAGATGCTCGGTGGGCGGTTGCCGAAAGCGCGCTTTGCCCACGGCGCGGAGCATGTGATGCCCGATGGTCGCATCCTGATCGATAGCTTCCATTGCTCGCGGTACAACGTGAATACAGGCGTGCTGACGGCGGACATGTTCGACGCGGTGTTCAAGCGGGCGCTGGAGTTGCGCGGGGCGGTCTGAAGCCCTCTCCGTCATCCTGACGAAAGTCAGGATCCAGGATGACAGTACACGGCGCTGCTTGGCTCTGGATCCTGACTTTCGTCAGGATGACGGCGTGGGTTGGCAGCGCTTTTACTCGATCACCCAGGCCTCGCCGGCCTCTGGCGTGCGGAAGCGGTTCGCGGGGATGTGTTCGCGGATCAGCGCGGCGCGGAGATGCTCGGGCGGCTCGTTGATACCCTCTGACGTCAGCTCGAACGTGCCCCAGTGGACGCCGATCGCATAGGCCGCGCCGAGCTGCTCGAACGCGGTCACCGCCTGGTCCGGGCCGATGTGGTTGTCGGTTTCGTGCCCTGCGAAATGATAGGCGCCGATCGGCAGGATCGCGAGGCGGACCGGCCCCGCGCGGCGCGCCTCGGTGGCCCAGCGCATGTCGCCGGGACCGGTGTCGCCCGCGAAATACAGGTTCCCACCGGGCAGCGTCACGGTGAAGCCTGCCCATAACGTCTTGTCGCGGTCGCCGGGGTCGTATTCGCTCCAGTGATGCGCGCGGTCGACGATCACATCGATGCCGGGACGCAACGCCACCCGCCCGCCCCAGTCGCGCGCGACCGCATGGACGCCGCTGCGCGCGAGGATCTGGTCGTTGCCGAGGCCGGTCACGATCAGTGGTTTGTCGCGGTGCCAGAGTTTTCGCATCGCGGTCATGTCGAGATGATCGCGGTGGTCGTGGCTGAGCAGGATCAGGTCGATCTTCGGCAGGTCCGCGAGACGCACGCCGGGTTCGCGGACGCGCTTCACGCCGACGAACTGGACAGGGGACGATCGTTCGAGCCACATCGGATCGGTCAGGATGTTGAGCCCCTGGGTCTGCACCAGCACGGTCGAATGGCCGATCCAGGTGACGCGCATCGTCCGGCCCTCGACACGGGCCGGGGGCCGCGTCGGGGTAACGGGCACCTCGGGCCAAGTGCGGTAGGGCGGCTTCACGAGATTGCGGAGCAGCGCGACCGGGCCTTGCTTCTGCTCGCCGGTACTGCCCTGCACGCCGTCGGGGTTGAAGAAGCGCGTTCCGTTGAAGTGATCGCTCGGCGGAATGCTCTTCACGGACGGGGTGGAGCAACCGGCGAGGAGCGCGAAAGCGAGCAGTATCGAGCGGGTTCGGATCATTTCGCGCTGACGAATATGTCACCCGATCATCAGGGTCCAGTCACGCGCGCAGGGCCATAGCGACGAGCATGGACGATGATTTCGAAGTGCGCGGGTTGCATGAGCAACTGTCGGAAGAGCGCGCGGCCAAGGGTGAGGCGTTCGACCAGCGGATCGCGTTGTTCACCGCGATCCTGGCGACGCTGGCGGCGGTGACCAGCTTTCTCGGCGGGCATACGCAGAACGAGGCGCTGCTCCACAAGAACGAGGCGGTGCTGATCAAGGCGCAGGCGTCGGATGCGTGGGGCTATTACCAGGCGGAGGATTTGAAGCGGCATATCGCGCAGATGGAGGTTGATCTCGCGCCGCCCGGGTTCGGTGCGACGCAGATGGCGACGCACCGGGCGGATATCGCGCGGTACAAGGCGCGGGGGACGGCGTTGAAGCGGGAGGCTGAGACGCTCGATCGACGCTCGGCGGCGGCGGATGGGGAGTCGGACGAGGCGCTTCGGCCGCATACGAAGCTGGCGCTGGCGGTGACCGCGATCCAGGTGGCGATCGCGCTGGCGTCGATCACCGCGCTGACCGGGCGGCGGTGGTTGCTGTGGGTTGCGGGGGCGGCTGCGCTGGTGGGGGCGGTGTTGGCCGGGCTGGCTTGGTTCTGACGCCCCCCAAAACTCCTTCATCCTGGGCTCGACCCAGGATCCAGAGCCGCATGCGCAGCACGTCGTAACTCTGGATTCCAGCTTTCGCTGGAATGACGGGACGGGTCAGATGTCCTGGACCAGGCGGCCGTACAGGTCCGGACGGCGATCGCGGAAGAAGCCGAAGGCGGCGCGGTGGCGCTTGACGATGTCGAGGTCGATCGTCGCGGTAATCACGCCTTCGTCGTCGCGGCCTAGCTCCGCCAGGATGTCGCCGCGCTCGTCGGCGATGAAGCTGGTGCCGTAGAAGGTCTGGCCGTGCTCGACGCCGACGCGGTTGGCGGCCACGATCGGGACGACGTTGCTGACCGCGTGGCCGACCATGGCGCGGCGCCACAGTCGCGCGGTGTCGAGCGAGGTGTCGTGCGGCTCGCTGCCGATCGCGGTCGGGTAGAACAGGATTTCCGCGCCCATCAGCATCATCGCGCGCGCCGTCTCCGGGTACCACTGGTCCCAGCAGACGCCGACGCCGAGCGTCGTCCGCCCCGCCTCCGACGCATGCGGCCAGACCTTGAAGCCGGTGTTGCCGGGGCGGAAGTAGAACTTCTCCTCGTAGCCGGGGCCGTCGGGGATGTGGCTCTTGCGGTAGACGCCCTGGATGTTGCCGTCGGGCCCGATCATCGCCAGGCTGTTGTAATGGTGCGGGCCGTCCGCCTCGAAGAAGCTGGTCGGGATGGTGACCTTGAGCGCTTCGGCGAGCGCCTGCATCGCGAGCACCGCCTTGTGCTCGCCGACCGGGGCGGCGTTGGCGAACAGGCCCTCGTCCTCGACGCGGCAGAAATATTCGCCTTCGAACAGCTCTGGCGGCAGGATCACCTGCGCGCCTTTCGCGGCGGCCTCGTGGACGAGGCGCGACACGTTGGCGATGTTGTGGTCGATGTTGGGCGTGAAGCCCAGCTGCAGCGCGGCGACGGTGATCTCGGTCATGGCGGCGCATATAAGGTGACGCGCCATGGAGTGCGAGCCTTCTTGCTGTTCCCCCGCGGAGGCGGGGGTCCAGGGTAACGGGGGGTGTCGTTTGTGATCCTGGGCCCCCGCCTTCGCGGGGGAACTAGGAGCGGCGATTGACACTGCCCTGCCCTGTCCGACATGCGACGGGGATGATCGATCATACGCTCCCGCCAAGCTGGCAGTCGCTCGCCGCCGAGTTCGAGGCGCCGTACATGCAGGCGCTGGGTGCCTTTCTGGAGGCCGAGCGGGCGGCGGGGGCTCGGGTGTTTCCCGAGGATGCGGACCGGTTTCGGGCGCTAGAACTGACGCCGCTCGATCAGGTGCGGGTCGTGATCCTGGGGCAGGACCCGTACCATGGCGAGGGGCAGGCGCACGGGCTGAGCTTCTCGGTGCGGGAGGGGGTGCGGACGCCGCCTAGCCTGGTGAATATCTACAAGGAGCTGGAGGCGGATCTCGGGGTTCCGCGAGCCCGCCACGGCATGCTCGATCACTGGGCCGCACAGGGCGTGCTGTTGCTCAACGCGGTGCTGAGCGTGCGGATGGGCGAGGCTGCGTCGCACAGCAAGCGCGGGTGGGAGCGGTTTACCGATGCGGTGATCGCGGCAGTGAACGCGCAGGACAAACCGGTCGTGTTCCTGCTGTGGGGGGCGTATGCGCAGAAGAAAGCGGCGTTCGTCGACGACATCGCGAAGGGCGGGCGGCATCTGGTGATCCAGTCGGCGCATCCTTCGCCGTTGGCGGCGCGGACCGGGTTCTTCGGATCGCGGCCGTTCAGCCGGGCCAACGCCTTTCTCGAAACCAACGCGCGCCCTCCTATCGACTGGGCGCTGCCGGAGACTGAATGATGAGTGACGAATATGTCTATGACGAAGCGACCGGCGAGTGGGTCGCTGGCGGTGCTGCAACCGCGGTTGCGGACGACGCGGTCGTGGTGCGGGACTCGGTCGGTAATGTGCTGGCGGACGGCGACCAGGTGACGCTGATCAAGGACCTGACCGTGAAGGGCGCGGGGCAGACGCTGAAGCGCGGCACGCTGATCAAGTCGATCCGGTTGACCGGCGACGCGCAGGAGATCGACTGCCGGTACGAGGGGATCAAAGGGCTGGTGCTGCGCGCGGAATTCGTTCGGAAGCGGTAGGTTGGGCGATGGCCGGCGCCAAAGGTCACGATAAAGTTACGCTCGGAAACGGCGCCGGCCGCGACCTTCATGGTCATCCTCACCTTCGTCTTCGGCGCGGACCCTTTCCGGATATTTCGGCGGGATCGTCGCCTTGGCCGCCGCAAGCTGTGCCTCGAAATTCGGGCCGAGTGGTGAGGGAGAGGGTGGCGCGGGACGGGGCCTGGCCACGGGTTCGGCGCGGATATCGGCGACTTCGAGCGCCGTCGCCAGCGCCTCGGGGGCCATCAGGCGGTGCGGTTCGGCGGGCATCGGCGGCGCGAGCGCGGCGAGCGTGGTCTCGACCGGCGGTACCGGGATGGGCGCCGGCGCCGGCGACTGGCCGGGGGTGCGATAGCGATCCGGTTGGTGCGCGCGCAGGAGGAACATCAGCAGGCGATCGTTGTAGCGGATACGCTGGCCGACGCGGTTGCCGTCGCGGTCGAACACCGGCTCGGGCGATCCGTTGATCGCGCGGTCGAAGGCGAGATCGACCAGCCGCAGCGACGCGGTCTGCACCGCCGCATCCCACGCCGCCGCGAACGCGCCGCCATCGGCCGCGCGGCGCAGGCGGTAACACGAGGTCGCCGACATGTTCACCTCGATCGCGGCCTGCGTGACCGAGCCGGTATCCGCCAGCACGCCGATGAACGCCTGCTGCGTCGCGACCGTCCAGCCATCGTGCCGCACCTTCCGGCGGACCGGTACCCAGTCGTATTCGGCGAGGTCGAAGTCCTCGACCGTCGGGAGATGCTCGGCCTCGATGATGGTCATCGCGGTGGTCCGTGTCGGCTCGGGAGTGGCCGGTTCGAGAGTGGGGGCGATGTCGGGCATGACATCGCGGCGAGCGCGCGTGCGCGTGGGTTTGGTCATGGCCGGAGCGGATCAGGCGGGCGGCGTGTAGGACAGCATTTGCGTGGGCTGTTGGACTTTTTGTGGAGAGGGTGTGGCGCGAGAGCATCCGTCACGACAGCCGACATTCTCGACATCGAGCAGAATGTCGCGCATCCTTGCCCTATGCAGACCGTGACCTATTCCGAAGCGCGCGAGAACCTGAAAGCGGTGCTCGACAAGGTCGTAGCGGACCGGGGCCCCGTTATGATCACGCGCGAGCGCGGCGAGAATGTCGTGCTGATCTCGGCGAGCGAATGGGCCGGGATGGAGGAGACGCTCTATCTGTTGCGCTCGCCCAAGAACGCCGAGCGGTTGCTGGAAGCGGTCCGCGGGTTCGAGGCCGACGATGCAGAGGCAGTTCCTTTTCCGTGAACGTAGCCTTCTGGCCTACGGCTTGGGAGGACTATCGTCACTGGCAGGATCATAACGCGAAACTGGTCGACGTGTTGCACACGCTGATCGAGGAATGCCGACGCAATCCGTTCAAGGGCACCGGCAAACCCGAACCCCTCGGCGGCAATCTGTCAGGCTGGCGGTCGCGCCGGATCAGCCATGAGCATCGCCTGGTTTACCGTGTGGCGGGCAGCGGCGATGTTCAGACGTTGCAGCTCGCGCCGTGCCGGTATCATTACTAGAACTTAGATAATTTTGAATGGCTCCCGAATTAAAAGAGCTGCTTCAATAGTTTTCCCGCTTGTGAACGCTCTGTCAAAATTTGAGCAGATTTTTTAAAGTCTGCGCTCAAACTTATACCACTAGCCTTAACGCTACGAGAAGTTAACTGAAGTCGCTTAATTGGAATAGCCAACGCAGCATAATCTGGGTCAAAGCAAAAATATGGCTCATCGTCGGCAAGGTACATGGACACCTGATCTTCTATATCCATCTGGCTTACAGGAAAAAAAGGATTGAAACCTGTAAGCTCTGGAGGGCGACGCATTTTGTATTGAACAATCTCTCTTAGGTTCTTCATCCAAAGATAAACATTGATACTCTCGATGCTCGCGCCTTGAAGAATATCAACAGCCGATAGGTGCTTGGTTGCTAGCGCTATCGCGATGCCGTGATCGCCTTTAGCAGTCTTATTATTGAACCGGCTAACTGCAAGGCCGGTAGCGCCGCTTGTAGTAAATACTTTATTACACCTGATAATAGACAACCCTTTCAGGTGAAGCTCCACCCGCAAGGCATAGAATATAGAATAGTAAAGTTTTACGGCCGACCACAGAAAGTTACCATTGCTTATATCGACCAACGCCTGCAAAAGGGTTAAAACACTTCTTTCAAACTGCCCTTGAATGTCTTCCTGTATTTTATCCGCCAATACATTGGAGTCATTTAAAGACAACTTGAGAGAGATAAGCGCGTCGATATGTTCAACAAATCGTTCTGGATTTTGACACCCTAATTTATGCTCAAAAAAAGTTTGAACAGCTGATCTTTCAAAATGCATATGCGTCTTTGCTATCTATAACTCTAGACATTCCTTTTTCGAGATACTGATAGACGTTTTTACGGGCAGTTTTCCCATCTTGCCCCTGCAAATCCTCCCAGCGAAGCAGTTCCCTAGAACTTAGCCCCAATATCTCTGTAATGGCCTGCACAGAAAAAGAGCCTCGCTCCGCGCATTTAAAGATCAATTTATCAAGAAGAAAATCTATAGCTCCGTTAAAGCCAGCAGCTTTGAAGAAGGGATTCTGAGATGAACTCGCCCAGGTTTTATCTGTTACATATGCATTTTTAATAGCACTAAAATAGTTGCTCACTACCGTAGCCTGATGATCAAGAGACTTAAGCTTCCTCTTGGGAAACTCCCCGTCTGGCTCGAAACCTTTTTTAAGCGCCGTTACGAATGTGGAAAGCTCGATTTTGCCCGCCCCTCGAGGCGCACCTGGAAACTTTATTAAGTTATAAAGGGGTGACTTAGGCTCGTCATTGAGCTGATTGGCAATATCACGCGCCCTATTAATCGCATGATTTGGATCATTGCCAGTCTCACCAAACAGGTCGAACAGTAGACTCTTTGGAACTGGCCTTTGCTCAGTATTAATATTTAAAAATATTGTCGCAGCGTGCTTTGTAGTTAATCCAATGCACAGTGTAACTATTACTACGCGACCGCCAACCGAAGAATCATCTTCCATTGCATCTTCAAGACCTGCCAGTCTGTGCTGGCCATCTATTGCCTGCGCTGCAGCACTTACCAAGCTAAAACTTATCTTGTTGTTTTTAACAACAACCTTGTTGGAGGCATCAGTCCAATTCAATATAAAAGAATTGAAGAAAGTGTTACCCTCGAGAATATAATCCTTAATGCTTTGTATTCTGCGAGTGTTTAAGGGCCGCTGGACCGCTCCTTCTTCGTCATCTCTGCCGCGAACTGCTACGTAATATATGTGGACCAGATCCTTAACTGGCATCGCAAACGTGTAGGCGGTTACCCCACCAAGCTCGACCGGAATGCATTCCGCGGTAAATTTCTGATCCGACATTCGGCTGACCCTATCATGCTCACATTTGCAGTGATCATAGACCGATCATCAGTCTGCCTGCAAATAAATCTCCCCGCCCCTTTCCTTGAACACCTCGGCCATTGTCACCATTCCAGCTTCCGCGTCGCGATCAGCAGCCAGGAAGGTATCCGCCGGTGCGTTCTGCTTGGCCGCGAAGTCCCTCACTTCTTGGGTGATCTTCATCGAGCAGAATTTTGGGCCGCACATGCTGCAGAAATGGGCGGTTTTGGCGCCCTCGGCTGGCAACGTCTGGTCGTGGTATTGTTCCGCGGTGTCGGGGTCGAGGGAGAGGTTGAACTGGTCTCTCCAGCGGAACTCGAAGCGGGCGCGGGACAGGGCGTCGTCGCGCATCTGGGCGGCGGGGTGGCCTTTGGCGAGGTCGGCGGCGTGGGCGGCTAGTTTGTAGGTTACTACGCCGACCTTTACGTCGTCGCGGTCGGGGAGGCCTAGGTGCTCTTTCGGGGTGACGTAGCAGAGCATCGCGGTGCCGTACCAGCCGATCATCGCGGCGCCGATGCCGCTGGTGATGTGGTCGTAGCCGGGGGCTATGTCCGTCGTCAGCGGCCCTAGCGTGTAGAAGGGCGCTTCGCCGCAGACTTCGAGTTGCTTGTTCATGTTCTCCTTGATCTTGTGCATCGGGACGTGGCCGGGGCCTTCGATCATGACCTGGACGTCGGACTTCCATGCTCGATGCGTAAGTTCGCCGAGTGTGTAGAGTTCGCTGAACTGCGCTTCGTCGTTGGCGTCGGCGATGCTGCCGGGGCGCAGGCCGTCGCCGAGGCTGTAGGCGATGTCGTACGCCTTCATGATCTCGGTGATCTCGTCGAAGCGCTCGTAGAGGAAGCTCTCCTTGTGGTGGCTGAGGCACCATTTCGCCATGATCGAGCCGCCGCGCGAGACGATGCCGGTGACGCGTTTCGCGGTCATCGGGATGTAGGCGAGGCGCACGCCGGCGTGGATCGTGAAGTAGTCGACGCCTTGTTCCGCCTGCTCGATGAGCGTGTCGCGGAAGATCTCCCAGGTGAGGTCCTCGGCGACGCCGCCGACCTTTTCGAGCGCCTGGTAGATGGGGACGGTGCCGATCGGGACGGGTGAGTTGCGGAGGATCCATTCGCGGGTGTCGTGGATGTTGCGGCCGGTGCTGAGGTCCATCACCGTGTCCGCGCCCCAGCGGATCGACCAGACGAGCTTGTCGACTTCGGCGGCGACGTTGCTGGCGACCGCGCTATTGCCGATGTTGGCGTTGATCTTGACGAGGAAGTTGCGGCCGATCGCCATCGGCTCGGATTCGGGGTGGTTGATGTTGTTGGGGATGATCGCGCGGCCGCGGGCGATCTCGTCGCGGACGAATTCGGGGGTGACGAAGTCGGGGATGCTTGCGCCGAAGCTTTCGCCGTCTCGAACGTAGTCTTTCAGCATGGCGCGGCCGAGGTTTTCGCGGGTGGCGACGTATTCCATTTCCGGGGTGATGATGCCGCGGCGGGCGTAGTGCATCTGGCTGACGTTGGCGCCGGCGCGCGCGCGGAGGGGGCGCTTGATGGTGGCGGGGAACTGGGGGACACCGCCTGAGCGG
Organism: Sphingomonas sp. PP-CE-3A-406; assembly: GCF_003688625.1. Classification (GTDB taxonomy): domain Bacteria; phylum Pseudomonadota; class Alphaproteobacteria; order Sphingomonadales; family Sphingomonadaceae; genus Sphingomonas. The sequence continues at coordinate 162,562 of NZ_RCWY01000003.1, forward strand.
TCGGGACCGAGCTGGCCGTTGTCTTCGGGGCGGAGTTCGCGGGCTTCGTAGGATTCCACGTCACCGCGGGCTTCGATCCAGGCGCGGCGGAGTTGGGGGAGGCCGGCGTTGATGTCGATTTTCGCGCGGGGGTCGGTGTAGGGGCCGCTGGTGTCGTAGACGCGTAGCGGGGGCTCGCTGCAGCTTGGGTCTAGGACGATTTCGCGCATGGCGACGCGGACGTCTGGGCTGGAGGGGACCGCTACGTGGATTTTCCGGGAGCCTCGGATCGGGCCGGTGGTGACGCCGATGTCTGCGGTCTTGGATTGCGTATCGATGGCCATGCGCTTGCTCCTACGGGTCTCGGAGCAAGGATTGCGGTTCTGTGGCGACCGCTCCCTCCCTCCGCCGGTATCAACCGGATCAGGTTCAGCGGGTCGAAGGCTCCTGCCTTCCTCTCAAGCGCGGTGACAGCGCTCCCCCGGGGTAGGGTGAGCATAGGCGGCTGGGGATGGGGTGCAATGGGAAACTTGGGGGGGGGGTGCGCGGGCGTGATGGGATCGGCGCGATCTCGTTCGCCGCCCCGGCGGAGGCCGGGGCCCAATTGGCAAGGCGGATATGACGAAGGACCGTCTATCGTTACCGGCGTCCCCCGATTGGGCCCCGGCCTTCGCCGGGGTGGTGTTTCTGTGCGTGGTTAGGGGCGCTAACGAGAAAGGCCGCTGCCCTAGCTGGGGCAACGGCCTTTCCTGCTACTCCGCGCGCCGTCAGTCGTAGCAAAGCTACGCCCTGTGGCGTGCTGTGCTGCGCTGGCCGCGCTTGGGCGAGTCTTGCGCCAGCTTGGCGCAAGCCGCCCTAAGCGTTTGCTGCAGACGTCCGGATCGAGCCGTTGACGCCGGCGGGGAAGAAGCCGCCGAGCGAGACCGCGGCCTTGCTGAGGTAGACGATGTTGAGCACCTGGCCGGTCGAACGGCTGTAGGCGAGGCCGTTGGCATCGGTCGGGACGATGTTCGAGATCGTCGCGTCCGACCCGGTGATGCCCTGGTCGTCGTCGCCGATCACGCCGGTCGACGCGTTGGTGACGGTACCGTCGAGGCTGTCGCGCGCGTCGCTGATCTTGTTCGCGTTGGTGATCAGCGCGGTGACCGGGTTCGGCGTCTGCAGACCCTTGCGGTAGAGGATCGTGCGGATCAGGCCGGCGTGATAGGCCTCGGCGGCGAGGATGCCGGCAGCCGCCTCGAGATAGGTCTTGTTACTGATCAGCGGTGCCGCGCCCTTGTACGCCGAGACGCCGACGTCCTCGAAGATGTACGCGCCGAGCAGGAAGCTGTTGTCGTCCGCATAGGGATCGAACACGCCGGTGTTCGCATCGACCACGCCTGCCGCGCGGGCGGCGAGGCTGAACGCGCCGGGGGCGGCGGCCGTGCCACCCGAGATGTTGATCGCCGGCTGCGCTGCGGCCGACGCACCGAGTGCGCTGCGCAGGAACGCGACGTGCGCGACTTCGTCGATCGCGATCTCACGCGCATATTGCTGAACGACGGCATCCTGGAAGGCGACCTGGCGCGGGAAGCCTGCGCCGGTGCCGGTGACGACCGCGCCCTGCGTGCCGACGCCGGTCAGCAGGCTGGCGTTGAGGCCGACGCCGAACGCGGCATAGGCGTAGAACTGCGCTTCGAGATATTCGAGGTTGAGCGCGAAGTTGAGCACGTCCGGGTCGGTCACGCCGGTCGCCGGGGTCGGCGTGGGAGTCGGGGTCGGCGTCACGCTATTGTTGTCGTCACCACCGCAGGCGGCGAGCAGCGAGGCGCCGCCGAGGGCGACCGCGCTGCCGCCGGCGAACCGGAGGAAGCTGCGGCGTTCGTTGCGGCGGGTTTCGATCGCGTCGAAGATCTCGAGCGTATTCTTGATGTCGGTCATTGGGTTAATCCCCTGAATAGCGAAGAAAGCGAAGGGCGTTGGGCTGGATCAGCTCGCCGCGACGCTCGTCTTGATGTTGCCGTTCATGCCCGACGGGTAGAACCCGCCTGCCGAGGCCGCACCGCTGTTGAGATACACGATGTTCAGCACCTGGCTGGTCGAGCGGCTGTACGCGATGCCGTTGGCATCGAGCGGGACGATGTTCGACGTCGTGACCGCGACCTGCGTCGTCGCGAGGTTGGTCGGCGTCTGGCTGTAGGGCGAGATGCCCTGATCGAGATCGCCGGCACCGAACATCATCGTGTTCGCGCCACCGCCGTCGAGGCTGTCGCGCGCCTTCGAGATCGCATCCGCCGAGGTCCGCAGCGCCGGCGTGTCGATACCCTTGCCGTACAGCGTCGTGCGGACGATCGCGGCGTGATACGCCTCGACCGCGAGCAGGCCGGCGGCCGCCTCGAGATACGCCTTGCTGGTAAGCAGCGGGGCGGCGCCCTTGTAGGCGGTCACGCCGACGTCCTCGAAAATGAACGCGCCGAGCAGGAAGTTCTCGTCGGAGAAATAGGGGTCGAACGCGGTGCCGGCGGGGACGAGACCCGCGGCCTGCGCGGCGGTCGAGAACGCGCTGGTCGGCGAGACGCTGACGTCGATCGCGGGCTGCGCGACGGCGGAATTGCCGAGCGCCGAGCGGAGGAACTTGACGTGCGCGATCTCGTCCTGCGCGATCTCCCGCGCATATTGCTGGACGATCGGGTCGGTGAAGGTGACCTGACGACCGCCGAGAACCGCGCCCTGCTGACCGGTGCCGGACAACAGGCTGTTGTCGAGACCGGTGCCGTAGGCGGCGTACGAGTAGAACTGCGCCTCGAGATATTCGAGGTTGAGCGCGAAGTTCAGCACGTCCGCGTCGGTGATCGTCTGTGCCGATGCCGAACTGGAGAAGGACAGCGCGGTCGCACCGGCCGCGGTGATCGCCGCCGCGCCGAGCGCGTTCTTGAAGAACTCCCGGCGCTCGCTGCGTCGCTCTACGCGCGCATCGAGGGCTTCGATCAGGTGCATGCTCTCGGTCATGGCAGGGTCCTCCCCTTGTGGGTGATACGGTCGGGTATCGTATTGTTCTTATTGACTTAATCGCGATGTATGACGGTTTAAGGTCCGTAATCGCAAAGTCCAGTCCACAACGAGGTACGCACGAAAAACCCGCCCGGATGCGCCGGGCGGGTGATTTTATTCGCAAGACCTGCGAGCCTGCCGAAACAGACCCGGCAGGTTGGGATCAGAAGGTGTAGGTCAGTCCGACCGCGCCCATCCACTGATCCGCCGAGCCGACATCGGCGACGATCGGGCTGTCCTTGTACTTGCCGAGCAGGCGACCGTAGAGCACGCCGGCGCCGATGCCGAAGCCGTGGCGAAGATCGCCCGACAGGCTCTGCACCACGAACAGCGACGCGTTGATCTCGCGGAAGCCGCTGTCGTTGACGTCGTAGGTGCGCAACCCGCTGTTCAGCGTGCCGATCGGCGTCACCGCCGAATAGGTGCGGCCAAAGCCCTTGCCGACGTAATCGCCGGACACGCCCATCGAGACGAGCGTACGGACCGACAGCGGCGTCGTGTAGTTGATCTGCGGCGTGATGACATAGCTGTCATAGGTGTCCGAGACGTCGTGGACATAGGCTACGCGTGCGGTAAGCGTGTCGTAATCGCTGGTGATGACGCCAGTCTTGCCGATGCCGACATAGCCGCCGACTTCGTACGCGGTGTCGATCTTGCCGAGCGCGCGGACCTGGCGGTTGTCGACCTTGCCGGTACGATCGGTACGAATGCCGCCGATGACGCCGAGTTCGTAGTTGATGCCGACGTTGCCCGTGTTGGGGATCAGGTTGACGTACAGCTGCGTGCCGCGGGTGAAGAAGTCATGGCCGCGCACCGTGCCGATCACCGCGCCGACGGGCGAGAAGTCGTTGCTGTCTGCACCATCGTAATCGGGCAGCGACGCAACGCCGACCGCGACCGTCACGCGGTTGTTGTCACGCGCGCTGGTGATCGGCGGCGACGGGTTGGGGTCGGTCTGCGCGAGCGCAGGCGTGGCGGTCAGGAGCACCGCGATTGCGGCAGACGTAAAGAGAGTGAATGCGCGCAAGGAAAAAGCTCCGGACAAAAAGGTTCCACGGCGCAACGCGGGGAAACCCAATTCGGTCCGTGACGATCGTTCAGAAGATGTAACGCATTTTTACCTGTTGCATATCGGCATCACCGGCGAGCGTGAACTCGGCGGCGGAAAAGCGTGGTGGGCCGAACCGGACCGCGGCGTTGCGCGAGAAACCATAGCCCTCGCGCGGGATGCCGGCGATCGTATCGAGCTTGGCGTTGTTGTTCTCGTCGTGGATGATCGCGAGCGCATAGGCGCGTTGCGGCAGACCGGGGAAGCTGGTCGCGTGGACGCTGGCGGGGATCGACCGGGTCATCGCGTTGGCATCGTCGACACAGGCCGGGAAGTTATCGGGATCCGCGGTGAGGCAGATCCGAATCGTCCCCTTCGCCGAGCGCAGATTGTCGACTTCGACGTCGAGCCGCGTGACCGGCGCGGTCGCGGTCAGCATCATCCACACCGCACCGAGACCCGCCGCGCCGTACAGCCGCCGCGGCATGGTCCGCCCAGTCTTCAACACCGCGTTCGCCGGTGTCGCAGAGCCGATCCCAGGTTCGGAAATGATGGCCATGTTTGCACCCGTATCGTTCATGATGTCGCCGATGGCGACCGACCGTGATCGGCCGTGCCCCCATTGCTCTCCGCCACATGAACCGCGGGAAAACCTCCCGCACCACATGATAGCCTCAGCCCATACCCGTCGCGGCCGTCATCGCCAAACCTGGCATGCCGACGGGTGGCGGAATTGCCGGGACCCGTAGCGCAAGTACCACAGCGTCCGTTGGCGGTCGGTCGGGAGCGGGGCTGTGAGGGGATATTCCGCAGCATGGACGTAGTTACATCCGCTGCTCTGTTCTCCGGGGTGACGGCGCAGGCCCGGTCCTGGAAAATCCTGGCGTTGCAATAGGCTCTATGCAGTGCGTGGAATCCTGATAGCTTCCTTCCCCAGAGCAGGATGACCTGCCAATTCGGAGAGTGATGCATGGCAAACCATAGCGCCGCGCGCGGGGATACGGGCCGGAATATTGGCCGGGATACGGGCAAGGACCACAAAAGGCTGATCTACGTGATCGCCGGCAGCATCCTGGCGTTGGGGCTGGTATTGATGGCGTTCTATGACCGGGCGGGCGATCCGATGCCGATCGCGTCGGTGCAGACGCCGGTCGTCACCGCGCAGAAATAGCGCCGGGCGCGGCGCGGTCGAAGATCAGGATCGGCGCGTCGCGGTACGTGCCCGTCGTGCGCAGGCGGTAGCCGAGGCGCTCGGCGAGCCGGATCGAGGGGGCGTTGGCGGGGTCTATGATGCAAGTCGTCGCGGGGATACGCGTGTCGGTCCAGGCAAGGATCGCGGCGAGCGCTTCGGAGGCGTAGCCCTTGCCTTGCGCGTCGCCGGTCAGCGTCCAGCCGACTTCGGGTGCTGCGTCGATCGAGGGCTCGATCGCGCGGCGGGCCTCGATCAGGCCGAGTTCGCCGATCAACTGGCCTGTGGCCGTATCGCGGGCGATCCAGCTGCCGTAGCCGAACACAGTCCATTGGCCGATCGAGCGGAGCAGGCGGATCCAGACGTCCTCGCGGGTGCGCGGCTGGCCGCCGATCATCACGTAGACGCGCGGGTCGGTCCACATCGCGGCGCAGTCTTCGAGGTCGGTGGCGGCGTGGGCGGTTAGCGTCAGGCGCGCGGTGGTGAGCGTGGGGGCGGATTTGGGGGCGTGCATTCTTGCTGTCTAAGGGTGATCTTGATCGAGGGGTATCCGTTGCTGGGCCGCTCCGCTTTCTGGAGGGAGGGGTATCGTCGCCACGTACTCTCCCCTCCCTGGAAGGGAGGGGTCGGGGGTGGGTCGGCCAGCTTTAGCCACTCGCGTGCGGTATGCGGACGCCGACCCACCCCCAGCCCCTCCCTTCCAAGGAGGGGGGCAAGAGCGGCTTTTCCCTGCGGACGGCGCGATCCTCGATCGTTCGGTCCTCCCCCCTCCAGGGGATTCAGCAATCCTCCCCCGCCAGGGGGAGGTGTCGCCGGAGGTGACGGAGGGGGAGGCCCCGGCACGGCGGTTCCCTGTCCTCCCCCTCCGTCAGGCAAACGCCTGCCACCTCCCCCTTGCGGGGGAGGATCGGTAGGTTATCCTTTCCTGTCTGCCGCCCCACCTCCCTCGCCTCCCCCACGCGTCTGGCAATGCAGGTTGTCTTAGGCCGCGATTGCTTCGGAAAGCCTGTTTTCGTGCTCGCTGCTTTGCGCTAGTCCGAGCGGATGGCATCGACGATCTCCTGCGACGTCGCGATCGTCGGCGCGGGCCTGGCCGGCGGGATGATCGCGCTGGCGCTCAAGGCCAGGCACCCCGCGCTCGACGTGCGGCTGATCGACTCCGCAACGGTCGTCGGCGGCAATCATCTCTGGTCGTTCTTCGGCAGCGACGTGGCGCAGGCGGATCGCTGGATCGTCGCGCCGCTCGTGGTGCATGCGTGGCGCGGGTATGACGTGCGGTTTCCGGCGCATGCGCGGACGATCGACGCGACCTATTATTCGATCGAGAGCGAGCGGCTCGACCGCGAGGTACGCCGCGTGCTGCCGCCGCATGCGTTGATGCTGGGACGGAAAGTGTCGGGCGCGAGTCCGACCGCGGTGGTGATGGCGGATGGCGACCGGATCGAGGCGACCAGCGTGATCGATGCGCGAGGACCGGGCGATCTGTCGCTGCTCGATCTGGCGTGGCAGAAGTTTCTCGGGCGTGAACTGGCGCTGAGCGTGCCGCACGAAAGCCTGCGGCCAATGGTGATGGACGCGACCATTCCGCAGATCGACGGGTATCGGTTCGTCTACTGCCTGCCGTTCAGCGCGGACCGGATGTTCGTCGAGGACACCTATTATAGCGACACGCCGGATCTCGATATTCCGGTGCTGGGCGAGCGGATCGATGACTATGTCACGGCGCGCGGCTGGTCGGTCGATAGCGTCGTGCGCGAAGAGTCGGGCGTGCTGCCGGTGGCGATGGGTGGTGATTTCGAGGCGTATTGGCGCTCTGGCGGAGCGCATGTCGCCAAGGCCGGAATGCGTGCGGGGATGTTCCATCCGACCACGGGGTACTCGCTGCCCGATGCGGTGCGGACCGCTTCGATGCTGGCGGGCCTCGACGATTTCTCGGGCGCGAAACTCCACGATGCGACGCATGCGATGGCGCGGGCGACGTGGAAGTCGCGCGGCTTCTACCGGATGCTCGACACGATGTTGTTCCGTGCCGCCGAGCCGGAGGAACGCTACCGCATCCTCGAGCGCTTCTACCGTCTCTCACCCTCGCTCATCGGCCGTTTCTACGCCGGACGCTCGACGCTCTCCGACAAGGCTCGCGTTCTCACCGGCAAGCCCCCCGTCCCCATCGTGCGCGCCGTCCGCGCCATCGCAGGCAGTATGTCATCATGAAGACCGCAATAGTCATCGGCGCAGGGTTTGGCGGGCTGGCGCTCGCGATCCGGCTGCAATCCGCGGGCGTGCAGACGACGATCGTCGAGAGCCGCGACAAGCCGGGTGGGCGCGGGTATTATTGGGAGCGCGACGGCTTTACCTTCGACGCAGGGCCGACCGTCATCACCGATCCGGATTGCCTGCGCGAGCTGTGGGCGCTGACCGGGCGGGACATGAGCGAGGACGTGACGCTCGATCCGGTGCTGCCGTTCTACCGGCTGAACTGGCCCGACGGGACGAACTTCGACTACACCAACGACGACGTGCAGATGCGCGCCGAGATCGAGAAGCTGCATCCCGGCGACTGGGCGGGGTACGAGAAGTTCCTGCAATATTCGGCAGGGGTGTTCCACGAGGGCTATGAGAAGCTCGGCCATGTCGCGTTCCTCGACTTCGGGTCGATGATCAAGGCGGCACCGGCGCTGGCGAAATACCAGGCGTGGCGGTCGGTCTATTCGATCGTGTCGAGCTTCGTGAAGTCGGAGAAGCTGCGCGAGGCGTTGTCGTTCCATACGCTGCTGGTCGGCGGCAACCCGATGACGACGAGCGCAATCTATGCGCTGATCCACAAGCTGGAGCGTGATGGCGGGGTGTGGTTCGCGCGTGGCGGGACCAACCGGCTGGTGGCGGCGCTGGTGACGCAGTTCGAGCGGCTGGGCGGCGTGCTGCGGCTCGACGATCCGGTGACGTCGATCGAGACTCTGGGCGATCGCGCGACGGGCGTGACGACGGCGAGCGGGTGGTCGGGTCAGGCGGATGCGATCGCGGCGAACAGCGACATCATGCACACCTATCGCGACCTGCTGGCGACCTCGCGCAGTGCGAAGCGGAAGACCGGGTCGCTCGAGCGGAAGAAATATTCGCCGTCGCTGTTCGTCGTGCATTTCGGGATCAAGGGCACGTGGCCGGGCATTCCGCACCACATGATCCTGTTCGGGCCGCGCTATAAGGGGCTGCTCGAGGACATCTACGATCACGGCGTGCTGTCGGAAGATTTCTCGCTGTACCTGCATCATCCGACCGTCACCGATCCTTCGCTGGCGCCGGAGGGGCATTCGACGTTCTATGCGTTGGCGCCGGTGCCGCATCTCGGGAAATTCCCGGTCGACTGGGACGAGATCGCGCCGATCCTGGAGAAGCGCATCCTCGACGAGATCGGGCGGCGGTTGATCCCGGACATTTATGAGCGGATCGTGACGAAATTCTCGTACGCGCCGAAGGATTTCGCGGAGGATCTCAATGCGCATCTGGGTAGCGCGTTCTCGCTGGAGCCGGTGCTGGCGCAGAGCGCGTATTTCCGGGTGCACAACCGCGACGAGCATATTCCGAATTTGTACTTCGTGGGGGCTGGGACGCATCCGGGGGCTGGGATTCCTGGGGTTGTGGGGAGTGCGAAGGCGACTGCTCGGTTGATGCTTGAGGGCGAGAAGTAGGAAATTTGTTCGCGCAGAGGCGCGGAGGCGCGGAGATTGTTGCATCCGGTTTTTCGGTCGGCAGACACAACTATCTGTTCGTCGAAGGTGATCGGGCAGTCGCTGCGCGACAAGCGCCACATCTCCGCGCCTCTGCGCCTCTGCGCGAACAAAATCTTCCCTTGCAGCACCGTGCGCGCTTCCCCTAGCGAGGCGGGATGAAGAGACTTGCTGTGTATTGCGGGTCGGCTACGCCGGCTGATCCCACCTACATCGAGGGCGCTCGCGCGCTGGGGCTGGCTTTTGCCGCGCGGGGGATCGGCCTTGTTTATGGCGGTGGGCGGACCGGGCTGATGGGTGCGATTGCGGATGGCGCGCTTGAGGGCGGCGGGGAGGTTATCGGGGTTATTCCTCAGGCGCTGGTCGATGCGGAGGTCGCGCATCGTGGGCTGACCGAGTTGCACGTCGTCAGCGGCATGCATCAGCGCAAGCAGATGTTTACCGATCTTTCCGACGGGTTCGTGACGATCCCGGGCGGGACGGGGACGATGGACGAGCTGTGGGAGGCGCTGAGCTGGGCGCAGCTTGGCTATCATGCGGATCCGGTCGGGTTGCTCAATACCGCCGGCTATTACGACCACCTGATCGCGTTCTGGGAGAAGATGGGCGAGGTTGGGTTCCTGCGGCCGCAGCACCGGGATCTGCTGATCGTGGCGGATACGCTGGAGGTGTTGCTCGACCGGATGGCGGAGCATGTGCCGACGCAGCCGATCGTGCGGATGAACGCGTCGGATCTGTGAGGGTCTTCGGATCGCACGTCGACACCCTGCTCCACCCCGGCGGAGGCCGGGGCCCAATTGGGGAACGTGAATTGGTTTGCGTTGCGCATCGTTACTTCAACCTTTCCAATTGGGCCCCGGCCTCCGCCGGGGTGGTGCCTGTAATAATGGTAGCGTTGGGGGGTAGGGCGTGAACCACCCCCTGCCCTCGCGCGAGGCGATCGTGGCTACTGCGCATGAGTCGATTTCGCGCGGGTCGAAGAGTTTTGCCGCCGCCAGCCTGTTGTTCGACAAGCCGACGCGCGAGCGGGCGTGGCTGTTGTACGCGTGGTGCCGGCGGTGCGACGATATTGCCGATGGTCAGGATCATGGGCATGGCATGACCGTCGTCGAGGACGCCCCGGCTCGGCTGGTCGCGCTGTCGGCGATGACCGAGCAGGCGCTGGCGGGCGAAGTCGTCGGCGAGCCGGCGTTCGATGCGCTGCGGATCTTTGCCGCCGAGACTCGGCTCCCGAAGCGATTCGCGCGCGATCTGGTCGAGGGGTTTGCGCTGGATGCGCGCGAGTGGCGGCCGCGGTCGGAGAACGACCTGTACAAATATTGCTACCATGTCGCGGGTGTCGTCGGGTGCATGATGGCGATTGCGATGGGGGTCGATCCCGACGACGAGGACACACTCGACCGTGCGTGCGACCTGGGGATGGCGTTCCAGCTCGCCAATATCGCGCGCGATGTCGAGGAGGATGACCGGGTCGGGCGGTGCTACCTGCCCGAGGAATGGCTGGTCGAGATGGATTTTCCACCGGGGCAGCACATGAAGCCGCCGTTTCGCTCGCGCCTCGCGGTGCTGACGAAGCGGATGGCGGATCGGGCTGCGGCGTTCGAAGCGAGTGCGCGGGAGGGGACGCCGGCGCTGTCATTTCGCTCGGCCTGGGCGGTGTTGTCGGCGGCGGGAATTTATGGGGCGATCGGGCGGACCGTGGCGGCTCGGGGGGAGCACGCTTGGGATCACAGGGTGACGACGTCGGGGATGCAGAAGCTGGGGTTTATCGCAACGGCGGCGCGGGAGGCGGCTCGGCGGGACACGCTGTATCCGCGGACTAAGCGGGATACTCGGTTGTGGACGCGGCCTAGGTAATCATCAATGGTAGTTTGTTCTCCCGCGAAGGCGGGAGTCCAGTCTGGGTCCCCGCCTTCGCGGGGAAACAGTCTAGCCCTGTGGCTTAGCCTTGCCGGTCTTGGCCATCAACTGGCCTTGTGCACGGCAGTTCGCACCGATCATCGGGTACGGAACGTCGGTGTTCTGCGCCAACTGGTCGGGCAGCGCCGCGCGGCACTGGGCCATCGTTTCGTAGCGCGCCGGGATCACGCGAGCCTCGGTGCAGTTCACATTGCCGTCACCGCAGCCCATGATGGCCATGACGTAGAACAGCGGTTCCATTTCATTCTCCAGTGGCTCGCGGTGGCAGGCGACGTGGCCGACATCGGACACGATAACAAAAGCGACGAAGTGGCAGGATTGTTCCGCCAACTGCTTTCGCCGGGGCTTGACTGCGCCTACATCGCATCGATCCATGCCACCTGACACCTACACCTCCACCCGCGCGGACCAGCCGTTGCTGCCGACGCTCCGCCGCTTCCTGCCGTTCCTGTGGCCGGCGGGGCAGCCCAAGCTGAAGGCGCGGATCGTCGTCGCGATGCTGCTGGTGATCGCGTCGAAGCTGATCCAGGTTTTCGGCGCCGCGTTCACGTTGAAGTACGCGGTGGACCGGATGGCGGGGAACGATCGCGGGGCGGTGACGCTCGTCGTGTTGCTGGTGGTCGGGTACGCGGCGTCGCGGTTCGGGACGACATTGTTCGACAATCTGCGCAACGCGGTGTTCGAGCGCGTCGGGCAGGACGCATCGCGGCGGCTGGCGGCGCAGGTGTTTCGCCATCTGCATGCGCTGAGCCTCGATTTTCACCTGTCGCGGCGGACGGGCGCGGTCACCAAGGTGGTCGAGCGTGGGACCAAGAGCATCGATACGATGCTGTATTTCCTGCTGTTCAACATCGCGCCGACGGTGTTCGAGCTCGTGCTGGTGCTCGGGCTGTTCTGGACCAAGTTCGGCTGGCCGCTGGTCGTCGCGACCGTCGTGATGGTGGTCGGCTACATCCTCTTCACTCGGATGGTGACCGACTGGCGCAATGCGCTGCGCGCGCGGATGAACGACCTCGATACCGGCGCGGTCGCGCATGCGGTGGATTCGCTGTTGAACTTCGAGACGGTGAAATATTTCGGCGCCGAGGAGCGCGAGGCGCGGCGCTACGACAGCGCGATCACGGCATATTCCGAGGCGGCGGTGAAAAGCGAGAATTCGCTCGCGTGGCTGAACCTCGGCCAGGCGCTGATCACCAACGTGATGCTGGCGGGCGGCATGGGCTTCGTCGTGTGGCGGTGGAGCCGCGGCGAGGCGTCGGCGGGCGACGTGGTGTTCGTGTCGACGCTGCTGGCGCAGCTGTTCCGGCCGCTCGACCTGCTGGGGATGGTGTATCGCACGATCCGGCAGGGTGCGCTCGACATGGCGGCGATGTTCGACCTGATCGATACGCCGGCGACCGTGGTCGATGCGCCGGGCGCGCCAGCGCTGGCGGTGAGCGCGGGGCATGTGCGGTTCGAGGGGGTGTCGTTCGGGTATGATGTCGGGCGGCCGATCCTGCGCGATCTGGATCTGGATGTGCCGGCGGGATCTACGCTGGCGGTGGTGGGGCCGTCGGGGGCGGGGAAGTCGACGCTCGCGCGGTTGCTGTACCGGTTCTACGACCTGACGGGCGGGCAGATTACCGTCGACGGGCAGGACATTTCGGAGGTTCGACAGGCATCTTTGCGCGCTGCGATCGGGATCGTGCCGCAGGATACGGTGCTGTTCAACGACACGATCGGGTATAATATCGCCTATGGTCGTGAGGGTGCGGAGACGCCTGAGGTCGAGGTTGCGGCGAAGGGTGCGGCGATTGCCGGGTTCATCGAGCGCCAGCCGCTCGGGTATGAGACGCGGGTCGGCGAGCGTGGGTTGAAGCTGTCGGGTGGCGAGAAACAGCGCGTGGCGATCGCGCGGACGCTGCTCAAGAACCCGCCGATCTTGATTCTGGACGAGGCAACGTCGGCGCTGGACAGCCGGACCGAGGCGGAGATCCTCGACACGCTGGAGGCGATCGAGCGCGGGCGCACGACGATCGTGATTGCGCACCGGCTCTCCACGGTGGTGCATGCGGACCAGATCGTCGTGCTGGAGGCGGGGCGGATCGTCGAGAAGGGAACGCATGGCGAGCTGCTGCGGGAGGGCGGCGTGTATGCGGAGATGTGGAACCGACAGGCGCAGGAGCGGGCTGGTGATGACGATGGGGCGTTGGCGGCGGAGTAGGTGCGCGGGTAGCCGTGGGTAGCCGACGGTTATAGCGTGCCGCCGCTCCCGCTGCGTCGGGAGTGTTCCGTTCTCATCCCGTAAAGCAAGTACGTCGGTCTCATTCGAACGGCAGCCTCCTTGTTCTCCCGCGAAGGCGGGAGCCCAGTCTGGGTCCCCGCCTTCGCGGGGAAACACGTTTGGTGACGGCCTTTTGGGACTCTTACGTTTCTCAGACCGCCACCCCGGCGAAGGCCGGGGCCCAATTGGAAAGGTGGTAATAACGACGCGCTACCATCCGTTAGCAACGTTCCCCAATTGGGCCCCGGCCTTCGCCGGGGTGGTTGGTGTCTGGGGGATGAATGGAGCGCTAACGGCGAGTAGCGCGGAGTGCGGTAACGCTTCCGTTCCCTTGCGAACGCGGGGGGGCAGGAAGGGCGGACGGGGCGCTGCTTGATCCTGGGCCCCCGCTTTCGCGGGAACGGAGGTGAGGCGTTGCTTCATTCCATGCCGGACTACGCCGGAATCGACGGGTCCAGTTCGCGCAAGCGCGCCTCGATCGCGCTCGAATATTGGTAGATATGCGTCAGGTCCGACAGCAGATGCCGCGTTTCGTCCTTGCCGGCGAACATCCCGAGATACTTGGTGGTAATCCCGTTGAAGTGCATCCGCGCGACCGTTTTCCGATTATTGTCGTCGAGCAGGATCGCGCAATACGACTTCGCGTCGCGGACGATCACGCGTTTCGGGTCGACCAGGCGCGAGGCGATCGCCTGGATGATGTGGAAGCCGGAAATCTCCTCCTGCGTGGTGACGATGCCGTCGCCGTCCGAGGGGTCGTCGGACGCCCCCGCAGGCAGGTCCTCGACCGGGCTCGACGCCTTCAGCGCCGACGACAGGCGTTCGTTGACGAAATCGCGTATCAGAGCGGCGATCGCCGGCGCGAGCAGCTTGGCGAAACCGTCCTTGATCGCAGGCGTCAGGCGCCCGCCATGGACGCGCTACGCCATCATCCGGACGAACTCGTCGGAGGGCTCGGCGAACTCCTTCTCCAGTTCGAGACGGATCAGCGACTGCGTCTTGAGGTTGCCGGCCTCCTGGACGATCTTGTCGATGTCGAACGCGGCCTTGGTGAATTTCTCGAGCGTGCGGATGTCGCCGGGCTTGATCGCGTCCATCGTGAAGGTGAAGAACGGCTTGTCGTCCATCTTGTTCGGGCGTTCGATGTCCGAATAGAACTGGTACACGACGCCGTTGGTGAGCACCGCGAGACGCGCGTCGGTGACGCTGAAATAGCGGAAGAGTTGGCCGGCGTGATTGACGTTGAGCTGGACCGACGAGGGCTTGCACTCGATCAGGATCGACACTTTCCCGCCCGCGCAGATCGCGTAGTCGACCTTCTCGCCCTTCTTGGTGCCGACGTCCGCGGTGAATTCGGGGACGACCTCGGACGGGTTGAAGACGTCGTAGCCGAGCGACTGGAGGAACGGCATCACTAGCGCGGTCTTCGCCGCTTCCTCGGTCAGGAGGACTTCGCGGTGTTCGATCGTGCGCTTTTGCAGCTCGGCCAGCCTGATGTTCAGTTCCATGCGCGTCCCCCCGGATTGAACGTGGGAGGATGCGCAGGGAAGTTGTGCCGGTCCATGACGGGACCACGACAACCCGACCGGATCTCGATCTATTGCGCGCGGCGGGTGCGGCGCCAGTAGAAGAACGAATAGAGAACCGGCGTCGCGACCATCACCAGCAGCAGCGCGCGGAAGACGGCCGTGCGGGTTTCGCCCTGCATCGGCAGCGCGGCGAGGACGATGATCGCGAGACCCGCGGCCATCATGATGCGGCTGGCATAGCGATGCGTGGCGATCCAGTTGTCGGGATCGACGATCGCCCAGGGGGTGCGGATGCCGACGAAGAAGCCGGGGCGCGACTTGGGCAGGACGTTGCCGATCGCGACGAGGAACGCGCCCAGGCCGGCGAGCATCGTCGTCGGGGGAAACACGAAACCGAACGCCGGGGCGGCGACCAGCGCTTCGGACAAGGCCATCATGCCAAGCAGCCCGGCCCAGGCGGTGCGATAAAGCGGCGCGGACTGTTCGAGCTTGTCCTGCAACGGTTCGAGCGACGGCAGTGCCGCCATGAACAGCGAGAGGCCGACTGTCAGCGCGACGGGCGTGAACAATGCCCTGCTCGCGCTGGCGAAGCGATCGGGCAGGCCGTTGCCGCCCCAGTGGGTCGGTAGTTGCGTGCCCGCGGGGAAGCGGCCGAGCGCGATCGCGGCGACGATCGCCAGCGTCGCGGCGGTCAGCGCCGACGCGATCATCAGGTCCCGGTAACGCATGTCTCGCTGCCCTTTTCGTGTGCGTCGCCGACGCGGAGCCGGCCCATGAAGCCCATCACCACCTCCTCCATCACCGACAAATCGAGCGTGTAGACGATCGACGTGCCGCGATTCTCGGCCTGGATGAGGCCGGCGGCCTTCAGCTTGGCGAAGTGGTTCGACATGGTCGGCTTCGACACCGCGAATGCTTCGGCAAGCGCGCCAGCGGTCATCGCGCCGCCTTTGAGCAGTTCGAGAATACGGCGGCGCGTCGGGTGCGCGAGGGCGTCGAAGACCGAGTCCATGTGCTTGGTTTATTCGTGAAGCAGCTAATTAGCAAGATGGCTAACTATTTGAGTGCAGTCGACTAGAGATAGACGCACCTCCCCGGCGGAGGCCGGGGTCCAGTTGGAAAGGTTGTCGTAACAACTGGATGCTCTCAGTCGGCAACGTCTCCCAACTGGACCCCGGCCGCCGCCGGGGAGGTGCATGCTAAGAGGGTCGGGGTGTTAAACCCCCGGCCTCCTCGCGATAACACCCCCAGTCTCCTCGACATCGCCCCGAGGATCGCTACCTAGGCGGCAATGGCACTCGACCCCCTCCCCGATCTCCAGCGCATCTTCGGTTTCCCCGATTTCCGCGGCGTGCAGCGCGATGTCGTCGACCGGGTGCTCGCGGGGCAGCGGACACTGGCGGTGATGCCGACGGGCGCGGGGAAGTCGCTATGCTACCAGTTGCCGGCGACGATGCTGGAGGGGACGTGCGTGGTCGTGTCGCCGCTGATCGCGCTGATGCACGACCAGTTGCGCGCGGCCACCGCGGTCGGGATCAAGGCGGCGACGCTGACATCGGTCGATACGAACCGCGAGGAGACGATCGCGCGGTTCCGCGCGGGCGATCTCGACCTGCTATACGTCGCTCCGGAACGGGCTTCGAACGAGAGTTTTCGCAACCTGCTCAGCCAGGCCAAGCTCAGCTTGTTCGCGATCGACGAGGCGCATTGCGTCAGCGAGTGGGGGCATGATTTCCGGCCGGACTACCGGTTGCTGCGGCCTCTGCTCGATAGTTTTCCGGATGTGCCGCGGCTCGCGCTGACCGCGACCGCCGACGCGCATACCCGCGCCGATATCCTCGAGCAGTTGGGGATCTCGCAGGAGGGGCTGATCGTGTCGGGGTTCGACCGGCCGAACATCCGCTATGCGATTTCGGGGCGCGACAACGTCAATCGGCAGATCGCGGATATCCTCGAGAAGATCCCGGGGCCGGGCATTGTGTACGCGCAGACGCGGGCGGCGACCGAGAAGCTGGCGGAGGCGCTGGGGCGGAGCGGGCGGCCGACGCGGGCGTATCATGCCGGGCTCGATCCGCAGGTTCGCGCGAAGAACCAGGCGGATTTCGTCGCGAGCGAGGACATGGTGATCTGCGCTACGGTCGCGTTCGGGATGGGGATCGACAAGCCCGACGTGCGGTTCGTGGCGCATGCCGGGCTGCCGAAATCGATCGAGGCCTATTACCAGGAGACCGGGCGCGCGGGGCGTGATGGCGACCCGGCGATCGCGCATCTGTTCTGGGGCGCGGAGGATTTCGCGCGTGCCCGGCAGCGGATCGGCGAGGTCGAGCCCGAGCGGCAGGCGGGCGAGCGGCAGCGGCTGACCGCGATGGGCGGGCTGGTCGAGACGGCCGGGTGCCGGCGGCGGATCCTGCTCAAGCATTTCGGCGAGGAGCGGCTCGAGGATTGCGGGAATTGCGACAATTGCCTCGGTAACGTCGATGCGGTGGATGCGACCGAGACTGCGCGCAAATTCCTGTCGGCGGTGTTCCGCACCGGGCAGATGTTCGGCGTGGGGTACATCGAGGGGATCCTGACGGGGGTGTCGTCGGAGCGCAGCCTGATGAACGGGCATGAGGCGCTGTCGGTGTACGGGATCGTCGATGGCGACGAGGTGGCGTTGCTGAAGCCCGTTTCGCGCGCGCTGATGCTGAAGGATGCGCTGCGCACCAATCCGCATGGCGGGCTTGAGTTCGGGCCGGCGGCGAAGGCTATCCTCAAGGGCGAGGCGGCGGTGTCTATCGTCGTGCCGCCCAAACGCGAGCGGCGGCGGAAGGGGGCGGTTGGCGCTGTGCCGAACCCGGTCGACGATCCGCTGTTCGAAGCGTTGCGCGTGCGGCGGCGCGATCTGGCGAAGGAAGCGGGCGTTCCGCCGTATGTGATCTTCCACGATTCGGTTCTGCGTGACATTGCGCGGCAGCGGCCGGCGTCGCGCGCCGAGCTCAGCCTGTTATCAGGCATTGGCGCGCGGAAACTCGACGCCTATGGGGATGCCTTCCTCCAGGTGATCCGCGAGTCCGCATGATACGGCATATAAACGAAAGTATTTCGGTCGCGCCGCAGATCGCGGTCGAGCAGGTCGCGGAGATCGCTGCGGCTGGGTTCAAGACCATCGTCAACAATCGTCCGGATGACGAGGATGCGGGGCAGCCTTCGGGTGACGCGATCCGCGCGGCGGCGGAAGCGGCTGGGCTCAGATACGTCTCGATTCCGGTGACGCATGCGGGGTTCTCGCATCCGCAGATCGACGCGATGACGCAGGCGCTGACGGATTCGGACGGGCCTGTGCTGGCGTATTGTCGATCGGGGACGCGGAGCTGCAATTTGTGGGCGCTGGCGGCGGCGAAGGCGGGGCGGAATCCGAACCTGTTGCTCGCGCAGGCCGAGGACGCCGGGTATGATCTGCGCGGTATCCGCCCGATGCTGGACGCGCTCGCAGGGCCGCGATGAGCCAGGTCGCGATCGGGCCCTATCTGGTCGGGCCCTATGCGATCGGCGGCTCGGTCGTGGCCGTGCTGGTGATCGTTGGTCTCGTCACTGCCTGGGCGTTCGTTCGGGGGCGACGGGTCGTAAAGATCGAGACGCCGGAAGAGGCGGCGGACGCGGCGCAGGCGCAGTTGCACGGGTTCGCGGTGGCGGGCGCCGTGGTCGGCGCGGATGGCCAGGGTGCGCTGGCGGTGGCGGACGACGGGCGGGTCGCGGCGGTGAAGCGGGTCGGCAAGCGGCTCGCGGTGCGCGAGGTCGCGTGGCGAACGGTGCGCGCGACGCACGAGGGGATTTTAGTCGAGACCGGCGACAAGATGCTCGGCGCGGTGATGCTGTCGCGGGTCGATGTGCTCGATATCCGGCGGTTGGCGCCGAAGGGCGTGCGGGTTTAGGCGCGGGCTTTTGTTGGGGTCGCCGCTTATGCGCTCCCCCGTCTTTCGCCCCGCTCCCCCTCCCCGTTCGTTCTGCGTAGCTGCTGAGCTTGTCGAAGCGGCGTATCGAAGGACAGGTTGGCCCACGGGGCCTGTGCTGCGATACGCGCCCTCGATACGCTCCTGGCGGAGCTACTCGGACGCTACTCAGCACAAACGGGGGTGTTTGCACTGGTCGTATCGGGGCTCCGTCGGGGAAGTGCTGGCGCATAGGACTTGAGTGTCGACCGATGCGGGGAGACGGCACTCTTCTGCTCCCCTTCCGCTTGCGGGAGGGGTCGGGGGAGGGGTTAGCCTCATGGACCGGACGCCGGTACGTACGTCGGCCCCTCCCCTAACCCCTCCCGCAAGCGGGAGGGGAATCTAACCGTCGTCGCCTTGCTTGGTCCTGGGCTCCCGCGTTCGCGGGAGAACAACGAGCTTAAGCGCTCGCTCCCCCACAAACTCGATCGAAGTACTACTTCGATCGCCATAAAAAATGGCCCGGTGTGTTGCCACACCGAGCCAAGGTTGTCCGCAGGAGGAACGTCGTGGGTGCGGGCTCGGGTGGCCCGCTACCGAACTAGTCGTAGGCGCGTTCGCCGTGCTCGCCGAGATCGAGGCCTTCGCGCTCGACTTCCTCGGAGACCCGCAAGCCGGTCAGCGCCTTGGCGATGTAGATCGCGATGACGGTGCCGATCGCCGCCCAGACGATCGTCGTGGCGACTGCCGCGACCTGGACGAAGAGCTGGTGGCCCATGTCGAAATCGGGCTTGCCGGGGCCGCCGAACGCTGGCGAGTAGACGATGCCGGTGCCGATCGCGCCGATCATGCCGCCGATGCCGTGGATGCCGAACGCGTCGAGCGCATCGTCATAGCCGAGCTTCGGCTTGAGGACCGTCACGGCGTAGTAGCAGACCACCGACGCGACCGCGCCGAGGATGATCGCACCGAACGGGCCCGAGTTGCCCGCCGCCGGCGTCACCGCGACGAGGCCGGCGATGATGCCCGAGCAGAAGCCGAGTGCCGAGCCCTTGTGGCCGTTGACGCGCTCGATCAGCATCCAGGCCAGGCCCGCCGAGGCGGTGGCGACGAAGGTGTTGAGCATCGCGAGCCCGGCCGAACCGTTCGCCTCGAGCGCCGAGCCGGCGTTGAAGCCGAACCAGCCGACCCACAGCAGCCCGGTGCCGATGCCGGTCATCGTCAGCGAATGCGGCGCCATGCGATCGGTGGGATAGCCGAGGCGCTTGCCGAGGATCAGCGCCGCCACGAGCGCCGAGACACCGGCGTTGATGTGCACCACGGTGCCGCCGGCGAAATCGAGCGCGCCCATCTTGAAGAACTTGCCGCCCGATGCCCACACCATGTGCGCGACCGGGAAGTACACGATCGTCAGCCAGACGATGGCGAACACCATCACCGCCGAGAACTTCATCCGTTCGACGACCGAGCCGAGCACGAGCGCGACGGTGATCGCGGCGAACGTCATCTGGAAGCAGATGAAGACATATTCGGGGATCGCGACGCCCGCGGTGAATGTGGCCGCGGTAGAGTCGGGCGTGATGCCGCGGAGCAGCGCCTTGCCGAAGCCCGAGATATACTCGCCGCCGCCGTCGCCGAACGCCATCGTGTAGCCGTACATCACCCACAACAGCATCGCGAGACACGCGACCGCGCCGATCTGGGTCATCGTCGACAGCATGTTCTTCGACCGGGTGAGGCCGCCGTAGAACAGCGCGAGGCCGGGGACGATCATCATCAACACCAGCAGCGTCGACGTCATCATCCAGGCGGTGTCGCCCTTGTTCACGGTCGCGACCACGGGCGCAGCGACCGGGGCTACGGGTGCCGCGACGTCCTGCGCCCAGGCGGGTGCTGCGGCGATCATCGCCGCGCCGAACCCTAGAGCCGCGACGGCGGCCTTTTTCAAATCATGCTTCATCTCGTCCCCCCTCAGAGCGCTGAATCGTCGGTTTCGCCGGTGCGGATCCGCACTGCCTGGCCGACGTCGAGCACGAAAATCTTGCCGTCGCCGATCGCGCCAGTGTTCGCCGATGCCTGGATCGCCTCGACCACGCGGTCGGACAGGCTGGCGGCGCAGACCACCTCGATCTTGATCTTCGGCACCATGTTGGTGCTGTACTCGGCCCCCCGATAGATCTCGGTCTGGCCCTTCTGACGGCCGAACCCCTTGACCTCGGTGACCGTCATGCCCGCCACGCCGATCGTGGTGAGCGCTTCGCGCACCTCGTCGAGCTTGAACGGCTTGATGATGGCAATGACGAGTTTCATCGCGCCCCTTCCCCAGTTGTATGGTGAGAGCCTCGCAATGTGCGTGCCAGTTGCGGTGCGGAGGGGTGAGGTGTGCTCGGAGAGCGGGCAGCGGGGGTTTTGCGGTTAAAACTTGTGCAGTGCGGTGCGGGTGCTCGAAAAACGGGCACCTCCCCGTCATGCCGGGCTTGCTCCGGCATCCACCGATCGGCGTACTCGCCAGCGTTTGGTTTGCGGGACCGTGGATGCCGGAACGAGCCCGGCATGACGGAGTGGGTGGGGGCGGCGGGGTTTGCTTGCCCCCGCCGGCCCCATGCCCAACTCAGTGGCGGAAGTGGCGCATGCCGGTGAAGACCATCGCGAGGCCGGCTTCGTCCGCTGCAGCGATGACGTCGGCGTCGCGGATCGAGCCGCCGGGCTGGATCACTGCGGTCGCACCGGCTTCCACCGCCGCGAGCAGGCCGTCGGCGAAGGGGAAGAATGCGTCGGAGGCGACCGCCGAGCCGATCGTGCGCGGGGTCGACCAGCCGGCCTTCTCTGCCGCGTCCTTCGCCTTCCATGCGGCGATGCGCGCGGATTCGAGGCGGTTCATCTGGCCCGCGCCGATGCCCGCGGTGCTGCCGTCCTTGGCGTAGACGATCGCGTTGGACTTGGTGTGCTTGGCGACGGTCCAGGCGAAGCGGCAGTCGAGGAGTTCCTGCGGCGTCGGCTGGCGCTTGGTGACGACCTTCAACTCACCCGGCGTGCCGTTGTCGCGACCCTGGACGAGCCAGCCGCCAGCGATCGACTTTGCCGTCAAGCCGAGGCGGGCGGGATCGGGGAGGTCGCCGGTCAGCAGCAGGCGGAGGTTCTTCTTGGCGGCGAACAGCGCGATCGCGTCCTCGTCGGCATCGGGGGCGACGACGACTTCGGTGAAGATGCCGGTTATCTGGCGCGCGGTCTCGGCGTCGAGCGTGCGGTTCACGGCGATGATGCCGCCGAATGCCGACACCGTGTCACAGGCGAACGCCGCGGCATAGGCGTCGGCGAGCGTGGCGCCGGTGGCGACGCCGCAGGGGTTGGCGTGCTTCACGATCACCACCGAGGGCTCGGCGTCGCGGAATTCGGCGATGAGTTCGAGCGCGGCGTCGGCGTCGTTGAGGTTGTTGTAGCTGAGCGCCTTGCCCTGGAGCTGGCGGGCCTGGCCGATGCCGCGGACGTTGCCTGTTGCCGTGTAGAAGGCGGCGGACTGGTGCGGGTTCTCGCCGTAGCGCAAGCTGTCGCCGCGCTTCAGCGTGATCGGCAGGGTGGCGGGGAATTCCTCGGCCTGATCTACCGTGCCGAACCATGTCGCGATGGCGGAGTCGTAGGCGGCGGTGGTGGCGAAGGCCTTGGCTGCGAGCTTCTTGCGGTCTTCGAGTGTCGTGGTGCCGCCGGAGACGAGTGCGTAGTCGGCGGGGTCGGTGACGATCGCGACATAGGCGTGGTTCTTGGCGGCCGAGCGCACCATGCTGGGGCCGCCGATGTCGATGTTCTCGATGATGGTGTCGCGGTCGGCACCCTTCGCGACGGTGGCTTCGAACGGGTAGAGGTTGACGATCACGAGATCGATCGCGCCGATCTTGTGCTCGGCCATCGAGGCGGCGTGGCCGGCATCGTCGCGGACCGCGAGCAGGCCGCCGTGGACCATCGGGTGGAGCGTCTTGACGCGGCCGTCCATCATCTCGGGGAAGCCGGTGAGTTCGCTGACGTCACGCACCGTGAGGCCGGCGGCGCGGAGCGCGGTGGCGGTGCCGCCGGTGGAGACGAGTTCGACGCCGTGGCTCGCCAGCGCCTTGCCGAGATCGACGATCCCGGTCTTGTCGGAGACGGACAGGAGCGCGCGCCGAATGGGGAGGGTGTTCGGGATGCTGGTCATGAGGGTCTTTCGTCGGGGGTCGCCGTGCGGCGGTGCCTTAGCGTTGGTTGACGTTGGGGAACAGGCTCCTTTGCTCTGTCCAGCCACTCAACAAAGGTAGTTCCTCCCCGGCGAAGGCCGGGGTCCAAGTGGAAAGGTGGCAATAACGGAGTGCCGTCCCCGGTTAGCGACGTTTCCCAATTGGGCCCCGGCCTTCGCCGGGGTGGCGCGTTAATCTCGATGGTGTGGCAGTCAGGCCTTCTTCAGCGCCCAGCTCACACTCGCGCCGCCGGCCGCGGCTTCGCCTGTGATCATCAGTTGCTGCGTCGCGACCGGGCGACCGTCGGCGTCGATCCAGACGCTGTCCTCGACCACCAGCGCGCCGCCGCGGCAGCGGAATTGCCACAAGGGACCGCCCGGCAAGCGGAGGATCGCGCCGAGGCCGTCCGCGGTAGGGGAGACCTGCACGCCCTCCCCCAAATGGAAGCGGATCGCGAACAGCGACAGGCCGGCGCGGCGTTTGCGGCCCTGCGGCAACAGCGCGTCCTCGCCGCGGAGTTCGCGGCCGTCGCCGGTGAGCATCAGCTGGCGGCGGTGGAGGAAGCCCCAGCGGCGGACGTAACCGTCGTGGCTCGCCTCGATCCGGCTGGCGGCGTCCGATTCCTGGCGGCTGAGCTCGACTTCGCCCACGCCGCGGCCGAGCGTGCCGTCGGCGAGGATCGCGGTCGAGTTGCTGTCGGCGATCGTCAGCGTCGAATGCGCGGCAGTCGAGCGCAGGCCCTCGACCATCGCGGGGGGGAGTTGCGCGATGCCCGCGCGTGCGCCGCCGCAGTTGACGACGATCCGCGCCGGGCCGTCGGAGAATTCGAACGCGAGCGTCGAAGCGCAGCCGCCTTCGACGAGGCGGGCGATCGGCGGCGGGGCGGCGTCGACGATCAGGACTGCGGTGCCGGCGGCGAGGCGTTGATAGCCCCAGTCGCGGGCCTGACGGAGGGGGCGGGTGCGGACGCCGCTGGCTTCGATGACCGCGGCGACCTGCGTTTCGCTGGCGGGGCCGCCACCCTGCCAGCTCGACAGGCCACGATCGGCGTGCGCTACGCCGAGCAGGGCCGCGACCATCCGGGTGAGCGTGACCGCGACCGTCTCGGGGAGTTCGGCGCTGCGGGCGGCGTAGCTTTCCTGGAGGAGCGTGAGCAGCTGGATCGAATCGAGCAGCATCGCCGGGCTGCGCGACACCGAGCCGCCATCGTCGAACAGACCGGTGCCGAGCGCGCGGAGCAGGCCGGCCTCACCGAACGCCTGCCGCGGCTCGCCGCCGGGGATAAGGAGTCCGGCCGCGACGACTCCGCACCACGCGGCGATGCGCGGGGCACCCGCCGGGGCCTTGTCGGCGTTGCGATCGAGGTGGAGCGCGCCCTTTGCGAGCGCGTTCAAAACCTTCGAGCGATAGATCTGGTCGGAGGACGACAGGATCAGCGGCGCGTGCGCGGTCCAGGCGAGGATGCGGCGGCCCCACAGGTCGGGGCGCCACGCGATCCCGCCCTGCGTGTCGGCGTGCGCGGTCAGCCAGAGGCCCATGAGGTATTCGGCGATCGGCGCACCCCGCGCGCGGGTCGCGACGGTCGACAGGTCGCGTAGCCACCCGAAACTGTGGAGGTATTCTGCGAACGGCTTGGGGAGCGGCTTCGCAAGATCGAGCGTCTCGATATCACGCGCTTCGCCGCGGAACGAGAGCACGCCCTCCAGCAGCATCGTGCCGCGCGGAATGTCGCCGAGGATGGGGTCGTCGGGGACCGCGATCAGCTTCAGCGGGTAGCGACCCTTGAGGCGCAGCGTGTGGAGCGGCGTGCGCCACGTCAGGCGGTGGAAGCGCTCGGCCAGCCGATCGGCGAGCGACAGTCCCTTGTCGCCGCCGAGACGGATCAGGCGGCGGCCTTCGTCGATCCCGTCGGGGGCGGGATCGGTTACAAGATCGGGGGCTTCGTTCACCCCCGCAACGCGGCGATGTTGGCGGCGTAGTGGTCGGGGCCGCCGCGGAAGACCGAGGTGCCCGCCACCAGCGCGTCGGCACCGGCCTCGATACAGCGTTTCGCCCATTCCGCGTCGACGCCGCCATCGACTTCGAGATCGATCGCGCGGCCGCTCTTTTCGATCATCGTGCGGATCGCGCTGATCTTCTTGAGCTGGCTCGGGATGAAGCTCTGGCCGCCAAAGCCGGGGTTGACGCTCATCACGAGGACGAGGTCGACCATGTCCATGAGGTAGTCGAGCATCTTCGCCGGCGTGCCGGGGCAGATCACGACACCCGCGCGCTTGCCGAGGCTCTTGATGTGCTGGAGCGAGCGATGGATGTGCGGGCCGGCTTCGTAGTGCACGGTGATGCAGTCGGCGCCGGCCTCCGCGAACGCGTCGAGATACGCGTCGACGGGGGAAATCATCAGGTGGACGTCGAACGGCTTGGTGGTGACGCCGCGGACCGACTTCATGACCGCGGGGCCGAACGAGATGTTGGGGACGAAATGGCCGTCCATCACGTCGATGTGGATCCAGTCGGCGCCGGCCGCGTCGATGGCACGCACTTCCTCGCCGAGCTTGGCGAAGTCGGCGGAGAGGATCGAGGGGGCGATGCGGACGGGTTGCATGGGATTGTCCTAGCGCGGGATTCGCGTGGTGCGAAGGCCTTGGTTTTCGCCCCTCCCTGGAAGGGAGGGGTTGGGGGTGGGTCGGGTTCCGCGTGGTCGAACCGTTGGGGCTCGAACGGGCCTACCCACCCCCGGCCCCTCCCTTTCAGGGAGGGGGGAAGAGTTAGGCGCGCTTCAATCTTGCGATGAAGAAGCCGTCGCAGCCGCCTTGGTCCGCCAGCATGCCGGGAAGCGTGCGGATGGTACCGGTTTCCGTGGGCGTGATACCGGCGGGGAGTTCGGACTGGTCTACCGGGGCGATCGTGTAGTCGCTGCGGGCGGCGAGGAACGCGTCGAGTTGCGCCTCGCCTTCCGATGGCTCCAGCGAACAGGTGGCGTAGACCAACGTGCCGCCGGGCTTCACCCAATCCGCCGCGCGCGCGAAGATCCGCGCCTGCAATGCTGCGGTCTCGGCGATGATCGAGGGGCGGACGCGGTGGAGGACGTCGGGGTGGCGGCGGAAGATGCCCGTGGCGCTGCATGGCGCGTCGATGAGGATCGCGTCGGCGGGCTCGGCGGGCGCCCAGTCGAGGATGTCGGCGTTGACGACCTCGGCCTTCAGGTGCGTGCGGTAGAGGTTCTCGCGCAGGCGCTTGATGCGGCTCTGCGAATTGTCGACCGAGGTTACGGTCCAGCCTGCGCTCGCGAGTTGCAGCGTCTTGCCGCCGGGCGCTGCGCAGAGATCGAGGACATGCCCCTCGCCTTTCCCCAGCAGGCGCGCGGGGAGCGAGGCGGCGATGTCCTGCACCCACCAGGCGCCGTCGCCGAACCCTGCCATATCGGGGACGGAGTCGTGGTCGCCCAGGCGGAGATGCCCGGGCATGAAGCTCTCGCCGCCGAGCTTCTCGCGCCAGCCTTCGGTCTCGGACGGGTCGGCGATCGTCAGGTCGAGCGGCGGCACCTGCGCGATCGCGCGGCCGGCGGCGTCGACCATCTCCTCGCCCCACGCGGCTTCCCAGCGGAGTTCGACGGGCACCGGCAACGTCGGTACCTCGGGGAGCAGCATGTTTGCGCGGAACAGCGTGCCGAACACGCCGTGGACGAGTTTGCGCGGGCCGCCGTCGACAAGCGGCAGCACGGTCGAGATCGCGGCGTGCGAGGGGGTGCCGAGGATCAGCACCTGGACGAGCGCGATCCGCAGCGCCATCCGCGCCTTCGCGTCGTCGGGCAGGTTGGTCTTGGTGACCGAATCGATCATCGCGTCGAGATCGGGTAGGCGACGCAGCGTCTCGGCGGCGATCGCGTGGGCGAGGCCGCGGTCGGGGCCGTGGATCGCGCGGGTTGCTGCGGGCAGAGCGGATTCGAGCGACTCGCCGCGACGCAGGACGGCGTCGAGCAGGCGGAGTGCTGCACGACGGGTGGGGACGCCGAGCGGCTCGGGAGCGTGGGTATAGTCGGGCATATAAGGTCCTTCGCGTTCGGTTTGCTGCGCGGCTTGTGGCAAAGCGGCGCGACAGGGCCCATGTGGCGGTTACGACGCCAACACGCAAATCCGGAGAGCCGCGATGGGCCAGCGCCCCGATCATCTGAAGCCACCCGAGTATCTGGCGAAGAATACGCCGGTCCCGAAACCCGAGGCGATTGTGCCCGACAAGGACCCCGAGCCCCGCGATCCTACGCGCTATGGCGATTGGGAGCTGAAGGGCATGGCGATCGATTTCTGAGGGGTGCGCGCCTCTTCGCTCAACGTCCCCCCCTCCGTCATCCCCGCGCAGGCGGGGATCCAGATACTCCACGGTCGGCGATTACATCGCACCGTCAGCCAATATGGGTTCCCGCCTCCGCGGGAATGACGGCGTTGATGCACGAAATCTGCGGCAGCGGTCCTGACGCAGGCGGAACGATTTCCCCGGCGGCGCGTCGCCGCTATGATGAGGGGATTCTTCGAGAAACGCTGGGTTAAAGTCACCGGCATCGTCGTCGCGAGCGTGCTCGTGCTGGGGCTGGTGGGGCTGGCCGCGTTTCCGTGGGGATCGCTGAAGGGCGTGATCGAGCGGCAACTGACCGCGCGGTTCGGGCGCCCGGTGACGATCGGCGGGATCGAGCGGGTCGACGCGTTCGGGTTCAATCCGACGATCCGGATTACCGACGTGCGGATCCCGCAGGCCGACTGGGCGGGCAAAGGCGACTTCGTTCAGCTGCGCGAGGCCGAAGCGACGTTCTCTGGCATGGGCCTGCTAAAGGGTGCGTTCGGGCCGCGCGACGTGAAGGCGCGCGGACTGCATCTGGTGCTGGTGCGCGACAAGGACGGCCGCACCAACTGGGAACGGCCAGGCAAGCCCAAGGGCGGCGGCAGTTCGACCGATCTCGACGGGCTGACGATCAGCGACAGCGTGATCGAGTATCGCGACGACAAGCAGGATCGCTTCGTCACCGCGCGGTTCGTGTCGGATCCGGTCCACGGTATCCGCGCGAACGGGTCGGGCACGATCCGCGGGGCGGCGGTGCGGATCGCGGTCGCGGGGCCTTCGGTGGAGAAGTTTCAGGGCAAGCCTTGGCCGTTCACCGCGTCGATCGATGGCGATGCGCTTTCGATTGCCGCCAAGGGGCTGATGGACCGGCCGCTCGATACCGACGCGATGAGCCTCGACGTGACGGCGCGCGCGGCCGATCTCAAGCTGATCGACGCGGTGATCGAGGCGGGACTGTTCCGCACGCAGCCGGTGTCGTTCAGCGCACACGTCCGCCACGACCAGCCGAAATGGACCATCACGCAGTTGAAGGGCGTGGTCGGGCGGTCGGATTTCGCGGGGCACGTGACCGTCGACAAGCAGGCGGGGCGCAGCAAGGTCGATGGCGACATCGTCTCGCGGCAGTTCGATTTCGGCGACCTCGCGTCGGACGCGGGCAAGGCGGAGGGCGCGGCGCTGGAACGCGCGATCGGGCCGCGGCTGGTGCCGAATACGCGGATCGATATCGGCAAGATCGACAGGACCGATGCGCGGATGGGGTTTCGGATCGGGCGGATCGTGAGCGCGAAGGGTGCGTCGCCGATCCTGTCCGCGAAGGGCGTGCTGGCGATCGATCACCAGCTTCTGACTCTGAGCGAGCTGGTCGCGCGACTGTCGCATGGCAACGTCACCGGCAAGGTGACGGTCGACCAGCGCGGCGACCGGAAGGTGCCGACGGTCGATATCGACCTCAGGTTGCGGGGCAGCGTACAGGCGCTAGCGGGCGGCGGTGGCGATTTCAGCGGTAATGTCAGCGCGCGGGTGCGGCTGAAGGGACCGGGCGAGACGATTCGTGCGGCTGTCGGGCGGTCGAACGGGACGATCGGGTTCGTCGCGCGGGATGGGCAGTTGCCGCAGGGGATTGCGGCCGCGTTAGGCTTCGATGCGGCGCGCGCGCTGCTGGCTAAGGATGGCGAGCGGGCGGGGCTGCGGTGCGTGGTGTTGAAGCTGGACGTGACGCGCGGGCGCGGGCGGGTCGATCCGATGATCGTCGATACGACGGCCAGCCAGTTGCGGGGACAGGGGAGCGTGGTGTTTCCGGGGGAGACGCTGAACATCCGGCTGACGGGCACGCCGAAACAGCATGCGCTGCTGCGGCTGCCGGGGTCGGCGTACATGACCGGGACGATCGAGCGGCCCAATGTGACGATCCCGCCCGAGGTGAAGTCGGTAGGGAATATCTTCAAGGCGATCGGGCGGGCGATCACCGGGAAGCAGGGGCCGACGGCGAGCGACGCGGATTGCTCCGGGTTGGCGGCGCGGGTTTTGCGGTAGTGTCCACCCAGTCACCCCGGACTTGTTCCCTTGTTCAAATACCCACCCCGGCGAAGGCCGGGGCCCAATTGGGCGACCGAGGTAACGGCGGGCAGCCCTGCGTTACATCGACCTTGCCAATTGGGCCCCGGCCTTCGCCGGGGTGGTAGTGAAAGCGCGGTCGAGCGCGGTAACGGGAGTTTAGCCCGCCTCGCCCTTCAGTGGCCGCGCGAGGAGGTCGCCGATGACGTCGCTTACCGGGGCGCCTTCCAAGAGGCGGCAGACGGCTTCGGTGATCGGCATGTCGACCCCGGCGTCTCGCGCGGCGTCGCGGAGGACGGGGGCGGTGAAGGCGCCTTCCGCGACGGTGCGGCGATCGGCGAGCAGCGTTGCGGCGGAGTCGCCTCTCCCGAGACCGACGCCTAGCGAGAAATTGCGGGAGCTGGTCGAGGAGCAGGTGAGGACGAGGTCGCCCAGCCCCGACAGCCCCGCGAGCGTTTCCGCGCGGGCACCGCGAGCGAGGCCAAAGCGGGTCATCTCGGCGAACCCACGTGCGATCAGCGCAGCGCGCGCGTTCTGGCCGAGCCCTGCCCCCTCGACCACGCCGCAGCCGATCGCGAGGACGTTCTTTACAGCGCCACCGATCTCCGCGCCGGCGACGTCGGTCGAAGCGTAGGTGCGGAAATGACGCGCCGCCAGCCGCGCGGCGAGGCGTTCGCCGAGGTTGGCATCCTCGCACGCCAGCGTGACCGCGGTGGGTAAGCCGGCGGCGACTTCGTGCGCGAAGGTGGGCCCGGAGAGGACGGCGATCGGTGCGTTCGGGTGGACGGCGCGCGCGACTTCGCCGACGAGACGCTTGCTGCCGGCCTCGATGCCCTTGGCGCAGAGGACGAGCGGGATGCGTCCGACCGGAGCGGCGGCGAGGACACTGCCGACGTGCTGCGCGGGGGCAACGACTAGGATCGCGTCCATGTCGGCGAGCGCCGCGAGGTCCTCGGTGGCGCGGATCGTCGGGGAGAGCGCGACTCCGGCGAGGAACAGGCTGTTCTCGTGGTGGGCGTTGATCGATTCGACGACGGCGGTTTCGCGGGCCCAGAGGACGACGTCGCGACCTTCGTGCGCGGCGACCTGCGCGAGCGCGGTGCCCCAGGCTCCGCCGCCGATGACGCCGATTTTCATGCCTTCACTCCTGCGCCACGCACCGCTTCGGCGTTCGGATCGAGCGGCCAGCGTGGGCGGGCGGCGACGTCGAGCGGATCGGTGAGGCCGGCGGCGAAGCGCTCCGCGCCTGCCCAGCCGATCATCGCCGCGTTGTCGGTGCAGAGCCAGAGCGGCGGTGCGACGAAGCGGAGGCCGTGCGCGCTGGCGAGCGTCTGCAATGCCGAGCGGACTGCGGTGTTCGCGGCGACTCCGCCCGCGACGACCAGCGCAGTGGCGCCGTGCGAGGTGCGGAGTGCCTTGGTCGTGCGGTCGATCAGGCAGTCGACGACCGCGGCCTGGAACGAGGCGGCCAAGTCCTCGGGCGAATATTGGCCGACGACGCGTGCGACCGCGCTCTTCAGGCCGGCGAACGAGAAATGCGGTTCGGCCGAGCCTTTCAGCGGTCGCGGCAGCGGGACCGCCTTAGGGTTGCCGAGCGCGGCAGCGCGTTCGACTGCGGGGCCGCCGGGGAAGCCGAGACCGAGCAGCTTGGCGGTCTTGTCGAAGGCTTCGCCCGCGGCGTCGTCGATCGTGGTCGCCAACCGCCGATACGCGCCGACGCCCTCGACCAGCAGCAACTGGCAATGGCCGCCGGATACGAGCAGCAGCAGGTACGGAAATTCGAGATCCGGGTCGGACAGTCGCGGCGAGAGCGCGTGGCCTTCGAGATGGTTGACCGCGATCAACGGCTTGCCCGCGGCGTGCGCGAGCGCCTTGCCGGTGACGAGCCCGACCATGACGCCGCCGATCAGCCCCGGCCCGGCGGTCGCGGCGATCGCATCGACATCGGCCAGCTTGAGTCCCGCGTCGGCGAGGGCTGCGACGATCAGCGGCTCGAGTGCCTCGACATGCGCGCGCGCGGCAATTTCGGGGACGACGCCGCCGAACGGGGCGTGCGCGGCTTCCTGCCCGAGCAGCCGGTGCGCGAGGACCTGACGGTCGCCGGTGACGAGCGCGGCGGCGGTTTCGTCGCAGGAGGATTCGATGCCGAGGATGATCATCGCGTGTCTGTATATGCGTGCGCCAAGCTTGTCGAAGGGGCCACCTTTATGCATGGCGCGATGATGACTCGTTTTCGGCTCGGTACGCGCGGTTCGCCGCTCGCTCTCACCCAGGCAGGCATGGTGCGCGATGCGCTGTGCGCGGCGCATGGCTGGTCGCCCGACATGGTCGAGATCGTCGTGATCCGCACCACCGGCGATCGCGTGCAGGACCGCGCGCTCGCCGAGATCGGCGGCAAGGCGCTGTGGACCAAGGAACTCGATCGCGCGCTGCACGACGGCGACATCGACGGCGCGGTGCATTCGATGAAGGACGTCGAGACGATCCGGCCCGCGACGCTGAAGATCGCGGCGATGCTGCCGCGCGCCGACGTGCGCGACCGACTGATCGGCGCGGAAACGCTCGCCGACCTGCGCCCGCATGCGGTCGTCGGGACGAGTTCGCCGCGGCGGCGCGCGCAGATGCTGCGGCTGCGGCCCGATCTGGAGATCGTGCTGATCCGCGGCAACGTCGACACGCGGCTCGGCCGGGTCGCGAGCGGCGAGATGGATGCGACGCTGCTCGCCGCCGCCGGGCTCGACCGGCTCGGGCGCGACGACGGCCATGCGATCCCGACCGACGTGATGCTGCCGGCACCGGCACAGGGTGCGGTTGGCGTGGAGGTGCTCGCCGGGAGCGCGGCGGGCGAGATCGTCGCGGCGATCGACCACCACGATACGAGCGCGTGCGTGCTGACCGAGCGTGCGTTGCTCGCGCGGCTGGGGGCGGATTGCCATTCGCCGGTCGCGGCGCTGGCATCGCTCGCAGGCGAGACGCTGACGTTGCGTGCCGAGCTGATCGCCGAGGACGGCGCGTGCGATGTCGCGGGATCGATCGAGGGCACGGTCGACGACGATCTCGGGACGGCGCTTGCGGAGGATCTGCTCGCGCGCGCGCCGGCCAGCGTCCGGCGGTTGTTCGCCGCATGAAACCCGTCGTGGTGCTGCGGCCGGAACCCGGCAACACGCGCACCGCGACATCCTTGCGCGCGCTTGGGCTGGAGGTGCGGCAGGTTCCGTTGTTCGGGGTCGTGCCGGTCGACTGGACGCCGCCCGATCCTGCCGGGTTCGACGGGCTGTTGCTGACCAGCGCGAACGCAGTGCGGCATGGTGGCGCCGGGCTCGACGCGTTCAAGCGGTTGCCGGTCGTCGCGGTCGGTGCCGCGACCGCGGAGGCGGCGGCAAAAGCCGGGTTCGCGGTCGCGGTCACCGGTTCCGACGACGCGCGGGCGGTGGTGGCGGACGCGCGCGACCGCGGCTTTGCGCGGCTGCTTCATCTCGCAGGGCGCGACCGACGAGAGACCGGCGAGGGCGTCGCGGCAATCACCGTCTATGCGAGCGACACCGTGCCGGTCGGCACCGAGGGTGCGCGATCGTTCGATGATGCGATCGTCCTGGTCCATTCGGTGCGCGCCGCAACGCGTCTGGCCGAGCTGGTCGATGCGGCGGGTACTGCTCGCCAGAGGATCTCGCTGGTCGCTATCAGCCAGGCGGTCGGCGACGCGGCGGGGCACGGTTGGCAAGACGTGACGATCGCACCGCAACCGACCGATTCGGCGGTCGTCGCGCTCGCTGCTGCGCACGCGAACACGCGCGCGATTGACCAGCGCGCGCGCGGCGGGGATAAGCACGCCATGAGCGACTACGTGCCGACCGATCGCCCACGGGCACGCGGACCCAAAATGGGTGTGATCCTTGCCCTTGTCGGCCTCGCGTTCGTCGCGGGGCTGGGCCTGATGGGCTATGCCGCGAAGAAGCTGCCGTGGTTCGGCGGGCATGCGACGACCGCCGGGATGACGACCGCCGCGCAGAAGGCGGCGGCGGGCAGCTCGGGGTATATCCCGTCGCAACCGCTCGGCCCCAACGGCGAGCCGCAGGCCCCAGCCCCGATCGATACCGCCGTGCTTGCGACGCGCGAGGCGACACTGGCGGCGCAATTGACCGCGCTGGAGACGCGCACCGCGACGATCGCTACCGATGCGTCCGCCGCCGCCGGTCAGGCGACGCGCGCGGAAGGCCTGCTGGTCGCATTCGCCGCGCGGCGTGCGCTCGATCGCGGCGTGACGCTCGGCTATCTCGAGGAGCAGCTGCGGTTGCGGTTCGGTCAGGCGCAACCGCGCGCGACGACCACGCTGATCCAGGCGGCGCGCCAGCCGGTGACGCTCGAGGACCTGCGCCAGGGGCTCGATACGATCGCGCCGGACATTACGTCGACCACCGGCGACGGCTGGCTCGACACGATCCAGCATCAGATCGATTCGCTGGTCGTGCTGCGCAAGGCCGGCACGCCGTCGACGATGCCCGCCGATCGGCTCGCCCGCGTCCGGCGCCTGCTCGAAGCGGGCCAAGTCGAGGCGGCCCGCGCGGAAGTCGCACGGCTGCCGGGCGCGAATCAGGCGAGCAACTGGATGGAAGCCGCAGGCCGCTACGTCCAGGCGCGGCATGCCCTCGACGTGATCGAGAACGCGGCGCTGATCGGCCAGGCCGGGCAACCGCAGCCTGCACCGGTGGTGATGCCCTCGGCGGTCACCGAGACATCGACGGTGACTGACGAGAGCGCGGGATCGCAGGCTGCCGTGCCGAAGACGCCTGGGCAAGCTACGGGCCAGTAACGGCGGGCGATTTCAAAGACTGTCGACGCTGCTATCGCAGCGTACCGCGCATGATGTTATCGCTGGTCATCTTGTCGAGTTCCGCAGCCTAGGATCTGTGCGCGGATAAGGTTCGACTGTTGCAACCTATGATCTGACGCCGGCGCCCGTCACGGATGGAATGGAAGCTTTCGGCCCTGCCATTAAAGCAATAGCCGCCGTCCTGCCGCGTCACCGGCTTTTCCCCAATACGATCGAGAAATAGGCTACCACCTTGTTGGCAAAAGATGGCGCGATAAGGAAAAGACGAGAGTCCGGTTTTGCAAGGAAGACGCCTATAGCCGGCATTGCGTAACCTGCACTGCTTCAGGCGCGCACTGAATTCGAGCTGGCAACAGGGGGCACGAATGCTGCGACACTTCGGTGAAGAGATATGGATCGCTGATGGGCCGACAGTGTCCGTCGCCGGCTTCGCCTATCCCACGCGGATGATCGTCATCCGGCTGTCCGATGGCGCATTATTCGTCTGGTCGCCCACGCCACTATCCATCGAGCTTCGTGTCGCCATCAATCGCTTGGGGTCGGTCCGTCACATCGTTGCTCCGAATACCTTGCATCATATGTTCGTTGGCCAGTGGCAAACGGCGTACCCGGCAGCACTATCATATGCGGTGCCGGCGCTGCGCACCAAGCGGCCGGACTTAAAGTGGGATCGTGACCTTGGGGACGTGCCCGAAGCGGCATGGTCGAGCGAGATCGATCAGGTCGTCGTGGGAGGAAATAGGATCACGACCGAGGTCGTGTTCTTCCATCACCAAAGCCGAACCGCGATCTTTACCGACCTTATCCAACACTTTGAGCCCGGTTGGTTTGGAGGATGGCGAGGCATCGTCGCAAAGCTCGATCTGCTTACCGCGATCAGGCCAACCGTTCCCCGGAAATTTCGAATGACGTTTCGCGATCGGAGCGGCGCTCGAAATGCGGTGCAGCGTATCATGGCATGGCCCACGGTGGCGGTACTGACGGCACATGGCGCGCCGATCCCGCATGACGGTCGCGATGCAATTGCCCATGCTTTCGAGTGGTTGCTCCGCAAATAGCGCCTTTTCCCGATAAGGATCAGATTGCCCGATAAGGATCAGATTGGTTGTCACGCCTACCAGCGAGTGGGTATTGGCAGAGCTTGATGACTGGACAACAGTTCGACGGTAGCCAAGCAGAAAATCGTAGATCGTCAGCCTGGATCAACGGGAACTGCGAGACGCTTCGTTGGAGGTAGATCAAGCAATGTTCAGTCGAATAATTGCCATTTTCCTACTGGCGTCGACCGCGCCATCGGCCGCAACTGATCGTGCTCTTGAACGAGCATCAAACGGCGAGATGACGGCCATTTTCAACGCGAACCAGACAGCGCGACAAGACCCGAACATCGATTGGGCGCTCGCGGCGGCACCACCCGCGAGACGGTTCGAAACCACGCTGCGACCGGTAAAGTGCGCTGCCATCACCGGGGCGGACATGCTTCTCGATCGCTCGAATCTTCGCTGGATCGTGGTCGGCGAAATGCACGGCACCCGTGAAACACCGGAGATCTTTGGTGATCTCGCATGCTTGGCCTCGTCGTCCCATCCGGTAACCGTCGCAGTCGAGCAGACGACAGTTGATCAGCCCGCTATCGACGATTTCATCGGGTCCAGCGGCGATGCAGCGGCAACATCACGGTTCCTGACGAGCAGACTATGGACCCAGCCCATGAAGGACGGCAGGTCCAGCGAGGCATACTTCCACCTTTTCCAAAGATTACGCGTGCTGCGGGCGGCGGGGCGGATCACCAGCGTCGTTGCTTTCCAGCCTTTGTACAATCCCGGCCCCGCCGGATTTAAGGCTGGCGATTACGAGAATGCACTCGCCTCGTCACTGGTGAGCAGAGCAGGACAGAACGCGCGCGTGCTCGTCTTGGTCGGGAACATGCATGCGATGCGAACGGCGCCAGCCTGGGCCAAGTCAGCCTATCTGCCAATGGCCGGCTATCTTCCCACCGAAACCAGCATCAGTCTCGATGCAAGATGGAATGGAGGATCATATTGGGCCTGTCCGTCGGACACCAGTTGCGGTCCTCAAACTGCGGCTTCGTCAGGACCGACGCCGGCTCGTGGGATAATTATTGACGGTCCCGGTGGACCTTATGACGGCGCACTGAACCTTGGTGTCCGGGTGACAGCCTCACCGCCGCAACCTCAGGCTGCAACTGGACGTTTCCTGAAGCCATAACGAGCTTGTTTTGCTTCGCCCCGGTCCGATTGGAACGGCCAAGCCTTCGCGTAAGCGACGAGTAACGTGAAAGCGCCCGTGACCGTTGCACAAACGACCTTTCGCAAAGGGCCGCTTTCCTGAACCCTCTTCCCGAACATCGAACGGGCGGTCTCGGCTTAGCCAATCTTATCGCGCATCGCGCAGTGCGACGTACGCGTAGCCGATCATCATCACGCAGGCCGCGCCGGCGACGAGATAGGGTAGCGAGTGCTGTGCTTCGTACAGGCCGACGCCGATCGACGGGCCGAGCACGAAGCTCGCGCCGTTGATCGACGTCACCTTGCCGGCGACCGAGCCTTGCGCGTTCGCGCCTACCGCCAACGACGCGCCGGCGGTGAAGCCCGGGCGCGTGAAGCCGAAGCCGAGGCTCGCCAGCGCGTAGGCGGTCGCGATCGTGTAGAGCGACGTTGCGATCCCGGTCAGCGCGGTGCCGGCCGCCGCTAGGACCAGTCCGGTCAGCACGAGTTGCCGCGGGGTCATGTTCAAGCGTGGGATGATGCCCCATTGCGCGAGCAGTGCGGCGCCGGCGCCCATCATCAGGACGATGCCGGTCGGCTCGAGCGCGAGCGCGGGCGCCAAATGGAGACGGTCGATCACGAGAAAGCCGATCGCCTGCCCCGTCATCGCCTGCGCGTGGCCCATCACCAGCCCGGCGATCATCCACGCGCGGATGCGGGGGTCGGTATAGCCGACATGCTCGACATGCGATCCCGTCGCCGCTGCGACCGAGGCGCCGGTCGGGGCACCGCCGATCGAGGGATAGGCCGAACTCGCGCCGTGCGTCTCGTGAGGGGCGACGATCTTGTCGTCGGGCAGCATCCGCCGCACCGTGATCCACACCGCCACGCCGAACACCGCGAACAGGAACGCGGGGCCTGCCAAGCCGATCTCGACTCCGCCGATCGAGCCGAGGATCAGATACGGCGCGATCGCGGGTCCCAGGATGGTGCCGAGCCCGAATGCCGAGGCGAGCAAGGTCAGCGCCTTGGTCCGCTCCTCGCGCGTCGTCTCGCCGGCGACGAGCGCCTGTACCGCGGGCGGTGCGGCCGCGCCGAACGTGCCGTAGATCAGCCGCCCGCCGATGAAGCACAGAAACGCGGTCGTGCCACCGATCCACGCGTTGATCCCCGCGAGCAGGAACACGCCGCACAGCGTCAGCGATACGCTGAACCCGCCGACGCCGAGCAGGATCATCGCGCGCCGGCCGTGCCGGTCCGATCGGTTCGCCCAGAACGGTGCGGCGATCACCCACAGCAACGCCGATACCGAGAACGCCGCCGCCACCGCGCTGTCGGCGACGCCGAGCGACCGCCCGAGCGCGGGCAGCACAGACTGCAACGCGGTATTCCCTGCCGCGATCGTCAGCATCACGAGGAACATCAGCGCGAAGCGGCGATCGATCTTCGGGCCGTCCGTCGAGGCTTCGGTCATGACCGCGTCCAGGCATAGGCGCGTTCGACCCGCGTCACGGTCACCGAATAGTGGTCGTACCAGAGTGCCCGCCCGCGCTCGCGAATCGCAGTGTGCTCGGGATGGTCGCGCCAGGCGATCGCCGCGGCGTCGTCCGCCCAATAGCTGACCGTGATGCCCCTGCCGTCCGCTTCGCGTGCGCTGTCGACACCGTGATAGCCGGGCTGTGCGGCGGCCAGAGCGTCCATCGCCGCCGCCGCCTCGCCATAGCCGGCGGCGTCTGCGCCGTTACGGATCGAGGTGAAAATAACCGCAATCTGGCCTGTACGATCGTCGTTCATGATCCGTGCTTAAGCGATGCGGTACGCTTGGCAAGCTAAGCAGCGAGGTAGGGGTTTAGGTCACGACAGGGCGGGCGGAAGCGCCTGGTGCGGCACGACTTCGCCTTCGGTTCGTCGCCCGATGCAACCCGCGGCCTTGAAACGCGTTCGGAATTCGTGCGACGGGAGGGCCAAAGCCTCGCCAGCGTGCGGGACCCCTGACCGTAAGGAATGCGATGCCCAGTTCGACCACCGCCACCCGGCGTGCGCGCAGCCGCCCTGCAGGCGTGCCGTCCCCGTGGCAGATGTTCTTTTCGGGGTTCCTGAAGCACCCCGTCATGGTCGGCTCCATCGTGCCGTCGTCGGACAAGCTGATTCGGAAAATGCTGGGGCCGGTCGACTGGGCGAACTGCAAGCTGTTCGTCGAATACGGCCCGGGCGTCGGCACGTTCTGTCGGCCGATCCTCGACCGGATGGCGCCCGATGCGACGCTGATCGTGATCGATACCAATCCGGAATTCATCCAGTATCTGCGTCACACGATCACCGATCCGCGGTTCGTCGCGGTGCTGGGCTCGGCCGACGCGGTCGAGACGATCGTCGCCGACCACGGCTTCGAGAAGGCGGATTACGTGCTGTCGGGGCTGCCGTTCTCGACGCTGCCCGCTGGCATCGGCCCGGCGATCGCGGCGGCGACGCACTCGGTCCTGCGCATCGGTGGCGCGTTCCTGGTCTATCAGTTTTCGCCCAAGGTGAAGGACTTCCTGACGCCGCATTTCGAGTCGATCGACCACGACATGGAGTGGTGGAACGTGCCGCCCGCCCAGCTGTACTGGGCATGGAAGGCCTGACGCAGGCGCGGCCACGCCCGCGCCGCTGCGCAAAGCGAAGCGTAGGCGCGGCGTCAGGCCCGGCCGGCGGGTCGGCTGGATAGCCGAACCCGTCCGACGGCGGCTTTGCCGGCGGCGCTGATGTGGTCCTAATTAGGCCCCAGGGGCGCTGACGCTGTTCTGTGGGGCTCTGGATCCTGACTTTCGTCAGGATGACGGAGTGGGCCAGAAGGCCCTCGCCACCGCCCCCGCCCCCGCCCCTACTCGTCGATCCCGAAGTTCAGCCCGCGCGACAGGCTCGGGTCCACCACCGCGACCAGGAAATACGCGCCGAGCTGCTTCAGGCGCTGCACCCAGCCGGTGTTCGCCTTGTACAGCGCCGCGGTGACCTCGACCGATTTCGCGACCTCGCCGTCGACGTAGCGCCGGACATGGCCCGCGAACGCCGCGTCCTCGATCCGCAGCATGAGCTCCATGTTGATGAACAGGCTGCGCATGTCGAAGTTCGCCGAGCCGATATGGACGACGTCGTCGATCACGTAGAGCTTGGTATGCAGCTTGGTCGGCTGATATTCGAACAGCCGCACGCCCTTGCGCAACAACCCGGCATAGGTGAACCGCGCCGCGGCGATCGTCGCGTTGTTGTCCGATTTGCTCGCGGTGACGACCCGGACCCCGGCGTTGCGACGGCCGGCGTGATCGAGCCGCCGCAGCAGCGCGGGGCTCGGCGTGAAATAGCCCGCGATGACGTCGATCCGCGAGCCGCGCCGCATGTCGTCGCGCACCGCGCGCGCCCAGGGCGAGAGCTTTCGCGTGGGGCCGCCGATCAGCCAACGCGTCGTCCCCTGCGTCTCGCTCCACTTCGCCAGCGCGGCGGTCAGGCGTCGCAGCTTGCCCTTGGGCTCGTGGATCCACGCCTGCAACGCATCGAAATAGCCCGCCAGCCGCCCAGCGGCAGGGCCCTCGACCAGCAGCCCCAGATCGCGCCACGCCTGTTCGGCGGCGGTACCGAAATAATCGTCCTCGATGTTAAAGCCACCGATGATGATCCGCGATTCGTCCGCGAGCGCGAGCTTCTGGTGATTCCGCAACAGATAGCGTCGGCCGAACCGCGCGGAGAACCGGCACACCGACACGTTGGCGGCCTCGAGCGGTTCGAAGAACGCGTGCGACGCGTCGTCGCTGCCGAACCCGTCGACGATCAGCGATACCTCGACGCCGCGCTGGGCGGCCGCGATCAGCGCGGCGTTGACGCGCTTGCCCGAGTCATCGTCGGCGTAGATGTAATACAGCACGCGCAACGTGCGCTCGGCGCCGTCGATCAGCGCGAGCACCGCATCGAGCCGCCGGGGGCCGGTGTCGAGCAGCGTCAGCCGGTTGCCATCGACGGTGAAGCTGGGTTGTTCGGCGGGTTCGTCCATGCGCCGCGTGATGGACACGAGGCGGGCCGGTGGCAACCCGCGGCGGATTTCTTGACTATGCG
The DNA here is from genome assembly GCF_003688625.1 of Sphingomonas sp. PP-CE-3A-406. Taxonomy (GTDB): domain Bacteria; phylum Pseudomonadota; class Alphaproteobacteria; order Sphingomonadales; family Sphingomonadaceae; genus Sphingomonas. Next base: position 202,896 of record NZ_RCWY01000003.1, read on the forward strand.
GGCCATACCCCCTAGGCGACGCATTCTCATTCTATCGTTGTTACGAAGGAAGCCGCATGGCGCGCGTTACCGTCGAGGATTGTGTCGACAAGATCCCCAACCGGTTCGACCTGGTGTTGTTCGCGGCCCAGCGTGCGCGCCAGATCTCGGGCGGCGCCGAACTGACGCTCGAGCGCGACCGCGACAAGAACCCAGTCGTCGCGCTGCGCGAGATCGCCGACGAGAACGTCAAGCCGGCGCATCTCAAGGAACAGGTCATTCAGGGCCTGCAGAAGGTTCGCGTCGACGACGACGACGAAGTCGATGCAGTCGGCAGCCTGTCGGCGTCGGCTGAGGCGCTTCGTCTGACTGCCGCCGCGCCGCCGCGGAACCAGAATCTGGGTGCCGATTACGAGGGCTGATCGGCTCTTCTGATTGGTATCGTGAAAGACCCGCGGCACGCCGAGTGCCGCGGGTCTTTTCGTGTCTGGCGCTGTGAGTTGGTGTGAAGGCGTTCACGAACCCCTTCCGTCATCCTGACGAAAGTCAAGACCCAGAGCCACAGGCGCCATCGTTCGTAACCCTGGATCCTGACTTTCGTCAGGATGACGGAGGCAGAGGTGGTCTCAGTTGGCGCGCCGTCGGCAAAGCCGTCGTCGGACGGTTCGGCTTTAGCCGACCGCCGGCCGTGCCGGGCGCTGCCCGCCTTTAGCGGGCATCGGCGCGGCGTGGCCGCGCCTGCGCCCGTCATCAGTCAAACAGGCTCGACACTGACGTCTCGTCCGCAATCCGCTTGATCGCCTCGCCGAGCAATGGCGCGATCTGGAGATGACGGATCTTGCCGTGCGCGCCCTTGATCACGTCGTGGTTGCCGATCGAGTCGGTAATGACGAGTTCGCGCAGTTCCGAGCCCTCGACGCGCGCGACCGCGCCGCCCGACAGCACGCCGTGCGTGACATAGGCGACAACGTCCTCGGCGCCCGCTTCCTTCAACGCCGCCGCGGCGTTGCACAGCGTGCCCGCCGAATCGACGATGTCGTCGACCAGGATGCAGAAGCGCCCCTCGACCTCGCCGATGATGTTCATCACTTCCGACTCGCCAGCACGCTCGCGGCGCTTGTCGACGATCGCGAGCGGGGCGTTGTCGAGCCGCTTGGCGAGCACGCGCGCACGGACCACGCCGCCGACGTCGGGCGACACGACCATCAAATTCTTGCCCTTGAACCGCGCGAGGATATCCGCGGACATCACCGGCGCCGCGTAAAGATTGTCGGTCGGGATATCGAAGAAGCCCTGGATCTGGCCGGCATGCAGGTCGACCGACAGCACGCGGTTCGCGCCCGCCACGGTGATCAGGTTGGCGACGAGCTTGGCCGAGATCGGCGTGCGCGGGCCGGGTTTGCGGTCCTGCCTGGCGTACCCCATGTACGGGATCACCGCGGTAATTCGCCGCGCCGACGCACGCTTCAGCGCGTCGATCATGATCAGCAGTTCCATGAGATTGTCGTTGGCGGGGTAGCCGGTCGACTGGATCACGAACACGTCCTCGCCGCGGACGTTCTCGTTGATCTCGACGAAGACCTCCTCGTCCGCGAACCGCCGCACGCTGACGTCGGTCAGCGGGGTTTCGAGATAGGCGGCGATCTCCTGCGCGAGAGGCAGGTTCGAATTGCCGGTCATCAGTTTCATGAAAGTCTTCCCCGCTCGATCACGCGCACCCCTTAGGCGTACGAATCGTGTGGTGGAAGGGTTTGCCCGACGACGCACTCCCACTAGAGCGGCGAGATGACCGTGATCACCCGTTTCGCCCCCTCGCCCACCGGCCGGCTGCATGTCGGCAATATCCGCACCGCGCTCCACAACTGGATGTTCGCGCGGGCCAATGGCGGGAAGTTCGTGCTCAGGATCGACGACACCGATCCCGAACGCAGCGAAGAACGTTTCGTCGACGCGATCCGCGCCGATCTCGACTGGCTCGGGATGACGCCCGACGCGGAGGAGCGGCAGTCGGCACGGTTCGCTTTGTACGAGGCGCGGTTCGCCGAGTTGGTCGCGAGCGGGCATGTCTATCCCGCGTACGAGACGTCGCAGGAGCTCGACCTGAAGCGGAAGATACAGGCCGGGCGCGGGTTGCCGCCGATCTATGATCGTGCTGCGCTTGCGTTGGACGACGACGCGCGGGCGAAGCTGGAAGCGGACGGTGTGAAGCCGCATTGGCGGTTCAAGCTCGATCACGACTCGGCGATCGCATGGGACGATCTGATCCGCGGCGCGGCGCATTTCGAGGCGAAGACGATGAGCGATCCGGTCATCCGGCGCGCGGACGGATCGTGGCTGTATATGCTGCCGTCGGCGATCGACGATGCCGAGATGGGGGTCACGCACGTGGTGCGCGGCGAGGATCATGTGTCGAACACTGCGCTCCAGTTGCAGATGTTTGCCGCGCTCGGCGTGGCCCCGCCGCGGTTTGCGCACGAGGCGTTGCTGACCGGTGCGGAGGGGAAACTGTCGAAGCGACTCGGCTCGCTTGGCGTGGATCATTTCCGCGAGGTCGGGATCGAGCCGCAGGCGGTGCGTGCGCTGCTCGCGCGGATCGGGACGAGCGATCCGGTCGAACCGATCGCCGACGCTGCGCCGCTCATCGCGGGGTTCGATTTCGCGCGGTTCGGGCGCGCGCCGGCCCGGTTCGACGAGGCGGAACTGGCGGCGTTGAATGCGCGGATTTTGCATGCGCTGCCGTATGAGGCGGTGGCCGCGCGGTTGCCTGGGGGCATGGACGTGGCGGCTTGGGAGGCGGTGCGGCCGAACCTGGTGACGCTGGCGGATGCGGCGGACTGGTGGGGTGTGATCGAGGGGCCGGTCGCGGTCGAGGGCGACATCGATGCGGCGTATCTCGATCAGGCGCTGGTGGCGGCTGGGGAGATCGACTGGTCGAGCGATCCCTGGCACGCGCTGACGGCTCGGTTGAAGGCGGAGACGGGGCGGAAGGGTAAGGGGTTGTTCCTGCCGCTGCGTCGCGCGCTGACCGGGCGTGATCATGGGCCGGACATGGCGGCGTTGTTGCCGCTGATCGGGCGGGAGCGGGCTTTGGAGCGACTCGCGGCGCGCTGATCGAGCGTCCCCGAAGGTCGCCCGAAAAAGCCTGTTCTCCCGCGAAGGCGGGAGCCCAGACTGGGCTCCCGCCTTCGCGGGAGAACACGGAAGGGCGGGCTGCGGTGGAATTGACCGCAACGGACTATACTGTGCCGACGGTCACTTTGCCCGCGCTCGAAAAAAGCACCGCCCTTCCCTCTTACCACCACCCCGGCGAAGGCCGGGGCCCAATTGGGGGACGTCGCCAACGGGCGCCACACTCCATTATTCCAACCTTTCCAATTGGGCCCCGGCCTTCGCCGGGGTGGTGCACATGGCCGAAGAATGTGACCGCCAGCGCAGTACGATAGGTTAGCCGAGCCAATTGGGGCCCACCGGCAGACATCGCCCGAGGACGGCGAAACGAAGTCAATTTACCTTGCCCCAGCACACCTCCTCCAAACCCCTTGCCCCCAAAATGTAATGATGTACCGTCGCAACCGGCGGTACCTATCTCGCCGCCATCCTCGAGGAGAAGCGAAGGAGACGGTAATGTACGCGGATCGACTGAACCGGACGGGCGGATTCAATCCCGGGAGCCTCGGCGTCGCGCTGGCGATCAACTGCGCGGTCATCGGAGCCTTGGTCTTCGCAGCGCCGAACGTGCTGCCGTTCGTGCCCGACAAGCCACTCGTCACCTATGTGCCGTACACCCCGCCGCCGCCGCCCGAGCCAACCCCGCCCGCCGATCCGCTGATCCGCCAGCAACCGCGCCCTGCCCCGCGGCCCGACGCACCGATCCCGCAGGTACGGACGCAGACGGAGACCGGCTTCACGGTCGTCCCCGATCCGCTCCCCTACACGCCGCCGATCGGAGTCGAAGGCACTGGCACCGGCACCGTCGCGGTCGATCCGCCGAAACTGCCGCCGCTGTTCGTCCAGCCCGGCATCGACCCGCGCTATGCCGCCGATTTCCAGCCGAGCTATCCATCCGAGGAACGCCGCGCCGAACGCGAAGGCAAGGTGGTGGTACGTGTGCTGGTCGGCATCGACGGTCGCGTAAAGCAGGTCGAGCGAGTCAGCGCGACCACCGACGCGTTCTACCGCGCGACGTTCGACCGCGCGCTGGCGAGATGGCGGTTCAAGCCCGCGACACGCGACGGCGTTCCGGTCGAGGCGTGGCGATCGATGGCGCTGACGTTCGTGCTCCAGAACTGAAGCTTGCGAGGTGCGGGGCTGGCCTAGCCGGCTCCGCCCCCCTATCTTGGCGCGCATGGGCTTTTTCAGTCGTTTCACGCCGATCGTCGCCTATCGCGACCTGCGGCTCTTCCTCAGCCAGCGCCGGCCGTACGAGCTCGTCTTTCTCGTGGCGGCGCTCTGCGTCACCAGCTTCCTGATCTACGCGTTCATGAAGGATTCGTACGTCGAGAAGGAATACCGGCCGAAGATCATCTACGTCGAGCAATGGCCCGCGGATCGCACCGATGCGCAGATTATCGCGCAGCAGAAGATCGACGCGCCGATCAAGGCCAAGGCGCTCGCCGAGCAGAAGGCGCGCGAAGACGCACAGCGCGCGTCGTTCAAGCGGCTGGACGACAAGCTGAAGGCCATGGGAATCTGACCCAGGCGGACGCGCGTTGGATGGGCGCCGCGCTCGCGCTCGCCGAGCGGGGCCGCGGACGGACCGCGCCCAACCCCAATGTCGGCTGCGTGATCGTGCGCGAAGACCGCGTGGTCGGGCGCGGCTGGACGCAGGTCGGCGGACGTCCGCATGCCGAGGCGATGGCCTTGGCTGAGGCTGGTGCGAAAGCACGAGGGGCTACGGCTTGCGTGACACTGGAGCCGTGCGCACATCGGTCCCCGCGCGGGCCGGCGTGTAGCGACTTGCTGATCGAGGCAGGCATTACGCGTGTCGTTGCCGCCCTCGGAGACCCCGACGCACGAACGGCAGGCCAGGGTTTTACCCGGCTGGAGGCCGCTGGCATTGCGGTGACGCGGGGTGTTCGTGCGAACGAGGCCCGCCGTTCGATGGCCGGCTTTCTCACCCGGCAAGCGCTCGGCCGTCCGCACGTCACCCTGAAGCTCGCGACGTCGCTCGACGGCTGCATCGCGATGGCGGACGGGTCGAGTCGCTGGATCACCGGTCCGCAGGCGCGGATGCATGCGCATCTCGAGCGGAGTCGGCACGACGCGATTCTCGTCGGTCGCGGCACGTACGAGGTAGACGCACCGCGACTCGATGTGCGGCTACCCGGGCTGGAAGCTCGCGGCCCGATGCGCGTGCTTTTATCTTCGACCGTCCAAGACGTGCCCGGCTGGACCGTCATCGCCGCACCGCACGACATCGCTATGCCCCCACGCGTCGACCACATCCTCGTCGAAGGCGGCGCGGCCGTAGCGTCGGCGTTCCTCGCGGCCGATCTGGTCGACCGACTCCTCTTCTACCGCGCACCGATCCTGATCGGCGGCGGCAATCCCGCACTCCGCGACATCGGCCTTACCGACCTGAGCGCGGCGCATGGCCGCTGGGCAATCGTCGATGCGCGGCAACTTGGCATGGACCGGCTCGAGGTCTACGAGCGCGAACGAAACGAGGCATAATGTTCACCGGAATCATCACCGACATTGGCACGGTCGCGCGCGTGGAGTCGCCCGGCGACACGCGGATCATCGTCCGCACCGCCTACGATACCGAAACCGTCGATCTCGGCGCGTCGATTTCGTGCTCGGGCGTCTGCCTGACCGTCGTCGACAAGGGGCCGAATTGGTTCGCGGTCGACGTCTCGGGCGAGACGATCAGCCGCACCGCCAAGGATCAGTGGACCGAAGGGCGCCAGTTCAACCTCGAACGTGCGATGAAGCTCGGCGACGAACTCGGCGGCCATATCGTCACGGGCCATGTCGATGGCCTCGGCACCGTCGTGGCTGTGAGCGAGGACGGCGGCTCGCACCGCGTCACGATCCGCGCCGGCGCCGACATCGCGCCGTTCATCGCCCCCAAGGGTTCGGTCACGATCGACGGCGTCTCGCTCACCGTCAACAGCGTCCGCGACGTTGATGGACAGGTCGAATTCGGCCTCAACATCATCCCCCACACCTGGGCCGTCACCACACTCGGAACGATCCACGTGGAACAATCGGTCAACATCGAGATCGACGTCCTCGCCCGCTACCTCCAAAGAATGGAGCATTACCGTGCCGCTGCCCGCTGAGCTCGCCCGTCTGAAGCATGGGTATCTCTCCAGCCCGGAAGAGATCATCGACGAGGCGCGCAACGGCCGGATGTTCATCCTGGTCGACGACGAGGATCGCGAGAACGAGGGCGACCTCGTCATCCCCGCGCAGATGGCGACGCCGGAGAAGATCAACTTCATGGCCAAGCACGGCCGTGGCCTGATCTGCCTCGCGCTGACCAGGGAGCGCACCGAGGAGCTTGGGCTCGAGCTGATGAGCCGCAACAACGGCACGCGGCACGAGACCGCGTTCACCGTGTCGATCGAGGCGCTCGAGGGTGTCACCACCGGTATCTCGGCCGCCGATCGCGCGCGCACGATCGCGGTCGCCGTCGATGCGACCAAGGGCAAGCCGGATATCGTTACCCCCGGCCACGTCTTCCCGCTGGTCGCGCGCGACGGCGGCGTGCTGATCCGTGCTGGGCATACCGAGGCTGCGGTCGACGTCGCGCGGCTTGCCGGGCTCAACCCCTCGGGCGTGATCTGCGAGATCATGAACGAGGACGGCACGATGGCGCGGATGGACGACCTCGTCACCTTCGCGCAGTTCCACAACGTCAAGATCGGCACGATCCGCGACCTGATCGCGTATCGCCGCCGCCACGATCACCTCGTCGAGAAGCGCGCCGAGGCGAAGTTCACCTCCGAATGGGGTGGCGACTGGAGCGCGCTGACGTTCTGGAACAAGGCGACCGGCACCGAGCAGGTCGCGCTGGTCAAGGGCAAGATCGACCCCGCCAAGCCGACGCTGGTCCGCATGCACGCGCTGTCGCCGTTCGCGGATATCTTCGGCGAATCGGGTGATCGCGGCCGGATCCTCGCACGCTCGATGCAGATGATCGCGGACGAGGGCGCGGGCGTGATCGTCGTCATCAACCGTCCGCGCAGCAACACCTTCACCTCCGCGGTGATGAAGAAGGCGGGTGCGGAGATTACCCCGGACATGGAGGAACTGCGCGACTACGGCGTCGGCGCGATGATCCTGACTGAACTCGGCGTCCACGACATGGTGCTGATCACCAACACGCATCACACGCTGGTCGGCCTCGACGGCTACGGCCTGTCGATCGTCGGCGAGCGCCCGATCGCGTCCCTGAACACGGAAAAGAGCAACTGATGGCGCATCTCCTCATTGTCGAAGCCCGGTTCTACGATCACCTCAACGATCTGTTGGTCGAAGGTGCGAAGGCCGCGATCGAAGCCGCCGGCCATACGCACGAGACGATCACCGTACCGGGCGCGCTCGAAGTCCCCGGCGCGATCGCGCTGGCGGCCGAGAGCGAGACGTTCGACGCCTATGTCGCGCTGGGCGTCGTGATCCGCGGCGAGACCTATCATTTCGAGATCGTCGCGGGCGAGAGCGCACGCGGGATCATGCAGCTGACGATGGACGGCCTGCCGATCGGCAACGGCATCCTGACCACCGAGAACGAAGCGCAGGCGTTAACGCGTGCGAAGCCCACCGAAGGCGACAAGGGCGGTGGCGCGGCGAATGCGGCGCTGGCGATGCTGGCGCTCAAGGACCGCTTCATCGCATGACCGCGCCGGTGCTCCTGACGGAGCGCCTGTTGCTCCGGCCCTTGGGACCGGAGGATGCCGAGGCATGGTACGCGTTCCACGCCGATCCCGTCACGATGCGCCATCTCGGCGGCGTTCAGTCGCGTAGCGTCGCCTGGCGTGGGCTGTGCGCGATGGCGGGCGCGTGGAGCATTCGCGGCTTCTCGATGTTCGCGGTGACGCGACGCGATACCGGCGAATGGATCGGCCGCGTCGGTCCGTGGCAGCCCGAAGACTGGCCGGGCACGGAGATCGGCTGGGGACTGGCATCGCAGTTCGCGGGTCACGGGTTCGCGCGCGAGGCTGCGACGGCGACGATCGACTATGCGGTGGATGTGCTCGGCTGGACCGACATCATCCACACCATCGCACCGGACAACGCCGAGTCGATCGCGCTTGCGCAACGGCTCGGGTCGACCAACCGCGGCCCAACGACACTCCCCCCGCCGCTCGAAGCGCTGCCGGTGGACGATTGGGGCCAGAGCGCCGCTGACTGGCGAGCGCGGAGAGCAAGGCATGGGTGACGTAGTCAATCTGCGCCTCGTTCGAAAGCAGCGGACTCGCGAAATGGCTTCGTCGAAGGCGGATCAGAACCGCATCCTGTTCGGGCGGACGGCGTCGGAGAAGGCAGTGGACGCTGCTGTGAAGGCCCGGACCGAGAAGACGCTCGACGGTGCGCGGCGCGATGATCGCAAGCCCGACACACCTATCACATAATCTCACCCTTCCCTCGGTGAAGACGACGGCCTCGCGCTGACCCGACGCCGGAACGTCACGCCCCCCGCGCCGTTATGCCCCCGTAACAAAGGGGCTGTCATGATCTCGGATGCGAATGCGACATTGCTCGCCAAGCTCGGCTTTGCCGCGCGCGGCGTGGTGTACCTGCTGGTCGGGTGGTTCGCGGTCGATGCCGCACTCCGCGGGGGCAGGATCGCCGACAACCAGGGCGCGATCGGGTCGATCGCGGACGAGGCGTTCGGGCCGGTGCTGCTCGCGATCGTCGCCGCCGGCCTGCTCGGCTACGCGGTCTGGCGCCTGACCGAGGCGGCGGCCAATCCGGAGCAGATCGGCAGCGACGTCAAGGGTAGCCTCAAGCGGATCGGTCACGTCGTCAGCGGTATCGCGCACCTGATCCTCGCCTGGACCGCCGCGAAGCTTGCGATGAAGACCGGATCGCGCGACGCCGCCGTCTCGCCCGGCGACGAGAGCGCGCGCGACTGGACCGCGTTGCTGCTCGACCAGCCGGCCGGGCGCGTTCTGGTCGGCGCGGTCGCAGTCGGGATCCTCGTTGCGGCGTTCCAGCAGGCGCAGAAGGCGTGGCGCGGCGACTTCATCCACGACCTGCGCGGCGACGCCCCCGCCCCCGGTTACGTCTGCACGATGGGCCGGATCGGCTATGGCGCGCGCGCGCTCGTGTTCCTGATCGTCGCCGGATTGTTCGCGCTGGCAGCCTGGACCGCGCATGCGAGCGACGCGGGCGGCGTCGCGGAGGCACTGGAGCGGCTGCAATCGCAACCGGGCGGCACGTGGTTGCTCGCGCTGACCGGGATCGGGCTGGCGCTGTTCGGTGCCTACAGCTTGGTCGAGGCGCGATTCCGGCGGATCCACGTCGATCTTCCGGGTACCAACTAAAGTGAAAGATAACATATCGTTAAGGTACCGGCGTTACCGGGGATGAATATGTACACGATCACCTTCGACGTTCCGAGCAAGACGCTCACCATCGTCACCGAAGGGTTCTGGTCGGTAGCGACCACCGCGGCATTCTCCGCCGAGCTGCTCGCGCGCGGTACGGCGGCCCGGCTGTATCATGGTCGGTTCGTCGTGCTGGCCGACCTGCGCAAGGCGGCGATCCAGCCGTTGAAGGTCGTCGATGCGCTGGAGGCGATGATGCCCAAGGCGCTCAAGGTGACGTCGGCACCGATCGCGGCGGTCGTCGCGTCGCATCTGGCGAAGCTCCAGACCGAACGCTATCTGAAGGCCGAGAACTGCCGGACGTTCCTCGACATCGACGAAGCGAAGGCGTGGCTGGCCGGGGATCGTACCGCCACCTGACTCCTAGTCCTGCGGGGCCGTTTCCAGCAACGCCGCCTCGACCTCTTCGATCGCGATGCCGAACGCGCCGGCAAGCCCCGCCACCGACGCGCCGCGATCGGCGAGCGTGCGGATCCGCGCGGTGTCGACGATCGTCTTGTAGCTACGCGTGTCGCGGTCGGTCTTCGATTCCGCGCCGCTGCGCGCTAGCGCGCCCGAGCGGCGGCGTTTGGAAATCTTCAACGCCTCGACATCGTTGGTCGGCGGCGCATCGAGCCGCGCCTTGATCCGCTGATCCTCTTCGATACGCCGGCTTTCGCGGGCGCGTTCGCGTTCCTGGGACTGGAGATCGCGTTGTGCGGCACGCGATTCGGATCGCTGTTCGGACGCGGCAAGCCGCTCCTTCGCGCGCTGCTCGCGGCCGTTGGCACGCTCCTCCGCGCGCTTTGCGGCCCGGTCGGCGGTGCCGGGCATGAGCGGCCCCGTTCCCCTGCCGCCACTCGGCCAGCCGTCGGTCATCACACATCCTGTCACCGGTGCGCCACCAGTGACGCGGAAGCGCGCTGCTAAGCGATGGCAGCGCGGGTGACTAGGCCGAGGATCACATTGAATGGCGAGCAACCAGCTTCGTCATGCCGGGCTTGTTCCGGCATCCACCCTTCCGCAAAATCGATGGGATCGATCGTGCGGAGCAGTGGGCCCCGGAACAAGCCCGGGGTGACGGGGTGGTTTGGGCAATCCGGGCGGATCAACGCTCGACGTCGATCCGCCTTGAAAGCTTAGGCGTTGGCGGTCTCGAGCGCGGGGTAGTCGATGTAGCCCTCGGGACCCTGGCTGTACCACGTCTTCGCATCGTCCTTCGCGAGCGGCGCGCCGGTGCGCAGGCGCTCGGGGAGGTCGGGGTTGGCGATGAACGTGCGACCGAAGGTGATCGCGTCCGCATTGCCCGAATCGAGCTCGGCCTGTGCCTCCTCGACGGTCGTGTAGTCCGAGTTCACGATGAGCACGCCCTTGAACACTTTCCGGATCGCCGGGCTGAGCTTCGGTACGTCGGTCTTGCCGAAGGTGCCGTCGGGGCCGGGCTCGCGCAGTTCGAGGAACGCGATGCCGAGGTCGGACAGCGCCTTCGCCGCTGCGGTGAACAACGCCTCGGGGTTGCTGTCGTCGACACCCTGCGAGTCACCGTTCGGCGACAGGCGGACGCTGACGCGGTCAGCCCCTGCGACCGAGATCACGCGCTCGGCGACTTCACGGAGCAGGCGGACGCGGTTCTCGATTCCGCCACCATATTCGTCGGTGCGGAAGTTCGCGTTGTCGCGCAGGAACTGGTCGATCAGATAGCCGTTCGCCGCGTGAATCTGCACACCGTCAAAGCCGGCCGCGAGTGCGTTCTTCGTCGCCAGCTCGTAGTCGGCCAGCAAACGCGGGATCTCGTTGGTCTCGAGCGGACGCGCGACCTCGAAATCCTTCTTGCCCTCGAACGTGTGCGCCTGGCCTTCGGTCGCGGTGGCCGACGACGACACCGGCTGCGTCTCGTACACCGACGAATGGCCCTGGCGACCCATGTGCCACAGCTGCGCGACGATCCGGCCACCAGCAGCATGGACCGAGTCGGTGACGGGCTTCCAGGCGGCGACCTGCGCATCGGTCCACAGGCCCGGCGCGAACGGCCAGCCAAGACCTTCACGGCTGATGCCGGTGGCTTCCGAGATGATCAGGCCGGCGCTCGCACGCTGCGTGTAATACTCGACCATGATATCGGTCGGCACCGCATCCCTGTCGGCACGCCCGCGGGTGAGCGGCGCCATGATGATGCGGTTCGGCGCTTCGACGGCACCAAGGGTAATCGGATCGAAAAGGCTAGGCATGGAAGCTCCTTATTGGCCTGACGGGCGGAAGATAGGAGGCTACAGGGCGGCATGCATCGCCCCGACCCGCAAAGATTATCTAGCGTGCCCGATACGCCGCACGGTTTGACGCCGGTTGTGGAAAGTGTTGCCGCGCCGGGACTTATCGCCTTCGCGGCGCTGGTAGTGGCGAACGTCGCGCTGGCGTTCGGGCCGTGGTTCGTGCGCGCGACCGAGGTCGGGCCGGTGGCCGCCGGGTTCTGGCGGCTGACGCTGGCGGTACCGTTCCTGGTCGTGCTCGCGGTCCAGCAGGGCGCGAGACCGATGCGGCTCGGGTGGAAACTGTGGGCGGGGCTGCTCGCGGGCGGGGTGTGCTTCGCGGCCGATCTCGGCACGTGGCATCTCGGGATCCTGCGGACGACGCTCGCCAACGCGACGCTGTTCGGCAACGTCGCGACGCTGATCTTCCCGATCTACGGATTCCTGATCGCGCGCAGTTGGCCGACGCGGACGCAAGGGTTCGCGCTCGCGTTGGCGGCGGCGGGTGGCGCGTTGCTGCTCGGGCGGTCGTATCAGCTCGATGCGAAGAACCTCGCGGGCGATCTGTTCTGCCTGCTCGCGGGGCTGCTCTACACCGTCTATTTCGTCCTGATGGCGCAGGTGCGGGCGACGCTGGCGCCGCTGTCCGCGCTGACGCTGGCGACGACCGCGGGGATCGTGCCGCTGCTCGTGTTCGCGCTGGCGATGGGCGAGCGCATAGTGCCGACGCATTGGGGGCCGCTGATCGGGCTCGCCCTGTGCAGCCAAGTGCTCGGGCAAGGCCTGATGATCTATGCGCTCGGGCGGTTCACCCCGCTGGTGATCGGGATCGCGCTGCTGATCCAGCCGGTGGTCGCTGGCGTGGTCGGCTGGCTGGTGTACGGCGAACGACTGGGCGCGGCGGATCTGGTCGGCGTCGTGATGGTGGCGGTCGCGCTGGTGCTCGTCCGCCGAGGGCCGCCCCCGATCGCGCTCCCCCTTGAAGACGCGCTTGATACGCCTGATTTTGAACGGCAGGAGACGGTATGACCCAGGACCTTACGCTCGATGAAATCCGCGCCCTGCTGGCGCCCGGCATCGCTGCCAACGCGGCGTTCGACGGCTGGAGTGACGCCGCGCGCGACATGGCTGCGGACGCGGAAGGGATCGACACCGACATCGCCGCGCTCGCGTTCAAGGACGGCCCGGTCGACATGATCGACGCGTGGTTCGCACATATCGACGGCGTGATGCTCGCCGCGGTGCCGCCGGAACGCCTTGCAATGATGAAGATCCGCGACAAGATCACCGCGCTGGTCGAGGCGCGGTTGGACGCGACGTCGATCGACCGCGAATCGTTGCGGCGTGCGCTGGCGATCCTCGCGCTCCCGCAGAACCTGGCGAAGGCGACGCGGCTTGGCTGGCGTACGGTCGACACGATCTGGCGCGCGGCCGGCGATGTCGCGACGGACTATAATTACTACACCAAGCGGACGATCCTGCTCGGGGTGTATGCGTCGACGATCACGGTCTTTCTGGACGACGAGAGCGAGGGCCTTGCCGAGACCCGCGCGTTCCTTGGTCGGCGGATCAATGGGATCATGCAGTTCGAGAAGGCCAAGGCCGGTTTCCTCAAGCGCACCGAACACGGTTTCAGCCTGTCGCGGTTTGTCGGCCGGTTGCGCTATCCGACCGCCTGAGGCGGGTCGTTAATCCCGTCGTCCTGGGCTCGACCCAGGATCCAGAGCCAGGAACGACCCGCTATGTGACTCTGGATCCTGACTTTCGTCAGGATGACTGGACGTCGAGACGGTCGTGACCAGCGGCGGTTAGGGCTTCCCTTCCGCGGGGGTTACTGATAATCAGTCGCATCATGGACACTCGCCCCGATCGTTCCGTCAGCCTCGAAACGCTGCCTCGCAAGCAGCATGCGATTGTCGCCGCAATCGAATGGGCGCGGCTCGCTGGGCCCGAGGCGCGTCGGTTGCGCGAGTTGGGCTTCGACGAAGGTGTCGATGTCGAGGTTCTGCACCGTGCGACGTTGGGTCAGGGGCCGATCGCCTGCCGCATCGGCCGGATGACCGTCGCGCTCCGCCGCGCGGTCGCGGGCGCGATCCACGTCTCGCCAATGCCTGCCGCGGCTGAATAATCCCATAAAATGAACGCAGCACCGCTGGTTGCGCTGGTCGGCAATCCCAATGCCGGCAAGAGCGCGCTGTTCAACGCGCTCACAGGTGCGCGCCAGAAGGTCGGCAATTATCCCGGCGTCACGGTCGAGCGGAAGGTCGGGCGGCTGATGCTCGACGACGGTCGGCCCGTAGAGCTGGTCGACCTACCCGGCGCGTACAGCCTCGAACCTTCCTCCCCCGACGAGCGCGTGACTCGCGACGTCGTCACCGGCACGCAGGACGGCGAACGCCTTCCCGACGCGCTGGTGGTGGTCGTCGATGCCGCCAATCTCGACAACCATCTCCGCTTCACGCTCCAGCTGATCGCGCTCGGCCTGCCGGTCGTGGTCGCGCTCAACATGGTCGATCTCGCCGAGCGCGACGGCCTGAAGCTCGACCCGAAAGTGCTCGAACGCGAACTCGGCGTGCCGGTGATCCCGACCGTCGCGGTGCGCAAGCGCGGCCTCGACGAGTTGAAGGCGGCCTTGTCCGGCATTGTCGTCAACGGCCCGATGCGCCTGCGTAAATCAGACGGGAGCGTGCAGGACGACATCGTCACGCTCCAGCGCCGCGCGCGCCAGATCGCGACGTCCGCGACCGTCTCCGAGACGCAGGTCCGCCGCTGGACGCACATGCTCGACGCGGTCGCGCTGCACCCGGTCGCCGGCCCGATCCTGCTGCTCGCGATCATGTTCCTGATGTTCCAGGCCGTGTTCAGCTGGGCACAGCCGTTCATGGACGCGATCGATGCGGGCTTCACCGCGTTGCAGGGGTTCCTGACCGCCGAACTCCCCGATTCGCTGCTCCGCTCGCTGCTGGTCGACGGGGTGATCGCGGGCGTCGGCGCGGTGATCGTGTTCCTGCCGCAGATCCTGATCCTGTTCCTCTTCATCCTCGTGCTCGAGGCGAGCGGCTACATGGTCCGCGCGGCGTTCCTGATGGACCGGGTGATGGCGAGCGTCGGGCTGTCTGGCCGCGCGTTCATCCCTTTGCTGTCGAGCTTCGCCTGCGCGATCCCCGGGATCATGGCGACGCGGACGATCGACGACGAGAAAGACCGCCTGACGACGATCCTGATCGCGCCGCTGATGACGTGTTCCGCGCGCCTGCCGGTCTACACGCTCATCATCGGCGCATTCATTCCGAACACGAAGATCCTGCCGTTCGTCGGGCTCCAGGGCATCGTCATGCTCGGCCTGTACGTGATGGGCATCGTCGGTGCCTTCGTCGCCGCGCTGGTGCTGCGCCGGACAGTGACCAAGGGCGTGTCGTCGGGCTTCATGATGGAGATGCCCAAATACCAGTGGCCGCAGTGGCGCGACGTCGGCATCGGGCTTTGGAGCCGCGCGCAGATCTTCCTGAAGCGCGCCGGCGGGATCATCCTGACCTCGACGATCATCCTGTGGGTGCTGCTGAGCTTCCCCAAGCCGCCCGAGCAGCCCGCCGGCGCGCCGAAGATCTCTGCGGTCGATTACTCGGTCGCCGGCCGCATCGCCAACGGCATCGCGCCGATCTTCGCGCCGATCGGCTTCAACCGCGACATCGTCCTCGCGCTGATCCCGGCGATGGCCGCACGCGAAGTCGCGGTCGCGGCGATCGGCACGGTCTATGCGATCGACGATCCGGACAGCAACCAGGGCGGCAAGGCGATGGTCGAGAACCTGCGCGGCCGCTGGAGCCTGCCGACCGCGCTCGCCTTCCTGATGTGGTTCGTGTTCGCGCCGCAGTGCATTTCGACGATCGCCGTCACCCGTCGCGAGACCAATGGGTGGAAATGGCCCGCCTTCATGGTTGGCTATTTGTTCGCCGCCGCGTACATCATGGCGGGTATCACATACTGGCTGGCGGTAGCCGCGGGTTTGTAGGTGATGCACTGAGCGGACTCCAAATCCGTTCAAGGCGTAGGTCCTGGTCCTTCTCCCCAGAAGCGATCATCCCTTCCACCGGGTAATCTGCACCCAGGTCCTACGCCGTTACCGTATATTCGTTCATGCTCGTCTGAGCAATCAAACCTTACTAGTGGAGTCCTGGGTTCGTGGCAGGCAGCGTCAACAAGGTCATCATCGTCGGCAATCTGGGTCGCGACCCGGAGAGCAAGGCGTTCCAGAACGGCGGCAAGGTCGTCAATCTGCGCATCGCGACATCCGAGTCCTGGAAGGACAAGATGTCGGGCGAGCGCAAGGAAAAGACCGAATGGCATTCGGTAGCGATCTT
Source organism: Sphingomonas sp. PP-CE-3A-406 (assembly GCF_003688625.1). Taxonomy (GTDB): domain Bacteria; phylum Pseudomonadota; class Alphaproteobacteria; order Sphingomonadales; family Sphingomonadaceae; genus Sphingomonas. The sequence goes on from NZ_RCWY01000003.1 coordinate 219,018, forward strand.
CAACGAAGGTCTCGCGAACGTCGCCGAAAAGTATCTCCGCAAGGGCTCGAAGGTCTATATCGAGGGCGCGCTCCAGACCCGGAAGTGGCAGGACGCGCAGGGCCAGGACAAATATTCGACCGAGATAGTGCTGCAGGGCTTCAACAGCGTGCTGACGATGCTCGACGGCCCGAACGGTGGTGCAGGCGGGGGTGCAGGCGGCGGCGGTGGTAGCCGCGGCGGTGGCGACGACTGGGCCGGCGGCGGTGGCGGCAACGACTTCGGCGGTGGTTCGTCGGGCGGCGGCGGCGGCGGTTACGGCGGCGGCGGCGGTGGTCGCGGCGGCAGCGCACCCTCGGGTGGCGGTAGCGGTGGCGGCGCCCGCGGCGGCAGCTTCGGCCAGACCGGCGGCTTCTCGGACGATCTCGACGACGACGTGCCGTTCTGATCTCCGTGACGACGCTGGATTCCGTCCCCGCGACCGCCGTGTTCGACGAGGCCGAGCGCTCGCGCGTCATCGCGGCGTACGACGTCGCGGGCGCGCGTGCGAAGGGCCAGCTCGACGACATCGTGGCGTTCGCGGCCGAGCTGTGCGGCGCGCCGGTCGCGTTGCTGAGCCTGGTCGAGGACGAGTATCAGCGCTTCCTGTCGCGTACCGGCACCGACCTCGAGCAGACGCCGCGCAGCATGTCGTTCTGCGCGCACGCGATGCATCATCACGAGGTGATGGAGGTGGCGGACACGCTGGAGGATCCGCGCTTCGTCGACAACGCGCTGGTGACCGGGCCGCCCTATGTGCGGTTCTATGCGGGGGCGCCGCTGGTCTCCAGCGAAGGCGTGCCGCTGGGCGCGCTCTGCGTGCTGGCACCCCGCCCGCGCGAGGGGCTCACCCGGTTCCAGCGCGACGGCATGACACTGCTGGCGAAGGCGGCGATGGGCCGGCTCGACGATCGCCGTTCGGCGCGCGAGCAGGCGATGGCCGACGCCGAGGCGCGTCGTACGTTGGAGGCGAGCGATCTGAAGTTCCGCACGCTCGCGGACACGATGCCGCAGATGGTGTGGTCGACGCTGCCCGACGGCTTCCACGACTATTTCAACGCGCGCTGGTACGAGTTCACCGGCACGCCGGTGGGGACGACCGATGGTGAGGGCTGGAACGACATGTTCCACCCCGAGGACCAGGATCGCGCCTGGTCGGTCTGGCGCCAGTCGCTCGACTCGGGCGAGCCGTACAATATCGAATACCGGCTGCGACATTACGACGGAACGTATCGCTGGGTGCTCGGCCGCGCGCTGCCGGTGCGCGACGAGAGCGGCACGATCACGCGCTGGTTCGGGACGTGCACCGACATCCACGAGCAGAAGCTCGCCTATGAAGAGCGCGAGGTCATCAGCCAGGAGCTGAGCCATCGCATCAAGAACATCTTCGCGGTGATCGCCGGGCTGATCGCGTTTTCCGCGCGGGGGAAGCCCGAGTTCATGGGCATCGCGACCGACCTGCGTCACCGCATCAACGCGCTCGGCCGCGCGCATGATTTCGTCCGCCCGCATAGCGCCAACTCGCGTCCGGCCGCCGCGCAGAACAGCCTGCACGGCCTATTGCAGGAGTTGTTCGAGCCGTATCAGCGGATCGACGGCGCACGCCTCAACGTTACCGGCGACGACGTGACGATCGACGATCGCTCCGCCACGCCGCTCGCCCTGCTCTTCCACGAGCTTGCCACCAATGCGACCAAGTACGGCGCACTCGCGACCGAGCTGGGCACTGTCTGGATTACCGTCGCGGCGAACGATGAGTCGGTGACGCTGCATTGGCGGGAAGTGGGCGGCCCGGCGGTCACCAAGCCGACCATGGCCGCCGGCTTCGGCACGCAGCTAATCGAAATGAGCGCCGTGCGTCAGTTGGGCGGCACGGTGAACCGGATCTGGAACGATGACGGCCTGATCGTCGAGATGACTATTCCTAAGCCAGCGTTCAGCCGCTGACGACCCTGATCACGTCGTCGTTAGCGATCGCCTCCTCCTCGCACGCTAACGCCGCTGCAGCTAGGATCGCGGCGTCGCTGAACGGCTTACGGATATAGCCGAGGCATTCCGCATCGCCGATCTGCGACGGGTTGGCGGTTACGAACACGACCTTGACGCCGTACTCTCGCGCCATCCGCCTGGCGATCTCCGGCCCGGTCGGTCCGTCGCGCAGATTGATGTCGACGAACGCGAAGCTGCAACCCGGTGCTGCCGCGATCGCACTGTCGCGATCGGCCGCGATTCCCGCCACATCGTATCCGGCATCGACGAGGATTCTCTCGAGGTCGAGCGCGACGAATATCTCGTCTTCGACAATGAGGGCGGTCTTGGTCATCGGCGGAGTAACCAGTCGCCCGACGATCGGTTCCGTTGCGATACTGATCTGAATCAGCATCCAGACATAAATTGTATATTTTTCTTACTATCTTCCGCGTCGCAGCATGAAGACGGCGTGTTCCGCGAACAGGTTGGCCGCCGCCGCGCCGGTGCGCTTGTCGCCCGACAGGAACCACGCATCCTCGACAACGATCCCGCGCGCTTTAACGAAAGCACGGAAATCGTCGATCGTGACGTGGTGGATGTTCGGCGTGTCGTACCAGCGTTCGGGCAATTGCCGCGTGACCGGCATGCGGCCGCCCCACAGAAGCGACCCCCTCACCCGCCAGTGCGCGAAATTGGGGAAGCTGACGAACGCCTGCCGACCGATCCGCAGCAGATGATCCAGCACCAGATCGGGCGCACGCGCGGTCTGCAACGTCTGGCTGAGGATCGCGTAATCGAAGCTCGCGTCGGGATAGCCGGCGAGGTCGACATCCGCATCGCCCTGGATCACCGACAGGCCGCGCGCGACCGCGGAGGCGACGTTGCGCGCGTCGATCTCCAGGCCACGCACATCGACGTCGCGGGTGTCGCGCAAGGCCGCCATCAGCGCGCCGTCGCCGCAGCCGATGTCGAGCACGCGGCTGCCTTGCGCGACGTTCTCGGCGATGACCGCGAGGTCGGTGCGTAAGGTCATGGCGCGGTCCGTAATTGCTCGGCCAGGCCAGGCGCGAGGCGTTCCATGTAGCGGTCGGCGCGGACCAGCGGATGGAAGCCGAGCCCAGCATAGACGCCGTGCGCATCGGCGGTGACGAGCCCGATCCGCCGCAACCCGGCGAACGAGGGGTGATCGAGGAACCAGCGCACCATCCGACGCCCGAGCCCCTGCCCTCGCACGGCCTCGTCGACCCAGACGTCGGCGAGCCACGCGAAGGTCGCGTGATCGGTGATCATCCGCGCGAACCCGACCTGCCGGTCTTCGCCATCGGGGTCGTCCTGGTAGGCACCGAGACAATGCGACCCGGCGATCGCGCGTTCGACCAGCGCGCGCTCAATCCCGGGCGACCAGTAACTGCTCGTGAGCCAGCCGTGGATGCGATCGACCTGCAACTTGCCTGCGTCGTCGGACAGGAGGATCGTCATCGGCCGGCCCTCAGGAAGCCATCGACCACCCGGTTGAGGTCGGGCGCCTCCAGCAGGAACGCGTCATGGCCGTACGGGCTCGACAGCTCGACGAAGCTGACCGGCGCGCCGGCGGCGTTGAGTGCCTGGACGATCGCGCGCGATTCGGCGGTCGGGTAGAGCCAGTCGGTGTCGAAGCTGACGAGGCAGAACCGCGATTTGGTGGCGCGGAACGCGTTGGCGAGCAGCCCGCTATGCTCCTCCGCGAGATCGAAATAATCCATCGCGCGCGTGATGTAGAGGTACGAGTTCGCATCGAACCGGTCGGTGAAGGCGAGCCCCTGGTGGCGCAGATAGCTCTCGACCTGAAAATCCGCGTCGAACCCGAACGACTTCGCGTCGCGCGCCTGAAGGCGGCGGCCGAATTTCTCGGTCAGCCCGGCTTCGGACAGATACGTGATGTGCGCCGCCATCCGCGCGACCGCTAACCCCGCGGTCGGTGCCGCGTCGTCATGATACTCGCCGCCACGCCAGTTCGGATCGGCCATCACCGCCTGTCGCCCGACCTCATGGAACGCGATGTTCTGCGCGGTGTGACGCGCGGTCGAGGCGATCACGACGCAGGCCTTCACGCGGTCGGGGAAGGTCGCGGGCCAGCTCAGCGCCTGCATCCCGCCCATCGATCCACCGACCACCGCATGGAGCACGCCGACGCCGAGATGATCGAGCAGCATCGCCTGCGCGCGCACCATATCGCGGATCGTGATGACTGGGAAACTCATCGCCCAGGGCCGCCCGGTCGCCGGGTTGATCGTTGCGGGGCCCGACGTGCCCATGCAGCTGCCGAGCACGTTGGCGCAGACGATGAAGTGGCGCGCGGGGTCGATCGGCTTGCCCTCGCCGACCATCCGCGTCCACCAGCCGGGCTTGCCGGTACGCGGGTGGTGCGAGGCGACATGCTGATCGCCGGTCAATGCGTGGCAGATCAGGATGGCGTTCGAAGCGTCGGCGTTGAGCGTGCCGTAGGTCTCGTACGCGATATCCACCGGCGACAGCAGCACGCCGCCGTCGAGCCGCAACGGCCCCGGCAACGTGACTCGCCGCGCGAGGCCGAAGCGCTGGTCGGTGTCGTGGCCCGTCCCGGGGTCGATGGAAGACGTGTCGAGCATGCCGCGCGCTACCATAAGCGGCCGCGGTCATGCCAGCGCCGCTTCCTCGATCCTCCCCCGCAAGGGGGAGGTGGCTGGCCCTTGCCAGACGGGGGGGGAGGTAAGCGACCACGTAGGTTCCCCCTCCCCCCTTCGACGCCTGCGACGCCCCACTGGCGGGCGCGGGCCGTTCGAACCACACCGTCATCCTGACGAAAGTCAGGACCCAGGATAACAAGCGGTGACCTACGTGGCTCTGGGTCCTGACTTTCTCCAGGATGACGGATGGGAGTGGCGTCCGGCTCCATGTGATCTCCCCACACCCCCACGCACAAAGATTGCCACCGCGCCACCGCGCCCGCTATGTCCCGCGCCATGACAAACATCATGCCCGCACCCGCGCCGAAGCCCTGGATCCTGGGGATCGCGCCATACACGCCCGGCCGTTCGACGACCGACGATGGCCGCACGGTGATCAAGCTGTCGTCGAACGAGAACCCGCTCGGCACCAGCCCCGCCGCGAAGGCTGCGTTCGATGCCGCCGACCGCACGCTGGAGCGCTATCCGGATGCGGGTGCGGCGGAACTGCGCGAGGCGCTGGCGGCGCATTACGACCTCGATCCGGCGCGCGTGATCTACGGCACCGGCTCGGACGAGATCCTCCATCTGGTCGCGGGCGCCTATGCGGGGCCCGGCGACGAGATCATCCACGTCCGCTACGGGTTCGCGGTGTACGAGATCGCGACGCGCCGGGTGGGTGCCGAGCCGGTGATCGTCGACGACCGCGACTATGCCACCGACGTCGACGCGATCCTCGCTGCGGTGACGGAGCGTACGCGCGTCGTCTTTGTCGCCAACCCGAACAACCCGACCGGCACGTTCACGCCGCGCGCGGAAATCGCGCGGCTGCATGGCGGGCTGCCGAAGTCGGTGCTGCTCGTGCTCGACCAGGCCTATGCCGAATATCTGTCGCCCGAGGAGGACGATGCCGGCCTCGCGCTGGCGATGACCGAGGCGAACGTGCTGGTGACGCGGACCTTCTCGAAGATCCACGGGCTCGCTGCAGAGCGGATCGGCTGGGGCTATGCCTGCGCGCCGATCATCGACGCGATGCACCGCATCCGCGCGCCGTTCAACGTGACGACGGCAGGCCAAGCCGCCGCTGTCGCCGCCATCGCCGACACCGCCTTCGTCAACGCGACGCGTGCACATAACGACACGTGGCGCAGCTGGTTCGTCGAGCAGATCGGGCAGATGGGCAATGCCGGTTTGCGTACGGTGCCGTCGAAGGCGAACTTCGTGCTGGTGCTGTTCGAGGGCAAGCTGACCGCCGACGCCGCGTATCACGGGCTGATGGACGCGGGCTACATCGTCCGCTGGCTGCCGGGCCAGGGCCTGCCCAACGCGCTACGCATCACGATCGGCACCGAAGAGGAAACGCGCGGCGTCACCGCGGCGCTGCGCAACCTGGTCGAAGCCGCCTGATGCTCCCGTTCGCGCGTGTTACCATTATCGGGCTGGGACTGATCGGCTCGTCGGTGGCGCGCGCGGTGCAGGCGACGATGCCGACGGTGCGCGTCACCGGCTACGATGCCGATGCGACCGTGCGCGAAGCCGCCGACCGGCTGCAATTCTGCGACGACGTCGCGGACTCGGCCGGCGCAGCGGTGATCGACGCCGACCTGGTGATCCTGTGCGTGCCCGTCGGCATCATGGGCGAGGTCGCCGCCGAGTTTGCGGCAGAACTACCGGCGGATGCGATCGTCAGCGACGTCGGCAGCTGCAAGGCCGAGATCGTCCGCGCGCTCACCGAGGCACTGCCCAACGCGACCGTCATTCCCGCGCACCCGGTCGCAGGCACCGAGCGGAGCGGCCCGGAGGCTGGTTTCGCGACGCTGTTCCGGCACCGCTGGTGCATCGTCACGCCGCCCGAAGGCGCCGACCCGGTCGCGGTCGAGCGCGTCTCGGAATTCTGGCGCAGGCTTGGCGCGCAGGTCGAGACGATGGCGCCCGAGCACCACGACCGCGTCCTCGCCGTCACCAGCCATCTGCCGCATCTGATCGCCTATACGATTGTCGGCACCGCGGGCGACCTGGAAGAAGTGACGCAGTCGGAGGTCATCAAATATTCCGCCGGCGGTTTCCGCGACTTCACGCGCATCGCGGCGTCGGACCCGACGATGTGGCGCGACATCTTCCTCAACAACCGCGAGGCGGTGCTGGAGATGTTGCAGCGGTTCTCGGAGGATCTGAGCCACCTCCAGCGCGCGATCCGCTGGGGCGATGGCGATGCGCTGTTCGACCTGTTCACGCGGACTCGGGCGATCCGCCGGAGTATCGTCGAGCAGGGCCAGGACGACGACGTTCAGGATTTCGGGCGTACGCACGGCTGAGACCCCCTCCGTTCTACTTAAACGGTACCACCCCGGCGAAGGCCGGGGCCCAATTGGGTAGGCTGGAGTAACGACGCGCAACGCAGATTAGAAACGTCCCCCAATTGGGCCCCGGCCTTCGCCGGGGTGGTGGATTGGTTGGGTTAGCCTTCCGATCCTAATCCAGTGCGTTCATCGCCGCGTGAACCCGCTGCTCCGCCTCTTCGCGCGGCAGGCCCGGCGGCACCACCTCGCCGAACCGGAAGGTGATCACCCCCGGCAGCTTAGGCCCCTTTTTCGGCCACACCAGCCCGCTGTCGCATGCGATCGGCACCGTCGGCATCTTCAGCGCACGATACAGCCCGGCAAACCCAGGCTTCAGCGGCGGATGCTCGCCCGGCGACACTCGCGTCCCTTCCGGAAAAATGAGTATCGAACGGCCGGTCGCCTTCGCCGCGGTCGCCTCGCGCATCATGCTGCGCATCGCCGTCGCCGATGCCTCGCGGTCGACGACGATCGCGCCGTAGCGCCGCGCCGCCCAACCCCAGGCTGGGATATCCGCCAGTTCGCGCTTCAGCACGATCGCGGGGCCGTCGAGCAACGCCTGCAATTCGAGCGTCTCGAACATCGCCTGATGCTTGCACGCGTAGAACGCCGGCTCGGTTGGCCGTGTCCCTTCCACGCGGATATGCACGCCGAGGATCACGCGCGCGCACCAGCGATGGAAGCGCGTCCAGATCGTCGAATGCACGATCACCGCGCGCGAGCCGAACAGCGCCGAGATCGGCACGGTCACCACGATCGGCACCGAGATCGTGTAGAAAACGAGCATGAACGCCCAGTTGCGCAGCCAGATCATCCGCCATATCCAATCCACAATGCGATCCGGCGAAGGATCAACTTGTTATATTCGTTGACCAAAGTCCCGAGCCGCGGCGTCCCCGGCACGCCGTCGCCAAGGATCACCACGTTCTTGTCGAGCGCCGCCGCCAACTCCATCCGCGCGCGCGCGACGTGCCAGTCCGACGTCACCAGCCGCACCGAGCGGTATTTGTGCACGCGCACCCACTGTGCGGTCTCCTCGGCGTTCGAGCGCGTATCGACCGCATCGGCGCCGAGATCGATGCAGCACGCGAATAACGCGGGCGACGTCCGATACTCCAGTGCGAGGTCGATCGGCCGCACCCCCGGCGCGACGCCGGTCACCAGCATCCGCTTCGCCTGGTGATCGCGGAGCAGCGCGATGCCGCGGTCAATCCGCCCTGCCCCACCGGTCGGCACGACGATCGCGTCGGACGTGAAACCGTCGAGCGGCTTGGGCAACAGCAGCATGAACACCGCAAACCCGAACGCCCAGGCGAGCGCCATGATGCCGAACAGCCGAACGATCACAGGATATGCCTCAACGCGCGGACGATCGTCACGCGGGCGGCGAGCGTGGCCAGTACGACGAACGCGATCGGCAGCATCGCCAGCACTACCCAGTCGACTCCGCCAAGCGTCACCCCGCCGAGCAGTTCCGAGCCCAGCCCGTGCAGCCGGATGCCGATGAACGCGATCACCAGCAACGCCGCGACACCACCGCCGACACCACCGATCGTCGCGTCGAGCGCGATCCGCCGCTGGAACAACCGCGCGACCTGGAGATCGGTCGAGCCGAGCATGTGCATCACCGCGATCGTCGCGTGATGCGTCTGGAGCCCTGCACGTGCTGCGAGCACGACGACCGCGGCGGTCGCGCTCGCCATCAGCAGGACCAGCGCGAGCGCAAGGAACGTCAGCGAGCGCATCACGTCGTTGACGGGCGACATCCAGCTTTCATGGCGGTCGACGCGGACGATCGGGCTGAGGCGCCGCACTGTGGCCGCGACGCGCGCGGCCGCCGCCCCGTCATGATCGGCGAGGTCGACGTCGATCATGGCCGGCACGGGCAATTGCGGATCGGCGCCATCGGACCCGAGCCAGGGTTGCAGCAGCCGCGTGAGTTCGGCGCGATCCACCGGCGTCGCCGTCGCGACCGCCGGCATCGTCCGCAGCGCCCCGAGCACCCGCGCGGCAACCGCGTCACGCCGCACCGGATCGCCATCGACGACCTGCACCGTCAACCGCCCCGCCAACTGCCGATCGAGCAAGTGCGCCGCACCCGCGGTCGCCAGCCCAAGGGCGGCGGCGAGCATCGTCAGGAACAGCATGATCGCCATCACCCACGTCATCGCGCGCAGGCCGCCCGCTTCGTCGAGCACGCGGCGTTCGGCCGATGATCGCGCTTTCGACACCCCCATCATTCGGGCCGCGTCGGTGGATAGCGGAGCGAGCCGGTCGGATCGAGCAGCCGCCCGCGATCGAGCCGCATCATCTGTGCGCCCGGAATCCGCCCCAGCAAGTGGAAGTCGTGCGTCGCGACCACCACGGTCGTACCCAGCTTGTTGAGCGATTCGAACAGATGCAGCAGCCGCTCCGCCATATCGGGATCGACATTGCCGGTCGGCTCGTCCGCGACCAGGATCTCGGGGCGTGCGATGACCGCGCGGGCGATCGCGACGCGTTGTTGCTCGCCGCCCGACAGCGTCGCCGGGCGCGCATCGGCGCGGTCGCCGAGCCCGACCCAGGCGAGCATCTCGCGCACCGGTTGCTCGATATCCGCTTCGGGCATCCCCGCCACGCGCAACGGCAGCGCGATATTGTCCCAGGTCGACAGATGCGGGACGAGCCGGAAATCCTGGAATACCACGCCGATCCGCCGCCGGAACCCGGGCAGCCGATCGCGCGACAACACTACCGCATCCTCGCCGAACAGCCGGATCACGCCGCGCGTCGGCCGCTGTGCGAGATACAGCAGTTTCAGCAACGAGGTCTTCCCCGCGCCGCTTGCGCCGGTCAGGAAATAGAACGCACCGCTGCGCAGCGTGAAGCTGAGGTCCGACAGCGTCTCCGGCCCGGCGTCCGGTCCCGAATCTGACTCCGTGCCGTAACGAAGCCCGACATTCTCGAATTGGACGATATTCGCCATGACGTGGTTGCGCCCGCTTTCGCCCGCTTGATGCCCGTATCGGCGCTTTCGCATGAAAGCGCGCGCCGCTTCAAGCTTGCCACCTATGCGGGCAGCGTGCTTATTCGGCTCAAGACCGGTCGCGCTCCAGCGGCCGCTGGTGAAGCGCATCCATGATCCTCCAATGTCCCGAGTGCAGCACGCGCTATCTGGTTCCCGACAGCGCGATCGGGACCGAGGGGCGCACCGTGCGCTGCGCCAATTGCAAGCACAGCTGGTTCCAGGGACCCGCCGCGGCCCCCGACACCGTCGTCGACATGCCGGAATCGACCCCGCTCCCACCGGCGCCCGCCCCGCTTGCCCCGCTGCCCCGCGCGCCGATCGCCGACGTATCCGAGCGGTTCGCGGCGGTCGCTCCAGCGCCGACGCCGACCCCGCCGCCTGCCCAGGCCGAGCCCGAACCCGCGTTCGTCGCGCCGACCTACCAAGCCGTCGCCGAGCAGCCGCCGTTCCGTCCGCGCCGCAACACGACGCGGCGCTGGACGATCGTCGCGGTCATCGCCGGGCTGCTGATGCTGCTCGCGGCAGGCGCGATCGTCTATCTCGGCGCGCCGGGTGTCGCCGCCAAGCTCGGCATCGGCGTCGCGACCGACGAAAGCCCGCTGCGGCTGCGCGACAACCCGATCGAGCGGCGCGAACTCGACAACGGCTCCGAGCTGTTCGCGGTCAGCGGCCAGGTGAGCAACCCCTCGGACCAGCGCCAGCGCGTGCCGGACATCCGCGCCGAACTCCGCGATGCGCAGGGGCGGCTGGTGTACAGCTGGACGATCACCCCGCAGCAGCGCACGCTGGCACCCGGCGGGACGATCGATTTCAATTCGGCGACGCTGAACGTGCCGGCGAACTCGAAGCGGCTCGAGCTGAGTTTCGCAGGGGAGTCGACCCGCTAACGGCGACACGCGTCGATCTGGCAGCGGCGGCCGAGCGTCGCAAAATCGGCGTTTGCGGTCTTCGCCTACGACTTTCTCGCAAAGGCCGTTGCGTCGCGTTCAAACCCTTGCTAGTGGCGCTCGCCTACCAGATGCCGGGTCCGCCCGGTGATGTTTCATGGGCGGCCATGGCGGAACTGGTAGACGCGCAACGTTGAGGTCGTTGTGGGCGAAAGCCCGTGGAAGTTCGAGTCTTCTTGGCCGCACCATTTTTCCCGATGAAATGAACATCCCCTTCGAGGGCCACCCCTTCGATTGCCACTCCCGCCGCGTTCATGCATTGGGCCGGGTGGAGGAATTTGCATGAGTTCGATCGACGACACGATCATCGACACGCCCGAGGGGCCGATGACGTTTGCGCAGTGGAAGAAGAAGAACCCGGTCCAGCTGCCCTCGCGGCGGACCAAGGGGAAGAAGCTGCCCAACAAGGTGAAGCTCACCACCGACGAGAAATAGCGGTGGCTGTTCCCCTTCCGCTTGCGGGAGGGGTTAGGGGAGGGGCTGGACTATCGTAGGCCGAGGCGTTCGCGGCCATGCCCTCCCCCGACCCCTCCCGCAAGCGGGAGGGGAGACGTCAGTGCTTCCCCGAACGCCCCGCCCCCTGCCTTGCCCGGATCATCCGCGCCTGGAATTTCACGCGCTGCCAGAAGGTCGCGTCGTCGAGCCGCCATTGCCGGATCGCCTGCGTCGCCAGCGTCTCGATCAGCGCCTCGCTGGTCGCCGCGTCCTGCTTTGCGAACTCGCGCGCCAGCTCTTCCACGCAGGGACCGTGATCGGTGAAGTCGCGCGGCGGCATTAACGTCGGACTCGGCATCGGCATCGACATCGGCATAGATTTCTCTCCCTGTGATTATCGGCGACCACCGAACAGCGCGCGCGTCGCGCCGCCGATCGTCGCTTGGTCGAACTTCAGCCGCATCGTCACGTACGGCCCCTGCCGCGTGTAGCGGTCGTCCTCGAAATCGCGGTCGCGGTAGCCCGACACGTTGTACCCGGCGCTGATCCACGTGTTGCGTGCGGGCGATACGCCGACCGATGGCCCACCACTCCACGACCAGGCGCCGCGCGACCACGCGTGCTGCACCGATCCGCTGACGCCGATATCGAACCGCGTGCCGATATCCTGGCGCAACTCGAACCCGGTGACGTCGATATACCCGTCATAGGTATCGTCGGCGAACCGCCCCGCGACGTACTTTGCACCGTAATACACCGTCGCCTCGGTGCCGTGGCCGAGCCCTTCCGGACCGGTACGATAGTTGACCGCGAGGTTGTTGATGATCCGCGACGTCACCTGATCGCCTGCACCATAGGCGGGGACGCCGAGCGCATTCGAGTCGCTGAACCCGGCATCCGCGCTCTCGTGCCGCAGTTCGAGCCGTTCGAGCACCGACCAGCGGCTGTCGAGCGGCCGCAGCGCGAGCGCCAGATCGGCAGTGGCATAGGTCGCGACCGCGCCGGTCCGGTCCTTGATCGTGTAGGCCTTGATGCTCGACGCGAGCGTCTTGCCCTGCCCCAGCGTGCGGAGGAAGTTGGTGGTGATCCCCCAGCGATCGCCGCTGTCGGCGTTGCGATATTCCAGGCGTCCGTTCACCGACCAGCGGGCCTGACGGTAGGTCGCCCCGAACGTTGCCGCCGCGTAGTCGCCATTGGTCTGGTCCTGGCCGACATAGCCGCCCGAGGTGACCGGCTGGAACGCGTTGACGACCGCGCCTTCGGGGATCTTGCCCTTGAGCGTGTTGCTGGCGTCGAGCGTCCCGTCGATGGTCCAGTGCTTGCCGAGCGGCACCGATTGGCTGAGGCCGTATTGCGCATAGGTCCGCGCGCCATTCTCGCCGATCGCCTGCTGGTTGAGCGTGCTCATCAGCTTGGCACCGGTCCAGGGTGCGACATCGACGCCGAACTGCTTGGTATGCGCGACATAGCCGTCGCCGTTGGCGATCTCGTAGCCACCGATCAGGCGGATGCCGGGCTTGATCCGGTAGGCCAGCTGGATCTGGTGACGGACCGGGAAGTCGACGCTGTCGCTGTCGCCGCCAGGCGCGAACTGGGTCTGGCCGGTGACCGTCAGCTTGTCGCCGAACAGCGCCTGCGTGCCGCCGACCGTCAGCAGACGGCTGTCGCGGTCCTTGCCGTCCCTGCCGCGGTCCGACGCGAACTGGCCGCCGACGAAGATCGTGCCGGTGTCGCGGCGATATTCGATCCGGGCCTCGCCGGCGGCACGCGTACCGGGGGTGCTCAGCTGCTGCTGGTACCAGGCGACCCCGGTCACGCTCAGCCGATTGGTCAGCCGCAGCCGGCCGTCGAGCCCGAACTTACGCGTCCCCGCCTCGACGAGGTTCTGCTGGCCGACGCCGAACGCGGTATCCTGCTGACGGGCATAGGCGAGCAGATCGAGCTTGGTGCCGTGGTGATCGACCTCGGCAAGATAGGCGAGGCCCTGCCCCAGCCCGCCGCGCCCGCCCTTGGCGATCTCGCCGCGCAGTTCGGTATTGGCGGTGACGTGTGCCTTGATATCGGCGCCGAGCACGGTGGCCTTGCCGATGGTCTCGTCGCGGATGACCGCGGCACCGATCTCGACCCGGCCGTTCGCCAGCTTGGTCGCGACGCGCGCGGCGGCGGCGAGCTTGGACGACTTGCCGCCCTCGACCTCGTAATCCGCGACGATGAAGACCGGGTTGAGGTTGCTGTCACGGCTGAGGATCGGCTGGCGGAAGCGCACCGTGCCCATCGAGGTGTCGATGTCGTAGTCGATGTGCCGCGTCAGCTGGGTGGTCGCGATGATCAGTTCGGAGCGGAACCGGTCGCGGGTCTCGATCCGCAGCTTGTCGCTGTTCGGCACGATATCGCGCCCCGACAGCCGGTATGGACCGCTCAGGCCGTTGCCCTGGATCTCGTCGCGCGAATACAGCGTGTCGGTGTTGGCGGCGAACCCGGTCGCGCGGATCCGCTTGCCCTCATAGGCGGCCTTCACGCCGTTGAGCGTGCGGTTGTAGCGGGTCAGCTGCGTGTCGGTGAAGCCGGTCTCGAAATCGCCGAACAGCGCGTAGAATTCGCGACGCTCGAGCCGCAGGTACAGCTTGCGCTTGGTGGCCGCGTCATAGCCCTGGCGCGAGCCGTCGCCATAGACGGTGTAATAGCGATCAGGGTCGATCGTGCCGAGCAGGCCGCGATCGGGATCGTATTTGCGGTCGCTGTCATAGGCGATCGTCGCCAGCCACGAGCCCTTGACGCGACCCTTGGCGTAGAAGGCGAGCTGGCCGTCGGTGACGACGCTGCCGCGCTGCGACCGCGGGAGGCCGGACTGGCGCTTGCTGAGCATGTCGTAGCCGAGCGAGCCCGCACCGAACCCGACCACGACCCATTGCTTGGCGGAGGCGGCGAGCCAGGCGCGAACCTCGTTGGCATGGACGACCTTGTCCTGGGTCAGCGAGACGACGACGTGGACGGCACCCGCCTGCGTGGTCGGCTGGAGCGTGATGAAGGCGAGCCCGTCGTCGCCGACCACCAGCGCGGTGGTGGCGGACCTCTCGCGGCCGGCAAGCTGGCGACCCTGTTCGAGCTCGGCCTCGACCGCGGCGGTGTAGGGCTGGTCGACGGTGAACGGTACCAGCGTTCCGGCGCGAACCGGACGGCCGGTCTTGTCGGTGACGCGGACCGCGATCAGCGGACGGGTCAGGCCATCGGCGACGAGCCGGCTGCTGGCGGCGTCGAACACCGCACGCACGCCTGCGCCGGAATAATGCACCAGGCGGTCGAGCGTCTTCACCACGCTGCCGTCGGCGGCCAGCACGCGTGCCTGGAGGCGATTGTCGCCGTCGATCAACGGGATACCCGTCCAGCGCGAGACCGCGATGTCGGTGCCGTCACGCTGATCGGTGCCGTCGAACGCGAGCGCTTCGACCTGCTTGCCGTTGATCGTCAGCGCCACCCGCTGGCCGGGCATGTGCTTGACGACCGCACGGACGATCGGCGCGCGCGGGTTGTGGTCGGCGAGCGGAAACAGCCAGTCGATCCCTGCCGTCTGTCCGGCAACCAGCCAGTCGCGGCTGCCGGCGGCGGTGGCGTCGTCGAGGATGGTTACGGGGAGCGCGGCGTCGACAGCGGCGGCCTTGCCGGTCGGCTTCAGCTGGAAATCGACGCGCTTGAGCAGGCCGCCGTCGCCCTCGACGAAGCGCGAGATCGGGCTGTTGGCCTGGCGCGTGTCGATGTCGCAGGCGACCGGCGCGTGCGTGACGGGGATGCTCGACGTGTCGATCTGGACGACGTGGCGGCCGGCGCGGACGCCCTCGAAATGGTACAGCCCGTCCCGATCGGTGGAGACGAACGTGCCGTCCTCCATCAGCAGGCGGATTCCAGGCACGCCCTTGCGCTTGTCGACCGGATCGCCGCAATTCCCCTCGGTCACGCGGCCGATGATCGTCATCGCGTCGGTGAACAGCAGCGGACGGAGGCGCACCGATGCGGCAGCCTCGTTGCTGGAGACGTCGCCCTGCCCGGCGACGCGCGCGCGGTTCAGCGCCTCGCCGACGGGTGCGCCTGGCGCGATGCTGACGACGTATTTCAGCTCGGTCGAGGCGCCGGCAGCCAGCAGCGGGATCGCGAAATCGAGGTTGCGGCCATCGCTCGACACGGTCGGCTCGTCACCACCGCGCGCGGAATTGCGTTCGTAGCGCAGCCCCCTCGGCAACGTATCGGCGACGTGGAGTCCGCGCGCAGGGACCGAATCGCGATTGGTGATGCGCAGTAGATACTGGACGAAATCGCCCGGCGACGCCTCGCGCACCGACGCGATCTTGGTCAGCAGCAGCTTGCCGGGGCCGGGGCCATCGAGCGGAATATCGGCCGAAAAGGGCTCGGGCCTGGCCAGCGTGAACACGCCCCCGAAGCTTGCATCCTTGAGGATGAACGGTGCGCCGTCCGGATCCTTGAGCGCGGCCAGCGCAGCACGGTCGGCGGTCGACGGGGCGACATAATCACCCGGCGGGACCACCTTCAAAGCATAGCGGCCCGGCGTCGTCAGCGGGAACCGATAGCGGCCGGTTTCGCCGGGATAGACGCGCCCGCTGGCGTCGGTGACGGTCGCACCAGTCATCATCGTCGAGGGGTAGCGGCTGACACCGTCGTCGCCGAAGACGGTGGCTGGCTGGCCGGTCTCGTCGACCAGCGACACGGTGGAGCCATCGACCAGTGCGCCGGTGCGCGAATCGAAGGTGTAGCCCGCCGGATCGATCAGGATCGACGCGGTCGAGGCGTAGCTGAACTCGTCTTCGGCGAAGCTGAGCGTGATCGGTGTGCCGCGCGTACGCACTTCGCACGGCTCGAGATCGGGATATCGGCCCGTTTCGGTCGAGGGAACGCCGCCGGCGAAGATGCCGCTGTTGGCGGCAGTTTCGACCAGCGTCAGCGGAACCTTGGTTTCGCCAATATTTGCGGTAATCACCGCCGTTTCACGGACCGCCGGATCGTGATTGCCCGCCTGATTGTCGAGCACCAGGATCATGTCTTCCTTGACGTCGAGCGCCGCGACGTTGGGCGCCGCGGCAAAGGCCGGTGCATCGATCGGCGCTGGCGTAAACAGATAGGTCGGGACGGTCTGACACGTCGCGCCGGTGAAGGCGTAATTGATCGGGGCCAGACGGAATGAGAGCGTCGTCGGACGCTTGGCACGGTTCACGTCGAGCGCGACCGTGTTGGACGGAACGGCCCGTGTGCCGGAGTCGCTACCCGCGTCGTCGAACGACAGCGTTGCGGTATTCTGGACACGGATCGTCTGTGCCATCGCCGGTGCCGCGCCGATGGCGGGCCCGAGCAACAGCATCGGAATGAGGGCGCCAAGGCGCGAGAGGCGACGGGAGCTGGACATAAGGGATCCTTTCCCGGCACGCGTCGCCACGCGCCGGGATCGGTCGGTCCTTTCGGATGCGAGGTGGGTTTAGTTGATCGTCACGCGGAAGGTCGCCGCGACCGAGGTCCCGCCCAGCAGGACCGGGATTCGCGCGTTCACCGTCTTCGTGGTGGCGTTGAACGAGCCGGTGTAGTTGACCAGCGGCACGGTCACCGTTCCATCGTCGGCCAGCGAGACGCCGTCGACGATACCCGTCAGCAGGCACGTGCCGCCGAGCGCGATCGCGCCGATCGACATCGAGTTGGCGACATAGGTGGTGTTGGGCGGGACGACGTCGGTCAGCGTGACGTTCGACGCCGGCGTCCCCACCGTGCCGTTGTTGACGACCAGGCAATATTGCACGACCGCGCCCGGGATCGCCTTTGGTGCGACGGCGAGGTTGATCGGATCGGTCAGCACCAGCTGCGACTTGGCGACGCTCAAGGCGACGTTGCGCGTGGTGATCTCGTAGCCGAGCGCCGCGCGGCCCTGTCCGTTGTAGATGATATCGGGACCGAGGCCGTCCGAGTCGTTGTCGGCGAAGACCACGTCGACGACGTTGTCGTCGTTCGGGGCGACGCTCGGCGCCAGCGGCAGGCCCTGCGCAGCCGTATCACCACCAGCCGCGACCTGGGCGATCAGCGTGATGCCGGCGAGGACGTTGGCCTGGTTGTTGGGGATGTCGGCGACGATGAAGACGACCGCCGACTGATCGGCGCCGAGTTCGTTGATGTAGGTCGCGGTATCGGTACCGGCGTCATAGGTCCCGTTGCCGTTCGAATCGACGTAGATGTGGATGTTGGTCACGTCGAAATTGTCGCCGTTGAACAGCCCCTGGATCGGCGTCTGGCTCGACGACAGCAGGAAGTCCTGAATGCCGTTGGTATTGTTGGTGACCTTGAACGTGGTCACCGCGGCGGTCTGGCCGATCGCGACCTGCGTATTGTTCGGCTGGTTGGCGATCACGGTCAGGTTGACCTTGCGATCGACCACGAAGCTCACCGCGTTCGACGTCGCGTTCTGCTGGACGCCGTTGACGGTGTAGCTCGCCTGCGCGGTGTTGGTGACGGTCGTACCGGCGGCGGTGCCGGCGGGCCCCGGTGCCTGTGCGTTGGCGGTGCCGGCCATCGTGCCGGCGGACACGATGGCGGCCGTACCGGCCAACAGCGTGCGTAGTACCCCTTTTGCGAACATGTCTTGATTTTCCTTATGTGTGATTAGTCAGGCTTGGTGGTGGGGGGAGATCATTTGAGGACGGCCTGGAAGGCGAATTGGCCTTGCGAACCGGCCGGTATCGGGTTCGCAATGCGCCACCGGACGCTGGTGACATCGCTGGGGCTCGCCGCGCGCGTGCTGCCGTCGAGGCTGCGGACGCGGAGCGCGTCGAGCGCGCCGTACGTCGTGCCGTCGACCGACACGTCGGGTGCAGGCGAGCCGGGATTTGCGGATCGATAGGAGATCGCCGCCGGCAACGGGTTGGCCAGCACGACGTTGGCCAGCGGCTGTTTGCCGGTGTTGCGATAGGCGAGGACGAAGATGACCTTGTCGCCCGGCGTCACCTTGCCCGGCTTGACCAAGGTGATCCGCGTGGTGCCATCGGCGGCCGCGCTGCGGCTCTCGACGAGGATGCTGCTCGTCACCTGCAGCGGGCCCGCGGCGGCGGAAACGGAAGCGGTGGTCGCCATCAGGACGGCGGCAATCATGGGACGCGTGATCATGCTTGGACTCCTCATTGGATCTTGGTTTTGAATTGAACGGTGTGGACGGCGGCGGCGGCGACCTGACCGAGTGCGACGGCGATGCCGCCGCCAGCCGCGCCGGGAGCCGATGCGTTGCGATCGAAGGCACCCGCATCGCCGTCGCCGGCATCGGTCAGCGGGGTGCCGTCGAGCGTGAGGCTGCCGGGAACGAACACCGTGCCCTGGGGGATCGGATCGACGATCCGCGCGCCGGTGACCGCATCGGTGAACCGCGCCTCGAGCGTGTAGGTGATGACCGCATCGCGCACCGCGTTCTGCGATCCGTCGGCGGCCAGCACGGACTGGCTCTTGAACAGCGACGGGCCGGCGATGCCCGTGGTGAGCGGCACGACGACGCTGGCGATCGCCCCGGTCGGGCCGACGACCGCATCGCCACCGCCATCGCCCAGCCCGGCATAGGTGCTGCCCGGCTGGCCCGATCCGGTGGTCGATTGCGCGGTGACCGTCAGCGTCGCGGTCGCGGCGCCACCCGAGGAGTCGGTCCGAACCAGGATCGCCAGCAATTTGATCGACTGGCCGGGCGACAGGACCGGAGTCCTGCCATCGGCAGGGGGCAGATCCTTGACCGGATCGTAGAGCCCGTCGCCGTCCGCATCGATCACCAGCGCCTGGACGCCGAAGACGCCGGCCGACACGCTGGCAGCGATCGCGAAGGATTCATTGCCATTGTCGCGATTGGTCAGCGTGAACGGCACCGCCTTGGGCTGCGGCGTGACGACGACGGCACCCTGCCCGGTCCGGACCAGGCTCACGTCGAGCCGTTCGGCGACGATGATCGTCACGGTGTTGGAGACGGTCGACTGGGTCGCGCCGTTCAGGTCGAACCCCAGCGCCGCGGTGTTGACGATCGGCGTACCGGCAGGCGTCGGAGCAGCGGCCTGGCTCCAGGCGGGCGCTGGCGCGAGCAGGCCCGCTGCTCCGGCGATCAACGCACGCAACGCAGTGACGGAGACCGATCGGTACCCTGCCCTCATTGCAAATGCTTGATTTTGCCGAACCAATTTGTCCCCCTGACCTTTGTTAGGGAACAAAATTGCGTCGTATCGCTTAACTAAAACCTACTAAATCAAAACGACAAACAGCGGCGATATTTTTCGTGTGTTTCCAACGAAAATGGTGACTTGTTCGTCGCAAATTTACACTAAAATGGACCGTTAACTGTCTTCTGGTTGTATCGTTGCTCAGCGATAGCGATCGTAGCAAGTATACGATCATGATTCGGGCGCTGGACGCAGCTTTAGATCGCGCCTGACGGGCGTGTCTGCTCTGGTATCGATACACGCGCGCGCGAAAGTCCGGTGCCTTCACCAAGCCCGGCTAAATGGCGGTTCACTGGTGCTTGAGCGCCCGCAGATAGGCTTTCATCGCCTGATCGCCGGTATGGCTGAGCGAAATCTCGACGCGTCGGCGATCGGTCGGATCGATGACGCGATCGATGAGCTTGAGCTTGTGAAGATGTTCGATCCAGCGCTGCGATGTCGTCACCGGCGCGTCCGACATGCTGACCAGCGCCTTGATGTTCATCGGCAGGCGGGCGTCGCGCGAGACGAACAGCGCGAGCAGCATATCCCAGGCCGGCTCGTGGAACAGTTCGCCCGGCAGGAACTGACGCCGCATGCGCCGTTGCTCGAGCACCGTCTCGGCAAAATCGACGAGCGCGGCTTCGTCGTTTTCCTCGCCGACGGGCGCCTCTTCGGCGGCATGCGCGACGCGCCCGTTGAATTCCTCCGCCACGGCAGACAGCTTGGCCGTGAGATCCTTGATTAGCTCGACCACCGACTCGTTCTTCACTCAAAGACTCCCGTCGTTCACCAAGGATGAGACATCATCGGCCGACCCGCCCTGTTCGCGATGCGGAACCACCGCGGCATGACAGATCGAACTGACGACATTGTCTCCTTCCCTCGCGGTTTTTCAACCTAATCCTTTGAAAATAGGTAACCATGTGAGAAATACATACAAAAATAGCTCTGTTTGAACTTCATTTCGGATCAATCTGTAGTGTTGCGGCACTATATCCAAATTGGTTTTGGTTTGGTTTTAATCGTACCGTTTCGAAACTACGCTGCGAATCAAGGATATTATACGGTTCTGGCGGACTTGCCGGTTTTCGGCTATCGGGGCGTGCCTTGGCGTTCGTCATGGCATGACGCCTGATAGTGGAAGTTCGATCATGAACGCGTTCAGCGTATATGCGCAGTTACAAGATGTCTGCCGGGCGCTGGACGCCGCGGAAGATCATGCGATCGCCGCTTATGTCGAATGGGCGATGACGCTGATGGCCGAGAAATATGGCCTGACGCCCGACGCGGTCGATGCCCCCGCCGAGACCGAACGCCCGGGCTGAGGCGCAACACCGCCGGCTTGTGCAACGTCGAAGGACGCGGTTGGCGACATCATTTCACGATATCATTCAGCTATACCCGTGTGGGACCATGCGGATTATCCGCGACGGCGACGTCTATAATCGCTCGCTGTGCGTATAGTGATCGAATCGCGTGCCATCCCGCACGGACCAAAGGACGTCGTGCCCGCTGACATGCCTGCTTCTTCCCCCGCCTGCCCCGCTGCCTTCCTGAACGCCGTCGGCACCGCGGTGCCCGATCACGATATCCATGACGCCTTCATCGCCTGGGCGCGCACGCGGACCGAGGCGCGCGCGACGCCGGTGTTCGACCGGATGGCGTCGCGGTCGGGGATCGCGCATCGCTGGTCGGTGCTGCCGCCGACCCCCGACGGTGGCTCGCCGGTCGACGCTGCGGGCTTCTATGCGACCGAACCGCATCCCGGCACCGCCGCGCGGATGACGTTGTACGCCGAGCACGCGCCCGATCTGGCGATCCGCGCGATCGACGCGTTGCGCGCGAAAATCGCGGTCGAGGGAATAACGCATCTGGTGGTGGCGAGCTGCACCGGCTTCGTCGCGCCCGGCATCGACCAGATCATCGCGCGCCGGCTTGGGCTGTCGCCGAGCGTCGAACGACTGCTGATCGGTTTCATGGGGTGCTACGCGGCGGTTGTCGCATTGCGCAACGCGCGCCACATCGTCCGCTCCGAACGTCACGCGCGAGTGTTAGTCGTGACCGTCGAGCTCTCGACGCTGCATCTTCAACCCGCCACCGATATCGAACCGTTGCTGGCGATGCTGCAGTTCGGCGACGGCGCTGCGGCCGCGCTGGTGACCGCGGATGCGACCGGGATCGAGCTCGGCACGCCGTTCGCCGCCGCGCTGCCCGATACCGAAACGCTGATCCGCTGGGACGTCACCGATGCAGGATTCGCGATGCATCTGTCGGGCGAAGTGCCCGCGCGGATCGCGACGGCGCTGGCGGATACCGCGTTCCGGACGATCGTCAGCGACGGCCACCCGCCCGAGTCGATCGACGGCTGGGCGGTGCATGCCGGCGGACGCTCGATCCTCGACGCGGTCGAGCATGCGATGCAGCTGAAGCCCGACGCGCTCGATGCGTCGCGGCGGGTGCTGGCGGAGAACGGCAACATGTCGTCGGCGACGTTGATGTTCGTGTTCGAACGCCTGCTGGCCGGACCGCCGATCGGGCACGGGGTCGCGCTGGCGTTCGGTCCGGGCCTTGCTGCGGAGGGCTTCGGATTCCGGAGCGCGGCATGAGCCTCGCCACGCGCAGCCAGGCCGAAGAGCTGATGGACGCGGACGATCTCGATGCGGCGACCTATGCGGACGTGGTCGGCGATCTCGCCACCGTGAACACCGTGACGCTGGCGCGGCGACCGACGCTCGATTTCCTCGACCGGGCGACCAAAGGGCGCAAGCGCGTCCGCGTGCTCGATGTCGGGTTTGGCGACGGCGACATGCTGCGCCGGATCGCGCGCTGGGCCAAGGCGAAAGGGATCGAGGCGGACCTCGTCGGCGTCGATCTCAACCCGCGCAGCGAACAGGCCGCGCGTGCGCATGGCACCGCCATCGGCGGCGATATCCGCTATGTCACCGGCGACTATGCGGATCTCGCCGACGAGCCCTGGGACGTGATCGTCAGCAGCCTCGTCGCGCATCACATGACGCACTACCAGCTGGTGGCGTTCCTGCGGTTCATGGAAGCGCATGCCAGCGCGGGGTGGTTCGTCAACGATCTCCACCGCCACGGGTTCGCGCATTGGGGGTTCCCGATCCTCGCCACGCTCGCGCGCTGGCACCGGATCGTCCGGCATGACGGCACGCTGTCGATCGCGCGCAGCTATCGCCCCGACGAATGGCCGCCGATCCTCGCCGAGGCGGGGATATTCCAGGCGAAGGTCCGTCGCGTCTTTCCGTTTCGGTTATGCGTCGAACGCCTGCGCTGATCGTCGGCGGCGGGCTCGCCGGGGCTGCCACCGCGATCCGGCTAGCGCGCGCGGGCTTGCCGCATCTGCTCGTCGAGCGATCGCGCGAGACGGGCGATGCGATCTGCGGCGGGTTCCTGAGCTGGCGGACGCTGGAGACGCTGGCCGGGCTCGGGATCGATCCCGATGCGCTCAATCCGGCGCGGGTGACGCGTGCGCGGATCTACGCCGGCGCGCGACGTGCGGAGGCTGCGCTGCCGCATCCCGCGGTGTCGGTGACGCGCCGACGCCTCGATACGGTGCTGCTGGCCGAAGCCATCCGGCTCGGTACGCCGGTCGAACGCGGCGTTACGGTGCGCGAGATCGACGGCACGGCGGTCCGCACCGCGGATGGCGCGACCTTCGCCCCCGACGCGCTGTTCCTCGCCAGCGGCAAGCACGACGTTCGCGGGATGGCACGCCCCGAAGCGGCGCGCGGCGACGATCCGACGCTCGGGCTGCGCGTGCGGATCGCCCCGTCTCCCGCGCTGCGTCGGTCGCTCGAGGGGGGCATCGAGCTGCATCTGTTCGATCGCGGCTATGCGGGGCTGGCGATGCAGGAAGATGGTACCGCGAACCTGTGTCTCGCGGTCCATCGCTCGCGCCTCCAGGCGGCGGGATCGCCCGCGCAACTGCTCGACGCGCTCGGTCGCGAAATGCCGGCGCTCGGCGAGTGGGTCGCGCGGGTCGATGGCGCCGCGACGATCGATGCGATCGCCAACGTCCCCTATGGCTGGCGGCAACGTCAGGGGGTGGACGCCATGTTCCGACTCGGCGATCAGGCCGGCGTCATCCCGTCGCTGGCCGGCGAGGGCATGGGCATCGCGCTCGCCAGCGGAGTCGCCGCGGCCGACGCCTATGTTAAAGGCGGCCCCGACACTGCCGCGCATTGGCAGGAAGATTTCGCGCGCCGCCTTGCACGCCCGATCGGCATCGCCGGCATCGTCCGCCAGGTCGCCGAAAGTACGCGTGCGGCGTGGCTGCTGCCATTGCTGCGCCCCGCCTTGATCCAGGTGATCGCGAATGCAACCAGAATAGGGCACACTTAGCGTTCGGTGTCAGGCCACCTTGAAATCCGTCCCGCCAGCACGAGATTCAAACCCATGGACCAGCTGAACCTTTCCGAATCCGAGTGGCGCCAGCGCCTCACCCCCGAGCAATATCACGTGCTGCGCGAAGCGGGCACCGAGCGTGCGTTCGCCGGTGCGCTCAACGACAACAAGGCCGATGGCATCTATCGGTGCGCGGCGTGCAGCAACGAGCTGTTCGACAGCGCGGACAAATATGATTCCGGATCGGGCTGGCCGAGCTTCACGCAGCCGATCGGTCCCGATGCGGTCACCGACCACACCGATCGCAGCCACGGCATGACCCGCGTCGAGACACGGTGCGCGCGCTGCGACAGCCATATGGGGCATGTTTTCCCCGACGGCCCGCCGCCGACCGGCCAGCGCTATTGCATGAACTCGCTGTCGCTGGAATTCCGGCCGCGCAAAGCGAACGTCGCGGCCTGATCGCGCTTGTAGGGCGCGGGCGGAACGCGTAATTCTCACGGTCACATGGCCAGTACGCGTTCTGCTTCACCGTCCCGTCGGCCCCCGTCTACCCCGGCGTCTCGCTGGCGTCGGCGGCTGGTCGTCTTTCTGAAAGTCTGCATCGGCATCGGTCTGCTCGCGCTCGGTGCGCTGGCGATCGCGGTGTATGTCGCGATGTCGCAACTGCCGAGCTTCGACAGCCTGAAGTCGTCGCCCAACGGGCAGATGATCCGCGTCCATGCCGCCGACGGTACGGTGATCGTGTCGATGGGGCCGAGCTTCGGCGAATGGCTGCCCTATTCGCAGATCCCGCAGGTCATGCGCGACGCGACCGTCTCGGTCGAGGATCGTCGTTTCCGGTCGCATATCGGCATCGATCCGGTTGGCGTCGCGCGATCGGTGAAGGTGCGGTTCGACCGCGGCCACTGGACGCAAGGCGGCTCGACGATCACGCAGCAGCTCGCGCGCACAGTTTTCCTCAACAACCAGAAGAAGTTCGGCCGCAAATTCCGCGAGGGCATCCTCGCCTTCGCGCTCGAATGGAAGTTCAGCAAGGACCAGATCCTCGAACTCTATCTGAACAAGGTCTATTACGGCGGCGGCGCTTACGGAATCGACGCGGCGTCGCGGAAATTCTTCGGTCATGGCGCTGACCATCTGAGCCTCGCCGAGGCGGCGGTGATCGCCGGCCTGGTGAAGGCGCCGTCGAACTATTCGCCGACCGCCGACGCGGAGGCCGCGGTCGGCCGCGCGGGCGTCGTGCTGGAGACGATGCGCGAAACCGGCGCGATCACCGCCGAGCAGGCCGCCGATGCCAATGTCAGCGGGTTGAAACTCGCGCCCGAGCCCAAGCAGAACAGCGTGCGGTATTTCACCGACTGGGCGTTGCCGCAGCTCGATACGCTGATCGACGAGACCACCGAACCGCTCGAAGTGTGGACGACGCTCGACCTGACGATGCAGCGCCAGGCCGACGATGCGATCCGCGCGAATGCACCCCCCGGCGCCCAGGGCGCGCTGGTCGCGCTCGATCGTGGCGGCGAGGTCCGGGCGATGGTCGGCGGCAAGGATTACGTGTCGTCGATCTACAACCGCGCGACGCAGGCGGTCCGCCAGCCGGGCTCCGCGTTCAAGCTGTTCGTCTACCTCGCCGCGCTGGAAGCCGGTCACAAGCCCGACGATTCAATCGTCGACGAACCCGTGACGATCCAGGGCTGGAGCCCGCGCAACGATTCGCGGCACAATTCCGGTGCCGTGTCATTGCGCACCGCGTTCGCCTATTCGCTCAACACCGTCGCCGCGAAGCTCGGCCAGGAGGTCGGCTTCAACACGGTCGCCGACATGGCGCGGCGGTTCGGCATCACCACGCCGGTCAACGTGCATCCGTCGATGGTGCTGGGCACCTCCGAAGTCCGCGTGATCGACATGACGCGCGCGTTCGCGAGCGTCGCCAACAAGGGTGTCGCGGTGACGCCGTACGGGATCACGCGAGTCACGGCCAACGGCCAGACGATCTACACGCATGAGGTCGACCGCAGCCACGTGCTCGTTGCGCCCTATGTCGCCGCCGAGATGACCGACCTGCTGCAGACCGCGGTCAACACCGGCACCGGGCGTGCCGCGCAGATCGGCCGCCCGGTCGCGGGCAAGACCGGCACCACCACCGCGTCGAAGGACGGCTGGTTCCTGGGCTTCTCCAGCGGCATCACAACCGGCGTGTGGATGGGCCGCGACGACGCCAAGCCGATTGCCGGCCTGCACGGCGGTACGGCTCCGGCAAAGGCTTGGGCGGCGTTCATGAAGCCCGCGACCGCGAACCGGCCGATCGAGCAGTTCGACACGCAGGTGACGTTGCCCGAGTGGCAGCTGGAGCCCGACGAGCAGAGCTATTTCGGGCAGCCCGACAACGGCCAGATGGCGGTCGACGCGGACGGTAATCCGATCGAGCAGGGCCAGCCGCCGGTGCCGACCGATGCGCAGACCGGCGACACGATCCCGCGGCCCGATGCGGATCAGCCCGAGCCGGCGCCTGCTGCTCCCGCCGCACCGCCGCAACAGCTCAACCAGGACTGGATCAACCGGGTCACGGGCCGAGACCAGCCCCGTCAGGAGCAGCCGGCAGGACGCCAGCCGCTAACGCGTGACGGGACGCGTCAGGATCGCTCTCAGGAAGACCGTCCGAACCAGTGAAGTTCGGCGCCGTGCGTGCGTAGCCAGACGCGCGCGGGTGTCGGGTCTTCGCCGTACAACTGCTCGACCAGCGCGTGGAAGACGGGCGCGTGGTTCATATGGACGCGGTGTGCGACTTCGTGCGCGACGGTGGCGCGGCGGACCCAGCTCGGCGCGAGGATCAGCCGCCAGCTGTAGCGGATGACGCCGCTCGACGCGCAGCTACCCCAGCGGCCCCTGGCATCGCCGACCGCGACCTGCGCGACGGTTACCTTGGCCTTGGCGGCGTATTCGGCGGTTTCGGTCTCCAGCACGGCGAGTGCGGTGCGCTTGAGCCAGGCCTCGACGCGACGCGCGATCGTTTCGGGAGGGCCTGACAGCGACAGGACCGAGCCTTCACGGACCACGGTGCGGCGACTACCGGGCGTCCAGTCGATCGTCAGCGGTTCGTCGGCGACGGTCAGGACCGCGCCGGGCACGAACGGGCGGGGCTGGGGGAGCAACGCGCGCTGTTCGGCAATCCAGCCGGCCTTGTCCTCGGCCCAGGCCAACGCCTGCTTCAGCGCGGCGCGTTTTGGCAGGACGAGACGCGCGCGGCCACTGGCGGGATCGATCGACAGGCGCGCGCGACGGGCGCGGGGGTGACGGACGATCTCCAGGCCTTCTATCACCGGGTCAGAGTTCCCGCTCGATCACATGGTATTCGAGCTCGCCCGCCTCGTCCTCGCTGATCGTCCAGCCGCGCACCGACTGCTTGGCGCGGTGGACGGCTTCGCGGTCGCCGCAGACTAGGTAGTGCCATTCGGGCAATTGCTCGCCGGCCGCGCGCAGGCGGTACGCGCAGGTCGAGGGCAGCCAGTCGATCCCGCGGACGTTGCCGGTCGTCAGCCGCACGCATTCGGGGACATAGGCGTGGCGGTGACGGTAATCGGAGCACTGCCCGCTGCGCCGGTCGAGCAGCCGGCACGAGACGTTGGTGGGCACCAGCTCGCCGGTATCCTCGTCCTCGAGCTTGTGGATGCAGCATTTGCCGCAGCCGTCGCACAACGCTTCCCATTGGCCGCGGTCGAGCTGGTCGATCGGCGTATCTTCCCAGAAGCGCGCGCTCACCGGGCCCAGCGCTTGATTTCCGTCACCACTGCGTCGGGCCCTTGTTCCTGCGGCAGCAAAGCGAGGGGCTTGCCGTCCGGGCTCATCAGATAGGCCTGGCGCGAGTGGTTTACGAGGTAGCCGCCGCCTGGGGAGGCGTCGCCCTTGCTGGAATACACGGCGTATTCGGTCTTGATCTTCGCGATTTGGTCGTCGCTGCCGGTGAGCCCGACCATGCGCGGGTGGAACGCCGAGACGAACTGCTTGAGTACCGCGGGCGTATCGCGCGCCGGGTCTACGGTCACGAACACGGGGACGATCTTCGCGGCGAGCGCGGGGTCGCTTGATTCCAGCTTTTTCACCGCGGCGCCGATCGCCTGGACATCCGTCGGACACACATCGGGACAGAAGGTGTAACCGAAATACATGATCCGGTATTTGCCGGCAAAGTTGCGCTCGGTGACGGTGTGCCCGTTCTGGTCGGTCAGCGTGAAGCCGCCGCCGATCCGGGCGCCGTCGAGCGGGGGCTTGGCCGGAGGGGCGGAGGCGGTACAGGCCGACAGGGCCAAGCCGGGCAGGGCGAGCGCGCAAAGGATGAAACGTCGGGTCATGGTGCCGCCAGCCTTGATCTGTTCGCTACTGCGGCGCAAGCGTTGCCCCATATCCAGGACGAACCAAGGAAGTCTCTCGATGCGTATTCGCCTGATGCTCGCCGCCACCCTCGTCATGCCGGCTTTGTCTGTCACCGCAGCACCCGCGTTCGCGCAAGGCCAGTCGGAGGGGTACAAGTTCCTGTCCGCGGTGCGCGATGCAAAGAACAACGACGTGCTGGAGATGCTCGGCAGGCCCGGCAGCAACATCATCAACACGCGCGACGTGACGAGCGGGGAGGGGGCGCTCCACATCGTCATCAAGCGCAGCGACGAGGTGTATCTGCGCTTCCTGCTGCAAAAGGGGGCGGATGCGAATTTGCGCGACGGCAAGGGTAACACGCCGCTGTTGCTCGCGGTGACGCTGGGACAGACGGGAATGATCCCGATCCTGACCGCGGCGGGTGCGAATCCGAACCTGGCCAATTCGGCTGGCGAGACTCCGCTGATCCGGGCGGTGCAGCGGCGCGACGTGGCGATGATCCGGGTTTTGCTCACCGAGGGCGCCGATCCCGACCAGGCGGATATCATCGCCGGCATGTCCGCGCGCGCCTATGCCAAGCAGGATGGACGCAACCCGATCGTGAGCAAGCTGTTGGAAGACGCGCCGAAAAAGGTGCGAAAGGCCGTGTCGGGCCCGAAGTTCTAGCCTTTTCCCTGGGCCGCCATCGATCTACTTCGTAAAAGCGTTTTTGGCCCCAACCCGGTCATCCTGACGAAAGTCAGGATCCAGGGCCATGAAGGATAGCGCTCTGTTACTCTGGATCCTGACTTTCGTCAGGATGACGGACTTAGAACGCCAACCCGTCCGCGTCCGGATCCATCTGCGCGATCAACCGACGCGCGGCGCGCCGCGCAAACGCGAGCGTACCCCGCTTTCGGATATGCGCGGGCAGGGGGGTGGTATGCGCCTCGCGGACGATCGCTGCATCGTAGCGGTCCGCGACGATGATCCCGGTGCGCTCGGGCAGGAACGCAGGCCCGTGCAGCGGCCCGACGTCGAACCCCGCCGGCACCGCCCAGAAATACCGGTCGCAATGCCCGAGGTAATCCGGCCATTTGCCGTCGCCGAGCAGGTCGGCGCGCGACACCTTGATCTCGACGATCACGATCTGCCCGCGCGCGTCCACCGCCATCAGGTCGGCGCGGCGGCCACCGTCGAGCGGGACCTCGGTCATTGCGGTGAGGTCGTGGCGCAGCAACATCCGGATCACGCCGCGCGCTACATCGGCGGCGCACAGCGTTGAATCCTGGGAGGATCCGGGTTTGTCGATGCAGGAGTCCGGCGGCATATCGAGCATGCCCCGGAAATAGAACAATTCGCGAACGAGGCAAGCTCATTCACGGATTGTGATCGTAGTTTGGGAGAAGCGACTAGCCTAATCGCCGTCCCATTTCCGTTCGTGCTCGGCGAGGTCGAAGCGCCTTAGCCTGCAACTCACCCTTCGACTTCGCTCAGGGCGAACGGAAGGGGGAGGGGGAAACGGAGAGAAGAGGTTCAGGGTAGACGCTGACCCGAAACGCCAGCTCGAACTCAGCGGTAGAAGACGTGGTTGCCGATCGAGGCGACCTTGACCGCGCGGACCGAAGGGCGACGGTCGGGCGTGTTGAAATACAGCGCCTTGTCGGCGGGGCTGTTCCACGCGCTGGCGAGCGCGACCTTGGCGACCGCGATCGCGGTGCGATAGGCGGTGCCCGCGTTGATCGACGGGATTTCGCCGCCACGAACGAAGCTGAACTGGCCGCGCTGCTTGACGACGCCGCAGACGTCGGCGGGGAAACGACCCGACTTGGCGCGATTGATGATGACTTCGGCGACCGCGAGCTGGCCGGTCAGCGGCTCGCCCTTCGATTCGAAATAGATCGCACCGGCTAGGCACTGGAGCGCGTCGCTGGCGGCGGCGCTATCCTGCGCGGCAACGGCCTGGGCGAGCGTATCGAATTCTTCGGCTTCGGACTTCGCGGTGTCCACGGCAGGTTCGACGCTGTTCTGCTCAACGGGGGCAACCGGGGTTGCGGCTGGAGCGATCTGCGGAACATTCTGCGGGGAGAGGACGTTTAGATTTGCGAGAGCGGTGAGGTTGACCGCTGGACGGTCGATGCCAGTAGCATGACCCGGTGCGCTGTTGCCAAGCAGGCCCGCAAGAGAAAATGTCATGACTGCGATCGTTGCAGCCCGCTGAAGAATCGTCATTCAAACTTGTTCAGATGCGGTTGGACCACGGAAACAATCGTACGAGCCGATCGTCCGGGCATCCCCCCGACTGCGTAACTGATCCGGATCGCACCCGTCCCAGCACAACGCCAATCAATGTTGCAATCCCTCTCTATTGGGGGGGCTTTCGAGTCAATCGTCGAGGATCGTTTCAGCGGCGAAGCGTTCCGCCGCTGCGATGTCCACCTCGATTACCCATAGATCCGGGTCGCTTGCGCGCCTGCGTTGCCAATAGCCGTCAAGGTTTTCGGCGGGAGTCGAGTCGATCAGCGCCGTCCGTCCGTCGGGTCCGATCCCGCGTTCGAGCAGACGGGCAGGGGCGCCCTTGTCGATCGCAATGACCAGGATCGCGCCGCCTTGCGGGTCGCCTTTCGCCATCACCGCGCCAAAGCCGCCGGCGTCGTTGACGCGCCGCAGCAGAGCGCTGACGAGGATTCCGCTGGGGAGACGGCCACTCATGTTGCGCTGCGGTATCCGGGGAGACCGGCGAGCGCGATCCGCGACCGCATGAACGTGCCGGTGCCTCTTGCCGCCTCTTCGCCGTCCGCATCGATCAGGCGCGCATCCGAGACGAAGACACGTCGCTTGCCGCTGATCCAGCGTCCTTCGGCGATCACCGGGCCGATCTTCAACGGGCGCGTGAGGAGGAGGTTGAACGCGGTGGTGAGCAGGAAACGATCGGTAACCAGGCTGTTGCAGGCGTAGAAGGCGGCGTCGTCGAGCATCTTGAAATAGCTCGTGCCGTGCGCGGCACCGCCGGCGTGGTAGTGGCGCTCGTCGATCGTGAAATGGATGCGCGCGACGCCGGCTTCGGGGATTTCCAGCGAGGAGTCGAAGAACCGGTTGATCGGGGCTTGGGCGTAGAGCGATTCCAGCGCGCGGAAATGGGCGTTTGCGCCGGCTGTGTTCGGGGTGTCAGACATGCAAAAGCCGCCCGACCAAGCCCGCTTCGTCATCCTGACGAAAGTCAGGATCCAGAGTAACCGATGGCAGCCCTTCACGGCTCTGGATCCTGACTTTCGTCAGGATGACGGGGGCGGGTACGGACGCGGGGTGGGGGTCACGCGGCATCGCGGACCTCGTCGGCGGTGAACAGCGCGTAGACCGCATCGGGTGATCCGCCGCCGCGCAATTTCTCGAGGAACGCCTTGTCGCGCAACCGGCGCGAGACGCGGGCCAGCGCCTTCAGATGGACCGCGCCGGCGTCGGTGGGGGACAGCAGCATGAAGACCAGATCGACGGGGAGATCGTCGACCGCTTGGAAATCGACTGGTTGCGCGAGCCGGGCGAAGACACCGGTGACCTGCGCAAGCCCTTCGAGCTTGGCATGCGGGATCGCGACGCCGCCGCCGAACCCGGTCGAGCCTAGCTTCTCGCGCGCCGCCAGCCGGTCGGCGATCATCTTGGGGTCGGCGTCGAGTATCTCCGATGCGGTCGTGGCGAGATGCTGGAACACCGCCTTCTTGTTGGTGGCGATGACGCCCGTCTGCACTGCGTCGGGACGCAGCAAATCGCTGAAATCGGTCATGGTGTTCAATGTCTCAAGCGCCCCCGCGCGCGTCCGCCTTAGCGGGTTGCGCGGAGGCGTAAAGGCGCGGCCTTGAGACCCGCGCCTTTATGGACCCTTCTTTACTGGGGAGGGGAGGCGGCCGCGCGCTGTGGCTCGACCCAGCCGATCGTACCGTCGCCGCGCTTGTACACCATGTTGTGCGCGCCGGTGCCCGCATTCATGAAGAGCAGCGCGGCGGTGTTGCGCAGATCGAGCATCATCACGGCGTCGGACACGCTCGCCTCGGGGATGTCGACGCGCGTTTCGGCGATGATCAGCGGTGCATCCGCGACATCGTCTTCCTCGATGCTTTCCTGGAACAGCGTGTAACCGGCATTGTCGTAGCCGTTGCTCTCGGCGATCGCGACCGCTTCGCCGGCATGGCGATCCTTCAGGCGGCGCATGTAGCGGCGGAGCTGAGTCTCGATCTTGGCGGCGGCACCATCGAAGGCGGCGCGGGCGTCATAGGCGTCGCCGTGGCCCTTGATCACGAGGCCCTTCATCACATGCGCGACGATGTCGCATTTGAACCCGGCGTCGTGCGGCCCCTTGCCGAACGTGACCTCGGCCGAGATGGCGCGCGAGAAATATTTGTCGGCGATACCCTGGAGTCGGTCTTCCACGTGGCTGTTGAGTGCTTCGCCAGTGTCAACCTGATGACCAGAAATCCGGATATCCATTATCGTCTCCTTGTCGGCGTTACAGTCTCGGGCGGTCCTATTGGCTCCACCCTGCCAGCGTCATCCGGACGCCACGGCCCCCCAAATCGGATCCTTGATCCCCTTCATAAACGCAGCATGGGCCGCAAGGTCTCCCTCGCTCACCGCGAAAACGCGGGGCGGGCGAACGACCCGAGGCGCCTGTGCGACGATCGGAGTCGCGGCGGTGCTGCCGGTATCGCCGAGCAGGCCGAGGCCGATCTGACGACCGCCCATCAGCTCGACATAGACCTGCGCGAGCAACTGCGCGTCGAGCAGCGCGCCGTGCAGTACGCGGTGGCTGCGATCGATTCCGAAGCGCGAACAGAGTGCGTCGAGCGAATGCTTGGCGCCGGGGTGACGGCTGCGCGCGATCTGCAGCGTATCGACCATCCGCTTCATGTGGATGATCTGGCGACCGCACTTGGTCAGCTCGCCGTTGAGGAACGAGAAGTCGAAGCCGGCATTGTGCGCGATCATCGGCGCGTCGCCGACGAATTCGAGCAGGTCCTCGACCGCGTCGGCGAACTTCGGCTTGTCGGAGAGGAACTGCGCGCTCAGCCCGTGGACGTTGAACGCCTCGACCGGCATGTCGCGCTCGGGGTGGTAATAGGCGTGGAAGGTGCGGCCGGTCTCGACCCGGTTGAGCATCTCGACGCAGCCGATTTCGACCATGCGGTCGCCGCCGGAAAAACTGAGGCCGGTGGTTTCGGTATCGAAGACGATCTCACGCATCCCGATGGTATCGGCTCAGATTTCCAAGGATGCAAGCACCGCCCGGACTTGCGCGCGCGTTGCGGCGAAGCTGGTGTCGGTGTCGATGACGTGATCGGCGCGGGCGCGCTTTTCCGCGTCGGGAGTCTGCCGGGCGAGGATCGCGGCGAACTTCTCCGCGGTCATGCCGGGGCGCGTGAGGACGCGGGCGCGCTGGACGTCGGGGGCGGCGGAGACGACGACGATCACGTCGACGTTGCGGTCGCCACCGGTCTCGAACAGCAGGGGGACGTCGAACACGACTCGCTGGCCGGCGTGTTTTGCGAGGAAGGCGGCGCGTTCTTTGCCGACGGCGGGGTGGACGATCGCTTCGAGGCGCTTGATCGCGGCGTCGTCGCCGAACACCACCGCGCCGAGTTTTGCGCGGTCGACTGCGCCGTTGGCGGTGGTGCCGGGGAAGGCGGTTTCGATCGCGGGAACGAGTCGCCCGCCGATGCCTTGCAGTCGGTGGACGGTTGCGTCGGCGTCGAACACGGGGACGGCCTCGTCGGCGAACATCGCAGCGACGGCGGATTTGCCCATGCCGATCGAGCCGGTGAGGCCGATGATCATTTGACCAGCGACGCGCGGAGGTCTTCGTCGCGATCGCGCGGTGGTTCCACGTGGAACAATATCTCGAACGCGACGGCGGCTTGGCCGATCAACATCTCCAGGCCATCGACGGTTTCGAGATCGCGCGCGCGCGCCGCTTTGAGCAGACCGGTTTCGAGCGGGGAGTAGACGATGTCGTAGACCAGCGAGTCGGGTTCGAGCGCGCCGAGATCGATGTCGAGCGGTGGTTGGCCGGCCATGCCGAGTACGCTGGCGTTGACGAGCAGGCGCGATGGCGGGGCGGCGGGGCCGATCGGGAGCGCCTGACCCTTGAGGCCGAACGTTGACAGCAGCGCCGCGCCCTTCAGCGGATTGCGGTTCAGGATCGTGACGGGGCCGACGCCCATTCGCGACAGCGCGAACAGGATCGCGCGGGCGGCACCCCCGGCGCCGATTACGGTGACGGGCTGGCCGGCGATGTCGAGGTCGTCGATTGGCGCCCAGAATCCGGCGGCGTCGGTGTTGGTGCCGACGCAGTCGCCCGCCTGGTTGCGGAACACGGTGTTGATCGCGCCGATCGTCCCGCGGACGTTGCCGGGGTCGGAGACGTGGTCGAGTGCTGCGAGCTTGTGCGGCATCGTGATGTTGCACCCTCGCCATGCGGGGTCGGCTTTGCGTTCGGCGAAGTACGCGGGGAGGGCGTCCGGGGTGACGAGCTTGTGGCGGTACTCCGCGTCGATCCCGAGCGCGTCTAGCCAGAAGCCGTGGATCAGCGGCGATTTCGACTGCGCGATCGGATCGCCGATCACTTCTGCATAGGGGCGGGTCATTCGAAGCTCCGTGTTTCCCCGCGGGGGCGGGGATCCAGTCTGGGCACCCGCCTTCGCGGGTGAACGGGATTTAGTCTAGCGTGCGCGGAATGCCATGTGCAGCACCTACTGAATCCTCCCCCGCAAGGGGGAGGTGTCGCCGGAGGTGACGGAGGGGGAGGATACGGAACAGGGGTTTCCCTTTCCTCCCCCTCCGTCTGGCAAGCGCCAGCCACCTCCCCCTGGCGGGGGAGGATCGAGATCGTCGGGTTACGCCGGCAACTCGCCACGCACGCGGAGGAAGTCGAGGACGTTGAGCAACGGCATGCCGAGAACCGTGAACTGGCTTCCTTCGATCTTGGCGAACAGTTGCGCGCCGGGGCCTTCGATGCGGTAGCAGCCGACGCAGCCCGCGATCGCGAGCCATTCTGCATCCAGATACGTCTCGATGAACGCATCGGACAGCGGGCGTACATGCATCTTCGCGCGCTCGACGTGGCGCCAGATCGCCTGGCCGTTCTCGGCGACGACCGCGGCGCTCCAGAGGTCGTGACGCTTGCCGGACATCAGCCTTAGGTGTGCCGCCGCATCGTCTCGGTCGACGGGCTTGTCGAGGATGGTGCCGTCTTCCAGTGCGACCAGCGAGTCGCTGCCGAGGACGAGATAGCCGGGCATCCTTGCGGAAACCTTGAGCGCCTTCAGTTCCGCCAGCGCATCGGCGAGATCGCGCGGGGACAGGTCGCGCAACGCTGCCTTCGCCGCATCTTCGTCGACGCCGGCAAAGGTCGCCTCGAACGGCACACCCGCGGCGGTCAGCATCGCGCGACGCGAAGCGCTTTGTGAGGCGAGGATCAGGCTCATGCTTCCTCCGGCGTCACGGCGTCGGCGCGACGCTGGTTGCACAAGGCGATGATCGCCGCCGCGGTTTCCTCGATCGAGCGGCGCGTAACGTCGATGACCGGCCAGCCATTGTCGGCGAACATGCGGCGCGCGAAGGCCAGTTCGCGCATCACCGCTTCCTCCTCGACATAGGACGTGTCGGGCTGCTGGTTGAGCGACAGCAGACGGTTGCGGCGGACCTGAATCAGCCGATCCGCACTGGTCGTGAGGCCGACGATCAGCGGGTTGGCGAGCTTGTATAGGTTCAGAGGTGGTGGGCTTTCCACGACGATCGGGATGTTCGCGGTCTTGTAGCCACGATTGGCGAGGTAGATTGAGGTCGGCGTCTTCGACGAACGTGACACGCCCGCCAGGACGATATCGGCCTCCTCCCATTCTTCCGAGGCGATCCCGTCGTCATGGGCGATCGTCCACTGGATCGCGTCGACGCGCGCGAAATAGGCCGCATCTAGGACGTGCTGGCGGCCAGGTCGCGCCTTGGCCTGCTGCCCCAGCAACCCGGACAGTGCATCGTTGACCGGGTCGAGCGGCGCCACCGCAGGCAACCCCAGCGCAAGGCATCGCTGCTCCAGAATTCGCCGCGTCGCGGGGTTTACCAGCGTGAACACGACCAGCCCCGGGTTCTGCGCGATTTCCTGGAGGATGCGTTCGAGATGCGCCTCGGTCCGGACCATCGGCCAGAAATGGCGGACCGTCTCGACGTCGTCATATTGCGCCAGCGCCGCCTTCGCGATGTTCTCCAGCGTCTCGCCGGTCGAGTCCGACAACAGATGAAGGTGGAGCCGCATCATCGGCGTTTTGTCCCCAGCGAGGGGGTCGCTGAGCGTAGATCTGTGGATAACATGGGGAGAACGGCTAGCGTAACTCGTCCCCCTCGCCAAGCGACGGGTGTGCCGTGGATAACACAGATTCTATCCACACCGCCGCGCACAGGGGCGGATTTTATCCACAGGCTGTGGGTAACGGGGAGCCTTGAATCGAATCAGCGCGTTTGTAGCGGTGCGCGGGGGTCAAGCTGTTGGCAATTCCGGGATCACCGCATAAGTCCCGGGTTCAACCGCCCAACCACTGCAACAACCTATTTCTAGAATCTTCTTATAGTAGAAGAAGGGTGCTCCGCTGACCGATCCGACCCCCAACTCGCCGACCTTCAAGCCGCTCCTGGCGACCCTTCGCGGAGAGCGGCAGGCCGTGCCGCCGCTGTGGCTCATGCGGCAGGCGGGGCGGTATCTTCCCGAATACCGCGAACTCCGCGCCGAGAAGGGCGGGTTCCTCGCGCTCGCGACCGATCCCGACGCCGCAGCCGAAGTCACGCTCCAGCCGATCCGTCGGTTCGGGTTCGACGGATCGATCTTGTTCTCGGACATCCTGATGATCCCGTGGGCGCTCGGACAGGATTTGAGCTTCGGGGTCGGCGAGGGGCCACGGCTCGAGCCGGCGCTGGTTGACCATGCGCTTGATCGGTTGCAACCGGTCATGGGACGGCTGGAGCCGGTCTACGGCACCGTTGCAAAGGTCGCTGCGGCATTGCCACCCGAGACGACGTTCCTGGGCTTTGCGGGGTCTCCCTGGACTGTCGCGACCTATATGGTGGCGGGGAAGGGCAGCAAGGATCAGTCCGAGACGCGCCGCTTTGCGTATCGAGACCCGGAGGCGTTTGGCGCGATTATCGACGCGATCGCTGATAACACCGTCGAGTATCTCGCGCGGCAGATCGAAGCGGGCGTAGACGTGGTCCAGCTGTTCGACAGCTGGTCGGGCTCGCTCTCGCCCGCACAGTTCGAGCGCTGGGTGATCGCGCCGACCGCGTCGATCGTCGAGCGGCTTCACACGCGTTGCCCCGGCGTGCCGATCATCGGCTTTCCGAAGGGGGCTGGGGGCAAGCTTCCGGCTTACGCGCGTGAGACGGGCGTCGATGCGATCGGGCTGGACGAGACCGTCGATCCGGTCTGGGCGCATGCGTCGTTGCCTGCTGATATGCCCGTACAAGGCAATCTCGATCCGCTGGCGCTGATCGCGGGCGGGGCGGATCTCGATGCGGCGATCGACCGGATCCTCGCGGCGTTCGTCGAGCGCCCGCACGTCTTCAACCTCGGCCACGGCATCCTTCCCGACACGCCCATCGCGCATGTCGAGCAGCTGATCGCCCGCGTAAGGAGCACGACATGAGCGGTTTTCTCGGGGCGGCCTATGATTGGGTGAAGGCCGCGCATCTGATCTTCGTGATCTTCTGGATGGCGGGGCTGTTCATGCTGCCGCGCTATCTGGTGTATCACCAGGAGGCGCTGGCGGCGGGCAACACGACCGAGGCGGCGAACTGGGTCGAGCGTGAGAGCAAGATCCGCCACATCATCCTGACGCCGGCGATGATCGTCGTCTGGGTGTTGGGGATCGCGCTGGCGCTGAACCTCGGGCTGGCGGACGGTGCGCCGGGGCTGGGGTGGCTGCACTTGAAGCTGCTGATCGTATTTCTGCTGACGGGATATCACGGCTGGGCGGTCGGCTATGCGAAGAAGCTCGCCGCGGGGAAGCCGACGCTGGCGGGGAAGCAGTTGCGGATGCTCAATGAGGTGCCTGCGCTGGCGGTGACGCTGATCGTCGTGCTGGTGATCGTAAAGCCGTTCTGACCGCGTGTTCTCCTGCGAACGCAGGAGCCCAGGGTTACAGGCGATCGCGTTCGTGATCCTGGGCCCCTGCGTTCGCAGGGGAACGGCGAGAGTGGAGTTCCCGTCTCCGCTTGACTAACCCGCCCCCCAATTCTAACTCCTTCTCCCAACACGGCCTCCTGGCGTCCTGCCCGGTCGTGTCTTGCCAGACTCGTCTCGCCCAGTTCCGCTTCCCAAGCGCACCGCCGACCGAGCGTTCTCCCGTTGATTGCTATCCGGAAATCCCCATGCATCTCAAAGACCTGAAGAAAAAGAAACCTGCCGAGCTGGTCCAGCTGGCCGAGGAACTGGGGGTCGAGAGTGCTTCGACGCTCCGGAAACAGGACCTGCTGTTCGCGATCCTGAAGGTCCAGGCGGACAATGGCGACCAGATCATGGGGCTCGGCACGATCGAAGTGCTGCCCGACGGCTTCGGCTTCCTGCGCTCGCCGGAATCGAACTATCTCGCCGGCCCGGACGACATCTACATCTCGCCGAACCAGGTGCGGAAGTTCGGCCTGCGTACCGGCGACACGGTCGAGGGCGAGATCCGCGGGCCGAAGGATGGCGAGCGCTATTTCTCGCTGGTGAAGCTGACCGCGGTCAATTTCGACGATCCCGACGTCGTCCGCCACCGCGTCAATTTCGACAACCTCACGCCGCTCTACCCCGAGAGCAAGCTGACGCTCGATCCCGCCGACCCGACCGTCAAGGACAAGTCGGCGCGGGTGATCGACATCGTCTCGCCGCAGGGCAAGGGCCAGCGCACGCTGATCGTCGCACCGCCCCGCGTCGGCAAGACGGTCATGTTGCAGAACATGGCCAAGGCGATCACCGACAACCACCCCGAGGTGTTCCTGATCGTCCTGCTGATCGACGAGCGCCCAGAGGAAGTCACCGACATGCAGCGCAGCGTGAAGGGCGAGGTGGTCAGCTCGACCTTCGACGAACCCGCGCAGCGCCACGTGCAAGTCGCTGAAATGGTGATCGAAAAGGCCAAGCGCCTGGTCGAGCACAAGAAGGACGTGGTGATCCTGCTCGACTCGATCACGCGTCTGGGTCGTGCCTACAACACAGTGGTGCCGTCGTCGGGCAAGGTCCTGACCGGTGGTGTCGATGCGAACGCGCTGCAGCGTCCCAAGCGCTTCTTCGGTGCTGCGCGCAACATCGAGGAGGGCGGTTCGCTCTCGATCATCGCTACCGCACTGATCGATACGGGCAGCCGCATGGACGAGGTGATCTTCGAGGAGTTCAAGGGCACCGGCAACTCGGAAATCGTGCTCGATCGCAAGGTCGCGGACAAGCGCATCTTCCCGGCGCTCGACGTCGGCAAGTCGGGTACCCGCAAGGAAGAACTGCTGGTCGACAAGGCCAAGCTCAGCAAGATGTGGGTCCTGCGCCGCATCCTGATGCAGATGGGCACGATCGACGCGATGGAGTTCCTGCTCGACAAGATGAAGGATTCGAAGACCAACGAGAATTTCTTCGATAGTATGAATCAATAACCGGGTGCGGCCTGCTGCAAGCTGCAGCAGGACTCGCACCGGTTCGGCCGGCGGGGGCGCGAGCCTCCCGACCGACGACATGGGCTTTGCCCATGTCCGCCAAGCAGACCAAAGCGGCACGCGAGAGCATGGCTTTCGCGTGCCGCTTTGCTATTAATCACTATGAAACCGCCACTCCGCCCGCGGCGTGGCCACGTCACCGGGAGCTGACATCTTGAGTATCATCGCCATGCTGGCCACCGCCGCATCGGGAGTAGCCGGACCCGGCTCGCCGCTGGAAATCTGGCAGCATATCGTCGCCGACTTCTCCAACCTCGGCGACCCGAAGGCCTTGGCCGCATTCGGGTCGGTCCTGATGATCGACCTCGTCCTCGCGGGCGACAACGCGATCGTCGTCGGCGCACTCGCTGCCGGACTGCCCACCGACCAACGCAAGAAGGTCATCCTGATCGGTATCGGCGCGGCGCTGGTGCTGCGCATCTTCTTCGCGTTGATCGTAACGTGGCTGATGGGCATCGTGGGCCTGATCTTCGCGGGCGGCCTATTGCTGCTCTGGGTCAGCTGGAAGTTCTGGCGCGAAATCCGCGAGGGCGCGGAGAACGCCGGGTCGGAAGAGATCGAGGGCGACGAGCGTTCGGGAATTCGGTCCTCAAAGGGCTTTGCAAGCGCCGCCTGGGCGGTCGCCGTCGCCGACGTTTCGATGAGCCTCGACAACGTCCTGGCGGTCGCCGGCGCGGCGCGTGAGCATCCCGGCATCCTCGTCATCGGCCTGCTGCTGTCGGTCGCAATGATGGGTCTGGCGGCGAACTACATCGCGCGCGTCATCAACAAGTATCGCTGGATCGCGTATATCGGCCTCGCGGTGATCCTCGTGGTCGCGCTGAAGATGATCTACGAGGGCTGGGTCGGCACTGGCGAGACGCTCGGTATCATCTCGCTGCTGCGCTGATCGCGGGGGCAGTTGGGATAAGATAAGGCCTCGCCGGATGATCCGGCGAGGCCTTTTTCATGTCTCCGTCCATACCTCGTCATGCCGGGCTCGTTCCGGCATCCACTGTTCCGCAGACTCGGTAGTCGTGAGTGCGCGGAACCGTGGACCCCGGAACTAGTCCGGGGTGACGAAGAGATTGGTTAGGCGAGGTTCTCCGCGAAGAACTTTGCCGTACGCTCGTCTGCCAGCTTGGCCGATGCATCCGAGCGCCGCTCGCCGAACTCGGTCGCGAAGCCGTGGTCCTCGCCCGCGTAGTCGTAGATCGTCACCTTGGGGTGATCGTCGAGCCCGGCGTGCATCGCCGCCTGCGCATCCTTGTCGACGAAGTGATCTTCCTCCGGCACGTGCAGCAGCACCGGGTGTGCGATCGCGTGCTTTTCGCCGAGCAGGCCGTCGATCCCGACGCCGTAATAGCCGACGCTCGCATCGACGTCGGTCCGCGCCGCGGTCATGAACGCCAGGCGCCCGCCGAGGCAGTAGCCAACCACGCCGACCTTTGCGTCGTCACCGAGTTCCGACCGGACCGCGCGGATGCTCGCTTCGATATCGGCGATACCCTTGTCCTGGTCGAACTGGCCCATCAGTTCGAGCGCACGGTCGAACTCGGGCTTGATGTCCGGGTCGAGTTCGATGCCCGGCTCCAGACGCCAGAACAGGTCGGGGGCGATCGCGAGATAGCCGGCTTCGGCGAGCGTATCGCACTTGCGGCGGATCCCTGCGTTCACGCCGAAGATCTCCTGGATCACGACGATCGCGGCCTTTGGCGTGCCTGCCGGGGTCGCGCGATACGCGGTGAATTCGCCATCGCCTGCGAGCGTGGCGATCTTGGTAGTGTTCGTCATAACAGTCCTCCTGGCGGCCGCTCGTGGTCGAGCAGCCGGGATTTGGTGATCGGGCCTTCCCCCGCGGAGTACGCACCAAGCGCTCCGCCGGCTCCAAGGATTCGGTGGCAGGGGACGATGATCGGAAAAGGATTGCGCGCGCACGCCTGGCCGATGGCGCGCGGGCTGGAGCCGATCGCCTTGGCAAGCGCGCCGTAGCTGGCCGTGGTGCCGTAGGCGATGTCGACGATCGCCTGGCGAAGGTCGGCACCGCGCGGGGTAGGGGAGAGTGCGAGGGGCAGGTCGAACACGGTCAGTCGTCCGGCGAAATACGCGTCGAGCTGGCGGAGTGCTTCAAGGATCGCGGGGGCGCCGCTGGTCGAACCATCCTCCACGCCGATATCGATCGCGTCGATCCGGTCCCCGGTGCCGGTCACGCGGACCAGACCGATAGGCGTTGCGATCGAGGCGGCATCGCGCGCATACATTCCCCCGCTATGCAGCGCCGCGATGGACCGCTCAAGCGTCATCGAGGGTGCGTCACATGAAGATGAATATCGAGATCGAATGCACGCCCGAGGAAGCGCGCCGCGCAGTCGGGCTGCCCGACCTGACGCCGATCCACGACCGCTATATCGCGATGATGATGGAGGCGATCCCAGACGGCCAGATGAAGCCGGAAATGCTCGAATCGATGATGCGCGGCTGGCAGCCGATGGGCGAGGCGGGAATGGCGATGTG
Organism: Sphingomonas sp. PP-CE-3A-406; assembly: GCF_003688625.1. Classification (GTDB taxonomy): domain Bacteria; phylum Pseudomonadota; class Alphaproteobacteria; order Sphingomonadales; family Sphingomonadaceae; genus Sphingomonas. The sequence goes on from NZ_RCWY01000003.1 coordinate 261,567, forward strand.
GAAGCGCCTGTTCGACAGCGCGACGAAAAGCGGCTGAGCTTCCCGTGAAGACGATTTTCGCGGTATCGAGCGGACGGCCGCCAGCGGCGATCGCTGTCGTTCGCGTAAGCGGCCCCGAGGCGTTTGCTGCGGCTGAGATGCTGGCAGGACCATTGCCGGCGCCGCGCTATGCCAGCCTCCGAGGACTGCGGGACACCGATGGGGCGTTGCTCGATCGCGCGCTGGTGATCGTGTTTCCGGGACCCGCGACGGCGACCGGCGAAGACCTGGTCGAGTTTCATTGCCACGGTGGTCGCGCGGTGATCGCGGCAGTTGAGCATGTGTTGTCGGTAATGCCCGGCCTGTGTCATGCCGAACCCGGTGAGTTCACCCGCCGCGCGCTGACCAATGGCCGCATTGACCTGACCGAGGCGGAGGGGCTCGCCGATCTTCTCGAAGCCGAAACCGAGAGCCAGCGTGTCGCGGCGATGACGGCGGCGGAGGGGCGGGTGAGCCAGGCCGTGCGCGGCTGGATGGACACGGTCGCGATGCTGTCCGCGCGGATCGAGGCGATGCTCGACTTCGCCGATGAGGACGATGTGGCGAGCGATACTGCGGCGTTCGACGCGATCGTCTCGGAGATCGCCGCACTCGCCGCGCAGATCGAGGCGGTGGTCGACGCCCCGCCGGTGGAGCGGCTCAAGGACGGCCTGCGCGTCGTCATTGGCGGTCCGCCGAACAGCGGCAAGTCGACGTTGCTCAACCTGCTCGGCGAGCGCGATGCGGCGATCGTCTCGCCGATCTCGGGAACAACACGCGACCGGATCGACGTTCCGGTGATGCGGAACGGTGTCGCCTATGTGCTGACCGACACTGCGGGCTTGATCGATACGCTGGACCCGATCGAGGCGATCGGCGTCACGCGTGCGGAAGGCGCGCTCGCCGCGGCGGACATCGTGATGTGGCTGGCCGATACCGCGCCGCCCCGCGCCGATGCGATCTGGATTCATGCGCGCGCCGATCTGCCGGGGCGGGGAGAGTTGCCGTCTGGTCGGACATTAGCGGTCTCGCAGACCGACCGGGAATCGCTCGATGCCCTTTGGGGTGAACTGCATCGGCGAGCGATTGCGATGCTGCCCCGTGGCGATGAGATCGCATTGAAGCAACACCAGCGCCGGCAGTGCGCTGCGGCGGTCGAGGCTCTTCGGTATCGAAGCTCGGACGCGCTTATCGTAGCGGAACACCTTCGACAGGCCCGCGCGATCCTTGCTGGCGTGCTGGGGCTCAATGCGACCGGGGAGATGCTCGACGCGCTATTCGGACGATTCTGCATCGGGAAGTGATGTTCCACGTGGAACATCTTTGACGCGTCGGTCGCGGCGTTCTACGGCCGTGACATGTTCGATGTAGTGGTGGTTGGCGGTGGCCATGCCGGAACCGAAGCCGCAGCTGCGGCGGCGCGGAGGGGGGCGCGTACCGCGCTCGTGTCGTTCGACGCCGCGCATATTGGAGCGATGTCGTGCAATCCGGCGATCGGTGGGCTCGGTAAGGGGCACATGGTTCGCGAGGTTGACGCGTTCGACGGGCTGATCGGACGCGCGGCCGATGCTGCCGCGATCCACTATCGGATGCTCAATCGCAGCAAGGGTTCGGCGGTGCAGGGGCCTCGGATCCAGGCCGATCGCCGTCTTTATTCCGGTGCTATCCAGGCGATGCTTGCGGCCACGGCAGGGCTGTCGATCGTCGAGGGCGAGGCTACGGCGTTGCATTTTGACGGCGATCGCGTGGCGGGTGTCGTGCTGGCGGATGGCTCGATCGTGGCGGCACGAGCGGTCGTGCTGGCGACCGGCACGTTCCTCGGCGGACGTATCTTCCGGGGGGATGACCGCGAGGAAGGGGGCCGGATCGGCGAGCGTGCCGCCAAGCCACTCGCGGACCAGTTGCGCGCGCGGGACCTGCCGATGGCGCGGCTGAAGACGGGGACGCCACCGCGGCTCGATGGGCGCACGATCGACTGGGGTGCACTTGCCGAGCAGCCGTCGGACCTCGATCCCTGGACGATGTCGCCGATGACCCGTGCTCGTCCGCTCCCGCAGATTGCGTGCGCCATCACCCGCACGACCGATCGGACGCATGCGATCATTCGCGAGGCATTCCATCGGTCGCCGTTGTTCACCGGTGTGATCGAGGCGGCGGGGCCGCGTTACTGTCCGTCGATCGAGGACAAGGTTCATCGATTTGGCGACCGCGACGGGCATCAGGTTTTCCTCGAACCCGAGGGGCTCGATGATGCGACGGTCTATCCAAATGGGTTGTCGACGTCGCTACCGGCCGAGGTTCAGGCGGCGATGCTGGCTAGCATTCCCGGGCTCGAGCGCGTGACGATGACGACGCCCGGCTATGCGGTCGAATATGATTATATCGATCCGCGTGCGCTCGATACGCGGTTGGCGCTGGGTGCCATCGAGGGGGTGTTCTGCGCGGGGCAGATCAATGGCACGACCGGGTATGAGGAAGCGGCGGGGCAGGGGCTCGTCGCTGGGCTCAACGCGGCGGCGTATGCGTGCGATCTGGCGCCGGTGATACTTGATCGGGCGTCGAGCTATCTCGGGGTGATGATCGACGACCTCACGCTGCAAGGAGTGACCGAGCCGTATCGGATGCTCACGGCGCGGGCGGAGTTCCGGTTGTCGTTGCGCGCGGATAATGCCGAGACGCGGCTGGGTGGGATCGCGGCGGCTGCGGGGTGTCTTCGACCCGAGCGGCTGGCGCATCAGCATGCTTTGGCCGAGGATCGGGCCCGCTTCCGATCAGCGCTCGACGGGGAGCGGACTGCGACCCATGTGGCCGATCAGGGTGTTGCGATCGGTCGGGATGGTGCGCGGCGGACTGCGTTCGACTGGCTCCGGTTTGAGGGGGTCAAGCTCGCGCATGTCGCGCCGGATGCGGCGGCGGGGATCCCGGCGGCTGTCGTTGACGAAGTGTTAGAGGACGCGCGCTACGCTCCATATATCGAGCGGCAGGCGCAGGAGGTCGCGCGGTTGCGGGCTGACGAGGCGATCCGTTTGCCGGAAGACCTTGCCTATGACCGCGTGCCCGGCCTTTCGAACGAGATGATCGATCGCCTGAGTGCTGCGCGGCCAACTTCGCTGGCCGCGGCCGCGCGGGTGCGGGGGATCACACCGGCGGCGTTGTCCGCGGTATTATTGCATACGAAACGAGTGCCAGCATGACCGAAGACAACGCACAGAGCTGGACGACCGAGCGGTTCGGGGCAGAGGCGACCGAGCGCTTGAACGCGTTCGTGGCGATGGTCGTCGAGGAAGCGCCGCACCAGAACCTGATCGCACCGTCGACGATCCCGACGATCTGGGATCGGCATGTGGTGGATTCGCTTCAGTTGGTTGCGCTTGCGGGGGCGGATACGTCGGCGAAGCGATGGCTCGATATCGGCACCGGCGGGGGGTTTCCCGGTATGGTCGTCGCGCTGGTTCGCGAGGGGCCGGTCGATCTGGTCGAGCCGCGTCGTCGACGTGCGGACTTCCTCCAGCTGTGTGTCGCTCGGCTTGGGCTTGGCGAGCAGGTCCGGGTTCACGCATCGAAAGTCGAGAATGCGACCGCGGATGCGTCGATCATTTCCGCTCGCGCGGTGGCATCATTGCAAAACCTTTTGCGTGGCGCGGCGCACTGCGCCACAACGGAGACGCGGTGGTTGCTTCCTCGGGGGCGTTTCGACGAGGAGGAGCTGGCCGCGCTCAAGCAGCATTGGCGGTTTATGTTCCACGTGGAACAAAGCGTCACGAACCCGGAGTCGTCGATCGTGGTTCTGGATCGGGTAAGCGCGCGATGATCACCATCGCGGTCGCCAATCAAAAGGGCGGAGTGGGCAAGACCACCAGCGCTATCAACCTCGCGACCGCGCTCGCCGCGACGGGGATGCGTGTGTTGCTGGTCGACCTCGATCCGCAGGGCAACGCGTCGACCGGGCTCGGCATCGGCCATTCGCAGCGCGAGCGATCGAGCTACGACGTGCTGGTCGGCGAGACGTCGATCGAGGAAGCGGTAGTGCACACGCGCGTGCCGCGCCTCGATATCGTCCCGGCGACGGTCGACCTGTCGGGCGCGGAGATCGAGCTGGTCGATTTCGACGCGCGCACGCACCGGCTCGATCGCGCGGTGAAGGCGGCACAGGGTCCTTGGGATATCGCGCTGATCGATTGCCCGCCATCGCTCGGGCTGCTGACGATCAACGCGATGGTCGCGGCGGACTCGCTGCTGGTGCCGCTGCAATGCGAGTTTTTCGCGCTTGAAGGGTTGTCGCAGTTGTTGAGTACGGTTGAGCGCATCCGGCAGCGGTTCAATCCCGGGCTGTCGATCTTGGGGGTGGCGCTGACGATGTTCGATCGGCGGAACCGGTTGACCGACCAGGTCTCGGCGGACGTTCGCGCCGTGTTGGGCAAGGTCGTGTTCGAGACGGTGATCCCGCGCAACGTGCGGCTGTCAGAGGCGCCGAGCCACGGGTTGCCCGCGCTGATCTACGATCATCGGTGTTCGGGGTCGCAGGCGTATATCGCGCTCGCGCGTGAGTTGATCGGCCGGCTTCCCGCTACCGCGCAGGCCGCGGCATGAGCGAGAACAAGCGCGGCCGGCCGGGGTTAGGCAGGGGCCTCAACGCGCTGCTTGGCGAGATGGCGCGCGAGACGCCGGTGTCCGCCGATGGCGCGTCGGCCCCGCAATCATCGGGCGTGCGGATGCTGCCGGTCAGTTCGCTGTCGCCGCATCCCGATCAGCCGCGGCGGCATTTCGACGAGGCGATGCTCGACGAGCTGGCCGCGTCGATCGCGTCGCGCGGGCTGATCCAGCCGATCGTCGTGCGGCCGCATGGGCATGATTTCCAGATCGTCGCGGGTGAGCGGCGCTGGCGGGCGGCGCAGCGTGCGCGTCTGCACGAGGTGCCGGTCGTCGTCCGCGACTTCGACGATGCCGAGACGCTCGAGATCGCGCTGATCGAGAACATCCAGCGCGAGGATCTCAACGCGATCGAAGAGGCGCAGGCCTATCAGCGGCTGGCGGGCGAGTATGGCCACACGCAGGAGGTGCTCGCCAAGATCGTCCACAAGTCGCGCAGTCATGTGGCTAATCTGCTGCGGCTGCTCGAATTGCCGGCGCAGGTTCAGTCGCAGGTGGTCGATGGCTCGCTGTCGATGGGGCATGCGCGGGCTTTGCTCGGGTCGCCCGACGTGGAGTCGCTGGCGGATCAGGTCGTGTCGCGTGGGCTGTCGGTGCGCGAGACCGAGAAGCTGGCGCGCGATGCGAAGCCTGGGCGGAGCCGGAGTGGCGGTGGGGCGTCCGAGCCTCGGGTGCCGGATGCGGATATTGCGGCGTTGGAGCGACAGTTGGCGGATCTGCTCGGGTTGCAGGTCCGAGTGGCGCATACCGAGACTGGGGGGACGTTGACGTTGAATTACTCGACGCTCGACCAGCTTGATATGGTTTGTCAGCGGCTTACGGGTGGAGCGATCTAGGACGCGGGCCAACCTGAGCCAATTACCCCCGGCCCGTTCGTGCTGAGCGAAGTCGAGGCACCTGCGTACCGGACCATCCTTCGACTTCGCTCAGGACGAACGGGGGAAGGGGGAGGTAGGACCACTAATCTCCGTCATCCCGGCGGAAGCCGGGACCCACGGTTGCGGTCCGCTTCGTTAGTGATCGCACCCTATCCATGGGTCCCGGCGTGCGCCGGGATGACGGAAGGGGGTGTTGGGAGGCGGGAAGCGGGCAGACGCGAATGCGGTTGCGGTTGCGGTTGCAGTTGCGGTTGCGGTTGCGGGTTAGTTTCGCCTGGCGATCGCTTGGGATAGCGCCACCACGGCCGCTTCCGCCACCACACCGCCAGCATTTCCCGATGCCATGATCGCCCGCTCGGCGGTCCGGACGCGCTGGATCGCGGTGGCGAGCATTGTTGGGGTCCAGCGGCGGAGCGATCGCGCGGTGCTGGCCTCTTCCTTGAAGAACACGCGGTGGCGTTTCATTACTGCGTCGACCGCTTCGCCGCGGTCGATTTCGCCGCGCATGTCGGCGAGCGCGATCAGGCGGCGGACGAGTTGGCGGAGCCAGGGGATCGGCGAGGTGCCGGCTTCTTCGAGCACGGCGAGTTCGGCGCCGAGATCGTCGACCCGGCCTTCGATAACGGCGTCGATCGCGCGGCTCATTTCCGCATCGCCGAGGTCTGCACCGACCGCATCGAGCGCGTGGTGATCGAGGTCCGCAGGCCGATCGGGTGCCGCGTCGAGGTACAGCGCGAGCTTCTCGATCTCCCGCGAAATCACGGCGCGGTCGCCGCCGGTCGTATCCACCAGGCGGCGGGCGACGCCGGGGGCGGGGCGGAGGCCGTTCTCGCTCGCGATCGTCGTCGCGAGGCGTTCGGCGTCCTGCGTGGTTGGGGCGTAGCAGGCGAACGCCATCGCGCGCGGGGAGTCGATCGCGAGCTTGACGATCTTGGCGGTGGATTTGACCGTAGGGGCGATCGCGACTACCGGGTTGCCGACGCGTTCGGCCGCGAGGAGGTTGCTGAACGCCTCGAGGCTTTCCTCCCCTGCCGACGCGACGCGGACGAACCTTGCGCCGGCGAATAGCGACAGCGAGGCGGCTTCGTCGGTCAGCCGGCCGGGGTCGCTCTTGAGCGTGGAGCCGTCGAGATCGACGCGCTCGGCATCCGCGCCCATCGCCTTGGCAAGCACGCGGGCGAGGTCGCTGGCGCCGGCCTCGTCGGGGCCGTGGAGCAGGTACAGGCGGATGTCGCCGCCCGGTTTGGCCAGCGCACCACGGATCTGGCCGGCGCTGGCCTTCACTTGGCGGGCGTAGTCGCCTGCGCTGCGGCGACCGCAGGCGTGTTGCGCGCATACAGAGCAACGCGCGCGACGATCTGGTCGGCGACGATCTGCGACAGGCGTTCGAGTGCGGTGTTCTCGGCCGCAATCGTCGCATATTCCGAGCGGACGACGTCGATGCCGGCGTCGGACCCCGCGGTCGCGTCGAGCAGCACCGAGTTGTCGCCGATCCGCACGAGCTGATAGCGCGCGCGCAGAGTCCGACGTTCGCGCGAGACGCTGTCGTCGGTGCGGACGCCGAGGCCGCTGATAGCGTCGTCGAGGCGGATGTCGATCCGGTAGAGCGCCGGTGCGCCGTTCGAGGGCAGGCGATCGCGCAGCGCGGTGGCCATCAGCCAGCCGTTCTTGCCCGCGATCGGCGCGATCTCGACCTGGCCGAGCGCACCGGCGACCGGACCGCTGCTGCCGCCTGCATAGAGCGGGTGCAGGCCGCAGCCGGACAGCGCGGGGGCCAGCGCGAGCGCGCCGAGGATCGCTAGGCGCTTCATGCGACGATGTTCACGAGACGGTCGGGCACGACGATCACTTTCCGGGGCGGCTTGCCCTCGAGCAGGCGGACGATCTTCTCGGAGGCGAGCGCGGCGGCTTCGACCTCGTCCTTGGGCGCGCCCTTGGGGAAGACGAGCGTGTCGCGCAGCTTGCCGTTGACCTGCACCGCGATCGTGACCTCGTCGTCGACCAGCATCGCCGGATCGACGATCGGCCACGCGGCGTCGGCGATCAGGCCGTCGTTGCCCGCGATCGCCCAGGCTTCTTCGGCGACGTGCGGGACCATTGGGCTGACGAGCAGCAGCAACGTGCGGATCGCCTGTTCGCGGTCTGCGGAGGGCGCTGCCTTCTCGATCGCGCTGCACAACGAATAGAGCCGCGCGACGGCCTTGTTGAACTGCAAGGCATTGATATCGCTCTCAATACCTACCGTCGTGCGGTGGCAAAGTTTGCGCAAGGCGATGTCGTCGCCTTCCGCCTTGGCGGCGTCGTCGGACTCGATCAGGCGCCAGAGACGCTGGACGAACCGCCACGCGCCTTCGATGCCGGACTCGCTCCAGGGGAGATCGCGCTCGGGGGGCGAATCGGAGAGCACGAACCAGCGCACCGCGTCGGCGCCATACTGGTCGACGATCGGCTCGGGATCGACGGTGTTCTTCTTCGATTTCGACATCTTCGTGACGCGACCGACCGTCACGGGGCCGCCGGTCGCGATCTCGATATACCCTGCATCGGTCTTGCGGACCTCGTCGGGAGACAGCCACTTCGTCTTCACCGGCGCGTCGCTCGAATCGTCGTCGTCGGTCTCCGGCTGCGCGTCGCCGGCGTCGCCTCGGCTATACGTCTCGTGCGTGACCATGCCTTGCGTGAACAGCCCGGCGAACGGCTCGGCGATATCGAGCATGCCGATATGCTTCAGCGCGCGCGTCCAGAAGCGGGCGTAGAGCAGGTGCAGGATCGCGTGCTCGACGCCGCCGATATACTGGTTGACCGGCAGCCACTTCTCCGCGCCCGTCCGGTCGAACGGCTTGGCGTCCGGCTGGCTGGCGAAGCGGATGAAATACCACGACGAATCGACGAACGTGTCGAGCGTATCGGTCTCGCGCCGGGCAGGGCCTGCACAGGACGGGCAGGGGACGTGCTTCCAGGTCGGGTGGCGATCGAGCGGGTTGCCGGGGATGTCGAAGCTGACGTCCTCGGGCAGCACGATCGGCAGCTGGTCCTTCGGCACCGGCACCGCGCCGCATGCGTCGCAGTGGATGATCGGGATCGGCGTGCCCCAGTAACGCTGGCGGCTGACGCCCCAGTCGCGCAGGCGGAACACGGTCGTGCCCTTGCCCCAGCCTTCGCCCTCGGCGCGCTCGATCACGACGCGCTTGGCGTCCTCGATATCCATGCCGTCGAGAAAGTGCGAGTTCACGATGGTGCCGGCGCCGGTCCAGGCGGTGTCGCCGACGAACACGGGGGCCTCGTCATCGCCTTCGCTGACGACGCGCTTGACGGGCAGATCGTATTTGCGCGCGAAATCGAGATCGCGCTGGTCGTGTGCGGGCACGCCGAACACGGCGCCGGTACCGTATTCCATCAACACGAAGTTGGCGATGTAGACGGGGAGGTGCCACGTCTTGTCGAGCGGATGCACCGCGCGGATGCCGGTGTCGAAGCCGAGCTTCTCCTGCGTGTCGAGTTCCGCCGCGGTGGTGCCGCCGCGCTTGCAGAGTTCGATGAAGACCGCGGCGTCGGGGTTCGTTTCGGCGATGGCGCGCGCGATCGGGTGATCGGCGGCGACGGCGACGAAGCTGGAGCCGAACATCGTGTCGGGGCGGGTGGTAAAGACCTCGACGAATTCCTCCCCGGAACGGGGAGGGGGACCATCCGCAGGATGGGGGAGGGGGCTGTCAACGGGCGCTGCCGTATGTGGCGCGCCCCCTCCACCCCCGGCTTCGCCGGCGGTCCCCCTCCCCGTGCCGGGGAGGAGTGCGAACTTGAACTGCAGGCCCTGGCTGCGGCCGATCCAGTTTTCCTGCATCAGCTTGACCTTGTCGGGCCAGTGCTCGAGCGCGCCCAAGCCGTCGACCAGTTCGTCGGCGAAGTCGGTGATCTTCAGGAACCACTGCGACAGTTTCCGCCGCTCGACCAGCGCGCCCGAGCGCCAGCCGCGACCGTCGATCACCTGCTCGTTGGCGAGCACGGTCATGTCGACCGGATCCCAGTTGACCGCCGATTCCTTGCGATACACGAGCCCCGCCGCGAACAGTTCGAGGAACAGGGCTTGTTCGTGGCCGTAATATTCAGGCTCGCACGTTGCCAGTTCGCGCGTCCAGTCGAGCGCGAAGCCCAGGCGCTTCAGCTGTGCCTTCATCGTCGCGATGTTGGCGCGCGTCCAGTTGCCCGGATGCACGCCCTTTTCCATCGCCGCGTTCTCGGCGGGCATGCCGAACGCGTCCCAGCCCATCGGATGGAGCACTTCCATGCCCTTCATCCGACGGAACCGCGCGAGCACGTCGCCCATCGTGTAGTTCCGGACATGCCCCATGTGGATGCGCCCCGACGGATAGGGGAACATCTCGAGCACGTACGAGCGCGGCTTGGTCGACAGGTCGTCCGCGGCGAACGTCTTGCGCTCGTCCCAGACCTTCTGCCACGCCGCGTCCGCCTTCAACGCATTGAAACGCGACGCCATTATTGTGTCCTCAGCCCGCGATCGAGGCGCGGCGCAGGTCGCGAGCCTTGGTCAGGATGATGTCCTCGAGCTTCTGCGTGGTCGCGGCCTGGACCGGCGACGAGACCCACTGGCCGTTGCGGTTGACTTCGCGAAGGGCGGCGACGCGCAGCGCATCGGCGCGCAGATCCTGGTCGAGGATCGAGACGGTGACCTTCATGCGCTCGGTCGGCGTCTGCGGATTGATGTACCAGTCGGTGACGATCACGCCGCCATTGGAGTCGGTCTGGAGCAGCGGCATGAAGCCGAGCGTGTCGAGGCTCGCGCGCCACAGGTAGCTGTTCACGCCGATCGTCGTGATCTTCGACGCGGCGAGATCCGCCTTGGGACGCGCCGATCCGCCGCCGCAAGCGACGAGAGGCAGGGCAAACAGCACGACTGCGATACGCGAGCGGCGAAACATGGGCATCATCCTGGCAAGAAAATCAGCCCTTGCTCTACAGGCGAGCCCGCGTGCCCGCAAGCAGACGCGGGTATCCCAGCCATAGGGCTGAGCGAGCGCTGGACGGGACGATATTCGCGCGGCAAAACGAGTCGGTTACGACCGATCCGGTAGCGCTAACGCAGCGATCTGTGTGCTGATTGCAACACTGTCCGACAAATCAGCGACGAAGAGGGCAATCCGCCGGGTCTGCGGCCTTTGCGGTGGATCAATTCGTGATAGACGCAGTTTCACGAGGATCCGATTACGGGATTCGAAGGACAGATTCGTTGTGATGACGCGTGGGGGAATTTTCGGGGTGGTTGCCGGGGCGCTTGTCGCCACCGCGGCAATCGTCGCGCCTGCCTTCGGCGCCAGCGAACAGCCCGCCCGGATCGCCAAGCACAACGTCGCCGCGGTTCGCGGTATCGGATCGTTCACCCCCGCCGCCGCCGACCCCCGCCTTGCCGCGATGTTCGCGCGCGGTGGCTTCGACGCGGGCAGCTTCCGCTTTACGCCTGCCGAAACGCGCCAGGATAACCGTGCGGTGACCGTCGCGGTGCGTGCGCAGACCAACCGCGGTGTTGCGAACACGGCCAGCCTTGCTTCGACCACGCCGACCGTCGGTATTGCGCCGATCGCGTATAACCTCGGCATGTCGGTCGGCTGGAAGCGGTTCGCGATCTCGGGCGACGTGAACAAGCTAGACCTCGGCGCGATGCCGGGTGGGCGTGAAGCGGCTGACCTCGCGGTGAGCTATAGCGCGAAGAAGTTCAGCGGCACCGTGAAGGCCGTGGCGGACCGTCCGCTCGCCAACGCACCGCACCTCGTCGAGGAAGCGCCGAGCTATTCGGTCGATGTCGGCGGCTCCTACGCCCTGACGCGCAGCCTCGCGGTGACCGCGGGCGTGCGCTATCGGTCGGACCGCGAGCGCTTCGTGAAGGTCGACGATGACCGCCGCGACAGCCAGGCCGTGTATCTGGGCACCGCCTTCCGCTTCTAAGCGTCCGGCGGAGCGATGCTCGACGCCTTTCCCGTCATCCTGACGAAAGTCAGGACCCAGGGTTACTGATCGCTCCGTCTCATGGCACTGGATCCTGACTCGCGTCAGGATGACGGCGCACTGTAGGCATCCAGGCATCTATCGCGGCCCAGCCGTGGAAGCCGAACCGCTGGATGCGCCGCCAGCGCGACTCGTTCATTCCGCCGAGCGCGATCAGTGGTATCCCGAGTCCTCGTCCGATCCGCATAGCCTGAGCCGAGCCGATGCCGGCCGCACCCTGGTGCGATCGGGTGACGTGGATCGGCGACACGAACAGGGCAGCTGCTCCGGCGCGCTTGCCAGCCAAGGCCTCGCTTCTCGAATGCGCTGGCCAGGTTCTGATCCCGTGAGTCTGTGCCCGACCATGCACGCCGTCGGCCGCGATCATAGACTTTCCGGCCACCACGACGACTAGCCGCCGCGAAAGTGCGATGCGCTTGACCCTCCGCAGCAGCGCCCGCCGTTCCCGCTCGGGCGTGGCATAATGCCGGAACACTACTCCGGATCCCGGCGGCAATCGCCTCAGCGCCGGCCAGAGCGCGTCGCCCATCCGCTCGTCGGTCATCAGCCAGCGCGCGGGAATGGGGTTACGACGAGCCACGCCGCTGCCTATAGCGCGCCGCATGATTGCTGACGACACCACCAAATTGCAGGCCATTCGCACCCGGATCGCCAAGGCCGCAGAGATCGCTGATCGCCGCGAGGACGATGTGACACTGATCGCGGTCTCCAAGACGCATCCGGTCGAAGCGATCGAGCCGCTGCTCGCCGAGGGCCAGCGTGTGTTCGGCGAAAACCGTGTGCAGGAAGCGTCCGAGAAGTGGCTGGGGTTGCGTGCGGCGTATCCCGACGTCGAACTGCACCTGATCGGGCAGCTCCAGTCTAACAAGGCAGCCGAGGCGGTGGCGCTGTTCGACTGCATCCATGCGGTCGATCGCCCGTCGCTGGTCGCCGCGCTGGGGAAGGCGATGGCGGCGAGCGATCGCCGGCCGGACTGCTTCCTCCAGGTCAACATCGGCGACGAACCGCAAAAGGGTGGCTGCGCGATCGCCGACCTGCCCGCGCTGGTGGAACAGGCGCGCGCTGCGGGTTTGCCGATCGCCGGGCTGATGTGCCTGCCACCCGCGGACATCGAGCCGGCGCCGTATTTCGCGCTGCTGGCAAAGCTCGCGCGCGATCACGGGCTGACGGGGCTGAGCATGGGCATGTCGGACGATTTCGAGACCGCGGTGACGATCGGCGCGACTCACGTCCGGATCGGCAGCGCGCTGTTTGGCGCACGGGGGACGGGCGCATGAGTATTGCGATCCGGTTCGACGCGCTGCTGTTCGACTTCGACGGCGTGTTGATCGACAGCGAAGCCGTCGGCAACCGCCACATCGCGGAGTGGCTTACCGCTGCGGGTCACCCGACCACTGCCGACGAGTCGATGGCGAACTTCATGGGGCTCGCCGGGCCGCAGTTCATCGACGAGGTCGAGCGCTGGATCGGGAGGCCGCTCACCGATGACTTCTACGCCGCGCGGGAGGCCGAGGACGAGCGCGTGATGGCGGTCGGTGTCGATGCGATCGAGGGCGCGGTGGCGTTCGTCCGCTCGCTCCCTGCCGACCTGCCCAAGGCGATCGTGTCGTCTAGCCCGGTCTCGTGGATCGCGCGTCATCTGGAGCATATCGGTCTGCGCGATGCGTTCGGCGACCATCTCTATAGCGGGCGTGAGCATGTGACGAACGGGAAGCCGGCGCCTGACCTTTACCTGTTCGGCGCGCGGCAACTTGGCGTCGATATCGCGGGAACGGCGATCCTTGAAGACTCGCCGGTGGGGGCGACTGGGGCTGTAGCGTCTGGCGGTTACGTCATAGGCTTGTCGGCAGGATCGCACTGCAATGCCGAGCATGGCGCGCGGCTGAAGGCGATCGGTGTGGACGCGCTGGCGGAGAGTTTCGACGACGTGGCGCGGTTGATCGGGTAAGCTAGACCCCGGTTCTGAAAGTCAGGGACAAGCCAGCCAGTATTCCGCTCCGATAGCCACACCCCCCCGGCGAAGGCCGGGGTCCAGTTGGGGAACGGCAATGACGGCGGACGGACCTTCGTTACATCGTCCTTCCCGACTGGACCCCGGCCTTCGCCGGGGGGGGCCTCGTTCGAGGAATGCGCAAACTCAACGCGTCCACGGCGACCGCTACCCCCGCTTCCGTCGCCAGACCGCGCCGATCCCCGCGACCAGATCATACGGGATCGCCGCCACCTCCCGCGTGCGCATCTTGAGCTGATACCGCCGGCTCCCGCCATGCGGCACGTGGATAGCGCTCGCGGGCATGCCGAGCATCGCGAACAACATGCGGATACGCGGCTGGTGATAGCCGTCGGTGCAGATCATGCACTGCGCATACTGGCCCGCGCGCGCGAACGCGGTCGCCGCAACGACGCTTTGCAGCGTATCGATGCTCGTCTCGTCGAGGTGGATCCGCGACCGGTCGACTGTCTCGGCCAGCACATCGGCCATCACCGACGCTTCCGAAGGCCCATGCGTGCCCTGCGCGCCGGAGCAGAACAGGTCCGCATCGACGTAGCGCGCCGCCGCCGCCGCCGCGAACGCGATGCGACGGGAGAGGGTAGGACTCGGGCTGCCATCGGGACGAACAGCCGCGCCGAACACCACGATCAAGCGTCTTGAGGGTGGGATATCGGTCAGAACTGATGGCCCGTGCGGTCACGCTTGGTCGCAAGATACTGCGCGTTGTGCGGATTCGACGGCAGGAAATGCGGTACGCGCTCGATCACCGTCACGCCCGCGGCCTCGAGCCCGGCGACCTTGGCGGGGTTGTTGGTCAGCAACCGCACTTCGCGCTGGCCGAGCAGCGTCAGCATCCGCGCCGCCACCCCGAAATCGCGCGCATCGACCGCAAAGCCAAGCCGCGTGTTCGCGTCGACCGTATCGAAGCCCTGGTCCTGCAACGCGTAGGCACGCAGCTTGTTGACCAGGCCGATTCCGCGGCCTTCCTGGCGCAAATAGAGCAGGATACCCCAGCCGCCATGCTGGATTGCGTGGATCGCGGCGTGCAACTGTGGCCCGCAGTCGCATTTGAGGCTGCCCAGCACGTCGCCCGTCAGGCACTCGCTGTGGAGGCGGACCAGCGGCGGCTGGCCGTTGGGCTGGCCGATCAGCAGCGCGATGTGCTCGTCTGCGCTTTCGGGGCTACGGAACGCGACGATCTCCGCATCCTCCGCGCCCTCGACCGGAAGCCGCGCGCGTGCCGCGAGCGTCAGGCGGTTCGCGTCTTCGTGTGAGTCGATGTCCGCGGTGGTTATGCGGACTTCGGGTTCGCCGGTGCCAAGGAAGAAGGCGGGGAGCAGTCCGGCGATCCTCGCGAGACGTAACGCCGCGGCGGCTGCTTCGGGGTCGGTCACCGGGAGCGTGCGGAACGGACCCTTCAACGGAGTCGCCAGGTCGAACTGCGGATCGGCCAGCGCGGTCGCGGCGGCGAAGTCGATCCAGGGTGCGCGATCGACGAGCACGGGTTCGGTCGGGTCCGCCGCGGCGAGCTGGTTCGCGAGCTTCAGCGTTGCCGCGCGGCCCGACGAGATCAGGACGCCACCATTCGCTTCGGGATCGAACGCGGCCAACCGCTCTGCATCCGCCGTCTCCACCGCGAGCAGCACCAGCCCGTCGATCGCGATCGGCCAGCCACGTCGCAACGCGTCGACCGCGCGGGCGGCGGCACGGGGATTACTCAAAACGCGAACTCGGTCATGATCGGGACGTGGTCGGACGGCTTGAGCCAGCTTCGGCACCGTTCGTAGACGTGGTGCGACACCGCCGCTTCGGCCGCGGCACCGGTCGCCCACATGTGATCGAGCCGGCGGCCACGATCCGCCGCCGCCCAATCCTTGGCGCGGTAGCTCCACCAGGTGAACAGGCGCGCGGGAGCGGGGTGGAAGCGGCGGCCGAGATCGACCCAGTCGCCCGCCGCCTGCAACTTGCCGAGCGCCTCGACCTCGATGGGAGTGTGGCTGACGACATCGAGCAACTGCTTATGGCTCCATACGTCGGATTCGAGCGGGGCGATGTTGAAGTCGCCGACCAAGATGGTGGGGCCTGGCAGCGTTTCGGACCAGGTCGTCATACGTTCGATGAAGTCGAGCTTCTGACCGAATTTGGGGTTCACATCGCGGTTCGGGAGGTCGCCGCCGGCGGGGACGTAGACGTTCTCGAGCCGGACGCCGTTCTCAAGCCGGACGCCGATGTGACGCGCTTCGCTGTTCGCCTGCCAGTCGAAGCGGTCGTCCTCGACGATCGGTATGCGGCTGAGGATTGCGACGCCGTGGTGCATGCGCTGGCCGTGCAGGACGATGTGCTCGTAGCCGAGCGCGCGGAACGCCTCCAGCGGGAAGTCGCCGTCGACGACCTTCGTCTCCTGCAGGCACAGGATGTCGGGCTGCTCGTCGCGCAGAAACTGTTCGACGATGGCGATCCGGAAACGGACCGAGTTGATGTTCCAGGAGACGATCTTCACGAGCGCGATGTAGCGTTGCGGGGGAGTGGGGACAAGGAAGCGGTGCGGGCTTCAAAAGAAGGGAGAAGGCGCCATCGGCAAAGCCGCTGTCGTCGACCGAGCTATCGCTCGTCGGCCGCGCTTGAGCAAGTCATGAAGACGCGGTCTTCCTGCCGCTCTACGCGAAAGACCCCCGCTCCGGGGGCATGGAGCGAGGGCCAACTCAGCGTTCGTCACGCAGGCAAGAAATGGGGAAACCATCCGGGCAACAGGGGGAAAAATCCCGAATGCCCCACATCCGCAGGCCACTCTCTAGGAGGCCGAACCTGTCGCTTGCATGAATGACACCGATTTTATGCTACTTTCTTACACCCGTGCGGCGCGGATCGTTCCAGCGGAAGGTATTGTCGCTGACCGGAACGCCGAATTTCTGGTTGGTCAGCCTGACGGTCGTGCGGTTGTTCTGGCTGTCGAGCGCAACCCAACCCTGCAACATCAGTCCACCGGGGGCGCTCGCGCTCCGCACGAATACCAGTGTGATCTTGCCGGTCTCGGGATGCTTGGGATCGTTCACCTCGACCGATATGATCCGTGGATCATAGCCGGGTACGAGCTTGGCATAACGCGTGATATCGCGCGACGGATCGAGGAATACGACCAGCGGCGAGTTCTTGATCGGCCAACGTTGCACCTGCTTCACCGAGTAATCGATGAAGGTCAGCGCGCCGCCCTCCGCGACGATCAGGATCGGTACGCCTTTCTGGTACTGAAAACGGATCTTGCCGGGCTTCTTCAGCGTCAGCACGCCGGTCAGCACCTTGCCGTTGCGATCCGCCTGCGAGAAATCGGCAGTCATCGTCTCCATTGCCTGGAGGGATTTCTGCACGGCGGCCAGATCACCGGTCGCCTGCGCGGCGATCGGCGAGGGCACGGCGGCGACGGACAAAGCGGCGATCGTCGCGATTACCGCGGGGCGGGTATTGAACATCGAATTCTCCTTGGCGCGGACCGTTGCCCGCGCGCGCTTGAACCGCCACTGAATTCGTCGAGCGCTCCGCATCGAACCCTGTCCGTCATCTCTACCCTCCGTCCGTCATCCTGACGAAAGTCAGGATCCAGGGTGGTGAGGGATCGTCCTGCTTTGCTCTGGATCCTGACTTTTGTCAGGATGACGGGGCTGGGACCGGCAACACAGAGTGTCAGCGCTTTACAGCGTAATAGCGGCCTTCATACCCAACACGCCGACGTCGTTCGCGTCATGCACGCCACCGGGATTGTGGATGAACTGCACATTGGGCCGCAATTCGAGCCACCGGGTCGGATGCACGCTGTAATAGATCTCCGACGCATATTCCGCATCCTGCACCGCAGGCCGCGTCGGATCGAGCGCCTCGCCCTTCGCGACGCGCCCGTTCACGTTGGTCCGCGCCACGCCGAAGCCGAGGATGTCGCCCGGCCGCCACGGCACCAGCCCCTTGTAGAACAGCCCGGCGGCGATCTGGTTATCGGTGGTCGAGGTCGCGCGGTCGGCCTGCGTCGCGTTGAGGAAGACGCTGAGCCCGGTGACCGACTTGCCGTCCTTCGACGTGCCGGTGACCTGTTGCTGGAGATTCAAATACACCCCGTAGCGCGCGCTGCGGCGAAGGGGTTCGAGCCCGGTGATCGCGATCGGCTGGCGGTTCACATCGTAGAACACGTCGTCGCCGTTGGACGTGTTGACCCAGCCGCCGAGCTTGTATGCGCCGACCCGGCCATCGTTATCGCCGCGATGCCATTCCGCCTCGACCGGGATCAGCGCGCCGGTCGCGCCGTGGAACCGGCCGATCACGAAGGCCTTTTCGAGATTGCGCGGGTTCACCTCGTAGGCGGCGGTCTTCAGCGTCAGATGATCGTTGACGTCGTAGCGCAGGCGCGCGCCCCATTGCCCGACCGGCCAGTTCTGCCAGTAATCGCCGACCAGATTACCAGGCTGCGCGCCGCAGAAGCTGAGGTTCTGGAAATAGCAGGAGAAGACCGCGAAATCCTCGCCAGGGTTGGTCCGGCCCGCCTTGATCTCGAATTTCTCACCGATCTTCTGCTCGTACCAGAATTGCGTGAGGCGGACGGTCTGGCCGCGGCCGTATACTTCCTGGACCTGCTGCAGCACGCCGAGATTGGCGTCCGCGCCGAGATCGCGGCCACGGCGATAGGTGACGGTCGCCTGGAACGCACCGCCCTTGAGGCCCACGACCTTGTCGAGATCGAGCAGTACGCCGACATCGAACTGGCCTGTCTCGCGCAACAGCTTCCGGTCGCCGCCCGAGAAATTATAACCGCTTTCCGAGGCATAGCGAGCGCTGACACCGACACCGCGATCCGCGAGGCGCTTGCGGATGTCGAACCAGTCTGCGAACAAACCGGGGGGCGGGGTGCGCCGCGTATCGGCGGTCAGCGCTGACGGGGAGAGATCGCTGTCGCGGCGGACGCCGGCGCGCGGGCGATGCTGCGTGTCGGTGGCGGTGCTGCCGGGGGTCTGCTTGGCGATGTCCTGCGCGGAGACCTGACCGGGTAGGGCGAGCGCCACCGCTGCCGCAAACAACCGCCGATACTGCATTACGCCCACCTGTTTTTTGTAACTTGTATCAACCCCGTATACCGGGCGTCGGCTGATCGAAACCCCGGTCTGCGCGCGTCACTTGGTGAAGGGCGCCCCTCCCAGTTCTCCCGCGAAGGCAGGACCCCAGGGTTCCAGGCGATATCGTTCTTGGTTCCTGGACCCCCGCGTTCGCGAGTGAACAGCGAGAGCGAACGACTGCGCGGGCAGCGCTAGATCGCATGCCCCTCGGTATCGCGTAGCACTTCGCGGCGGCCGACATGATCCGGCCGACCGACGATGCCGTCCTTCTCCATCCGCTCGATCAACCGCGCGGCGGAATTATACCCGATCCGCAACTGGCGCTGGAGCCACGAGGTCGAGGCCTTCTGCGACTCGCAGACCAGCTGGATCGCCTGGCGATACTGCTGGTCCTCGGCCGAATCCTCACCGGTCGGCGATCCTTCCAGCGCGAAGCTCTCCTCGGGCTCTTCGGTGACGGAGGAGATATAATCCGGCAGCCCCTGCGAGCGCCAGTGATCCGCCACCAGCCGCACTTCGTCGTCGGTCACGAACGGCCCGTGGACACGAACGATGCCCTTGCCGCCGGGCATGTAGAGCATGTCGCCCTTGCCCAACAGCTGCTCTGCGCCCTGCTCGCCGAGAATGGTGCGCGAATCGATCTTCGACGTCACATGGAAGCTGATCCGAGTCGGCAGATTGGCCTTGATGACGCCGGTGATGACGTCGACCGACGGCCGCTGCGTCGCCATGATCAGATGGATGCCCGCCGCGCGCGCCTTCTGCGCGAGCCGCTGGATGAGGAACTCGACCTCCTTGCCCGCAGTCATCATCAGATCGGCGAGCTCGTCGACGATCACCACGATCTGCGGCAACACGTCGTATTCGAGCTTCTCCTCCTCGTACATCGGCGCGCCGGTATCCGGGTGATACCCCGTCTGCACCTTCCGCCCGAGCGGCTGCCCCTTGGCCTTCGCGCCGCGCACCTTGTCGTTGAAGCCGGCGAGGCTGCGCACGCCGACGGAGGACATCTGTCGATAGCGATCCTCCATCGTCTCGACCGCCCATTTCAGCGCGCGCACTGCCTTGGCAGGGTCGGTTACGACCGGCGACAACAGGTGCGGGATGTCGTCGTACATGCTCAGTTCGAGCATCTTCGGATCGATCATGATCATCCGGCACTGGTTCGGCGTCAGCTTGTAGAGCAGCGACAGGATCATGCTGTTCAGGCCGACCGACTTGCCCGAGCCGGTCGTGCCCGCGACCAGCAGATGCGGCATCGGCGCGAGATCGGCGATCACCGAATCGCCCGCGATGTTCTTGCCGAGGATGATCGGCAACTGCGCCGACTGGTCCTCGAACGTCTGGCTGCCGACGAGTTCGTGCAGGCTCACCGCCTCGCGCCGCGCATTCGGCAGCTCGATACCGATCACGTTGCGCCCTGGGATCACTGCGACGCGCGCCGAGATCGCCGACATGTTGCGCGCGATATCGTCGGCGAGCGCGATCACGCGGCTAGCCTTGATGCCGGGCGCGGGCTCCAACTCGTACATCGTCACGACCGGACCTGGCCGGACCTCGATGATCGATCCCTTCACGTGGAAGTCGTCGAGCACGTTCTCGAGCAAACGCGCGTTGCGCTCCAGCCCGGCCTTGTCGATCACATTGCCCTGGCTCGGCGGCGACGGCGTCAGCAGGTCGAGGCTCGGCAGCGTGAAATTATCGCGCAGGTCGAGCGACGATTGGCGCTCCTTGGGTTTCGCCTGCGACGGCGCGTTCTGGCGGTCCGCGATGACGGGAGCGGGGCGCGGGTCCGGCTCAGCCACTGCACGCGGCTCGACCGGTTTGCGAGTCAAAGTCAGCGGTTCGTCGTCGTCCTCGTCGATCTCCGCAAAGCCGTCATAGCCGAGCGCCTCGGTGCGATTGCGGCGGGGAAGGCGCCATTTGCGCTCGCCGAGATCGATCTCGATGCTCTTGCCCCAGACGATCGCGCCCGCAATCGCGGCGACCAGCCCAATCGCGCGGGCGATCCAGAGTTCCGCAACCGGCTGACCGACGAAGCTCAGTCCCCAATGCACGGCGCTCGCGACGGACAAGCCAATGATCCCACCCCATCCGGCAGGCAGTGCCAATACCGAGGTGCCCGACACGAACGCCAGCGCGCTTGCCATCAGCGCGACGCCGATCGCCGCGCCGCGCACCATTCGCAGCCAGTGGCCGAGCGGCAGATCGCGCCACAGCCGCATGCCGAGGATCGGTCCGATCGGCAGCAACAGCGCGACCGCCGGCCCGAACAGGGTGAGCGCGATATCGGCGAACCACGCGCCCGGCGGGCCGACCAGATTGTCCGGATAGGCGCCCGACGCAGTGTTGAGCGCCGCGTCGCTCGGGTGATAGCTCGCCAGCGCCAGCGCCATCAGCAGCGTCCCGACGAACAACGCGATCGCCGCGATCAGCGCGCCGCTGCGGACGGCGCCCGCCTTCACCGTCTCACGCCACAAGGCTGGCTGCGCGCGGCTGGCCATGACCCGTATTCTCCAGTTGCAGTGTAATGCGGAAATGCATCGCGCCGGGCGGCCTCAACGTCAAGGTAACCACGCGACAACACGGGTTAAGCTGCGCCCGGATCGTCGTTGGCAGCGACCGGCTACCGGGATAAAGCGCGACCATGGACACAGATGTAATCATCCTCGGTGGCGGGCTGGTCGGCGCGACGCTCGCCGTGGCGCTCGACGTGCACGGCATCTCGACGATCGTGATCGACCCCGCCGACCCCGCGGTAACGTTGGCGCCCGGCTTCGACGGCCGCGCGTCCGCGGTCGCGAGCGCAAGCCACCGCATGCTCGACGCGATCGGCATCGGTGCGACACTGGCGGGGCAGGGCTGTGCGATCCGCCAGATCCGGGTCAGCGACGGGCTGGAGCCGGGCGCGCTCGATTTTGTCCCCGCCGCAGACGATGGCGCGCTCGGCACGATGTACGAGAACAAGCTGCTCCGCCGCACGCTGTTCGACGCCGCGACCGCCGCGCCGCATGTCGACCTCCGCATGCAGACGCGCGCGACTTCGGTCGACCGTGTCGAATCGGGCGTCACCGCCACGCTGGACTCGGGCGACGTCATTCGCGCGCCGCTGTTGATCGCCGCGGAGGGCCGCAACTCGCCGACGCGCGAGGCCGCGGGGATCACGATCGCGCGCTGGTCGTACGAGCACACCGCGATCATCGCCGCGTTCCACCACGAACGCTCGCACGAGGATGTCGCGTACGAGATCTTCTACGCGAGCGGCCCGTTCGCGCTGCTTCCGCTGCCGGATGATGCCGATGGCCATCGCTCGGCGATCGTCTGGACGGTCGACGCGAAGAACGCGCCCGGCATGCTGAAGCTCGGCGACCGCGCGTTCCTGGCGGAAGTGGAGAAGAGCATGGGCGGTTTTCTCGGCGCGCTGTCGATGGCGACGCCGCGCGCGTCCTATCCGCTCGGTTTCCACCACGCCGCGCGTATCACCGACACGCGGCTCGCGCTGGTCGGCGACGCCGGTCACGGCATCCATCCGATCGCCGGGCAGGGCCTCAACCTGGGCTTCCGCGATGTCGCGACGCTCGCCGAGGTACTGGTCGAGGGCAAGCGCCTCGGCCTCGACCTCGGCGATGCGGCGCTGCTCGCGCGCTACCAGCGCTGGCGCGGGCTCGACACGTTCATGACCGCGGCGGCCACCGACACGCTCACTCGCCTGTTCGGCCTCCCCGGCAAGACCGCCAGCGCGGTCCGCCGCTTCGGCATCAGCGCGGTCAACGTGATCCCGCCGCTGAAGGACCGCTTCATGGCCGAAGCACGCGGTGAAAGCGGCGATCTGCCCAAGCTGTTACAGGGCCTCAAGGTCTGAGGCGGGCGATCTGCCTGTCGTGAACGCGCGATAGCAGGACCAACGCGAATATAGCGCCGATTAGGCACATCAGCATGTCCCACTGCGTATCCCACGGATCGCCCTGCGTCCCAAGAAACGCGTCCGCGCCTTGGCCGAGCGCGACGGCGGCGCCGAACTCGATCAGTTCATACAAGGCGCTGACCGACAGGCAGTAGGCGAGGACGGTGACCGTCAGCAGTCGGCGCGACGCGATACTGCCGGTCCGGATGAGGATCTCGCGCAGGACGATCGCGGGCACGAACCCCTGCATCAGGTGCCCGAACCGATCATAGGGATTGCGCGCGAGATGCAACCAGTCCCGCACCGCGAAACCGATCGGGACGCGGGCGTAGGTGTAGGCACCGCCGAGCATCAGCACCAAGCCGTGCAGCATGATCAACGCCAGCGCGAGATGTGAGAAGCGAAACCGGTGGCGCAGGACGACCAGTACGGGAAATGCAAGCAGGACGGGCGCGACCTCCATCCACCATGTTGCGCGGTCCGCCGGCGACCAACCCGAGGCCAATAGCCCTACCGCCCAGACCGCGCCCAGTATTGGAAGGCGGCGGTCGGTCGACGTCATACGTTGGGCGCGGTTGCGTCGATTCGTCTGGCCGCCTCGACCAGCATGACCGGCACGCCCTCGCGGATCGGATACGCCAAGCCGGCCGCGTCGGAGATCAGTTCTCCTGCTGCTTGGTCATAGCGGAGCGGCGTTCGCGTCATCGGGCATACGAGGCGTTCGAGCAGCCAAGGATCGAGCGCGCTCATTGCAACGTCACCGATTCGTCGCCGTCATGCCGGCCGAAGAACTGCATCAGCTGGATGATCAGCTCGGCGCGCTGCTCGATGTCCGGCGCCTCGAGCAACGCCTGTTTCGCGGCTGCGTCGAACGGTGCGATCTGGGCGATGCCGTTGACCAGGCTCTCGTCGTCGAGCCGGCCGACCGCATCCCAGTCGACCGCATAGCCCTGCATGTCCGCGAACCGCCGCGACTCCAGTTCCAGCGACGAGCGCCGGCCGAGCGACAGCGCGTCGTCCTCGATCAACGGCAGCAATTCCGCCTCGACCTGGCGGAATGCGGTCGTCACGTCGAGCTCGCGGACGATACGGAACAGCGCAATGCCTTCCAGCACGACGTTGTAGCGGCCGTCATCCAGAGCCTCGACCTCAGCGATCTTGCCGACGCAGCCGATGTCGTACAGCGCATCCGCGTCGTCATGCGGTCCGCCCCGCGGCTGGATCATCCCGATCCGCCGGTCGCGCGCCATCGCATCGCTGATCATCGCCCGATAGCGCGGCTCGAACATGTGCAGCGGCAGGTGCATGCCGGGGAACAGCAGCGCGCCCGGCAGAGGGAAGATCGACAGCCGCGTGGTGGCGCGAGGAGGGGCGGACTCGGTGGTCATCCGAACAGGATCGCAGACAGGCGGCGTCGCTGTCCAGACACCCACGGGTCTTCGAGCCCGACGACCTCGAACAATTTCAGCAACTGCGTCCGCGCCGCGCCCTCGTTCCAGTCGCGCTCGGTGGCGATGATGCCGAGGAACGTGTCGGTTGCCGCATCGCGGTCGTTCGCGGCCATCTGGCCATTGGCGAGCGCGAACCGGGCCTGCAGATCGTCGGGGTTCGCCTCGACCGCGGCCAGCAGCGGCGACAGGTCCGCGACCGGGGGGGCCGACTGCGCGAGTGCAAGCGCCGCCTGCGCGCGGGTAATCGCCGGGTCCTTGGCGATCGCCGGATCGAGATTCGCCAACCAGTCCGTCGCCTCGTCGAGCTGCCCGGTCGCGACCAGCGCGCGAACGAAGCCGGCATGCACCTGCGGATGCTCGGGCGCGATCTCGGCGATCTCGCGGAAAATCCCTAGCGCGCGCTCGCCGTCATTGGCCGCGAGCGCCTCTTCGCCGATCGCGATCAACGGCTCGACGTCGGGCGCCGCGTCGGTTGCGCTGGCTTCGATCGGCAGCTGCTTGAGCAACTGGTCGAGGATCACGCGCAACTGCGATTCGGTGCGCGCGCTGGTCATGTCGGCGACCAGCTGGCCCTGGAACATAGCATAGACGGTGGGGATCGACTTGATCTGGAATTGCGCCGCGATGAACTGGTTCTTGTCGGTATCGACCTTCGCCAGCACGACGCCCTTGTCGGCGTAATCGGCGGCGACCTTCTCCAGCGTCGGCGTCAGCGCCTTGCACGGCCCGCACCATTCGGCCCAGAAATCGATGATCACGAGGCTGGTCATCGACGGTTCGACGACGTCGCGACGGAACGCCTCGACGGCGTCCTTCTCCGCGGGGGACATTCCAAGCGTGGCCAAGTTCAACTCCCGTGTAATTCTCGCGTGCTATCTGGGGCGCCCCCGCGGCGAATGCCACCTCTAGGATGGATCAGTATTCACGACAAACGTGCGCTTTCCCCTACATCGCTCGCAGCCTTGAGCTCGACCCGGAATTTCAGCGTCGGATCAAGGCGTCCAATTCTATCCGTCATGCCGGACTGGTTCCGGCATCCACGGTTCCGCGAGATCGATAGAACTGGATGTGCGGAACGGTGGACCCCGGAACCAGCCCCGGGTGACGGAGCTTTTGGCGATATGTCTAATCAGGCCATAGAGCCCGGGTCTGCGTCAATGGAAGTCGCGCGATTTGGGCAGGACGCGGACGTCCCGGGGATGCTGGGCACGCGGATGCTGGGCACGGGGTGTCCGTCCGTCAGGGCCGCGTGGGAGGATGGGACGGATCACCTCGTCGACGCGCGCGAGCGGCGGCTCCAGCGCTTGATCTTCCGACAACAGCCGCAGCATGTCGCTGCGATCCTGCACGCGCGACGTCATCAGGTGCGTGACGCCTTCCTCGCTGCGCTGGATCACGCCCTCCAGCACCATCAGCCGCGAGGCCATCACCGCGCGGCGGTTCGCCTCGAAGTCGCGCGCCCACATCAGCCCGTTGGTGATCCCGGTCTCGTCCTCGATCGTCACGAAGATCGCATTGCCCTTGCCGGGGCGCTGGCGGACTAGGACGACACCCGCCACCTTCGCGCTGCGCCCGTCCTTGGTCGCGTTGGCCTGTGCACTCGACAGGATACCCTCGGCGGCAAAGCGTTCGCGGAGGAACGACATCGGATGCGCCTTCAACGACAGCCGCGTCGTCTGGTAATCCGCCGCCACCTGTTCCGACAGCGGCATCGCCGGCAGGTGCGCGTCGGGCTCCGCACCAAGCTCGGGCACCTCTGCTGCGGCGAACAGCGCAAGCTGCTTGGGCGGCGTCCGGCGCACATCCCACAAAGCCTCGCGCCGTTCCTTCGCCACCGATCGAAACGCATCCGCATCGGCCAGCAGATTCATCGCCCGCTGCGGCAGGTTCGCGCGCCGCGCGAGGTCCTCGATGCTAGCGAACGGCGTGGTCCGAACGCGAACGATCTCGTCGGCCCAATCCTTCCGAAACCCGTCCACCTGCCGAAATCCGAGGCGCAAATCCTCCCCGGAACGGGGAGGGGAACCATCCGCAGGATGGTGGAGGGGGGCCGCCGCAGACGTCCCGCTTGGAAGAGTCGCAGCCTCATCCGCGCCGCCAGCAACAAGGGCATCCGCCAGCGATACGTCCGCGGAAGCCCCCCTCCACCCCGCTTCGCGCGGTCCCCCTCCCCGTGCCGGGGAGGATAGGCTGTTATCCCACCCGCTCGCATTCACGTCGACCGGCAGCACGGTCACCCCGTGCTCGACCGCATCGCGCACCAACTGCGCCGGCGCATAAAACCCCATCGGCTGCGAATTGAGCAGCGCGCAACAGAACACCGCCGGGTGAAAGCATTTGATCCACGACGACACATACACCAGTCGCGCAAACGACAGCGCATGGCTCTCCGGAAATCCGTACGATCCAAACCCCTCGATCTGCTTGAAACAGCGCTCCGCGAACTCTGCCTCATACCCCCGCGCGACCATCCCACCGATCAGCTTGGCCTGGAAATTGTTCATTCCTCCGACCTTGCGAAACGTCGCCATCGATTTCCGTAGTTCGTTCGCCTCGTCGGGTGTGAACTTTGCCGCGACGATCGCCAGCTTCATCGCCTGTTCCTGGAACAACGGCACGCCGTATGTCTCGCCAAGCAGCACTTCGAGTTCGTCGCTTCGGCCATGCTCGGGCGATGGCGAAGGATAGACCACCACCTCCTTCTTCGCCCGTCGCCGCAAATATGGATGCACCATGTCACCTTCGATCGGCCCGGGCCGAACGATCGCCACCTGAACCACCAGATCGTACAGTTTCCGCGGTCTCAGACGGGGCAGCATGTTGATCTGCGCCCGACTCTCGACTTGGAAAACGCCGATGCTGTCACCCTTGCACAGCATATTATAGACGTCCGGATTCTCGTCGTTGGCGATCGTCTTCAGTTCATGATCGCCGAGCCCGTGCTGTCGCATCAGGTCGAAGCTCTTGCGGATGCAGGTCAGCATGCCGAGCGCGAGAATGTCCACCTTCATCAGGCCGAGGCAATCGATATCGTCCTTGTCCCATTCGATGAACGTACGGTCCTCCATCGCGCCGTTGTGAATCGGCACGATCTCGTCGAGCCGTCCCTGAGTCAGCACGAAGCCGCCGACGTGCTGCGACAGATGACGTGGAAATTCGAGCAGCCGTTCGACCATGTCCCGCAACCGGGCGATTTCCGGATTGGCGACATCGAACCCCGTTTCGGCAAAGCGACGTTCCGGGAAACGGTTCGAAAAGCTGCCCCAAACCGTGCTGGTCAGGCGTTGCGTAACGTCTTCGGTAAAGCCGAGCGCCTTGCCGACCTCGCGCACGGTGCTGCGCGATCGGAAATGGATGACCGTCGCGGCGATCGCCGCGCGCTCCCGACCGTAGCGCGCATAGATATATTGCATCACCTCTTCACGCCGCTCATGCTCGAAATCGACGTCGATATCGGGCGGCTCGCTACGTTCGGCCGAGACGAAGCGCGAAAACAGCAGATCGTGCTTCATCGGATCCACCGACGTGACGCCGAGCACGTAGCAGACCACCGAGTTGGCGGCCGATCCGCGTCCCTGGCATAGAATTGGCGGATCGGCGCTGCGCGCGAACCGGACGACGTCGTGGACGGTCAGGAAGTAATAGGCATAGTTCTGGTGCCGGATCAGCGCAAACTCGTCGCGTAACGACGCCACCAGCTTGTCCGGCACATAGCCTTCATAATGGTCGATCGCCGATTGCCAGGCGAGATGCTCCAGCCAGTCCTGCGGATCCCAGCCTGCCGGGACGGGCTCATGCGGATACTCGTATTTGAGCTCGTCGAGCGTGAAGTCGATCCGCGCGAGCAGCTTTGCCGTCTCGACGATCGCGTGCGGCCGGTCGCGATACAAATGCGCGATATCGTCCGCATCCTTGAGATGGCGTTCGCCATTGGCACCGAGCCGTTTGCCGGCGCGCTGGATCGTCGTGCCCTCACGGATGCAGGTGACGATGTCGTGAAGCGAGCGATCGTCCGCCACCGCATAACGCACGTCGTTGGTCGCCAGGATCGGCACGCGCGCCTTGGCGGCAATCCTGGCAAGCCGGGTTTGGCGTCGCCGATCGCGACCGCCATGCGGCATGGTCACCCCAAGCCACATCGATCGCCGCGCCAGCGGACGAAGCGCAGTGAGCGTGGTTTCAAGACTGGCATCGTTACGCTTGGGAAGTACGAAATCCTCATGTGCGACCACCGGCCGCGCGGTGCACTCCGGCATGACGATCAACAGGATTTCACCCAGATGCGCGACCAGATCCTCGAAACCAAGGATGCAGCCGCCTTTCTCTG
This sequence comes from Sphingomonas sp. PP-CE-3A-406, assembly GCF_003688625.1. Classification (GTDB taxonomy): domain Bacteria; phylum Pseudomonadota; class Alphaproteobacteria; order Sphingomonadales; family Sphingomonadaceae; genus Sphingomonas. The sequence goes on from NZ_RCWY01000003.1 coordinate 289,899, forward strand.
CCCGCCGGTTGCCCAGCGTCAGCAACCGCGTCAGCCGTCCCCATCCGGCCCGGGTTGCGGGATAGGCGATGATGTCCGGCGTACCGTCGGCGAATACGAGACGCGCGCCGACCACCAGCTTGAAATCGAACGGCGGCAGCTTCGCACCGAGCTGGCCTCGTTTTGCGCGTTCCAGGGCATCATAGGCGCGGACCACGCCGGCAACCGTATTGCGATCGGCGATGCCGATACCGGCCAGCTTCAATTCGATCGCGCGGCCGACGATGTCGCTGGGGTGGCTCGCGCCATCGAGGAACGAGTAGTTGGTCGCGGCGACCAGTTCCGCGAACGCTAACGCGGCCCGCCCGTTCATGCGTTCCTCACGCGAAGACGCCGTGGAGGTACCAGCGAGGCGTCTCCATCTCGGAATACAGGCCGTGCCGGAAGATCCAGAAGCGGCGGCCGCGGCGGTCTTCGATGCGGTAGTAATCGCGCGTCGGAATGTCCTGGCGTCGCCACCATTCGCCGGCGATCCGTTCCGGGCCTTCGCTATGCGCCACGTCGTGGACGGTACGGCGCCAGCGGAACCGGTGCGGCGGGCCGTCGGGGACCTCCGCCATCATCGATTCGATCGGTTGTGGCGGGTCGAACAGGTAGATTGGGCGCAGCGGTGGCTCGCCGGTGTCGGGCGCGACCCACGGTGTCGGGGCAAGGGCCTCGGCGGCGGGCAGCATCAGCTCGGCCTGTTCGGGAATATGATTGTCGCGTGCGGAGAACCGGCGGACGCGCGTCCGGCCCAGTCGCGTACCGAGCTGGTCGACGAGCTGCGCGACCTCCCCCTTCTGCGCCTCGCCGCCCTCCAGCTTCAACTGCGACGCGTCGAGCTTCTCCGCGAGCGCCACGTCGAGCCGGACCAGATCATAGCCGAACCCCGGATCGAGCGGATCGGCGAGGCTGTCGATCCGCTCGCGGAAGAGGCGCATCAGCAGTGTCACGTCACGTGTCGGCTGACCGGTCTCTATTCGCAGCCGCTGGACGAGGCCGTCGGCGCGGAACAGGCGCGCTTCCCAGCGGCGGCCGCCTTCGTGACGGTCGGCAAGCTGAGCCGCGGCTTCGGTGGCGAGTTCGGCGAGCATTTCCAGCGCGTATTCGGTGCGCGCGATGGGTTCGGCGAAGCGGCGCTCGACGCCGATCTTCGGCACCGTCCGCCGCGCGACGATCGGCCCCTTTATCGATCCGTCGAGCCGACGGATCATCATCGCCGCCTGCTCGCCGAACCGTGCCGCGATCGTCGCGAGCGGTCGTGCCATCACGTCGCCGACCGTCTTCAGCCCCGCGCGCGACAGTGCCGTCGTCGCATCCTCGTCGAGACCTAACGCGGCCACCGGCAACCGCTTGACCGCGCGCTTTTCATCCGGCGCCGGCGCCCCCGCATACCGCGCCAGCGCGCGAGCCGTGTCGGGCGTGTCGCCGAACGCATGGCGCACCAGCAGCCCGCGCCGCGCGAGGCGTTCTTCCAGATCGGCAGCCAGACGCCGTTCGCCCTCGAACTCGTGCACGCACCCGGCGATGTCGAGGATCAGGCCATCGGGCTCGTCGAGCGCGACCGAGGGCGTGTAGCGCTGACACCCGTCCGCAAGCCGCTCGAGCCATTCGTGATCGGCATGCGCGTCATGCTCGTAGACCTCGAGTTCCGGTACTTGCGCCCGCGCATCCGCCAACGTCAGGCCGGGCCGGAGACCCGCTCGCATGGCTTCACGGTCGAGCGCCTTGAGCCGGATCCCGCCCGACACCGTCTCGACGAACGCGATCGGTGTCTCAGCCCGTCCGACGAACAGATGCGGCCGCATCGTCTGCAGTCGCTCGATCGGCAGCCACGGAAACACCAGCGCTAGGTAGCGTCGCGGAATCACCAGAGGCGAAGGCGATCTGGTCGAAGGCGGTATTGTCGAAAATGTACGCGTCACGGTCCCACTCCACACGCCAGCGAAGCCCGGCCTGGCCTCCGCGTCGACGCAGCAATTCGATGTCGAAGGCAGGTTTGCCCGGTGCGTCGGCCTCCAGCGGCCGCGATCGACACGCGGCGACCTGCCAGCGCGATGCAGCCGCGCTCGGCACCGGTTCGGCGCCGATACGCAGGCTGAGAATGGTGACGCCCGACGCCTCGGCCGCCAGCATCAGCCGCCGCGTCGCGGTCAGGTCGAGTCCTGGCGCGCGTCCCCAGGATTCGATCAGCAACGTGCCGAGCCCATGGCACCGCGCGGCATCGGCGGCGGCGCGCAACAAGTCCGCCTCGTCCTCGACCAGCCCCAGCACCAGCGACGTCACGTCGAGCCCCATCTCGACCAGCCCGGTCGCATGCAGTCGCCCGCCCTGCCGCTCGCTCGCCTCGGTGCGCAACCACATCACCGGCGCCGCACGCGCTGCCAGAACCGAGGCGACCGCGAACCCCGCGCCGCTCGCCGAATCGTCGATGGCGGTGAAAATCTCGTGCAGTTGCGCCCTGGCCATGCCCTGCGTCAGCCACGCATCATCCGCGCGGCCATCCCCCTGGGTCGGCATCCCGGTCGTGGCGATCCGCTTCAGGCGGGCAATCAGGGCGGACGACTCGTTCACAACTGTTCTTGTAATGTTCCGGAGGGTGAGTCGCCAAGCGGAATCTTTTTTCGAGCGCGTCCAGATGCCGGAAACTGCGTCTTTCAGTCTTAATGACACGCTCATTCACTTGCTCGCGGGGCGGGCACGCTTCGTCGCTCGGCCACGCTCCCACATGAAAAATGCGTCAGGAACAGTGTCTATTTCGTGACAGCGCCGTACCGAAGATTCCCCCGATCTTCGCGGTTATTTACAGTTTTACGACAGCGTTGCAGCCTTGCGCCGTGCCGTATTCCTCCCCGGATAACGCGGCCGTTCCGGAACGCGCTCGCTGTCCTCCCAAGGGGGAGGGAGGAGCCTTGCAAGAGATCGCTTCATCATGACCAAAATCGCTTTCCGGCCGACTTTGCTGCGGAGCTCTGCGCTTTCGGCGCTCGCCCTGGTCGGGCTGATCGGCACCGCGCCGGCGTTCGCGCAGGATGCGCAGGTCCAGCCGGGCACGTCGGTATCGACCCCGCCGCAGGGTGACGTCTCGCCCGCACCGGCAGCGCAGGCCACTGCCGCCCAGTCCAGCACCGCCCAGCCCGGCACCGATGCCGGCCAGCCGCAGGACATCGTCGTCACCGGCACGCTGTTCCGTCGCACCGATACCGAGACGCCGTCGCCGGTCACCGTGCTGACCTCGGATTCGCTCGCCAAGGCCGGCATCAACAACGTGTCGGACGCGGTGCGGTCGATCTCCGCTGACAGCAGCGGTTCGGTCCCGACCGCGTTTACCGGCGGCTTCGGCGCGGGCTCGTCGGGGGTGTCGTTGCGCGGTCTATCGGTGAACTCGACGCTGACGCTGATCGACGGTGTCCGCACCGCCAACTATCCGCTTTCGGATGACGGCCAGCGCTCGTTCGTCGATCTGAACACCATCCCGAACGCGATCGTCGACCGCGTCGAAGTGCTCAAGGACGGCGCCTCGTCGAGCTATGGCGCGGACGCGATCGGCGGCGTCGTCAACATCATCATGAAGAAGGAGATCGTCGGCGCGTACGGCACGGTCGAGGGCGGCGTGTCCCAGCGCGGCGACGGCGGCGAACAGCGCGCGACGCTGACGCTCGGCACCGGTCGTCTGAAGGAGAAGGGCTTCAACTTTTACGTCAGCGGCGAATACCAGCATGACGACCCGATCTACAATCGCGACCGCGGCTTCCCGTACAACACGAAGGATCTGACCTCGATCGGTGGCGACAACAATAACGCCGGCTCGGTCGCGCCGAGCAGCACGACCAGCGCAGTCGTCGCCCCCACCACACAGACCATTCCGGGTAACATCCTGTCGGGCACCGGGCTCGCCACCGGTCCGTTCCAAGTGCTCAACCCCAATGGCTGCGCGGCCGGCCAGACGCTCGTTACCACGCCACGATCGGGCACCGCGTTCATCGACCAGGGCTGCGAACAAAATGCCACCTCTCAATATGGCCAGATCCAGCCCGAACAGACGCGATTCGGCGTCACTGTCCACGGCACCGTACAGGTCAACGACAAGACTCAAGCCTATCTGATCGCGTCGTATTTCCAGAACGACGTGAAGTCGCAGGGCTCGCCGACGGTTAACGCGCAAATTCGTTCGGCAAACCCGATCAACACGCAGAACATCGTCCTGCCCGCGCAGCTGGCGGACGGTACGGACAATCCGAACAACCCGTTCACAACGCCGGCGGCGATCCGCTACGCGTTCGGCGACATCCCCGCCTCGTCCGAGTACAAGAACCACGTGATCCGCGCTGCCGCGGGCATCGACGGTCAGTTCGGCGAGGGCTGGGGCTATTCGGCCTCGATCACCGCGGCGCATTCGTGGCTCGACATCACGCAGAACGGCTATCTCAACCTCGCCGGATTGCAGACCGCGATCACCACCGGCAGTTATAACTTCGTCAATCCCGATCAGAACACCGCCGCCGTCCGCGCCGCGATCTCGCCGATGGTTCGTTCGCAGGCGACCAGCGACCTCGACATGATCCAGGGCGTCATCACCAAGGACCTGTTCCAGCTTCCTGGCGGTCCGCTCCAGGTCGGCGTCGGCGGCTCGGTCCGCTACGAGGCGCAGAACGATCCGAGCCAGAACCCGGACTTCACCACGATCGGCCTCAACCAGTTCTCGGCGGTCGGCAACCGCACCGTTGAGTCGGCCTATTTCGAAGTCAACGCACCGATCCTGACCAGCCTGGAGATCGACGGCTCGGGTCGCTTCGATCATTATTCGGAAGGGTTCAGCCACTTCTCGCCGAAGATCGGGGTGAAGTTCACGCCGATCCGCCAGATCGCCCTGCGCGGTACCTTCTCGAAGGGGTTCCGTGCGCCAAGTTTTGCCGAGACGTCGGGCTCGGTGGTCGGCTTCACTGCAGCCACGCCACCATGCTCGCTCCAAGCCCAGCATGGCGCCACGATCACCGGCACGACCTGCTCGGGTGGCAGTGCGTACAACCAGTCCTATTCGATCGGCTTCAACACCGCCGGCAACCCGGACATCAAGCCCGAACTGTCGCGCAGCTTCACCGGCGGCGTGGTCGTCCAGCCGACCACCTGGCTGAGCTTCACCGCGGATTACTACAACATCAAGAAGACCCGCGTGATTACGGGTGGCCCGCTCTCGAACCAGGCGCTCGCCGCCTATTACGCGGGCACCGCGCTGCCGACCGGCTACAGCGTGACGCCCGACGCGATCGATCCGTCGTTCCCGAACGCACCGGCGCGCGCGCTGTTCGTCAACTCGCCCTATGCCAATGCGGCGGCGCTGAAGACCTCGGGGCTCGATTTCTCGGCGCTGGTCCAACTCAAGCCGAGCGACGACTTCCACTTCACCAGCCGGGCAGAGGCGACCTACATCCTCCATTACGACTTCAAGCAGAGCGATGCCGATCCGTTCGTCGATTTCGTCGGTACGCAGGCGCCCTACATCACCTCGTCGGGCGCGGGCACGCCGGCATGGCGCGGCAACTGGCAGAACAGCGTCGATTACAAGGCGTACACGCTGACCGCGACTGCGTATTACACGTCGGGCTACAAGGCGGTCGCCTATGACCAGTTCGGCACCACCGACTGCAACGGCGGCAGCACGTACGGCGGTACGGATCCCGAGTTCAATTGCCACGTGAAGCACTTCGTCGATGTCGACCTGACCGGCAGCGTGAAGGTGAACGACAAGTTCAAGCTGTACTTCAATGTCGTCAACCTGCTCGACCAGAAGGCGCCGTTGAACGCGGGCAACTATGCCGCGGTCAACTACAACCCGACCTACACGCAGATCGGTGCGGTCGGCCGGACGATGCGCGTGGGGGCGAACTTCCAGTTCTGATCGCCACGTCCCTCAGGATAGAGGCACGCGCGGAGGAGGGGCGGACGGCAACGTCCGCCCCTTTTTTGTGCGCTGCACACAGCCGTTCGACGAAATATCACGACGATAGTGCGAAAGGCGCTTGCCGTTCCGCAAACACCGGGCTAACAGCGCGCCTCACCCAGTCACCGTGTCGCTTCAGACCGGAGACTACGGCGCCAGAGCGGGCGTAGCTCAGGGGTAGAGCACAACCTTGCCAAGGTTGGGGTCGAGGGTTCGAATCCCTTCGCCCGCTCCAGTCGCTGCCATGACGGCAGCGACTTTGCCGATGCGGTCTGCACAGTCCCTTCGCCATCTCGCGATATATCCGTCCGAATGGCCCATCGCCAAAACGGCTTCGCGCGCGCTACACTTCGGCGATGAGCGATATGAGAATCGGTATTGGCGGCTGGACCTACGAGCCGTGGCGCGGGACGTTCTATCCTGAGAAATGGCCGCAGAAGCGCGAGCTCGACTATGCGGCCGCGCACGTCACCGCGATCGAGATCAACGGCACCTATTATGGCAGCCAGAAGCCCGCCACCTTCGCATCCTGGGCCAAGGCGGTCCCCGACGGCTTCGTGTTCAGCCTGAAGGCGTCGCGCTACTGCACCAACCGCAAGGTCCTGGCCGAGGCAGGGGAGTCGATCGCCAAGTTCACCGGGCAGGGCATCGTCGAGCTCGGCGACCGGCTCGGGCCGATCCTGTGGCAGTTCATGGCGACCAAGCAGTTCGACGCGGACGATTTCGCCGCGTTCCTGAAGCTGTTGCCCGCGAAGCAGGATGGCGTCGCGCTCCGTCACGCGGTCCAGGTCCGGCACGCAAGCTTCGCGGTGCCCGGGTTCGTCGCGATGTGCCGTACGGCGGGGGTGGCGATCGTCTATGCGCAATCCGCCGAATATCCTGCGATCGCCGACCTGACCGGCGACTTCGTCTACGTGCGGCTGGAGGATGCCGAGGAGCGCTTCGTCGCTGGCTATGCGCCGGCCGCGCTAAACGACTGGGCGGACAAGGCGAGGCTCTGGGCGGCGGGTGGTCGACCCGAGGGGCTTCCCTATGTCGAAGAGGCACTACCGCCCAAGCATGCGCGCGAGACGTTCGTATTCTTCATTAACGGCGCCAAGGTCAGGGCGCCCCACGCAGCGATGGCGCTGATCGAACGGGTATCGGGGTAGCAATCGTCCGTCTGCCGGCGGCCAAGCCCGAGCCTGCGTCCGCTTCTGCTTGCCGGGCACTGGCGCGATCGGCGCCAGTGCCCATGTCCGATCAATGCGAGGTCTTGACCTTCACGCTGCGGTCGCCGTCCGAGCTCACCGAACTTTCGCGTACCGTCTTGTGCTCGACGGTCTTGTGACCGACCTTCACGCCGAGGATCTTCTTCGGCCGGTGCGTCTTGCGCTTGCTGGTCGTGGTGACTTTCGTCGTGGCGGTGGCGACGCCGTCATGGACTTTGGTGTCGTGATCCACCTTGGTTTCCCGCGTCGTCTGGGCGAGCGCCGGCGTGCCGCACATCATCGTCAGAGCGGCCGCGATAGCCGTAGCATGCTGAATCTTCATGATATGTCCTTCTTCGTGGTCCGTTCGCCAAACGCCCGTCGCGACGAAGGGTTCACTTTCGGTCGTGCCGAGGCGGCCACTGCGAGGCGGAGCAAGCGCCCAACCACCCCGGAGCCTCTCCCGTCTCACGATAGGGGCAGGCCCGGGGTGGCGATGGGTGACGCCCGATTCAGTCGTCTTTTCTCGGCGGGAAGGCGAAGCCCAACGGTTGGATCGCCGTCGCATCCTGCTTGAGGCGCGCGGCCATCTGTTCGTACTCGCGCTCGGTTTCCGGGGTGATGCTGGCGCGCGACTCCTTCAGGGCGCCTTCGAAGTCGGCCATCGTCACGTCGGTCGAGTCGATCGAGCGGCGCAACGCCACCAGGCCGGCGCGGCGGACGACGTCCTCGAGATCCGCACCCGAGAAACGGTCGGTGCGGTCGGCGAGACGATCAAGGTCGACGTCGGACGCCAGCGGCATCTTCTCGGTCTGGATACCGAGGATGCGGCGGCGGCCGGCCTTGTCGGGGACGCCGACGTAGACGAGTTCGTCGAACCGGCCGGGGCGCAGCAACGCTGGGTCGATCAGGTTGGGGCGGTTGGTCGCGCCGATCACGACGACCGACTGCAACTCCTCCAGCCCGTCCATCTCGGCGAGGATTGTGTTGACGACGCGTTCGGTCACCTGCGGCTCGCCCGCGCCTGAACCGCGTGCAGGCACCAGCGAGTCGAGTTCGTCGATGAAGATCACGCACGGCGCGACCTGGCGTGCGCGCTGGAACAGGCGGGCGATCTGCTGTTCGCTTTCGCCGTACCATTTGCTCAGCAGGTCGGACGATTTGGTGGCGATGAAGTTCGCCTCCGCCTCGCGCGCGACCGCCTTCGCCAGCAACGTCTTGCCGGTGCCGGGTGGGCCGTAGAGCAGGAAGCCCTTGGCCGGGCGGATACCGAGGCGGCGGAACGCGTCGGGGTTCTTGAGCGGGAGTTCGACGCCCTCCTTCAGCCGCATCTGCGCATCGTCGAGACCGCCGACATCCGCCCAGCGCACGGTCGGCGCCTGCACCATGACTTCGCGCATCGCCGAGGGCTGGACGCGCTTGAGCGCCCCCAGGAAATCCTCGCGCGTGACCGACAGTTCGTCGAGCACTTCGGGCGGGATCGTCCGCTCCTCCAGGTTGAGCTTGGGCATGATCCGGCGGACCGCCTCGATCGCTGCCTCGCGGGTCAGCGCGGCAAGATCGGCACCGACGAAGCCGTAGGTGGTGCGCGATAGTTCATCGAGGTCGACACGGTCGCCGAGTGGCATGCCGCGCGTGTGGATGCCGAGGATCTCGCGACGGCCACGCTCGTCCGGCACGCCGACCACGATCTCGCGGTCGAACCGGCCCGGACGGCGAAGCGCTTCGTCGATCGCCTCGGGGCGATTGGTGGCGGCAATCACGACAAGGTTCGCACGCGATTCGATGCCGTCCATCAACGTCAGCAACTGCGCGACAAGACGCTTTTCCGCCTCGCCCGACACCTGGCCACGCTTGGGCGCGATCGAATCGATCTCGTCGATGAACACGATAGACGGCGCTGCCTTAGCCGCTTCCTCGAACACTTCGCGGAGGCGTGACTCGGACTCACCATAGGCGGAGCCCATGATCTCCGGACCGTTGATCAGGAAGAACTGCGCATCCGATTCGTTGGCGACGGCGCGCGCGAGCCGCGTCTTGCCGGTGCCGGGAGGGCCATGCAGCAAAACGCCCTTGGGTGGATCGACGCCAAGCCGCTGGAACAGTTCGGGATAGCGAAGCGGCAGCTCGACCATCTCGCGCAACTGGTCGATCGTCTGCGCCATGCCGCCGATATCGTCATAGGTGACGTCGGCGCGGCGTGCGGCCTGCGGCTCCTCATATTCGGAGCGGAGTTCGATCTCGGTATTCTCGTCGATGTGCACCACGCCCTTGGGGCTGGCGGCGATCACCGCGAGTCGGATCTCCTGCAATGCATACGCCGGCGCGTTCATGAACTGCTGGACGTTGGGTGGCATGTTGCCGACGCGCTGGTGCCCCGCGGTCGCGACGATATCGCCCTGGCAGATCGGACGGCCGAGGAAGGTGCGCTTGAGCGCGTTGGTCGAGCCCTGGAGGCGGAGATTCTGCTGTGCGGGGGCAAAGACGACGCGCGTCGCCGGTTTCGACTCGGCCTTGCGCACCTCGACGAAATCGCCAGAGCCGACGCCGGCATTGGCACGCTGGAGACCGTCGATGCGAAGGATGTCGAGGCCTTCGTCCTCCGGATACGGGCCAACGGCCCGCGCGGGCGTGTTCTGCTTGCCGAGAATCTCGATCACGTCGCCCTCGCCGATGCCGAGCGTCGCCATCAACGCGCGCGGCAAATGCGCCAGGCCGCGGCCGCTGTCCTCGGGACGCGCATTGGCGACCTGGATTTTCCGCGTGGGGATTTCGCTATCGGGCATCTCGACTCCTTCGGACTCGAAGGATCAAATGGGGGGTGCATCACGCGGTTTCGAGGACCGGCCCTGTTCGCGCGTCCGAAACGCACAAAAAAAGGGCCGGCCAATGAAGGCCAGCCCGTGAAAGTTTTTAGGAGAGGATGCCTGAAAGGCGAGGTCTTTTTGCGGCGAGACGGTTCGTGTTGCAAGTGCGAAGGGATCAGCTACGATTGCGCTAACTGCAATCGTATGGCTGAATGCGTCCAGCGGTCATTGTCACACTCGTCGAGTCGAAAGAGGGATCATGCGCAGGCTGCCGCCATTGGGGGCTATCGAGGCGTTCGTGCAGGTCGCGCGGCTGGGGTCGATCAAGGCCGCGGCCGAGGATCTTGCGCTGTCGGCGCCTGCGCTCAGCCGGCGCGTGCAGAGCCTCGAGCGCTTCATCGCCAAGCCGCTGTTCGCGCGCCGTCATCAGGCAATGGTGCTGAACGCGGACGGTGAGCGGCTGCTCGCGCAGATCGCGCCGGTGCTCGACTCGCTTTCGGACGCGGTCGAATCGTTGACCAGCACGACCGAGGTGCTGCGGCTGCGTCTCGGGATCCTGCCCCTATACGCGTCGCAGAAGCTGTTCCCCAAGCTGGGTGAGTTGCGCACGTCGCACCCCGAGCTGCACCTAGATATCGATACCGCGGCGCATCTGGTGTCGCGGCTTGGCGATGGGCTCGATGCGGTGATCGCGCTGTCACGCGAGATCGACCCGGCGTTTTACGCGCGGCGGCTCGATCGCAACTCGGTGTATGTGATCGGGGCAAGGAGCCTGTTGGAGCGCGCGGATCCGGTCACGCGGCCCGAACAGCTCTCGAGTCTGACGGCGCTGGTGCACCGCGACATGACTGACACGTTCACGGCGTGGCGGACGGCGGCGGGGCTCGACGATATCGAGCCGCTGGCGATCGACCATTTCGATTCGGGGGCTTTGATGCTGGAGGCGGCCGCGCAGGGGCTCGGCGTCGCGTTCATGCATGCGAGCCACTTCGAGGATGCGAACGATCCGCGCCTCGTTCGGCTGTTCGATATCGAGGTGGAGAGCCCGTACAGCTACTGGTTCGTCTGCCGCCCAAGGGCGCTGCAGACCAAGCCGGTGAAGCTGTTTCACGACTGGCTGATACGGACGGTAGCCGAGGTTTAGCGACGTCCGTCGTGCCGGTTCCTACTCCGACCCGACATCTACCCAATCGTCATCCCCGCGTAGGCGGGGACCCATATGCTCAGGCGTTGGCGATTTTCACCGGGAGGCCTGCCAGTATGGCGTCCCGCCTTCGCGGGAATGACGGGTGGATATCTGAAAGGGATTCGCACCGAGCGCATTAGGGCGACGGAGTATTTGCACCCCCGTCACCCCAACTCAAGCGCGTCGCGGCTAAGCCGCGCCGTCGGACGGAGCTTTGCTCCGCCGGCCGGCCTTGCCTGTCTCCGGCGCAGCTGGGCTGCACCGGTGCAGTCTTCAGGCAGCGCGAGCCTTGACGATCTTGCCTGGCGTCTTTGGCGGCTCGCCCTTGGGCAGTGCGTCGATCAGGTCCATGCCGTCGGTGACTTCGCCCCAGACGGTGTACTGCTTGTCGAGGAAGCGTGCGTCGTCGAACACGATGAAGAACTGCGAGTTCGCCGTGTCGGGCTGGTTGGTGCGTGCCATCGAGCAGACGCCGCGGACGTGCGGCTCGGCCGAGAATTCCGCCTTGAGGTTGGGCTTGGTCGAGCCGCCGGTGCCGTCGCCGTTACCCCCGTCACCGCCCTGCGCCATGAAGCCCGGGATCACGCGGTGGAACGGCACGCCGTCGTAAAAGCCTTCGTTCGCCAGCTCGGCGATCCGCTCGACATGCTTGGGCGCCAGATCGGGGCGGAACTTGATCGTGACGTCGCCGCCGTCGAGGGTCAGCGTCAGCGTTTCGGGGGTATCGGACATTCATCGTCTCCTGAATTGATGCGCGGCAGATAGGGAGCCGCACTCCGACTGGCAAATGCATGCGCGTCGCGTTAGGGCCCAACCGACCATCTTTTAAGGGAGGCAGCCATGAGCGAACTCGAGCTTCCCGAGCCCGAAACCGAAACCGCGCCCGAGACGCAACTCGATCGCGACGACCATCTGCGGCCCGAATTCGTCCGGGCCGTGCTCGATGCGGTCGAGGACGGCAACGACGAGGCGGCGCGCGCGCTGGTCGAGCCGCTGCACCCGGCCGACATCGCCGATCTGTTCGAGCTGACCCCGCAAGAGGATCGTGCGGCACTCGCGCGGGCGGTCACCGACCTGCTCGACGGCGACGTGTTCGCGGAGATGAACGATTACGTCCGCGAGGATCTGATCGATGCGCTCGAGCCGCACCAGGTCGCCGATCTCGCGTCCGAACTCGATACCGACGATGCGGTCGCGATCATCGAGGACATGGACGAGGACGAGCAGCGCGCGGTGTTGCGTGCGCTCGATCCCGACGATCGCGCGGCGATCGAGGAGGCGCTGAGCTACGCCGAGGAATCCGCCGGTCGCCTGATGCAGCGCGAGCTGATCGCGGTGCCCGAGCATTGGACGGTCGGCGACGCGATCGATTACCTGCGCGGCCACGAGGAGCTGACGACCGATTTCTGGGAGATCTTCGTCGTCGATCCCGCGCACAAGCCGATCGGCACCTGTCAGCTCTCGTGGATGCTGCGCACGCCGCGCGGAATCGCGATCGCCGACGTGATGAAGCGCGAGCAGACGCTGATCCCGGTCGACATGGACCAGGAGGAAGTCGCGCTGCGCTTCCAGAAATACGCGCTGATCTCGGCGGCGGTGGTCGATCATGGCGGTCGGCTGGTCGGCATGATCACGGTCGACGACATCGTCCACATCATTTCGGAAGAGGCGGGCGAGGATACGCTGCGCCTGGCGGGTGCTGGCGACGGCGACATCAACGAGCCGATCCGGCTGACGGTCCGCACGCGGTTCACGTGGCTGGTGGTCAATCTGGGCACGGCGATGGTCGCATCGTCGGTCGTCGGACTGTTCCAGGGGACGATCGCGAGCTTTGCGCTGCTCGCGGTGCTGATGCCGATCGTTTCGGGGATGGGCGGCAATGCCGGCACGCAGACGCTGGCGGTGGTGGTGCGCGCGCTGGCGACCAACCAGCTGACGAGTTCCAACACCGCGCGGATGATCGGGCGGGAGTTCCGCATCGCCGCGGCGAACGGCGTGATGCTGGGCGCGCTGATCGGACTCGGGACGTACGTGATCTTCCGCAACACCGACCTGTCGCTGGTGATCGCCGCGGCGATGCTGGTGAATAATATCACGGCGGGGCTTGGCGGCGTGCTCGTGCCGGTGACGCTCGACAAGTTCCGGATCGATCCGGCGGTGTCGTCGGCGGTGTTCGTGACGACGATGACCGACACGATGGGGTTCTTCTCGTTCCTCGGGCTGGCGAGTCTTTGGGGTCTGCACGGTTGATCGGCAGCGTTTAGCGCCCATTTCCAACGCCATGCCGCTCCACCTCACCAAAGTCGCGTTCGGCGCGGAAAGCGTCGACCATCTTGCCGAGCGGCTCCGGCTGCGCGGCGAGGAGGGGCCGGTGTTCCTCACCACGCGGTATCTGCCCAAGCGGCACGAGGAGGTCGCGGGTCAGGGTTCGATGTTCTGGATCCTCAAGCACCAGCTGATCGCCCGCTCGCCGATCCTCGGGTTCGGCGAGGCCGAGGAAGGGCGCGTCGCGATCCATATCGATCCAAAGCTCGTCCTAGTGCAGGCGCGACCCAAGCGCGCGCATCAAGGGTGGCGGTATCTGGAGGGGGCCGATGCACCGCTCGATCTGGGCGGGGATGCGACCGGGCTCGACGTGATGCCGCCAGCGCTGATGACCAAGCTGGCGGAACTGGCGCTTATTTAAGGCGTGGGGCCTAGAACTTGTCGAGGTTCATCCCACCCGACGATAAATTCCATCGTCATTCCCGCGCAGGCGGGGATCCATATCCTCAGAGGATAGCGATCTCAGCGTGAGGTCAGCCAGTATGGGTTCCCGCCTCCGCGGGAATGATGATACCTGTTCGGAAGGTATGAGGGCCGATACCGATAGGGTGACTGGCTCGATCCAGATGCCAATTTCGGTCGGGAGGGGCCGGTGTGGATCGGGCCACAAACGCGCCATCCTCTCTCACGGAGCAGATACTCCTGCCGCCGGCTTACCGCATACCACCGGCCCGCCAGCCGCCGCATCCACCCGGCATTTCGCGTTGCCGGTGATCGTCACCGTTCCCAGCCCGCTGTTCGTCACCTGTGCCGTATAGCGCGCCGCCGCCTTGACCTCGCCGACCCCGTCGAGATGCACGGTCAGGTCGTTGACCGCCAGCCCGGTGGCATCGATCGCGCCCGGGCCGCTGGCGATGAGGCGCGCGCGGGCGGCGCGGCCGGCGAGCGTCATCACGCCGGTGCCGATCAGCGTCGCGTTCAGCTGGTCGGTGTCCGCCGCCGCCAGCGCGAGGCTGCCATTGCCGCTGACCGTCACGTCGAGCTTCATCCCGCGCATCTTCGCGATCGTCAGCCGCCCGCCCGCCGCGACGCTCGCCGAGACCAGCCCAGGCGTCGAGAGCGTGACGACGATCGGCCCGCCGCCGCCGCTCGCGCCACGCGGTTGCTCGCCCCAGCCGCCGGTGCCCTTGCGGACCGACAAGGTCGTGCCGTCGACGCGCACCGCCACCCCCTCGTTCACGTTGCCCGCGATCGTCGCGCGCGGCGAACCGATCGTTATGCGCACTTCGAACGGGCCCTCCACGCGGATCCGGTCGAAGCTGCCGACCGAGACCGTCCGACGTGCTGCGGGTGCAGGCGCCGCCAACCCCGGTGAGGACAGAAGCAGCAGCGGCGCGAGCAGATATCTCATGCCCGCAACCGTCGCCGCTTCCGTGCCCGTCGGCAAGTCAGTTCCCGCAGCGCACCGACCCCGACCCCGTCTTCGAAATGGTGCACCGCGCCTTCGGGCCAAGATCGACATCGCCCGACCCCGATATGTCGACGATCGCAGGTCCGTCGACGACCGCGCGTACGCTGCCCGAGCCGGGAATATCGATCTTGGCTGACTGGGCCCGGAGCTTCGACGCATCGACATCCCCCGACCCGGCGATCTCGGCGTTCAGGGCGCGGGCGGTGCCGCTGGCGCGCAGCGCGCCCGAGCCGGTGACGGAGAATCTTGCCTCGTCGACTTGGATCGTCGCAAGGGTCATGTCGCCCGATCCGGCGATAGTCCCCGTGAACGCTTTTCCCTCGACGCGGTTGACGGCGATGTAGCCCGAACCCGAGATGGTTGCCGCGGTCAGCCGCGGCAGCGTGACGTACACCTTTACCTTTGCGCCCTTGTTCCAGCCGAAGCTTGCCCCGTTCTTGCGGCCGATGTCGAGCGTCTCGCCGTCGCGGTCGATTTTCAAACGGTCGAGCTGGTCGGAGGGACCTTCGGCGCGGATCGAGAAGCCGGTGCCGACTCGCACGTCGACATCGTCCGAGCCTTGCAGGTCGATCTGGTCGAACCCCGTGACCTGGTACGTCCGCGTCGTGCCCGAGCCGGACGCCGCGACACCCGATCCCTCCTTGTCGCCGTCCCAGCTGAACGAGCAGGCCGCGAGAGGAATGATCAGTCCGAGCGCTAGAAAGTTCATCGCATCCTCCTGTGTATTATTAGAATAATACACCCGATGCGGCACGGTGCAATGGGAAACTTGCCTGGCGGGGGTTCGCGGTACTGCCTGCCGTCATTGGAAGAGGGGAGCGGCAGAACGAAAAAGGGCGGCCCCGCAGGACCGCCCTTTCGCGTTCGGATCGAGTGCGAAGGCGTTATGCCGACACCTTGTCCTTGTTGTAGATCGCCGCGGCGGCGCGGAGGATGTCGAGGATCTTCTCCTGCGCCTTGGGCTCGTCGAGCTCTTCCATCGCCGCCAGTTCGCGCGCGAGGCGGCTGGTCGCGCCTTCGAAGATCTGACGCTCGGAATAGCTCTGCTCGGGCTGGTCGTCGGCACGGAACAGATCGCGGACCACTTCGGCGATCGACACGAGGTCGCCCGAATTAATCTTCGCCTCATATTCCTGCGCGCGACGCGACCACATGGTGCGCTTGACCTTGGGCTTGCCCTTGAGCGTGTCCATCGCCTCGCGCATGGTCTTGTCGGACGACAGCTTGCGCATGCCGACGCTTTCGGCCTTGTTGGTCGGTACGCGGAGCGTCATGCGCTCCTTCTCGAACCGGAGGACGTAGAGTTCCAGTGTCATGCCGGCGATTTCCGAGCGCTGGAGCTCGATCACACGGCCGACCCCGTGCTTGGGATAAACGACGAAATCACCGACATCGAAGGACAGTGCCTTGGCAGCCATTTGGGGCCTTTCCGGATCAAGCCTCGCCGCGACGCCTCGACGAAGGACTCGTCGCTGCTGCATCGGGGGAGGGATAGGTCTACACGTCAAGCGGATGACGTGAATCATCGCGCCCGTCGCGGACTCTTCTAGCAGCTTTGCAACAAAATTACCAGCCGAACGTGGCAGGCGGCTTGCCCTTTTCGGGATTCGCCGCCTCTTATCAGTCGCCTGCGCCGGGCTCGGGCGAGAAATACTTGTCGAACTTGCCCTCGACGCCCTTCATCGCGTCGGCATCCGGCGGCGTCTGGTTGTCGTTGCGCGTGACGTTGGGCCATTGCGCCGAGAACGTCGTGTTCAACTCGAGCCACTGCTCCAGCCCGCTTTCCGTGTCGGGCAGGATCGCCTCGGCGGGGCATTCGGGCTCGCACACGCCGCAGTCGATGCACTCGCTGGGATTGATCACCAGCATGTTCTCGCCTTCGTAGAAGCAGTCGACCGGGCACACTTCCACGCAGTCCATGTACTTGCAGCGGATGCAGGCATCGGTGACGACGTAGGTCATTGCAGAACTCCTGGGCCGGATTCCTTTCCGGCGACGAACGCGCCAGCGACTATGCGCGCAGGTCGGTCGCGTCAATCATAGCAAGCCTTCTGCGAGACGTTATCACGCTTTGTCGTTCCGATCCCACACTGTTCAACACCCCTCCGTCATCCTGACGAAAGTCAGGACCCAGGATACCAAGGGCAGCGTCTCGTGGCTCTGGGTCCTGACTTTCGTCAGGATGACGGCGGTCGCTTATGTCGAGCCTCGTCGGTCACTCGGAAGCCGGGTCGCGGACGGTACCGGCCGGCGTCTTCCCCGCAATCAGATCCTGATAGCATCCTTGCGCCTCGGGCGCCGGCCCCCGTCGCGCCGGCAGCGCCTCGACCCGGATCACCCGAACCCGGTCCTCCATCGCAAACGTCAGCACATTCCCGATCCGCACCGGGCAATGCGCGCGATCGATCGGCCGGCCGTCGATGCGCAGATGCCCCTTCTCGGCGATCGCCTGCGCGGCGCTGCGCGTTTTCGCGAGCCGCACGAACCACAGGAACCGATCGATCCGCATCGCGCCTTCAACCATGGCGGACCAGTGCGGCAAGCCCGGCAAACGCGTTCTGCCGCGAAGGATCGATCGGCGTCGGAGCCACAGCCCGCGCCGGGGGCCGCCCACGCCAGACCCAGCGCGGCGTGTCCCCCGCCAACGCCTTGAACCCGAGTTCGGCCATCAACCGCTCCAGCGACGCCGCATCGACGCCGATCGAGGTGGCCAGCGCCGGATCGGGTGCGAATGGCGTGCGGCCCTGCCGCGAGTCGTGCGCCACCCGCGCAATGCGCTCGATCAGGTCGATCCGGACCGCCTGGAGTCCGAGCGGGCGGAACCCCGCCTCCAGAACAGCCCCCTCGCTGCCACGCGCCAGTACCGTCGCGCCATCGCGCGGGGCGGTGATCGTCACACCGCGAGCCGCCGCGAGGATACGCCGCCAGCGCGCCGATTCGGGCTTGAGCAACCGCGCGTCGAACAGGTCGAGCGCGCCAACCGTAATCCCGATCTTGCGCAACCGCTTGCGCTCCTCGGGATCGATTGCGTCGAGCGCCAGCCGCATCGGCAACCGCGGCAAGATCCCGCCGGCCTCTTCGATCGCACTCGCGACCGCGCGCAACGCCGGCGTGGCGTTCGGATCCCGGCTCAATTCGGCGAGGTGGACCAGCACCGCGATCCGCCGCTTCAGCATCCCCGCGAGCCACAGCGCCAGCCGCGCCTCGATCCGCTCCCGCGCCGACTTGTCGAGGCAATCGAGCGACCGATCGAGGATCAGCTTCGGCCGCGCGAACGAAGGCCCAGCACCAAGCTTGGCGACCGGATGTCCCGCCCAGATCACCTGCGCCACATCGTCGAGCGCGATATCGGCGTCCGGCGCATCGACCAGCGACTGCCCGCGCCGCGACCGCTCGCCGGTAAGCCGCTTTTCCGCCGCCGCCAGCAGCAACCGCTTGTCGCTGGCGCGTGCATCCGCCGCGACGGTGAAGCGAAACCCGTCGAGCCGACCGATCGGATGATCCTCGACCATCACCTCGCCCTCGGGCCCGATCACCACCGGCAGGGCGCCCGCATCCGCGCCGATCTGGCGCATCAGCGCGGTCGTGCGCTTGTCGACGAACCGTTGCGTCAGGCTGGCGTGGAGCGCATCCGACAGGCGTTCTTCGAGCGCGGCGGTACGCGCTGCCCAGAGCGTCGGCTCGGCCAGCCAGTCGGCGCGCTGCGCGATATACGCCCAGATCCGCGTCGCCGCGATACGCCCGGCGATCACCGGCACGTCGCCCGCCACCGTATCGAGCCGCGCGATCTCGTCGGCGAACCACTGGTGCGGGATATGCCCGCGGCCTTCGCTCAGATGCCCGAACAGCCGCGATACGAAACGCGCATGCGGATCGAGGCCGACTTTGCGGAAATCCGGAACGCCGCATGCTGCCCATAATCGCGCGACCATCGCCGGGTGCCGTGCGCGTTCGCGGACCCAGCCCTCCTCCGCAAGCCGCTTCAAAACCCCCAGATCGAGGGCTTGCGGCGCGGCGCGCAAAACGCCGGCGGGCGGACGCGCTTCCAGGCTCGCGACCAGCGCATCGATGCTGGAGAAATCGGGCTCGCCCTGCCGCCAATAGAGGTTCTCGAGTCGCGGAAACCGGTGCTCCTCGATCGCCAGCACTTCCTCGGGGAGGAACGCGCCCGGCCCATCGTCGGACAGCGCGCCGAACGTGCCGTCGCGCTGGTGTCGCCCCGCACGCCCCGCGATCTGCGCCATCTCCGCCACCGTCAGGCGCCGCTGGCGCTTGCCGTCGAATTTGTTGAGGCTGGCGAACGCGACATGCGCGACGTCCATGTTGAGCCCCATCCCGATCGCGTCGGTCGCGACCAGATAATCGACCTCGCCCGCCTGGAACATTGCGACCTGCGCGTTGCGAGTCCGAGGGCTGAGCGCACCCATCACGACGGCTGCGCCACCGCGCAGACGCCGCAGCATCTCGGCAACCGCGTACACCTCCTCCGCAGAGAACGCGACGATCGCCGAACGCTTGGGCAACCGGCTGATCTTTTTCGCGCCCGCATAGGTCAGCGTCGAAAAGCGCGGCCGATTGACGATCTCAGCGCCGGGAACGAGCTTCTTGATCATCGGCCGCAGCGCTTCGGAGCCGAGGATCATCGTCTCCTCGCGCCCCCGCGCGCGCATCAGGCGATCGGTAAAGACATGGCCGCGCTCGGGATCAGCGCCCAGTTGCGCCTCGTCCAGCCCGACGAACGCGACGTCGCGATCGGGCATCGACTCGGCGGTGCACAGGAACCAGCGTGCGTCGGGCGGCACGATCTTCTCTTCGCCCGTCACCAGCGCAACGCGGTTCGCGCCCTTGATCGCCACCACGCGGTCATAAACCTCGCGGGCGAGCAAGCGCAGAGGAAAGCCGATCATGCCGCTGGAATGCGCGCACATCCGCTCGATCGCGAGGTGCGTCTTGCCGGTGTTGGTCGGGCCGAGAACCGCCGTGATCCCGTCGTTCGCGCCGTCGTTCATTGCAGCAACATCGGGGGTAAAGTCTGCGTGCGCAATGACCTGCGCAGAGTTTCCTCGGTATTAACGATCCGGCGCCAAGACCGCACATCTCGCCGCGATCCTGGCGATGCGCACACACCGGTTAATTTGACTTTAGCAGGTTGCGACCACAACGACCGCCTGACGCCGGGGGGACCGGCACCATCGGGGCGGGCCTGCGTGTATCTTCGTAACGATCAGGGCTTCGAATTGGCGGGCACGGCACCGGGCCAGGTGTTCGGTCGCGCCCTCGCGTCGCCTCTGCCCCAGCCGACAACGCGGGCGTTGTTGCGCGACCGCGCGACGCGGATCGACTGGGTGCCCGATCTGGGTGCGCGAGTCGGCAGTGTCGACTGGTGGCGCGGGTTCGCGACCTGCACCGCGCTGTGTGTCGCGACCTGGATGCTGTCGCCGGGGTTCAAGCCGCTCGTCGGTGCCGTGCCGTCGCCGCTCGCCGGTGCGGAGTGGGAGGAGACGCGCGCTCAGGGCATCGCGTCCTTGGCGCAGGGCGCGACGACCGGGCGGCGGATGGCGGCGAACGATCTCGTCGCGCCGCTCGCCGACGTGCCCGAGCGCCCCAGCATCGACCTCTCCGCGACACTCGGCGACGGGGACAGCTTCGACCGGGCGCTGATCCGCGCGGGCGTCGGTCGCAACGATGCCGAGGCCGCCGCGGCGCTAGTCGCGCAATCCGTCGATCCGAAGGCGATCCCGGCGGGCACGCGGATCGCACTGACGCTCGGACGGCGGCCGGACCGGACCGTCGCGCGGCCGCTGGAAAAGCTCGATTTCCGCGCGCGGTTCGATCTGGCGCTGTCGCTCGTGCGCGGTGCGGGCGGGCTGACCGTGGACCGCAAACCGATCGCGATCGACTCCACCCCGTTGCGGATCCAGGGGCTGGTCGGCTCAAGCCTGTACCGCTCCGCGCGCGCGGCCGGCGTCCCGGCCAAGGCCGTCGAGTCGTATATCAAGGCGATCTCGACGCGATTGTCGATCGGTCGCGACGTCACCGCCGCCGACCGTTTCGACCTGATCGTCGAGCGACAGCGCGCTGCGACCGGCGAGACCCGGGTCGGCGACCTCCTGTTCGCCGGGATCGACCAGGGGCGCCATAAAGTGCAGCTCGTCCGCTTCGCCCCCGATGCGGGCAATGGCGACCTCGACGACGAAAGCAGCCGCGGCGGCTGGTTCGACGCAGCCGGACAGACCGAGCGACGCGCCGTGTCTGCCATGCCGGTCATCGGGCGCATCACCTCGAATTTCGGTCTGCGCGTGCACCCGCTGCTGGGATTCACGCGGATGCACAAGGGCCTTGATATCGGCGCGCCCTACGGTTCGCCGATCCACGCGATGACCGACGGCATCGTCACGTTCGCAGGGCGCACCGGCGGCTACGGCAATTTCGTCAAGCTGGTCCACGGCGGCGGGATGGCGAGCGGCTATGGTCACATGAGTCGGATCGCGGTGACGTCGGGGACGCGCGTCCGCGCGGGCCGGGTGATCGGCTATGTCGGCTCGACGGGCATGTCGACCGGCCCGCATCTGCACTGGGAAGTGTGGAAAAACGGCGCGGCGATCAACCCGCGCACGGTCTCGTTCGCCAGCGTCGCGCAACTGTCCGGTGGCAAGTTGCGTGCGTTCAGCGCCAAGGTGGCTCGGTTGTTGGCGGTGCGGGTCGGCGGGTAGCGTACGTTCATGATGCACTTGATGCGAAAGTCACAAGTTTTGCATCAGCGCCGCGGCAAAAGCAGTGCGGTCGGCAAATGTCCCACTTGCAGCCTTTCATGCCTCGTGAGACGATCCCGGCATGGCGCTTTGTTAGGGGTTTTGCAGTGAGGAACGCTGGAACCATGTTGCAAGCGACAGCGCCGCGTTGGACGTGGATGCGCCGGTTGGCTCCGTTGATCGTGCCTCTCGCGGTAATGCCTCTTTTTTGGCATTCGGACAGGATGCATTGGGTGATTTGGAGCTTGGGCGCCGCAGGCGGTGCTTTGCTATTGATTGCGTCCTTCATTGGAGAACGACGTTCTCGTAAAGGACGTTCGTCTCCGAGTTGAAGCGAACCTTCTGCAAACCAGTCGGTCCAGCCGTTAGCAATGCAAAACGCACAAGTTCTGCATCCCACGCGAATTAATCGGTCGTGTTCGACCTTCATACCCGAAGCCGCCCTGTCCGGTTTTCAACGCCATACGTCCCTAACGAGACGTCGCTATTTCCCCTGCGCACGCCAGCGCTGGATCGTGCGGGCGATGATCTGCTCCTCGCCGCCGACGTCGCGCCACAGTTCGGAGAACAGCGGGTCGCCCGAGGCGGGGCGCTTGGCGTCCTCGAGATCGTCGAACGAGACGCGGATCGGGATCGTCACGCCTTCGCCGCAGATGATACATTCGCGGTTGCGCAGCGCGGGGATCGAATCGAGGAACCCGCGCGCGCCTTCGGGCATCGCGGCGCGGACGAACGCCTGATCGCGGTCGTTGTTGAGACGCATGGCGATGATCGTGCCGCACTGCGACAACACCCCCTCCGCGAGATCGGACGGGCGCTGCGTGATGAGGCCGAGCGACACGCCGTATTTGCGGCCTTCTTTGGCGATCCGGCCGAGAATCCGGCCGACCGCGGTGTCGGTGTCCTGGCCGGCGGGGATGTAGCGATGCGCCTCCTCGCACACCAGCAGGACCGGGCGCTGTGGTTCGTTGCGCGACCAGATCGCGAAATCGAACGTCATCCGCGCCAGCACCGCGACCACCACCGCGGTGATGTCGGACGGCACCCCCGAGACGTCGATGATCGAGATCGGCTTGCCGTCGCCCGGCAGTCGGAAGATACGCCCGAGGAACGCAGCCATCGTATCGGCGACCAGCATCCCCGAGAACATGAAGCCATAGCGCGGATCGGCCTTGATCTCGTCGATCTTGGTCTTGAGGCGGAGATAGGGGGCAGTGTCGCCGGCACGGTCCATCTTGCCCATTTCCAGGCTGATGATGTTGGTCAGGTCGCTGAGCAGATACGGGATCGGCGCATCGACCGTCAGCTTGGCGATTTCCTGGCCGAGCCGGCTTTTCGCCTTCGCCATCAGCAGGCATTTGGCGAGGATGTCGGCGTCGAACTGCCGTGCGGAGCCGCTGCTGGTCAGGAAGACCTCGCAATGCTCCTCGAAGTTCATCAGCCAATACGGCATCTGCAGGTTCGTGACGTCGTAGATCGCGCCGTTGGTCTTGAACGCCGCGGCATATTCGCCGTGCGGATCGATCATCACGACGTGGCCTTGTGGCGCCAGTTCGCAGATCCGGTGCAGGATCAGCGCGGCGCCGGTCGACTTGCCGGTGCCGGTCGAGCCGACGAGCGCGAAATGCTTGCCGAGCATCGCATCGACGTACAGCGCGGCACGGATGTCCTTGGTCGGATAGACCATGCCGACCTCGATATTGGCGCGGTCGCCGGCGGCGTAGATCTGCTTGAGGTCGGCACTGGTGACCGGAAACACCTCGCACCCCGGCATCGGATAGCGGGTGACGCCGCGACGGAAGGTGTAGAGCTTGCCGGTCAGGCGTTCCTCGTCGCCCTCGCCGAGATAGTCGATCTCCGCGGCGATGCAGGTGCCGGCGCTATCCTCCAGCTTGAGCGAACGGATGTTGGCGACCAGCCACGACGTCCCGATCCGCATCTTGATCTGGCTGCCGACCTGGCCCGCGGCGGCGACGACGGGATCGGAGTCGTTGGACAACGCGACGATCGATGCGCGATCCAGGAGTACCCGGCTACTCGATCCGGCGATCGCGTAGACCACGCCGATCGGGGTGGTCGCCTGCACGCCGGCCAACAGGTCGTTCAGCTGCGTACCGGCAAAAGGCCCGGCCAAAGGTGAGGCATCGTGAAACGCGTTCGAGCCCGGCATTTCCGTCATTGTTCGTGGACCCCGCTCATCGGACCGACGCTATGTCGTCAAAGGCGTAAATATCCGGTGAGGATGGAGAAATTCCTTACAGTTTGCGCGCGATCCAGCCTGCGGCCCAGCCCAGGAACACCGACAGCGCGACCGCGACCAGTCCGTAGACGACCGACGAACGCTCCGCGGCGCGCGCGACGAATCGTTCGAACCCGGATTTGCGGATGTCGATATCGCGCACCGCCGCCGCCAGCACGCGGCCGTCGCGGATCAGGAACGTCTCCGCGGTGAAACGGCCGACGGGCACGCGGGCGGGGATCGTGACGCGCGCGCGGTACAGCACGTCGTCGGTGATCTCGACCGCGCGCGGCGCCTCGTAATACAGGCCGGCACGGCGCTTCAGGTCGACCAGGCCCTTCTGAAACCGGTCCTGTGTATCGGTCGGTGCACTGGAGGCGGGGGACAGTTGCAGGCTGTCGAGCCCGAGTTCGTAGATCGCCCGCGTGCGATCGTCGACCAGTCGCCCGATCGGCTTGGACGAGGCGATCGCGTAGAAGCTCGGGGCGGAGCGATAGCGCAGCCGCGACGCGTTGACCCAGATGCCCGCGACCTTCTCCTTTTCGCGCATCAGGATCGACTGGGTCGGGCCCTTCACGACGACGACGATATCGGTCGGATGCTCGCCGCTCGGCAGGCGGCCGCCGGGATACAGGATCGCGCCGAACAACAGCAGCTCGGCGCCGGTGAAGCTGTAGGCAATCTCGATATTGCGCTGCGACACGTCGGGGACGAGCACGGGCTTGGCCTGCGCCATCATCAGCGGCGCGAGCAGGACGAGCCAGGCGGGCTTCAGCGCTCGGGTCCCAACCCTCACGAAAGCGTGACCGAGAAGATCTCCTCGGGCCGCCAGACCAGGCCGAGCAGGATGCGGGCGCCGACCAGCAGCACCATCACCGCGAGCGCGAGGCGGAGATATTCCGGTTTGAACTTGGTGGCGAACCGCGCGCCGATCTGCGCACCGACGACCGAGCCCAGCAGCAACAGCCCGGCGAGCACGATGTCGACCGCCTTGGTGGTGGTCGCGTGGACCATCGTCGCGACCGCGGTCACGAACAGCGTCTGGAACAAGGACGTGCCGACCACTACCGATGTGGCCATGCCAAGCAGGTAGATCATCGCCGGGATCAGGATGAAGCCGCCGCCGATCCCGAGCAGGATCGTCAGGATGCCGGTGCAGAAGCCGAGCAGCAGCGGTGCGAGCGGCGAGATATAGAGGCCGGACGCATAAAAGCGCGTGCGCAGCGGCAGTGCGGCGACCAGCGGGTGATGACGCCGCTTTCGGGCTTTCGGCGGGCGGCCGGTCCGCGCGCGACCGATCGTGCCAATCGATTCCTTCGCCATGAGGCCACCGATCGAGCCGAGCATGACGACGTAGACGATCGCGATCACCGTATCGATCTGGCCGCTCTGCTGGAGCAGGCGGAACAGCCACGCGCCGAAGAACGAGCCGAGGATACCGCCCGCGACGAGGACGCCGCCCATCTTGGTATCGACGCCCTTGCGGCGGAAATGCGCGAACACGCCCGAGACGCTGGCGCCGGTGACCTGGCTGGCGGACGAGGCCGCAGCGACGGTCGGCGGGATGCCGTAGACGATCAGCAGCGGGGTGGTCAGGAAACCGCCGCCGATCCCGAACATGCCCGACAGCAGCCCGACTCCCCCGCCGAGCAGGATGATCACGAGCGCGTTGACCGACAGGTTGGCGACGGGGAGATACAGGTCCACGCACACGCGTTACACCGGAACCCGGCGGCGCGGCTAGGCTGTCTTAAAAGTCGCTGCCGATCGACAGGGCAGGGCCGGAACCGGGACGCGCGGCGCCGGCCACCCTTTCGCGCCAGTCGAGTGTGAGACGCAAGGATTTGCCCGCGATCGGCACGCCGACGACCAGTGACGGGCCGATATCGAGGCGTTCGGTGCCGCGTTGCGCGCTGCCCCAGATCCCGACCCCGATATCGATGCGCGCACCCGCGACATGGCCGAGTGGATGCGTGATCCGCGCTGACGCGTCGACGAACTTTTCGACGCCGTCGCGAGCTATGACGCCGGCTTGGCCGTAAGCCTCGATGCGGACGCCGGGCGCGATATCGGCGGGACCGTAGCCGGCAATGATCCCCAGGGTCGGGCCGCCGCGACCGCCGTCGAGCACGAACCGCTGCTCGGCGATCAGGCGGATAGGCAGCGTGGTGGGTTGCCATTCGACGCCGAGCGCGGCTTCGCGGCCTTTGCCCCGCAATGGCGCCGCAAGACGCGCGGCCAGCGCGAACTGGCGGCGTCCTCCCAGCGCGTAGGTCAACCGCACCCCGCCTTGCGAGGCGCCGAGCTGACCGCCCGACACCGTGCCTGCGGGGCCACCGCGTACGAGCAGCCACGCGCTGCCGTTCAATCGCTTTGCGTCGCGCACGCGCGCTGGCGGTGCGAACGGGGACGGTAGCGGGACGATTTGCCGCTTCCACTTAGGGGGAGGCGGGGGCGGAGGCGCCAGAAACCGGAGATCGGTCCGTTCGGGAATGTCGGATGTCCGCGCACGGGCGAGGACGGGCAAGCTCGTCGTGAAGATCGGTGCGTTATTCGGCGCGGCGATGCGGCTGATCGTCCCCGGGAAATACGCACGGACCGCGACCACGCCGCCCGCCTCGTCGGTCGCAACCCGCGCGAAAATGCCGCGTGCGCCGAGTTCGGCGAGGCGCAGGCCAAGCTCGTATTATCCCGCGCAACCAGTTATCTTGAGTCGCAATAATTCTGGGCCGGTGTCACCCCGTTTTTCGCGACATCGACGCATATAACTTTGAACCTGCACAGTCTGGCGTTGCCGTCGGAATAACATTCTGCGAATTGGCCTGAGCGATACGGTAAATCCCGTTCGTGGGGCGTCGTAACCCACTGTTTCGTCGATCTGGTCGAGTTTCTCGGCCGGGTGGCCGACGCACATGTCCAGGGTTCTGCCTAAAAGCGGCGGCGCCTTGTGCGACGTGCAGGGTTACGAACGCCCGGCTTTGGCCGGGCATCGCCTCCAAATTACAACGGAGGCGGCGATGCATTCTAGACAAGCTTTACAGGCAACCGAGCGGCGGGAGGAAGCCGTTGACCTGCTAGTGGCAGTTTTGACCGCCTTTGGACGCGAGGCGTTATCCTCCCAAACTTCGCCGATCACGCCAACTGGCCGCTCTGTTTTCGGCGTACTTGCGGAACGAAAAGGAGCATTTTTCCGTCCTGTACCGTTTGCGCGAGCTGATCTCGCTACGCTTACCTGCTCTTCTCCAGGCGCAGTGAGTGCGGCTAGCCCCACCAGCCCAGGTTGAACGGCACGCCGGCGCGCCAGTAGCGGATGGTGATGAGCGTCGCGAGCGCCAGCCACCACAGGCCGAAACCCCACAGGCAGAGCCCGGCGACGACGCCGATCCCTTGCGCGACGGTACCGACACCGACCAGCCCGTGCGCCGCGAGGATCGCCGGCGCATCCGCACCAAGCACCAGCATACCCAGCGCCCCGGTGCCGATCGGCCCCAGCGCGAGCCAGGAGGATGCCGCCATGCTCTCGTGCGGGAGCTTATGAAGCGCCATGCGTAGGATCAGAATGGCGAGGATGCCAAACGCGACCGGCACCGAATAGGCCCACAGCACATACGAGGTCGCGAGCGTCACGATCTGCGCGTGGGGATCGGTCAGATGCGGCGCGAGCAGCCCGCCGCTGGCACCCGCCACTTCCGCTGCGACGACCGGCAGCAGCCATACCGCGGTCATGCCGTCCAGGCTGTGCTCGTGGCGGGTGAACATCAGGTACGGGATCAGCACGCCGCAGGCGAGCGACATGGCGACGTCGATCCACCATAGGACCTGCGCGACGCCAACAATGCCGTCCCCGAACCGCACGATGCCGAAGGCTAGACAGCCGTTGATGATCGTTGCGAGGCCCATAGGGATGGTCCCGATGAACATCGATACGGTGTTGTGCCCGAAGATGCGCCGCGCCTCGTGCCCGAACATCGCCCAGCGCGCGCCATAGAGTCCGGTAAACAGCGCGAAGAGGGCGATGTTGAAGATCCGCAACGAACCACGGGCAAGCCCGGCATAGTCCGCCAGCATCGTCTCGGCATGCGCTGCCCGCCCCAGCACCGCGCGCGCTTCCTCCAGAAAGCCGCGGCCTGCTTCGGTAAGCTGGATGCCACGCCCGACACGGTGAAACAGAGGAACCCCGTAGCGCGCTTCGAGGGCCGCGACCGCGCCGGAGGCAGCGGACTGCGTCACGTTCAGCACCTCCGCTGCCTTGGTGACGTGTTCGCGCTCGGCGACACCGACGAATATTCTGAGCTGCTCCAGGGTCATGCAGCTTATATCGCGCAATCTTATCGATACGACCAACCGTTTGATCTGTTTATTTCAATCTGGATATCGGAACGATCGGTAATCCTTCGTCTGCGATAGTCTTGAAGACTTGAAGCGATCCGCGCGCTTGCGGCGTTGGTTCGTCCATGACTGATATGATCGAGCGCAAATCCGAGCCCTACAACGCCGAGCCGACGCCCGGCGCGCTGATCGAGCGGTTCCTGACGCCGCAGGCGCTGTTCTACGTGCGCAGCCATGGTGCGGTGCCTGATCTGCCTGCCGATCACCGGATCGAGGTCAGCGGGATGAGCATGGAAAGACGCTCCTTCTCGGTGGAGGAATTGAAGAGCGCGTTGGCCACGCGGACGGTGACGGCAGTTCTCCAGTGCGCCGGCAACCGGCGCACGGATCTTCAGCAGGTCGCAAAAACGTCCGGCGACCCGTGGGACGTGGGCGCGATCGGCAATGCGGAGTGGACCGGCGTACGACTGTCCGACGTACTGGATGCCGTCGGTGCGCCGGATGCGTCCGACCTGTTTGTGGCGTTCACCGGCGCGGACGAGGTGGACGTCGAAGGCGAGGAAGCATCGTTCGGGGTCTCGATCGCCATGGACAAGGCGCGGCAACCCGACGTCCTCATTGCCTGGGCGATGAACGGCGAGCCGCTGACGCCCGAACACGGCGCACCGCTCCGCATGGTGGTGCCGGGCTATGCCGGGGTGCGGAGCGCCAAATGGCTGACACGGATCGAGGTGCGTGACACGCCATCCGACGCACCGATCCAGGCGCACGACTACAAGCTCTTTCCTGCCGATGTGACGAGCGACACCGCCGACTGGAGCCAGGGTCTGACCATCAATGCCATGCCGCTCAACGCCGCGATCTGCGCGCCCGGCTCTGGCGAAGCCCTGCCGGCCGGGGAGGTGCGGATCGAGGGCTATGCCATCGCCTATGATCGCCGCGTCTCTCGGGTCGAAGTGTCGGTGACCGGTGGTCGCGACTGGCAACAGGCGACGTTCGCCGATGATCCGGAGACGCACTGGGGTTGGCGGCGCTGGACCCTTGACGCCACGCTCGCCAAAGGTCGCCAGCACCTTGTCGTGCGCGCCTTTGACGGGGCTGGACAGGGACAGCCCGAACGGCCGGACACGATGTGGAACTTCGCCGGCTATCTGTGCACCGCCTGGCATCACGTCCACGTGCTGGTCGAATGATCGAAGCGTTAGCGGCATCGGACATCGGCTTCTGGATCGATGCGATCGGCCGGCTGGTGATTGCGACCGCGGCCGGGATGGTGCTCGGCTGGGAACGCTCGCGCGAGAACCGGCAGATCATGGGCTTGCGGACGCTGGGTCTGGTCGGCCTGGCGAGCTGCATCGCCGTGCAGGCGATCGTGCACAGTGGCTTGCCGAATGTGAACGCCGATGCCGCAGGACGGGCGATGCAGGGCATTCTGTCCGGCGTCGGCTTCATCGGTGCCGGCGCTGTGCTGCGGGTCGGCCAGGGTCAGGAAGTGCATGGGCTGGCGACCGCCGCGTGCATCTGGGTGACAGCCACGATCGGCGCGGCAGCAGGGTTGGCGGTGTGGCCGCTCATCATCGGCGGGTTGAGCCTTGCGATGCTCGTACTGTTCGTCGGCGCTCCGCTCGAACGTCGCATTCGCGAGCGGGCCAGGCTGACTCCGGCAGAGGCCGACCGGAAGGATGCCGAGCGCAAGCCGTGATCCCGCTGGTCCGCCCAGTGCCTGTCGGCGCTGAGAACCGGCCAGGCGCTATCAGGACACAAGCGCCGCATCGGCCTGGCGCCGGACCTCGTTGGCGATCGGATGCAGCTCGGCAGCGGGGCGCTCCCCCACCACACTATAGCCGATCCCGTCGACCGCCCATGTGACCCGGCCCATGGTCCCGCTGGACGTGCTGGTCATGCTTGCGCTCTTGTCGATTTGCATGGGCCTCGTCAGCACCGCGAGCTTCGACGCTTGCGGTCCATCATAAAGGAGCAGCGCCGCAGGGCCGTGGGGCGTCGCGACCAATCGCCCCCCGCCATAGCGGTAACCCGCTGTGCTGAGGTCCGGGATGGTCACGCGCTCACCCAATCGAGCGGAGGTCCATCGGATCAGCATGGCGCGCTGGTCGGGGCCGATCTCCGCTGGTCGTATCCGGTCGGCGGCATAGACACGGAAATTGTCACTCGCCTCGTTGGCCAGCGCCGCGATACCCGCGCGGGGTTCGCCACTCCAACGCGCGCTCGACCAGCCCCCGCCAAACCCGACCGTCAACAGAAGCGACGCGGCGATGGCGAGTTGCCAACGCGGTTGGCGTTGCCGTCCCCTGATGGCTGCAACGCGCATCGTCGCCGGGATAGGTTCATCCGCGATCGGGGCGAACAGGGATGCAAGGGCTCGCGCCTGCTCCGCCTGCTCCCGCAAACGGGCATGCATGTCCGGCTGGCCTTCAAGGTAGGCGTCGACCAGACGCTGCCGCTCGGGCGACAGCCTTCCATCGATCCACGCGGCCAGATCGTCTTCTCCGATCGGGCTGGTCATCGCACACTCCTCAATCGCGGCCGTTCACCCTCTCGGATGAGTGTCGCCAGACGGTCGCGCCCCCGCGATATTCGCGACATCACCGTTCCCAGCGGCACTCCGACGACGGCAGCGACTTCCCCATATGACAGACCTTCGACCGAGATGAGCAGCAGCACCGTCCGCTGCTCCTCGGGCAACGCATCAAGGGCGCGCAACAGGTCGCGGTGGTGCAGACCCGTGTCCTGATCGGCCGGGCGGCCGAGCGCAGCGTCGTCTACGAGGTGGAGCGGAACCGCCGTACCTCGCCGGATATGCTGCCGCCTTTGATCGATCAACAGGTTGTGCAGGATCGCATAAAGCCAGGGGCGAACCTCCGTGCCACGCCGCTGCCGCCAGCGCCCGACCGCGCGCTCAAGGCAATCCTGCACCACGTCATCCGCCATCGCCTGATCGCGCAACCACGACCGGGCATAGCGACGCAGACCAGGGATCAGTGATTCGATCGCGGCGGCAAGCGGGTCCATTTCAGTCGCGCTGCACCTGCACGATGCGGCCCGGCGCACCATTTACCACCTCAGCTACCGCCAGAAAACGCCGGGGTGCCGCGGTGCTGCCTTGAACGATCTGCCGGATCGGTCCCGACGCATTGACGATCGCCGCACCTGCCGGGTTGCTCATGAAGTTCGCAAGCGGCTCTACCGCACCGCTGCCGTCCGCATTGGCGGTCAGCACGAGCATGTAAGGCTTTTTGGGCTGTAAACCGGTAACGGCACTCTGCACCACCTGAATGATACCCTGGTCGAAGAGGGTAATGCTGCTTGCCGCGCGGCTGCCGCCAACCGGCCCCATATTCAGATGCAACGCCTTGCCGGCCGTGCCGAGCGGTTGAAGATTGTCGGTGCCGGGGCCTGTCGGAACAGCGTTGGGGACATAGGCGATCGCCTGCGGTGCCTGTCCGACCGGCACGGTGGCAACGACCTTGTTGCCGGCGGTGTCGATCGCGGCAAGTTCATCGGCATTCTCCAGCCCGATATAGATGCGCCGGCCGTCGCCCGATGGCCAGACGCCGTGCGGCATCTTGCCGACCGGGATGGTGGCGACAAGCGCGAAGTCGGACGTGCGGAACACCTTCACCGCGTTTTCCCCGCCCACCGTGACATAGGCGAACTGTCCCCTGACCGTGCGGGCGAAGTTGACGTGATTGGTGATCGGTCCGGTATCCAGCACCTTGAGGATCGCGAAAGGCGGCCTGGCATCGAATGCGACCGTCTTGCCGATGTCCTTCAGCGTGAACCACACCTGCTTGCCGTCCGGCGTCGCGGCGATGTTGGGACAGAACGGACTCGGCTGCGCCACCTGTCCGACCTGCGCGTGGGTTGCAACATCGAACACGGCCAGCACCGGATTGAACGAGGAACAGACATAGCCGTATCGGCCATCGGGAGAGAAGATCGTCATGCCCGGACCACCGGGCGTCTTGATGCGCCCCGTCTCCTTGTACGTCGTGGGGTCGAGCACGGCGATGTAATCCTCGCCGCGTACCGTAACCCACACCTCCTTGCCGTCCGGTGTGAAGAACGCCTCATGCGGACTGCGCCCGACATACGTCGTGTGCTTGACGGTGTTGGTGGCGGTGTCGATCCACGACACGGCGTTGGATCCGATCGACACGACCGCCAGTGTTTTCCCGTCCGGCGAGAAGCCGAGGCCGTGAACCAGCACCTGCCCCTTGTAGAGCGGGGAAAAATTCATCGGCTGCGGATCGCCGAGCTTGATGACGCCGAGCAACCTGTTGTCGGCCGGGTCCGTCACCGACACCGTGTTGGAGAATTGTTCGGATGCATAGACGCGGTCGCGGTGGCTGACAGGCACGTCCTTGGCGTTCCACGGCGCCTGCTGGGCCATGGCAATGCCCGGTGCGGCGCTCATCAGCAAGGCGGCCGAGCGCAGGAAGGTCCGGATCATGTCAGTGCTCCATATGGCTGTGGTGGTCGCCGCCCTGCGTCGGGGCTGGCGTCGAACGGGGTAGCGGCTGACCGATCGCCAACTTCATGGCGGCGATCTCCTGCTGCTGATCGATGATGATCTCCTGCGCAATGCGCTTGAGCTGCTCGTTATGGCCGTAGCGCAGCTCTGCCACCGCCATATCAATGGCGCCCTGGTGATGCGGAAGCATCATCGCGACGAAGTCGCGGTCGACGTCGCCGGACGGCTTGACCATCATGCCCGCCATCATCCGGTCCATCGCGGCAGATATCATGCTGGCGTATCCATCGGCGGGGGCGGCCGCGACTGCGCCGGTGAGCAGAACCGAAGCGGTCAGACCCAGCATCCAATTTCGTCTACGCATAAGCCTCCGGCGCATCAGTCTCGAAAGCGTAGACGACGCCCGTCGGGGTTTATTCCATGGGTGAGCCAATTATTGATCCTCAGCAAAACAATGGTCTCATCGTGACCCTGCCGTTGGTTGACCAGGTCGCCGTCGGACAGCATATGCTCAGGCAAGGCGATGGATTTCCGCCGGGCCATTCGGCCGAACCGCCCTCGCAAGGGCCGATGATTCCTACCAGGCGCCGCAAGGCAGCAAGGAGGAATCGTGCGCGCGACATTTCGCAATCTCTACGACCAGTTCAACATGGCAGCGTTCATTCGCGATCGCCGCACCCATGCCATGTCGGTGCTGCGGTGGGCTTTGATCCTGATCCCGATGGCCGCAACGGTGGGAACGCTCTGCGCAGCCTTCCTGTGGAGCCTCGATGCCGTGACCCGGCTTCGCTTTGCCTTTCCCTGGCTGCTCTACCTGCTGCCGATCGGCGGGTTCATGGTCGGACTGCTCTACCATCTGACAGGGCGCTCGGTCGAAGGCGGTAACAACCTCATCGTCGAGCAAATCCATGAACCAGGGGGCGGTGTGCCGCTGCGCATGGCCCCGCTCATCTTCTTCGGCACGGTCGTGACGCACCTGTTCGGGGGATCGGCGGGGCGTGAAGGCACCGCCGTGCAATTGGGCGGCAGCCTTTCCAGCGGCTTCGGCCGCGCACTCAAGCTGGATGCGGAAGCGACACGCATCCTGCTGATGACCGGAATCGCGGCGGGCTTCGGCGCGGTCTTCGGGACGCCGATCGCGGGCGCGGTCTTCGCGCTGGAGGTCCTGGCGATCGGCCGGGTCGAGTATCGTGCGCTAGTGCCATGCCTGGTCGCGGCACTGGTGGGTGACTGGACCTGTCTTTCCTGGGGCATTCATCACGGCGCCTACCTTGTCGATGCGACAGTGCCGGTCGACGCTCTAATTGTCATCAAGGCTGGCGTCGCGGGCGTCGTATTCGGGTTGGTCGGACTAGCTTTTGCGGAGGCCAATCATGCGCTTGGCGGATGGCTGAAGCGCATGGTGCCTTATGGCCCACTACGACCCGTCATCGGGGGCGTGGCCGTGATCGCACTGGTCGGGCTGTTCGGCACGCGGGACTATCTCGGTCTGGGCACGCTGGCGGCGACGCCGGACGGCCTGACCATCGCCAGCTTCTTTGGTCCCGACACCCATCCATGGAGCGGGGCGTTGAAGCTGCTCTTCACCGTCGTCACCCTGAGCACTGGCTTCAAGGGCGGAGAGGTGACACCGCTGTTCTTCATCGGCGCGGCGCTCGGCAATGCACTCGCGCCCATGTTCGGAGTCCCGACGGGGGTCTTCGCGGCGATCGGCTTCGTTGCGCTGTTCGCGGGTGCTGCCAACACGCCGCTTGCCTGCACGTTCATGGGGATCGAGTTGTTCGGGGCGGCCTATGCTGTGCCGATCGCGGTCGCATGCTTCGTCGCCTACCTTTGCTCGGGTCATAACGGCATTTATCTGTCGCAGCGCGTCGCAGTCCCCAAGGTGCCTGCTGCGCACCTCACACCCGATGCGACCCTGCGTGATGCCCGCACGCACGGTGCTTCCCGCCGACGCTCGCGCGTCTGATCCTGCTTCCTATCGAAAGGCCCGTTATGCCTGATCGTTTCAACGTCCAGCACCGCGAGGTTGGAATGCTGCGCATCTATTTGAAGCCGTCTGACAAGGTCGGCCCACGTCGCTTCTGGGGTGCGAAACCTTTTTATCGCGAGCTGATCCGCACCGCGAAGGCGGACGGCATCATCAACGCCGTCGCGCAGAACATGCATTACGGCTCCAGCAATCGCGGCCCAGCGGCTTTCAACCGTTCCGATCCTGAAAGCTGACTGGCAGGAAAGTCCCCAATGTCGGTCACCACGGTCCGCGCCGGAAGCGAGGTGAACAAATGGCCGCTTCCGGGAAAGCGCTCGGTCAAGCTGAACGTCGGGAACTGGGTCGGGAGCCGTCCGGCAGCTGTCGGTCAGGCAGACCCAGTTGGCGACCTTCGCGGCGCCTTTAGCGCGCCCCGAAAGCGGCCGCTGGTTCACGTGCTGCTGGGCAGCTGGAATTGGGCCGCAAGCAGACTGGCGGCTTGTGATCAATCGAAGTGGCAGAAGCAGACATTAGCAGTGGTGCGCGACTAGCTCTGACCGGATCGGCGGCCAGTATCTCGTTGCAATAAACTCGGACATCTTCGACCGACTGACGCTGCCGGCCGCGTCCGATAAGCAAGCGCGTGTGCTAATCCACGCGTCTATCGGACGATGGCGAGCAAGGCGGATTGTTCGGCTTCAGATTCGACTGACGTCAGGCTGCGACAGCGACGATCTTTGGACGTTCGCGATATCCGTGGCGGGCCGTATTGTAGCGCGTCTTGCCGCCCGAGGTCCGCTCCAGCTCGATCGTGATCAACTCGTCGGTCGGAAACGCCGGGCTCATTTCGAGCGCGAGATAGTCGAACAGCGCTCTGTCGTGGACCGCGACGATGATCTGCCGCCCATGCTCCTTTGACAGGGTCCGCAGCAGCGCCGCGAAATGCGCGATGTGGACGTCGTCCATCGACTGGACGGGATCGTCCAGGACCAGCCAAGGCAGTTTCGGCTGCACCGAGAGGTGGAGCGCCAGAAAAAGCGTCAGCGCGGCGGTATTGAGGTTGCCGGAGCTGAGCATCACGCCCGGAGAGCCGCCATCGTTCCCGGAACGGTGCATCGTGCGGAGGACAGGCCGGATCCGGCCACCCTTTCCGACGGGCACGTCAAACACCGGGACGAACTCCTCGTCAGGCGCCAGACGCACGAAGAGATCCCGCCAAAGCGTGTTCAGCTTGTCGTTGAACACCTCCGCGACCACCCTCGTGCGAGCTTCGGCGGCCGCGTCAGCGATCCTCCCGACGCTGCGGCGGATCGCCGTGGTCGCGCGGAAGGCGTCATCTGCACGCTTTTTAGCCGAGACCTGCGACCGCAGCTTCGCATCGAGCTCGACTCGCTCCGCAGTCATAGACGTGAGCTCCCGCTGCACAGTCGACGCTATGGTTTCCTGCTCGATCCAGGCCGTCAGGCGCGCGCGTCGTCCCCCCAATTCCCGGGTCATAAAGGCCAGCCGGTCAGTCGAGGAATTCGTCCGTGCGGACACGATTCCCAGCTGATCCTCAAGCGCCGCGACGTCTTTGGACAGCAGGTCGTCCTCGACGTCGGAACGCGACCAACCCACGGCCAGTCTGACAGCCTCCGCCTGCTGACGAAGCAAGGATCCGCCCTCCCTCGCGATTGAAAGCAGCTCAGACGCCTCCGCGACCAATCCGGTTAGCGCGGCTGCAGCTGCCTGATCCTCCAACCGCCGACTCTCGCTCGGCAGCTGTGCAACGAGCAGCTCACGTTCGCGACCGATCTCGGCGATCGTTGCTGTCAGCGAGGTCCGCCGACCCGTAGCCTCCGCCAAACGCGAGGCGGCGGACGTGATCAACTGGATTCGCTTACGCACAGCTTCGGCGAGCGGCGTCTCGGAGACCTCCCCGTAATCTCGCCCACACACAGGGCAGTCGTCGCCATGGATGTGCGGAATGACGGTCGACAGCGCAGCCGCCAGATCGGGAGCCTGGCGCCCGAGTTCGGATATCTCGCGGTCGAGATCATCCGTCGTGGTCTTCGCCGAAACCAATTCGTCATCCAGCTCCTTCAGCCGGCGCTCCGCATCCTTAGCCTTTGCGACTGCCGCAGCTGCCGCGTTCGAAAGCGTCTTGAGCTGGTTCGCCAGGCGGGCGATGTCGGCGCCGACATCTGCAGTGATGCCGGTCGGGACATCCGGGACGTGACTGACCACTGCAAGCAGAAGGCGCTGGATGCGGTCGGAATTGGCCGTAAGCCAGTCCGCTGCTTCGGCTTCCCTCCTTCGTGCCGTGGCAACGACCTCCTCGCGGCCGGCGCCAGCGCGATCGGCTCGGATCCGGGCGGATGAGCGCGTCAGCTCCTCGATGCGCCGGATTTGGTCGTCAAACACCGAGACGGCCAATCTCGTCGACTCCGCAGTCTGCCCCTCTTCACCGCCGATCTCGAGCATTCCGGCCCGGATTCGATCCAGCCGTTCCCGCACATCCGCGATCCGCGCGTCGAGCCGCTTAAGATCTAAAGTGGCCTCCGCGACGGACCGCGCCAAGGCCTCGCGCCGGTCCTCAAGCGTCCGATAGGTCGGCGCCAGCGGCCTGAGATTTCTGGCGTCTCGGGCGGGCTGTAAGCCGCGCTGCAGAGCGTCGAGCCGATCAAGGCCCAAGAGTTCCGCCGCGAACTGGGACAGCGGCGTGTCGATGCTTGCGTCGTCGCCACCGTAGATCGCAAGGAGCTGGCTCAACGTGGTCTGCGCCAGATAGCACCGCTCACTGTAGAAGCGTGCCGCCTGCTCGCTCAGCCCACCCTGGGTCCGCGTCGTTCCGCGGGCCAGCCGGATGTCGGTGTCTCGGAACTCGTCACCCAGGCCATCCACGCGCAGGCTGATCAGACCTTCGCCGGTGGTGTAGTTGGCGAGCTCCTTGCGATAGCTCTTGTCGGCACGCTCGAGCGATGGGACCGAGCCCGTGAGCGCAAGCTCGAGTGCCGACAGCAAGCTCGTCTTGCCCGCGCCGTTGTGCCCGTGGATCAGGACCATCGGCGCATCGAGGCGCAGCGACAACGGCGCGTTGATGCTACGGAACCCGTCGATGGCGATCGATTTGAGGCGAGGCCCGGTCATGCGGATGCAAGCCCTGGCGCCGTCGCCGCCTCGATCGCGCGCGCAAGCACGCGCCGGACCTCGTCCTCCCCACGCAGCGACGCCGCGAGCAGCTGCTCTGCGAGGCGGGCATCCGGGGTGCCTTCCATTTGCCGCTCAAGCTGCCCGAGCGGATCAGCCACCAAAGCGTCCTCGCCAAGCCTGGCGTCCAGCGGCAGCAGGACCCGCAGGCGATCGTCAAGCGGCGGCGCGCCATCGGCGCCATCCAGTGTGGCCTTCGACACGGTGAGCACCCGGCACGACCGCGTCATCTCGTCCACGGTCTCCGACGGTATCGGGGGGCCGACGAGAATCGCCGTCACGACCACGCGCCAATTGGCGACGTCGAGCGCCATTGTCAGCGCCTCCAGCCTCTGGCGCGTCCGAACCCCGCGCTCACCGATCGCCTCCTTGTCGTCGGTATCAACGACGACGACGAGGTCGGAGCCGCGTTCCTTCCTGCCAGTGAAGACCGCCGGGAAGTCGAACGTAACGGACGCCACCTTGAACCGACCGCCGACGCG
The DNA here is from genome assembly GCF_003688625.1 of Sphingomonas sp. PP-CE-3A-406. GTDB lineage: Bacteria > Pseudomonadota > Alphaproteobacteria > Sphingomonadales > Sphingomonadaceae > Sphingomonas. Next base: position 328,235 of record NZ_RCWY01000003.1, read on the forward strand.
CTCGTAGTTAGCCTTCTCCAAACGTTCGCAGACGCGCGTCACAGGGCCGCTTGTCACAGCGCAGCCTCCTCGAGGAACCGTTGCTCAAGCATGCCCAAGTCTACGCTTTCGCCGATCAGCTGTCGAACGCTGACGTGCCGCGCACCGGTCGAAGCGATTCCGCTTGGCGACCGTCGCGAGCGCAACGCGGTGCGCATATAAACCTCGTTGCTGTGCACGATGATGGTGTCCTTGTCGTCGAGCGCGCCGTCGGCCGCGAGCTGCAGCACCGCATCGGAGCCGCCTACGAATGTTACCTTTTTCGCAGTGGCATTGTCGTATGCCGCCTTGACGACGAGCGCGCCGTCCGCAGCGCCTCCGTCGGTAGTCAACACTGAGGCTTGCCCGGATTTTACGAGACGACCGATCAGCGCCAACGCGGTGGCGGCCTCGTCGAGGCCCGACTGCGCTAGGTTCCCGTCACCCATCATGGCGGTCCTGCGAAGCGGACTGATGCCCGCGTAGGTCTGGGAGCCGACCGGCGGAACCTCGCCCTTACGGAAGAGTGCCACTGATCGGCTCCAGGCGGCGATGGCGGTGGTAAGGAAGACGCCCAGCTGCTTCCGGTCGGCCGGTGCCCCCATCGCCGAAAGGTCCCGCAGATGCTCGATTCCGAGGAGCAGGTCCCCCCGCTCCTGGGGCTGCAGACCCGCCGTGCACCGCTCGGCGAGCGCGCATAGCTTGTCGGCGACAACGTGGAATGCCAGCGCAGGTAAAGCGGTCCGTGGCCTCGCTCGCAACAACGCGGCGGCAAGAATCTCCTGCTCGTGCGCATCGAAGTCGTCGCCGTAGATCACCTCGAGCACGGTGCGTTGCGGACCACCGAGCTGATCTTCGCAGAAGACGTGCGGCTGGGCCGTCGGTGCTACCGGCCAATGCCAGGCATGCACGGCCTTCGCCCTCGAGAAGACGTCCTTCAGGTTGCCGTCTTGGAGTGACAACCCGACGACCAGTGCCCGGCGGTTTGTAGCCATCCGCACGACCTCGCGCCGAAGCGGATCGTCAACGTTCGGCCAGTCGATGATGTCGCGTTCCGCGCCCACGAGGAACGGCCTGAACGCATCGGGGTCCGCCATGCAGGCAACGGCGCAGCCATGAAACTTCAGTAGCGTGGCGGCCGCGACGGGCTCCCGGATATCGTCCGGGTTGACGACCTTGCGCAGGATGCCCTGGCGACCAGTAGCACTCAGGCGATCAACGGCTACCTCGATGAGACCGTCCCAGTTTCCGGACGCGATCTCGGTCACAGCCCCTTCGAGCACCAGCAGGGCGATGGAAAGGTGCTCAACGTCGGGATCGTTCAGCGAACCATATTTTTCACGGACGTCGACCGCTGCCCAGAGAAGGTAGTCTTTTTCCTTTCCCGGCACCCTAAGGTTCAGCATCTCCGAATATCGGTTGCGCAGGCCCTCCGCGATCGCCTGCGCATCGGGCCAGGCGTTGAATGCGACGTCCAGTGGCAGTGCTTGCACAGCTGCTTGGTCCATCCCGAGCAGTTCACGCATGATTCGCTCAAGGGTCGCGCGGTATGGGTCGCCAGCATCGGTGGGATCGAGTTCGGAGCGGAGATGCTCGATCAGGTCCGCTGCCAACACGGCTAGGTCGGGAGCCCTCTCCCGGGAAATCCCCGAACCCACCCATAGCGCGAACTCGCCTTCCGCAACCGCCTTGGCGACCGCGGCGAAATGCTCCTCGATCAATTCAAGCGTGCCGTGAAGGTCGACGGTATCCGCCGGTATTTGATTCAACGCTACTATGGTCGAGCCCCGATCGTTTAATTTCCGCAGTCAGACCTTCAGTTAGCCACAGAGAAGTTCGGCACTCAACATCTTCGTGCGCCAATTGTAACGGGTGAAAATCGCCACCGGAATGGACTGATCTTCGACGCGCCTGCCAAGTTCGCTCATCAGCACCACCAAACTGCGAAGCACCGTGCGAGACTCGCCGGCGAAAGCCGACGTTCCGCCCACCTTCAGCCGCCCTGCTCTGACCCCGATCCTGGCGATTTGAACATGCGCCTCGGCGTCTTGCGGTAGAAGTCGAACTGGTACGCCGAGGATCGCCGGGGCCGCAGCCTCACCCAGGGATCCTTCAACTCGTCGGCTGAGAACCTGTTGTCGATGTCGAGCCCGGTCTTGCTCTCGTCGACGAAGAAGTCACCCGGCCCGAGATCGTCGAGTTCGTAGCCATTCGCGAAGATCCTGATGCGGCGCACCTTCCTTGCGAACGAGCGGCTCACGAAAGGCAGTGTGTCCGCATCCTGCAGGTCGCGCAACTTGATCCCGCGCTCATGCGGGAAGCTGACGCCGTGCCGCTCCTTGCGGTAGCTGATCGTGATCCCGGCCACCTCGTCAATCCCGACCGAGCTCCCGCCGCCATGGGTCTCGAACGCGGGCAGCTCGGTCGTCGGCCCATCGACGTCACCTTCCCCATCGGTGGCTCCCTTATCGCCCTCGGCCCCCAGTTCCGCGCGTCGCAGCCGTTCCATGTCGAACCTCCTCTCCCACTGGGCGAATGCGATGCCGTGACGGATGCCTGCAACCTGAGGGGTGAACGGGGTGTCAGTGGCCTCCCGGAAACGGTTCGACAGGTCGGAGGAGCCGAACAGTATCGCCCAGATCCCGTTCGTGACCTCGGTCAGATAGACGAGCATGAAGGCTCGGTAGTGGCCGATCTCGTTGGCGGGGTAGGTCCGATCCAGGTCGAAGCGGACGTGCAGCCCGGTTAGCAGATCCCCGGCCTCTGCCAGGAAGGTGAGCCGCGCCAGCGCCTCGTCGACGCGCTGGAACCCCGTCGTCACCACGGCTTGGATGCCTTCGCTGTACTGCGCGAGGAAGCTCGCCTGCTCGGCCTCGGAAAGCGGTATCCGCAGGTGCTCGAAGCGGATGAAGAAGCCGGAAGGTTGATCCAGCGCGATGCGGAGCCGCTCGCGGTCGATAACGTCGCAGTCGCTGAACCCATTCGCCCGTGCGTGGCGCTCCATCTCATCGCGGTCGCCTGCGGTTAGGGCGACGTTGGTCATGAACACAAACATCGCGTCCGCCCGGTCCAGCGGCGCCGCAGCAACGTCGGCCTCGAACTTCTTCCTGATCTTACGGCGCTCAGGCGCGGAGTCGCTGGCGCGGTTGACGAAGCCTATCGCGCCGAACGCGCGGCCGCCAGCCGAGAGCTTCGCCTCCAGGTCGCGGCCGCCGTCGGGACCACCGGCCGGCTGGCGCGGCCTGACGTCAATGAACCGTCGGTCTGTCGCGAGGATGGCAAGGCACATGCGCTCGCGGGCGAGCTGATTGCCGTCGAGATAGCTTCGCAGGTGCTGGTCAGTCTCGAATGGCATAAAGTCACTCTGATCGCCTCATGCCTTGAAAGGCAACCTTTTGATCGAACGTCGCGACCGCTTTCGGCCTACAGAGCCAGCGATCCTAATGATCGGAATTGGGGCGCATAGCTGCCTACCGACCGACCCTGAATGAACGGCCGCTACCGCCTCCGCTTTCTCCAAAGCGGTTAGGCGGCTCTCCACCATTTCCAGCAAAAAGGATCAATATGCGGATGTAACAACCAAACTGTTTTGACGCCAAGGCGGCATAGCGAGTTATGCCCTTATCGCCGTTTGGCTGCAGCCTTGACGCTGCGCTGACGTGGCTTGTTGTGTGTCGTAGAAGAGTTGGCGTCAGCCTTCGTTTCTCCCACAGCCGTGGTCTTCGGGGCAGGGACCGGGGCTTTGATTTCTGGGCAAGCTGGACGCGGTAAGGGTTAGGACAACTGGCTTTTCGATCAACTCACGTCGGACTGCCTTGATAACCTCACCGATCCATTGGGCGGCATTGAGATACGTGCCGTCTCTGCTCGACCAGCCCTTCAGGTGGCATGCCATCCCTAGGTCTGGCCGCCAAAACTCATCAGTTGCGATTCGGGCTTTGACTGAAAGGCACCAACTTCACCGCCAAAGTGCCACTTCACACCCAGTTTTCGGTAAGGACCTGGGGTCCATGCAATAATTATGTTGATTATAATTGTTGATAACGCCCCGATTTCAAACCGATTTTATTCTCGATCGGCATAACACTTTTGACGCTATAATGGGGCTTATCTTGAGCTCGTGATAATTCGTAATCCTCGGTCAGGCTGGTCGCGTCGAACGGCTCTCCGCCGCGCGCCTGGGCGATCATCGCCAGGACCTCGGGCGCGATCGCGCAGCCCGTCCCCGCCAGCGGCATCCCGGCACCGAGTGCCGTGCGCACGATGATCTGCTTGGCATGCGATTCAGCGGGATGGGCGTTATCGCAACTGGAGGCGCGACGGCAATTTACGCCCATTAGCAGACATCGCCCTGTTCGGTTATGATGCCACATGGCAACACTTCTGCATGAATATTGGGAGGGCGACGACGGGGCTGAGTTCGCCGTCGTGAGGCAGCGTAATGACGAATTGAGACCCGCAACCATGCCGAACGCGCGCTTTGTTTTCAGCGTTTTAGCGGACTCATGGCATCAAGCTATGCAGCTTCAATACGACGAATTGGACTTTGGCACCTATGAGCCTGTGGCAGGCGCGGAATACTTTTATTCCGACGAAGAAGCCGCCGAACAGCAGGCGTATCTCAAACGACGGAACGTCTGGTAACCACCAATCCCGGCCATTCCGCTAACGCCCATACCTGGACCTTCATGCCGGCGATCCGGGATCCCGATTTCAGCCATTCGTTCATTTGAATCGGTAAATGGGGTCACCACTTATCCATCGGCACGATCCTCGAGAGAAGGTTTCAGCAACCACTATGAGATAGGGGGCGTTCATGAACGCCGAAAACCGTGCAGTGACGCTCAAGGCAAGCAGGCTGAAGCTTCTGCCGCAAGCCATTGTGCTCGTAGCATTTCTGCTTCCCTTTGCGCTTTTAGCCATAAGTTGTGGCCATACGCTGGTCGGCAAAGATCACGTGGAACTCGCCGATCTTTCTATTTTAGCAATTTTGACAGCTATGGCACTTCTCTTCGTGTGGCTTGAAGTGCGCACGCTTCGTCGTTTAGTTCATTCTGATTTGCTCACCGTGACTATGGGTGGCGTGGAACTAATATTACAGCGAACGAGGCTTTACCATTCTTGGTCGGATTTGGGGGAACCCGTATTGCAGCGCTTAAATGGTAAAAGTGCTGCCCGTTCGATAGTCTTGCCCCAACGCAGCGGCGGCAATCTAGTCATAGCGGCCGAGGACTATGCGCATGAGCCCGGTGATATATTGGTAATCCTCAAACAGGCTAAGGCCGGGTTGTTAATAGAACCGGCCCAAAAGCCATCGAACGCAATCTATGTGTTTCTGGCAATTCCGGCTTCGTGCATCACGCTTGGCATTTCCATTATCGGCCTAGTGTGGATTACTTTTAGATAACCGATCAATCCGGACGTAGTTTTCCAACCCATGGTTCCGGAAGCGGCCGGTCCGCTTTCCTGCCCATTCCGGACATTGGGGGGGCGGAGGAGTTGAGGTGGCATCACACCCCACGAGTGGGGGTCGCGTTCGATTCAGCGGGATGGGCGTTACCGCAACTGGAGACGCGACGGCAACTTCGCCCATACCTAGACGTTCCTGCGGGTAAAACGGAGTCTCGAAAGCCGACATCCGTTCAGCACGATCCTCCCGACCCGGCCACTCCTGATGCAAAAGTCAAAAGTTTTGCATCAGCGGCGTTCAGCATGAGGCCGTAGCGGATATTCGAGGTGCGCGGTAAGCTCGGCTCTCGAGTTGAGGAAACTGGCTATAATGACATTCGTGGCAGCGTTTTTCGGTTTGTGGTCGATGCTCTGGCTTGCACCCAAAACCCCAATTGGTCGGATGCTTTCTCATTGGATGGTCGAATGGCCGGCTGATCGGTTGAGCCGCGTGTCTAGAAGCAACCTCGTCATGCTGGCTGGAGGGCTTCTTCTGGTCAGCGTGCTGCTTTGGTTAGAAGCCGGCGATGCATTGCGCGTGCTGGGTATGGCTGGACCTGAAACACTAGGTTGGGTTCTTACATTCGAAATCAGTAGCTTTGCCGACGTTCTAGCTGTCGCAACTCTCGCTTGGTCAAGCTGGAGTGGAGGGGAAGCAAGGCTGCGTCCTTCCAATGTGATCCGCCGCGTGCGTGCTGGGTGCCGCAGAATGCGCCGCACTCGGTCCACCAAGGCTACCAAAGGGCCTGCTGCTAATGATGACGACCCGTACGTGCTGAGCTGCGCAGCTTAGCAAGCCGGTCTGCACCGCGTCTGATGCAAAACTCACGGACTTCGCATCGGCCAAAGAACGGCAGAAAAGCTGGGTATCCGCCGATGCAAAAATCTGATGCATTTGGCGAGTGCATTCGATGGCGGGTTTCTCGGAGTGCGGCCCCGAAAGCCGCCCGTCTGCTTTCCTTCCCCTTCCGGACATTTGGGTCCGGGAGGAGTTGAGGTGGCATCACACCCCACGAGTGGGGGTCGCGTTCGATTCAGCGGCTTGAGCGTAAACTCAACTCCGCCATAAGAGAGAGAAAACGGGGGAAAGTGTGCGCGATCAAATAATGTTGGTTCTCTGCCTCGCTGCGACCGCGTGCTCTGGGACGAATACCAACCCCATCGAGCCGGGGTTGACGTGGGAAACGTTAAAGGACGGCAGTAAGCTGGCGGTCGGGCCTACCGACAAAAACGCCACTGAAGCGTCCTCACTAATCCGATGCTGGAAGACCTCCGCCGCTTTCGATTGCGTGGCGATCCAAGGTGACGAATGGAAAGACGTCCGGAGAACTCGACCGGCCGATCTGCCAGCTAAGATATGGGGCGGGGCCGTTCCAATAGGCTACGATTGCAGCATCGGCCGTAGGGGGTCGGGCTATCAGGAGCATATTAGCGGGCAACATGGCCAGCTAACTGACCACATCGTTTCAAGCCTTTCAGGTTCGATGGAAGCCTCATGGTCGCAGAGCTTCGTAAGTCGATACTTTGATGCAAATTCAATTAAGCCGGAAACGGTTTGGTACGATTGCCGAGCCCTGACGCAGGTCATCCAGGAAGGTTCAAACGGCACGCTAGGATCAAGTGGCGTCACCCGTGATCTTCTCGACGGTAAATTTCCGTACATTGAGTAGCAGACCTTCGCTGCCATCCGGCAATGCCTGGCATTGCGCCTCGCGATAGGCTCCGGCTAAGCTGCCATCAAAATCAAAGGAAGCCGGGGCGTGGTGAGTAAAAAAAAGACCATCTTTCTGTCTCACATTAGTGAAGAAGGAGAGCTGGGAACGATCTTCAAGGATCGCCTAGAGAAAGATTTCCTCTCGCTGATAGACGTGTTCGTATCATCGGACAGTCGGAGCATTCCGCCAGGGGATGCTTGGCTCAAGGCGGTGGATGACAATCTAGATCGCGCCGCCGCGCTGATCGTGTTGGCGAGTCCCACTTCCGTCGCGAGGCCCTGGATCACTTTTGAAGCAGGAGCTGGATGGGCGAAACGCGTACCGACGATGATAATATGTCATAGCGGAATAAGCCCCGGGGGGCTTCCGTTGCCTCTCGGGCAACTTCAGGCCTTTTCAGCTAGCGACATGAATAGAATATCCGCAATGTACGCGGTCGTCGCCCAAGTTCTTGGAAGCGCCACACCAGAGCCGAATCTTCGATCGTTCGTAGCCAGTATCCAGAATTTTGAACGCAAGTACACCGAAGAGCGAGATGTCCTCGTATCCTTGCGTCAAATAAAGGAGGCTGAACCATACCTTATAAAGCAAATTAGTAATGTACAGGTAGGCCCACCCGTTACTGTTTCTGACGTTCCCGAAAGTTCGTTTCGTAAAATGGAGCAGGCACTAAAGGCATTGCAAAACCGAGGCCTACTTAATTGGAGTTATGCAGTTGTTGGCCTTGCTTTGGCAGTGGATGGAGGAAATGGTGTTACCGGAAGTGGAGGTGGCACCTTCGGCAACCTGACGTTGACCATAACTCCTGCTTTGGCTGCTTTTCTTAAGCGGAGCGAGTTCGAATAAGGAAGACCGATGTGGCAAAGCTACATCGGCAAGGCCATCGCGATAATCGCCGCGACATACGACGAGTCCAAAACCCGCAACGCGATTGAGAACAAACGCGGAACGATATAGCTTGGTGCGCATCCCGATTCGACGTGAGGATGCGTACCCATGGCAACATTACAGAACCCGCGCATGCGGATCCCCCAGCTGGCAAACGAGCAAGGCAGGAGCCTTGCCAGTCTATCTGCGACGATCGGCCGCAATCCGGCCTACCTGCAACAATTCGTCACTCGCGGATCCCCTCGCCGCCTACCCGAAGAGGAACGCCGACATCTGGCGATCGTGCTCAACGTCGACGAGCGCGAGCTTGGCGCGCGCGATCCTTGGTCACCCGTTGGCGCCGATCGTGTCTAAGCCTAACCGGACGACGTTCATCGCCCTGGTCGTGCTGGACGAAGCGATCCAGAGGCTTCGGTATAGTGGACCGCTCAAACCGCCGGAGCACGGCGTTCGCCTAGCGCTCGCGTATCTCTACTCGATCACCTTGACCAAGAACCGGGATTCATTCGACGAGCTATGGCGAACGCTAATGGGGCAAGGCCAAGCGCATAAGGAAAGCTTCCGATCGACATGGGCCGGCACGCAGTTCGCCGGCATCTGTCGCGAGGTTGGCGTCGCGCAGGATATCGATCTTGGTGCTGCCCTCGCGAAAGCAACCAGCGATAGGCCGAGCTAGCCGCCAGCAAGGGCACTATTGCGAAGTATATCGCTGAAGCGTCTGCGCCTCGATGTCGTAGCCCGGCCCGGTTTCGTGGACGCCGTCGGCCGTCAGTCCATTGCTGACCGCGCCAACGCGACCGCCGAGCAAGGCTTCATCATCCTGGAACGCACAGCCGTTCGACGCCGCGAGAGTCACCAGCGCCGACTTCCACTGCGCACGCGTCGCGTCGGCCCCATAGGACGGTGACGTTCCCCCGATCGACGGCCATTCGAGGATGCAATCGCCGGTAAGCTTTGCCTTGGTGATGATCGCCTGCAGGTCGGCGATCGACGTCGCCAGTGGCACGCCCGTGTTGAGGTTGTTGGTCCACAGGTTGATGATCGTCAGGTCGGGAGCGTAAGCGGCGAGCGCGTTCAGCGGCGACCATGCGGCGGTCGCGTCGGCCTGGTATCCGCTGACGACGCCATACACGGCGAAGTTGCTGATCTCGATCCCCGGAACCGCGCTGTCCCACGCGATCATGCCAGCGATCTCGACAAAACCGCCGGACGTGCGGGTGATGCTGATCGGGCTAGAGTCCTTCATTACGAAGGTGATCTCCGAACGGATGATCGCGTTCGTGGCGCTCTGTGCGTTGATGGTGAACGTTTCGAGGCCCTTGGAGACGGTGAAAGCGCCTTCGCCAGGACGCTGCACATAGAAAATCGAGGCGCGATCGACCGGCACGGATGGCTGAAACGTGCCGGGGTTAGTGTTGCCGGTGGCAAGCGAAGCGCCGCCGAGCGACACGACACCACCCGACCAACCTGAAAAACCGCTGCGCCGCGGATCATAGGCGAGGACGTCGGCGATCGACGACATACCGCCGGCGCCGAACCAGCTATTGGTACGCGTTGCGAGACCCTGCTGACCGAGAAGCACGGCAAGACGCGACGGCCGCGAAAAGCCGAAGGCGTTGACCGTGAACTTGGAGCCGGTGCCGGCTCCCGCGCCGAACGTCTTGCTGTCGCCGGGGAAAGCGATCTTGCAGGTCGACACCAGCGCGAGGCGAAGTTTGGCGCGACAGGTTCGCCACTTGGTTAGCGATGCCCCCTGCATGCTCGCCTCGCGTGCGAGTGTAGTGTTCTGCTGCTGCGCTTGCACCGCGAGCCCACGCGCGGCGGGATCGATTTGCGCGGCAACCGGCGTAGCGAGCACGCCGAGCGCAGCGAGCGCGAGGATGACACGCATGATGAGAAAGCGGATCACTGGCGGACTCCATAGCTGAGCGAGCCGGACGAGACGGTTGCCGTGGCGCAATAGACGACGCCAGCAAGGGTCGGGATATCGACGATCTCATTGGCGCTGCCGGTGAAGCTGCCCCAAGTCATCCCGCCGATCGTGAGGGGATTGATGGTCGCACAGGCATCGACCGACGTTCCGACTGCAAAAGTGCCGGCCCAGGTCCCGCGAAGGATTACGCGGATACCGCGGCCTAGCTGAGGAGCGAAGGGGCCTACGACCGTCGTTCCAGTCGTTACCGCACCTGACAATGCCACTGAGGCCGCAGGCGGCAGAGGCCCCGCCGTAGTCGGCAACGGCGTCTGCTGTGTTACGGGAGTGGCGGTATCGCCCTCGGCACCATACGCCAGCCCGCTGAGGCCGACGGTCGTGCCATTGCTTCCGGTCGACCTAATTTTGCCCTGCGCTAGGGCTGAGGTCGGAGCCAACGCGAAGGCGAGCACACCCGCCAATCGAAATATTGATGTCATGGCAATTCCTATTTGGAAAGGTTGTTATCAATGGGGCCAAGCGTCGACCGCGAGGGCGCGACGGGCATCGCAGCGCGCGAGATCGGCGCGAGCATCCCTGAGCGACCATTCAGCGTCTGCGCTGTTGACGGCCCCGTCAGTCTGCCGGCGCAGGGAGGTCGGCTGACAGGGCTTGGTCGCCTCCGCGGGAACGGGCGGGATCACCGGCGAATAGCTCAGCGTCGAGTGCGTCGATCCCCCGCACGCGGTCAGCAGGAAGGCAGGCAGCACGGCCAGCGTCAGTTTGCGCATAGGTCCTCACGGTTTCGGTTGATCGAAGGATGATCGGCTCGCGCGCGGCGAGGCGATCGGCGTAGGTGGTCAGCGCTGCCGCCTGTTGGCTCGCGAACCGCTTCTCGGCATCGAGGCGCAGCTGCTCGGCCTTCGCGATCTCGGCCGTCCACGCCGCGCGTTCCGTGCGCAGCGTGGCGGTGCGATCGGCGAGCGTCGTACGCGTGAAGTGGAGCGCGGCGAGCAGACCTATCATCGGCACCGCCCACCAGAAGCGGCGCAGCAGCGCGCCGGCTGCCGCCCAAGTCACGCTTCGTTGCTCGATACGGCGATGCCGGCGGTCGCGGTCATAAGTACCGGCTTGCCGACGACCGCGCGCCCGACCGGCCAGCGCCGCGCGACACAGCGCGGCTTTTCGAGGCGCATGATGCTGACCCGGTCGCCCTGGTTGCCGCCGAGGACGTGATAGTGGGTCTTGTCCTCGCCGACATAGAAGCCAACGTGCCCGCCACCGGTGCGTTCAAACACGAGGACCGCACCCGGCGCGAGGCGTTCAGGCGCGAGGTTAGCGCCCCAAGTGGCCCACGCCTTTGCGCGAACGGCGATCGGGGCGGGCGTGATGCCATCCTCCGCGACGCACCATGCGACGAACAGGCCGCACCACGGCACGCTGTCCGCGTTGTAGACCATGCCGAGCACCTTCGTGCCGAGCTTCTTCGCCCAGCCGAGGATGGTCGAACTGTTTACCGTACCGGGTGCTTCGCGCGTGCCGATAAGGGACCGGGCGCGGCGAAGCCACGCCGGCTCTGGAGCCGTCGTCATGATGTATCCTTTCGATGACGGGCGATTGTCTCGCCCAAGCGTTGAGGTGTTGCTGGGGCATCTACCCCCCTCGATGTTCCAGCCGGCCCGCCCCGCTGCTCCCATGCTCGGGGCGGGCTGCTACCGTGAAACCGAGATGAAAGTTTCGCGTTGAAACAGCGCCAGGTAACTCCGGAAAGTGACTGGTCGGCCCGCCTTTGGCCTGACCCTGGGCGGGCCGTTACTTAGTAGTCGACCTTTGCGGCCGACAACTGCCCGGCGATCGACTTCGCCAACACGAGGACAAATCGCATGGTGCCGAAGCCAACCCAGCCAGCGCTGGTGCCAGCGACAAGTATGGACCACGCAGGCCACCCGAAGTGGACCGCAGCTGCCCCCGCCATCGACCCGAATGCGGGCATCAGCGAGCACATGACGAAGATGTCCCGCCAACTGATCGGTTTGCCAGCCTCGATCTTCTGCCCGACCCTTAGGATCTGACCGGCAAAGACCGCGAACGCCGCGAGTGCGTATGCCTGCCATTCCTTCATAGCGTTACCACCCCGATACCGATGCCCGTCCCGATCAGGGCGGCAGAAACAAGAAAGCTGGCGGTGCGGCGCTGAGCCGTTGCCGCGAGAACGAAGGACATGCCGGTAATCGAGAGAACCGCCGCGACTGCGTCGGTTGCGACATCGAAGGCGGCCCATGCCGATGGATTGCGCGACACCAACTGTGCCGCGTCTCCGCACGAGCCAAAGGCATAGCCAAGTCCGATCAGCGCAGATCCGACGAACAATAGCGGCGCTGACCACGGGGTCACAATTGCACGCTTAAAATCGATGTGGAGCCGCACCACGGACCGTACAAAATGTCGCGCACTGGCAACGCGCGCCGCCTTGCCGCATCGAAGCAACTTCCCGAACGAGGCTGCCACTGGCAACATCCATTCCGCGGCAGCTATCGCAAAGCGAAGGCCGAACAGCATCATCGCCCAGATAGCGACGACGCTAACAATATGGCCGAGCGGGGTCATCTCGCGACCGCCTGGGCTGCGAAGCTGCTATTTCCGGTCGCAGTCATGAGTCATCCTTCCCTAAAATGGGCGACTAAGATGTTGAAAAGGGGGGTGGATATTTTCCGTATATCGTGTGCTATCCAGCACAGATGGATTTGGAAGAAATAACTGTCGATCGAAGTTCGTTATTGTGAGAACCCCACCGGTTAGCGAACAATTCAACGATCGGCCTTCTCATTGCCAGAAAACAACCGAACCGGACTTAATAAAGGTCTGGGATATTCGATGCATTGGATTGGGCTAGATCACATCCGCGCCCTAGCTGCGCTGCTCGTCTTCAGCTGGCACTTCATGCATGGCCATGACGGCGCACCGATATCATTCGACGGAGCACACATCCTGTCGATCGTCGATGAGGGCCATACCGGCGTCGCACTTTTCATGACGCTCAGCGGGTATCTGTTCGCCAAGCTGCTGGACGGAAAGACGGTCGCTTACCTACCGTTCTTCTGGACCCGGTTTCTACGGCTCGCACCGCTGATGCTGGTCGTCGTAATCGCAGAAGCACTGCGGCTATATTGGATTGGCGCGGACTTGCGGGGATATGCGGTCAACATCGCGAAAAGCCCGCTCACAGGCGCGCTGCCAAACGGTGGCTGGTCCATCATAGTCGAGGCGCATTTCTATTTCTTGCTGCCAGCGCTGCTGTTCGTGCTGCATCGCGATCGTCGGTATTTCCTCGCGGTGCTGCTGACGTTCGTCTCGCTGCGGTTAGCGATTTACGCGGTCGGGTACGATATCCATCGTTATGCCTATGGGACGATCATCGGCCGCATGGACCAGTTCGTGCTTGGCCTAGCGGCGTTCTTCTATCGCGACCTGATCCGCGGTCGGCACATCGCAGCAGTCACGGTCGGTGCTGCGTTCCTGGCGTTCTACTATGCCTTCGATGCGGCTGGCGGGGTGTCGTCGGGCCCGGCTTGGGTATGGGTCATCCTGCCGACCGTAGAGGGTGTTGCGTATGCGTTCCTGATTGCGTGGTACGACCAGAGCTTCCGCCATTCGCACGGCCCTGTCTCGCGCTTCATCGCCAAGATGGGCGACTATTCCTACTCGATCTACCTGCTGCACTATTTCGTAGTGTTCTACGTTTCCGCCTTCATAGCGCGCCACGTCATGGACCTCAGCAACTTCTACGTGGCCTTTGTATGGTCGATCTTGATGTACCTCGCGATGATGCCGATCGGGTATCTCAGCATGCGGTTCATTGAGAATCCGCCACGACGGTTTCGAAAGCGGTATGTTCGGTAATTCGAGACAATACGCACAGTTTTCGCCCGCCTGTCGTTCTCCCTGGTCCGCCGAAGAACCAGATTAGCCAAGCCCATCAAAGCCGCTCAGCTAAAACATAGGCCACAGCGGATCCTGCTGGGATGCTGTCATTTCCTGAAATGGTCACCCGGATAGCCGCGCCATCCAGCCAGTTCCAAGAGATTGACGCATCGGGTGCGTTGGTATTGCCGTCTGGGCACCGCAGCGAAAGGCTCACCTCTAAGTCGTCACGGCTATTTACCAGACCCATCGCAAGGTTGAAGAACGCATCTCCACCGCCGGGGTTTTGCCATTCCGATCGAGAAACCTCGCCGGTCAATCGCTGCCGATAACGGACGGGCGGAATCCCAAATATTCCGGGTTTTGCTGGAGATATTGCCGGGAGGTCATGAAAAACGACAAAATCGCTTGCCGAAACCGCGGATGCGGGATCGGTGCCATGCGTGGCAATAACGGAGCCGGCGGTTCCATACCAGTCAATGCGGCCATCGGAACCACCTACAATATCGAGAGCCGTGATTACTGGCCCATCGCGGTTGATCGCCTGCGCGGCGATCCGCTGCACCTGACTGAAGCTCGCTTCGAACGATCGCTCCGCGCGCTTGGCGGCATCGTCTGCCAGCCCGGCGAACGCGCCGAACTTGCTTCCCATGCTGCCGATCGAGCGATCGACGATGTCCGCCATCTTGACGGCTCGACGCTCGAACCGATCCATCGGGGCTTCGCCCTCGGCCAGGTGCCGGCGGAGCAGTTCGGTAGCAGCGTCGACCTGCAACAAGAGGCGTTCGGTACTGTCAGCCATGTCGCCTCCCTATTCGTCAGGTTGTTTGTGGAACCGCTCGTATGCCTTGACGGCGGTCCAGTATTCGACGGGCGTGGACGCCCAGAACTCTCGCGGTCGCCACCCCAGGGCGGCGACCGCGAACCCCATCAGCCGTCGACGGGGGCTTTCTCCGTCGTCGTCTTCGTCGTCGACGGCTTCAGTTCCCCCGACGCGGTGTATCCGCCGGTGACGACCAGCGAGAGCATCGCGGCGATCGTCTGCAAGGCCCCGTGGAGCCCTTCGGGGCTGTCGTAGATCAGTTGACCCACCCGAACCGCATTCGAGCCCGCAGCGCCTTTGTCGTCGGCGTCACGGCCCCATGCACGGATGCATTCGGTCGCGATCTGCGCGACTTCGCCCATCGAGAGCTTGGCGGCGAGCGCCTGCCGCGCAATGTCGACCGCACCGCGACCGAGCGCCTTTTCGATGGCGTCGACCGCTTCATACGAAGGGCGCAGCCCCATGGCCGTGCCGGCGAGGACAAGGCTGAACTCGCCTCGATCCTCGACCGCCGACCGGCTTGCTTCCACGTCCGACATTACTTGGAGTCTCCCGTTGCAGACGCCGGGGCGGCCAGCACGTCCGCGTACAGCTTGCGAATCGCCGGCACCGCCGCGGGATCCCCGGCGATGACGCGTGCCAGTTCGCCAAGCGAAGGCGCTTCCTTGTCGAGGAACGGCTGCACCGCCCGGGCCGCGCGATCCGGCCCGGCACCAAGGATGGTGTCGAGTTCCTTCACGCCGCAGCCGGTAGCGTTGACCAGCTGCGCATCCAGATCGGACGGGCGGCTGGTCTTGAGGTCGAAGCCTCCGAGCTTGATCATGTGTCGGATCCTTATGCGAGTGCGTCGATGGTGGGGACTTCGGCAAGCGTCAGCGTGACGCCGACCTTCACACTCTCACCCTGGTTGAACGACGTGTCGTCCAGGCCGGTATACATCACGGCCTCGAAGACGATGTCGGCGGTGGCAAACGGCTTCTTGCGGATCTGGTACACTTCCGTCGCGTTGCTCTTGTCGAGCGTTTCCATACGCGTGTAGCCGGTCGGGTCGGGCAGGGACGGGATCATGTCCTGCTTCATCGTCAGCGTCTTGAGACCCGGCTGTTGGGTATCGTACCCATCTCCGAGCCGGTGATCACGACGAAGGACGCCGCGGCCGGCTTGAGATAGATCGACTTGGCGTGGCTCTGGCACTCCGACGCGAGGTCGGGCGCCAGGGCTATCATCGACTTCATCTTGTTGAAGACGATGAACGCCTGTTCCTCGTCGCGGGCAAAGGCGAACCCTTGACCCCCGACGACACTATCCAGCGCCCAGAAGAGGAGCGCCAGGGCGGATAGAAACTCCGATTTCCCGTTTTTACGCGGCACCCATAGCCGCAACCGGCGGAATAGCCGGATCTCTTCGGTCGTCGGTACCCACCCCCCCGTCGCACCACCAACCCGAGCCGCGCTGCCAGCTGGTCGAGTGCCGAACCACCGATCCGCTCGACGGCTTGTTTCGGTCCGTCGTGGCATGGCTTGCAGCTGCTGACCCACCACTCGGAGGCCCAGAACAGCTGCATGTCGCCCATGTGCTGATAGAAGTGATCGACCAGTGTCGCAGCAGTCATCTGTGGCCGCTGCTGTGGCTGAAGCCGATCTATCGCTGGATGCGCCTACCGCCATGATCCGCGAATATGGCAAAGCCGTCGGCGACCTATCTCTGACGGAGCTATGGACGATCCATGATTCGCACGACACCCGATCGCTGCGAGTGCTGCCCTATCTCCAGTGGGAAAGCTACGCGGCAGCGGTTGAGGCCATGCTGTGGTGGCAGGAACGCCCGCGGTACGAAAGCCGGCGCTTCATCACGATGGTCAACCAGCAGCTGCGCGGCATGCGACATGTCGAGCGGGATAGGGCGGCAGCGTGAAGTACGATCCGATCCCACTTCAACAGCCCGCGTCGTCGCCTGAATTGATCGAACTGGCGAAGGCGCTTGCGCGCCTGGCGGTGAAGCGTGACATAGCAGCTGCTCGCAAGGACAGAATCGGTGCGAACCCTCCTATACGCCCGCTACAGTAGCCAGATCCAGAACGCGCGGTCGATCGACGATCAGATCGCGCTGCTACGCGGCCGCGCCGATCGCGAAGGTTGGACGATCGCCGACGTCTATACGGATTACGCAATCAGTGGCGCTGCCGGCGTCGGCGCCGATCAACGGCCAGGGCTGCATGCTATGCTCGCCCGCGTCGAAGCTGGCGGGATTGATCAGGTCTTTACCGAGTCGACCGATCGCATAGCCCGCCACCAGGGCGACGCGTTCTCCGTTCGCGAGCGGCTTCGTTTTGCCGGCTGCCGACTGTTCACACTGCTCGACGGCGAAGTCGACGAACTTACCGGCACGATCAAGAGCTTGATGGACTCGCGCATGCGCGAAGACCTCGCAGCGCGCGTCCGTCGCGGACACCGCGGCGTTGCGACCAGCGGCCGTTCGCCGAGCTCCGTCGCGTTCGGATATCGCAGGGCGCCGAAATTGGACGATCGCGGCGAACTCGTCCGCGGTCTGCGTGGCATTGATGATGACGAGGCGGAGATAGTCCGCCGCATATTTCGCGAATTTGCAGCCGGCCGCAGTGCCATGGCGATATCGCAGGCCTTGAACGTCGACGGCGTATCGCCGCCCCGCGCCGGCTTCTGGCGTGCCAGCACCTTGCTGGGGCAGGGCGCCCTCGGAACCGGAATCCTCCGCAACCGAATTTATATCGGCGAGATGGTGTACGGCCGCACGACGGGCGTCCAGTCACCGACGACTCGCCGGCAGGTTGTCCGCCCCGCGATCGACCCTGTCTCGGTTGGTCAGGTGCCCGAACTCCGCATCGTCGACGACGAGACATGGATCGCCGTCCAGGCGAAGCTCGAGGAAAAGAGCGGCGGTCGACCGGAACGGCATCGCCGCCCGAAACACGTCCTGTCGGGGCTCGGGGTGTGCGGCGTGTGCGGTGGCAACTGGATCATCACCGGCAACAACGGCAAGGCTGGCTCGCGCGTGTGGGGCTGCGCGAAGGCGTTTGAGAAGGCGTGCAGCAACAAGCGCCAGATCACCGGTCACGTCTACGAGGCGCGTGTGCTGGCCGACCTCAAAAGCCAGATGCTCGCTCCCGACGTAGTCGCGGCGTACTTGCGCGAGTATCACATCGAGCATGCGCGGGAGAGCAAGAAGCTCACTCGTGATCGCGATCGGGCCGAACGACAACTAGCCGAGGCCGGCCGTAAGCGGGATCGACTGCTCGCAGCGCTGGCGGACGGAGGATCGAGCTTTCCAGAGGTTCGCGCCGCTATGACTGCTGCTCGTGACGATCACGAGCGCCTCCGCCGGGAACTCGCATCGATGGACGCGCTACCCGTGCTGACATTGCACCCCGGCTTGGCCGACAGCTACCGTCGCGAGATCGAGGATCTGGAACGGCTGCTAGCTGATCCTGAGGCGCATCTTGAAGCGATCCCGCAGATCCGTAGCATGATCGATCGGGTCGTCTTGGTCCCAAAGGTGGACAAGCTTCGCGGCGTCGAGCTCACCGTGGTTCGTCGCATCGACGAAGTGCTCGCCTTCGCAACTCGGGCCCGTGCCGCGTCTTAATGTCAAACGTCGAGTTTGCCCTGACGCTCCTGATCTCGCTTCGCGATTAAACCGGCTTGATATCGCAGCAGGGATACGCCGTGTTCACTCAGTTTACCCATCACAGGGGATGTACGTCCCGGAGCATCAGCGAAAAACTCGTCGGCCCATGGCAATAGGGCGACTCGATCCAGCCTAAACCGCGTAGCGCAGAACAAGCCGCACGCGTCCATTTCAGCTACGTTAGATACCGTGAAATTGTCGAAGCCCCGCAGGAAAACTTGCTTAGTCGTTCCATAGGCTACGTGAACCCACGGGTTTCCTTCCTGATCTGCGCTGGCTCGCTTGATGATACACGGCCGTTTTTTTGGGCCTGGCTTATCGACCTCTTCCACATACGGAAACCGGCACCATACAATGCTGCATGGCGCCGGCAGGGTAGAAAACGGGAAGAAGGTCCAAGCCTGTTTCACGGATATTACCAAGCATCTCCGGATACTTGTGTGAGTTGAAAATCGGGGCCCTGCTGGCTCTCGATGTAGGCCTGCTGGCGCGCGATGAAGTCTTCACTGACCTCGTCACTGTACGCCGGAGTAGGCCGTGCCGCCCGCGTATAAGCAGGCGCTGCCTGCCTTGCCGGGTTACGCATTGTAGCTCCTTTCTAATGAAGCGCTCTTATTGATCATGCCCTGACAGACCTTTCACCGGGGTTAACCGGTAGTACGTGTTGGGGACCATCGCTTCGGCTTGTCCAATTGCATAACGCAGCACCCGCTTCAATGTTGCAATTTCAGCACACACCTAACGAATCCTGCCGTACGCGTACCTGCTATATAGAACGTACACCGCGGCAACCAAGCGTCGTAGTTGAGATAACGTCACGTTAGATTCCGCGAACTCGTCGGCATAATGGCCCGAGACAAGCCGCGACCCGTAGTTGACCAGCGGCAGCACCGGCAGTTGCACCACCTCGTATCGGTCGATCAGGCTGTCGAAGACGCGCAATTCCTGCGCATGGACGACGTCCTCGGCGTCGTGGAGGACGATCGCCTTGGTTCTGGCGTCGTCGCGCGCATCGTCGCGGCGCAGCGCTTTCCAAAGCGTGTTGAGGCAGTCCGCCTTGGTGGTCGGGCCGTCGCGCGGCCCTATGACCAGGCGGATGCGCGGGTCGCGTTCCGCTACCGCCGCGGCTGCGTCGATCGTCGCCCGGTCGTTGGGATAGAGACCGACATAGATGCGGTAGTCGTCATGCTCGTAGCGCTCGACCGCTGCCGACAACATGCCGCCGATTACCGCCACTTCGTCCCATGCGGCGACGAACACCGCGATCCGACCGACGGTGTGCGGCGGCTCCAGTGTGGAAAGTGTCAGGCGCGGGCGACGCCCGTAGAGGATGCGCCTGACGATATAGACAAGGTCGATCAGCAGATCGTCGATGCCGCCGAGCAGCAATCCGACTCCGGCAAACAGCAAGGTTTCGTGCGCGAATGCGTCGACGATCCACAACGACTCGCGCACATCGCACCCCCGGCGCGGAGGGTATAGAAGGTTGTATCCGTTTCGGTCTCAACCTGATCCGAATCGAATGTTTGCCGCGTGCAGGAACGGGAGAACCTTCGCGCACCTTGCGCGTTAACCAGCCGATCCCTTTCCCCCCTTTCGGGATCGGCGCCGAACCGTTATCGGGCCGGCCGCGCCGATGCGTAGCACGCGGCGCGGCCAAACCGGCCTTAAGACGCGCGAATCACACCGAAATTACGGCCGGTCGCGACCGCCGCCACCGGTATTGCTGCCATTGCCCGCACCACCGCCGCCGGCACCCGCTGCGCCGACCGTGCCGATGTTGCCGAACAGATCCTGGAAGAACCCGCGTTCGCGACCCAGCGTCGGCGTCTTCTTGCCGTACGGCTTGATCGAAGCGACCTGATCGAGCCCGCCGCGACGGATCGCGGTGACGGTGCCCTTCTGGTCAAAGCTGATCTGGAGCGTGATCTGCGCGTTCGGGCGCGGATTGCGGAAGGCGAGGTTGCGGCTGTCGCGCGCGAGATAATACCAGTCGCCCTGATCGAACTGGCCGGCGATCGTCGGCTTGCCCAGCGTGGCGAGGACCGACTGGCGGTTGTCGACGCCCGGCTGGACCGAGTTCACGAGGTCCGTGTCGACGACATAGCCCTGGTGCGAGCGCAACTGGGTGCAGCCCGCACTCGCCAGCGCGACGAGGCCGATGGCCGCGACTTGGACGATACGGGTGGAAACGACGCTCATATACTCTCCCGGGGCCATACTAAGCCGAGACTGGGTCACGCGGAACACGAGCGAACGCATTTGCATCGGCCGCCGATCGCCTCGATATGCGAGGTTGCGCGGGCAAACAAGCCGAAGCGCGGTTGCGACCTGAAGGACGACGGATTGGGCTGGTTCGGAAGACTGCTCGGCGAGAAGCCGGACGAGGCGATGCCGCTGTATAATGCGGTGGTCGGTCGGGCGCGCGCGGAACACTGGTATGTCGAGGGCGCGGTGCCGGACACGGTCGACGGCCGCTTCGACATGATTGCGACGTTGCTGGCGATCGTGATGCTGCGGCTCGAGACGGAGCCGGCGGGTGGCGAACCCGCGGCACGTCTGGCCGAGCGGTTCGTCGACGACATGGACGGGCAGTTGCGGGAAATCGGGATCGGCGACATCATCGTCGGCAAGCATATCGGCAAGATGATGAGCATGCTTGGCGGTCGTCTCGGTGCATACCGGGAGGGACTGGCTGCGGGCGATATCGCGCCGGCCTTGGTGCGCAACCTGTACCGCGGCGCTGCGCCGGACGATGCCGCACTCGCGCATGTCCGCGAGTCGGTGATGGCGTTTCATGCCGGGCTGGCGGCGACGCCGTTACCGAACCTGTTATCTGGAGAATTGCCGTGAAGCCCGAGTTCAGCCGCCCCGAACGCCTCGACACGATCGGCGAACGCGAGCGGATCGTCGAGATCGCCGCGACGGAGGATGAGCGCGCGACGCTGGCGAAGCGGTTCGCGCTGCTCTCGATCACGCGTCTCGACGCGCGATTGGGGATCAAGCGCACGGAGAGCGGTATCGTCGTTAAGGGGCGCGTGACGGGCGCGGCGGTGCAGGCATGCTCGGTCACCGACGAACCGCTCGATACGAAGATCGATGAGCCGGTCGCGCTGCTGTTCGTCGATCAGCTGGTTTCGGAGGGCGACGAGGTCGAACTGTCCGACGATGCGCTTGATACGGTCGCGATCGAGGGTGGTACGATTGATCTGGGCGAGGCCGCGGCGGATACACTGGCGCTGTCGATCGATCCGTTTCCAAGGGGACCGAATGCGGCTGCGGCGCTGGCGGCGGCGGGAGTGATCAGCGAGGACGAGTTCCGTCCGGCGAATGCGTTCTCGGATTTGAAGGCTAGGATGGCGGGAAAGAGCTGATCAGGCCTGCGTCTTGGCTTGGTGATGATTAGCCTACCCAGACATGCGCACCACCCCGGCGAAGGCCGGGGCCCAATTGGAAAGGTGGTCGTAACGGCGGTCCACGCTACTTCACCATCCAAGCCCAATTGGGCCCCGGCCTTCGCCGGGGTGGTGGCTTACTCGAGTGGCGCGTGTCTGGCGGCGCGCTGCATCTCTCTTGTTCTCCCGCGAAGGCGGGAGTCCAGTCTGTCTCCCCGCCTTCGCGGGGAGACAATGCTTTAGTCCGCGTCGGGGCCTAAAGTCGGATCGAGATCGCGGGGACGGATGAAGCGAGTCAGGCGGGCGGTGCCGGTTGCGATGCTCGCCCACTCCCCGTCGAACTGAAGCTCCGCAATGCTCGCCGTCGGATACTTGTCCTCCACCGCATCGCGCAACGGATCGGTCCCATCCGCGACCAGCATCAGGACGAGATCCTCCAACCCAGGATTATGCCCGACCAGCAGCGCGCTCTCCGCCTCGGCCGGAAACCCGTGGACCACATCCAGCAACGTCGCCGCCGACGCCAGGTACACCCGTCGATCCAGGTCCGGCGCGATCGTCCGGCCATAGCCCGACCCGATCTGCTCCAGCGTTTCCGACACGCGCACCGCGGGCGAGGCGATCGCATGATCGAACGCGAGACCCAGCGACCGCATATGCCGTCCGACCATCGCCGCGGCGCGCTTGCCCTTGGCGTTGAGCGGGCGGTCGAAATCGCGCGCGACCGGATCGTCCCAGCCGGACTTGGCGTGGCGCAACAGCGTCAACGTCTTCATGGCAATCCTCAAGCGGGTTCGCGGCGTTCATGCCCTACCGCAGCCCGTGAGGAAAGCCGGCTCGCGACTCGGGCCACCGCTTCTTCGAGCGTGACGCGGGCGATCGGCACACCCGGCGGGAATGCGCTGAGCAGCCGCGAGGGCATCGCGGCGGACAACATGACGAACACGCCGGAATCGTCGGCGCGACGGATCAGCCGGCCGAATGCCTGCGCCAGACGCGCGCGGACGAGCCGATCGTCATAGGCCGAACCGCCGCCCGCGAGCCTCCGCGCGGCGTGCAGAACGGAAGGCTTTGCCCAGGGCACGCCCTCCATTACCACCAGTCGCAGCGATTCGCCGGGGACGTCGACGCCGTCTCGCAGTGCATCTGTACCAAGCAGCGACGCCCCCGGATCGTCGCGGAAAATATCGACCAGCGTTCCCGTATCGATCGGATCGACATGCTGGGCGTGAAGCGGCAGGCCTTCGCGTGCGAGTCGATCGGCGATTCGGCCGTGCACGCCGCGCAGTCGCCGGATCGCGGTGAACAGGCCGAGTGTGCCGCCGCGGCTGGCGACGATCAACTGGGCATAGGCATTGGCGAGCGCGCCGATGTCGCCGCGCTTCACGTCGGTGACGATCAGCACTTCGGCCTGCCGTGTATAGTCGAACGGGCTCTTCGCCTCGAACCGGGCGGCCGGACGTAGCAGATGCGGCGCGCCGGTGCGGGCTTCGGCCACCTCCCAATCGCCGCCGCCGGTCAGCGTCGCCGAGGTGACGAGCGCACCATGCGCGGGCTTGAGGACGATCTCCGCGAACGGGCGGGTCGGGTCGAGCCAGTGGCGGTGCAGCCCGATATCGAACTCGCGCCCTTCGATCCGGTCGACCGCGAGCCAGTCGACGAAATCGCCATCGACCGGTCCACCGACGCGCGCGAGCAGCGATAGCCACGACGCCACCGTTTCCGCACGCCAACCGATCGAGGCGATCGCGCCCTCGACTCGGGCTCTGGCGGGCGCGTCCATCCAGTCGGGCGCTTCGGCGAGCACCGCTTCGAGACGACGGCCTAGCGTGACGAGCGGTCGGACGAGTCCGTCGAGCGCCGCGGCGGCGGGCGCGGCGGCCTCGATCAGCGTCGCGTCGGGTTCGGCAAGTTCGGTCTCGAGGCCGTACCCCGCGTCGCCCGGCTGCTCGGCCCGCGCGTAGGTGAGGCCACGGACGGCGGCGAGCAACGTCTCGATCGGCCCGAACGGCGCACCCTCGCCGAGCCGTTGCAGCCAGCCGTCGGACGCCAGCGCACCCGCCGCGGTCACCGCGTCGCTGATCGCTCGGGCGCCTTGCTCGTCGTAGCTAGCGAGATCGGACAGGCGGGCCGCGAGCCCCCGTCTGCGTCCGCGACCGCTCGATTCGGGGCCGAGGATCCAGCGGCGGAGTTCGATCGTCTCGGCGCCGGTCAGCGCAGTCGCGAACATCGAATCGGCGGCGTCGAAGATATGATGCCCCTCGTCGAACACGTACCGCGTCGGTCGAGTCGCGAGCTCGCGCCCTCTTGCGGCATTGACCATCACCAGCGCGTGGTTGGCGATGACGATGTCGGCATCGGACGAGGCGCGGGCAGCGCGCTCGATGAAGCATTTCCGGTAGTGCGGACAGCCGGCGTAGACGCACTCGCCGCGCCGGTCGGTCAGCGCGGTCGAGCCGTTGCGGCGGAACAGCGTCGGCAACCAGCCGGGCAGATCGCCGCCGACCATGTCGCCATCCGCGCTATACGCGGCCCAGCGCGCGACGAGGTGCGCGAGGATCGCCGCACGCCCCGCGAACCCGCCTTGCAGCGCGTCCTCGAGGTTGAGCAGGCAGAGGTAATTCTCGCGGCCCTTCCGCGTGACGACCTTGGCTTTCCGGATCGCGGCGTCGGGATACAGGCGCGCGGTTTCCTGGCCGAGCTGGCGTTGCAGCGTCTTGGTGTAGGTCGAGATCCATACCGCGCCGCCGGCCTTCTCCGCCCAAAGCGAGGCGGGCGCGAGATAGCCGAGCGTCTTGCCGATCCCGGTGCCCGCCTCGGCGAGGACGAGGTTGGGCGTGTCGCGCATCGCGCGCGGTGCGAACGCAGCAGTCGCTGCACCCGCATAGGCGCGCTGGCCGGGACGTTCCTCGGCGCCGTGGCCGGTGAGGTCGACGAGCCGCGCTTCGGCATCGCCGGGCTCGATCGTCACGGTACGCGGGGCGGGTCGCGGCGCGTGCTCCTCCCATTCGGGAAGCGACGAGAACAGCCAGCGTTCGTTGACCGCCGGCTTCTTCAGCCGCTCGGCGACGACCGGCGCCCAAGGCCAGCGCAGGCGGAACAGCGACTGCGCCGCCGTCCACGCGCCCTCGCGCTCGGGCCATTCGCTATCGGTGAGCGCCAGCATCGCCTCCGCCGCGCGGAGGAGGAACGGTGCGACCTCCGCATCCTCGGTCGGCACGTCGAGGCCGGTAACTCGCGCGATCCCCTTCGGCGTCGGCACCGCGAACTGCGCCGGGCGAAGGAACGCGTAGAGTTCGAGCAGGTCGAGCCCCGACAGGTCGGGATAGCCGAGTCGCTGCCCGACCAGTGGCGCGTTGAGCATGATGACGGGCGTATCGGCGGCGATCCGGATCGCCTCGCCTCGCCCTATAGGACGCGCGCCATCGGCGTTCGCGATCCAGATGCCGGCGTGGCTGGCGTGGAGGGCAGGATAGCGAAGCACCGCGCGACCTTGCTGCAACGAGAACGAAAGGGCAACCTTTTGTGCCGTGAACTCGCGTATTTGAAGGTGTCGCCGCTAATAAAGCGCCGCCGCCGATCATCCAAATGCAAACAAGGCCGCCGACTTCCGCCTGTTACGCAACCGACATGAAGCGCGTGCGTTGCGCCTGTATCGATACCGAACTTTATCTACATCATCATCTACACCAACAGGGACGATCATCATGCGGAAGTTTCTTATGGCGCTGAGCGCGCTCTCACTCGCAATCCCCGCCGCTGCCGTGATCCCGACGGGCAAGGCCGAAGCACGCTCGAAGCGCGAATATCGCGGGCATGACCGTCGTTACCGCGCCAAGCGTTGCCGTCATTCGAGCGGCACGACCGGCCTTGTTGCAGGCGGCGTCGGCGGTGCGGTGCTCGGCAATGCGGTCGGCGGCGGGCTGCTCGGCACGCTGGCCGGCGGTGCAGCAGGTGCACTCGGTGGCCGTGCGGTCGACCGGACGATCACCGCGAAGGATCGTTGCCGCTGAGTCGCGAGCGGCGGTGGGGGTGACGGACACGAATGCACGCGCTAGTCGCGCTGTATCATGACCGACGAACTCCGCACCGCCGCCCTCGAGTCCAAAGCCTGGCCGTACGAGGAGGCGCGCAAACTCCTCAAGCGGTATCCGAACGGCAAGTCGGGCGACCCGGTGCTGTTCGAAACGGGCTACGGACCGTCGGGCCTGCCGCATATCGGCACGTTCAACGAAGTGTTGCGCACGACGATGGTGCGCAACGCCTTCCATGCGCTGAGCGACACGCCGACGCGGCTGATCGCGTTTTCGGACGACATGGACGGTCTGCGCAAGGTTCCGGACAATGTCCCCAACGGCGACATGCTGCGTGAACATCTCGGCAAGCCGCTGACGCAGATCCCCGATCCGTTCGGCACGCATTCGAGCTTTGCCGCGCATAACAACGCGATCCTGCGCGAATTCCTCGACCGCTACGGCTTCGACTACGAGTTCGCCTCGTCGACCGAATATTACACCGGCGGGCGTTTCGACGAGGCTCTGAAGGGGGTGCTGCGGCATTTCCAGGGCATCCAGGACGTGATGCTGCCGACGCTGCGGGCTGAGCGCCGCGCGACCTATTCGCCGGTGCTGCCGATCTCGCCGACCAGTGGCATCGTGTTGCAGGTGCCGATCGAGGTGATCGATGCCGAAGCAGGGCTCATCGCGTTCGAAGATGAGGGCCAGCGGATCGAGCAGTCGGTGCTCGGCGGCAAGGCCAAGCTGCAGTGGAAGGTCGACTGGGCGATGCGCTGGGTCGCGCTCGGCGTCGATTACGAGATGGCGGGCAAGGACCTGATCGATTCGGTCACCCAGTCGTCGAAGATCGCGCGCGTGCTCGGCGGGCGACCGCCCGAGGGCTTCAACTACGAGATGTTCCTCGACGAGAATGGCGAGAAGATTTCGAAGTCGAAGGGCAATGGGCTGAGCCTCGAGCAGTGGCTGACCTATGGCCCCGAGGAATCGCTGGCCTTCTACGCGTATCGCGAGCCGAAGAAGGCCAAGTCGCTGCACATGGGCGTGATCCCGCGCGCGGTGGACGAATATTGGCAGTTCCGCGGCAATTACGCGGGCCAGGATCTGAAGCAGCAACTCGGCAATCCGGTGCATCATATTCACGACGGCAAGCTGCCGACCGGCGAACTGCCGGTGACGTTCGGGCTGTTGCTCAACCTCGTCGGCGTGATGGGCGATGCGAGCAAGGAGCAGGTCTGGGGCTATCTAGCGAACTACGTGCCGGATGCGTCGGCGGCGCAATATCCCGAGCTCGACCGTCTGATCGGCTATGCGCTGGCCTATAGCCGTGATTTCGTTGCGCCGACGCTCAAGCGGCGTGCCCCCGAGGGTGTCGAGGTCGCGGCGCTGGAGCGGCTGGACGCGGAACTCGCCGCGTTGCCGGCTGAGGCGAGCGCGGAGGATATCCAGAACATCGTCTACGAGATCGGCAAGACGGGTGGGTTCGAGAATCTGCGCGACTGGTTCAAGGCATTGTACGAGACGTTGCTCGGATCCGAGCAGGGGCCGCGGATGGGGAGCTTCATTGCGCTGTACGGCGTGGCAAACTCGCGGAAACTGATCGCCGAGGCGTTAGCGCGGTAAGGCGCGAGCTCACAAAATCCGACCACCACGACCTTAAGAAACACCACCCCGGCGGAGGCCGGGGCCCAGTTGGGGGACGTACTTAACGGGGTGCGGCGTGTCGTTATTCCGACCTTTCCAACTGGGCCCCGGCCTACGCCGGGGTGGGGCCTTCATCATGCAAGTTCGCACTCGACCTCGACAAGAAATGTAGAACATATTAGCAACAAGTCCGCCTCCCCCGATTCGGAAACCGGCATGTTTCATCGACCACTCGCGCGTCATCGCCTGTTCTTCGCGCTCCGCCCGCCACTCCCGTTAGCGCGCCAGATCACCGCTGCAGCGTCGTGGTTCGAGACCGACAGGGACAAGCTGCGCCCCGAGCATCTCCACGTCACGATCGACATCCTCGACGACCAAGACCGCGTATCGACCGCGCTGGAGCGGGACCTGAAGGCGATCGGCGATGCGGTCGAGGCAGCGCCGTTCGCGATCGAGTTCGATACCGTGGTCGGCAGCGATCGATCCATTGCGATGCGTCCCCGCCGGAAGAACGCATCCTTCGCCGCCTTGTACCAGCGGATTGCCGTAGCGCGCGAGGCGGCAGGGCTACGCGCCCGCGCTGGCTTTCGCTCGAGTGCTCACATGACGCTCGGCTACCGCGACGGCGCGCCGTTCACGCAAGACATCGCGCCGATCGGCTGGGACGTGGATGCGTTTGTGCTGGTCCACAGCCATGTCGGCCGGACTCGGCACGACGTGATCGGGCGTTGGCTGCTGAGCGGCGACGACGATCGGCAACTGGCGCTGTTCTGAGCCTTCGAATTTGCCGGACGCGCGCGATCCCGTAGGACCCCGGACGCGTTCGGTTGGTTCTTCCCTCGTGACCGCGCACCAAGGAGCAACAATGCGGCTGTTCTTCGACGACGCCCAGCGAACCCACGCCCCCGCGCGCGAACTCCACAACGGCGCGTTCACCGCCTATGCCGAGACGCCCGCGCGCATCGACGCGATCCTGCACGCGATCGGTCCGGTCGAGACGCCGGAGGACCGTGGTGAAGGACCGGTCCTCGCGGTGCACTCCCCCGCCTATGTCGCGTTCCTGAAAGACGCGGCGCGACTGTGGCGCGAAGCGGGACGCGACGGCGATGCGATCCCCTACACCTTCCCGATCCGCGGCCGCCGTCCGCTAGACCTCACCCGGATCGACGCGCTGATCGGCGCGCACAGCTTCGACGCGACCACGCCGATCACGCCCGAGACCTGGGCCGCCTCCTACGGCAGCGCGCAGTCCGCGCTCGCCGCGACCCACGCGGTCCTCGACGGTGACCGCGCGGCATTCGCGCTGTGCCGCCCGCCCGGCCATCACGCCGGCGCAGACTATTGCGGCGGATATTGCCACCTCAACACCGCCGCGATCGCCGCGCAGGCCGCGCGCGATGCCGGTGTCGCGCGCGTCGCGATCCTCGACATCGATTATCACCACGGCAACGGCACGCAGGACATCTTCTACACCCGCGGCGACGTGTTCTACGCGTCGGTCCACGCGGATCCCAAGACCGACTATCCTTTCTACTGGGGCCATGCCGACGAGACTGGAGAGGGCGAAGGAGTCGGCACCACGCGGAACCTCCCGCTTCCCCACGGCACGCAGATCGATGCCTTTCGGGCCGCGCAGACGACCGCGCTCGACGCGATCGCCACGTTCGACCCCGGCCTGCTCGTCGTCAGCTTCGGCGCGGACACGTGGGAGGGCGATCCGATCTCGCACTTCAAGTTGACCACGCCAGATTACGCGGTCCTCGCGCGCGATATCGCGGCACGCAACTGGCCTACCGTCATCGTGATGGAAGGGGGATACGCGGTCGACGCGCTAGGCCACAATGTCACGAGCTTCCTCAATGGGTTCTGACGTGCCAATTGCCTTGGGCACGCCCGCCTATCGTCGGCTGACGCTGGCGATGCTGTTTGCCGGCTTCTCGACCTTCTCACTGCTATATTCGGTTCAGCCTTTGCTGCCGCTGTTCGCTGCACAGTTCGGACTGACCGCGGAGGGTGCATCGCTCGCGGTGTCGTTGGCGACCGGGCCCTTGGCGATCGGCATATTGTTCGCCGGGTTCGTATCGGATCGCGTGGGCCGGCGCTCACTGATGATCGTGGCAATGTTTGCAGCCGGTGCGCTGACGCTGGCGGCGGCGGTCGTGCCGGGGTGGAGCGGGTTGCTCGTGTTGCGGTTCCTGACCGGCGTCGCGCTCGCGGGCGTGCCGGCGGTAGCGATGGCCTATGTTGCCGAAGAGGTCGATTCAGGCTCGGTCGGCGCGGCGATGGGGCTGTATATCGCCGGCAGTGCGCTCGGCGGCATGGCCGGGCGACTGGTCGTCAGCATCGTCGCCGATCTCGAAGGCTGGCGCTGGGCGCTCGCTGCGGTCGGCGTCGCTGGCCTCGCAATGGCGGAGGCATTCCGTCGGCTCGCGCCGTTCTCGCGCAATTTCACGCCAAGCGTCGGACGGCCGGGCGCGCTGTTGCGCAGTGCCGGCGCGCTGTTCACCGATCGCGCGATGCCACTGCTGTATCTCGAGGCGTTCCTGCTGATGGGCGTGTTCGTCACGATCTATAACTATGCAGGCTTCCGGTTGATGAGCCCGCCCTACGGCCTCAGCCAGGCGGCGGTCGGCGCAGTATTCCTGTTGTATGTTCTCGGGTCCGTCAGTTCGGCGAAGTTCGGGACGCTTGCGGGACAGCTCGGGCGGCGGAAGGTCTTCTGGATACCCGTCGTGCTGCTGATCGCCGGCGTCACGCTGACCGCGATGACGCCGCTGGCGCTGGTAATCACGGGGATCGCGGTCGTGACGATCGGCTTCTTCGGCGCGCATTCGATCGCGAGCGCCTGGGTCGGCCGCCGCGCACAGGTTGCAGGCGGTGGCGGCTCGCGTGGGCAGGCGGCGGCGTTCTACCTGTTCTTCTATTACATGGGGTCGAGCGTGCTGGGATCCGCCGGCGGGTTCGCCTGGACTCACGCCGGTTGGCCGGGGGTAACCGCGTTCTGCCTGTTGCTCGGCGTGGCGGCGTTGGTGATCGGGCTGGTGCTGCGCACGGTGCCGCCGCTGATGGTCGAGCCGCCGGTGCCGCAGCGTATGCCGGATCCTTGATCGACAGGTTCTCCCCTCCCTGGAAGAAAGGGGTTGGGGGTGGGTTGGCCAGTTTGAGCCACCGGCACTGGAATTCGCGGAACCCGACCCACCCCCGCCCCCTCCCTTCCAGGGAGGGGAGAAGAAGTCCGGCTTCGCTCAGACTTGAGAGCGGGAACCCGCTTTACCGCGACGCCACGTCGGTCGCGTCGATGGGCGGCATACCCGCCATGCTCTTAGCGACTGCTTCGACCCGTTCCATGACGCGCAGGACGTTGCCGCCGGACAGCTTCGCCATGTCGCCATCGCTCCACCCGCGCCGCGCCAGTTCGGCGAACAGCAGCGGATAGCCGTCGACACCCTTCAGGCCGATCGGCCCGGTTCCCTGGATACCGTCGAAATCGCCGCCGATCCCGACATGATCGTGACCGGCGATCGTCGCGATGTGTTCGACATGATCGGCGACGGTCGCGGCGGTAACTTGCGGCTCGGGATTCGCGGCGTCCCACGCTACCAATGGCGCAGGTGATTTGGCGCCATAGACGTTCGCCGGAACGCCGACCGACTTCGCATAGGCCAAGCGCGCGACATCCCAGGCGCGCCATGCGCCCGACAGGAACGACGGGTAGAAGTTCACCATCACCACGCCCCCGTTCGCGCCGATCGCGCGGAGCAGGTCGTCGGGGATATTCCGCGGCGCATCCGCGATCGCTCGCGCGCTGGAGTGCGAGGCGATCACCGGCGCCTTGGTCGCAGCCAGTGCCGCGGCCATCGTTGTGTCCGACACATGCGACACGTCGACGATCATCCCGATCCGGTTCATCTCCGCGACCACCTGCCGCCCGAAATCGCTCAGCCCGTTCGCACGTGGTGCGTCGGTCGAGCTGTCCGCCCAGTTCAGGCTCTTGCCGTGCGTCAGCGTCATGTACGCCACACCGAGCGCGCGATATTGGCGCAGCACCGATAGCCGCCCGTCGATCTGGTGCCCGCCCTCGACGCCGATCAGCGACGCGATCCGCCCCGCCTTCTCGATCCGACGGATATCGGCGGCGGTGGTGGCGAGTTCAAACGTCGCCGGGTTTGCCGCGACGAAGCGGCGGACGATGTCGATCTCCTCCAGCGTCATCTCGACCGCGCGCGGCGCATCGGCGGGGATGTAGACCGACCAGAACTGTCCGCCGACATGACCTTCGCGCAGGCGGGGAATGTCGGTTTGCAACGGGCTCGGCAGCCGCGTGGTGTCCACGGAAAGATCGACCGCCTCGGCCTTCGCGTCGTGCAGCTCGCGTATCTCCCAGGCGAGGTCGTTATGACCGTCGATCACCGGGCTGCGCTCCAGCACGCGCGCGACGCGCCGCGCGATCTGCGGGTCCGGCACCGAAGCCGGGCTCGACTGCGCGGCGATGAGCAGGAAGGCGGCGATCATCTCTTGGTCCCCCGTAACGGCCGTTTCATCCTGAAGGAGGTGATCGCGCGCGACAAGCCGGGTACGCGGCGCCGAACCAGAGCGAAGTGGCGGACTTGAGCACCAGATCGATCGAGATACGCGCCGGAAGCAGTGCCCGAACCAACGATACGCGCCTGTCCACTGCGATCGCGATCGCGCGGCTGATCGGGATCATGGGGATCGTCTACGTCCACGCCTGGACCGGCCGCACCGCGGAGGAGCTGGCTGCGGTAGCGTTCAGCTGGCAGGCGGTGCTGCGAACGATGCTCGGCGAAGTGTTCGGACGTAGCGCGGTGCCGCTGCTCGGGATGATTTCGGGCTGGCTGGTCGTGTCGACCGCGACGAGGCAACCGTACGGCGCGTTCCTGCGTGGCAAGGCGCGCACGATCCTGCTGCCGATGGTCTTGTGGAACGCAATCGCGCTGGTGCTGGTCGGGGCGGCGGCGACGTTCGGCGATCTGAAGGCGCCGACGCCGTCGAGTATCGGATGGACGTTGAACGAACTCGTTCCGATGGTGCATGCCGACGATATCAACGTGCAGATGCCGTTCCTGCGCGACCTGTTCGTCTGCATGATGATCGCGCCGGTTCTGGTGCGCGCGTCGAGCGCGTGGCTGGCGGTGGTCGCGCTGATTGTGATGGTGTGGAGCGTGGCCGGGGTTCACGTTCCGTTGTTGCTGCGACCGCAGATACTGCTCTTCTTTACCGCTGGGATCGCCGCGCGGCGATTTGGCGTGGCGGAGCGGGTGGCGGGGTGGCCTGTAGCCCTATGCGCGCTGCCATTCGTCGTACTGATCGCGCCGCGGCTGTGGACCGCGCTGCTCGGGAACGCGGTCTTCGATGCACATCCGCATCTGATGGCGGCATTCGATATCGTGTTTCGACTGGCGTCGGCGGTGCTGTTCTGGCGGCTCGCCTGGGGCTTGGCTGGGAGCAACGTTGCGGACCGATTGCGCGGGATCGAGCGGTACGGGTTTCTCGCATTCTGCGATCACCTGGTGCTGCTGTGGCTGTTCGGGCCGGTGATCGGATTGGCGACCGGCGCGCTGGGGGCCGGGCTGTATCCGGCATATCTGCTGGTCCAGCCGTTGCTGGTGCTCGGCGTCACGATCGCTCTGGGGCAGGTGCTGATGGCGCTCTCGCCGTCAATTGCGCGGGTGCTCAGTGGCGGCCGGCTGGGGCGGTCGGCTTCAGTTACCGCGTGACGGCGGGCCGAGCTGGTTCACCCATTCCTGGTTGTGGACGACGGTAGAGCGAACCGGGCGGCCGGCGGCGTCGAGCCAGGGGCGGTAGCGGAAGCGCAATTCGATCAGGCGGCAGGTGGTCGCATCGAGCACGCCGTTGCCGCTGGAGCGCGTGATCATGCAGTGCGTGACGCTGCCGTCGGTCTCGACGGTGTAGCGCACGCCGACGATCCCGCCCGCACCGATCACCGCCTCGGCGTTGGGGAAGTCCTTGTTTTTGAAGCGGCCCTTGAGGAGGCGGGGCGGAGTCTCGTCGCCACCATCGCCGTCGCCATTTCCGGAGCGGCCGCTGCCCGTGCCGTTCCCCTCGCCGCCTGCGCCGGCGCCGGGTCCGGGGAGGGGCGCTGCACCAGTGGTGGCGTCGCTGCCGGGGCCGGGTTTGAGTGCGGCGATGATCGGTGGGGGCGGTACGACGGGCGGGACGATCGGTTTGGGAACGACGACTTCGGTCGCCTTCGATCGGAGGTTGGCGGGTGAGGCAGCGCCTTCGGGGCGATGGCTTTTCGCGGGGCGGGGAATGATCTTTTCGGGCGGAGGTGGAGGAGGTGCCGGGCCGACGACGAATGTCTTCAGCGCGTCGGGAATAGCGGTGGGAATGCTGACGCCGAGGCCGAGGATGAGCGCGTAGCCGACGATGGCGCAGAGTAAAGCGGCGCCGGTGGCGGATATCAGGCGGTCGCGCGGGTTCGGGTGGACGCCGTACATGCAGGGTAATTGGGGAGGCGGGCGGTGGGCGGCAACTGCGCTTGAGGGCGCGCGAACGATCTCGGTACTCCGGACGTATTCGGTACGTATCCCGCTTCGATAGATGCACCTCCCCGGCGCAGGCCGGGGTCCAAGTGGAAAGGTCGATGTAACGAAGGACCGTCCGTCGTTATCGCCGTTTCCCAATTGGGCCCCGGCCTGCGCCGGGGAGGTGTCCACTTTGAGCGAAATAGACCTCGATTTGTAAGCAAATCGGTTGGGCGTCGGCAGACCTGTGCGTTCGGCAGACGCTAAAACGGGCGGCGCGACTTAAGTCACACCGCCCGTTCGTGGCGCGCGCCGCGGGAGTAAATCCCGCGTCGTCGGTCGGCGCTAATGCGCCGCCGGCCGGGCCCGCTGTTGCACTGGCTTCGCCTTGCGCAGCGGCATTCGCCTACAGCTTCGCCGTCAATTCCGGCACGATCTTGAACAAATCGCCGACCAGGCCGATGTCCGCGACCTGGAAGATCGGGGCGTCCTCGTCCTTGTTGATCGCGATGATGACCTTCGAGTCCTTCATCCCCGCGAGATGCTGGATCGCGCCCGAGATCCCGACCGCGACATACACTTCCGGCGCGACGATCTTGCCGGTCTGGCCGACCTGATAATCGTTCGGCGCATAGCCCGCGTCGACCGCCGCGCGCGAGGCACCGACGCCCGCACCAAGCTTGTCCGCGAGCGGATCGATCGTCGCGTGGAACTGCTCGCTCGACGCCAGCGCGCGGCCGCCCGAGACGATGATCTTCGCGCTGGTCAGCTCGGGACGCTCGTTCTTGGCGATCTCCGAGCCGGCGAAGGTCGACAGGCCCTTGTCGCCGGTCGATGCGACCGCCTCGATCTCGCCCGAACCACCTTCGGTCGCGGCCTTGGCGAATGCCGTGCCGCGCACCGTGATGACCTTCTTCGCGTCGGTCGACTGGACGGTTGCGATCGCGTTGCCGGCGTAGATCGGCCGCGTGAACGTGCCTTCGCTCTCGACCGACAGGATGTCGCTGATCTGCATGACGTCGAGCAACGCTGCCACGCGAGGGGCGATGTTCTTGCCATGCGTGGTCGATGGCGCGACGAACGCATCGTGCGTGCGCATCAGCTCGACGATCAGCGGCGCGACGTTCTCGGCCAGCGCATGCGCGAACGCAGCGTCGTCGGCGACGTGCACCTTGCCGACGCCGGCGATCTTCGCGGCCTCGGCAGCGACGCCGTCGACGCCCTGGCCGACGACCAGCAGATGGACTTCGCCGAGCTGCGACGCGGCCGTGACCGCCGACAGCGTGGCATCCTTGACGGTCTGACCGTCATGTTCGACCCAGACGAGCGTCTTCACTTGGCGACTCCCATTTCCTTGAGCTTGCCGACCAGCGCGTCGACATCGGCGACCTTGATCCCGGCCGAGCGCTTGGCGGGCTCGACCACCTTCAGCGTGGTCAGGCGCGGCGTGACGTCGACGCCGAAATCGGCCGGCGTCTTCTGCGCCATCGGCTTCGACTTCGCCTTCATGATGTTCGGCAGCGAGGCATAGCGCGGTTCGTTGAGGCGAAGATCGGTGGTGATGATCGCGGGCAGCTTCAGCGTGTCCGTCTCCGCGCCGCCATCGACTTCGCGCGTCACGTTCACCGAACCGTCGGCGATCTCGACCTTCGACGCGAACGTGCCCTGGCCCCAATTCAGGAGACCGGCGAGCATCTGCCCGGTCTGGTTGTTGTCGTCGTCGATCGCCTGCTTGCCGAGGATCACGAGGTCGGGCTTTTCCTCCTCGACAATCTTGGCGAGGATCTTGGCGACGCCCAGCGGCTCGACCTTAGTCTCGCTGACGACGAGGATCGCACGGTCGGCGCCCATCGCGAGCGCGGTCCGCAGCGTTTCCTGGCTCTTCTGCTCGCCGATCGAGACGACGACGATCTCGGTGACGCCCTTGTCCTTCAGGCGGATTGCCTCTTCGACCGCGATCTCGTCGAACGGGTTCATGCTCATCTTGACGTTCGCCAGATCGACGCCCGTTCCGTCCGCCTTCACGCGAGGCTTCACGTTGTAGTCAAGCACGCGCTTGACCGGCACCAGCACCTTCATCGGGGTTCCTTCCAAGGTGAATCTATTCGTTTCGCCCGCTGGTTGCCCGGCGGCGTTGGCCGGACAGATGGCGGTTTCACGTCGTTTTCGCAAGTCCGGTATGGAAACATCGCTATGCCGTAGCGTCACGGCGAGATGCCGATCGGACCACCTGCCGAACAGTGTGCGACATCAACGAAAAAGGGCCCGGACGTTTCCGTCCGAGCCCCTCTTTTCGCAGAATCAGTATGCGTCGTCGGCAGCGGTTAGGCCGCGACCTTCTGCACCTCTGCGACGATCTTCTTCGCGGCATCGCCCAGATCGTTCGCCGGAACGATCGCGAGGCCGGAGTTCGCGAGGATCTCCTTGCCCTTCTCGACATTCGTGCCCTCGAGGCGGACGACGAGCGGCACCGAGAGGTTCACTTCCTTCGCCGCGGCGACGATGCCGTCGGCGATGATGTCGCACTTCATGATGCCACCGAAGATGTTGACGAGGATGCCCTTCACGTTCGGATCCGCGAGGATGATCTTGAACGCCGCAGTCACCTTCTCCTTGTTGGCGCCGCCGCCGACGTCGAGGAAGTTGGCCGGGAACATGCCGTTGAGCTTGATGATGTCCATCGTCGCCATCGCCAGGCCTGCGCCGTTGACCATGCAGCCGATGTCGCCATCGAGCTTGATGTAGGCGAGGTCGTACTTCGACGCTTCGAGTTCGGCGGGATCTTCCTCGGTCTCGTCGCGCAGTTCGAGCAGGTCCTTGTGGCGGAACAGCGCGTTGCCGTCGAATGCGACCTTCGCGTCGAGCACCATCAGCTTGCCGTCGTTCGTCACGGCGAGCGGGTTGATCTCGATCTGCTCGGCATCGGTGCCCATGAATGCGTCATACAGCTTCGACGCGGTGTTCGCGGCCTGCTTGGCGAGATCGCCGGTCAGCTTCAGCGCAGCGGCAACGGCGCGGCCGTGATGCGGCATGAAGCCGGTTGCCTGGTCGATGTCGATCGACTGGATCTTCTCGGGCGTGTCGTGCGCGACGGCCTCGATGTCCATGCCGCCTTCGGTCGAGACGACCATCATCACCCGGCCGGTGGTGCGGTTGAGCGTCAGCGCGAGGTAGAATTCCTTGTCGATGTCGACGCCGTCGGTGACGTACAGGCGATTGACCTGCTTGCCCGCGTCACCCGTCTGGATGGTGACGAGCGTGTTGCCGAGCATGTCGGTCGCGGCTGCGCGAACCTCGTCCGCGGTCTTGGCGAGGCGCACGCCGCCCTTGGCGTCGGGGCCGAGCTCGACGAACTTGCCCTTGCCGCGGCCGCCGGCGTGGATCTGCGCCTTGACGACATAGAGCGGTCCGGGAAGCTTCTTCGAGGCCTCGACGGCCTCCTCGACGGTCAGTGCCGCGAAACCGGCAGGCACGGGGACGCCGAACTTGGCCAGCAGTTCCTTGGCCTGGTATTCATGGATGTTCATCGGGAAGGCTCCACGCAATTTTTAGGAAACTCGGGAATTGGTTGGGCGTAAAGCACAGGGCGGCCAGCAAATCCACCCTTAAGGCATTTGCAGTTGCGTCTCGTTTGCAATAGAAGCGAATCGGCTGACCAAGTGCATTGAGTTTTGGGTAGTTTTTGGGTGTCAGCGTTGCCCGCGTCAGCCTAGCTACAGCCAAAGCTTTGTGTAGCCTTTCGGTCGTGACGTCCTAAGATTGCCGAGAAACGTCGCCAAAACGCAGACATGTTCGGCCTGCGACCGCGTTTGCATAAAAGTAACCCTTTTCAGGGCATTATCCTCGCATGACACAGCCTGCGACTCCATTGCCCCACGATCTGACCAGCGAAGAGCTCCGTCAGTCGCTCCGCAAAGCGGTGAAGATGCGGGCGCATTTGCGCGATCGCGGTCAGACACGGTTCGAGATCGAGGTCACCGACCTGTCGCTCTCGGGGTTTCGCGCGGAAACCAGTTTTACGCTCTGGCCGGGAACGGTGGTGTGGCTGACGCTACCGGGACTCGCCGCGCTGGAGGCGGTCGTGGCCTGGCGCGACAAGTTCAAATATGGCTGCGCGTTTGCCAAGCCGCTGCACCCGGCGGTGTTCGATCATATTGTTGCGCTAAGCCAGCGATAGGCTCGGCCACGCCCGAGCCGATGCGCGAGCGGAGTGTCGCGCAATCGCTGGCTCGGCCGGTGGGTCGCTTTAGCGAACCCATCCGACGACGGCTTTGCCGGCGGCCTTTTAGAGAGAGCTGGTCGCGCCGTGGCAAAGCCACGTCGTCAGTCGTCGCTGTGCGACGCTGGCCGGGCTTTCGACTTATCCGAAAATAGCTGCGCTATTTCGGGTCTCTGCCTTTAAACCCCTGCGCCACCACGAACCATTCGACCGACCCCTTGCGACTCGCCGGCGGCTTGGCGTGCTTCACCGTCTTGAAGTTGCGCTTCATCTCCGCGACCAGTTCCGAATCGGCGCCGCCCGCGAACACCTTCGACACGAACGTGCCACCCGGCTCCAACACCTCGCACGCAAAGTGCAGTGCCGTTTCTACCAGCGCCATCGTCCTGAGCGCGTCGGTCTGCGGATGCCCGACCGTGTTCGCCGCCATGTCGGACAACACCAGATCCGGCGCGCCGCCCAAGGCCTCGATCAGCTTACCCGGCGCGGCATCGTCGAGGAAATCCATCTCGAAGATCGTCACGCCCTCGATCGGGTCGACCGGGAGCAAGTCGATCCCGACCACCGCAGCCTTGGGGATCCGACGCCGAATCACCTGCGCCCAGCCGCCTGGCGCGATGCCGAGATCGACGACGCGCTTCGACCCGCGGATCAGTTCGAATCGCTCGTCGAGCTCGATCAGCTTGTACGCGGCCCGGCTGCGATAGCCGTCGGCCTTCGCGCGCTTCACATACGGATCGTTCAGCTGGCGCTCGAGCCAGCGCGTCGACTGCGCGGTGCGTTTCCGCGCGGTGAGGACGCGGACATGCCCGCCGGAGCCGCCGCGGCTCATGCCGCCACGCCCGACTTGCCCGGTTTAGGCGCGCCCATCAACCGGCGGAGAATGCCCTCGCGAATGCCGCGGTCGGCGATGCCGAGCCGTTCGGCGGGCCACAAATCCATGATCGTCTCCAGAATGGCACAGCCCGCGACCACCAGGTCGGCGCGCTCGTTGCCGATGCACGGCAGCTTGGCGCGCTCCGTGATCGACATGTGGGAAAGGTCGGCGCTGATCTTCCGCATCGCAGAGGCAGGCACGATCAGCCCGTCGACGACCGAGCGGTCGTAATGGCTGAGCCCGAGATGCACGCTCCCGAGCGTCGTCACCGTGCCACTGGTTCCGAGCAGCCGGGGCCGCGCGACGTGCCGGGGCAGGCGGCTGGCGAACCCCGCGAAACTGTCCGCGACCACGCTGCGCATCCGCGCATAGGCGGCACGGCGACCGTCCTCGCCTTCGCCGCCACCGGCATGCTCGGTCAGCGACACCACGCCCCATGGTGCCGAATGCCAGTCGAGCACGGTCGGGATCGGCGTCGACGTATCGATCAGCACGAGTTCGGTCGACCCGCCGCCGATATCGAACACGAGCGCGGGATCCTCGCCGGGCTCGATCAGCGCATGGCAGCCGAGCACGGCCAGCCGCGCCTCCTCCTCGGCAGAAATGATGTCGAGATGGATCCCCGTCTCGGCGAGCGCGCGGGCGATGAAGTCGGGGCCGTTCGAGGCCTGCCGACACGCCTCGGTCGCGACCGACCGCGCCAGCGTGACGTTGCGACGCTGCAACTTGTCCGAGCATACCCGCAACGCCGAGATCGTCCGCTCGATCGCCGCATCGCTGAGCTTGCCGGTCGACGCCAGACCTTCGCCCAACCGAACGATTCGCGAGAACGCATCGATCACCGCGAACCCGCCCGCCTGCGGTCGCGCGATCAGCAATCGACAATTGTTGGTGCCGAGATCCAGCGCGGCAAACGCCTGCGCATCGGCCCACCGCCCTCGGCCGGGCCGGGTCGCCGCCGGACGGGCAGGAGACCCCTGCCGGAACGGCATTCGGGCGGAAACATCCCCCATCGCCGCAAAACTCGCTATCTATATCTGCCGTCGCAGGAAAATACCCACCCGGTGCTTGGCATCGAATGTAGCGGGGTGCAGCGATTACGCAAGCGATGTGGCAAATCCCTACGATCTTGGCGTTGACAGCCCGACCTCCCCCGCCTAGATCGCGCCCTCGCTGATGCCCCGTCGTCTAATGGTAAGACTGCGGTTTCTGATACCGCCTATTGAGGTTCGAATCCTCACGGGGCATCCAGCGATCTATCCTTTGACACCGAAACCGGACCTCTGTGACAGGAGTACGCCTTGGGCGTGCTTCCCCTTGTTGGCTCGAGATCGCCGCGTTTCTCTGGGATGTGGGGCTGAGATGGCTGGTAAGAGGTAAAGTCGCTGGGATGAAATGCGCTTCGCCCCGAGAGAGATTCCTACAAGATCATATGCGGCGGATTAGGGAGCTGTGCGCCTAAGACCTACAAGACGACATTCGGCCGTCGTTGGGCGCTCCCCAACTTCAGACATCCGTTCATGTCCGCTTGACGCCTCAACGTGTGGCCGTGGAATGACAAGAAGTGGGACGAAGCCGCCCTTCGAGGACCGAATGAAGAGTGTCAGCATTCAGCCAAAGTCGGCATTTGGCCGACCGCTCTCTCGATGAACTTGCCCGCCTGGTTGCTACCTTACCGCGGACCATCAGCCGCCTGTTGCCCGTCAAGTTCGGCCTCGCTTTTAAGACTCAGCAGCGGCGTATCGGCATAGCCGAGACTA
Organism: Sphingomonas sp. PP-CE-3A-406; assembly: GCF_003688625.1. Taxonomy (GTDB): domain Bacteria; phylum Pseudomonadota; class Alphaproteobacteria; order Sphingomonadales; family Sphingomonadaceae; genus Sphingomonas. Next base: position 369,040 of record NZ_RCWY01000003.1, read on the forward strand.
CCACCACGGAAGACCATGGACCTACTCACACTGCCTTGTTCTTGACTGCTGCTCTAGACGAGATGCGGCCCGTGCGGCAACGAGGCTGATGGCTTGGTACGCACCGTGATCGATATCCAAGCCAAGATCTTGGTATGCCCTCATCAAGGCATCGATTGAGGGGGAGCAGCGTAATGACGATCGAAGAGCTGGACGATTTGTATTCGCAGGCCAACAGGCTGATCATGGGCCGAAGCATCACGGCCGCTGGAAAGGCGCTTGTATTCAGTTCCAGCAGCCTCGACGCCGCAGCCAATGACATAGCCGACCTGTACGATCTCACTGCGGAGGAAAGGGCCGCGTTGATTACGGGCCATCAGGGTACCGCTCTCGCGACCGTGCAAGAGACCGCCGCGGGTTTGTTAGGAACCGGAACCCCGCTGGATGCTAAGAAGGCTATGTCGATCGCCAAAACTGCCGTCGACGGGGGGCGCAAAATTAAGGCGATCACGGCCCTCTTGAAGGCAGGTCCGAGCGCGGCCGAAGCCGCAGCCGTGGGCGGGCAGGTCGCGAGCAAGGCAACTGTGTGGGGCTGGGTCGCCACGGCGGTCTATGCCGCAGGCACTGGATCTTGGTTTGCCTACAACCTGCGGTCGTTCAATCTCGCTGCCTACGAGGCAAGGCGTATACGAGAGGGTCTAGAAGCACACCCGGCCGGACCGTCAGTGAGGGACTTAGCGGCCGCCGGACTGACCACGTTCGCGAACGTTGCAACTGATGGGGCCAAAGCGGTCGGACATGGAGCGAGCGCTACAGTGGACGCCGTCGGTCACGGGGTGACTATTGCGAAAACGGGGGCCGCGAAGGGCGGCGGTTGGCTCTATGGTGCAGCCAGCGGATTCTTCCGCCGCAACTCAACCCCGTCCGCCACTGAAAACGCCGCCCCCGGTCTTCGGACCGAGATTGACCGAGCCGGCGACGCCCAAGCCTGAAAGGGCCGCAATCTCCCTCTTGGCTGTTCAGGCAGCGGACCGAATGCCAACTGCCTATGACCCAATTGTGGACGCTCAGAGGCACCTGCCCGTTTCCCAACTTCAGACGTTCATTCATCACGGCTCCGCAAGCCTTTGACTGTTTCCCGATTGGCAAAAGCGGGACGAGGCGGCCATCCGATCTTGACGCCGCGAAGGTCCGCTGTTGGCGCAAGCGGCCTCTAAATTACGATCAGTGCGTTGCCCGATTGAAACATCAAGGCGGGGGTGCGCTCGACGATCGGCGAGACCGATCGGGCGGCAGCCGAGCAGACGCAGGGCCATCCATCCGTTCGTCATCGCTGACCAAGGCAGGACGTCGCCGCGGGTTCAGGGTCAGATCTTCCAGTGCTTCCGGATGAAGGCGTCCAGGGTTTCGCAGCGTACGGTCACCGCGGCCTTGTCCCATTTGAGACCGGCATTGATCTCGCGGCCGATCGCTGCCGTGCCACGCAATCCGCACTCGACGTAGGTGTCAGCTTTTTCGTTGGGAGCGCGACCGCCAAGGGACGAGTTCACGCCGGGCGGTAGCATGGTCAGGTTTCCAAGGTTATGCAGATAGCCGACCTCGGTGTGCTGTGGCTTCACATGCTCGATCGATTTTGCCGGGTCGGTTGCCCAGATTTTGTTCCACTCGGACGCGTTGATAGAGCCTCCGGCTTTCGCGGCGAGATACTCTTCATAGCGGCAGAAAACATAACGGGTGTCTTCGCGGCGCCAGTACCACTCGTCCCAATAGCTCTTGAGCGACATGCGCTCCTCGAGGTCAAAATCCTCGCCAAGGGCATCGATGGCCTTGCCAGCCGCCTTGGCATCAAGCCCGGCGGCAATCGCGTGCCCGAGATGGGTATATTCCCGATTATAGGAACGGGCGTCCAAGCGCCCGATCCCAAACAGGCGGAACGAGGAGCGCTCCCACCGTTCAAGTAGATCTGCGGTCGTAGCCGCGTCAAGATTGCGCGCCATGATCGCAACCGCCACGAACCGGGCCTGCAACACTTTCGCCGGCGCCCGGCGTCTGTTGTCACTATGAAGCTCGTGGACGTACCTGTTTATCGCCTCCAACTTCCGAGCAGCCGCGATGATCGGCTTCAGGGCCTGACCGCCCGCCTGAAGGATCTCGCGCGCCGCTTCCTCCTGGGGTAAAACCTTATTGGGCGCCTTTTCACGGGCGAAAGTACCGGCGAACTGCAACGCCTCGTCGGCGTGATCCGCAACAGTCCCGATGGTCCGGTAAATGGTCTGCCAGATGACATGCATCTCCGCGAGTCCCGGCTCTCGCGTGCCGGCGGGGACATGTTCGTAGATCGAGGCCATAAGCTGGCTTTTCAGCTTGTCGATCCACTTCACGTCGAGCCCGCGACTGTTGAGGACCTCGAACACCCGGTAAACGAGGGACTCGTCGGCCACCTCATGCAGGATCATCGACATCCGGTTGCGGACCGTCGACAAAAGGCCGACCAACCCGCCGTCCGCGCTCCACCCGGCCACGAAGCGCTCACATTCGGTGATGGCGTCGACGACATTGCAATCAGCCGCCGTGACCACGATAGTCTCGTCGACGCCGCCCTTTCGGATATAATCCGTGAAGACGTGGCTGCTGTCATGGTTGGTCTGCAGCAGGACGAGGCTGTGCTCGTCCCCTTTTACCAGAAGGTCCGCAAGGCCCTGCTTGGCTTTTTGTGCGGCGGCATCTTCAGCGCCCAACGCTTTCTCAATCGCCTTGAGGAGGATGACGAGCGTGGTGATACGCTGCTGTCCGTCCACCAACTCGACGACACGAAACTCCTCCGCGCCGATACCGATTGTCTCACGGGCCAAGCCGACGACCGTCGCCATGAAATGGTCACGGCCGGACCGCTGGGCTTCCTCGATATCGCGAAAGAGATCGGCCCGCTGATGCCGACCCCAAGAGTAGGACCGTTGATAGCCAGGTATGCGAAAAAGGCGGCCTTCAAGAAGTTTAAAGACGGTAACGTGGATCGGATTGAGCTGCATCCAGGGAGTTTGGCGGCATCGATGCGACCTGTCTATCCCGATGGAAGGCGTGGTGTGCGAGGCTGTGCAGTGGTGGCGAGGTGCTGAATGCGTATCACGGCCGTGGATGTTGGCCTCTCGGGCCGCCTTTCATTTGCGGTCACATATTAATCGACGCGGAGACCACGAAGCGTACGCCCTTCGGCCAGGCGGCCCATTTACTGATCAGCAATTCTTTTGGTGCTGATTAACAAGATGACTCAGCTAAGAAAGACGTACTGGCGGCGCCAGCGTGAATCCGAATGCGCGACGCTGCTAAGTGGCGGAGCGGGCGCCTCGTTTCCATGCGCGGCAGAACGCTTCGCGACGAAGCGGCTCAACCTACGCCCAACGGAGATTTGGGAAGACGCGATAGATGCGATGCGCGGTGAGCGGCGCTACGAGATTCGCCAACGTCGAAAGGGGGATCGCAGCGTTTTCGAGCGTTTAGACACGGCCAAATTCGACATATTGGTCGTCTGCGTGTGGACTATCGGGGAGGGCCAAGGCGGTGTGCATCTCAAGTTCGAGTGCAAGCTCCTGACGGCGCAAGCCATCGCAAGCGCCGGCACAGCCAAACTGAACGCGTTGTTGTCGGCTGCGCCTACACGAGTGAGCGGTAAGGCCATGCAGTTACGCCGAAAGCACGCCTAATAAGCACGATCGAGCGAGTTGCTTTTCGACCAGCGAGACCCATTCCCGGTCATTCAGGACCTGTTTGCCGCTTCCTAACTTCGGCCTTTCGTTCATCTTGGTAAACCGCGGGTATTAAGCTTATGTACCCCGCAGTCGAGCGGGCGCTGCCTGTCCGCTTTCTCGAATGGAGCCTAGTGCAAGGTGGAGAGCGAAGGCAATGAACGTCGACGACTATACCCTCTTGCTGTTGACGGGGTGTCGTTCGGGCGAGGTGGCCGGCCTGCAATGGGCAGACGTAAAGGGCAACCGGCTGAAGCTGCGCGATAGCAAGACTGGGCCGCGCACCGTTTGGTTGGGTGATCAGGCCCGGGCAGTGATCGCCGCCATACCCCGCCAGCGGGGCGTGGCGTGGCTGTTTTGGAACCCGGTGCTGCGCAAGCCGGTACTGCGCATCGGCAATCACTGGCCGTCGATCCGTGACAGAGCCGGGCTACCGGGGGTTCGAGTTCATGACCTTCGGCACACGTTCGCGAGTCACGCGGCGATGAATAGGGAAACGCTGCCAATGATTGGTCGCCTGCTCGGACACAACAACACGCAATCGACGTCGCGCTATGCCCACCTTGATGACAATCATGTCCTTGATGCAGCGGAACAGATCGGGGCAGCTATCGAGCGAATGATCGCCTGATCCTACCGGCTACTGAGGTAAGATCGCATCGCCGATCAAACGACCGACGAAAAGGTACCGGATGGTATCAACGTAATGGCTACCGTTTGGTACCAAGAAGTATGCCGGACCGGCTAGATCCAGATGCAGACATCTGAGCCTGGCGGCGGTTCTCTCGAGAGCGGAGCCTCGTTCAGGACAAGCTCTGTAGGAACATCGTCTAAATAACTGGCCTTGCAGCCAGACTTTCGCCTCAACAACCGTTCCGCAACGAGCGATCTGCCCCGGCGGTAAGTGTATAGACGGATCCCCGCCGAGCTCCGCGGTTGTGATGATCTACACGCCGGCCATGATCGTGCCGGCGGACCAAGCCGGCACGAACCAATTCGGATACAGCGCGGCTGACATTGCAGCGCCCGGACGCCGCACTCGCAACCGTACCGCTAGGTCAATGGCGTCAGCGGCTGCCTTAGAGTCCTTGGCGAGGCGCGCCTGCCCTTCCAACTCGATCCGTACCCGCTCTGTAAGCGCAATCCGGCGGGGATCGCGGTGAGCCATCGGCGATAGCGCGTCGCATAGCCAATCTCGGAGCCGTACCGCATTACCCTCCTCGGCCGGCAGGAACTGGTCTAAAACGAGGTGTCCGTTAAACGACTGATCGTTCCATTCTCGATCAAAACCGTCTCGAAAGCTGGCAAGTAGCCGGCTAAACGCTTTTGTTCGACGCCCAAGTTGAGGCACTGTGCCGAATGGACGAGCGGAACTGTAAGGGTTGAGGAAGCGTATGCGGGAAGAGCTGACCACTTTGTGGACGCATATCGAACGGGGCGAATTACCTGCAGACGGCGAAACGCTTTTCGGCTCTGCGTGGGACAAGAACGAAATCAGGTTTGTCGTTCAAGAGACGTACATCCTTGACTACAAAGATAAGGTTCCGTCAAAATTTAGTGACGGTTACGGCGCCGGAATCGTGCGTCTGATCCTCGCGATGTATAACTCGTTTGGCGGCCTAATAGTATTTGGCGTTAACGATCGCGTGATGACTGTATGTGGTGTTACTACGCCAGTTGATGCTGAATCGCTAAATCGGGTTCTCTCGGACGCAACCGGAAGAAGCATAGAATGCATTACCCGTTCTTACGTAATGCCTGGCTTAGATGAAAAAGCCATATGTGTTCTTTTAGTACCCAGACGTGGATCATCCAAACCCGTCAAACTTCAGGCTGAGGTTGGCCCCTACCCAGTTGGGAAGCTCTGGATACGTGACAGGCATGAGGTTTTGGAAGCGGATGCGGTTCATCTTCCAACCCTTTATTCCTCCCGACTCGCGTTACCCGCTGAGTCAGCGGATACGAGCCTTCCTATCCACAGGTCGATGCCGCCGTCGCCTGCAACCATGGCCGATTTTATTGGCCGGAAAGCTCTCCTGGGGGATCTCTGGGACTGGTTCGTCTTTGGCGATCAGCCTCGCATGTACTTAAGTGGGCCCGGTGGATCAGGTAAAAGCACTCTTGCGTATGAGTTTGCGCGCAGTCTTGCAGAAAATGGATATAATGTCTCACTTCCACGTGGTGAGCGCGTTGACTACGTTATATACATATCGGCTAAGGAGACCGAGCTTCATACACTGAATGGAAAACAACAGCGCTTTCAGCTTCGTCAATTTGATAATGCTGAGAGTCAGTTCCAGCAAATATTATATCACAGTGGACACTTCGATGCAGAAGCGCTGACCGGGATTACCGAAGACGAAGCTCTGTCTCTACTTGAAGAACTGTTTTCGTCATACTCAGGTTTGGTTGTGATTGATGACATCGATGCTCTTAGTCGTCGGAAAGTAGATACCGGCGAGGAGCCACTATTTTTAAAGAGCGTGCATGGAACAAAAAGAACAAAGATTTTGTACACTCTTCGCTATCCGCCGTCTTACGCAATGCGGTCGTCTTTGCCCGTCCCAGGACTGTCCGAGGGGGCGGAATTCCATGAATTCCTGGACGCAGTATGCGAGCAGTTCAACGTTAGTAAGCCTACGCCAGAATACGTGCCAAAGATAGATGAAGCAACCTCTGCTTTGCCATTACTTATAGAAACGGTCATTGGCCTTCGCAAGCATTCGAGCTCATATAAAGATGCGCTCGCCGACTTTAAGGATAAGGGAGGCGATGATGCACGGCAGTATCTTTATCAGCGTGAGTATGACCAGCTCGATCGAGATGGAAAGGCGCGCGAAGTTTTGGCCGCTTTATTCTTTTTGAAGGAACCCGTCAGCTTCACGACTATTGTGAACCTGCTTACCATGACGTCGAGCCGCGTACGGGATGCTATCAGTGAATGTGGAAGTATATTTCTGACTACCATTGAAAATGAGCAAGGCGAAACACTTTATCAGCTTGCTACTCCTGCGATTCCTTTTGTCTGTATTGTTTCCGAACAGCTCAATAGAGTCGATCTAATACGTCGACGAGTTGAGTTGTTTGTTCAGGAAGGCGCTAGGTATACCCCAGAGGAAGCAGCACTCATTGTTCGGCTTGATCGGCTAATACGCAAACACGATTTCTCTGCCATGGCTGACGTAGCCCAGTCCATATCACAGCATGACCCGGTAATGGCTAACCCTCGTATTCGTGGTTTGATAGGTCAAGCCTATGCCGAACTTGGTGGGCCGCGGCGCGAGCAGGCAAGAGAATGTTTCCGTGCTGCAGAAGCATTAAACTATTTTGATATATATATGATGCGAGCATGGTATCATCTTGAGTACCAGTCCGGTTACGGCATTGGCGAGGCCCGCGCACTTTGCGAGCGAATCCTAGCAAAGGAGAAACTAGGTGTCCGCTACCGTAGCGAGTTTCTTGGGAAGCTGGGCCGTTGTTACGCGGCCGAAGCACAGTCAATGCTCGGCGTCAGCCGAGAAAAAGCTGTCGACCTTCTTAGCTCATCGGCACTTTCTTACCTAGAGTCATTGTGGATCGGTAGAACAGCAAGAGAACTTGATCCACAGGTAACGTTGAACTGGTTAGATAGAACCTTAGAAACATTTGTAAATTACTCACGAGGCGATATCGACGACTACCTTTCTATGATCGGCAGCCTTCCCTCTAAAAAATGGGATATCTCTCCCGAGGCAGCTGACAGCTTAATTGGAGCGTTAACAAAGTCAAATGCGGCTTCGGATGATAAAATGAAGGCCAAAGCGTATGGGTACATCCGCCGAACAATAGGAAAAATTGATAAGGGGGCGAGTGGGGTCTCCTTAAGCCCTGGCATGAAAAGGCTCAGGGATCTATTGGTGCTTCTTCAAGATGGTCTCTCTCCAGTTAAATAGCTCTGTAGGATGTGAACGTTCCCACGGCTGACGAGGGGCTCGAGGAATCGTTGTCCCCCTCCCCTATGCTCGCCACGCTGCTGGCGGTTCTAGCCGGGGCTCCTCGCCGTGAAGGATGCGCGCCCGTCTTCCCGAACAGAACCGGGACGAAACCGCTTACGTTAGATCCGTGGTGGAACGGCTTCCGTCGATCCTGTTCCATGCTTGATCTCAGGCTTCATGACCTGCGCAACAGTTTCGCGTCCACCGCGATCATGGACAATGTGCCGTTGGTAACCATCGGCAAGCTGCCCGGCCTCGTCCTCCAGTAAACCACGGCCAAACACGCACATCTAGCCGACGAGGTAATCGGAGGTGCTGCGTAGCGAATTCCGGTTCGCTCGCTCGACCTTTGGGATTACGGCTATCAACAGGACTCCTTACGAGCAATCTTGCCGGAAGCGAGCAGCCCCGTTAGAGCGCGCAGCTTGGGGTTTCGGCGGGGTCTGTTCCAGCCGACGGCCCATAGCTCTTTCCAGCAGGAATCGGTCATGAAGATCAACGCGGTCGAGATTCGTCCCGGCAACATTCTTGAATATGAGGGCGGCATCTGGCGTGCCGTCAAGATTCAGCACACTCAGCCCGGCAAGGGCGGTGCCTATATGCAGGTCGAGATGAAGAACCTCATCGACGGCCGCAAGAACAACACCCGCTTCCGCTCCGCCGAGAGCGTCGAGAAGGTGCGGCTCGAGACCGTCGACTTCCAGTTCCTGTTTCGCGAAGGCGACATGCTCACCTTCATGGACAAGATCAATTACGAGCAGATCTCGCTCGACGCCGACATCCTGGGTGACGCCGCGGCGTTCCTGCAGGACGGCATGGACGTGGTAATGGAGCTCTGGGAAGAGCGGCCGATCTCGGTCCAGCTGCCGGACACGATCGAGGCGCTGATCGTCGAGGCGGATGCCGTCGTGAAGGGCCAGACGGCCTCATCTTCGTATAAGCCGGCGGTGCTGGAAAACGGCGTCCGCGTGATGGTCCCGCCGCATATCGGTGCGGGTACGCGGATCGTGGTCGACGTGTACGAGCAAACTTACGTAAGGCGCGCGGACTAAGTTCTGCTCCCCCTCCCGCAAGCGGGAGGGGGCCGGGGGGGTGGGCGCCCGCCCTCCACGTCGCGCAACCTACCCGGCGCGAACAATTTCGATGCCGCGCGACGCTGATAGCGCGAGCCCACCCCCGGCCCCTCCCGCTTGCGGGAGGGGGGAGATAGAATACCATGCCCAGCCATTCCGGCATCATGACCGTCATCGAGCGCGCCGCCCGCAAGGCCGCGCCGCGCCTGCGCCGCGACTTCAACGAGGTCCAGCAGCTCCAGGTGAGCCGCAAGGGTCCGGCCGACTTCGTCAGCCAGGCCGACCAGCGCGCCGAGCAGACGATCTTCGAAGAACTCAGTCACGCCCGTCCCGATTGGGGCATGCTCATGGAAGAGCGTGGCGAGGTCGAGGGTGACCCGAACAAGCCGCGCTTCATTGTCGATCCGCTCGATGGGACGTCGAACTTTCTTCACGGTATCCCACATTTCTGCATCTCGATCGCGGTCGAGGAGCCGATGCCTAACGGCAAGCGCGAGGTCACGACTGCGCTGGTGTATCAGCCGCTGACCGACGAGAGCTTCTGGGCGGAGAAAGGCCGGGGAGCATGGCTCACCGACCAGCGCTTACGCGTGTCGTCGCGGCGTGATCTGTCGGAATCGCTGATCGCGACGGGGATCCCGTTTCTAGGGCATGGCGATTTCGCGCAATGGAGCCGGATTTTTGGGGCGGTTGCGCCTGAGGTTGCAGGAATTCGTCGTTTGGGGGCTGCGGCGCTCGATCTGGCATGGCTCGCGGCTGGTCGTTTCGACGGCTTCTGGGAATCTAATCTGAAGCCATGGGACGTCGCGGCTGGGATGCTGTTGGTCAAGGAAGCTGGCGGTTTCGTCACCGACTTCCGTGGTGGCGATCGCGCGATGGAGCGCAACGAGTTCCTCGCGGCGAACGACGCGCTGCACTCTCGGCTGCACAAGCTAATCGCCAACGCTCTTCGGTAAGGTATGATATAGTAACATTGCCTTCATATTCGCGGCGTTAAAAGCGAACAATTGCGAGGGTGGCGCACGAAGGCGTCGCCCCCTCATGATAGCGCACTCGATACGCGAAACAGGGCATGAGCGATACCTCAGCCCCGACTTGCGTGGGCAGTGCAAAGGTGACGCAAAGTTCGGGTTTGATTTTTATGTCGCTGTTCAGGCAACCGACGATGTCATGCCCTGCCCCGGGTATCGGACTTTGATTTAGTTGCCGCAAAACGGCGAAATTGGTCCGCTAGCTGCCAGTCTTTTTTAGAGCCGTGTCTGTCCCAGGCATCTAAGGGAGGCCCATGCATGAGGTTAACAAGCTGTTATCCTCCAATGAACAAAATGGAAATTTTTTAGATCGCCCCCCCCGGATAGCTGGCTTAGACACAATCCGATGAAGATTATTGACAACACCTCACTGCTGCTCGGCGAGGATATGAAGTCTACCCTAGGGCGCGGTTCTCGGCTCAAGATAGCGGCGTCGTGTTTCTCGATATACGCTTTCGACGCCCTGAAAGCGGAGTTGTCGAAGATCGAAAGCCTTCAGTTCATTTTCACAGCCCCAACCTTTGTGCCAACGGAAGTGACTGACCGCCTCCGTAAGGAGCGGCGAGAGTTCTTCATCCCCAAGGCAACACGCGAGCAGGGCCTGTACGGGACTGAGTTCGAGATACAGCTTCGCAACCGGCTGACCCAGCGTGCGGTCGCGCGCGAGTGTGCGGACTGGATACGAAAGAAGGCTCGCTTTCGGTCAAACACGAGCAAGGCGCCGATGCAGCAGTTCATTCATGCCGGTGTCGAAACAGGCGACGTTGCCTATATGCCGGTAAGTGGTTTTACGGCCGTCGATCTTGGCTATCAAAGGGGCGATGCGGTCTCAAACCTCGTGACCCGCATCGACGATGCTGCACACACTGAGGTCTATCTACAGCTGTTCAATCAGATTTGGAATGACGACGATAAAGTCAGCGACGTAACTGCCGCTATTTGTGACCATATCGAATCTGTCTACCAAGAGAATCCACCAGAACGCATTTACTTTCACATAATTTACAGCTTATTTCAGGATTTCCTAGAAGAGATCGATGGGGATGATATGCCCAACGATTTGGTCGGATTTAAAGACAGCCTAGTCTGGAACAAGCTTTTTAATTACCAGAAGGACGCCGCAACTGGAATTATAAACAAGTTAGAAATGCATAATGGCTGCATATTGGCAGATAGCGTAGGTCTCGGTAAAACATTTACTGCGCTGGCTGTAGTTAAATATTACGAACTGCGCAATCGGTCCGTTCTTGTACTGTGCCCAAAGAAGCTCGCAGATAATTGGCGCAACTACAACACAAACCTGACCACTAACATATTCGCAAAAGACCGATTCAATTACGACGTGCTAAGCCATACCGATCTCTCGCGCACGTCAGGAGAGGCTTTCGGCATTCCGCTGAACCGCGTGAACTGGAGCAACTATGACCTGGTCGTCATCGATGAATCTCATAACTTTCGAAATAATGATATCTTTAAGAATCGGGAGACGCGCTACCAACACTTAATGAACAAGGTCATCCGTTCCGGGGTGAAAACTAAGGTTTTGATGCTTTCGGCGACGCCAGTTAACAACCGCTTCAATGACCTGAGGAACCAGCTCGCGCTCGCTTATGAAGGCGAGTCTGAAAATCTCAGCCGCAAGTTAAAAACTAACGTTGGGATAGAGGAGATTTTCAGGAGGGCTCAAAAGGCGTTCAACGTATGGTCGGATCTACCGCCCGAAGAACGAACTGCATCGGCAATCTTGAAAGCCCTTGATTTTGACTTTTTTGAGATGCTCGATGCGGTGACCATTGCGCGCTCGCGGAAGCACATCGAGACGTTCTACGATACCAAAGATATCGGAAAATTCCCGCAACGGCTTAAGCCACTGTCCTATCAATGTCCAATTACCCATCGCTCGGACGTTCTTGGTCTCAATGAGATCTTCCGGAGCCTGTCGGCGCTCCGGCTCGCGGTCTACGCCCCTATCAGCTACATTTTGCAGAGCCGACTCCGGAAGTACGAAGAAATCTACGACACTCAGGTGGAGGGCGGTCGCGGTAAACTTCGCCAAGCTGACCGCGAGCGAAGCCTTCAAGCTTTGATGACCACCAACCTCCTGAAGCGGCTAGAAAGCTCCGTCGAAGCATTCCGGCTTACGCTGCAGGCGCTAAGCGGCAACATCGCTCGGACGCTTCAAGCGATTGAAGCCTATGAACGCGCTGGCGGTATCGGGGATGTAACAGACCATCTTCATAGTACCGTTTTGGATTCCGATGACGACGACCTGAGCGGGATTGACGAGTTTACCGTTGGAAAGAAAATAAAGATCAGCCTGTCCGATATGGACATTCCCTCTTGGAAGCATGACCTTAGCGCAGACCTCGCGCTGATCGAAGACCTAATTATATCGATGGTCAAAGTATGTCCTGAGGACGACGCCAAGCTTCAACATCTAAAGAACGTCGTCGCGCGCAAGATCGCCGACCCGATAAATCCCGGGAACCGGAAGGTTCTAATCTTCACTGCCTTTGCGGACACGGCAAAGTACCTATACGCCAATCTTGCGGCCAACCTTCTTCAGTCGCACGGTATCCACTGTGGAATGGTCACGGGCTCTGACGCACCAAAGAGCACGCTTAAAAAAACTTATGACTTCCAATCAATCCTCACCCTCTTCTCACCGATCGCAAAAGAAAAACACTTGGTTCTACCTCACGAGGCAGGCGAGATAGACATTCTCATCGGTACAGACTGCATTTCGGAAGGCCAGAACCTTCAAGACTGCGACTATTTGATCAACTACGATATCCATTGGAATCCCGTCCGCATCATCCAGCGGTTCGGTCGCATCGACCGTATCGGGTCACCCAACGCCCAGATCCAGCTTGTCAGCTACTGGCCGGACATCTCGCTCGATGAGTACATTAACCTCAAGGAACGCGTCGAAAACCGCATGATGATCGCCGACGTGGCTGCGACCGGAGACGACAATATGCTGACGTCCAAAAGCAGTGACATTGCCTACCGTAAAGAGCAGCTCAAGCGGCTTCAGGAAGAAGTTATCGAGTTGGAGGACGTGCGGACCGGAATTTCAATCACCGATCTTGGCCTCAATGATTTTCGAATGGACCTGCTGAACCATATAAAAGAGCATGGTGACCTCGACCATCTGCCCAACGGCATGCATGCGGTTGTGCCGGCGCAGCCTGCGCTTGGCCTCCAGCCCGGTGTGATTTTCGCGCTCAAAAACATTCACGACAGCGTGAACATCGATCAACAGAACCGGCTTCACCCCTATTATCTCGTCTATGTCGGTCATGACGATGAGGTGGTTATCGAACACACTGAGGTAAAGCGGCTGCTCGATCTGGTTCGTGCGAGCTGCAAGGGCCAAGCTCAGCCGATTCATGCGGTTTGCCAGCTTTTCAATGAGCGGACACAAGACGGTCGCAGAATGGAGCACTGCTCTACCCTTCTGAGCACGGCAATACGATCGATGATCGAGGTCAAGGAAGAGAAGGACATCGACAGCTTATTTAGTGGCGGGAAGACTACGGCGCTGGTCCACTCCATCGCCGGGCTCAATGATTTCGAGCTAATTGCCTTCCTCGTTATCGAGGAAAAGGCATAATGACGGAAGCGTTCTTTGATTACCCCAAGGCTGCCGCCTTCGGGCGCATTGTCCCGAAGAACCGGATCTATGAGCATGCCAGCGTTGGCACGGTGCTAAAGGACCTGTTTGTTAATCAGGTCGATCAGATCGTCTGGATGTACAAGCTGGCTCCTGAAACAACCAACCTTTCGGCTACTAAGGCCGTCAGCGAAATTCAGGTGTTCGGCGTCAGCCTACGCACTGGCAAGCTCGACGAAGAGGTGCTGCGGGCAATCGATCGCGCGATATCGTTCCCATTGATCTTCGAGCTAAGCCGGTCTGGTAAGCGGAAGGCAGTGGCCGCTTTCAAGCGGTCCAGCGATGCCGATCCGAAAAAATGGGTTGTAGGCGCTTATTTTTCAACCGATTGGGTGTCGGATGATGGGCCTCGCCAGCCGATGCCGCTCGCGCTTAATCTCGGCGGGCTCTATGACGCTCTGCTGACGGCTCTGATGCCAAAAGCGGTTTCCAACGAAGCTGGCGAAGACATGCAGGCCCGCGTGGCGCGGATGGAAGAGATCCGGGCCAAAACCCGTGAGGTGGATCGGATCAGGACACACCTTGCCCGCGAGAAGCAGTTCAACAAGCGTGTGGCGATCAACGCAAAGCTGCGCGCGGCGCGGAACGACCTTGAGCATCTCTCGGGAGGCGATCCCGACAATGCCACAATGGATGAGTAAGGGAATGACGATGGACAAATTGAAGATGCACAGCCCTGACATGAGCCAAGAAAATATCGCGAAGTTGCGCGACTTGTTCCCAGGCTGCATGACTGAGGCACGCGATGACGTGACGGGGCGCCGGCGTCTAGCGGTGGACTTCGATCAACTGCGCCAGGAATTGAGCGATCACATCGTTGAGGGGCCGCAGGAACGGTATCGACTAGAGTGGCCGGGTAAGCGGGAAGCGCTTCTGCTCGCTAACTCTCCGATTGCAAAAACCTTTCGTCCAGTCAGAAAAGGCAGCCTCGACTTTGACGGAACGCATAACATCTTAATCAATGGCGACAATCTTGACGCACTAAAGCTGCTTCAAGAGACTATGCTGGGTAAGATTAAAATGATTTATATCGATCCTCCGTACAATACGGGGAGCGACTTCATTTACAATGACGACTTTTCGGACAGCGTCGACGGGTACCTCATAAAGTCGAATCAAAGAGACGAGGACGGTTCAAAGCTCACTGCTAATACGGAGGCAAACGGCCGGTTTCATTCCGACTGGCTCACAATGATCTACGCTCGTCTGAAACTTGCACGAAATCTTCTAGCGGATGACGGAGTAATATTTGCCTCTATAAGTGACGAGGAATCTGCCAATTTAAAAAGGCTGCTAGATGAGGTATTTGGAGAAGAGAATTTCATAGACACAATCGCTGTCGAAATGTCCACTACATCTGGCCCCAAAACTGTCAATGCTCAGCAGGGTACTATAGTAAAGAATGTTGAGTTTGTTCACGTCTTTCGAAAAGGTTCTGCGTTCGACAAAATAAGACACGTTCCTCTCCTTGATGGTATTACATCATTTGATACTCATTACTCGGCGTGGATGGATGAAGACGGTGCATTAGAGGCGCTTTCCGAAAAGTTGCTGGGCGATAGCGAAGTTGGAAGTGACATTGAGCGATACGGACTACTGAACAGAGGTAAGTTTAGCATCAATAATATCGATAAGCTCCTTGCAGTATCGGATTCTGCCAGATTGTTTATCGATAGTAATCTTGATAGGATTGCCCGTATCGATAGGCCACCTGTATCAGCAGCCGGCAACCGCACCGAGGTCGGTCGCTGGAAGTTGTTTAATGTCGATCATCGGTCGTATTATCTGACTACATTGGCAAATGGCACCCTTCAAGCGTTGATGCCACTATCTCTCAACTATAGAATGTCAGATGATTACAAACCTAGATTTGGACGAACTGTGATTAGAGGTGATCTTTGGAAGGGCTTTCACCAAGATATGGGGAACGTTGCCAAGGAGGGGGGAGTAGCGTTTGCGAATGGCAAAAAGCCAGTTCGATTAATTAAACAACTTATGAAGTGGGCAAATAATACCAATGGTGGGATTGTCTTGGACTTCTTTGCGGGATCAGGAACCACCGCACATGCAGTTCTCGAAGCAAACGCAGAAGACGGCTTAAATCGTAAGTTTATTCTCGTTCAACTGGATGAGAGACCCGATAAAAAGTCGGATGCCGCGAAGGAGGGGTACGAGACCATCGCAGACCTTTCCGCTGAACGTATCCGACGTGCAGGCAAGGCAATCCTAGAAGGCGACTGCCACCGTGATTGGGACCGCGATGTTGGTTTTCGGCTGCTAAAAGTCGATACATCGAACATGCAGGACGTATACTACCGCGCAGATCAGGTGGTGCAAAGCGACCTGCTCGCCGCCGTTGACAATATCAAGTCTGACCGTAGCGCAGAGGACCTGCTGTTCCAGGTTCTCGTCGACTGGGGCGTGGACATTACACTGCCGGTTCAACGCGAGACGGTGGAGGGCAAAACCGTCTTTTTTGTCGACGGCAATGCGCTAGTCGCCTGTTTCGACACCGGTGTGACGGAGAAGTTGGTGAGAGAGCTTGCGAGCCGCGAACCCCTGCGCGTAGTGTTTCGGGACAACGGCTTTATCTCCGACCCAGTAAAAATCAACGTCGAGCAAGTTTTTCGCCAAGTGTCCCCCGGCACCGACGTTAAGTCGATCTGAGAAAACATTTATGAAGTTAAAATTCAAGGTCCAGGACTATCAGACTCGGGCTGTGAGTGCTGTCGTGGACTGCTTTGCCGGGCAACCGATGTCTAATGGGATTATCTACCGGATCGATCCGGGACAGAAGGTACAGACGAGCGCTTTTGAGGAAGGATTTAAGAATGCTGATCTGGCGTCGACTGTTCCGGTGCTTGCCAACATCCAGAACGTCCAGCGCCTTCAGAACCTCCCCCTCAGTCAAAGTCTGTCCGATTTCACTGTTGTAAATGGACGCGACGAACGGATTTCGGCCCCCTCGGCGTACGCCCGGCACGCACTGGCGGCCAGCCAGTACCACCTCGACGTCGAGATGGAGACGGGAACCGGCAAAACCTATTGCTACATCAAAACGATTTTCGAGTTGAACAAGCGCTACGGTTGGTCGAAGTTTATCATCATGGTGCCGTCTATTGCGATTCGGGAAGGCGTTTATAAGTCGCTTGAGATTACCGCTGACCATTTCACCAAGAGCTACGGAAAGAAGGCGCGTTTCTTTATCTATAATTCGAAGCGTCTCCACGAGATCGAGAGCTTCTCGTCTGACGCTGGGATCAACGTGATGGTCATTAATATCCAGGCGTTTGCTGCGCGCGGTGCTGACAACCGCCGCATATATGAGGAGCTTGACGACTTCCAGTCTCGTAAGCCCATCGACGTGATAGCCAGCAACCGGCCGATCCTTATCCTCGACGAGCCGCAGAAAATGGAAGGCCCGGCCACGATGGAAGCGTTGCCGAAGTTCAGGCCACTTATGATCCTACGCTATTCAGCGACTCACAGGACGCAGCACAACCGTATCCACCGACTTGATGCACTTGACGCTTACAACCAAAAGCTAGTTAAAAAGATTGCCGTGAGGGGCATCCAGACGCGTGGGCTTGCTGGTACGAACGCCTATCTGTACCTTGAGGGCATCGATATATCGAAGAAGGCGCCGATAGCCCGGCTTGAGGTCGAGGTGAAGCTCGCGAGCGGTGAGATTAAGCGGCAGCTAAAGCGAATGGAGGTCCGGGACGACCTATTTGCGAAGTCTGGCGAACTAGATCAATACCGCGACGGCTTCACGATCTCGCAGATTGACGCGCGCAACGACACTATTGAGTTCGTCAACGGCCTAGTGCTGCAGGCGGGGGAGGCCAGCGGCGACGTGTCCCAGCACGACATCCGACGCATCCAGATTCGAGAGACCATCAAGGCCCATCTAGACAAAGAAAAGACGCTTTTTTCCCGAGGCATTAAAGTTCTATCGCTTTTCTTCATCGATGAAGTCGTAAAGTACAGGGACTATGCTCAGCCCGACGAGAAGGGCGAGTATGCTCGAGTATTTGAGAGGGAATATGAGCTTCTCAAGGCGGAATATCTGGCAGAGCTCGCCATCGACAACAACGCCTACCGAGCGTACTTAGCCGAGATTGACGCTCGGTGTACGCACAACGGCTATTTTTCTATCGACAGGAAAACCAGACGACTGATTGACCCTGCCGTAGGCGCAAGGTCGACTGATTCCGAGGATGTGGATGCGTATGACCTGATACTTAGGGACAAGGAGCGTCTCCTATCCTTCGATGAGCCTACACGGTTCATCTTCTCGCATTCCGCGCTGCGCGAAGGGTGGGACAATCCCAACGTCTTTGTCATGTGCATGCTGAAGCACAGCGACAACACCGTGTCGCGGCGACAGGAAGTGGGTCGTGGACTTCGCCTGTCGGTGGATCAGAACGGCGATAGGCAAGATAACCCAGCGGTCGTTCACGACATCAACGTCCTCACCGTCGTCGCCAGCGAAAGCTACAAGAACTTCGTCGCGGGCCTTCAGAAAGAGATCGCCGACACATTGACGTCACGTCCACGTAAGGCGTCAGAGGCCTATTTTGCTGGAAAGACCATTGCCACTGATGCCGGGCCAATCGAGATAACGTTGGGCATGGCGAAGCAGATCTACCGATATCTCATTAAGAACGACTACTCCGATGATATGGACCACATTACCATTGCCTACTCCAAGGCAAAGGAAGCGGGTTTGCTTGCGGTATTGCCGGACGATTTGAAGGCGTATACCGACCAAATTCTGCAAATCATCGACAGCGTGTTCAGCAATGCGCAGCTGCCTAAGATCGACGATGGCCGGAGGCCAAAGACCAACTTACTGAATGAGAACTTCGAAAAGAAGGAGTTTCAGGAACTCTGGCGGCGCATCAATCAGAAGGCTGTCTATCGCGTTGAGTTCGACCCGAAGGAGTTGGTCCTCAGATGCGTGGATGCCTTGGATAGCCAACTTCGCGTGACGCCACTCCAGTACACCGTCCAGACTGGGGTGCAAATCGACGGGCTGACGGACGACCAATTGAAGGTTAGTGACGGCTTTGCATTGACTGGATCAACAACCGAACGAGGAAGCTTTGTTCAGTCACTCGTGAAGTATGACCTTCTCGGGAAGGTCGCCGAGACAACGGAACTGACTCGTAGAACCACAGCTGAAATTCTTACAGGCATCCAAGCTAGCGTGTTCGAACAATTCAAGGCAAACCCCGAACATTTCATCGCCGAAGCGGCTCGGATCATCGGTGAGCAGAAGGCCACTATGGTGATCGAACGGCTCACGTACGATGGCCTGGCCGAACGCTACGACGTTGACATATTCACTGCAAACCAGACCGGACAGGACTTTTCCAAAGCATCAGCGAAGCTCAAGCGGCACGTCTACGATTACATCGTCACTGACTCCGAAATTGAAAGGACGTTCGCGGAGGAGCTTGATATTTCCAGCGAAGTGGTAGTCTACGCTAAGCTTCCCCGCGGCTTCTTGATCCCCACGCCTGTTGGCGACTATAATCCCGATTGGGCGATCTCATTCAAGGAAGGAAGCGTCAAGCACATCTACTTCGTCGCCGAAACCAAAGGTACTATGTCGTCGATGAAACTACGAGAGATCGAGAACATAAAAATCAATTGTGCAAGAAAGTTCTTTAGCGACATCGGATTTAGAAAAACCGGTAATAGCGTTAAATACGACGTAGTGACGAGTTACCGGACGCTTATTGATATGATAAGTATTCCGGTTAAATAAGTTGGCTGATGATATGTCGTAGTTGGCATAAGAAGTAGAGGCCTTCTCCGAAGCGATCGGTAAAGGCCGCTACTTGCGGGCAACGGCGCTATGTGATGGGGTTTAACTGATTCACGGGCGGTGTTTGTGCGATGCAAATCATGGCACAGTTATGTCGAACGGCCCAGGCATTGGAGGCGATCTTGCCCTTACCGCCTAGGATGCAGCATTGTTCCTGTAGGGTGGATGGCCGACAGGTAAGTTCCGAGATCCGCATCAAGCCTTTGCCGCGTGGACCGAAGCTGATTCTCCAGAAGCTGCGAGCGGCTTTAAAGAACAAGGCGTAAAAGGACCTGAATTCTTCATCGGCGCCTCAGCGCCAATGAAGCACCTAGAACCACCTAGAACCACCTAGAACCACCTAGAACCACCTAGAACCACCTAGAACCATGAAATCAATACGGATTTAGTCAAGCGAATATCATGCCAAGTAGCGATGTGATGCTTGGTTGTTGACAGCACACCTTACGCAAGCTTTGGAGATGACTGAGCTGCCGCATGCTCTCGACAAGTTGATGAACGAACGGCTGCTTTTTGCGATCACCGCCCGATAGCGGACAGGCTGCTTTCCACCAGGATGGGTGGCTAAGTGCGACGTGTGCAGCCGCTTCCCATGATACTGACTTGTGACCAGCAGACCGTGTCTGCATCGACTTTAGGCAGGTCGAGAGCGTCTCGAAAATCAATTTTTCAGATGATTCCAAGAACCGGGTTGTCATGTTTAATATGCGTTGCAAGCGGACAATTTGATACTCGGCGCCGAGGCAATATTACGGAATACAATGATAATCACATGTGATTACTGGTGTGGTATTTAATCGCATCACAAAGTTATTAACAATGGTACAAAATATAAAACATGAGGATTTAATTTGAAGATATCGCAAAGCGAATATATCAGAGAAAGATTACGAAATATATTTTTGTCAACACTTGTAAACAGTTTGGCCATTTATCTTGACACCATAACTAATTGACGGACGCATGGTTTCATGATTCAAATCGCTTGTGGGTCGTGAGGGCAAAGCGCCGCTGCGACTTGGCGCAAACGACTTCCCAGTGAGGCAGACAATGGGCGGCGAAGATTGGCACGGACACATCAAATGGGCGCTGGAGCGCCGTGGCACTTCGCTGTCGCAGATCGCCCGCGATTTGAGCGTCAGTCCCAGCACTGTCACCAGAGTTTCCAAAGGCCTCGTGCGCTCGCGCCGGGTGGAAGAGGCCATCGCCGCAGCGGCAGCCTTTACGCCTGCCCAGCTCTGGCCTGCGAATTATCCGCAACCAGCTGGAGGTGATCGATGATGTCGTAGCAGATAGCGCGCGAACGCGCGGAACTATTACAAGCTACGGAAATGAAAAGGCCCCGCCGGGTGCAACCAGCGAGGCCCATAGAAGATCAAGGACCTTACTGCCCCTGATCTCCTTCATTCCGTGAAACCTGTCAAGGTTCGGCCCCCCCCCCGGATCATGCCCCCTCACGTCCATCGCATCCGATTGCGAGATGGAAGGAACGATCGATGACATTCAAAACCACAGGCCATGCTTACGTGGCAGACCCAGCATCCAGTGCTAATATCGCTCCGATTGCCAGTTTCACCCGCGACAAACATAGCGATGCGCATCATGTGCGGATGATCCGGGCTGACGATGGCGGCGCGCTGCGCACCTTCAACGGCGGACTCGCGCATGAAAATGGCTGGTACACAAGCCGTAAGGCCGGACGTGTTCTCCACTGGCAGGGTGCGGCGCAGTACGATTTCCTGACACGCGCCGAGGTGGAGTTCACGGTGGTTCGGGTCGCGTCAGAATCTGTGCGCTTTGAATTCACGCGGCGAGGCAAAAAGCAGGTTTACACCATCGACGTCGAGCTGGTTGCACCTGATGGCACCGTCACGCTTATAGAGATCAAGCGAGATGAGCGTGATCTTGCCGATCCGGAGTATCGCGCGAAGCTGACGGCGGTTCATGAAATTTGTGATGAGCGCGGCATCCGGTTCAAGGTCATCCTCCGCCACCAGATCTGGGACAGCCTCGTTCATCGTCGCAATGTAATGCTGTTTTGTTCACGCAGGTTCGTGACGATCCTACCGGAGCATTTGGAGCGTCTGGAAGCTCACGAACGGCTGGTGGGCACGAATGCTACCTTCGGAAGCGCCGCCAAAGCGATCGCGCCTAACTGCCCACGCACTGGCGAAGCCGTGCTTCAGGCGCTGACGGTTGCTCGGCGCATTGAAATCGACCTTACCCGTTCGCTCTTGGATACTACGCCGGTGACCATTCACTGAGGCGGCGGTGTCTGCCCGGGATCCGATCACCTCAATGGTCTGGGCCACTATCCATTCTAGATCCGAAGCGCCTGTCGCCGGCATCATCTCGATGCCGACCACCTACCGGCGCGTTCCAAAAGGTTAGAATTCCATGGCGCACATCCGCTTTTCTCCCGGCGCGATCGTCGACGTTCGCGGAGCCGAATATCATCCTGCCTATGCTCACGGCCGGGTCCAGCTTACCCACCTGATCACGGGCGAGATCCTCAAGTACGAGCAGAAGGACGGATCGCTCGAACTGCCGACCGTCGAGCAATTCCAGCTTATGCAGCACGGTGGAGATGCTGTGACTCGAACGCCGCGTTCATCCGACACAATCCGCAATTACAACGATAGCGCAGAATGGACCCGCGATCAGGCGGGCGCGATCTCTGCCCGCGCTTTGCGTATGGCGACCGCTTGCCAAATGCTGGACGAACGGGGCGTTCCGCAAGGCACTGGTGCCATCAAAGCCGCCCTCGACGACTGCTGGACGCCCGAGTTGGCCCATCGATTTGGACAAAAACCTTCCGCATCGTCGGTGAAGAATTGGCGAAAGAACCGCGGCAGCATCGGAAATCGCCATCCTCGTCACATGGTCCCGCTGTCCGGCAGGCGCATCGTGCATTCGCCGAACGGCAGCATCGATCAGCAGCTCCTCTGGACATGCGTGCTCGAGGGCAGGAAGGCGGGGCGCCACGTCGCGGACATCCATGCCGATTACGCCTATCGGCTCAATCTGGTGAATGACGGGCGTCACCCGTCCATCGACAAGCCGCACGAGCCTTTTGAGGTCTGCTCAGAGCGCACCGTGCGACGCCGTTTCAACGAACTAGAGTCGGACAAGACCTTGGCCACCTCCATAGAGGTAGAGGCCGTCAAGCAGGATTGGTCAGGAGCGGGCAAGCCGCTCGCGGCTGATTTCGTCATGCAGTATGTGATAGTGGATCACACTTGGCTCGACGTACATGTCGTATGTCCGGCCCTGCAGATGGTTCTTGGACGACCGTGGCTGACACTCGCTATCGACGTCAAAAGTCGCGCCATCGTCGGCCATCTGATAACCTTCCAAGATCCGTGCCGATGGTCGGTCAGCGAGATATTGCGGCGCATCGTTCTGCCCAAACGTCCCCCGCCGGCCATGACAAGCCGATATCCGGTTCTTGCGATGCTTTGCGGCAAGCCGGGCTGCCTGATCCTCGATAACGCCGTCGAATTTCGTAGCCACACGCTCGAAGCGGCAGCGCGGGATGCGGGATTTTCCGTTCGGTTCTGCCCGATCAAGCAGCCAACCTACCGAGCGATTGGCGAGCGTGCGATCAAAACTCTGAATGATCAGACAACCCGTCTGCTGCCAGGGCGAGCATTGACGCTGAACGATGCCAGACGTTGGGGTTACGACGCCGAGGCTCAAGCCATCGTCATGCTCGATGAGCTGGAGGCGATCGCGAACCAGATCATAGCATCCTACAATGTCGAGCCGCATGACGGCCTGGGTAGCCAGCAGCCTGCGCTTGTATTCGAACGTGATATCAATCGCTTCGGCATCAATGACTTCGCGGACTTTGCATCGTTTGCGCGCGACGTGATGGAGGTGCGCTCCGGCGCGCAGCTTTCCCCCTCCGGCATTCGTGCCTTCAACCTGCGCTATCATGAGATTCAGGCGGTGCCGGAACTGTTGCGCGACCTTGTACCCATCGAGCCGCGCCGCCAGCGGCGCAGCGATGCCACCGCGACCGTCGAGTTCCGCTACGACAGTATGGATATCAGTCGCATCCATGTCTGGAACCGCAAGACCCGGAAATATGTCGAACTGATGTGCGCCGACGAGAGATACAGCAGCGGCATGCCCTTGTGGCTGCACGAGCAGATCGAACGCGAGGCGCAAAAGCAGGGGTTGGCGTTCAATACGCAGGAGGAGCGGATGAACGCCCGCGGGCATCTCATTGACGCTATCCGTAACATCAGCCCTGGCGACCTTGCAGCTTCACGAAAGCGCCTGGCCACCCTCATCGAAGTGCCACGCATAAGGCAAACTACAGGAAACATCGTTGATCTGGTCCACACGACGCCCTCTTCGGTAACGCTTGGTGATTTCATCGCCAATGACCGCGCAAGGTTGACCTCGCTCGACCAGGACATCCTCTCATCACGACCTGATCCGCGTACCAAACCGGCCAAATCGGCGCTCGAAGGTCGCCGCGAGCATGCCGCGACGGGGCAAATCGAACTCGACGCCCCGGCTCGCAAGCGCCGGCTGCCTATGACCAAGGGGGGGTACCAATGACCGAACGGTTCAGCTCTGCCCCCGAGCAGGAGACGACCGCCAGCGCAGCCACCCGCGTCGGCAAGGCCAAGGCGCGGTTTGATGCCATTCGCGTAGATTACCCACCTCAGACGGCGGTTGTTGCAGCGCTTGATGAGATGCGCATTGCAGCGATAGGCCGCCCGGCACATGCTCCTTGCGGTGGAGCCATGCTTGTCGCGCCCCATGGTTGCGGCAAAACCGAGTCCATCGTTGCACTTCGCCGTCTCCTGGAAGTATCGGCCGACGAGGGCTGCAAACCGTTGCTCCATGTCGAGACAGCTGGGGCAGGGACGACCGACTCCCTGCCAACCTCAATCCTGCAGGCTCTCGGAGCAGCTAGGCCGGATGTTGGCACCGAAAAGGCGCGCTGGCCCAGAGCGATCGCGGAGATGCGGCGCTGCGGTGTGCAGATCGTCGTCTTCGATGAGTTCAACCGCGCCGCACGTAGACCTCGAATGAGCCGTTCGATCGCCACGGCGATCCGCGAAAAGATCATGGACGCTGGTATCGCGCCGGTAGCCTTTGTCGGCTCGGAAGATGCCGGTTCGGTCCTGGCCCAAGTACCCGAATTAATGGAGCGGCTTGACGATGACATCGATCTGTCGCCGCTACGCTGGGACACGAAAGGGGACCGCGCCCTCTTCGTAAGCTTCCTGGCCGATCTGGACGATGCGATGGTGGATGCAGGCATTCTGGCTTGCCTGTCGGGTCTTACGCACGAGGGTATTGCGCGACCGCTTTGGGAAGCATCGGCGGGCAGGGTGCGGCGCATCTGCAAGATCGTGCGTGCCGCCATGGCGGTTGCCCTGCACGATGGCCGGGGCTCTATCGATCGGAACGATTTGGCAGAGGCAGTCGATAGCTACTGCATCCCGCGTGATTTCTGCCTGGGCAACCCGTTTCTCAGGCAGTCTGGGCAATGAGCGCCGCTCTTTCGTCTTGGCGCGTAACGCGCGTTCTTCCGATAATCCCGGGGGAATCGTTGGATGGCTATGTCGCGCGCGTTGCGGCGGCTCATCACATGCCGCGAATGGCGAAGATCACCGAGGTCACGGGTGACATTCAGTCGGACCGCCCTCATGCCTCCTTCTGCGACGATACGGGTCTGGAAATCCTTGCCGACTGTCTGGGGGTCAGTCCTGAAATTACCCGGCTGCATTCCCCGCTATGGTCACCCGATGCAAGAATGCTCAATCTCTTCGGGACGGCCGTACCTCGGGAGTTTCTGCAATTTTCCTACAGGCGCTTTTCACCCAAGGCATTGTCGATGTCCGCGCATCATCGTGGCCTATGGCAGGTCCGCCAACTCCCGATCTGCACTGAAACATGGGAGTATCTTGAAGAGCATTGTCCGAACCCGTGCTGCCGTCGCCGTCAGATCTGGCGACGCACGGCAGGCATCGACCTATGTGATTATTGCGCAGAACCACTTACGCGGGCCCAGGCAATACCAGTGCCCGAAAACCTGCGTGAATGCCTCGGGATGCTCGTCGGCTTGATACACCATGACCCGGACAGGCGACGGATCGCCCGGTGTCATCTGCCACCCGATTTGGCCGAGTTGAACGGTGGACATTTGCTCGAACTCGCTTGCACGCTCGCTCCAGTCGTCGACCGGCGGGTGACTTCCTTGTTCGGCGACAGATCGCTTTGTCTCGACAGTGCTCGGAACCATGTCGTTCCGGCCCTTGCAGCGACATGGCCCTTTCTGGCTGGCTGGCCCGGCGCGATCGAGCAGCATGTCGCCGAAAAGCTTAACGTCGGTGGTCGCGAGAAAGGTGGTAGTACCCGCAAAGCATTTTATCAGGTGCTGTGCGATCGCGATGATCCGCGACTATCGCCTGTCGTCCAGAAGGTTCTCTCCCAACTCGTTGAGCGATGCCGGGCTGCACGCTTAAGTGGCGTTACCATCGCTGAAATGACGAAATTGACCGGTGCGGACCGGCCAACCCTTTTGGAAATGCGCAAGGCGGGCAAGTTGCCTTCGTTCCTGGCGCTTGACGGGATCAGGTTGCAGGTTCTCGTCGATCGAGAAGCGGTGGCGCCAATGCTCACACCCAAAAAGCCTCGCCTGCGTTTAGTTCATGCTGCCGAGATGCTCGGTACGCCGACGTACGCTATCCGCGAATTGGCTCATCTCGGCTTGGTAGCAGTTGCATCCGTACCGCCGGGCCGTGGAGACTCTCAGCAGCTCGCCGTGTGCCGAGACAGTTTGGAGGCTTTCCACGGCAAGTTGTCTCGCCGTTTAATCCCGTCAAAAGGGGGATATCCAATTAGGCTTACCGAGGCAATGCGGGGGATTGGCGGGTATTCAAAGCCTTGGGCGAGAGTGCTTGAAGCGATTGCGGAGGGCGACTTGGCGGCAAGCTCGGTTGATGGGGATGAGCCATTGGCGCAACGTATAACGGTTAGATCTGAGGGCATTCTCTCACTCGAATGTTTTCAGCAGACCAAAGGGATGGATTGGAGCGGCTGCATGGTAACAAAATCCGACCTTGCTGAAATTATGAACATCAGCCCCCCTCATTTTAGTCGCCATTCCGAGTTCCTGCTTGGACCAGGCCCCGCTTTTCGGGAGATAACTATGGATACAGCTCATGAATTAGCCCGAAGGTATATCAGCACGAGTGAGATGAGCCGAAAATTACGCTTGTACCGGCGCGCAGTTGGCAATTTCGCTAGGATCCATGGAGTTAAACCTCAGGCTTCGGGCCTGTTCAGCCGTACTGAGGCCGAACAGCTTTTACCGGGTCTGCTCGTTAGCTGACACTGTGGTAGGAACCACAGCGGCATGATCGTTGCAGCCATTCGTCGCTTGTCCTGATTTTCGCGACATCTGTGCGAGAAACCGCGCTGTGAAACGTCGATAACGATTGGCGTATATTGCGGGCACTAGATGCTATCCGACGTGATGACGGGAAACACATGATAGGCGACACCCCGGCGCCCGCTTTTGCTAAACCCTAGCCGCTCTTAGTTCATAACAGGCGACAAACCCTGTCGCTTTGTTAGTTTGTTCGGAAACATACGTTAGAGGGTTTGTCGTACATGCTGGTCGGATACATGCGGGTGTCGTCGGTCGACGATCGCCAGACGGTTGATCTCCAGCGCGATGCGCTGGTCGCAGCTGGCGTCGATCATCGCCATCTTCATACCGACAAAGCATCAGGCGCGCGGGACGATCGACCGGGGCTCAAAGCCTGTCTCGACTATCTGAATGCAGGCGACACGTTGGTCGTTTGGAAGCTCGACCGGCTCGGACGCTCGCTACCCCACCTTTTGGCGATCGTCACAGACCTGAAGGGGCGGGGCATCGCCTTCCGGTCCCTGACTGAGCAGATGGATACAACAACACCCCACGGCGAGCTACTGTTCTCTCTGTTCGGCGCATTGGCACAATACGAGCGTGCGCTGACGCGCGAACGGGTGATGGCGGGACTATCTGCGGCCAAACGCCGGGGACGCCAAGGCGGCCGCCCGCCGATGATCGACGTTGAAACTCTTGAACGGATTACGGCCGCGTTGGATGGCGGGGCTAGTAAGGCGTCTGTCTGCCGAACCTTCAAAGTGCCGCGCTCGACACTACTGGGGACGCTCGGACGGATCGGCTGGACCGCGCCGGCGAAAACTTGAGTTCGTGATCAGCATTGAGTTCTTCTCGTACGGGCATCTCGCAGCGTAGCCTCTAAAAGGCCCGTGTTCTGATCAGGCGGTTCGATATCAAACCGTGGTATCGATTCCGATGCAGAAGTCGGATGCGATAAAACAGGCTACCGCGTTCCGAGAGCTCGCTGTCGTCTCAGTACCTCAAATGCTCCGCTCGCCTTGGCGAGCGCAACCTCAACGGCATGCAGATCACGTGCAAGCCCCAGCTCAGGTCGCCCGGCCATTGTGAGCACGGCGGAGAGCACGGCATCGGACTCGCGCGCCAGCCTCACTAAATGATGTCCGCTCGGTCCGACATTTCCGTTTAGCCAGTTCCGCGCCGTCCGATCGGACGCTTCCGTCCATCGCTGGATCTGCTTCGCTGCACCGGCGCCTGTTCCGATCTCCGTCCGCAAGGCTTCGCTGATCGCAGCGATATAAGCAGCCTCCGTCAGTCTTCCTCCCTCGTTTTGAAATCTCTTGCCGGTTTTCGGAAACATGTTGCCGCCCCTTTCAGGATAGTGGCGGCTGTGGGCGCGTACGCCCCTTGGTCAGAGGCCGCCGATGGTTATCAACTGGAACACACCGGAGAACGACAAGCCACCGGATCCGCCACGGGTACGAGCTGCCGAATATGTCCGCATGTCGACCGAGCATCAGCAATACTCGACCGACAACCAGGCGATCGCGATCCGGCGCTTTGCCGACATGCACGGCTACGAGATCGTCCACACCTACAAGGACGATGGGAAGAGCGGCCTTAATCTCTCGGGCCGCTCAGGGCTAAAGCTGCTACTCGCCGACATCGAGGCGGGCCGCACCGACTTCCAAGCACTCCTCGTATACGACGTTAGCCGGCTCGGCCGCTTTCAGGATCCGGACGAGGCCGCCACGCACGAATTGCGCATTCGTGCTGCCGGCATCCAAGTCGAATATTGCGCCGAGCAGTTCCGCAACGACGGCAGCATCAGCTCGTCGATCATCAAGACAGTCAAGCGCACCATGGCGGCCGAGTACAGCCGTGAGTTATCGGTAAAGGTGTTCGCGGGGCAGGCCAATCTCATCCGGCGCGGCTACCGCCAAGGCGGTCCCGCCGGCTTCGGGCTGCGCCGGTTGCTCGTCGACATGAATGGCGAACCCAAGGGTGAGCTCGGCCGTGGTGAGCACAAGAGCATTGCGACCGATCGCGTCATCCTTGTGCCGGGGCCGCCAGAAGAGGTGGCGGTGGTCCGAGAAATCTATCGACTGTTTACCGATGCGGGGAAATCGGAGCGCGACATCGCTAACCTGCTCAATACGCGCGGGCTCGTCACCGATCACGGACGTGCCTGGACCAGAGGTACCGTCCACCAGCTGCTCATCAATGAAAAGTATGTCGGCGACAACGTGTGGGCGCGCACATCCTTCAAGCTGAAGCGGCAGCACGTCCTGAACTCCGAAGACGAGTGGATCAGGGCCGAGGGCGCGTTCGCACCCGTTGTCGACCGCGCAGTTTTCGCCCGAACACGCGCCATCATCGACGCGCGCTCGGCAAGGCTAAGCGATGAGTCAATGCTCGCGTTGCTGGCAACTATCTTCAGCACCAAGGGCATGCTTACCGGCCTCATCATTGACGAAGCCGAGGATGCACCGTCGAGCAGCGCCTATCGCAGCCGCTTCGGCAGCTTGCTGCGCGCCTATGAGTTGGTCGGATTCGCTCCCGATCGCGACTATCGCTACTTAGAAATCAATCGAAAGCTGCGGCAGCTCCATCCCGGGATTGTTGCCGATACGAAGGCCGCGCTGGAGCAGGCTGGTGGCACAGTTGTATGCGACGCCGACACCGACCTACTTTCCGTCAACGGCGAGTTCACCGCCTCGCTAGTGGTAGTGCGCTGTGTTCAGACCACGGCAGGTGCACTCCGCTGGAAAGTCAGGCTCGATACCGCGCTCAAACCCGACCTGACGGTTGCGGTACGCATGGCACCAGGTAACGAGCTTCCCCGCGACTACTATCTACTGCCCCGGCTCGACATGGGCGACGCCGTATTGCGCCTATGTGAGCACAACGGCCTATCGCTCGACGCGTATCGGTTCGATGATCTGGCCCCCTTCCACCGCATGGCGGCGCGCCGCTCATGGAAGGCTGCCGCATGAACACTGCCCGCCCCGCTCAACGTGTGGAATGGATTCCGCTCGAGCGGATTACCGTCGTCAACCCGCGTGTCCGCAACAAGCGCATGTTCAGGGAGATTGTCGACAACATCGCTCAAGTCGGCCTCAAGCGCCCGATCACTGTCACACGCCGAGTGGAGGCAGACGGTCCCTTCTACGATCTCGTTTGCGGTCAGGGACGCCTTGAGGCGTACCAAGCACTTGGGCAGGCCGAGGTGCCTGCCCTTGTCGTATCAGCCGATCCTGAGGATTGCTTGATTGCCAGTTTGGTCGAGAACTGCGCCCGGCGTCAGCACAGCGCGACGGACCTGCTCCAAGATATTGGCGGCATGCGAGAGCGCGGCCACAGCCTACCCCAGATTGCCCGCAAGACGGGCCTCACGCTCGAATATGTCAGCGGCGTTGCTCGCCTCCTCGAAAAAGGTGAGCAGCGCCTGCTACGTTCCGTTGAGGCGCGCACTATCCCGCTTAGCGTTGCCGTCGATATCGCTGAAGCGGAAGATCACGACGTGCAGCGCGCACTTCAACTAGCTTACGAAAAGGGGACGCTGCGCGGACGCAAGCTGCTGGCGGCAAAACGCATTGTCGAGGAACGGCGCCGGCGCGGTAAACATCTGAGAAAGCAGACCGGTAAGCCTCCAGCTGGTCAGAAGCTGTCTTCGGCAGCGCTGATCCGAACATACCAGGAAGACGTCGAGCGCAAGCGCGGCCTAATACGGCGTGCTGACGTTGCACGTGACCGGCTTCTCCTTATCACCGAGGCGCTGCGCCGGCTTAAGTTAAGCGAACAGTTTACGGCCCTAATCGAGGATGAGGGGCTCGGGACCATGCCCGAGAACCTTGCATTGCACCTTGATCGCATGGAAGCCTCGTCGTGAGCGGTCGGCACCCGGCCATGCCTGTCAAGTTGGCTTTTGAGGAGGCGAGCCTTCGCATTCCTATCGACTGCATCATGCCGCTTCGCACGATCTCCGCGGCGGTGAAGAAGTCGGTAAAGTACGGCCAGATCGCCGCCTCCATCGCAGAGGTCGGTATCATCGAGCCGCCCGTGGTCGCTCGGGATGCAACCGATTCCGGGCGCTACCACCTGCTTGATGGACATCTGCGTGTTGAGATCGTGCGGGAGCGCGGCGACGCTGAGCTCGTATGCCTGGTTGCAACCGATGACGAGGCCTTCACCTATAACAAGCGTGTCAGCCGGATCGCGACCATTCAGGAGCATCGGATGATTCTGAACGCGGTCAAGAAGGGGGTATCTGAGGAGAGGCTCGCACGAGCGCTGAACGTCGATATTGCCAGCATTCGCAAGAAGCGGAACCTGTTGGTCGGGATTTGCCCCGAGGCGGCGGAGCTTCTCAAAGACCGGCACGTGCCCATCCACGTATTCACCGAGCTTCGTTTCATGAAGCCCGTCCGCCAAGTCGAAGCCGCCATGGCTATGGTCACTATGAACCGGTTCTCGGTAAGCTATGCCCGTTCGCTAGTCGCCTCCACACCCGATGATCAACTCGTCGCCGGCAAGCCGCGGCGCATGCCCGGCCTCACCGAGGATCAGGTGGCGACGATGCAGCGCGAAAGCGAGAACGTCGACCGGCAGCTGCGCGCGATTGAGCAGACGTACAGCTCCGATCAGTTCGACCTGATGCTCGCGGCCGGCTACGTGAACCGGCTGCTCGGTAACGCCCGCATAGTCCGCTACTTGGCGCAGCATCACGCCGATATTCTCGCAGAGTTTCAAAAGTTGAGCGATCTGCAGAAGGCAGCGTAGCCGAAGCCTCGCCTTTCATAGCGGAGTTAAGAGAGGGGGCGACAGCTTCGAGCTGCACCGGCCTTGCATAGGCGAGCGTCATGCCGGGGATGGTAAGGGCGGCACTCGACGCGGCCATCGGGCGACCATCAGGATGATACGGGTCCGTGTCATGCTATCAGCATGCTCCGGCGGACGATCGGAATGGCAAGTGCGATCAGGTGCCGGGCATCAGCTACGGGCTTCAACCTCGGTCAGCCCATGGATCGCGGCGCTGCTATTGTCAGTGAGCGAGAGTACATCGGGGTTCGAAGCCGCCGGGTCGTGTAAGTGTCACCACGCCGCTCGTACCCGGCGCTAACTGCCACTGCTTCGATCCAATAATCCGCCAATCCGGCACGCGGGATGCCGGAGGGCAGGGGCTTAGGTGATTGTCTAGGACAAAACCTTGTCAAAAATTTGCTTGATCGGTCAACAACTCTGTCAGCTGGTTTTGACAGATCACGTTATGTTCTGACGTGAGCGGTCGGGTTTATGTGTCAAAGGACACGATCCTTTTGAAATCGTCGTGTGCTACCGGTGGTGATCGTCGATTGTCGCCTGCTGCTCGAGTGGGGGCGTTTCGATTGCCCAGTCGCGAATCTCGCTTGCGGCTGGTGGCGAACCGCTCCGTGTCGTCCATGACGACATTGCGCTCCTGATCGGGGCGGGGCTCCGTGGCCGATATTTGGTCGGTAATGTCGCCTTAGCCGATAGCGAGCGCTGACGATCGTTCAGCCATGCTTGGCGCATGCGAAGCATCTGCTGCTGATTATCCGCTACGCTTCGAGGCGTGGCATACCGCGTCGGTTCGGCCAGCGGGTCGCGGATAAAATCTATCGGACGTGCTTCGGCGCTGGTCACGTTGAACCACCCGCCGCGCGGGCAGGGGCAGGCGCTGCTACGCGTTCAGGCTCGACACGTGAGCAATGCGCAATCGCAAACGACCACCCGCGGAAATACCGCGGCCGAATCTCAGATCCGGTGGCCGTGTATCACATTCGGTTTGTCACGGGTGCGAAACGACTCGGCGTGGATCTGTGGATCGATTAATGAAGGACGACGAAGCCGATCGCGATCGCCCAACAGGCGGACGACATCGACAATAGTACCAAGGCGCCCTTTGCCTTGCGCGCGTCCCAGGTCGAGCTCAAATGCATCATCTCTCTCCAGCGGCGATTAGCGCCGTCTTGGTAAAAATGTTCTATTGTGAGACAAACATCAAGATATTTTTAGTCATAAAACCGTAACGGCGCGCGATTGTTATCGTCCCTCGGCGGCACCCGAGTTCGGCACGCCCGCGGAACGGGCAAAAGACGGTTTCGTGGGCGGAAAAACCGGCAGGATATCTGGCTCGAAATCCGCGGTGCCGGGCACGCGAAAGGCCCCGCAATACCGGCGAGACAGTGCGAGCGGCCAAATCGGGAGGCGCGTTTGCGCCAAGCCTAAACAGGTTTCACTCTAGTCCGCGATGGGCAATTGTCGGCGGCCCTTCGCGGTAACGCGACCCGGCCGCGGATGTGGCCGGGTCGTTGCAGCGATCAGCGACCGACCGCGATGTATTTGAAGCCGGCGGTCTCGACGACATCGCGCGGATAGATGTTGCGGAGATCGATCAGGATCGGCTCCGACAGCAATGCCTTGACCCGCTTCAGGTCGAGCGCACGGAACGCGTCCCATTCGGTCACGATCACGAGCGCATCGGCGCCTTCGATCGTCGCATAGGTGTCGGGCTTGAAATCGACGTTCTGGAGCAGCTTGGCGGCCTGTTCCATGCCCTCGGGGTCATAGGCCTGGACGCGCGCGCCGGCGTCCTGGAGCAACTGGATCACCGCGATCGCGGGGCTGTCGCGCATGTCGTCGGTATTCGGCTTGAACGTCAACCCGAGCACCGCGACGGTCTTGCCGCGGACGTCCTCGCCCATCGCGGCGATGACCTTGCGGCCCATCGCGCGCTTGCGGTTCTCGTTCACTGCGACCACCGCCTCGACGATTCGCTGCGGCGCTTCGTAATCCTGGCTGGTCTTGAGCAGCGCCAGCGTGTCCTTGGGGAAGCACGAGCCGCCATAGCCCGGCCCCGCATTGAGGAACTTCGACCCGATCCGCTTGTCCAGACCGATGCCGCGCGCGACCTCCTGGACGTCGGCGCCGACCTTTTCGCACAGGTCGGCGATCTCGTTGATGAAGGTAATCTTGGTCGCGAGGAACGCGTTGCCGGCATATTTGGTCAGCTCGGCGCCGCGCCGCGACATCTCGATCACCGGCGAGCTGTTGAGGCTCAGCGGGCGATAGATTTCGCGCATCACGGCCATCGCACGCTCGTCATGGCCGCCGATGACGACTCGGTCGGGGCGTTTGAAGTCGTCGATAGCGGCGCCCTCGCGGAGGAATTCGGGGTTCGAGACGACCGCGAATTCCGCGTCGGGATTGTTCTCGCGCAGGATCCGCTCGACCTCGTCGCCGGTGCCGACCGGAACGGTCGACTTGGTGATGACGACGGTGAAGCCGCTCACCGCGGTGGCGACTTCGGCAGCGGCGGCAAAGACATAGCCGAGATCGGCATGACCATCGCCGCGCCGTGAGGGCGTGCCGACCGCGATGAAGACCGCCTCGGCACCCTTGACGCCTTCGGTCAGGTCGGTGGTGAAGCCGAGGCGACCTGCCTTGACGTTGGTCTCGACCAATGCCTGGAGGCCCGGCTCGAAGATCGGGATGCGACCCGCGTGCAATGCCTCGATCTTGCTCTCGTCCTTGTCGACGCAAATGACGTCATGACCGAAGTCGGCGAAGCAAGCCCCCGACACGAGTCCGACATATCCCGTTCCGATTACTGCGATCCGCATGGTCGTTTACTCACATCTTGCGAAGCCCGCGCGCGGGCGGGCAATCTATGCTGCAAGGCAGCGTGCAGACAGTGCTGGTGCCGCGTCCGGCCGATTTTGGCAAGTGGCGCACAGGGTTCCGTCGTCCGCATGGCGCCGTTCAACGCGTTGCTGCAGCGCGAAACGTTTTTGTAAATATAATACGGTTAATCGGAATTTAACGGCCTTGCTTAGGGTTGGTTGCAGGACTTTCTGCGATTGCACGAGTGACGTCATGGAGATGCAAACCGTGCCCACCACACCCGCTTCCGCTACATCCTTCCTGTCCACGCTGGGCGTCAATGCGCATTCCGGGAACGCCAACAACGCGTACGGCAATGCGAGCTTGACGATCAACAGCCTGAATTATCTCGGCATTGGCACCGTGCGCGACACGTTGCCTGGGTCCGGGATCGGTAACGCCGTCGTCAACGCGATGGCGGCGGCGGGCGTCAAATTCGACTTCGTCACGTCATCGGCGCTGCCCGCGACGGGCGCGTCGGGGCTGGCGAGCTATGTCGCGACGCTGGCGGATTTCCAGACGCGGCATGCCGGCAGCATCGTCGCGGTCGAGGGCTTGAACGAGGTCAACACGCAGCCGTTCAGCTATAATGGCAGCGGTTCGCTGGCGGCAGCGGTCGACTACCAGAAGGCGCTGTATACCGCGGTCAAGGGCAGCACCGGCCTGTCCGGCGTGTCGGTCATCAACCTGTCGGTCGCGTTGGAAAGCCCGTCGGCCTATGCGGCGATCGGCGATCTCGGCGCGTATTCCGATTATGCCAACGCGCATGCCTATACCGCGTCGGGCAGCACCTCCGACAAGGTGATGGAAGCGTCGATGGCGCGCGCGGGCGCGGCGTCGAAGGGCGACAAGGTGGTCATCACCGAAACCGGTTATACCACGCTGTCGAGCGACCCCGGCCTTGGCGTCAACGAAAGCGCGCAGGCCAAGCTGACGGTCAATGCGCTGCTCACCGCGTTCGAGAACGGATCGAGCCAGACGTTCCTGTACGAACTGTTCGACAGCAGCCTCGATCCGAGCGGTGCGGAAAAGGAATTCCACTTCGGTCTGTTCAATGCGGACGGGACGCCCAAGATGGCGGCGACCGCGGTCCACAACCTGACCAGCCTGCTG
Organism: Sphingomonas sp. PP-CE-3A-406; assembly: GCF_003688625.1. Classification (GTDB taxonomy): domain Bacteria; phylum Pseudomonadota; class Alphaproteobacteria; order Sphingomonadales; family Sphingomonadaceae; genus Sphingomonas. The sequence goes on from NZ_RCWY01000003.1 coordinate 404,526, forward strand.
TCCTATGTCGATGCCGGCACCGGCACCGCGGCGTCTGCCGCGACCGCCTATTCGCTGGGTGGCATGCCCGCGGACGGCCATTCGCTGACGCTGACCAAGGCCAATGGTGCCTATGACATCCTGCTGTGGCGCGATGCCAATCTGTGGAACACCGCGACCCAGTCCGAAACGACGCTGGCGGCAAAGACCGTGACGGTCGATCTCGGTGGCCTGCAGAAGACGGTCTATGTCTATGATCCGCTGAAGGGCAGCACGCCGATCGCGACCTATACCAATGTCAGCCAGATCACGCTGGCGGTCGGCGATCATGCGCTGGTCGTCGAAGTGGGGTCGAAATCGGCCTATACCGATACGGCGACGGCGGTTCCGGCGGCGTTGAGCACGACTGCCGACGGCCTCGTCGCGCAGATCGACAAGCTGGCGGCATCGACCGGGCTGCAGACGATCGCGTTGAGCGACAGCGCGGTGCTGAGCGTCGCGTCGGTATCGACGATGCGGTACATGATCGCGAACTACGGTTCGACGCTCGCGAAGGTGTCGGGCGGCTATTCGTTCCTGGTGACGCAGACCGGCGATGGCTGGAAGGAAGACCAGTCGTTCGACGCGAAGGGCGTCCTCGTGTCGACCGCCGACTACGGCTATGTCGGCGGTGTCGTCTCGAACATCCACACCGAATTCGCGGGTGGCGTGGTCAGCGATCAGAGCTTCACCACCGGCAAGCTGTCGGCGACGATCGTCAACGATCCGAAACTCGGTCGCACCGTCACCAGCTACGACATCACCACCGGCAAGCCGACGACGATGACCGTCACCAACATCGACGGCAGCAGCGCGGCGACGGTATACAAGAACGGGATCGTCTCCACCTACACGGCGATCGCGGCGAACGGCGCCAGGATCACCGACACCTTCGATGCGACGGGCGCGCGGGTCAGCGAAGTGCAGGTCGACACCGGCAACGTGTGGACGACGTTGCAATACGACGCGAACGGCGCGGTCGCGCGCAAGTTCGTCCAGCGCCCGGACGGCAGCAGCGAGAGCTATGGCTATAATCTGACCGGTCTCGCCTATGCGACCGAGCATCAGGTGATGAACGCCAAGGGCGTGGTGACTCTGGTCGAACGGTCGCGCGCCGACGGCACGCTGGTGACCACCGCGCAGGTCCTGGCCGATGGCGGCAAGGTCTCGAGCAGCTTCGGACCCAAGGGTCAATTGCTGACCAGGGTCACCAATGCGGCCGACGGAACGATGACCTCGCTCACCTACGACGCGACCACGGCCAAGCTGGCGTCCAGCGTCGTGCAGACCTCGGCCGGCGCGACGACCACGATCAACTATGTCGCAGGCGTGATGTCCGATCGCACGCTGGTCCGCGCCGATGCCAGCCGCACGGCCGAAACCTTCGACACGACCGGGATGAAGACGCGGCAGGTCGATGTCGACACCGCCAAGACCTACACCACGCAGGTCTTCGACGCGACGACCGGCAAGCCGCAGCGCACCTATGTGCAATATGCCGACGGTCGCAGCATCGTCACCAGCTACAACGTCACCGGCAAATCCTACGTCACCGAGACGCAGACCACCGACAAGGCGGGCAAGGTCGTGTCGGTCGTGCGCAGCCATGCCGACGGCACGCCCGATTATACCGACTCGTACGCGAGCGACGGTGTCCGGACGACGACCGCCTACGACGCCACCGGGCACCGGCTCAACCAGACCATCACCGCGGTCAGCGGCGCGCGGGTGATCACGACCTACGATACGGCGACCGGCGGACTGAAGAGCCGCATCGAACAGGCCGCCAACGGCGCGATCATCAGCAACCAGACCTACAGCGGCGGCGGTCTGGCGAACGAGGAGGTCGCGAGCGATCAGGGCAAGGTCAGCTATACCTATAACAGCGCGGGCGCGAAGCTCTCGCAGGTGCAGACCGCCACCGACGGCACCAAGACCACGACGCTGTACGACGCGACGACGGGCGCGGTCACGAAGGTCTATCTGGCCAATCCGGACGGCAGCAGCGAAACCCGCGCCTATGGCCTGACCGGGCTCGCCTGGACGACGGAAGTCCAGGTCGCCGACGCGGCGGGCAAGCTGGTGTCGCTCACCCGCAGCGCAGACGGTGGACGGCTGGTGTCGACCGATATCGTCCAGGGCACCTCGCGGGTGACGACCGCCTACGACTCGCAGGGACGCCGCCAGATCGAGACGACGGCGACGGGCGACGTGACCAAGGACGGCACGCGGACGATACTGACCTATGATCCGGCGAGCGCGACATTGGTGTCTCGCGTGTTTCAGTCGGCGGCCGGCGGGACGGTCACGACCAGCTTCAAGGCCGGGATCGTCGCACAGATCGTCTCGGTCCTGCCCGACGGCAGCCGTTCGACGATGACCTATGACGCCGCCGGCAAGAAGACCAACGAAGTGACGGTCGATGCCGCCGGGACCTGGACCACGACGGTGCTCGACGCCACGGGGGCTGCGTCGAGGCGCTACATCCAGAACGCCGACGGCAGCGGCGAAACGCAGCTGTTCGGTATCACCGGTCAGGCCTGGACCACCCAGCGCAGCGTGTTCGACGCCAAGGGCAAGGTCACTTTGGTCGTGCGCAGCCACGCCGATGGCAGCGCGGCGTATCAGGAGGCGAATGCCGCCGACGGATCGCGTCTGCTCCAGACCTACGACGCGACCGGCAAGCTCGTTCAGTCGGTGACGATCGCGGTCGGTGGCGAAACGCATACGCAACAGTTCGATGCGACCACCGGGCTGATCACGCGCGATATCGGCCAGCTGGTCAATGGCGACGTCGCGACCTCGCTCTACACCGACGGGAAACTCGCCAGCCGTCGTACGCAACTCGCGGCAGGCGGCAGGATCGTCGAGGCGTACAACACCGACGGATCGCGCACCGCGGACACCTATACCGCTGCGGGACTGCGCACGACGGCGGTGATCGTCGATGCGGCGGGCACCTGGAGCACGACCCTGTATGACGCGGCTGGCAAGCAGACGAGCAACTTCGTCGAACGCGCTGACGGCACCGCCGAGAACACGTTGTATAACCTGACGGGCAAATCCTACGTCACGCAGACGCAGCAGGTCGATGCGAAGGGCGCGGTCGTTTCGGTCGTGCGCTCGCATGGCGACGGCACGCTCGACTACACCGAAACGCGCGATCCCGACGGTACCCGCACGCTGACCTATTACGATGCGAAGGGGCGGAAGACGCAGGCTGCGACTGTCAGTGGGAACACGACGCAGACCAATGAGTACGACGCGGCGACGGGCAATTTGCTGACTCGTACCGAACAGGGCGGCGGCATCACGCACAGCCGCGGGTTCGACTCCGCCGGGTTGCTCACCAAGGACGTCACCGTCACCGCGACGGGGCAGTGGACGACTCTGCTGTACGATCAGTCGGGGGCAGTCACGCGCCGCTATGTGACGGCGCCGGACGGCTCGGCGGTCAACACCGTCTACATGCCCGCGGGCTCCGACTATGCGGTGGGCGTGATCAAGACCGATGCGACCGGCAAGACGATCTCGGTCGATCGCACCCGCGCCGACGGCAGCCGCGCCTATGCCGAGGTGAGCGACGCGACCGGCCAGACGCAGCAATATTTCGACGTCGCCGGCCGCGAGCAGGGCAAGGTAGTGACCGACGCCGGCGGACGTACGACGATGAACTTCGATACCGCGAAGGATCAGCTCTACGCGAGCAAGACCGAGCTGGCCGGCGGGGGCAGCATCGCCCGCAGCTACACCGCGGGCGTCATGACCGGGCGTACGACGACCACCGCGGCAGGCGTCGCGACGACCGAGAGCTTTGCGACCGCGGGGCATGCGATCGCCGATGCCCGCAGTGCGGCGAGCGGCTATGACGCGATCCTGGTCGGCGGTGCGGGCGGGGTCAGCGGATCGGTGGCGGACGAACTGCTGCTGGTCGATCGCAGCGGTGCAACCGTCGCGGGCGGCGGTGGCAACGATCGCTTCCTCGTCACGCTGGGTACCTCGGCGACGATCGCCGATTTCGGTGCGGGTCACGACCTGCTCGATCTCTCGGCGTTCGCCAAATCGGGGTATCAACCGATGATGGAGATTTCGGGCAGCGACCTGACCGTGAAATACGATCAGGGGGCGACGATCACGCTGACCGGGGCGGCGGCACACAAGCTCGTCCAGACCTCGGCGAGCAGCGGCGTTTACGCCTTCGGCTGACGCTTTGCGGCGCGCGTACCGGTTTAAGCGGTGAAGCGCGCCGCACCGCAACATCCGATTAGGATTTAGGGCTTAACCATAAACAACACCGAATCGGTTTTGTGGAAGATGTTATGACCCCAGTCCGTATTCCCGCCGCCCATGCGCCGGCCGGCCGTGTTTCCGCTACGGCCCGGCCTGGCGCATGAAGTATCAGGCGATCCAGGACGATAGCGGGCTGGTCGCGCTGACCGCGGTGCTGGCGATCCACCGCATCGCGGTCGACGCGGATCAGCTGCGCCACGGTCTCGGCCATTTCCATTCGCTCGACGCCGATGCGCTCGTCCGGCTGGCGGGGGGCATCGACGGTGTTCGTGCCAAGACGCGGACCGCCAAGCCCGAGGATCTCGCCCGCCTGCCGCTGCCGGCGCTGGCGGATGGGCCCGAGGGCTGGTTCCTGATCGGCCGGATGCAGGGCGACGAGGTGCTGATCCAGCGCGCGCACCAGCCGGTCGAAAAGATCGATCTCGCGACGCTCGCGACCTTGTGGTCGGGCACGCTCGTGCTGGTCACCACGCGCGAGAGCGCGGCGTTGGCGAGCAAGGGGTTCGACTTCTCGTGGTTCATCCCGCAGATCGTCCGTTACCGGCGGCTGATCGGCGAGGTGCTGCTGATCACGCTGGCGCTCAACCTGCTCGGTCTCGCCGCGCCGCTGTTCTTCCAAAGCGTGGTCGACAAGGTGCTGGTCCACGGCACGCTGTCGACGCTGTCGGTGCTGACGATCGGCTTCGTCGCGGTGTCGTTCTGGGAGACGGCGTTCGGTTGGCTGCGCACGCGGCTCTATTCGGAAACGAGCCAGAAGATCGACGTAGAGCTCGGCGCACGGCTGTTCCGCCACCTGCTGCGGCTGCCGCTGAGCTATTTCGAATCGCGCCGCGTCGGCGACACCGCGATGCGCGTCCGCCAGCTCGAGACGATCCGCGAATTCCTCACCAACGCCTCGCTGACCGTGCTGATCGATCCAGTGTTCGCGGTCGTCTTCCTCGCGGTGATGGCGCTGTATTCGGTCAAGCTGTTCTTCGTCGCGGTACTCGCGATCCCCGCCTATCTCGCGGTCGCTCTGCTCGTGACGGGGCCGCTGCGCAGCCGCCTCGACGACAAGTTCGAACGCGGTGCGGCCAACAACGCATTGCTGGTCGAGAGCATCGCCGGGATCCAGACGGTCAAGGCAGCCGCGGTCGAACCGCAGTGGCAGGACGCCTGGGAGCGCCGGCTCGCGGGCTATTCCGCCGCCAACCAGCGCGTCATCGACCTCGGCAATACCGGCAACAACGCGATCCAACTGATCTCCAAGCTCAACATGGCGGCGATCCTGTATTTCGGCGCGCAGGCGGTGATCGCGCACGACCTGACCGTCGGCGGGCTGGTCGCGTTCAACATGTTCGCGCAGCGCGTGTCGGGCCCGGTGATCCGCATGGCGCAGCTCTGGCAGGAGTTCCAGCAGGTCCGGATCGCGGTCGAGCGGCTCGGCGACGTCCTCAACCACCGCGTCGAACCCGGCGCCGGCAGCCAGACCGCGCTGCCCGCGATCCGCGGCAGCGTGACGTTCGAGAACGTCCGCTTCCGCTATGCCGAGGACGGGCCTTGGACGCTCGACGACATCGACCTAGTCGTCCCGGCGGGCTCGACGCTCGGCATCGTCGGCTCGTCGGGATCGGGCAAGTCGACGCTGACCAAGCTGCTCCAGCGGCTCTACGTCCCCGCCAACGGCCGCGTGCTGGTCGACGGGGTGGACGTCGCGCAGATCGATCCGGCGTGGCTGCGGCGTCAGATCGGCGTCGTGCTGCAGGAGAACGTGCTGTTCAACCGCACGGTGCGCGAGAACATCGCGCTCGCCAACCCCGCGCTGCCGATCGACAAGGTCATGGCCGCCGCCGAGATGGCGGGCGCGCACGAGTTCATCAGCCGGATGCCGCAAGGCTATGACACGATGATCGAGGAGCGTGGCGCCAACCTGTCGGGTGGCCAGCGCCAGCGCCTCGCGATCGCCCGCGCGCTCGTCACGCAGCCGCGCATCCTGATCTTCGACGAGGCGACCTCCGCGCTCGATGCCGAGAGCGAGGAGATCATCCAGACCAACCTCAAGCAGATGGCGGTCGGCCGCACCGTCATCATCATCGCCCACCGCCTGTCCGCGATCCGCCAGTGCGACCGCATCGTCGCGCTCGAGAAGGGGCGTCTCGTCGAACAGGGCTCGCACGACGAACTGCTCAGCCACGGCGGCCGCTATGCCGACCTCTACCGACGCCAGATGGGCGTCCTGTACGGAATCGCCTCATGACCGCGCTCACCCATCACCTGTCACTCGTCCGTCGCGCCTGGATCGAGGACCGCGCCACCCGCCGCGACCGCCGCATCCCGCTCGAGACCGCGTTCCTGCCCGCCGCGCTCGAGGTGATCGAGCGCCCGGTGTCGCCGACCGCGCGGATCACCGCATGGCTGCTGCTCGGCGGGATGGCGGCGAGTGGGCTGTGGCTCACGCTCGGCCATGTCGACATCGTCGCGACCGCGGAGGGGCGGACGATCCCCGCCGACAGCGTCAAGCTGGTCCAGTCGGTCAGCGGCGGTCTGGTCCGGCGAATCTGGGTGCATGACGGCGACGTCGTCAAGCGCGGCCAGCCGCTCGTCGATCTCGATCCCACCCTGTCGTCGGCTGACGAAGCGCAGGCGCGTCAGGCGTTGCTCACCGCCGAGATCGACGTCGCGCGCAACGCCGCGATCGTCGACGGGCTGAGCGGCGGGCGCGGCGTCTTCACGGCGCCGCCCGGCACGCCCGCCGACGTGCTCGACACGCAACGCCGACTGGTCGCGGCGCAACTCGGCAGCGCCCGCGCCGCCGATGCCGGGCTCGCCGCCGCACGGCGCTCCGCGCTCGCCGATGCGGCAGGGGCGGGGGACCAGATGCGCGCGCTCGACGCCAATCGGCCGCTGATGGAGCGCCAGGTCAAGGCGATCGAGACGCTGGCCGCGCGCGGCTATGCCAGTGGCCTGCGCGTGCTCGACATGCAGCGCCAGCGACACAGCGAGATGGGCAGCCGCGACGTCGCCGCCCAACAGCGCACGCGCGGGCTGTCGGAGGCGCAGCGGTTCGGCGAGGAACTCAATCATTCGCGTGAGACGGCGCGGCAGACCGCGCTGGGCGATCTCGCCAAGGCGCAGTCGGATGCGATGCAGCGTCGCCAGGATCTCGCCAAGGCCAGCCAGCAGAGCCGGATGCAGCGGCTGGTCGCGCCGGTCGACGGCACCGTCCAGCAGCTCGCGATCCACACCGTCGGCGGCGTCGTCGAGCCGGTCCGCGCGCTGATGGTGGTGGTCCCCGACGGCAAGCTGACCGTCGAGGCCAAGCTGCTCAACCGCGACGCGGGCTTCGTCCACGCCGGCCAGCCGGTCGCGCTCAAGCTCGAGGCGTATCCGTTCACGCGCTTCGGCACCGTGCCGGGCCGGATCGTCTCGGTCAGCCGCGACGCGGTCCAGGACGAGAAGGGGCCGTCCTATTACATGGCGCGGATCGCGATGGACCAGCGCACGGTCACCGCGGACGGGCGACAGATGATCCTGACCCCCGGCCTCGCGGTCACCGCGGACATCCGCACCGGCCGCCGCCGCCTGCTCGACTATATGCTCGACCCGGTATCGCGCGATGTCTCCGAAGCAGCGCGAGAGCGGTAGGGGTGGGCGCATCCGAACCGGATGTGCCGCATCATCTTGCGCCCATGCTGCAAGATGACCTAGAGGGCCCGCGGCGCGATATCGCGGGCCAGGCCTCTTGGTCCATCGACCGAACGCGGGTTTCCCACAGTCCGTTTCGATCGACTTCGGATGCAACGGGCGAGGCGGATCGGAACGAATGCAGATGACGGATAAGCCCGGAACGGTAGTTCGGCGAGAGCGCGACGTCGCCGCCGATATCTTGCGCGGGTTGGCGATCGTGCTGGTCGTCTATGGCCATCACGCGCGTGGCGTCATGAAGAATCCCGATGCCTCGGGTATGCTGCAGGTGCTCCAGGCGATCGATTTCGCGATCTACACGACGCACATGCCGGTGTTCTTCCTGGTCGCGGGCTACAACGCGTTCTTCTCGATCCGCAAGGTCGCGGCCGGGCACTATCTCCGGTCGCGGGGATGGGCGATCGTCTATCCCTATGTGCTGTGGTCTGCCCTGTTCTGGGCGAGCATGACGGCGGCGCGGCTGATCATCCACGTCAACGGCGACCTCCCTCTCGATGCGCTGCTGCATATCGCGACGCACCCGATCGGCATCTTCTGGTTCCTGTACGCGCTGCTGCTCATGCAATTGGCGGCCTTGCTGTTCGCCGGGCGCGCCACGGTTGCCGCCGGTGCCGCCGCGCTCGCGTTGCTGGCCTTCACGTTTCTGTCCGACGCGCCGCCGACCGACGTCGTGCCGCAGATGATCGTTCACGCGCCGTATTTCGTGGCGGGTCTATGGCTGGCGCAGCATGGCCGCAAACTGATGCACCCGATCCGTTCGCCGATCGGCATCGCCCTCGCCGCGATCCTGTTCGTCGCGGCTGCGCTGGCCTTATGGCGGCGTGGCGATGTCGTGGCGGTCAGCCTGTGGACGATCCCGGTGTCGATGCTGGGTCTGTCGCTGATGATGACGCTGGCCTGTGCGCTGGCACCCGCCGGGCGCGCCGGTCGTCATCTGGCCTGGCTCGGGATGGTATCTCTGCCGATCTACCTGATGCACGTCATCTTCCTGCCGACGGCGCCGCGGCTTCTCGCGACGCTGCATCTGCGTAGCGTTCCGCTCGATCTGGCGTTCGGCACCGCCGTCGGGCTGTATGTTCCGGTCGCCGTCTTCATGCTGGCCGAGCGGCTCGGCATGGCGGACTGGGCCGCGCTGACCGGCAAGTCGCCGTTCAAACGGCACCGGCCGGCCCCGTCACCAATCAGGTAGAGACTGCGGCATCGGTTTCGGCCGAGCGGAGCGCGCGCCGCTGCCAGGGCTTGCCGCGCAGGAACATGTCCGAAAACGCATAGCCGATCGAGATCGTCGCGAACGACGGACCGTAGCACTGCACCGTGATCGTGTAGATGTTGAGGATGAAGATCATCACCAGCTTCGACCGGATCTTGGTGCGGAACGGCGCGATCGCCATGCCGACCATGAAGACCAGCCACGGAACCCCCATCATCAGGTACGTGCTGAGATAGAAATTATCGACCGGTACGGTGTATCCCGACATATCCGTATAGGCCATCGGATAGGAGAAGCAGCCGAGCCCGCAGCCGACGAACAGGCCGGCGGGAAAGAGATCCGACAGGTAGGTGAAAGGTAGCTGCCAGCTGTTGTTGATTCGGTCCTGGAGACTGAACAGGGACGAACTCATCTCGGACAGGTCGACGCCGCCGAGAACCGCGATCAGCACGAACGGAATCGGCACGCACAGGAACGACCATTTGGCGAGATTGCGCTCGATGTCGTATTTCTTCAACGACGGCATCAGGATCTCGGTGGCGAGATAATAGAGCGCGAAGCAGACCGCGACCAGCATCGCCGACCGGCTGGTGCTGATATGGATCGCCCAGTAGATCACCGGCCACAATGCCAGATTGAGCCACTTGGGAATCCGGTGGAACAGCATCAGATACGGAAAGACGACCATGTACGCGGCCATCGTGCTGTCGCCGGCCAGCCCGCCGTATCGCACGACGCCGTCGATCCACCAGACCCGGCCGACTTCCTTGCTGTTGCCGAAATTCTCGAACTCCGCGCCCGTCCAGGGATAATCGAAATAGGGCGCGGCGATCAGGCCGACGATCGAGGCGATCATCAGCCCGATCATCATATACCGCACGAACTTGTACTGCGTGATGTCGCTGCCGCAGAGCGCCAGACCGACGTAGAACGGAAAGAACAGCTTGAGCGACGAGATCAGCGCAAACGGCGATTCGGACATGAAGACATAGCCGACCATCGCCGCAGTGATCGTGTTGAGGACCAGCAGAATGGCGAAGGGCGAGCGGTTTCGAAACGCGATATGCCAGGCGAAATAGCCGAAGGCGCCGATCGAGAGCAGGTCGGGGATGAACCACACCGGCGACAGATGCGTCAGCGCAAGCGCCCAGCGCAGCACCGCGGTCAGCGTATCGCGAAACGCGAACATCAGGAACAGACCAGCCAGCAGCTTGTTGGCCAGTTCCTGGTTCATGCTCGTCGACCAGTTCCGCTGGACCGTCGTCCGGGCGGGAAATGCATCGATCGTGGTAGCCATCAGCGAGTTTCCGGTTCTTCAGTGACGATGACGCCGGCGCGGCCGGGCGCGGGCTGGCCGTCGCCCATACCAGTGCTGCCGAAGCGACTCCAGCGGCGGCTGAGAAACGCGAGCATCGGCTTTTCGATGAAGCGGTGGACGATGACGGCGCCGATCACCGCGCCGACGAACACGAGCGGCAGCAGCAGTTCCGGTGCGCGGTCCAGGATGCCGAGCTTCTGCGCGATCACCTGGGCCAGCTTGATCGCGATCGGATGCGACAGGTACAGCGCGTAGGACGCGTCGCCACCCGCGACCAGCAGACGGGTCAGGCCGGTGGGGGCGACCTGGCGTCCGCCGACCGGCTCCAGCCCGAGGACGGCCGCTGCCATGATCAACGTGGCGGGGATACCGCCGGTGACGATCCGGCCGATCGTGTCGTAGGCGTCGGTCTGATACCCGATCACCGCGAGCACCAGCGCGAACGGGATCGTCGCGAGCGCGATCGGGCGGGGAATGCGGACGCCCTTCAGGAACAGGTGCGCGAGCCCGATCCCCGCGAGGAACTCACCGGTCAGCGGATAGCCCCAGAAATGCAGCATCCGCCAGTCGGCTGGGGCAAGATGCGCGACGGCCATCAGCCCGAGGATCGCGGCGACGATGATCGCGATGCCGGTGGCGCGACGGAACGGCAGCGCGATCGCGAACACGGCGTAGAACATCATTTCGTAGTTCAGCGTCCAGCCCAGCGTGAACACCGGAAAACAATAGTCGCCGCACACCGGCCCCGGCAGGAACAGGTACGAGAACACGATGTTCAGCGCGCCGGGTCGCGGCGCGCCGGTCGCGACCAGTACGGCCAGCGCAAGCGTGGTGAACAGCCAGTAGAGCGGCGCGACCCGGATCAGACGGCGGCGCAGGAAGTCGGCGGCGGCGCCTGCCTTCCCGAACCGGTCGTGCATCATGTAGTACATCACGAAGCCCGAGATCACGAAGAAGACGTCGACCCCCAGTCCCCAGTCGAGCGGAACGAAGCTCCAGTATCCGGCGCGTGCGCCGAGATGATCGACCAGCGCGTGCTGGCTATGCCCGCAGAGTACGAGAAAGGCCGCTAGGAAACGCAGGATCTGGAGGCTGTCTATCCGGCCTAGACGCATCGGGAAAACCTTAGGTTGGGAATCTACTCACTGCTGAATGCACCCTGCAACGTCAATTGCGGAAAATTACGGTGCGGTGCAGCACGCCCCGAAACGAGGCAGGTCTGCCGCCCGAACCGATCGTTTTTCGCGGTCCGCCGGTCGGGAGTAGGGTCGGGTGGGATCGGCGTGGGTGGACGTGCGGGACCGAAATCGCCTAGTGGCATGCTGTAGTGCAGTATGACCCGGCAGTCGGCCGGCGATCGGGTTCTGTGCCGATGTCCTAGCGGAGAGACCGCCCACATCATGTCTGTCTTACTGACACGATTGATCCGCGGTGGCGCGCCGAACATGGTTCTGCGTGGTTCGACGCTGTTCCTTCGATTCGCGCTGTCCTTTTACATCGTCAGCCAGCTCGGTCTGGCGGCGGCGGGCGTCTATGGCCTGGCGATCGGTGCGATCGGCATCGTCCCCGCGACGGTCGGCTGGGGCCTGAACTATTTCGTGTCGCGCGAAGTGGTCGGGCATACCCCCGCGACCGCCGCGCCGCTGATCCGCGACCGGTTGATCATCACTTTCGCGTCGTTGCTTGCGGGGACGCTGATCGCGGTGCCGGTGCTGGTCTGGCAGACCGGCGGGATCACGCAGACGCAGGTGCTGATCCTGATCCTGCTGTGGCTCGAGACGGTCGCGCTCGACATCTACATGCCGATGATCGGGCTCGAACTCGCGCTGTTCGCCAACGTCCTCGTGTTCGTCCGCTCGGCCTTGTGGATCCCGATCGTCGTCGCGATCGGGTTCGCGCTGCCGACGCTGAAGACGCTCGACATGATCTTTATCGGCTGGATTCTCAGTCATGTGCTCGCGATCGCGATGCTGTTCGTCTATCTGCGTCGCTGGCCGATGAAGGCGAGCCTGCGCGAGGAGAAGAAGCTGAGCGTGCTCGTCACGCGGGCCCGCCGCGCCTGGTACATCTATTTCAGCGACCTCGGCATCGTCGGGCTGGGCTATGCTGATCGCTTCATCCTGAACGCGCTGCTCGGGCTGGTCGCGACGGGTATCTACAGCTTCTATTTCTCGATCACCAACGCGCTCCAGACCCTGATCTCAACCGCCGTCGTGCAGCTCGCGCTGCCGCGGATGGTGCGTGCGTTCCGCGGCGGCGATCCGGTCGAGTGGCAGGCCGAACTGCGCCGCCAGATGATGAAGACGATGACCTTCGCCGCGGTGTTCAGCGTCGGCATCTTCCTCGCGACCGAGATGATTTTCTACTTCGCGCCAGCGGGGCGCTTCCCGGTGTTTCGCGTGCTGCTCGCGATCATGCTGCTCGCTGCGACGATCCGTTCGGGCTCAGACCTGCTCAACGTGTCGATCACCAGCATGGGGCGCGACCGGATGTACGCGGTCAACAACGTCGCCGGCGTGATCGTCGCGATCGCGTTCGGCACCGGGTTCATGTATTTCTTCGGGCTGATCGGTGCGGGGCTGTCGGCCGCGGCCACCGCCAGCACGCTGTTCATCGTCCGTTTGCTCTATCTGCGGCATGTGCTCCGCAAGATGAAGCAGCCCGAGCCTTTCTCGCAAACGGGGGGCGGCTCGGCAACGGAGATGCCCCTGCCATGACAGACACGCGTAAGCCCCCTGCTTGGGCTACATTCGCCGAGCATCTTCGCGGCGATCTGGTGCGCGTCGCCAAGGTCGGCGGGCAGCGGCCGGGCGGTGCGTTCCTGGTCTATGCGTGGCTGTTCCTGCCGGGGTTCCGCTTTATCCTGCAGCACCGGATCCAGCGCCTGCTCGCGTCGCTGCCGGTGGTTGGACGGGTCGTCGCGCGGCTCTATTGGGCGCGGACCTGTCGGCGATCGGGATCCGAGATCGCCGCGATCGCGACTGTTGGCCCCGGCTGCTACATGCCGCACCCTTATGCGATCGTGCTCGGCGACTGCACGCTCGGCCGCAACGTCGCGGTCCTGCAATGCGTGACGATCGGCAAGCGCGGCGACGATGCGCCGCGCGGGCCGATCATCGGCGACGACGTCGAGATCGGCGCGGGCGCGACCATCCTCGGCCCGATCACGATCGGTCGCGGGGCCAAGATCGGCGCGAACTCGGTGGTGCTGAAGGACGTGCCCGCGGGCGCGGTCGCCGCCGGATCGCCGGCGCGCATTCTCGGCGGCGCGCGATGAAGGAGACTGCGGCGTCCGGTCGCCGAGCGCTGCAAGTCTTCTATATCGGTGCCGGCGATCCGGTCGATCCGCGCTCGGGCATGGACGTCGTCGCGCGCGCGCACATCGCCGAGCTGGCCGCCTCACCCGCGATCGACCTGACCGGCGTCTTCACGACGTTGCCCGCCGACACCCCGCCGCCCGCGTTCGGCGGCGTTACCGGCTACCGCGCGGATACGAAGACTCCGTCCAAGGCGCGCAAGCTCGCGCATCTGTTGTCGGGTAAGCTGCTGATGAGCATCGGCTTCGTTTCGACTCCGGCGCGGCGCGCGATCCGCGCGGGACTGGCGGCGAAACCCGATCTGATCGTGGTCGACCATATCCAGGCGCTCGCGAACGTGTCGCTGTGGCGGCTCGTGCTAGGGCGCACGCCCTTCGTCTTCATCGCACACAACGTTACGCCGGATACGCTGGTCGACGGCGCGCGGCTGCGGAAATCGCGCGCGGCGGCGGCGTTCCTGCGAGTCGAGGCGGTGCAGGCGTGGTTGATAGAGGCGTTGCTGTTGCGGCGTGCGACGCGGACCGTGTTCATTTCCGACAGCGACGCGCGCCACTATCGCGGGCTGACCGGCGCGAAGGGCGTCGCGCTGTGCCCGGTGATCGAGCGCGCGCCGGTTTCGGCGGTAAAGGCGATCGCGCCGGCATCCAACGACATCGACCACCGCCGCGTCCTGTTCATCGGCAGTCCCGGCTTCCCCCCCAATCGCGCCGCGATCGACTGGATCACGCGGTCGCTCGCGCCGGCGTTGCTGGCACTCGACGCCCCCGCGATCGTGACGTTCATCGGCAAGGGCACGCGCGAGCATATCGGTACGCCCGCCGCCAATGTCGAAACGCTGGGCTTCGTCGCCGACGACGAGATGGAACGGCTGCTCGGCGCGTCGCTGTGCATGCTGAGCCCGGTCGTCCACGGCAGTGGGTTGAAGATCAAGATGCTCGAGGCGTTCGCTGCGGGTGCGCCGGTGATGGCGACGCCGCTGTCGCTCCAGGGCTTCGAATTCATGGGCGTGCCCGCGCTGCTCGATCTCGACCGGCCGGAGACCGCCGCCCGCCACATCCTCGGGCTCGCACAGGACCCGGCAGCGGTCGAGGCGGCACGCACGCACGTCCGCGAGCGCTGGGCCGCGCACAGCCGGCAGCGCGAGGGCGCCTTGGTCGATACGCTGATCGGAGCGCGCGCAGGACGGGCCGGATGATGGCGCCCAAGACGGACAAGGAGCGGGCATCGTGAGCGAGCCGCAGACGCGCACCGAATCGACCGGTCCTTTCGCGACGAAGGTCAGAGTGCTCGATCCCAATTTGTCGATCTATCTCGATCTGCTGCGCCTCGTCGCGGCGTTCGAGGTGGTGCTCGGCCATGCCAGGCATTTCGTCATGCCCCGGCTGCCCGGGTTCATCTCGGGCCACACCGGCGAAGCGGTCGCGGTGTTCTTCGTGCTGTCGGGGTTCGTCATCGCCTTCGTCGCGGAGGAGAAGGAGCACAGCCTTCGCGCCTATGCAACCGCTCGCCTGTCGCGGCTCTATTCGGTGTGCCTGATCGCGCTGCTGGCGGGGTTCGTCTGCGACATGATCACGCAGCGATATGGCGTGGTATCGCTCAGCGATCACCCGTTCTACGATCCCGCCTATCTCACCAACCTGCCGTTCGCGCTGACCTTCACCAATGAACTCTGGTTCAGCCACCGCGTGTTCGGCAGCAACGAGCCCTATTGGTCGCTCGGGTTCGAGGCGGCGTATTACGTCATCTTCGCCGCATTCTTCTATCTCGGGCGGGTGCGGGGCGCGGTGATCGGTGTCCTTCTGATGCTCGCGTTCGGGCCGAAGGTCGTCGCGTACATGCCGATCTGGCTGTTCGGGCTGCTCGCCTATCGTCATGTGCGCGCCGGCCGCGTGACGATGCCGAAGCGGCTGGCACTCGCCGCGTTCGTCGCGACCTTGCTCGTTTATTTCGTCGTCAAGCGGACGCTCGAGCATTGGGCCTGGCCGATGTACGACCAAGCCGACCTTGCG
Source organism: Sphingomonas sp. PP-CE-3A-406 (assembly GCF_003688625.1). GTDB lineage: Bacteria > Pseudomonadota > Alphaproteobacteria > Sphingomonadales > Sphingomonadaceae > Sphingomonas. The sequence goes on from NZ_RCWY01000003.1 coordinate 420,372, forward strand.
CAGCTAGCGAAGAGCTTCGTCTATTTCGCGCTCGTCGGCGGGCTGATCACCGTCAACATCATCGCGTTCCGGCGTGCGACCGAGGGGCGGACGATCTTTCCCGCCGGCATCGCCCGCGCGATCCGCTGGCTGGCCGGGGCAAGCTTCACGTTGTACCTCGTCCACCAGCCGTTCTTCCTCATGCTGGCATCGGTGTTCCCGAAGCTGCGCGCGAGTGCGCTTGGTGGACCGGTAGCAATCGTCGCCGCGGTAATCCTCGCACTACTGATCGCCGAAGTGTCGGAGCGTCGCAAGCGTGTGTTCCAGCGCGCGTTCGGCAGGCTGCTCGGCACCGGGTCGCCGTCCCGGTCGAAGGTCGTCTTGTAATAATCTTCGGTGCAAAACAAATATTAGTTAAGATCGAAGAAACTATAGAATAACAGCAATTTTTCATTGCATGCCACCTAGATAGAGCGAGGGTTCAGGGTTTCGCCCGCACTAGGGAACAGATGGTGGCAACGGTACACAACGCAGCATTTTTCGCGGATCCAGCCGAACGTCGCGCCGACACGCGAGTGGCGTTGGCGCGTACCGGTACGCTGCGCCTGCATGACGAGACGACGTCGCGCGAGATCCGGATCGCCGATCTCAACCGCGACGGGTGCCGGATCGAATCGGTACTGCCGTTGCTGCTCGATCAGAATGTCGTGGTCGGCATTCCCGGCGTAGGCCAGCGTGAGGCGCAGATCACCTGGGCCGGCGCACGCGATTATGGTTGCCAGTTCGACCTGCCGCTCCCCGCCGGCAGCATCACCGCGGCGATGACCGACAATGTTTATGGTTTGAATACCATCACCGGCGCGATCCGTGCGCCCGCCACCTTCAAATGGCAGCCGCGCGGGCGGTTGTTGCTGCTCGGCGTGATCAGCCTGGCAGGATGGACCGCGATCACCTTGGTGGTCGAGCGTTTGCTAGGCTGACAGTCCGCTAGCTTCGGAGACGTGCGCTGGCCGCCCCTTCCACTCGCGGGAGGGGGCGGCCAGCATTTTTTGTGCGCCTACAGCATGCGGTAGCGTATTCCCGCGCCGCTGCCCGACAGCGACACCACGACCGGCCGCGACCCGACCGGGATCGTCGTGTCGCGCGGGCCGGCGGGCGAACAGATTGGCCGGTAGGGCGTCGGCGCGCCGCCGATTTGCAGCTCAGCCTTCTGCGCGGCACGATCCGTCCACGCGATCAACGTACGCGACTGCCCGTCGTTCATTCTAGCAACGGTCAGGCCAGGCTGCGGCCGATCGATCCGCCAGCTTTTCGCGCGGCCGATCAGGCGGCTGACATCGCGCATCATGCAGGCGGCGGGCTTGGGTTTGTAATCGTAGGTGAACAGCCCGAAATTGGCCTCGTTGTCGGTGGGATCCTGGGCCTGGTCCTTCAACTGATAGATCCAGACGCCGCGCATCCACGGCGTCGCCGCGGACCACAGCAGGAACTGGGCGATGTTATTGCCCGAATCGTTGCGCGCGATATCGCATGGCCCGCCCTGCGTGGTCGGCCAACCGATCTCGGTGACGTAGATCGGCATCGCCCGACCGCCGCGGATCCGCATCTTCGTGGCGAGCGCCTGCATCCGCGTGATCGCTTCGGCAGCAGTCCGGTTATCGGGGCGTTCGCAGTGGTTATAATAATGTACCGACAGGCCGTCGGCGCCCTTCAGCCCGCCGCCGCCGGCCACCGCGTGCACCCACTGCCAGCCGTCATCCGTCCCCGCCGCACCAGCCAGGACGGTGGCGTTCGGTTGGCTCGCGCGAATCGCGGCGGTCGCCTTGGCCGCCAGTCGGGCATAGGCGTCGCCGCCGCGCGGATCGCCGGGCGCGGCGCGTCCGATCAGCTTGCCCATCGCTGGCGCGGCGTTGAGGTTCCACTCGTTCCAGATCTCATAGATCGGGCGTCGGCCTGCGGTCTGGCGTGCGGCCTCGCCGGCAAAGTTCGCAAACGCCGCACGACCCGCATCGGTAACCGGCACGCCGTCGCCGCCGATCGCCGGATTGGGATGATCCAGGATGAACAGCGGCCGCGCCTTGGTCGCGGCCAGGAACGCCGCCAGGCGGGGCCGCATGCTGCCCGGCGCGTTCATGCCCGCGCCCTTGAAGCCCGGCCAGGTCAGGTCGTCGCGGAACGACGATGCACCGACCGTGTCGATCGCCTGCGCCGTCCGGGCGGGGTCATAGCCATATTCGCCACCGATCCCGAAATGCACGCCGACGCCGATGATCAACGGCGCGGCGCGTGGCGTCAGCGGTCCATCGGGCAGCGGCCGCAACGGGCCGGGCGACGACGACGGCATCGGCGCCATCGAGGCGAGCGCGACGGCACCCCCGACCAGGCCGGTCAGCGCCAGCCCGGCACGGGCCACGATCTTCCCGGCCGTCAGGCTGGATTTCGGGGATCGAATAGATGGCATTGGCTTCTCCTCAACCCCCGGAATCGCGCCCTACCGCCCCCGCGGCGCGGGCTCAATAGGCGTTGCTGTGGACGAGAACGGTCATCGTCCGGAACAGGATCTTGACGTCGCGCATCAGGCTCCAGTCATGGAGATATTCGAGATCGGCCTGCAGCCGGTTCTTGAGATCGACGTCGCGGTGGGTCGCGCCGCGGAACCCGCGAACCTGTGCAAGGCCGGTGATTCCCGGCTTCAGCGCATGGCGATGCCAATATTCGCGGTCGACTTCCCAGAACAGCTGGTTGCCCGCGAGCGAGCCGAGCGCGTGCGGGCGCGGCCCGACTAGGCTCATGTCGCCGAGCAGGACGTTCAGGAACTGCGGGATCTCGTCGAGGCTGGTCTTGCGGATGAACGCGCCGACGCGGGTGATGCGCTTGTCGTCGCGCTGCGTCGAGGTTGCGCCCTTGGCGTCGAGGCTTTCGACGCGCATCGAGCGGAACTTGAGGATGTTGAAGATGCGGTTGCCGCGCCCGATCCGCTCCTGGCGGAACAGCACCGGACCGGGCGAATCGAGCTTCACCGCGAGCGCGATCAGCACGAGCGCCGGAGAAATCGCGAACAGCACGATCAGCGTCACGATGATGTCGAGCGCGCGCTTCTTGGCCATGTCGGTATAGCTCAGCGGCCCGCGTGCAACGAGCAGCGTCTGGCGGCCCTTGAAGTTCTGCAGGCCCAGCACGCCGAGCTTGCCGAAACCGGCCGACAGGATCTCGCCGTCGACATTGGCGCCGCGCAGCAGCAGCGACCAGTCGAGCTGGCGATCCACCGGGCAGTGCACCACGACGCGCTCGTACTTGCTGACCATCTGGCCGAATCGATTGAGCATGTGCGGATTGCCCATGTCCGGCTCGATCCCGGCCTCGCCGGCGAAGATCGTGTCGCAGAGCTTCGGCTCGTGCCATTGCGCGCGCGGCACGTCGTCGACGATCAGCAGTTCGGCGACCAGCTTCGGCGCAACCGTGCGCCGGACGACGATGACGATGATCATCCGGAACGTCGCCATCAGGATCGTGGTGCCGCCGAAACCGATCGCGAACGCGACGCGGGAGATGTCGTTACCCGCCTGGACGAAGAAGATCAGCGTCAGCAGCGCGAACCCGGTGATCGCCAGCGGCACGATCGCGCGCATCATCGATTCGGTGCCGCTGGTGATCGCGGGCCGGGAATACGCCTTGTTGTTGAAGGCGATAAGGAAATAGATCGGCAGGACCGGATAGGCGAGATCGATCCCGCTCAGCGACAGCCAATTGTCGCCGCGGACGAAGCTGCCGATCGCGAATCCGATTGCGATCGCGAACAGGTCGGTCGCGATCAACAGGCAATATAGCCGTAGGCGCAGGTTCCGTCGGTGGAGGGCGCCGGCCAACGAAACTTCGCCGAGATGGTCCATGGCTACTTCCATCGCGTGACTTTATCCTTAGAAAATCGGCCCCTGGCCACCCGACCGGTTTTCGCTGCGCTGCAACAGTGATAGCGGGTGGGCCATCGTGGAGCAATCACGGCGATATAACCTTACGATGCAGGATCTAACCTGAACGAAACACTCGAATCAGTTTAGTTCGCCACCCATGGCGGCGCATAGCAGCCTTGCAACAATATGGCGTCACACCGTGCCTATCCCCGGATGGAATTGGAAAATAGAGACAATGATCGCAGTTAATGGTCGTTTTCTGGGACGCTCGGTCACCGGTGTCGAGCGGTTCGCGCGTATGTTGCTGGGGCAGGTTCACGATCGCATCGTGGCGGGCGTCGAGCCACCCCGCTGGACGCTGTTGCTGCCCCCCGGCGTTGCTGCACCGCCAGAATGGCCGCGGTTTTCGGCACGCACCGTCGGTCGCGGCGGTGGTCACGCCTGGGAGCAGATCCATCTGCCGCGGGCGGTACACGGGTCGACGCTTCTCAACCTGTGCAACTCCGGGCCGATCGCACCGCGCCGGTCGCTGACCGTGATCCACGACGCGCTGGTCTACGATCTGCCGGAGAATTTCTCGCGACCGTATCGGACGATGCATCGGACGCTCGGGCATCTCATCGCGCGTCGCTCGCAGATCGCGACCGTCTCGAGCTTTTCACGCGATCGTCTGGCCGCAGTGCTCAAGCTCGACCCCGCCAGGATCCCCGTGATCCCGAACGCAGCGGACCATGTCGATGCGATCGTCCCCGATACCGACATCGTCGCCCAACTGGGCCTGTTTCCGGGACGATTCCTGCTGTTCGTCGGATCTTTCGCACCAAACAAGAACCTCCCACGCGCGCTCGAGGCGTTCGCGCGGGTCGCGCGGCCCGACGATCGGCTCGTGCTGGTCGGCGCGGCGGTCAAATCGTTCGCGCAGAACGGCATCGACGACGTGCCGCCGGGCGTGATCCTGCCGGGCCGGATCAGCGACGAGGCGTTGATGGGGCTGTACCGCGCCGCCCGCGCGCTGGTGTTTCCCAGCCTGTACGAAGGCTTCGGCATCCCACCGCTCGAGATGATGCAGTTCGGCCGTCCGGTGCTTGCCGGCGATATCCCTCCGGTGCGCGAAGTGTGCGGCGATGCGGCGCTGTACGTCGATCCGACCTCGATCGACTCGATCGCGGCGGGGCTGGAGCGGATCCTGCGCGACGACATTTTGGTCGACGATCTGGCGGCACGCACTGCGGCGCGCGCCGACGCCTATAGCTGGTCGGCGAGCACCGACGATCTGATCGCCGCGCTCGCTGCGATCTGAATAGTGAGCAAAAAACGCGGATCAGACCGGGCGGTCGGCGTCGCTGGCGTAGAGTGCGATATAGCGGCCCGCGACCGCCGCTTCGGAGAATTGCTCGAGCAATGCCGGATCGGCGGTGCGGCGCGCGCGCCAGATCGCCGGGTCGTCGAGCGCAAGGCGGATTTGCGAGGCGAGCGCCTCGGGATCGTCCTTGGCGTACATCGCCGACAGCGGCGCCATATGGCCGATCTCGGGCGTGCCGCCGGCGTCCGAATACAAGGTCGGCGTGCCGCGCGCGAGGCTTTCGATCATGGTACGCGGCAGCGGTTCGGGCCAGGTCGAGCCGATGATCAGGACGTCGATGCTGTCGTAGAACGCATCGGCCTCGACAAACCCCATCCAGTCGATCCGCGGATCCGGATGGCGCGCCTTCAGTCCGTCGATATAGTCGGTCTGGCCACCGCCAGCGATGCGCAGTCGCCAGTCGCCTTCGACGCTGGTGATCGCCGCGAGCACCACTTCGATGCCCTTTTCGGGTTCGACCCGGCCGATCACGCCGAACACCAGGCCGGGGGCGTCCTCGCGCCCCGGTCGTTCCGCGCTGGACACCACCGCGTTCACATCGGCGATGTTGAAGATCACGCGGCTCGGCGTATCGTCGAAGAACCCGTGACGCTCGTGCGTATCGATCACGTACTGACTGTTCGAGGCGACCGCATCGACGAGCGGCGTATTGCGCTTCTTGCGGTCGGTCAGCAGCCGGCAATCGGCGCAGCGCTCGACGCAATCCTTGCGGTCGCGGTATAGCGCGGCACGCGCGCACATAAGGCTGTAGTCGCGCAGCGTGTGGACGATCCGGATGTCGTTGGCGCGCGCCCAGTGCCAGATCTCGGTCGAGAACCCCTGTAGATTGTTGGTGTGCAGCACGTCGGGCTTGATCCGCTTGGCAAGCGCGATCAGGTCGCGGGTCGCCCGCCGATTCTTCCGGTCGCGCAGGTGCCACATCAGGCGCACGGGCTTCGACGGACGATGACCGGGGCGGAACGGCCAATAGATGTTGCGGAGCGGCAGGCGGTGCACCGTGACGGGGCCGTCGCGTTCCTCGATGATCCTATCGCCGTCGTGCAGCGACGCGACGTGAACCTCGTGACCGCGCGCGCCGACCGCCCGGCCGAGCAGCGCGACCGACCGCTCGGCGCCACCGACGAGGGAGGGGGGATACAACGTGTTCACGATCAGAATGCGCATGCTACCCTATCAATTCGTCTTTTGCGTATCAGCCGCGACCCAAATACCGCGGAGGAGGCGCACCATGGAATTCAAGGCGGCGTAATTCTTGGGCGACATCCACCCGTTCTGGTCGATCGTTACTGTCGTCGCGATCAAATCCAATGCGGATACTACGCCATCGAACGTTCATCCCGCGTCTGCGATATCGTGACCTCAGCATCTTTCGCAACCGTGAACTTGTGACGGCAAGGGCAGGCACGTGGCCTCGACAGACGATATTTTTACAAAAAACGATACGAGTTCACCGTTATGGCTTTGCGTGACGTCACAATTGCCGCAATGCACAAAAAATTTCTTTATACCATTTTCACCATGCCAAATGGCAGTCTCCAGCAGAGGTAGTGTCCGCCCATGACCAATACGGAATCAGGCGAAGCCGCCGGTTTCCGCGCGGCGGTTCGGCGTGATCTCGCGTTGTTCGCCCATCACGAATCGACCATCGTAACCGCGGGCTTCGCCTTGCGGATGATCCTGGTGACGCAAGGGTTCCAGTTCGTGCTGGCGCGGCGAATCCAGGATCTGTTGGCGCGCATTCCCGTGATTGGTCGTCCGATGCGGCGTATCTGGTGGTGGGGGACGTGCCGCTCGTTCGGTTCGGAAATCGCGATCGGCTGTACGGTTTCGCCGGGACTGTACATTCCTCATCCGTACGGGATCGTCGTGGGCGTCTGCACCTTGGGCGAAAACGTCGCGATCCTGCAGAACGTCACGATCGGCTCGCGCCACTCGCACAGCCCTGGTCATGCACGGATCGGCCGAAACGCCTATCTGTCGGCAGGGGCGGCAATTATAGGCGCGATCTCAATCGGGGAGGGAGCCATGATCGGCGCCAATGCCGTAGTGTTGCGTGATGTGCCGAGCGGTGCGGTCGCGGTTGGCGTGCCGGCCCGGATCGTCGCCGCGTCATGATGCTGCGCGAACTCTCGTCCTATAGCCATTGGAGCGGCACGCGATGCGCATCCTAAGCATTTCCGCCTATTATCCGCCTTATGTGATCGGTGGCGCGGAACTGTGCGCGCACAGTCTGACCTACTGGTTCGCGGCCAATGGCCACGAGGCGGCGGTGTTGACCGCGGCGCCGATGGCCGAGCATGAGAGCTGGGCGACGCCGCAGGACGGCTACACGCTGTACCGGGTCGGCACGCCGCATATTTATCCGGTGTTCAAGACCAGCCAGGCGCCAAGCTGGAAGAAGCCGATCTGGCATGCGCAGGATCATTACGATCCGCGCAACGAGGCTATGTTCGAGCAGGTCATCGCCGATTTCAAACCCGATTTCATCCATATCCACTGGATATCGGGGCTGGGCTATAACGGGTTGAAGGCGATCGGCCGTCACGACATCCCGACCGCGATCACGTTGCACGACCTTGCCTATACCTGCCTGCGTACGACGATGTTCCGCGGCAGCGACGAGTGCGTCGGCCAGTGTACGAGTTGCCGCGTGAGTTCGAAGGTCAAGATGGGGTTCCTGCGTGAGATCCCGCGGCTCGGCTTCATTTCGCCGTCGCAGTCCAACCTCGATACGGTGTCGTCGTTCCTGCCGATCGAGGACTATCCGCGCTTCCACATTCTCAACCCCAACCGCTATCCCACCCCGCGCACCACGCACGTGCCGTCGGATACGGTGCGACTGGTGTTCGTCGGACGGCTGGAAAAGACCAAGGGGATCAATTTCCTCCTCGAATTGCTCGATCCGCTTGCCGCGCAGTATAAGTTCCATCTCACCGTGCTCGGCAAGGGGCCGGAAGATCAGGCGTTGCGCGCGGCGTATGGCGATCGTCCATGGCTGACGATGCAGGGCCATGTGCCGCAGCAGAACGTCTCCGATCTGATGGCCGAAAGCGATATGCTGATCGTTCCGTCGCTATGGGCCGAAAATTCGCCGGGCGTCGTGTTCCAGGCGCTGGTCAACGCGGTGCCGGTGATGGGCAGCGACAAGGGCGGACTGCCCGAACTGATCGAGCCGGGTGTCAACGGCATGCTGGTCCCCCCCGGCGACACCGAGCGCTGGCGCGCGGCGATCGTCGATGTGTTGGAGAATCCCGAGCAATTGCTGGTCCTGCGCGAGCAGGCCGCCAAGCAGACCGACCGGTACGACTATGACGTGCTCGCCAAACAGATGCTCGACGCGTTCGACCAGATCGCGGCCGGCAGCGGAAACCGCTGACCGGCGCGGGGTTCGCGATTTGTCCGGCAGCCTAGAGCAGGCGGGCGTTGACCCCAAGTCGGCTGGCGTTGGGCATGTCGATCACCACCGGCATCTCGCCGATCGTGAGGGTGCGGTCGGAGGCGGCGGCAGCGGTGGCCTGGCAGAGGGTGCGGGTGGTGTACGCGGCGGTGCCGCCGACCGTGATCCGCCCCTGCCGGCCGGCCACCGCGCTCCACGCGACGATCGCCAGACCGCGCGAGGTCGTGACGCGGATCACCGTCAGGCCGTTGTCGACGCTCTGCACCGCCATCGCCTTCGCATCGGCGATCACCGCGCTGGCATCGGCGAACGCGCACTGCGCCGACTTCGCCGCGTAATTGGCGTCGTACAGACCGAAATTATGCTGGATATTGGTCGGATCGACGCCCGAATCCTTGGTCTCGTAATACCAGGACCCCGCCACCCAGGGCAGCGCGGCGGTGTGCAGCAGGAACTGCGGCACGTTTGTCGCGATCTTCGCCGCGCTCACCGCACAGACGTTGGTACCCGCCGGCCAGCCCCATTCGGTGACATACAATGGCAGGTCGCGCCCGCCATTGGCGCCGGCAATCTTCGAATGCAGCAGCGTCAGCCGGCCCAGCGCCTCGGACGCGGTGCGATTGGCGGTACTGGCGCAGTGATTGTAGATGTGCGCGGAGACGCCGTCGGCCTGTGCCGCGGCCCCGCGGGCGAGGACGTCGAGCGTCCATTGCCAGTCGGGATCGTCGCCCGCCGCGCCCACCAAGACCTTCGCAGTCGGTGCGACCTGCTTGATCGCGCTGGTCGCGCGCGCAGCGAGCGGCGCGTAGTAGAGCGACGCGCGATAGTCCGACGCATCGCCCGGACCGACCATCACCGGCTTGTCGCGGACGACGTTGCGGTTCCATTCGTTCCAGATCTCGTAGATCGCATCGCGGCCCGCGGTCGCGGCGACCGCGCGCTGCGCATAGGCGGCGAACGCGGTCTGTCCGGCATCGGCGACCGGCGGCGACGCGCCCGGAATGAACGCGTTGCCGTTGTTCAGGATATACAGTGGTCGTGCGGTGGTCTTGCCGAGGAAGGTCACGAGCGGCTGCGGCAGGTGCGCGCCGTTGACGTCCCAGTCGGGTGCGAGCGCGTTCCAGTAGAGATCCTCGCGGAACGCCCGGATGCCGCTATCGGTAAACCGCTGCGCGACGCTGTCGGGATCGTAACCGGCGAGCGCCGCATAGGAGAAGTGCGTGGCCGCGCCGACGATATAGGGCGACGTGCGCACCGGCAGGTCCGATGCGGCGAATATGATCGCGGTGGCGCCGGCTTCAGTGGGCAGCGCACTGGCGTCGGCGACGGTCGGCGTGGCGGCCGGCGAGGGCGTCGGCGACGGCACTGCAGCAGGAACGGTCGTCACGGCTTCTGTCGAGGCGGAACTGCCGTCCCCGCCGCCGCAGGATGCGAGCAAAATGCTGAATAGTGGCAAAAAACGGCGAACCATGACGGACCCTCGATGAGGACTCATGCTTAATTCGCAGGGTTTTACATGCGGTTAATGAAGGGGACATATAGGAACACTTATGCGGCAGCGCAGCGTGATCGAAGGTGAGTTCGCCTTTTACATCGGTTAGGAGCGTCTTGACGCCGTGGATACGAGAAGGCACGCAGACTCCATGTTCGGTTGTTATTCCTCACCGGTTCGCCGCTCCATGTTGCATTGCAGCATGAATCGCGCGCGAGTCTTCAGCGTCCTTGCCCAGGCAATGGGGGCCGCTGCCTTCGTCGTTCCGCAGGTCGCCGTCGCGCAGTCCGAGCAGCTGGGGAATCCGTTGCTGCCGATCCCGCTGATCGGCGTAACGACGATCGATCAGCCCGGTCTGAGCGTGACGCCGTCGGGGGAGGTCGCCTATGACGACAACATCTTCCGAACCAGCGAAAACCGCGCGGCGCCGGTCGACGACATCATCGTCACGCCCGCCGTGCGCGCGACCTATCAGCGGCAGGTCGGGCATAACGACCTGCGCGTCGACGGCGATTTCGCCTATAGTTTCTATACCCGGAACACCGATCGCAGCCGTGCGCGCGCGGATATAGAGGGGACCGGTACGATCCGAGTCGCCGGCATCTGCCAGATCCAGCCGGATCTGCGATTCGCGCGGCAGCAGGCCGATTACGGCGACATCAACGGCCCGGTCGACAATTTCCAGACGTTCTCGACGGTGGCGGTCAAGGCCAGCTGCCCTCGCGCCGTGGGGTTCTTCCCGCTGGCCGAAGTGTCGCGGCGGACCACGCGCAACACGACGCAGTTCGATTTCGCGGATCAGACGCTGGTCTCCGCGGCGGGCGGAATCGGCTATGCGCGTCCCAGCCTGGGACAGGTGGCACTGTTTTATCGCTATTCGCGCGCAGATCGTCCGACGATCGGCGTCGTCAATCGCATCGACGAGGCGGGTGTGACGTTCAATCGCGCGGTCGTGAGCCGGGTCGAGCTGAACGTCGATCTGCATTACCTCCAGGCGCGAAGCGAGGGGGCCAACGTGCGCCCCTATCATGGCCCCGGCTGGGACGTGGACCTCGTGTTCCGGCCTATTCCGCGGATCATGTTCAAGGGTGAGGCGGGTCGGCGCATCGTCAACGATTCGCTGGTGCCGTCCGGGTTCACCGTCCAGTCCGATTACGCGCTGAACACCGAATGGCGGTTTGCCGAGCGGACGACGCTGCGCGGCGGCGCGATTCTTGGGCGGCGACAGTTCCGCGGCGATCCGCTTGTGATCGCGTCGCCTTTTTCCAGCGATCGTTTTTCCAGCCTGACTTTGGGGCTGACCCGTGCGATGGGCGAGCGCCTCAATCTGACGTTGGATGGCCAGCGCACGTCGCGGCGTACCAATACGGGGTTAAACGATTATGATGCCAACCGCGCCGCGGCCGGCGTATCGTACAGGTTCTGACACAATGACGAGGCACATCATGACAGTTAGCTGGCACTTCGTACGCCTGGCTGGCGCAGTGGCGTTGTCCGCGGTGCCGCTCGTGCAGGCGCAGGCGCAGGTCGCCAATGCACCCGTTGGTCAGACAGGCGTCGGCCAGACAGGCGTGGGTCAGGGACCCGTCACGCCGGCAAGCTCGTACGTGCTCGGGCCCAACGACGAGATTTCGGTCACCGTGTTCGGGCAAGATTCGATGTCGTCGAAGACCCGGATCCGCGCCGACGGCACGATCACCGCGCCGTTCCTCGGCGTTGTCCAGGCGGCGGGCAAGACGACCGCGCAGCTCGGCACCGAATTGTCGCAGGCGTATGTCCGCGGTGGCTATCTGAGCAAGCCCTCGATCAACGTCGAGATCACCGCCTATGCCAGCAAGACCGCGACCGTGCTGGGTGCGGTGCCCAATTCGGGTCTCTATCCGATCGATCGTCCCTATACCGTCTCGGCGATGGTCGCGCGCGCGGGCGGGCCGCGGATCGACGGCGCCAACGCCGTGATCCTGACCCCGGTCGGTGGCCAGCCGGTCCGCATCTCGCTCGCCGATCTGGTAGGCGGCGCGTCGCGCATGGTCCAGCCGGGCGATACGCTGTTCGTGCCGACCGCCGAATCGGTCTATGTCTACGGCGAAGTCAACAAGGGCGGCGCCTATCCGATCCAGCCCGGCATGACCTTCCGCCAGGCGCTGGCGCTCGCCGGCGGGCCGACGCTGGCCGGTTCGGTCAAGCGGATCGAAGTGCGGCGCGGCGGTCAGAAGATCGACAAGCCCGATCTCGACATGGTGGTCCAGCCCGAAGACGTGCTGGTCATCAAGGAAAAGTGGTTCTGATCGTGATGATCCCGTTCCTGATCGAAACGCGGGGGAGCCACGCGTGAGCTTCTTCGCACGCCTCCGTGACTGGCTGTCCGGTCTGCTCGATCCCGAGCCTCCGATGTCGAGCCTGCCCGACCTGCGTATCGCGGTCGGCACGCCCGTTCAGGAAGCCTCTGCAACGGTGCGTCCAGGTGCGCGTCCGGGGTCGGCGACGCAACCGATTCCCGGTGCGGTATCGCAACCAGCGCGCGCGAACGCGGGCATCATGGCGATCAGCTCGCAGCGGACTCGTATCCATGCGGCGTTCGATGCCGGGATGCCGGTCGAGCACCGCGCCGGTCTGGCCGGGCGCGCGCGCGAGCTCGACCGGCTCGTCGAGGCGGTCCTCGAGCATGGCAAGCACGGCATCGTGTTCGGCGCACGCGGGTCGGGCAAGACGTCGCTGTCGCGCGTGTTCGGCGATCTGGCGGACGAGGCCGGGGCGACGGTCCTGTACAACCTGGCCGGTGGCGACATCGATTTCTCCGAGCTGTGCCGTCCGTACCTCGTCGAGCTGATGTCGATCCCCGGCGAGGGCGTGCGGCGGATCGATATCCAGCCGCTGCTCAACGCGCCGTTCGACGCGCGACAGGTGGCCAGCATCCTTGCGGAAAAGGTTCGCCGGCCGACGATCCTCGTGCTCGACGAGTTCGACCGGATCGAGAACCTGGCGACCAAGACCGAGATGGCGACGCTGATGAAGCTGCTGTCCGACATGCGCTCGCCGGTGCGGATCGTCGCGGTCGGCATCGCCGCCAATCTCGAGGACCTGATCGAGGGGCATCCGTCGCTCCGCCGGCATATCGTGTCGGTGCCGATCGGCGGGATCGAGACCGAGCAGCTCAAGGCGCTGCTGCTGCGCTGCTGCGAGACCGCGGGCATGACGATCGACGACGCTGCCGCCACCAGGATCTCGCGGTCCGCGGTTGGGTCGCCCTATCATCTGCGGTTGTTCGGATCGAATTGCGCGATAGCGGCAAGCCGCGCAGGTCAGGATCATATCGACGACGCGGTGGTCCAGCAGGGTCTGGTCGACGCCTATGCCGAGTGGAGTGCGCTGAGCCCGCGCGCCGCCGCGGTGGTCGCCGATATCCAGCGCCTGCCGAAGCAGATCGCGACGGCGGCCGCGGTCATCTGCCTCGCGGCGGCGATGCGGACCCGGATCGAACGCACCGAGGTGGTCCTGGTGCTCGACGAAGACGGCCATGACGATGCGACGATCGCAGCGGCGTTCGCCGCGTTGAGCCCGATCCTGCATGCCAGCGCGATCGAAGGCAGCTATTATTTCGACGATACGCTGGCGCCGCAATTCTATCTGCTTGTGTATAATCGCAGGATCGATCCGACCCGGATCAAGACCCCCGGGCTCGACGATCTGCGAACTGTTCTGGAACGGGGAGTGCGTGATCTGTGATCGGTTTCACTGACTTGGTAAGCGCGATCCGGTATAGGCTCCGGCTTGTCCTGATCGTGGGCGGCCTGGTGTTTCTCGCCATCGCCGTGCTCGGCTTCACGCGTCCCCGCGCCTACACCGCGTCGTCGTCGGTGCTGGTCGATCTGACCCAGCGCGATCCGGTCAGCGCCAACAGCGTGACGGGTTCCGACAATAGTTCGGTGCTCGAATCGGTGATCGGCACGCAGGAGGACATCATCCGCAGCGATGCCGTGCTCGGCGAGGTCATTCGCCGCAGCCCGCAGTTCCAGAGCGCGAAGCTGGGCGATACGCCGGCAGAGCGGACCCAGAACGGCCTTGTCATGCTGCGCCGCGATCTCGCGATCAGCAACGAGAAGGGCAGCAACGTGATCCGGCTCAGCCTGACCGCGAACACGCCCGAGCAGGCGGCCAAGACGCTGAACCTGATCGTCGACACGTTCCTGACCAAGCAGGTGACGCTGCGCAGCGGCAGCGCGCAGGGTAACGCCAAATGGTACGACGCGCGGACTCGCGACGTCCGTGACCGGCTCGAAGCGGCGCAGTCGCGCTTGTCCAACTTCCAGCGTCAGCACGGCATCGTCGGCATGAACCGGATGGACGTCGAGGCCGACCGCGTCCGCAACCTGTCGACCGAGCTGGTCTCCGCACAGGCCGCCGCGGCGGTCGCGCAGTCCAAATCGGGGTCGACCGCGCAGCCCGAGGTCGCGCAGTCGACGATCGTCCAGGACCTTCAGCGCGAGAGCGGTATGCAGGCGGGCAAGGTCGCCGAACTGTCGAAGACGCTTGGTCCGAATCACCCCGACATGCTGGCCGCCAACGCGCAGCTGGCGGCGCTGCGCAGCCAGCTCGAATCGGCGCGATCGATCCAGGCGCAGGCGTTGACCGCCTCGAGCTCGGCAGCGGGCCGGCGCGAGTCGCAGATCCGTGCCGATCTGGCGGCACAGCAGACGCGCATGCTCGCGCTGTCGGGTGTGCAGGACCAGCTGAACGTGCTGCAGCGCGACGTCGATGCGGCGCGGGCGACCTACGACACGGTGCGCCAGCGCTACAACGAGGCGACGCTGCAATCCGAGGTGTCGCAGGCCAATGCGAGCCGTCTCGATCGCGCAGTGGCGCCGACGCTGCCGTCCAAGCCGAACCTGATCCTGTGGGTGATCGCGGCGATCGTGCTGGGTGCGGGTGCCGGGCTCGCCTCGGCGATCGGGCAGGAAATGCTCACGCCGCGGCTGCGGACCCCGTCGGGGACCGCGCGTGCGCTCGATCTCGACGTGATCGCCGACATGACCGACATCGAAAGCGGGACAACGGGCTGGCGAGCCCCGCGCAAGGAGGCAATAGCGTGAGGCTTCGTTCGACCACTGGTCCCGCATCGTTTCGTTCCGACGGCGACGATACCGGATCGTCCCATGTCGCCCCCGGCAGCGTCGATCCGCTGGTCGTCGCGGCCTATGCGGCCGACACGCCCTATGTGGTGGCGGCGCGCGCGATCCGCAGCTCGATCCTGCAGAGCTACGGCGAGACCGATCGCCGGTCGCGCGCGTGTGCGCTGATCGGCGTCGATTGCGACGAGGCGCTCGCCGTGCTGGCCGCCAATATCGGCGTGGTGATGGCGCAGGCCGGATCGCACACGCTGATCGTCGACACCAATCGTGCGCATCCGCGGATCGCGAGCCTGTTCCAGCTGGCCGATCATGCCGATCACCAGGGCACCGCGATCCCGGGCCTGCTGGTGCAGGGGACCGGATCGGATGGCGGCAGCGGCGAGCCGATCGAGCGTCGGTCGCTGCTCGAACAGCATGATGCGGTCGCGACCTCGAGCGGCCAGATGCTGGCCGTCGCCGCGATCCATTCGACCAACGGTGCGACCAGCATCGCCGATGCGATCAGCGGTTTCGACGCGGCGGTGATCGTCGTCCGCAAACACCGGACCAAGCGCAGCGACGTGCGCGGGCTGATCGAAGTGCTCGACCAACACGGCATTCCGATCACCGGCACCGTCCTCGTCTGATCGCATGGCCGTGTCGACCGGACCGCGCGGGGATGGCGCCGCGCCCCGCGTGCTGCATGTGTGCGACAGCATCATCGGCGGGACGGGGAGCTTTCTCGCCGAACTGCTGACCCCGCAGGCAGAGCTTTACGGCCCCGCCGCGCTGACGCTGCTGATGCCCGAGCAGCACCGCGACCATATCGAGCCGCGGCTGCGCGACAGCGAGATCCGGTTCGAATTCTTCGATCGGCCCAACCGGCTGCGCGGGATGGCGAAACTGTTCTTCGCGTATCGACGCGTGCGGCGTGCGACGCGTCCGGACATCGTCCACGCGCATTCGTTCGGCGCGGGCGTGATCACGCGGATCATGCGCTTCGGGCGTCGCCCTCGCGTGCTGTTCTGTCCGCATGGTTGGGCGTTCAGCATGCAGGTCTCGCCGAACGTGCGGCGCTTCATCGTCGCGGTCGAGCGTTATCTGGCAAGGGCGGCGGACCGCATCATCCTGATCTCGCCGCACGAACGTGACGTCGCGGTCGAGGCCGGCTTGCCCGAGCGCAAGCTGGTAACGATCAACAACGCGATCGCCGCGGCTCCGCCCGCGGTCGCGCCGGCGCGCTGGGACGACTCCCGGATCAAGCTGTTGTTCGTCGGGCGGCTCGACCGGCAGAAGGGGCTCGATCTGCTCCTGGAGGCGATCGCCGGACTCGGTGATCGCTATGCGCTGCGAATCGTCGGGCAGGCGGTGCTGTCGACGGATACGAGCAGCCCGAAACCCGATTTCGTCGACTATGTCGGGTGGCGCGACCGCAATGGCGTGGTCGCCGAGATGATGGCGGCGGATGCGATCATCGTGCCGTCGCGCTGGGAGGGCTTCGGTCTGGTCGCGATCGAGGCGATGCGAGTCCGCCGCGCGGTGATCGCGTCGACCGCGGGCGGGCTGAACGACATTCTCGACGGCGGACGCTACGGCGTGAGCTTCCCGGCAAACGATGCGGCCGCGCTGCGCCGGACATTGGAAGCGCTGGACCCTGCCACGTTGCCCGAATGGGGCGAGCGGGGCCATGCGCGCTTCATCGCCGAATATACCGCGGAGAAGATGGTTGATGCGGTCGACCGGGTATATAGGTCCGCGCTCGACGACTGACGCGGCCGCGACCCGATCAGGACGCTTCGGCGATCAGCTTGGCGGCAGCGAGCGTGTTCCATTCGTAGCCGCCGGTCATCCGCCACACTTCCTTGCCCGCCGAATCGTACAGGATCGTGGTCGGCAGGTTCGCCTGATAGGCAAGGCTGAGGCCGAGCTTCGGATCAAGATACGGCTTCAGCGTCGTGAACTTCTTCGCCGCGAAGAACGGCGTCACCTTCTCCGCGCCCTGCATGTCCTGGCTGACCGCGATCACTTGCACCTTGCCGGCGAGCGACTTCGCCGCGGAGTCGAGCGTCGGCATTTCCGCGACGCACGGCGCACACCAGGTCGCCCACATGTTGAGGAGCAACGGCTTGCCCTTGAACGTGGCGAGCGTGACCGACTTGCCGTCCGGCGCGGTGAAGGCGGCGGTCGGGCCGGTCTCGCCCTTGTGGCTGCGGTCGAGCTTTTCGGCGGGGGTGGCGGGGCCGGTCGCCTCGTCGGGGGCAGGGCCGGACGCGACCTCGTCGGCGGACGCCGTGTTCGCCGCAACGACGTTTGCTTGCTCCGGCGCGGGCGATTTCCTATCGCAGCCGGCGACCAGCAGGCCCATCCCCATCACGGCGGCGATCGGCCCAGACTTTAACAGCGAATTGAACACAGGATTCGAGAACATGGACGGTTCCAATTCGATGTGGGGCGGGCGGTTCGCCGAAGGACCGGCAGCGGTCATGCGCGAGATAAACGCCTCCATTCCCTTCGACAAGCGGCTCTGGCAGCAGGATATTGCCGGTTCGAAGGCGCATGTCGCCATGCTCGGCAAGCAGGGCATCGTTTCGGCGGAGGACGCCGCGACGATCTCGGCGGGGCTCGACACGGTAGCGGCGCATTATGCCGAGCACGGCGTCGAGGAGGATCTGGTCCTTGAGGATATCCACATGCAGACCGAGGCGCGGCTGGCCGATGCGATCGGTCCGGTCGCCGGGCGGCTACATACCGCGCGGTCGCGCAACGACCAGGTCGCGACCGATTTCCGGCTGTGGGTGCGCGATGCGATCGACCAGGCGCTGGCGGCGCTCGCCGGGTTCCAGGCGGCACTGCTCGCGCGGGCGGAAGAGCATGCGGCGAGTGTTATGCCAGGCTTTACGCACCTCCAGTCCGCGCAGCCGGTGACGCTGGGGCATCACCTGATGGCGTATCACGCGATGATTTCGCGTGATGTCGGGCGGTTTGCCGATGCGCGCGCAAGGATGAACCGGTCGCCGCTGGGCTCGGCGGCGCTGGCGGGGACGGGCTTTCCGATCGACCGCGCGATGACCGCCGAGGCGCTTGGCTTCGACGGCCCGATGACCAATTCGCTCGACGGGGTGAGCGACCGCGACTTCGCGATCGAGTATCTCACCGCCGCGACGCAGACCTCGCTGCACCTATCGCGCCTCGCCGAGGAGTTCGTGCTGTGGGCGTCGCAGCCGTTCGGGTTCGTCGCGCTCAGCGATCAATGGTCGACCGGCAGCTCGATCATGCCGCAGAAGCGCAATCCCGATGCGGCCGAACTGGTGCGCGGGCATGCCGGGCGGATCCTGGGCTGCATGACCGCGCTGATGGTGACGATGAAGGGCCTGCCGCTCGCCTATTCGAAGGACATGCAGGACGACAAGCCGCCGGTGTTCGAGGCGCACGACCTGCTCGCGCTGTCGATCGCGGCGATGACCGGGATGGTCGAGAGCGCGACGTTCCGCACCGATCGGATGCGTGGGCTGGCGGAGAGCGGCTTTGCGACCGCGACCGATCTCGCCGACTGGCTGGTGCGCGAGGCCGGGCTTCCGTTCCGCGAGGCGCATCACGTGACCGGGCGCGCGGTGAAGCTGGCCGAGGAGCGGAAAGTCGCGCTCGATGCGCTGCCGATCGAGGACCTGAAGGCAATCGATGCGCGGATCGACGAACGCGTGTACGGCGTGCTCTCGGTCGATGCGTCGGTCGCCAGCCGGACCAGCTTCGGCGGCACCGCGCCCGACAATGTACGTGCCGCGATCCGCGCGGCTCGGGGAGAGACGGCATGAAGCGGTGTGTTGGATTGGCGGGACTGGCGTTGGCCTTGTCCGGGTGCGGTGCGGCGGACGGCTTGAAACCGGCCGAGGGCAAGATGCTGCCAGTCGCGCCCTATGGTGCGAAGACCCGGCCGACGCCGGCGCAGTTGCTGACGCCCACCACGCAGCAACGCCCCAAGCGCAGCGACGAGCTGCTGACCCAATCCGACGAGCGGCGTAGCGACGAGTTCGACCTGCCGCCGCCCAATTGAAGACCTGATTCATGGACCATTTCGCCTATCGTGACGGTATCATGCACGCCGAGGACGTCGCCCTGCCGGCGATCGCCGAGGCTGTCGGCACGCCCGTCTACGTCTATTCGACCGCCACCTTCCGCCGCCACGCGCAGGTGTTTCGCGATGCGCTGAAGGGCGCCGGGCGCGTGCATCTGGCCTATGCGATCAAGGCCAATCCCAACGTCGCGGTGCTGCGCGTACTGGCCGACGAGGGCTATGGTGCCGATGTCGTCTCGGCCGGCGAGATGCAACGCGCGCTGGCGGCGGGAATACCAGCGTCGGACATCGTGTTCTCGGGCGTCGGCAAGACGCGGCGCGAACTGGCGCAGGCGCTCGATGCGGGTATCGGCCAGTTCAATCTGGAGCTGGAGGAGGAGGGCGAAGTCCTTGCCGCGCTCGCCCACGCCCGCGGCGAACGCGCGCCGGCGGTGCTTCGCGTGAACCCCGACGTCGACGCCGGCACGCACGCGAAGATTTCGACGGGGCGCAAGGAGAACAAGTTCGGCGTCGCGATCGATCAGGCGGTCGCCATGTTCGATCGCCTGTCGAAGCATGACGGCCTGAACTTGCGCGGCGTCGCGATCCACATCGGCAGCCAGCTCGCTGATCTCGCGCCGCTCGAAGCCGCCTATGCGCGGATCGGCGAGCTGGTCGCGGAGCTGCGTGCTGCCGGTCACACGATCAGCCGCGTCGATCTCGGCGGCGGGCTCGGCGTACCGTACAAGCCCGGCGACGTGCTGCCGAGCCCTGCCGAGTACGGCGCGATGGTCGCGCGCGCGACCGCCGACTGGGACGTCGAACTGATGTTCGAACCGGGGCGCGTGATCGCGGGCAATGCCGGCGTGCTGCTCACCGAGGTGATCTGGGTGAAGCCCGGCGTCGTGAACCCGTACGTGATCGTCGATGCGGCGATGAACGACCTCGCGCGCGTCGCGATGTACGACGCGTATCACGACTTCGTCGCGGTCGCGCCGAGCGGGGAGCGGATGACCGCCAACATCGCCGGGCCGGTGTGCGAGACCGGCGACACCTTCGCGATGGGGCGCGATATCGACGCGGTGAAGTCGGGCGATCTCGGCATCTTCCGTACCGCGGGCGCGTACGGTGCGACGATGGCGTCGACCTACAACAGCCGTGCGCTGGTGCCCGAGGTGCTGGTCGATGGCGACCGGTTCGCGGTGGTCGCCGACCGCATCCACCCCGAGACGATCCTCGCTGCCGAGCGCGTGCCGGAATGGCTCAAGCGGTGACGGCTTCCGTCCCGCTACAGAGCCTGCCGCTGTTCGTCAGGCTGGCGGGTCGCCCGGTGATCCTGCTGGGCGAGGGCGAGGCGGCGGATGCGAAACGGCGGTTGCTCGATCGCGCGGGGGCCGATGTGGTCGGCGAGGATGCTGCGGCATCGCTCGCGATCGTCGCGATCGACGATGAGGATGAAGCACTGGCGGCGGTGGCGCGGCTGAAGGCGCGCGGCATCCTGGTCAACGCGGTCGATCGTTCGGCGCTGTGCGACTTCACGCTGCCGGCGATCGTCGACCGCGCGCCGGTGTTGATCGCGATTGGGACGAGCGGGGTGTCGGCGGGCCTCGCGGCGGCGGTGCGGCAGCGGCTGGAAGCGATCGTGCCCGCCGATCTCGGCAAACTCGCGCTGGCGTTGCAGGCGGCGCGCGGCGCGTTGCGCAAGCGCTGGCCCGACATGGGCGAGCGTCGCCGGGCGCTCGCGACCGCGATGGGGGTGGGCGGTGCGCTTGATCCACTCTCACCAACACACGACGTCGACGCATGGCTGGCCACACCAGACTCCCCTCCCTGGAAGGGAGGGGCAGGGGGTGGGTCGGCCGCTGATGCACGCGCCGACTCCCAACTGGCCTACCCACCCCCAACCCCTCCCTTTCAGGGAGGGGAGCAGGTTGCGATCCGCCTCACCTCCACCGATCCGGACGACCTGACGTTGCGCCAAGCGCGTGCGCTGGCGAGCGCCGACCGGGTCTATCATAGCCCTGACGTGCCCGCGGCGATCCTCGATCGCGCGCGTGCCGATGCGGCGCGGCACTGCGCGGCAATGCCCGCCGATCCTGGCACTGGCCTGTCGGTCGCGATCGAGATGGCGCGATGAGCGGCTTCGGATTTCGCATCACCAATGGCGAAGCGACGCGCGTCGATGTCAAGGAAGCGCTCGACTGCATCGCCGACCTCGTCTGGGTGCATCTGTCGACCACTGCCGAGCATGCGCAGACTTGGCTGCGCGACGAAGCCAAGCTGCTCGACTATGTCGTCGATGCGCTGACCGCGACCGAGACGCGGCCGCGCTGCGAGGCGGTCGGCGACGGCGCGTTCGTCAATCTGCGCGGGCGATCGAAGGAGGAGCTCGACACCTCCGACCTGCTCGCCTCGGTGCGGATCTGGGCGGTGAAGGGCCGCGTGTACTCGGTCACGCGGAAGCCGCTGATCGCGGTCGCCGAGGTCGAAAAGATGGTCGAGCGCGGCGAGATCCGCGATCCGGGCGATCTGATCGCCGCGTTCGCCACCGCGATCACCACCGATCTCGATCCCGACGTGGCGACGCTCGGCGATGAACTCGACGATTGCGAGGAGCAGCTCGACGCCAACCGCGTGTTCGAGCTGCGCCGCACGGTCAGCAAGGTGCGCGTGGCGGCGATCGGCTACAAACGCTTCCTCAATCCGCAGCGTGCGGCGCTGGAGAGGCTGGCGGCGCTGCCCGGTGATTGGCTCGCCGACGACGATCGCCTGCATCTGGCGGCGGCGGCGGATCGTGCGGCGCGGATGGCGGAGGAGCTCGAATCGATCCGCGAGCGCTCGGCGCTGGTCCACGAGACGCTGACCGATCTGCGCGCCGAGCAGATCGACAATCGCTCGCTGATCATCTCGATCGCGGCAATGGTGTTCCTGCCGCTCACCTTCCTGACCGGGCTGTACGGGATGAACGTTAAAGGGCTGCCCTATGCCGAGGAACCCTGGGCGTTCGACGCGATCGCAGTGGCGTGCCTGGTGATCGCGGTCGGCGTCGTGGGATATTTCTCCGCCCGCCACTGGTTCCGGCGGTAGGATAATCCTCGAGCCTACGCCGCGCTGACGGTCCGCCAGGCCTGCGCGATCTCGTCGAGCATGTCGGCCGAATCGCGGAACGGGCGGGGATCGAGGCCGATCGAGGCGTTGATGATGGTTTTCCGCGCGCCGCCGTACAGCCGCGCCAGCGTTTCGGCGACCGCGCCGCCATTTTCGAAATCGAGACCCGATTCGAGCGCGAACAGGATCGCGGTGGCGCGCGTGACCCGCTCGCTCTTGATCGCGAGCTTGCCCTTTTCGGCGGCCCAGGCGGCGGCCCGCAACGCGGCGACCAGCTCCTTGTACAGCAGCTGGACGAGCGCCGGGCCGTCCGCGGTCGCGGTGCGGCCGACCGCATCGATCTGGCGATAGGTCGCGAACGGGTCGCGGGTCAGGGTCGTTGCGTAGGTCACGAGTCGCTCTTGTTCCACTGGGCGATCTGGCCGGCGAGGAAGGTCTGCGTCGACTTGTACGCCGACACGCGCGAATTCATGCTGGCATATTGCTGGGTCAGGCGGGTGTTCATCTGGGCCGACTGGTCGGTGACCTTGTCTTGCTGGTCGGTGACGACGGACTGTGCCGCGGTGTAGCGCAGCGCCGACGCACCGAGCCCCGTCAGCGTGCTGGTCGCGCCGGTCGTCAGCGCGGTCAGCGTCGCGGACAGGCCGAGCGCATTGGTCCCCGACGGCGCGAACATCGATTCGATCGTGTCGGGGTTCGCCGCGATCTGTTTGGCGAGCAACACCGCATCGACGCGCAACGTGCCGTCGGTGCTGGTCGCGACGCCGATCTCCGACAGCGTGCGCGGGATACCCGAGACCGCACCGCCGACGAGCGCCTTGGACGACAGCGCCTTGAACGATCGCAGCAGGCTGGTCGCGGCGGGATCGGAGCGGAGATTGCCGGTGATCGGATCGGTCTGTGCGGTGATCGCGGCGAGCACCTGGTTGTAGGTGTCGACGACATCGTTGACCGCCTGAGTCAGCGCGTCGGTCGGCGGGGTGCTGCCCAGCGTGACCGGGACCGTCGAGACGGCGTTGAGCTGCAGCTTCACGCCATCAACCAGATCGCTGATGGTGTTGCTCGGCCGCTCCACGGCGATGCCGTCGACCGTCAGCTGCGCGTTCTGCGCGGTCGAGACGAGGCTGGTTTTCGTCGCGCCGCCGCCGATGTCGACCGCATCGCCGGTGGCGCCCTTCAGCGTGAACGCCTGCGCGTCGCCGGTGCCGCCCTTGACCGACAGATAGGCGCCGCCGTTCGCATCGGTGACGACCGAGGCAGTGACGCCGGTCTTCGCGGCGTTGATTGCCGATGCGATCGAATCGATGCTGCCGTTGCCGACGGCGATCGATACCGGGGTTCCGCCGCCGATCGTCAACGTCAGCGCGCCGGTGCCGAGGTCGGCGGTGCGATCCGCGACCGCGGTCGTCGTCCGCGCGACCTGCGCAGTGGCGAGGCGCGTGACGGTAACGCTGGCCGCCAGCGCCGATAGTTTCGCGCCGGGCAGTGCGGTTGCGGACAGGATTGTGGTGTTCGAGCTGCTCGGTTGCGTCTGGAGACTGCCGCTCTTCACCAGATTGGCGAGCGCGGTAGAAAACCCGGTGATCGCGCTTTTGATCGTACCGATTCCCGAGATCTGCGCGGTGAGCGTGTCGGCCTTCGCCTTCAACGTCGCGGTCTTGGTCGCGAATTGCGCGTTGACCAGCGCAGGGACCAGCGTGGAAGTATCGATCCCGGAGCCGGTGTTGAGCGACGTCAGCAGCGCCTGGGTCGCCGACTGGATGACGCTCGTCGCGCTCGGCGTGGGGGTCGCAGTGGGCGTCGGCGTGGCCGTCGTGCTGGTGGTCGAAGTTACCATGGCGAAATCCCTGCACTGCGCACGCTTACGATCAGTAACGGCCGGGCCGCCGCGATGTTTAGGCCTGTTTCATCCCGTTTTCGTCGAATCGCGCGTCCTTCGGCACGGTGACGAACGGCTGGACCGGCGCGGCTGCCCCGCCCCCGGTACCGCCAGCTGCGACGTTGAGCCCGAACACGAACGCGAGCACGGTTGCGATCGCCATGTAGAGGTCGTCGCGGACCTCCTGGTTTTCCTTGCTGGTATAATAGATCGCCCGCGCCAGCATCGGATATTCGAGTACCGGCACGCGGCCCTCCGCGGCGAGTTCGCGGATCGCCAGCGCGGTTGCGCCGCGGCCTTTTGCGACCACCACCGGCACCTGATCCTTGCCGCGATCGTAGCGCAGCGCCACCGCGAAGTGCGTCGGGTTGGTCAGCACGACATGCGCCTCCGCGACCGACTTGCGTAAGCCCCCGCTCGCCATCGCGCGCATCTTGGCGCGCATCTGGCCCTTCGCCTCGCCATTGCCCTCGGTAGACTTGTGCTCGTCCTTCACCTCCTGCTTCGACATCCGCATCTTGCCGAGGCGGCGGATGATCTGGATCGGCAGGTCGATTCCGGCGATCGCGCACAGCCCGAACGCCATCGCGATCAGGATCGCCTTGAACGTGCCGCCGAGCGACGACAGCGCCTGGTTGAGATCGGCGGACGAGGCGAGCCCCATCGTCGTATGCGCCGCCTTCCACAGCATCCAGCCGCCGATCGTGCCGAGCAGGATCACCTTCAGCAGCGACTTGCCAAGCTCGATCCAGCCGTTCGATCCGAAGATCCGCTTGAGACCCGCGGCGGGATCGACCCGGCTGTATTTGGGCGCCATCAGCTTGCCGTTGAAGCCGAGCGAGCCGAGCCCTGCCTGGCTGAGGATCGCGGCGGCGATGGTGACGACGAACAGGCTGATCAGCGACGGCGCGAGCTTGCCGCCGGCGTCCATCAGCGGCCGCCACGGCGAGAAATCCTCGACGTCGGCGTGGGTGAACTGGAAGCTCGATGCCATCACCTGCTTGCAGGCGGTGATCAGCGTCGGGCCGGCGTAGATCAGCCAGCCGACACCCGCGACCATGCTGAGCGCGGTGGCGAAATCGCGCGATCGGAGGATGTCGCCCTTCTCGACCGCATCCTTCTTGCGCTTGGCGGTTGGCGATTCGGTCTTTTCACCGCTGTCCTCAGACATGGGCCGCCGCCGCCATCAGCCGAGCACCAGGTTTTCGGTCGCCGATAGCCCTTCGCGGACGATGACGAGCATGTAGTCGCCCATCGTCGGGAACGCGATCGCCAGCGTGATGACGCCGACCGCGAGGCTGGCGGGGAGGCCGACCGCGAACAGGTTGAGCGCGGGCGCGGCGCGGCTCAGCATGCCGACGACGATGTTGAGGCAGAGCAGCAGGAAGCCGACCGGGAGCGCAAGCAGCAGGCCGGCGAGAAACGCATAGCCGCCGAAGAACGCGATCGCCTTCAGCCGCTCGACGCCGATCCACGCGGCCCCCGGGGGGAGAACGTCGTAGCTGCGGACGATCAGGTCGATCAGGATCAGATGGCCGTCGACCGACAGGAACAACAGCGTCAGCATGATCGAGAAGAACTGGCCGAGCGCGGGGCTCGACTTGCCGTTCTGCGGGTCGATCGAGGAGGCGAAGCCGAGCCCCATCGCGCCGCCGATGACTTCCGCCGCGATCATCGGCGCGGCAAAGGCGATCTGGAGCACGAAGCCGAGCGCGAGCCCGACCAGCGCTTCGGCGGCGGCGGACAGCATCGTCGGAACGCTGAAGATGTTTTCCGGGGGCACGATCGGGTGCGCCGCGAGCACGAGGAACCCGATCGCGCCCGACAGCGTGACGCGCACGGTGACGGGCACCGAGACGTTGCCGAACACAGGCGCGGCGATGAACGTCGCGCCGATCCGGATCATCACGAAGAAGAGCGCCCAGAGCTGGGGCTCGATGCTGAGCCCGAAGCCTAGCATGGCGCAGACCGCGAGAGCGCGCACGCTGCGCGCCACGCGGGTAAGCCCGGCCGGCCTCGGCAGGGCCGAGGACCGACGACGCGGCTTTGCCGTGGCGCAATGCTGTTCGAATTCCTGTTCAGATTATGTGCCACGCCGCGGCAAAGCCGCGTCGTCGGACGGGAGCTTTGCCCCGCCGGCCGGGCTTGCGCTAGCAGCGCGGGCGTGGCCGCGCTGGCGCTGCGCCTCACTTCACCAGATCCGGGATGCGCTCGAAGATCCCGATCGTGAAATCGCTCAGCAACCCCAGGATCAAGCTCCCGAAGATCAGGATCGACACCGCGACCACCACCAGTTTCGGCACGAACGACAGCGTCTGCTCGTTGATCGACGTCGCCGCCTGGATCATGCCGAGGATCAGCCCCGCGAGCAGCGCCGGAATCAGGATCGGTGCACTGGCGAGCGCCAGCACCCACATCGTCTGGTTCGCGACGGTCAGGAAATATTGCGCGTCCATGGCTTACAAAACTGCCCTTCGTGCTGAGCGAAGTCGAAGCACAGGAGTCTCAGGCCCTTCGACTTCGCTCAGGGCGAACGGTAGGTGTGGGGCGAACAGGAGTGCAGGACGGTTCATCGGCTCTACGTCGCGAACGAGTTGGCGAGGCTGCCCATCGTCAGCGCCCAGCCGTCGACCAGCACGAACAGCAGCAACTTGAACGGCATCGAGATGATCGTCGGCGAGAGCATCGCCATGCCGAGCGACATCAGCACGGTCGCGACGACCAGATCGATGACGATGAAGGGGAGGAAGATCAGGAAGCCGATCTGGAACGCGGTCTTCAGTTCGGACGTGACGAACGCGGGGAGCAGCACGGAGAAGGGGATGTCGAGCGATGACGCGTAGGGGCCGGACTTGGCCATCTGCGCGAACATCGTGACGTCCTTGACGCGGGTCTGCTTGACCATGAACGCGTGCAAGGGCACGCCTGCGGTAGTGATCATCTGCGTGCCCGCGAGCTTCCCCGCAGCATAGGGCTGGATCGCGGTCGTGTTGATCTGGTTGATCGTCGGCGCCATGATGAAGAACGACAGGAACAGCGAAAGCCCGAGCAGCACCTGGTTCGGCGGCGTCTGCTGGAGGCCGAGCGCCTGGCGCAGGATCGCGAGCACGATGATGATCCGCGTGAAGCTGGTCATCATCAGCAGAATGCCCGGCAGGATCGTCAGCAGCCCCATGATGATGAGGACTTGCAGCGAGAGCGACAGCGAGCCGCTCTGGCCGGTATTGCCCGCGGCCTGGCCACCGAGCTGGCCGAGCGCGCGATCGACCGCGTCGCCGACGGCGGGATTGGTCGGGGCGGGGACGCCTTGCGCGAAGGCCGGCATCGCGAGGAACAGTGCGAGGAGGACGGCGAGGCCTATCCACACTAAACTGTTTCCCCGCGAACGCGGGGATCCAGGGTTACGGATCGCGCCGTTCGTGGCTCCTGGATTCCCGCGTTCGCGGGAAAACGGGGAGCGCTTCGGCGCGGTAAACAGGGCAGGGCCCGAGCCTTTCCGCGTAACCGTCGGACGAGCGACCGCGCTCATGCGTCGACCTTGTCGATCAGGTGCACGCCGCCGCGGCCGACCGAGACGAGCAACCGGCGGCCTTCGAAATCGATCACCGCCAGGCGCAGGCCCGGCGAGATCATCATCGTTTCCTTGACGCCGATCAGCCGAGTCGATGGCTTGCCCGGGATCCGGCTCTCGAACTTGCGCCACAGATACAGGCAGCCGAACATCAGGCCGCACACCAGTGGCAGCAGGATGACGAGCTTGAGAATATAGGTCCAAAGCATCGGGTTCAGCCGCGCTTGTCGGGCGACACGAGCTCGGTCATCCGCACGCCGAAGCGCTCGCCGACCGTCACCACTTCGCCGCGGCCGATCAGGGTGCCGTTGACGAATACATCGAGGAGTTCGTTGGCCTGGCGATCGAGTTCGATCACGCTGGATTCGCCGAGCGCGAGCAGTTCGCGCAGCGTCAGGCTGGTCGAGCCGATCTCGACGGTCAGCTTGACGTCGACATCCTGGAGCAGCCGGAAATTGGCGGCCACGGCGGCGTCGACTGGGAAGCCTCCGGTCATGTCGTTCATGCTGCAAATCCTTCGTCGAAACTGGTAATCGAGGTGAGCTGGATGGCGGCGAAGCCGTTCGATGTGCCGACCGTGCCGCAGCCGAGCCGGTTGTTGCCGACCATCACCGGCACGTCGCCCGAGATGGTGATCGGGATCACGTCGCCGGGCTTCAGGTCCATCAGCATCGTCAGCTTGACGACCGGCTCGGCGAGCACCGAGCGGATCGGGAAGCGCACGTTCATCGCGGCCCGCGTCAGCTCGGTGCGCCAAGCTGGATCGGGCTCGGCCGACTTGCCGACGACCTTGGCGGTCAGCGACGGCGCGTGCGGCTTCAGCGCGGAAACGGGATAGACGAGATCGAGGAACACCGGCTTGGCGGCGCCCGCGGCGATGCCGAAGCGCGTGACGATCATCGCATCCTCGCCATCGAGATCGGCGATCATCGCCGGGTTCACCTCGACCCGCGTCGGCAGGAAGTCGAACCGCGCCATCGGCTCCCACGCGGTCTTGAGTGGCGCGGCGATCATCTGGCCGATCCGCGCGACCATCGCCTCGGCGGCGGGCGAGAATTCGGTCGGCAACGTGTGCGGCGCTGCACCGGTACCGCCGAAGAACATGTCGAGCATCTCGAGCACGAACTTGCCGTCCATGATGCACAGCGCCTGCGCCATCCCCGGCGTCATGATCAACGGCAACCACGCGGTCAGCGCATCGCTGCGCTCGGCGCGGTAATCGGTGAAGCGCTGGACCACCAAAGGCTCGGCCCAGCAGCGGACCTCCTGACGCAACAACGGCTCGAACACCCCGCGCAAACCGCGCGCGAACCGTGCCGAGAGATGCTGCAACGAATGCAGGTCGCCGAACGGATTGAGCTTGGCCCCGCCGAGCACGCCTTGATGCAGCACGCCCCCTTGGGGCGCCGTGGAGCGATCCCGGTCGCGTCGCTCGCGTGTCTTTGCTGGGGCCTCGTTAACCATGCCTCACTGAACAACGAAACTGGTAAAGTAAACGTTACCGATGCCGCCGAAGCCTTCCTTCTGCTTGAGCGTATCGTTGATCGCTTTCGCCAAGCGGACCTGCAACTGGCGCTTGCCGTCGCTGCTCATGACCTGCTCCTCGGTGGTGTCGCCGAGCGCCATCAGGATCGCCGAACGGACCGCGATATCGTTGGTTTTCAGGTTGGTGATGACGGTGTCGTCATACGGCGTGGCGACCGCGATGCCGACCTGGACGAAGTGCGACGAGTCCTGGAGATTCGAGGTGAATTCCTTCTCCATCGGGTAATAGGTCGACGCGTATTTGTCGCCGCCCTCTCCTGCGGGGGGCTTCATCCCGTGATTTTCGGGTGCGGCTTCGTCGCCACCGTGACCGCCGCCTTCACCGCCTTCGGTGGGATGCTTCTGCTCGCTTTTGGGGACGAGTTTGGGCTTGCCGTCGTCGGCCGCCGCGGCGTGACCGCCGCCGAGCAGGCCGGCGTTCGACGCATACACGCCCGCGCCGACGCCGCCGCCGACCAGCACGATCAGCGCGACGCCGCCGATCAGGATCGTCTTCATCTTGCCCTTTTTCTTGGGCGTGGCGTCGGCAATATCTTTCTTGTCGCTCATATCAGGGTCCTTCGGGTCAAGCGATTCGGGTATCTTCGGGTGCGTCGACGGCGACCGTGGTGGTCGCGGTCGTCGGGCGATTCGGCGTGTGCGGCGCGGTGGGGGTGCGCTGCTGGCTGGAGCTGGCATTGCCGTCACTGACCATGCCTTGGCCGAGCTTCAGCCCGCGTGCTTCGGCGAGTTCGACGAGACGCGGCTGTGCGTCGTGCAACAGCGTGCGCGTCGCGGCCTGTTCGGCGGTGAAATGGACGTGGACGGTATCGCCGTCCTTGCGCATCGAGACGTCGATCGCGCCGAGCGCGTCGGGGATCAGGCGGATCCGCGTATCGGTTGCATCGGCGGCGTCGCGCAGGATTTCGATCCGCTCGATCATCGCATGCGGCCAGCGCTCCTGCCGCATGTCGAGCGGGGCCTGCTGTGCCTCGGCGGTCTTGATCGCCAGCGGCGATACCGGCGCGCTAGCGGCGATCGACGGCGCGGTCGGATCGGTCGCATCACGCTCGTCGCGTGCCTTGGCGGCCCGGATCGCGGCGCCGAACACCTGGCTGGCCGAGGCGACGGTGCCGGGTTGCGGCTGGACCGCAGCGGGCTGCGCGAGCGCGAGCGCGACGGGGGTGGTCGCCTCGGTCGCGGTCCAGCGCGGCGCGGCCGGCGCGGTGTCGGCGGCCGGTGCTGGCACCGACGATTGCGCGGTCGAGCCGGGTTCGCTCGCAAGACCGAGTGGGGGACTCACGCTTGAGATTTGTGGCGCGACGGGCACGGTCGCCGCTAGCGCTACGATCTGCAACGGCGGAGTCGCGACGGCCGTGGTGGTGACCGAGGTGGCGGGCGTCAGGGCGACCGGCGCGACTTCCCGCTGTAAGATCTTGCTACGATCTACCACCTCTACCGCAGGTCGCGGCGAGGCTGTCGCGACGGGCAGGGCGCTGGGCTGCGCGACTGGGCGTGGCCCGATCGGGATTTGCAGAATTGCGGGTGGCGCGACGGGGATCGCCGTTGGCACAGCCGGTTCGGCCTGTGTGAGCTTCGTCGCGTTGCGGGATTGCCGTGGGGCCGGGGCAATCGAGGTCGTGAGGTCCGGTCCCGCCGCCACGAGAGGCTTTGCGTCTGCCGCCCCCGTAGCGAAAGGCTTCGCGGAACCGATCACCGATCCGGCTGGGGCGACGGCAATCTCGGCCAGGATCATCTTGGTGGCTTCGGGGGGCAGCGCAGTTGCGGGGGACGCGACGAGCGGGATGTCCGGGTTTGCCTGCGCAAGGGGCGGAACGAGCGTGGTCTGCGCGATCATGGGCTGAGCGGGCAGCGCCGCTTGATCGGCGGGCGTCGCGTCGGCGGTGTCGTCCGATGGGGTCGTCGGGGTGTCGTTCTTGGCCTTGCCGCCGCGGGGCGCGATCGCGAACGCCGCGGGCCGCGCTGCATTAGGGCTTGGACGCGGGGCGATGGTGCTTTTGGCGACCTCAGGCGTCGCGGGCTCCGGAGTTGCCGGGATTGGCGGCTGCACCAGCGTTAGCGATGTCGGGCGCGGGCCTGCCGCGAGCGGTTCGGCGAGAAGGGTGACGATCGCCGGGACGATCGGCTGTGCGGCCTCCGTCACGATCGGGGTCGGCAAGGTGTTGCCGGTCGCGGCGGCGTCCTGCCGGACGATCGTGCCGGGCGACAGCGGCGGGATCGCGACGATCGAAGCCGGTGTCGTCGGCGCACACTCCGCGGTAGCGTCGTCGTTCGCCTGCGCGAAGGAGCCCGCGAAATCGCCCGGCGTCCGCCCGTTCTGCACGGTCGTCGACCGCGCCGGGGTCGGCAGCGTGGGAGATAGGGTCGCGGTCGGGATCATGCAGGATACTCGTTCGGGCGGCGGCACGGCGCCGGTCCGCTAGCGCTCAGCAAGGATCGTGCCGAACCTTACGGAAGGCGGGCGATTCTTCCATCGCGCGGATCGCTTTCAGCACCGCGTCGGCGTCGGCACGCGCGAGCAGCTTTTCGACAGCACTCTGGTCTCGCTTGGCGGCGCGGGTCGCTTCGGCAGCGCGGCCGACATGATGTTCGGCGGCCTGCATCCGCTCGACCGCGGCATCGGCGGATTTCTGCAGGCGTTCGCGGTAATGCGCGGCGGCGCCGAGCGACACCGCGACCTGTGTCTCGTGGACCGGCGCGACCGCCTCGACGAGCAGCGCGATACGCCCGGACAGGACCTGCTCGCTGGCAAACTTGTCGTGGGCGCGCGCTTCGTCGGCGCGGGTCAGGCCGAGCTGGAGCGTGCGGACGCGGTGGATGCGCGCCAGCGTCTTGCCGCGAGCATCCGCCATGTCAGCCGCCGAAGACGCCGGTCAGTTCGGCGACGGCATCGTCGAGCGAGACGTTTTCGTCGGCGTCCTGGCGGATATATTCCATGACCGCCGGGTGGCAGGCGATCGCGGCGTCGATCGCGGGATCGGCGCCGTGGCGATACGCGCCCATCAGCACGAGATCGCGGTTCTCCTCGTAGGTGGCGAGGTGGCGGCGGAGCGTCCGCGCGGCCGCGGCATGAGGGGCGTCGACGATGTCGGTCATCACGCGGCTGACCGACGGGCCGATGTCGATCGCCGGGTACACGCCGCGCTCGGCGAGCTGGCGGTTGAGGACGATATGGCCGTCGAGGATCGAGCGGGCGGAATCGACTACCGGGTCGTTGCCGTCGTCGCCGTCCGCGAGCACCGTGTAGATCGCGGTGATCGAGCCCCCGGTGTGGACGTCGACGCCCGCGCGCTCGATCAGGTTCGGCAGCATCGCGATCGCGCTGGGCGGATAGCCGCGCGCGGACGCGGGTTCGCCGAGCGCGAGGCCGATCTCGCGACCGGCATGCGCGACGCGGGTCAGCGAATCCATGATGAGCAGGACCTTCTTGCCCTCGTCGCGGAAGGCTTCGGCGATCGCGTGCGCGCGGAGTGCACCGCGGATGCGGAGGACGGGCGAATGGTTGGCGGGGACCGCCACGACGACCGAGCGCTTGCGCGCTTCGCCGGCCACTTTGGTCTCGAGGAAGTCGGCGACTTCGCGGCTGCGCTCGCCGATCAGGCCGATCACGATGACGTCGGCCTGCGCGGCGCGAACGATCATGCCGAGCAGCACCGACTTGCCGACGCCCGAGCCGGCCATGATGCCGACGCGCTGGCCCTGGCCGATCGTCAGCAGGCCGTTGATCGCGCGCACGCCGACGTCGAGTGGTTCGCGCACGCGACCACGATCGAGCGGCGACTGTAGTTTCCCCGCGAGCGGCCAGCGCGCCGCGCCGCGGATCGGGCCGAGCCCGTCGATCGGCTTGCCGGCACCGTCGACGACGCGACCAAGCAACGCAGGTCCGACCTCGGCCTCGCCGGGCGCACCGATCGGCTTGACTGGCGCCCGCGGCAGCAGCGCGGCGGCGCCGCCGAGGTTCATCATCAACGTGCGGCCGTTGCGGAAGCCGATGACCTCGGCCTCCACGCTCGCAGCACCTTCGCCGACCTGGCAAACGGTGCCGACGGGCAACGTCAGCCCGACCGCTTCCATCAGCAGGCCGTCGAACGAGGCTAGGCGGCCCGATACCTTGGGCTTGGCGACGAAATCGGCGTTGGAGAGGGTTTCGAGATAATCGGCGGTGAAGCGGTTCAACATTTGGGCACCGGCACGCGGTCGATCGCCAGTGCCAGCTGATCGAGCCACAATTCCGGACCGTCCTCGACGATTGTCGAGGCGCTTTCGAGGACGAAGCTGCCGCGCGCGACGCCGGGGTCGCCGGCCGCGAAGATCGATTTCGGCAAACGGCCCTCGAGCAGCGCGACGTCGTCGGGGTGGACACGGAGCAACGCCGATTCGGCACCGTCGGCGAGCAGTTCGGCGGCGTTTTCGATCCGACCGGCGAGCACGTCGGGTGCGATCCCGACTTCGCCGACGACCTTCGACACGAGGAACAGGACGGTCTGGCGGAGCTGTCCGGCGATCCGCTCGCGGTCGATCCGATCGGCGCCCAGCGCGGTGGCGAGATCGCCGAGCAACGTCGCGTCCCGCGCCCCGGAATCGCGCGCGGCTGCCGCAGCGGCGGCAAGCCCCTCCTCGTAGCCGGCGGCATGCGCGGCCGCGAGCGGGTCGATGAACGATGATTCGCTGACCGGATCGAGCGGATCCCAGCCGGCGGTCGGGTTCACGTCCTTGTCGGCCGGGCTGAAATGACGGGGTGCGCCGGCATCCCCCGCGGTGTCGCGAACGGATTCGGCGGTGAACGCGTGCCCGAAATCATTGGCAGGCCGTATCGTCGCGCGCGCGCGGATATCCGCCGCGGCGAACCCCGAAGGCGGCGCGAACGCGCTGGCGAGGACGTTGGCCGCGGTGGTGTGGCGCGACGCGAAGCCCGCGGTGAACCCGTTAGACATAATCGTCCTCGCCTCCGCCCATCTGGATCGTGCCGTCCTTCGCGAGCCCGCGGGCGATTGCGATCATCGCCTTTTGCGCTTCGAGCACCTCGGCGAGCTTCATCGGCCCGCGTGCCTCCATCTCGTCGCGGATGCCGTCGGCGGCGCGCGCCGACATGCAGCCGAGGAAGCGGTTGCGGATCGTCTCGTCGACGCCCTTCAGCGACTTGGTCAGGATCTCGCTGTCGACGTTGCGGATCAGCGTCCCCAGATTCTTGTCGTCGAGATCGAGCAGATTGTCGAAGATGAACATCGCCTCCTCGATCGCCTTGGCGACGTCGCGGTCGATCTTGAACAGCTTCGGCATGACGCGCTGTTCGGTCGCCTTCCGCGCGCCCGAGAGAATCTTGGCGGCTTCGCGCGTGCCGCCGAGCGTGACGCCGGCGCCCGCCGACGACGTGCTGGTGCGGTTGGCGAGCAAGGTGCGCAGCGTATCGACTGCCTCGGGCGTGATCGGCCCGAGCCGCGCGATACGGTGGAGGATATCGGGCTGGACCGCGTCGGGCAGCAGTTCGAGGACCTGGCCGCCGATCGACGCATCAAGATTGGCGATCAGTACCGCGGCGATCTGCGGATGCTCCTTCTCGATCATCGCGGCGATCTCGGGCGCATCAAGCCAGTCGAGCAGTTCGAGTTCGCACGCGGCCTCGGCCGGCGTGATCCGCGCGAGTACGCTCTCGGCTTTTTCGCGGCCGAGCGCGCGGTTCATCACCGCCTCGATCTTGGGCCGCGGGTCGAAGCCGATCGCGGTGCGTTCGCGGGCATGCCCGACGAAATCGTCGAGCACGTCCTCGACTTCCTGCTCCGACACGTCGGCGACCTTGAACATCGCCGCGCCAAGCTGACGCACTTCCTCGGGCTCGAGCTTCTGGAGGATGGCCGCAGCCTCTTCCTCACCGACCAGCATCATCAGGACCGCTGCGCGCTCGACGCCGGTGTAGGTTCTGATGGCGACTTCGCTCACTTCGCGTCCGCCTTGATCATGTCGCGTACCGCCAGCGCGGCGCGGGTCGGATTGTCGCGGGTGAAACCGCGCACCGCGCCGATCCGGTCGTCATAGCCACGCGTGTTCTCGAGCTGGTCGAGGCTGACGGGGGCGGCCACGCCGATCCCGGCAGGCGCGCCGTCGCCATCGACCTCGCCGATCGGCTGGCCGAAGGCGGGACGCGTCGTGGCATCCTCGCGCTTCTTCATCAGTGCCTTGGCGATCGGGCGGACGCCGAGCAGCAGCACCAGCAGCGCGATGACGATCGCGGTGCCGTTGCGTGCGAGCACCGGCAGCCAGGCGTTGTCGTACCAAGCGGGGCCGCTCGTCGCGGACGCATCGGCGCCGGCGAACTTGCGGCTGATCACCGTGACGTTGTCGTTGCGCGCCGCATCGAAGCCGACCGCGCTCTTCACGAGATCGCTGATCTGGGTGATCTCCATCGCGGTGCGGCGGGTCTTGTCGGGATCGCGGAGCAGGACGGCGACCGACAGGCGCTTGACCCCGCCCGGCGTCGCGCGCGTGACCGAGACTTCGCGGCCGAGATCGTAGGCGCGCTGATACTGGTCGGACTGCTTCATCGGATCCGGGGCCGGACCGCCCGCGACCGGAGGGCCGGGGTTGCCGTTCTGCGCCTGCGGGGTCGACAAGGTGCTCGCCGAGGGCGGGGTGTTGCTGAGTGCGCCGGGAATACCGCCTGGGCCAGCGGCGGCACCTTCCTTCTGGTTACCCGTCCAGTTGCCCGTCTCGGCGCGCAATACGCCCTGCTTCTCGTAGCTTTCACGCGTCGCCTGGCTCTCGTCGAGATTGACGTCGGCCTGGACCTCGGCGGTGAAGTTGCCCGCGCCGACTAGCGGCGTGAGCAGCGCGATCAGCTGGGTGCGATACTTGTCCTCGATCCGGCGCTGGATATCGATCCGGGCGTCGCTTGCGGCGCCGGCACCATCGCCGCCACCGCTCTTGGTCAGCAACGCGCCCATCTGGTCGACGATCGTCACCGCCTCGGGCTTCATCCCCGGCACCGACGAGGCGACGAGGTTGATGATCGAGCTGACCTGAGCATCGCTCAGCGAACGGCCGCCCTGCAATTTCAGGATCACCGACGCCGACGGTGCGGCGTTGTCGCGGACGAACACCGATGCTTCCGGCATCGCGAGATGCACGCGCGCCTCGGCGACCGCATCGATCTCCTCGATCGACTTGGCGAGCTCGGATTCGCGCGCCTGACGAAGGCGTTCGCCCTCGACCGCACGGCTCACGCCCATCGGCAGCTGGTCGAGGATCGCATAACCGCCGGGCGCCGCCTTGGGCAGGCCCTGGCCCGCGAGCAGCATCTTCGCGCGGCTATAGTCCTCTTCGGACACCGTCAGCGCGCCGGTACCGTCGTCGATATGGCTCTTGATGTTGGCGGTGGTCAGCGCGGAGGTGACCGCGGCCTTGTCCGAATCCGGCAGCCCGCTGAACAGCGTCTTCTGTGTCGGCGTCGACAGGCTCATCCACGCAAGCGCGGCGGCCGCGATGAGTCCGACCATCAGCGCCATCGGCAGCGAACGGCGGACCGCCGGCTGCGCGAACGCGCTCTTGATCTGCTGGAGAGGGTTGGCGAACCGTTCTGTGCCGCCGGGCGATGGGATGAGTGCGGTGCTCATGTCAGACCGGCATGCTCATGATATCCTTGTAGGCGGACAGCAGCTTGTTGCGGACCTGCAACGTCGCCTCGAAACCGACCGACGCCTGCTGGCGAGCGAGCATCACTTTCGCGATGTCGACCGTCTCGCCGCGCTCATAGCTTTCGCTGACCTTGGCGGCCTGGGTCTGGCCTTCGTTGACGCTTTTGAGCGCCGATTCCATCGTGTCGACGAAGCTGACCGGCTTGACCGCTTCGGTCGGCGCGGCGTTGCCGGTGGCGCCGGCACGCGACAGCGCCTGGTTGCGTTCGAGGATCTGCGACCGCAGCGCCATCACGCGGTCGACGCTCATCGCGCCGCCACCAATGCCCGAGACGCCGCTCATGCCGAGGCCGCCCAGTTATGGACGCTGCCGATATCGTCACCCTGCTCGCGCGCCTTGGCGAGGCGGTAGCGCAGCGTGCGTTCGGAGATGCCGAGACGCTTGGCGGTCTCGATCCGGCTGCCGTTGCACGCCTTCAGCGTCTCGCGGATCGCGGCGAACTCGCTCATCTGGACGATGTTGCCCAGGGTGTCGGGGCTGCCCCGGGTTTCGGGCTCGGCCGGTGCGACGACCGCGGCCGGGATGATCGACGCCATCGGCACGCTGCGCTGGAAGGTCAGCGACACCGGACGATCGAACACGATGTGGTTCGCCTCGATCGTGTCGCCGCCGCAGAACAGCAACGCGCGCTGGATCACGTTCTCGAGCTCGCGGACGTTGCCCGGCCAGTCATGGTGCATCAGCTGTTCGATCGCGGCGTGGCTCGGCCAGGGAATGAGCGTGCGGTTGCCGGCGTGGCGCAGGATCAGCGTGGCGGCGAGCGCGGGAATATCGTGCGGGCGGTCGGCCAGCGGCTTGGTCGCGAGCGGGAACACCGCGAGACGGTAATAGAGATCGGCGCGGAACCGGCCGGCAGCGACTTCGGCGTGAAGATCGCGGTTGGCACACGCGATCACGCGGACGTCGATCGGCTGCGGCACCGAGGCACCGAGCGGCACGACCTCGCGCTCCTGCAACACGCGCAGCAGCTTCGCCTGCAACTGGAGCGGCATCTCGGCGATCTCGTCCAGCAGGATCGTGCCGCCATTCGCTGCACGGAAGAAGCCGTCGCCACCGCTCGACGCGCCGGTGAACGCGCCCTTCTGGTGGCCGAACAGCAGCGCCTCGAGCATCGATTCGGGGAGCGCGGCGCAGTTGATCGCGATGAACGGCTTGTCTTTCCGCGCGGAGCCGTTGTGGATGGCACGCGCGAGCACTTCCTTGCCGGTGCCGGTCGGGCCGTTGATCAGCACGGTGATGTCGGCGGCGGCGACGCGCTCGGCAAGCGCAAGCAGCGCGAGTGATTCGGGGTCGGCGGCGGTCGGCATCTCGGGCCCACCGATCAGCGCGCGCGCGAAGCCGTTGCCGACTGCGGCGTCCTCGGCGGTGAAGCTGATCCGGGCCGGCGTGCCGTCACGCGACGGGGTCACCTGACGCCCCTCGCAGCCGATCACCACGGTACGGGCAGGGGCGGTGATGCCCTCGCCATCCGCCACCAGGAACAGGTCGTTCGCGCCGGGCTGGCCGGTTTCGAACGAGCCCACGCCGAAGCCCTGCGCGCGCAGCGACGAGACCAGCGCATATTTTCGCGAAGTGACTGCGGCTGATGGAAAAATCGATCGCATGGTGTTCCCCTTGGACGAGTCGGGGAATGCCGCATTGCTGGTAAACTACTGGTTAAATGCTGCCGCCTGCCGGCAGAATATTTCCGGGCGTGGCTGCGCGGACACGTGCGACCGCGTTCGCGCGCGTGCGCCCGCGTAGAAGGCTTGGGCGGACGGCGGTCGGGACGGCGTGATTGCCGATTCGATCCCGCTGTAATTTCCGGCGCGATTTTTTTCTAAAGCCCGCGCGGACCCGGCCGTTACTCATTTCGATAGATCGGCACTTCGCCACGGGGGCGGCGCGGATCGTCTGAAAATTTACGGAGATTTCGCAATGACTGTCATCGGTACCAACATCTCGGCCATGCGCGCCGCGAACGCTTCGAACGCCGCCAGCATGGCGCTGTCGACCTCGATGGAGCGCCTGTCGACCGGCAAGAGCATCAACTCGGCCAAGGACAACGCAGCCGGCATGGCGATCAAGACGTCGATGACGTCGCAGATCAAGGGCATGAACCAGGGCATCCGCAACGCCAATGACGGCATCTCGATGGCGCAGACCGCTGAAGGCGCGCTCGACGAGGTCACCAACAACCTGCAGCGTATGCGCGAACTCGAAGTTCAGAAGGGCAACGGCACGTATTCGGCCAGCGACATCCTGAACATCAAGGCCGAGCAGGACGCGCTGTCGACCCAGATCACGAACGTCCTGACGAACACCAAGTTCAACGGCGTGGCGCTGTTCGACGGTTCGGCGGGTACCGGCGGCACGGTGAAGATCCAGGCCGGTGCGAACTCGACCGACGCGATCGATCTCGCTCTCGGCGGCGACCTCAAGGCTGCGGGCACGGGCCTCGGCACGGTCGTGACGGCAACCGGTTCGGCCGGCACGCTGTCCGACTACGACACGGCGATCTCGAACGTCTCGAACCGTCGTGCGAACCTTGGTGCGGCGCAGAACCAGCTGCAGTCGGCGGTCAACAACCTGACCTCGAACTCGACCAACCTGTCGGACGCCAAGAGCCGGATCGAAGACACCGACTTCTCGTCGGAGACGACCGCCCTCGCCAAGGCACAGATCCTGAGCCAGGCATCGACCGCGATGCTCAGCCAGGCCAACCAGAGCCAGCAGAGCGTCCTGAAGCTGCTTCAGTAATCCGAAACGGCACCGGCACCGCCCCCCCAAAAGGGTGTCGGTGCCGATCGGACCCGTCCGCCGATGCGGACGGACAGAACCCCGGTGGCTTCGGCCGCCGGGGTTTTGCGGCGTTCGCGGTCGGCGCCTGTATAGAGTGTGACGTCTTGTCAGGCCACCGTCCGCCTTCGATACCGGCGTGCAGCTGTTGCAACGCGAGTGACGATGAACACCAGAGGCGTCGATCCCGACAGTGTGTATGCGTGGCTTTGCGGCCGGTCGCTGGCGCGCGTGGTGCCGCAGCCTGTTGCCGACCAGGGCGGCTTCCGGGTCGATACCGGCACCGAGGCGGAGATCAGCCGCTGGGTGTTTCCGATGGTCGGGCCAGGATTGGTGGCGCTTGCCCGCGGTCTTCAGGATCCCCGCTACTTGCTGAAGCTGTGTGGAGAGGCCGACGAACTCCGATCGATCCTCCCCGGCGGCTGGCAGGTCGAAGGTGGCAATTTCTTCATGCAAAGCAGCGGCGCGCGCTTCGAGGCCGCCCCGGTCGACGCCTACGCGATCGACGTCGTGCGCAATGATGCGGTGATCGCGGTGCGGATATTGGCGGAGGATGGCACGCTGGCGGCGAGCGGCTACGCGGGCGAAACACCCGACGCCTTCGCCTATGACCGGATCGCGACCGCGCCCGCGCATCGTCGGCAGGGGTTGGGCCGCGCGGTGATGGCGGCGCTTCAGGGTGCGCGGCGCTATCCCGGTACGCCCGAACGGCTGGTCGCGACCGAAGCGGGGCGCGCGCTGTACGAACGCCTGGGATGGCGGACGCTCTCGGCCTATTCGACGGCGACGTTCGTGCGGCCGTAAGATCGCTCGCTGGCGTGCATCTGCCGTCATGTTGCATTGCAACAGCAGGGCGAACGCGTAGGCTGATTCTTCCACGACGATATCGAGCAGACCGGGAGCGGGGCCATCAGCGGGCCGAATGTGATCTTTGCGATCATCGCCTATTGCGCGGTGCTGTTCGGCATCGCCTGGGTGGTCGATCGGCGAGGCCTGTCGCAGCGGCTCGGGCGGATCGCCTATCCGCTGTCGCTCGCGGTCTATTGCAGCAGCTGGACGTTCTTCGGCGGGGTCGGCACCGCCGCCACGCGCGGGTGGGATTACCTCGCCATCTATCTCGGGCCGGCGTTGGTGTTCCTGCTCGCGCCGAAGTTTCTCGCGCGGCTGGTGAAGCTCGCGCGCGACGAGGGATCGAGTTCGATCGCGGACTTCATCTCGGCGCGGTACGGGCGCAGTCGCAGCACCGCGGCGATCGTCGCGGGCACGGCCTTGCTAGCATCGGTGCCGTATATCGCGCTCCAGCTGCGGTCGGTGACGCTGAGTTTCGGCGCGATCGCGGGCGTCGGCAGTTCGGCGGAGGTCGGCACGTTCGTCGCGCTGCTGCTGGCGGTGTTCGCGATCGTCTTTGGCGCGCGGCGGTATGAGGTGGCGGGGCGCAATCCCGGCGTGATCGCGGCGATCGCGGCGGAGTCGCTGATCAAGCTGCTCTGTTTCGTCGTGCTCGGCGTGGTGACGATGGCGTTGCTCGTCGACGTACCGGCAGCGACGCTGGCGCCGTCCTTGGCGCGGCTCCGGGCGGGCTTTACCTGGGGGGCGCTGTCGTCGGATTTCTGGGTGCGGACATTGCTGTCGGCGCTCGCGATCCTGTGTCTGCCGCGGCAATTCTATGTCGGGGTGATCGAGGCGCGCCGACCCGACGCGGTCGCCCGGGCGCGGGGACCGTTCATCGCGTACATGGTGGTGATCTCGCTGCTCGTGCTACCGCTGGCGCTCGCGGGCATGACGCTGTTGCCGGGCGATGCCGAGCCCGATCTGTACGTGCTCGCGGTGCCGTTGCAGCAGGGTCAGCACGTCGTTGCGTTGCTCGCGTTCCTGGGCGGGTTCTCGGCGGCGACGGCGATGGTGGTGGTCGAGACGATCGCGCTGTCGACGATGGCGACCAACGATCTGCTCGCACCGCTGCTGCTCCGGCGGCACGGCGAGGCGGGCGAAGGCGAGCTCGGGCGGCGGATGCTGCGCGTGCGGCGCCTCATCATCGCGGCGATCGTCGCGGTCGCGCTGGTGTATGGACGGAGCCTCGGTGCGGACCTGCCGCTCGCGTCGATCGGGCTGATCGCGTTCGCCGGCGTCGCGCAGTTCGCGCCCGCGCTGATCGCGACGGTCGGCTGGAACTTCGCCAACCACACCGCCGCGCGCGCGGGGCTGGTCGGTGGCGTTATCGTCTGGATCTACTGCCTGTTGCTGCCGTCGATCGGCGAGGGCGTCGGGTCGGCGCTGGCGCAGTTCACGCGCGGGTGGCTCGATCCCGATGCGCTGCTCGGCTGGCGGATCGGTTCGCCGCTGGTCAACGGTACGGTGTGGAGCCTCGGCGTCAACGTCGCGCTGATGGCGGGTTTGCACGTCCGCGAACGCCAGCGCGGCAACAGCGCGCTCGATCACGTCACGACGCTCGGCGAGTTGAAGTCGCTCGTGGCTAGGTTCGTCGGCGATACCGAGGCGCTGGCGCTGGATCTGGTGTCCGCCGATCCGCGCGCGCCGATCGACGGCCCCGCCGCGCGCACCGCCGAGCGGTTGATCGCGGGCGTGATCGGCGCGCCGTCGGCACGGAAGATCGTCGCGTCGAGCATTGCCGGGTCGGCGATCGACGTCAGCGACGTGGTCCGGCTGCTTGACCAGCGCGGGCGCTCGCTGCGGTTCTCGCGCACGCTATTGTCCGCGACGCTGGAGACGATCGATCCGGGCGTCAGCGTGATCGACGCGGACCTGCGGCTGGTCGCGTGGAATCCGCGCTATGTCGAGATGTTCGACTATCCGGAGGGGTATGTCGTTGTTGGGCGCTCGATCGCCGACCTGATCCGCTACAATGCCGAGCGTGAAGGTATCGCCGGCGATATCGCGGCGCATGTCGGTCGGCGGGTGGCGCACCTCGCGCGCGGCACGCCGCACAGTTTCGAACGGCAACGGCCGTCGGGGCGGTGGATCAAGATGGTCGGGCGGCCGATGCCGGGTGGCGGCTACGTTCAGAGTTTTACCGACATCACCGCGGAGAAGGAGGCGCAGGCCGATCTCGAGGCGCGGGTCGCGGCGCGGACGCAGGACCTCGCGCGGTCGAACCACATGCTCGACGAGGCGCGCGCGATCGCCGAGACCGCGACGCGCGACAAGACGCGGTTCCTGGCGGCGGCGAGCCATGACCTGTTGCAGCCGTTGCATGCGGCGCGGCTGTTCTGCGCAGCGCTGGCCGAAGACAGGGCGCCGCATCAGGCGGAACTGGTGCGCGCGATCGATGGCGCGATCGGGTCGGCGGACACGTTGCTGCGTGCGCTGCTTGATGTGTCGCGGCTCGATGCCGGGGGCGTGGTCCCAAAGGTCGAGCGGTTTGCGCTGGGGGCGTTGATCGAGGAACTGGCGGTGCAGTTCCGGCCGTTGGCGGGGGAGCGCGGGCTGGTGCTGGCGGCGCATCCGGGGGCGTTCAGCGTGGCGACGGATCGGTCGTTGCTGCGGTCGATCCTGCAGAATTTCCTGTCGAATGCGGTGCGCTATTCGGCGGATGGGCGGGTCTGGATCGGGGCGCGGCGGCGTGGCGACGATGTGCTGATCGAGGTGCGCGACAACGGACCGGGGATTGCTGCGGCGGACCGCGAGCGGATCTTCGAGGAGTTCGAGCGGTTGGAGAGCAAGGGCAGCGCGGGGGGCGGCGTCGGGCTCGGGCTGGCGATCGTGCGGCGGATTGCGCGGTTGCTTGGCGTGGCGGTGGAGTTGCGGTCGGACTTGGGGCGGGGGACGACGTTTGCGGTGCGGGTTCCGCTTGCGCCTGCCGGGTTGGACGTGGCGTTGCCGACGCCCTTGGCGACGCGCGCGCTGGTGCCGGGGTTGCGGGTGCTGTGTCTCGATAACGATGCGACGATCCTGGCGGCGCTCGATGCGGCGTTGCGCGCTCGGCGGTGCGTGCCGTTGCTAGCCGCGACGATCGCCGAGGCGATGGAGCTGGCGGCGGACGAGGAGCCGGATGTGGCGCTGGTCGACTTTCATCTGGACGAGGCGGAGGATGGGCTGGATGTCGTGGCACGGCTGCGGGCGATGGTGCCGGCGCCGGCGATTGCGCTGGTGACGGCGGATCGTACGGTTGTGGATGATGTGCGGTGTGTTGGGCTTGTCGTGCTGACGAAGCCGGTGGTGCCGGCGGATTTGTGGCGGTTTATCGAGGATGCGTCCGCGGCGGCGGCGCTGGGAAGTTGAGCCTGCTTGATCCTCCCCCGCCAGGGGGGGGCAGGCGCTTG
Organism: Sphingomonas sp. PP-CE-3A-406; assembly: GCF_003688625.1. Classification (GTDB taxonomy): domain Bacteria; phylum Pseudomonadota; class Alphaproteobacteria; order Sphingomonadales; family Sphingomonadaceae; genus Sphingomonas. The sequence continues at coordinate 464,523 of NZ_RCWY01000003.1, forward strand.
CCTGACGGAGGGGGAGGAAAGGAGGAACTGCTGTTGCGTGTTCCTCCCCCTCCGTCGCCTCCGGCGTCACCTCCCCTTGCGGGGGAGGATTGGGGGCACGGGCACACTTCGTCATCCTGACGAAAGTCAGGATCCAGAGCCACGATCGGGGTGGGTGGTATCCTGGGTCCTGACTTTCGTCAGGATGACGGTTGGGGGAGGGGGAGCCGGCGCGCGGCTAATCGGCGAAGTGGATGTCCATTGCCCGTGCCGCGAGGACGGCTTGCGTGCGGTTCTGGACGCCGAGTTTGCGGAGGATGGCGGTCATGTGGCCCTTCACGGTGCCTTCGGAGATGCCGAGGTCGAAGGCGACTTGCTTGTTGAGGCGACCGGCCAGCACGCCGAGCAGGACTTTGAGTTCGGTCGGGGTGAGGCTCGCAACCCGCGTCGCCATGTCATCGACGGAGGCGCCTTCGATCGGTGCGTCGCGTTCGCCGGCGAGGGCTCGGGCAACCGCGTTTTCCAGCGTGGCGAGGTCGGCAGTCTTGGAAACGAAGCCTATCGCGCCATACGCCCTCGCACGCGGTGCCGCCTCGGCTTCGTCGGCCGAGGAGATCACCATGATCGGCGTGTCGGGGCGTTCGGCGTGGAGCAGCGCCACGCCCGCAAAACCTTCCGAGCCCGGCATGCGCAGGTCGAGCAGGATCAGGTCGAGACGCTCCGCCGCGCGCACCGCGTCGACCGCCTCGCAGAGTTGCCCCGCCTCGATCACCACCGCGTCGGGCGCGGCGCGGCTGACCGCCAGTTTGAGCGCCTGGCGGAACAGCGGGTGATCGTCGGCGATGAGGATCGTGCGCGTCATGCCGGTACGGGGATAGCCTCCTCGCGGCCGGCGATCAGCGCGTCGACCACCGCGGGATCGGCGAGCGTCGAGGTATCGCCGAGCTGGTCGAGCTGGTTCTCCGCGATCTTGCGCAGGATGCGGCGCATGATCTTCCCCGAGCGCGTCTTGGGCAGCGCGGGCGCGAACTGGAGGATGTCGGGGGTCGCGATCGGGCCGATCTCGCGGCGGACCCATTGGACCAGTTCCTTGCGCAGTTCCTCGCTCGGCTCGGCGTTCGCGTTCAAGGTGACGTAGGCGTAGATGCCCTGGCCCTTCACGTCGTGCGGCATGCCGACGACCGCGGCCTCGGCGACCTTCGAGTGCGCGACGAGCGCGCTCTCGACTTCGGCGGTGCCCATCCGGTGGCCGCTGACGTTGATGACGTCGTCGACGCGGCCGGTGATCCAGTAATAGCCGTCCTCGTCGCGGCGGCAGCCGTCGCCGGTGAAATACTTGCCCGGATAGGTCGAGAAATACGTCTGGAAGAAGCGCTCGTGATCGTTCCACACGGTCCGCATCTGGCCCGGCCAGCTGTCGGCGATGACGAGATTACCCTCGACCGCGCCGTCCAGCACCTTACCGTCGGCATCGACCAGTTCGGGCATCACGCCGAACAGGGGTTTCGTTGCGCTGCCGGGCTTGAGTGCGGTGGCGCCGGGCAAAGGCGAGATCATGTGCCCCCCCGTTTCGGTCTGCCACCAGGTGTCGACGATCGGGCAGCGGCCGTCGCCGACGACGTTGTGATACCAGTTCCACGCCTCGGGATTGATCGGTTCGCCGACCGAGCCGAGCAGGCGCAGCGACTTGCGACTAGTGCGCGTCACCCAGTCGTCGCCCTCGCGCATCAGCGACCGGAGCGCGGTCGGTGCGGTGTAGAGGATGTTGACCTGGTATTTGTCGACGATTCTCCAGAAGCGGCTGTGATCGGGGTAGTTCGGCACGCCCTCGAACATCACGGTGGTCGCGCCGTTGGCGAGCGCGCCGTACAGCGAATAGGTGTGGCCGGTGACCCAGCCGACGTCTGCCGCGCACCAGAAGATCTCGCCGGGGCGGTAGTTGAAGACGTATTCGTGCGTCATCGACGCCCATACCAGATACCCGCCGGTCGAGTGGAGCACGCCCTTGGGCTGGCCCGTGGAGCCGCTGGTGTAGAGGATGAACAGCGGGTCCTCGGCGTTCATCGGTTCGGGCGCGCAATCGGTCGACTGGCCTTCGACGCACTCCGAATACCAGCAGTCGCGGCCTTCGGTCATCGTGACCTTGCCGCCGGTGCGGCGGACGACGATGACGGTCTCGACCGCGAGATCGCCGTGGTCGAGCGCGGCGTCGACGTTTGCCTTCAACGGGACGGTCTTGCCGCCACGCAGACCCTCGTCAGCGGTGATGACGATGCGGCTGTCGCAGTCGTGGATACGATTGCACAGGCTCTCGGGCGAGAAGCCGCCGAACACCACCGAATGAATTGCACCGATCCGCGCGCACGCGAGCATCGCGAACGCCGCCTCGGGGATCATCGGCAGGTAGATCGTGACGCGGTCGCCCTTCTTGACGCCCTTCGCCTTCAGCGCATTGCCGAGTTTCGACACCTCGTCGCGCAGTTCGGCATAGCTGATCTTGCGGTCGTCGGCGGGGTCGTCGCCTTCCCACAGGATCGCGGTCGCGTCGGGGCGCGTCTCGGCGTGGCGATCGACGCAGTTCGCGGCGACGTTGAGCTGGCCGTCCTCGAACCAGCGGATGTGGAAGTCGCTCTCGTCGAACGACGTGTCCTTGATCTTGGTCGGCGGCACGATCCAGTCGAGGCGCTTGGCCTCCTTAGCCCAGAACGCGTCGGCATCGGTCGCGGCCTCGGCATACATCCGGTCATAGGCGGCGGCGTCGATCAGGGCGTCCTTCGCCCATGCCGCGGGGACGGGATAGCTTGCCTCGGTCATCTGGCTCTCCTTTTGCCGCGCTGTACGCGGTCGTGTCGGCACGATCATCCCTAACCAAAGTAAGGGATGTGTGCGTCGTCGCAATCCGTCATGGTGGCAACGATCCTATAGTAGAACGTCGAATAGACGAACTGGGACGGAGACGGGTGGGGATGGAAACGGGCATGAAGCGATTGGCTTTCAGGACGCTGCTGGTGAGTAGTGCGTTGGCGGGCTTGGTGCCGACTGCGGCGCAGGCGCAGACCGCGCGCGAAGTCGAGCTCGAGACACGGTTGAAGGCGCTCGAAGCCGCGGTGCAGGATCTGCGCGGCGAGCTAACCGCGGCGCGGGCGACGGCCGCAGCGCCGATCGCCCCGACCCCCATGAACACCAATCCTATGACCGCGTCGTCGATGAGCGTGGCATCCGAGTCGCCAGGCCGATCGCCCGGCGCGACCAACGTGGCCCAGGCCAAGCCTGTCGCGACAAATTCGGCACCGACCGACGGTTTTCGCGTCGGCAACACGACGGTCAAGCTGGGCGGCTTTGTTCGCCTCAACGTCATTGCCAGCCGCTACAGCGATGGCGAAGCCGCGGTCGGGGGGCTGGGCAAGGAGTTCTTCCTGCCGCAGCAGATTCCGGTCGGCGGCGGGTTCTCCACACAGGATCTGCTGCTCTCCGCGCGCCAGACCCGCCTGCAGTTCAGCACGTCGACCCCGATGAACGGCACCGACATCAAGACGCTGGTGGAGTTCGATTTCGCGCTCGCGACGGCACCGGTCGGCGCGCAGCGCGCCACCAATCCCTACACGCCCACCTTCCGTCGCGGCTTCATCGAATATGGCAATTTGCTGGTCGGGCAGGAATGGTCGACCTTCCAGAACATCGCCGTACTGCCGGAGACGACGGACTTCGTTGGACCGCTGGACGGCACCGTGTTCAACCGCCAGGCTCAGGTCCGCTACACCATCCCGTTGCGATCCGGGCTGACGTTGCAGATCGCGGCCGAGAACCCCGAAACGGAAACGGCATCGCCGGCCAACGCCGCGCTGGTCGACACGGATGACGATCGCCTGCCCGACGTGGTGGCACGCGTGAACTGGAAGCCGAAATTCGGCGATTTCGCGCTCGCCGGCCTCGCGCGCGAGTTGCGCACCGATACGCTGGGCAGCGGCGATACCGCCTTCGGCTGGGGCGTTTCCGGGTCCGGCAAGATTCCCATCGGCAAGCGTCACGACCTGCGCTTCATGGCGACCTACGGGCAGGGCATCGGCCGGTACCTGGGATTGGGATACGTCCCCGACGCGATCTACGGCGGCGGCGCGACCCAGCTCGAGCGGATCGACAATTTCGCGGGCTTCGCGGCGCTGCGAATCGGCTGGACCGATGCGATCCATTCGACGCTCATGGGCAGCTACCAGTCGGCCAATTATCCGGCCGGGGTGATCGTCACGGGACTGGCCAACGCCAAGTCCTATGGCGGCGCAGGCAACCTGTTCTGGTCGCCGGGCAAGGGCTTCGACATCGGGGTGGAATATCGCCACGCGGTCCGCGAGCTCGTCTCGGGTGACACCGGCGCGCTCGACCGCCTCGAATTCGCATTCAAATACGGCTTCTGACGGCCCAACGCCGCAGAATCCCCACCCACCCATCTGAGAGGATACCGCCATGGCGACGATAACAGGGGATGCTTCGCCCCTTGGGCACGTGAAGCAGAGCCAGCCGCTGATCATCATCGCGTCGTCGCTCGGCGCGGTGTTCGAATGGTATGATTTCTACCTCTACGGCCTGCTCGCGACGATCATCACCGCGCAGTTCTTCTCGGGCGTCAACGAGACCACCGGGTTCATCTTCGCGCTCGCGGCGTTCGCGGCCGGGTTCGCGGTGCGGCCGTTCGGTGCGCTGGTGTTCGGGCGGATCGGCGATGTCGTCGGCCGCAAGAATACGTTCCTCGTGACGATGGCGATCATGGGCCTGTCGACCTTCCTGGTCGGCCTGCTGCCAAGCTACGCGTCGGTCGGCGTCGCCGCGCCGATCGCGCTGGTCGTGCTGCGCCTGTTGCAGGGCCTCGCGCTCGGCGGCGAATATGGTGGTGCCGCGACCTATGTCGCAGAGCACGCGCCCGACAAGAAGCGCGGGCTGTTCACCAGCTTCATCCAGACGACCGCTTCCCTCGGGCTGTTCGCGGCGCTGTTGATCGTCATCGGCGTGCGGACTCTGGTCGGCGAAGAGGCATTCGCGGCATGGGGCTGGCGTATCCCGTTCATCGTCTCGATCGCGTTGCTCGCCGTGTCGCTCTGGATCCGCATGCAGCTCGAAGAGAGCCCGGTGTTCCAGAAGATGAAGGACGAGGGCAAGACCTCGAAGGCGCCGCTGACCGAGGCGTTCGGGCAGTGGAGCAATCTGAAGGTCGTGCTGATCGCGCTGTTCGGTGCGGTCGTCGGCCAGGGCGTCGTGTTCTACACGAGCCAGTTCTACGCATTGTTCTTCCTCGAGAAGAATTTGCGCGTCGACGGGCCGACCACCAACATCCTGATCGCGATCGCGCTGTTGATCGCCACGCCGGCGTTCATCTTCTTCGGCTGGCTGTCGGACAAGATCGGGCGGAAGTACATCATCCTGACCGGCTGCGCGCTCGCGGCACTGACGTATATGCCTCTGTTCCACGCACTGTCGAAGGCCGCCAACCCGGCACTCTATGCGGCGCAGGCCAACTCGCCGGTGACGGTGGTGGCCAACCCCGACGAGTGTTCGGTGCAGTTCGATCCGGTCGGCAAGAACAAGTTCGACAGCAGCTCGTGCGACATCGCCAAGGCGTATCTGGCGAAGGCCGGCATCTCCTATGCCAACGTGATCGCACCTGCAGGCACCGTCGCGCAGATCCATATCGGCGGCGCGACCATCCCGGTCGTCAACCCCGCGGTCGTTACCGGTCCTGACAAGGCGGCGGCGATCAAGGCGTTCGGTGCGGAAGTAAAGACCGCACTGACCGCGGTCGGCTACCCTGAAAAGGCGGACCCGGCGCAGATCAACAAGCCGATGGTCGTCGCGATCCTCGTCCTGCTCGTGCTGTACGTGACGATGGTCTACGGGCCGATCGCCGCGTTGCTGGTCGAGCTGTTCCCGACGCGGATCCGCTACACCTCGATGTCGCTGCCCTATCATATCGGCAATGGCTGGTTCGGCGGGTTCTTGCCGACCGCGGCGTTCGCGATGGTCGCGGCGACCGGGGATATCTATTACGGGCTCTGGTACCCGATCCTTGCCTGCGCGGTGACGGCGCTGGTGGGTCTCGTGTTCCTGCCCGAGACGTTCCGCCGGTCGCTGCACGGCTGACCGAATGGTCCGGACCCCTCAGGATACGGGGTCCGGATCGACGTTCAGCGGCGCAAATCGTTCGACCGGTAGAAGGCGGCAAGCGCGCCGGTCGACTTCAGCGCCACCTTCGGCAGGTGGATCTGCTCGAACATCCGCGCATAGCGGGCGCGGTTCGCCCTGGTGGCGATCGTGATGTGGCGGATCATCGCCCATTTGACCGTGTCGCGACCGCCCTCGAGCGCGCCGCGGCGATCATAATCGAACCAGCAGCGTTTCAGATAGCGATAGAGGCTGACCGCGGTGGGCACATCGAGCAGGATGACCCCGGTGGCGCGCTCCAGCCGACGCGGGAGAAGCCGTGAATAATTGCCGTCCATCACCCAGCATGCGCCCAGGATCGCAGCGTCATGCAACGCGGCGAATTCGTCTGCGGGCCGCGGGACCCAGTCGGTATGCGGCAGATGGTGAAGCTGGTCGAGGTGGATCGCGGTGAGCCTTCGCGCCTGCGATAGGGCGTCCGCCAGCGTGGACTTGCCGCTGTTGGATGGCCCCATGATGCAGATGCGCGGTCCGAGGTCGTCCAACGTCATCCGCGCCGATTACTCTTCCACGCGCTGAAGAAACAGGGCTCAGGCGATCTGGCGAGCCAGTGCCTTCTTCAACTTCGCATGCGCGGACGCCTTGATCTGGCAGACGCGCGCGGAGCCTACGCCGAAGACTTCGCCGATCTCCTCGAGGTTGAGTTCCTCGACATAATAAAGCTGGATCACCTGCGCCTCGCGTTCGGGCAGCGCGGTGATCGCCTTGATCAAGGCCTCGCGCATGTCGCTGTCGGCGAGCTGTTCGAACGCATCGGGCGTGTCGTCGGCGAACCACGGCAGGTCGTCCGCATACATCTCGTCGATCGAGTCGAAGCGGATCGAGTCGGCGGTGACGTAGTCGGTGCGGAGTTTTTCGATCGTCACGCCGATATGCTCTGCGATCATGTCTTCTCCTGGGGCTTTCCCGGTGCGGGCGGTGAGCGTCGAGATCGCCTCGGCATATTGGCGACGGCGACGCATCGCGCCTCGCGTCGACGTCGCCTGGCGGCGGAGTTCGTCGATCATGCTGCCGCGTAACCGCGTGATCAGGTAGGTCTTGAACGGAAGCCCACGCTCGTCGAAATTCGCGGCGGCCTCGACCAGCGCGACCAGGCCGACCTGTATCAGGTCCTCGACCTCGACGCTGCTGCTCATGCTGCCGTGGACGTGCCAGGCGATCCGGCGGACGAGCGGGAGATGCTGTTTGACGAGCTGGTCCGCGTCGCCGCCAGGGCGCTGGTGCGGACGGTACGTCAAAGGCTGGGCGTCTTCGAATGCGCCACGCATCGGGAGCGCGCTCATGCCGCCAGCGCCTGTTGAGAGGCGCCGATGACCGCGACGACTTCGACGGCCTTCTCCTCAGGCACTTCGAAGAACGACATGACCGGGGTGTCGGGCAGGCACGTCCGCACGAGCTTGCGGATGGCGATGCGGATGGTCGGCTGGACGACCAGCGCGAACGGTTTCGCCTCGGCGATCAGCGGTTCGGCGGCGCGTTGCAGCGCCTCAACGATGCGGCGGCCGAGATCGGGTTCGATGACGTGGCGGCGCGATTGATCGGCGCGCATCGCCTGGCCGAGCAGACCTTCCAATTGACCCTCCAACGTCATGACGCGCAGCGGTTCGCGCACGCCGCACAGTTTCTGGATGATGAGCGCGCCGAGCTCGGGACGGATCGTCTCGATGATTTCCTCGGCGTCCTGCGTGCGCTGCGCCGCGACCGCGATCGCGCCGGCGATGCGGCGGAATTCCTTGAGCGGCACGTTCTCCGCGAGCAGGCCTTTCAGGACCTGCGTCAGCGTCGTGATAGGCAGCGGTGCGAGTGCTGCCACCAGTTGCGCGGCGCGCTCCTTGAGGCCGTCGAGCAGCGCCTGCACTTCGTCCTGGCCGAGCAGCTCGGACGCGTTCTGGCCGAGCAGGTGGTTGAGATGCGTCGCCATCACCGTGCCGGGATCGACCACGAGATAGCCTGCACCGGTCGCGGCATCGGCATCGCCCGCATCGACCCAGGTCGCGTCGAGCCCGAAGGTCGGATCCTTGACCTTCTTGCCGAACAGGTCGCCGAACGCCTGCCCCGTGTCGAGCGCGAGCATCTCGTCAGGCGACACGGTGTCCTCGCCGACGACGACGCCGTTGACGAGGATGCGGTAGACGTACGGCGCGAGGTTGATGTCGTCGCGGACGCGGACCTGCGGCACGACGAAGCCCAGTTCCTTCGACAGCTGGCGGCGCACGCCGGTGATCCGCCCCATCAGCGGCGACCCGCGACGCTCGTCGGCGAGCGGCACCAGGCCGTAGCCGATGTCGAGATTGACCTGCATCCCGTCGGTGACTTCCTCCCAGCCGATCTTCGACTGGTCGATCGTCTCGACGGGGACGACGACGACGGGGGCAGGGCGGCGCTCGATCTGGCGCAGCTTCCACGCGGCGAACCCGGCGATGGCCGCTGCCGGCAGGATCACCATGTGCGGCATGCCGGGCAGGATGCCGAGCAGCGCGAGGATCACCGCGACCGGCGTCCAGGTGCGCGGGCTCCCGAACTGGCCGCCGATCTGGCCGGCGAGATCCTTGTCGGAGGTGACGCGGGTGACGATCGACGCGGCGGCGATCGACAGCATCAGGCTCGGCAGCTGCGCGACGAGCGCGTCGCCGATCGCGAGCAGGATGTAATTGTGCGCGGCGTCGGCGATCGTCATGCCGTGGCTGACGGGGCCGAGGATCAGGCCGCCGATGATGTTGGCGGCGAGGATCAGCATCGCCGCGACCGCATCGCCCTTCACGAACTTCGACGAGCCATCCATCGAGCCGTAGAAATCGGCTTCGGTGGAGACTTCGACGCGGCGTGCTTTGGCTTCGTCGGGGGTGATGAGGCCGGCGTTGAGATCGGCGTCGATCGCCATCTGCTTGCCGGGGAGCGCGTCGAGTGTGAAGCGCGCGCTGACTTCGGAGACGCGGCCGGCACCCTTGGTGACGACGATCATGTTGATGATCATCAGGATCGCGAAGACGAAGATGCCGACGACGTAATCGCCGCCGATCAGGAACGTGCCGAACGCCTCGATGACGTGACCCGCCGCGCTCTCTCCCTCGTGGCCGTGGACCAGCACGATGCGCGTGGAGGCGACGTTGAGGCCGAGACGGAACAGCGTGGCGAACAGCAGCACGGTCGGGAAGGCGGAGAAGTCGAGCGGCTTCTGTGCGTTCAAGGCGACCATCAGCACCGCGAGGCTGATCGCGATGTTCGCCACGAAGAAGATGTCGAGCATGAACGCCGGGATCGGCACGACCATGACGAGCACGAGCAACAGGATCGCGAGCGGCAGGACCGACGCGCGGGCGTTGGAGAGGATGCGGTTCATCGCTTAGCCGCCCAGCCGTGCGAGCATCATGTACGCGAGCCGCGCGGTATCGGGCGTCGGGCGCAGGATGCTCGCGGCGGCCTGCGTCGTCTTGCCGGTGAACCTGCCCATCGCGGTAGTCGCCCAGGCGAGCGCGTCGTCGGCGCTTTCGTTGTTGCCGGTGATGACGGTGCTGCCGTTCATGTCGAGCGCCTGCGCGGCGTAGTTGGCGGGCGTGGCGGTCGCGCTTGCCCCGGCGGCGGCACTGCCGAGCTTGTCGGCGAACCGGTCGTAGATCGCCGACAGCGTGCGCGGCTGGTTGTTCGAATCGTAGAAGACGTTGTGGTTCGCGCGGGCCGCGGCCGGAAATAGTGCCGCGCCGCTCGCCTGCGGGTTGGACTGCATCGTCTTGAGGAACTTGGTCGCGCCACCGAGCCCCATGAAGTGCGCCATATACAGGTCGGTGCCCGACGCCGGGCGGTTCAGCGTGCCTTCGAGCGAGGCCTTGTTGTCCGACGCGTATTCGGCGGCCATCAGCGAGGCGGCATTGGGATCGTTGCGCAGCGCGAGGATCGCAGCCTTGGTGCCGGCATCGCCGACCGAGAGGCGGCCGCTCGACGACTGGCCGATGCTGTTCGCGGCCCAGGCCATGCCGTGCTCCGCGCCGTGCTTCTTGACGACGGAGAGCCAGCTCTGTTCGATGAACTGGTAGAGGCCCGATGCGCTCGACGTGCCGGCCTTGGCATTGGCGTTCAGCCCGCTCTCGAGCTTCGCCTGGCCCAGCAGATAGTCGAAATCCACGCCCGTCTTGCTGCTCGCAAGCGCGATCGCGGACTGGATCCGGCCGGTAGTGATAGGATTGACGGTCATGCCCGTGTGCGGTGCCCCTGATTCAGGGGATACTCAGCAAGGGGCGTGCCAGTTTTGGCGTTTGGTTCCACCGCCAATCGTCATTCCCGCGGAGGCGGGAACCCATACTGGCTAGCCGTGCGGTAGAATCGCATGCGCTGGAGGATATGGATCCCCGCCTGCGCGGGGATGACGAAGCTGAGATGGCGGAGGTTAGGAAGAGTGGGCGCGCTACTTAAGCGTATGCCGCGCGCAGGCCTGGGCGATACCCGGCAACGGCACCGTCGCCGGTCAGGGTTTGCAGGCGGCGGCGGACATTTGCCGCCATCAGATTGGTGTAGATCCGGCACGTCTCGTTGAGCCGGTTCGCCTCGTCGGCCAGCTCGCGGATCTCGGTGCCGGCGGGGCCGGTGCCCAGCAACGCGACCTGTTCGATCCCGGCGAGCTTGTCGGCGGTCGCGCGCTCGAGGCTGGCGACGTCGTTCGACTTCAGCGCGGCGATCTCGGCATGCAGCGAGTCGATCACGCGGATCAGGGCTTCACGCCGCTTCATTGGAATTCCAGGCGAGGCTGAGCGCCATCAGCCGGTCGGCGATGGTCGCGGGAAGGATGGGGAAGGTGCCGCTGGCGATCGCCTTCTTGATCTCGGCGACGCGCGTCGCGTTGACCGGGGGCGACGAGGCCATCGTCTTCGCCAGTGCCAACGAGTCCGAGAGGACCGAGGGCTGGGCCGATGCCGACGACGATGCCTGCTGTACCGGCGTCTGAACGGCCGTCGTCGGCGTCGCGGCGGCGACGCGCGCGACGGAGCGATCTCCTGCTACTGACGGCCTCGCGCCGATCGAATCCACCATGTCCGCATCCTTTGGTTTGCGCTGACATCAGGAGATACGACCGCACGCTCGAAAGCTTTAGCAAAATTAAACCGTTCGAAAATCCGGGTCGACCGGGCTCAGTTCGACCAGCCGGGCAGCGTGGCGTGGCCAGCCTCGACCGCGATCGCCTGGACCGGCGTGCGGGTGTCGTCGACCTTGACCATGAACCGGCCGCCCGGCGCGGCATCGCCCATCGCGACGCCCTCGCGGCTGATCGAAAAGCCGTCGGTGCCGGCCTCGATCACGATCGGATCGCCGCGCTTGATCACCGGCGGGGCCTTGGCGACGGAAACGAACGACGCCGCGATGGCTGCGGGTGCGCTTGCCGGCCGGATGACGGGGACGAAGATCCGCCATGCCGGTCCGCCGCACGAGACGACCACCGCATCATGCTGTTCGGAGCGCCACGACAGCGAGACGGTCGGGCAGGTCGCGAGCCGCAGCCGCGCGTCGACCGGCGTGCGCGCGCCACCCTCGGCGCCGGTCGGGCGGCCGGTGAATGCCGCGACCGAGGCGTCTAGCGTGGTGGTGTCCTGGAAGCTCGCGGCGACGAGCAGGAGGGGAAGAATCATGGCATGGTCCTCATCGGAGCGGTCTTCTGCGGCTCGCCGACGAAGGCGAGCGAGACGATGGCGGCACGGCGGCCGGGTTTGGTCGTGGTGACGATCGTCACGCGCGATGGCGCGACCGCCGAGAGCGCGGCGGCGACGGTGCGGGCGCGGTCGGCGGCGAGGATCGCGGCGCTGCCGGTGGTGGGGTCGACATCGGCGGGGGTGCCGTCAGTCGAGCCGGTGACGGTCAGCATCATGCGCGGATCGCGCCCGGCCTCGCGCGCCCAGGCGACGAGCGCGCCGGGGCTGGTTGGCATGATCGCCGAGCCGGGCGCGAAATCGAGCATGCCCGCCGCGGCGACCGGCATCGGCGTCGGTTCGGCGACGGTCGCGCCGAAACCCTTGCGGATGCCCTTCGCCAGATCGCGCGCACCGAGATGCTGGCTCGCCTGGACGAGCACGAGGAAGCCCACGAGCAGCAGCGCGAGATCGGCGAGCGTCATCAGCCACAGCGGCTTGCCGGGCGGCGTCTCGGGATAGTCGCTCGTGGTCATGCCGCCGAGACCGCCGGGACCAAGGTCGGCAGCGGGCTTGGTGCGACATAGCCGCGCGGCGTCTCGCGCTCGGCGAGCGCCACCAGCGGCGCTTCGATCCGTGCGCGTTCGAACGCCTCGGTGCGGCCTTGCGCACGGAGGCGGTTGGCGATCGGCATGAACACCAGATTGGCGAGCAGCGCACCATACAGCGTCGCGAGCAGCGCGACCGCCATCGCGCCGCCGATCGCGTCGGGATTGTTCATCGTCGCGAACATCTGCGCGAGGCCGATCAGCGTGCCGACCATGCCCATCGCCGGCGCGGCCTCGGCGGCGCCCGCCCAGACATCGGCGGCGGCGACGTGGCGCTCGATCCGTGCGCGACGACGATGCTGGACGAGAGTCGCGACGCTGTTGGCCGTCCCGCCATCAACGATCGCGGCAATCCCGGCGGCGACGTCATTGTCGGTGATAACCGAGCGATCCAGCGCCATCACGCCGTGGCGCTTGGCGATCCGCGACAGCGCGGTGATCTGTTGCAGCAACGGATCGGCGTCGAACCGGGCGCGACCCAGGATGGTGACCGCGGCGAGCGCGCGGCCGAGGTCGCGGGCGGGCGTGCGCAGGACGACGGCGAGCGCGGTGCCGCCACCGACGATGGCGAGCGCGACGGGATCGAACAGGAGGTCGGGGGTGATCATACGCGCGATCTCTGCAAGGTGTGGGCCAGTTTGTGGGGGGTGTTGTGCTGCGCTTCTTTGTGAAGGGAGGTGCTGGACGCGTTTGTTGCGAGCTGCGGTGCTTGCCAAGCGGCCTACCCACCCCCGGCCCCTCCCTTCATCAGGGAGGGGGGAAGTAAGGTGTGGGTTGATGGGGGTGGGGCCCAATCCTTCCCTAAGCCACCACCCCGGCGAAGGCCGGGGCCCAATTGGGAAACGTCGCTAACTTAGGGCGCGTTTCGTTACTGCGACCTTGCCAATTGGGCCCCGGCCTTCGCCGGGGTGGTGAAACTGACTGGCTGGCGTATCCGCTAGGGGTGGGGATGGGAGCGGGGTGGCTCCTCGTTGTTCTCCCGCGAAGGCGGGAGTCCAGTCTGGGTCCCCGCCTTCGCGGGGAAACATTGGGTGTAGCGGGATGTTCGCCGAAGCCTTCTCCCCCCCCCTCGTGAAGGGAGGGGCTGGGGGTGGGTGGGCTGCTTGGCTGCCGTTCCCGCCGAACATTCTCTAACCCCTTCACAAACTGGGTAAGCTGCGAACCGGCAACCGCGTTGCCGCCCGCCACTGCCGCACCGGCAAGCCGTTGCCGTTCGCCCTGCCGCTTGCTTGCCGCCCGCCTGCCGTCGACCGGCAAAGCCACATCCTCCACCCATACCGCAAAAACTGGCACGGGCATTGCTTATGTCCGGTTGCGCAACGGTTGCGCCAGGAGACGGGTCTGTGTCAGGCGACACGCTTTTCGGAGTTCATGGGGCGGCACTCGAGGTGCGCTCGCAGCGCATGGGCGTGCTCGCGTCGAACATCGCCAACGCGTCGACGCCGGGCTTCAAGGCGCGCGACATCGATTTCAACGCGGCGCTCGCGTCGGTCGAGAACGACGGGAGCACGAGTGCCGCGACCAAATACCGCGTCGCGACGCAGACCTCGCTCGATGGCAACACCGTCGAGCTGAGCCACGAGCAGACCGCGTTCGCCGAGAACGCCGTCCAGTATCAGACGACGCTGTCGTTCCTGAACGGGCGGATCAGCACGATAACCCGCGCGCTGAAGGGGGAATAAGACGTGTCCAACCAGCCCATGACGATCTTCCAGGTGGCCGGCCGCGCGATGTCCGCGCAGCTCGTCCGGATGAACACGACCGCGTCCAACCTCGCCAACGCCGGCGGCACGACCGGATCGGCCGAGACCGCGTACAAGTCGATGCGGCCGGTGTTCCGCACCAGCTTCGACGCGGCGAGCGGAATGTCGACGGTCGACGTCGAGCGCGTCGTCAGTGCCGGCGAAGCGCCGACCAAGCGCTACGATCCCGACAATCCGATGGCCGACAAGGATGGCAACATCTTCGAGGCGTCGGTCGATGAAACCCGCGAGATGGTCGACATGATGGAGACCGCCCGCAGCTACCAGAACAACGTCGAAGTGATGAACACGGCCAAGTCGCTCATCATCGATACCCTCAAGCTAGGCCGCTGATCATGGCGACATCTTTCGATTCCACGCTGAACAGTCTCGGTATCGCGCGCACCTCGACGGCGGCGGCCAAGACGGCGACCCCATCGGGCTCGTCGAACCTCGGCCAGTCCGATTTCCTGAAGCTGATGACCGCGCAGATGCAGAACCAGGACCCGTTCAACCCGGTCGACAACACCCAGATGGTCGCGCAGATGGCGCAGATCTCGACCACCTCGGGTATCTCCGAGATGAATTCGACGATGAAGGCGATCGCCGACAAGCTAGGCGTCACCAGCACCAGCGAAGCGATGGGCTATGTCGGCAAGACCGTGCTGACCGCCGGCACGACCGCCTATGGCCGGACCGGCGGCGGGATCGCCGGGTCGGTCGAGCTGGCCGCCGCGGCGTCGGGCGTCAACGTGACGATCAGCGACGCGAGCGGCGCCGCGCTCAAGACGATGGCGCTCGGGCCGCAGGCCAAGGGCACGGTGGGCTACGACTGGGACGGCAAGAATGCCGCCGGGGTCGATGCCGGCAATGGCCCCTTCACGATCAGCGTCGCGGCACAGAGCGGCGGCGCCGCGGTCGGCGCGACCAACCTGGTCTGGGCGCCGGTCCAGTCGGTCTCGACCACCACCGGTTCCGCCGTCCTTACTCTCCCCGGCATCGGCGAAGTGCCGGCCAGCGCCATCCGCCAGATCGGCTGATCGCATCCCCTAATTTCAAGGAGTTCACCGCATGTCTTTCTATACCTCGCTTTCCGGTCTCCAGGCTTCGCAGGCCGAAATGGCGACGATCTCGCACAATCTGGCGAACGTCTCGACCAACGGCTTCAAGAAGAGCCGCACCGATTTCGCCGACGTGATCGCCTCGAGCGTGTCGGTCGCGCCGTCGCAGCAGGTCGGCTCGGGCGTCATGGTCAAGGGCAACCGCCAGCAGTTCGGGCAGGGCAATCTGCTCCAGTCGGCGAGCGCGCTCGACCTCGCCGTGTCGGGCGACGGTTTCTTCGCGGTCAAGCCCGATCCGAGCTCGGCGACGGTCAACTACACGCGCAACGGCTCGTTCCTGGTCGACGCCAACAACAACGTGACCGACGCGAACGGCAATTTCCTCCAGGTCTATCCGGTCGACGGTTCTGGCAACGTCATCCAGGCGAGCATGAACACGCTGCAGAACCTGACGCTGCCCGCGACCAGCGGCGCGCTGAAGGCGACGCAGGACGTCAAGCTGGGCGTCAACCTGAACGCCAACACCGCGCAGCCGGCCAATGCGACGTTCAACCGCCTCGACGTGTCGTCGTACAACCAGGCGACGACGACCTCGGTCTATGACTCGCAGGGCAATCCGATGGCGATGACGAGCTATTACGTCCGCGATACGGCACCGATCGCAACGCCCCAGGGCGGCACCGCCGACCTGTCGTCGACCTGGTCGGTCTACAGCTTCGTCGGCGACAAGCCGATGACGGCAGGCGGCAGCGACAGCGTGAAATTGCAGTTCGGCAGCACCGGGCAGCTGACCGCTCCGGCGGCCAAGACCACGTTCGACGCGTTCACCCCGGCCAGCGGGTCGGCGCAGGCGATCAGCCTCGACCTGACCGCGAGCACGCAGAGCGCGGCGTCGTTCAAGGTCGCCACGCAGACGCAGGACGGCCTTGCGGTCGGCCAGTTGCAGGGCGTGACCGTCGACGATGCCGGGATCGTCAAGGCGAGCTTCTCGAACGGCGACGTCAAGGCGCTGGGCCAGGTGGCGCTCGTCAACTTCTCGAACCCGTCGGGTCTGCGCCAGCTCGGCGACAGCGGCTGGGCATCGACCGGCGTCTCGGGCAGCCCGATCGCCGGCACTGCCGGTCAGCGTGGCCTCGGTAACCTGATGTCGGGGACGATCGAGCGGTCGAACGTCGACATCACCGAGGAGCTGGTCAATTTGATCGCGGCACAGCGCAATTTCCAGGCGAATTCGAAGGCCCTGGATACCGCCAGCCAGATTTCGCAGACCATCTTCAACATCCGCAGCTGACCGAAAAAGCGCGCAGGGGACCCTGAATGGACAAGCTGGTCTACACCGCGGCGTCGGGCCTGCGTGCGCACATGGCGGCGCAGGCGGCGATCGCCAACAACATGGCGAACGCGTCGACGACCGGGTTCCGCGCCGATCGCGTGGTGTTCGACCGGATGAACCTGAAGGGCGACGGCACCACGCTGGAAGCGCGCGCGCCGACCTCCGAGGAGGTCACCGACGCGGACCGGTCGCCGGGGGCGATCCAGCAGACCGGGCGGCCGCTCGACGTCGCGATCACCGGCACCACCGCGTGGCTGGCGGTGCAGGCGTCGGACGGCTCCGAGGCGTACACTCGCCGCGGCGATCTGGAGGTCGCGCCATCGGGCGTGCTGCAGACCGGCGACGGGCATCCGGTGATCGGCTCGGGGGGGCCGATCACCCTGCCGCCCTACCAGTCGTTGTCGATCGCTGGCGACGGGACGATCTCGATCGTGCCGCAGGGTGGCGACGCGAAGAACCCGCAGGTCATCGACAAGCTCAAGCTCGCCGACACCAAGGGGTCGGAGACGGTCAAGGGCCTCGACAACCTGCTGCGCGTCAAGGGCGGGGGGACGCTGCCCGAGGATCTCGATGCGAAGGTGCAGGGCGGGGCGATCGAGGGATCGAACGTCAACATGACGCAGGCGCTGGTCGACATGATCGAGAACCAGCGCAGTTACGAAGTCCAGGCCAATATGTTGAAGTCCGCCAAGGACATGGATGAAAGCGGCGCATCCGTGATGCGCCTGCCGAGCTAGAAGGAACCGACGAATGTCATCCGCAGCCATGCATATCGCGCGTACCGGGCTCGACGCCCAGGATATGCGCATGCGCGTCATCTCGAACAATCTCGCCAACGTGAACACGACGGGCTTCAAGAAAGACCGCGCCGCGTTCGAGACGCTCGCCTACCAGGTCGTGACGACGCCGGGCGCCCAGAGCACGTCCGAGACCAAATACGCGACCGGGCTCAATCTCGGCACCGGCGTCAAGATCCAGGGCACCGCGCGCGTCGATACGCAGGGCGCGATGCAGACGACCGGCAACAGCCTCGATCTCGCGCTCGACGGCGACGGGTATTTCCAGGTGCAGATGCCCGGCGGGACGCTCGGCTATACGCGCTCGGGCAATTTCTCGCGCTCGGCCGAAGGCTTGCTGGTCACCAGCGAGGGCTATCAGGTGCAGCCCGGCATCACCGTGCCGCAGGGCACGACCGCGATCACGATCGGGTCGGACGGCACCGTGTCGGCGACCGTCCCCGGCCAGACCGAAGCGACGCAGCTCGGCCAGATCCAGGTGGCGAACTTTCCGAACGGCGCCGGCCTTCAGGCGACCGGCGACAATTACCTGGTCGAGACCGCGGCAAGCGGCGCGGCCAATGTCGGCGTCGCGGGCCAGGACGGACGCGGCAACATCAAGCAGGGCATGCTCGAGGCATCGAACGTCAACGTCGTCGAGGAACTCGTCGACATGATCGAGACGCAGCGCGCGTACGAGGTGAATTCGAAGATGATCTCGGCGACCGACGACATGCTCAAATACGTCAACCAGAACATCTGATCATGACCCGCACCGCTTCCCATTCCGTCGTCGTGATGACCGCGATCGCGCTCGCCGGGTTCGCTTCGTCCGCGGCCGATGCCGGTATCTTCGGCAAGAAGCTGCCGCCCGAGGATTTTTCGGTCGCGCGGCCTCTTCCGGTGGTGCCAGTGCCGGTCGTCGCGACCGGCTCGATCTTCCAGGCGCAGGACGGCTACGCAGCGCTGTACGAAGGCTGGCGCGCGCGGAAAGTCGGCGATCCGCTGACGATCGTGCTGGTCGAGCGGACCGCCGCGTCGAAGACGTCGGGGTCGAAGCTCGACAGCAATGGCGGCGCGAGCATCACGCCGCCGACCACCGGCGCGCTCAACCTGTTCAACAAGAGCGATGCGGCGATCAGCGGCGGGCGCAATTTCAACGGCACCGGTGCCGCCGACCAGACGAACTCGCTGTCGGGCGAAGTCAGCGTGACGGTCGCGCAGGTCTATCCCAACGGCACGATGCTGGTGCAGGGCCAGAAGCGCGTGACGCTCAACCGCGGCGACGAGTTCCTGAAGATCAAGGGCCTGGTCCGCACCGCCGATGTCGACGCCAACAACCGCGTGCTGTCGACCCGCGTGGCCGACGCGCAGATCTCGTACACCGGCAAGGGCGACGTCGCCCGCGCCGGCCGCCAGGGGTGGCTCGGCCGCTTCTTCTCCGTCGTCAGCCCGTTCTAAGGCCGTGACCATGCGCTTCCTGCTCGCCCTTTTCGCATCGCTCCTGATCGCAGGCCCGGCCTCGGCCGACCGGATCAAGGATCTGGGCGGGTTCCAGGGGATCCGATCGAACCAGCTGACCGGCTACGGCATCGTCGTCGGCCTGCCCGGCACCGGTGACGACAATCTCGAATACACCGTGCAGTCGCTGAAGGCGGTCGCGTCGCGCTTCGGCCTGCAGCTGCCGCCGACCGCGAACCCGGGGATGAAGAACGCGGCGGTCGTGATGATCACCGCCGAACTGCCGCCGTTCGCCAAGCCCGGCCAGCGCCTCGACATCACGGTCGCGTCGATGGGCAAGGCGAAGTCGCTCCGCGGTGGCAGCCTGATCATGACGCCGCTGCTCGGTGCGGATAATCAGATCTATGCGATGGCGCAGGGCAACCTCGCGGTCGGCGGGCTCGGTGCAGAGGGCGCGGATGGGTCGAAGATCGTCGTCAACGTGCCGTCGACCGGTCGCATCCCCGAGGGGGCGACGGTCGAACGTGCGGTCGCGACCGGGTTCGACAGCGCGCCGATGCTCACCTTCAACCTCGCGCGCGCCGATTTCACGACCGCGCAGAACGTCGCGGGTGCGATCAATTCCAAGCTCGGCTTCGGCAGCGCGCAGGCGATCGACGCGGTGTCGGTCTCGGTGCGTGCGCCGATCGGCGCGGATGTCCGCGCCACGCTGATGTCGACGATCGAGAATCTCGACGTCGTGTCTGCCGAACCCTCGGCCAAGGTGATCGTCAACGCGCGTACCGGCACCGTCGTGATCAACTCGGCGGTCCGGGTCGGCCCGGCGGCGATCACGCACGGCAAGATGACGGTGCGGATCGATGAGAAGCCGCAGGTCAGCCAGCCCGCCCCGTTCAGCCAGGGCCAGACCGCGATCACCCCGAACAGCCGCGTCGCGGTCGAGGAGGAGCGTCGGCCGATGTTCCTGCTCGCACCCGGCCCCAAGCTCGCCGACATCGTCAAGGCGGTCAACGCGATCGGCGCATCGCCGGCCGATCTGGTCGCGATCCTCGAGGCGCTGAAGGAAGCCGGCGCACTCAAGGCCGAGTTGATCGTCCTGTGAGCGCGATCACCACACCCACGCTCGCGACGACCGCGACCACCGGGATCTCGACCGATACGAGCCGGCTCAAGTCGAAGGACAATCTCGACAAGGCCGGGCAGAAGTTCGAGGCGGTCTTCACCGGCATGATGTTGAAGAGCATGCGGCAGGCGAAACTGGCCGATCCGATCTTCGATTCGAAGGCGATCGATACCTTCACCGACATGCAGGACGGGCTGATCGCGAAGTCGATGGCAGAGCACACGCCGCTTGGCATCGGCAAGGCGATGACCGATTTTCTCAGCAAATCTCAATCGGATATTAACCCGGCGGCGACAGACTCACCGCCATGAGCGATCTCCTTTCGATCGGCGCGTCGGGCGTCCGCGCGTACCAGACCGCGTTGTCCACGGTATCCGAGAACATCGCGAACACCGGCACCGCGGGCTATACCCGGCGGACGACGACGCTTGGCGAAGTGGCGTCGATCGGTGGCGGGATCGCCGCGCGGACGTCGTCGAACGGCAGCGGGGTGGTCGTCGTCGGCATCGGTCGCAGCGCCAATGCCTATCGCTCGCAGGCGGTGCGCAGTGCCGGCACCGATCTCGCCAAGACCGAAACCAGCATTGCCTGGATGAGCCGGATCGAGACGTCGCTGGGCGACAACAAGCTCGGCGACCGGCTCACCAGCTTCTTCGGCGCGGCGCAGACGCTGTCGGCCGATCCCACCTCGATTCCGGCCCGTGCGGCGATGCTCGAATCGGCCGGCAGTGCCGCCGCCGCCTTCGCGACCACCGGCAAGGCGCTCGATACCGCGACCGCCGAACTCGATGCGACCACCTCGCAGGCGGTCGATTCGCTCAATTCGCTCGGCACCGCGCTCGCCAAGATCAATGACGGTATCGCGCGGTCGCAGCCGGGTTCGTCGAGCGCGGCGCAGCTCGCCGACCAGCGCGACCAGGTGCTCGACCAGATGAGCACGCTGACCGACGTGAGCACGTCGTTCGACGGTCTCGGCCGCGCGACGGTGCGGCTCGGCGGTGCGGCCGGACCGGCGTTCGTCGTCGGTTCCGACAGTGGCCAGGCGGCGTACGCCCGCAACGACGAAGGCGCGGTGCAGTTCACGGTCACGCAAGGCGGCGCCACCTCGACGCTGTCGCCGTCGGGCGGCGCGCTCGCTGGGTTCGCCGACGGAGCGCAGCGGCTCGTCGCGGCCCGCGACGGGCTGAACGCGATCGCCAAGGATTTCACCGCGCAGGTCAATGCGGTCCAGGCACAGGGCCGCGATCTCGATGGCAAGGCCGGTGCCGCGCTGTTCGTGACCGGCGATACGCCGACCGACATCTCGGTGGCACTGACCGACCCGCGCGGGATCGCCGCCGCGGGTGCGAACGGCAGCATGCGCGATGCGTCGAACCTGGCCGCGTTGCAGACGGTCCGGTCGAGCGGCGGGTTCGAGACGCGCACGGTCAACCTGATCGCCGGCAATGCCGCCGCACTCCAGCAGCGCACGACCGTGGCCGATGCGCAGAGCGCGATCCGCGACGGCGCGGTCAGCGCGCTCGCGTCGGCGTCGGGGGTCGATCTCGATAGCGAAGCGGTCGATCTGCTGCGCTTCCAGCAGGCCTATCAGGCGTCGAGCCGGGTGATCCAGACCGCGCGCGACACCTTCCAGTCCATCCTCGAGATTCGGTAACGCCCATGCAGATCCCGACGAGCCTTTTCTACGACCGGTCGTCGGCGGCTATGACGTCGCTGTCCAGCAAGGCGGATGCACTCAATGCGCAGATCTCGACCGGCAAGCGGTTCACCGCGCCGTCGCAGGACAGCGTCGCGTATCAGCGGCTGGCCGGGCTCGCGCGCGATACCGCCAACGACAAGGCCTATGCCGCCAATCTCGGCACCGCCGAATCGGTGTTGAAGCAGGGCGATACCAGTCTCAGCGCGATGTCCGATCAGTTGCAGAACGCGACGGTGCTGGTGACGCAGGCGAAGAACGGGACGCTGAGTGCGCTGGACCGCAAGGCGATCGGCGAGCAGATCGCCGGGATCGTCGCCTCGCTGACGAATATCGCCAACGCGAAGGACGCGCGCGGACAGCCGCTGTTCGGCGGGTCGGACGGGGCGGCGGCGGTCGCGACCGATGGCAGCTACGCGCTGGCGTCGAAGCCGGTCACCGGAATCCCGATCGGCGACGGCCAGAGCGTGCAGGCCAACGAGACCGCCGCACGGATCTTCACCGTCGGCGGAAAGGCCAACGCGGATGGCAGCGTCGGCGGGGGCACCAACACGCTGGCGATGCTGTCGGCGATCGCGACCGCGCTGCAATCGGACGATTTCAAGACGAGTTCGCTTGATACGTCGCTGGCCGATATCAGCGCGGCCTCCGATCAGGTGTCGACCGTGCAGGCCTCGCTCGGCGCACGCGCGGCGCGAGTCGATCTGGAGAGTTCGCGGCTGACCGATGTCGCCGCGGACCGCGAGGAGACCCGCTCCGGACTCGAGGACACCGATGCCACGACCACGTTCATCGAGCTGCAAAAAACGATGACGATCCTGTCGGCGACACAGGCGAGCTTTACGAAGCTGTCGGCGTTGTCATTGTTCGATTATCTTCGCTGACGGCTGCGTTCGGTAACCGGATGGCTACGAAATCCGGTTAATTCCCTGGCTACGCACTTGCCATCGTCGGCCCAGAGGGAATTTCCAGCACCATGTTTCCGGTAATCGGCATCGTCGTCCTGCTCGTTATGGTGTTTGGCGGATTCGCCTTTACGGGCGGCGCGCTCGGCCCCGTCCTGGAGGCGATCCCGCATGAGATGCTGATTATCGGCGGCGCCGCCGCCGGCGCGCTGATCATCGGCAATTCCGGCAAGGAACTCAAAGCGCTCGGCGCCGGGCTGGGCAAGGTCTTCAAGGGCCCGAAATACAAGAAGCAGGATTATCTCGACGTCATCTTCCTCGTCAGCAAGCTGATGAAGATGCTGCGGATGGACGGCCCGATCGCGCTCGAGCCGCATGTGGAGGATCCGCAGTCGTCGGCGGTGTTCGCCGAATATCCCAAGCTCCTGAAGAACCACGCGCTCGTCAACCTGATCGCCGATACGCTGCGCCTCGTCGTCGTGTCGTCGGGCACGCTCGACGTGCACGCGGTCGAGGAGGTGATGGACCAGTCGATCAAGACGCATCACCACGAGGAGGAGAGCGCGCATGGGACGCTGACCAGCCTTGCCGACGCGTTGCCCGCGCTCGGCATCGTCGCGGCGGTGCTCGGCGTGGTCAAGACGATGGGGTCGATCGACAAGCCGCCGTCGATCCTCGGCTCGATGATCGGCTCGGCGCTGGTCGGCACGTTCATGGGCGTGCTGCTGGCATACGGCATGGTCGCGCCGCTCGCCAACCGGTTGCGCCAGGTGCTCGATGCCGACGCGGCGATCTACGGCGTGGTCAAGCAGATCATCATCGCCTCGCTCCATGGTCATCCGCAGCCGCTGGTGATCGAGGCCGCACGCTCGGGGATCGCGCACAAGAACCAGCCGGGCTTCGCCGAAGTCTTCGACGGGCTTCGCGGCAAGTAGAGCGGCGACAGACACATGGCCCGCGCCCCTCACGGCAACATCCAGCCGCCGAAAATCATCGTCAAGAAGATCTATATCGAAGGTCATGGCGGGCATCACGGTGGCGCCTGGAAGGTCGCCTATGCCGATTTCGTGACCGCGATGATGGCGTTCTTCCTGCTGCTGTGGATTCTTGGCGCGACCACCGAGAAGCAGCGCAAGGGGATCGCGGATTACTTCGCGCCGACGCTGCTCGATACGCGCTCGCTCGGGATCGGCGGCGGCGCGCTGTTCGGCGGTGAATCGATCCTCGACAAGAACAAGATCGGACCCAAGGCGGGCCAGACCAGCATGCCGCAGATCGCGGTACCCGATGCGGGGAAGGGCGGCGCCTCGACCGGCACCGGCGAGCAGGGCACGATCAAGAACCGCCAGGCGCTCGCCAACGAAGATCGGAAGAACTTCGAAGCGATGCGCAAGCGGGTGCTGAGCCAGATCGCCGCCTCGCCCAAGCTGTCGCGGCTCGCGAGCCATGTCCGCTTCGTCCCGACGCAGGACGGCATGCGGATCGATCTGGTCGACGATGCGGATTATTCGATGTTCGCGCTCGGCACGACCGCGCTCGATCCGCAGGCGGGCGACCTGATCGGGATGATCGCGAAAACGATCGAGGGGATGAAGAACCCGATCATGATCCGCGGCCATACCGACAGTGTGCCGTATGGCGACCCGCGCGCGATGAACAACTGGATGCTCTCGTCGGGCCGCGCCGAGGCGACGCGTCGCCGGCTGCTGATCGGCGGCACGCCCGAGGCGCGGTTCGAGCGGATCGAAGGCGTTGCCGACCGCGAACCGCTGATCGTCAAGGATCCGAGCGATCCGCGCAACCGCCGCGTTGCGATCACGTTGCTCTACCGGCGCGGCGTGTTCGGCAAGTAATCGCGGACGGGCACTGAGTAACATGAAAAAGGCCCGGCATCGCGTGATGCCGGGCCTTTTTCATATTGGTCGAGGCTGCATGACAGCGCCGATGATCGTGGCGATTACTCGGCGCCAGCGGTGTCCGATTTGCGCTTGCGCGGGGCGGCCGGCGCGGCTTCGGGCTTGCGGGCGCCGGGCTTGCGACCCAGACCGATCTTCTTCGCCATCGCGCGGCGGCTCTCCGAATAGTTCTCGGCGACCATCGGATAGTCGGGCTTCAGGCCGTAGCGCTCGCGATATTCGGCGGGCGTCATGCCGTGGGTGGCGAGATGGCGACGCAGCGTCTTGTAAGACTTGCCGTCGATCATCGAGATGATGTGATCCTTCGACGCGAGCGATTTGCGCGCGGTTACTGCCGGCGTGTATTCGGTCGCGGTTTCGACCGGAGTCGTATCGGTCGTACCACCAAGCAGCATAGAGACGGTCTCGTGCATCTTTCCCAGAAATGCCGGAACGTCTTCGGCCGAGCTGCGCGTGTTCGGGTTGCCCAGCCACGCGATCGTCAGTTCGGTCGCGAGCTCTACAGCATTCAGGTCGGTGGTATCTTCGGCCATGCTACACTCCATTGTCTATTGCTCCCGTAACGAGCTTCGACAACGTATTCAACCACATGGGACGTAATTGGGCCGTTTAATCTAGGATAGTCTAAATGGGAAGTCGTCGCACGACGAGATAAGTCCATTTTGATTGCTTCAGATCAGGCTGGCGTTGCGCACGAAGGCCGGCCGTCGCGTTGCGCCGATTTGCCTATCCGTAACGCACGGGTAGGAAACAGTTATCCGGAATCGAGTCCATCGCTGTCGACTTTTGACCCAGCGAGGCCGGTCACGACTAGGGTAAGTGCCGCGCGCTCGTGGGGCGAGCCGCCGGCGGGCAGGCCGCCGTCGAGCACCAGCGTGGCCATGCCGTGGACGGCCGCCCAACAGGCGAGCGTCGCCACCTCCGGATCGGCGGGCGCGAGGTCGTGCACCCGCCGGACCATCACCCCATAGGCGTTGTCCTCGACCGGCGGCGGACCATCGTCGTGACCCGCGAACATCAACCGGAACAGCGCCGGGCGCTGGCGGGCAAAGGCGATATACGCCTCGCCCTGCGCGATCAGCGCGGCCCGCGCATCCGGCTGGGCGTCGGCTGTCAGCAGCGCGGTTCGCAGATCGTCGAAACCCGCCATCGCCACGGCGCCCAGCAGGGCGGCCTTGTCGCGGAAATGACGGTACGGCGCCATCGCCGACACGCCGGCGGCGCGCGCGACTGCGCGCAGGCCGACGTCCTCGCCGCGCTCCAGCGCCGCCAACGCAGCGGCGATCAGGCGCGCGCGTAGATCGAGCGTATTTTCATCAGCCATGTTTACATCGTACACCAAACGTCTAGGTTTACGATGTAAGCAGAAAAGGACTCGACGATGCAACCTCCTATCGATCGCCGGTCGGTCGACCTGTCCGCCTATCCCGATCTCGTGATGATCATGCTCGGCTTTCGCATGAAGGGGTGGCGCGGGGTGCTCGCGATGCACCGGATCGGGGTTGGGCTCGCCGAGATCGCCCGCCACGAGCCCGAGGGCCTGCTGGCGCACGAAGGCATGATGTTCAGCCTGACGCATTTCGGCTTCCGGCAATATTGGCGCGATCTCGAAGCACTCGAGCGGTTCACGCGCAGCGAGCCGCATGCCGACTGGTGGCGCCGCGTCCGCGAGCTGTCCGCGGGGGCGGGCTTCTGGCACGAGACCTATCACGCCAGGGGCGGCGTCGAGGCGCTGTACGTCGCGATGCCCGATCCGGTCGGGCTGCAGCGGTTCGCGCCCGAGCGACGGCCGGTCGGACCGTTCATGTCCGCCAGAGCGCGCATCCAGGGCGCGCCGGCGGGTTGATCGCCCGCACCCACGTTCAGGTCCGCCTGTCTCCGTGTTCAGTCCTGGCGGGCGGGCGGCGCGAACGCGAGCACCTCGCGCGTGTAGGTTTCGACCACTTCGCTGATCGGGGTTCCGGCGGCGGTGACCAGTAGGGCGCGGTTCTCGATGACATGCGGGGGAATGTCCAACGCCGGCGCCCCGCGCGGGATCGGCGCGTCGGCATCCCAGCCGGCCGGCAGCGGCGACCACAGCAGCCGCGCCGACACGGTTTGGCGACGGAAATGGAGCGGCTGCACCACGCGACCGAACGGCGTGTCGCTGCCGTCGAGTGCGGCATTCATCTGCGGGGTCAGTCGCGACGGGACGTACCAGTTGTCCGCCTCCGACAGGACATGCGACCCGCACCGCAGCCGCACCCGTCGATAGCGGATCGGCTCGTCGTCGCTGACGCCCAGGCGGCGGCGTTGCTCGGCGGTCGGCGTCTTCGTGATCGTCGGATTGCGGTCGGCGACGATCTTGCTGCCCGGCGCGGCAAGGTGATGGTCGGCGCACCAGTCGTCGAGCACCAGCGTCGCACTGTCGCGGGTGAGCAGCAGGATCTCGAGCGACTGGAGCGCGGCGAGACTTTCCGCCCGGCCGATGATGTCCCCCGGCCAGATGTGTGAGCGGGGTTGTTCTGACGGACTCCCGGCGGTCGAAACAACCGACGCGAGCGTCGGGGCAAACACTGGGGCGAATACGGGGGCGATCATGCAATCCTCCACGAAAAATACGATGCGCCGGGTACGTCGGCGCGTCCGATCGGCTCGGCGAGAAGCGAGACGTCTTCAGGCAGCGATGTCTTCCAGGGCGCGATTGGCCGTGGCGGGTCCGAACACGCCGATCGCCCCGATCACGACGATGTACGCGGCGGCGATGAAGCCGAACACGCCCGCGACGCCGCCCTGTCGCAGGACGAAGGCGATCAGAAACGCGTTGAGCATCGCCGAGATCCGGCTGAACGCATAGACGAAGCCGATCGCCTTGGCGCGGATCCGCGTCGGAAAGATCTCGGCCTGGTAGGCGTGATACGCGAACGAGATCGTGTTGCCGGCCACAGTCAGCACAATACCGAGCAGGATCAGCAGTACCGGGCTGGCGGAGGCGGCGAACAGCCCGCCCGCCGACACGACCGTCGCCGCGCCGGCAACGATGATCCACTTGCGTTCGAACCGATCGCCGATCGCGAGGCCGAGCATCGGCCCGACCGGGGCGGCGAGCGCGATGATCGCGGTATACGCCATGCTCTTGGTGACCGGGATGCCGTGCTCGATCAGCAAGGTCGGAACCCAGTTGGTGAACCCGAAATAGCCGATCGTCTGGAAGACGTTGAAGACGATCATCATGATCGTCCGGCGGCGATAGGGCGCACGAAACATCTCGCCGAACTGTCCGTCCCGCACCACCGGGCGCTCGGCGGAGGGGGCAGGAAGCGATGCGCCGCTCTCCAGCTCGATGCGCCGTTCGAGCGCGGCGACGATCGCCTCGGCTTCGACCAGCCGCCCCTGCTGCACCAGCCAGCGCGGGCTCTCGGGCAGGCGCCGGCGGATATACCACACCGCGACCGCGCTGCTCGCGCCGATCAGCACGACCCAGCGCCAGCCCTCCAGTCCGAGCGGCGTCAGCGGGACGAGTATCCAGGACAGCAGCGCGACGACCGGGACTGCGACGAAGCCGATCGTCTGGCTGAGCGCGATCGCCCGCCCCCGGACATGCCCGGGGACGAGCTCGCAGATGAAGGTGTCGATCGTGATCATCTCGACGCCGAGCCCGACCCCTGCGCAAAACCGCAGCGCGTTGATCGCCATCGCGCTCGACTGGAACGCCATCGCCACCGATGCGGCCGAATAGCCCAGCAACGCCCAGGTGAAGACCGCACGTCGCCCGAAGCGATCGTTGAACGCGCCCGCGATCATCGTACCGACCGTCAGTCCGGCGAACAGCGCCGCGATGAACGACGCGATACCCTGGGTGCCGAAAAGACCCGCGGTCGTCGTGGTAAAGAGGCCGCTGCTCACCAGGCCGGGTGCGATATAGCCCGACAGCAGCATGTCGTAGAGTTCGAAGAAGAACGCCAGGCCGAGCAGCGCGACGATCGTCCATACCGTCCGCGTGGCCGGCAGCCGGTCGAGCCGGGCGGACACATCACCGCTGGTTGCGATGGTCATTGTTCGTAAGGGTGGCAGCACATCGCTCTCCGATCGCGAACGCATGAGACGCTCGAACCGTGCCGGATACCGACCTCACATGTCGATAGAATGACGACGCGCAAACGCCACGACTGGCCGCGAATACAGGTCGGCGCTGTGCAGGCTCCGGTCTGGAGCAGGTGTTTGGGTCCGCGCTCGATGGGCGCTCTAAGGACGCTGATTACGTGGCGTGGGATTCGCTGATCGATACGTGCGCTGGCATTCCCAGCACTCAATCCCTCGCGTCGCGTAACGCCTCCAACTCCGCCAGTCTCACCGGATCGTCGGCGGCCAGTTCCTCTTCGAGATAGAAGCTATGTGCGATATCACGCACCAATTCCTGCGCTTCGCCGCTAAATTCCAGAGCGATCACCGGAAAAGCGTCGACCAGCTCGCGAAGAAATGGCTTGTCCAAAGACTCGAGGCCGTCTGCCAAATCCTGCATTGCATCGACCGAGGCATCGACATCGAGCAAATCCTCGTCGGTGAGATTGAGGAAAACCATAAAATGCGCAATGATACGCGCGACTTGTATGGCTATCATGGCTTTACCACCCTGACCTTGATGTTGGTGACGTTCATCTTCTTGAACAACTTCAGGGTTTTGGCCCTTTGGGCAGGTGTAGGGACCTCCCATGTTCCGAAGAGACGGTGTTGATCCAATACCTGGGATTGTCGCAAGAGCTGAGCGCGAGCATGTGGCGCATCAACGACTTTCGATTTCCTGTCGATTACGAAATCGCCTTGAACGCCGTCGAACTTCACCGGCCTCTTCGAGCCGTCGGCCATGGTGCGTATTAACGTCGGCGCTTGGCCGGGCCGCGACCCCGTTGCCGAATCATTGTATCGCTTCGCCGGACTGTCGCGACCCAGATTTTCCTTCACCCAGCCGATCTGCGGCGGATCATAGGTCGTGCGTGGGCTCGCCATGCGTAGGCTGCGAAACGCGGAGACCTTGGAGAGCGCCGCCCCAGGCGCGACTGCCAGCGCAACATTCCCTGCGACCGATCCCGTGGCTCGACCGATATCCCTCGCCGAGGCTTTGGAGACGGCCGCTGCTGCACGCGGAATCTGTACGCGCGCGGGCGTATCCTCGGCAGCGATCGCAGTGTCGATCATGCTCGCTATCCCGCGGCCGGCGTCGCGAACGGTGGTGACCGGATTTGTCGTCAGCGCAGCACGGACCCCCGCCACCGTTTCTTCCCCGACGTCGTACAGTCCCTGGCCGACGCCACCGACGAATTCGGCGACGGGGTTCGGCTGATCATCGGGCCGCAGTCCCGGAATGCGCGTGGATTGCGCCTTGGCCGACCTGCGCTCTACCGACTTTCGGTCGTCGCCCGCGAGCGGTCGGGCGCGCGGCACTTCCGCTTTCGGCGGTGTCGAGGTCCGCGACGTATCACGATTCCCGACGCTTGGAGCGCGATCGTTCCTGGCGCTAGTGGTATCGGCCTCGCTCGATCCCTCACGGCGTCCCGCGCCTGCGAAGGTAAACCGGCCGTCCGCCGGATCATGCCATGGATTGAATTTGAGTTCGAGACCGTCAGGACCCAGCGCCGATGGCACCTTACCCGTTCGCAGCCACCGTGAAAACGCGTTCCGCTCACTGCTGCCAGATGTCTGGACCATTGCCATCCCCCGCCTGTCATTGCGGTGAGAACATCTGAGCAACATTATCCTACAAGTCAAGCGCTACGCGAGCGGATCCTGAAATCCGCCTCGCCCTAACGCGCTTCTGTAGTGTGGTGCCCGGAAGAGGACTCGAACCTCCACGACCTTGCGATCGCCAGCACCTGAAGCTGGTGCGTCTACCAATTCCGCCATCCGGGCACGGGGTAGGAGGGCGCCTCTAGGGGAGGGTCGCGATGCTTGTCAACACGCCTCTTGCTGGGGCAAGGGGTTATTCGTGATTGGCAGGCAAAACAAAGTGGAC
The DNA here is from genome assembly GCF_003688625.1 of Sphingomonas sp. PP-CE-3A-406. Lineage (GTDB taxonomy): Bacteria > Pseudomonadota > Alphaproteobacteria > Sphingomonadales > Sphingomonadaceae > Sphingomonas. The sequence continues at coordinate 494,934 of NZ_RCWY01000003.1, forward strand.
GGACGCGCGATGAACGACAAACTGGTGACGCTGATCGGGGGCGGCGGTTTCGTCGGCCGCTATGTCGCACAGGCGCTGCTGGCGACGGGCGCACGCGTCCGCATCGCACAGCGCGATCCGCGGCAGGCGTTCTTCCTGAAACCGCTTGGCGGGCTCGGCCAGACGCAGTTCGTCGGTGCCGACGTTACCAAGCCCGAGACGATCGCGCATGCGGTGCGTGGCTCGGACGTGGTGGTGAACCTGGTCGGCGTTCTCGCGGGCGATTTTCAACGCGTCCAAGCGCTCGGCGCGCAGACGGTGGCGCAGGCTGCGGCGAAGGCCGGCGTCGGTGCGCTCGTGCATGTGTCGGCGATCGGCGCAGATCCTGAGTCCGCGTCGGCATACGGCAAGTCGAAGGGGCAGGGCGAGGCAGCGGTGCTCGAGGCGTTCCCGAACGCGACGATCCTGCGACCATCGATCGTGTTCGGCCAGGAAGACCAGTTCGTGAACCGCTTTGCGGGCATGATCGCCAAGGCGCCGGTCGTGCCCGTGCTGCGCGCCGGGGCGAAGTTCCAGCCGGTGTTCGTCGGCAACGTTGCCGATGCGGTGGTCGCCGCAGCGTCGGACCCCGAGACGTTTGGCGGCCGGACGCTCGAGCTGGGCGGCCCCGACATCATCACGATGGGCAATCTGATCCGCTGGATAGCCAGCACGATCGGCCGTAACCCTTCGATCGTCGAGCTTCCCGATTTCGCCGGTTCGCTGATCGCCAAAGCAGGCTTCCTGCCGGGCGCGCCGATCACCAAGGATCAGTGGACCATGTTGCAGAGCGACAATATCGTCACCGGCATTGATGGGCTAGCGGCCTTCGGGATCGAGGCGACGCCGCTGTCGACCGTTGCGCCGGGCTGGCTGGTGCGCTTTCGCAAGGCCGGGCGGTTCGGTCGTCGCGCCGAAACGCGTGCGGATACGAGGACGGCCTGACATTTACGCGCTAAAGGCGTGCTGACGTACCGACCCTGACCTACCGCGCCGGAGCCTCGCTTGACCGATCTTCTCACCGTCATCCTCCTCGGCATCGTCGAGGGGATCACCGAATTCCTGCCCGTGTCGTCGACCGGGCATCTGATCCTCGCAACGCGGCTGCTCGGCTATGACGCGGGGCGCTGGGAGGTGTTCAACGTCGTGATCCAGCTCGGTGCGATCCTCGCGATCGTGGTGCTGTACTGGCGCACGTTCTGGGCGGTCGGCATGGGGCTGGTCCGCCGCGAGCCGAAATCGTGGCTGTTCCTGCGCAACCTGATCGTCGCGTTCATCCCGGCGGCGGTGATCGGCTTGGCGCTGCACAAATATATCGAGGCGCTGCTCGGTAACGCTGAGGTCGTCGCGATTGCGCTGATCGTCGGCGGCTTCGCGATCCTTGCAGTCGAGCGGTTCGCACCGCGCAGCGACATCAGCGGCGTCGCGGACATTCCGCTGAAGACCGTGATCGGCATCGGCTTCCTTCAGTGCCTGGCGATGGTGCCGGGCGTCAGCCGGTCGGGCGCGACGATCCTCGGCGCGCTGGCATTGGGCGTCGACCGACGCACCGCCGCGGAGTTCAGCTTCTTCCTCGCGATTCCGACGATGCTGGGCGCGAGCGCACTCGAACTGCTCAAGAATCGCGACGCGATCGCGAGCGGTGGGGGCGTCGGGCTGGGCGCGATCGCGATCGGCGCGGCGGTGTCGTTCGTCGTCGCCTTGCTGGTGGTGAAGTGGTTCGTCGGGATCGTTACCAAGCACGGGTTCGTGCCGTTCGCGTTGTACCGCGTCGTTGCCGGGTCGGCTGCGCTGATCTGGCTGCTTAGCAAGTAAGACCGAATCGGACTCAATAAGCTTAGTTGAGAATGGCTCTCACGAAATCGAGCTTCAAGTCTACGTTAATATGGCAGTCTAGCTGACTTATTTGCTGATTTGGTCGTGACAAGCCTTCGATCGCGCAATAACGCGGCTGTCGGAGGCTATCATGGCGAACGATTCGATGCTCAAATTTGTCGGCCGGGAGCAATCCTATCCCGACAAGCGCACCGCAGATGAGCGGCAGGACGATTTTCGCGAGATCGCACAGCGATACGCGGTCGAGCCCGCCGAGGAACAGGCCGGACGCTGTTCGCAGTGCGGCGTTCCGTATTGCTCGGTCCATTGCCCACTGCATAACCATATTCCCGACTGGCTCCGGCTGACAGCGGAAGGGCGGCTGCGCGAGGCGTATGAGCTGAGCAACGCGACCTCGACCATGCCCGAGATCTGCGGCCGGATCTGCCCGCAGGATCGGCTGTGCGAAGGCAATTGCGTCATCGAATTCACCGGGCACGGCGCGGTCACGATCGGTTCGGTCGAGAAGTTCATCACCGATACCGCCTGGGAAAATGGCTGGGTCGAACCGCTGGTGCCGGGCAAATCGCGCGGCCAGTCGGTCGGCGTGATCGGTGCGGGGCCGGCTGGTCTCACCGCGGCGGAATATCTGCGCGGGCATGGCTACGACGTCCACGTCTATGACCGCTACGACCGCGCGGGCGGGTTGCTCACCTATGGCATCCCCGGCTTCAAGCTCGAAAAGCCGATCGTCATGCGTCGCGTAGAGCGCCTCAAGGCCGCTGGTATCGTCTTCCACGAAGGCTTTGCGGTCGGTCACGATGCGAGCCTCGACGATCTGCGCCAACGCCACGACGCGATCCTGGTCGCGACCGGCGTCTACAAGGCGCGTGCGATGGACCTGCCGGGTGGCGGATCGAAGGGGGTGGTGCCGGCGCTCGACTTCCTCGTCGCGTCGAACCGCAAGGGCTTCGGCGACGCGGTCCCGGCGTTCGACGACGGCAGCCTCAATGCCGAGGGCAAGGACGTCGTCGTGATCGGCGGCGGTGACACCGCGATGGACTGCGTCCGCACCGCGATCCGCCAGGGCGCCAAGTCGGTGAAGTGCCTCTACCGTCGCGACCGCGCCAACATGCCGGGATCGCAGCGCGAAGTCGCCAATGCCGAGGAGGAGGGCGTCGAGTTCGTCTGGCTTTCCGGACCGCAGAGTTTCGACGGCGGCGACGTGGTGTCGAGCGTCAAGGTCCGGAAGATGCGTCTCGGCGCCCCCGATGCGAGCGGCCGCCGCGCCCCCGAACCCGATCCCGCCGGCGACTATTCGGTCGACGCCGATCTCGTAATCAAGGCGCTCGGCTTCGACGCCGAGGACCTGCCGACCTTGTTCGCAACGCCGGAACTGGGCGTGAGCCGCTGGGGCACCGTATTGGTCGACGGCAAGACGCTGATGACCTCGCTCGACGGCGTGTTCGCAGCGGGCGACATCGTCCGCGGTGCGAGCCTCGTAGTCTGGGCGATCCGCGACGGCCGCGACGTCGCCGCGACGATGCACAAATGGCTGAAGACCAAGGCGCAGACTGCAAAGGTCGCGGCATGAGGCACGGGTTTCTCGGGGCAGTGCTGCTGGCGGGCGCGATGTTGCCGTCGGCGGTGCATGCGCAGGCATCGCCAGTCGCCGTCACGGCCCCCGATCCGGCCCGCCTCGCGGCAGCGCGCGAGCTGATTAACGTGCTGATGCCGCCCGAATCGCGTGAACGGATGATCGAGAGCATGATCGCGCCGATGCTCGGCAATCTGCAGCAGGGCATGGCGCAGAGCCCGATGTTCAGCAGCGCGATGGCGGACCATCCGGAGATGCAGACGCGGTTTGCCACCTTTCTGGAACGGCAGCAGGCGCGCACGATGACGCTGATGCGCGACGGATTGCCGGGCATGGTCGAGGCGATGGCGCGCGCCTATGCGCGCCGCTTCGATGTCGCTCAATGCCGTGACATCAAGGCGTTCTTCGCGACGCCGAGCGGTCGCGCGTACATGCAGCAATCGCTGACGATCATGGCCGACCCAGACGTCGCCGCCTGGCAGCGGTCGATGATGCAATCCTCGATGGCGCACATGCAGGCCGATGTCGCCGAATTCGCCAAGCAGGCGGCTACGCCCGAAGAGAAGAAGAAGTGACGATGACCGATTTCATCACCGATCAACGCGCCCGTCTCGCCGAGCACGGCATGTACCGCCCCGAATTCGAGGGCGACGCGTGCGGCGTGGGCCTCGTCGCCGCCACTGATGGCCGCGCGTCGCGCCGCGTCGTGCAGTCCGCGGTCGATGCGCTGAAAGCCGTGTGGCACCGCGGCGCGGTCGATGCCGACGGCAAGACGGGAGATGGCGCAGGGCTGCACATCGACCTGCCGCTGCGCTTCTTCGACGACGCGGTCGCGGCCTCGGGCCACAAGGTGCGCCCGAACCGCCTGGCCGTCGGCATGATCTTCCTCCCGCGCACCGATCTCGGCGCGCAGGAGGATTGCCGGACGATCGTCGAGAGCGCGATCATCGAGGCCGGGTACACCATTTATGGTTGGCGGCAGGTGCCGGTCGACGTGTCGGTGATCGGCCAGAAGGCGCAGGCGACGCGCCCCGAGATCGAGCAGATCATGATCGCCGGGCCCTTGCCCGAGGAGCAGGACGCCGCCGAGTTCGAGAAGACGCTGTACCTCGTCCGCCGCCGGATCGAGAAGCGCGTCATCGCGGCGCAGATCCAGGGCTTCTACATCTGCTCGCTGTCGTGCCGCTCGATCATCTACAAGGGGCTGTTCCTCGCCGAATCGCTGTCGGTGTTCTACCCGGACCTGTGCGACCAACGCTTCGAGAGCCGCGTCGCGATCTTTCATCAGCGCTATTCGACCAACACCTTCCCGCAATGGTGGCTGGCGCAGCCGTTCCGCTGCCTCGCGCATAACGGCGAGATCAACACGATCCGCGGCAACAAGAACTGGATGCTCAGCCACGAGATCCGGATGGCGAGCCTCGCGTTCGGCGACAATTCGGAGGACATCAAGCCGGTGATCCCCGCCGGCGCGTCCGATACCGCTGCGTTGGACGCGGTATTCGAGGCGATCTGCCGCTCGGGCCGCGATGCGCCGACCGCCAAGCTGATGCTCGTCCCCGAAGCCGCCAGCCCGGACATGCCGCCCGAGCATACCGCGATGTACCAGTATCTCGCGTCGGTGATGGAGCCGTGGGACGGCCCCGCCGCGCTGGCGATGACCGATGGCCGCTGGGCGGTCGCGGGCATGGACCGCAACGCGCTGCGTCCGCTTCGCTACACGCTGACCTCCGACGGCCTGCTGATCGTCGGCTCCGAGAGCGGCATGGTCGTCGTTCCCGAATCGACGATCGTCGCCAAGGGCCGGCTCGGGCCGGGCGAGATGATCGCAGTCGACCTCGACGAAGGTCGCCTGCTCCAGGATCGCGAAGTGAAGGATCGCATCTCGGGGGAGGCGGATTACGCCGCGATGATCGGCGAATTCCATACGCTCGCCGACCTGCCCTCGGTCGAGGACGCGATCGTCCGCTACGACCGTGCCGAACTCGCGCGCCGTCAGGTCGCGGCGGGGCAGACGATGGAGGACATGGAGCTGATCCTGTCGCCGATGGTCGAATCCGCGAAGGAAGCGATCGGGTCGATGGGCGACGACACGCCGCTCGCGGTCATCTCGGACAAGCCGCGGCTAATCAGCCAGTTCTTCCGCCAGAACTTCTCGCAGGTCACCAACCCGCCGATCGATCCGTTGCGCGAGCGCCACGTGATGTCGCTCAAGACGCGGTTCGGCAATCTCGCCAACATCCTCGACGTGCGCGACCAGCGCGAGCGCGTCCTCGTGCTCGATTCGCCGGTCCTGACGGGCGAGCATTGGTCGCGGTTGAAGGCGCATTTCGGTAACGCGGTCGCCGAGATCGACTGCACGTTCGACGTCGGCGGCGGCCCCGAGAAGCTCCGGGCAGCGATCCAGCGGATCCGCAACGAAGCGGAGCAAGCCGTCCGCCAGGGCAAGAGCGAGATATTCCTCACCGACGAGGCGATCAGCGAAGACCGCGTCGGCATCGCCGGCGTGCTCGCGGTCGCCGCCGTCCACACGCACCTCGTCCGCCGCGGCCTGCGCTCCTATGCGTCGATCAACGTCCGCTCGGCCGAGTGCCTCGACACGCATTATTACGCGGTGCTGATCGGCGTCGGCGCGACCACTGTGAACGCCTATCTCGCCGAAGCCGCGATCGTCGATCGCCAGTCGCGCGGGCTGTTCGGCGATCTCGACCTCGCCGAATGCCTCCGCCGCCACCGCGTCGCGGTCGAGGAGGGGCTGCTCAAGATCATGTCGAAGATGGGCATCGCGGTCATCTCGTCGTACCGTGGCGGCTATAATTTCGAGGCGGTCGGTCTGTCGCGGAGCCTCGTCAACGACCTGTTCCCCGGCATGCCCGCTAAGATCAGCGGCGAGGGCTATGCCTCGCTCCACGTCAACGCGACCGACCGGCACGAAGCGGCGTTCGACCCGGCGGTGGCGACGCTGCCGATCGGCGGCTTCTATCGCCAGCGGCATACCGGCGAGACGCACGCCTATTCCGCGCAGCTGATGCATCTGCTCCAAACCGCGGTCGCGACCGACAGCTATACGAGCTACCTGCAATTCTCGCGCGGCGTGTCCGATCTGCCGCCGGTGTATCTGCGCGATCTGCTCCAGTTCAACTTCCCCGCGGAGGGCGTTCCGGTCGACCAGGTCGAGGCGATCACCGAGATCCGCAAGCGCTTCGTGACGCCCGGCATGTCGCTCGGCGCACTGTCGCCCGAGGCGCACGAGACGCTGGCGATCGCGATGAACCGGATCGGCGCAAAGGCCGTGTCGGGCGAGGGCGGCGAGGACAAGTCGCGCTTCGTGCCGTATGCCAACGGCGACAACGCCAACTCGTCGATCAAGCAGGTCGCGAGCGGCCGGTTCGGCGTCACCGCGGAATATCTAAACGCGTGCGAGGAGATCGAGGTCAAGGTCGCACAAGGCGCCAAGCCCGGCGAGGGCGGCCAGTTGCCCGGCTTCAAGGTCACCGAGTTCATCGCCAAGCTGCGCCATGCGACGCCCGGCGTGACGCTGATCTCGCCGCCGCCGCATCACGACATCTACTCGATCGAGGATCTCGCGCAGCTCATCTACGACCTGAAGCAGATCAATCCGCGCGCCCGTGTGTGCGTGAAGCTCGTCTCGTCGGCGGGGATCGGCACGGTCGCGGCGGGCGTGGCGAAGGCGCATGCCGACGTGATCCTGATCGCCGGCCATGTCGGCGGCACCGGCGCGTCGCCCCAGACCTCGATCAAGTACGCCGGCACGCCGTGGGAAATGGGCCTGTCGGAGGTCAACCAGGTGCTGACGCTCAACGGCCTGCGTGGGCGCGTGCGGCTGCGCACCGATGGCGGGCTGAAGACCGGGCGCGACATCGTCATCGCCGCGATCCTGGGCGCGGAGGAGTTCGGGATCGGCACGCTGTCGCTGGTGGCGATGGGCTGCATCATGGTGCGGCAATGCCATTCGAACACGTGCCCGGTCGGCATCTGCACGCAGAACGACGCGCTCCGCCAGAAGTTCGTCGGCACGCCCGAGAAGGTGATCAACCTGATGACCTTCATCGCCGAGGAGGTCCGCGACATCCTCGCGCGGCTCGGCGTGAAGAGCCTCGACGACGTGATCGGCCGCACCGAACTGCTGCGTCAGGTCAGCCGCGGGGCGGAGCATCTCGACGATCTCGATCTCAACCCGATCCTGGCGAAGGTCGATGCCGACGATTCGCAGCGCCGGTTCAGCCTGTCGACCTTCCGCAACGAAGTCCCCGACAGCCTCGACGCGCAGATCATCAAGGACGCGTCCGCGGTGTTCTCGCGCGGCGAGAAGATGCAGCTGACCTATTCGGTGCGCAACACGCACCGCGCGGTCGGCACGCGGCTGTCGAGCGAGATCACGCGGAAGTTCGGGATGTCGACGCTGGCGGACAACCACGTGACGATCCGTCTGCGGGGGTCGGCTGGGCAGTCGCTCGGCGCGTTCCTGTGCAAGGGCATCACCTTGGAAGTGTTCGGTGATTCGAACGACTATGTCGGCAAGGGGCTCTCGGGCGGCACGATCATCGTCCGCCCGGCGGTGAGTTCGCCGCTCGCGTCGCAGGACAACACGATCATCGGCAACACCGTGCTCTATGGCGCGACCTCGGGCCGGCTGTTCGCGGCGGGGCAGGCGGGCGAACGTTTCGCGGTCCGCAACTCGGGCGCGATCGTGGTCGTCGAAGGCTGCGGCGCGAACGGGTGCGAATACATGACCAACGGCATCGCCGCGGTGCTCGGTGCGGTCGGCGCGAACTTCGGCGCGGGCATGACCGGCGGCATGGCGTTCGTCTACGATCCCGACGGCGTCTTCGCGAAGCGCGCCAACCCGGAGAACATCACCTGGGATCGCGTGAAGTCGCTCCACTGGGCTGACGTCTTGCTCGACCTGGTGCGCGATCATGCGGATCACACCGACAGCAAATGGTCGAAGGGCCTGCTGGAGGACTGGGACCGGGTGGCCGGCCATTTCTGGCAGATCGTGCCAAAGGAAATGCTCACCCGTCTGAGCCACCCGCTCGACGACAGCGCGGAGTTGGTGGCTGCAGAGTAGCCTCGGCTGCAATGTACCACCCCGGCGAAGGCCGGGGCCCAATTGGCAAGGTCACAATAACGGAGCGCCGTCCTTCGTTAGCGACGTCCCCCAATTGGGCCCCGGCCTTCGCCGGGGTGGTGTAGTAAGTTGGTTTCGCGCAGAGGCGCAGAGGCGCGGAGGGGGTTTCGCCCAGAACGGTTGCTTGCACTCCAACGCGCGTTGCAGAAATGCGGGCTTCGCAACAAGCGCAACACCTCCGCGCTCTCTGCGCCTCTGCGCGAACAAATCTTATCGCCACAAACGCCACGCCACCCAACCGGCGCTAGTGACACACCCGCCCCCCACAGCCTAAACGGATGGCATGTGGCAGCTTTATCAATTCCCCCTGTGTCCCTTCTCGCGAAAGGTGCGCCTGCTGCTGGGCGAGAAGGGGATCGGTTACGAACTCGTCCGCGAATCGCCCTGGGATCGCCGCGACGAGTTCATGGACATGAACCCCGCCGGCCAGACCCCGGTGATGGTCGACGCGTCGCGCGGCGTCGCTCCCCTCATCGATTCGATGGCGATCTGCGAATTCTTCGAGGAAACCGTCGAGAAGGCGGCGATGATCAACGGCACCGCGACCAACCGCGCCGAAATCCGCCGGCTGGTCACGTGGTTCGACACGCATTTCTACCGCGACGTCACCGGACCGCTGCTTCACGAACGCATGGTCAAGCGCCTCGCCCACCGTACCGCACCTGATGCCAAGGGGCTCCGTGAAGCGATGAAGGCCGCGGTCGGGCACCTCGATTATATGGATTACCTGCTCGATCACCGGAACTGGCTCGGCGGCGCGACGATGAGCCTAGCCGATCTTGCGGCTGCCGCGCAGATCTCGGTCACCGATTATCTCGGCGGGATCGACTGGAAGGGCCACGACCAGACCGCGCGCTGGTATCGCGGCTTCAAGAGCCGTCCGAGCTTCCGCCCGCTGCTGTCCGAACGGATGGAGCTGATCTCACCCCCGGCGCACTACGACAATGTCGATTTCTGAAGTGATCGCGTTTGCGGACTTCGAGAAGGTCGACATCCGCGTCGGCACGATCGTCGAGGCCGAACCCTTCCCCGAGGCGCGCAAACCCGCGATCAAGCTGCGGATCGATTTCGGCGATGAGATCGGCGTGAAGCGCTCGTCCGCGCAGATCACCGAGCATTACACGCCTGAGACTTTGGTCGGGCGGCAAGTCGCCGCGGTCGTCAACTTCCCGCCGCGCCAGATCGGCCCGATGATGTCCGAAGTCCTGACGCTCGGCTTCCCCGATGCGGATGGGAAGGTCGTGCTGATCTCGCCGACCGGACCGGTCCCGAACGGCGGGCGACTGTTCTGACCGCGGCGTCTTTCGCGCTCTACTCACCCGTCATCCCCGCGCAGGCGGGGACCCATACTGGCTAGCCTGTCGGCTAGAACCGCTGACCGCCGAGGATATGGATCCCCGCCTGCGCGGGGATGACGATGTGTGGGGAGGGCCGACGGACCTAAAACGCCCGCAGCCCCCTAAAGCCCCTTACTGGCGCAGGTCGTTCTGCGTGATCGGCACGATCTTGACCTCGACGCGACGGTTCGCAGCCCGGCCCGCATCGGTATCGTTCGACGCGATCGGCTGCGTCTTGCCGTAACCACGCGTACCGATACGTGCCGCCTGTACGCCGTGGCCCGACAGATAATCCGCGACCGACCGCGCACGACGCTCCGACAGCGTCTGGTTGTACGCATCGCTGCCGGTCGAATCGGTGTGGCCGTACACGTCGACATAGGTCTGGTTGTACTGCGCCAGCGTATCCGCGACCTGGTCGAGCGTCCGCTGGAACTGCGGCTGCACGTTGGCGCTGTCATACGCGAAGGTGATGCCCGACGGGATGTTGAGCACCAGATCGTCGCCCTGACGGATGACCTGCACGTCGGTGCCCGCGGTGCGCGCGCGCAGATCGCGCTCCTGCTTGTCCATGTACGCGCCGATGCCCGCACCCGCGAGACCACCGATGCCTGCGCCGAGCAGCTTCTCGGTCCGATCATGCCGCCCGCCGACCACGTCGCCGAGCAGATAGCCGCCGAGCGCGCCGCCGATACCGCCCAGGGCTGTCTTCGAGATGGTTTGGCGACCGGTCTCCGGATCGGTGGTGCAGCCGCTGGTGGCGATCAGCGCGGCGAGTGCAGCGCCTGCGAACATCTTGGTTTTCATCGATAAACTCCCTGAGACATGACGAATGACGGCCTAATGCCCGATACGGCCGATAACCCGGTGTCGCGACGATTGTTCCGCCTGCGCACCGAACCGAGCCAGATCATCTTCGGCGCGTAATGTCGAGCATGCGCAAGGACGGTTGTGCGACGGACCGTTGTCCTGCAAAGAGCGCGTGAGCCAATGGCACCGCTTCCCCCCTTCCCCTGGATCGACGTCGCGATCATTCTCGCGCTCGTCGCGTTGAACGGCGTGTTCGCGATGAGCGAACTCGCGATCGTCTCCGCGCGGAAAGCGCGGCTCGAGGCGATGGCGCGCCAAGGCAAGAAAGGCGCGCGCGCCGCGCTGGTGCTTGCCGCCGACCCGGGCAAGTTCCTCTCGACCGTCCAGATCGGCATCACGCTGATCGGCATCCTCGCGGGTGCGTATTCGGGCTCAAGCCTCGGCATGCCGACCGCCGCACGGTTGCAGGCCTGGGGTCTGTCCGCCTCGACCGCGGAAACCGCCGGGTTCGCGATCGTCATCGGCCTGACGACCTATGCGTCGCTGATCATCGGCGAGCTCGTGCCGAAACAGTTCGCGTTGCGCGCGCCCGAGGCGATCGCGTCGTTCATGGCGCCCGTCATGCGCTGGCTCGCGATCGGCACCGCGCCGATCGTGCTGGTGCTCGATTCGACCAGCGCGCTCATCTTTCGCGCGCTTCGGCTCAACCGCGAATCGGAAGAGCACGTCACCGCCGAAGAACTCCACATGATCGTCGCCGAGGCGTCGAAATCGGGGATCATCGAGGAGCACGAGCGCTCGATCATCTCGGGCGTCGTCCGCCTTGCGGATCGCCCGGTGCGCGAAGTGATGACGCCGCGTACCGAGATCGACTGGCTCGACTGCGACTGGGGGCCCGACGAGATCCGCGAGACGCTGCTCGCCTCGCAGCACACTCGCCTACCTGTCGGCGAAGGCTCGATCGACGCGGTGAAGGGCGTCGTCCAGGCGCGCGACATCGCCGCGGCGCTGTTTCGCGGCGAGCCGATCGACCTGCGCGCGCTGATGCGCAAAGCGCCCGTCGTGATCGACCAGATCGACGCGATGGACGCGTTGCTCGCGCTGCGCGAGGCCGAAGTGCCGATGGCGCTGATCCACGACGAGTACGGCCATTTCGAAGGCATCGTCACGCCGGCCGACCTGCTCGCGGCGATCGCCGGCGAGTTCAAGTCGGACTCGGATCCGGACGACGCGCCTTCGGTCGTGGTGCGCGACGACGGCTCTTTGCTGGTGGCAGGCACGATGGCGGCGGATTCGCTCGCCGACCGGCTCGGTATCGACCTTCCCGAGGATCGCGACTACGCGACCGTCGCGGGCCTCGCGCTGTCGGTGTTCCGTCACCTGCCGGGCGAGGGCGAAAGCTTCGTCGAACAGGGCTGGAAGTTCGAGATCGTCGACCTCGACGGCCGCCGCATCGACAAGTTGTTGGTGAGTCAGACCTGACCTGTTGGCGCGCCCTGGCGCCGTCGGCGGGCGGCGGCGTCTGCGCGATCGAACCTTGAGCACCGGTATGGCAGAGCTGTCGGCAACCAAGCGGGCGCCAGCGATGGCGTACCGTCTCGCGATCCTCGTCGCGGTGGCGATCGCGACGCGGTTGATTACGCTCGGCAACCCGATCCTGTATACCGACGAGGAATTCTACTTCGCCGCGGGCCGCGCGATGATCGACGGCGCGCTGCCGTTCGTCGACATCTGGGATCGCAAGCCGATCGGCGTATTCCTGCTCTACGCGGTACCGGGCGCGCTGCCCTTTGCTGCGGGGATCTGGCTGTACCAGGCGATGGCGCTCGCCTGCGCCGCCGCCACCGCGGTGATCGTCGCACGGCTCGCCGACGTCGCGGGCTGGACACGCGGCGGGACGCTCGCGGGGATCGCCTATCTCGTCTGGATCACGATCGCCGGGGGGCAGGGCGGGCAGACGCCGGTCTTCTACAATCTGGCGATGGCGCTTGCCGTCTGGCTGATCGTCGATCGGCGCGGCGCCACGTTCTGGCGCGCGGCGGTCGCCATGCTGCTGGTCGGACTGGCGATCCAGATCAAATACACCGTTGCGCTCGAGGGGATGTATTTCGGGCTATGGCTGATGCTCGACGATTGGCGACGTACGCGAGAGACCCCCGTGCCGAAGATTGGGGCACGAAAGATCGGTGCCGTTCTCGGTCGCGGCGCAGTGCTCGCAGGTCTGGCGGTGCTGCCGACGATCGTCGCCGTCGCCGTCTATGCGCATCTCGGCGCGCTAGCCGCCTTCACCTTCGCGAACTTCGAATCGATCTTCGCCCGCAAGCCGGATCCGATCGCGGCCGAGTTGGCCAACCTGGCGAAGGCCGCCGTGATCTTGTTCCCGTTGCTGGCGATGGCGGCGGTAGGGCTGGCGACGGCAAAATCCCCGACGGCGCCTGCCGAGCGCATCGCCGGGTCGCGCGTTTTCCTGACCGGATGGCTGCTCGCCGCGCTGCTGGCGTTCGCGCTGCTGCCGCCGTGGACCGATCATTATACGTTGCCCGTGATGCTGCCCGCGTCGGTGATCGCGGCAGGGCTGCTCGCCCACCCGCGCGGTCGCGTCGTCGGGATCGTGCTCATCCTGATCGCCGCGGTGGCGGGGCAGGCGTCCTTGGTGATCGATCGCCAGCGCCGCGGCACGCCCGCCCAGTTTGCCGCGCTCGTCCGCGCAGTCGGTCGCGGGCCCGGCTGCCTCTACGTCTATTCGTCGTCGAGCATGCTGTATCCCGCGACGGGGCGATGCGCGGTCTCGCGCTACGTCTTCCCCAGCCACCTGACGCGCACGCGCGAAACCGGCGCGATCGGCGTGGATCAGGGGGCGGAACTCGTCCGGATTTTCGCTCGCGCGCCCGAGATCGTCGTGATGGGGCCGGCTTATGACGGCGAACGACCCGATATCCGCGCCGCCGCGGTTGCGCGTCTCGTACGCGACTATCGATTGGCCGCGCAGATGCCGCTCGGGCGCAAGCGGGTCGCGGTCTATCGGCGTCGCACGCCGTCGGCGCCCGGATACCGCCTACGCTTCGACTGAGGTGCGTGCGCCTGGTGCGGCGGCGCGATCAGAGCTTGCCGAACTTCGCCTCGAACCCGGCCTTGTCGCCCGCAGCGAGCAGGCGCGCCTGTTCGATCCACCGATCGCGGTGCATCCGGCCGGTGAAGTTGCCGAGCTGGGCGTCGATCGACTGAGCCTCGCTCTCGGTCAACGCCGCCATCTGGTCGATCGTGGACACGCCGAGTTCGCCCAGCCGCGCCGCGACCTTGGGGCCGAGCCCCTTCAGCTGCGTCACCGGATCGCCGCCATAGGAGTGGGCCGGGTCCGGTGCGCGCGTCTCGACCGGAGCGTCTTCGACCGGCGGCACCGCCGCCGGCAAGGGTTCCACAGCCGGGCTCGCGTCCAACGGCGGCGAGGCGGGCGTCGGGTCGGCGGCCGGACGGTCGGGCGTCTTCGGCAGGTCGTCGGCGCGCGCGACCGGGGTCGGCTCGGGGGCGCGACGTGCTGGCGACGCCGGTTCGGGCGGCGCGGCAACGCGAACGGGCTCAACCGGCTGCGCCTGCTTCTGCGTCTGCGTTTGGGAGGGTTCGGCGTCGCGCGCTTCGACCGCAGGGTTCGCCGAGACGGGCTCGGGGGGAACGCCCGCCTCTTCGGCGTTGGCGATCACGTCGTGTGCGGCCTTGGTGCGGCTGCGCTTGGCGCGGATGCCCCAGATCAGCCCGATCACCACGAGGATCGCTACCACGGCGATGATCGTGAAGTGGATCGCGGTCAGCGTGGCGATGCCATCGGGCAACAGGCTCAGGCCCGAGGCGGAGGTCGCGGAAGTTTCGTTCATTCCCATACCGTAGCGATGCGAGCGGAGGGCGGCGAGACCTAATTGGCGGACGGATAGCGACCCTGTCCGGTTCTCTCCTTCGATCACCCAACTCTTCGTCATCCCCGCGCAGGCGGGGATCCATACACTTGGAATCTTGCGATCTTAGGGTGAGGTTCGCCAGTATGGCTTCCCGCCTGCGCGGGAATGACGGGTAGGAGCGCTGTCTCGCTGATCAGCGTTCTACCCTCAAGCCCCGCGCGCGATCTCGCGCCAGCCGATGTCGCGGCGGTAAAAGCCTTCCGCGAAATCGATCGCTTCGACCGCGCGGTAGGCGTTCGCCTGTGCCGTCGCGACGTCGTCGCCGGTCGCCGTCACGGCGAGCACGCGCCCGCCCGAGGCTACGAGCCCGCCATCTTCCAGCCGCGTGCCGGCATGGAACACCGTGCCCCCCGCAGCCCGCGCGGAATCCAGCCCGACGATCGCGCCGCCAGCCTTGGGAGTCCCTGGATAGCCCTCTGCCGCCATCACCACCGTCAACGCGGTCTCATCGCTGAACTGCGCCGCCGGCATCTCGCCAAGCCGACCTTCCGCCACCGCCAGCATCGTTGCCAGCAGGTCGCCGTGGAAGCGCATCATGAGCACCTGCGTCTCGGGATCGCCGAACCGCGCGTTGTACTCGATCAGCTTCGGCCCTTGCGGCGTCAGCATCAGCCCTGCGTACAGCACGCCGGAGAACGGCATGCCCTCCGCTGCCATCGCCGCCACGGTCGGCGCGACGATCTCGTCGATCGCGCGCTTCTCCAAGGCGGGCGTCAGGACGAGCGCAGGGCTGTACGCGCCCATACCGCCGGTGTTCGGCCCGGTATCGCCTTCGCCGACGCGCTTGTGGTCCTGCGCGGAGCCGAACGGCATCAGCGACACGCCGTCGGTCAGCACGAAGAGGCTCACCTCCTCGCCTTCGAGGAATTCCTCGATCACCGCCTCGGCTTCGCCGTCGGCGAACAGCGCGTCGAGCGCGGCATCGGCTTCGGCCGCGCTGAATGCGATGACGACGCCCTTGCCTGCCGCGAGGCCGTCCGCCTTGATGACCACCGGCAGCGAGAAGGTGCGGGCAAGCGCGATATCCGCCTCTTCGCGGCTCTTCACCCGGACATAGCCCGCGGTCGGGATGTTCGCGCGGAAACACAGATCCTTGGTGAAGCCCTTCGACCCCTCCAGCTGCGCCGCCGCCTTCGAAGGCCCGAACACGGGGACGTCCGCTGCGCGCAGCGAGTCCGCCAGTCCGTCGACCAGCGGCGCCTCGGGGCCGATCACGACCAGCCCGACCTCATGCTCGCGGACGAACGCCACCACCGCGCTATGATCCGTCGCATCGAGCGGCACGAGCGTCGCAACGCGCGCGATCCCGGGGTTGCCCGGCGCGGCATACAGCGTATCGAGGCCGCGAGATTGCACCAGCTTCCACGCGAGCGCATGTTCGCGACCCCCCGAGCCCAGCAGCAGGACGTTCATGCCCGATCCCTTTTCCGATGATGTGTCCAGCGACATGGGGCGGCTGGTAGCCGAGCCGGTCGCCGGCGACAACGCACTCGCCATGTCGGTCGGCGAACTCGCCTTCAAGCTGAAGCGGATGGTCGAGGGCGAATTCGGCCATGTCCGCCTGCGCGGCGAGATATCGGGCTGGAAGCGCGTCGCCTCCGGGCATTGCTACATGTCGCTCAAGGACGACCAGGCGGTGATCGACGGCGTCATCTGGAAGGGCAATGCGTCGAGCCTCGCCTTCGTGCCGCAGGACGGCATCGAGGTGATCGCGACCGGCAAGCTCACGACCTATCCGGGCCGCTCGAAATACCAGATCGTCATCGAACGGATGGAGCTGGCGGGCGCGGGCGCGCTGATGGCGCTGCTTGAGAAATTGAAGGCTAAGCTCGCCGGCGAGGGGCTGTTCGACGGCACGCGGAAGAAGCGCCTGCCGTTCATGCCGAAGGTGATCGGCGTCGTCACCTCGGGCACCGGCGCGGTGATCCGCGACATCCTCCACCGGCTTGAGGATCGCTGCCCGACGCACGTCATCGTCTGGCCGGTCAAGGTGCAGGGCGAGGGTTCCGCCGCCGAGATCGCCGCCGCCGTCCGCGGGTTCGACGCGATCGTCCCTGGCGGCCCGGTGCCACGCCCCGACCTCGTGATCGTCGCGCGCGGGGGCGGTTCGGTCGAGGATCTGTGGTCGTTCAACGAGGAGGTCGTGGTCCGCGCGGTTGCCGCCTGCACGATCCCGATCATCTCCGCCGTGGGGCATGAGACCGATACGACCTTGTGCGATTTCGCCGCCGACCTGCGCGCACCGACGCCGACCGCCGCGGCCGAGATCGCGGTGCCGGTGCTCGCCGACCTGCGGCTGACGATCGACAGCCACCGCAACCGCACCGAGCGGTGTGCGCGGCGTCACGTCGAGCGTGGCCGCGAACGGCTAGACGCGCTGGCGCGGTTGCTGCCGAAGCGCGACCAGTTGCTCGGGCCGCAGCGCCAGCGCGCCGACGACTTCGGCCAGCGTCTCGACCGCGGTCTCGAACGTCGGCTGACCCTCGCGCGCGGCAGTCTCGATCGGTCGGGCGCAGCGCTCCGTCCCGCTACGCTGGAACGCAAGCTCGAAGCCAAGCGCGCGCAACTCGATGCGACGTGGCGCTTGGTCCAGTCGCTCAACCCTGACGCGATCCTCGACCGCGGCTATGCCCGCGTCACCGCCCGCCCCGGCGGCGAGACGCTCGCCTCGGCCACATCGGCGCGCGATGCGGGGACGCTGACGCTTCACTTCCGCGATGGCGTGGTGGACGCGGTAACGGACACCGGCCTTGAGCGCCCCGCCGCCAAAACCTATGCTGCCGCCAAGGCGAAGGCCGCGCCCGATCCGGCGCCGCGCCAGCCGACCCTGCTGTAGAGAAGACCCGCCATGCTGATGTCCAACTCCGATCGCGCCGCGCGCCTGCATTATATGGCGAACGGTTTCCGCGTGCTCAGCCCCGGCGACCACGTCGCCTGCGCCGCCACCGGCCACCGTATCGCGCTCGAGGATCTGCGCTACTGGAGCGTCGCGCGCCAGGAAGCCTACGCCACCGCCGCCGCCGCCAGCGAAGCGATGGCGCCACGATGATCCGCGCGGCGGCGCTTATTTTGCTGGCAGCAACGACCGCGACCGCCCAGCAAGCGCCGCCCCTAAATACCGCAAGCCAATCCACATTCCGCTGGACCGGCACGCTCAGCCAAGGCGGGCTGATCCTTGGCACCGCCCCCGCCGGCGTGCGCACCGTCACGTTGAACGGCAAGCCGGTCGCGCTGGCCCCAGACGGTCGCTTCGTCGCCGGCTTTGATCGCGATGCGGGGCCACAAGCGTCACTCACGGCAACCTTGGCCGACGGTCGCATCGTTACGCAAAGTCTCACGATCGCGCCCAGAGCCTGGCGGATCGAACGGCTCGACACGCTCCCCAAATTCCCTGCACCGGACCCCGTGTTCGCCAAGCTCCGCCCGCCCGAACTCGCGCAGATCGTCGCCGCCCGCGCGCGTACCACCGACGCGCAAGGCTGGCGACAGTCCTTCGTCTGGCCAGCGACCGGCCGCATCTCGGGCTTGTTCGGATCGCAGCGCGTCTACAAGGGCGAACCTGGCAGCTATCATTCGGGCACCGACGTCGCGATCCCGACCGGCACGATCGTCACCGCGCCCGCCGACGGCGTCGTCATCCTCGCGGCCGATCACCCGTTCACGCTGGAGGGCAATTTGCTGATGATCGACCACGGCATGGGCCTCAACAGCGCTTTCCTGCACCTGTCACGGATCGACGTCAGGCCCGGCGACCATGTCCGCCAAGGCCAGCCGATCGGCGCCTCCGGCATGACCGGCCGCGCCACCGGCCCGCACCTTCACTGGGCGCTACGCTGGAACGACGCCAAGCTCGACCCGATGCTGGTAACGGGGCCGATGCTGGTAACAGGCCCGATGCGCCCTTAGTTCTGGCGCTTGGCCTTCACGCCGGGTTGGCCGCCGACGCTCAAGCGGAAGCTGCCGAGCGCGGCGCGCTTGATGATCACCTTGTCGTTCGCGCGCGGGCGGCGGGCGATGATATTGTCGTCGGTCTGGGTCCAGCGCGCGCCGTCCGCCATGACGAAGCTCCAATGCCCCGCGCCATCGTCCGCAGCGCTTGTCAGCGTCGTTTCGATCTGCGGCAAATCGTCGCTGCCGAACAGGCCGAGGTTCGGAAGGCTGATCCCGAACAGGTTTCGTTTCGTCTCGCGGACCTGTTGCTGGTCGACCACGACGACCGCCTGGCTACGCTCGGCGACGTCCAGCGCAGCGACCGATGCGTCGAAGCATTTCAGTCGCGCGGCGGATTCTGCAATTGCGCGACACTGCGTTACCGCCACCAACAGCGGCGCGCGCTCGGTCTTGCGCGACTTTGCCCCCGCCGCTGCCGGTCCAGCCGACGTGACCAACAGTCCCGATGCCACCACAATCGCCGCGATCCGCATATCTACTCATTCCCCTTGCCTGCCTCGGAATAGGCCGGCGCGGGGAGGGCGGCAAGGACGCGCCGACGCTCCCGCTGTCGTACGCCAATGCAGCATCGGAGCGGGTTGTTGCTATTTGGTGACATCCGCCGCGCAATGCGACGCATCGAGGCCCATTTGTAACTTTCTTTTGGACAACGGGGTCCGGTCTTGCGACATCGCGCGCAGCGGCGACCACGCGGTCGCACAATGGATCGTATCGGGCGGAAACATTCGCCGATTCAAAAGGGATCAAGATAACCATGCGCAACCACATGTTCCGCGACTGCCTGATGGCGTCGACGATGATCGCAGGCGCGATCGTCGCTCTGCCAGCCTTCGCGCAGACCACGCCGGCACCGGCTCCCGCGCCGCAGGGCACCAGCAGCGACGACGGTGCCGCCGCGACGACCCCGGCAGTCTCCAACACGCCGAGCCAGGACCCCGCCGCTGCGGGTACCGCGGCGGGCGGCGACATCGTCGTGACCGGTTCGCGCATCTCCAACCCGAACCTGACCTCGGCGAGCCCGATCACCGTCGTCAACGCAGCAGACATCAAGCTGCGCGGCGCGACGCGTATCGAAGACGTGCTGAACAGCCTGCCGTCGGCCTTCGCGTCGCAGACCTCGTCGGTGTCGAACGGTTCGACCGGGACCGCGACGATCAACCTTCGTAACCTCGGTGAATCGCGCACGCTGGTGCTGGTCAACGGTCGCCGTCTGATGCCGGGCAACCCGTCGTCGAGCAGCACGGCCAGCGCGGCCGCCGACGTCAACATGATCCCGACGTCGCTGCTCAAGCGCGTCGACGTGCTGACCGGCGGCGCTGGTACGGTCTATGGTTCGGACGCAATCGCCGGCGTCGTCAACTTCGTGCTCGATACCGATTACGAGGGTTTCAGCATCGATACCTCGGGCGGCATCTACAACCACAATAACGACAGCGCGCGCTTCAAGGCGCTGAACACCGCACGCGGCTATCCGGCGCCGACCGGTCAGTCGTTCGACGGCACGCAGTTCGACATCAACTTCAAGGTCGGTGCGGGTACCAGCGACGGTCGCGGCCATGTCGTCGGCTACGGCGGCTACCGCAAGATCGGTGCGATCCTGCAGGGTTCGCGCGACTACAGCTCGTGCGGTTTCAATACCCCGGGCGCCGGTGGCAACGACTATGTCTGCGGCGGTTCGACCACGGCAGCGCCAGCGAACTTCTCGCTCGGCGATTCGGTCGTCAACGGCGCAGCAAGCGGCCTGCAGCAGCAGTACACGCTGAACGGCGCAGGTGCGCTGACCCCCGGTCGTACGCTCTACAACGCCAACCCGCTGAACTATTACCAGCGTCCCGATACGCGTTACACCGCGGGCTTCCTGGCCAACTACGAAGTCAGCAGCGCGTTCAAGCCGTACGCCGAGTTCATGTTCATGGACGATCGCTCTGTTGCGCAGATCGCCCCGTCGGGTGACTTCAGCAACACTGACACCCTGAACAGCAATAACCCGTTCCTGTCGGCGGCGCAGCAGGCGACCTTCTTCCGCAACACGAACCTCAAGCGGGATGCCAACGGCAACGTCATCAACCTGACCAACCCCGACGGCACGCAGTATCAGCAGGCGAACGTCACGATCGGTCGTCGCAACGTCGAAGGCGGCGGTCGCCAGGCGGATCTCCGTCACACGCAGTACCGTTACGTCCTCGGCGCCCGCGGCGACATCGACAAGGGCATCTCGTACGAGGCGTACGGCCAGTTCGGCAGCACCGTGTTCAACCAGGTGTACCGCAACGAATTCTCGATCGCGCGGACCACGCGTGCGCTCGATGCGATCACCGACACTCGTCCCGGCTCGGCGACGCTCGGTCAGGCGGTCTGCCGCTCGGTCGTCGACGGTACCGATCCGAGCTGCGTCCCGCTGAACATCTTCGGCGCGGCAGGCATCACGCCGGCGGCACTGGGCTACGTCCAGACCCCTGGTTTCCAGTCGGGCGAGAACAAGGAAAAGGTCGTCAACGCGTCGATGACCTTCAGGGGCGGTGAGTACGGCGTCCAGTCGCCGTACGCGAGCGAAGGCATCGCGCTGAACGTCGGTGGCGAGTACCGCAAGGAGTCGCTGAGCCTCGAAGTCGACAACGGCTTCCTGAGCGGCGATCTCGCCGGCCAGGGCGGCGCGACGTTGCCGATCCGTGGCAGCTACGACGTCAAGGAAGCGTTCAGCGAACTCATCGTCCCGCTCGTCAGCGGTCGCCCGTTCTTCAACGAACTGACCGTCAGCGGCGGTTACCGCTATGCGAGCTACAGCACCGCAGGGTCGGCAAGCTCGTACAAGGGTGAACTGGTCTGGGCGCCGATCTCGGACATCCGCTTCCGTGGCGGCTACAACCGTGCGGTTCGTGCGCCGAACACGCAGGAATTGTTTGCGCAGCAGTCGGTGCAGATCGACGGTGCGACCGATCCTTGCGCAGGTCTGGCCGTCAACGGTCTGGTCAACGGCAACACGGCGGCACAGTGCGCCCGCGCAGGTGTCCCTGCAAACCGCTTCGGTCTGGTCCAGGACAACCCCTCGGAGCAGTATAACGGCCTGGTCGGCGGCAACCCGAACCTGAAGCCCGAAAAGGCCGACACGGTCACCATCGGCGCCATCCTGCGTCCGTCGTTCCTGCCGGGCTTCAACCTGTCGGTCGATGGCTTCCGGATCAAACTGAACGATCGCATCGGTACCATCGGTGCCGACACGATCATCGCACAGTGCATCGCGACGGGTCAGCAGAGCTTCTGCGGGGCGATCAACCGCGACGCCAACGGCACGCTGTTCCAGGGCACGAACGGGTTCATCGTCGATACCAACGTCAATGCCGGTTCGCTGTTGACGCAGGGCATCGAGACGTCGGCTGGCTACACCTTCCGTTCGGACAGCATCGGCACGATCGGGCTCTCGTTCAACGGCACGTATGTCGACAAGTTCACCTCCGACAAGGCTGGGGCGAAGTTCGATTGCGCAGGTCTGTTCGGCGCTCAGTGCGGCTATCCGATGTCCAAGTGGCGTCACCAGGCGCGCATCTCGCTGAACACCCCGAACGGCATCGGCTTCTCGGGTAACTGGCGTTACCTGTCGGCGACGAAGTTCGAGCGCACCAGCAGCGATTCCGATCTCAGCGGTCCGTTCTTCGTCCGTGATGCCCGCGTGAAGGCCCAGAGCTACTTCGATCTCGCCGCAACGGTGCGTGTCGAGGACAAGTTCACCTTCCGCATGGGTGCCAACAACGTGTTCGACAAGACGCCGCCGATCCTCAGCGCGACGGCATCGCCGATCGGTTCGTTCGGTAACGGCAACACCTATCCCGGCATCTACGACGCTGTCGGTCGCTACCTGTTCGTTGGTCTGACCATCGACATGTAAGCGATCCTTCGGGACCAGGAAAAAGGGGCGGCAGATCATCGATCTGCCGCCCCTTTTTTTGTCGGGCGAAGACGGCTCAGGCGACCTGGAGCACGAGCTTGCCATCGCCTTCGTCAATCTTCACGGTCGCGCCGTCCTTCACCTCGCCGCGTAGGATCATGTCGGCGAGCGGGTCCTGCAGATACCGCTGGACCGCGCGCTTCAGCGGCCGTGCGCCGTAGACCGGATCATAGCCGACGCGGCCGAGCCACGCGCGCGCCGCATCGGTCAGGTCGAGCACGATCTTGCGGTCAGCGAGCAGCTTGTCGACGCGCGACACCTGGATGTCGACGATCGGCGCCATGTGCGCCTGACCGAGGCGGTGGAACAGGATCACCTCGTCGAGCCGGTTGAGGAATTCCGGCCGGAAGTGCGACCGGACGATCTCCATCACCTGCGGCTCGACCGACGACACGTCGTCGCCCTCCGCCATGTTCGCGAGATACTGGCTGCCGAGGTTCGACGTCAGAATGATCAGCGTGTTGCTGAAATCCACCGTGCGGCCCTGGCCATCGGTCAGCCGCCCGTCATCGAGCACCTGCAACAGCACGTTGAACACGTCGCCGTGTGCCTTCTCGACCTCGTCGAACAGGATCACCTGGTACGGACGCCTGCGCACCGCCTCGGTCAGCACGCCGCCCTCCTCGTAACCGACATAGCCCGGAGGCGCGCCGATCAGCCGCGCGACCGCGTGCTTCTCCATGAACTCGCTCATGTCGATGCGGACCATCGCCGACGGATCGTCGAACAGGAATTCGGCGAGCGCCTTGGTCAGCTCGGTCTTGCCGACGCCGGTCGGCCCGAGGAACAGGAACGACCCCAGCGGCCGGTTCGGATCCTGCAACCCCGCACGCGCCCGCCGCACTGCGGTCGAGACCGCCTTCACAGCATGCGCTTGGCCGATCACGCGCTTGCCGATCGTCGCTTCCATCGCCAGCAGCTTGTCGCGCTCGCCTTGCAACATCCGCTCGACAGGGATGCCGGTCCAGCGGCTGACTACCCCGGCGATATCATCCGCGGTCACTTCCTCGCGCAGCATCGCGCCCTTGGTCGCCCCCGCCGCCTCGTCGAGCTGGCGCTGCAACCCCGGAATCGTCCCGTAGGAAAGCTCGCCCGCCTTGGCGAGATCACCAGACCGCTGCGCCTGCTCCAGCTCCAGCCGCGCGGCATCGAGCTGTTCCTTGACCCGCGCCTCGGCGTTGATCTTGTCCTTCTCGCCCTTCCACCGCGTCGTCAGTTCGGCGGATTGCTCCTCCAGGTTGACGAGTTCGCCCTCCAGCGTGTCGAGCCGGTCGACCGACGCATCGTCGGTCTCGCGCTTCAACGCCTCGCGCTCGATCTTCAGCTGGATGATCCGCCGGTCGAGATTTTCGATCGCCTCGGGCTTCGATTCGACTTCCATGCGGATCCGCGACGCGGCCTCGTCCATCAGGTCGATCGCCTTGTCGGGGAGGAAGCGGTCGGTGATGTAGCGGTTCGACAGCGTCGAGGCGGCGACGATCGCGCCGTCGGTGATCCGCACGCCGTGGTGGAGCTCGTACTTCTCCTTTAGCCCGCGCAGGATCGAGATCGTGTCCTCGACGGTCGGTTCGCCGACCATCACCGGCTGGAACCGCCGCTGCAACGCGGGGTCCTTCTCGACGTATTTGCGGTATTCGTCGAGCGTGGTCGCGCCGACGCAGTGCAATTCGCCGCGTGCGAGGGCTGGCTTGAGCAGGTTGCCGGCGTCCATCGCGCCCTCGGATTTGCCCGCGCCGATCAGCTGGTGCATCTCGTCGATGAACAGGATGATGTCGCCCTCGGCGGCCTTCACCTCGTCGAGCACGCCCTTCAGCCGCTCCTCGAACTCGCCGCGATATTTCGCCCCTGCGATCAGTGAGCCGAGGTCGAGCGACATCAGCCGGCGATCCTTGAGCGTGTCGGGCACGTCGCCATTGGCGATGCGCAGGGCGAGGCCCTCGGCGATCGCGGTCTTGCCGACGCCGGGTTCGCCGATCAGCGCGGGGTTGTTCTTGGTGCGGCGCGCGAGGATCTGGATCGTGCGACGAATTTCCTCGTCGCGACCGATGACGGGATCGAGCTTGCCGTCGCGTGCTGCCTGGGTGAGGTCGCGCGCGAACTTCTTGAGCGCATCATAGCGGTCCTCGGCGCCCGCGGTGTCGGCAGTGCGGCCTTGGCGCAGACCGTTTATCGCGGTGTTGAGCCCCTCGGGCGTCACGCCGCCGGCCTTCAAGGCCTTGCCCGCTGCGGTGTTGAGCGACAGCGCGAGCGCGACCAGCAGTCGTTCGACGGTGACGAAGCTGTCACCCGCCTTGCTCGCGATCTGCTCGGCCTGGTCGAGCACGCGCACCGCGTCGTTGTCGATCCCCGGCGTGGTCTGCGCGCCTGAGCCCGACACGACCGGGATCTTCGCGAGCGCGAGATCGGTCTCGGACGTCGCGCGCTTGGCGTCGCCACCAGCGGCTGCAATCAGACCGGCGGCCATGCCCTGCTCGTCTTCCAGCAGCGCCTTCAACAGATGCTCGGGGGCGATCCGCTGATGGTTCATGCGGATCGCGACGGTCTGCGCGGATTGCAGGAAGCCCTTCGCGCGGTCGGTGAATTTGTCGATGTTCATGACGAATTCCTGTGGGATTGGTTCGGTGTTGGCCGAAAGATGGTGTTGTATTTGGGCAACACAAGAGGCGGGCGCAGGTGGATGCTAGGGCCGGCGCGGCACGACTGGAATAGCGTTTATTGTCGGTATCGAAGCGCCGCCGTCATCGCTATGTTCAGGTTCGCATGCTATATATCACGCGTGACAACAGCGATTCCCCATACCTACGCCATCGGCATCGAGCCGGCCGACATCGACTTCATGGGTCACGTCAACAACGCGAACTATCTGAAGTGGGTACAGGCCGCGGTGATCGACCACTGGCAGCGCCTTGCGCCCGCCGAGGCGGTGGCCGGGCACCTGTGGGTCGCATTGAAACACGAGATTACTTACCGCAAGCCCGCGTTCCTCGACGACGACGTCATCGCGACCGTTCTGCTCGAGAAGGTTCAGGGCGCGCGCGCGTTCTACGAGACGATCATCAAGCGCGGCGAGGACGTGCTTGCCGAGGTGAAGTCGAGCTGGTGCTGTTTGGATGCGGAAACGCTGCGGCCGTCGCGGTTGGCGAACAGCGTGGTCGAGCATTTCTTCCCGAAGGACCCGGCGGCGGCTACCTAGTTCGTCATTCCCGCGGAGGCGGGAACCCATATTGGCTGACGTTTGCGATCGTCAGGACCGTCCGAGGGTATGGATCCCCGCCTGCGCGGGGATGACGGATTTAGGGGTGCGAAGGTTAGATGACCTCGTACGGCACTGCTCCACGCCTATCTGGATCGACTCGTATCCCGCTTGCCGCCGGCGGAAACGCCCGCTGGTCGCAATCCGTCCGCAGACAGACGCGGCACGAAGACCCGATCGGCGTCGCGATCCCGCCCGTTCCCAGCGCATCGGCATAGATGAACTCCGACGCGTTCGCCTCTTCGCACCCGAGCGCCACCGCATAGCGCCGCGCCGGCCGCGTGTACGTCTCGGACGGCTTCACCAACCCCTTCGCCATCGAGACGTAGCGGATGCCGTCGGTGGTCTCGATCAACTGCGTCAGGATCCGGTCGGGGATCGCCACCGCCTCGTGGACGATCCACAAAGGACACGCCCCCCCGAACCGTGCGAACTGGAGCCGCGTGGCGGAGTGACGCTTGGTGATGTTCCCGGCCATGTCGACGCGGCAGAAGAAGAACGGAATGCCCAGCGCGCCCGGCCTCTGCAACGTCGAGAGCCGGTGGCAGGTTTGCTCGAAACTCGTCCCGAAGATCCGCCGCAACCGGTCGATGTCATGGCGGACACTCCGAGCCTCGGTGCGGAAGCGCGTATAGGGCATGACGATCGCCCCGGCCGCGTAGTTGGTCAGCCCCGCGGTCAGCAGCGCGCGCGCCGTTTCCGACGCCATTTCCGACGCCGCGACGATCCCGCCGATGACGTCGCCGAACTCGTGCCGCGCGACTTGGTGCGCGAGCGAGAACAGGGTAGTCTCGCCCGGTTGCGATCCATCAAGCCGCAAGGTCGCGCCGTCGTAATCGCGCAACGGAGCGGCGAGCGCGCCGGAGATCGCCACCGATACGCCACGCGCCGCAAGCCGCGCTTCAAGTGTCGCAACCCGGTCCGCGCCGAGTGTCTCGCCGATCTCCTCCGCCCGCCGATCGAGCGCATCGACATAATTCCCCGCCGCATGAAACCAGTCGCGCACATCCTCCCACGGCAGCAACCCCGGCGCCCCCGATCCCGCCACCAGCCGGTCGTCCAGCGCGCGCAACTGCTCCTGCGCGCGCCGATACGCGTCGTGCATCGCGACGAGACGCTGCGCCAGCAACGGCTGGTGCTTCACCGCGCGCCGCACCGCCGTCTCGTCCAGCGCAGGCGCCTCCACACTCGTATCCGACACCGCCTCCAGCGTCGCGATCAGCAACGCAGTATCATCCGCCGCATCGATGCTCCCCCAATCCGCCGGAAACTCGCGCGCGAGCGTGATCAGCACACCCTCGGTCACCGGCCGATCGCCATTCTCGATCTGCGAGAGATAGCTCACCGACAGCCCGATCCGCGCGGCCATCGCCGCCTGGCTGATCCCGAGGACGCGGCGCAGGTCGCGCAGGCGGTGTCCGACGAAGAGGCGACGTGCGGGGAGGGTCATGCCTCCGTCTAGTTTGCAAACATCACGTCAGCAAGTTTGCAATATTGCATTTGCGCATCGCATCCCGCTCTGTGAAGGCCAGCAACAGGACGGAGAGACGATGTCATCGACGATCGAAGAGCTTGAACGCCGCCGCGAAGCCGCCAGAGTCGGCGGGGGCCTCAAGCGGATCGCAGCGCAGCACGCCAAGGGTAAGCTCACCGCGAGGGAGCGCCTTGACGTGCTGCTGGACGAGGGTTCGTTCGAGGAGCTCGACATGTACGTCGAGCACAATTGCGTCGATTTCGGCATGCAGGACCAGGTGATCCCCGGCGACGGCGTGGTCACCGGCTCGGGCACGATCAACGGCCGCCTCGTCTTCGTCTTCAGCCAGGACTTCACCGTCTTCGGCGGCTCCCTGAGCGAACGTCATGCGCAGAAGATCTGCAAGGTGATGGACAGCGCGATGAAGGTCGGCGCGCCGATCATCGGCCTCAACGACAGCGGCGGTGCACGCATCCAGGAGGGTGTCGCCTCGCTCGGCGGCTATGCAGAGGTGTTCCAGCGCAACGCGCTCGCGTCCGGCGTCGTGCCGCAGCTTTCGCTCATCATGGGACCGTGCGCAGGCGGCGCGGTCTACAGCCCCGCGATGACCGACTTCATCTTCATGGTGAAGGATTCGAGCTACATGTTCGTCACCGGCCCCGACGTGGTCAAGACGGTGACCAACGAGGTCGTGACGCAGGAGGCGCTCGGCGGCGCGGTGACGCACACCACCAAGACGTCGGTCGCCGACAACGCGTTCGAGAACGACATCGAGGCGTTGCTCGCGGCGCGCGATTTCTTCGATTTCCTGCCCGCGTCGAACCGTGACGGCGTTCCCGAACGCCCGACCGCCGACGAGTGGGACCGGATCGAGGAGAGCCTCGACACGCTGATCCCGGCGTCGGCGAACCAGCCCTACGACATGCACGAGCTGATCCGGAAGACCGTCGACGAAGGCGATTTCTTCGAGACTCAGCCGGCGCACGCAGCCAACATCATCACCGGCTTCGGTCGTATCGAAGGCCGCACGGTCGGTTTCGTCGCGAACCAGCCGATGGTGCTCGCCGGTGTGCTCGACATCAATTCGTCGAAGAAGGCGGCGCGGTTCGTGCGGTTCTGCGACGCGTTCGAGATCCCGATCGTGACCTTCGTCGACGTCCCCGGCTTCCTGCCCGGCACCGCGCAGGAGCATAACGGCATCATCAAGCACGGCGCGAAATTGCTGTTCGCCTATGCCGAGGCGACCGTGCCCAAGATCACCGTCATCACGCGGAAGGCGTATGGCGGCGCGTACGACGTGATGGCCTCGAAGCACCTGCGCGGCGACCTCAACTATGCATGGCCGACCGCCGAGATCGCGGTGATGGGCGCGAAGGGCGCGGTCGAGATCATCTTCCGCGGCAAGACGCCGGAAGAGATCGCGGAACGGACGGCAGAATACGAGGCGCGGTTCGCCAACCCGTTCGTCGCCGCGTCGAAGGGCTTCATCGACGAAGTGATCCAGCCCCACTCGACCCGCCGCCGCATCGCGCTCGGCCTACGGAAACTCCGCGGCAAGGCGCTGGAGAATCCGTGGAAGAAGCATGATAACATCCCGCTGTGACGATCCAGTCGCTCGGGAGGCGATCTTGAAGAAACTGCCACTGTCGAAACAGCTCATATTCGTCGGCATCGTCTTCGGCGTGGCGATGCTCACGTCGTTCGTGCTGGCCTTCTTCGCAGCCGCCGCGGCAGGACGAAGCGGTCAGCCGCTGCCGTCGCCGATCATCGGTCTCTCGCTGGGTGTGGTAGCCGGAGCCATCTATCTCGGGCTTGCCGGCAACAGGCGTGTTGCGCTTGCGAGCGGCACTGCTCGGCAAGCGGCGCTGGCCCCAGTGGTCGATGGTTCGGCGCGATTGATCGTCTTCCGCCGCGGCTTTGTCGGCAAGCTGGCTGGTGTCGACGTGTATCTCGACGGCGAGGTGCGGACGCAGCTCAAGAGCCCGCGCTTCGCCGCGCTCACCGTGACGCCGGGCGTTCATGCGCTGGAGACCAGGATGCACAACAAACCTTCCGCTTCGCTCACCGTCGAGGCGATCGCCAACGCGACGACGATCATCGAGGTCGAGGTCGCCATGAAGCAGGCGACGCCCGTCCAGCGCGGTGACGATGCCGATCTTCGGGCGGTGCTGGCCGGTACGCCGATGGTGGTCGCGTGATGCTCGGTCTACTTCTGCTCCAGGCAGCGATCGTCGCACCCGCGCCGGTCTGGAAGCTCGCCGACCGTGCCAACCCGGCGAGCGTGCGCAGCATTTCGGCCTCGGTCACCGGCAATGACGGGCTCTCGCGGTTTGTCGTGAAATGCGATGTCGCGTCCGAACCGATCGTGTCGATCCAGTTCATCCAGCCGCAGCCGCTCGGGTCGGGCGCGGATAAGCCGGTCGCGGTGCGCTTCGATGGCGGCCCCGCATTCACCTATAATTGGCAGTTCCCGGGGACAGGTACGTACATCGCCGATCCCGCCGCGATCACCAAGCTGACCAGTTTTCTAGTGAAATCGAAGACGGTGCGGGTCGAGACGACCAACGGCGCCAACTTCGCGGTGCAGGCAAACTTCGTCGCGCCGACCGGGGATGCGATGATCCGGCAGGTGCTCGGCGTCTGTGGCTATACACTCGGCGTCGTCCCGCCGGTGCCGGCCAAGCCCGCCGCGGAGCCAGCGGAATGACGCGTTGTATCACGATCGTCCGCACATTATCATGTCATGATAAGGAGTCGTGACATGCAGACTGAACGCGTGACGTTTTTGACCTCGCCCGATCATAAGGCAGCGCTTGATGCCTTTGCTGCCAGCAATGGTAAATCCGTCGGCCATGTCCTCCGGGAAGCTTCGACGCGATATATCGCGGTAGAGGATCGCGCCGACGGGGAGGATGAGAAGGCGTTTGCGCTGATCCTGCCGGAGATCGAGGCGATGCTGCCGCAATGGCATGCGAAGATCGATTCGATGGAACAGTCGATCGACCGCGCGCTGGAAGCGATCGATCGTGCGCTGGCGGGCGATCCAGTCCCGATGAGCCACGCCGCATGAGCGCGACCGAAAAGGCGTTCGGCGTCGTCAAGGCGTTGCTGACGTATCAGGAGCGGCTCGATGGGCTCGACGCGAAACTCACGGGGCTGAGTGCGGGGCTCGCGCGTCTTGCCGACAGCCACGTCGCCTTGCGCGAACGCGTCAGCCGCATCGAAGGCCTGATCGAGGGCGCGGCCATGGCGCGCCGTGCGCCTGACAGCCCGAGGATCGAAGGATGACCGCGACGCTGGGCCGCCTCAACCATGTCGGGGTCGCGACACCGTCGATCGCGAAGTCGGTCGAGACGTATCGCCTGCTGCTCGGCGCCACCGCGATCGGCGAGCCGTTCGACCTGCCCGCGCAGGGCGTCAAAGTGTGCTTCGTCGATGCGCCGAACACGCAGATCGAGTTGATCGAGCCGTATGACGAGCGTTCGCCGATCGCGGGATTCCTGCGGAAAAATCCGGCCGGCGGGCAGCATCATGTCTGCTTCGAGGTGGCCGATATCGCCGCCGCGGTCGCCGACCTGAAGGCGAAGGGCGCGACCGTGTTGGGCGAACCGCGGATCGGCGCGCATGGCACGCCGATCGTGTTCGTGCACCCGAAGGACTTTGGCGGCATGCTGGTCGAGTTGATGGAGACGCCGGGCGATACCGGCGCGCACTAGGAGAGATCTGATGGCCGCGTACGAGCATATCCTGAGCGAGCGGCGCGGCGACGTGTTGGTGCTGACGCTGAACCGGCCCGACCGGCTGAACGCCGCGCCACCGGCGATGTTCGAGGAGTTGCGCGCGGCGCTGAGCGATCTGGATGGTGCGCGCGCGGTGCTGATCGCCGGTGTTGGCCGCGCGTTCTGCTCGGGGGCGGACGTCGGGGGCGGCGCGCTCGGCTCGGACAATCCGGGCGAGGCGACGTTCGCGGCGCTGACCGGCAGCTATAACCCGACGATGGCGGCGATCGCCGAGCTGTCTGTGCCGGTAGTGAGCGCAGTGCGCGGACCGGCGGCGGGGATCGGGTGCAGCCTCGCGCTCGCCACCGATTTCTGTGTCGCCAGCGAGAGCGCGTATTTCCTCCAGGCGTTCGTGAACATTGGGCTGGTGCCGGATGGCGGCGCGTCGTGGATGCTGCCGCGGCTGATCGGCAAGGCGCGGGCGACCGAGATGATGATGCTCGGCGAGCGGGTTCCGGCGGCGAAGGCGCTCGACTGGGGAATGGTGCATAAGGTCGTGGCGGACGACGCGCTGGATGCCGAAGCGTTCGCGCTGGCCGAGCGGCTGGCGGCGATGCCGACGGTCGCGCTGGGGTTGATGCGGCGGGCGATTACGGCTGCGTACGAGACAGATTACGCAACCGCGATGCAGGCCGAGGCAGCCAACCAGCGAGACGCGCGCGGGTCTGCGGACTCGATCGAAGGCGGTCGCGCGTTCCTGGAAAAGCGCAAGCCGGTGTTCACGGGGAAATGACTTTCTTGGAAGGCACCACCCCGGCGAAGGCCGGGGCCCAGTTGGGCAACGGTCGATTGGCTGGTGCCGCGCTGCCTTACCTCGACCTTTCCAACTGGGCCCCGGCCTCCGCCGGGGTGGTGCAAACTTATGACTGACAAACCGAACCCCACTCTCGCCGATTGGCAGGCGCTCGCCGCCAAGGAAGTCAAAGGCGCCGACCTCACCTGGCCAACCCCCGAAGGCATCGACGTCAAGCCGCTCTACACCGCGGAAGACGTGCGCGAAGACCCCGGCCTCCCAGGTTTTGCGCCCTTCACCCGCGGTGTCCGCGCGTCCATGTACGCCGGCCGCCCGTGGACGATCCGCCAGTACGCCGGCTTCTCCACCGCAGAAGCCTCGAACGCGTTCTACCGCCGCAACCTCGCCGCCGGCCAGAAGGGCCTGAGCGTTGCGTTCGATCTCGCCACGCACCGCGGCTACGACAGCGACCACCCCCGCGTCACCGGCGACGTCGGCAAGGCAGGCGTCGCGATCGACTCGGTCGAGGACATGAAGATCCTCTTCGACGGCATCCCGCTCGACAAGATGTCGGTCAGCATGACCATGAACGGCGCGGTGATTCCAATCCTCGCCTTCTTCATCGTCGCCGGCGAGGAGCAGGGCGTCGACCGAAAACTGCTCGACGGGACCATCCAGAACGACATCCTCAAGGAGTTCATGGTCCGCAACACCTACATCTACCCGCCCGAGCCGAGCATGCGGATCATCTCGGATATCTTCGGCTACACCAGCCGCGAGATGCCCAAGTTCAACAGCATCTCGATCAGCGGCTATCACATGCAGGAGGCGGGGGCGACGCAGCTCCACGAGCTCGCCTTCACGATCGCCGACGGCATGGAATATGTGAAATACGGCGTCGCGTCCGGGCTCGACATCGACAAGTTCGCCGGGCGTCTGTCGTTCTTCTTCGCGATCGGCATGAACTTCTTCATGGAAATCGCCAAGCTCCGCGCCGCCCGCGTCCTCTGGCATCGCGCGATGACGCAGCTCGGCGCGCAGGACGAGCGCTCGAAGATGCTGCGTACGCATTGCCAGACCAGCGGCGTCTCGCTCACCGAGCAGGATCCGTACAACAACGTCATGCGCACGACGATCGAGGCGATGGCGGCGATGCTGGGCGGCACGCAGTCGCTCCACACCAACGCGCTCGACGAGGCGATCGCGCTGCCGACCGACTTCTCGGCACGGATCGCGCGCAACACGCAGATCGTGATCCAGGAAGAGACGGGGATGACCAAGGTCGTCGATCCGCTCGGTGGCAGCTATTATATCGAGAGCCTGACGCAGTCGCTGGTCGACGGCGCATGGGCGCTGATCGAGCGGATCCAGTCCGAAGGCGGCATGGCGAAGGCGGTCGCCGCAGGCTGGCCCAAGGCGATGATCGAGGAAGCCGCCGCCGGCCGCCAGGCGCGCGTCGATCGCGGCGAGGACGTCATCGTCGGCGTCAACAAGTACAAGCTCGCCGAACAGGACGCGATCGAGATCCTCGACGTGGACAACGTCGCGGTGAGGGCGGGCCAGATCGAACGAATCAACCGCGTAAAGGCCACGCGCGACGAGGCGGCGTGCCGGGCTGCGCTCGATGCTTTGCGTGAAGGGGCGAAGGGCTCCGACAACCTTCTCGCGCTCGCCGTGGAATGCGCCCGAGCCCGCGCTACGCTCGGCGAAATCTCCTCCGCGATGGAGGACGTGTTCGGCCGCTATGGCACGCAACCCACCCCCGTCTCCGGCATCTACGGCGGCGCCTACGAGGACGACGCGCGCTGGACCCGCCTCACCGATGGCGTCGAGGCGACCGAGCGCCGGATGGGTCGCAAACCGCGCATGCTCGTCGCCAAGATGGGCCAGGACGGCCATGATCGCGGCGCCAATCTCGTCTCGTCGATGTTCGGCGACCTGGGCTTCGAGATCGTCCCCGGCCCGCTGTTCCAGACCCCCGCCGAAGCCGCCGCGCTCGCGCTGGAGAAGGATGTCGACATCGTCGGCGCCTCGTCGCTCGCCGCCGGCCACAAGACGCTGATCCCCGAGCTGATCGGCTATCTCCGCGAGGCGGGCCGCGCGGATATCAAGGTGATCGCGGGTGGCGTTATCCCGGCACAGGACTATCAGGCGCTGCGCGATGCCGGGGTCCAGGCGATCTTCGGCCCCGGCACCAACCTGATCCAGGCCGCCGAGGAGGTGCTGAAACTCCTCGGCCACAACATGGGCCCGCAAGAGGAAGCCGCCGAATGACCGATACCCTTCTCCGTTCTCCTGCGCACGCAGGAGCCCAGTGTTCAGAGCGGAGCGTTCGCGACCCTGGGCTCCTGCGTGCGCAGGAGAACACGCGGATCGACTGGACCCGTCCGGAAATCGCCGCGCTGTTCGATCTCCCCTTCGACGAACTCATGTTCCGCGCGCAGACCGTCCACCGCGCGCACCACGCGGTCAGCGAGGTCCAGTTGTGCACGTTGCTCTCGATCAAGACCGGCGGCTGCCCCGAGGATTGCGGCTATTGCTCGCAGTCCGCGTCGTCCGACTCCGGCCTGAAGGCGGAAAAGCTGATGGACGTCGATGCCGTCCTTGCCGATGCCGCGCAGGCCAAGGCCGCCGGCTCGCAGCGTTTCTGCATGGGCGCCGCGTGGCGCAACCCCAAGCCGCGCGACATGCCGAAGGTCGTCGCGATGGTCGAAGGCGTCCGCGCAATGGGGCTCGAGACGTGCATGACGCTCGGCATGCTCGACGCGGATCAGGCCAAGCAGCTCGCCGACGCTGGCCTCGATTACTACAACCACAACATCGACACCTCGCCCGAGAATTACGGCAACGTCATCACCACGCGTACCTTCGGCGATAGGCTGGAGACGCTGGCGAACGTGCGCGATGCAGGGATCTCGGTCTGCTGCGGTGGGATCGTCGGGATGGGCGAGACGCGCAGCGACCGTGTCGGCTTCGTCCACGCACTCGCCACGCTGCCGCGCCACCCCGAGAGCGTGCCCGTCAACGCGCTGGTCCCGGTCAAGGGCACGCCACTCGGCGACATGCTCGCCGGCACGCCGATGGCGCAGATCGACGACATCGAGTTCGTCCGGACGGTCGCCGTCGCGCGGATCACGATGCCGCTGAGCATGGTGCGATTGTCTGCGGGCCGCGAGAGCATGTCCGAGGCGACCCAGGCGCTGTGCTTCATGGCGGGCGCGAACTCGATCTTCACCGGCGACAAGCTGCTGACCACCGGCAACGCCGGCGACAGCGCGGATGCGACGCTGCTAGCGAAGCTGGGAATGAAACCGATGGTCGGCCCCGAGCCGATGCGGGCCGCGGCGGAGTGATAGGAGTCGTCGCGATCGTTCTGGCGCAGGTTGGGGGAATGCCTCCCAACACCTGTGCGAACCCGCTCGATCAATCGACGATGACGCGGTGCGCGTACGAGGATTACTATAAGGCTGATGCGCAACTGAACGCTCAGTGGCGCAGAACTTTGGCCCGGCGGCGTGATCTCGACAAAGCGAACCCGATGGATGGTGTGACGACCTATGTGGCGGCGTTGACCGCCGCCCAGCGCGCCTGGATTGCGTATCGCGATGCGCAATGCGCCGTCGAAGGCCAGGAAATGAGGGGCGGATCCGGTGAACCGATGATCGCCGGGCAGTGTCTTGCACGCCTCACCCGCGAACGGACTGCATATTTAAAGCGAGTGGAACACGAGTGATGTTCAAGAAAATCCTGGTCGCCAATCGTGGCGAGATCGCATGCCGCGTCATGCGGACCGCCAAGGCGATGGGCATCAAGACCGTCGCGGTCTATTCCGACGCCGACGCGCGCGCGCCGCATGTGCTGATGGCCGACGAGTCCGTCCGGCTCGGGCCGGCACCCGCCGCCGAAAGCTATCTCAAGGCCGAGCTTATATTGCTCGCGGCCAAGGAAACCGGCGCGGACTGCATCCATCCGGGCTACGGCTTCCTCTCCGAGCGCGAGAGTTTTGCGCTGGCGTGCGCCGAGGCCGGGATCGCATTCGTCGGCCCGCCGCCGGGCGCGATCGCCGCGATGGGCGACAAGATCGAGTCGAAGAAGCTCGCCAAGGCCGCGGGCGTCAACGTCGTCCCGGGGTATCTCGGCGAAATCGACAGCACCGATCACGCGGTCGAGATCGCCGGCGGCATCGGCTATCCGGTGATGATGAAGGCGTCGGCCGGCGGCGGCGGCAAGGGCATGCGGCTGGCGTACAGCGAACAGGACGTCCGCGAAGGCTTCGAGGCGACCAAGCGCGAGGGGCTCGCCAGCTTCGGCGACGACCGCGTGTTTATCGAGAAGTTCATCGAGAGCCCGCGCCATATCGAGATCCAGCTGATCGGCGACCAGCACGGCAACATCGTCTATCTTAACGAGCGCGAATGCTCGATCCAGCGGCGTCACCAGAAGGTCGTCGAGGAGGCGCCGTCGCCGTTCGTCACGCCGAAGATGCGTAAAGCGATGGGCGAGCAGGCGGTCGCTCTCGCGCAGGCTGTGGGCTATTATTCGGCGGGAACGGTCGAGCTGATCGTCTCGGGCGCGGATACGACGGGGGAGGGGTTCTACTTCCTCGAGATGAACACCCGGCTTCAGGTCGAGCATCCCGTGACGGAGGAGATTACCGGGCTCGATCTCGTCGAACTAATGATCCGTGTCGCTGCGGGTGAACCGCTCGGGTTCACGCAGGATGACGTGAAGCTCAACGGCTGGTCGATCGAGAACCGTGTGTATGCGGAGGACCCGTATCGTGGGTTCCTGCCGTCGATCGGTCGCTTGGTCCGTTACAATCCGCCCCTTCCGTTCGCCCTGAGCGAAGTCGAAGGGTATGCCCCGAGCGGAGGTGCTTCGACTTCGCTCAGCACGAACGGGGAAGGGGTGGCGGAGTCCGCGGAACCCCGAGTCCGTGTCGACGACGGCGTCCGCGAGGGCGGCGAGGTCAGCATGTTCTACGACCCGATGATCGCCAAGCTCATCACCTGGGCGCCCACCCGCGAGGGCGCGATCGCCGCGCAGATCGCCGCGCTCGACGCGTTCGAGCTGGAAGGTCCGGGCAACAACATCGATTTCCTCTCGGCGATCATGCAGCACCCGCGCTTCCAGTCGGGTGCGCTCACCACCGGCTTCATCGCCGAGGAATATCCCGACGGCTTCCACGGCGCCCCCGCGGATGCCGAACTGCTGAAGACGCTCGCCGCGGTTGCCGCCTTCGCCGCGACTGCGGAGGCCGACCGCGCCCGCCGCATCGATGGCCAGCTCGGCAAGCGCCTCCGCCCGCCCGCCGACTGGGTAGTGACGATCGACAAGATCGACCATGCGGTGACAGTCTCGACCGACGGCATCGCGGTAGACGCCGAGGACCTCGACCTGTCGCTCGAATATACGCCCGGCGATCGCATGGTGGTCGCCGATGGTCATGGAGCCGATGGCGACGAGCATCTCACGATTCGCATCGCCAAGGCCCGCGCCGGCTTCAAGCTTACCGCGCGAGGGGCGAGCCATGTCGCCCGCGTGCTCCCCGCTCGCGTCGCGCCCTACACCGCGCACCTGATCGAGAAGGTCGCGCCCGATCTGTCGAAGTTCCTGATCTGCCCGATGCCGGGGTTGCTGGTGCGGCTCGACGTCGCGGCGGGCGACAAGGTCGAGGCGGGGCAGGCGCTCGCGGTGGTCGAGGCGATGAAGATGGAGAACATCCTGCGTGCCGAGAAAACGGGCACGGTGAAGTCGGTTGCGGCAAAGACGGGGGATAGCTTGGCGGTGGATCAGGTTATCCTCGAGCTGGACTGAGCGAGGCGCCGTCCAGTTCTGCTCCAGCTAGTACCCCTCCCATCCCGTCATGCCGGACTCGTTCCGGCATCCACCGTTCCGCATATCCGATAAAACTGAGTATGCGGGTCGGTGGGCCCCGGCCTCCGCCGGGGTGACGGACTAGGGTGGAGGGCGCGTTCCTGATCGTGACCACGTGGCCATGGACGGCGCCGTGGTTTCCCCGCGAAGGCGGGGACCCAGTCTGGGCCCCCGCCTTCGCGGGAGAACAAGGGTGCACGGGTGACGATCGTATGCGCGCGCTTGCGTTCCCCTAACTCCACCCCGGCGAAGGCCGGGGTGGAGTTAGGAGCGGCCGGTGATCGAGGACGCCGCTCTGTTACTGCGACCTCTCTAACTGGACCCCGGCCTTCGCCGGGGTGGTATATCTCTTCGTTGAGTTGGGCGTGTGATGGGCAAGCGCTCATCCTGAGCCACTCCCGAAAACAGCGGCGGCCGTGCTGCGTCCCAACCCGATCTCTGCACCCCTCCCGTTTCCCGCCCCATCGCTGTACAGCACCCCGGATGACCCTCCTCCGTTACCTCGCCGCACTCCTCCTCCTGATAACCGCGCTCCCCGCGATCGCGCAGGACGAGCCCAAGGTCGCGACCGTCGCTGCCAGCCTGACGCAAGCCTCGGCCGAGCTCCAGGCGATCGACGACGCCACGCCCGCGGCGCGTGACGACAAGGCGCGGCAGGCGTTGCGGGATCGCGCGCAGGCGGTCCAGGCGACCGCCGCCGACGCGGTCCGCACGCTCACCCCGGAGATGGCGCTGGTCCAGGCGCGCGTGACCGAACTCGGCGCCGCCACCCCCGGCGTCGTCGAAGCGCCCGAGATCCGCCAGCAACGCAAGCTCCTCGCGCAGAGCCAGTCGGCGATCGACTCGGCGATCAAGCGCGCGCGCCTCATCGGGATCGAAGCCAAGCAGCAGATCGACGACATCGGTGCTGCCGAGGCGGAGGAACTCGGCCAGCAATTGTCCGAAAACACCGGCTCGCCGCTGTCGCCGACCTTGTGGGCGGCGATCGTCGATCACCTGCCGCGTGATTCCGCGCGGCTGATGCGGTTCGTCAATACCGAGGTGCGTCAGTTCTCGTCGCGGTTCGGCATGCACGCCGTGACCGGCCTGCTGGTCGGGATCCTCACCGCTTTGGTGCTGGTCGTGCCGCTGCGGGGCTGGTTGCACCGTGTCGGCCGCCGCTACGCGACCAACCATGCGCCCGGCGGTCGCCTGCGACGCTCGGCCTATGCGTTGTGGCTGGTGGTGATCGGCACCGCTTTACCCGGTCTCGCCGCCTGGGCAATCGTCGCGTCGCTACGCTGGGGCGGACTGGTCTCGCCCGCCTGGAGCCGGTTCGGCGCGATCTTCGTCGGCCTGGCGTGGTTCTGCGCGTTCGTGTCGTCGCTCGGCGGCGCGCTGCTGTTGCGCGGTCAGTCGACGTGGCGGTTGCTGCCGATCGGCGATGCCGCGGCGCAGGCGCTTCGGCCGTATAGCTGGATGGCGGCGGCGCTGATCTTCTTCGGGCAGTTGCTGATCGCGACCAACCTGCTGATCGGCATCAGCGCGCCCGCGTCGAGTGCGGCCAACGCGGCCGTCGCGCTGCTCCATATCATGGTGCTCGGCGCAATCCTGGTGACGCTCGGCCGGTTGCGCGCCGCGGCGTTGCCCGACCCGACCAAGCCCGCGCGCAACACACTGCTCGCGATCGTCGCGACGCTGGTCTGGCTGGTCCTGCTCGTGACGCTGATCGCCGGCCTGATCGGCTACGTGAATTTCGCGTTCAAGGTTGCGACGTGGCTGCTGTGGGGGGCGATCGTCGGTGCGACGCTGTACCTGATGATGACCTTCACCGACGATGCGTGCCGGACGTTGCTGTCGAGCGGCAACCGTCTCGGGCGCTCGGCGAACAGCGGGTTCGGGGTCGACAACAAGACCGTCGACCAGATCGGCGTGCTGCTGTCGGCGGTGCTGCGGCTGTTGCTGATCCTGCTTGCGGTCGGCGCGGTGATGGCGCCGTTCGGGGCGGGCGTCGGCTCGGCGTTCGAGCTGTTCGGGACGGTCGCGAACGGTATCACGGTCGGCCAGGTCACGATCTCGCCGGGCGCGGTGTTGCGCTCGCTGGTCGTGCTGTTCGTCGCGCTGGCGATCATGCGCGGGCTGCAGCACTGGCTGGTGAACAGCTATCTGCCGACCACCGCGATGGACGCGGGCGCGCAGAATTCGGTGACGATGGTCGCGCGCTATGCGGGAATCATCGCCGCGGTGCTGTGGTCGCTCGGCGCGCTCGGGATCGGCATGGAGAAGCTGGCCGTCGTGCTTGGCGCGCTGTCGGTCGGGATCGGCTTCGGTCTTCAGGCGATCACGCAGAACTTCGTCTCGGGGCTGATCCTGCTCGCCGAGCGCCCGGTCAAGATCGGCGATCTCGTCCGGATCGGCAACATGGAGGGCGACGTGAAGCGGATCAACGTGCGCTCTACCGAGATCCAGGTGGCGGATCGCTCGACATTGATCGTGCCGAATTCGGAACTGATCACCAAGACGATCCAGAACATGACGCTGGCCGCGCCGATCGGCCGGATCCAGCTGCAATTCTCGGTACCGCTCGAGGAGGATCTCGATGCGGTGCGGGCGATGCTGTTCGCCGCATTCGCCGAGAAGCACGAGGTGCTCGACGATCCCGAAGCCAAGGTCTTCATCGATTCGATCGATGCGGGGCGCGCCAAGTTCAACTGCTTCGCGTATGTGGCGAGCCCGCGCGATGCCTATCCGATCCGCAGCGAGTTGTTGTTCACGCTGCTCCGCCAGTTCCGCGAGGCGGGGATCGAGGTCGGGACGACCGCGACCAAGATGGAACTGGTCGGGTCGCTGCCGTCGATCGTCGGGACCGATCCTGCGGCGCCGCAACCCGATCAGACGGCGGATCAGGCAGGGGTTCAGAACAGGACGTAGGGCAGCGACACGCTGAAGCTCGATCCCGCCGCCATCGTCCCGCGTGGGCGAACGCGGACGTTGGTGACCGCCTTCGGCGTCGTGGTCGGATCGTAGGTCCAGCTGGTGCCGCCGTTCTCCGAGAAATCGACATCGTCGGTGGTGCTCGCAGGCGTGCTATAGGTGACGGCGAGCGACGAGGCGGGCGATCCCTCGGCAGTCTTGACGAAGGTGGGCGACGCGGTGCCGTCGCCGTCGAGCGCCACGGCGCCGCGGTTCGGCGTCGGCAGGACGATGTTGAGCGAATTGGCATCGATCGCGATGATATCGGGGTTGGTGAGCGTGATCGTCGTACGCTGTTTGCTGCCTGGGATCGCGCGCGGGTTGCCGGTCGTGGATTGGGGATCCCATGTCGTGTGCGTGACGATCGACACGGTGAACGGCTTGGCCGTGACGATCATCGTCACCGCCACGTTGGCGACGGGAATCGTCGTGGGACTGGCGTCGAGAGTGCCGACACAGAGTCCCAGCGCGCCGAGCAGATCGCAGAAGCGCCATTCCCAGGCGATCTTGAAATTGCCCTTGTAGGTGCCCGGCGCGACCGCGGCGGCGGACGATGGACGGACATAGACCTTCACGTTGCGCGCCGATCCGCCGAGCAGCCCGAGCAGGTTGACGAGCGTACCGTTCATGTAGACGAACGGGGTTCCCGCGGTGAACGGGTTCGCGCCCGCGCCATCCGCGGCAATGACGTATTTCGCGGTGACCGTATTCAGGGGGTTGGTCGAGGTCAGCTTGAAGCCGTCCGCGCTCGTGACGGTCGCGCGCAGGAAGTTACCGGACAGCAGCGAGATCGTCGTGGCGGGGCAGTCGAACCCTCCCAGTACCGGTACATAGGGTGGCGCGCCGCCGAGCAGCGCATTGGGCGAAAAGGTGCCGAGCGCGGTCGAGGCGGGATCGGCGACCGTGCAGGCTGCCCATGCCGACGACGGCATCGCGAACGCCGCCGTGGCGATCAGCAATCTGGTGAACCCGGTCCTCAATGTCGCGCCCTTTCCGCTAGTTACGCGACGGGGCTAGGCCGGCATTCGTTAATGCGTTTTGAAGAACCTGAATCGGGTGTTTTCGCGTGTCGAAACGGCGTGCATCGGCCTTGCCGCGATCGGCGAAGTGTTCGACACGGGGATCATGACGCCAACGACCCGACCGCCGCGCACGAGCGCCTCCGCCTCTTCCTCGCCGCATACCGTCCTGATCGCCAGCGTCGCCACCGCCGCGCTCGCCGGGCTGTTGTTCGGTTTCGACACCGCGGTCATCGCCGGTGTCACCGGGGCGTTGAAGGCGAAGTTCGCGCTCAGCGAAGCGTGGCTGGGCTTCACCGTGTCGTCGGCGCTGTGGGGGACGTTGATCGGCGCGATGTTCGTCGGCACGCTCGGCGATCGCTACGGCAGTCGCAACGTGCTGCGGATGCTGGCCTTCCTCTACATCGTCACCGCGCTGGGCTGCGCGCTGGCGTGGGACTGGTACAGCTTCATCGGCTTCCGCTTCGTCATCGGCATCGCGATCGGTGGGTCGTCGGTGTTGGCGCCCGCCTATATCGCCGAGCTCGCCCCGCCTGCGCAGCGCGGGAAGATGGTCGGCGGGTTCCAGTTCGCGGTGATCCTCGGCATCCTGCTCGCCTATGTCTCGAACGCAGTGATCGGCGCGCTCGATCTCGGCGATACCGAATGGCGGTGGAAGCTCGGGATCGTCGCGTTGCCGTCGCTGGTGTTCTTCGCGCTGCTGTTCCGCATCCCCAACTCGCCGCGCTGGCTCCTGACCAAGGGGCGCGATGCGGAGGCGAAGGACGTGCTCGCGACGATCGGCATGAGTCCGGACGTCGCCAAGGCCGAACTCGATGTGCCGAAGGGCGACGGGCACTTGTCGTGGACGCGGCACCGCAAGCCGATCACGCTCGCCTTCCTGGTGGCGATGTTCAACCAGTTCAGCGGGATCAACGCGTTCCTCTATTACCTCAACGACATCTTCAAGGCGTCGGGCGGGAGCCTCTCGCCCGATCTGCAGGCGGTGATGATCGGTGTCGCCAACATGGTGTTCACGCTGCTCGGGATGCTACTGATCGACCGGATCGGTCGGCGCACGCTGCTGCTCTGGGGCTCGGCCGGGATGACCGCCGCGTTGACGGTCGGGGGGCTTGCATTGCTCGGCGTGCTGCCGAGCTGGCTGCTGTTGCCGTCGCTGATCGTGTTCATCATGTTCTTCGCGCCCGGCTCCGGCGCGGTGATCTGGGTCTATATCTCCGAAGTGTTCCCGCAGAACGTCCGTGCGCGCGGGTCGAGCATCGGCTCGTCGAGCCATTGGGGCTGGAACGCGGTGATCGCGCAGGCCTTCCCGATCGCCGCGGCATGGTCGGCCGGCGTGCCGTTCCTGGTGTTCGCGGCGATGATGGCGGTGCAGTTCGTCACGGTGTTGCTCTATTTCCCCGAGACCAAGGGAATCGCGCTCGAAGACATGGACGCGCACATGACGCGCTGAGCCGGCATATTCCTGCGACAATTGGCGGCTAGGCGCTGCATGCGATCAGTCGATCGGTCGAAGGGGTGTGACGGTATGCGTATTATGGGTCTGATGCTGGCGGCGAGCATGCCCACGCTGGCGATGGCGCAACAGGCACCCGCGCCTGACGCGCCCGCATTGACGTCAACGGCTGCGGTGCCGACCGCGGCACAGTCTGCTCCGCCACAATCTGTTGCGCCCCAATCTGTTGCGCCAGCGCCTGCTGCTGCCGAGGCGCAGGCGGCGGAACAGGACGAGGCGGCCGATTCGGAAGAGATCGTCGTCACCGGATCGCGCAAGCCACGCGGGTCGGTGATCGGCGATATCCCGCCCGACCAGACGATCGGCCAGTCCGAGATCCGCTCCTACGGCGTCAGCTCGATCTCCGACCTGTTGAGCGAACTCAGCCCGCAGACGACCAGCGGACGCGGCAGCGGCGGCGCGCCGGTCGTGCTGCTCAACGGTCGCCGCATCTCGAGCTTCTCCGAGATCCGCGACATTCCGACCGAGGCGATCCAGCGC
Organism: Sphingomonas sp. PP-CE-3A-406; assembly: GCF_003688625.1. GTDB lineage: Bacteria > Pseudomonadota > Alphaproteobacteria > Sphingomonadales > Sphingomonadaceae > Sphingomonas. The sequence goes on from NZ_RCWY01000003.1 coordinate 538,590, forward strand.
GTCGAGATCCTGCCCGAGGAAGTCGCGCTCAAATACGGCTATCGCGCCGATCAGAAGGTCGTGAACTTCGTCCTGCGCCGCCGCTTCCGCGCGGTCACCGTCGAGGGCGTCGACACGATGCCGACCGAGGGGGGCAGCAATTCGCCCGACGGCAAGCTCGACCTGCTCAGCATCGCGCGCGATCGCCGGGTCAACCTGCACGCCGAATACACCTCGTCGTCGGCCCTGACCGAAGCCGAGCGCGATATCGTTCCGACGTCGACCGGCACAGGCAGCACCGCGGTCGGCGCCAACGGTGCAGTCGTCGACCCGACCCCGTATCGCACGCTGCAAGCCGCGACGAACACCTTCACCGCGAACAGCGTCTATGCGCGCAACATCTTCGGTAACGTCGGCGCGACGATCAACGCCCGGCTCGAATCGACCGACAGCCGCGGCCTCAACGGGCTGCCCATAGCCAGGCTCACGCTCGCCGACGGCACGACCGTCAACCGGGCGCTCGACGACGAAGGCTTCCTGCCGCTCGCGCAACGCGTCTCGTCGATCTCGGCGCATCTCGGCACCACGCTCAACGGCGACCTCGGCACGTGGCGCTGGAACGTCACGGGCAATTACGATCGCAGCGATACGCAGACCTTCACCGATACGGGCGTCGATTCGAGCGCATTCCAGGCGCGACTGAACGCCGGCGATCCGACCGGCAACCCGTTCGCACGACTGTCGGCGAGCGACATCGGCGCCGCGCCCGGCAATCGTGCCTATGCGACGCAGAACACCGGCGAGATCGACGCGGTGCTCAACGGCACGGTGTTCAACCTGCCCGCGGGGGCCGTCTCGACGACGATCAAGCTCGGCGGCCAGACCGCGGACTTCGACAGCCGCTCCTACCGCGCCGGCCTCGCGCAGCGCGGGCAGGTGTCGCGCGACACCGTTGATGGCCAGGTCAACATCGACGTGCCGATCTCGAGCCGCGGCAAGGATGTGCTGCCGTTCCTCGGGACGTTGTCGGCGAACTTCAATCTGGCGGAGGACCATCTGTCGGACCTCGGGACGCTGACGACGCTCGGCTATGGTGCGAACTGGTCGCCGATCGATGGCGTGCGGCTGATCGCGTCGGTCACCGATACCGACGAGGCACCGACTGCGCAGCAGCTCGGCAATCCGTCGATCACGACGCCCAACGTCCGCATCTTCGATTACGTCCGCGGCACCACCGCGACGGTCACGACGATCAGTGGCGGCAATCCGGCGCTGGTCTCGGACAACAACCACGTCCGCAAGCTCGGCCTGACGCTGAAGCCGTGGAGCAAGAAGGACCTCACCTTCACCGCGAACTATGTCTCGAGCCGCGTCGACAATCCGATCGCCGCGTTCCCGAGCGCGACCGCATCGATCGAGGCGGCGTTCCCCGATCGCTTTACCCGCGATGCGAGCGGCAATCTGCTCCAGGTCGATAGTCGTCCGATCAATTTCGCGCGCAGCGAACGCTCCGAATTGCGCTGGGGGATCAATTTCTCCGCGCCGCTCAAATCGAAGATCCAGAGGGAGCTGGAGGCGTATCGCGCCGGCACCGGCCCCAATCCGTTCGAGGGTCTGCAGCCCCCCGGCGGCTTTCGTCGACCCGATGGCGCGGGCGGCGATGGCACGCGAGGCGCCGGACCCCGCGAAGGTGGCCGTGGCGGCGGCCCCGGTGGTGGCGGGCCCGGTGGCGGCGGTCCTGGTGGTGGTGGCCGTTTCGGTGGCGGCGGGCGCGGGCAGGCGGGCGGGCGACTGCAATTCGCGTTCTACCACACCTGGCATTTCACCGACCGGGTGCTCGTCGCGGATGGCGGACCGAGCCTGAACCTGCTCAACGGCGATGCGATCGGCAGCAGCGGTGGCCAGTCGCGCCACGAACTCGAGGCGCAGGCCGGCTACAGCAACAACGGCGTCGGCGTCCGGCTGTCGGCGCAATATGCGAGCGGGACGCGCGTCAACGGCGGCACGCTGGCCGCACCCGAGACGCTCAACTTCGGCGGGCTCGCGACCGCCAACGCACGGCTGTTCGCGGATCTCGGGCAGCGTCTCGAATGGGTAAAGGTGCATCCGTGGCTGCGCGGCATGCGCGTGAGCCTTGCGGTCACCAATATCCTCAACACCCGCCAGCGCGTCACCGACGCGACCGGCGCGACGCCGAACAGCTATCAGCCGGATTACCTCGATCCGCTAGGCCGCACGGTAAGGCTCAGCATCCGCAAGCTGTTCTTCTGATCTGGCGGGGGTGAAGCTCTGCGCCCGGTCATTCCAACCAACCCCGTCATCCCCGCGGAGGCGGGGACCCATATACTCAGGTGCTCGCGAGTATTCAGGACCACCAGCCAGTATGGATCCCCGCCTTCGCGGGGATGACGGTGGTGTGATTCGAAGTTGCGATGTCAAAGTGGGGCGGCCTTTTAAAGCCCGACCTTCGCCGCCAGACACCGTGCCGCGGCTTCGGGCGTCTGCTTGTCCACATCGCGGTCGACCTGATAATTCGCCGTCCGCATCGCTTCGACCGGAATCCGCCCGACCAGCGGCGTCAGCGCGGCGAGGAACTTCGCATCCCCCGCCCGCTTCGGCGCCACCATCAGGATCGCGTCGTATCCCGGTATCGCGTGCCGCGGATCGCTCAGCACGGTCAGCCGATCCGCCGCGATCCGCCCATCGGACGAGAACGCCGAGATCACGTCGACATTCCCGCTTTCGAGCGCGCGGTACATGAAGGTCGGGCTGTACGGCGTCGTCTTGGCGAACCGCAGCGGATAGGCGCGCTTCACCGCCGCCCATTCGGGCCGCTCGAGAAACTCCAGGTCGCTGCCTAGCGTCATCGTCGGCGCCGCCCTGACCAGATCGTCGAGGCTGGCGATCCCCTTCGCCTTGGCCGCATCCGACTTCATCGCGAACGCATAGGCATTCTCGAACCCGAGCGACCCGACCAGGCCGACCCCATGCTCGCGCTTGGCCCAGGCCCCGATCGCCGCGACCATCGGCCGACGCTCGGGCACGTCGTGCCGCTTCATCTCGTTCGCCCAGATCGTCCCGGCGTAATCGACATACACATCGATATCCCCGGTCGAGAGCGCCCCGAACACCACCGCCGAGCCCAGCCCGTCGCGGTACTGCACGGTATATCCCGCATGCTCCAACCGGTCGCCGATCAGCCGCGCGAGGATATATTGCTCGGAGAAATTCTTCGCCCCGACCACCACCGTCCGGTCGCCGCCGCTCTTCGGCCATAGCGGCGCGGTCGCCACGGCGGTCCCCGCGACCAGCATCGCGGTGCACGCGATCCACAGCCAGCGCCGCCGCGCGCGGATGCCGTATTCGATCCCGCCGATCAGCGCATCGACCGCCAGCGCCAGCGCCGCCGCCGACACGCAGCCGGCCAGCACCAGCGCCCAGTTCTGCGTCTGCAACCCCGCGAAGATCATGTCGCCCAGGCTCGGCTGGCCGACCGTCGTCGACAGCGTCGCGGCACCGATCGTCCACACCGCCGCAGTGCGAATGCCCGCGATCAGCACCGGCGCGACCAGCGGCGCCTCGACCAGCCGCAGCTTTTGCGCGGGCGTCATCCCGACCGCATCCGCCGCCTGGATCACCGCGGGATCGAGCCCGTGCAAACCCGCCACCGCGTTGCGCAGGATCGGCAGCAGCGCATACAGCGTCAACGCGATCAGCGACGGCAGGAAGCCGAGCGCGGGAATGCCGCCGCCGACGAGCGCGGACAGGCTCAGCAACAGCGGGTAGAACAGCGCGAGCAAGGCGAGGCTCGGGATCGTCTGGACGAGGCTCGCGAACCCGAGCGACACGCGCGCGACGGTGGCGTTGCGCGCCGACCAGATCCCCAGCGGCAGGCTGATCGCGATCCCCAGCAGCAGCGCCGACGCCGACAGCAGGACATGCGCAGCGAGCAACGGCGGCACGCGGCCGAGCGCATCGAGAAACGCGCTCACGAAACCAACGCCTGCAAGCGTTCGGCTTGCGCGCGCGGCACCTGCACCAGCGCCTGCGCGTCGTCGCCGCCCTTGCCCGACACCAGCTCGCGCGGGGTCGCGTCGGCGACGATCCGCCCGGCCTTCATCACCAGCACGCGGTCCGCGAGCAACAGCGCCTCCGCCATGTCGTGAGTCACCAGGATCGTCGTCAGCCCGAGCCGGTCGTGCAACTCGCGGATCCGCGTCCCCAGCGCATCGCGCGTGACCGGATCGAGCGCGCCGAACGCCTCGTCGAGCAACAGCAGCTTCGCCCCCGGCGCGAGCGCGCGGGCGATCCCGACGCGTTGGCGCTGCCCGCCCGACAGCGCGTCGGGCATCCGCCCGGCGATATCGCGCGGCAGGTCGACCAGGTCGAGCAGCTCGCCGACCTTGGCCTCGTCGCGTCGTCCCGCGATCCGCAGCCCGATCGCGATATTCTCGGCGATCGTCATGTGCGGGAACAGGCCGATATTCTGGAACACATAGCCGATCCGCCGGCGGAGCTCCGGCGCAGGCTCGCCCGTGACGTCGGCACCGTCGATCGTCACGCGGCCTTCGCTCGGCTCGACCAGCCGGTTGATCGTCTTGAGCAACGTCGACTTACCCGATCCCGACGTCCCGACCAGCGCGACGAAGGCGCGGGGAGCGATCTCGAGCGAGACATGATCGACGGCGACCGTCGACCCGTACCGCTTGGTGACGTGTTCGAAAGTGAGCGCTGGCAAATTGTCTGGCATCTGCGCGCAGGATGCGGGAAACATACCGTAAAATCAAATGACCAAAAATAATAAGGGGAGCGATGTCATGACGCAGCAGAGCATTTTCATCACCGGCGGCGGATCGGGGATCGGCCGTGCGACCGCGGTGCTGTTCGCGCGGAAGGGCTGGCGGGTCGGGCTCGCCGACGTCAACGTCGCGGGGCTTGCCGAGACCGCGGCATCGCTGCCCGACGGCATGGTGAGCACCTACCGGATGGACGTGCGCGACCGTGATGCATGGACAGCCTCGCTCGACGCGTTCGTCGCGACCACCGGCGGCCGGCTCGACGTGCTGTTCAACAATGCCGGGGTGGGCTCGGGCGGACCGCTGGCGGAGACCGATTTCGCCGAGATCGACCGGGTGATCGCGATCAACCTGGTCGGCGCGTTGAACGGCGCGCGGATCGGCTATGCCTATCTCAAGCGGACGCCGGGCTCGTGCCTGCTCAACACCGCGTCGGCGTCGGCGATCTACGGCTCGTCGGGGCTTGCGCCGTACTCGGCGACCAAGTTCGGCATCCGCGCGATCACCGAAGCGCTCGACGGCGAATGGGCGGCGGACGGCATCAAGGTTCGGTCGATCGTGCCGAGCTTCATCGACACGCCGTTGCTCGATTCGGCGGCGGGGAACAGCAATCACTCGATCCGCGAGACGGTGACGGGCGCCGGGCTCGAACTGACCGGAGTCGACAAGGTCGCCGACGCCGCGTGGGAGGCGGTCCACGGCGACAAGGTCCACACCTATGTCGGCAAGACCGCGCACCGCATGGCGTTCGCGGCACGGTGGATGCCGGGCAGCCTGCGCAAACGGATGCGCCGCAGCATGACACGAGGCTGAGTCCGATCCTCCCCCGTCAGGGGGAGGTGGCTGGCGCTTGCCAGACGGAGGGGGAGGAAAGGGGTAACCGCCGTTCCGTGTCCCCCCTCCGTCACCTTCGGTGCCACCTCCCCCTTGCGGGGGAGGATTGATTGGACGCCGTTGTGCAGCCGATCAGGCGTCGCCGACGATCGCGTCGATCGCTTCGGCCATCTCGATATCCCGCGGGCTTAAGCCCCCCGCGTCATGCGTGGTAAGCAGGATTTCCACCCGGTTCCAGACGTTCTTCCACTCCGGATGATGGTTCGCGCGCTCGGCGATCAGCGCGACCTGCGTCATGAACCCGAATGCTTCGACGAAATCGGCGAACACGATCGTCCGCGTGATCGCGTCGCGCGCATCGTCGTAATCCCACTCGTCCAGCCCATCGAGCGCCTCGGCCCGCTCGGTTTCGTTCAGCGCTTCGACCATCCGCGTATCCCTTGCCGCTATCGTTGCCCACCGCGTATGGCTGCTCGCATGAGCGGGCAAGCGACATTCTCCGGCCAGGCACCAGATGCCGACGCGATCGAGGCGATCGCGCGGGCGACGATCGCCAGGCTTCCCGTGCAGTTCGCCGCGCATCTCGGCGACATCGTCTTCGCGGTCGAGGAGTTCGCCGACGACGAGACGCTGGCCGCGCTCGGGCTCGAGCATCCGCTCGACCTGTCCGGGCTCTATCACGGCCGCCCCCTCGGCGAGAAATCATCGATGGACTCAGGCACCATGCCCGACCGCATCGTGCTCTACCGTCGCGCGATCCTCGAGGAATGGATCGAGACCGGCGTTCGCCTCGACGACCTCGTCGCGCATGTCACGATCCACGAGATCGGCCATCATTTCGGTCTCAGCGACGATGACATGCACGCGCTGGAAGAGTCCGTGCCCGACGATAGCGGTTCATGAGCGCGACCGGGCGGGCGGCATGACGCTCGTCTTCGACGCGGTGGCGTGCGTGCGCGGCGGGCGGCCGCTGTTCGCCGACGTGTCGTTCGCGCTCGCGCCGGGCGATGCGGTGGTCGTCACCGGGCCCAACGGGATCGGCAAGTCTAGCCTGATCCGCATCGCCGCGGGCCTGCTCGCGCCGTCAGAAGGCACGGTGTCGTGCTATGCTGGGATCGCGTTGCTGACCGAGGCAAGCGCGCTCGACGTCGACCAGACATTGAGCGCGGCGCTGCGGTTCTGGGCGATGCTCGACCGGACGCCCGATCCCGCCGGCCGCGTCGCGCGTGCGATCGCCGCGCTCGACCTGACCGCGCTGTCGGACATCCCGGTACGCCTCCTGTCGACGGGCCAGCGCCGCCGTGCCGCGCTGGCACGCGTCGCGGCGAGCGGCGCGCCGGTGTGGTTGCTCGACGAACCCGCCAACGGGCTCGATGCCGAGTCGATCGCACGGCTGCGGGCATTGCTCGCCGAGCACCGCGCGCAAGGCGGCATCGCGCTGATCGCCACGCACGTCGCGCTCGACCTGCCGCATGCCGCCGAGGTGGCGTTGTGATCGCGCTGATCCGCCGGGATCTGCGCCGCAGTGTGGCGAGTGGTGGCGCCGTCCTGGTGGTCGCGTTCTTCCTGCTGGTGGCGATCCTGTTCCCGCTCGCGATCGGCCCGGACGGTGCGCTGCTGGCGCGGATCGGTGGCGGCGTGATCTGGACCGCGGCGCTGCTGGCGGCGTTGCTACCGGTCGAGCGGCTGATCGCGCCGGATCTCGACGCGGGCGTGTTCGATCAGCTTGCCGTGCGCGGGCTGTCGATGGCCGCGGTCGCGACCGCCAAGACTATCGCGCACTGGCTGAGCTTCGGTCCGCCGCTGATGCTGGCGGCGGTGATCGCCACGGGTTTGTTCGACCTGTCGCTCGATACGCTGGTCCGCGTCGAGCTTGGGTTGCTGATCGGGACGCCCGGCTTGGCCGCGCTCGCCGTCGCGACGAGCGCGCTGGTCGCAGCGGTGCGCGGCAGCGGCGCGGTGGTCGGGCTGGCGATGCTGCCGCTCGCTGTCCCGCTGTTGATCTTCGGGGCGGGCGCGCTCGATCCCGCAGGCGGGGCCGGCGCGATGAAACTGCTCGCTGCGGTCAGCCTTGTGCTGGTCGCAGGCGCGCCGTTCATCGCTGCCGCCGCCATTCGTGCCGCGCTGGACTAGCGCCGCACGCCGCAGGTTAGTTGAGCGTGGTCATTTCCACGGCCTTGCCCTTGCTGGTCGGGTTCGACGCATTGGCTTTCGGCGCCTTTTCGGCCTTGGGCTTGCGGACTTCCTTGTTCGACTTCTTCTGGCTCTTCGCCATGACGACACCTCAGGGAGCGGAACGCCCCGCCGTCATGGTACACGGTTACTGCGTCATGCGCCCGTCTTATCGCGCCTGGTCCTGGTCGAGCAACGCGATCGTCGCGGGATCCTCGGCCCCGCCGAAGAACCGGTCGAGCGCGGCGCGAAACGGCGTCGGATCGTCGGCGACGCGCGCGAACAGCGTCATCGACGAGCGCAGCTTCACGGCATCGATGCAGCCGAGGATCGTTTCCGCCGAACCACGCGCGCGCGTCACCGTTTCGGTCGCATCGATCAGGCGAGGCCCGAGCACGGGATGCGCAAGATAGCCGCGTGCCTCGGCCGCCGAGGCGATCGCATAGGTCCGCGCCATCGCGCTGTGGCCGAGCCCGGCGATCTGCGGAAAGACGAACCACATCCAGTGGCTGCGTTTCGCACCCGCGCGCAGTTCGGCGAGCGCCTGTGGGTAGATGCCGTCTTGCGCCACGACGAACCGTTCGAAATTCTGTACCATGTGGAGCATGGTGGTCTTCGGAGGCTCCGACCGCAACCGGTTTGCCCGCAAGCGCGTTGGATGCGTAACGAACGAGGACAATGCCATGACGATGCCCATCAAGACGGTGATCGCGGTCGCACTTTTCGCGACGCCGCTCCTGCTGGGGGCGTGCGGCAAGAACGACGATGCGGCGAACGCGCCCGCGCCGAGCGGCTTCACACCACCCGAGACGCGCGCACCGACGCCGATTCCGGGGCAGGCGCAGACCACGCCGATCACCGCCTATGTCGGCAAATATCCGCACGATGCCGTCGACGGCGTCGGGTTCTTCGACCGCACCGAGGTCGCGACCGGGCTGGTCGAAGCGGTCGGCGATGCCAAGCTGCGCGAGACAATCCGTGGCCGGACGGGTCCCGAGACGCCGATCTTCACGATCAAGCGCGCCGGCACCACCGGCGACGGGACACGGATCGCCGCCTGGGGATGCGAGGAGCATAATTGCAGCGATCGCAACTGGACGGTGCTGGTCGACCCCAAGGGCGGCAAGACCCAGGTCTGCTATCACGACGCCGACAAGATGGGCGCGAAAAGCGAATGGTACGCAGGCGGCGCCCCCGAGCGGCGCGACGACACCTGTCCTTCGGAGGGCTGAACCGATGCTCGAACATATCCCTGCATGGCTGGGTCAGGCGATGAGCGGTCTGCGCGCCGGCGAGGATAAGCTGGCCGTCTCGCAGGTCTGCGGCGACACGCCGGCGTCGATCGACCTTTCCAGCCCGGCGTTCGCGCATGGATCCCGCCTGCCGCCGCGCTTCACGCTGGACGGCGAGGGCGTGTCGCCGCCGCTCGTCTGGAGCGACCCGCCGGCCGGGACGGCAACGATGGTGCTGATCGTCGAGGATCCCGACGCCCCGGCGCCGCAGCCTTTGGTCCACGCTATCGTCTGGGATCTCGATGCGGATGCTGGCCGTCTCGCGGAAGGCGCGATCGTCGCCGATGGCGCGGGGGAACCGGGGGGACGCGATGTGGGCCGCAATTCCTATCTCCGCGAAGGCTGGTTGCCGCCCGATCCGCCGAGCGGGCACGGTGAGCATCGCTATGTCTTCCAGCTGTTCGCGGTGGGTGAAGGCGCGGGCGATCCTGGAGCGACTCCGGGACGGTCTGCGGTGATCGAGGCTATCACGGGCCATGTGCTGGCGGCGGGGGTGTTGATCGGGACCTATTCGCGCGATCAGGCGGCGCCGGTCGGACCGATCGGGGATGCGGCGGTGGCGTGAACGACGTCTCGTTCTGCGCACGCGTCTCGCGGTCGAGGAATAGACGTAATCGCGATCAGGCGATCGGGATAATCGGTGCGGCGGTGGTGATCGCGACGGCGGCGAAGAACAGTGCGCCGACGAACGAGATGGCGATACGCTGAGCGGTTTCGAAACGGAGCGACATGGGGATTTCCTTCGGTTTTTCGGGGAGCCGGACCATCCGGCCTCCGATACCGAAAGCTTTGCATGCACCATGCCAGTTTCTTAAGTCATTGCGCTGGCTGGAGTTTTTCTAGAGCGACCCACGCCATTGGGAAATCGCACCAGATCGCGTGCGCAAAACACGCCATTTTACGGGATCAGGCGGCGCAGATCCGATCGCGGCCCTGTTCCTTGGCCGTATAGAGCAGGCGGTCGGCACGCGAGAACGCGATTCCCGACGTTTCTTCAATATGGATCGCGGTGATGCCCGCCGAAAAGGTGATGCTTCCCAGCGGCGCGTCGGTCTCACGGTTGCGGTATCGCTTCGCCGCCACCGTCGCGCGAACGCGATCGAGCAACTTGGCCGCATCCGACAGGGTTTTGCCCTTGATCAGCAGCGCAAACTCCTCGCCACCGTGGCGGACCACCAGATGCGGTGCGCATTCGCTCGACAACGCCTGTCCGATCGCGATAAGAACGCGGTCGCCGACGCCGTGCCCGTGGAGGTCGTTGACGCCCTTGAACCGGTCGATGTCGCACACCGCCAGGCAATAGGGTCCGGCATCGAGGTCGCGCTCGGCGAACGCCTCCTCGAACGCGCGGCGGTTGGGCAGGCCGGTCAGCATATCGCGCCGGGCGATGTCGTGCGCCTCGACCAGCTTGGTGCGCAGGATATCGGCTTCGGCGGTGGCGGCGGCGAGTCGCACTTCGCTGTCGTGGATCCGACCGATCATCATGGTGGTGATCTGCGTGATCTCGTCGATCTCGGCGATCTGCTTGATCGCAGCGGCGCTCTTGGCGAGATCGCGGCCGAAGCCCCGCGTTTCGTCCTGCATCGTCCGCATGATCTGCGTGAAGTCTTCGACATGGTGCTGCGTTTCGACGACCAGCGAAATCGCGCTGTCGACGCCGGTTTCCGCGGCGACGTCCGACGCCTGGACGGAGGCGGGGCGGTGCGCCGCCGGGGCGCCGGCGACGACCTGACCGCCGAGTCGCTCGATATCGTTGCGACTCAGGCGGACCCCGCCATCGGTCAGCCGCGCGACCGCGATCGCCAGCGGCTGGTCGGGCGCCGATAGAACGGCATGCGCGAAGTGGTAATGCGCGGGGTCGGGGCTCAGGCGATGCTCGTCAAGGAACCTCCCGATACGCTCGTACAGCGAGTTTCTTGGGTCTGCCCCCGATACCGGCTTGGCCGCTTGCGCGTCCCCCATGACTTCCTCCGCATCCCCACCAAAGGCATAGACCCGAAAGCGTTAGCATATTGTCACCAGAACGGCAGCTATTTGCCGGTCAGCTTTTCCACTGCCGCCAACGTCGTCGCGACATGCTGGGCGGGGTTCATGTCGTCATGCACGAACGCGACCCGGCCGTCCTTGGCGATCACGTAGCTGGTGCGCTTGGTCACCGTGCGACCCATCACCGGCTTGCCGAGTGCGACGTCATAGCCCTTGACCACGTTAGGCCCTGCGCTCGCGACCGCGAACTTGCCCGCGCACTTCTCGGCCGAGAACTTGCTGAGCGTCTCCACGTTGTCGGCCGACATGCCGATCACCGTCGCGCCGGCTTTGGTGAACGCAGGGATCGCCTCGGCGAACGCGTGCGCCTCGGCGTTGCAACCGCCGGTGTAGGCGGCGGGGAAGAAGTACAGCACGACGGGGCCCTTCTTGAGCTGTTCGGCGAGATGCACGGTGAAGATCTTGCCGGCGATCGCCCCGCGAGTCGTGAAGTCGGGCGCCTTGGCGCCTGGCGCGAGTGCGGCGAACGCCGGCGTTGCGACGAGCAGGGCGGCGGCGGCAAGGGTCTGGACGAGGCGCATGGACGTTACTCCGGTTGGATTGCAGCGACCTACGCGCACGCGGATGATCCGTCCATTGCTCGCGACGGCTGCGGCCGATAGGCAGAGGGCATGCCAGTCACCCAAGCCGATATCGACCTCGCGCACCGCCTCGCGGATGCTGCGGGCAACGTCATCCGACCGTATTTCCGCCATGAGCACGGCGTCGAGATCAAGGACGACCAATCCCCCGTCACGCGCGCCGACCGCGAGGCCGAATCAGCGATGCGCCGGCTGCTCGACGCCGAACGTTCGGGCGACGGCATCGTCGGCGAGGAGTTTGGCGAGAAGCCGGGCGTCACCAACCGCAAATGGGTACTCGACCCGATCGACGGCACGCGCAGCTTCACCGTCGGCCGCGCGATCTTCGGCACGCTGATCGCCTTGGTCGAGGATGGCTGGCCGGTGCTCGGGATCATCGACCAGCCGGTCCAGCGCGAACGCTGGGTCGGAGTCGCGGGCCGCCCGACGACGCTCAACGGCGTCCCCGTCCGCACGCGCGCCTGCCGCGAACTGGCAGGCTCGACGATCGCCACCACCAGCCCGCATCTGTTCGACGAGGTCGACGTCCCGCACTATTTGGCGCTGGTCGCGGCAATCTCGGGCGGCAACCCGCGGCAGGGGCCTGTCTATGGCGGCGACTGCTACAATTACGGGCTGCTCGCGAGCGGGCATCTCGACGTGGTCTGCGAGTCGGGGCTCAAAATCTACGACTTCGCCGCGCTGGTGCCGGTGGTCGAAGGGGCAGGCGGCATGATGTGCGACTGGAATGGCGACCCCCTGACCGCGGCGAGCGAAGGCCATGTTCTCGCTATCGGTGACCCCGCGCGGATGGACGACGTGCTGGAAGCGATGCACCGGGTGCGCGATGACGGGCACGATCACACCAGCCACGATCACGGATAAGAATTCCCCTCCCGCCTGCGGGAGGGTCTAGCGGAAGTGCCCAGGCCGTCGGGGGCATGTCTCCCCTCCTCCAAGCGGCAGGGGAGCAGCAGGGCGGCATCGCAAAGCGCAACGCCCCCACATCACCACCCCCCATCCGTCATCCCGGCGGGCGCCGGGACCCACGGACACGGCACGTTGGTCGTCGGAGCTAACCCTACCATGGGCCCCGGCGTCCGCCGGGGTGACGGGGTGGGTGCGGTGAGAAGACGATGGTCTTGCGGTGATCGCGACCCAACCCAGGCACCGCGCGCTATTCGAACGGGCGGCCTGTAATCGGCCTCCTGCGTCTCCACCGCCATGCCACGCTCACTCCCCTATCCGTCATCCCGGCGGACGCCGGGACCCATGGATCCGGCACGCCAGCCGTCGAAGCAGGTCCAACCATCGACCCGGACGTCCGCCTGATCCCCGACCGAGCAAGCTAGGGAAGGGGCGCTAGTTTCGCGCGCCCCTCAGAAAATCCCGAGAAACTTCTTCCGCTGACCCTTCTTCTCCGCCGCAGACGTCTTCCCGTCCTCGGCCTTGGCCGTCGTCCCATGCCCGACGTCATCGCGCGGCTGGCCCTTCGTCGTTCGCTGCGCCGCCGCCGTCGCCCCGGCCAGTACAGGACCGCACGCCGTCGACTTCGCATCGCCGACATCGACGAACGCCAGGATCCCCGCAACCGGCGTCGCGACCAGTGCCAGCCCGAGCCCGCTGCCGACCCGCGTGAGCAGATCCTTCGAGATCACGTTCAGCTTCGGCGCGGCGAACATGCCGCCGACCCCGATCGGCGACTGCCCCGCGAACAGGCTGAACTTCTTCGAATCCGCACGAAATGCGAGATCGACCGCCTCGTTGCGGAAACTGAACCCGCCGCGCCCGACGATCACGTTCTTGCGCGTGTCGATCAGGATCGGGTCCGCCGCCGCAACGCCGCCGCGCACGGTGAAGCCGATCAGCCCGCAATTCATCTGCACCGGCTCGTTCAGCTGGCCCTGGAACATCCGCTGCGCGAACGTGCCGATATCGAGCTCGGCGAGCTGCACGTTGCGGACCGACAGCGCGCCCGACGGCAGCACGAACGCGATCCGGCCGCGTGACGATGCGAGCGAATCGTGGATCGAATCGCCGCGTCCGTCGAGCTTGATGCGACCCTTGACGGTCCCGGTCGTCCCGGCTTCGGTCAGGCCATAGCCCTTGAGCAGACGCCCCAACGGCGTCGGCGCGAGGCGGATATCGTACGAGACCGCGCTCGGCCGTGCGCGCGTATCGAAGATCACGTCCGAAGCCACGTTGCCGCGCGCCATCGAGAAGGTCAGCGGCGACAGCGCCAACCGCCCACGCTCCAGATCGAGCGTCAGATCGATGTTTGAGATCGGCAGGTTGCGCGACTTCACCACGCCGATCGTCCATTTCAGGTCGGCATCGAAGATCTGCATCGTCGCGACCGGCAGGTTCCCGTCGGGGAGCAGGCGCTGTGGTGCGGCGCCCGTCGCCGCTGCCGCCGCGACAGCCCCCTTCGATTCGACGATGTCGGGATTGAAGCCGATGAACGGTGCCGCATCGATGATGTCGAGGCTCTTGGTCGTGAGCACCGAATCGAGATGGATGCGCTCGCCGTTGATGATCGTCAGCTTGCCCGCGAGATCGGTTCGGCCTGCAAAGCCACGCAGATGCGTGAAGGCGTATTCGTCGCCCTGCTTGATCAGCTGCGCGCGCAGTTTGTAGGTCCGCGTGTTCGGGATCGCGACGTCGATCACACCCAGCAGCGTCGAGAGATTGGCGCCGCGCGCGGTCACGGCGAGCGGTACGTTCTCGACATCGGCGATACTTGGCAGCGTCCCCGCGACGTCGATGATGTTCCCCGCCGCCCGCGCCCGCGCGACCAGCTTGTTCTGCCCGCGATTGGCGGTCGCGTCCGGCGACAGGAGCTGCGCGGTCACGGTGAACGGCGTCTCGCGCAACCGCCCCTTGCCGGTCAGCCCGACCGCACGCCCAATCGTCGCATCCACCGAGCGGATATCGGCGATGTTGAGGTCCGCGACGATCCGCATCCGCGGGTCGAGATAGCGCACCGACGTGCCCGTCACCGTGGCCACGTCGATCCGCGGAAACTCGAGCGGCTTGCCGCCCTTCTTCTCGGAGAACGTCCAGGTGTTCGCGCTATGCGGCTTGTTCCACTCCAGATCGACCGCGCCGTTGACGAGATCGAGCCAGTACAGCCGCCGCTTGCCGAAGATCAGCGACAGCGGCGCGATCCGCGTGTCGAGCTTGTCCGCGCGGAACAGGTTCGGCCGGCTTGCCCAGTCGGGGTTCGAGAGCGTGAAGTTCTCCGCGTACAGCTTGATGCGGAACGGCGCGAAATAAAGCTGGAAATCGCCGCGCACGGTCAGCGTCCGGTGCGTCAGCGACCCGACGACGCGCTCGAACGGATGCTTCAGGAAGCGCCCCTTGGTGATGTACAGCACCAGCCAGATCGCGACGATGACCGCGACGATCCCGAGCAGGATGTTGCGCAGTATCCGCCGCTTGCGACGTTTTTGCGCAGGGGCTGCTTCCGGGGCCGCGGGAGGGGTCTCGATCGGCTGCGTCGGGCTGTCGTCCATGCTTGGCCTATCGCACGACAGCCGCGTCAGTTCCACAACGGTTGATATGGCGGATCATTGCGTCTATGCGGCCCGCTTCCTCGAAGGGAACGCGTTCGACGAATCGCCCGGCCAGTGTGGGCTGCCGCGGCGATTTCAGCGTCCTCCTTCGTAACCGAAAGGATAAAAATGCCCAAGCTGAAGACCAAGAGCGGCGTCAAGAAACGCTTCAAGCTCACCGCCACCGGCCTGCTCAAGCACGGCGTCGCCGGCAAGCGTCACCGTCTGGCGCATCACAACGGCAAGTACATCCGTCAGAACCGCGGCACCAAGCTGCTGTCGAAGGCCGATACCGCAGCAGTGAAGGCCTGGGCGCCTTACGGCCTGCGTTGAGCTGAGAAGGAATTAGACAATGGCACGCGTAAAACGGGGTGTTACCACCCGCGCCAAGCACAAGCGTATTTTGGTTCAGGCGAAGGGCTATTATGGCCGTCGCAAGAACACCATCCGCATCGCCCGTCAGGCCGTCGAGAAGGCCGGACAGTACGCATATCGCGACCGCAAGGTTAAGAAGCGCACGTTCCGTGGCCTCTGGATCCAGCGCATCAACGCCGGCGTTCGCGCCGAGGGTCTGACGTATTCGCAGTTCATGCACGGCGTGAAGCTGGCAGGGATCGAACTCGACCGGAAGGTCCTGGCCGACATCGCCATGCACGAGGGCGCTGCATTCAGCGCCATCGTCGCCCAGGTGAAGGCGGCTCTCCCCCAGGCTGCGTAATTCGCGACTGAGGCGAGTTTCGGGAGGGCGTCGGTGGAGATACCGGCGCCCTTTCTGCGTTTGGAGGCGGAGCACTGCCCGCCCTCAAACCGTCATTCCCGCGAAGGCGGGAACCCATAACCTTCGAACCGTTGTGATTACCCCCAACGTCAGCCAGTATGGGTTCCCGCCTACGCGGGAATGACGAAGTTGTAGCGAGGGGATAGCGGATGGACTGGCAGCCGTGCGTCTACATCCTAGCCAGCGGCCGGCACGGCACGCTCTATATCGGCGTCACCTCCAACCTGCTCGGTCGCATCCACCAGCACCGAGAAGGCTTGATCAAGGGCTTCACCTCCCGCTACGGCATCCATCGGTTGGTGCACTACGAAATCGCCGATACGATGGAAGCGGCGATCACGCGCGAAAAGCAGCTGAAGAAGTGGAACCGCGACTGGAAGCTGCGGTTGATCGAAGAGAGCAATCTCGATTGGGACGATCTGGCGATCGGGCTGGGATTCCCCCCACTCCGCCATTCCCGCGCAGGCGGGAATCCATAACCGCTACGGTGATGACGACCGACCCGGTAGCGCATATGGATCCCCGCCTGCGCGGGGATGACGAGTAGAGCGATAGAGACCCGCGAAATTAGGATGGCGAAACAGTGACGCAAGACCTGAACCAGATGCGCGACCACATGCTGACGGCGATCGCCACCGCATCCGGGCTCGACGCGCTCGACGCGTGCCGGGTCGAGGCTCTCGGCAAGCAGGGCACGATTACCGCGCTGCTGAAGACGCTCGGCAAGATGACGCCGGACGAGCGTCTCGTCCAAGGCCCGCTGATTCAGGGGCTCCGCGAAGCCGTCGCCAACGGCATCGCCGAGCGCAAGGCCACGCTCGAACGCGCCGCGCTCGACGCGCGCCTCGCCAGCGAAACGCTCGACATGACGCTCCCCGCGGATGCGACGCCCGCCGGCACGATCCACCCCGTCAGCCAGGTCATGGACGAACTCGCCGAGATCTTCGCCGACCTCGGTTTCGCGGTCGCGACCGGTCCCGAGATCGAGACCGACTGGCATAATTTCACCGCGCTCAACATCCCCGAGACGCACCCCGCGCGGGCGATGCACGATACTTTCTACCTGCAGCAGGGGATCGACGCGAAGGCTGCCGGCACCGCCGACGAGAAGACGACCTTCTCGCTGCTCCGCACGCACACGTCGCCGGTCCAGATCCGCACGATGTTGAGCCAGAAACCGCCGATCCGCGTCATCGCGCCGGGCCGCACCTACCGTTCGGATTCCGACGCGACGCACACGCCGATGTTCCACCAGGTCGAGGGCCTCGTGATCGACAAGGGCATCACGCTCGGCCACCTGAAGTGGACGCTTGAGACGTTCGTGAAGGCGTTCTTCGAGCGCGACGACATCGTCCTCCGCCTGCGCCCCAGCTACTTCCCGTTCACCGAGCCCTCGGTCGAGATCGACGTCGGCTATACGCTGGTCAAGGGCAAGCGCGTCGTCGGCGGCGCCGAGCCCGATGGCTGGCTCGAGATCCTCGGCTCGGGCATGGTCCACCGCAAGGTTATCGAAGCCTGCGGACTCGACCCCGACGAATGGCAGGGTTTCGCGTTCGGTTGCGGGATCGATCGCCTGGCGATGCTCAAATACGGCATGGACGACCTCCGCCCGTTCTTCGACGGCGATATCCGCTGGCTCAAGCATTACGGCTTTTCGAGCCTCGACGTCCCCACCTTGTCCGGCGGAGTCGGCGCATGAAGTTCACGCTCAGCTGGCTCAAGCAGCACCTCGAAACCACCGCCACGCTCGACCAGATCGTCGAGGCGCTGACCCGCATCGGCCTCGAAGTCGAAAGCGTCGAGAACCCCGGCGAAAAGCTTGCCGCGTTCAAGATCGCAAAGGTCCTCAGCGCCGAACGCCATCCGCAGGCCGACAAGCTCCAGATCCTGTCCGTCGATGCCGGTAACGGTCCGCTCCAAGTCGTCTGCGGCGCCCCCAACGCGCGCGCCGGGCTGGTCGGCGTGTTCGGCGCACCCGGTGCCTATGTCCCCGGCCTCGACGTGACGCTCAAGCTCGCCAGCATCCGCGGCGTCGAATCCAACGGCATGATGTGCTCGACGCGCGAGCTGGAACTCGGCGAGGATCACGACGGCATCATCGAACTGCCCGAAGACGCCCCGATCGGCACGCCGTACCCCGACTATGCCGGCCTGACCGACCCGGTCATCGACGTCGCAATCACGCCCAACCGCCAGGACTGCATGGGCGTCCGCGGCATCGCACGCGACCTTGCCGCCGCGGGCCTCGGCACGCTCACCCCGCTGACGTTCGATACGTTCACGAGTGAGGGCGCAGGTCCCGACGTCCGCACCGACGACACAGCCAGCTGCCCCGCGTTCTTCGCCCAGACCGTCACCGGCGTAACCAACGGCGAATCCCCCGAGTGGATGCGCCGCAGCCTCATCGCGATCGGCCAGAAGCCCATCTCCGCGCTCGTCGACATCACCAACTATCTGATGATCGACCTCGGCCGTCCGCTCCACGTCTACGACCGCGCGAAGCTCTCCGGCGGCCTCGTCGCGCGCAAGGCAAAGCACGGCGAACAGGTCGTCGCGCTCAACGGCAAGACCTACACGCTCGACGCGACCATGACCGTCATCGCCGACGACGCGGCCGTGCACGACATCGGCGGCATCATGGGCGGCGAGCATTCGGGCGTCTCGGCGGACACTACCGACGTGCTGATCGAATGCGCGTATTTCGATCCCGACCACATCGCGCGCACCGGCCAGAAGCTGACGCTGACCTCCGACGCGCGCAGCCGCTTCGAACGCGGCGTCGACCCCGCCTTCCTCGAAGACGGCCTCGCGATCGCCACCGCGCTCGTGCTCCACATCTGCGGCGGCACGGCGAGCGACGTCACCCGCTCGGGCGAACCCCCGCTAGACCCCCGTGTGATCCACTACGATCCGCGCTTGAGTGCAGACCTCGGTGGCCTCCACGTCGCCCCCGAACGCCAGGCGCGGACATTGTTGTCGCTCGGCTTCACGATCGGCGCGATCCAGTCGGCCGACGCGTTCAGCGACGCGCTGTTCTCGACGATCGAGGGCAAATGGCCGGTCATGATCCCGAGCTGGCGGCGCGACGTCGACGGCCCCGCCGACCTCGTCGAGGAAGTCGTCCGCATCGAGGGCATCGACAATATCCCCTCGACGCCGCTCCCCCGGATGCCCGGCGTCGCGAAGCCGACCGCCACGCCCGAGCAGAAGCTCGAACGGCGCGCGCGCCGTGCCGCCGCCGCCCGAGGGCTCGACGAGGCGGTAACGTGGAGCTTCCTCTCCGAAGCCGAAGCAGCCGCCTTCGGTGGCGGCGCGTGGACGCTCGCCAATCCGATCAGCGAAGACCTGAAAGTCATGCGTCCGTCGCTGCTCCCCGGCCTGCTCGCCGCGACGGGACGCAACCTCAAGCGCGGCCAGCAGAGCGTCCGTCTGTTCGAGATCGGCCGCCGCTATCTGGCGGACGCCGAACGCGCGACGCTAGGCGTAGTCCTCGCCGGCGACCGCCGCCCCCGCGGCTGGCGCGATGGGAAAGCGGCGGCCTTCGACGCGTATGACGCGAAGGCCGAAGCGCTGGCGCTTCTCGCGGCATCGGGCGCGCCCGTCGATAACCTGCAAGTGATGGGTGAAGCGGGCGACGCATGGCACCCCGGCCAGTCCGGTACGCTTCGCCTCGGGCCGAAGACAGTGCTGGCGAGCTTCGGCATGCTCCATCCGACGGTGCTGAAGGCGTTCGACCTCGACGGCGCGGTTGCCGCGGTAGAAGTCTACCTCGACGCCATCCCGCCCAAGCGCGCTATCGGCTTTGCCCGTCCGGCTTACACGCCGCCAGCGCTGCAAGCCGTCCGCCGCGATTTCGCCTTCCTCGTGCCGGCGGCGCTCGCCACCGACACGCTGGTCCGCGCGGTCAAGGGGGCGGACAAGGTCGCGATCGTCTCGGCCCGCGTGTTCGACGTGTTCACCGGGGCAGGGGTGGAGGACGGCCACAAGTCGGTCGCGGTCGAGGTCGTCCTGCAACCGACCGCCAAAAGCTTCACCGACGAAGAGATCAAGGCGATCGCCGACAAGGTGGTAGCGGCCGCCGCAAAACAGGGCGCGAGCCTGAGAGGATAACGCTCCCCCAACACCACCCCGGCGAAGGCCGGGGCCCAAGTGGAAAGGCCGGTGTAACGGAGCGATGCCCTTCGTTATCACCGTCCCCCAATTGGGCCCCGGCCTTCGCCGGGGGGGTGTGAGGTGAGGTGGAGTGAGGTGAGCGTTTTGAAGCCTCGCGCGTTTGAAGCTCACGGAAGGAATCCCATGACCGACCTGATCACGATCGCCAACGACCACCTCACTGCGCAGATCAACCCGCACGGTGCCGAGCTCACGCACCTCCACGACGCCGACGGCCGCGAGCTGATGACCAACGCCGACCCGGCCTTCTGGACCGGTCACGCCCCGATCCTCTTCCCCGTCGTCGGTGTCGTCAACGAAGGCGTCATCCGCCTCGACGGCCAGGCCTACCCGATGCAGAAGCACGGCTTCGCGCGTCATTCGACGTTCGACATCGTCGCGCAGTCGGAAAGCTCCGCCACCTTCCGCCTCACCGACAGCGAGGAAACCCGCAAAGCCTACCCGTTCGCGTTCGCACTCGACATCGTCTTCACGTTAGACGGCGCGACGCTGACGCTCGAGGCGCACATTCACAACCGCACCGACGCTGCGATGCCGGCAAGCTTCGGTTTCCACCCCGCCTTCGCCTGGCCGCTCCCCTATGGCGAACCCCGCGCCGATCACCGCATCACGTTCGACGCCGACGAGCCCGGCACGCTGAAGGCGATCAGCCCCGACGGCCAGATCGCCATCGACGAGCGTCCCTCGCCGGTCGAGGACCGCGTCATCGCCCTGCGCGACGAACTGTTCGCCAAGGACGCGCTGGTCTGGGACCCGATCCACTCCGACGCCGTCACCTACGGCGCCAAGGCCGGCCCGCAGTTGAAGATCGCTTTCCCCGATACGCCCAAGCTCGGCATCTGGACCAAGCCCGGCGCGGCCTATGTCTGCGTCGAACCCTGGCACGGCATCGCCGACCCCGAAGGCTATACCGGCGACTACCGCGACAAACCCGGTGTGTTCGAGATCGCTGCGGGCGGTACGAAGCGCATCGAAATGAGGGTGACGCTGGTCCAGGAGCACTGACGAACCCCCCTCCCTGAAAGGGAGGGGCAGGGGGTGGGTCGGTGTCCGCATCACGGCACGGTTGCGACCAAAGCTGACCGACCCACCCCCCCCTTCCAGGGAGGGGAGAGCGTTGCCTTTGGGGAGCAGAGTCGCTCCTGCCACCGGTCCTCATCGAGGCCCCCTCTGTCCTACACGCCCCGCATCTGCCAATAGCACGCGATGATCGCTGCATGCCTCCTCCTCCCGATCCCGCCGCGTCCCGCGCGGGAAGGGGATTGCGAGCGGCACGTAGCCTGAACTTCCTTACCTTCCGAGCCCAGCTCGGCGCACTGGACCCACGCCATGACCCAATTTCCCCGCCGCACCTTCGCGATCATCTCGCATCCCGATGCCGGCAAGACCACGCTGACCGAGAAGCTCCTCTATTTCGGCGGCGCGATCCATCTCGCCGGAGAGGTGAAGGCGCGCGGCCAGACCCGTCGCGCGCGCTCCGACTGGATGAAGATCGAGCAGCAGCGCGGCATCTCGGTCACCTCGTCGGTGATGACGTTCGAGCGGCAGGGGATCACCTTCAACCTGCTCGACACGCCGGGCCACGAAGACTTCTCCGAAGACACGTATCGCACGCTGACCGCGGTCGACTCGGCGGTCATGGTGATCGACGCCGCCAAGGGCATCGAGCCGCAGACGCGGAAACTGTTCGAGGTCTGCCGCCTGCGCAACGTGCCGATCATCACCTTCGTCAACAAGGTCGACCGCGAGGGGCGCGATCCGTTCTCGCTGCTCGACGAGGTGGCCGAGATGCTCCAGCTCGATGTCTGCCCGATGAGCTGGCCGGTGGGCATGGGCGGCGAGTTCGAGGGCGTCTATGATCTCTACGCCAACATGCTGAGCCGCCCCGAAGGCGACAGCCGCGAGTTCATGGGCAAGGCGATCCCGTTCACCGGCATCGACGATCCCGCACTCGCCAAGATCCTCAGCCCCGAAGCGATGGTCCGCCTGAACGACGAGGCCGAACTCGCACAGGGCGGCTATTCGAGCTTCGATCCCGAGGCCTATCGCGCGGGCAATTTGACGCCGGTCTATTTCGGCTCGGCGCTGAAGGACTTCGGTGTCGCCGAACTGATCGCCGCGCTCGCCGACTATGCCCCGCCGCCGCGCGCGCAGCCTGCCGAGCCAGCCCCCGTCTCCCCGGATGAGCCCGAAGTCACCGGGTTCGTGTTCAAGGTGCAGGCGAACATGGACCCCAACCACCGCGACCGCATCGCGTTCATGCGGCTGTGCTCGGGCGTGTTCAAGCGCGGCATGAAGCTCACGCCGACCGGCCACGGCAAGCCGATCGCGGTCCATTCGCCGATCCTGTTCTTCGCGCAGAACCGCGAACTGGCGGACGAGGCGTTCCCCGGCGACATCATCGGTATCCCCAACCACGGCACGCTCCGGGTCGGCGACACGCTCAGCGAGAAGGCCGCGATCCGCTTCACCGGCCTGCCGAACTTCGCGCCCGAAATCCTGCGCCGCGTCGTGCTGAAGGATTTCACCAAGACCAAGCAGTTGCGCAAGGCGCTCGACGACATGGCCGAGGAGGGGGTCACGCAGGTGTTCTACCCCGACATCGGCTCGAACTGGATCATCGGCGTGGTCGGACAGCTCCAGCTCGAGGTGCTGCTCTCGCGACTGGATGCGGAGTACAAGGTCGCGGCCGGGCTCGAACCCGCTCCCTACGAGACCGCGCGCTGGATCACGGCGGAAGACCCGCTCGAACTCAAGACCTTCGCCGAGATCAACCGCGGCGCGATGGCCAAGGACCGTGACGGCAACCCCGTCTTCCTAGCCAAGAGCGCCTGGGAAGTGAACTACATCGCCGAGCGCTACGCCAAGATCCGCTTCGCGGCGACGCGCGAGCGGTAAGCCCCCTTCTTGCCCCCCTCCCTGAAAGGGAGGGGCCGGGGGTGGTTAGGCCGGCTCGTGCCACTGCCGTGCGAGCTTGTGGAAACCGACCCACCCCCGACCCCTCCCTTCCAGGGAGGGAAGAATGTCAGTCGGCCGCGAGCGCTTCTGCCAGCATGTCGCGGATCGCGCGCAACGCGGTCATCGGCGACTCCGCCTGCGCGACGATCTCGCCCGGTCCAGGAATGGCGGGTGCGCGCTTCTCAGCCCCCAGCAACTGCTGGACGCCGCGCACGGTATAGCCCTCGCGGTTGAGATACTGGTCGATCCGCCGCACCAGCGCGACATCCTCGGCGCGGTAATAGCGCCGGTTGCCCGCGCGTTGCAGCGGCTTCAGCTGGGGAAAGCGCGTTTCCCAGTAGCGCAGGATATGCTGCGGCAGGCCGGTATCGCGCGACAGTTCGCCGATCGTCCGAAACGCCGCACCGGCCTTTTGCCCCCCGGCATCGGGTAGTACGTCGTCGGTATCAGGCATGTCGGGCGTCAGTCCGCCTCGACGATGCGTTCCCGCATCATCTGGCTGGCGCGGAACGTCAGGACGCGGCGCGGTGCGATCGGCACCTCGATGCCGGTCTTCGGGTTGCGGCCGACGCGCTCACCCTTGTCGCGGAGCACGAACGTCCCGAACCCCGAAATCTTGACGTTCTCGCCCTGCGACAGCGCCCCACACATCTCGGTCAGGATCTGCTCGACGATCTTGGAGGAATCGGAGCGCGACAGCCCGACCTCCTTGTGGAGCGATTCGGCCAGATCGGCCCGCGTCAAAGTACCCGTCGTCATGTTCATCAAGCTCCCACACTCGGCGAACCTCCTACACAAGCGCGGGAGCGACCGGAAGAACTTTTGTTCTACAAGTGAATCGAGATGTTTCGAAAGGATTAGAAGCGGATAACCGCGGCACCCCAGGTGAACCCGCCGCCCATCGCCTCTAGTACGACGATCTGTCCTTGTCGGACACGTCCGTCGCGCACGGCGACGTCCAACGCGAGCGGAACAGAGGCCGCCGAGGTGTTCGCGTGCTGGTCGACCGTGACCACGACCTTCTCCGGCGCGAGGCCGAGTTTCCGCGCAGTCGCGTCGAGAATCCGTGCATTCGCCTGGTGCGGCACGACCCAGTCGACCTGATCCGACGACAGCCCGGCCATCGCCAGCGACTCGGTCATCACCGAAGCCAGGTTGGTGACTGCGTGGCGGAACACCTCACGGCCCTTCATGCGAAGCTTGCCGACGGTGCCGGTCGTCGAGACGCCGCCATCGACATAGAGGAGTTCGTTGTGGCGGCCATCGGCGTGCAGCTTGGTCGTCAGGATGCCGCGACCGCCGTCATCGGCCGTGTCCTGTGCCTCCAGCACGATCGCGCCAGCGCCGTCGCCGAACAGCACGCAGGTCGTCCGGTCTTCCCAGTCGAGGATGCGGCTGAACGTCTCGGCACCGATCACCAATGCGCGCTTGGCGACGCCGCTGCGGATCATGCTGTCGACGACCTGGACCGCGTACAGGAAGCCCGAGCAGACCGCGGCGACGTCGAACGCGACGCAATCGTTGATGCCGAGCATAGCCTGCACCTTGGTGGCGCTGGCGGGGAAGGTCTGGTCCGGTGTCGCGGTGGCGAGCACGATCAGGTCGATGCTGTCGGCTTCGATCCCAGCCGCGGTCAAAGCCGCGCGGCACGCGTCCGCGGCCAGCGTCGCGGTCGTCTCGCCTTCGCCGGCGATGTGACGGAAACGGATGCCGGTGCGCTCGACGATCCACTCGTCGCTGGTATCGACCTGCTCCGCGAGCTCGGCGTTGGAGACGCGGCGCGCGGGCAGGGCGGAACCGGTGCCGATGACCACAGACCGGATCATGCCGCCTTCTCCACGCTGCCGAGATCGTCGGCGATGCGCCGGATCAGGTCGTTGCGGACCATCTTGGCGGCGTTGCCGATCGCCGTCGCGACGCCGCGCTCGGTGGCGCCGCCGTGGCTCTTCACGACGATGCCGTTGAGCCCGAGGAAGACCGCGCCGTTGTGATTGTTCGGATCGAGGTGATCGCGCAGCAGTTCGGTCGCCGGTCGCGAGATCAGGAAGCCAAGCTTCGACCGGACCGAACTACGGAACGCGCGCTTGAGCAGGTCGGCGACGAATCGCGCGGTGCCCTCGGCAGTCTTCAGCGCGATGTTGCCGGAGAAGCCGTCGCACACGACCACGTCGACTTCGCCGCGCGACAGCCGGTCGCCTTCGATGAAGCCGTTGAACTGCATGTCCACGGCCGGCGTCGCGCGCAGCTGAGCGGCGGCATCGCGGATCTCGTCCGTGCCCTTCATGTCCTCGCTGCCGATATTCAGCAGCGCGACGCGAGGATGCGGGATGTCGAGCGCGGTGCGCGCATAGGCGGCGCCCATGATCGCGAACTGGACGAGGTTGCGCGCATCGCACTCGGTGTTCGCGCCGAGGTCTAGCATCACCATGTCGGTGTCGCCAAGCGTCGGCAGACGCGCCGCGAGGGCCGGCCGGTCGATCCCGGGCAGCATCCGCAACGACAGCTTCGCCATCGCCATCAGCGCGCCGGTATTGCCCGACGACACCGCGGCGGCGGCGCGACCCTGTTTCACCAGGTCGATCGCGATGCCCATCGACGTCTTCTTGGCGCGACGAATCGCCTGGGTCGGCTTGTCGCTCGACCCGACGACTTCCGGCGCGTGGACGATCTCCGAATGCTGCGACAGGTTCGGATGAGCCTTCAGCCCTTCGCGAATCGCAGCTTCGTCGCCGACCAGCAGGAAGCGCATGCCCTCGAATTGATGACGCGCGCGCGCGACACCGGCGAGCATCACTGCCAGCCCGTCATCGCCACCCATCGCATCGACCGCGATCCAGCCGCTGTCGGGCATCGCTTATCCTTCGTTCAAGTTAGAGGTTCCGGACGGAAGCCTCAGCCCTCGATCGAGAGGATTTCGCGACCGTTATAGTGACCGCACGAACCGCACAGGTTGTGCGGACGCTTCAGTTCGCCACAGTTGGGGCATTCCTGGAACGACGCGATCGTGAGCGAGTCGTGGCCACGGCGCATGCCGCGCTTGGAGGGCGAGGTTTTTCTTTTGGGGACGGCCATTTCGGCACCTTGTTCAATCTAAAGGTCGGGGCTCCGAGTACGTCCGGACACGGGACACAGGCAACCGACAAGAATGCCGGCCGCCTGAAGCAACCCATGCGGCCTGACGCTCGCGAAGCGTGGCGCTATAGCGATTTCACCCCGCGTTGCAAGCTTTGGCCCCCCACGTTGCAACCCCTGATGTCCAGTGGCAGGGCATGCGCCTGACAAAAGACCTGATATTCGAGGGGCAACGCCGTGATATTACCCGTAACGCTGACGATCGCCGCGGCCGCCGCCGTCGTCAACCTGTGGCTCGCCTTCCGAATCGTGCCGATGCGCGTGAAGGATAACGTGCTGATCGGCGACGACGGCAACCAGCGGCTGCAGGCGCGGATGCGCGCGCACGCCAACTTCACCGAATACGCGCCGTTCATCCTGATCCTGATCGGGCTGATCGAGCTTGCCGGCGGATCGACGCTGTGGCTGTGGATCGCTGGTGCGGTGTTCGTGATCGCGCGAATCGCTCATGCGTTCGGGATGGACCGGACGACATCGAGCGTGCCGCGGGCCGGGGGTGCGCTGGCGACCTGGGCGCTGATGGCGGTGCTCGCCGGCTGGGCACTGACGATCGCGTATCAGGCGAACAGCGTGCCCACTGCCAAGACCTTCCAGGTCGTGCCGTCGGGTGGCCGGGCATGAGCGCGCTTCGCTATCTTACCGTTGCCACGCTGCTGGCTGCCTCACCGGCCGTCGCGCAGGTATCGCCAGAGCGGTTGTCCGCCGACGTGAAGACGCTCGCCTCCGACTCGTTCGAGGGCAGGGCGCCCGGCACCCCCGGTGAGACCAGGACGATCGCCTGGCTGATTGCGCAGTTCAAGGCGATGAAGGCACAACCCGGCGGCCCGAACGGTAGCTGGACGCAACCCGTGCCGCTCGTTCACACGCGGATGGGCGCGGGCACCGTCCGCGCTGGCGACACCGCGCTGGTGCAGGGCCGCGACGTCTATCTCAGCACCGTCCGCGGCGTCGACCGCGTCGTCATTGCAAACGCACCGATGGTGTTCGTCGGCTACGGCGTCAGCGCGCCCGAGCGCGGCTGGGACGACTTCAAGGGCCTCGACCTCAAGGGCAAGGTCGCGGTGTTCCTCGTCAACGATCCCGATTTCGAGGCGGTCCCAGGCGACGATGCGAAGGGCAAGTTCGGCGATCGCCGGATGACCTATTACGGCCGCTGGACGTACAAATACGAGGAGGCCGCGCGACGTGGCGCGGTCGGCGCGCTGATCGTCCACGACACGGCGGGCGCGGGGTACGGCTGGAACACCGTCACCGCCCCCGCCGGCGAGAATTACGACATCGTCCGGAAAGACCCCGAATCGCGGGTGATGCTACAGGGCTGGCTCGAAGGTGGCACAGCGACGCGGTTGTTCGCGGCTTCGGGCCTCGACCTGGCGGCGTTACGGAAAGCGGCGCGGCGGAGCGACTTCCGCCCGGTCGCGCTGAAGCAGGCGTTCACCACCGACTTGCCGGTCAAGCACGACACCGCCGTGAGCCAGAACGTGTTGGCGAAGCTGCCGGGCAAGACGCATCCCGACGAGGTCGTGATGTTCGGCGCGCACTGGGACGCTTACGGCATTGGCGCGCCCGATGCGCAGGGGCGCACCATCCGGCCCGGCGCGAACGACGACGGCCTAGGCGTGGCGGGCGTCCTCGAACTCGCGCGCAATTTCGCCAAGGCCCCGCGCACCGACCGCAGCCTCGTCTTCGCGCTGTGGAGCGGCGAGGAGCGCGGGTTGCTCGGTTCGGAGACCTATGCGGTGAACCCGGTCTATCCGGCCGCCAAGACGGTCGCCAACCTGACGCTCGACATCCTCCAGACCGCAGGCCCCGCAAAGGACGTCATGCTGGTCGGCGCCGGCCAGAACAGCCTCGAGGACATGCTCGGCGATGCGGCGAAAGCGCAGGGCCGCGTCGTGACGCCGGAAGCGCTCCCCGAACGCGGGCTGTTCTACCGCGCCGACCATTTCTCGGTCGCGCGGCGCGGCGTGCCGACCTTACTGCTGATGGCGATCAGTGGGGCGCCGGATCTGGTCAAGGGTGGCCGGACTGCGGGGCAGGCGTGGCTCGACGGCTATATGAAATGCTATCACCAGACGTGTGACGCTTGGGGCGCCGACTGGGACCTGCGCGGGGCGGCGCAGGACGTGGAGTTGTTCAAGACGATCGGCACGAAGCTGGCGAACAGCCGGTTGTGGCCCGAGTGGCGCGACGGGTCGGAGTTCAAGTCGGTGCGGGCTGAGACGGCAGCGGAGCGAAAGTAAGACCAGCCCTCACGCTCGCAACCACCCCGGCGAAGGCCGGGGCCCAGTTGGAAAGGTGGCAGTAACAGAGCGCGACGCTAGCCAAACCTCGTCCCCCAACTGGGCCCCGGCCTTCGCCGGGGTGGGGCCGTTGAATGGTGGTGCTTCTGTTTCTTGTTCCCCCGCGAAGGCGGGGGCCCAGGGGCCAAGCGTACCACCCTTGGTTGAATCTGGGCCCCCGCCTCCGCGGGGGAACAGCTAGGGTTGCAAGCGGACGCTACCCCGCCAAAGCCCGATCGCTAACGAACATATTCGTCGCCCGCTCATGCGCAAACGTACTCGCCGGCCCATGCCCCGGGATAAAGCTAGTATCGCTCCCCAGCGGCCAGAGCTTCTCGACGATCGACTTCACCAGCGTCTCATGATTCCCCCCAGGCATGTCCGATCGCCCGACCGACCCCTGGAACAACACATCCCCCACCTGCGCGAACTTCGACGGCGCGTGGTGGAAGATCACATGCCCCTCGGTATGTCCCGGCGTCTCGTACACATCGAGCACCAGATCCCCGACCGACACCGTATCACCCTCGACCAGCCACCGGTCCGGCTCGAAATTCACCCCCGAAATCCCGTATTTCGGCCCGTCCTGATCGAGCCGCTGTAACCAGAAGCGATCCGCCTCGTGCGGCCCCTCGATCGGCACGCCGAGATCGTTCGACAGCCGCTTGGCGCCTCCCGCATGATCGATATGCCCATGCGTCAGCAGGATCTTCTCGACCGTGACCCCCGCCTGTTCGACCGCCGCCATGATCCGCGGCAGGTCGCCGCCCGGATCGATCACCGCCGCCTTCATCGTCGCGGTGCACCAGATGATCGTGCAGTTCTGCTGGATCGGCGTAACGGGCACGATCGCGGCGCGGAGTGGTGGATTTGTCATGCCGCCGAAATAGGATGACGCGGCGGTTGGAGCAATCGCCGCTTGCGGTTTACCCCATCGCCCGTGCAACAGTGAAGGCGATGTGGACCGCGCCCTACGTGTTGCTCGATGACGCCCGCGCGGCAGGCGCCCCGGCGCGAGTGTACCGCGATCCCGTCCGGATCGTCCGCGCCGATACGCTCGCCGAAATTCTCCCCGCACTCGACGCCCTCCGCGACGCCCGCAAGGAAGGGCTGCATGCCGCCGGGTATCTTACCTACGAAGCCGGCGCCGCACTCGCCTCGAGGCCCGTCGACGTCGGCACCGAAGGCCCGCTGCTCTGGTTCGGCCTGTTCGCCGAGTACCAGACGATAGCACCCGAAGACGTCGCCGCGTTGCTCCCCGACCCTGCTGGCGCGTGGACCGGTGCGCCCGAGCCGCTGATCGACCGCGCCACCTACGACGCCAGCCTGTCGCGCGTGCTCGACCTGATCGCGGCGGGCGACATCTACCAGGCCAACCTCACCTTCGCCGCCACCGTCCCGTTCGTCGGCGACCCGCTCGCGCTCTACGCCCGGCTACGGAGTCAGGCGAAGGCGGGCTATGGCGCGCTGATCGACACTGGCGAGACGCGCTTCCTGTCGCTGTCCCCCGAACTCTTCTTCGCGCTTGACGGCGACACGCTCACCTGCCGCCCGATGAAGGGCACCGCACCGCGCGGCGACACGCCCGACACCGACCGCGCGCTCGCCGAAACACTCGCCGCCGACCCCAAGCAGCGCGCCGAAAACCTCATGATCGTCGATCTGATGCGCAACGACCTGTCGCGCGTCGCCACCCAGGTCGCGGTCCCCGACCTGTTCACCGTCGAGACCTATCCGACCGTTCACCAGATGACCTCGACGGTCACCGCAACCCTGAAACCTACGTGCGATGCGGTCAACGTCCTGACCGCGTTGTTCCCCTGCGGATCGATCACCGGCGCGCCGAAACAACGCGCGATGGAGGTCATCGCCGAGGTCGAGTACGCGCGCACCCGCGGCATCTACACCGGTTCGATCGGCCGTTTCGACGCGAACGGCGACGCGATCTTCAACGTCGCCATCCGCACATTGGCAATCCAGGACGGCGCGGCGACGATGAGTCTCGGCTCGGGCATCGTCGCCGACAGCGTGGGCGATGCGGAGTGGGACGAATGCCATGCCAAGGGCGCCTTCGTCACCGCCGGCCAGCGCCGCTTCGACCTGATCGAGACGATGGCGTTCGACCCCGAGGCCGGCCTGACCCGTCTCGAAGCGCATCTCGCGCGGATGAAGGCTAGCGCCCAGGCCTTGGGCTTCACCTTCGACCGCCACACCGCGCGCAACGAACTCCAGGCCGCGACCTTCCGGTTGCGCGGACCCCGCCGCATCCGCTTGTTGCTCAGCCCGTCCGGCGCGATCGCGATCGAGGCGGCGCCGCTCCCGCACTCGCCTGCGCAAGCGACCGTTGCGATCGTTCCGCTGCCGGTGGCCGCGACCGACTTCCGGCTCCGCCACAAGACAAGCGCCCGCGCCTTCTACGACGACGCGCGGAAAGCCGCGGGGACGTTCGAGGTCGTGTTCGAGGATGCGGAAGGCTTCCTGACCGAAGGCAGCTTCACCTCCCTGTTTGTCCAACGCGGCGCAGCACTCGTCACGCCGCCGCTACGGCATGGCCTGCTCCCGGGCATTCTCCGCGCCGACTTGCTCGAATCGGGCCGCGCAACCGAGGCGCCGCTGACCAGAGCCGACCTGACCGCCGGATTCTTCATCGGAAATGCGGTCCGCGGGCTCATTCCTGCCATCGTTACGGTTGCGAATTCGGCCGATCGGCGCGTATAGCGCCCGCGAATTCCGCGGCGACGCTCGCGGACAACCGCAAAGGTTACACCATGCACGCATCCGCCGCGCTCGGCCGCATCAGCCCCTCGCCGACGCTCGCAATCACCTCGCGCGTTCTCGAACTGAAGCGCGCAGGCGTCGACGTGATCGGCCTGGGTGCGGGCGAACCCGATTTCGACACGCCGGACTTCGTGAAAGAAGCCGCGATCCAGGCGATCCGCGACGGCAAGACCAAATACACCAACGTCGACGGCACGATCGAGCTGAAGCAGGCGATCGTCGCCAAGTTCGCACGCGACAACAACCTCACCTACACCACCGATCAGATCAGCGTGAACGTCGGCGGCAAGCACACCCTGTTCAACGCGATGGTCGCGACGATCGATCCGGGCGACGAGGTCGTCATCCCCGCGCCGTACTGGGTCAGCTATCCCGACGTCGTGCAGTTCGCCGGCGGCGTGCCGGTGATCGTCAAGGCGGGTCCCGAGGTCGGCTACAAGCTCGATCCCGCCGCGCTCGATGCCGCGATCACGCCGAAGACCAAGTGGGTGATCCTCAACTCGCCGTCGAACCCGACCGGCGCCGGCTACACGATCGACGAGCTGAAGGCGCTCGGCGCGGTGCTGGCGAAGCATCCGCACGTGTGGATCTTCGCCGACGATATGTACGAGCACATCGTCTATGACGGCTTCAAGTTCGCGACGATCGCCGAGGCGTGCCCCGAGCTGTTCGAGCGCACGCTGACCGTCAACGGCTGCTCGAAGGCCTATGCGATGACCGGCTGGCGGATCGGTTACGGCGCCGGCGCGTCGTGGCTGATCAAGGCGATGGCCAAGCTCCAGTCGCAGTCGACCTCGAACCCGTGCTCGATCGCGCAGGCCGCCGCTGTCGCCGCCCTCAACGGCGACCAGTCCTTCCTCGCCGAGCGCAACACCGCGTTCCAGGGCCGTCGCGATCTGGTCGTGTCGATGCTCAACGAGATCGACGGCATGCACTGCCCGACACCGGAGGGTGCGTTCTACGTCTATCCGTCGTTCGCCGAACTGATCGGCAAGACGACGCCGAACGGCCGCCTGATCGACACCGACGAGGCGATGGTCGGCTATCTGCTCGACGACGCCAAGGTGGCGGTGGTGCAGGGCGCCGCGTTCGGCCTCTCGCCGGCGTTCCGGATCAGCTACGCAACGTCCGATGCGCTGCTCCGCGAAGCCTGCACGCGTATCCAGACGGCCTGCGCCGCGCTGAAATAAACGCCGGCAACATTCGAGACACGCGGCGACATCTCCCGGCAACGCTGTCCGGCGATGCCTGCTGCACGATGAACGCGTCGGCCACGGCGCGTTAATCGAGAGTTTCTAAAAACGACATTGTGGTTGGCCGGCATCTCTACGACATGCCGGTCCGTAACTGACGCTGACCTATCCGGTCGGCGCCATCGCTGGGTTTCATTGGGATCGCATCATGCGCAGCATCGTAAAGTCGAGTTTCTTCTGGCAGTTCAGTGGCGGTTTCGTCCTCGGCGCTATCGGCTTGCTCGCCCTCCAGCCCGCCGAAGCCCGCCAGACGTTCGCCAGCCATTTCGAGCACAGCGCCTCCGCCACCGCGCGATAACTGCCACCTGGTAACTGCGGCGACGGCCTAGCGAAGCGCAAGCGCAACCCCATGTATCAAAACATGAAAAAGCCGCTTCTCGCCACGCTCGCCGCCATCGGTATCGCCGGTGCGTTTATCGCCACCGGCACCGCGCAAGGCGCACGCGCCGTCGTCATCCCCGCAGTCAAGACCGACCTGCCCGCGGCACCCGGCCTGCAGACCGCGGTACTTGCAGGCGGCTGCTTCTGGACGATGGAAGCGGTGTTCGAGCATGTGAAGGGCGTGAAGGCGGTCACGACCGGCTATGCCGGCGGCACCAAGGCGACCGCGACCTACGATCAGGTCTCCGCCGAGACGACTCGGCATGCCGAAGCGATCAAGATCGCCTACGACCCCCGCGTCGTGAGCTACGGCACGCTGCTCCGCGTCTATTTCTCGATCGCGCATGATCCGACGACGTTGAACCGCCAGGGCCCGGACAGCGGCACCAGCTATCGCTCGGCGATCTTCCCGCAGTCACCGGCACAAGCACAAGTCGCCCGCGCGTACATCGCGCAGCTTGGGGCGACGCATGCGTTCTCCGGGCCGATCGTGACGAAACTAGAGACCGGGACGTTCTATCCGGCCGAGGCGTATCACCAGAATTTCTACGATCGCAACCCGACACATCCGTACGTCGTGATGTGGGACAAGCCGAAGGTAGCTGCCTTCCGTGCGGCGTTCCCGACGATTTCGAGCTGAGGGCGACCTTCTCCGGACTGCCACCACCCCGGCGAAGGCCGGGGCCCAATTGGAAAGGTCAAAGTAACGGCGGACGAACCTCCGTTATACGCCGCCCGCAATTGGACCCCGGCCTCCGCCGGGGTAGTGGTTTACCTACTTGCGCGGCGACGAGCGTCAGGCAGCAACCGGAAACCGCAGCATCCGGTCCGCCACCGGCACCATAGCCTCTGCG
Source organism: Sphingomonas sp. PP-CE-3A-406 (assembly GCF_003688625.1). Lineage (GTDB taxonomy): Bacteria > Pseudomonadota > Alphaproteobacteria > Sphingomonadales > Sphingomonadaceae > Sphingomonas. The sequence continues at coordinate 572,412 of NZ_RCWY01000003.1, forward strand.
CCGACGCCCACAGCCCGAACGATCTCCGGATGGTCCACGTCCAGCCCTCCGGTCAGCGATCCAAACGCCGGTAAGATGAGCTTAGTGGTCGTCGCCACGAAACACCGCCGCGCAACCGATTTCCCCCGTACCCTTAGCCGAAGCTTGGGATGGAAATGCCCCGACAGTTCCGGCCGCGTTTCCGCCCGGTCGGCTTCATGCCGCAGTACCAGCCCGTCGACGACCGCCTCGTCGACGACCTCTCCGCCACACCGATCGAGGATCGCCGGATCGTGATTGCCCGTGATCCACGTCCAGCGTGTGCCGTCGGTCATAGCCCGCAACATGTCCTGCGCGCGCTGCGGCAGCCGCTCGCACCCGTCGCTGTCGTGGAAGCTGTCACCGAGGCACCAGACTTCGCGCGCGCCCGTTGCGGCGACCAGCGCATTGAGATCGGCCAGCGTCGCGATCGAATCATAGGGCGGCAGCATCTGGCCGCGCTTGGCGAACCAGCTCGCCTTCTCGAAATGCAGGTCGGCGACCAGCAGCGCACGCCGCTCCGGCCAGAACAGCGCGCCTTGTGGCAACGCCAGAAGCGCATGTCCGCCGAACGAAAAGGGAACCATTTCCTCGCAATGCCGGTGCACGCCCGGTGAATCAACCCGCCATCGCCCCGAACCGGCGGGACTTGCGCATGCCCCCAATCGGCGTAAAGCGCGCCGTCCCCTCAGGAGGAGCGCTCTTCGCGCCATGACGTCCGTCGCCGGAACACCCCAAACTGCCGCTGTACCGGAAACGCCTGGCGATCTGTCGGCGGCGCATCTGCATCCGCACCCCGCACTCGCCGCCTTGACCGTCGGCGCGATCGGCGTGGTGTTCGGCGATATCGGCACCAGCCCGCTCTATGCGTTCCGCGAGGCGCTCGGCCAGACGTCCGCGGGCGGCATCGATCCGAGCGAAATCCTCGGCGTGCTGAGCCTCGCGCTCTGGTCGTTGTTCCTCGTCGTCACGGTGAAATACGTCATCTTCCTGATGCGAGCCGACAATCAGGGCGAGGGCGGCGTGCTGGCGCTCGCCGCGCTCGCCCGGCGTGCGCTCGGCATGCGGTCGCGGATCGCGATCGTGCTCGGCGCGGCGGGCGCGTCGCTGTTCTACGGCGATGCGATCATCACGCCCGCCTTGTCGGTGCTCTCCGCGATGGAGGGCCTGCGGACGATCCCCAGCGCTGCGCACATCTTCAACGAAGGCGTCGTCCGCGCGCTGACGATCGCCATCCTGATCGCGCTGTTCCTGATCCAGTCGCGCGGCACGGCGCAGGTATCGAAGCTGTTCGGCCCGGTCTGCATCCTCTGGTTCGTCGCGATCGGTGCGCTCGGCATCTGGCACATTGCCGACGAGCCCTCGATCGTCCGCGTGTTCCTGCCGACCTACGGCATTTCGTTCCTCGCGACGCACGGCGTGACCGGGCTGTTCGTGCTCGGCGCGGTGTTTCTGACCGTCACCGGCGCCGAAGCGCTGACCGCTGACATGGGCCATTTCGGCAGGCTGCCGATTCGAATCGGCTGGTTCTTCCTCGTCTTCCCGGCGCTCGCGCTCAACTATCTGGGGCAGGGCGCGTTCGCGTTGTCGCGGCTCGAGGATGCAGCGGCGCGCGGCGTACCGTTCGTCAATCAGGACTGGTTCTTCCTGATGGCGCCCGAATCGCTGCGAGCGCCGCTCATCATCCTCGCCGGCTTCGCGACCGTGATCGCCAGCCAGGCGGTGATCACGGGCGCATTCTCGCTGACGCAGCAGGCGATCCAGCTCGGCCTGCTGCCGCGGCTGCGCATCCGCCAGACCTCCGCCGTGTTTGCCGGCCAGATCTATCTGCCCGCGATCAACTGGCTGTTGCTGATCGGCGTGCTGGTGCTGGTGATTCAGTTCAAGACGTCGTCGGCGATGGCGGCCGCGTACGGCATCGCGGTCACCGGCACGATGGTGGTCACCACCTTGCTCGCGTACATCGTCGTCCGCCACCGTTGGAACTGGTCGCGGCCGTTGGCGCTGGCGGCGATCCTGCCATTCCTGACGCTTGACCTGATCTTCTTCGGCGCGAACATCCTGCGCGTGATCGAGGGCGGTTGGGTGCCGCTCGTCATCGCCGCCGCGATCGGACTGATCATCTTCACCTGGGTGCGCGGCAAGAAGATCGTCAGCGCGTTCGAGAAGCGCCAGAGCATCCCGCTCAGCGATCTCGCCTCGGCACTGGAAAAGCGCCCGCCCGAGCGCGTGTCGGGGACGGCCGTGTTCCTGACCGGCAACCCGCACGCGACGCCGGGCGCGCTGCTGCACAATCTGAAGCACAACAAGGTGCTCCACGAGCGCAACCTGATCGTCAGCATCCGCACCGCGGACCGGCCGTTCGTCGAGGAGTCCGCGCGCGCGAAGGTGGAACGCGTCGACGAGAATTTCTCGATCGTCGTGCTGACCTACGGCTTCATGGAATCCCCCGATGTGCCGCGCGACCTGGGGATCGGGACCAAGACCGAGCAGCTCGGGCTGGACCCGATGCGCACCTCGTTCTTCATCGGTCGCAACACGCTGAAACCCGATGCGGAAAAGGGCATGCCGCCCTGGCAGGACCGGATTTTCATGTTCCTGCAACGCAACGCCAGCGACCCCACCGACTTCCTGAAGATCCCGCCGGGCAAGGTGCTCGAGCTAGGCGAACAGGTCACAGTGTAAGCCGAGAGCGGGGCAGACGGTTTCCGGGGGAGAATCGCGTGCTCCCTCGCCCCTCCGGGGAGAGGGAAGGGGCCCGCGGCGCTTGCGGTGGGAAGGGAGAGGGGCGTTGGGATGCACGGTCTCGAGCCTCACGCCCCTCTCCCTTCCGTCGCCTGCGGCTCCTCCCTCCCTCGCCCCGAAGGGGCGAAGGAAAAGACGTTCACCCAGCAAACGCTTTCACGAGGTCGAAGAGGTAGTCTCGGCCGTCATACAGGGAATTCACACGAATTCGCTCGTTGAGGCCGTGGATGCCGCCCATGTCCTTGTCGATGAAGACGCCCGGCGCGCCGTAGACCGGGATCCCGATCGCCTCGAAGAAAATGCCGTCCGTCGCGCCGGTCGACATCAGCGGCAGGATCGGGATGCCCGGAAAGTGCTTCGCGGCGACCTTGGTCACTGGTCCCATGATTTTCGGATCGAGCGTCGGCGGGATCGCGGTCGGCCGCACCGGCTGGTTCGCCGTCACCGTCACCTTGGCCCCCGCCAGTTCCTTGAGCTTGGCGAGCGTGCCCTCGACCGTCTCGCCCGGAAAGATCCGGCAGTTGATGTTCGCGGTCGCGCGCTGCGGCAACGCATTCTCGGCATGCCCCGCACTTAGCAACGTCGCCACGCACGTCGTGCGCAACGTGGAGTGCATCGCCTTGTCGCGGCTGACGATCGCATCCGCCGTCTTGTCCTCGGGGTTTGCGAGCAGCTTCGTGATCGCATCTCCCATCTCGCCCGGCATCGCCTTCGCACTCGCCGCGAAGAACGCCTTGGTGGTGTCGGTCAACTTCACCGGGAACTCGTAGCCCTGCACCGCCTTCACCGCGTCGGCGAGCTCATAGATCGCGTTCTCGGGAATTGGCTGCGAGCTGTGCCCGCCTGGGTTGGTCGCAAGGAACGTGTAGTTCTGCGCAGCCTTCTCGCCGACCTGGATCGCCAGCAGCTGGCGCTTGCCGTTGTCGTCGATCCGCCCGCCGCCGCCCTCGTTCAGCGCGAACTCGGCCGCGATCAGGTCGGGTTTCGACTTCGCCAGATACTGCGCGCCGTTCCACGCGAAGGTCGTCTCCTCGCCGCAGGTCAGCGCGAGCTTGATCGTCCGCTTCGGCTTGTAGCCGCTCGTCTTGAAGCGGATCATCGCGTCGGACCAGATCGCCGCCTGTGCCTTGTCGTCGACGGTGCCGCGCGCGTAATAATAGCCGCCTTCCTCGATCAGCTTGAACGGATCGCGCACCCAATCCTCGCGCTTGGCCTCGACCACGTCGAGATGGGCGAGCAGCAGCATCGGCTTGATCGACGCGTCCGACCCCTTCAGCACCGCGACCAGCCCGCCGTCCTTGGGATGCTCGGGCACCGAGAAATAGGTTATGTCGGCATCGGCATAGCCCGCCGTCTTCAGACGCGCGCCGATCTGCGCCGCCGCCTGCGTGCAGCTGCCGGCGGACAGCGTCGTGTTGGTCTCGACCAGTTCCTTGTAGAGCCCGAGGAACGCCTTCTGGTCAGGGCGCGACTGCGCCTGTGCGGTGACGGGTGTGGTCAGAATCGCCGCCGTGAGTAGCCAACCAGTCGCGCGCATCGTCTTCCCCTTTTTCGTTTGCGGACGAAGAGTTGCAGCGAACGCACGCGGACGCAACCTCAGCGGCGCTGCTCTCCGCGACGACGCGTATCGCGCGGTAGCGTGAGCCGCACCTCGCGGTTAGCGAAGTCGATGTCGACGCGCCGAAACAATTGCAGCACGTCCATCCCCAGCAGCATCGCGGGCCGCTCGGCGAGGCCGAACAGCCGGAACGGCGGCGCGTCGACTGCAGTGAACGCCACGGGCAGGTCGCCGAGCGTGAGGCTGCCGATCGTCACGCGATCGATCGTCGTGTACTCCGCCATCACCGTCTCGCCGGTGACCCCGGTCAGCGATACCGGTTGCGACGCGCCCGCGCTGCCCAGTCCCTTGCGCGTCACCCGCCGACGGAGCGCGCCATTGGCCATGCTGATCGACGTACCGGTGTCGAGGATCACGCGGATGCGGATGCCGTTGCAATAGGCGTCGGTGACGACGAGCTGCCCGAACAGGCTGCGCGCCCGGATGACGATCTCATCGGGGGCGGCGCGGTCGCGATCGCGGCGTTTGCGCGAGGGCGTGACGGTCATCGTCTTGGTGTCGAAGTCGATCGTCACGGCATGATCTTGCAATGTGTCGATCCCGAGCAGCCCCCGTGCGCCGAGGTTGATCGCGCTGATCGCCGGCGCCTCGATCGCCTTGCTGCCGATGACGCTCACCTTGAGCGAGGGGATCATGACAGTGCCGATGCTGTCCGAGCCGGTCATGCCGGTCACGCGGACGACGCGGCCAGGCGCAAGCCCGAGCGTGGCCGCAAGTTCGCGCGCAATCACGGTACGCTGCGCGCCGGTATCGACGATGAAGGGGAAGGGGCCTGCGCCGGCGATCGTGACGGGCACCGTCATGCGGGTCTGGTCATCACCGAACAGGAGCGTGGCGGGGTCGGGGTCTGTTGCGGATGCTGCACTGGGCAGGGGTGCAGCATTGGGGCGTGGCAGGGCGGCGTCCTGGGCGTTGGCCTGGGCGGCGATTGCTAGCAGTAGAGGGGCTAGCCATCTGCGCATAATGCAAATGCTGCGCCTGATTTTGCGCGCGTGCAACTATAGTTGTTCGGGAAGAAAGCCCCCGCACAAACGCTGAAACCCCGGCAAAGGCCGGGGCCCAATTGGGGGACGTTGCTAATGGAGGGCAGCGCTTCGTTACGGCCACCTTTCCAATTGGCCCCCGGCCTTCGCCGGGGCGGTGCTTTCAACGTGGGGCAGCGCTACGACTCAATCCGGCCGCATCGCGTCGGCGATCATCGCTTCCGCCTCGATCAGCAGCGCGTCGTCCGAGCTGTTCGTGGCCACCTTCTCGCGCCCGATCAGCGTCAGGACCGGCACGGCGAGCGGGGTCACGCGCTCCAGATCGACATGCACCATCGTCGCCGCGGCACGATCGAGCAGCGACGCGAGCCGCCCGACATCGGTCATTCGCGCGCGCGCATCCGCCCACGCCGCCTCCAGCAGCAGATGCGTCGGCTCGTACTTTCGCAGCACGTCGTAGATCAGGTCGGTCGAGAACGTCACCTGCTTGCCGGTCTTGCGCTTGCCCGGATGCTGGCGCTCGACCAGCCCGCCGATCACCGCGACCTCGCGAAACGCGCGCTTCAACAGATGCGATTGCTGCACCCATTCGACGAACTCGTGCTCGAGAATATCCGCCGAGAACAGCGACGCCGGATCGACGATCTTCTCCAGCCCGTACACCGCCAGCGCATAGTCATTGGCGACGAAGCCGAGCGGTTTCAGTCCCTGCGTCTCCATCCGCCGCGTGATCAGCATGCCGAGCGACTGGTGCGCGTTCCACCCCTCGAAACTGTACGCGACCATGTAATGCCGCCCCTCGCGCGGGAACGTCTCGACCAGCAGCTGGCCGGGCTCGGGCATCACCGATCGATACGCCTGCATCTCCAGCCATTCGCGGACGTCGTCGGGAAAGCGCGCCCAGTCGCCGGGCTGCGCGAGGAACCCGCGGACGCGGTCGGCGAGGTTGGTCGACAGCGGCATCCGGCTGCCCCCGTAAGTCGGAATCCGCGCGGGCTTCGACGTCGCGCGCACGACCAGATCCTCGAGGTCGATCTTCATCACCTCAAGGCTCAGCCCCGCGAAGAAGAACGTGTCGCCATGGCTCAACTGCGCCGCGAACGCCTCCTCGACGCGGCCCAGCACGCGGCCATTGCCAAACCGCACGTTGAGCATCGTCGCCTCGACGATAATCCCCGCGTTCAGACGGTGCTGGCCGATGAATTTGGGGTGGCTGACACGCCACGTCCCGTCCGCATCCTTCGTCAGCCGCTTGAACCGGTCGTAAGCCTTCAGCGAATAGCCGCCGTCGCTGATGAAGTGCAGCACGCGCTCGAACGTCTCGGTCGGCAGCGCGGAATAGGGGAGGGCGGAGCGGATCTCATCGAGCAGATCCGCCTCGCGGAACGGCGCCGCGCATGCGCACGCCATCACGTGTTGCGCCAGCACGTCGAGCGCGCCGACACGGAAGATGTCCGCATCGAGTTCCCACGCCTCGACCGCGTCGAGCGCCGCGCGCGCCTCGAGATATTCGAAGCGGTTGCCCGGCACGACGATCGCCTGAGACGATTCGTCGAGCCGGTGGTTGGCGCGACCGATCCGCTGCAGCAGCCGCGACGACCCTTTCGGAGCGCCCATCTGGATCACGCAATCGACGTTGCCCCAGTCGACCCCGAGGTCGAGGCTCGACGTCGCGACCAGCGCGCGCAGTTTGCCCTCGGCCATCGCATTCTCGACCTTTCGACGCGCCTCCTTGGCCAGGCTGCCGTGATGGACGCCGATCGGGAGATTGCCCGAATTCACCTTCCACAGATCCTGGAAGATTAGCTCGGCGAGGCTGCGCGTGTTGCAGAACACGATCGAGGTCTCGTGCGCTTCGATCTCCGCCATCACCTGCGCGGCGGCATAGCGGCCCGAATGCCCCGACCACGGCACGCGACCCTCGGGCAGCAGGATCGCGATGTTGGGCTCCGCACCCGCCTCGCCGCGGACCATCGCGACCTGATCGATATCGCCGTCGGGCGCGAGCCACGCGCGATAGCCGTCGGCATCCGCGACCGTTGCCGACAGCGCAACGCGGCGCATCCCCGGCGAAATCTTCTGGAGTCGCGCCATGCAGAGGGAGAGCAGGTCGCCCCGCTTGCCGGTCGCGAAGGCGTGGACCTCGTCGACGACGATCGTGCGGAGGTTTTCGAACATCGTGATGCTGTCGGGATAGCTCAGCAGGAGCGACAGCGATTCCGGGGTCGTCAGCAGGATTTGCGGCGGCTTGATCCGTTGTCGCGCCTTGCGGTCGGAGGGCGTGTCGCCGGTGCGCGTCTCGACGCGGATGTCGACGCCCATCTCGTCGATCGGCGTCAGCAGGTTGCGCTGCACGTCGACCGCGAGCGCCTTCAACGGCGAGACGTAGAGCGTGTGGAGACCCGTCGTCGGCGCCTCGATCAACTCGGCGAGCGTTGGCAGGAACCCGGCGAGCGTCTTCCCCGCGCCAGTTGCCGCGACCAGCAGGGCATGATGCCCCGCGCGGCCTTCCGCCAGCATTTCCAGCTGATGCCGCCGCGGCCGCCAACCCCTCGCGACAAACCAGTTTTCCAAGGGGGAGGGGAGGTCGCTCACGGCCTGTTCACGCATTAGCGTCATATGGGGGCGTCGCGCCGCACCGCTATGGACCGCGTGCGCGATGGCCGCCATTTCGGCCAAAGCTCTGTTGTGAAAGACGATCGGTGTCGCTTTTTCGTTATCTCCTGCCCCTGCCGTTGCTCGCACTCCTGCCGTTCGCCAATGCCACCGCCGCCGACAAGTCGTTCGTCGGGGGCGGCGGCATCGTCCGATTGTCCTACGCCTCCAGCCTGACGCCGACGCGCAATTTCGCCGGCCGCGCGCTGATGAACCGCGGCTGGCGCCAGATGTGGGACGGCGCGCCGGTCGGTCGCGGCGTCGGCATCGTCCGTTTCTGGGAGGTCGCCCGGCCGACCAACGGCCAGGGGCAAGTAACCGAGCTGATCCAGGTCGGCTTCAGTCGGAGTGCCGACGTGGTCGCGACGTGCGGCACCGCGGGACTGGTCTCGGGGAGCGCCAGGCGCCTGCCGAACCGGATGCTCGGCGGCCACCGCTGGACGGTCTATACCAACGGCGACGCCGGCATGAGCCAGCAGGTGAACGCGACCAACTGGCGCAGCGTCATCAACGGCGCCTGCTACGCGATCGACCGCGTCACGTACGCCGTGAAGGCGGCCGCCCCGGCCAGCCGCAACGCGCCGACCCAGGCTGTCGCGGCGGCGCGGATGGATGCGATCCTGGCGACGATCAAGGTCGGCGGGCGGCGGTAATCGATCCTCCCCCGCCAGGGGGAGGATCGTTTGGGCTTGGGATTTGCACCTGAAAGTCTGATCCACCCTTCACTCCGTCATTCCCGCGGAGGCGGGAACCCATAATGGCTGGCCAAGCGGAAAGACTGCAGGCGCGCGTCTGGATTCCCGCCTGCGCGGGGATGACGGCTTAGCATGTACGTCGAATAGAGCGGCCGTTCGGTGCTACCAACGGCACCGCATCCTGGCGTCACGCGTTACCTGATCATGGCAAAACTCGGCGACTGGCTCGAACCGCATCCGCACGGCATCCTCGTCAAGCCGATCGACGCCTGGATCGACCCCTCGATCCCGACCGCCAAGGCGCTCGTCACGCACGGCCACGCCGATCACGCGCGCGGTGGTCACGAGGCGGTCTGGGCGACGCCGGAGACGCTCGCAATCATGGATGCGCGCTACGGCCCGCAAGCCGGCAACCCGGTCGCGTACGGCGAGACGATCCGCATGGGAGAAGTCGACATCGGCTTCGTCCCCGCCGGCCACGTCCTCGGCTCCGCGCAGATCGTGCTCGATTACCGCGGCGAACGGATCGTCGTCTCGGGCGACTACAAGCGCCGTGCGGACCCGACCTGCACGCCGTTCGAACCCGTCAAATGCGACGTCTTCATCACCGAAGCCACGTTCGGCCTGCCGGTGTTCCGCCACCCGGACACCGGCGACGAGATCGACAAGCTGATCGCCGCGCTGCACGCCAATCCCGATCGCTGCGTCGTCGTCGGCGCCTATGCGCTCGGCAAGGCACAACGCGTGATCGCCGAACTGCGCGAGCGTGGCCACGAGGCGCCGATCTACATTCACGGCGCGCTGCAAAAGCTGTGCGACCTGTATGCGGAACACGGCGTCAGGCTCGGCGAACTGCTCCCGGTGGCCGACGCGAAGAAGGCGGACATGGCCGGGCACGTCGTGATGTGCCCGCCCGGCGCGCTCAACGATCGCTGGTCGCGGCGGCTGCCCGACCCGATCACCGCGATGGCGAGCGGCTGGATGCGCGTTCGAGGCCGTGCGCGACAGAAGAACGTCGAACTCCCGCTGATCCTGAGCGATCACGCCGATTGGGACGAGCTCATCGCCACGCTCACCGAGATCGCGCCCCGCGAGGTATGGGTCACGCACGGCCGCGAGGACGCGCTGGTCCACTGGTGCATGACCCGCCAGATCAAGGCCCGCGCGCTGGCTCTGGTCGGCTTCGAAGACGAGGACGATTGATCCACGCTAAGCCTGTCCTGAGTTTCGCCGAAGGGGCGCGAAGGCGCCAAGAAGAGCTTTTGCGCGCAGAGGCGCAGAGGACGCGGAGATAGTGACAGAGAGTCGAATTTCGTACTTTCGTCAGCGGTCGTTATCTTGAGTTGGCCATATCGGTGAAGGTCTCGCAAACGCGAGACGGCGGTCCAGTCCACAACCCTCCGCGCTCTCTGCGCCTCTGCGCGAACCAATCTTCTACTCTTAAAGCCCCTTCGTCGAAGCTCAGGGCAGGCTTGCGTGAATCAGCCGCCCTCGAGCGCCCGCGCACGCCGCCGCTGCACCGAACTCCCGATCCCCAGCGCTTCGCGGTATTTCGCCACCGTCCTGCGCGCGATGTCGAAGCCCTTGGCGTTGAGCAACTCTACCAGCGTATCGTCGGACAGGATCTTCGCACCCTCGGTATCGATGAGCGCCTTGATCGCGGATTTCACCGCCTGTGCCGACACCGCCTCGCCGCCGTCCGCGGACTGGATCGCGCTCGTGAAGAAGTATTTCAGCTCGTACAGCCCGCGCGCGCACGACACGTATTTGTTGCTCGTCACGCGGCTGACGGTCGATTCGTGCATCTCGATCGCATCCGCCACCTGGCGCAGCGTCAGGGGCCGCAGATGCGCGACGCCCTTGAGGAAGAACGCCTCCTGCTGCTTCACGATCTCGGTCGCGACCTTGATGATCGTCCGCTGGCGCTGATCGAGCGCCTTCACCAGCCAGTTCGCGCTGGCGAGGCAATCCGACAGCCACGCCTTCGATGCCTTGTCCTGCTGCCCGCCCGACAATTCGGTGTAATAGCTGCGATTGACCAGCACGCGCGGCAACGTGGAGGCATTGATCTCGATCGCCCAACCCGCCTTGGTGCGCGCCACGAACAGGTCCGGCGTCACCGACTGCGCCGGCTCGCCGCCGTATCGACAGCCGGGCTTCGGGTCATAGCCGCGCAGTTCGCGGATCATGTCCGCCATGTCCTCGTCGTCGACGTCGCACATCCGCTTCAGCCGTGTCAGTTCGCCACGCCCGAGCAGGTCGAGATTGTCGATCAGCCGCGCCATGCACGGATCGTAGCGATCGGCTTCGCGCGCCTGCAATGCGAGGCATTCGGCCAGATCGCGCGCGCCGACGCCGGTCGGATCGAACGTGTGGATCGTCGCCAGCACGCGCTCCACGCGCACCAATGGCACGCCGAGCCGGTTGGCGATGTCGAGCAGCGATACGGTGAGATAGCCCGCCTCGTCGATCTGGTCGATCAAATGCGCGGCGATGAATGCGTCGTCGTGGGGAATCGCCGGACCGGCCTGCGCGAGCAGATGATCCGCCAGGCTGAGGCTGGTATCCGCGAACGCATCGAGATCGGGTCCGTCCTCGCCGCCCGCACCGCCCGCGCTCGCGCCGGTCATCGACAGCGCGCCGTCCATGCCGCTGCCGCCGTCGGCGACACTGTCCTGCTGATGACTTTCGGTGGCGTAGTCGACGTCGAGCGTTGGTTCGTCGCCCGCGCCGGTGCCCGCCACAAGCTCGTCGGCGGCGACGCGTTCGTCGCGGACTTCGGCGACGGGCTCGCGGTCGGGCGCGTCGCTATCCTCGGCGGCGCTGGCTTCGAGCAACGGATTGCGCTCGACTTCCTCGGCGATGAACCCCTCGATCTCCAGGTTCGACAGCGCCAGCAGCTTGATCGCCTGCTGGAGCTGCGGGGTCATCACCAGCGACTGCGACTGGCGGATGTCCAGGCGAGGGGCGAGGCTCATGACACCTCTTCCGTTCGTGCTGAGCGAAGTCGAAGCACCGGCTCGCGCGGCAGCCCTTCGACTTCGCTCAGGGCGAACGGAGAAAGGGGCGTGTCCATCGGCTTAAAGCGAGAAGCCTTCGCCGAGATACAGCCGGCGCACATTGGCGTCGGCGACCAGTTCCGCGGGTGAGCCCGAGAACAGCACGCGGCCATCGTAGATGATGTACGCGCGGTCGACGATCTCGAGCGTCTCGCGGACGTTGTGGTCGGTGATCAGCACGCCGATGTCGCGGCGCTTCAGATCCTTCACCAGATCGCGAATGTCGGCGATCGAGATCGGATCGATGCCCGCGAACGGCTCGTCGAGTAGCATGATCGACGGATCCGCCGCCAGCGCGCGGGCGATTTCCGCCCGTCGCCGCTCGCCGCCTGACAGTGCCATCGCCGGCGCCGCGCGGAGCCGGGTTAAACCAAATTCCTCGAGCAGCGTGTCGAGTTTGCGCTGCCGTGCCGCCTTGTCGGGCTCCGACAACTCCAGCACGGTGAGGATGTTTTTCTCGATCGTCAGCCCGCGGAAGATCGACGTCTCCTGCGGCAGATAGCCGAGGCCGAGGATCGCACGCCGGTACATCGGCAGCTTCGTGATGTCCTCGCCATCGAGCATGATGCGGCCCGAATCGGGTTTCACGAGGCCCATCACCGAATAGAAGCAGGTCGTCTTGCCCGCACCGTTGGGCCCGAGCAGCCCGACGACCTCACCGCGGCCGACCGACACCGACACGTCAGTCAGCACGACGCGCTTGTCATAGGACTTGGCGATCGAGACGACCTGCAAGCCGTTGCTGACGGGCGGCTCGGCGATCGGCTCTACGACCTCGATCGGGGGCAGCGTGGTGGCATCCATGGGATCAGGCCTCGCAAGAATAGATTGCCGAACGCTTTACGCAGTCGCGGGTTGGCAGGAAACATGCATGAGCGCGCCGCCGGAGGGAAGCCCCCGCGGCACGCCTGCGCGTCAGTTGCGCTTGGGAACCGAGAAGGTGCCGCTCACTCGGCCGCCCGACTGCGTCACGGTGCCGCCACCGTTGGTCGCACCGCTGCTGCCGCCGACCGACGAGCCGTCGATCACCGCGCGTCCGGTATCGAGGTTCATCGTCAGCCGTCCGCCATTGACGACGTTGCCGCCCTGATTGAGCGTCACGGCGCCCAGCATCGTGATCACGCGCTTGTTCAGATCGTAGATCGCATATTGGCTCTTGGCGGTCTGGTCGGGCCGCTTCACCGTCACGCCGCCCGACGCGTCGAGCCGCGAGACCTGCGGGTTTCCGCCGATCACCTGGCCCGTATACGCTACCGTCATCCGCGCCGAGTTCAGCGTCATCTCCGCCTGCTTGACCGCGACGTTGCCGGACAGCACGGCGCGGTTCGCCTTGTCCTGCAATTCGATATGATCCGCGCTGAAATTGATCGGCGCATTCGAATCGTGCGGCTGCTGCGCGACCGCGGTCGTCGAAAGCAGCAGGAGGGACAGTCCGAAACCGGCTGCTCCGAGCAAAGATGATGTGGCGCGCATGGCGGCTATTTCGGCCCTCTGGGTACGATCCGCAAGCGGGCATTGCCATCGAGCGTCACGGTGCGCTCTTCCAGGTTCGCGCGCAGCTTGTTCGCGCTGAACGTCCCCTGCTGGACGGTGCCGGTCGCAGCACCCCCGCTTTCGAGCGTCCGTGCCTTCATGTCGATCGTCGCGTTGGTCGTCTTCAGGTCGTAGCCGCCGGCCGCGGTGGCGTTGAGCGGCCCGAACAGTTGCACCTTTTCGGTGTCCATGTCGTAGCGACCGGTGTTCGCCTTGATGTTGGCAGGGCCATCGGTCAACTGAATCTGTGCGGCGAGCTGATTGAGCTGGACGATCGGCTCGGCCGAACTCTTCTGGATCGCAGACTTGGCATCCAGCGTGAACGCCTGGCCCTTGGCATCCTCGCCGCGATATTGCGCCGATTGGATCTTCATCCGCTCCTGCGCGACGTCGACCTTGTTCTTGTCGAGCAGGAACGACACATCGCCCCCCGCGGTCAGCGGCGCCATGACCATCAAGGCCGCCAGCACGCCGATCGCGGTCGGCAGCGCGACGCGCGCAATCGCGACGAAGCGGTCGTGGCTGCCACCGGGCGCGGCCCAGTCCTGCCGCGCGCTACGCACGCGGCGGGCGACGGGGGAGGGCGGCAGTCCCGTGGCGGAGGGCGCGTCCATCAAGCGTGCGCGAAAATGTCGATTTCGGGCCAGCCGGCGAGATCGAGCGCGGCGCGGGTCGGCAGGAAGTCGAAGCACGCCTGTGCGAGCTCCATCCGGCCCTCGCGAATCAGCCGCTTGTCGAGTTCGGTGCGCAACCGGTGAAGGAAGCGCACGTCGGACGCCGCATAATCCTTTTGTGCCTCCGACAGCTCGGGGCTGCCCCAATCCGACGATTGCTGTTGCTTCGAGATATCCTGGCCGAGCAGCTCGCGCACCAGTTCCTTCAGGCCATGGCGATCAGTGTAGGTGCGTATCAGGCGCGAGGCGATCTTGGTGCAATACACCGGTGCCGCGACGACGCCGAGGTAATGCTGGACCGCGGCGATATCGAATCGCCCGAAATGATAGAGTTTCACCCGCGCCGGATCCGCGAGCAAAGCCTTCAGGTTGGGCGCATCATAGCCGGCACCCGCGGCAAACCGAACGAGATGCTCGTCGGGCCCGCCATCGGAAAGCTGGACGAGGCACAACCGGTCACGAGGCGTGATCAGCCCCATCGTTTCGGTATCGACGGCGATCGCGGCACCGGCCGCGAACAGATCGGCGGGGATATCGCCTTCGTGGAGATGAACTGTCATGCCGTGGCCGTAGCGGTCCGCGACTGAACGCTCAATGGCCCAGTCACAGGCAGCGATGTCGAATCGGGCGATAACATGGCCCACGTGCCGCGCGTGCGACGAGTCGTGGCTTACAAGCGACACTTGCGTCAGTATCGATCCAAATCGCTCGCCTAAAGATCAGAATCTATTCGCGACGGCTTGTATTTTGCGCTACGGGTGTCCTCAAGGCGCAAAAGGTTTCGCGCTGGAAAACCTGCGTTCGTCGTCCGGCACAAGGGTTTTGAGAAATTTGCGGGCGAACCGGGAAGACGAACAGAGCTTATGGGTTTCGATAAAGGTGGCCGCGGGAACCGTGGCGGGCGTGGCCGCGACAAGCGCGACAGCTTCGGCGGCGGCGACAATGAGTTCGGCGGCGGCAGCAGCTTTGGCGGTGGCGGCGATCGGTTCGGCGGCGGCAGCAGCTATGGCGGCGGCGGTGGCTCGAGCTACGGTGGCGGCGGTGGCAGCAGCTACGGCGGCGGCAGCAGCTTCGGTGGCGGCAGCGGCGGTGGCGGCGGTGGTTACCGCGGCGGCGGCGGTGGCGGCGGCTTCTCGGGCGGTGGCGGCGGCGGCGGTGGTCGCGGCATGCCCCCCCAGGTGGTCGGCGAAGGCACGGGCGTCGTAAAGTTCTTCAACGCGCAGAAGGGCTTCGGCTTCGTCGTTCGCGATGACGGCGGCGAGGACGTGTTCGTCCACATCAGCGCGGTCGAGCAGGCCGGTATGGTCGCGCTCGCTGAGGGTCAGCCGCTCGGCTTCACGCTCGTCGACCGCGGTGGCCGTATCTCGGCGACCGACCTGAAGATCGACGGCGAGCCGATGGCCGTCACCGATCGCGGCCCGCCGCGTGACCGTGATGCCGGCCCGGGCGCGCCCCGTGGTGGCGATCGCGACCGTGACGGTGGTGCAGGTGGCGCACAGCGTCAGCTCACCGGCGAGAAGGCGACCGGTACGGTCAAGTTCTTCAACGCGATGAAGGGCTTCGGCTTCATCCAGCGCGATGACGGACAGCCTGACGCATTCGTCCACATCTCGGCCGTCGAGCGCGCCGGCATGGCGACGCTGAACGAGGGCGACAAGCTCGAGTTCGAGCTCGAAGTCGATCGTCGCGGCAAGTACGCAGCGGTAAACCTGAGCGCAGGCGGCTGATCCAGCTGACTGACTCAGAACGCTGATCGTACCGTGTTCGGTAGGATAATGATTGCGGCCGGTCTTGCTTTGGCGGGATCGGCCGTTCTCGTTTCATCATCTTTGGTGTCGTCCGCAGCGCCCGCGCAAACGCAGCCCCCGCCCGAAACTCGTGTGCCGGTGCTGTCGGCGACGATCGTCGCCCGCTACCCTCACGATCGCACCGCGTTCACCGAAGGACTGCTCTGGCACGACGGCGCGCTCTACGAGAGTACGGGGCAGGAGCGGCAATCCGACGTCCGCCGAGTCTCGCTCGCGGATGGCAAGATCCTTGCCAAGGCCCGAATCGACCCTGCGCAGTTCGGCGAAGGCCTCGCGCTGTGGAAGGACCAGCTCGTCAGCCTCACCTGGCACGACGGCATCGCGCATCGCTGGGACGTCCGTACGCTGAAGCCCAAGGGGCAGAACCGCTACACCGGCGAAGGCTGGGGTCTGACCAGCGACGGCGTCTCGCTGCTCCAGTCGGACGGCAGTTCCGACATCATTGTCCGCGATCCGCTGACGCTGGCAGAACGCAAGCGCGTAGCGGTGACGATCGATGGCCGCCCATTACGCGACATCAACGAACTCGAATATGTCCACGGCGCGCTGCTCGCCAACGTCTGGCACACCGGCTTCCTGGTCCGCATCGATCCCAAGACCGGCAAGGTCGGCGCAGTGATCGACCTCCGCCCGCTGGTCGCAGAGGTGGCTGCGACCGACCGCGAGGCGGTGCTCAACGGGATCGCCTGGGACGCCAAGGCCGACCGGCTGTTCGTAACGGGCAAATACTGGCCGACGCTCTTCGAGATAAAGATCGCCGCGGAGCCGCGTTAAGCGGCTGCCCCGCCTTCTACAGTACCTGCCCTCTTGTTCTCCCGCGAAGGCGGGAAACCAGACTGGACTCCCGCCTTCGCGGGAGAACATGCAGGGCCACCGACCGCATCCTGAACGCCGTCTCCAACCGCTGTCATCTGAACGTCGTCATCCTGACGAAAGTCAGGATCCAGAGCCACGAGAGCTAGCCTGTTTTACCCTGGATCCTGACTTTCGTCAGGATGACGAAAGCGAGCCTCTCTGGAGAGGGGCGCTACGTAGATGGCGAGTTCCGCTAAAGCCCCCGTCCAGCCCCCGGCGCGACCGCACGGATCGCCGCCAGCACATGCCGCAGCAACCCATCCGCATCGTGATGGATATTATGCCCCCCCGGCATCCCGACCTTCCGCGCGTTCGTGGTCGTCAGCAGCGGGCACAGGCTGTCCGTCTCCTCCAGCCCGTAGATGCACGTCACCGGCGCCCAGGTCAGCCGAGTGCCGGTCGTCGCCCCCATGCTGTCGGGCGTGCCGTGATCGTAAAGCAGGCTGGACGGATCGGCGCGATAGAACACCGTGTCCCCCGGCAGGATCAGCACGATCGCGGCAACGCGCGTACGCAGGTCGGTGGGCAGGTTTGCCAGCCCGGTCTGAACGATGTCGGCGCCGTACGATTGCCCCATCACCACGACCCGCTTCGCCCCAGTCCGCGCCAGCGCCGCACGCACGCCGTCCGCAATGATCGCATCGAGTTCCTGTCGCGTCCGATGATGCGCGAACAGCGCTGGCGTCGTGATCCCGACCACCGGGATGCCGTGCTCGGTCAGCCCGCGCGAGGTCGACGCGCCGAGCAGGAACCGCAGCCCCATATCACCCGAGAAGTTCACGACTGCGATCGGCGGCGCGCCCGACGCCCGCACACCGATCGCCGGATACACATGCACCGGGTCGCGGTCGAAATAGCCGGCAAGGTAGACGAACAGCACGACGATCGCGGAGATGATCCCGAACACCCACGCGCCGCGACGGACCCGACGTCTGGTCTTCATGCGCGTAACGTTCATGCGGATCTCCCAAATGCTCATGGCGAGGCCAGACCGCGGCGATAGCGCCGAAATTCGATCCGGCAACCGCGTGATGCCGTTGCGGGATCAGCCGATCAGGTGATCATCCGCTTGAGCGTCTCGATCCGGTCCGCCTCCGCCGCGGGCTTGTCGGTCCGGATCCGCGCGATCCGCGGAAAGCGCATCGCCACGCCCGATTTATGCCGCTTCGAATCATGCAGCGAATCGAACGCGATCTCCAGCACCAGTGTCTTCTCCACCTCGCGCACCGGGCCGAACCGGTTCTGCGTATGGTTGCGGACGAAGCTGTCGAGCATTTTGAGCTCTTCGTCCGTGATCCCGGAATAGGCTTTCCCGACGGGAAGCAATTCGCCCTCCTCGGTCCAGCAGCCAAAGGTATAGTCCGAATAATAGGACGATCGCCGCCCGGAACCACGCTGTGCGTACATCATAACGCAGTCGGCGGTCAGCGGATCGCGCTTCCATTTGTACCAGAGCCCCGCGCGCCGCCCGCCCACATAGGACGAATCCCGGCGCTTGAGCATCACCCCCTCGATCGCGGCATCGCGCGAGGTCGCGCGGATCGCCTCCAGCGCCGTGAAGTCGTCCGCCTCGATCACCGCGCTCAAGTCGAACCGCTCCGGATCGAGCTGCGGCACGAACGCCTCCAGCCGCGCGCGACGCGCCGTCCATGGCAGCGTCCGCAAATCCTCCTCGCCGTCGATCAACAAATCGTACAACCGAACGAACGCCGGATAGTCCGCCAGCATCTTCGCCGACACCGTCTTGCGCCCAAGCCTCTGCTGGAGCGCGTTGAAGCTCGCCGCGCCGCCGCCATCCTCGAGCGTACCGCCCTGATGCTCACCCTTCACCAGCAATTCGCCGTCGGCCGTCCCCGGCGTTCGGAACGCCGCCGCGATCTCGGGGAAGCTGGCCGTCACGTCGTCGCCGGTCCGGCTGTAGAGCCGCGTCTCGCCGGCAACATGGACGATCTGGACGCGGATTCCATCCCATTTCCACTCGGCGGCATAGTCGGCGAGATCGACGCGCAGGTCTTCGAGTCCGTGCGCGAGCATGAACGGCCGAAATACGGGGACGTCCGCCGGCGTCGGCTGCTCTCCGGTCCCTTCCGCCCATGCGAACAAGCTCGGATACGGCGCATCGAGTCCGTGCCACACCTCCTCGACCGCATCGACATCGAGTCCGAACGCGTCCGCCAGTGCAGTCTTGGCCAACCGTGCCGACACACCGATCCGCAATGCGCCGGTCGCCATCTTGAGCAGCGCGAACCGCTCCTCGGCATCGGACCGGTCGAGCATGTCCGCCAGCGCAGCGGGAGCATCGGCACGCGACAGTGCTGCCAGCCGTTCGACGACATCGGTTATGGATAGCGGCGTCGGATCGACCGGAACCGTGGGCGCGGGCCAGAGCAGCGCGACCGTCTCCGCGGTGTCACCGACATAATCGCGGCTCATCCGGAACAGCACCGGGTCGACTCGCTCCTCGATCAACCCACGGATCACCGCCGACTTCACGCCCTTGAGATCGAGATCACCGGTCAGCGCCGCCATCGCCCAGCCGCGATCGGGATCGGGCGTCGCGCGCAGGTAATCCGCGATCAGCTTCAGCTTGGCGTTACGCGACCGGGTGTAGGTGAGCGAGTCGAGCAGGGCGGCGAAAGCGTGCATCCCCGTTCAACGCGCTTGCTGGCCGAAGGGATGCAGACGCGAAACGACCGCCGCCGGATGTGCCCGACGACGGTCGTTGATGCTCTCTACAAATTCTGGCGTCAGTCGATCGCGTTCTTGATCCCCTTGCCGGCGAGCAGCCCGAGCACGAGAAAGACCACGAACAACGCGATGGCGATGAAGAACAGGATCTTGGCGATACCGATAAAGGCGCCGCCAACGCCGCCGAAGCCGAGTAACGCCAGCACGAGGCCGATGACGAGAAAAGTAACCGCGAGTTTCAGCATGTCGGCCTCCGCAAAGTGAGTTGGACTCGGTCAACCGGTCGGGGGGTAGTTGGTTCCAGTATCGTAACGAACCCTACCGAGGCGCCGGTCTAGACCAGGCGTAGCGCGCTGAGCGCGAGGACGATGCCGGTAACCAGGAACAGCACGCCGACCGCGATGCGCAGCGTCTTCAGCGGCAATTTGCGCCATGCCCTCTCCCCCATCATCGCGGCGGGAACGATCACCACGAGCGAGCCGAGAGTCACGCCGATCGCCGCGAACGCTGGAACCGGAGAGCGTGCCGCGAGTGCAAGCGCGATGAACTGGATGCCGTCCCCGAACGCGAGGATGAACAGCCCCAGGAACGCGGTGGCGACCGCGCCGATCTTCCATCGGTCGAGCCGTTCGGGAACCTTGGCCGGGAAAAACGCGCCGCCACCCTGCAACAGCAAGGCGAGCGCGAGCATCAGTTGCTGAGCGTTAGGCGCGAGCTTCGGGCCGATCACCGTGCCCAGCGCCGCCGCCACACTGCTCGCGGCGAAGATCGCCAGCGCCGCCATGGCGATGACGAGCCCCGGCCGACGCAGCCGGTCCGCCAAGATCGCGGCCAGCCAGGCGGTCCGATCGCCGATCTGCGCCAGGGCGGCGGCGACCAATGCCGCCATCAATGCATCCATGCGCTATCCGGCCAGTCGGACCGAGCACGCCGCGGCAAAGGCATGACAGGCCTGAACGTCTTGGCGTTCGCAGCCGACCGCATCGCGCAGGATGCCGAGCCAGCCATGCACCAGCGCGCCATGCTCGCCGCGGGACAGCGCCGAATCGACGAAATGCGCGACCGTGACCGCGGGGTTGAGGCCGTTGGTATGCGCGATCACGCGAATCGCATCGACTTCGGCGGCGATGTCGCAGGGGCGGGCGTAAGGCGCGCGGACGTCGATCGCCGCGATCCGGGCGGCGAGATCGGCCTTTACGGCGATCATATCGTCGATTCGCGCTGCCACGTGTCCCGTTGCGTTTCGTACTGCCTGCCCCATGATCCCGCTCCTTTTCTGTGCATGGACGTTGCGCCCAGGCGGGTAAAGGCGCAGTTAAGTGCGTCGTCGGGCGTCGTTCTGTGCGGCAAAGCTTGACTTCGCGTCGTGCGTCCGCCATGCGCCCAGCCTGATCGAGCGGCGGCATGAGTTCGCCGCTTTCGCATTTTCAAGCCATAGGAATTTGGGCTCATGGCCAAGCCGACCACCGTCAAGATCAAGCTGCTCAGCACCGCTGACACCGGCTTCTTCTACGTCACCAAGAAGAACCCCCGTACCAAGACGGAGAAGCTCTCCTTCTCGAAGTACGATCCCGTCGTGCGCAAGCATGTCGAGTTCAAGGAAGCCAAGATCAAGTAATCCGGCCGGCGGTGCAAACCGTCGTCCGATTGCGACGATTCGAAAAGCCGCGGGCAGCCCCTGCGGCTTTTGGCGTTTGTGCCCCTTTCCCTGCGTTCGTCCGCCTGCTCCCGTTCGTCCTGAGTAGCCGTCGAGTAGTCGCCGTAGGCGGCGTATCGAGATGGCGTATCGAAGGACAGGTTGGCGCGCGGAACGCATGCTTCGATACGAGCCCTCGATACGCTCCTGGCGGAGCTACTCGGTCTCTACTCAGCACGAACGGAGTAGGGTAAGGCACCGGACTATGGGTCGATGTGGCATGCCGGGCCGTGGCGCGAGGCGCTTTCCTGCTTCAGACCAGCGTCCTCACCGCATCCATGAACCGCGCCAGGCTGATCGGCTTGGACACGTACGCATCCGCGCCCGCAGCCCGGATCCGCTCCTCGTCCTCGCGCCCGGCATAGGCCGTTACCGCCATCACCGGGATCGCGCGCAACGCCTCGTCGGCCTTCAGTTCGAGGATGATCTCGTAGCCGGTGACGTGCGGCATCTGGATGTCCATGATGATCAGGTCGGGCACGAATTCCCGAGCGCGCGCAACGGCTTCGCGGCCGTCGCGCACGGGTTCGACGGCGAACTGATGCGCACGCAACAGGTCGCAGAATAGTTTGAGGTTGAGTTCGTTGTCCTCGACAACGAGCACCTTCTTTGCCACCGATCCACCTTATCCGGAAAGAAGGCACGATAGGCAATGCGCGACCGCGATTCAAACGAAGACGCCGAAGCGCTCGCCCTGCGCGCGCTGGTATGGACGCTGGTCGAGCCCGACCGCGCGATGCGGCTGTTGTCGGTGACCGGCCTGGAGCCGCACGACCTCCGCGCGCGGGCAAGCGATCCGACGGTCTTGTCGGCTGCGCTCGGCTTCCTCGAAAACCACGAGCCCGATCTGATCGCCTGCGCGGAGTCGCTCGGCGTGAAGCCCGAGGCACTGGTCCGCGCGCGAATGGAGCTCGAAGCATGAGGCCGCTGCTGATCAGCGATTGCGACGAAGTGCTGCTGCACATGGTCAAGCATTTCGGCGTCTGGCTCGACGAGCGCCACGACATTGATTTCCAGATCCAGCACGGCGATTTCTCGACCGCGATGACCCGCCGCGACGGTGGCCCGCCGCCGTCCGTCGCAGACATGTGGGCGATGCTCGGCGAGTTCTTCCCCGCCGAGATGCACCGCCAGACGCTGGTGCCGCACGCGGTCGAGGCGCTCGAGCGGTTGGCGCAGGTGGCCGACATCGTCATCCTCACCAACCTCCAGGACGAATGCCGCCAGCCGCGGATCGAACAGCTCGCCAAGTTCGGCATCGTCCACCGGGTCGAGTGCAACCAGGGCGGCAAGGGGACGCCGGTGTCGCGGCTGGTCGAGGAATACGGGTCGCCGGTCACGGTGTTCGTCGACGATCTCGCGGTGCATCACGAGTCGGTCGCGAAGCACGCGCCGGGAGTGCACCGGTTACACATGATCTCGGAGCCGACGCTCGCAGTGAGCGTACCGAAGGCGCCCGAGGCCCACGCCCGGATCGACGACTGGCGCGAGGCCGCGGACTGGATCGCGGCGCGGTTCGAGGCGGGTTTGCCGGCGGACGCCTGATCCCCTCGATCCTCCCCCGCCAGGGGGAGGTGGCGCCGCAGGCGACGGAGGGGGAGGCACACGCAACACGGGTTTCCCTTACCTCCCCCTCCGTCTGGCGAGGGCCAGCCACCTCCCCCTGGCGGGGGAGGATTGCTCGAACGGCGGTTCGTACCAAGGCCCACTTGACCCATCCCCCACCGCTGTGGTGATACCTCCGCCATGACCGATCGTATCGACCGCAAGCTCGAAGAGCTGGGCCTCACCCTCCCACAGGCTGCCGCGCCCGTCGCCGCCTATGTCCCGACCGTGCTGGCGAACGGCATGCTCCACATCTCGGGCCAGCTACCGTTCAAGGACGGGGCCCTGGTCAAGGGCCGCGTCGGAGACGACGTCTCGCTCGAAGACGCGCAGGAGGCCGCCAAGCTTTGCGGCCTGATGCTCGTTGCGCAGATGAAGGCGGCCCTCGGCACGCTCGGCCGCGTCGAGCGGATCGTGAAGCTCGGCGTGTTCGTCAACTCGACCGTCGACTTCACCGATCAGGCCAAGGTCGCCAACGGCGCGTCCGAACTCATGGTCGCGCTGTTCGGCGATAGCGGCAAGCACGCGCGCTCGGCAGTCGGCGTCGCCGTCCTCCCGCTCGGCGCGGCGGTCGAGATCGACGCGATCGTCCAGGTTTCCGCCTGACCGTCTTGGAGGCGCGCCCTCGCGTCTCTACCTAAGGCGGCAATGAACGCCGTCACAGCCCGCATCGCCCAAGGCGTCACCTCGATCGCGGCCGAGGATTGGGAGGCGTGCTCCGGCACCGCCAACCCGTTCGTCGGCCACGCCTTCCTCTCCGCGCTCGAAGCCTCGAAAAGCGTCGGTGGACGCTCCGGCTGGCAGGCGCTGCCGGTCATGGTCGACGGCCCTGACGGCAAGCCCGTCGCGATCGCTCCCGCCTACGCCAAGAGCCACAGCCAGGGCGAATACGTGTTCGACCAGGGCTGGGCCGACGCGTGGGAGCGGGCAGGGGGGCAATATTACCCCAAGCTCCAGATCGCCTCACCATTCAGCCCGGTACCCGGTCCGCGCCTGCTTCTCCGTGACCCCGATCAGGCCCCCGCGCTGATCGCCGCGCTCGAAGCTGTAACCGACCAAAGCGGGCTATCCTCCGCACACGCCACCTTCATCGACCCAGGCGAAGTGGCGCTGTTCGAGGCGGCGGGCTGGTTGATCCGCCAGGGCACGCAGTTCCACTGGAAGAACGAGGGGTACGCCAGCTTCGACGACTTCCTCGCCGTCCTCGCCAGCCGCAAGCGGAAAGCGATCCGCAAGGAACGTGCCGCCGCCGTCGAAGGTCTGACGATCCGCCACCTCGTCGGCGCCGAAATCACGCCCGAGCATTGGGACGCGTTCTGGGTGTTCTACCAGGACACCGGCAGCCGCAAATGGGGCCAGCCCTACCTGACGCGCGCGTTCTTCGACCAGATCGGCGAGACGATGGGCGACCGCGTGCTGCTGATCCTCGCCGAGCGCGACGGCATACCGATCGCCGGCGCACTCAACCTGATCGGCGAGGAGACGCTTTACGGCCGGTATTGGGGCGCGACCGAGGAGGTGCCGTTCCTCCACTTCGAACTCTGCTATTACCAGGCGATCGACGCTGCCATCGCGCGCGGCCTGAAGACCGTCGAGGCGGGCGCGCAGGGCGAACACAAGCTCGCGCGGGGGTATGCCCCGGTTGCGACCTATTCCGCGCATTACATCCCCGACCCGAGCTTCCGCCGCGCGATCGCCGACTATCTCGTCCGCGAGCGCGAGGCCGTCGCCGAGCAGCAGGAATATCTCGGCGAGCTTACTCCGTTCCGACGGGGCGAGCAGCAGCAGCCCGGTTGACGCGGTACAGCAGGCTGGTGCCATCGCGACGGATCAGCGTCAGATCGCGGACCAGCGCCGGATCGAACTTCGGTGGGTGGATCAGCCAGACATAGTCGAATGCATCGCGCGGAAATTTCTCCAGCGCCATCGAGATCGGCCGCCAGAACTGGCCACGGCACTTGATGTCGCTGACGATCTCCGAGGGATCGTGCGCAAAGCCCTTCGCCGCCGGATACTGCGTCGTCATCAACTGCGCGCCGGCCATCGACCACTGATCGTTGGTGAACGCCAATCGCCGCTCCAGCAACAGTGCGGGGACATGCTCGAGTCGCGAATAGGCCCAGTCGTCGCGACAGCGTCGCCCGACGAACGACACGACACGAGACCGCTCGGGTACCGTATCGATCGCCGCGATCGCCTGGTCGTAGCTGCGATCGTACATCAGGTAGCTGACCGTCGTCCCCGCCAGCCGCACGCCGAAGAACGCAAACCCCAGCACCGCGAGGACGGCCGCGCCGCGCAGCGACAGCCCGTGGCGCGGCCGCAGCGCGATCACCGCGATCCCGAGCATGAACGGCGCGAGCCGCATGTCGGCATAGGCCGAGCCGAACACGATCCGCGGCAAGAGGATATACACGATCGCGAGGAACAGCGCCGACAGGCTCAGGTTGCGCGAATACTCAATCGTCTGGTCGCGCACGCCGCGGAACAGGATCACGAACAGCACGGTGACCGACGCGATGTCGAACGTCATCCAGCGATCGCGCAGGACCATCGTGATCCAGTTCATCTTCCAGCGCCAGTTGAACCAGTCCTGCGTCTTGCCGCCGACATGATCGCCCGACCGCCAGACCACCATCATCACCATCGGCAGCGCGAGCGGCAGGCAGTTCAGCCCGGCCTGGATGCACGCCTTGAACCAGCCATGCGCCCAGCTCTTGGGATCGCTGTCGCGACGGATGTCGTGCTGGCGGATCAGCTCTGCGGAAAAGGCGAGCACGCCCAGCACGCCCCAGCCGAACGTATGGCACAGCCACAACAGGCACGAGATCGGGATGAATATGGCGGTGCGCAGCCGGGTGCGCTTGAGCCGCCCCATCCGCAGCCACAGCGCGAACAGGTTGAGCGCCAGCGCCATCGCCAGCGCGAAATTCACGAATCCGAACTGAAAGGGGTAGCTGTAGGCCAACGGCAACGCGAACAGCGCGGTCGCAGGGATTCGCCCGTGCACCTCGCGCGCGATCCACAACAGCCCGGTTACGGTCAGCGCCGGGATCGCCATGACGATCAGCTTCACCGCCAGCTGCAACCCGAAGATCGGCGCGAGTGGCTCGATCAGCAGGTCGATGCCGAGGTTGCCGATCATCTGCCAACGGAAGTTATACCACTGCGAAAGCCAGGGATTATCGCCGATCGCCAGCTGGACGCGGTATCGGCCCATATGCCCGGGCAGGTCGACCAGCGGCGGGATCTCTGGCCACAGCAACGGTATGATCGACGCAAGCGCCACCGCCACGACGAACCCGCGCGTCTGCCACCACTTCAGCCGCCCCGTCATGCCGTCGTCCACTCGTTCCCCGCTACCGCAACGTCGTTACCGAATGCGATAGAGGCGGAGCCTCGCCCCGCGCAAGGGAAGACGTTCGAAGCCCGCCGGGGCATGGCCGGATTGCAACATCGTTGCGAGGCTGCTCGGATAGCTGTGGGTCACGTCGATCTCGGAGAAATCGCCGGGGCAAAAGGCGACATAGGTAACGTTCCATGCGCGGGCGATTGCCGCGCTACGATCGGGGCGGCTGAGGAAATAGCGATACATCGCCATGTTGCCGCGGTTGTTGCGATGATACCCGGCGCCGACCGTCGACAGATGCGTCGCGCCGATCAGATAGGACGCCATGTTCGTCGGCGCCATCACGATACCCGGCGGATAGCGATCGACCTGCGCCCAGGCATCGCCGGTATTGCAGAGGATCTGCGGTGTCATCGGCGGCGGGATCCGTACGCCGGGAGCAAGGATACGGAGCGCCAGGGTGGGGGCTTCGGAATAGGCGATGCCCGACGATACCAGCCAGGCGCTGATCAGCGCGGGCGCAGCCAACGTCGTTCGCCGCCGTGCCGCGAGGATCAGGCCGGCCAGTACCGGGACGACCGTCGGCGTACCGATATAGGTTCCCCGCGCCTGCGATAGCGAGACGAGCGCCGAGATGCCGATCACGCCGACCAGCGGCATCGTCACGGCCCAGCGCTTTGGTGCACGCGCGACCATCCAGACCGACGCGATACATCCGGCGAGCAGCAGTCCACCGATCGAGAGCGTGCGCGCAAACGGTTGCGCGAAGATGCTGTTCGCTTCGTCGATGTGCGGCAGGAAGGCCGCGCGCAGGAAGGGATCGACCATCCCATACGGCCCGGTCAGACATCCGGGATAGGCGGCCAGCGTGCCACCTAGCGCAAGCGCACCGAGCACGCCGCCCGCGACGATCCGCAATCGCCATGTGCGCAGCCACGGCGTCGCCACGGCCAAGGCTCCAAGCGCCGCGGCGACAGCGAGCGTGCCCGTGGCGGATGCAGGCGTGAAGGCATCGCACAGCGCGGCTGACCAATAACTGGGCCGCATCGCCACCAGGAAGACGCCGGTTGTCGCGGCCAAGGCCGCCGCGAACGCGGCTAACCGCAACCGTTCGCGGTCACCGGAGACGACCCAGAACATCGCCAGCGTGGCGACGAGTGCGGCGACTTGCGGCGCAGTTTCCAGCCCGATGACCAGACTGGCCGCAACGGCTATCCCGGTGATGACGCCGCTGACGATCGTCGGTCGGCGCATCATCATGAGGATGGCAATTTCGATGACGACGATCTGCAGCGCGTGGTGGTCGATCCGTCCCGGGAGGAACAGCGTGATGCCGGGATAGGCGATGCCCGCCAGAATGGCCGCTACGACGGCCGCCCCGTCTCCCCATAACCGGCGGGCGATCCGTACCGACAGGACGATGTTGCAGGCGAACAGCAGCGCCGGATACAGTAGCACCGCGGTCAGTTCGGCGCCGTGACGGCCGATCAGCGGCGTCGCCGCGAGGATGATCCCCGCGATCCCGAAATCGTTCAGCCGCGACCAGTGCATCGGTGCGCCGAGCGGGGGCGCCATGCGATATTGCGTCCAGTCGTCGAAGGCCTGGCCGTTGAGCCAGTCGCGCACCTGCGCCAGCCGCATCATGTCGTCGGCATCGGGCAGGATCAATTGCCCGACGCGGTGCCAGTCGGTGATCGCCCAGCAGGTCGACAGCAATGTCGCCAGAACCACCGCGACGATAATGTCGAAGCGAATCGTGTGTGCGCGGCGGGCATCGGGACCGGGCGCGTCTTCGAATGGCGGCGGGTTTGGCATGCGGTCATCCTGAAGCGAACCTCGTCGGCTTAGCGGCGAATAGTTAACCCTCTTTTTAGCGTTGCCTCCGTATGCCTTCGGGCAAGGGAGGATCATCCATGCCGACAGTGCTGGCCTATCAATCGCCGATCGTCGAACGCGATACGTCGGGCACCGAAGCGGAGGATGCGCTCGAACTGTCGATCGTCATGCCCTGCCTCAACGAAGCGGAGACGCTGGCGCTGTGCATCCGCAAGGCGCAGGAATTCCTGCGGACCAGCGGGATCGCCGGCGAGGTGGTGATCGCCGACAACGGATCGACCGACGGCTCGCGCCAGATCGCCAATGCCATGGGCGCGCGCCTCGTCGGGGTTGAGGCGAAGGGCTATGGCGCTGCGCTGCTGGGCGGGATCGCCGCCGCTCGCGGCCGTTTCGTGATCATGGGCGATGCCGACGACAGCTACGATTTTCTCGCGCTGATGCCGTTCGTCACCGCGCTGCGCAACGGCGGCGAACTGGTGATGGGCAACCGGTTCCAGGGCGGGATCGCACCCGGTGCGATGCCGCCGCTGCATCGGTATCTGGGCAATCCGGTCCTCAGCTTTCTCGGGCGACGCCTGTTCAACGCGCGGATCGGCGACTTCCATTGCGGCCTGCGCGGTTTTCGCCGCGACTCGGTCCTGGGTCTCGGATTGCGATCGTCGGGGATGGAGTTCGCCAGCGAGATGGTGGTCAAGGCGGTCATGCACCGGCTCGACGTCCGTCAGGTGTCGACGACCCTGTCGCAGGACGGACGTAGCCGCCCGCCGCATTTACGGACGTGGCGCGACGGCTGGCGGCATCTGCGCTTCCTGTTGACCTACGCTCCCCGGTTCCTGTTCGTTTATCCCGGCTTGCTTGCGGCGGCTGGCGGCACGGCGGGCGTCGCGGTGCTCGCGACCGGCGGTGTCGAACTTGGCGGTATCGAACTCAGCGCGACGACGATGCTGTTCGCGGCGATGGCGATGCTGCTGGGCAGTCAGCTGATCGGCTTCGGCATCCTCGCACGGCTGTACGGCGTCGCCAGCGCCTTGTGGCCGACCAGCATGCGGGTCGAGCAATTCCGCCGCCACTTCAGCGTCGAACGCGGCTGCATCGTCGGCGGACTGCTCCTGCTGCTTGGCATGGCGGGGAGTGCAGGTCTGCTCGCACAATGGGGGCGGGCGGGATTCGGGCCGATGGAGCCGGTCCATCTCATGCGTCTGGCGATCCCCACGATGGTGGCGAGCGTCATCGGGTTGCAGACGATGTTCACCAGCTTCCTGATCGGATTGATCGATACCCGATCCGATCGCTGACGGCGCGACAGGCATGAAAAAGGGGAGGATACGATCACCGTATCCTCCCCTTTTTCATGTCCGATGGTTTTTCGATGCCAGGCGGTGCGCTTCTGTTCAGCGCGAGAGCACCGTGACGAAATGCAGCCCGCGATCGAACAGCCACGAGAACGGACGGGGATACAGCGACAAGCGCGTGGCGAACCGGCTGCTGCCGAGGTCCAGCGTCCGCCAGATGTTCGTCCATTCTTTGCGCGACAGATAATTATACGGCAATCGGACGCCGTGGGCTGCGTTGCCGACCCAATCCATGAATCGCAACGTGGTGTTCGCCGCGATCCCGTCGCGCAAGTGGTCCTTGATGATCACCATCGGCGCGATACGCGCGATTTCGGCGAGAACGGCTTCGGGATCGTCGGTATGATGCAGCACGTCGACCACGATCGCCGCGTCGAACGCGTTGTCGCCAAACGGGATATGCGCGCCGTCAAAAGCGTGAACCGGGATCGCAGTATCGGGGCGGACCAGCACGTCGATGCCCTCGATCACGACATCGGGGCGCTTTTGCATGATCAGCACGGCCAGATCGCCGCTCCCGCATCCGACGTCGAGCACCCGTGCGCCGTCCGGCAGCCGTTCCGCGATCACGGCCGCCAAGCGACGCACCCGGCGCCCGAACACCAGTTTATCATGAACTGCAGCCAGCACGTCGCATCTCCCCAATCAGAAATGCGAGCCTGCCCTCAAGTCGATGACATTTGGTTAACGCGCGATATCGAACGAGGTTCGCGACCGACCGTTACCGGTCGCGCCGCCCCAGCAAGCGCAGCCGCAATGCGTTCAGCTTGATGAAGCCTTCCGCGTCGCGCTGGTCGTAGGCGCCCTGGTCGTCCTCGAACGTCACGACCTTCTCCGAATACAGCGAGTTCGGCGATTTCCGCCCCACCACGTACACGCCGCCCTTGTAGAGCTTCAGCCGGACCGTGCCCGATACCTTTAGCTGGCTATGGTCGATCGCGGCCTGCAGCATTTCGCGCTCCGGTGAGAACCAGAAGCCGTTGTACAGCAGCTCGGCATAGCGCGGCGCCAGTTCGTCCTTCAGATGCGCAGCGCCGCGGTCTAGCGTCAGCTGCTCGATGCCGCGGTGTGCGAGCTGATAGATCGTGCCACCGGGAGTCTCGTACATGCCGCGGCTCTTCATGCCGACGAAGCGGTTCTCGACGAGGTCGAGACGGCCGATGCCGTGGCGGCGGCCGTATTCGTTGAGCGTCGACAGCAGCGTCGCCGGGCTCATGCCCTCGCCGTTGATCGCGACGCCGTCGCCGCGCTCGAAATCGACCGTGATGTACTCGGGGACATCGGGCGCATCCTCGGGGTTCACGGTGCGCGAGTAGACGTAATCCGGCACCTCGTCCCACGGGTTCTCGAGCACCTTACCCTCGGACGAGGTGTGGAGCATGTTCGCATCGGTCGAGAACGGCGACTCGCCGCGCTTGTCCTTGCTGACGGGAATCTGGTGCTGTTCGGCGAACTCGATCAGCTTGGTGCGGCTGGTGAGATCCCACTCACGCCACGGCGCGATCACCTTGATGTCGGGCGACAGCGCGTAATAGCCGAGCTCGAAGCGGACCTGGTCGTTGCCCTTGCCGGTCGCGCCGTGGCTGACCGCGTCGGCGCCGACCATCTTGGCGATCTCGATCTGGCGCTTGGCGATCAGCGGCCGCGCGATCGACGTGCCGAGCAGGTACAGCCCCTCGTACAGCGCGTTCGACCGCATCATCGGGAACACGTAGTCGCGCACGAATTCCTCGCGCAGATCGTCGACGAAGATGTGCTCGGGCTTTACGCCCATCATCTCGGCCTTGGCGCGCGCCGGCTCGAGCTCCTCGCCCTGGCCGAGATCGGCGGTGAAGGTCACGACTTCGCAGTTATACGTCTGCTGGAGCCATTTCAGGATCACGCTCGTGTCCAGGCCACCGGAATAGGCCAATACGACGCGGTTGATTCCGGCGCCGCCGGCGGGGTTGCTCTGATCGGTCACGGGCAGGATCCTTCGGGCAATATCCAATGCCCGCGCCCCTATGCGTTGAGGCGCGTTCGCGCAACCGCCGGACGCCTGACACGCGTTAATGGCGCGTACAACCGAATCCCGCTATTCGCGCCGCACATCCACTGGAGTGTCCCGACCGTGCTACGCCAAAGCCTCACCCTTCTCGTCCTCGCGGGTCTCGCAACCCCGGCGCTCGCGCAGGAAACGCGCGCCTCGGCCGCTGCCAAGTTCAAGACCGAGTTCGCCGCATCGGATACCAACAAGGACGGCGTCCTGACCCGCGCCGAAGTGCTGGCACGGATCGACAACATGAAGGTTGGGGCAGGGCGTCCTGATCCGGTCCATGCCAAGCGTCTCGCCGACCTGTGGTTCACCAGCGCGGACAAGAACAAGGACGGCAAGGTCACGCAGGCCGAGGCACAGGCGCTGCTGGCGGCGACGTTCGCGAAATACGACGCGAACCACGACGGCAAGATCGGCGGCGACGAGCGCGCCGCTGCGAAGGCTCAGATCCAGGGGCCGCGCTAAAGCGCAACCGGTCCCCCTCCCTGGAAGGGAGGGGTTAGGGGTGGGTCGGCCCGTTTTGCGCGCGCCGCTCATCCCAAGCAACCGACCCACCCCCAGCCCCTCCCTTCCAGGGAGGGGAGCAGGTCAGCGCTCGCGCAACGCCCGCTCGCCCTCGATCATGTAGTCGCGGGTCAACGGCAACGTCATCCGGCTCTTCGACAGCTGGATCTGGTAGTTGACCATCCCGCCAGTCCGGAACGCCGCCGCGGCGCCCGCCAGATAGAACGTCCACATCCGATAGAACCGCTCGTCGTACAGCGCGACGATCGCGTCCTTCGCCGCCACCGTCCGATCATACCATTGGTCGATCGTCAGCGCGTAATGGACGCGCAGCACCTCGATATCGGTCGGGAACATCCGCAGCCCCTCATACCCCTTCACGATCTCCGACAGCGCCGGGTTATACCCGCCCGGGAAAATATACTTGGTCGTGAAGGTGTCGGTGACGCCAGGCCCGCCCATCCGGCCGATCGTGTGGAGCAGCATCACGCCGTCCTCGGTCAGCAGGTCGCGGCATTTGCGGAAGAACGCCTTGTAGTGCGCCGGGCCGACATGCTCGAACATCCCGACCGAGACGATCCGGTCGAAACTTCCCGTCAGCGCGCGGTAGTCGATCAGCTCGAACTTCACCTTGTCGGCGACGCCTGCTTCCTGCGCCCGCCGCCGCGCGACCTTCAGCTGCTCCTGGGAGAGCGTCACGCCGAGCACTTCGGCACCGGTCTTCGCGTGCAGGTACAGCGCCATGCCGCCCCAGCCGCAGCCGATGTCGAGCACGCGCATCCCCGGCTGGATCGCCAGCTTGGCAGCGATGTGCGCCTTCTTGTCGTTCTGCGCCTGCTCCAAGCTGTTGCTGGCATCCGTGAAGTACGCGCAGGAATATTGCCGGTCCGCATCGAGGAACAGGTCGTAGAGCCGGTCGGACAGATCGTAATGATGCGCGACGTTCTTCTTCGACCGGCGCGCCATGTTCACGCGGTCGACGCGGTGGACCACCTTGTCGAGCAGCTTGATCGGCAGCGACGGATTGAGACCACCGCCCCGCTCCCACGGGCTGTTGCCCTTGAGCAGATTGACCAGGTCGCGAATGTCGCCGCGTTCGATCACGAGGCGCCCGTCCATGAACGCCTCCGCCGCGCCCAATGCCGGATGGCGGATGATCGCCCCCGCGACACCAGGCTCGGTCAATCGGATCGTGACGGGGTTGTACGCAGGGTCGGGCTTGCCGAAATGCTTGGCCGTGCCGTTGGCATGGATGAGGGTAAGTTCGCCGGTTTTAACCTGCCGGGCCAGGAAACGATCGAAAAGAGCCATGTCGCGTTAGCTAATGACTGGTACGGAATTGCGCCACCCCTCGGCGCGCGTCAGATCCCCGCGTACCAGTCATAATCCACGTTATCTTCCCAATAGCCCCCTTTGCCCTTGCCGATCCCAGCGAGGCTGGCGACCGCGTCGATCGCCATGACGTATTTGGCGTGCTTGTAGCCGAGCTGCCGTTCGACCCTGAGCCGGACGGGCGCGCCGTGCGCGACGTCGAGCACCTGATCGTTCAGCGCCCAGGCGAGAATCGTCTGCGGATGGAACGCGTCGACCAGGTCGACCGACTCGTAGTAATTCGCGCCGCGGTAGAGGTCGGCGCAGGTGAAGACGATATAGCGGGCGGTGTCGCGGATCTTCGCGGCGGTCAGCAGCGCGCCGAGCTTCGGCCCCTGCCATTTGCCGATCGCGCTCCAGCCCTCGACGCAGTCGTGCCGCGTGATCTGCGCCCGCGACGGCATCTGGCGAAGTTGCGGCAGCGACACCGACAGCGGGTTATCGACCAGCCCGCCGACCTTCAGCCGGTAATCCGCGAAGTTGTTGACGACCATCGCGGTATAGTCGGCCGTCCCCGGATTGCTCGTGCCGTTGGAGCGGAAGATCGGCGACATCTGCGCGGGGCTGAACTCGGGCGCCAGCGCGTTGCGGTTGGTCAGCGCACGCTGCAACCCACGGTTCATGTCCTCGCCCATGAACAGGATCTTCCGCGCCTCGGGGTTCGCGGCGATCTTGTCGCAGCCGGTCAGCAGAACGCCCGCGCCGACCGCGGCACCCGTGACGAGCGCACGGCGGGTAATGATCGTGCTCATGTGACGTCCTCCTCGGCATGAGCGGGTACGGTCCAGCGCCCGGTAATCATCGACCGCACTTCGTTCCACGTCCCCGCGAGGATCACCAGCGCCAGATGCGCGATGATGAACAGCACCAGCCCGGTAGCGGCGATGAAGTGGATCGAGCGCGCCGATTGCCGCCCGCCGAACACC
This sequence comes from Sphingomonas sp. PP-CE-3A-406, assembly GCF_003688625.1. Lineage (GTDB taxonomy): Bacteria > Pseudomonadota > Alphaproteobacteria > Sphingomonadales > Sphingomonadaceae > Sphingomonas. The sequence goes on from NZ_RCWY01000003.1 coordinate 606,417, forward strand.
TCGAGCAGCCACGGCCATGCCGCGTCCATCCCCGGCGACATCGTCAGCCCGGTCAGGATCATCACCGGGATCAGCACGAAGATCGTCGCGACGTAGGACAGCTTCTGGAGGATGTTGTACGCGCCCGGCCGCTTGGGATCGTGAAAGCGGAACGCGAGATGTTCCTTCACGTCATGCACGACCTCGCGCGGCGACAGTTCGACGGCTCGCACGCGTAGGTCGCGCTGGAAATGCTTGTTGACCAGGCTGACGATCATGAACCCGAGCAGCGCGAAGGCAAGCACCAGCGCGAACAACAGATGCCAGCGCCGCGACAGCGCGAGGTTGTAGCTCGCCGGGATCGTCAGCAGGTTGAGCAGCGACACCAGCCAGCTCGGCCACTGGTCGAGCGTCGTCCACGCGGTATCGAAATTCGCGCCGTACCGTCCCCAGTACAGCCGCGGATGCGCCTTCAGGATGCCGATCCCGCTGCCGATCATGATGAACATCGTCACCACCGTCACCCAGTGCCAGATGCGCGTCGCCAGTTTGTGGCGCTTGATAATCGGGATGGGTAGGGGATCGTTCATGCTCGACCTTCGCTCTAGGCAGTCGAAACGTTGCATAGCAGGGATAAGCGTATGACCGAATGGCATTCTTACGAGCCCACGAACGGCCATCGCCTGCCGCATGATCCCCTCAATGCGATCGTCGCGCCGCGCCCTATCGGCTGGGTCAGCACCGTGTCCGCCGACGGTGTGGCGAACCTCGCGCCGTACAGTTTCTTCAACCTGTTCAACTATAGCCCGCCGCTGATCGGCTTCTCGTCGATGGGGTGGAAGGACAGCGTTGCCAATATCGAGGCGACCGGCGAGTTCGTCTGGAACCTGGTATCGCGCGATCTCGGCGAGGCGATGAACACGACCGCCGCGAACGTCGCCGCCGACGTCGACGAGTTCGCGCTCGCCAAGCTCGATATGGCCGCGTCGACCAAGGTGAAACCGGCGCGCGTTGCCGCGTCGCGCGCGCAGTTCGAGTGCAAGCTGACGCAACTGATCCGTCTGGAAACCAAGGAAGGCCGCGAGCTCGACCAGTGGTTGGTGCTCGGCGAGGCGGTCGCGATCCACATCGACTCCGCGATGCTGGAGGACGGTGTCTACCAAACGGCGCGCGCGCAACCGATCCTGCGCGGCGGCGGGCCTGCGGATTACTTCGAAATCACCGAGGACGCGCTCTTCAAGATGCGCCGGCCGGGATGAGCGAGCAAACTTGTTCACCCGCGAAGGCGGGTGCCCAGACTGGGTCCCCGCCTTCGCGGGGAAACATCGTGGTTCAGGCGTACGCTCGGTAGAAGAATACGACCGTCGTCGTCGCGGTCACGAACAGCGTCCAGGCGCGGATCACGCCGTCGGGCAGCTTCCGCCCGAACCGCGCGCCGAAATACCCGCCGACCACGCCGCCCGCCATCATCGGCAGGCACAATGTCCACGCGACCATCCCCGTTGCCGCGAACACGATCGTCGCGGCGGCATTCGCGGTCGCCAGCATCAGCGTGCGCGGCGCGGCGAGCTTGGCGGGCGAGGCGCCGGCCAACAATCCCCATGCGGCGGTCAGCATCATCCCGACGCCACCCCCGAAATAGCCGCCATAGATCCCCAGCAACGTCTGCGCGGCGATCAGCGAGCGCGATCCGATCGCGACGCGTGCGTGGAGCCAGGTCGACGCGGGCTTGCCGAACGCGATCGCGAGCGTCGCCGTCAGCAATAGCCACGGCACGATCACGTCGAACGCGGTCGCCGGGGTAAAGAACAGCAGCAGGCTGCCGACCAGCCCGCCGACGAACGTGATCCCCGCCAGCGTCCGGATACCGACCCCGCCGACCGGTCCCAGATCGCTGCGATACGCCCATGCGCTCGCCATCGCCGCCGGCTGCACCGCGACGTTGCTGGTCGCATTGGCGATCGGCGAGGGTAGGCCGAGCGCGATCAGCGACGGCATCGTCGCGAAGCTGCCACCGCCCGCCAGCGCGTTCATCGCGCCGCCCAGCATCCCCGCCCCCGCCGCCAATCCCAGCGAACCGAGATCAGACAAAGGCGGCATCAGCCTCGGCAGCGGCCTCGCGATCGATCTGCGCGCGGCTCTTCTTTTCCGAGGCGGTCTTCAACTGTCCACATGCCGCATCGATATCGCGTCCGCGCGGCGTCCGCACCGGCGCCGAAATCCCCGCGCCGAACACGATGCTGGAGAACGACTTGATCCGCTCGGGCGTCGAGCACTCGTATTGCGCGCCCGGCCACGGATTGAACGGAATAAGGTTCACCTTCGCCGGCAGCTCGTACTTCCGCAGCAACCGGACGAGTTCGCGCGCGTCGTCGTCGGAGTCGTTCTTGTCCTTGAGCATCACATATTCGAACGTGATGCGGCGCGCGTTGTTCGTGCCCGGATAATCCGCGCATGCCTGCAACAGCTCCTCGATGCCGTACTTCCGGTTGAGCGGCACGATCTCGTCGCGCACTTCCTTGGTAACCGCGTGCAGCGACACGGCGAGGTTCACGCCGATCTCCGCGCCCGCGCGCGCCATCATTGGCACCACGCCCGACGTCGACAACGTGATCCGGCGGCGGCTCAGTGCGAGCCCCGCGCCGTCCATCACCAGCTTCAACGCATCGCGGACATTCTCGAAATTATACAGCGGCTCGCCCATCCCCATCATCACGATGTTGGTGAGCATGCGGCCCTCGGGCTGGCTCGGCCATTCACCCAGCGAATCGCGCGCCAGCATCACCTGTCCGACGATCTCGGCGGGCGTCAGGTTGCGCACCAGTCGCATCGTGCCCGTATGGCAGAAGGTGCAGTTCAGCGTGCAGCCGACCTGGCTCGACACGCACAGCGTGCCCCGATCCGCGTCGGGGATGAACACCATCTCGTAATCCTGCGCGTCGTCCGATCGCAACAACCACTTCCGCGTCCCGTCGGTCGACACCTGCGCCTCGACCACATTGGGCCGGCTGATCACGAAGCGCTGTTCGAGCCACGGGTGCATCGTCTTCGAGATATCGGTCATCGCCGAGAACTCGGTCGCGCCGCGATTGTAGATCCAGTGCCACAGCTGCTTGGCGCGCAGCTTGGCCTGCTTCTCCTCGAGCTGCGACGTCTCCAGCGCCATCCGCAGATCGGTGAGCGACAGCCCGAGCAGGTCGATCCGCCCATCGCTGCGCGGCACGAAGCTGCGGGGAACGGGCACGGGATCGATGTGCCCAGGAATAGGCATGAGGTTCGCGGCGGTCTGCATGCGCGAGCCCGTAGCGGAATTTTCGTGATTTTTCTACTGGCTGCGGGAGAGGGAGGTAGACACCCTTCCGATCCTCCCCCGCCAGGGGGAGGTGGCAGGCGTAGCCTGACGGAGGGGGAGGCCTGCGCTCACGTTCGTTCCGTGTCCTCCCCCTCCGTCACCTGCGGCGACACCTCCCCCTTGCGGGGGAGGATCGTGAAGGTTCGTTCGGAACGTCTATTGGAAACGCGGGGCAGCAAAACGTCACCCCCCGCTACACGCCAACACGGCCGCATCGATCGCAGTCGCCGCCCCCGACAGCGCATACACATCCGCAAACGGCCGCCCCCCGAGGCCGACCGCCTCGACGCTCATGCTCCGCCCCGACCGCATCGCCGCGACGATCGCCCGGTCGCTCGGCGCATCGCTCGCCCAGGCGTCCAGACCGTTCGCGACCAAGGTGAACCGACGCTCGCCCACCGTCAGCGTCACTCCGGCCGACCGATCGCGCTCGCGACTCAGCCGCACATACAAGGATGCGCGCAAACCCCGCTTCGGCCACGTCGCAACGCTCGCGAACCCGGACGAACGCCCCCCCGCCATCACCGGACGCGATATCGCGAAGCACCGCGCGGGGCTCGCATCGCGAAACGCGCCCCACCCTTGGTAGATGCCGATCGTGTCACGCGCCGCGGCGGGAGCCGCAATCGCGAGCATCCCCAACGCCAACACCAAACGCCACAGAACTCCCCTCCCTGGAAGGGAGGGGTTGGGGGTGGGTAGGCCTGCTCGAGCCCCAACGGTTCGAACGCGCGGAAGCCGACCCACCCCCAACCCCTCCCTTCCAGGGAGGGGGGCAGAAGTGCTTGAGCCCGATGAGAGGCCTTCGACCCACGCGAATTTCACGCCGGAGCGAATCCCGTACCCCGATGCGGCACCGTCGCCCGCCCATTCTCCACCAGCGTGACCGACCCCTGCGGCAAGCCCTTCGCAACCGGCGCGCCGAGCAACGGATCGACCGCCGCCCCGGTCATCACGCCGAGCATCACCCGACTCGAGATCCCGTGCATGATCACCAGCCGATCGCCCGGATCTTCCGCGGTATCCGCCAGCCACCCGCCAACCCGCGCAGCAATCTCTGCATACGTCTCGCCATCGGGCGCAGGCTTCAGCGTGCCCCCCGGCAGCATCACCGACCCGACCTCATCGACGACGTCCGCATAATAGCGCCCGCCCCACGACCCCATGTCGATCTCGACCAACCGGGCATCGGTCCGCGCATCATGCCAATCCAGCTCCAGATGTTCGCAGATCACCGCGAGCGTCTGCAACGCCCGCCCGGTCGGCGATGCCCACAGGGTCAGCGCCGGCTTCGCCCCCAGCTCTTCGCGCAACGCCCGGCCCAGTTCGTCCGCCTGCGCGAACCCCGCCCGCGTCAACGGCGTATGTGCCGCATCCCCCTGCAACCGATGCGCCGCATTGAACACGGTTTCGCCGTGCCGCGCGACGAAATCGCGACCCTTGCGAAGGGCCGGACTATCGGTTGATCGGGCGTCGCCTTCACCCTGCCGTTGGCTTGGAATCATGGCCCGCGTTTCAACCCCCTGTGGCGCAAAAGCAACGGATTTCCGTGTTTATCTGGGGTTCATGCAACGCCCGCGCGGTTGGTCCATTGAAGCGGTCCGCCCCGCGTAACGGGGCGCCAGATCAGTAAGGAGTAACCCCAATGCGTACGCTCATCGCCGTCTCGCTGCTCGCCACCACCGCAGTGGCCGCACCCGCCCTGGCGCAGACCAACCCGACCTTCACCGGCCCCCGCATCGAAGGCACGCTCGGCTACGACCACACCGGCGCCGGCAGCAGCGTGTCCAACAACAACGGACGCGACGACCAGAAGATCGACGGACTGCTGTACGGCGGCGGCATCGGCTACGACATCGCGACCTCGGACAACATCGTGCTCGGCGCCGAAGCCGAGCTGACCGGCTCGACCTCGAAGAGCGACCGCAACGACTACACCAGCGACTTCGGCTTCGGTCGCGTCAAGCAAGGCCGCGACATCTATGTCGGCGCGCGCGCAGGCTATGTCGTCGCACCGACGACGATGCTGTACGTCAAGGGCGGTTACACCAACGCAAAGCTGAACGTGCTAGCCGGCGATACGAACCAGACGACCGACACCGATTTCAATCTCGACGGCTGGCGCGTCGGTGCCGGTGCCGAGCACGCGGTCGGTCCAAACAGCTATGCCAAGCTCGAATACCGCTATTCGAAGTATGAGCGCAGCAACATCGACTATGCGACCGGCGGCACCAGCGGGCGCTTCGATGTCGACACGGATCGCCATCAGGTGGTCGCAAGCTACGGCTTCCGCTTCTGATCGAAACGGTGCCCGCGCTTTAACGCGACGTTTACCGTGATCAAAGAAGGGTCGGGGCGCTTGCTCCGACCCTTTGTTGTTGGGTAAGCCATCTGCGGATTGCCCCCAGCCCCGATTCTGGCTGTGGTGGCGGGGGGAATTACGATGAAGGCGACGATCGAACGCGCAACGCTCCTCAAGGGGCTGAGCCATGTCCAGTCCGTGGTGGAGCGGCGCAACACCATCCCCATCCTGTCGAACGTGCTGATCGAGGCGACCGCCGAGGGCACGCTCAAGCTGATGGCGACCGACCTTGATCTCCAGATCAACGAATCGATCGCAGCCGCGGTCGACCAGCCCGGCGCGACCACCGTGTCCGCGCACACGCTGTTCGACATCGCGCGCAAGTTGCCGGAAGGCTCGCAGGTCCAGCTCGCCGCGTCGGAAGGCCGGATGAGCATCGTCGCAGGCCGCGCGCGCTTCTCGCTCGGCACGCTGCCGCGCGACGATTTCCCGGTGATCGCCGAGGGCGAACTGCCGACCCAGTTCGAACTGCCCGCCGAGACGCTCAAGCAGATCATCGACAAGACGCGCTTCGCGATCTCGACCGAAGAGACGCGCTATTATCTCAACGGCATCTTCCTGCACGTGGCGGATGGCGACAGTTCGAACCCGGTGCTGAAGGCCGCCGCGACCGACGGTCACCGTCTCGCCCGCGTCACGCTGCCGCGTCCCGAGGGTGCCGAATCGATGCCCGACGTGATCGTCCCGCGCAAATGCATCGGCGAGCTGCGCAAGCTGCTCGACGAGGTCGACGGTTCGGTCGGCGTCTCGCTGTCGCCGACCAAGATCCGCTTCGACCTCGGCCAGGCGATCCTGACCTCGAAGCTGATCGACGGTACCTTCCCCGATTACAGCCGCGTGATCCCGACCGGCAACGACAAGATCCTCAAGATCGACCCGAAAAGCTTCATGGAAGGCGTCGATCGCGTCTCCACGATCGCGACGGAGAAAACGCGTGCCGTGAAGATGGCGCTCGACCGCGACAAGATCACGCTGTCGGTCACATCGCCCGAAAACGGCACCGCCGCGGAGGAAGTCCCCGGCGATTACGTCGCGCTGCCGTTCGAGATCGGCTTCAACAGCCGCTATCTGATGGACATTCTCGCGCAGATCGACGGCGACATGGTCGAGGTGCATCTGGCGGACGCCGCCGCGCCGACGCTGATCCGCGAGAACGACAAGTCGCCCGCGCTGTACGTGCTGATGCCGATGCGCGTGTGATTCGGTCTGCCTGTCGCGCCGTGGTATAGCGGCGCGACAGGCAGGAGCCGGATCATGGACTCGATCAACATCGCGGATCTGAAAGACGAGCTAGGCACACTGATCGACCGGCTCGAAGCTGGCGAGGCCGTGCAGATCACGCGCAACGGCCAACCCTTCGCCCGCGTAACGCCCCAGGCGCCGCCGCTCCCGCGCCGCAAGCCCATCGACGTCGACGCGTTAGAGGCGCTGGCGAAGTCGCTACCTCACGATCCGACGTCTGCACGTGACCTCGTCCGGCAGATGCGTGACGGCTCGCGGTATTGACCCTCTACTGCGACACGGCGGTGATGGTGTCGGCCTTCACCGCCGAGGCGCAAAGCGAGGAGGTACGCGCGTGGCTATCGCGACGGGCTGATACTTTGGCGGTCAGTCATTGGGTCGTCACCGAGTTTTCCGGTGCGCTTGCGATGAAACGGCGACTGGGTGTCATCGATACCGTTGGCTGGAACGGTGTGATGGACGTGTGGCAACGGTTTTGTGCCGAAGAACTTCACGTAGAGTCAGTCACCGAAACCGATTTTGCGTTGGCAGCGACGTTGCTCGATCGCGGTGATCTTAAGCTGCGCTCTGGAGACGCCCTTCACCTCGCGATCGTAGTCGCGCGCGGTTGGTCCTTAGCAACTCTCGATCACGACCTTGCGCAAGCGGCTACGCAAATGCGCGTCGAAGTAGATGCCGTCCTCGATTGACTCCTCGCCAGTCGCTCAATACTAACAGTGATGTCAGTAAGGAGTCGACTCGATGGCGAAGCTTCCTCCGTTTCCCGGTACGACCGGTCGTCGCGATTGGCGTACGGCGTTCGATGCGATCAAGAAATTGCTCGCGAATGGCGACGACACGACGCAGGTGTTCCGGATCATGCGCGCGCTCAACGTCGGCAATGCGCCGATGAACTACGCGCGGCTGATCGCTTCCGAGCAGGGTGGCCGGATTGCCTATGATCGCGTCGAACTGGCGCAGCGTTTCTCCGACCCCGCGTTCGTCGCGAGTTTCGCGCCCGGCACGGTCGGGGCGGCGTATCGCACTTTCCTCGAGACGACGGGCTATTCCGCCGACGGGCTGGTCGAGGTCTCGCGGCTCGTGCCATCCGAGGACGACCTGGCGCACCCTTATGCGTGGTTCGGCCGGCGGGTACGCGACACGCACGACATCTGGCACGTGCTGACCGGCTACAAGGCCGACGAAAGCATGGGCGAAGCGGCACTCGTCGCGTTCAGCTATGCGCAGGTCGGCGGGCTCGGCTGGGCGCTGATCGGCTCGGCCGCGGCGTTAAAGAGCATGCGCGTTACCGGCAGCAAGCTGTTCGCCAAGGCGGTTTGGGAAGGCTATCGCAACGGGCGCAAAGCGAAGTGGGTATCGGGCGAGGATTATCTCGAACTGCTCCACGAGCCTCTCGATGCGGCGCGTGAACGGCTCGGGATCGTCACGCCTGTCGCGTATTTGCGGGCGCAGCGCGAACTCGGACCGGCGCTCGCATCGTATCTCAGCACGCAGAAGGCCGCGACCGCGGCAGCTGCACCCGTGATTGCGGCGGAGCGGATCGCCGCCTGACGCGCTGCTCGATAGTGGACCGGGCGTGTCGCTCGCGCAGATTGGTCAGATCGGTCCCTTACTCCGTTCGTGCTGAGCGAAGTCTAAGCACTGGTGCTCGTGCCATGCCCTTCGACTTCGCCCGCGGCGAACGGAAAAGGGCGATGCAATCAGTTTCGAAACTGCTCTAAGGCCGAGGCAATGCTCTCGCGCCTCGTCCTCACCGATTTCCGCAATCACGCCGACCTGACGCTGGCGCCGGGACCAGGGTTCGTCGTGCTGACCGGCGAGAACGGCGCGGGCAAGACGAATATCCTGGAGGCGGTGTCGCTGCTCGCCCCCGGCCGCGGACTGCGGCGCGCGGCGCTGGGCGAGATGGCGCGGCAAGGCGGGGCAGGCGGATTCGGCGTAGCGGCCACGCTGTTTCCAGAGCGCTCGCAGAAGAACGCGGCAGAATTCCCCTCCCGCGTGCGGGAGGGGTTAGGGGAGGGCGCGACGTACGTACTGGCGTCCGCTCCCGAGGAAAACGCGCCCCTCCCCCGACCCCTCCCGCAAGCGGAAGGGGAGAAGAGTGCGGATGGGCAAACACCCGCAGTTGGCGAAGTCGACGTCGCAACCGGCACGCTCGCCTCTGCCCCGGAACGCCGCATCGTCCGCATCCAGGGCGCCACCACCACCGCCAACGCGCTTGCCGAGTGGCTCACGATCCTGTGGCTCACCCCCGCGATGGACCGCCTCTTCGTCGCCCCGGCGGGCGAGCGTCGCGGCTTCCTCGACCGCCTCACGCTCGCGCTCGCCCCGAGCCACGCCCACCACGCCGCCCGCTACGACGCGGCGATGCGCGCGCGAAACCGCCTGCTCGCCGACGAAGGCCGCCCCGACGGCGACTGGCTCTCCGCACTCGAAGCGCAGATGGCCGAGCACGGCGCCGCCGTCGATGCCGCCCGGCGTGAGACGGTGACGCTGCTCGGAACACGACTAACGGAACAAGACGACGGCCCGTTCCCACGTGCCGGCCTCACGCTTGAAGGCTGGAACGGCGATACCACTCGCCTGCAAGCCGACCTCGCCCAGGGCCGTGCGCGCGACGCCGCCGCCGGGCGCACGCTCAGCGGCCCCCACCGCGTCGACCTCATCGTCACGCATCTCGACAAGGCGCGCGCCGCGTCGCTCGCTTCGACCGGCGAACAGAAGGCGCTCCTGCTCGGCATCGTCCTCGCGCACGCCGACCTCGTTGCCGAGCGGACCGGCCAGTCCCCCGTCCTGCTCCTCGACGAGGTCGCCGCACATCTCGATCCAGCCCGCCGCGCGGCGCTGTTCGCCCGCCTCTCAGGTCGCGGCCAGGTGTGGATGACCGGCACCGAAGACGCGTTGTTCGATGCGATCGGCGGTCAGGCAACGCGCATCGCGGTCGGGCGTTAGGCTGAACGCGCGCTGTCGAGCAGGCTCACCGCGCGTTCAAGCGGGCGCGGGCAAAGCTCCGTCCATCGAAGACACGGAGAGATCATAATGACCCGGAATTTCACGCGCGCAGCCCTTGGCGTATTGATGGTCGCAGCAACCACCGCCCCCGTTTTCGCGCAAGTCCGAGACGGCGGACGGCCCGAGGGGCGTTACGACATGAGCCGCGCCCCCTGGTTGCGCCCCGGCTACCGCCTCGAAGGCGCCGGCGTGCCGGTGCTCTACCCCGAACTGCGCAATACGCGGCGCGGCATCGCATTCGTGATGCCGAACTTCGACGCGAACGGCGATGGCCGGATCAGCCCGCGCGAGGCCGACGACGCCAACCGCGAATTCGCGCGGATCGCAGGCCCCCGTCGCGACCGGTTCGACTGGGATGCGTATGGCCGTGACCCGGGCGGCTATCGCGGTGACCGCGGCGGCGGCACCACGGTGGTCGAGACCACCACGACGTGGGATCGTGGCGCGATGCGCAATTACGGATTCCGCCAGACCCCACGCGGCGCGACTCTGACGCTGCAGGAGGACGTGCTGTTCCGCACCGATAGCGACGTGCTGCGTCCCGGCGCGATCGAAAAGCTGCGGCCGCTCGCCCGCTATTTGCGCGGCAACCCCGGTGTCCGCGTCGCGATCGACGGGTTCACGGACTCGCGCGGGACGGACGCGCATAACCAGGACCTGTCCGAGCGCCGCGCGGCCAGCGTCCGCCAGGCGTTCGACGACATGGACGTGGTGCGCGCGCGGTTCAGCGTCGTCGGCCACGGCGAGCGCGACCCGGTCGCGACCAACGCGACGCCGGCCGGCATGCGCCTCAACCGCCGCGTCGAAGTGACCCTGCTAGGTCAGCGCGCCGACCGCTTCTGAGGGCCGCCTCCCTCGCCCCTCCGGGGAGAGGGAAGGGGCCCGCCGCGCTTGCGGTGGGAAGGGAGAGGGGAGTGAGGCTCGCAAGACTGATCCCAACTCCCCCTCACCCTTCCGTCGCCTACGGCTCCTCCCTCCCTCTCCCCAAGGGGAGAGGGACAAGCCCGCCTCCTCTAGATTACACCACCCCGGCGAAGGCCGGGGCCCAATTGGGGGACATTCCTGACGAAGTGCAGTTCGTCCTTACCGCGACCTTTCCAATTGGACTCCGGCCTTCGCCGGGGTGGTGCTACCTTCGCCGACGCGGTGCTAGGGTGCGCGCTGTCCTACACAGCCCACCCCTGTCACCATCCCCGCATGGCGCTCCCAACCCCCTCGAAACCGACTCGCCCGACCCTCGAAGTGCACACCCGCACCAAAACGCTCCCAGCGTCTGCACTTCGTGCACTTCCGGCGCGGCACGCCTCGCCCCTACAGGCCATTTCGCTTCCGTTTCGGCCCCCGAATGCCTATATACTCGGCATGGCATCCAACCCCGAAACCAACAATCCCAACCTCCCGAACATGGGCGACTATGGCGCGGACTCGATCAAGGTCCTGAAGGGCCTCGACGCGGTCCGCAAACGCCCCGGCATGTACATCGGCGACACCGACGACGGTTCCGGTCTCCACCACATGGTGTTCGAGGTCAGCGACAACGCGATCGACGAGGCGCTGGCGGGGCATTGCGACCGGATCGACATCGTCCTCAACGCCGACGGCTCGGTCTCGGTCACCGACAACGGCCGCGGTATCCCGACTGGCATCCATACCGAGGAAGGCGTGTCCGCAGCCGAGGTCATCATGACCCAGCTCCACGCCGGCGGTAAGTTCGAGAACACTTCTGACGAGAACGCCTACAAGGTTTCGGGCGGCCTGCACGGGGTCGGCGTCTCGGTCGTCAACGCGCTGAGCGAATGGCTGGACCTGACGATCTGGCGCAACGGCGAGGAGCATTACATGCGCTTCGCGTTCGGCGACGCGGTCGCGCCGCTGAAGGTCGTCGGTCCCGCCACCGAAGGCCAGAAGGGCACGCGCGTCACCTTCTTCCCGTCGCCCGCCACCTTCAAGATCACCGATTTCGACTTCGACAAGCTCGAACATCGTTACCGTGAGCTCGCCTTCCTCAACTCGGGCGTCCGCCTGTTCCTGAGCGACGCGCGCAGCGAAGAGCGCAAGACCGTCGAGCTCTATTACGAAGGTGGCATCGCCGCGTTCGTGAAGTATCTCGATCGCGCAAAGCTCCCGCTGATGCCCGAGCCGGTCGCGATCAGCGGCACGCGCGACGACGTCACGATGGACGTCGCGCTCCAGTGGAACGACTCGTATTACGAGAACGTCCTCGCCTTCACCAACAACATCCCCCAGCGCGACGGCGGCACGCACATGGCCGCATTCCGCGCCGCGCTGACGCGCACGCTCAACAACTACGCCGAGAAATCGGGGCTGTTGAAGAAGGAAAAGGTCCAGCTCACTGGCGAGGACATGCGCGAAGGCCTGACCGCGATCGTCTCGGTCAAGCTGCCCGATCCGAAGTTCAGCAGCCAGACCAAGGACAAGCTCGTTTCGTCCGAAGTCCGCCAGCCCTTGGAAAGCCTGATGGCCGACAAGATGGCGGAGTGGCTCGAAGAGAACCCCGCGCACGGCAAGGCGATCGTCGCCAAGATCATCGACGCCGCCGCGGCGCGCGAGGCTGCCAAGCGCGCCCGCGAACTGACGCGGCGCAAGGGCGTGATGGACATCGCCTCGCTGCCCGGCAAGCTCGCCGACTGCCAGGAGCGCGATCCCGCCAAGTCCGAGCTGTTCCTGGTCGAGGGTGACTCGGCCGGCGGCTCGGCAAAGCAGGGCCGCGACCGCCATTTCCAGGCGATCCTCCCCCTGCGCGGCAAGATCCTGAATACGGAGCGCGCCCGCGAGGACCGGATGCTGTCCAGCCGCGAGATCGGCACGCTCATCACCGCGATGGGCACCGGCATCCGCGACGACTTCAACGCGGACAAGCTGCGCTACCACAAGATCGTCATCATGACCGACGCAGACGTCGACGGCGCGCACATCCGCACGCTGTTGCTGACGCTGTTCTACCGTCACATGCCCAAGATCATCGAGGGCGGCTACCTCTACATCGCCCAGCCGCCGCTGTATAAGGCGACCAAGGGCCGGTCCGAGGTCTACCTCAAGGACGACGCGGCGCTCGACGAATATCTGGTCGATGCCGGCGTCAATACGATGGTGCTCGACGGTCCCGGCGGCGGTCGTTCGGGGCGCGACCTCAAGGACCTGGTCGATCACGCGCGCCGGATGCGGTCGCTGATGCGCTACGTTCCCAAGCGCTATGATGCCGGGATGATCGAGGCACTCGCGCTCGGCGGCGTGTTCGATCCGGAAGCGTCGGTCGAGGACCGCACGTCGCGGCTGCAAGTCGTCACGCACCGTCTCGAACTCGACGACGGCGATGCTCGGTGGACCGCGGTACTGACCGAAGACGGCGGCATTCATTTCCAGCGCGCATGGCGCGGCGTGACCGACCATCACATCATCGAGGCGAGCTTCCTGGTGTCAGCCGAGGCGCGCAAACTGCACGCGCTGTCGGGCGAGCATGCCGAAAGCTATGCCCACACCTCGAACCTCGTCCCCGCGAGCAAGGCGTCGCAGGCCGAAGAGCCAGAGGCCGAGGAGGGCGCGGAAACCGGTGCCGGCGTTATCGGCTCCGCCACCGTCGTCGCGACACGCGGCTCGACGCAGGTCTCGCGTCCGAGCCACCTGCTCGACGCGATCCTGACCGCGGGGCGCAAGGGTCTCGCGATCCAGCGCTACAAGGGCTTGGGCGAGATGAACGCGGAACAGCTCTGGGAAACCACGCTCGACCCGTCGGTCCGCTCGATGCTCCGCGTCACCGCGGTCAACGCCGAGAGCGCGAACGAGATCTTCACGCAGTTGATGGGCGAAGTCGTCGAACCCCGCCGCGAGTTCATCCAGGACAACGCGCTCAACGTCGCCAACCTCGACGTCTGAGCGCGGAACATCGAGGGTCCAACCGCGCTTAACGGCCATCTATCTAGGAGCGTAGAACATGGCCGTAGACCGGTTGGACATCGATATGAAGACCCTCGAGGACAATAGCGACCTGCGTCAGGTCGAGTTCGAGGGCGAAGTCAGCGAAGAACGCTATCAGTTCGCGGTGCAGTACGACGTGCTCGAAGCGCTCAGCACGGTGGCACCCGAGGGTGATGCGGTGGCGATCTTCCGGCAGCATCTCGACGAGATCGCCGATCTCGGCGTCGTCGCGCTGGCCCGTGACCCCGACCAAGAAATCGTCGTGATCAGCGAGAACGATCTGGACTGACGGTTGGCTGAGGCGCGGCCTTGCGGGCGTGCCGGCCTCGCCAGAAGCGGATCGCGGCGATCACCAGCGCCGCGACCGCAACCAGGATCGCCACCCCGACCAGCTTCTGCTTCGGCATGACCTTGTCGACCAGTTCGATCAGCCCGTCGCCGAACACATAGCCGATCGCGGTAAAGACCACGCCCCACACCAAGGCGGAGATCGCGTTGAGCACGACGAATGTGCGCGCTGGGATATGCGAGGTGCCGATCGCAATGGGACTGATCGTGCGCAGGCCGTACAGGAATCGAAAGCCGAGGATGAATATCGTCGGATGCCGGTCGAGCGTGTCGAGAGCCTTGGCGAAAGCGGGTTTCTCGGCGATCCGGCGGACCCGCTTGGTATCGCGGTAATGGCGCCCGGCGAAGAAGAAGAGCTGGTCCGCAAAGAACGACCCGGTCACCGCCGCCACCGCGCTGCCGACCAGCGGCAGCAAATGCTGGTGCGCGAGCAGCCCGCCGGTGACGACGCTGGTCTCGCCCTCAAATGCCGCACCGAGAAAGATCGCGGCCAGGCCGTACTGCGAAATGAAGCTTTCGATCGACATCCGCCGCCCTTGCCGGACCGCACCGGGTTTGGCCAGCCGTCGCTATCGGCCGAGATAGTCCATCTTGCCGATCGGCACGCCGCGCATCCGCAACAGCGCGTAGGCCGTTGTAATGTGGAAATAGAAATTGGGCAGGACGAAGCCGAGCACATAGCTTCGGCCGGTGAAATCGACGCTTCCGCCCGACGTGACCAGCGTGACGGGGGCGTCCTCCTTGCCGTCGATCGCGGCGCGGGGAACGGTGTCGAGAAACGCTAGCGTCGCGGCGATGCGCTGCTGGAGCGCGGCGAAGCTGGCCTCGTCGTCCGCCATCGCGAAATTGAGGATACCGCCGATCCGCACCATCGCGCCCTTGGCGGTGTCGCTCGCGCGTTGCACCTGCGCGGTCAGCGGCGCCATGTCGACGACCAGACGGGTGTCGAGCATGTCCGCTTCGGCGATGCCATGGTCGCGGGCGAACGTCTCGCCGGCGGTCAAGATGGCCGAGAGGCTGGCAAAGCCGCGGCGAAAGGCGGGGACGGTGAGGTCGTAGAGGCTGGTCATGCGCGAAGGCTAGGCGCGCTAGTCCGGCGGGTCGAGCAGGAACGCGGCCAGTGCGCTCCACGCGGGTTGCTTGGCCGCGAGCCCGACGGTGTGGAGCGGACTGCTCGACGGAAGCGCGACGATCTCCGCGCCGATAAAGTCACGTCCTAACAGCATCATGCCCTGCTTCAGCGCGGTGCCGCCGTTGAACGCGATCGCACGAAGATCGGGGAGGGTGGCGACGAGGCCGGCGACGTCGTTGCCCTCGGTATCGGCGATCGCCGCATCGGTGCTGCCCGCGCGGCGGGCCGATCCGATCACGTCCCAGAGCGCGACTCGGCGCGCGCGCAAGGTGGCGAGGCGATCGTCATAGCCTAGCGCGGCGAGATCGCGACCGACGACGGGCGACATCAGTTGCCAGAACTGGTTCTGCGGATGCGCATAATAACGCTGCGCGGCGAGCGAGCGGTCGCCGGGGAGACTGCCGAGAACGAGCAGGCGCGCGTCCGGGGCGGCGATCGGGGGGAAGGAGTGCTTGAGGGGCATGGGGTGGACTTACCCTGGCGTAATGCATTGGCCGAGGGCGAACTTCGCAGCCTAAAGGTTGACCACCCCGGCGGAGGCCGGGGTCCAGGTGGGTGACGTTGCCAACTGCCCACTTCGCTCGGTTATTGCCACCTTTCCAGCTGGGCCCCGGCCTTCGCCGGGGTGGTGCGCTGGATAGGCGACGGTATCCTCTGCTCACGCTTAAGAAGGACGATTCGCCCGCCAACAAACCCCGGTGATTGCGCATAATCCCGCAAGCGTCCTATCACACGTCGATGAAGATCATGCTCTCCGCCAGCCTCGCCGTGCTCGCCTTTGCGAGTGCCCCTGCCGCCGCCCGGCAACTCACCATCGACGACGTGACGATGCTCAGCCGCGTCGGTGCGCCGGCCGCGTCGCAGGACGGGCATTGGCTCGTCTGGGCGCAGCGCGAGACCGATCTCGCGGCGGACAAGGGGCGCTACGATCTCTGGCGTCTCGATCTGAGTACGCAGGGTGCGACACCGGTGAAGCTGCTCGCCGACCCGCAGGTCAACGAGAACGAACCGCAGATCGTCGGCAACACGGTGTATTTCACGTCGGACAAGGGCGGCGAGGATGCGGTCTGGTCGGTGCCCGTCACCGGCGGCACACCGCGCAAACTGACGAGCTTCAAGGGTGGGTTCAGCGGCTTCAAGGTCGCGCCGACGGGCGACAAGCTGCTCGTCTGGGCGGATCGCAAGCCGAGCGCGCCGAGCCTCGAGCCGGCGATGGTGAAGAAGGATTCGAACGCGGGTGCCGGGCGGACGTACGACCAGCTGTTCGTGCGGCATTGGGATACGTGGGCGGACGGCACGCGCTCTCAGCTGTTCGTCCTGCCGCTGACCGCCGCAGGTGCGACCGGGAACGGCGTTCCATTGGTCGGCGCGTTGGTTGGCGATACACCATCGAAGCCCAATGGCGGCGGTGAGGAAATCTCGTGGAGCCCGGACGGCCGCACCGTCTATTTCGCGCTGCGCGAAGCCGGCCGGATCGAGGCACTGTCGACCAATCTCGACATCTTCTCGGTGCCCGCGGACGGCTCGGCGGCACCGGTCAACCTGACCGCGGGGAACAAGGCGACCGACAACCTCCCGACCGTATCGCCCGATGGCCGCACACTCGCCTATTTCGCGATGCGCCGGCCGGGGTTCGAGGCGGATCGCCAGGTGCTGACGCTGCGCGATATCGCCAGCGGCAAGACGGTGTCGCTGACCGAGCGCTGGGATCGGTCGGTCGGCTCGATCGCGTGGGCGCCGGACTCGAAGTCGCTCTACGTAACGGCGGACGACACGCAGGAGACGCCGCTGTTCCGCGTCGATGCGAAGAGCGGTGCGGTCACGCGGCTGACGCAGGAAGGTCACGTCAGCGCGGTCGCGATCACGCCGCGGGGGCCTGTGGTCGCGATGGATAGCCTTATCGCACCGGCCGACTTCTACCGTGTCGCGGGCACCGGCACACCGCAGCGGCTGACGCAGGTCAACGCCGCCAAGCTCGCCGGGATCGACATGCCGACGGTCACGCGGTTCAACTTCAAGGGCGCGAACGCGGACACCGTCTGGGGCTATGCGGTGAAGCCGTACGGTTCCACCGGCAAGGTGCCGATCGCGTACATGGTCCACGGCGGCCCGCAGGGATCGAGCAACAACAGCTGGTCGTATCGCTGGAACCCGGCGGTGTTCGCAGGCGCTGGCTATGGTCTGGTCGCGGTCGATTTCCATGGGTCGACCGGGTACGGACAGGGCTTCACCGACGCGATCAGCAACAACTGGGGCGGCTGGCCGCTCGAGGATCTGAAGAAGGGGCTGGCTGCCGCGACCGACAAGTTCGCGTGGCTCGATGCCGACAATGCGTGCGCGCTCGGTGCGTCGTACGGCGGCTATATGATGAACTGGATCGAGGGGCAGTGGCCCGATCGCTTCAAGTGCATCGTCCAGCATGACGGCGTGTTCGATGCGCGCGCGATGGCGTACGAGACCGAAGAGCTCTGGTTCGACGAGTGGGAGCATGGCGGGAAAGCCTATTACGAGGACCCGCAGGCGTTCGAGAAATGGAACCCGGTCAATTACGTGGCGAAGTGGAAGACGCCGATGCTGGTGATCACCGGCGAGAAGGACTTTCGCATTCCCTACACGCAGGGGCTGGCGACGTTCACCGCGTTGCAGCGGCGCGGGATCCCTTCGCGGTTGTTGGTGAACCCGGGTGAGAACCACTGGGTGCTGAAGCCGAAGAACTCGCGGCAATGGTATGGGGAAGTGCTGGGCTGGATGGGGAAGTGGACGGCTAAGTAGGGGGCGTCTCTTTCCCTCCGAAGCTGCCACACCGGCTAAATGAGCACCACCCCGGCGAAGGCCGGGGCCCAATTGGAAAGGTCGCAGTAACGACGGGCTGTCCATCGTTACCTCCGTTCCCCAATTGGGCCCCGGCCTTCGCCGGGGTGGTGTTTTGTGGTGGTGCTAGCGCCTTACAACTAACCGCGATGTGTTTCCCCGCGAAGGCGGGGATCCAGACTGGGCTCCCGCGGGAGAACAAGGAAGGGCGGGGAACGCCTGTTGGTCAGTGTGCCTTCGGCTTCTTCACCGCATGCAAGCCCAGCGCGATCGCGCCGCCCAGGATCAGACCGACGATCCCCGAGAAGAACGCGTTCATCGCCCAGTTCACCGCGCCCTTGGCGAACGGCACCGCGTGCGAAGCCGCCTCCGCCGTATCGTGGATCCAGTGCGGCAAAGCGGTGAATCCGAATTCCTCGATCCCGTGAACGATGATCTGCCCCCCGACCCAGACCATCGCTGCGGTGCCGATCACCGACAGTGCCGACATGACAAGGGGCATACCCTTCACCAGACCGCGCCCGATCGCCTGCACGACCGCGCTGCTGCGCTGCGCCAGATGCAGCCCGATATCGTCCATCTTCACGATCAGCGCGACCACGCCGTAGACGCCGATGGTGATCACGATCCCGACCAGCGCGAGCACGATCGCCTGCTCCCAGATCGGCTTGGTCGCGACATCCGACAGCGCGATCACCATGATCTCGGCGGATAGGATGAAGTCGGTGCGGATCGCGCCCGAGACCTTCTGTGCCTCGAGCGTCGCTGCATCGACCGACGCCTCGACGACCTCCTCGGCATGACCGCCGCCGAATGCCTCGAGGATCTTCTCCGCGCCCTCGAAGCACAGATACGTACCGCCGATCATCAGCAACGGTGTCAGCAACCACGGCGCGAACGCGCTCAGCGCCAACGCGGCTGGCAGGATGAAGACCAGCTTGTTGCGGAACGATCCCAGCGCGATCTTGCCGATCATCGGCAGTTCGCGCTTCGGCTCGAACCCGACCATGTAGCGCGGCGTGACGGCGGCATCGTCGACCACCACGCCGATCGCCTTGCTGCCCGCCTTGCCGGTGGTCGCGGCGATATCGTCGAGGCTGGCGGCGGCGAGCTTGGTGATCCCGGCAATGTCGTCGAGTAGTGCGACCAATCCTGTCGGCATCGATGGTGTCCTTCGCGTAAGTATCGCCGCTCGGTAACGTGACAGGATTGTCATGCAACGGCTTTCGCACTTGCGGTAGTGCGTGGCGGGCGGAATGGTTGCAGCCACCGCGACCCAAGCGACAGGACGGATCATGACCGACGACTTCATCACGAACCTGCCGAAGGCGGAGCTTCACCTCCATATCGAGGGCAGCCTGGAGCCCGAGCTCATGTTCGCGCTGGCCGAGCGCAACAAGGTCGCGATCCCGTTCAAGAGCGTCGAGGACGTCCGCGCGGCATACAGCTTCACCAATCTCCAGACCTTTCTCGATATCTATTACGCGGGGGCCGCGGTGCTCCAGACCGAAGAGGATTTCCGCGATCTGGCGGTCGCCTATTTCGACCGCGTCGCGCAGGACGGTGTGGTGCATGCCGAGATCTTCTTCGATCCGCAGACGCACACGCACCGCGGCATCCCGTTCGACGTCGTCGCGCGCGGTCTGTTCGCGGGGATCGACGAAGCGCAGGCCAAGCACGGCATGTCGGTCGGGCTGATCATGAGTTTCCTCCGCCATCTCGACGAGGAGGACGCGTTCAAGACGTTCGCGCAGGCGGAGCCGTGGCTCGACCAGTTCATCGGCGTCGGGCTCGATTCGTCCGAGGTCGGCCATCCGCCATCGAAGTTCGCGCGCGTGTTCGCGGCGTCGGCGGATGCCGGGCTGATGCTGTGCGCGCATGCCGGTGAGGAGGGCCCGCCCGCCTATATCCACGAGGCGCTCGACATCCTCCAGGTCGATCGGATCGACCACGGCAACCGCGCGCTGGAGGATCCGGCCTTGGTCGCGCGCCTCGCACGCGATGCGATGACGCTGACCGTGTGCCCCTTGTCGAACGTGGCGCTGCGCAACGTCGACCGACTGGAGAACCATCCGATCGACCGGATGCTCGATCTCGGCCTGCGCGCGACGATCCATTCGGACGATCCGGCCTATTTCGGCGGCTATATCGGCGAGAATTTCCGCCAGACGGCGCGCGCGAAGAACTTGTCTCGCGAGCAGATCGTGACGCTCGCGCGCAACAGCTTCCTCGGCAGTTTCCTGGATGACGACGCGCTCAGCGGCCACCTCGCGACGCTCGACGCCTATGTGAAGGCGCATCCATGATCGGGCGGTTCCTCTCCGTCTTCGAGCCGTTCATCCTGATGCTGCTCGGCACCGTCGTGCTGGCGAGCCTGCTGCCCGCGCGCGGCGAGATGGCAACGATCGTCGGTTACGCGGCGGATATCGGCATCGTCCTGCTGTTCTTCCTCCACGGCGCGAAGCTGTCGCGCGATGCGATCTGGGCGGGCCTGCGCAACTGGAAGCTGCATCTGGCGGTGCTGGCCATCACCTTCGTCGCGTTCCCGCTGTTCGGACTCGGGCTGACCGCGTTGCCGTTCGTGACCGGGCCGCTTGCCGCCGGGCTGTTGTTCCTGACCTTGCTCCCCTCGACCGTGCAGTCGTCGATCGCCTTCACCGCGATTGCGCGCGGCAATGTCGCGGCGGCTGTGTGCAGCGCGTCGTTCTCGAACCTGCTCGGCATCCTCGTGACGCCGGCGCTGGTCGCGCTGCTGATGAACACTTCGGGCAGCGGCGGAATCTCGATCGAGAGTATCGAGGCGATCGTGTTGCAACTGCTGGTGCCGTTCGTCGCAGGACATCTGTTGCGGCCTTGGATCGGTGCGTGGGTGACGCGCAACAAGGGCCTGCTGACGGTGGTCGATCGCGGGTCGATCCTGCTGGTCGTCTACAGCGCGTTCGGTGCCGCGGTGGTGGAAGGCCTCTGGACCAAATTGTCGATCGGCGACCTGATCCTGATCGGACTGCTATGCGCCGCGCTGCTCGCGTTCGTGCTTGGGCTGACGTTTGCCGTTGCGCGGCTGATGAAGCTGCCCCGCGAGGATGCGATCGTGCTGCAGTTCTGCGGTTCAAAGAAGAGCCTCGCGTCGGGCGTGCCGATGGCGGGCGTGCTGTTTCCGCCCGCGCAGGTCGGCGTGATCCTGCTTCCCGTGATGCTGTTCCACCAGTTGCAGCTGATCGCCTGCGCCGTGATCGCGCGCCGCTATGCCGGGTCCGCGCCGCCGTCCTGATCCTGATCAATAGGCCCATTGCGAGGGTATTTGCTTTGTTCCGCAATGACCGCCACAGCGGTTTTGCTGACAAGGGGGCCTTGGCCGATGACTGCGCAGAACGATGTAGACGCTACTGCGCTCGATCAGGCGCAGACCCAGGACAGCGGGCTGGACCTGACCGCGTGCGACCGCGAGCCGATCCATATTCCGGGTTCGATCCAGCCGCACGGCCTGTTGCTCGTTGCAGATCCGGCGTCGCTGAAGATCGTCGCGGGGGCGGGTGATATCGAGGGGCGGCTGGCAGCAGAGTGGCTCGGTGTCGGTCTTGCGCAGGTGTTGGCGCAGGTTGTCCCGACGGACGACGTGGGGCCGGGGGGGATGGTCGGCGATCCGGTGATGGGATCCACCGAACGCTTCGAGGTGACGATCCACCGCAGCGGCGATTATCTGCTGGCCGAGCTCGAGCCGGTCGAGGCCGCGCCGATGACCGCGACGCAGATGCTCGGTCGACTCAACCCGATGATCACGATATTCGAGCGCGCGACCGATCTGAGCACGCTGTGCGACCGCGCCGCCATCGCGTTCCGCCAGCTCACCGGGTTCGACCGGGTGATGATCTATCGCTTCCTCGACGACGACGCCGGCCGCGTCGTGGCAGAGGACAAGGCCGTCGGCCTCGGCACTTTCCTCAACCATCATTTCCCGGCATCGGACATTCCGAAGCAGGCGCGCGCGCTGTACGTCCGCAACCGGACGCGGACGATCCCGACGATCGCCTATGCGCCCGCCGTGCTGCGTCCCGCTGGGTTCGAGACGCTCGATCTGAGCGACGTGACGGTACGCAGCGTGTCGCCGATCCACCTGCGCTATCTCGCCAATATGGAAGTTGCGGCCTCCGCGTCGATCTCGATCGTCAAGGACGGGCTGCTCTGGGGCCTGATCGCCTGCCACAACGCCACGCCGCGCGGCCTGAGCCCCGACGTCCGCGCCGCATCGGCGACGCTGGCCAGCGGGCTGGCACGCCAGATCCGCGCGAAGGAAGAGGCCGAGATCTACCGCGAACGACTGCGGCTGCGCGGCGCCGAGGATGCGGTGGTCGCCAAGCTCGCGACCGAACCGGCGCCGCGCAGCATCGTCGTGACGTTGCGCGACGACCTGCGGCGGATGCTCGACGCCGATGGGTTCGCGTTCGTGCAGGGAACGATCGTCGACACCGACGGAGTCTGCCCCGCGCATGACGAAATCCGCGATCTCGTCGCCTGGGTCTGCGCGCGCAGCGGGATCGAGCCGCTGGCGACGCACGAGCTCCCCTCGCTGCTGCCGCGCGCGGACGCCTATCGCGCCTGCGCTAGCGGGGTGCTGGCGATGCCGTTGATCGACGATGGCGCGATGCTGTTCTGGTTTCGTGCCGAACAGGCCGAGGAGGTCGAATGGGCGGGCAATCCGCACAAGGCGGTGTCGCTCGATCCGACCGCGGTGCTCACCCCGCGCACCTCGTTCCAGTCCTGGACCCAGGTCGTGTCGGGCCGATCGCGCCGCTGGACGCTGGAGGAGATCGAGGCTGCGCATCGCCTGCGCCGCGCGTTCCACGACGCGCATATCAATCAGCGGCTGCGCCTGCTCAATGCGGATCTGCAGCGCACGCTCGCCGACAAGGACGTGCTGATCGCGCAGAAGGACGTCCTGATGAAGGAGGTCAACCACCGCGTACAGAACAGCCTCCAGCTGGTCGCCGCGTTCCTCGCGCTCCAGGCGAAGGCGTCCGACGATGCCAAAGTGAAGGAGCATCTCGCCGAGGCGCAGGCGCGGCTTTCCGCGGTCGCGCTGGTGCATCGCCGGCTCTACCGCGACGATCAGGTCGAGTCGGTCGACCTCTCGCGCTATCTGGAGGAACTGGCGGGCGACATGAAGACTTCGCTCGGCGCGGAATGGGCGGCGCAGATCCGGCTCGATCTCGCGCCGATCCTGGTGCCGACCGACCGGGCCGTGAACATCGGGCTGGTCCTCACCGAACTCGTCATCAACGCCAGCAAATATGCCTATGGCGGGCAGCCCGGGCCGATCCTGATCGCGCTCGAACAGCATCGCAACCGCCTCCGCCTGATCGTCGCCGACGATGGATTGGGCAAGGTCGGGACGCGCGAGGGGTTCGGCAGCCGGATGATGAACGCGATCGTCGCCGGGCTGTCGGGTACGATCGAGCATGACGACAACATGCCCGGCCTGCGCGTGATCATGACCGCGCCGATCGTCGATATCGTCTGATCGGGCGGCTTGCCGGCGAACGCATGCTTGGGCGCGGCTGATATTTGCTCGGGCGCCCGCGGGTTGAAGCTTTATGCTGCACCTGCGAAATAAACCGGATGATCGATACCGACCAAACCGTTGCCGACTCCGCCGTTCCTCAGGTTAATGCGCGGCTCGCATTGCTCGCGCTCGCGGTCGGTGGCTTCGCGATCGGGACGACCGAGTTCGCTGCGATGAGCCTGTTGCCGCAGTTCGCACGCGGACTCGGGATCGACGAGCCGACCGCGGGGCACGTCATCAGCGCCTATGCGCTCGGCGTCGTCGTGGGTGCGCCG
Organism: Sphingomonas sp. PP-CE-3A-406; assembly: GCF_003688625.1. Lineage (GTDB taxonomy): Bacteria > Pseudomonadota > Alphaproteobacteria > Sphingomonadales > Sphingomonadaceae > Sphingomonas. The sequence goes on from NZ_RCWY01000003.1 coordinate 630,426, forward strand.
ACGATCGCAGTGCTGGCGGCGAAGATCGAGCGGCGGGTGTTGCTGATCGGGTTGATGACGTTCCTCGGGATTGCCAACGGCCTGTCCGCGCTCGCGCCGACCTATAACCTGATGTTGCTGGCCAGATTCCTGAGTGGCCTACCCCATGGCGCGTATTTCGGGGTCGGATCGCTGGTCGCGGCGTCGATGGTGCCGCGCGAGAAGCGGTCGCGCGCGGTGTCGCGGATGATGCTCGGGCTGACGATCGCGACGATCGCGGGTGTGCCGCTCGCGAACGGCATCGGCCAGTGGTTCGGCTGGCGCTGGGGCTTTGGGATCGTCGCGATCATCGCGGTCGCGACGGTGGCGATGCTGTTTCGGTTCGCGCCCGTCTTGCGCCCCGCTAAGGATGCCAGCCCGCTGGGAGAACTCGCGGCGTTGCGTAACGGGCAGGTTTGGCTGACTCTAGCGATCGGTGCGGTCGGGTTTGGCGGGATTTTCTGCGTCTACACCTATCTCGCCTCGACGCTGACCGAAGTGACGGGCGTATCGTCCGCGTTCACGCCCGTGGCGTTCGCGCTGTTCGGCGTCGGCATGACGATCGGCACTTTGGTCTGCGCGAAGGCCGCGGACGTGGCGCTGATGCCCGCCGCGGGGATCACGTTGCTGTTCGGAGCGGGGGCGCTCGCGCTCTACGCGCCAGCGACGCCGCATCTCTGGGCGATGTTGCCGGTGGTGGTGTTGATCGGGTGCGGCGGCGGGCTCTCGACGATCCTGCAGACGCGACTGATGGATGTCGCGGAGGAAGCGCAGACGTTGGCGGCGGCGCTCAACCATTCCGCGTTCAATACCGCCAACGCGCTTGGCCCCTGGCTTGGCGGCCTGGCGATTGCGGGCGGGTATGGGCTGCCGTCGACTGGGTGGGTCGGGACGGCGCTGGCGCTGGGCGGGTTTGCGATCTGGGCGGTGTCTTGGGGATTGGATCGCCGGCGGGTTTCAGTGATGACCCGCTGACTACTGTTCTCCCGCGAAGGCGGGAGTCCAGGGTTACTGGCGGTGGCGCTGGTGGCTCCTGGACCCCCGCCTTGGCGGGGAACGGTCATGTGGAGCGCCCGCGCTGCCCTATTTCCCCACCCCGCCGAAGGCCGGGGCCCAATTGGGGGACGGTGCTAACTAGCGGCAGCGCTCCGTTATTGCAGCCTTACCAATTGGGCCCCGGCCTTCGCCGGGGTGTTGCTCTTCAGTTCGTGAGATGTCGTGGGTGCGGAGAGGGGCTAGGCGGTAAGTCCGTCAGCCCCGACCAATCACCGCGCGATGTCGCGCTTCGCCAGCTGCTTGTTCAGGCCCAGTGCGATCAGCGTGAACACCGCGCCCGAGAACAGGTACGCGCCACTTGCTGCCAGCCCAAGCTTGCTCGTCAGCAACAGCGCCGCCAGCGGAGCGAACCCCGCACCGAACAGCCACGCCAGATCGGTCGTCAGCGCCGACCCCGTATAACGATGCTGCGGCGACAGGCTCGAGGCGATCGCGCCCGAGGACTGGCCGAACGACAGGCCGAACAGCAGGAAGCCGATGCCCATGAACAGGCGCTCGCCGATCTCGCCGCCATCGAGCAGCGACGGTGCGGCGATCGCGAACAGCGCGATCAGTACCGCGATCGTGCCGAGCATCGTGCGACGACCGAACCGGTCTGCGAGCAGCCCCGATACCAGCATCGCGCCGATCCCGATGATCGCGCCGATCACCTCGACAACGAGGAAGCGACCTGCCGATTCACGCGTGAACAGCACGACCCACGACAACGGGAACACCGTGACCATGTGGAACAGCGCGAAGCTCGCCAGCGGCACGAACGAACCCAGCCAGATCGCCTTCCACTGCGACTGCACGGTCTCGACCACCGGGGCGGGCTCGAGCTCGCGCTTGGCGTACATGTCTTCGAATTCTGGCGTCACCACCAGACGAAGACGCGCGAACAGCGCGACGACGTTGATCGCGAACGCCACGAAGAACGGATAGCGCCAGCCCCAGGCGAAGAAATCTTCGGTCGGCAACGCGGCGACGAAGAACGCGAACAGGCCGCTCGCGACCAGCAAGCCGATCGGCGCCCCGAGCTGCGGCAGCATCGCGTACCAGCCGCGATGCTTTTCCGGCGAGTTCAGCGACAACAGCGAGGCGAGGCCGTCCCAGGCGCCCCCGAGCGCGATGCCCTGGCCGATACGGAGCAGCGCGAGGATCGCGACCGACCAGTTGCCGACCGAATCATAGCTCGGGATGAACCCCATCGCGACGGTCGAGGTGCCGAGCAGGAACAGGGAGATCGTCAGCTTGACGCTGCGGCCGTACGCACGATCGACCGCGATGAAGATGATCGAGCCGATCGGGCGGGCGATGAACGCCAGCGCGAACACCGCGAACGAATACAGCGTGCCCTGCAACCGGTCGACATACGGGAAGACCAGGGTCGGGAACACGAGCACCGAGGCGATCGCGTACACGAAGAAGTCGAAGAATTCCGAGGTGCGGCCGATCACTACGCCGATCGCGATCACGCCGGGCGTGACGTGCTCGCCGTCGCTGTGGATACTGCGAGCATCGGCTTCGAAGCTCGTCTCGGGGATCGTGTTTGCACTCATTCTTCAACTCGCTCTTCAGGGCGCGAACCCGATGATACGCTGTTCCGGCGGATACGGGCAGATATATTCCGTCCCAGTCCTCCGCGCCCAATGCGGGCAGTGGTGATCTATGCTAATCTTGGTAACGATAAAGCCATGCCGATGTTGCAGTGCAGCGCCCATTGGACAAATTGTCCACTGTAGCGCGGCGAAAGTGAGGCGTAGGGGGTCCGCATGATCGTTGAGAAAACCGTTTCCCGCGCGAAAAAATGGCTGGCCGTGCTGCCGCTTGCGCTGCTCACCAGCGGCTGCAACTGGGTCGTGATGTCCCCCTCGGGCGATATCGCAGTGCAACAGCGCGACCTCGTGCTGATCGCGACCGGGCTGATGCTGCTGATCATCGTCCCGGTGATCGCGCTGACGCTGCTGTTCGCGTTCCGCTACCGCCAGGCGAACACCGAAGCCAAGTACGAGCCCAACTGGGATCACTCGGTCGGGCTCGAGCTACTGATCTGGGGTATTCCCCTGCTGATCATCATCGCGCTCGGCGCGCTGACCTGGACCAGCACGCATCTGCTGGATCCGTACCGTCCGCTCGGTCGGATCAAGCCCGATGCGCCGACGCTCGCGAACAACGTGCCGGTCGGCAATCTGGTCGACCAGCAGCAGTTGGCGAACGGCGTCGGCAAGCCGCTCGAGGTTCAGGTCGTCGCGCTCGATTGGAAGTGGCTCTTCATCTATCCGGAATACGGCATCGCCACGGTCAACGAACTGGCCGCGCCGGTTGATCGTCCGATCCGTTTCTCGATGACCTCGTCGTCGGTGATGAACGCGTTCTACATCCCTGCGCTCGCCGGCATGATCTACACGATGCCCGGCATGCAGACGACGCTGAACGCGGTGATCAACAAGCCCGGCAACTACGAGGGCTTCTCGTCCAACTATAGCGGCGCTGGCTTCTCGGGGATGCGCTTCCGCTTCCACGGCGTCAGCGACGCGGGCTTCCAGGCCTGGGTCAACCAGGTCAAGCAGCGCGGGGGCGGTCTCAATCGCGCGAGCTATCTCCAGCTGGAGAAGCCGAGCGAGAAGGTTCCGGTCCGCTATTACAATGCGGTCGAGGCGAACATGTTCAAGCTGGTCGTCGAGCAGTGCGTCCAGCCCGGCAAGGTCTGCATGTCGCAGATGATGCACGGCGGCAGAGGCGGGGGGGACTCGCACGCCGGCATGGCGATGCCCGGGGTCAATGGCGGCAAGGGCCCGCAGGAGACCTCAGATCGCGTCAAGGGCGCGTTGCTCAAGGACGCGGACGAAAAGGGAAGCGGCAACCACTGGACCGCGCCGGCCGACATAAAACAGGACGGCGCCAACAGCGCGCCCGGCTCGCAGTCCAACCGCAATCATACGATGCTGACCCCCTCCACCATGCCGGGCACGCGCCCCGTCGCGAACGGCTAGAGAAACCATCATGAACGACACCCTGTTGAAGACTATCTTCGGCCGCCTGACCCTGGAGTCGCTGCCGCTGCACGAACCGATCGTCGTCGCCACCTTCGCGATGGTGGCGATCGGTGGGCTCGGGCTCGTCGCCGCGCTGACCTATTTCAAGGTCTGGGGCTATCTGTGGAACCAGTGGTTCACGAGCGTCGATCACAAGAAGATCGGCATCATGTACATCATCCTGGCGATCGTCATGCTGTTGCGCGGGTTCTCCGACGCGATCATGATGCGCGCGCAGCAGGCGATGGCGTTCAACGGCTCGGAAGGGTACCTGACCGCGCATCACTACGACCAGGTGTTCACCGCGCACGGCGTGATCATGATCTTCTTCGTGGCGATGCCGTTGGTCACGGGCCTGATGAACTACGTCGTCCCGCTCCAGATCGGTGCGCGCGACGTGTCGTTCCCGTTCCTCAACAATTTCAGCTTCTGGATGACCGCGGCCGGTGCCGTGATCGTCATGATGTCGCTGTTCATCGGTGAGTTCGCACGGACAGGCTGGCTCGCGATGCCGCCCCTCTCAGGGTTGGCGTATTCGCCAGACGTCGGTGTCGATTACTATATCTGGGCTTTGCAGATCGCGGGCATCGGGACGTTGCTATCCGGCGTTAATCTGGTCGCGACCATCGTCAAGATGCGCGCACCCGGCATGACCATGATGAAGATGCCGATCTTCACCTGGACGTCGCTCTGCACCAACATCCTGATCGTCGCCGCCTTCCCGGTCCTGACCGCGGTTCTCGCGATGCTGTCGCTCGATCGCTACATTGGCACCGCGTTCTTCACGAACGACTCGGGCGGCAACCCGATGATGTACGTCAACCTGATCTGGATCTGGGGTCACCCCGAGGTCTACATCCTGGTCCTGCCGGCGTTCGGCATCTTCTCGGAAGTCACCTCGACCTTCTCGGGCAAGCGCCTCTTCGGCTACAGTTCGATGGTCTATGCGACGCTCGTCATCACGATCCTCGCTTACCTCGTCTGGCTGCACCACTTCTTCACGATGGGGTCGGGCGCGAGCGTGAACTCGTTCTTCGGCATCACCACCATGATCATCTCGATCCCGACCGGGGCCAAGATCTTCAACTGGCTGTTCACGATGTACAAGGGCCGGATCCGGTTCGAACTGCCGATGATGTGGACGATCGCCTTCATGGTAACCTTCACGATCGGCGGCATGACCGGCGTGCTGCTCGCGGTGCCGCCCGCCGACTTCGTGCTGCACAACTCGCTGTTCCTGGTTGCGCATTTCCATAACGTGATCATCGGCGGCACGCTGTTCGGCATGTTCGCCGGCATCAACTACTGGTTCCCGAAGGCGTTCGGCTTCAAGCTCGACAAGAAGTGGGGCACGGTATCGTTCTGGTGCTGGGTGGTCGGCTTCTACTTCGCGTTCATGCCGCTCTACGTGCTCGGCCTGATGGGCGTCACCCGCCGGATGCGCTATTTCGACGATCCGAACCTGCAGATCTGGTTCGTCATCGCCGCCTTCGGTGCAGCCCTGATCGCAGCCGGCATCGGTGCCTTCCTGCTCCAGATCTTCGTCAGCATCCGCAACCGCGAGGCGCTGGCCGATCACAGCGGCGATCCCTGGGGTGGCCGTACGCTGGAGTGGGCAACCTCGTCGCCGCCACCGGAGTACAACTTCGCGTTCACGCCGATCGTCCACGACCTGGACGCCTGGTACGACATGAAGGAGCGCAAGCACGAGCGGCCTGTGACCGGCTTCAAGTCGATCCACATGCCGAGCGGCACCGGAACGGGCGTCGTGCTCGCCGGTCTCAGCGTGGCGTTCGGGTTCGCGATGATCTGGTATATCTGGTGGCTCGCAGGGCTGGCACTCGCCGGCATCTTCGGCACCACGATTTTCCACACGTTCAACTACAAGCGCGACTTCCACATCCCGGTCGAGGACGTGATCGCCACCGAGAACGCGCGCACCCGCCAGCTCGCGACCCAGGGAGCCTGACGCGATGTCCGCAATACCCATGAAGGATGGCCTGAACGAGACCGAGAAGGTCTCGTTCTACGACATCGACGAGCATGAGCATCCCGACGGCGGCAGCACGATGCTGGGCTTCTGGATGTACCTGATGAGCGATTGCCTCATCTTCGCGGTGCTGTTCGCGGCCTATGCCGTGCTCGGCAACAGCTATGCCGGCGGTCCCAGCCCGAAGGAGATCTTCGAACTGCCGCTGGTGGCGGTGAACACCGCGATGCTGCTGTTCTCGTCGATCACCTACGGCTTTGCGATGCTGTCGATGGAGGAAGGTCGCCAGCGCGTCATGCAGATGTGGCTGGTCTTCACCGGCCTGTTCGGCCTCGCGTTCCTGTCGATCGAAATGTACGAGTTCGCCAACCTCATCCATGAGGGTGCGGGCCCGACCCGCAGCGCGTTCCTGTCGTCGTTCTTCACGCTCGTCGGCACGCACGGCCTTCACGTTACGATGGGCCTGATCTGGCTCGTCACCCTGATGGTCCAGGTCCAGAAGCACGGCCTGATCGCCGCGAACAAGCGCCGCCTGATGTGCCTCAGCATGTTCTGGCATTTCCTCGACGTCATCTGGATCGGCGTCTTCACCTTCGTCTATCTGATGGGCACCCTGCGATGAGCGATCCCCAAGCACCGGCGAACAATCCGCACGCCGATCACGACCATGACAATGGCGCCGCACACGGCACGCGTGGCAGCTACCTCAAGGGGTTCTTCCTCTCGGTCATCCTGACCGCGATCCCGTTCTGGGCTGTGATGACCGGCGCGTTCAAGGATCCCTCGACCGCCGCGCTCGTCGTGATGGTCTTCGCGGTCGCGCAGATCGTCGTCCACATGATCTACTTCCTGCACATGAGCGGCAAGTCGGAGGGCGGCTGGACGATGATGGCGCTGATCTTCACGATCATCCTCGTCGTCATCACGCTCAGCGGATCGATCTGGGTGATGTACCACATGAACACGAACATGATGCCGATGCAGGCCGCGGCAGACATGTGATGCAGACGCGATCGGGCCCTGCCGTCTACGTCGCAGGCCTGGTCGCGCTGCTGCTGTTCGCCGGGTTCATGGCGCTCGGCATCTGGCAGATCGAGCGCCGCACCTGGAAGCTCGACCTGATCGAACAGGTCGCGGCGCGCTCGCACGCCGCGCCGGTCGCCCCGCCCGGACCCGCTTCCTGGAACGCGATCACAGCCACCACCGACGCCTATCGCCGTATCCGGCTCGACGGCACCCTCGATAACGCACGCGAGACGCTGGTCCGCGCCGCAACCGCGCTCGGTAGCGGCTATTGGGTCGTGACCCCCTTGCGGACCGCCCAAGGCTTCACCGTCCTCGTCAACCGAGGCTACGTCTCACCCGAACAGCGCGTTGCGCATGCCAAGCCGACCGGCCCGGTCGCGATCACCGGCTACCTCCGCATCACCGAGCCAGGCGGCGGCTTCCTGCGCCACAACGACCCCGCAACCGGCAAATGGTATTCGCGCGACGTCGCCGCGATCGCCAGCGCGCGCGGCCTGTCGAACGTCGCCCCCTATTTCGTCGACGCGGACAAATCGGGCACCGCGGCCCCGGTCGGCGGCCTGACGATCATCGCTTTCCCCAACAACCACTTGGTCTACATGCTGACCTGGTTCGCGCTCGCCGCCATGACGATCGGCGCATTCGTCGTGTTCGTCCGCCAGGATGCGCGGAAGCGGCGGGGGGCGGAATGACCTCGGAGGCGGCACGCCAGGGCTGGCAACGCTGGCTCGCGCTCGCCACCGCGCGCACCGACGCGACCGGCAACGCCAACATGCGCCAGCTGGTGACGCTGCGCTGGATCGCGGTCGCCGGCCAGTTCGTCACCATCTTGTTCGCGCGCTTCGGCCTCGGCTTCGACCTCCCGCTCGTGCCGATGATGGCGGCGCTCGCCGCCGCGGTCGGGCTCAACCTCGCGAGCATGCCGCTCTACGGCTGGCGCAAGGGCGCGAACATCCAGCTCCTGCTCGCGCTCCTGTTCGACGTCGGCTTGCTCACCACGCAGCTGTATCTGGCGGGCGGCGCGACCAACCCGTTCATCTCGCTCTATCTGCTCCACGTCGTGCTCGGCGCAGTGCTGCTCGATCGCTGGTCGAGCTGGGCGATCGTCGCCGTCACCGCCGCCTGTTTCGGCGTGCTCACGCTCTATTACCGTCCGCTGATCCTCCCCCCCGACTACAGCGGCGAGTATTTCCTGCTCTACACGATCGGCTCGCTGCTCTGCTTCATGCTGATCGCGACGCTGCTGATGCTGTTCATGACCCGCATCACCGGAAACTTGCGCGCCCGCGACACGCGCCTCGCCGACCTTCGCCAGCAGGCCGCTGAAGAGGATCACATCGTCCGCATGGGGCTCTTGGCATCCGGCGCTGCGCACGAACTCGGCACGCCGCTCGCATCGATCGCCGTGATTCTCGCCGACTGGCGCCGCATGCCGACGCTCGCACAGGACGCCGACCTCCAAGCCGAGATCGTCGAGATGCAGTCCGAGGTCCAGCGCTGCAAGGCGATCGTCACCGGCATTCTCCTGTCGGCCGGTGAAGCGCGCGGCGAAGCGCCCGAGATCATGCCGCTTCACCAACTCCTCGACGGAATCGTCGACGAATGGCGCGCGGTGCACCCGTCGGTCGATTTCGACTATACCACCCGAGTCGGCGACGATCCGCAGGTCGTCTCCGACCCCGCGCTCAAACAGGTGATCGCCAACGTGCTCGACAACGCCGCCGAAGCCTCGCCGCACTGGGTCGCCTTCCGCGGCGAACGCACCGACGGCAACCTCGCGCTGATCGTCCGCGACCGCGGCCCCGGCTTCAGCGACGAACGCCTCGCCAGTTTCGGCAAACCCTATCAGTCGAGCAAGCGCGAACCCGGCCATGGCCTCGGCCTGTTCCTCGCGGTCAACGTCATGCGCAAGCTCGGCGGCGGCGTGTCCGTCGTGAACTGCGAAGGTGGTGGCGCCGAAGTCACGATCACCATGCCCCTCTCCGCCATCGCCCTGTCATGACCGGGGACATGACCGAACCGAAACTCCTGGCGATCGTCGAAGACGACGAGACCTTCGCCCGTACGCTGCGCCGCTCGTTCGAACGCCGCGGCTACGAGGTGATGCAGGCCGCCAGCCACGAGGAACTCGTTGAGCAACTGGCCGAGCGCACGCCCCGTTACGCGGTCGTCGACCTCAAGCTGGGCGGCGCGTCCGGCCTGGTCTGCGTCCAGACGCTCCACGCGCACGACCCCGAGATCCTCGTCGTCGTCCTCACCGGCTTCGCCAGCATCGCCACCGCGGTCGAGGCGATCAAGCTCGGCGCGTCGCACTACCTCGTCAAACCCTCGAACACCGACGACATCGAAGCCGCATTCGATCGCACCGAGGGCAGCGTCGACACCGAACTTTCCGAGCGCCCGACCTCGATCAAGACGCTCGAATGGGAGCGCATTCATACCACGCTCGCCGAAACCGACTTCAACATTTCGGAGACCGCGCGCCGCCTTGGCATGCACCGCCGCACGCTTGCGCGAAAGCTCGAAAAACGCCCGGTAAAATAGCCGCAACGCATAGGGGAGGGCCGACGTTGTCCTCCGATGCGTTCGCAAAAACTCTGGCAACCTCGCCGCCTGCTGGCGACTCCGTCCGCACTGACCTGGGAGCACGGTGCCGAGATTGTCGCGCGCGCAACCGCGCTCGGCGTACCCGTCACGACGCTGCCAAGCGACCGTCTCAAGCTCGATTTCCCCGACGACTCCCGCCGTGCCTATGCCGAAGCCAAGGCGACACTCGCGCTCGTCGTTGCACCACCCTCGAAGCGGAAGCTCCAGCCGATCGCCCCCAGCGCGGACTGGCGGATCGACCTTGCCGAGGGCTGCCCCGCGCATTGCGGCTATTGCTACCTAGCCGGCTCGCTCAAGGGGCCGCCCATAACGCGCGTCTACGCAAACCTGCCCGAGGTCCTCGCCGAACTCCCCGCGCATCTCGGCCAGGGCACCGTCACGTCGCGCTCGACCGCCCGAGCGCATGAAGGCACGACGTTCGAGGCGTCCTGCTACACCGACCCGCTCGGCATCGAGCACGTCACCGGATCGCTCTCCGCGCTGATCGCGCATTTCGGCGCCTGGGAAGCCGACGTGCAGTTGCGCTTCACCACCAAATTCGACGCGGTCGAGCCGTTGCTGGCTCTAGACCACCGCGGCCGCACCCGCATGCGCGCCTCGATCAACCCCGCCGCGTATGCCCGGTTCGAGGGCGGCACCAGCCCGGTCGCAGCCCGCCTGCTCGCGCTACGAAGAATGGCGGACGCAGGCTACAGGATCGGCCTGACCGTCGCCCCGATCATCGCCGCCGAAGGCTGGCGCGAGGCGTATGGCGAATTGCTCGCAGAGGCGGGCAGGGTGCTCGCCGACGTGCCCGACGTGACGATCGAACTGATCACCCACCGCTACACCCCCGGATCGAAGGCGGTGCTCGAAACCTGGTACCCCGGCTCGTCGCTCGACCTCAGCATGACCAACCGCACCGAGAAACGCACCAAGTTCGGCTCGGTCAAATATGTCTACGACGCCGACACGATGCGCGCGCTACGCACTTTCTTCCAGGATGAGATCGCCGCCAAGCTTCCGCATGCCCGTATCCTCTACTGGACCTGATCGCCGCGCTAGCCGGCAACGCAGCGTTGCCATTCGCGGCCTTCCGGTCGCCGCCATCGCCGCCTACCTCAAGACCATGACAAACTCCCGCCAGCCAACCCTCTTCATCCCGCACGGTGGCGGACCCTGCTTCTTCATGGACGACCCCGCCGGGAACTGGACCGGCATGGCCGCATACCTTCGGTCGATCGCCGCCTCGCTGCCCGAAAAGCCCAAGGCGATCCTCGTCGTATCCGGCCACTGGGAAACGCGCGGCTTCGCCTTCACCGGCGCCGTAACGCCGCCGCTGATCTATGATTACGGCGGCTTTCCCGCGCATACCTACGAGTTGCGCTACGACGCGCCCGGCGATCCCGTCTTGGCCACCCGCGCCGCCGACCTACTCCGCGAAGCCGGCCTTACTGCCACCGTGGACCCGACGCGCGGTCTCGATCACGGCGTCTTCATCCCGATGAAGGTCGCGTTCCCCGACGCCGACATTCCGGTCGTCGAGATGTCGGTCGACCGCGATCTCGACCCGGCACTCCACGCCGCCGCCGGCCGCGCGCTCGCTCCCTTACGCGACGAAGGCGTCCTGATCGTTGGCTCGGGCATGAGCTTCCACAACATGCGCGGCTACGGCGACCCGCGTTTCACCGCGCCGTCCGAAGCCTTCGACCAATGGCTCACTGCGGCGGTCGAGGCCGAACCGACTGCCCGAGCAGAAGCGCTAGCCGGCTGGGCCGAAGCCCCCGCCGGCCGCCTCTCGCACCCCCGCGAAGAGCATCTCCTCCCGCTGATGGTCGCCGCCGGCGCCTCCGATCAACCCGGTACGCAGCTCTACAACGAGCGCGTGCTGCAAACCGCAATCTCCGGCTACCGCTTCAACTAAAGGAAACTCCATGGCCCTTCCCGTCCTGCTCGCGATCTCCGGCAGCCTGCGCCGCGGCTCGTACAATACCGCGATCCTGACCACGCTTGGCGAAGCGATCACTGACAAGGCCGCGCTGACGGTCTTCGCGCTGAACGACGTGCCCCTCTATGATCAGGACGCCGACACCGACACGCCCCCCGCCGCCGTCGCAGCCCTGCGTGCGGCAATCGGCGCGGCCGACGGTATCATCATCGCCTCCCCCGAATACAACCACGGCATGTCCGGCGTCCTGAAGAACGCGCTCGACTGGGCTTCGCGACCGCACGGCAAGGCGACGCTCACGGGCAAGCCCGTCTTCACGCTCACGTCGTCGCCCGGCGCAGTCGGCGGCGCACGCGCCCACGCGCAACTGAACGAGACGCTGGCCTCGATCGGCGCCCGCACCGTCCTGCGCCCACAAGCCGTCGTCGGCGCGGTGCACGAGAAGATCGCCGACGGTCGCCTGACCGATCAGCGCACGCTCGACTTCCTCGTCGATGGCATAGACGACCTACTCGCCGACATCGCGCGGCCCACCACCGCCGACCGTGAGGCCTCCTGACATGCGCCACGTCCTCAACCAGTACCCCGCCCAGCGCGACGATATCGCCGACCTGGTGACACGACGCCCGCTGCCGGGCCCCGGCCTGCCGCAGGTCGATCCGTTTCTGTTCCTCAACCATCACGGGCCCCAGACCTACCGCCCCGGCAACAGCGGCCTGCCGTTCGGCCCGCACCCGCACCGCGGCTTCGAGACGGTCAGCTTCATCCTCAAGGGCGAGATGGCGCATCTCGACAGCGGCGGCCACGAAAGCGTCATCCGCGCAGGCGGCGTCCAGTGGATGACCGCGGGCTCGGGCCTGATCCATGCGGAGATCTCGCCCGCATCATTCAAGCGCGAAGGCGGTCCGCTGGAGATCCTGCAACTTTGGGTGAACCTCCCCGGTCGGCTCAAGATGACCAAGCCCGCCTATACCGGCCTCCAGCGCGAGGACATTCCCGCGATCCCGGTCGACGGCGGCACTGTGAACCTGATCTCGGGCAGCTTCGGAGACCAGCGCGGCCCGATCGAATCGCTGACGAACGTAGCGATGATGACCGTCGAACTCGAAGCCGGCGCCAAACTCGACTTACCAGCCCCAACCGGCCGCGCGGTCTTCTTCTACGTCGTCGCCGGCGCCCCCACGGCCAACGGCACGCCGATCAAGCCCCACCACCTCGCGACATTCGGCAACGAGGGCGACACCATCACTGTTGAGACTGAAGCCCCCGCCACGATCCTCTACGGCCATGCCGACCCGGTCGGCGAACCCGTCGTCTCCCACGGTCCCTTCGTCATGAACACCCGCGAAGAGATCGTCCGCGCGATCGAGGACTATAACGCCGGCCTGTTCGGCAAGCCGCCCGTCATCCGCTAGGGCGCCTTGCGCACCGGGGGCAGCGCGGCACAGATGTCGGCGCCCCCGGCAGGCACCGTAAAGAACGGCCCCGCCCGGTTCTCGCGCGAGGCGATCCACGCCACGAACCGCGCATTGTCCGCCGCGCGATACTCGAAACGCGGTCGCTCGGCGGCGGGCAGTTCGCTCGCAAGGCGTGCGGACACGATCGGGCTGCGCTCGCCGTCGGTCTTGTAGAACCCCAAATCCCCCGTCCCGCGCGGCAGCGACGACAGCCACTCGACCCCGTCGATCACCCGCCCGACCACCGCGATGTTCCGATCCAGCGCACGCGGCGAATGCCCGATCACGGTATACAGCTCGGCGCCACTCCCCGTGCTCGGCGCCAGATCGCGCGCGACGCCGACCATACCATAGCAATGCGGCACCCACTCGGTCGCACCATTGCCCGCGAGCGGCCACCCGTCGCGACTATACCCCGCCCATTCGGCATAAGGATCGCGCTGCGACAGCCGCGCCACCGTCGTCGGCCCGGCATGCGAATATTCCGCGGGCGGATTGGCAACGACGCCAGCGACAAGCGGCTTCTTCTCGGTCGCATCGCCCCATTGCGCGACATAATTGTCCTGCAATCGGTAGACGCTCGTCCCAGCATCCCACCAATGCGCCCGCGCCAACTTGCGTATGTTCGCGACGTGCACCGGCGCATAGCGAGGCGCGAGCCGCACTGTGAACCGGTGCCCATTGGCCAGCGTGAACACCATTAGTTCGTCGTCCGGCACCGCCACCCAGTCCGCCGCAACCGGATCGGACGGGAGCGTCGCGGCGGCCGGAACGGCCTGCGCAAGCATGGCGGCGATAAGGATATTCGACATCCCCGCAGACTGCCCCAGCCGATCACCGCACGCAATTGCTTGCGCGCGGGCGAAACCCGCACTAGCAGACCCGCTTCCAGAGCAATGCGGAGCGGTGGCCGAGTGGTCGAAGGCGCTCGCCTGGAAAGTGAGTATACGTCAAAAGCGTATCGTGGGTTCGAATCCCACCCGCTCCGCCACCCCCACGCGCAAGTCATTGTTTTGCATGGATTTTAAAATCATTGAGGTTCCTATGCCTCAGTCCGTCCGACGTAACTAAATGCGTCTCTTGACGCCGGAGGCATCCGGCAGCGCCCGGGACCTATTCGCTGATCGACAGTGGCGGTTCGGTTCACCACGTCCGACGCACACGGAACCTGCGGCAGCGATTACGCGCGCATTGGACTGCAAACCATAATTCGGCGTCATTCGCGTTCAAACCAGCACGAAGGCAACCAGGGATTGTAGCCTCCGATACAGAGACGAGATCAGGCGCGGCGCCACACGCTGGCGAGATATTTGGAGCGCGCTTTCGCCGACACGCTGATGCGGTATCAGCGATGATGGTGAGGTTCCTGTCGGTCGCTGATCCTATCGACCGATACCTGTTGGAGCTCTATGCCTTGCTAGAACGCAATATGCCTCTGGACGAATTCGACACGCACTGGTGACACGGGGGCGACACTGCCGCGCCTCGTTGGGTATAGCCCGAAGCAGCAACTAAATTGGTACACTACAACCCGTTCAAACAGGCCGGTAATATAGAAACCGGACACCTGATAACGACGTCTGAAGCCTGCATGAACAGATAAGGCATAGGCGTATGGCTCGGCCGCTCGGACTGGCCACTTCGGCCTCAATCGTCAGCCGGCAATCGCATGCGGTCTTTGCAAGCCGCGCTTGTCTGCACTAGGTTCATCCCGAACTGAGCCATAACCGCCGATGCGTCGAGGACAGCGGATGTCATTGTGCGGCTTGGTCATTGCCATCGCCCGCCGGCTCAACGGGAGCTTTGGCCTTTTGGTCACTAACGAAATCGCGATAGTCTGACTTGGTCGTCCGCACTGAAGCAGTTCATCGCTGCTTTATGAGGCCAGTCATCTGGTGCCCGCTCATATCGTGACCGCGAAATTCATCGCGTTACGGTGAACCGGGCTCCTCTAGTTGATGCCGCTACCGCAGGGGGAACGCCTTCACCACCGTTGCCGCGTTCGAAAATAGGCCATATAGGTGATGCTATATCATCGCATAGGATTCGCTCAGTGGCATCACCGACCATCCCCGTCACCGTTCTCACCGGCTATCTGGGCGCGGGCAAGACGACGCTCCTGAACCGCATCCTCAGCCAGAACCACGGCCGGAAATATGCGGTCATCGTCAACGAATTCGGCGAGATCGGCATCGACAACGACCTGATCGTCGACGCCGACGAAGAGGTGTTCGAGATGAACAACGGGTGCATCTGCTGCACCGTCCGCGGCGACCTGATCCGCATCATTGAGGGGCTGATGAAGCGCAAGGACGGCTTCGATGCGATCATCATCGAGACCACCGGCCTCGCCGATCCCGCCCCCGTCGCGCAGACCTTCTTCATGGACGACGACGTGCGCGCCCGGGCGAGCCTCGATGCGATCGTGACCGTGGTCGATGCGCGCCATGTCCTCGCCCGGCTGGAGGACAGCCATGAGGCCGAGGAGCAGATCGCGTTTGCCGACGTCATCCTGCTCAACAAGACCGATCTGGTGACCGCGCAGGAGCTTGAGGTGGTGCGCCAGCGCATCCGCACGATCAACGGCCAGGCGCGGTTGCACGAGACGCAGAACTGCGTCGTACCGCTCGAGGAGGTGCTGGAGCGCGGTGCCTTCGACCTCGACCGCATCCTCGAGATCGAACCCGATTTCCTGTCGGACGACGATCACGAGCATGACGATTCGATCACCTCGGTATCGCTGAGTTCGGCGACGGCGATCCGGCCCGAGCTGTTCATGCCATGGTTGCGCAACCTGACCGCGGTCCAGGGGCAGGACATCCTGCGGCTGAAGGGCGTGCTGTCGTTCCCCGACGAGGACCAGCGCTATGTCGTGCAGGGCGTCCACATGCTGCTCGACGGCAATCATCAGCGCGACTGGAAGCCGGACGAGGTCCGCACCAGCCGGATGGTGTTCATCGGCCGCAACCTCGATCCGGTCGCCTTGCGCGCCGGGTTCGAGACCTGCGCGGTTCCTGCCAACTGATGATCGACGCGATGCGTGAAACGCTGGTGCAAAGCCATGGCCGCCGTGTCGAGGTTGGCGCGGAGCCGACCGCGATCCTGTGGCTCGGGGACGACGCGTTGCTGACGCTCGGCGACGGCAGCGTGCGGCACATGACCGATGCGGGCGAGGTCGCCGCGCATCCGGTGCACGGCGGCGCGATCCTGGCGGCGTGCCGTCACCCCGACGGACGCTCAATCGTCACCGGCGGCGACGATGGCCGGGTATGCCGCGTGACGGCGGATGGCGAGGTTCTGGAGTTGGGCCGCTTCGACCGACGCTGGGTCGAGCATCTGGTGGCGAGTCCCGCCTCGGGCCTGATCGTCGCCGGCGTCGGTCGCGAAGCGGTGGTCTGGACGCCCGGCGCCGCCGGACCCTCGCACCGCTATGCGATCGGTTCGACGATCGGCGGCCTGGCACTCGACGGTAAAGGCAAGCGATTGGCCGTCGCGCGTTATGGCGGCGTCAGCCTGTTCTATGCCGCGACCGCCGGCAGCGGCCGCGTCGCGCTCGATTGGATCGGCTCGCACCTCGCCTGCACGATGAGCACGGACGGCCGCTATGTCGTCACCGCGTTGCAGGAGACTGGGCTCCACGGCTGGCGGCTTCCCGATCTGCGCGACATGCGGATGTCGGGCTACGTCGCCAAGACGCGTAGCTTCTCGTGGGATCGCCGCGGCAAATGGCTGGCGACCAGCGGCGATGCGTGCGCCGTCCTATGGTCGTTCGACGGCAAGAACGGCCCGATGGACAAGCCGCCGTTGCTGCTGGCTGAGCGGCGGGGCGCGATCGTCACGCGCGTCGCCTTCCATCCCCGCAGCGACTTGCTGGCGATTGGATATGACGATGGCGTCGTCGTCCTCACGCAGACCGGCGACGATAGCCCGCTGCTGGTCGATGAAGAGGGCGCCGCCATTACCGCGCTGAGTTGGAACGATGCCGGCACCCGGCTCGGCTGGGGCGACGAGGACGGCCGGATCGGCATCCTCGACATGGCCGCGCGCGCATGAAGAGCCCGTGCGTCGATATCTGCCGCTTCGATGGGCGCACCGGCTGGTGCGTCGCCTGCGGGCGCACGCAGGTCGAGTGTCGCGGCTGGCGCAAGGCGGCGCGGCCGACCCTGCTGGGGATCCAGGCGGAGTTGCCTCGCCGCCTCGCCAAGCTGGCCGCGCGTGGCATCGTCGCCTCGGAACCGGCGCCCGACCCAATTTCGGAAGACCCCGACACTATCTCGGAAGACATGGCATGACAGATCCCTCGTTCGCACTGCCCACGCTGGGCCTGATGTTCGTGCTCGGCCTGCGCCACGGGCTCGATCCCGATCACGTCGCGGTGATCGACAATATCGTCTTCCGCATGGTCGAAGAGCGGCCTCGATTGTCGCCCTGGACCGGCACGCTGTTCGCGCTCGGCCACAGCCTCGCGGTGGCGGTCGTGGCGATCGGGGTGTCGTTGTTCGCGCACTGGATCGTCGTGCCGCGCTGGACCGCGACGCTGGTCGATACGATGGTGATCGCGTTGCTGATCCTGGTCGGCACGCTCAATCTCGTCGCGCTGCTGCGACACCGTGCGTATGCGCCGGTCGGGTGGCGGGCAGGGCTGGTGCCGCGCTCGCTGCGGTCGAGCACGCACCCGGCGGCGGTCGTCGCGATCGGCGTCGTGTTCGGGCTGGTGTTCGACACCGCGACCCAGGCGGCCGCCTGGGGCGCGGCAGCCACGACGCGGGGCGGGCCCGCCGCCGCCGCCGGTATCGCGCTGGCCTTCACAATCGGCATGGTGCTCGCCGATACGCTGGACAGCCAGATCGTCAGCCGCTTGCTGCGCTCGAGCCAGCGGGCGGGTCGCGGTGCAGGCGGATCGGTCATGCGGTATCGGCGCGCGGTCGGCTGGCTGATCGTCGGTCTGTCCTACGGCATGGCGCTGTTCGCGGCGTCGGAGGCCGCGGGCTTCGCGCTCGACCTCGACGACCGGACCTTCACCGCGATCGGCGTCGGCGCTGCCACCATCGTCGCGGTGCTGCTCGCCCGCGGTGCCTGGATCGCCCGCAAGGCCGGTCGTCCCGCTCTGGAAGGCGCGGCATGACCGGTCTGGTCACCGGACCTGGTGCGCTGATCCCGGTCTCGGTCCTCACCGGCTTTCTCGGCAGCGGCAAGACGACCGTGCTCAATCGGCTGGTGCGCGATCCGCGGATGGCGCGCGCGCTCGTCATCATCAACGAATTCGGCTCGATCGGGCTCGACCATGACCTGATCGTCCGCAGCCAGGACGACATGGTCGTCGAGATGATGGGCGGCTGCCTGTGCTGCACCATCCGCGGCGACCTGTTGCGGACGCTGCGCGAGGCGCCGTGGCGGTTCGCGCGCGACGGCAAGTGCTGGTTCGACCGGGTGGTGATCGAGACGACCGGTCTCGCCGATCCGGCGCCGATCCTGCATACGCTGATGACCGACGAGCGCCTGCAGACGCTGTACCGGCTCGACGGTGTCATCACCACCGTCGACGCCGCGACCGGGATGGCGACACTCGATGCGCAGGAGGAATCGATCAAACAGGCGGCGGTCGCCGATCGGCTGCTGCTGACCAAGACCGATCTGGCCGGTGCGGACGCGCGTGCTGCGCTGGAAGCGCGGCTGCACGCGCTCAACCCCGCGGCGCCGATCACGGTGGCGATCGATGGCGCGGTCGATCCGGACCTGCTGTTCGAGGCCGGGCTGTATGATCCGACGACCAAGAGCCACGACGTCCGCCGCTGGCTGAACGCCGAAGCCTATACGAGCCCGGCCCCCCACCATCATGACGACCATCATCACGACCACCATCACGGGCATAACGATCACGCCCACCATCATCACGACGTCGATCGCCACGGCGACCGGATCCGCTCGGTCTGCCTGACCTTCGACGACCCCATTCCAGCCTTGGCGTTCGAGCGCTGGCTGGGCATCCTGACGATGTTCAAGGGCGCCGACATCCTGCGCGTGAAAGGCATCGTCAACGTCGAGGGTGTCGATCGACCGATGGTGATCCACGGCGTCCAGCACATCTTCCACCCGCCGGTCCGGCTCGACGCGTGGCCGAGCGAGGACCGCCGCAGCCGGATCGTGTTCATCACCCGCGATCTCGACGAAGCCGATCTGCGCGGCACGCTGACGCTCATGACGCTGGGGCTCGAGCATTTCGGTCTGGTCGGAGAGGACGCGATGACCCTAGGGGCAGAGGGTGGACTGATCCCGGACAGAGGCTGACGACCACGACGACCGCAGGGGCGGGGCGACTACACGACAACGGGGGATATCGGTGCGCACGACGATCATGGATTCATGGGTACGCGGTGCCGCCGCGGCCGCCTTGTGCGGCGCCTCGACGGCGGCGATTGCCGAGGACACCACGCCGACCGCGCCGCTGTCCGTACCGGCCGCGGGCGAGGAGATTACCGTAACCGGCTGGCGGCTGCGCCAGCTCGACGTCGCGACGCCGACCGCGAGCCGCCTCGGCCTGTCGATCCGCGAGACGCCTGCCACGATCGACCAAATCGGTGCCGACGAGATCCTCACGCGTGGGTTCCGCACCGTCGACGAGGCGACGGTCAGCCTGCCGGGCGTCACCTCGGGCGGCTCGCCGGGCGATCCCTCGTTGTTCTCGATGCGCGGCTTCACCGGCGAGCAGATCACGGTGCTGCACAACGGGCTGTATCTCGGGCCGGCGAACATGATTAATCGCCCCGGCAACACCTTCAACATCGCCAGCATCGACGTGCTCAAGGGGCCGGCGTCGGTGCTCTACGGGCAGGGCGCGATCGGCGGCGCCGTCAACATCGTCAACAAGAGCCCGGACTTCACCGCCGACAGCCTCCAGGCGCTCGCCTCCTATGCGTCGTTCGACACCGCAAGCATCGGGCTGGGTGGCAATCACCGCCTCGGCGACACGCTCGCCGCCCGCGCCGACGTCAGTTATCATCGCACCGACGGCTTCGTCGATCGCGCCGGTTCCACCTCGTTCAACGCCACCGGCGCGGTGCTGTTCAAGCCGCGCGACACGCTGTCGATCGAATTCAGCGTCGATTATCTCAAGGACACTCTGTCCACCTATTTCGGCACGCCGCTGGTCCCGGCCTCGTTCGCCGCCGATCCGATCGGCGGGATCCTGTCGACCGGCAACGGCTATGTCGTCGATCGCCGCACGCGCTTCACCAATTACAACGTGGCGGACAACCGGGCCAAGAGCTGGCAGGTCTGGCCGCGGCTCGTCGTGAACTGGTCGCCCTCAGAGCACCTCACGCTGTCGAACACCGCCTATTATTTCCATGCCGAGCGGCAATGGATCAACGCCGAGAACTATGTGTTCAACGCGGCCACCAAGTTGATCGACCGCGATCGCTTCTTCGTGTTCCACAACCAGGATCTGTTCGGCGATCAGTTCAGCCTGACGCACAAGGACAAACTGTTCGGCCTCGACAACACGCTGGTCGCCGGCATCGACTACAGCCATCTCGACTTCATCCGCAGCCGTGGTTTTCCCGATGGCGACAGCGTCGATCCGCTGAACCCGAGCCCGGGTCTTTTCGGCGCGATCGACAAGCGCGTGTCACCGACCCGCTGGGACCAGATCGCGCTGTTCGGCGAGGATGCGCTCGCGCTCACGCCCTCGCTCAAGCTGGTCACGGGCCTGCGCGCCGAGCGGCTGTATCTGACGCGCGAGAATTTCAACGTCGACGGCAGCTTCAACGCCGGGTCGAGCTTCGATCGCACCTACCGGCTGTTCAACTGGCGCGCCGGGCTGGTGTATGACGTCACGCCAAACGTCACCGCGTACGCGTCGTACAGCACCGGCAAGGATCCGGTCGGCGCGAACATCTTCCTGGTCAACGCCAACCAGAATTTCGGCCTGAGCACGTCGCGGCAGTTCGAGGGTGGGCTGAAAGCCGATCTGCTGCACGGCCGCGGAACGCTGACACTCGCGGCCTACGACATCAAGCGCGAGAACATCCTGACGCTGGTCGCGGTCGATACCGTCAGCAATATCGGCAGCCAGCGCTCGCGCGGGATCGAAGCGTCGGGCGAACTGCGCGTGACTCCAGCGTGGGCGGTGATCGCCAGCGGCACCTATGTCGACGCGAAATACGCCAATTTCGTCGATCCGAACTACGGGATCGCCGCGTCGGGCAACACGCCGCCCAACGTCCCGGCCTGGGTCGGCAATATCTGGACGACGGTGCAGCATATCGGCGGACTGCCGCTGGAAGCGGGCGGCGGCGTCAAATATGTCGGCAAGCGCTACGGCAACACCGCCAACGACCTCGTGCTCAAACCCTATGCGACGGGGATCGTCTACGCGACCTATGCGCTGACGCCGCGCTGGTCGCTGACCGGGCGGATCAACAATGTCTGGAACAAGACGTTCGTGCAGTGGGCAGACATTTACTACCCCGCGCAGGTCATGCTGGGCGAACCGCGCAGGTTCGAGGTCAGCGTCCTTGCCCGCTTCTAGGGCGAGCGCGCGGCGGCGTCAGGCGATCAAGACGCTCGTCTGGTTCCACCGCTGGCTCGGCGTCGCGACCTGCCTGATCTTCGCGCTCTGGTTCGCGAGCGGGGCGGTATTGCTGTTCAAGCCGTTTCCGTCGCTGTCGCACGCCGACCAGGTGCGACTGGAGGCGCCTATCGACTTGGGCGCGGTGGCGATCTCGCCGCGTGGTGCAGCGGTCGCCGCCGGCCAGCCGACCGCGTTGCGTCTCGTCCAGCGGGGCGGGGCGCCGGCGTATATCGCCACCACGCCGGGCGGGACGATCGCGATCGATGCGCGATCGGGCCAGCGGCTGGGCGATCTTACCCCCGAAGACATCGCTGCGGACCGACGTTCATCACCCGGCACGACGACCCCGGTCGCGATCACCTACGACCAGTGGGTCGTCCACAACCGCTTCGATCCGCTCCGCCCCTTTTACCGTCTGGACCTCGCCGACGGACGCGGGACGAGCCTTTATCGCTCGGCGAAGACCGGCGAACTGGTCCAGCGCACCACGGCCGCCGATCGCGGCTGGAACTGGGTGGGTGCGGTGCTGCACTGGGCGTATTTCACGCCGCTGCGGTCGAGCTTCACCGCGTGGGACCGGACGGTCTGGATCCTGTCGTTCGTCGCGCTGCTGGTGGCGATCGCCGGCACGATCCTCGGCATCATACGCATGCTCGCGGCGCGCCGTCTGCGCACGCCGTCGCTGACCCCGTACCGCCAGCGCTGGATGCGGTGGCACCATCTGCTTGGCCTGTTCGCGAGCGTATTCGTGCTGAGCTGGACGCTCAGCGGCTGGCTGTCGATGGACCACGGCCGCCTCTTTTCGCGCGGCCAGCCGAGCGCCGAACAGGCAACGCGCTATGCTGGAGCCCCCTTGGCGACCGCGCTGCCGAACGACCTGCCGATGGCCATTCCGGCGGGCACCAGGCAACTCGACTACACGGTTGTCGGCGGCCGGAGCCTCTCGGTCGCGCGGCAACCCGACGGAACGGCACTGACCTATGATGGCGACTATACGCGGATAGCGCCCGCGACGCTTCAAGACAGGATCGGCAAGGCGGTGCTCGTCGCATTTCCCGACGCGTCAGGTTTCAGCGTCTCCCCGATCGATCCGACCGCGACCTATGCCTTGGCGGAGGGCTGGCCCGCGACCGCCGTGCGCGTGACGCTAAGGGGCAATGCGCTTCCCGATGTCTACGCGGATGGCGTCGACGGTCGATTGCTGACGGTGATGGATGACAGCCGAGCCCGCTACGCCTGGATCTATTATGCGCTCCACACCTTCAACGTGCCCGGCCTCGCCACGCGCCCGTTGCTGCATCGGATCGTCGTGCTGATCCCGTTGATGCTCGGCTTGCTGTTTAGCCTCACCGGCGTCTTGCTGGGCTTCCAGCGCCTACGCAAAATCCATTAGGCGCCGGCTTCGCTCGAAATGCCCCCGATCGCGCTTTCATTGGTGATCCGAGGCCAAGGTCGAACGAAGATTTCGATAGGGAAAGGCTGCAATATGGTTCGGCGTCGCATGCGGCCTATCCCATCAATGCCCGGCTGATTTCGTCATCCGTCGCGACATGCTCCTCGATGACGCATCTCAGATCGATCCCGCTGATACCGTAGCTGGATACGACGGCTGCCTGGGCGATGTTGAGACCGTCGGACGACTGGACCATTGTTCCGCCAGCGGCGATCGGATGGGGATAGGTGCTGTGGTAGGCGTAGCGTCCCGTCGTTGCGACGACGCGGTCGGCGCGGTCTATGATGGTGGCGACGGCGTTGGCAGCGGTGCGATTGATGACGTTCATCACCGCCGCCGCCTGGCCCTCGAAATCGAATTCGAGATAGCAGGCGCCGATCGTCACCTCTTCGATCCGGATCGGCGCGACGTAGATCAGCACGTTGCGGTCGCTCGACCACGGGTTCCTCCACACCGCGTCGGTCATCCATTCGGTGGTGAGCGGCGCGGACATGGCGCTGCGAAACTGGTCGTAATTCTTGAAATTCACCGTGCGGACGGCAGCGTTCGCGTGCGCGCAGACCGCGACATGCCCCTCCGCGTCGACGACGAACGCGTTCAGGAAATAGGGCGAGCAGTTCAGCAGCGACTGCAACCGCTTCAACGCGCGCGCCTCGATCTGCGGCGACGATCGGCCGAGCAGCAGCGCTTCGCTGATCGAATGGTCGGTGGCCAGCATCCGAACGTCGATCGAGCGGTCGTACAGCGTGCGCGCCAGCGTATCCGCGATCGACTGGGCAAGGTCGGCGAGCCGCCCGCATTCCATGTCCTTCGCCAGTTCGCTCGCGATCACCGCGCCGTGCTGAAGATAATGCAGGACCTCGTCGCGAAACGCGCGGGCCGAACTCCGCGCGCTTGCCGCCAGATGCTTCACTTCCTGCGCGACGACCGTGAACCCGCGTCCCGCCTCGCCCGCGCGCGCGGCTTCGATCGTCGCGTTCAGCGCCAGCAGGTTGGTCCGCCCGGCGATCGCCTCCGCCTGATCGGCATGCGCGGTAACCTTGTCGCTCAGCGCGTTCAGCAGGGCACGTATGCGTCGGGGCATCGTATACTTTCTCAAAGTCCGACTGCGGCCCTACCCGGCGATGGTTAACGCATCATGGCGATTCTCTCCGATCCTTCCGTAGATGCATGGTATCGAACGGAAATATCGCCCATGTCGTCGGGACGGTGCCGACCGCGTAGCCGTCCTCGGAACTGGACGCCTGACCAACCAGCACAGGCTCGGACACAGGTTTTGCGTCGGTGCGGTCGGTCAGGACGGTACGCCATAGCCCGCAATCAGCCTCACGGTCTTGCCCTCGCAATCCCCGAACCGCCGCGACCATGTCGTCTTGGGATCGGCCGGCACCAGCCCGCTAGTCCCCTTGGTCGGCGGGACATACCGGTCGCCGACCTGGGAGCGGCGCTGGGGCGGATGAAGGCGTCGATCCGGCAGGCGACCGACATCGCCGCGGCGCAGGAGGTATTCTTGGGTATTTCTCCGCCTGAAAGGAGGCCGCAGTCGGCGCGGGATACGCCGACTGCGGCCCCGGCCTTCAGAACCGTGCGCGGACGCCGATGCGGTAGAAGCGGCCGAGCGTGTCGTAGAGCGCCGGGTTCACGTCGAGCCCGGTGTTGGTCTGCGGCGAGGGCTCGGGATCGTGATCGAACAGATTGTCGACCTTGAAGAACATGCTGACCTGCTTGGTGACGTTTACCGCGCCGCCGATGTCGAAGTAGAACGCGCCCTTCATCTTGTTGTAGTCGATCGTCGGGTTGTTGCCCGTCGATACCGGGCAGTTCCCCGCCGAGCAGACGACGTACTGGTTCCCGAACACGCCGTCGCTGAACCAGCGCTGTTGCAGCGTCAGGCTGAACTGGTCGGTGTCGTAGCTCTGCGTCGCGAGCCATTTCCAGCTGGGGGTCGCGCCCGAGTTCGCGCCCGCACTGTCGACCGGGATCGTGCCGGGCAGGCCGGGATCGGTGACGAACTTGATGACGTGCGTGGCGAGCGCGCGCACGGTCAGGTTGCCGGCGATGCCGAGCGGCCGGCGCCATTGATAGCTGCCCTCGATATCGAACCCGTTGGTCTTGATCGAGGCGAGGTTGAACGACTGGACGTTGACGAAATTGGGGCCCGCCGTGTTCTGCAGATTGAAGCTGCCGCAGGTCTCCGTATTGCCCTGGAAGCAGAGATTGACGATCTGCGCCGCCGACAGGCTCGAGACCACGTCGTTCAGCTTGATCGTGTAATAGTCGAACGACAGGCTGAGCCCCGGTGCCCATTTCGGCTTGGCCAGGACGATGCCCGCCTCGGTGCTGCGCGCGATTTCGGGGCGCAGCGCCGAATTGCCGATCGTGTTCTGGATGATCAGCACCTGCGTGTTGCGGAACGGGTCGGTGAAGTTCGGCACGGTCGTCGTCGTCGGGGCGGCGAACAGTTCGGACAGGTTCGGCGCGCGGACGTCGCGCGAGGTGACGGCGCGCAGGCGGAAGCCGTCGAACGGGGTTTCCCAAGTGCCGCCGACCTTCCACGCATAGACGTTGCCCGACGTCGAATAATGCGTCGCGCGGCCCGCGGCGTTGACGTTCGCCCGGCCCAGCGTGTCCGAATTGAGGACCGGCAGGTTCAGCTCGAGGAAGCTTTCGACCACATCGTACTTGCCGGTGCCGTTCTTGTAGTTGCCCGCATACCAGTTGTTGCCGGCGGGCAGCAGCGACGGATCGGACGGATACAGCGTCGAATTCGGGCTGAGGTCGGACACGCCCGCGCCGTAGGGATCGGCGTTCACGCGGTAGAATTCACGGCGGTATTCGGCACCGGCAGCGACCGCGAGTGGCCCCGCCCACAACGTCAGGGGCTCGCCCGAGATGCTGACCGCGGCGGCGTCCTGCGTCTGCTTGGTGTGCTGGAACGGCCCGTTCGCGGGGACGATATAGGCAAGCGCCGCCGCCGACGGCGTGGTGCCGCCGAAGATGTTGATCGGCTGGCATCCGCCGGCGCGCGCGGCGGCATTGGCGCAGACGATCTCGCCGTTCAGCCGGACCGCGTTGATCGCCTGGTTGTAGCGTCCGGTCAGGCTGATGTTGTCGACGCGGATGTCGGTGGTGTTGATGCCGTGCTCGTACGACGCGTCATAGGTCCAGCTGGTCCCGAAGATGCTCGCCTTGCCCTTCACGCCGCCGACGAAGCGGTACTGCCGCCGATCGGTATTGACGTGGATGTTGGGCAGGATCGCGTTGCTCAGGCCGTATTGGAAATTGGTGATGCCGTTGGCGGCGCACGCGGCGCTGATCGAGGCGGGCAGATACGGGTTGGCGCACTGGATCGTCAGCCCGGTCTTCGATGCGCCGGGGTTGGGCTGGTTGTCGGATTTCACCTGCGCGATGTTGGCGGTGAAATACACTTCGTTGTCGGGGGCGAAGTCGTAGCCGATCCGCGTATAGCCGTTGAGGCGTTGCAGCCCCGATTGCAGCGAGGTGCCCGATCCGACATGCCCCGACTGGTCGCCGCCGACGCAGAACCCGACATAACAGCCGTTGACGGTGCCGGCCGCGTTCTTGGCGGGGACGCCGTTCGACCCGTACTGGAACTGGAAGGGCTGGCCGTTGGCGTCGAACGCGGTGCCCTGGAGCGGGCCGGCGCTGATCAGGCCGTATTTGGTGTATTGATAGGCCTGGCCGTGATCGCGGTAGAGGAACTGCGGCGAGCCGTTGTTGCGGATGCCGGTGTCGACCAGCGTGGTGGCACGATACCAGTCGCGGCTGCCGGCGAGATCTTCGCCGAAATTGCCGGGCCCGACGCCGTCTTCATGCGCATATTCGCCGCTCAGGATGACGTGGAGCTTGTCGCCGGCGAAGCTCTTGCCGACCGCGGCCTGGACCAGCACCTGGCCGTCGTCGCCATAGGTGGTGACGCCGGTCTGGATATTGCCCTTGAACCCGGTGAAGCGCGTATCGGTGATGAAGTTGATGACGCCGCCGACCGCGTCCGAGCCGTAGGACGCGGATGCGCCGCCGGTGACGATGTCGACCCGCTTGATCAGCAACTGCGGAAACTGGCTGATGTCGGGTACGCCGGTGACGTTCGCGCCGACGACGCGCTGGCCGTCGAGCAGCGTCAGCGTGCGGATCGTGCCGAGCCCGCGCAGCGAGAACGAACTCAGGCCCTGCGATCCGCTCGACGTGCTGAAGGTACCGGTGCTGGCGCCGGTCGAGCCCTGCAGCGACGGCAGCTGCGCCACGGTGGTGAAGATGTTCGGCTGGGCGTTCTTGAGGATCTGCTCCTCGCCGATCACCGTCGTCGGGGTCGGCGCGTTGAACCCGCTCGAGGTGATGCGCGTGCCGGTCACGACGATGTCGCTGGCCGACGCGGGCGACCGCTCGGCGTCGGCAGCATCGGCGGGTAGCGACTGCGGCGTGGCGGCGGGCGCCTCGGTTGGGGCGGGGGTCGCGGTGGCAGCCGGGGCCGGGGTTGCAGTCGTGGCAGGCGGGACGGTCTGCGCGATCGCCGGCGCGCACAGCAGCGCCGTCGCGAGTACCGCCATGCTAGTAGCGCTACCAAACAGGCTTCTGCTCAAGCGCCGGTCGTGCGTGACCAATTCCATCATCCGTCCCCTTGTTGCACTTCGCATTGGCCGTGTTCGGCTCGGCCAAAGCTCGATTGTCGCGGCGTTCTACCGCATGCGGTGCAGCCGGGCATCTACGACCATCGTCGCATTTCGCCTGGGTTGGGAAGCTTGGCTGGCAGGGGCGATCAGGGGCGAGCGGTGTAGAGCGCGTGGTGCGTGAGGATGTAGAGCGTCCGTCCGTCGGCACCGCCGAACAGCAGTTGCAGCGGCCGTTCGGGAATATCGATACGGCCCTGTTCGCGACCGTCCGCCGCGTAGACGAACACCTGCCCGTTGGCGACGTAGACGCGTCCGTCCGGGCCGGTCGCCACGCTCTCCCCGCCGCGGGTCGCGAAGCGCTTCAGGTCGGTGATCGCGCCGCCGCGGCCGAGCAGGCCGGTATAGGTCGTGTCCTCGGATCCGTTGACGATGTGCACGCGCGCGCCGACCCGGCCGGTGACGAAGCCGTAGGTGTCGAGCGTATCGGAAAAGCGCCAGCCGAGATGGTTCGCCGGCCCCTGCTGCCAGACGCGGTAGGCGGGCAGTACGAGGCTATTGTCGGGCGAGACATATTCCAGCGGCTTGGCGACCGCGGCATCGCGCGCGAACATCTCCGCCAGCGTCGTGAAATGGTCGGTCTCGGCGTCGTATTGATCGCGGAATTCACCGTTGTTCCAGACGCTGCCGGGCAATGCGACCGCGGTGCCGGTGCGCGCGGCGACCGGTGTCGGTGCGATCACGCGCACGTCCTGCGGTTTAGCCGGGTCGATCGCGTAGACCGTGCCCGCCGGGCCTGCGGAGGAGAGCACCATCAGCGTACCCGACCGATCGATCGCCAGGTTGACGGGATCGAGCGGCGCATCGGCGACGATCGACAGGCCGTCCTTTTCCGACCAGCCATGAATGCGCTGGAACTGACGGTCGACGAAATACAGTTTGCCGGCAGCGTCCACCGCGCCGCCGCCGAGCGAATAGAAGCCGTCGGCGACCTGTTTGACGGGAACGAGCGGGGCAGGAGCAGCTGGGGCCGGCGTATCGGTCACGTCGAGCACCGCGAACTCGCGCTCGCGCATCTCGGTGCCGCGCGTGACATCGACGATCGCGTTTTCGTACGGATATTTGCTCGCGCGCAGATACGTGCCGCAACCGTTCGCGTCGCAGGTCGAAAAGCCGCTCTCGGCGTTGACGTGGACGTTGCGGAACCGGATGTCGGTCGAGCCGTACAGCGTCACCGCTGCCTTCGCCGGTTCGAGCGACCGCGTAACGCGGTAGGCGTGGAGATTGGCGAACAGGATGTCGCGCGAATTGCGCACCTCGAGCGCCACGGTCGCCCGGCTTTCGCCCGCTTCCTCTTCGGTCTGCGGCGCGAGGAACTGCCAATTGCGCACCCCGTCGAGGACGATTTCCGCGCGCCGGTGATGCTCCGCCGACATCTGGTAGACATAGCCCGGCGTGCTGGTGTTCGACACGTGGAGCCCGGCGGCGGCATAGGTGTCGGGCGTCCACACGCCGTTGAATGTGCCGCCGCCGCCGTCGGTGACCCACAGGCTCGCATATTGCCCGTCCCAACGCTTGGCCGGATCGATGTCGGCGGTATGCGTCGCGTTGTAGGGATCGAAGCGGCTGCCATCGGCGGCAAAGGTACCGTGGCCGCCCTGGAACTTCACGTCGTCGACCAGCGAATGCTCGCCCGCGCGCCACAGCAAGGCGGTCGCGCGCGGATTGCTGCCGCCGGTGAACAGCCCGAGCCCCGAGACGATCGCGGCGCCGCCCTTCGCGCTTTCGATCAGCGCGCGGGGGCTGCCGACGCCGCGATACGCCGGGCTGTTCTCGGCGAGGACGATCTGCGTCAGGCTGGGGTGGAGGCCGATCAGGACGCTGTCGGCGCGCAGCTTCAGCGTGTCGGTGACGCGGTAGAATCCTGCCGGGAAATACAGCACGCGGTGGCCGTCGATCGCTCGCTGGAGCGCGGCGGTGTCGTCGGTCGCATCGTCGCCGCGTACACCGAGATCGCGGACGTTGGTCCAGGCCGATACGGGCGGCAGTGCGCGGATCGCGGCGTCGCGCGGACGATCGATTTTTGGCAGCGGCGTCGCGTCCATCCGCGTCGCGAAGCTGCCCGTGGTGCCGAGCGCGGGAAGAGTGAGACCGTACGTAAACCCGCGGACGCGGTAACGTGCGGCGGGGCCGGCGACCGTGCGGCCGCTGTCGCGAAAGCGCGCGAAGGTCGGCGTATTCTGACCGACCGCGTTGTCGAAGCCGATCTGCGTATAGGCGTTGCCCTCGTTGCTGATGACGATGCCGGCCTTGGCGACGTTTTCGAACCGGACGTCCTTGCCCCACAGCCAGTCGCCATAGCCGCGATCGATCTCGATCCCGACGGGGACGTTGCGGATCACGGTGTTGACCAGCGTCAGCCCCGCCTCGTGCTCGCGGATCGCCGCGTCGCGCTGACCCTCGAAGACCGAATCGAGCAAGGTGAACTGCCATGCCGGCGAGGTCTTCTCGGTCAGGATCCCGTAGCGGCCCCCGAAGAACTTCAGGTCCTGAGCCAGATTGCCGACCTGGTAGACCCCTGCCAGCGCCGATCCCAAATGGAAGTCGATATGGCTGAGATAGGCGTGCTGCGCCGCGTGGAAGCGGACCGCGGTCGCGGCCGGATTGCCCTCGCCGATCTCGAAATCGACGTTCGACAGCGCGGTATAGAAGGTGCCCGAATTGGCATCCGCGATCGCCGGATCGAACGGCACGCTGGTCGGCGGCGGGACCGGAACGGGGGGTGCCGGCGGTGCTCCCGGAGTTGCAGCGGGGGTGCCGGTGAAGAAGACCATGCTGCCGACGCCGCGCTGGAACCCGGGGGTCGAAGGCGCGAGCAGGAGTACCGGGCGGGCCTTGCCGACCCCGAACAGGCGGACGCCCGGCCGCATGTAGAGCGTGCGCGTGATCCGGTAGCGGCCCGCTGGCAGGAAGACGATGCCGCCCGCGCCGGTGTTCTTCGACGCGGCGGCGGCCGCATCGATCGCGCGCTGGATCGCCACGCTGTCGTCGGTGACGCCGTCGCCGCGCGCCGCGACCGTGATCGCGCGCGAATCGACGGGTGCGGTGGCGAACACCGAGGTCGAGGCAAGCGCCGGGGCGGACACCCCGACCAGCAGCCCGACCAAGAGAGGGGCTGCGAAACCGGCGGTAAATCTGGCCGTCATGACTGTGCGTCCTTCGATGAGGGCCGTTTCCCGCTGTACGGGAAGCGATAGGCTGCCGCGTCGCGCGCGACGATTGCGACAAAGGTCGTAATGGCCAATCCGGAACATCTGATCGATAGCGGCGTATCGACACCCGGCCGTTCGGTCGTTGCGAAGGATATCGACGGCCGGTGCCAGATCGTGTGAACACCCAGAAGTCCTACGGAATCGTCGTGATGGGTGTCAGCGGCAGTGGCAAGTCGACGCTGGCGGCGCTGCTCGCTCGGCACTTGCACAGCCCGCTGCTCGAAGGCGACGATTTCCATTCCGCGGCGAACGTCGCCAAGATGGAGTCGGGGCATCCGCTCGACGATGCCGATCGCTGGCCGTGGCTCGACCGGCTCGGTGCCGCGATCGGCGTGGCGGCGGAGGATCGGGCCAATCAGACCGGAATTGCGGTGGCCGCCTGCTCGGCGCTGAAACGCAGCTACCGGGAGCGACTCTCGCAAGCCTCCACGGTGCCGCTCGCCTTCGTGCTGCTCGACACCGCGCCCGACGAGATCGCCCGGCGTCTCGCAGGCCGCACCGGCCATTACATGCCGCCCAGCCTGCTCGACAGCCAGCTCGCGACGCTCGAACGGCCGTCGGAAGGCGAATGCGCGATCACGCTCGATGCCGCGCTGACGCCAGAGCGATTGAGCGAGGACGCGCTCGCTTGGCTGGAGGCCCAGTTTCCGCGACCCTAAGCCTTCGCGATACTGAGTGGTCACGGCATTAGTCGCTTGCGGCCCTGCGACAGGTGCCAGCGCATCGCCAGTGCAGCGCCGTCTGCGTCCTGCGCACGGATGGCTTCGATGATCGCATCATGCTCCTCCATCATCGCACCGATCACTTCGGGCGGCCGCGACCGCGAGATATCGACGCCTGCGCGCAGAATCCGCATCACCTCGTCCTGGAGATGATCGAACACCGGCAGGAAGGCCGCATTGCCGGTCGCCTCGGCGATCGCGCGGTGAAGCTGCCAGTCCTCGTCATGCGCGGACGCGTTCGACAGCAACGCGCTCCGCAGTGCTTCCAGCGCGTACTCGATCGCGTCGAGCTGGCGATCGGAGCGCCGCTGCGCCGCGAGGCGTGCCGCTTCCGCCTCCAGCACGAAGCGGACTTCATAGGTGCCAAGCGTCGTCGCGAGCGCATCCATCGGCATGTGCGTGCCGAGCCGCGCGGACGGCCGGCGCTTGACGAACGAGCCCGCACCGAGCCGCGCTTGCGTAATGCCGTCCGAGGCGAGCCGCGCCAGCGCCTCGCGCACGATGGTGCGCGACATCCCGAACGTCGCCGCGAGCTTGGCCTCCGACGGCAGGCGGTCGCCGATCGCCAGATCGTCTTCGGTGATGATCCGGACGATTCCGGTATAGGCGCGATCCGCCAGCCGGCCTTCGGTCGAGGGTGGTAGGTCAGACGACATAGCTGAGCGCCATCACGAGGACGAGGCCGACCACCGAGATCGCGGTTTCGAGCAGCGACCAGGTCCGGAACGTGTCGGCGGTACTCGTGCCGACATAGCTCTTCACCAGCCAGAATCCCGGATCGTTGACGTGGCTGAAGAACACCGAGCCCGCGCCGATCGCGAGCACGACAAGCTCCGGCGACACGCCCGAACTCGCGACCACGCCCGGCATGATCCCCACTGCAGTGATCGTCGCGACGGTCGCCGAGCCTGCTGCGAGCCGGATCGCCACCGCGACCAGCCAGCCGAGCAGCAGCGGCGAGATCGAATACATCAGCACGGTCCGCGCGAGCAGGTCCGAAAGCCCCGCTGTCACCAGCACCTGCTTCAACGCCCCCCCCGCGCCGATCGCGAGCAGGATCGCGCCCGCCGCGCCCATCGTCTCGTGCCATACCGCATCCTGGATCGCGACCTCGCGCAGCCGCCAGCCGAACAGCAGCGGCAGCGCGATCAGGTTGGTCAGCAGCAGCGCGACCACCGGGTTGCTCGCGGCGACCAGCCACGCCGCGCCCTTCCACGTCGGCACCATCTGGCCAAGCTCGCCGGTCGCGATCATCAGCACCGGCAGCAGCACGATCAGCAGCGACAGCGCGCGAGGGGGCGGTGCGATGTCGAGCCCGGTGTCGCGGAGTACCGGCGATACCAGCCGCACGCCTCGCGTCGTGAACTTCGCCAGCAGCGGTCCGGCGATGACCGCGGTCGGGATCGCGATCAGGATACCGTACAGCATCGTCCGACCGAGATTCGCACCGAGCGCTTCGACCGCGAGCAGCGGCCCGGGATGCGGCGGCACCAGCGCATGGACCACGCCGAGCCCCGCGAGCGCGGGCATGATCAGCCGCAGCTTGGCGGCATCGCGCGCTGCGCCATCCTTGCCGGTCATTTCCTCCGCCGCGGCGACGACGATCGGCAGAAGCAGTACGAGGCCGGTTTCGAAGAACAACGGCAGGCCGACGACGATCGCGATCCCGAGCGTCGCCCAGGGTGCGGCGCGCACGCCGGTCAGGCGCAGCGCGCCCTTCGCCAGCGACGCGGCGGCGCCCGACAGATGCAGCATCGCGCCGAGCGACAGGCCGAGCGCCACGACGAGTCCGGTGCCGCCGATGATATCGCCGACGCCCTTCTGGACGGCCTTCGCCACATCGGGCAGCGGCAGACCGGCGAGCAGGCCGACGGTGAACGCGCCACATAACAACCCGATAAAGGGGTGCAGGCGCCCTTTGACGATCATCAGCACAGCGAGCAGGATGCCGGAGAGCGCGGCGATCACCAGCCGCAGGTCGCCACCGATCATTGCACCGCGCCGATCGGGGCTACGCCGCGACGTGCTGGCTGACGGTCTGGTGCTTGCGCCTTCATCATCGCTCCCCGCTCGATCCGGCGGCGTTTCTCGCCTGCCGATATAGCTCTAGCTGTAGGACAGGTTTTTGCCCGCCGCCAACAGAAAAGGCTTGATTGCCGATAAATCCGGGGCGCATACGGAAAACCTGTCCAACCGAATCCATTCAAATGGATCGCACCCACGGGCCGAAACAGGAGGAGGATGACCATGCAAGGGACCACCCAGACCGTCTCGCAGCACCGGCAGCTACCAGCCATCCCGGTATCGCCGCAGCTCACGCCGACCCAGATCAAGGTGCTGCACGGCGTCCATTCCGGACTGCTCAACAAACAGATCGCGTACGACCTCGGCATCGCCGAGGCGACCGTGAAGGCGCACATGACCGCGCTGATGCGCAAGCTGAACGTCCGCAACCGGACTCAGGTCGCGATCGTCGCGCACGGCCTGGTGTTGCACGCCGCCTGAACGTTCGGCTCGCGAGCGATCGACGGGCACACTGCATTTACGGGGAGACGGACGATGGACGCGAGATGGCTGCTTGGCGCCGCGGTGCTACTGCTTTCGACGCCGGTCTCGGCGAAGACGACCTCGGTCTACCTAACCGCTCCCGCCGATCCGCGCGCGATCACCGTCAAGGGCGTCGGCGATGGCCGCGCCGACGACAGCGTCGCGCTCCAGCAGGCGATCGATGCCGCCGCAGCCGGGGGGCATGGCGGGGTCGTGTTCCTGCCGTCCGGGCGCTACCGGATCAGCCGGACGATCTTCGTCCGCTCCGCCGTCCGGATCTTCGGCGTCGGTCCGACCCGCCCTGAAATCGTGCTCGGCGACAACAGCGCGGGCTATGCGTCGGGCGTCGCGGCGATGGTCGCGTTCACCGGCGAGGACCAGTACCGCGTCGGCAAGGCGCCGGTCCCGCCGCGCACCAGCGTGCCGTTCGACCCCGCGATCTTCGACGCGACCTCGAGCACCTTCTATTCCGCATTGTCGAACGTCGATTTCCGGATCGGCTCGGGCAATGCCGGCGCGGTCGCGGTGCGGTTCCGCGTCGCGCAGCACGGCTATCTGCGGCACGTCGATTTCCATATCGGCTCGGGCCTTGCAGGGGTCTATCAGGCGGGCAACGAGTTCGAGGATCTGAAGTTCTTCGGCGGCCGCTACGGCATCCTGTCGGAGAAGACGTCGCCCGCGTGGCAGTTCACGCTGATCGACTCCGACTTTCAGGGCCAGCGCGACGCCGCGATCCGCGAGCACGAGGTCGACCTGACCCTGGTCAACGTTGCGATCCGCGACACGCCCGTCGGGATCGAGATCGATCGCGGCTATTCGGATTCGCTGTACGGCAAGGACGTCCGCTTCGAGAACGTCGCAAAGGCGGGCGTCGTCGTGTCGAACGAAAGCAGCGTCTTCACGCAGATCGGGTTCGACAATGCAGTGGCGGTAAACACGCCGACGTTCGTGCGGTTTCGCGACAGCGGCAAGACCGTCGCCGGGGCAGGGGCACGCTACCGGGTCAGTGATTTCTCCTACGGCCTGAAGCTCGCCGGGCTCGGCCAGATCGGTGCCTATGCGACCGATATCGTCATGGCGCCGCTCGCGCGCCTGCCCGAGCGACGCAAGCCGGCGATCGCCGCGCTGCCGCCGGTGCGCGACTGGGCGAACGCGCACGATCTGGGCGTGAAGGGTGACGACACGACCGATGACACCGCGGCGTTGCAGCGCGCGATCGACACGCACCGCGTGGTGTATCTGCCGGTCGGTCGCTACCGCGTCACCGACACGATCAGGCTGCGGCCCGACAGCGTGCTGATCGCGCTGCATCCGAGCCTCACGCATCTCTATCTGCCCGACGAAACGCCCGCCTATATGGGCGTCGGCGGGCCGAAGGCGCTGCTGCAAAGCGCCAAGGGCGGCAACGCGATCGTCTCCGGCCTCGGTCTGTGGACCGGCGGCGTGAACCCGCGCGCGACCGCGCTGCTGTGGAAGGCCGGCGAGGCGTCGATGGTCAACGACGTCAAGATCCAGGGCGGCGGCGGCACGGTGCTGACCAAGGGCAGCCCGATCGGCTTCGGCGATCAGCGCGCGCGCTTCGACGGCCAATATCCGAGCATCTGGGTCACCGATGGTGGCGGCGGCACCTTCGCTGCCCTGTGGTCGCCGAACACGCTCGCTTCGGCCGGGTTCCACGTCTCGAACACCAAGACGCCGGGCCATGTCTACGAGCTGTCGGCCGAGCATCATTACCGCGCGGAAATCGTCCTTGATCATGTCGAGAACTGGGAGTTCCTGGCGCCGCAGACCGAGCAGGAGGTGCGCGACGGCGTCAACGCGATCTCGACCGAGATCCGCAACTCGCGCAACATCCTGTTCGCCAATTATCACGGCTACCGAGTCACGCGCTCGATCAAACCGATGGACGCGGCGGTGAAGCTTTATAATTCGGGCGATATCCGCTTCCGCAACGTCCATGTGAACGCCGAGAGCGGGTTCGCGAGCTGCGATGCGAAGGGCTGCGGCACCTATCTGCGCGCGAGCAAATTCCCGTTCGAGAACAGCATCAAGGACATGACCCGCCAGCAGGAGGTCCGCGAACTCGAATTCGCCAAGCTCGACGTTTCGCCTGCGCCGACCGTCGCCGCGACGGCATCGGCGGTGCCGGTATCGCCGGGCGTCGAGAAGCTCGCCGAGGGCTTCTATTCGATCGCCGGCGGCGCGGTCGATGCCAAGGGCAAATTGTACTTCATCGATCGCCAGTTCCAGCGAATTCACGGCTGGTCGAAGGCGGAGGGCCTGTCGATCGTCGCGGAGGCGCCGCTCGATGCGGTCAATCTGGCGGTGGATCGTTCGGGCAACCTGCTCGTGTTGTCCTCGGCGGGCCGCGACGGCACCGTGTACAGCATCGATCCGGCAAAGCCCGCGGAGGTTAAGGTGATCCCGCCGACGCCGGTCCGCGCGCGCCGCGACGCCGCGACGGTGCTGCCCGTCAACGTGTGGGCGAACGGCGAGTTTGCCGACCGGATCGATCCGACGACCTACCAGTTCCCGACGATGACCGACTTCTTCACGACCAAGATGGCCGAGGCCAAGCCGCAGGAATATGTCTCGCCCGACGGATCGCTGGCGTTGCCCGCGTTCCGCGTGTGGAACCAGGGGCCGGACGATCATCAGGGTTGGCGCTGGTCGGATACGCTCGACGCGAACGGCTTCGTTGCCGCCAAGCCCGGCGAGCGCGTCGTGCTTACGAACGCCTCCGAAGGGCGGACCTATTCGGGCCTCGTCGGCGATCAGGGCCGCGTCACCGATCTCAAGATCGTCGCCGATCGTGGCGGCGAGAGCGTCGCGCGCGATGCCGCCGGCAATCTCTACGTCGCGAACGGGCAGGTGTTCGTCTACGATCCCGCCGGCACGCTGCTGCGCCGGATCGATGTTCCCGAACGGCCGCTCCAGCTCGTGATCGGCGGGGCCGACGGGCGCACGCTCTTCATCCTCGCGCACCACGCGCTGTACGGCGTCTCACTCTGACGGCACGCGCGGGAAGCGCAGGATGAGCGTGGTGCCGCGCTCGACGTCGCCGAAGCCGATCGTCGCGTTCAACCGGGCTGCAGCCGAGCGGACGATGGCGAGGCCGAGCCCGCTTCCTTCCGGGCTCGCGCCGCCGCCGAGACGCACGAACCGGTCGAACACCGTGTCGCGGCAGGCGGGCGGGATACCGGGGCCGTCGTCCGCGACGACGACCGCGGTGTCCGATGCCGACGTTACCAGCTTGACCGAGACCGTGCCGCCGACCGCGTTGTAGCGGATTCCGTTGTCGATCAGGTTCGACAGGATCTCGAAGATCAGCGTGCGGTGGCCCGAGACGATGTGACGCGCGTCGTCTTCGCTATCGAGCGTCAGGTCGACGCCGGCCTCGATCGCCTGGTTGATCCGGCGGGTGATGACGGCGGCGACGACCTCATGCAGGTCGACCGCCTCGAGTGGCGCGGACACCCCGGCCTCCTCGGCGCGCGCCAACGCCAGCAACTGCGTCACCAGGCGTTCGAGGCGCACCACCGCGTCGGCGATCTCGTCGAGCGCGACGCTGCGTTCGGGGCCCGAGCCGCGGCGGGCAAGTGCGACCTGGACCTTCAGCACCGACAGGGGCGTACGCATCTGGTGCGAGGCGTCGGCGGTGAACCGGCGGACGCCGACGGTCGCGGTGTCGAGCTGCGCCAGGAGTCGGTCGAACGCACCGGCGAGTGGGCGCAGCTCGCGGGGCAGGGGACCCGTGTCGAGCGGGGAGAAATCGGGACGAGCCCGTTCGTCTCGCGCCTCGATCGCGCCGCGGAGGCGGGCGAGCGGGCGGAGACTCCAGCCTAGCGCGGGTCGCAGCAACAGCGCGGCGGCGCCGACGAGAACGCATTCGCCGATCAGCAGCGCGAGCATCAGCCGGCGGGTGAGTGCGCCGCGGTTGTCGAGCGTCTCGGCGATCTGGACGATCACGGGCGTGTCGATCCGGGGGAGCGAGCGACGGACTTCGGCGATGCGGATCTGCTGGCCGCGGTAGCGCGCGAAGCGATAGCGCGGCACGTCGATGTCGAGCGTCGCGGGATCGGGCGCGGGCAGGTCGGCATAACCGGTGAGTAGAACCGAGCCGACGGCGACGCGGTAATAGACGTTGTCGCGTTCGGTATTCTCCAGCATCCCGAACGCGGCGGAGGGAAGATCGAGCGTCACCTCGCCGCGTTCGACCTGCACCGTCTCGGCGATCGCGCCGAGCGCACCGCCGAGCACGCGATCGTTGGTGCGGCGGACGACGTCGGCGATCAGCGTCGCGCCGACCACGCCGATCAGGATCGCCGCCGCCAGCAACGGCCCGAGCACCGCGACCAGCAGGCGCGTGCGTAGCGCGGGAGTCCGCGTCTCAGTCGGCATCGAGCATATAGCCGACCCCGCGGACGGTGCGGATACCGGGGCCGTCGGGGGCAAGCTTGGTCCTCAGGCGGGTGACGTGGACTTCGATCGCGTTGTCGCCGACCGGCTCGTCGAACCCGAACACCTCCCCGATCAGCAGCGCGCGCGGGACGACTCGGCCTGCACGCGTTGCCAGCGTCTCCAGCACCGCACGCTCGCGCCGACGCAGGTCGAGCGCACGGCCGGCGATGTCCGCGTCGCCGGTCGAGCGGTTGATCGTCAGCGTACCGACGCTGAGCACCGGCAGCGGATCACCGCCGCGCCGCCGGCCCAGCGCCCGGACCCGCGCCTCCAGTTCCTCGGGCTCGAACGGTTTGCGTAGATAATCGTCGGCACCAAGGTCGAGCCCGCGCACCCGGTCGTCGAGCGCATCGCGGGCGGTGAGCATCAGCACTGGCACGCGCTCGCCGCGACGGCGCAGCGTTTCGAGCACCGAAAAGCCGTCGATCCCGGGCAGCCCGACGTCGAGGATCACAAGCGCATAGGGCTCGCCGGCGACCACCGACAACGCCTCCTCACCGGTCACGACGTGATCGACCGCGTTGCCGCCTGCGCGCAACAATGCCCCGATACTGCGCGCGAGCGCGGCGTCGTCCTCGATCAGCAGGATGCGCAAAACGGTTCATCCCTCGCCCGATCGGCGTGAAAGGTTGGTGACAGGTTCGGTTCGTACTCCACGACTGCAGTCTATCCGAACAGCGAGGCGGAAGGCGAGGAGAGGTGATTATGGCCCATATATTTCTGAGGATCGCGCTGCTCACCGGCCTCGTCGCGTCCGCCGTTCCCGCCGTCGCGCAGCGTCCGACCGGTTACCCGCGCTCCTACGACCAGTTGATCTCCGACGCGCGCGCCGAACGCCAGGTGCGGATCTATGGCAATGCCGACCGCGCCGAATTGCTGCCGGTGGTCGCCGCGTTCCGCAAGCGCTACCCCGGCGTGACCGTGCTCTACGCGGATCTCGGCTCGACCGAGATGTACCGCCGCTTCGTCACCGAGACGCGCACGCACCGGATGTCCGCCGATCTGGTCTGGTCGTCGGCGATGGATCTTCAGGTGAAGCTGATCAACGATGGCTTCGCGCAAGGCTATGCCAGCCCCGAGAAGCCCGCTTTGCCGCCGGTATCGGTGTGGAAGAACATGGGCTTCGGCGTCACCGCCGAGCCGATCGGGATCGTCTACAACAAGCGTCTGATCCCCGCCGCGCGCGTGCCGCGCACGCATGCCGCGCTCGAGGCGATGCTGCGGCAGAACCCGCGTGCCTTCACCGGCAAGGTGACCACGTTCGACCCCGCGCGCTCGAACGTCGGCTATCTGTATCTGACGCAGGACATGGCGACGACGCGCGATACGCGGTCGCTGCTGGAGGCGATCGCCGCCACCAGGCCGGTCCTGTCGCTGACCACCGGGCCGATGCTGCGCGGC
Source organism: Sphingomonas sp. PP-CE-3A-406 (assembly GCF_003688625.1). Lineage (GTDB taxonomy): Bacteria > Pseudomonadota > Alphaproteobacteria > Sphingomonadales > Sphingomonadaceae > Sphingomonas. The sequence goes on from NZ_RCWY01000003.1 coordinate 670,580, forward strand.
GTCGCCGAGGGGCGGCAGGCGATCGCGTACAACGTCATCGGCTCCTACGCGCTGGAACTCGCGCGCACCGATCCGCGGCTCGGCGTGGCGTTTCTCCAGGATTATACGCTCGTCACCTCGCGGATCGCGTTCATCGCGCGCGAGGCGGCGCATCCTGCCGCGGCCAAGCTGTTCCTCGATTTCCTGCTGTCGCGCGAGGGCCAGTCGCTGCTCGCCAAGCGCAGCCTGTGGCCGGTTCGCACCGACGTCCCCGCCCGCCGTCTTCCCGCAGCCCAGGCGCGACCGATCCGCGTGGGGCCACAACTTCTCGTCAACCTCGACCGCGTCAAGCGCCAGCGTTTCCTGCGCGACTGGACCGCGATTCTCGCCACCGGAGCCAAAGCCCCATGATCCTCTTCCGTACCGGCTGCGCCGCACTCGCGCTGATCGCCGCCACCCCCGCGCTCGCGCAGACCCCGAGCGATGCCGATCTCGGTGCGCTGGTGCGCGCGCAGGCCGCCGAGATCGCCGCGCTGAAGTCGCGGCTCGATCGCTTGGAGAATGCCACCGCCGTTGCGCAGGCCGCCGCGCCGGTCGCTCCGCCACAAGCAGTCGCGCCTCCACAGGCTGTGGCGCAGAACACCGAACCGCGTCGCACGGTGCCGTTCGCGCCGCAGCTCGCCCCTCCCGGCCCCGCCGATCGCAGCGTCGCGCAGGCGGTTGCCGCACGCGACAATCCGTCGGGCGTGACCACCGAATGGGGTGCGGGCCTCCCGGTCTTCCACTCCGCGGACGGCGTCTACACGTTCAAGCCGCGCGGTCGCATCCTGACTGACGTCAGCTCGAGCTTCGGCTCGAAATACGACGGCCGCAACATCACCACGACGGGTATGCGCGCGCTGCGCCTTGGCCTCGAAGGCGGCGTCGGCACGCATTTCTTCTACCAGTTCGAGAGCGACTTTTCGGAGAACGAGGTCGACGTCGTCACCGCGTTCGTCGGCTGGCGCAACAAGATCAAGCCGGGCCTCGACTACGACGTTCGCGCCGGCCACCTGTTCAACGATCGCGGTTTCGAAGGCTCGACAGGCTCGGATTCGACGCCGTTCCTCGAGCGCACCACGGTCGCCACCGCAATCATTCCACAGCGCGGCTTCTACGGGATCGGCGTGATGCCGCGCGTGTTCTGGAAGACCGGCCACGCCTCGCTGACGGTCACCGGCGACCGGATCGACGGCACGCAGACCGTCGGCGACAGCCGCACGGTGCTCGGCCGCGCACACTGGAACCCGATCAAGTCCGATACCGGCGTGCTCCATCTCGGTGTCTGGGGCTTCGACGAGTCGCTGTCGTCGGTTGCCGGCACGCTGACGCGCAACACGGTTATCGGCGGCCGCTTCAACGGTGCGCTCCGCGTGTCGACCGGGCCGCTGATCGGCGGCACGGGCACGACCGGCTACGGTGTGGAGCTCGGCGGCTATCGCGGGCCGTTGTGGGTGATGGGCGAGGCGGGCCGCCGCAACGCACGGCTCGACGGCGGGCGTCCCGATTTCGTCAGCAAGGCGTGGAGCGTCTCGGCCGGTCTGTTCCTGACCGGCGACCTGCCGCCGTACAACCCGCGGCTCGGCAGCTTCGGCCAGCCCAAGGTGCTGAAGCCAACGTTCGACGGCGGAGTCGGCGCGATCGAACTCACCGCGCGCTACGAAAGCCTCGATTTCGACAATCTGCTGACCGGCGGCGATGGCTGGGCGGCGACCGTCGGGGTCAACTGGTATTTGAACTCCTTCACCCGTTTCCAGGTGAACGCGATCCAGTGGAACACCGACAACCGCGCCGGCGACTATGTCGGCAACGACAGCGGTCAGACGGTGAGCGCGCGTGTCGGGGTTACGTTCTGATGCTGGCTGCTGGTCCTGTTTTTGGCGCTGCAAGCAGTATCCCGCCTCCCGTCATCCTGACGAAAGTCAGGACCCAGGGTTACAGGGTGCAGCGCTGCGTGGCTCTGGGTCCTGACTTTCGTCAGGATGACGGAGTGTTCGTGGCGGCCCCCGCGACGGTAACTGCGGCGATGCCTGCCACCACCCCCCCTATTCACGCCCTTTCCTAGGACGAAGCGATGAACCTTGCCCTGCTCGGCTTCCTGATGGTCGCCACGTTCATGACGTTGATCATGACCAAGAAGATGACGCCGCTGGTCGCGCTCATCGTGATCCCGTCGATCTTCGGCGTGTTCGCGGGCGAGGCCGCGGGTCTCGGCCCGATGATGATCGACGGCATCAAGAACCTCGCGCCGACCGGCGTCATGCTGCTGTTCGCGATCCTCTTCTTCTCGACGATGACCGACACCGGACTGTTCGACCCACTCGTCGGACGACTTATCCGGATGGTCCACGGCGATCCAATGCGGATCCTGATCGGTACGGTCGTGCTGTGCGCGCTCGTCAGCCTCGATGGTGACGGCTCGACCACCTACATCATCACGATCGCCGCGCTGTTGCCGCTCTACAAGCGTTTCAACATGAACCGGCTGTACCTGGTCTGCCTGTTGATGACGACGAGCGGCATCATGAACCTGACGCCCTGGGGCGGCCCGACCGCGCGCGCCGCTAGTGCGCTGAAGCTCGATCCCGCCACGCTGTTCCTGCCGCTGATCCCCGGCATGATCGCTGGTCTCGCCTTCCTGATCGGTCTCGCCGTCTATTTCGGGCGCAAGGAGCGCGTACGGATGGGTGAAGCCGGCATCACCGCCGACACCGAGTTCACCGGCATGGCTGTCTCACAGTACCCTGAAGCCCGCCGCCCGAAGCTGATCTGGTTCAACGCCGCGCTCGTCATCACGCTGCTGACGTTGCTGGTTTGGGGCATTCTGCCGCTGTCAGTCCTGATGATGCTGGCATTCGCGATCGCGATGATCGTCAATTACCCCGGCGTCGCCGACCAGAAGGAGCGCATTTCCGCGCATGCCGGCAACGTGCTCGCGGTCGTTTCGCTGATCTTCGCGGCGGGTATCTTCACCGGCATTTTGGGCGGCACCGGCATGGTCGAGGCGATGAGCAAGGCCGTGGTCGGCGTGATCCCGCCCGCGCTGGGGCCGTACATGGCACCGATCACCGCGGTGCTGAGCATGCCGTTCACCTTCTTCATCTCGAACGACGCGTTCTATTTCGGGATGCTGCCGATCCTCGCCGAGGCCGGCGCGCATTACGGCGTCGCGCCCGAGGCGATCGCCCGCGCGTCGCTGATGGGCCAGCCGGTCCACCTGCTCAGCCCGCTGGTGCCGTCGACCTACCTGCTGGTCAGCCTCGTCGGCATCGACCTCGCCGATCACCAGCGCTTCACGCTCGTGCCCGCGATCGGCGTCTGCACGGTGATGACGCTGGTCGGCATGATCGCGCTCGCCTTCCCGTTCGTCGCCTGAGGTGAGCATCCCCGCAACCCGCCGCTACCGGAGCTTCCGCATGATCCGACCGCGTACACCGTTGATGCTGCTCCCCGCGATGGGCTGCGACGGGCAGCTCTGGGCCCGCCAGATCGTCGACCTCGCCGCCGTCGCGCAGGTCGAGTTCGGCGACCTGTCGCAGGACGATACGCTGTCGGCGATGGCCGCGCGCGTGCTCGCCAGCGCACCGCCTCGGTTCGCGGTCGCGGGCGTCAGTCTCGGCGGCTACGTCGCGATGGAGATGGTCCGCCAGGCGCCCGAGCGGATCACGCGGATCGCGCTGTTCGGCACGCGCGGGTCGATGGACGTCCGTCCCCGTACCGTCGCGGGGCAGGGTATGCTCGCCACCGCGCCGCATGCCGACCCGCGCCTGTCCGCGATCGTCAGCGGCCCGGCGCAGGCGATGGCCGACCGAGTCGGCCCGGTCGTGTTCGAACGCCAGCAACGTGCGCTGCTCGCTCGCCCCGATATCAGCGAGGCGATCGCCGCGATTCACGTGCCCACCCTGGTCGCGGTAGGCGATCGCGACCGGATCTGCACCCCCGACGACGCGCTGTCGCTGAGCCTGCGGATTCCAGGCGCGCACTTCCACCTGCTGCGCGGCTGCGGGCATCTGTCCCCGCTCGAACGTCCGGGCGAGGTTACCGCGGTGCTCCGCCAGTGGTTGAAATCCGGCTGACATCGCCGCGTTGGCGGTGCATGGCGCAAGGCATGGATCCGCTGACCTTCGATCGCCCCGACGAGCGCACGCGAGCGCGGCCCGATTGCCACCAGGCGATCAGCATCCTCGACCTGTTCACGATCGGGATCGGGCCGTCGAGTTCGCATACCGTCGGGCCGATGCGTGCTGCATGGTTGTTCGCCGATCTGGTCGCGGACGAGAAGCCGGTGGCGGTGCGCGTCGACTTGTATGGTTCGCTGGCGCTGACCGGGCGCGGGCATGCGACCGACAGCGCGGTGATGCTGGGCTTGAGTGGCGCGCAGCCCGAGACGATCGATCCCGACCTGATCCCGGTGCGGCTGGCGGCGATCCGGTCGAGCGGGCGCCTGATGCTCGCCGAGCGGGTTGAGATCGGGTTCGAGGAGAGCCAGCACCTCCTGTTTCATTCGAAGACCTTCCTGCCGGGGCATCCCAACGCGGTGACGTTCACCGCCTCGTTCGGTGACGGGCGCAGTGTCGAGCGGACGTATTTCTCGATCGGCGGCGGGGCGATCGTCGAGGCGGGGTCGGGGCCGGTCAAGGCGAACATCCTGTTGCCGCGGCCGTTCTCGTCCGGCGCGGAACTGCTCGCGACCGGCGATGCGACGGGGATGACGATCGCCGATATCGTCCGCGAGAACGAGATCGCGTGGCGGCCGGAGAGTGAGACGGATGCGTTCCTCGATGCCGTCCGTGGCGCCATGTTCGCGTCGATCGATCGCGGGTGTCGGCAGGGGGGTATATTGCCGGGTGGGCTGAAGGTGCCGCGTCGCGCGAAGGCGTTGTTCGAGGGATTGCAGGCGCGCGATACTGCCGCTGATCCTTCCGCGGTGTTCGAATGGGTGAGCTTGTATGCGCTCGCGGTGAACGAGGAAAATGCGGCGGGTGGCCGCGTCGTGACCGCCCCGACCAACGGCGCGGCGGGTGTGTTGCCGGCGGTGCTGCGCTTCTACGAGACCTTCACCAAGGACCCGACGCCGAAGGGCGCGCATGATTTCCTGCTGACCGCGGCGGCGATCGGGTTTCTCTACAAGAAGCGCGCGTCGATTTCGGCGGCGGAGATGGGGTGCCAGGGCGAGGTCGGCGTCGCGTGCTCGATGGCGGCGGGCGCGCTGGTCGCGGCGCTCGGCGGGACCAACGAACAGATCGAGAATGCAGCGGAGATCGGGATGGAGCATAACCTCGGCCTGACCTGCGATCCGATCGGCGGCCTGGTCCAGATCCCGTGTATCGAGCGCAATACGATGGGTGCGATCAAGGCGATCAACGCGGCGTATCTGGCACTTCGCGGGGACGGTCGCCATATCGTCAGCCTCGATGCGGTGATCGAGACGATGCGCCAGACCGGTGAGGACATGCGCTCGCAATATAAGGAGACGTCGCTTGGTGGCCTGGCCGTCAACGTCGTCGAATGCTGAAGGATTATCCATGACTGCCCCGACGAACCCGCTTCTCGATACGCTGTCGCTGCCCCGTTTCGCCGAGCTGTCGCCCGACCAGATCGCGCCCGCGCTCGACGAGGCGATCGCGCGGCATGAGGCGATGGTCGAGGCGCTGACGACCGCGCGGCCGACGGATTTCGCGGGCGCGTGGCTGCCGTACGAGCGCGCGAATACCGAGATCGGCGCGATCTGGTCGGCGGTGTCGCATCTGCACGGTGTCGCGGACACGCCCGAACTGCGCGCGGCGTATTCGGAGGGGCAGAAGCGGCTCGTCGAGAACGACATGAAGGTCGGGCAGAACCGCGACCTGTACGAGGTGTTCGTGGCGCTGAGCGTGTCGCCCGAGTTTGCCGACCTACCCGTCGAAGATCGGGTCGCGGTCGAGCAGGCGATCCGTGACTTCACGCTGTCGGGCGTTGCGCTGGAGCAGGAGGCACGCGACCGGTTCAGCGAGATTTCGGTCGAGCTGTCGGGGTTGTCGAACGAGTTCGGCAGCGCTGTACTCGATGCGACCGATGCGTGGTCGGAGCTGGTGACGGACGAGGCCGATCTCGCGGGGATTTCGGACGCGGACAAGGCGATGTTCGCGGATGCCGCCAAGGCGAAGGGGCAGGCAGGCTGGTTGGTTACGCTGCAACAGCCGAGCGTCAACGCGGTGCTGACCTTCGCCGAGAACCGTGAGCTGCGGGCCCGCATGTACCGCGCGTTCGCGACGCGCGCGTCGGACCAGGGGCCGAACGCGGGCGAGTTCGACAACAGTGCGCGGATCGCGCGTATCCTCGAGCTGCGGCACGAGGGCGCCAAGCTGCTCGGCTTCACCGATCCGGTCGCGTGGTCGCTGGAGACCAAGATGGCTCCGAACGGCGCCGAGGTGATAGCGTTCCTGCGCGATCTGGCGCGGCGGGCGAAGCCGGCGGCTGAGCGTGATCTCGCCGAACTGAAGACGTTCGCCGCCGAGCAGCTAGGGATCGCCGATTTCGAGCCGTGGGATGCGGGCTTCGTGTCGAACCGGTTGCGGCAGGATCGCTACGCGGTCGATGCGCAGGTGGTGAAGGCGTATTTCCCGGTCGAGCGCGTGATGGAGGGCTGGCAGACGCTGATGCAGCGCCTGTTCGGCATCAAACTCGTCGAGCGTGACGACGTTTCGCTGTATCATGATGATGCGCGGTTCTTCGACGTGGTGGACGAGAGCGGGACGGTGTTCGCCGGGCTGTATCTCGATCTCCACGCGCGCACCGGGAAGCGTGGCGGCGCGTGGATGGCGCAGGCGCGGCCGCGGTTGCACGACGGCAATACCGTGACGGTGCCGGTCGCGTATCTCGTCTGCAACTTCGCGCCGGATGGCGGCGAGACGCCGTCTTTGCTGTCGCACAACGACGTGACGACGCTGCTGCATGAGACCGGCCACTGCATCCACCTGCTCTTCACCAAGGTGAACCGGCCGAGCATCGCCGGCACCAACGGCTTCGAGTGGGACGCCATCGAACTGCCGAGTCAGCTGATGGAGGATTTCGCCTGGGACAAGGACGTGCTGACCGGCATGTCCGGCCACTACAAGACTGGCGAGACGCTGCCCGCCGACCTGTTCGAGCGGATGGTGAAGGCGCGGCATTTCCAGGCGGGGATGTTCATACTGCGCCAGGTCGAGTTCGCGTTGTTCGACCTGCTGCTGCATCTCGGCACGATGGGCAGCGATCCGATCGACGTGATCGAGGCGGTGCGCGACGAGGTGGCGGTGATCCGCCCGCCCGCATGGCACCGCTTCCCGCACGCGTTCAGCCACATTTTCGCGGGCGGCTATGCGTCGGGCTATTACAGCTATCTCTACGCGGAACTGCTCGCGGCGGATGGCTTCGAGGCGTTCGCGGAGGCTGGCCTGGTCGATCGCAAGACCGGCGACCGGTTCCGCGAGGAAGTTCTCGCGCGCGGCGCTACCCGACCGGCGGCTGAAAGCTTCCGCGCGTTCCGCGGGCGTGATCCCGAGCCGACCGCGATGCTGGTCCGTCACGGGCTGCAAGGGTGACGAAACGCGTCGACCGGCGCTGGTTGTCGGAGGCGGTGCGGCGGATCGAGGCGGACTATAACCGGTCCGCCGACACGCATCTGATCCGCGTCGACCTGCTGCGGTACCCCGGCATCGTGCTGTACCTGAAGGACGAGAGTTCGCACCCGACCGGCAGCCTCAAGCACCGGCTCGCGCGCTCGCTGTTCCTGTACGCGCTATGCAACGAATGGATCGGGCCGGAGACGACGGTGATCGAATCCTCGTCGGGATCGACCGCGGTGTCGGAGGCGTATTTCGCCAGGATGCTGGGGCTGCGGTTCATTGCCGTAGTGCCCGCGACCACCGCCAAGCCCAAGCTCGACGCGATCCGCTTCCACGGCGGCGAGATCCACATGGTCGACGATCCGCGCACCGTCTACGCGGTGTCGCACCGCTTGGCGGCGGAAACCGGCGGGCATTATCTCGACCAGTTCACCTACGCCGAGCGCGCGACCGACTGGCGCGGCAACAACAACATCGCCGAGAGCATCTTCGCGCAGATGGCCGAGGAGGAGCATCCGTGCCCGTCCTGGATCGTCTGCGGCGCGGGGACGGGCGGCACGTCGGCGACGATCGGGCGGTTCATCCGGTACTGCCGGCACGACACCAAATTGTGCGTTGCGGACCCGGTGCACTCGGTGTTCCATCGGCATTTCGAGGACCGATCGGTGGTCGCGTTGCCGGAAGGGTGCGCGTCGCGGATCGAGGGGATTGGGCGGCCGCGCGTCGAACCGAGCTTCGTGCCGAGCGTCATCGACCGGATGATCGCGGTCGAGGATGCCGACAGCATCGGCGCGATGCGTGCGCTGTCCGACCGGCTCGGCCGGCGCGTCGGCGGCTCGACCGGGACCAACCTCTGGGCGTGCGCGCAGATCGTCGAGGAGATGGCGGCGGCGGGCGAGACGGGGAGCATCGTCACGCTGTTGTGCGATGGCGGCGATCGCTATGGCTGCACCTATTACGACGATGCATGGCTCGACGACCGCCAGGTGGCGTGGACCGATGCCGCCGCACGGATGACGCAATTTCTGGGCTGAGTGACCGATGACCTCATGGCAGTTCTGGATCGACCGCGGCGGCACGTTCACCGACGTCGTCGCGCGGCAACCGGACGGGCGGATCGTCACCGCCAAGCTGCTGTCGGAAGATCCCGAGCGCTATGATGATGCCGCGGTCGAGGCGATCCGGCGGCTGACCGAGGGGGCGGATGTGTCGCTCGAACTGCGGATCGGGACGACGGTCGCGACCAACGCGCTGCTCGAACGCAAGGGCGAGCCGACGTGTCTCGCGATCACCCGCGGGTTCGGCGATGCGCTGCTGATCGGCCACCAGGAACGATCCGACATTTTCGCGCGCGACGTGAACCGTCCGCCGCCGCTGTTCGCGCATGTCGTGGAGATCGACGAGCGGGTCGGCGCGGAGGGCGACGTGCTCCGGCCGCTCGACGTGGATGCAGCGCGCGCGGGCTTGCAGGCGGCATTCGATAGCGGGCTGCGCGCTGTCGCGATTGTTCTCGTGCACGGCTATCGCTTCACCGCGCACGAGGAGGCGCTGGCGGCAATCGCGGCCGAGATCGGCTTCATGCAGATCTCGGTCAGTCACCGCGTCGCGCCGTTGATCAAGCTGATCGGGCGCGGTGATACGACCGTCGTCGATGCGTATCTGTCGCCGGTCGTCGATCGCTATGTCGCGGGCCTGAGCGACGCGTTGGGGCAGGGCGCGCTATTTATGCAGTCGTCGGGCGGACTGGTCAACGGCGCAGGCTTTCGCGGCAAGGACGCGATCCTGTCGGGGCCGGCGGGCGGCATCGTCGGCATGGCCGCGACCGCGCGCGAGGCCGGGTTCGAACAGATCATCGGTTTCGACATGGGCGGCACCTCGACCGACGTGTCGCACTACGCCGGGACATATGAGCGCGACACCGAGACGCTGATCGCCGGCGCCCGCATTCGTGCGCCGATGCTGCGGATCCATACCGTCGCGGCGGGCGGCGGCTCGATCTGTCGGTTCGATGGCGAGCGGTTGATCGTCGGCCCGGAGAGCGCGGGCGCGGTGCCGGGGCCCGCGTGCTACCGCCGCGGTGGGCCGCTGACGGTGACAGACTGCAACGTGATGCTCGGCAAGGTTCGCCCCGAATTCTTCCCGGCGCTGTTCGGACCGGAAGGCGACCAGCCGCTCGATGCCGAGGCGGTGACCGCCCGGTTCGCGGAACTGCCGCTCGATCCGCAGGTCGCGGCCGAAGGGTTCGTTGCGGTCGCGGTGGCGAACATGGCGAATGCGATCCGGACGATCTCCGTCGCGCGCGGGCATGACGTGACGCGTTACACGCTGGCATGTTTTGGTGGGGCCGGGGGGCAGCATGCGTGTCTCGTCGCGGATGCGTTGGCGATGGACCGGGTGATGATCCACCCGCTGGCCGGGGTGCTGTCGGCGTATGGCATGGGACTCGCCGATCGCCGTGTCCTCCGCGAGGCTACGTCGGGCGCGGCGTTCGCGAATTACGCTGAGATCGTCGCTGCGTTGGACGAGCTAGCGCAGGCTGCCCGGGAAGCACTGGTCGCGCAGGGTGTCACGGCGGACGAGGTTAGGATCGAACGCCGCGTGCATCTGCGCCGAGGCCAGACCGACCACACCATCGAACTCGATTTCGACGAACCGCCAGCGATGATCGCCGCATTCGACGCCTCACACATCGCGCAGTTCGGGTTTGCCAGCGAAGCGCCGCTGATCGCCGACCGGATCGTCGCCGAGGCGATCGCCGAGAGCCCGCCGCTCGACGCAGCGTTCGTCGCGTTCCCCGAAGAGCCAGCCGCGCCCCTGTCCGTCGCCCCCGTCTACATGGCCGGCGCGTGGCACGACACGCCGGTACTCGCTCGCGAAGGCGTGCCCGCCGGCCACGCCATCGACGGCCCCGCGCTGATCCTCGACAGCGTCTCGACCACCATCGTCGAGCCCGGCTGGCGCGCGCGCGTCGATCCGATCGGCAATCTGATCCTCGACCGCATCGCCCCGCGCGTCGGCGCGAGCATCGGCACCGAGTCCGACCCGGTCCGGCTGGCGATCTTCGCCGGTCTGTTCATGAGCATCGCCGAGGAAATGGGCGCCGCACTCCAGCGTTCGGCCGCGTCGGTCAACATCCGCGAACGACTCGACTTCAGCTGCGCGCTGTTCGACGCGCACGGCAACCTCGTCGCCAACGCACCGCACATCCCGGTACACCTCGGCTCGATGGGCGAGAGCATCCGCACGATCATCGACGCGCGAGGCGGCGGCGCAGACGGCCGCGGTATCCGCCGCGGCGACGCCTACGCGCTCAACGCGCCGTATCGTGGCGGCACGCACCTCCCCGACATCACCGTCATCATGCCGGTTTTCGCGGATGACGGCGATGCGCCCGCGTTCTTCGTAGCCGCTCGCGGTCATCACGCAGACGTCGGCGGGATCACACCCGGATCGATGCCGCCCGAAAGCCGCTCGGTCGAGGAAGAAGGCGTGCTGCTCGACGACGTGCTGGTGGTCGACGAAGGGCGTTTTCTCGAAGCCGAACTCCGCGCCGTGTTCGCCGGCGGACCCTATCCCGCACGCAACGTCGACCGGAACATCGCCGATCTCGCCGCGCAGTTGGCCGCCTGTACGCGCGGCGCGACCGGTCTCACGCGGCTGGCTGACGAGTACGGCACGGACGTCGTCGCTGCGTATATGGAGCACGTCCAGGCCAACGCCGACGCCGCTGTCCGCCGTCTGATCGCGACGCTTAACGACGGCGCGTTCGCCTACGAGATGGACGACGGCGCCGTCGTCCGCGTGGCGATCCGCGTCGATCACGGCGCCGCGACAATGGAGGTCGACTTCGCCGGCACCAGCGAGCAGCGGCCGACCAACTTCAACGCCCCCGTCTCGATCGTCCGCGCGGCCGTGCTCTACGTCGTCCGCGCGCTGATCGACGAGGCGGTACCGCTCAACGACGGCTGCCTGCGCGGCGTGACGATCGGCGTGCCCGAGTGCTCGATGCTCAACCCGCGCTATCCGGCCGCGGTCGTCGCCGGCAACGTCGAGACGAGCCAGGTCGTCACCGACGCGCTGTTCGGCGCGCTCGGCGCGATGGCGGCGAGCCAGGGGACGATGAACAACTTCACCTTCGGCAACGACACGCACCAATATTACGAGACGATCGCCGGCGGCGCAGGCGCGGGCCCCGGGTTCGACGGCGCGTCGGTGATCCAGACGCACATGACCAACAGCCGGCTGACCGATCCCGAGATCTTCGAGACGCGCTTCCCCGTGTTGCTCGAAGAGTTCTCGATCCGCGCCGGCTCTGGCGGGGCGGGCGCGCACCACGGCGGCGACGGGGCGACGCGGCGCGTGCGCTTCCTCGAGAACATGACCGCCTGCATCCTCGCCAACCGCCGCCGCGTAGCCCCGTTCGGGGTGGCGGGCGGCAAAGACGGTGGGCTAGGCTCTGCCACTGTCGAGCGCGCTGACGGCCACGTCGAGCACCTTGGCTCCACCGCCAAGGTCGATATGCGGCCGGGCGACGTGTTCGTGATCGAAACACCCGGTGGCGGTGGTTTCGGACCCATTTGATCCGCCCCCCGATACGACGACCGGTTGCAGCGACGGGACGGACGCGTCACACACGGTCCGCACAAGATCACCGTGAAAGTGAAGCCCATGACCGCATCCCGTTCCCGCGCCCTGTTCGTCCGATTGCTCGCGGGATCGGTTCTCGCGATTGCCGCGCCGGTTGCCGCGCAGACGACCAACAACGCGCCTGGCGCGGCGGTGGCGAAGACCGCGGCCCCCAAGGCGCGGCCTTGGATGAACACCAAACTCAGCGCAGATGCGCGCGTCGAGATGCTCCTCAAGGAGATGACGCTCGACGAGAAGCTGCAGCTTACCTTCGGCTATTTCGCTACCAACGCCGACTGGCTGAAGACGCCGGTCAAGAACTGGGTCTATCCGAAGGACGGTCTGCCCGCGTCCGCCGGGATCGTCCCCGGTATCCCGCGGCTCGGTATCCCGAACCAGTGGGAGACCGATGCCGGCGTCGGCGTCGCCAGTCAGCGCGGGCCGACGCCGCGCCTGCGCACCTCGCTGCCGTCGGGGATCGCGACCGCGGCGACCTGGAACCCCGAGGTGGCGCAGGCCGGCGGCGCGATGATCGGCCGGGAGGCGTTCCTGTCGGGCTTCAACGTGCAGCTCGCGGGCGGCATGAACCTCACGCGTGAACCGCGCAACGGGCGCAACTTCGAATATGGCGGCGAGGATCCGCTGCTGGCCGGCGTCATTACCGGGCACGAGATTAAGGGGATCCAGTCGCAGCACGTCGTCTCGACGATGAAGCACTACGCCTTCAATGGCCAGGAGACGAACCGCAACAACATCGATCACAAGATCGGCGAACAGGCGGCACGCCAGTCCGATCTGCTCGCGTTCGAGATCGCCAACGAGGTCGGCCAGCCCGGCTCGGTGATGTGCTCGTACAACCGCGTGAACGGCCATTACGCGTGCGAGAACGACTGGTTGCTCAACAAAGTCCTGAAGCGCGACTGGGGCTTCAAGGGCTATGTCATGTCCGATTGGGGCGCGACGCATTCGACCAGCGAGGCCGCCAATGCCGGGCTCGACCAGCAGTCCGGCTGGGCGTTCGATCGCTCGGCGTACTTCGCGGATGCGCTGCGCGAGGCGGTCAATAACGGCCACGTCAGCGAAGCGCGCGCGACCGACATGGCGCGGCGCGTGCTGTGGGGAATGGTCTCCGTCGGGGCGTTCGACACGGTGGTGAACGGCGACCAGGCTACCAAGATCGACTACGCTGCGCATGCCGCGGTGACGCGCGCCGATGCGGAGGAAGGCATCATCCTCCTCAAGAACACCGCGGGTCTGCTGCCGATCGCCAAGTCGGCCAAGTCGATCCTGCTGATCGGCGCGCATGCCGATGTCGGCGTGCTGTCGGGCGGTGGATCGTCGCAGGTGTATTCGCACAATGCGCCGACCAACGGCCTGATCGTACCCGACGAATTCCCGAGCGGTTTCCCCGGCCCCAAGACCTATCACGCGTCGTCACCGATGAAGGCGCTGCAGGCGCGGACTGGCGCGACCGTGACCTATCTCGACGGCAAGGACGTCAAGGCCGCTGCCGCGGCGGCGCGGAATGCGGACGTCGTCATCGTGTTCGGCGAGCAGTGGACGGGCGAGTCGTTCGACGTCCCCGACCTGAACCTGCCGGCTGGCCAGAACGCGTTGATCGACGCGGTCGCGCGCGCGAACCCGAAGACGGTGGTCGTGCTCGAAACCGGCGGTCCCGTCGTGATGCCGTGGCTCGGCAAGGCCGGCGCGGTGCTGGAGGCGTGGTATCCGGGCACGGCGGGCGGCGAGGCGATTGCGCGCGTGCTGACCGGCGAGGTCAATCCGTCGGGGCATCTGCCGGCGACCTTCCCCGCGTCACTTTCGCAAATCCCGCGGCCCAAGCTTGAGGGCGACCCGAAGCTCGACCGCGATTCGCATCCGATGGGCAATTACGACATCGAGGGCGCGGCGGTCGGTTATAAGTGGTTCGACAAGACCGGCGCGAAGCCGCTGTTCCCGTTCGGCTATGGCCTGTCCTACACGAATTTCGCGATGACCGGGCTGACCGCGGCGCCCGCCGGCAAGGGCGTCAAGGCGGACTTCATTGTCCAGAATACGGGTGCGGTACAGGGCAAGGCGGTAGCCCAGGTCTATGTGTCGGGTGCAGGCTGGGAAGCCCCCAAGCGGCTCGGCGCATTCCGCAAGGTCGATCTGGCCCCCGGCAAGAGCCAGACGGTGTCGGTGAAGATCGACCCGCGCCTGCTCGCGACGTTCGACGTCGCCAGCGGCGGCTGGAAGATCGCGGGCGGCGACTACAAGGTGATGTTGGCGACGTCGGCTGCTGATATCGTCCAGACGGCGACAGTCCGCGTGGCCGCGCAGACGCTCGACGCCCGGGGACGTTGAGCGGGCTCGGGGGGCGCGCGGCTCGGCGCGAACCCTTGGGATTAAAGACATGTTTCCCCGCGAAGGCGGGGATCCAGACTGGGCTCCCGCCTTCGCGGGAGAACAAGGGCATGGTGCCGTACGATTGTTATTCCAAAGCTGAACCTCGACACGTCCTGACCTTTGCTTCCGGTCCAGATCAGCGCAGTCTCCGCGGGTCGACCACGACGTATTTGATGTGCTTGCGATCATAGGTGTAGGTGATCCGGACCAGCCCGTCGCGCGTCTGGATCACCGCGGGATAGGCATAGCCGTCGGGCAGCGGCTTGCTCTCCAGCGTCAGCACCGGATGCCAGCGCACGCCATCGTCCGACAGCGCGAGATTGAGCGGCCAGCGCGGTCCGTCGCCCGGACGGTCGGGCCAATGACCGGCATGGTTGTAAACTATCAGCTGTCGCCCATCGCGCAACGTCACCGCATCGGTGCCCGCGTTCGGGTTGGGAAGGTCGATCGCGGCGAGCGGCGACCAAGTGCGGCCGGTGTCCTTCGACCAGCTCATCGCGAGCGCGCCCTGCCGCGTGCGGGCAACGAGTTCGAGCCGCCCGTCGGGGTAGGACAGCACGCTGGGCTGGATCGCCTCGATATGCATCGGCGAGGGAATCGGCGGCTCGACCGTCCAATGCGCGCCGCGATCGGTGCTGCGTTCCATGCGGAGCGACCAGCGATTGGCCTCCGTGGTGCCCTCCTCGCGGCTCGACGGCGATAGCCAGCTGCCATCGCGCAGCACGACGGGCTTGTTCTTGATCGGGCCGAGCACGCCATCGGGCAGGCGCTCCGGCTTGCTCCAGCTGCGACCATTGTCGGTCGAGCGGAGCATCATGCCCCACCAGTCACGCGGATTCGGCCCGACCTTGTAGAACAGGCGGAGGTCACCGGGTGCGGGCTGGAACAAGACCGGGTTCCAGGTGGGAAAGCGGCGACCATCGGCGCCGATCCCGCTCGCCACCGGCTCGGGCGCGGTCCAACCGTCGCCCACGCCGCCGCCGTTGCGCGACGTCCAAATGCGGACATCGGCATTGCCTTCGCCCGATCCGGCGAACCAGGCCGCCATCAGGCTGCCGTCGGCGAGCTGCACGATCGTCGACGCGTGCGCCTGCGGGTAGGGGGCTTGCGCATCGATCAGTTCGGCCTCGAGGATCGCATCCGCTGCGGCTGGTCGCGCGCTGCTGTCGGGAGCGCCAGCCCCCGACAGCAGCGCTGCCAGCCCGATGATCGCCGCCTTCACGGGGACTTACGCCCGCCCGCGGATCGCGGCGATCCGTTCGTCGACGCGCCGTTCGAGGATGGTCAGCGGCATCGCGCCTTCGAGCAGGATGTCGTGGAACTGCTTCAGGTCGAACCGGCAGCCGAGCGCCGCCTTCGCCTTGGCCCGCGCGCGCGTCCACGCCATGTGGCCGACCTTATAGCTGCACGCCTGTCCCGCCTGCGTGCAATAGCGCTCGACCTCGCGCAGCGTCCGCGGTCGGGCAAACCCGGTGGTCGCGACCATATAGTCGGTCGCCTTCTCGCGGCTCCACTGCTTGGCGTGGATACCGGTATCGACCACCAGCCGCGTCGCGCGGAACAGGAACGACTGGAGATAGCCGGCACGCTCCAGCGGCGTCGCATAGGCACCGAGTTCGTCCGCCAACTGCTCGGCATACAGCGCCCAGCCTTCCGAATAGGCCGAGAAGAAGCCGATCTTCCGCAGCGTCGGGATGTCCTTCGATTCCTGCGCGAGGCTGATCTGGAGGTGATGCCCGGGCACGCCCTCGTGATAGGTCAGCGACGGGAGCGTGTATTTCGGCCAGTCGCCGACGTCCTTCAGGTTGACGAAGTAGATCGCCGGGCGGCTGCCATCGAGCGAGGCGCGGTTGTAATAGCCATTGGCGGCGCCGTCCTGGATCTCGACCGGGACCGCGCGGATTTCGAGCGGCTGCGTCGGCACGCGCGCGAATGCCTTGGGCAGCTTGGTGTACATCGCCTTGATGCCCTCGTTCAGCCCGGCGATCAGCTCGGTGCGCCCTTCCGCGGTGTTGGCATAGAGCTGATCGGGCATCACGTTCAGCTTGGCGAGCCGCTCGCCGACCGTCCCCGTCGCATAGCCCTGCGACTTGAGGATCGTGTCGAGCTGCGCGGTGATCTCGGCGACCTGCGCCAGGCCGATGCGGTGGACCTCGTCGGGGCTCATCGTCGTGGTGGTCGCCTGGTTGAGCGCCATCGCATAGATCGCGTCGCCGTTCGGTACGCGCCAGATCCCGTCGCCGGGCTTGGTGGTCGGCTTCAGTCGCTCGATCAGCGCGATCTGACGGTCGAGCGCGGGATAGACCTTCTCGTCGACGATCTTCGCGGCGCGCGTCTGCCAGTCGCCGGTAAGGCCCTTGGCGGCGGCGCGCTTGACGAGCGACTGGACGATGCTCGACGTCGCCGCCGGCTGACCCCGCAGTTTCCGCATCTGGCCGAGCGTCAGGTCGAGCGACCAGCCGGGTGCGAGCAGGCCGCGTGCTGCCTCGGCTTGCTGCATCGCGCTTTCCTGGTCGAGCACCGTGCCGAACTGGTCGAGCCGCGCCAGATACGCCTCCGCATCGGGTGTCGCCGCGATCGTGTGCGCGGTGTTGAGGAAATCGGGCACCTGGAAATAGGCGCCGCCCTGCTGACAGATCCGGTAGGGGCGGATCGGGCTGTCCATGCCGAATTTTTCGGGCGCCGCGATCTGCGTTTCGAGCGAATAGCGGACGACCTCGAGGTTCAGTTTGGCGGCCGGCGACAGCCCTGCGCCGTCATAGCGCGCAAGGCTCGCGATCGCGGCCTTGGTCTCGGCGACATCGCTCGCGCGCTTCTCAGGAGTCCGCGGCGAGAGCTGGCTCTTCAGCGCTGCCAGCGGCCCCTTGTCGAGGCCGAGCGACGTCGCGAGCTCGGGCGATCGCGCGACGCTCTGCTGGAAGATCCGTTCGAAATCGGCGTTCAGCGTGGTGTCGCCGGTGGGTTTCGAGAAAGCAGCCGAGGGAAGCAATGTGGTCGCGAGTGCTGCGACACCGCCCGATGCGAGAAACTGACGACGATCCATGACGAACTCTCCCGTGATATGGCGCGCATCGTAGGCGAACAGGACACGGCTTTGCCAGTGCACGTCGTCCGAATCTCGTCGCGACCACGGGAACCACATCTGATGCTGGCGGTTCAAACAGGGAGACCGGCGGTGTGGTTGATCCACCCCCAACGACCCGTCGGTCGCCCGTGTGCGTATCGAGACCAGCCGTGCGAGATAGATCATCCAAGCCGTTCAACGATGGGCGCTTGCACGCGGTTGGCGAAACCTTGCGCAGTTCGTGGCAGACGCCGACGGATACGATGATTACCGACGACCTGCCGACGTTGCTGACGCTGCTGTCGAAGGTGCCGAGCCGTCGCAAACGCCCGTGATGGATCTGTAACGAAAGCAGGTGCGGGCCGTCTTCGGTGCCCGCACCCGCTTTCAGTTACGCCTTGGCCTTCATCGCCTCGATCAGTTTCTTGACCTCCTGGCTGCGGCCGCGCGGCATGATCAGCACGTCGTTGCCGCTGGCGACCACGATCAGATCCTCGACGCCGACCAGCGACACGCGGATGCCGTCGCTGCGGACGAAGCAGTTCTGCGTGTCGATCGCCAGCACATGCCCGTCCTTGTCGCTGCGATGCGCGTTGCCGCTGGCGTCGCGATCGCTGATCGCGTGCAGCGCGTCCCAGCTGCCGACGTCGTTCCAGCCCATCGCGACCGGCACCACCGCGACGCGGTCGGCCTTTTCCATGACCGCGTAGTCGATCGAATCGTCGGGCGACGCGGCGAACGCGGCCGCATCGGGATAGACCCGCGTGCCCTCGATCCGGGCCTTGTCCATCGCCTCACGCGTAGCGACCAGGATGCCGGGATGGAACTGCGCGAGCGCCTCGAGATAGGCGTCGGCGAGAAACAGGAAGATCCCGCCGTTCCAGGCATGATCGCCGCTCGCCAGCATCGACCGCGCCTTGTCGAGCGGGGGCTTCTCGACGAACCGCGCGACGCGGTTGATGCCGGGCTGGAGCTCGTCGCCGATCTGGATCCAGCCATAGCCGGTCTCGGGCGCATCGGGCGCGATCCCGAAGGTTACCAGCCAGCCTTGTGCCACGAGCGGCATCGCCGCCTCGATCGCGGCATGGAACGCGGCGACGTCGCCGATCACATGGTCGGACGGCATCACCAGCAGCGCGTCGCCACCGCCGCCCGCCGAGGCGGCCTTCGCCGCCAGCGCGGCCAGCGCGATCGCAGGGGCTGTGTTGCGGCCGGCGGGTTCGAGGATCAGCGCCTGTGGTGCGGCGCCGGCCTCGGCAAGCTGCTGCTCGACCAGCTCTGCATGCCGCGCATTGGCGACCACGATCGGCGCGGCGTAGCGCTCCCCCAGCGCGCGCCCGGCGGTCAGTTGCAGCATCGTCTCGTCCGCGGTCAGCGCCAGCATCTGCTTGGGCATTTCGGGGCGCGACATCGGCCAGAGGCGGGTCCCCGAACCACCCGACAGGATAACGGGAACGATCTTACGTACGGTCATGAATCCTCCAGATTGCGCCGAGCTATAACGACGAGTCCGTGCCTGCCAATCGTATAATCGGTCAATTCGCTGCACGGTCTTCAGGGTTTTTTGGTATTTGATCGCGTAGCACTGGCCAGGTGTCGGTAGCATTTACAGATGATGTGTCGGGATAGCGTGCGATGATACGGCTCTTCAAACACTATGTGCCGCATGCCGTGCTGCTGCTCGGACTGGTCGATCTTGCCCTGCTGATCGCCTCCGCGGAGATCGGCTGGGTCGTTCGTGCGCATCAGATCGGCATGGCGGTCGCGCCGATCCATACGCGGATTGCGCAGTTGCTGACCTTCGCGATCGCGCTCCAGGTGTCGCTGGTCGCGGTCGGCGCGTACGGGGTGGCGTCGTTCCTGTCGCTCCGGTTCGCCGCCGCCCGGCTTGCGGTGGCGCTGGCGCTCGGCGTGATCGCGCTGTCGTTCATCTTCTTCCTCGTGCCCGCACTGAGCTTCTGGCGGTCGAACCTGCTCTATTCGACGATCATCGCGACGGTGCTGCTGGTCACAGTCCGCGCGCTGCTCGGCAAGACGCTGGGGGGCGATACCTTCAAGCGCCGGATCGTCGTGCTCGGTGCGGGTGCCCGCGCCGCGCGGATCCTCCAGCTGTCCGAACAGCCGGGCATCAACTTCATCGTCGCCGATTTCGTTGCGATGGGCGAGCCCAATCAGGTGATCGGCAAGGCCAGGCCGCGCGCGGAAATTCCCAATCTGTCGGCGCATATCGTCGATCGCAACGCGAGCGAGGTCGTGCTCGCGCTCGACGAACGCCGCAACGCGCTGCCGATGAAGGATCTGCTGCGGGTCCGCACCACCGGCGTCCAGGTCAGCGAGATCTCGACCTTTCTCGAGCGCGAGACGGGACGGATCGACCTCAAGAGCGTCAATCCGTCCTGGCTGATATTCTCCGACGGCTTCGCCTCGAGCCGGATGCTGTCGAGCGTCTTCAAGCGCGCCTTCGACATTTTCGCGAGCGGGCTGCTGCTGCTGCTGACACTGCCCGTGATCCTTCTGACCGCAGTGGCGATCAAGCTCGAATCCAAGGGGCCTGCGTTCTACCGCCAGCGTCGTGTCGGGTTGTACAATGAGGGGTTCGACATTCTGAAGCTGCGCTCGATGCGCCAGGATGCCGAGGTCGCGGGCACCGCGGTCTGGGCGGCGGAGGACGATCCCCGTATCACCCGGATCGGCCGGTTCATCCGGAAAGTCCGGATCGACGAACTGCCGCAGACCTGGACCGTGCTCAAGGGCGAGATGAGCTTCGTCGGCCCGCGTCCCGAACGGCCGCAGTTCGTCGAACAGCTCGAGGAGCATCTGCCGTTCTACGCCGAGCGCCATATGGTGAAGCCCGGCATCACCGGCTGGGCGCAGATCAACTATCCGTACGGCGCGTCGATCGAGGATGCCCGGCACAAGCTCGAATACGACCTGTATTACGCGAAGAATTATTCGCCGTTCCTCGACATGCTGATCCTGTTGCAGACGTTGCGCGTGGTGCTGTGGCCGACCGGCGCGCGATGAGTGCCCCGATGAGCAAATCGTGAGCGGCGCGCTGATCCTGTGGGCGCACGCGCTGACCGCGCTGCTGTTCGGAACGCTGGGCCTTGCGCAACTGCGCGGCGGGCAGGGTGCGAACTGGGGGCTGGGGCGCTGGGCGCATCGTGCGTTCGTCGCCGCGCTGTTCGCGACCAGCCTGTGGGCGTTGGCGGTGGCGGGGATCGATGCGCGCGACGTCGCGACGCGGATCGCCGAAAGCGTCCGCAACATCGCCTGGCTGCTGTTCATGATGGCCCTTGTCCGGCACGATCGCGTCGGCAGCGTCTCGCTCGGCGCGGTGTACGGCGTGGTGATGATCATCGCCGGCGGCAGCGCGGTGCTCGCGGTGGTGCAGCTGGCGCCGCTCGACGCCGATGCGCGGGTCGCGCTGGAGTCGGCGCGGCTCGTGTTCCGGATGATGGCGGCGGTCAGCGCGCTGGTGCTGGTGCATCACGTGTATCAGGCGGCGCCGGCATCGCGCGGCGGCGTCCGGCTCGTGATGCTGGCGGTGGCGGCGATGTGGGGTGTCGACCTCCTGCTTTTCGCCGCGCGCTATGTTCAGGGAGACTGGTCGACCGGCCTGATGATCCTCCGCGGCGTGGCGATGGCGGGCGTGGCAGTGCTTCTCGCGATCGCGGTCCACCGGCGTGGCGACTGGACGCTGGCGCTGTCGCGACCGATCGCCGTCCGGGCCTTGTCCGCGATCGCGCTCGTCCTGTACGCTGGCGCCACCGCGCTCGCGACCAGCATCGCGGCTAGCTATGCCGGTGGCTCGCTGCGGATCGTCCAGACCGCGATCGTGTTCGGCGCGACCGCCGCGGTGCTGGCGCTGATCTGGACGCCGTGGCTGCGCGCCTGGACCAAGGTGAAGGTCGCCAAGCATCTCTTTCGACACCGCTATGATTATCGTGCCGAGTGGCAACGCTTCACCGACACGCTCGGCAAGCCCGGCGCCGATGCGGAGTCGCTAGAGACCCGGGTCGTGAAATCGATCGCTGACCTGACCGATTCGCCCGGCGGGCTGTTGCTCGTGCCTGATAACGCCGCGCTCGTCATGGGTACGGGGTGGAACTGGACCGCAGGTTCCGACGGCCCGCCCCATGAAGAGCTGGCACGCTATCTGTCGGAGGACGCACGGATCGTCGAGTTGGACGGCGTCCGCGCCGGAACATGTTCCGCGGACGAGGCGGCGAGCGTTCCCGACTGGATCCGCGCATGTCCCGAAGCGTGGGCGATCGTGCCCCTGGTCCACGGCGGCGCGCTGGTCGGCGCGATCGTGCTCGCGCGTCCGCCGGTCGACCGCGCGCTCGACTGGGAGGATTTCGACCTGTTGCGAGTCGCCGGGCGGCAGGCGGCAAGCTATCTCGCGGAAGACCGCGCGCATGCCGCGCTGGCGGACGCAGCGCGGTTCGACGAGTTCAACCGCCGCTTCGCGTTCATTCTCCACGACATCAAGAACCTCGTCAGCCAGCTGACGCTGGTCGCCCGCAATGCCGAGCGCCATGCCGACAATCCCGCGTTCCGCGTCGACATGGTCGCCACGCTCAAGGATTCGTCCGATCGCATGAACGCGCTTCTCGCCCGCCTGTCGCAGCATGGCCCGGTCCGCAACGAACCGCTCCAGCCGATCGACGTCGGCGCGATCGTCGATCGGGTAGCGGCCGGTCGCCGCGCACAGCATCCTGTCGCCGCGCATACGATCGCGGCGTGCGCACTCGGTCATGTCGCACGGCTCGAACAGGTGCTCGGTCACCTCGTCCAGAACGCGATCGAGGCGAGTGGCGCGGGGGATGCCGTCCTGCTGTCCGTCGAAACCATCGGCGATCACGTCGCGATCGATGTCGTCGATCGCGGCTGCGGCATGACGCCCGGGTTCGTTCGCGATCACCTGTTCCGACCGTTCGTCTCGTCCAAGCCCGCCGGGTTCGGGATCGGCGCATTCGAGGCCCGCCAGCTTGTCCACGCGATGGGCGGCACGCTCGAGGTCACCAGCCGCGAAGGCGAGGGGACCCGGTTCCGCATCCTGCTTCGCGTCGCCGATCGGCTTGAGGCAGCGGCATGAGCGACGACCGGACTTCGCGCGGCGCTACGCCCTTGCCCGTGCTGCTGATCGTCGAGGACGACGCCGGTCTGCAGCGTCAGCTCCGCTGGGCGTATGAGGGGTATGAGATCGTCGTCGCCAGCGACCGGGCGCAGGCGCTCGACGCGATCCGCGCGCATGAGCCCGCGGTGGTGACGCTCGACCTCGGCCTGCCGCCCGATCCCGATGGGGTGACCGAAGGCTTCGCGACGTTGCGCGATATCCTCGCGATGAAGCCCGATACCAAGGTCATCGTCGCGTCGGGGCACGGCGCGCGCGAAAGTGCGCTTCAGGCGATCGCCGACGGGGCGTGGGATTTCTACGCGAAGCCGATCGATATCGACGCGCTCGGCCTGATCGTCAGTCGCGCCTTCCACGTCCATGCGCTGGAGGCCGAGAACCGTCGGCTCGCCGCGCGGATCGGTCCCGGCGGTTTTGGCGGCCTGCTCGCCGCGTCGCCCGAGATGGCGGTGGTCACGCGGACGCTGGAGCGAGTCGCCCCCGCCAACGTGTCGGTGATGCTGCTGGGTGCGAGTGGCACCGGCAAGGAACTGCTTGCGCGCGGCCTGCATGACGCCTCGCCGCGGTCGCGTGGCAATTTCGTCGCGATCAACTGCGCGGCGATTCCCGAAACCTTGCTTGAAAGCGAATTGTTCGGTCACGAAAAGGGTGCGTTCACCGGCGCCGTCAAGACCACCGAGGGCAAGATCGAACAGGCCGCCGGCGGCACGCTGTTCCTCGACGAGATCGGCGACGTCCCGCTGGCGCTCCAGGTGAAGCTGTTGCGGTTCCTGCAGGAGCGCGTGATCGAACGCGTCGGCGGGCGCAAAGCGATCCCGGTGGACACCCGGATCGTGTGCGCGACGCATCAGAATGTCGACGCGATGGTCGCCGCGGGACGGTTTCGCGAGGACCTGTATTACCGCCTCGCCGAGATCGTCGTCCGGATACCGCCTCTGGCCGAACGGACCGGCGACGCGGTATTGCTCGCACGACATTTCGTCACGCGCTACGCCAAGGCGATGAACCCCGTCGTCACCGGCCTTGCTCCCGACGCACGGGCTGCCATCGACGCCTGGGGCTGGCCCGGCAACGTCCGCGAACTCGAGAACCGGATCAAGCGCGCGGTCATCATGGCCGACGGCAAGCTCGTCACCGCCACCGACCTCGATCTCGACGGCAAAGGCGATGAGGCCGCCGCGCTCAATCTGCGAAGCGCGCGCGAGCAGGCCGACCGCAAGGCGATCCGCCAGGCGCTCGCCCGCGCTGATGGCAATATCTCGAGCGCCTCGCGATTGCTGGGGATCAGTCGGCCGACGCTGTACGATCTGCTGAAAAGCTACGATCTTCATGGCTGAGTCGATTTATCCGCTGCTGCGTCGGCGTCGCCGCAAACGCCGATTGCGGATGCCCAAGGCGTTTGCAGGCAACCGCGCGCGCGTGCTGGCGATCGGCCTGCTGTGCGGCGTGGTCGTGCTGATCGGCCTTGCGACGGCGATGCGACCGTCGCCGCCAACCGCCGGTCAGTTGCTCGCCGACAGCCTGAAGACGCTCGATGCGGGCAATTACAGCGCGGCGCGGACCAATGCCCAGAAGGCGATCGCCGCGGACCCGAATCTGGCGATCGCACATGCCGTCCTGGCACGTGCATTCCTGGAACTCGACGACGGCGTTGCGGCGCAAACCGAACTCGCCGTGGCGATCGCCGCCGGGTTCCCCGTCGATCGCCTGCACCAGCTTTCGGCGCATGCCCGCCTGTTGCGCGGCGATCCCGCCGGCGCGATTGCCGAAGCAGCGCAGGCGCAACCGCGCTATGCAGGGTACGCGACGCGCATTCGGGCACGGGCGCTTGCTGCACAGGGACATCCCGGCGACGCGGTGGCGGTTCTCCAGGCGTTGCTCTCGCGCGTACCGACCGATGCGGCGGCTTGGACCGATCTCGGCCGCCTGAGTTTGACCGGTGGCGACGTCGGCGGCGCGACGATCGCGGCGGCGAATGCGGTATCGCTGGACCGGCGCAGGCCCGCAGCGCTGATGCTCCAGGGTGACGTCGTCCGCAGCCGCTACGGCCTCGTCGCGGCGCTGCCGTGGTTCGAGGCGGCGTTGCAGCGCGATGCCTATTATCCGCCGGCGCTGATCCACTATGCCGCAACGCTGGGCGATGCGGGGCGCAATGCCGACATGCTCTCCGCTACACGCCGCGCGCTGCTCGCGCGTCCGGGCAGCCCGATGGCATTGTATCTCCAAGCCGTGCTCGCCGCGCGCGCCGGGCGGATCTCGCTCGCCCAGGCGCTGCTGGAAAAGACCGATGGCGCGGTCGACGACATGCCTGGCACGCTCTTGCTCAAAGGGGACCTGGACTATGCGCAAGGGCGGTTCGCGCAGGCGGCGGTGCAGTGGCGCAAACTCGTGCAGATGCAGCCGTCCAACGTCGCCGTGCACCAGTTGCTGGGTCTCGCGTTGCTTCGCGCGGGGAATGCCGGTGGCGCGATCGCTGTCCTGCAACCCATCGCTGCCCGTCCCGACGCCGACACCTATTCGCTCACCCTGATCGCGCGCGCGCTCGAGGCGATCGGCGACCGGGCAGGGGCAGCGGTGTTCCTCGATCGCGCGGCCGCGGCGCCGGTATCGTCCCCGCCGATCGCTCTGGCGGGTCGTCCCGTCGCGCGCGTTGTCGCGACGCCCGGCGCGCCCGCGGCGCAGCTTGCGCTCGGCGATTCGCTAGCGGCGGCCGGACGCTATGGAGACGCTGCGCGGGCCTACATGCAGGCGGCCGACCTGTCGTTCGACGAGCCGACGATGCTGCGGCTGGTCGATGCGCTTGCTCGTGCCGGCCGCGCGCAGGACTCCGCGACGACGCTCGTCCTGTACCTGTCGCAGAACCCGCAAAGCCTCATGGGCGCGCGGATGCTCGGTCATCTCCAGGTGGCATCGGGCGAATGGGACCGTGCGATCGAAACGCTCGAAAGCGTCCGCGTCCGCGTCGGCAACCAGGACGGCGGCGTGCTCGCCGATCTCGCGCTGGCCTATGCTGGCAGCGACGACGGCGCGATCGCGGTTCGCTATGGCCGCGCCGCCTATGCGCTGTCGCCGATGCGCGCGGCGGCCGCTGATGCCTACGGCATTGCGCTCGCCGCGAACGGCGATCTGGTCGGCGCCCGCCAGTTGCTGGTCAAGGCGACGCAGCTCGCGCCCACCGATGCCGCGATTGCCGGACATCTTCGCCAGCTCGGATGAATGCTTGTCTCCAACGTTTCGCGCGGCCAATAGCGGCACATGATCGACCCGCTGGACCGTATCGCCGCCGCGTTGGAGCGCCTCTCGCCACCCCCGCCGCCCGTTGCCGATCCGCGCGCGAACGCCGCCTATGTCTGGCGGGGCGGCGCCCTGGTCCCCGTGCTTGGCTTCGCGCCGCTGCCGCTCGACAGGCTGGTCGGGATCGACCGCCAGAAGGCCGCCTTGCTCGGCAACCTTCGCCGTCTCGCCAGCGGATTTGCCGCGCAGGACGTGCTGCTGTGGGGCGCGCGCGGGACCGGCAAGTCGGCGCTGGTCAAAAGCGCGGTCGCGGCGATTCAGGCTGAGTCGGGCGATCTCGCGCTCGTCGAAGTCTCCGACCTGACTGGCCTGCCGATGTTGTTCGCCGCGCTTGCCGGGGTGGACCGCGCCTTTGCGGTGTTCGTCGACGATCTCGGTTTCGACGTACCGGCCGAGGCGCGCGCGCTGCGCTCGATGCTCGAAGGGGGCAGCGAGCCGCGGCCGCACAACGTCCGCCTGCTCGTAACCGCGAACCGCCGGCATCTCGCCCCTCGCGACATCGCCGAACAGGAGAGCGCGATCAACCCGCGCGACTCGGCGGACGATCATCTGGCGTTGTCGGATCGCTTCGGGCTGAGCCTCGGCTTCCACGCGCTCGACCAGGAGGGGTATCTGGCGATCGTGGCCGGTTATGCGGCGGCGCACGACCTGACGTTCGAACCCGCGGACGCGATCGGCTGGGCCACGCGCCGCGGCAGCCGGTCGGGCCGCGTCGCGTGGCAGTTCGTCGTCGACCTGGCGGGACAGGCCGGCCGCAGCCTTTGACCTAGCTGCTGCCCTCGACCTGTTCCGCCAGTTCGAGCCAGCGCAATTCGGCGGCCTCCTTCTCGGCGCGCGCCACTTCGATCGCCTTGGTCAGCTTCGCGAACGTCGCATTGTCGCGCATGTAGAGATCGGGCTTGGCGAGCTTGACCGCATCGGCCGCCATCTGCGCGTCGAGTTCCTCGATTCGCTTGGGCAGCAGCTCATAGTCGCGCTGGTCCTTGTACGTCAGTTTCGCGCGCGGTGCCGAAACGGCCGGGGCGGTGGCCGCAACCTTCTTCGACGCGCGCTTGCCGGTGGTCGTCGACACGCGACGCTTTTCCCAATCCTCGTAGCCGCCCGCGACGACGTCGACCGTGCCCGAACCATCGAGGCCGAGTGTGATCGTCACGGTCCGGTCGAGGAAGTCACGGTCATGGCTGACGATCAGCACGGTGCCGTCGTAATCGCCGATCACCTCCTGCAGCAGGTCGAGCGTCTCGAGATCGAGATCGTTGGTCGGCTCGTCGAGCACGAGCAGGTTCGACGGCTTGGCGAACTCGCGCGCCAGCAAAAGCCGCGAGCGCTCGCCACCTGACAGCGAGCCGATCTTCGCGTCGACCATGTTCGGGTCGAACAGGAAGTCCTTCAGATACCCGTGGATGTGCTTCCGAACGCCGAGCACGTCGATCCACTCGCCGCCATCGACGACGACTTCGCGGACCGTCTTCTCGGGCGCCATCAGGCTGCGTTGCTGGTCGATCACGACCGCGTCCAAAGTCTGGGCCAACTTGATCGAGCCGCTGTCGGGCTGGATCTCGCCGGTGAGCAGCTTGAGCAAGGTCGACTTGCCGGCGCCGTTGCGACCGACGATGCCGATGCGGTCGCCGCGAGTCACCCTCAACGTCAAGTCGCCGATGATCGTGCGGTCGCCGTAGACCTTGGTGACGTTCTTCGCGTCGATCACGACCTTCGACTTCGTGTCGTCGCTCGCGGTGGTGAGGTTCGCCGAGCCCTGCGGCCCGATCATCGAGGCGCGTTCGGCGCGCATCTCGTGCAGCTTGGTCAGCCGACCCTGGTTGCGCTTGCGCCGGCCGGTCACACCGCGGAGCAGCCAATGCTCCTCCAGCTTGAGACGCGCATCGAGCTTCTCGGCCTGGCGCTGCTCCTCGGCATAGACCTGCTCGGTCCACGCCTCGAACCCGCCGAAGCCGATCTCGGCACGCCGGATCGCGCCGCGATCGAGCCACAGCGTCTGCTTGGTGAGGCGGGTGAGGAAGGTGCGGTCATGGCTGATCACGACGAACGCACCGCGGAAGCGCTTGAGCCAGTCCTCGATCCATTCGATCGCGCCGATGTCGAGATGGTTGGTCGGCTCGTCGAGCAACAGCACGTCGGGGTCCTGCGACAGCGCCCGGACGATCGCCGCGCGGCGCCGCTCGCCGCCGGACGCCGAAGCGGCCTCGCGCGACAGGTCGATGCCGAGCTGATCCGCGATCGAATCCGCCTCGTAGTTCACCGGCGCATCGTCGCCCGCCATCACGTAATCGCGCAGCGTCGCGAAGCCGCGCAGGTCGGGCTCCTGCTCGAGGATGACGACGCGGGTGCCGGGGACGATCGTCCTGCGGCCCTCGTCCGCCTGGACGCTGCCGCCGAGCAGTTTGAGCAAGGTCGTCTTGCCGGCGCCGTTGCGGCCGATCAGCGCGAGCCGGTCGCGCGGTCCGATATGGATGTCGAGATTGCGAAAGAGCCATCCCGAGCCCTGGACGAGCCCGAGGCCTTCGAATGCTAAGATTGGTGCTGCCATGTTCGCGCCACGTAGGGGCGACGGGTGATGCAGGCAAGTTACACCGTTATGCTAACCTGCGTCAGTACCTTGCGCGGGGCCATTCACTGGCTGTTCAATGCCGGGCCGCTATGCCACGGCCATGAAGATGTTGCTCCTCCTTGCGACCCTGGCCTCGGCGCCGTTCCTGATGGCCGCGGCACCGATGATGGCGGGCGCGGATCAACGCCGTAGCGACCAGATGTCCGCGTTCCAGGCGCGCAAGACCGGCGGGCTGTCGCTGCGGGAAATTGAGGGACGCGTGATCCCGACGATGAAGGGCGCGCAGTATCTCGGTTCCGACTATGATTCAGGCAGCGCCATTTACACGCTGAAATTCCTGCGCGATGGAACCGTCATCTGGGTCGACGTCGATGGCCGGAGCGGCCAGATCGTCGGCCGCACCGGTCGCTGACCCCTTAATCGAGAGGACTATCATGCGCGTTCTGATCGTCGAGGACGAGCCGAATCTCGGCCAGCAACTGAAGAACACCCTTGAGGGGGCCGGCTATGCGATCGACCTCGCGGTCGATGGCGAGGAAGGGCATTTCCTCGGCTCGACCGAGAATTACGACGCGGTCGTGCTCGATCTCGGGCTGCCGGAGATCGACGGGCTGACGGTGCTCGATCGCTGGCGAAAGGAGGGCAAGACGATGCCCGTGCTCGTGCTGACCGCGCGCGATAGCTGGTCGGACAAGGTCGCCGGTCTCGATGCTGGTGCCGACGACTATGTGGCGAAACCGTTCCAGAGCGAGGAACTGATCGCGCGTCTGCGGGCGCTGATCCGCCGTGCGTCGGGCAATGCCTCGTCCGAGCTGACCGCGGGCGATATCCGCCTCGACACGCGCAGCGGCAAGGTCACGCGCGCCGGCGAGCCGGTCAAGCTGACCGCGCAGGAATACAAGCTGCTCAGCTATCTGCTCCACCACAAGGGCAAGGTCGTCAGCCGGACCGAGCTGATCGAACATATTTACGACCAGGATTTCGATCGCGATTCGAACACGATCGAGGTGTTCGTGACGCGCATCCGCAAGAAGCTCGGCCAGGACGTGATTACGACGATCCGCGGCCTCGGCTACAGCCTCGAAGACCCGGCTGCCTGATCAGCTGACGATGGATACCGCGCCGCCGACAGACCCACTCAAGACCGACACGCCGATCCGCGTGCCGGCGGCCGTGAAGGGGTCGCTGTCGCGGCGGATGATCCTGATCGCGGCGGTATGGATCGGCGTGCTGCTCAGCGGCGGCGGGTTCGCGCTCGATAGGGTGCTGTCGGCGGCGGTGACGCGCAATTTCGACGACCAGCTCGAATATGTCCTGCGCTCGCTGCTCAACTCGTCCGAGATCGGCCCCGACGGCGAAGTGATCTTCACCCGCGACGCCGCCGCCGATCAGCGTTTCGTCGAGCCCTATTCGGGTCTGTACTGGCAGGTGTCGGGCAAGGGGCACGAGGATTTTCCGTCGCGGTCGCTGTGGGACCGGCATCTGGCGTTCGGCGGGACGCATGACGACCGCAACGCGCATTTCTACGACAGCTCGCAATTCCCCGACGAGCAGCTGCGGATCGTCGAGCGCGACGCGGTCATCCCCGGCTCGAAGGTGCATTGGCGGTTCCAGGTCGCGCAGAGCCGCGACGGGCTCAACGCGCAGATCACCACTTTGCGGCGTACGCTCGTCCGCAGCTTCGCCTTGCTCGGGCTGGGGTTGATCGTACTGGCGGCGCTGCAGACGTTCTACGGTCTCTGGCCGTTGCGGCGGGTGCGCGAGGAGATCGCGCGGATGCGTGCGGGGCAGGCGAACCGCGTGTCGAGGGCGATGCCGGTCGAGGTCGCGCCGATGGTCGAGGAACTGAACGCGCTGATCGAGCATAACGAACGCCAGGCGGAGGAGGCGCGGCGCCACGCCGGCAACTTGGCGCATGCGCTGAAGACGCCGCTGACGGTCATCATGAACGCCGCCACCGCGCAGTCCGACGACCTCGCCGACACGGTCATCCGCGAGGCGCGGACGATGCGGCGCCAGGTCGATCACCACCTCGCGCGCGCGCGCGCTGTCGGGCGACGCGGGTCCGCGCACAGCCGTGCGGAGGTATGGCCGAGCCTCGAATCGGTTGAGCGTGCGGTCGGGCGACTGTATCGGCATGTGCGGATCGACGTGACCGGGCCGCGCGGGTTGCAGGTCCATGTCGAGCGGCAGGATCTCGATGAGATGCTCGGCAATCTGATCGAGAACGCGGCCAAATATGGTGGCGGCAGCGTGTTCGTGACGGTCGGCGCGCAGGCGGGGTTTGTCGAGTTCCTGGTCGAGGACGACGGCGTCGGCATTCCTGAAGAGGAGCGGGTGCGTATCTTTGATCGCGGCGTGCGGCTGGATACGGGGAAGCCGGGGACGGGGCTTGGGTTGGCGATCGTGCGCGACGTGGCGGAGATCTACGAGGGGACGGTTGCGCTCGAGGAGAGCGAAGATCTCGGTGGGTTGCTGGTGCGGTTAAGGTTGCCCGCGGCGAATTAAGCCGGCGTCAACTACGTTTGCGCTCACCTAAGTCATCCCCGCGGAGGCGGGGACCCATATCCTCAAACGGTCGCGATCACGCCGCAAAGCCTGCCAGTATGGGTTCCCGCCTTCGCGGGAATGACGACCGGTTGCGGAAGCGGCAGGCTACCCCCGCGATCTTGCCTGGCGATACGTCCCCAGCACGCGCAGCCACTTCGAGTGGAACCCCAGTTCCTCCAGCGCATGGTCGAGGTTCGCGTCGCCCGGCTTCCCCACCACGTCCGCATAGAATTCCGTCGCGGAGAAGCTGCCGTTGCGCTGGTAGCTCTCCAGCTTGGTGATATTCACCCCGTTGGTCGCGAACCCGCCGACCGCCTTGTAGAGCGCGGCGGGGACGTTCCGCACCTCGAAGATCAGCGTCGTCATCCATTCGCCGCCGACCGGCTCCTGCGCCGCGGGCGGCTTGCCACCCCGCGCGAGGACCACGAACCGAGTCGTGTTGTGGTCCGCATCGGCAATGTCGGTCGCGAGCAACTCCAACCCGTACAGTCCGGCCGCAGCAGGGGGCGCGAGCGCGGCGATTGCCGGATCTCCAAGCTCGGCGACCTTGGCGGCGGCCCCCGCGGTGTCGGGATAGCTCACCGGCTCGATCTCGTGCGCCTTCAGCCAGTGCCGGCACTGCCCGAGCGCCTGCGGGTGGCTCATCGCCTGACGGATACCGTCGCGCGGCCCTGCGCCCATCAGCGCATGGCGGATCGGCAGGAAATGCTCGCCGGTGATCACCAGCCCCGATTCGGGGAGCAGGAAATGGATGTCCGCCACGCGGCCGTGGAGCGAATTCTCGATCGGGATGATCGCACAATCGGCACGGCCGTCCTTCACCGCATCGATCGCGTCGGAGAAATCGAAGCAGGGCAGGGGGAGGCCGTCGGGGAACGCCTCGACCGCGGCGACATGGCTGTTCGCGCCCGGCGCTCCCTGGAACGCGACCGCGCGCGCAGGGTCGGCGGCGGCGGCGTCGGTCATCCGCGCGACGATCGGGCGGGCGGGTGCGGCGAAGTTTTCCATGCGCTGGCCGCGTAAAGGGCCGCCGTCCGCCATACAAGCGCGGCTTGCGGTGCGCGCCTGCGTTTTCTATGGCTATCCCAAACAGAACAGGGCGGATGCACAAGATGGACAATCGGACCAATACGATCGCCGGCTGGGTGCTCGCAGGCTGTGGTGCGGCGCTCGGGTTGTCGATCGTCGGCGGGATGATGTTCCACGGCGAGCGCCCCGAGAAGATGGGCTATGCGATCGAGGGTGTCGTCGCCGAGGGCGGCGAGGGTGCCGCCGCCGACGTGCCGATCGCCTCGCTGCTGCCGACCGCCGACGCCGCCAAGGGCGCCGAAGTGTTCAAGAAGTGCGCCGCCTGCCACACCATCAACCAGGGCGGCGCGAATGGTGTCGGCCCGAACCTGTACGGCACGGTCGGCGAGGAGATCGCCAAGGGCAAGGCCGGGTACGCGTTCTCGTCGGCGCTGGCCGGGATCGGCGGCAAGTGGGACTTCGACAAGCTGAACGCGTGGCTGACGTCGCCGCGCAAGTTCGCTCCGGGGACGAAGATGACCTTTGCGGGGCTCGGCAATGCGCAGGACCGGGCGAACGTGATCCTGTATCTCAACCAGCAGGGTTCGAACCTGCCGTTGCCAGCGGCGCCTGCGGCTGGCGCTGCTCCGGCGGCTAAGGGTGCGGCGGCTAAGGATCAGCCGGCGACGGCGAATGCGGCGGAAGCGGCGGCTACCAAGGGCGCGCCGACTGCGGACATCGCCAACACCGGAACGCCCGCGTCGGGTGCGCCATCGGTGGATCCGGAAGCAGCTCGCAAGGGCGCCCGCTCGGAGAAGTAATCTTCCTACTCCCTCTCCCCTCCGGGGAGAGGGTCGGGGTGAGGGGCTGCCAAGCAGTGCGGCGCCTGGAACAGCCCCTCACCCCAGCCCTCTCCCCGGAAGGGGGAGAGGGAGCAGAAGGGTTCCCCTCTCCGGATGGCTCAGCCCTCAGCCGCTTCCTTCTCCGCCCGCTCGCGATAGAACGACTGCACCGCGTCCCAGGCCTCGTCCGCGGTCTCGACGTAGCGGAAGATCCCCAGGTCCTTCTCGCTGACGACGCCTTCCTCGACCAGCGCGTCGAAGTTCACGACCCGCTCCCAGAACTGACGCCCGAACAGCAGCACGGGGATTGGCTGGATCTTGCCCGTCTGGATCAGCGTCAGCAGCTCGAACAGTTCGTCGAACGTCCCGAACCCACCCGGAAACGCCGCCAGCGCCCGCGCATGCAGCAGGAAGTGCATCTTGCGCAGCGCGAAATAGTGGAACTGCACCGACAGCGACGGCGTGACGTACGGGTTCGGCGCCTGCTCGTGCGGCAGGACGATGTTCAGCCCGATCGACTCGGCGCCGACGTCGTCAGCCCCGCGGTTGGCGGCTTCCATGATCGACGGACCGCCGCCCGAGCACACCACGAACTGCCGCCAGCCACGCTCGTCGCGCGGCAGCACGCTGACCTTGGCGGCCAGCTCACGCGCGACGTCGTAATATTTC
This sequence comes from Sphingomonas sp. PP-CE-3A-406, assembly GCF_003688625.1. Taxonomy (GTDB): domain Bacteria; phylum Pseudomonadota; class Alphaproteobacteria; order Sphingomonadales; family Sphingomonadaceae; genus Sphingomonas. The sequence continues at coordinate 704,334 of NZ_RCWY01000003.1, forward strand.
GACTTCTCTACCAGCCGCTCGGCGATCTTCTTCGATTTCTCGTCGGTCGCGAGCGTCAGCAGCGCCTGCGCCTTCGACGGCTCGGGAATGCGCGCGGAGCCGTAGAACACGAACGTCGAGCCGATCTTGGCCTCGTCGAGGACGAGTTCGGTCTTCAGTAGTTCGAGCTGGAACCGCACCGGCCGAAGGTCTTCGCGCAACAGGAAATCCATGTCCTGGAAGGCGAGCCGGTAATGCGGGTGCTGCGTCTGGGGGGTGGAAACGGAGTCGCGAGCGGACTCGGCATCCTGGCTGGCGTTCGGAAAAACGCGCGATGGTACTCGTGTATCGGTCATTCAGGCGCGATTAGAGGAAACGCGCGGGGAGGGCTAGAGCGGTGCGCTAGCGGCAGAAATTGGCGTGATCGTCTTCGAGATGGAGGTGGTTGCGGTGCGCGGCGTTGTAGTCGGGGCTGAGCACCGTCCCGAACCGCTTGCACGCCGACGCGCGGATCGTCTGGAGGAACTGGCGGACCTGCGGATCGGACGAGTTCCAGTCGTTGAGCACGGTGATCCGTCGCCCGTCCTTCAGCACGAACCCGCCGATATCGATCGCGTTGGCGATCGCGTGGCCCGAGCGGCGGACAGGACCGCGCGTGGAGCCGACGACGTTGCGGCAGGCGTAACTCCCCATGCTGTCGACCCGCGCGAGTTCGCTGCCGAGCATCTGGTACGCGGCCGGCGCGACCGCATTGCGCGTCCAGCCGATGAACGCGCGTGCCGCGCCGCAGCGGACCGCGGTGAGATTGGCGACGGGTACGCCGATATCGACCAGCTTCACCGTGCCGTTCAGCCCGCAACCGGGCCCCGTTTCGCGGTCGGGCAGGACTTGGAACGAGACGTGCAACTCGCGCAGGTCGGCGAGGCACTGCGCGGTCTCGCGGTTGCTCGGGACGGAGAGGTTGGGGCGGGTCTTGGTCGGCGCGGTGGGGCGATCGGCACGTCCGCACGCGGCAAGCGTGAGGATGACGAGAAGGGGGTAAAATACGCGATACATGCCCGTATAATCTCTGCCTTGGCCCTACTTGTCACCCTTTCTCCGTTCGTGCTGAGCGAAGTCGAAGCATCCGGTAGTGTGGGAGGGTACCCTTCGACTTCGCTCAGGGCGAACGGAGAAAGGGAAGGTTGACACCCCCGCGAACGCCGTTAGGGCCGGCGGCGGGCCACGCGGTCCCAACGCCGCGCGTGCTCTCTGTGAGGAGAGATACATGACTGATACGACCTACGCACCCGCTACAGATGCGCCTGCGCTGCCCGCTACGAAGCCGGCACGTCCCTTTTTCAGCTCCGGTCCCTGCGCGAAACCTCCGGGTTGGTCCGCGGACAAGCTCGCCACCGCATCGCTTGGTCGCTCGCATCGCTCGAAGATCGGCAAGACCCGCCTCCAGTACAGCATCGAGCTGATGCGCGAACTGTTGAAGCTCCCCGATACGCACCGCATCGGCATCGTCCCCGGCTCCGACACCGGCGCGTACGAGATGGCGATGTGGACGATGCTGGGCGCCAAGCCCGTCACCGCGCTGGCGTGGGAAAGCTTCGGCGAGGGCTGGGTCACCGATGCGGTCAAGCAGCTCAAGATCGACCCCACGGTAGTGCGCGCCGATTACGGCCAGCTGCCCGATCTGGACGCGGTCGACTGGTCGAACGACGTGCTGTTCACCTGGAACGGCACCACCAGCGGCGTTCGTGTGCCGAACGCGGACTGGATCCCGGACGACCGCGAGGGTCTCTCGTTCGCCGATGCGACCTCGGGCGTGTTTGCGTACGATATCGACTGGACGAAGATCGATGTGGCGACCTTCTCGTGGCAGAAGGTGCTCGGCGGGGAGGGCGCGCACGGCGTGCTGATCCTCGGGCCGCGTGCGGTCGAGCGGCTGGAGACTTACACGCCGGCATGGCCGTTACCGAAGGTGTTCCGCCTCGTCTCGAAGGGCAAGCTCACCGAGGGTGTGTTCAAGGGCGAGACGATCAACACGCCGTCGATGCTGGCGGTCGAGGACGCGATCTTCAGCCTCGAATGGGCGAAGTCGCTCGGCGAGGACGGCCTGATCAAGCGGTCGGATGCGAATGCGGCGGCCTTGGACACGATCGTGGCGGAGCGCGACTGGCTGGGGCATCTTGCGGTCGATCCGGCGACGCGGTCGAAGACCAGCGTGTGCCTCACGGTCGAGGGTGCGGACGAGGCGTTGATCAAGGCGATGGCCTCGGCGCTCGAAAAGGCTGGCGCGGCGTATGACGTGGCGGGTTACCGCGATGCGCCTCCGGGGCTTCGTATCTGGTGCGGCGCGACCGTCGATACCGCCGATATCGAGGCGCTCGGCCCCTGGCTCGACTGGGCCTACGCGACCGCCAAGGCGGCCTAACCAGCTACCGCGTCTTTTACGTCTTCCTTCCAACAACCACCCCCATTCCGTCATCCCGGCGCACGCCGGGACCCATGGACACGGAGCGCCCGCTCATGATGCGGACCGCAACCGTGGGTCCCGGCTTCCGCCGGGATGACGGGGAGGGGGCAGGATCGGAACGGAAGGCGGCACCCCAATTCACCGAATTCCCAGGAGCAATCCCATGCCAAAAGTCCTTATTTCCGACAAAATGGATCCCCGCGCTGCCCAGATCTTCCGCGAGCGCGGCGTCGAGGTCGACGAGATCACCGGCAAGACGCCCGCCGAGCTGATCGCGATCATCGGCGAGTATGACGGCCTCGCGATCCGCAGCTCGACCAAGGTCACCAAGGAAATCCTCGAGCACGCGACCAACCTGAAGGTCGTCGGCCGCGCGGGCATCGGCGTCGACAACGTCGACATCCCCGCCGCGTCGGCAAAGGGCGTGGTCGTGATGAACACGCCGTTCGGCAACTCGATCACCACCGCCGAGCACGCGATCGCGCTGATGTTCGCGCTCGCCCGGCAACTGCCCGAGGCCGACGCCTCGACCCAGGCCGGCAAGTGGGAGAAGAACCGCTTCATGGGCGTCGAGTTGACGTCGAAGACGCTTGGCCTGATCGGCGCGGGCAATATCGGTTCGATCGTCGCCGACCGCGCGCGCGGCCTCAAGATGAAGGTCGTCGCGTTCGATCCGTTCCTGACGCCCGAGCGCGCGATCGAGATCGGCGTCGAGAAGGTCACGCTCGACGAACTGCTCGCGCGCGCCGACTTCATCACGCTGCACACGCCGCTGACCGACCAGACGCGCAACATCCTCTCGGCCGAGGCGCTCGCCAAGACCAAGAAGGGTGTCCGCATCATCAACTGCGCGCGCGGTGGCCTGATCGACGAGGTCGCGCTGAAGGCGGCGCTCGATTCGGGGCAGGTCGGCGGCGCCGCGCTCGACGTGTTCGTCGAGGAGCCCGCCAAGGCGTCGCCGCTGTTCAACACGCCGAACTTCGTCAGCACGCCGCATCTCGGCGCGTCGACGACCGAGGCGCAGGTCAATGTCGCGATTCAGGTCGCCGAGCAGATGGCCGATTTCCTGATGTCGGGCGGCGTCACGAATGCGCTCAACATGCCGTCGCTGTCGGCCGAGGAAGCGCCGAAGCTGAAGCCGTATATGGCGCTGGCTGAGAAGCTCGGGTCGCTGGTCGGGCAGTTGACGACCGGCGCGGTGTCGCGGATTTCGGTCCATACCGAAGGCGCGGCGGCCGATCTGAACGCGAAGCCGATCGTGAGCGCGGTGCTTGCCGGCTATCTCCAGACGCAGACCGCGACCGTCAACATGGTCAACGCGCCAGTCCTGGCGCGCGAGCGTGGTCTCGAAGTTCGCGAAGTGCGTACCGAGCGTGAGGCGGATTACCACACGCTGCTGCGCGTCGCGGTGAAGACCGAGGATGGTGAGCGGTCTGTGGCCGGCACGCTGTTCGGCGATTCGGCGCCGCGGTTGGTCGAGCTGCTCGGGATCAAGATCGAAGCCGATCTGGCGGGGCCGATGCTGTACGTCGTCAACGAGGATGCGCCGGGGTTCATCGGTCGTCTGGGGACTGCGCTTGGCGAGGCTGGGGTGAACATCGGGACGTTCCATCTTGGTCGTCGTTCGGCTGGTGGCGAGGCGGTGTTGCTGCTGTCGGTCGACGAAGCGGTGACGCCGGACCTGCTGACGAAGGTCCGCGCGCTCCCCGGCGTAAAGACCGCAATGGGCCTCAACTTCTAAGCCTGCTAGGCTTCTTGCTTAAGCCCTCTCCCCTCCGGGGAGAGGGTTGGGTGAGGGGCAGTTGGGAAGGGCATCGTTTGCGGCGCCCCTCACCCCGACCCTCTCCCCGGAGGGGAGAGGGAGCAGTGAAGGTCGACGACCTACTTCTCGATCGCGCCAAGCGGATGCGGCGGGAGCCAACTCCTGCGGAGGCTAAGCTCTGGCGCCATCTCCGTGATCGCCAAATCTCGAACACCAAATTCACCCGCCAGTTCGTTATCGGCCCGTACATCGCCGACTACTGCGCCCGCGACGCGAAACTCGTCATCGAGGTTGACGGCGATACGCATAGTGACCAAGCGCGCGACGCAAGCCGAACGGATTGGCTCCAAAGACAGGGATATCGCGTGATACGGTTCAGCAACGCCGACATCATGTCCGGGATGGACGGGGTCTGGCACGTTATATCGGCAGCCCTCACAGCGGAGTCTGCGAAGTGACCGCACTCCTCCCCGAAGGTTTCCGAGATCGCCTCCCCCCGTTCGCCGATTCGGCCGCGGCGCTGGAAGCCCGCGTACTCGAAGCTGCTCGTCTCCACGGCTACGAGCGCGTCGATCCGCCGCTCGCCGAATTTGCCGATGGGCTTGAGATGCGCCTCAAAGCCGGTGGCCTTCACGACGCGGTGCGCTTCGTCGATCCGGTGTCGCAACGCACCCTTGCGATCCGCCCCGACATCACCGCACAGGTCGCGCGGATCGCCGCCACGCGGATGGGGCATCACCCTCGGCCGGTCCGGCTGAGCTATGCTGGCTCCGTGCTGAAACTACGCGCGTCGCAGCTCGCGCCCGCCCGTGAGACCCGGCAGATCGGCTGTGAGTTGATCGGGCTCGACTCAGTCGCCGCTGCGCAGGAGCTCGTCGCAGTAGCAGTCGACATGATCGCCGCCGCCGACGTTACCGGTGCGTCGATCGACTTCACGCTGCCCGACCTAGTGCCGACGCTCGCCGCCGGCCCGCTTCCCGTCGCACCTGAGCAGATCGCCACCCTGCGCGATCGCCTCGACGCCAAGGACGCCGGCGCCGTCGCCGCACTCGCGCCCGCCTACCTCTCCCTGATCGAAGCCGCCGGCCCGTTTGACCAGGCAATGGACCGCCTCCGGGCGTTCGACACCACCGGCGCTCTCGCTTCGCGCCTCGACGGCCTCGCGCGCATCGCCGAAGCACTCGACGGCCGCGTCGCGCTGACGCTCGACCCGACCGAGCGTCATGGCTTCGAATACCAGACCTGGCTCGGCTTCTCGCTCTTCGCCGACGGTAGTGCGCGCGAAGTCGGTCGCGGTGGCACCTACACCATTGTTCACGAAACCGGCGCCGAGGAAGCTGCTACCGGCTTCTCGCTGTTCGCCGACGCCTTGGTCGAGCGTGTCGCCACCGTCGATCGCCGCCGCCTCTTCCTCCCGTTCGGTACCGCTGCCGGCGAAGGCGCAGCGATGCGCGCGCAAGGCTGGGTCACCGTCGCCGCTCTCGACGCCGGCGACACCCCCGAAGCACAAGTCTGCACGCATCTATGGGTAGCAGGCGAGCCCCGCGCGCTGTAGGCGCTGCGCGTAATCTCAGGAGATAGAGTTTGGCCAACGTAGCAGTCATCGGCGCGCAATGGGGCGACGAAGGCAAGGGCAAGATCGTCGACTGGCTCGCCGAGCGTGCCGACATGGTCGTGCGGTTCCAGGGCGGCCACAATGCCGGCCACACGCTGGTCGTCGGCGATAACGTCTATAAGTTGTCGCTGCTGCCGTCGGGTATCGTCCGCGGCACGCCGTCGTTCATCGGCAACGGCGTGGTGCTCGATCCCTGGGCGCTGAAGGACGAGATCGCGCGGTTGGGCGCGCAGGGCGTTGTCGCGACACCGGAGACGCTGCGGATCGCCGACACCTGCGCGCTGATCCTGCCGTTCCACCGCGATCTCGACGGTCTGCGTGAAGACGCCAGCGGCGCCGGCAAGATCGGCACGACCCGCCGCGGCATCGGGCCTGCGTATGAGGACAAGGTCGGTCGCCGTGCGATCCGCGTCTGCGACCTCGCGCACCTCGATGATCTCGGGCCGCAGCTCGATCGCCTCACCGCGCATCACGATGCTCTGCGCGCAGGCTTCGGCGAGCCGCCGATCGATCGCGCCCGCCTGATCGCGGAACTGCGCGAGATCGCTGGCTTCGTGCTGCCGTTCGCCAAGCCTGTATGGCGCGACCTCAATGCCGCGCGTTCGGCCGGCAAGCGCATCCTGTTCGAGGGCGCGCAGGGCGTGCTGCTCGACGTCGATCACGGCACCTATCCGTTCGTCACCTCGTCGAACACGATCGCGGGCGCAGCGGCTGGTGGTTCGGGCCTGGGGCCATCGGCGGTCGGTTTCGTGCTCGGGATCGCCAAGGCGTACACGACGCGCGTCGGCTCGGGGCCGTTCCCGACCGAGCTCGAGAACGAGACCGGCGAGCGGCTCGGCGTACGCGGGCACGAGTTCGGCACCGTCACCGGGCGGAAGCGCCGTTGCGGCTGGTTCGATGCAGTGCTGGTGCGCCAGGCGGCGGCGGTGGGTGGTATCACGGGGATCGCGCTGACCAAGATCGACGTGCTCGACGGGTTCGAGACCGTGTCGATCTGCACCGGCTACAAGTTGCGCGGCGAGACGCTCGATTATTTCCCGGCGCACGCGGCGGACCAGGCGCTGGTGGAGCCGATCTACGAGACGATGGAAGGCTGGCAGGAAACGACTGCGGGTGCACGCAGCTGGGCCGACCTTCCGGGGCAGGCGATCAAGTATATCCGCCGGATCGAGGAGTTGATCCGCTGTCCGGTGACGTTGGTGTCGACCAGCCCGCAGCGTGCCGACACGATCCTCGTCCGCGATCCATTCTCGGACTGAGCTGGCACGAAAAAGCCGGGCGATCGCTCGCCCGGCTTTTCATTTACTTCAACGAGGTCAGATCAGCGCGGGGTGGTCGTGCCGGTCGTCCCGCCCGTGGTCGAACCCATCGTGCCGGTGGTCGTGCCACCCATCGTGCCGGTGGTGCCCGTCGTACCACCCATCGTGTCGGCGCCCATCGTGCTGCCGGTCGTGCCCGACATCGTGCTGCCCGTCGTACCAGTGCCGCTCATCGTGCCCGACGTCGTGCCGTGTGTACGGCTACGCGCCTTCGTGCCACGCTGGGTGCGCGTCGTCGTGGTCGATTGGGTGCTGGTCGAGGGGCTCGCCTGATCCATCGTACCGGTCGACATGCCGCCGGTCGTGCTGCCTGCGGTCGAACCGCCCATGGTGCCGCCGCTCATCGTGCCACCCGTGGTGCCGCCCATCGAGCCGCCGGTGCTCGTCTGTGCCAGTGCCACGCCCGGAATGATCAACGCTGCCGCTGCGATCGAAGTCAAAATACGCATTTCGCTCTCCTATGTTATTGAAGAGCAAGCGCTTAAGTCCTGCTTATGTTCCGTCGTCAGCCACACTGGCCCCGATGCAGCAGCGCCTGATCGGCCAGCACGAGCGCGACCATCGCCTCGACCACCGGGACCCCGCGGATGCCGACGCAGGGGTCGTGCCGGCCCTTGGTGGCGATCGTCGCGGCTTCGCCGGTCGGGCTGATCGTCTCGACCGGGGTGAGGATCGAGCTGGTCGGCTTGAACGCCACGCGGAGCCGAATCGGCTGGCCGGTCGCGATCCCGCCGGCGATCCCACCCGCATGGTTGGCGAGGAACTCCGGGCCATCGACGCCCGGCCGCATCGGGTCGGCATTCGCCTCGCCCGACAGTGCGGCAGCGGCGAACCCGTCGCCGATCTCGATGCCCTTGACCGCATTTATGCTCATGCAGGCGGAGGCGAGTTCGGAATCGAGCTTGGCATAGAGCGGCGCGCCCCATCCGGCCGGCACACCGGCCGCCTCGCACGCGATCACCGCGCCTAGCGACGAGCCTGATTTCCGCGCCGCGTCGACCAGCCCCTCCCAGCGGAGTGCGGCCTCGGCGTCGGGGCAGAAGAACGGGTTCTGGTCGATCTGCGCGTCGTCGAAGTTGGCCGGATCGATCGCATCGCCACCGATCGCCTCGACCCAGGCGCGAACGCGGACTTGCGGCACGACGAGCCGCGCGACCGCACCGGCCGCGACGCGTGCGGCGGTCTCGCGCGCCGACGAGCGGCCACCACCGCGGAAATCGCGGAATCCGTATTTTGCGTCATAGGCATAGTCGGCGTGGCCTGGGCGATACGCCTTGGCGACGTCCGAATAGTCCTTCGATCGCTGGTCGACATTCTCAATCATCAGGCTGATCGGCGTGCCCGTCGTGCGCCCCTCGAATACGCCCGAAAGAATGCGCACCGTATCCGGCTCGCGCCGCTGCGTCGTGAAGCGCGAGGTGCCGGGACGGCGCTTGTCGAGCCAAGGCTGGATGTCGGCTTCGGTCAGCGGAATGCCAGGTGGGCACCCGTCGACGATCGCCCCCAGCGCAGGCCCATGCGACTCGCCCCAGGTGGTGAAGCGGAACAGCCGTCCAAACGTATTGAAGCTCATTCCGCTGCGACCGCGTCCCAGGCGGAGCCGAACCGCTCTGCCATATAGCGCGCCGTGCCGAAGCGGCCGGCCATCAGTCCGGCTACGGTAAAGTCCGCGTCGAGCGACTCCCAATGCAGACCAAATCCGACACCCAGAATTTCGACTTCCGCGATCTGGTCCGGGGTCGCGCGATCGAAGCCCTGCAACAGCTGCGGCGGAAACGCGAACGTCGATCCATTCACCAGATCGACCACGATACGATCTTGGTCGCGATCGTAGCGCGCGCTCTTCGCCCGGGGCTTGGTCGCCATGGCGATGCGACCGCGTTCGTTCGCAGCCAGGATGTCTTCGTCAGTCAGCTCGGTCATGGATTTCGACCCATTTCATCAGCAGCATTGTCTGGTTCCGAGCGACGGCGGTTAACGCGCGCCGCTGCATCGCTCCGCTCAGTCCTTCCGCATATATCATGCGCGGAGACCGCCCGTCGCCTCCGATCTCGATCTTCGCTTCGCCGTCTCCAAATACGTGGACATTAGCCGGTGCGTGATCGTCGAGGAAGATCATGAACCGCAGGCCATGTAGCCGGAGGACGGTGGGCATCAAGCCAAGGCGATATCGGGGGCGTCTTCGGCTTTCATGCCGATCACATTGTAGCCGGCGTCTACATGGTGCGTTTCGCCCGTGACGCCCGAAGCCAGGTCGCTCAGCAGGTATAGCCCAGCACCGCCGACATCGTCGATCGTCACGTTGCGCTTGAGCGGCGAGTTCAGCTCGTTCCACTTCAGGATCAGGCGGAAATCGCCGATGCCGCTAGCCGCCAACGTCTTGATCGGCCCCGCCGAGATCGCATTCACGCGGATATTGTCGCGACCCAGATCGACCGCGAGATACTGCACGCTCGTCTCCAGCGCCGCCTTCGCGACCCCCATCACGTTGTAATGCGGGATGACCTTCTCGGCGCCATAGTAACTGAGCGTCAGCATCGCGCCGCCCTCGGTCATCATCTTCGCAGCACGCTGCGCCACCGCGACGAACGAATAGACCGAGATGTTCATCGTCATCAGGAAATTGTCGAGGCTGGTATCGACGAACCGCCCGCGCAGCTCGTTCTTGTCCGAAAAGCCGATCGCGTGGACGACGAAGTCGATCGTCGGCCATTCCTCGGCGAGCTTGTCGAAGGTCGCATCGAGCGCACCCATGTCCGACACGTCGCAATCGAACAGCCGCGCCACGCCCAATTGCTCGGCGAGCGGGCGGACGCGCTTCTCCATCGTCTCGCCCTGGTAGCTGAACGCGAGCTCGGCGCCCGCTTCGGACAGCTTCTTGGCAATCCCCCAGGCCAGCGACTTGTCGTTCGCCAAGCCCATGATCAGCCCACGCTTGCCCGCCATCAAACCGTTCACGCCGTCCCCGCCTATACCTGCATATCCGTAGCAGGCTGCTCTAGCGTTGTTTCGGGTGGTTCCGCCAGTGCTGCGTTCAGATGCGCACCGAATACGAGACCGAGCCCGATGACATAGAAAAACAACAGCATGATGACGACACCCGCCAAGCTGCCATAGGTGAGGTCGTAGCCGCCGAGCCGCGACAGGATCACCGGGAGCAACGCGGTCGCGCTGACCCACCAGGCAGTGGTGAACAATGCGCCCGGCCATTTGCGGCATTTCGAATAGCGATAACGCGACGGCGTCACCGAATAGAAGAGCAGGTACAGCGCGCCGAACATCAGCAGGCCGGGGATGAGGCGAGAGAGCCCGACCCAGCCGGCTGCGTCCTGCGCGAACGGCACGAGCCGGTAGATGAACTGCTCTGCGGCGGTGAGGATACCCTGGACAAGGAACGACAGCAGCGCGATTACCACCGACAGGATGATCACGGCGGATGACCCTAACCGCGATTTCCAGAACGGCGCGGTCGCCTTGATCCCGTAGGCGCGGTGGAAGATATCGCGGATCGTCTCGACGAAGCTGCCGACCGTCCACAGTCCGACCAGCGCGCCGAGCCACAATAGCGACCCGGTCCGCGCGGCAAGCACGTCGGCGATCGGCTTGCGCAACAGGTCGCCGACGTTGGGCGGCAGGACGTTCAGGAACGACTCGACCGCGCGCAAAGTCTCGACGCTCTGCCCGAAGATCGACAGGATCGCCGCCGCAACGATAAAGAACGGAAACACCGTCATCAACGCGAGATAGGCGAGGTTTCCCGCGTGGATGAAGCCATCGTTGAACACGCCGACGGCTGCACGTTTGAAAACCTCGAACGCGTAACTGCCTGGCCTGACCTTCGCCATGCCACGAGTGAGACGGGCGCGCGTCGCACTATGATCATGCGCGCGCGCTTCGGGCGTTAGGGTATTATCATTCACAAGGCGTTCAGACGCCCATGGCCCCCCGCGGGTTCCCCGCGTTGCGCCCATCCCAGCTTTCGACGAACGCGGTAAGCGCCGCATCGCTCGCGGGAATGTCGATCATCAGCGTGACCAACTGATCGCCCCGCGTGCCGCCCTTCTTGTGGAAACCCTTGCCCTTGAGGCGCAGCGTCTTGCCCGACGTCGTACCCTTGGGGATGGTCAGCATCACCGGCTTGTCGACCGTCGGAGCCTTGACCGAGCCGCCCAGCACCGCTTCGGCGAGCGTGATCGGCAGGTCGAGGCGGACGTCGTCGCCGTCGCGCGTGAAGAACTTGTGCGGCTGGACCTCGATCGTCAGGATCGCATCGCCTGCGCCGCCCGGACCCTGCTCGCCCTTGCCGGCCAGCTTCATCTGCGTGCCGGTCTCGACCCCGGCGGGGAGCTTGAGATCGAGCGTCTTGCCGTCCGCGAGCGTCACGCGCTGCGGCTCCAGCGTCGCCGCCTCGACGAAAGGCACCTGCAGGCGATACGCGGCATTCTCGCCCTTGGGCTGCGGCCTACGACCGAAGCCGCCGGAGAACCCGCCGCCACCGCCACGCTGCGCGCCACCGAACAGCCCTTCGAAGATGTCGCTCATGTCGGCCCCGCCGGCGCCGCTTTCATAGCCCTCGCTGCGGAAGCCGCCACCGGGCTGGGGTCGCCCGCCGCCGCCGCCGCCGAACCCGAACGGCGACGCGGGATTGCCGTCGCCGTCGATCTCGCCGCGATCGAACCGCGCGCGCTTGTCCTTGTCGTTCAGCAGGTCGTACGCGTTGGTGACCGTGCTGAACCGCTCCGACGCCTTCGGGTTGTCCTTGTTGCGATCGGGATGAAGCTCTTTCGCGAGCTTGCGGTACGCCTTCTTGATGTCGGCTTCGGTCGCGTCGCGCGCTACACCCAGAGTCTTGTACGGATCGGCCACTTACGTCCCCATTCTAACTTGCGCGTCTATGTGGGGCGGTGCGCAGCGCAACGCAATTGCGCGCGGGGTGTTTGGTTGCACGAGAGGAACGATCATGACCAAACAACCGATGCAGGGCGTGCCGAAGAACGACGATGGCGCGAAGGAGAAGGACGGCGAAAGCGGCGGCGGCTCGTACCCGAACCCGCACGACGAGAAGTAAGGCGCGTTCCGTCATTCCCGCGCAGGCGGGAACCCATACTGGCAGGCCTGCGAGATAAGCGCGAACGTCTGCCTATATGGGTCCCCGCCTCCGCGGGGATGACGAACGTGGTCCATGCTACCTAGCGATCGGCGGCTCCGTCTCGTCCAACGGCGCAACATCGACGCTGACGTCCATATTCTGCGCCCCTGACCCGAGCACCACCCCGTCCACTGGCGCAATCTCGGCATAATCCCGCCCGACCGCCATCACGATGTGATCGCTCGCCATCCAGATTCCGTTGGTCGGATCGACCCCGACCCAGCCGCGCACCGGCCCGCACCACAGCAGGACCCACGCATGCGTCGCATCCGCCCCGACCAGCCGCGGCTGACCCTCGGGTGGGATCGTCCGGATATACCCCGACGCATACGCCGCGGGCAGCCCCGCCGCGCGCAGGCCCGTGATCATGATCTGCGCGAAATCCTGGCACACGCCCTTGCGCTGGAAGAACGCCTCGTGCGGCGGCGTATCGACCAACGTCGCGTCCGCATCGAATTCGAACTCAACCTGGATCCGGCGCGCAAGCGCGATCCCGGCTTCCAGTGCGCCCCGGGAAGGATCGAGATCCACCGCGCAATAGTCCGCGATCGCCTGGTCGAGCGGGATCAGCGGCGAGGGATAGATGTAATTCGCCGGGCTCGCCGCGGAGAGGTCGGTGCTCGCCCGCGCCATCGCCGCGATTTCACCCAGCGTCGGATCGCTCGCGTCGGGCACGGGCACGAGGCGATCCACCGTCATCCGCGACCGGCTCTCGATCGTCAGGTGGCGGACCGGACTGTCGACCACCAGCCGCGTGACATTGGCGAGCCCCGCTTCAGCGCGCGCCGGACTGGTACGCCCAGCCGGATGTACCGACAGCGCGTAGCTATCCAGCCGCTGACCCGGCCAGTCGATCGGCTTCAACCGCAGATTGCACCGCGCGAACTTGACGCTCGCGCCGTAATCGAACGTCGTGACGTGGCGAATATCGTAGATCATGCAAATCCTCCCCGGCACGGGGAGGGGGACCGCCAGCTTGCTGGTGGTGGAGGGGGGGCGCCACGAACGGTGCGCTGGTGGAGAGCCCCCTCCACCATGCGCTGCATGGTCCCCCTCCCCGTACCGGGGAGGATTTGCACGGTCACGCCCCTCACGCCAACGTCAGCCCGCTAGTCCGCAACGGCTCAGCACCCTGCAGGAAATACCGCCGCGCCAGCGCATCCGACACCGCGCCAAGCCGCCGCTCGATATCCCCCAAGGTCTCCGCGTCTAGCTCCGCCGCCGTTGCGGTCATCACGATCGCCTGCAACCCGGTCGCTTGCGCCTGTTGCGGCTCCGCCATCTCGTCGTCGCTCAGTACCGGCAACTCCGCCAACCGCGCCGCGATCCGCTCTGCCGAAAAGGCGAGACTGCGCGGATTGCCCGGATCGAGCGCCACCAGGTCCATCACCGGCACCCGCGCGATCCCGGTCGGATAGCGCTGGCGATAACTGATCTGGCTGTCGGCAAGGTCGAGCAGCACCGACAGATCGTCCGGCGACGCGCCCGGCATCCCGAACAACCGGATCGCGCGCGCCATCGCCATCGCCCGCTCGATCCGCCGCCCGAGATCGTGAAAGCGCCACGCCGCCGTCCGCCCCATATGCTCCGCCGACAGCCCGGCGATCGCCGCATAGCGCCGTTGCAGCGAGCCGGCCCGCTCCAGCATGCCACGGTGGGTGGGGAAGGGCGCCTCGAGCAGCCGCACCATGTCCGCCGACAAGCGATCGCGCGAGCCTTCGCCGATCTCACGCGCGTGGCGGTTGAGCGTCAGGATCGACTGCCAGCGCTCGTCCTCCATTGCGGTCCGGGCGAGCGCGGTCAGATCGGCGCGGCGGAGCGACGGCGGGTGCGGCGCGCTGCCCGCCCCGACGATCAGCCCGACCAGCTTGCCGACCGTAGTCGGCGACAAGACTGCACCCCCGTCGACGTCGATCGAATTGCCGAGCATCACGCGGATCGCGCCGAGCAGCGCTTCGCCGCGCTCCAGATACCGCCCGAGCCAGTAGAAATTGTCCGCCACCCGGCTCGGCAACGTCCCCGGATTGCGCCGCACCTGGAGCGAGTCCGCGGCGGTCAGCAACGACACGGGCGCGACCGGCTCGGCACCATAGATGCAGACGTCGGCGGACCAGATGCCTTCGCCCATGACGGCCGCCCGCGCGTCGGGATGCTCGCCGATCCGCGCGAACCCGCCGGGGAGGACGGTCCATTCGCCATCGCCGTTACGCGCCGCGAAGACGCGCAGGGTGAAGGGGCGGGGGACCAGCGCATCGCCGACCACGACCGGCATCGTCGAGAGCTGGACCAACTCCTGCCCGACATAATCCTGCGGCCGGTTCGCCATGTCGGCGAGCAGACGCCCCCTGTCTCCGCCGGTGATGTCGGCGCCTGTGGTCGGTGCACCGGTCATGCCGAGAGGCCGCGCGTGGAACGCCGGACCGATCAGCAGACGGTCGAAATTGGCTTCGACCTGCGCGCGCGCGCCGTCCTGCCCGCACCACCACGTCGCGATGTTGGGGAGCAGCAGCTCCTCTCCAAGCAGCGACTTCGCGAGTTGCGGCAGGAACGCCGAGAACGCAGGCGCTTCCAGCACGGCCGAGCCCGGCGCGTTCGACAGCACGACGTTGCCCGCCGCGTAGGCGTCGATCAGCCCTGGCACGCCGATCTGCGAATGCGTGTCGAACGCCAGCGGATCGAGCAGCCGCGGGTCGAGCCGCCGCCACAGCGCATCGATCCGCTTGAGCCCACCGATCGTGCGGACATAGACCTTGTCCTCGAGCGCGGCGAGATCGGCGCCCTCGACCAGCAGCAGCCCGAGATAGCGCGCGAGATGCGCCTGTTCGGGATAACTCGGGTTGAACCGGCCGGGCGTCAGCAGCCCGATCCGCGGGTCGGTCCGCTTGCACATCGCCGCGATCCCGGCGCGGAAGGCTGCAAAGAACGGCGCATGTCGCTGGACGTTGAGCCGGTCCTGCAATCCGCCGAGCGTGCGGCTGACGGCGATCCGGTTCTCCAGCGCATAGCCAGCGCCGGCGGGTGCGCGGAGGTGATCGGCGAGCACGCGCCATTCGCCGGTCGGCCCGCGACCGAGATCGATCGCGATGAAATCGAGATGCCGGCCGCCGGGCGGGTCTAGCCCGACCATCGGTCGCAGGAAGAACGGACTGCCGGTGACAAGCGCGGCGGGGATTTGGCCGTCCGCGACCAGTTTGCCCTCGCCGTAGAGGTCGGCGATCACTGTCTCCATCAACGTCGCGCGCTGGATCACGCCGCGCTCGATGCCCGCCCATTCGCCGGCCTCGATCAGCAGCGGGACGGGCGAGACGGGCCAGGGGCGCTCATCGGGTTCGTCGGCGATGCGGAAGCCGGTGCCGATGTCGACCGCATGCCGCTGGACGCGCTCGCGGATATGGCCGAGGTCGTCCGAGGCGACCATCGCCAGCTCGGCAAACATCGCTGCCCAGGCCGGGTCGGCATTCTTGCAGAGCACGTCGGCGCCAGTGGTGCGCGCGCAATAGTCGGCGATCCAGCGCTCGGCATGGATCATCGCGTCGAAAAGGGGCGCGGTGTGCGTCGCCGTGTCCAATGCCTCAAGCCCCCGAATACAGGCGGCGGTGTTTCACCTTTCAACGCGGCGGTGCAACATAAATTGTTACGGGGGCCGCGCGTTACTCCTGTTCCCTCGCGAAGGCGGGGGAGCAGTAAGGGGGCGAGCTGTCGCCTCCACGAACCACCACCCCGGCGGAGGCCGGGGCCCAATTGGGGGACGGCGCTAATGACGGGCATCGCGCCGTTACCGCCACCTTCCCAATTGGGCCCCGGCCTTCGCCGGGGTGGTTACGGTTGTGATTGTGGGGAGGGGGAATGGCTCACAAATCCGGCAGCACCTGATTCGCCACACCCCAACCCGCCAGCGCCCGCGACTCAGCCCGCGCGATCAATTCCGCCCCATCCTTCACACCCCACCGCGCGGCCATCTCGATATCCCGCAACTCGGTCCAAGACACCGGTGCCGCCACCGGCGCGCCCGCTCTCGCCCGCGCCGAATACGGCATCACCGCGGTCGCCCCGCGCTGGTTCCGCAGCCAGTCGATGAAGATTCGCCCCTTGCGCTTGGCCTTCGCCATCGTCGCGACGAAGCGGTCGGGATCTGCGCCCGCCATCGCCCGCGCGAAGCGATCCGCGAAGTCCTTCACCGCAGGCCATTCCGCCTCCGGGGTCAGCGGCACGACCACGTGCACGCCCTTGCCGCCCGAGAGCATCGGGAAGCTGACCAGCCCCAGTTCGGCCAACTGGTTCTTCAGATGCTCCGCCGCCTTCTTCGTGTCGCCGAAATCGAGCCCCTCGTCTGGGTCGAGATCGAATATCAGTCGGTTGGGCTTCTCCAAGGTCGCGTTCGACGACCCCCAGCCGTGGAACTCGATCGTCCCCATCTGCACGCACGCGACCAGCCCGTCCGCATCGTCGACATACAGATAGTCCTCGGTCGAGCCGTCCTTCTCGCGGATCGGCACTTTGTGGACCGCGTCGCCGAAGCTCCCCGCGTCATGTTTCTGGAAGAAGCACGCGCGCGATCGACCTTGCGGACACCGCACGAGGCTGATCGGGCGGTTGCCCGCGACCGGCAGCATGATCCCCGAGACCGCGACGTAATAGTCCGCGAGATCGCCCTTGGTGACGTCCGACTTGTCGAAGATCACGCGGTCCCGGCTGCTGACCTTGATACTGGTTGCCGGCGCGGCGCTGTCCTCCACATCGGGCAATGGCGCGGGCGTCTCGGCGACGACGTCCTTCGCCGCCTTGTCCTCGCGGAGGCCGATGAAGCTCGAATGCCGCAGCACACCGTCGGGCGTGACTTCGGCGAACGCGACCTCCGCGACCAGTTTCGGCGTCACCCATTTCGCGCCGCGGACCGCTGCCTTTGGCGCCTCGACCGTTGGCGTCTTGCGATCGAGCGCGACGAGCTTGTCGCGAATCTCGTCCATCAGCGCCTGGTCGAAACCGGTGCCGACTTTCCCGGCGTACCGATAGCCCTTGCCCTCGTGGACGCCGAGCAACAGCGACTTGAACCCGCGTTTTTTGTCGGACGGCAGCCAGCCGACGATCACGAATTCCTGGCGGTGCGTGCATTTGACCTTGAGCCACGCCTTGGTCCGCTTGCCGGCATAGGGCGCGTCGGCGCGTTTCGAGACGATGCCTTCGAGGCCCTCGCGGCACATCGTCTCGAACAATTGCTCGCCCGCGCCGATCACGTGGTCGGAGTAGCGGAGGCGGTCCTCGTCCTCGGGGATGAGCGGTTGCAGCCGCGCCTTGCGGTCGAGGTTGGACAGGCCGGTCAGGTCTTCGCCGTCGAGTGCGAGCAGGTCGAACGCGAACAACGTCATGTCGCCGCCGGCGGAGATCGCGTCCTTCAGCGTCGAGAAATCGGGGTGGCCGTCCTTGAACGCGACGATCTCCCCGTCGATCAGCGCGGATTTTACGGGGAGCTGCGCGGCGGCGTCGGCGATCGCGGCGAACTTGTCGGTCCAGTCGAGGCCGGTGCGGGTGAAGACCTTCGCCTTGCCGTTGGCGACGGAGATCAACGCGCGGTAGCCGTCGTATTTTACTTCGTGGAGCCAGGCGGAGCCGGTCGGGACGGCGTCGACGAGGGTGCAGAGTTGGAGGTCCTGAAAATCCTCCCCGGCACGGGGAGGGGGACCGCCGCGACCTTTCGCGGTGGTGGAGGGGGGCTTGCCCCGAACGTTTCCCGTATTTCGAGCGGTACTCTTGCGGGCCGCCCCCTCCACCAGCTTCGCTGGTCCCCCTCCCCGTGCCGGGGAGGATTTGCCCTCCTCTACCTCGATCATCGTGCGGCCGGTCGAGACGCTGGTCAGCGCTTCTTCGACCAGCGTGTCGGTGCCGCCCGCCGCGGCATCGTCGATCTTGCGGAGGAGCCAGTTCTCGCGCTTTTCCTTCGCGCGGGGCTTCAGGCGGATGAGCAGCCATTCGCCCTTCATCCGCTCGCCATCGAGGACGAAGTGGAGGTGGCCCTTGTCGAGGTCCTTGGCGGACTTGCCCTTGATCGGCGACCAGGTCCCACGGTCCCACAGCATCACCGTGCCGCCGCCATATTCGCCGGCGGGGATCGTGCCTTCGAAGGTGGCGTAGCTGAGCGGATGGTCCTCGGTGCGGACGGCGAGGCGCTTCTCATTGGGGTCGAGGCTGGGGCCGCGCGTGACCGCCCAGCTTTTGAGGACGCCGTCGATTTCCAGGCGAAAATCCCAGTGGAGGCGGGTGGCGTCGTGCTTCTGGACCATGAAGCTGTTGCCGTTGCCGGGGGCCAGCGTGCCCGCGGGCTCGGCGGTTTTGGTGAAGTTCCGCTTGGAATTGTAGAGGGCTAGGGGATCCGGGGGCGTGGCCATCAATAGCGTCCCGTCTTCGTCATCCCGGCGAAAGCCGGGACCTCGCGCGGCGAGGGGGCGGGCTGCAACCGGGAGATCCCAGCTTTCGCTGGGATGACGGGGTGGAGCATCGAGAGGTCAGCAAGTTTGTGCTCCCGCGAAGGCGGGAGCCCAGTCTGGCCCCCCGCCTTCGCGGGGGAACAAGGGAGGGGGTTACGCACGTTTCTTCGCGGGAGCTTTGGCCGCCGTTTTTGCCGGCGCCCGCTTGGCGGGGGCCTTCTTCGCCGGCGCCTTCTCCGCACCCCCGCTCTTCTCCATCGACTTCTTCAACGCCGCCATCAGGTCGACCACGTTCGAGCCGGTCTTCCCGCCGGTATCCTTGTCCTCGATGATCTTCTTCCCGTTCGCCTTGCGCTTGCGTTCGATCAGGTCCTTCAGTGCATCGACATAGCGATCGTGGAACTCCTGCGGGTGAAAGTCGCCGCTGCGCTTCCCGATCAGCGCCTCGGCCAGTTCCAGCAATTCCTCGGACGGCTTGTCATCGGGAATATCCCGGAAATAGCCCTGAGCCTTGTGCACCTCGTCGGCGTAGCGCAGCGTCTCCAGCACCATCCCGCGCCCGCACGGTTTCAGGCTCACGACATATTCGCGCCCGCGCATCGCAAGCTGGCCGAGCCCGACCTTCTTGGTCCGCTTCAACGCCTCGCGCAAAACGATGAAAGCCTCCTCCGCGAGGTCGTCCGCGGGCACCACGAAATACGGCTTTTCGTAATAGAGCACGTCGATCTCGCTCGCATCGACGAACTGCGTGAGCTCCAGCGTCTTCTTCGACTCGAGTTTCACCGCATCGATTTCGTCCTGCTCCAGCAGGACGTATTCGCCCTTCGAGACCTCATAGCCCTTCATGATCTCGTCGGCGTCGACCGGGCCGACGCCGGTGACGACCTTGTCGTAATGGATCGGCTGGCCCGACGGCTCGTGAATCTGCTTGAACGACACCGCCGCGCCGGACTTCGTCGCGGAATAGATCTCGACCGGGATCGAGACGAGGGCGAGACGGATCTGCCCCTGCCAATACGCGCGCGCTGCCACCCTGGATGTTCCTTCGTTGCGGAAACGATTCGATTACCTGGGTCAATCATCGGCACGGTAGAGTCGTTCCAAAGTTTCGTTCCGCGCCAAATCCCGCTAAGGCGCGCGCATGTCAGACGATCCCTTCACGCTGTTCGACAGCTGGTACGCCGAAGCCAAGCAGTCCGAGCCGAACGACCCGAATGCGGTCGCGCTCGCAACCGCCGATGCCGAGGGGCGGCCGTCGGTGCGCATGGTGCTGTTGAAGGGTCACGGCCCGGACGGTTTCGTGATCTACACCAACCGCGAAAGCCGCAAGGCGGGCGAGCTGGCGGCGAATCCGCAGGGCGCGCTGCTGTTCCACTGGAAGTCGCTGCGCCGTCAGATCCGCATCGAGGGTCCGGTGACGCTTGCGACCGACGCCGAATCGGACGCCTATTTCGCCTCGCGCGGTCGTGATTCGCAGCTTGGCGCCTGGGCGTCGGAGCAGTCCCGGCCGCTCGACAGTCGCGAGGCGTTCGAGCAGCGCTTTGCGGAAATGACCGCGAAGTTCGAAGGCCAGGACGTGCCAAGGCCGCCGCATTGGGGAGGCTACCGCGTGACGCCAACGCGGATCGAGTTCTGGCAGGACCGCGCGCATCGTCTCCACGAACGGCGGCTGTTCGTGCGCGAAGACGGCAACTGGAGCGAAGGGCTGTTGTTCCCATGACGCAGGACGAACGGCGCAGGGTCATACCTCTCGCAACCCGCGCGGCGCTCGCCAGCGTCGCGATGGCGTGTTTCCTGCTGCTGCTGAAGGGCTTTGCGGCGTGGTCGACGGGTTCGGTGGCGATGCTCGGCTCGCTCGCCGATACCGCGCTCGACCTGCTCGCGTCGCTGGTCACGCTGTACGGCGTGCGGCTCGCGGCGACGCCGGCGGATCACGACCACCGCTTCGGCCACGGCAAGGCGGAGGCTCTCGCCGCGCTGTTCCAGGTCATGCTGATCACCGCGTCGGCGGTCGGCATCGCGTGGCGCGCGATCCTTGCGTTCGGCGATCCGCAGCCGACCACCGGGGCCGATTTCGGCATCGGCGTGTCGGTGATCGCGATCGTCGCCACGGTGTTCCTGCTCTCCTATCAACGCCGCATCATCCGCCAGACGGGTTCGGTCGCAATCCTCGCGGATAACGTCCATTACCAGTCGGACGTGCTGCTCAACGGCTCGGTGATCGTCGCGCTGGTGCTCGATCAATATGTCGGGTGGAGCGGCGCGGATCCGATCTTCGGCATCGTCATCGCTTTGTGGCTCGCCTGGGGCGCGTTCCAGGCGTCGTCGAACGCGATCGACCAGTTGATGGACAAGGAATGGCCCGAGGATCTGCGCACGCAGTTCCTCGACGTCGCCGCGCGCCAGCCCGGCATCCGCGGAATCCACGATTTCCGCACGCGACGCTCGGGCAGCCACGACTTCGCGCAGTTCCACATGGAGGTCGCGCGCGACCTGACCGTGGAACACGCGCACGACATCGTCGAAGCGGTCGAGCGTAACCTGCGCACCGCCTTCCCCAAGGTAGAGGTGTTGATCCACCTCGATCCGGAAGGGCATGTCGACACCGACAATCCGCTGGTCGAGGCGGACGTGACGCCGCATTGGTTCGGCAAGCGGGTATAGTCCGCTCGAAATTCGGCAAACGCGTTTGAGGATTCAATCATGAGAATACCGTTCGCGCAGATCGATGCGTTTTCCGACACGCCGTTCGGGGGCAATCAGGCGGCGGTGATGCCGCTGTCGGCCTGGCTCGACGACGCCGTGCTGCTGAACATCGCGCAGGAGAACAACCTGAGCGAGACCGCGTTCATCGTCGCCTCGGATGACGACGGCGTCGATTTCGACCTGCGCTGGTTCACGCCGGGTGCGGAAGTCGCGCTCTGCGGTCATGCGACGCTGGCGAGCGGGCATTTCGTGCTGTCGTCGGATACCGCGCTCGACCGGGTGCGGTTCCGGACGCGGCAGGCGGGGATGCTCGAGGTCGCTCGGGCGGACAGCGGCTACACGCTCAAGTTGCCGGCATGGGGACCGAGCCCGAAGGCGATCCCGGAGATCGTCGCGGCGTTGAACGTCGCCGAGCCCGTCGAAACCCTGTGGCACGACAAGGGCTATGCGCTCGTGATCGTCGACGACGAGGCCGTCGTGCGCGACCTGAAGCCGGACTATGCGGCGCTGGCGAAGTTCCCGATCGTCGCGATCGTCGCGGCGCGGGGCGAGGCGACCGACATCGTCAGTCGCGTCTTCACGCCCTATTACGCGATCAACGAGGATCCGGTGACGGGTGCGGCGCACGCGGTGATGGTGCCGTATTGGGCGCCCACTTTGGGGAACAGCTTCACCGCGTATCAGGCGAGCGCGCGTGGCGGGAAGTTGACGTGTCGGCTTGAGGGCGACCGCGTGGTGCTCGGCGGATCATGCGTGACGACGATCGAAGGCACGTTCTTGCTGCCGTAAACGCAGCTAAAATACCTCCGTCATCCTGACGAAAGTCAGGATCCAGAGCCACGAACGTCATCGTTTGATATCCTGGATCCTGACTTTCGTCAGGATGACGGGGTGCCTTACCGCTTCCGCCCCTTCGTCATCGGATCGGGCTTCTTCGGTTTCACCCAGCCCGGCGGCGGCGTCATCCGCTGCTGGCTCGTCCCAAGCCCCATCGCGCCGGGCTGTTGCCGCGTCAGGCCCGCGGTGTCCGCAACGTCGCCGCCCCCGCGTAACACGCTGATCTGATCGCGCAGGCGACCCGCGGTCTCGAAATCCATCGCCGCGGCGGCGGCTTCCATCTGGCGGCGTAGATCTTCGATATCCATACCGCCCCAACGCACCAAACCCGCAAAGGGCACGCGTCAGGCGGCTACGAGTGCCGCTTCGGTGTCCGCGATCCAGCCGCCGCCGAGCACGCGCTCGCCTGCATACAACACAGCAGCCTGCCCCGGCGCGACGCCGTATTCCGGCGCATCGAACACCACGCGGTCGCCGACCAGACGGGCAGGGACGGGCTTCGCCATCGACCGTACCTTGGCCGTCAGCGGCCCGGTGAAATCGCCGCCCAACCAGTTGATGTCGGTCATCCGGGCAGCCTCGACCGCGAGCGCACGCCGCGGACCGACGACCACGCGCTTCGTGGCGGGCTCGACTCGCACCACATAGAGCGGCTCGGGACTGCCGCCGATCTCCAAACCGCGGCGCTGGCCGACGGTGAAGTGGATCAGCCCGCGATGCTCGCCGAGCTTCGCGCCGCCGAGATCGACGATATCCCCCGCGGTCTCCGCCGCTTCGGGCCGCAGCTTCTTCACCAGCCCGGCGTAATCGCCATCCGGCACGAAGCAGATGTCCTGGCTGTCCGGCTTGGCCGCGACGCCGAGCCCGAGTTCGGCTGCGATCTCGCGCACGCGCGCCTTGGGCAGCCCGCCCAAAGGAAAGCGGAGGTAATCCAGCTGGGTCTGCGTGGTCGCAAACAGGAAATAGCTCTGATCGCGCGCCGGATCGGCGCCGCGGTGGAGTTCAGCCCCGTGCGCGCCCTCGACTCGCCGGACATAATGCCCCGTGGCCAGGCAATCCGCGCCGAGATCGCGCGCGAGCTTCAGCAGGTCGGTGAACTTCGGCCCCATGTTGCACTGGACGCACGGGATCGGCGTGCGGCCCGCGAGGTATTCGTCGGCGAACTTGTCGACGACCTGCTCGCGGAAGCTGGTTTCGTGATCGAATACGTAATGCGCGATACCGAGTCGGTCGCACACCGCGCGGGCGTCGCGGATATCGCGGCCCGCGCAGCACGATCCCGCGCGGCCGACCGCCTCGCCGTGATCGTAGAGCTGCAACGTCACGCCGATCGTCTCGGCCCCGGTGGCGTGCGCGAGCGCGGCGACGACCGAGCTGTCGACGCCGCCCGACATCGCCACGACGATGCGCTTTCCGGCGGTGTCCCGCCCGAGCTGAAAATCGGTCTGATCCATCGCCATCACATAAGCGCGACGGCGTGCGGTTGCAAAAAGATGCGGCGATTGACGTGGATCAGGGTGAAGCGAATAGAAAACGCGACCAGCGATTGGAAAAAAGCGACAGGTTCACGAAGTCTTTCACGACGTTTTACGGTCCATTCACCCCCTTGCGCTACACCGGGCTTCCCAGACGTTGTCGTGAGTATCCCGTTGGACCTGAGTTTCTCCCGTTTCGATCGCGATGCCGAGCTTACCGTTCTTCCCGGTGAGCTCGCTGTCCTGATCGTCGGCATCGCCGCCCGCCAGGCGGCGAGTCCGACGGCGGCGGTGCAGGCGGGGTTCGTGCGAACGACCGTCGATGCGACGCTGTTCGCGCCGCTCCACGGGGCCTTCAACGGTCCGATGGCAAAGGCCTTAATCCGGTGGAAGGACGAATGAAGATGCTGTTTACTGCGGCGTTTCAGCCGATCTTCAAATCTAGCGACTATCTTTCGCGTGTGCGTATCGAGAGGGGGCCCCCCGCCCCGATCAGAGGTTTCAAATGATCGAGAACCAGAAAATCCGTCCCGGCAAGGTCATCGGGCCGCTTGGCGAGCAACTCACGCTGGACACGCTGCCGCCGCCCGGCACCACGCGCTGGGTGGTGCGGCGCAAGGCCGAGGTGGTCGCCGCGGTGAATGGCGGGCTGCTCAGCGTCGACGACGTCTGCGCCCGCTACGGCTTGACCGTCGAGGAGTTCGCCAGCTGGCAGCGCGCGATCGATCGCTCGGGGATGCCGGGCCTGCGCGTCACCCGCATCCAGCACTATAAATCGCTGTACGAGCGCCAGCAGAAGTATTGAGCGGCAAAACTCAAAACGCGGGCGGAACAAATATCGCCGCTCGCACGTCTTTCCGCCATCGCCCCGGCAACGGGATAAACGGAGGGAAATACAATGGGTCTCATTCTTTGGCTGATCATCGGCGGCGTCATCGGCTGGATCGCTAGCATGATCATGCGCACCGACGCGCAGCAGGGCATCCTGTTGAACATCGTCGTCGGCATCGTCGGCGCGTTCATCGGCGGCCTGATCCTGTCGGGTGGGTCGATCAACAGCGCACCGCTGACGCTGACCTCGTTCCTCGTGTCGCTGGTGGGTGCTGTCATCCTGCTCGCGATCGTGAACCTCGTCCGTCGCGGCAGCGTTCGCTAAGCTTCGCTCTCGTCACGCGAAACGAAGGGCCGTCCGGGCAACCGGGCGGCCCTTTTTTTCTTGCGCGGCGATGGTCGCCGGATCGGTCGCGATCCTCCCCCCCCCCGAGGGAGGATCGCAGACCTTTAGTTCAGCAGGAACCGCACCGACACCGTCACGGTCACGTCCTTCTCGCCGGGCGCGATCTGCGTGCTGTCCTTGGCCAGCGACGCGCGGGCCATCATGAACATCGGCTGCGCCGGGCCGCCCGCATCCTGGCCCGATTCGGCGATCGACACGATCCGCGACACCCGCAGCCCCGCCGCCTTGGCGTACAGATCGGCGCGGCGCTTGGCCTGCGCGATCGCATCGGTCCGCGCCTCGTCGAGCGCCGCGTCGGGCTTGTCGATCGACAGGTTCGGCCCGTCGATCTGGTTCGCGCCCTGCGCCACCAGCGCATCGAGGATCGTGCCCGACTTCGCCACGTCGCGGAAGCGGATCGAGACGGTGTTGGTCGCCTGGTAGCCGGTGATCACCGGCGGCTGGTTGTCCGCGTAGCGATACTGCGGCGAAAGCTGCACCGACGAGGTCGCGATATCGCGCGGCGCCACGCCGGCGCGCTTCAGCGCCGCGAGAACCTTCGCCATCCGCTGCGCATTGTCGGTCAGCGCCGCCGCGGCGGTCGACGATTGCGACACGACGCCTGCGCGAATCGTCGCGAGATCGGGCACGCGTGTCGTGCGGCCCTCGGCGGTCACGTCGAGTACGGTGCCCGCGGCCGGCACCATCGGCTCGACCGTGGTCGGCGCGGCCTGCGCGAGCGCGGCGCCTGGCAGGACAGCCCCCGGCACGGCGACGACGGCAAGGGCGGCAAAGAACGAGGCGGTCTTCATGATATCTCTCCCGGGTAACACTGGTGTGCGTGTCGCGCGGATCAGGTCAACGCAAGCTGAACGTCGCGCAAACTCTTCGCACCGCCAACTCTTCGCACCGCATTGCGAATAGATCGAATTCGAAGCATGTCTTCGTTCCATGCTCGTCGAAGGGCTTGAGCATGGTGACTTATTCAGATAACACAGCGTGCGAACGGCGAAGCGGGTCGAAACAAGACCGGTCGAAATGGGGATTGTGACGCGCATGAATTACGAGACGAAGATGGCGGGTCACCTCGGCGCCAGCGAGAGCGAAGAGCAGCTGGCCCTGCCGGATTACACCGCGCCATCGCATCGCCGTCGTAACATCATCATCGCAGTCCTCGTCGTGCTGGCGATCGTCGCCGCGGTGGTCGCATTCAAGTCGGGGAAGAAGGAGGCCGCCGCCGGCCCGGTGATCGAGCAGGTGCCGACCGTCTCGGTGGTCGTGCCCGGTCGCAAGATCGTCGACCGGACGATCTCCGCCACCGGTACGATCGCGGCGCGTCGCGAGATGCCGGTCGGGGTCGCGGGCGAGGGCGGGATGATCACGCGCGTGCTGGTCGAGCCGGGCCAGTGGGTCGCGGCGGGACAGGTGCTCGCGACGGTCGATCGCTCGGTCCAGACCGAGACCGCGGCGTCGCTGGCGGCGTCGGTCAACGTCGCGCGATCGGACGAGACGATCGCTCAGGCCGAACTCGATCGCGCGCAGCAGCTGGTCGATCGCGGGTTCATCTCGAAGGCCGACCTTCAGCGCAAGGCCGCGACGCGCGATGCCGCCGCCGCCCGCGTGAAAGTCGCGCAGGCGTCGCTCGGCGAAGCGCGCGCGCGCAACGGTCGGCTCGACATTCGGGCGCCCGCCGCCGGGTTGGTCCTGACCCGCGGCGTCGAATCGGGTCAGGTCGTCGGCGCCGGGACGGGCGTGCTGTTCCGCATGGCCGCGGCAGGCCAGATGGAGATGCGCGCGCAGTTGAGCGAATCCGATCTCGCCGGTCTGCATCCCGGTGCGCGCGCGACCGTCGTGCCCGTCGGCACGACCCAAGGTTTTCCGGGTGAAGTGTGGCAGGTGTCGCCGGTGATCGACCCGCAGAGCCGCCAGGGCATCGCGCGGATCGCGGTAAAATACGATCCCGCGCTGCGTCCTGGTGGTTTCGCGGCGGCGACGATCGTCGGCGGGGCGACCCAGGCGCCGCTGCTTCCCGATTCGGCGTTGCAGAGCGACGAGAAGGGCAGCTTCGTGTATATCGTCGGCGCCGACGACAAGGCGGTGCGCCGCGCGGTCAAGATCGGTCAGGTCTATGACGAAGGCGTGACAATTCTCAGCGGGCTCGACGGGTCCGAACGCGTTGTTTTGTCCGCCGGCGGATTCCTCGCCCCCGGACAAAAGGTGAAGCCGGTCACGAAGAAAGCGAGCTGATCGCATGAACTTCCGCAACATCTCGGCCTGGGCGATCCGCAACCCGGTGCCGCCGATCGTGCTGTTCCTGGCGCTGACGCTGGCCGGCATCGTCAGCTTCATGCGGATGGACGTGAACAACGATCCGGACATCGATTTCCCGATTGCGATCGTCGTCATCAGCCAGCCAGGCGCGGCGCCGACCGAACTCGAGACGCAGGTCACGCAGCGCGTCGAAGCCGCGGTGCGGTCGATCCAGGGGATCGACGAGATCACCTCGACCGTGACCGAAGGCCAGTCGCAGACCGTTGTCCAGCTCAGCATCGGCACGCCGATCGACCGCGCCGTCACCGACGTCCGCGATGCGATCGCGCAGATCCGCAGCAACCTGCCCGAGGGTATCCTCGAACCGCAGGTGTTCCGCGCGAACACCACCGACAACGATCTCGCGAGCTATTCGGTGATCGCCAAGGACATGACGGTCGAACAGCTCAGCTGGTACATCGACAATAACGTCGCCAAGGAACTGCTGTCGGTCCCCGGCATGGCCGCGGTCAACCGCAACGGCGGCGTCAGCCGCGAAATCCGCATCATCCTCGATCCGCTCAAGCTCCAGAGCCAGGGTCTGACCGCGAGCGAGGTGAATAATCAGATCCGCCAGGTCAATCTGAATGCAGCCGGCGGTCGCGCGGAAATCGCGGGTTCCGAGCAGTCGGTTCGCGTGCTTGGCAACGCCAAGGACGCGGTCGCGCTTGCCCAGACCCAGATCAGCGTCGGCAACGGTCGCACCGTGCGCCTCGCCGACATCGCGCAGGTCCGCGATCTCTATGCCGAACAGCGCAGCCGTGCGGCGATCGACGGTCGCCAGACGATCAGCTTCGATTTCCAGCGCTCGAAGGGCTCCTCGGACGTCACCGTCTTCAACGAGGCGGTGAAGAAGCTCGCGGCGATGGAAAAGCGCAACCCGAACGTGCATTTCGTGCTGCGCTCGAACAGCGTCAAATACACCGAAGAGCAATATGAGAGCGCGATCCACGCGATGATCGAGGGCGCGGTGCTCGCGGTGATCGTCGTGTTCCTGTTCCTACGCGACTGGCGCGCAACGGTGATCTCGTCGCTCGCGATTCCGCTGTCGGCGATCCCCGCCTTCTGGTTCATGGATCTGCTCGGCTTCAACCTCAATCAGATGACGCTGCTTGCGCTCAGTCTGGTCGCGGGCGTGCTGGTCGACGACGCGATCGTCGAGATCGAGAACATCGTCCGGCACATGCGGATGGGCAAGTCCGCCTATCAGGCGTCGATCGATGCTGCCGACGAGATCGGTCTCGCGGTGCTGGCGACGACGATGGCGATCGTCGCGGTGTTCCTGCCGGTCGGCCTGATGCCGGGTATCTCGGGACAGTTCTTCAAGAATTTCGGCCTCACGGTCGTCGCATCGGTGCTGATGAGCCTCGCGGTCGCGCGACTCGTGACACCGATGCTCGCTGCCTATTTCCTGAAGTCCGCCGGCCCCGCCACGCATGGCGAGGGTATGCTGATGGACGGCTATATGGCCACGCTCAAATGGACGCTGGAGACGGGCAGGGCAAAGGCATCCGCCGCTCGGGGTGGTTTCCGCCGCCTTACCAGCCGTGTCTTCGACCACCGGTTCTGGGTGCTCGGCCTCGGCGTGTTCGCGTTCCTGCTGACGATCGTCATGTTCGGCGTCCTGCCGATGACGTTCCAGCCGGCGCAGGACAGTGACACGTCGATGGCGGTGATCGACATGGTCCCGGGCACCACGCTCGCGCAGACCGAGGCCGTCGTCACGAAGGTCGCCGCGCTGATCGGATCGCAGCCCGACGTCCAGTCGGTCTATGCGCGCAGCGGCGCCAACGGCTCGGTCAATGCCGGCCGGGTCACCGCGACGCTCAAGGACGACCGCAAGATGAAGAGCACGGAGTTCGAGCGCAGCCTCGCGCCCCAGCTCGCGGCGATCCCCGATGCACGCGTCTCGTTCCGTTCACAGAATGGTTGGGGGGGCAGCACACGCGACATGAGCGTGACGCTCGGTGGTGACGATCCCAAGCTGCTCGACGAGACCGCGCAGAAGATCGTGACCGAGATGTCGCGCCTGCCGACGCTGGTCGCGCCGCGCGTTGCCGGTAACCTTCAGCGTCCCGAAATCGTCATCAAGCCGCGCTTCGACCTTGCCGCCAATCTCGGCGTGACGACGCAGGCGCTGTCGTCCGCGATCCGGATCGCGACGCTGGGCGACATCGACCAGAACTCGGCACGCTTCTCGCTGTCGGATCGTCAGATTCCGATCCGCGTCGCGCTCGATCAGGGTGCGCGCAGCGAGCTGTCGACGATCCAGAACCTGCCGGTGTCGACCGCGACGGGTGGGTCGGTGCCGCTCAACCTCGTGGCCGAGATCACGCTCGGCTCGGGCCCGACCAAGATCGACCGCGTCAATCAACAGCGTCAGCTGACGATCGGCGCCGATCTCGCCCCCGGTATCGTTTCGGGCGTCGCGCAGAAGCAGATCGACGCGCTGCCGACGATGATGAACCTGCCGACCGGCGTGAACAGGCTCGTGCTCGGCCAATCGAAGTTCCAGGCGGAGATGGTCAACAACTTCATCCTCGCGGTGATCGCGGGCACGTTCCTCGTGTTCGCGGTGCTGGTGCTGCTGTATCGCCGCGCGCTGCCGCCGTTCGTCAACATGGGGTCGCTGTTGCTGGCCCCGCTCGGCGGTCTGCTGGCGCTGTGGGCGACGGGTAATCCGGTGTCGATGCCGGTATTCATCGGCATCCTCATGCTGCTCGGCATCGTCGCCAAGAACTCGATCCTGCTGATCGACTTCGCGCTGGAGGAAATGAGCAAGGGCGTCGACGTCTGGACCGCGGTGGTCGACGCGGGCCACAAGCGCGCGCAGCCGATCGTGATGACCACGGTCGCGATGGTCGCAGGCATGATCCCGACCGCGCTGTCGCTCGGCGGCGACGGATCGTGGCGCGCGCCGATGGGCATCGTCGTGATCGGTGGCCTGATCCTGTCGACCATCCTGACGCTGTTGATCGTTCCCGCGGCGTTCAGCCTCGCGGTCGGGATCGAGCGGTATATCGGCCCACGCCTCGGCCGCAGCCTGCTGACCTATCGGCCCGGCGACGACGGCAGCGACGTGATCGGACTGGCGGGCCCGCACCCGTCGGGGCCGCCCTTGTCCGGGCCGCATTCGCCGGGACCGCGTCTCGGCCCGGCGACCCCCAAGCTCGGCGACGGCACGCAGCCGGCCGAGTGATGCGCACTCCGCGTTCGTGTTGAGCGAGGTCCAGCCAGCCCGTTTCGGCGTGGTGTTGAGACCCGGCCCGGCGCGAACGCGACTTGAACGGCTGGAAACGAGACGAACGGGGGGCATCGGAGCAGGATTGGTAAAGCCCGGCGTGAACTATCCCTGCGTTGGGGGATTGTTTCGGGCATGACGCTTTTCACCCGTACGCGCCCGATCGGCGAAGCCCCGCCGGCCGCTCTCGTTCGCATGCGGATCGTCGCCGGCGGCCTGCTGGTGGTCATGGCCGCGACGTTCTTCGTCAGCCGCGCACTGATCCCGGTGCACCCCGCGTTCGCGTTCGTCCGCGCGTTCGCCGAGGCGGCGATGGTCGGTGGCTTGGCCGACTGGTTCGCGGTGACCGCGCTGTTCCGCCATCCGCTCGGCCTGCCGATCCCGCACACCGCGATCGTCCCGCGCAATAAAGACCGCATCGGCGACACGCTCGCGCAGTTCCTCCGCGCGAACTTCCTGATCCCCGTCGTCATCGCCAGGCGAACCCGTCGCCTCGACGTGGCGGGCGCGATCGCCCGCTGGCTGACCGATCCGCCCGAGGGGGCAGGGGGGCGCTTTCGCCAGGGCGCGTCGAAGCTGGTCGCGCAGGTGCTCGAGGGTCTCGATCCGGCGCGGCTCGGCGGGATGGTCAAGGCGGGGATCGGCGCCCGCCTGCGCGCCACCGAGGTCTCGCCGATCCTCGGCCAGTTGCTCAAGGCCGCGATCGCCGAGCGTCGCCACGCGCCGTTGCTCGAAAGCGCGATCCGCTGGGCAGCGAAGACGCTGGCCGCGAACGACCACCTCGTTCGCGCGATGGTCCACGACAAGGCCGGGTCGATCCTGCGCTGGACCGGGCTCGACACCACCGTCGCGGACAAGCTCATCAGCGGCTTCGACAAGCTGCTCGCGGAGATGGCCGAGGATCCCGAGCATCCGTTGCGGCTGAAGGCGGAGGAGGGGCTCGATCGGCTCGCCTGGGACCTCCAATATGATCGCCGGATGCGCGAGCGTGTCGAGACGATGAAGAACGACCTGCTCGACAATCCGGCGATGCAACGCTGGCTCGACGGTCTGTGGGAGCAGGCACGCGGCGCGCTACTCGCGATCGCGCGCGATCCGGAGCGTGCGATGGCGGGCAAGCTCGGCGACATCCTGCGTCAATTAGGCGAGACATTACAGCACGATCCCCGCATGTCGCGGACCATCAACCGCTTCGTCCGCCGCGCCGCTGTCGGCGCCGCCGCAGACTACGGCGACAACATCGTCAAGCTGGTCTCGGAAACGGTCCGTAGCTGGGACGCCGACACGATCACCCGCCGCCTGGAAAACGCCGTCGGCCGCGACCTGCAATATATCCGCGTGAACGGCACGATCGTCGGCGGGCTCGTCGGGCTGGTGATCCACAGTGTCGATGTGCTGTTGTGATGGGGATGGTGCGGGATTGAGATAGCGCTGGATAGCAACATTTTCACCGATAGTTTGTGGCTGTATGATTATAGTAAGACTTGGAGAGGTTGGTTCCAAAACACATCGAGATGGGACGGCGTTTGCCGACATCGAATGTCCACGTTGGGAAGGATCGCGGCCTGGTCGCTTTCAAGCGGTTACCGGGGATGAGCAGATGCCTGTTCATGCGCGTCGGCCGCTCGCAAACTATATCTGAATGATTAGCAGGTAACGGCAAGCGCGTCAGCGACAGCGGTTGGCCGCATTTTGGTCAGATGAAAGGAGAATGCTGCGTGTACGTTGGGCGGTCACCCCGCCCGCCATACAAACCTTGCGCCCCTGTATTAGAAAGCATTGCCCATTCGCTGGCAGTCGACCACCATAACCCATATGACTAGTCATACTGATGCGACCACGATCCGCGGCGAGCGGGCACTTACGGTGGGTGAGAGCGACCGCTTAGGCTTTAGCGAAGTAGCCAAGCGTATTGCTACCGCGCTGGTCGATCACGCTTCGGATAGTGGCTTTGTAATTGGTCTCGATGGCCAATGGGGCTCAGGCAAATCAAGTTTGCTGGCCCTTATCGCTGCCGAGTTAGAGCAGCTACCCGAAGAATCAAAGCCCACCCTCATTCGTTTTCAACCTTGGCTGATCGGACATCGCGACGCGCTGCTAACAAACCTATTCAACCAACTCGTGGAGAACATCGCCAGCGTCGAGCTGGCCCGGGGCGATGCGACCAGCGAAACGAAGCGTCGCGCCCGTAAGATTGCCGAGAAAGCCCGCACATTTGCCATGTCGGTGAGTAAGGCGGGCGATCTGGTCAAGGCCGTGCCAATCGGCATCACGGCTCAAGTCAGCGGTGCGGTATTAAACGGGCTCGGCAAAATGCTTGGTAAGCCGGAGGCACTCGAAATCAATAAGCAGAAGTCGGCATTGATTGCCTCTTTGCGCGATCTCAAACATCGGTTTATTGTAACCGTGGACGACGTTGACCGTCTCGAACCAGCCGAGGTCGTCGAGGTGCTTCGCCTTGTCAGGTCAGTGGCCGACTTTCCCAACATCGTTTACCTGCTCTGCTACGATAGTGGCATTCTCGCAGAGAGTGTCCGGCGAGGCGCCGACGTCCCCGACGGCGCAGCCTTCTTGGAGAAGATCGTCCAGCTGACCGTCATGGTTCCGCAGCCAGAACCGTTCCAGTTACGGCAATGGTTTGGAGACGAGGTTCTTCGTATCACGGGCGGCTTACCTGACGTGCAACTGCGCCGGCTGCGCGCCGTGATTGATCACGAAGGGGGTAAACGTCTGCAAACGCCGCGGGCAGTTGTCCGAAGTCTCGATTCGTTGCGGTTCTTCTGGCCGGCGTTGCGGGAAGAAAAAGTTGACGTTGCCGACTTGGTGTGGCTGCTGCTTATTAAGGATCACGCGCCGAAGCTGTACCGATGGGTTGAGTCCTATCTTGCTACCGCCGCTGTGGTTTCGACGGGTATTGGCACGGTATCCGAGACGAGCAAGGCCATGGAGATAAAAACGTTAAAGGCTTTGGTAGGTGAGAACCACTTCGACGACCTCGCTTACCGTCATTCATTCGCCGAACAGCTTCCAGGCGTCGAGATCGACTATGCCAAGGATGGCAGCGGACTGAAACTATTCGAAAGTGTCAGCGACAATGATCAGAGCGCGGCAATCACCGGACGCAGATTAGCAAGCCCCGACCATTACCGATTGTATCTCGCTTTAATTGGACCGGGGCATGCGATCACACAACAGCAGCTCGCCGGCCTCTGGAGCGCGGCATCCGAAACACCGATTCGTACGGCTAAAGCGATTATTCCGCTAGGACAGCAGCCAATTTCGCCGGAATTGACAAAGGCTGACTTGTTTCTTGAGCGTTTACCCAATGTCGAGCCGGAGACGATAACCGAAACGCAGGCAACCAACCTGCTCATTGCTTTCAGCGATGTAATGGACATGTTCGACCGACCAGGGTCAGATCATGCATTCATGCTCTCAACGACATGGGACCGTGCCGAAAAGGCCGCGCAGATGCTTATCGATCAGATCGGCATAGAGACGCGGGAAGCATTGCTAAAGACGATCTTCGAAGACGGTAGAGCGCTTGGGTGGCTTACGCATCTACTCCGGCGGGAGACCTTTGCGCACGGCCGCTATGGCGACCAGCGGCGTCCAGAGCAGGACTGGATCCTCTCTGAAGAAGAATACGACAGAATCGCCGAAATCATGGTCGTCCGCTACCGGGCGCTCTCGATCTCCGACCTACTAGCCAAATCGCGGCCTCTGAATATGTTATTCGCTTGGGCGCAGGCAGGCGACCCAGACGGACCAAAGGGTTTGCTGACGCGTGGCGTGGAAAGCGATGAAGGCCTGATTTCCGTCCTTTGCGCTTTCATAACGGTGACGAGCAGCAGTGACCGTGGCAGCTACGAAGTTATAGCGCGTGATAACGTTAAATATTTTCTCGATTTTGACGCGCTTGTAGAGCGCGTTCGTCAGCTAAATCCAGATACTTGGTCCGGTCAGGATGCCGCTAATCTTAGGCGGGTGCAGGCTGCATTAAAGAATAGAAGAAGCTTCTAGGCAGTTAGAGCCGTCGTATTCGCTAATCTGCTAAGGTCCGATCCGCATCGGTACAGGCGCAGGCGTTGACGCCGACGTGGACGGGTGGTCGAAGTTGCAGATCAAACTTGGATTGCGAATGTCGTTTTATGAGCGATACTTACCGACCAAGTTTGTTAGTTGCGTATTCGTCACGCAACGGAGCTACCGCTCCCAATCAGGCATTGCCCAACCCTTAGCCTTCGCCAACAGCCGCAAAGGCCCATGCGCATTCACCGCGAAGGGTTCGTCGGCCCATTCGAAGGTCGGGGCGTCAGAGACGTGGTCGGAATAGAAGCGGATGTGGGCGTGGTCTCGGGCGATGCCTTCGCGGTCCATCCAGGCCTGGATCATGCGCAGTTTGGCCGGGCCGTAGCAATTCTCGCCTTCGATCCCGGCGAGCAGTACGCCGTCGCGGTCGCGCAGGCTCTCGGTGCCGATCACCGCGTCGAAATCGAGCCGTCGCGCGATCGCCTCGACGTAGAATCGGTACGATGCGGTCGCCATGACCAGTCGGTAGCCGGCGGCGCGGTCCGCCTCGATCTGCCCGCGGGCGCTGGTGAAGACGCCGTCGCGCATCACGCGGTCGGCGAAGGCTTCGGCAGCCCGGCGTTCCTCGGCGGGCGTCATGCGCTTGCCGAGCATCATCCGCTGCATCAGATATTTGAGCCGGCCGCGGCTGATCAGCTTGCCGACATAGCCGAGCGCCGCCACCCCCGCGAACGGGACGAGCGCCAGCCGCCACGGCGCGCCGCCCTTCTTCGCGGTGTGGAGCAGGAACGGCGTCCAGGTCGGCGCGTGGGTGATCGTCTTGTCCATGTCGTAGATCGCGAGCCGGATCGCCGGTGTGGTCGAGGGCGCGGTCGGCGGCAGGGTTGCCGGTTCGGCCGAGGGGGAGGGACTGGCAGTCGAGGCGGCAGTCGAGGGGGCGGTCGAGGGCGCGATCGAGGTGGGGGGCGAGGGGGCCGGGGAAGAAATAGTCATCGTCGCGACTTACGCCGCATTCACCTTGCCGATCCAGTCGGTTTGCCGCAAAGGTGCGGCCGATGAGCGCGATGGCCGATTTCCAACAGGACGGTGCCGATACCGGCACGCTTCGGTTTACCGGCGATCTGTCGCTGGCCACGATCGGCAATCTGCCCGATCGACTCGAAAAGATCGATGCGTCGTCCGTCCGCCACATCGATCTCAGCGGCGTCGACCGGATCGATACGATCGGTGCCTGGGTCGTTCACCGCTTCGCCGCGCGCAACGACGCGACGATCGACGGGCTCGACCCGGATGACCAGACGCTGTTCGACCAGGTCGTCGCCTCCGATCAGCCGATCGCGGCGAAGCCCGCCAAGGTCAGCGCGCTCTCCCGTGTGGTCGGCGAGATCGGCGACGCGGTCGTGCTGTCGGGCAAGACGATGTTCGGCCTGCTCGGGTTCCTCGGCGCGACGACGATCGCGTTCGGCAGCGTCATCCGCCACCCGCGCCGCTTTCGGTTCAACGCCGTGGTCCAACGATTCGAGGTCGTCGGCGTCGCCGCGCTCGGCATCGTCGGGCTGATGAGCTTCCTGATCGGCATGGTCATCGCGCAACAGGGTGCGGTCCAGCTGCGGCAGTTCGGCGCGGAGGTGTTCACGATCAACCTCGTCGGCCGCCTGACGATCCGCGAACTCGGTTTGCTGATGACCGCGATCATGGTCGCCGGCCGCTCGGGTTCGGCGTTCGCGGCGCAGCTCGGTACGATGAAGCTGACCGAAGAGATCGACGCGATGCGGACGATCGGCGTGTCGCCGATGGAGGCGCTGGTGTTGCCCCGCGTGCTCGCCGCGATCGTGATGATGCCGCTGCTCGGCTTCTACGCGTCGATCATCGCGATCATCGGCGGTGGGCTGCTGTGCTGGATCCAGCTCGGTATTCCGCCGGTGACGTTCATCGCGCGCATTCGCGAGGTCGTGCCGATCACCGATCTCTACATCTCGCTGATCAAGGCACCGGTGTTTGGTGCCATCATCGCGATCGCTGGGTGTTTCCAGGGCATGCAGGTCGAATCGGACGCCGAACAGGTCGGTCTCCGTACGACGTCGGCGGTGGTCCAGGGCATCTTCCTGGTGATCGTGCTCGACGCGTTCTTCGCGGTGTTCTTCACCTGGTTGGGTTGGGACTGATGCCCCGCAAGCAAGACGATATCATCATCTCCGTGAAGGGGCTGAAGAACGCGTTCGGCGATTCGGTCGTGCACGACGGGCTCGATCTCGACGTGCGGCGTGGCGAGATTCTCGGCGTTGTCGGCGGCTCGGGCACCGGCAAGTCGGTCCTGATGCGCTCGATCATCGGCCTTCAGATGCCGGTCGCCGGCGAGGTTACCGTGTTCGGCGAGCCCAATATCGGCCGCGAGGAAACCGAGGCCACCGAGATCCGCAAGCGCTGGGGGGTGCTGTTCCAGGGCGGCGCGCTGTTCTCGACGCTGACGGTCGCGGAAAACGTCGAAGTGCCGTTGCGTGAATTCTATCCCGACCTGTCCCCCGCGCTGTTGGCCGAGATCGCCTCGTACAAGGTGGTGATGACGGGGTTGCCAGCGGACGCCGCGAACAAGTTTCCGGCCGAACTGTCGGGCGGCATGAAGAAGCGCGCCGGGTTGGCGCGGGCGCTCGCGCTCGATCCGGAACTGCTGTTTCTCGACGAACCGACCGCGGGGCTCGATCCGATCGGTGCGGCGGCGTTCGATGGCCTGATCCAGTCGTTGCAGAAGACGCTGGGGCTGACCGTGTTCCTGATCACGCATGACCTCGATACGCTGTATGCGATCTGCGACCGGGTCGCGGTGCTGGCCGACAAGAAGGTCATCGCGGTGGGCACGATCGACGAGCTGATCGCGCTCGATCATCCGTGGATCGAGGAATATTTCAAGGGGCCCCGCGGTCGTGCCGCGGTCGCGACGCAGGAGGCGCATGAACGCGCCGACCAAGAAGCAGCCCAACATCCTACCGAAGTCCAGTCCAAGCAGTCCGCGCCGGACGACGCCGACGCGACATACGCCGAGAAAGAAGCAAGGACGCGCTGATGGAAACCCGTTCGAACCACGTCCTAGTCGGCGCCGTCGTGCTGATCCTGCTGGCCCTGCTGGCGCTGTTCACGGTGTGGATCGCGCGGCTGGGTGGCAAGGAAGAGAAGGAATACGACATCTTCTTCCGCCAATCGGTCGACGGCCTCGCGCGCGGGTCCGCGGTGACGTTCTCGGGCGTGCCGTCGGGGCAGGTGAAGACGATCTCGCTGTGGAAGAACGATCCGCAGTTCGTCCGCGTCCGGATCAGCGTCGACGAGGCCACGCCGGTGCTGCAGGGTACGACCGCGTCGATTTCGGGCGTCGGTTTTACCGGGGTCAGCCAGATCTCGCTCGACGGTGCGCGCAAGGGTGCACCGGCGATCGGCTGCCCAGAGACCAAGACGCCTACCGAATGTCCATACGGCGTGCCGGTGATCCCGACCAAGCTCGGTGGTCTGGGCGCGATCCTGAACTCCGCGCCGCAGTTGCTCGAGCGACTGTCGACGCTGACCGAGCGGCTGACCGGTCTGCTCACAGACAAGAACCAGGCGTCGATCGCCGGCATCCTCGCAAATACGAACCGCCTGACCGACGCGCTCGCCGATCGCGGTCCGGAGATCGCCGCGACGCTGGCGCAGACGCGGATCGCGATCCAGCAGGCGGGCGATGCTGCACAGCAGTTCGGCGTGCTCGCCAAGACCACCAACGGCGTGCTCTCGGAGGACGTGAAGCCGGCGATGGCGAACCTGAACAAGGCGATCGTCTCCGCGCAGCAGAGCGCCGACACGCTGAATTCGGCGATCGGCGACGCGCGACCGGGGTTACAGGCGTTCTCGAAGACGACGATCCCCGAGGCCAACCGTCTGGTGCACGATCTGCGGACGACCGCGGCGGCGCTGTCGTCGGTCGCCGAGAAGGTCGACCAGCAGGGTGCGAGTTCGCTGATCGGGCAGCAGAAGCTCCCGGATTACAAGGGTAAGTGAGGCACGCCATGAAGACACCGCTCATCCTGATCGCGATGCTGCCACTCGCCGGGTGCATCAGCTTCGGCGCGAAACCGCCGCCCACATTGTTGACCCTGACGAGTGCATCGTCGGTGCCAGTCGGTCAGAACCAGGATTCGGCGACCGCGAAGTCGATCACGATCCAGATCCCGGTCGTGCCGCAGGCGCTGGCGACCGCGCGCGTACCGGTGCAGGCGACGCCCACCTCGATCGCGTACGTGACCGACGCGCAGTGGGCGGAACCGCCGGCGCGGCTGTTCGCGCGACTGGTTTCGGATACGGTGGCGGCGCGGACCGGGCTGGTCGTGTTGTCGACGGCGCAGTCGGTCGGTGATCCGGGCGCGTCGCTGGGTGGCGAACTGCGCAACTTCGGGCTTGATGCGACGGCGCGACAGGCGGTGGTGACGTTCGATGCCTCGCTGACGCGCGCAGGCAAGGCCACGGTCGAGAAGCACCGCTTCGAAGCGCGCGTGCCGGTATCGACGATCGATGCCGCGTCGGCAGCGGCGGGGATCAACCAGGCGGCGAACCAGGTCGCGACCGAAGTGGCGGACTGGATCGGTCGGTGAACGCCCCTTCGTTCTGAACGCGGGGTCGGCCTGAGCGTTGACGCTCTCTGATGAGGAGAGCGGCGATGCCACAGGGCGACAAGAGCGCGTATACCGACAAGCAGAAGCGCAAGGCCGCGCATATCGCGGACGGCTATGAAGAGCGCGACGTTCCCGAGAAGGAGGCCGAGGCGCGGGCCTGGGCTGCGGTGAACAAGGATTCGGGCGGGGGCAATCTGTCCGGCTCGGGGCGCGGCAAGCCCGATACACATGCGTCGTCGAATGAGGGCGGGAAGCGGGCGGCTGGGCGTAGCGATGCGGCGAAATCGGCGGCGGCGAAGAAGGGGTGGGAGACCCGGCGGAAGAACTCGGGGTGACGTTGGAGCGCCTCATCGAAACGATCCGTCATCCTGACGAAAGTCAGGATCCACGGTAACGCGAGTTGCGCTTTATGGCTCTGAATCCTGACTTTCGTCAGGATGACGGGCGGTATTTGCGGACCGTGCTTGTCAGTCCTTCAGCGTGCCAGCGTCGCTTCCGCCTCGGCTAGATGCAGGCGCTCTACCATCTGACCATCGAGGCGGATGGCGCCCTTGTCGGCATTCTCCGGTTTCGCGAATGCGGTGACGATCGTGCGGGCCCATGCCAACTCTTCCTCGCTCGGCCCGAAACCGGCATTCGCCGCATCGATTTGGGACGGGTGGATCAACGTCTTGCCGTCGAACCCTAACGTTGCGCCTTGGATGCATTCCGCCGCGAACCGGGTCGGGTCGTCGAGCGCGTTGCAGACGCCGTCGAGCGCGACGATGCCGGCGGCGCGGGCGGCCATGATTGTCGCCGTGAGCGCCGGGATCAGCGGCATGCGATCGGCTCCGAGCCGGCAGCGCATCTCCTTGGCGAGGTCGTTGGTGCCGACAATCAGCGCCGTGAGTTGCGTTTCGGCGGCTGCTGCGGAGAGCGAGGGGAGCGCGAGGATCGCCGCACAGGTCTCGATCATCGCCCAGACCGGCGGGCCGTCTTCTCCTAGCAATGCGCGGACACGGGTAAGGTCGGAGACCGACGAGACCTTGGGGACGAGCACCGCATCGATGCCGCTGCCGTGGATCGCGGCGATGTCGTCGGCATACCAGGGGGTGTCGAGACCGTTGACCCGTACGACCAGTTCGCGCGTGCCGAACCCGCCTTCGCGCACCGCTTCGACGACGCGATCGCGGGCCGCGGCCTTTTCGTCGGGGGCGACGGCATCCTCCAGATCGAGGATGACGACGTCGCACGCGAGCGTTCTAGCCTTGGCGATCGCCCGCGCGTTCGACGCGGGCATGTAGAGCGCGCTTCGGCGATGCCGGATGGTCATCGGCGGTCGGCCATCAGCGCCCGCGTTACGCCGTTGGTCCAGCCGAAGCCGTCCTGGTTGGGATATTCGCCGCCGCCGCCCGGCTTGCGCTCGACGACGTCGTATTTCTCGAGCAGCTTGCCACTCGCCTGATATTCGCGGTCGACCGACGCGAGCCAGGCTTTGGTGATCTGGTCCGCGAGGGCTGTTTCGCCGTAACCGCTCAGGCCTTCGATCGCGATCCACTGGAGCGGGGCCCAGCCATTGGGGTCGTCCCATTGCTGACCGCTGCCGATCAACGTCGTGCGGAGGCCGCCTTGGCCGACGAACGGGCGTAGGGCGGTGGCGGTCGCCTTGGCCTGGTCGGGCGTGGCGACCTTGGCGAACAGCGGGAAGGCCATCGCGGCGCTCGCGAAGGCGTTCGCGCGGTTTGTGTCCAGGTCGTAGTCGGCGAAGAAGCGGCCGTTCCAAAGATGCTTGCGGATCGCAGCGGCGCGGGCGTTCGCTTGGGCCGTGTAAGACGTTGCGCAGGCGGTGTCGCGGAGCGTCCGGCAGTTGGCGGCGATCGCCTGCTCCATGCCGACCATCAGGCTGTTGAGATCGACCGGCGCGAACCGCGTGGTGCGGATGGTGGCCAGCGTGCGGCCGTCGGCGAGCCAGCGGGAGGAGAAGTCCCAGCCGCTCTCCGCCGCCGCGCGCAGATCGCGGAAGAGTTCGCCGCGGTTGCGCGACGGTGTGCGGTCGGCCAGTTCGGCGTCCTCGCGGTAGCTTTCGTCGCGCGGATCGGCGCGGTCGTCCCAATAGCGGTTGAGCAGCGCGCCGTCGGGGAGGCGCACGGCGCGGCGCGATTGCTGGCCGGGCTTGAGCGTATCGGCGCCCGCCATCCAGAACGCGTGTTCAGCGCGAAGCTGGCGAGTGCGGGCGGCGAGCGTCATGGGAGCGCGCGAGAGGCCGGCGATCAGGTAGAAGACCGGCGGTTGTGAGCGGCTGAGATAGTAGGTGCGCGTGCCGTTGGGGATGTGGCCGTAGCGGTCGATCAGGCTGCCGAAATCGACGACCATGTCCTCGACGAGATCCTGCCGGCCGGAGCGCTGGACGCCGAGCAGCGTGAAATAGCTGTCCCAGTAATACATCTCGCGGAAACGGCCGCCGGGGACGACATAGCGCTTCGGCAGGGTCAGCGCGGAAGAGCCGGGGGGGACGGTCGTTTGGGTCCGCGTAAGTTGCGGCCAGAGTGCGTCGATATGCGCCGTGAGGGTAAGGCGCTCGGTGGAAGGGCGCGCGGCTGGCGTAGTCGGGATCGTGAAATTTGCCTCGACGAACTGGCGTAGTGCTGGCTCCGCATCGCACCGGCATTTGGCGTAGTCGGCCAGAATCGCCTTCGCCGGACGCTTGGGTGTCGCGTCGGCGAAAGTCTTCGAGTCCGGGAACAGGGCGCGCATCTGGACGGCTTTGTAGAGCGGGCCGAACAGTTGCGCGGGGGACTGCGGCGCGGGCGATGCCGCGACCAGCAGCGACGAGAGCGCGAGCAGGCCGAGGCGGCGCATCAGGTGACGACGTCCGGCGCGCTACGGCCGGTGTGCTCCGCGATCCTCGCGATCGACTCCGCAGCGGCGACGATGCTGGCCAGCATCTCGCCGGTGTCGCGGTCGAGGTCGCCGCCGACGCCGACGGGCTCGTAGCGTTCCAAGTACACGCGGAGCGTGGCGCCGGTGGTGCCGGTGCCCGACAGGCGGAACACGACGCGGCTGCCGCCTTCGAACAGGATGCGGACGCCCTGGTTGCGGCTGATCGAGCCGTCGGTCGGGTCGGTATAGGCGAACTCGTCCGCGGTTTCGACGGTGAGGTCGCCGAACTGCTGGCTGGGGAGGGTGGCGAGGCTCGCACGCAGCGCCGCCATCAGCGCGTCGGCACGCGGGGTTTCGACACCTTCGTAATCGTGGCGGGCATAGTAGTTGCGGCCAAACTTCGCCCAGTGATCGCGGGCGATCGTGTCGACGCTTTCGCCGCGGACCGCGAGGATGTTGAGCCAGAGAAGGACCGCCCACAGGCCGTCCTTCTCGCGAACATGGTCGGAGCCGGTGCCGGCGCTTTCCTCGCCGCAGATCGTCGCCATGCCGGCGTCGAGCAGATTGCCGAAGAACTTCCAGCCGGTCGGGGTCTCGTAGGCTGGGATGCCCAAAGCCTCAGCAACGCGGTCGGCGGCGGCGCTGGTCGGCATCGAGCGGGCGATGCCCTTGAGACCGCTTGCGTAGCCGGGTGCGAGGTGCGCGTTGGCCGCCAGCATCGCGAGGCTGTCCGAGGGGGTGACGAAGCGGTGCTTGCCGATGATCAGGTTGCGGTCGCCGTCGCCGTCCGACGCTGCGCCGAAATCGGGCGCATTCGGCGCCGTCATCGTCTCGTACAAGGCGTGCGCGTGGACGAGGTTCGGGTCGGGGTGGTGGCCGCCGAAATCGGGGAGCGGTTCGCTGTTGCGGACGGTGCCGGGCGCGAAACCGAGGCGGCGTTCGAGGATCTCGGTGGCGTAGGGCCCGGTGACCGCGCTCATTGCGTCGAATGCCATCGTCAGCTTGGCGGCACGGATCGCGTCGAAGTCGAACAGCGTCTCCATGAGCGCTGCGTAATCCTCGACCGGGTCGACGACCTCGACGGGCATATCGCCGACCGTGACTTTGCCGTCGGTGTCGAGGTCGATATCGTCGGCGTCGACGGTCAGCCAGCGGTCGATCTCGAGCGTGCGCGCGTTGATCGCGTCGGTCACGGACTCAGGGGCGGGACCGCCGTTGGCGATGTTGTACTTGATCCCGAAATCCTCGTCGGGGCCGCCGGGGTTGTGGCTTGCCGAGAGGATCAGCCCGCCGATCGCGCCACGCTTGCGGATCATGTGGCTGGCCGCCGGGGTCGAGAGGATGCCGCCGCGGCCGACGATCACGCGGCCGAAGCCGTTCGCTGCCGCCATGCGGATCGCGACCTGGATGACTTCGCGGTTGAGGAAGCGACCGTCGCCGCCGATGACCAGAGTCGCGCCGGCCTTGTCCGCGACGACGTCGAACACGCTCTGGACGAAGTTCTCCGCATAATTAGCCTGCTGGAAGACCTTCACCTTCTTGCGCAGGCCCGAGGTGCCGGGCTTCTGGTCGGTGTAGGGCGTGGTCGAAACGGTGCGGATCATGCGGGCTCCAGGAGCTTGGCGTAAAGGTTTGCGTAGCGGCGGCCGCTCTCGTCCCATGAGAAGTCCGCGCGCATCGCGTTGCGCTGCAACATGGACCAGCGATCGGGGCGTGCATAGAGGGCCATCGTTCGGCGCAGCGCGTGGCTGAGCGCTTCGGGCGTGACGCCGTCGTGCTGGACGCCGGTGGCGACGCCAGCGGCGATCGCGGCTTCGTTGGCGTCGATCACGGTGTCGGCTAGCCCGCCGGTCCGTGCGACGACCGGAATGCAGCCGTACGCGAGGCCGTAGAGTTGCGTCAGGCCGCAGGGTTCGAACCGCGACGGGATCAGGATCGCATCGGCGCCGCCTTGGAGCAGGTGCGAGACGGGTTCGTCATAGCCGATGCGGACGCCGATGCGGCCGGGGTGGCGTTCGGCCGCGGCGAGGAAAGCGAGTTCCAGGGCGGTGTCGCCCGAACCGAGCAGCGCGAGACGACCGCCGAGCGCGACGAGTTCGTCGACTGCGCCGGCGAGGACGTCCATGCCCTTCTGCCAAGTGAGGCGGCTGATGACCGTGAAGATCGGGCCGTCCTCTGTGTCGAGGCCGAACAGGGTTTCGATCGCGCGCTTGTTGGTGCGGCGGCGGGCGAGCGCGCGCGCGGTGTATCGGGCGGGGAGGGACGCGTCGGTCTCCGGGTTCCAGACGGCGGGATC
This sequence comes from Sphingomonas sp. PP-CE-3A-406, assembly GCF_003688625.1. Classification (GTDB taxonomy): domain Bacteria; phylum Pseudomonadota; class Alphaproteobacteria; order Sphingomonadales; family Sphingomonadaceae; genus Sphingomonas. The sequence continues at coordinate 748,653 of NZ_RCWY01000003.1, forward strand.
GATGCCGTTGACGATCCCGGTGACGCGGCCGGCGCGGTCGTTGATCAGGCCTTGGAGGCCCATGCCGAATTCGCCGCGGCGGATTTCGGCGGCGTAGGTCGGGCTGACGGTGGTGATCGCGTCGGCGGCTTCGAGCCCGGCTTTCAGGAAACCGACGCCGCCGTAATATTCGACGCCGTCGACCGCGAACGCTTCGTCGGGGAGCGCGAGGTCGGCGAAGATGTCGTGGCCGTAGCGCCCCTGGAACGCGATGTTGTGGATCGTGACGACCGTCTTCGCGGGTTTGGCGGGGCCGGGCGCGTAGCGGAGATAGGCGGGGGCCATCGCCGCCTGCCAGTCGTGCGCGTGGAGGATGTCGAAGTCGTAGCCGGGGACCGCGCCCGAGGCGAGATCGGCGGCGGCGCGGCTGAAAGCGGCGAAGCGACGCCAGTTGTCGGACCAGTCCGCGCCGGTCGCGTCGCCGTACGGGCCGCCGCCTCGGGCGAACAACGCGGGGGCGTCGAGGACCAGCAGCGGGTGGTCGCCGATCTTGGTCTTGAGAATTCGGGCTTCGGTGCCGAGCAGGTCTGTGTAGCGGTGGATTACCTTCGCGCGCTTGGTGACCGCGGCGAGGGCTGGGTAGCCTGGGAGGAAGGTTGTGAGCGCGACGTTATGTGGCGCGAGCGCGGCCGGGAGCGCGCCGACGACGTCCGCGAGACCGCCGGTTTTTATGAGGGGATAGGCTTCGGAGGCTACGGAGAGGACACGCATCAGATCCTCCCCGGCACGGGGAGGGGGACCATGCATGGCGTGGTGGAGGGGGGCTTCCGCAGACGGTACGCGTTCGATCGCAGACGGCATGCTCTTGGTCGAAGACGGTTCGCTCGCATTCGCAGACGGTACGCTTGCGGTGAGCCCCCTCCACCCTTCGCCGATGGCGAACGGTCCCCCTCCCCGTGCCGGGGAGGATTTGCGTTGGTCATCACGCGGTGAGCCGGTCGATCATGGATTTGGTCACCAGCACGACGCCGTTGTCGGTGCGGCGGAAGCGTTGGGCGTCCGATTCTGCGTCCTCGCCTACGACCAGGCCGTCGGGGATTTCGACGCCGCGATCGACCACCACTTTCGAAAGCCGCGCGCCGCGGCCGATCACGCAGTGCGGGAGGATCACCGCTTGATCCAGCATCGAGTAGCTGTGCGCGCGGGTGCCGGTGAAGATCAGGCTGCGGTGGATCGAGGAGCCCGAGATGATGCAGTCGCCCGAGACCAGCGACGACACCGCCTCGCCGCGGCGGCCGTCATCGGCGTGGACGAACTTCGCCGGTGGCGTGACCTCCGAATAGGTCCAGAGCGGCCAGCTGCGGTCGTAAAGGTCGAGCTTGGGCACGACATCGGTGAGGTCGATGTTCGCCTCCCAATAGGCATCGACCGTGCCGACGTCGCGCCAGTATGCGTCGACTTCGCTGCCCGACCGGACGCAGCTGTCGGAGAAGCGGTGCGCGACCGCCTTGCCGTGCTTGACGAGGTACGGGATGATGTCCTTGCCGAAATCGCGCGAGGAACCGGGCGTCTCGGCATCGCGGCGCAGTTCGTCGAACAGCAACTTGGTATGGAAGACGTAGATCCCCATCGACGCCAGCGCGATGTCCGGATTGCCGGGGATCGCGGGCGGATCGGCCGGCTTTTCGACGAACGCGGTGACGTTGTCGTGTTCATCGACGGCCATCACGCCGAAGCCGACCGCCTCCATTCGCGGCACTTCGAGGCAGGCGATGGTGACGTCCGCGCCGGTCTCGCAATGCTGCTGCAGGATCAGCTCGTAATCCATCTTGTAGATGTGATCGCCCGCCAGGATGACCATGTATTCGGGCGCGTGGCTCTCGATGATGTCGATGTTCTGGTAGACCGCGTCGGCGGTGCCTTCGTACCATTGGAACTCGCTGATCCGCTGCGACGCCGGCAGGATGTCGAAGCTTTCGTTGCGTTCCGAACGCAGGAAGTTCCAGCCGCTCTGCAGGTGGCGGATCAGCGAATGTGCCTTGTACTGCGTCGCGACGCCGATCCGGCGGATGCCCGAGTTGATCGCGTTGGACAGCGCGAAATCGATGATGCGCGCCTTGCCACCGAAATATACCGCGGGTTTCGCGCGCGTATCGGTCAGCTCCATCAGGCGACTGCCGCGGCCGCCGGCCAGCACATACGCCATCGCGTCGCGCGCCAGTGGCTGTCCTCGCCGTTCTACCATCGTAATCTCTCCATAATCGTCGGTGGTATAACCTCCCGGCACCCGCGGGTTGTTCCGTCGTTGCGCCGGATCGGTCTTCGAACTCGATCAGCCTTCGTATTCGAGCATGATCGTCGCGAGCGGCGGCAGCGTGACCCAGGCCGCCCCGTTCTCGGCGACGACGCCACCGAGATTGCCGAGCCCGCTGCCCCAATAGTCATGCGCATCGCTGTTGATGATCTCGCACCAGCGACCATCGATCGGCAGCGGGATGCGGTAGGGCGCGCGCGCGATCGGCGTCATGTTCGCGATGATCGCGACCGGCTTCGCGCCGGGGGCCTTGCGCAGCCATGCGAACACCGAATTGGCGGCGTCGTCGGCGATCAGCCATTCGAAGCCTTCCGCCTCGCAGTCGCGGGCGTGCAGCGCCGGCTTTTCGCGGTAGACGGTGTTCAAGTCGCGGACGAGGTTGCGGATGCCCTCATGACTGCGGGAGTTGCGCAGATCCCAGTCGAGCGCGCGTGCTTCCGACCATTCGCGACGCTGTGCGAACTCCTGCCCCATGAAGAGCAGCTTCTTGCCCGGATAGCCCCACATGAACGCGTAATAGGCGCGCAGGTTGGCGAATTGCTGCCAGTCGTCGCCGGGCATCTTGGTGAGGAGCGAGCCCTTGCCGTGGACGACCTCGTCATGGCTCAAGGGCAGGACGAAATTCTCGCTGAACGCGTAGACGAGGCCAAAATTGATCTCGCCGTGATGGTGCTTCCGGTGCAGCGGATCGCGCGCCATGTATTGGAGCGTGTCGTGCATGAAGCCCATGTTCCACTTGAACCCGAACCCGAGCCCGCCGCTCTTACCGTCGTCGCTCACCGGCGCGGAGACGCCCGGCCAGGAGGTCGATTCCTCGGCGATCGTGAAGACGCCGGGATGCTGGCCGTAGATCTCGCGGTTCATGTCGCGGAGGAACGCGACGGCCTCCCAGTTTTCGCGGCCGCCGTCCGCGTTGGGGATCCATTCGTCGGCTTTGCGCGAGTAATCGCGGTACAGCATCGACGCGACCGCATCCACGCGCAGGCCGTCGATATGATAGCGCTCGGCCCAGAACAGCGCATTATTGACGAGGAACGACGTCACTTCGCGGCGCCCGAAATTGTAGATCGCGGTGTTCCAGTCGGGGTGGAAACCGAGCCGCGGGTCCTCGTGTTCGTACAGCGCGGTGCCGTCGAACTTCGCCAGCCCGAACGCGTCGGTCGGGAAATGTGCCGGCACCCAATCGAGCAGCACGCCGATCCCGGCGAGATGCGCGCCATCGACGAACCGCGCGAAGCCATCGACGTCGCCGAAGCGCGCGGATGGCGCGTAGAGGCCAGTGGTCTGGTAGCCCCAGCTCGGGTCGTAGGGGTGTTCGCTGATCGGCAGGAATTCGATGTGCGTGAAGCCCATCTCGACCACGTACGGGATCAGACGATCGGCGAGCGCGTCCCAAGTCAGGAACCAGCCGTCGGCGTCGCGGTCCCAGGAGCCGGCGTGGACCTCATAAATGCTGATCGGCACGCGGCGCGGATCGACCGAAGACCAATGTTTCCGATGATCGGTGTCGGCCCACTCGTGCGCGAGTTTCCGCGTGATCGAGGCGTTGGCGGGTCGAAGTTCGGACGCGAACGCGAACGGGTCGGCCTTGAGCGGTTGCAACTGGCCATCGGGGCCGACGATCTCGAATTTGTACGCGCGGTATTCGGCGATGTCAGGAATGAAAATCTCCCACACGCCGACGTCGCCACGCTTGCGCATCGCGTGGCGGCGGCCGTCCCAGTCGTTGAAGTCGCCGACCACCGACACGCGCTGTGCGTTGGGGGCCCAGAGCGCGAAGTGGACGCCGTGCGCGCCTTCGTGCTCGATGAGGTGCGCGCCCATCTTGTCGTGGAGGCGGCGGTGCGTGCCCTCCGCCATGAGCAGATCGTCGATCGGGCCGAGGACGGGGCCGAAGCTGTAGGGGTCGGTGACCCACCACGAGGTGTCGCCCGCCTCCGCATGGTATTTCACCGGCTGTTGCGTGCCGTCGATCGGCCCCTCGAACAGGCCGCGATCGTCGATGCGGGGGAGGGTGCCGAGCGCGGTGCCGTCGAGTGCGTGTGCCTCCGCCGTGTCCGCGCCGGGCAGCCAGACGCGGGCGAACACGCCGGTCGGGCCGCTGTGGACGCCGAGCAACGAGAACGGATCGTCGTGACGCCCTTCGAGGAGGGCAACGATGGCGCCTTCGGGTGGCTTCACATCACCGTCCAGATCTCGCGCGCGTACTCGCGGATCGTGCGGTCGGACGAGAACCAGCCGACGCGCGCGACGTTGCGGACGGTCGAGGCGACCCACGCGTCGCGATCGTTCCAGCGTGTGTCGACCGCGCGCTGGGCGGTGGCATAGCTGTCGAAATCGGCGGCGAGCATGAACCAGTCGCCCTCGTACAGCCCGCCCATCAGGCCGGCGTAGCGCGTCTTGTCGTCGGGGGAGAACACGCCGGATGCGATCGCGGACACCGCCTGGCGCAGTTCGTTCGAGCCGTCGATCACGCTGCGCGGATCATAGACGTTGGCGCGCTTCGCCTCGACTTGGTCCGCGGTCATGCCGAAGATGAAGATGTTGTCGTCGCCGACACGGTCCTTAATCTCGATGTTCGCGCCGTCGAGCGTGCCGATCGTCAGCGCGCCGTTCATCGCGAACTTCATGTTGCCGGTGCCCGACGCTTCGAGGCCGGCGGTCGAGATCTGTTCGCTGAGGTCGGCGGCGGGGATGATCTTCTCCGCCAGCGACACGTTGTAGTTGGGCAGGAACGCGACCTTGAGCAGGCCACCGACCGACGGGTCCGCGTTGATCCGGCGCGCGACGTCGTTCGCCAGCTTGATGACGAGTTTCGCGTTATGATAGCTCGACGCCGCCTTGCCCGCGAACAGCTTCACGCGGGGCGTCCAGTCGCGCTCGGGGTGGCTGCGGATCTGGTCGTAGAGCGCGACCGTCTCGATGATGTTGAGCAGCTGCCGCTTATACTCGTGGATGCGCTTGATCTGGACGTCGAACATCGCGTCCGGGTCGACGCGGAGCCCCATGCTTTCCTTGATGTGATTTGCCAATGCCACCTTGTTCGAACGCTTCACGCTCGCAAAGCGCTCCCTGAAACCGGAATCGTCCGCGAAAACATCCAGATCGACCAGCTTTTCGGCATCGTCGAGGAAGTCGTCGCCGATCGCGTCGCGGATCAGCGCGGTGAGGCCGGGGTTGCATTGCTGGAGCCAACGACGCGGTGTGATGCCGTTGGTCTTGTTGTTGATCCGCGTCGGATACAGCCTGTGCAGATCGGCGAAGACCGTCTTCTTCATCAGCTGCGTATGGAGCGCGGCGACGCCGTTGACGCTGTGCGAACCGGCGAAGGCGAGGTTCGCCATCCGCACGCGCCGCTCGCCACCTTCGTCGATCAGGCTGATCGCCGAGATCGCGCGGTCGTCTATGCCTTCCGCCCCGCGCGCCTCACGCAGCAGCTTGGCGTTGATGGCGTAGACGATCTGCATGTGGCGCGGGAGCAGGCGCTCGAACAGCGGCAGCGGCCAGCTCTCCAACGCCTCGGGGAGCAGCGTGTGGTTGGTGTAGCCGAAGGTCGCCCGCGTGATCTTCCACGCCTCGTCGAACGCGAATTCGTGGTGGTCGATCAGCAGCCGCATGAGCTCTGCGACCGACACCGCGGGGTGCGTGTCGTTGAGCTGGATCGCGGCCTTGTCGGGCAGCGTGCGGATGTCGCCGAAATACTGGATGTGGCGGCGGACGATGTCCTGGATCGACGCGGACGAGAAGAAATACTCCTGGCGGAGGCGGAGCTCCTGGCCGGCGGCGGTGGAGTCGTTGGGGTAGAGGACGCGGGTCAGCGTCTCGGCGCGCAACTGGTCGGCGAGCGCACCGGTAAAATCGCCGGCATTGAAGCGGTCGAGCTTGATCGGATCGAACGCGCGGGCGGTCCACAGGCGGAGCGTGTTGACGTGCTTGCCGCGCCAGCCGACGACGGGGGTGTCGACGGCGGTCGCTTCGACCGCCTCGGAGGGGCTCCAGTGGACCTGGCCGTTGTCCGCCGCCGTCACTTCACCGCCGAAGCCGACGAAATAGGCGCTCTCGCGGCGTTCGAACTCCCAGGGGTTGCCGTGCGCGAGCCAGTTCTCGGGCATCTCGACCTGCCAGCCATCGTCGATCCGCTGGCGGAACATGCCGTTCACATAGCGGATGCCGTAGCCGTAAGCGGGCAGCGCGAGGCTCGCCATGCTCTCCATGAAGCACGCTGCCAGCCGACCGAGGCCGCCATTGCCGAGCGCCGCGTCGGGTTCGATCTCTTCGAGTTCGGCGAGGTCGACGCCGTGGAGCTTCAGCGCCTGCGTGACCTCGTCGTTGCGCTGGAGGTTGGTCACCGCGTCGCGCAGCAGCCGGCCGATCAGGAATTCGAGGCTGAGATAATAGACTCGCTTGGCGCCGGCCGCATGCGCCGCCTTGGTCGAGGCCATCCAGCGTTCGACGATGTCGTTGCGGACGGTCAGGATCGTCGCGGCGAGCCAGTCGTGCGGGCGAGCGGCCTGCGCATCCTTGCCGATGCGGTGGACCAGCGTGTCGAGGATCGAGTCGGCCAGATCCTGGATGACGGGTGTTTGAACGGGCGGCTGTACGGCAGGATCTGAGGTCACGCGGTTTCCGAAATCGTTACGGTCGCCGTGATCCTAGCCGCCCGCGAGCCGATGTCACGCGGACTTCCTTCCCGTGATGGAAAAGAAGCTTGTCGATCAATGCTTTGAATTTGGGATGATCCATCACCGCACTGGGGGCGGTGGTGGACAGGGTAGGGTTCGAACCTACGTAGGAGAAACTCCGGCAGATTTACAGTCTGCTGCCTTTAACCACTCGGCCACCTGTCCAGGCCGCTTTTGCAAGCGCCGCTCTTTCAAGCGAGGCGGCTCAATGGCGAAGCGCGCTCGGTGTGTCAACGCAGGTTTTGCGAAGTTTCGTGGTTCATAGTTGCCGCGGGAGCGGAATGCCGACAAGGACGCGGCATACACAGACACGATAGAGAGCGAATATGGCACGCAAGGGACACAGGCCGAGCAAGGCACCGGCAGGCCGCCCCCGCTTCTGGGGCAAGCACGCGGTGGGCGCTGCGCTCGCCAATCCGGAGCGCACGGTGCGCAAGATCCTCGGCACACGCGAGGCGCTGGCGGGGTTCGACCTGCCGGCCGACGTGCCGGTGACCTATGCCGAGGCGATGGATCTGGCGCGGCTGGTGCCGGGCGATGCGCCGCACCAGGGCGTGGTGATCGAGGTCGAGCCGCTCGAGGACATGTGGCTGGCCGACCTGCTCGAGCACGGCAAGGACGACAATCGCCCGCTGGTGATCCTGGACGGGGTCACCGATCCGCATAACGTCGGCGCGATTCTGCGCTCGGCGGCGGCGTTTGATGCGCTGGGGATCATCACGCCGGATCGCAACGCGCCGCCGGAGTCGGGGACGATCGCACGGGCTGCGTCTGGGGCGCTTGAGAGCGTGCCTTGGATCCGGGTCGTGAACCTGGCGCGCGCTCTGGAAGAGATTGCGGCGGCGGGGTTCTGGCGGATCGGGCTTACGGGCCACGCGACGCAGACGTTGTCGGAAGCGATGGGCACGCAGCGGATCGCGATCGTGCTCGGCGCCGAGGGCGAGGGCATGCGCCAGAATACCGAGCAGCATTGCGACGAGCTGGCGAAATTGCCGATCTCGGAGAAGGTGGAAAGCCTGAACGTGTCGAACGCGGCGGCGATCGCGTTGTACGCGATAACGACGCGGTAACCTGAACTCCCTCGCCCCTACGGGGAGAGGGAAGGGGCCCGCCGCCCTTGCGGTGGGAAGGGAGAGGGGAGTGAGGCTCGGGACGGTTCATCCCAAATCCCCTCTCCCTTCCGTCGCCTACGGCTCCTCCCTCCCTCTCCCCGGAGGGGTGAGGGACAAGCGGAATCAGTCCTCTTCGGCGATCCGGACCTTCAGGCCATCCAAGCCGTCGGTCAGCTCGATCTGGCACGACAGCCGTGAAAACTCGTCACGATCACTCGTCGAATCGAGCAGATCATCCTCGTCCGGGCTCATCGGCTTCAGTTTGGCCGCAAAGTCCGGGTCGACATGGACGTGGCAGGTGGCGCACGAGCAACAGCCGCCGCAAAGTGCCAGGATCTCGTCGATCCCGGCGTCGCGGATGACTTCCATCACCGAAAGGCCCGCCTCGCCGATGATCTCGCGTTCTTCCCCTTCGCGCGTCACGACGATAAGCTTGGGCATGTCATTCTCCGAAAAATATTCGTGCGTTCATGCCGTTGCGCGGGCCAGGGATCAAGCATCATGGGCCTGAGCGCAGAGCAACTCGAAACCGCGATGGCGGCGTTGTGCGAAATCGAGCCGGCGTTCGCGGTCGCGATCGGCAATGCAGGCCACCCCGCACCACGGATCAGCGAGCGGGGCTTTGCGACGTTGCTGCGGACGATCGTTGGCCAGCAGGTGAGCGTCGCCTCGGCTGCGGCGGTGTGGAACAAGCTCGACGCGGTGGTCGGCGGCGCGGGCGATCCGGCGAAAATCGCTGCCGCCAGCGACGAGTTGCTGAAGAGCGCGGGCCTGTCCCGCCAGAAGCTCGGCTATGCACGCAGCTTGGCCGACGAAGTGACAAGCGGCCGGCTCGACCTCACCAACCTGCCCGAGGACGACGAGGAGGCGATCGCCGCTTTGGTCCGCGTGAAGGGCATCGGCCGCTGGTCGGCGGAAATCTACCTGCTGTTCGCGGAAGGGCGGACGGACATCTGGCCGGCGGGTGACCTTGCGATCCAGATCGAAGTAGGACGTATTCTCGGCCACGAAACCCGGCCGAGCGAGAAACTGACGCGCGAAGTGGCGGAGGCCTGGCGTCCCCACCGCGGTGCTGCGGCGATCTTCGCATGGCATCATTACCAGGCGGACATGAAGGTGATCTGACTTCCTTCTCCCCTCCCTGGAAGGGAGGGGTGGGGGTGGGTCGGCTTCCGCATGGTCTGACGGTGGTGGCTCAATCGGGCCGCCCCACCCCCAGCCCCTCCCTTCCAAGGAGGGGAGACGCTTCCCATATATTCGTTGCGTACACACGCACACGTCGGCCCGGCGAAAGCTTGGACCGCCCCGTTTAAGTCGAGACACCCGGCCCCCGGATGCTCCGGCTTCCGCTGGAGTAACGGAAGTCGGCGAACGCATTGTCGCCCGACGTGCCAGCCACGCCTTGTCCCCTCTCCCTCGTTCCGGCAAAGCAGCCCCCGATGTCAGCCCCCAATCTCCCCGCGTCCGACTTCGCCAATTCGCTCGCAGAGAGCCACCGCACCGTCGTCGTCCCCGAAGGCGCGTCCTTCTGGCGGCGGCTGTTCGCGTTCGTCGGACCGGGGTATCTCGTCGCAGTCGGCTATATGGACCCCGGCAACTGGGCGACCGACATCGCCGGCGGCTCCGCATTCGGTTACACGTTGCTGTCGGTCGTGCTGCTGTCGAACCTTATGGCGATGGTCCTTCAGGCTCTGTCCGCAAGACTTGGCATCGTCGCCGGGCTCGATCTCGCCCAGGCCTGCCGCGCGCATTATTCGAAGCCGGTCTCGGTCGCGCTCTGGTTCCTGTGCGAGATAGCGATCATCGCCTGCGATCTTGCCGAAGTGCTCGGCACGGCGATCGCGCTGAAGCTGCTGTTCGGGCTGCCACTGGTCTACGGCGTCGTCCTCACCGCACTCGACGTGTTCCTGATCCTCGCGCTGCAACGCTTCGGCTTCCGCAAGCTCGAAGCGTTCGTCGTCGCCCTCCTCGTGATCATCGCCGGCTGCTTCATCTTCGAGCTGTTCCTGGCGCGGCCCGAATGGGTGGGCGTGCTTGGCGGCCTCGTCCCGACGACGCAGATCGTCACCAACCCGGCGATGCTCTACATCGCGATCGGCATCCTTGGCGCGACCGTGATGCCGCACAATCTCTACCTGCACTCGTCGATCGTCCAGACCCGCGCCTTCGCCAAGGACACCGCGGGAAAGCGCGACGCGATCACGATGGCGACGATCGACGGCACGGTCGCACTGGGGCTCGCCTTCTTAATTAACGCGGCGATCCTGATCTTGGCGGCGGCGACCTTCCACGTCGCTGGCCGGACCGATGTCGCGGAGATCGACCAGGCGTATCAACTTCTCGCGCCGATGCTCGGGATGGGCGCGGCGAGCGTATTGTTCGCGGTCGCGCTGCTCGCGTCGGGGCAGAACTCGACGGTGACCGGCACGCTCGCCGGCCAGATCGTGATGGAGGGTTTCCTCAACCTGCGCATGCCGGTCTGGGCACGGCGTCTGGTGACGCGGTTGCTGGCGATCGTGCCCGCGGTGTTCGTTGTCGGTGCGTCGGGCGACGCCGGGGCGACCAAATTGCTGGTGCTGAGCCAGGTCGTGCTGAGCCTGCAGCTCCCGTTCGCGGTCGTGCCGCTCGTCAAGTTCACCGGCGATCGCACGATCATGGGTGAGTTGGTCAGCCCGGCCTGGCTGAAGATCCTCGCCTGGGTGATCGCCGCGGTGATCATTGGGCTCAACGGCACGCTGCTGTACGGGATGCTCTAGGCGACCGGCGCGCCCGCGTTAGGCAGGGACGGGTCGTCGGCCTTCGGCTTCTTGGCGAACAGCGCGCGGTCGGCGGGGCCGAACGCGTATTTCCACAGGATGTAGAGATAGGTCGCAGCGATCGCGGGTTCGCCGATCGCGAGTTCGACCCATTCGTAGCGCTTGGGGAGTGCGGTGAACCCGGCCCCGACGACGATGGCGGCGAGCGCAGCCCAAACCAGCGGCCAGCGCCACGGCGACACGTTCGCGCCGAGGAGGTGGCCGAGCAGCTTCGACTTGATTATCGAGGTTAGGCCTACCGACAGCATCAGCGCGATCGCCGGGCCGGCCGCTTGGTAATTGACCGGATAGCCTAGCGCTCGGATCGTGAAGATCAGTGCGAAGCTCAGGCCAACCTGGAACGCGAGCATTGCGGCCGAGATCATCAGGTTGCGGTGGCGGGCGATGTAGACGAGTGCGGATTCGCTGACTGCGCCGGTCGAGGCGAGCACTTCGGCGGTCAGCAGGAACGCGAGCGCGGCGGTGCCGGCGACGAACTGCGGGCCGACCACCCCCATCACCGCTTCGCCGGGGATCGAGCCCATCAGCGCGAGTCCGCCTTGCGCGGCCATGATCCAGAACGCGACCTGGCGGACCTGGTTGGCGATCGCGGCGCGGTCGTTGATCGCGAGGCTGTGGGTGATGACGGGGCCGAGGATCGGGTCGAAGCTGGTCTTGAGCTTCTGCGGCAAGCTCGCGACCTGTTGTGCCATGTAATAGATACCGACGACCTTGGGCTCGAACATCACGCCGAGGATGAAGCGGTCGACGTTGCGGCTGCCCCATTCGAGGATGTCGGCGCCCGCGAGCGGTACGTTGGCGCGGGCGAGCGCGTAGAGCGGACGGAGCTGCGGCGACCAGCCGCGCGGGATGCCGTAGCTGCGCAGGAACGGCACGAGGCTGGCGATCAGCGCCGCGGTCATCGACGCGACGTAGCTGAGCACAAGGCCGTCGCGGATCGTGAAATAGGAGAACGCCCAGGCGGCGATCGAGATCGTCCAAGGCTCGACCACCGCGCGGGCGGTGACGGCGGCCTTGACGTTCAGCCTGTACGCAAGTGCTGCGAGGCTGACATCGGACCATGCAATCGCGACGATGATCAGCGGCAGGAACCGGTCGAGCCCGGTGATCGCGCTGTTCGGATACATGATCTGCGGGAAGGTGCAGAGCACGGCGCTGGCGATGAGCGACGCGACGAACGCGACTGCCATCGCGTCCCAGACGACGTTGGCGTGGGGGCGATCGGCGCTGCTGAGGGCCTGCGCGAGGCCGCGCTTCAGCCCGAGCGTCGCGAGAAGCGCGGCGAGTTCGACCACCACGACCGCGATCGCGAAGCGGCCGACGAGGTCAGGGCCGTAGATGCGGCCGGCGATGAACAGGAACGGGATGCGCGCGGCGAGGCGGAGGACGAAGCCGGCGATGTTGGTCCGACCGCCCTTGGCGAGCGTGTCGATATCCTGCGTGGCCTCGGTCACGCTGCTGCGCCATTCGTGGATCGCGCCGCGGCAAAGCCGCGTCGTCGGTCGGAGCGAACGCTCCGCCGGCCGCGCTGGTGCGAGTCAGCCGGACATGGCCGGCTGCCGCCCTGCGCGTTCAATGTGCCGCGCCCCAGCTAAGGCCGGTGCCAATTTCGATGCCGAGTGGGACGTCGAGCGTCACCGCGGGTTGCGCGGCGTTCGCCATGACCTGCTCGATCACGGGCTTGGCCGCGGCGACGTCACCTTCCGGCAATTCGAACACGAGTTCGTCGTGGACCTGTAGGAGCATGCGGACATTGGGCAGACCCGCTTCGAGCAGCGCCGGCCCCATGCGGACCATCGCGCGCTTGATGATGTCAGCGCTCGTCCCTTGGATCGGCGCGTTGATCGCGGCACGCTCGGCGCCCTGGCGTTCGTGCTGGATCTTCGAGCGAATGCGCGGGAAGTGGGTCTTTCGACCGAACAGCGTGGTCGTAAAGCCGCTCGCGCGGACGCTCTCGGTGGTCTCGACGATGTAGGTGGAGATGCCAGGGAAGCGGTCGAAATAGCGGTCGATCATCGCTTGCGCTTCGTCGGCGCTCACGTCGAGGCGACCGGCGAGGCCCCAGCGCGAGATGCCGTAGAGGATCGCGAAGTTGATCGTCTTCGCACGGCCGCGGGTGTCGCGGTTTACCTCGCCGAACAGCTCTTGGGCGGTCAGCGAGTGGATGTCGTCGCCGTTCGCGAACGCGGCCTTCAGCGCAGGGACGTTGGCCATGTGCGCGGCCAGCCGCAGCTCGATCTGTGAGTAATCGGCGGCGAGGATCACGTTGCCGGGCTCGGCCACGAACGCGTCGCGGATCTGGCGGCCGATCTCGGTGCGGATCGGGATGTTCTGCAGGTTCGGATCGGTCGACGACAGCCGGCCGGTCTGTGCGCCGGTCAGCGAGTAGGACGTATGCACGCGGCCCGTCGCCGGGTTGATCTGCGCCTGCAACGCGTCGGTATAGGTCGATTTCAGCTTCGACAGCTGGCGCCAGTCGAGCACTTTCCGCGCGATCACGGCGCCGGGCGAATCCTTGTCCGCCGCGATCCGCTCGAGTTCGTTGACGTCGGTCGAATAGACGCCGGACTTGCCTTTGCGGCCGCCCTTGATGCCCATCTTCTCGAACAGCACGTCGCCCAATTGCTTGGGGCTGCCGATCGTGAACGGCGCGCCGGCGAGCGCGTGGATTTCTGTCTCCAGGCTCGCCATCTGGCCGGCGAATTCGGTCGAGAGCTTCGACAGTTTCGCGGCGTCGACCTTGATCCCGTGCATCTCCATCTGCGCGATCACGGGGACGAGCGGACGGTCGACCATCTCGTACACGCGGGTCGAGCATTCCGCGGGCAGGCGGCGCTTGAAGCGGCGCCAGAGACGGAGCGTCACGTCGGCATCCTCGGCGGCGTAGCGGGTCGCGGCCTTGAGATCGATTTCGTTGAAGGTCCGCTGCGTCTTGCCGGTGCCGACGACGTCCTTGAACGCGATGCAGCTGTGCGAGAGATGCGTGGCGGCGAGTTCGTCCATGCCGTGGCCGTGCAGGCCGGCGTCGAGATCGAAGCTCATCACGATCGTGTCGTCGAATGGCGCGATGGTCACGCCGCCCGTCGACGCGTAGGCGCGGCCGAGGACGATCATGTCGTATTTGAGGTTGTGGCCGATCTTCAGGACGCTCGGATCCTCCAGCAACGGCTTCAGTTTCGCGAGCACGAGCGCGCGATCGAGCTGGACCGGGTTTTCCGCGAGCAAATCCGTGCCGCCATGCGCGATAGGTACGTAGCAGGCGAGGTTCGGATGCAGCGCCATGCTCACCCCGACGAGGTCCGCGCGCGTCGCGTCGATGCCGGTGGTCTCGGTGTCGATCGCGATCCAGCCTTGGTGTTTCGCCACGGTGATCCAGCGATCGAGCGCGGCTTCGTCGACGACGGTTTCATAGTCGTCGTGCTTGCAGGGCTCGTCCTCGTCGAACTCGGCCGTGCTCGCGGGCTCGGCGACGGGGGCTTCGGCGACCGCAGAGAGCTTGGCGATCAGCGACTTGAAGCCGTGATGTTCGAGGAACGCGCGCAAGGGCGCGTCGGGGATGCCCTTGAGTTCGAGATCCTCGAGCGGTTCGGGCAGCGCGACGTCGCATTTGAGCGTGACGAGAACCTTCGACAGGCGCGCCATCTCAACATGCTCAATCAAATTGTCGCGCAGCTTGCCCTTCTTCATGCCGTCGGCGGCGGCGAGCACGGCTTCGAGATCGCCGTGTTCTAGGATCAGCTTCGCGGCGGTCTTCGGGCCGACGCCGGGGACACCGGGGACGTTGTCGACGCTGTCGCCCATCAGCGCGAGCACGTCGCCGAGCTGCGCGGGGGTGACGCCGTGGAATTTCTCCGCGACATGTTCCGCGCCGAGCCGGCGGTTGTTCATCGTGTCGTACATGTCGAGACCGGGCTCGATCAGCTGCATCAGATCCTTGTCGGACGACACGATCGTGACCTCCCAGCCTTGGGCGAGCGCGGCCTTCGAATAGCAGGCGATGATGTCGTCGGCTTCGAGTCCCTCGGTCTCGATGCACGGCAGTGAGAACGCGCGCGTGGCGTCGCGGATCATCGGGAACTGGGGGACGAGATCTTCGGGCGGCGGGGGACGCTGCGCCTTGTACTTGTCGTAGAGATCGTTGCGGAACGTCTTCGACGATTTGTCGAGAATGACCGCCATGTGCGTGGGGCCATCGGCGGCGTGGACCTCGTCGGCGAGCTTCCACAGCATCGTCGTGTAGCCGTACACCGCGCCGACCGGCTCGCCATGCTTGTTGGTGAGCGGCGGCAGCCGGTGATAGGCGCGGAAGATATAGCCGGAGCCGTCGACGAGATAGAGATGGGGCATCGCGCGCGGTCTAGCGGATGCGGGCGCGCGCACCAATGGGCGAAGCGTGGTTGTTGGGTATCAGGTGGGGAGAAAAGCGGTGGGGTGTTTTGCTCCGCTTTAACCGATCAGAATAGGCTCCACCCCGGCGTTCGCCGGGGTGGAGGTGTGGTGGAAGATACCTGACCCACCAAGCTCTCAAGTGTCTCCCGCGAAGGCGGGAGCCCAGTCTGGATCCCCGCTTTCGCGGGGAAACATGCTTGTGTGGTCGAGGGGAGTATGAAGCGGGTCGAAGTCCCTACTTCTTGATCAGCCCGATCTCGACCAGCCGCTCGTACAGGTAATCATGCGCGGTGATCGGGTTCGGATAGCGGTTCGCGTTGTCCGGCGTGATCGTGCCCGGCAGCGTCTCGATCAGGAAGTCCGGCGCGGGGTGGAGGAAGAACGGCATCGAATAGCGCGAGTGGCCGCGGCGCTCGGGGGGCGGGTTGACGACGCGGTGCGTGGTCGAGGGCAGCACGTTGTTGGTCAGCCGCTGGAGCATGTCGCCGACGTTGACGACCATCGCGCCCTCGGGCGGCTTGATCGACAGCCAGCGGCCGTTCGCGCGGTCGAGCAGTTCGAGGCCGGCTTCCTCGGCGCCGAGCAGCAGCGTGATGAGGTTGATGTCCTCATGCGCGCCGGCGCGGACGCCTTCCGCATCGGCGGGGATCGGCGGGTAATGCAGCAAACGAAGTATGCTGTTGCCGTCCTTCACCGCGGGATCGAACCAGTCGGGCTCGAGCTTCAGGTGGCGGGCGATCGCGGACAGCAGCTTGTCGCCGGCGCGGTCGAACGCAGCGAAGAGTTCGAGGAAGACGGGCTTGAAGCCCTCGGGACGCGTCGGCCAGACGTTGGGGGCCATCGTGTCCGCGTAACGATGACCCTCGGGGAGCTCGCGGCCGACGTGCCAGAATTCCTTGAGGTCGACGACCTTGGCGTCCTTGGCGATCTCGGTCTTGAACGGCGTGTAGCCGCGCGCGCCGCCGCCGCCGGGGATATGATAGCCGCGCTTCTCGTCCTCGGGCAGGTCGAACAACAGCTTGGTTTCGGCCCAGGCGCGCTCGATCAGGTCGGCGGGGATGCCGTGATCGGCGACGATCGCGAAGCCGTACCGCTCGAACGATTCGCCGAACGCGGCGGCGAAACCGTCGGGGTCGGTATCCTGCGTGGCGAGGCTGAGCGTCGGGACCTGGGCGGCGGGCGTATCGAGCATGAGGTGCGTGTCCGGTTTGGGGGATGCCCGATATAGGCGATCGGCGGTGGCGTGCCAAATGCCTGGGTTAGGGTGGGGCGAGATTTCAATCCTCCCCTTGGGCGTGCGATTGTAGACTAGCCGCTGATGACGATCGTGCCGGTCGCCTTGTCTTTGCCGTCGGGGGTGAGTTCGAGGCGGAAGGGTTTGTTCTCGTCGGTCGCGCCGATCAGGTTCGCGCCCTCGGGGTGGACCTGGTAGCCGACCTTGCCGAGCCGCTGTGCGAACCAGTCGCGGACGATAGTGGGTGTTGCTGGGCTGGCGAAGGCGACGCGCAAGCCGCCGGCCTTGTCGTCGCCGACGATGTTGAGGGTCTTGATCGACGACCCCGGATACAGGCGTACGCCGTTGAGATCGAAATTGCTCGTGTCGATCTTGATCTTCGGCAGCTTCACCGAGCCCTGGAAGCCGGGGACGTCGATCTTCATCTCGCCGGTCTCGCCGTTGATCGCGCCGAGGACGTTGCCGCCATCGGCGTTGATCGAGACCGATGCGCCCTCGTTCGAGCGATCGCAGGCGGACAGGGCAAGCACGCTGGTAAGGCCTACAGCAGCGGTAAAGAGCGGACGGATCATGGCTGTCTCCGAAGTGTGTTGTTCTAGCAATACAGATAGGGCGCGTCGACGCATCGCGCAATCATCACGGGACGACGCCGGTTAGCGGGTTCCGCAAGACCGGCCGAGCGGGTACAGGCGCACGCATCATGCAGACCCAGGATCCCCAATCCGACGCGCCAGCGATGCGCGGCGCGCCGATCGGTTTCGTCGAGTTCGTCGCGCTCGTCGCCTCGCTGATGTCGCTGACCGCGCTCGGCATAGACTCGATGCTGCCCGCGCTGCCGGCGATCGGCGACTCGCTCGGCGTCGCGACCGAGAACGGACGACAGTTCGTGGTGACCGCGTTCGTGATCGGCTTCGGCGTCGCGCAGCTCGTCCACGGGCCACTCGCCGATCGGTTCGGGCGGCGGACGGTGCTGCTGTGGTCGCTCGTCCTGTACATCATCGCCAACGTTGCCTGCGCGACCGCGGGCAGCTTCACGCTTTTGCTAGCGGCGCGCGCATTCGGTGGCGCGGTGATCGCCGCGGCACGCGTGGCGACGATCGCTTTGGTCCGCGATTGCTATCACGGGCGGGCGATGGCGCGGGTGATGTCGATCGCGTTCATGGTGTTCATGATCGTACCGATCCTCGCGCCGACGTTCGGCTGGACGGTGCTGCAGTTCGGCGACTGGCGCGCGATCTTCTGGACAGTCGCGGTGCTGACGCTGGGCGTGCTGGTCTGGTTCTATCTGCGGATGCCCGAGACGCTGGCGCCCGAGAACGTCCTGCCGATCACGCCGGGGCGCATCTTCAGCGACTGGCGCCAGACGCTGAGCGATCGCAATTCGCTCGGCTACACGCTCGCGTCGACCGCGTTGATGGGCGCGCTGTACGGCTATCTCAATTCGATCCAGCAGATCATGGCGGACGTGTTCCACAAGCCGACGCTGCTCGCGCTGATCTTCGCGACGACGTCGGTGACGATGGCAGCGTGCAACCTGCTCAACTCGCGGATCGTGATGCGGCTGGGGACCCGGTTGATCAGCCACGGCGCGCTGTCGGTGCTGATCCTGGTGTCGCTCGTCCACCTGTTCGCGATTCAGATCGGGTTCGAGACGTTGGTCAGCTTTGCGGTTTTCCAGGCGTTGACGCTCGGGTGTTTCGGGCTGGCGACGTCGAACTTCTCGGCGATGGCGATGGAGAATATGGGGCGGATCGCCGGTACCGCGTCGAGCGTGCAGGGGTTCCTGAGCGTCACTGTCGGCGCGGTGTTCGGCGCGCTGATCGGGCAGGCGTTCGACGGCACCACAGTGCCGCTGGTCGGCGGGTTCCTCCTCGCGGGGTTGGCGGCGCTGGTCGCCATTCTAGTGACCGAACGCGGTCGCCTGTTTCGGCCTGCGTCGACGGCACCGGTCCGCGCTTGAAGGAACCACGGCGCACGTCCACCGTTCGCATCTGGTAGGCCCGCAACGTGCGGGCGTCCTGGAACGAGGGAGTGTGACCATGGGCGGACATCAGGTGCCGAGTGCCGGATCGGGCGACGACGGCTACGACGAAGAGGGCTATGACGAGAGCCAGCGCGCCGAGATCCTCGAGGCCACGCGCAACGGGCCGAGCGACGGCATCATCCTGACCGACCTCGAACCCGATCTGGGCGAAGACGACACCGACGACGAGGCGATCGACGAGACCAAGATGGACTCCGAAGAGGTCGGCGAGACGGACTCGTCCGTCACGATGGACGAAGCCGACATGGACGAGGACGACGTCCAGGACGAGCTCGACGACGACACGATCGACGACGACGAAGACCTGAAGGACGCCGACGACGTCGCGCTGAAGCCCTGAACGAACTGCGGACTGGCGGGCATGGGGAGAATATCCCCGGCACCGTCAGCCCGCGTTGGCGAGAATTTGCAGATCGTGCATGTCGAACCCCGAGCCGGTCGCATCTTGCGTGGCCGGCTCGCCCGCAGCGGTTTGTGGCGCGGTGGCGTTCGGCGATGCCGCTTCTGGGGCTGGAGCAGGCGCGGTGTCGGCGACGTCATACGCCGTCCACAGGATTCCCGCGGACCAGAACACCGCCGCCCAGCGACTGCGGAAAAGACGCGCGAAACCCATGCGGATGGCCTATCCGCTGATCGTTGCGACGATCTTGAGCGACACGGTTAACGACTACGCTACCGTGCCGATCGCTGCATTTCTGCCACTATTGCCTTGAGTTCGCCACGATATGTTCATCGCGGGGACAGGAAGCGTTGCTGCATTGCAACACCTTTGGAAGGTTCCGTTGCCCGCGTTCTTTTTGTTGCAACAAAGCGGACGCCCGCCGGTTTCGACTTGCCTGGACCAAGCCGCACATCGTCGGACGGGGGCCACGTAATCAACGATAAAAGGTCTATTTCCATGCGTACGCTTTCCCTGGCTCTCGTCCTCGCTGCCACCGCATTCGCAGCGCCTGCTTTCGCCCAGGACATGGCAGCCCCCGCGCCTGCGCCGACCGACAACAGCGCAGCCCCCGGCGAAGCAGCCGCTCCCGACGGCTCCAAGGCGTTCGGGATCGAGCCTTATGTCGGCATCATGGGCGGCTGGGAGCAGTTCGACAACGTCGGCAACCACGGCATCCCGCGCGCGCTGAACTCGGACGGCTCGGTCCGTAACAACTACCGCGCAGACGGCGCGCTGGTGCAGGGCGTCGTCGGCGTCAACGTGCCGCTCGGCCCGGTCTTCGTCGGCGTCGAAGGCAACGTCATCAAGGGCGTCGATGGCAACATCGATTGGGAATATGGCGCAGCAGGCCGCTTCGGCTTCCGCGCCGGCGACAGCGGCATCTTCTACGGCAAGGTCGGCTACCAGTGGGTCAATTTCGACCACTTCGCGCAGTTCTCGACCAATGGCGGCCGCACCAACCGTGACTACAACGCCGTGACCTACGGCATCGGCGCAGAAGTCGGTCCGCAGAGCATCGGCCTCAAGGGCATCACCGGCAACGCAGGCTTCCGCATCCGCGCCGAGGTCAACACCTTCGGCACGGCGCAGAGCTTCCGTCCGATGCTCGGCATCATCACGCACTTCTGAGCCTTGCGCCCGGCAACGGGCAAGGCCTGACGTGACGGCATGGGGGCGGGGAGTGGCAACACTCCTCGCCCTTCATGTATCTGGCGTTTTCAACGGGTTGGGCGCTGGAAGTGCACGAAGTGCAGACGCTGGCGCGATACTGTGCATGTCCTGCACGCGGTGTCGATCGGTTGGGGGGCGATCGGTTGGGGAGGGTTCGGGGCCATGCGCCGATCTGCGCACGGTCGCGGGGTGTAGGACAGCAGAACCTCGTCACGCACTGGGGGCGCCGATGCCCCTCGGTCTGTCAGCCTTTTGTGGCCGGCACATGCGCTCGCCATTTAGAGCTGCCTCTCGCAACGTGTCCCGCACCCTTTCGGCGTCGTTGCTGGCGAAGATCAGGGCCAGCCGGAGAGGGCGGCTGACCGGCGCGCTGTCGTCGCCGGCACCGTTCGCACACTGGACGTGGACCGTTGTCGAGCGGATGCACTGGGGGCGCAAGGCGTCATTTCCGGATCGCGACCGCGCTTCGACCCGATTTGCACGCGTCGTTCCCTTATGAAGCGTGGTGGCAGTTTCGCCATATACCTTCCTGCTTTGGAGAACAGCGGCTTCCCGCCTTGACGGCCGCTTTGGGCGGGCATGGCAAAGGGCGGGCGGGATGCTTGCGAAGCCATGAGGATTGATGTCGGATCGGTGTGGCGGGAGCGGTTTGCCGTCGGCGACGGACAGCGCGCGATGTTCACGATGCGTTCGCCTCGTTTCCGACTCCGCTCGGCGCATTGCGACGGGGGTGAGGGTGACATCCTCGCGCGCGCGCGTACGCGCGACGGACGATGGAGTATGTGTTTGATTTCATGCGGTTGCTCAGTGGCGATCGTGCCGGTGCCACGCGCCGCGGTGGCTCGGGCCGCAGTGCCGCGCCGGGGGTGCTGCTGCAGCTCCGCCTGGTGTTCTACGGCGTGCTGCTGGGGCTGATGATGCCGGTGATCCGCCAGATCGACTGGTCGGCGCTGGTACCGCCCGGATTGAAGATCGAATGGCCGACCGGGTTCGGCATCGCCTGGCCTGCGGGACATCTGCGCGTGCCGGGTGGCTGGGGTTGGGGTGCTGATGCTGCCAAGGCGGAGGCGTCGTCGGCTGCGGCGCCCGCTGCCGGCGCAGCGACCAATGCCGGTGCCGCCACCACCGCGACCGGCGCGCTCGCCACCGCGGCGGGTGTCGCCAGTGCGGCGTCGACCGTTGCGGCGGCGGCGTCCGCGCTGTCGGGGGGCAAGGCGGTCTCCGCGCGCTTCACGATCTGCGGCCACGCCAAGCGGATCGACTGCATGGTCGACGGCGACACGTTCTGGATGGCGGGCACCAAGATCCGCATCGCCGACATCGACACGCCGGAGACCCACCCGCCGCGCTGCGCCCGCGAAGCGCGGCTGGGGCAGGCGGCGACGCTGAAGATGCAGGCCCTGCTCAACGCCGGCCCCTTCACGCTGACCCCGATCAAGCGCGACGTCGACCGCTATGGCCGCAAACTGCGGATCGTTGATAGGGGCGGGGAGTCGCTGGGCGCGGTATTGGTCCGCCACGGACTCGCGCGGCGTTATGGCGGCGGCAAGCGGGCCGGGTGGTGCGCGGTCAGCCGGGTGTAAGCGTCAGCGGTATCTGGTCCGACCAGAGTTTGCCGGCCCACATGCTGCCGCCATCAAGCGAAAAGCACAATTGCCCTTGTCGATCGGTAATGTCGTCGAAGATCGCCACGTAGCTGGCCGGCGAAGAGGGGCGGGGCCGGCGTTGGACGCGACCATCGTCGCGAAGATAGCCTGCCCGCTGGGCCACGACCTCACTCGCCAAGGTGTCGCCGGTGCGGCAGTCCGACAACTTTGCTCTGATGAATCCGGCACGCTTGCGCTTCAGTATCGCCTCGATCGGGGTCGGTGTCGAGAAGATGACCACGATCCGTGGCGGTGCGGTAGTGCGACGAGCGTTCTCTACTCTCAGTCCGGAAATGGGTCCCCAAGGGAACAGCAAAGCGATTGCTATCACCAGCCCCGCCGCCAGCAATGCCAGCGCTACAGCTACGATACGTGCGACACGCGCCATGCGACTAGACGCCATGGCCGCCGAGCAGCGACTTTCCGCTGATACCGTTCGAGGTGGAAGTTCGCATCATTTGCGAGAACGCACCATGGGTCGCGTCCGCCGTCAAGGCATAGGTGGGAGCGCCCGGTTGGCCCGGTGCGGGTGGGGGCGGGTATTTGCCGCCAAGGCTTGCGATCGTATCGTCGGTTGAGCGATTCCCTACGGACGGTTCCGCTCGAACGTTTAGCCAGGTGAGGCAGCGTCCGCTGATCGTGGCCCAAGCAGGTCGAAACCGGCCGACCGGATCGATGCTGATCAACGTGTTGACTGGGCGCCCACGCTGGATTGCGGAAAATGCGGTATCAGCGCCGTAGCTATGACCGATCACTGTGATGAAGCTGCCCTTTGCAGCGTTTTCCAGTGTAGAAACGATTCCGCTACCGGCGGTCCAGCTGAAATACGGACATTGATACGTCGGATTGCTCTTGCGGTATTGCTCCGCATAGCTTTCTACGATGTGACTGAACCAGTCGTCGCCGCCACCTCCGATGAAGATCTTGTAAACGTCTGGCATCGTCGTCTTCTCCCATAAACGTGGTGCCGTAAGTGAGTTCAGCGAGTCAAGCTTCGGCTTGGCGGCCGAGTGCTAAATACGCGGGATCGGCGAGTGGTCGTGTCACTACGCTGTTGCGTGCGATCACATCGGCCGCGGATCAACTGGCAGTACGGTCGTTTAAAAAGCTCAACAGTAAAGTTGCGCTATCTTTCACCGAGGCCTGCGCCAGCGATTATCTCCAGCGGCAATAGGTTAATAGGCGCTAAGATTTCAATTTATCATGCTCATCGGCTTTTAGTATTAATTTCGAGAGTCCAAAGGCCTCTAATTTTCGATCGTCGTGACCCAAATCCTGACGAAACGCTTTGAGAAGACTTTCGACATTTCTAAACTGGTCTAATGGACTTTTGGGAGGGTTAATCACATTTCGCATAAACTGGTTATATTGATTTATCGTTCTTGCGCTCCCCCATACCATCAATCCTTTCGTTATATTATGCATTCGCTCTATCAGATCATCATCGCTATGCTCGATCCCTTTCTTTTGAGCCGAGAATATCTCAAAAAGAAAGTCAAAAAACTTTTGATAGGCTTCCCGTTTGTCGGAAAACTGTCTCGAATTTATCTCACGTGTCTGCTGACGAGAGTTATTAAATACAAACGTTAATACAGATACCGCCGCGGTCAAAACGCCAAGGCGGACGGTGGCTGGAGCGGCAATGAACAAATCAATCGAAACATGGCCAAGCCAAAAAATGGCCGCCAGTATTATTGCTGCGCCCGCATATCCAAGCCACCGCCCTACCTTGATCACCTGATTACTCTGCCGCAACCGAATCGCTGAACATATCCCGAACCTCGCTCAGGTCCACATTCGCGGCAGGCCCCTTCTTCGCGGTCTGGCGCTTGTCGAACGAGTCCCAGACGTCGTTCCACTGGCCCTTCGTCGCGGCCTTCGAATATTCGGTGGCGCGCTGTTCGAAGAAGTTGGCGTGCTCGACGCCGTTGAGCATCGGGGCGAGCCAGGGCAGCGGGTGCTCGTCGATCATGTAGATCGGCTTCAGGCCGAGCTGAGTCATGCGCCAGTCGGCGATGAAGCGGATGTACTTCTTGATCTCCTTGGGGGTCATGCCGTTGACCGGGCCCATCTCGAACGCGAGATCGATGAAATTGTCCTCGAGGCGGATCGTCGTCTGGCAGACGTCGGCGATGTCGTCCTTGACCGCCTTGGTCAGGCACTGGCGCTCCTGACAGAAGGTGTGGAACATCTTGATGATGCCCTCGCAGTGGAGGCTCTCGTCGCGGATCGACCAGGTGACGATCTGGCCCATGCCCTTCATCTTGTTGAAGCGCGGGAAGTTCATCAGCATCGCGAACGACGCGAACAGCTGGACGCCCTCGGTGAAGCCGCCGAACATGGCTAGCGTGCGGGCGATGTCCTCGTCGTTGTCGACGGTGAACTGCTGCATGTAGTCATGCTTTTCCTTCATCTCGGCATATTCGAGGAAGGCGCCGTACTCGCTCTCGGGCATGCCGATGGTGTCGAGCAGATGGCTGTAGGCGGCGATGTGGACCGTCTCCATGTTGCTGAACGAGGTCAGCATCATCTTGATCTCGGTCGGCTTGAACACGCGGCCATACTTTTCGTGGTAGCAATCCTGCACCTCGACGTCGGCCTGCGTGAAGAAGCGGAAGATCTGCGTGAGCAGGTTGCGCTCGTGGTCGCTGAGCTTCTGCGCCCAATCGCGGCAATCCTCGCCCAGGGGCACTTCCTCGGGGAGCCAGTGGAGCTGCTGCTGGCGCTTCCAGAACTCGAACGCCCAGGGGTATTCGAACGGCTTGTACTGCTTGGAGGCGTGAAGGAGGGACATGGTAGGCCTTTCGGAAGATGGGTTTTATAGCGGGAAACTGGTGGGATCAGGTCGCGTGTTTCATGTCTCGGTGCTCCACTGCCACATCGCGGCGGCGGACATCGCGAGGACGATCGCGCCCGAGGTGAGCATGATGCCGATCATGCGGAACGCGTAGGTCTGCGGTTCGGAGATGCTCGGGCTGCGCAAACGCAGCAGCATCGCGGTGCCGACGATTCCGAGCACGCCCGCGACCACGAACATGATAGCTGAACCATACGTCATGCGACCAACTCGCCCGGCGCGCGTTCAGCACCCGAACCCCAAACAGGAGAACGACCATGGTCGATGCAACCAAGATCCAGGAACATGCCGAAGTCATCGGCGCGGACGGCGTCCATGTCGGTACCGTCGACAAGGTCGAAGGCAACCGCATCAAGCTGACCAAGAAGGATTCGGGCGCGCAGGTCGTCGAGGGCACGGGCAGCCATGAAGGGCATCATCACTTCATCTCGCTCGGGCTGGTTGCGGATATCGAGGACGGCAAGGTCCGGCTTTCCGCCAACGCCGACGTGGCGGTGACGTTCGAAGAAGAGGCCTGACGCGCTGGCGGTGCGTTCGACACGCGCCGCATAGCTAGTCCGAGCCCCGGTCCGCTTCGCGCGGGCCGGGGTTTTTTGCGTCAGGCGCGCCCCGGTCCGTGATTGACGGGCCGGGGTCACGCTTGAACGCCGAGAGGCCTTACTGGCAGGCAAGGCACTCATCGTAATCCTTCGACTCGACGTCGATCTGGCGCAGGTCGATGGTGTTGTCCGCCTCGACGCCGCCGGCGAAGCCCGCGCGCTGGACCGACTTCGAACGGAGGTAATAGAGCGACTTGATGCCGAGCTCCCATGCGCGGAAGTGGAGCATCAGGAGGTCCCACTTTTCGACGTCGGCCGGGATGAACAGGTTCAGCGACTGCGCCTGGTCGATGTAGGGCGTGCGATCGGCGGCGAGTTCGAGCAGCCAGCGCTGGTCGATCTCGAACGACGTCTTGTAGCAGTCCTTTTCCTCGACCGAGAGGAAGTCGAGATGCTGGACCGAGCCGCCCTGCTCGAGGATCGAGTTCCACACCGCGTCGCTGTTCTTCGACTTCTCGCTCAGCATCTTTTCGAGATACGGATTCTTGATCGAGAAGCTGCCCGACAGCGTCTTGTGCGTGTAGATGTTCGCCGGGATCGGCTCGATGCACGCCGACGTGCCGCCGCAGATGATCGAGATCGACGCGGTCGGGGCAATCGCCATCTTGCAGCTGAAGCGCTCCATCGCGCCGACGTCGGCGGCATCGGGGCAGGGGCCGCGCTCGATCGCGAGCTGCATCGAGGCTTCGTTGGCCTGGCTGCTGATGTGCTTGAACATGCGCAGGTTCCACGACTTCGCCATCGCGCCCTCGAACGGGATGCCGCGTGCCTGGAGGAAGCTGTGGAAGCCCATCACGCCGAGCCCGACCGAGCGTTCGCGGCCCGCGCTGTAGGCGGCACGCTCCATGCCGGGTTCGTGGCGATCGATGTAATCCTGCAGCACGTTGTCGAGGAAGCGCATGACGTCCTCGATCAGGCCCTTCTCGTCCTTCCACTGATCCCACGTCTCGAGGTTCAGCGACGACAGGCAGCAGACCGCGGTCCGCTCGTTGCCGAGGTGATCCTTGCCGGTCGGCAGCGTGATCTCGGAGCACAGGTTCGAGGTCGAGACCTTGAGGCCGAGTTCGCGGTGATGCTTCGGCATCGCCTTGTTCACGTGATCGGCGAAGACGATGTACGGCTCGCCGGTCTGGAGGCGCGTCTCGACGAGCTTCTGGAACAGCGAGCGCGCGTCGACGGTGGCGCGGATCGCCTGGTCCTTCGGCGAGCGGAGATGCCATTCCTCGCCGTTGCGGACGGCTTCCATGAAGTCGTCGGTGATCAGCACGCCGTGGTGGAGGTTCAGTGCCTTGCGGTTGAAATCGCCCGAGGGTTTGCGGATCTCGAGGAATTCCTCGATCTCGGGGTGCGAGACGTCGAGATAGACCGCGGCCGAGCCACGGCGGAGCGAGCCCTGCGAGATGGCGAGCGTCAGCGAATCCATGACGCGGACGAACGGGATGATGCCGCTGGTCTTGCCGTTGAGGCCGACCGGCTCGCCGATGCCGCGGACGTTGCCCCAATAGGTGCCGATGCCGCCGCCGCGCGAGGCGAGCCAGACATTCTCGTTCCAGGTGTCGACGATGCCGCCGAGGCTGTCGGGGACCGAGTTGAGGTAGCACGAGATCGGCAGGCCGCGGCCGGTGCCGCCGTTCGACAGAACGGGGGTGGCGGGCATGAACCAGAGCTTCGAGATCGCGTCGTAGAGACGCTGTGCGTGACCGGCGTCATCGGCGTAGGCCGACGCAACGCGGACGAACAGGTCCTGATAGCTTTCGCCCGGGAGCAGGTAGCGATCCTTGAGCGTGTCCTTGCCGAATTCGGTCAGCAGCGCGTCGCGGCTGTGATCGACCTCGACCGGGTAGATCTGCGCGCGCACGGAGTGGCTGTCCTGCGCCTGGCGCGGGGCCTTCGGAGCCTCGGCTTCAGGCGTTGCGATGGTCTGTTCGATCGTGTTCGTGGTCATGTCGCTATCCCGGCTGCTGTCTCTGAAATCCATCGAAACCGCTCCTAGTGTTCTGTATTCGTTCGAATCGGCGTCATGTCACCATGCTACCATCGGACGCCCCCTAACGGGAGAACAAAAAGTGACCATCGCGGCGGTGGAAGGCGCGCTTACGGTCATATCGCATATGACTATGCGAGGGTTGTTCTACCAGCGATTGGGTCCGCCCCCGAACGCAACCCCAAGAGATTGTGCCAAAGCGCGAAGAGACGCAAGGGGGTGCGGGGATGGTCGGGGGCTCGGTTCGTCGTGTTCGGGTGCGGGTTGGGCGAGCGGGATATTCGCGACGCGTGGACTTCTGCGGGGTTCGCGAAGCGCAAGGGGGCGAAGCGGGAACGAAAATTTATTTAGAGCGGAAAGATGGCAAATGTTGCTCGCGGGATCTGCGCGCGCTGTCTGAGGCTCTAGGCTCCGACGAGGCGGTCGGCGAGCGCTGTAATGCTGGTGGCGGCATGATCCCAGTCCTGTGCCTGATCCGCGTCGGGTGCGGGGCGGCCGCCATATTCCATCGGCCGATCGATATACGCGGTCACCAACCCGCAGGCGCGCGCTGCGGCGAGGTCGCTGTGATGCGCGGCGACGAGGCAGAGTTCACCGGGATCGAGGCCGAGCAAGCGCGCGGTGGCCAGGTAGGCTTCGGGTAGCGGCTTGTAGACGCGGCTGACCTCGGCGCCGAGGATCGCATCCCAGGGGAGCGCCGCACGCCGCGCCATCTCGACCATCAGCGCGATGTTGCCGTTGCTGAGCGTGACGATCGGAAACCGCGTCTTGAGGCGGGTCAGGCCCTCGACCGAGTCAGGCCACGGATCGAGCCGGTGCCAGGCCTTGGTCAGATGCACCAGTGTCGCCTCGTCGATCGTTGTCGGATCGATCGCGTACTCACTCAGCAGATCCTCGAGCGCCTCTCGGTGGAGCGTGTCGAGGATGACGAACGGTCGCCGCCCGCTGCGGACCTGTTCGAGCGCTGGCTGATAGCGATGCCGCCAGCCGTCCGCGAAGCGATGCGGGTCGATATCGGATCGGCCGAGAGCTGCCAGAACTGGGCCTGCATCGCGCGCGATCCCCGAACGCCAGTCGACCACCGTGCCGAACACGTCGAAGGCCAAGGCTTTGATCGGCATGGGCAATCTCCTTCGGCACCTGTACCGTTCGACCCTGTATCCGTCATTCCCGTGCAGGCGGGAACCCATACGGGCATGCCTCGCGGTTAAAATGCTGGCGCTACAGAATATGGGTTCCCGCCTCCGCGGGGATGACGATGGGTTACATATCCGACGGCGACCGGCGCCGTTTCCTTCAAGGCATATGGGGCACCCGCAGTTCCGCCTTCGGGTTGCGCGGCCGGCTTACCCTGTCCGGCGCAGAC
The DNA here is from genome assembly GCF_003688625.1 of Sphingomonas sp. PP-CE-3A-406. Classification (GTDB taxonomy): domain Bacteria; phylum Pseudomonadota; class Alphaproteobacteria; order Sphingomonadales; family Sphingomonadaceae; genus Sphingomonas. Next base: position 777,287 of record NZ_RCWY01000003.1, read on the forward strand.
GGAAGCCCTGCGTCTGGTTCAGCTTCGCGAGATTGAATGCTTCGTGAAACTCGATCCCGGCCTTGCCGTTATGCGCCCAGCGAATGCGCGCCGGCACCATCTGGTCCTCGACAAGTTCGATCAGCATTTCGAGACCGTCGGGATCGCCATCTACCGCGATGCCGTCGATCATCGCGCCCGAGGTCGAGATATCGCGGATGCGGACGTCGCCGCGGACGCCGTCGATCAGGATGCCGGCCGAGCGCAGCATCTTGGTTCGCGGCGCGCGACTGACCTTGAAGCCGCTCGGGGTGGCGATCCCGTTTTCCGCGGCCAACTGGAGCAACGCGTCCTCGGCGCTGACCGGGCGGCCATAGACATAGCCCTGGATGTGGCTGCACCCGAGGTCGCGGATCAGATCGATCTCGTCCTGGATCTCGACGCCTTCCGCCGTTGTCTCCATCCCGAGCGTGTCGGCGAGCGTGACGATCGCCTTGATGATCGCGGCGTTGCGATTGCCGGGTTCGGCGGCGCCCTTGACGAACGACTGGTCGATCTTGATCTTGTCGAACGGTGCGTTGCGCAGGTAGCCGAGCGACGAATAGCCGGTGCCGAAGTCGTCGAGCGCGAGCCGGACGCCGATGCCCTTCAGCGATTTGAACATCTGTTCGGACGAGCTGGTCTCGTCGAGGAAGACGCCCTCGGTGATCTCGAGTTCGAGGCGGTTGGCGGAAATCCCCGACTGGGCGAGCGCACTGGTGACGAGCGCGGGCAGGACCGGGTTGGCGAACTGGATCGGCGACACGTTGACCGCGACGCGGATGGCGTCGGGCCAGCGCGCGGCCTCGATACAGGCGGTGCGCAGGACCCATTCGCCGATCGCCTCGATCAGCCCGCACTCCTCGGCGACCGGTATGAAATCGGCGGGGGAGACCAGGCCGCGGGTCGGATGGTTCCAGCGGATGAGCGCCTCGTAACCGACCACCCGGGTCGTCTTCGTGTTGACGACGGGCTGGTAACAGAGGTGGAACGCGCCCGTCGCGACGGCGCTGCGCAGATCGTCTTCGAGCAGTTTGCGCGTCTTGGCGCCCGCGAGCATGTCGTCCGAAAAGAAGCGGTGGACGCCGCGGCCGTCGGCCTTGGCGGCATACAATGCCAGGTCGGCATTGCGGACGAGCGTTTCCGCATCGTTGCCGTCGCCGGGTGCGATCGCGATGCCGATCGAGCATCCGATCGTGACGGCAGTGCCGGCAACCGAATAGGGCTGCGACAAGGATGCGATCAGGTCGCGCGCCAATGCCGCCAACGTGTCGCGATTGTCCATGCTGGGCAGCACGACCTCGAACTCGTCGCCGCCCAGACGCCCGACCAGACCGGCATCGCCGACCCCGCGTTGCAGCCGTTGCGCGACCAGCTTGAGCAGCGCGTCGCCGGCCTGATGACCCAGCGTATCGTTGACCGCCTTGAACCGATCGAGATCGATCAACAGCAGCGACGTGGCGCGGTACGGCCCGGCCAGCTGCGCCAGCGTCTTGTCGAGCGACAGCCGCATCCGCTGGCGATTGGCGAGCCCGGTCAAGCCGTCGAACAGCGCCAGCCGCGTGATCTCGGCTTCGGACCTGCGCTTTTCGGTCAGGTCGCTGCCCGAGCCGATGAACCCCTGGAAGCGGCCGAGCTCGTCGACCACCGGGCGTCCTGAAATCGACCACCATTGCTCGCCGTCGGACGTCGCCGAACGGACCGAATAGTCGGAGAACGAGGTTCGCGATGCGATGTGGAAGGCCAGCGTGCGCTCGGTGCCGGGGGCATCGCTGTCCATCTTGAACAACCCGGTGAGCGGCTGGCCGATCGCGCCGCCGGCAAGACCCAGATCGTCGACGACCTTGGCCGACAGATAGGTGATCTTGCCCTGACGATCGGCTTCCCAGAACCAGCCGGTGCCTTCGCCCTCGAACTCGGCGATCATCCGGACCGCGAGATCGCCGGCGCCGGCCTGTTCGGCGCGATCGAGTTCGCGATCATGGTCGACCTGTGCAAGCTTGCGGGTGACGACCGCGAGACCGACGAGGCCCAGCAGCGCCATGACGAGCGCAACGCCCGGCCCGGTCAGCGCCGCCACCGCGAGGACCGCGCCGACACCGAAGCCGAGGGTCGCCGCGCGGACCGCGTGGATGCTCACCGCGGAGACGAGGATCGTCCCGGCGACCGCCGTGAAACAGGCGATCTGGAGCGGGCCTGTCGGCATCCGCATGGTGGTCCAGAGCAGCGACGCCAGCAGCGCCGACATCGCGACGACGCCGAGCGTGATCATCCGGTTGCGCCGGAACGGGCGCCATCGCCGCAGCGCCGGGACGCGCAGCGCGCACAATAGCGCGACCGACACCGTGGCGACGACCGCCACGTGGATCCCGACGAGCGAAGCGAACGCGGCTAACCCGGCGCTGGCCGGTGCGCAGACGCACATGGCGATCAGGATCGCGCCCGCGACCACCTGCATCGCCAGCGTATACGGCCACACGGCGGCGACCTGATCGATCTTGCGATCCTGCAATGCGGCGATCTGTTCGCGCGTCTCCTCTGCCAGACCGAACAGCGCGGTCGCGGGCGCTCGATCTCGGGCGCGGCGATCGGCAACGGGGAGGGGAGCATACATAGACCCGGTATGGCGTGGATACCTTGCCGAGATGGTCTTCGATCTAGGTTAACGAACCATTCTCGATCAGCGCCGGACCGCCGCCAACCGTAGGCCGATGTGAGGGCGATGGGATAGCTATCGCGGCTGCCGCGTTGAGCGGGGGACTTCCAGCATCACGAGGTATCCCCATGAATACGGTTTCGACGATCGCGTCCGCGCTCGGTCTCGGCAAGAAGAAGGTCCGTTATGCGATCGTCGGGCTCGGCGACATCTCGCAGGCGTCGATGATGCCCGGCGTCGCGCATACCGGCAATTCGGAGATTGCGGCGCTCGTTACAGACGATCCGGTCAAGGCGCGCGAGCTTGGCAAGACATACGGCGTCGAGGCGACCTATCGCTACGACCAGTTCGACGAGTTGCTCGCCTCGGGGCTGATCGACGCGGTCTATCTCGGGACGCCGAACTGGCGCCATGCCGAGTTTGCGATTCCCGCGCTGAAGGCGGGAATCCACGTGCTGTCGGAGAAGCCGTTGGAGATTTCGGTCGAGAAGGCCGAGGCGATCCGCGATGCCGAGCGCGCGTCGTCGGCCAAGCTGATGACCGCGTACCGGCTGCATTTCGAGCCGTCGACGCTCGACGCGATCCGCCGCATCCGGGCCGGTGAACTCGGCGAGCTGATCGCGTTCACTTCGTGCTTCACGCAGAAGGTCGATCCGGCTAACCACCGCGTGAAGAACGGGGTCATTGCCGGGCCGCTGTTCGACATGGGTCCGTATCCGATCAACGCGACGCGCTATCTGTTCGGGGCGGAGCCGACCGAAGTGGTCTCGGCTGTCGCGATGCGGCATCCCGATTTGGGGCTGGGCGATCTCGACGATACGTTCGCGGTGACGTTGCGCTTTCCCGGCGATCGGCTGGCGCAGTTCACCGTCTCCTACGCGGCCAACAACGTCGACAGCCTGACGATCTCGGGCACCCAGGGCAGCATCCACATGGACCCGGCTTACGGCTTCGGCGATGCGATGGAGCAGCGCGTGACGATCGGCGAAAAGAAGAGCCATGAGAGCTTCAAGCCGACCGACCAGTTCGGCGGCGAGATGCGCTATTTCTCCGACTGTATCCTCGAAGATCGCGATCCCGAGCCCGATGCGGAGGAGGGGCTTGCCGATCTTCGCGTCATCGAGGGTGTGCTGGAGGCGCTGAAGACGCGGGGGCCGGTGACGTTGCCGCCGTTCGTGCGCTCGCGGCGGATTTCGGGGGACCAGGAGCAGACCTTGTCGCCGATCAAGGAGCCCAAGCTCGTCAACGCCGCCAGCCCGACCGGCTGAGCGGCATGCTCGCCTTCCTCGATTTCGAAGCGTCGTCGCTGGGGAAGGCGAGCTATCCGATCGAGGTGGCGTGGGTGTTCGAGGACGGTACGTCGGAGAACCACCTGATCAAGCCTGCGCCCGATTGGACCGACTGGGATCCGGCGGCGCAGGCTATCCACCGGATCGAACGGCGGGTTTTGGAGGAGGAGGGCGAGGATCACGTGGTCGTGGCGACGCGGATGGTCGAGGCGCTGGCGGGACATGACCTGCTGGCGAGTGCGCCGTCCTGGGATGGCAAATGGCTGAGCGCGTTGTTGCGTGCCGGCGGGCAGCCCCGGCGTGTGCTGCGGTTGCGCGATAGCGACGAGGCGCAACTGGAGGCGGCGCGGGCGTGCTTGGCGGATGTTGCGCCGGCGGCAGTGCGGGAGGCCCTGGCGCGGGAAGTGGTCGGCGCGGTGTCGCAGCGGCGGAATGGGCGGGTGCCGGATCATCGGGCGCTGGCCGATGCGGTGGCGGAGCGCGAGCAGTGGCTGGAGGTGCAGGCTGAGGCGCAGAGGCGGGCGACGTTGTGGACCTCTACTACCGTGGAAGCTGCGGACCCGACCTAAGCTTGTTTCCCCGCGAAGGCGCGGACCCAGACTGGGCTCCCGCCTTCGCGGGAGAACAAGGAGGGGGTTGCTACGATTATCAGGACCATTACGCCACCCCGGCGAAGGCCGGGGCCCAGTTGGGGAACGTTGCTAACGAAGCGCGGTCCGTCGTTACTGCGACCTTTCCAACTGGGCCCCGGCCTCCGCCGGGGAGGTGGCAGTTGGTCGAGGGCAACGAGGCCCGACGGGCGCCGGTACCTCTACGCGATACCCTTGCGTCAATTCGTCTCAGCTCGCGGTGCGCCGCTCATCGCCACCGGCTGCGGTCCGCCTGCGGTGGCCTCCAGCGTCGAGTCTCCACCGAGGACGCGGTACAGCGTCACGCGGTTGCTCGCGCCGACGAGTTGCGTCGCGACGAGGTTACGCTGCGCCGTGTACAGCGAGCGCTGCGCGTCGAGCGAGTTGAGGAAGGTGTCGATCCCGCCGCGATAGCGCGCGTCGGACAGGCGGTAGGTATCGAGGGCCGCTTCGGAGAAGTTCTGGTTTGCCTTCAACTGGTCCGCGATCGTGCCCTGGCGTGCGAGTGCGTCGGCGGTCTCCTGGAACGCGGTCTGGATCGTCTTCTCATAGGTGGCGAGTGCGGCGTCGCGTTGCGCCTTCGAATAGGCGACCCCGGCGATCCCGGCGCCGGCGCGGAAAATCGGATAGCTGACCGAGGGCGCGACCGAGTAATTGAACGCACCGCCGCTGAACAGCGAGGTGAGCGACGTGCTGGCAAACCCGAGGATGCCGGTGAGCGAAATCTTCGGGAACAGTTCCGCACGCGCCGCGCCGATCTCGGCGTTCGTGGCGCGGAGCTGGTATTCGGATTCGACGACGTCCGGTCGGCGCAGGAGGATGCTGCTGTCGAGCCCGGCCGGCAGCGTGGCGACGGTCGGCAGCGCCTGTTCGATCGAGGCGGGCAACAGGCTGGCATCGACCGGCGCGCCGACGAGCAGTTGCAGCGCGTTGACGTCCTGCGCGAGCGCGGTGCGTTGCTGCGCGAGGTCGGATTGCGCGGTGAACAGGATCTGCTGCGCCTGACGGAGATCGGTGCGTGGGGCGACGCCGCCGCGCAGCCGCGCGTTGGTCAGCGTGACGCTGCGCTGCGAACTCGACACCGTGTCCTGCGCGATCTTGAGCAGGCTCTGGTCCGACGCGTAGGTGAGCCATGCATCGGCAATGTCGCCGACCAGCGTCAGGCGGGTGGCGCGCGCGGCGGCTTCGGTCGCGAAATAGCGGTCGAGCGCGGCGCTGGTGAGCGAGCGGATGCGACCGAAGAGGTCGAGCTCGAACGCGGTGGTGCCGAGGTCGACCGAGAAGGCGCTGTTCGAGCTCGACGAGCTGACGACCGATCCGGTGCCCGTACCTGTCCCGCCTGTACCGACGCCGCCCGTGCCTGTGCCGGTCCCAGTGTTGCCGGTACCCGTTCCAGTTCCGGTCCCGGTATTGCCACCCGTTCCCGTACCGCCCGTTCCGCTCGTAACGGTGTTGCGGGTACCTCTGCCGCCGCCGGAATAACTGTAGCGGCCGCTGGCATCGACCTGCGGCAACAGGTCGGCGCGCTGGATGCGGTATTGCGCGCGGGTCGACGCGATGTTGGCGGCGGCGACGCGGAGATCGCGGTTGTTGGCGAGCGCCTGGACGATGATCTGCTGGAGTCGCGAGTCCTTGAAGACGTCGCGGTAGGTGATCGCGGGAAGCGTCGCCTCTGACTGGCGCAGATACGCGTCGCCGACCGGAAGCGACGGCGGCACGGGGAGTTCGGTTCGCGCGTATTTCGGCGCGAGCGAGCAGCCGCCGAGTGCGGTCGAAGCGGCGAGGATCAGGACTAGCGAGCGCATCATGCGGGCTCCGGCCGGTGAGGGCCCTGTGGTTCGGGTGGTTCGAGCGGTTCGTTGTGATCGCCATCGGATCCATGGCCGTCATGGCCGTGGTCGTCGTCATGGCCCTGGAAGCCTGTCGGCTTGCCCCGCAGCTTGGCGATGCCGTCGCGTGCGCCGCGGCGGACGAGGACGAAGAACAGCGGGATGTAGAAAATGGCCAGGATCGTCGCGGTCAGCATGCCGCCGACCACCGCGGTCCCGATCGCGATGCGGCTGTTCGCACCGGCACCGGTCGATAGGGCCAGCGGCAACACGCCGAGGATGAACGCGAACGACGTCATCAGGATCGGGCGCAACCGGATCTTCGCCGCAGACAGTGCCGCCTCGATGACCCGCTTGCCCTTCCTCTCCTCCTGTTCGGCGAACTCGATCATCAGGATCGCGTTCTTCGCGGCAAGACCCATCGTCGTGAGCAGGCCGATCTGGAGATACACGTCGTTGATGAGGCCCCGCAGCGTCACTGCGAGGATCGCGCCGACGAGGCCCAATGGGATTACCAGCAGCACCGCGATCGGAATCGACCAGCTTTCGTACAGCGCGGCGAGGCACAGGAACACGACCAGCAGCGACAAGCCGTAGAGGAACGGCGCCTGACCCGAGGACAGGCGTTCCTGATACGACAGGCCGGACCAGGCGATCGAGGTGCCGGGGATCTGGCCGGCGAGCTGCGCGATCTTCTCCATCGCGTCGCCGGAACTGACGCCGGGCGCGCCCGAGCCCTGGATCTCGTACGACGCGATGCCGTTGAACCGCGACATCGTCGTCGGGGCCTGGCCCCAACTCGTCTTCGCGAACGACGAGAACGGCGCCATCTGGCCGTTGGATCCGCGCACGAACCATTGGCTCAGGTCGGAGGGCTGCGCACGGAACTGCGCGTCGCCCTGGACATAGACGCGCTTCACACGGCCACGGTCGATGAAGTCGTTGACGTACTGGCCACCCCAGGCGGTCGACAGCGTCGAGTTCACGTTCGCCTGCGTCAGCCCGAGCGTCGACAGCTTCTGCTGGTTGGTGTCGACGTGCAGCGTCGCGACATCGGGCAGTTCGGTGAGGCGGATCGCGGTCAGCGACGAATCCGCACGCGCGAGCGCGAGCAGCTTGTCGCGCGCGGCATTGAACTCGGTCTGGCTGAGGCTGCCGCTGTTCTGCAACTCCATCGTGAAGCCGTTCGACGAACCGAGACCGCGGACCGCCGGCGGCACGAGCGAATAGACCTGTGCGTCACGGAAGCCGGCGAACGCCTTCGACGCACGACCGGTGATCGCGTCGGCGGTGTTTTCCTTGCCCTTGCGATCGTCCCACGGTGCGAACGCGATGAAGCCCTGGCCCGTGTTCTGGCCGCTCGCGCCGCCACCGCCGCCACCGCTGACGGTGAACATCGTGCGGACGTTGGCCTTCTCGTTGGTGTAGTAATATTGCTCGATCTGCTTTTGCAACGCGAAGGTGCGGCCTTGCGTGGCGCCGGCGGGCAACTGGAACTGGACGATACCCGAGCCCTGGTCCTCGGTCGGCAGGAAGCCCGTCGGCAGTCGCAGGAACAGCACCGCGAGTACCGCGACGACCACAGCATAAATGAGCAGGAACAGCCACTTGCGGTCGATCACCGACTGGACCGCACTCGTGTATTTCTGCGTGCCCTTTTCGAACCCGCTGTTGAACTTGTCGCCCGCGCGCGTGAAAAAGTGCGCGACCTTGGGGAATTTGCGTTCGCCCCAGCTCTTCTCGTGATTGCCGTCGGCGTCCTTCTGCTTCTGCTTGAGCAGCGTCGCAGTGAGGGCGGGGGAGAGGATCAGCGCGACCAGCACCGACAGGACCATCGCCGACACCATCGTCAGCGAGAACTGGCGGTAGATCACGCCGGTCGAGCCGCCGAAGAACGCCATCGGTAGGAACACCGCCGACAGCACCAGCGCGATCGCAACCAGCGCGACGGTGATCTCGTTCATCGATTCGATTGTCGCCTCCCGAGGCGTCATCTCGGGATTTTCCTCCATCAAGCGCTCGACGTTCTCGACCACGACGATCGCGTCGTCGACCAGCAAGCCGATCGCGAGCACGAGTCCGAACAGCGTCAACGTGTTGATCGAGAAGCCGGCGAGATAGAACACGCCGAACGTGCCGAGCAGCACGACCGGCACGGCGATCGTCGGGATCAACGTCGCGCGCCAGCTTTGCAGGAACACGAACATCACGATGACGACGAGGATGACGGCCTCGATCAGCGTCTTGACGACCTCGTCGATCGACAGCTTGATGAAGTCGGTGGTGTCGTTGGCGTAGGCGAATTTCAGGCCGGGTGGGAAGCTCTTGGCGGACTTGGCGACGAACGCCTTGACCAGCTCGGCGGTCTTGAGCGCATCGGCGCCGGGCGCGAGCAGCACCGCGATACCGGCGCCGGGATGCGCGTTGACGCGGCTGCGCGCATTGTAGTTCTCCGCGCCCAGTTCGATCCGGGCAACGTCGCGCAGCTTGACCACGGCGCTGTCGTTGGTCGTCTTCAGGATGATGTTGGCGAACTGCTCAGGCGTCTGGAGGCGCGACTGCGCGGTGACGGTCGCGTTGAGCATCTGCGTGTCGGGCTGGGGCTGGCCACCGAGTTCGCCGGCGGCGACTTCGGTGTTCTGCGCCTGGATCGCGGTCGTCACGTCGCTCGGGATCAGCTGATAACTCGCGAGCTTGTTCGGGTTCAGCCAGATCCGCATCGCGTATTGCGCGCCGAACACGTTGCTGTCGCCGATGCCGGGAATACGGCCGAGCGGGTCCTGCAGGTTCGAGACGAGGTAGTCGGAGACGTCCTGGTTGGTCAGCTTGTCGGTCTCGTCATAGACGCCGACGATCAGGAGGTTGTCCGGGTTCGACTTGCGCACCACGAGGCCCTGCTGCTGGACCTGCGTGGGGAGGCGGGACAGCGTCTGCTGGACCTGGTTCTGGACCTGGACCTGCGCGATGTCGGGATCGGTGCCCTTCTCGAACGTCACGGTGATCGTCACCGACCCGCGCGACGACGAGGACGAGCTGAAATAGATCAGCCCGTCGATGCCGGTCAGCGACTGCTCGACGACCTGCGTGACGCTGTTCTGGATGGTCTGGGCGTTCGCGCCAGGGAAGGTCGCGCGGACGGTCACCTGCGGCGGCGCGACGTCGGGGTACTGCGCGATCGGCAGGCTCATGATCGCGCCGATGCCGCCAAGCATCACGATGATCGCGAGCACCCAGGCGAAGATCGGGCGATCGATGAAGACACGGGACAACATAAGGGCTTAGCCGGCCTTTTTCTGGCTGGAGTCGCCACCGGAGGAGTCATCCTTGGGCGCTTCGATCTTCTGCGCGGTGTTTTCCGGCACCGGCTTCACGCCCTGGTTCGGCGCGATCTTCGACAGGCCTTGCGTGATGATCCTGTCGCCGGGATTGAGCCCGCTGGTGACGACCCAGAACGCGCCCTGCGTGCGGTCCGCCTTGATCTTCTTCTGCACCGCCTTGTTGTTCGCATCGACGACATAGACCGTTGCATTGCCCTTTGCATCGCGCGAGACGCCCGCCTGCGGGACGAGGAACGCGCGCTGGTTGATCGCCTGCGCGAACTTGGCCTGGACGAACATGCCGGGCAGCAGCAGCCCCTGTGGATTGGGGAAGCGCGCGCGCAGCGTCACGGTGCCGGTCTCGGTGTTGACCAGCGCTTCGGCGAACTCGACAGTGCCGGTCGCGCCGTATTCGCTGCCGTCCTCGAGCGTCAGGCGGACTTCGGCGCGGGTCGCGACGATGCCGTTCTGGCCGAGCGAGCGGCGTAGCGCGAGCAGATCCCCGGATGACTGCTGGATATCGACGAACATCGGATCGAGCCGCTGGATCTGCGCGAGCGGATCGGTCTGTGTCGCGGAGACGAGCGCGCCGACGGTGAACAGCGAGCGGCCGATGCGCCCGGTGATCGGGGCGGGTACCGTCGTGAACTTGAGGTTGATCTGCGCGGTTTCGAGCGCCGCGCGGGTCTGCGCGACCGAGGCAGTGGCCTGGCGCGAGGTGGCGACCGCGTTGGTGTAATCCTGTTTGCTGATCGCCTCCATCTCGGCGAGCGGCTTGTAGCGCTGCGCGAGGATGGTCTGCGCCTGCTGGTTGGCGCGTGCGCTCTGGAGGTTGGCCTGCGCTTCGTTGGCGGCGGCGCGGTAGAGGCGCGGGTCGATCTCGTAGAGCGGCTGGCCCTTCTTGACGAGCGTACCCTCGGTGAAGAACCGCCGGCGGATGATGCCGGTAACCTGGGGGCGGACGTCCGAGCTTTCGAACGCGGTGGTGCGGCCGCTGAGTTCGGTGGTCATCGCGACGCTGGTCGGCTGGACGACGACATAGCCGACGGTCGGCGTGCCCTGGCCCGGCTGGCCGCCGCGGCCTGCCTTGCCCTGGGCCTTGTCGCCGCCGCCGGAACAGGCCGCGAGCGCCAGTGCCGGCACCAGCAGAATGGCGCACCGCCGCGCAGAAATTCGTGTGGCTATCAAGTTTGGTAATCCGCGATCAGGTGTTGGTCGGGCTAAACCACGAGGATGTACCAGAAGTATGTCAGTTGAAAAGCGGGGGTGAGAAATAGGGAAGAAAGAGTAACCTGTTTCGCTGCTGAGGGATGTTTCTGCCTTCGCTGCCGAAGAGATTGTTTCCCCGCGAAGGCGGGGATCCAGACTGGGCTCCCGCCTTCGCGGGAGAACAAGGAAGGGCTTACTCCCGCATCCACACGCACCACCGTGTATCCACTGCACCACCCCGGCGGAGGCCGGGGTCCAATTGGAGAGGCCGTGGTAGCGAGGGACGGCGCTTCGTTAGCAACGTTCCCCAATTGGGCCCCGGCCTCCGCCGGGGTGGTGGGTGGGGGGGCTCGCCCCCTTGCGCGCATCCCGTCATCCTGACGAAAGTCAGGATCCAGAGTTGCGAGGGGATCGTTTGTGGCTCTGGGTCCTGACTTTCGTCAGGATGACGAGTGGTTCGCCATGGCAACGCGTGGTTCGTCAGGATGACGAGTATTTTGGGGCAGCGGCGATGATCGATGACGACAAGAAGGCCGCCGCGGTTGCTGCGGTGGCGGAAGTTCGAGATGGGATGCTGGTCGGACTTGGGACCGGATCTACCGCCGCGTTCGCGATCCGGACGCTTGGCGAGCGGGTCGCCCTGGGGCTGCAGATCCGCGCCGTCGTCACCTCCGAAGCTTCCGGCAAGCTCGCCCGCGAGCTCGGCATCGAGATTCTCGACTTTGCCGCCATCGCCCAGGTCGACCTCACGATCGACGGCGCGGACGAGATCGACGCCCGCTGTTTCGCGATCAAGGGCGCAGGGGGGGCGATGTTGCGGGAGAAGATCGTCGCCGCAAGCTCGGCACGGATGGTCGTGATCGCGGATGGCTCCAAGCGTGTCGACCGGATCGGCGCGGCCAAGCTGCCGGTCGAGGTGCTGCCCTTCGCCAGCGCGTATGTTATGCGCGCCCTCACGGATACCGGCGCTGCGCCCGTCATCCGCCACAACTACCGGACGGACCAAGGCAATCTCGTCGTCGACTGCCACTTCGCGACCCTCGAAGATCCCCGCGCAACCGCCACCACGCTCGCCGCGATCCCCGGTATTCTCGGCCACGGGCTGTTCCTCGACGAGGTCGATGCCGCGTATATTGCAACGAGCGGCGTCGTTACGCGACTGGAACGGACGGGTGCATCCGACTAAAGGCATCCTATGTTGGCAACCAGATCGGATGCGCGGCGTTCGGTCACCGTCTAGAGCGAGGCTTCTTCCATGACCGATACCGCAACCGCCCCCACCAAGGCGGACCCTATGCTGCACGAGGACGGCTCCCCCGAGCGTCTGGCGATCGATACCATCCGCACGCTGTCGATGGACGCGGTGCAGAAGGCCAATTCGGGCCATCCCGGCACGCCGATGGCGCTCGCGCCGGTCGGCTACACGCTCTGGTCGAAGTTCCTGCGCTACGATCCCAAGCACGCCGACTGGCCCAACCGCGACCGCTTCGTGCTGTCGGTCGGCCATGCGTCGATGCTGCTCTATTCGCTGATCCACCTCGCCAAGATCGAAGAGATCGACGCCGAGGGTAACAAGACCGGCAAGGAGGCCGTCAGCCTCGCCGACATCGAGCAGTTCCGCCAGCTGTCGTCGAAAACCCCCGGTCACCCGGAATATCGTCACACCACCGGCGTCGAGACCACGACGGGTCCGCTCGGCCAGGGTTGCGGCAATTCGGTCGGCATGGCGATCGCCGAGCGCTGGCTCGCGGCGCGCTACAACAGGGACGGCTTCACGCTGTTCGACCATGACGTCTACACGATCTGTGGCGACGGCGACATGATGGAGGGCGTCTCGGCCGAGGCGGCGAGCCTCGCCGGCCACCTCAAGCTCAGCAACCTGTGCTGGATCTACGACAGCAACCACATCTCGATCGAGGGCGCGACCGATCTCGCATTCGACGAGGATGTCGGCCTGCGCTTCGACGCCTATGGCTGGAACGTCATCCACATCGACGACGCGAACGACACTGCTGCGCTGAGCCGCGCGATCGAGACGTTCAAGGCGACCACCGACAAGCCGACCTTCATCGTCGTGCATTCGGTGATCGGTTACGGCAGCCCCAAGGCGGGTAGCGAGAAGGCGCACGGTGAGCCGCTCGGCGAGGAGAATATCCGCCTCACCAAGCAGGCGTATGGCTGGCCCGAGGACAAGTCGTTCTACGTGCCGGACGGCGTGATCGAGCATTTTAACGGTGCCATCGCCGAGCGTGGCGCCAAGCTGCGCGACGAATGGGTCGCGCTGACCGACAAGTATCGCGGTGCCTATCCAGAGCTTTCCGCGGAACTCGATCTGCTGCTCAAGGACGAGCTGCCCGAGGGCTGGGATGCCGACATCCCGACCTTCGAGGCGGACGCCAAGGGCGTCGCCAGCCGTGATTCGGGCGGCAAGGTGCTCAACGCGATCGCGGCGAAGGTGCCGTGGCTGATCGGTGGTTCGGCCGATCTCGCGCCGTCGACCAAGACCGACATCAAGGGCCAGCCCTCGTTCGAGGCGGAGAATTACGCCGGCCGGAACTTCCATTTCGGCATCCGCGAACACGGCATGGGCGCGATCGTCAACGGCATGGCGCTGTCGCACCTGCGCTCCTACGGCTCCACCTTCCTGGTGTTCGCCGACTATATGCGCGCGCCGGTGCGCCTGTCGGCGATCATGGAGGTCGGCGCGATCTGGGTGTTCACGCACGATTCGATCGGCGTCGGCGAGGACGGCCCGACGCATCAGCCGATCGAGCATCTTGCCACGCTGCGCGCGATTCCCGGCCTCGACACGATCCGTCCGAGCGACGCGAACGAAGTCGTCGCGGCATGGAAGGCGGTCCTGAAGGACGCCAGCACGCCCGCCGCGCTGATCATGTCGCGCCAGGCTTTGCCGACGCTCGACCGGACCAAGTACGCAAGCGCCGATGGGCTCGAAAAGGGCGGCTATGTCCTCGCGGATAGCGACGGCACGCCCGACGTGATCCTGATCGCGACCGGCAGCGAAGTGTCGCTGGTCGTCGAGGCGCACGAGAAGCTGACCGCGGACGGTGTGAAGAGCCGGGTCGTGTCGATGCCGAGCTGGTATCGCTACGAACTGCAGGATGCCGCGTACAAGGAAAGCGTGCTGCCGCGCGAAGTGCGGGCGCGCGTTGCGGTCGAGATGGCCGGGTCGATCGGTTGGGACCGCTATGTCGGGCTCGACGGCGCGACCGTGACGATGTCGACGTTCGGGGCTTCGGCACCGCTCGCCAAGCTGCAGGACAAGTTCGGGTTCACCGTCGACAATGTCGTCAAGGTCGCCCGCCAAGTGATGGAGACCAAGTGATGGGTGCGCTCAACGATCTCGAAGGCTTCGGCCAGGCGGTATGGCTCGATTTCGTCGACCGGAAGTTCCTGGAGGCCGGTGGTCTCCAGAAGCTCGTCGACGAGGACGGACTGACCGGCGTCACGTCGAACCCGTCGATCTTCGAAAAGGCGATGGGTCACGGCGATGCCTATGACTCGACGCTGGCCGAATACGACAAGCAGCATGCCGGCGCGGCGACGATCGACCGTTACGAGCATCTGGCCATTCAGGACATCAAGGCGGCGGCAGAGACGCTGAAGCCGGTCTACGACAAGCTCGACGCCAAGGACGGCTATGTCAGCCTCGAGGTGTCGCCGTATATCTCGGACGATACCGACGCGACGATCGCCGAGGCGAAGAAGCTTTGGGCTGCGGTCGACCGGCCGAACCTGATGATCAAGATCCCGGGTACGCTTGCGGGCGGTCCGGCGATCTCGTCGACGATCGCTAGCGGCATCAACGTCAACGTCACGCTGCTGTTCGCGCTCGACGCGTATATCCGCGTTGCCGAGGCCTATGCCGCAGGGCTTGAGGAGCGCGTCAAGCAGGGGCAGCCGATCGACAAGATCGCCAGCGTCGCCAGCTTCTTCGTGAGCCGGATCGACTCGTCGATCGACAAGGAGATCGATGCACGCCTCGAGAAGGGCGATGCCGAGGCCGAGGCGCTCAAGGCGGTGCGCGGCAAGGTCGCGATCGCCAACGCGAAGATGGCGTATCAATGGTATCTCGACTTCCTGAAGTCGGATCGCTGGCAGGCGCTTGCCGCCAAGGGCGCGCAGCCGCAGCGTCTGCTGTGGGCGTCGACCGGGGTGAAGGATCCGAGCTATCCCGACACGCTCTACATCGACACGCTGATCGGCAAGGATACGGTCAACACGATGCCGCCAAAGACGATGGACGCGTTCCGCGACCACGGCACCGCGGCGGAGACGATCACGCAGGACGTCGAGGGTGCGAAGCATATTCTGGCGGAAGCCGAGCGGCTTGGGCTCGACCTCGACGGCGTGACCGGCAAGCTGGTCGAAGAGGGCGTCGCGTCGTTCGTCAAGGCGTTCGACGACCTGCTCGGCTCGATCGCCAAGAAGCAGCCCGCGACGGCCTAACAAACTGCTCCCTCTCCCCTTCGGGGAGAGGGCCGGGGTGAGGGGCTGCCACATGCGCCCCCGCCTGGAACTGCCCCTCACCCCGACCCTCTCCCCGGAGGGGAGAGGGAGAAGACAAGGATTTTACCATGAAGATCGGACTGATCGGCCTCGGCCGGATGGGCGGCAACATCGCGCGCCGGTTGATGAAGAACGGCCATGAGGTCGTCGCGTTCGACCGCGATGCCGAAGCCGTGAAGAAGCTCGCTGCAGACGGCGCGATCGGGGCGGATTCGCTCGACGACATGCACGCCAAGCTCGACACCCCGGCGATCTGGTGGGTCATGGTCCCCGCCGGCGAGCCGACCGAGAGCACCGTCCAGGCGATCGCCGCGAAGTCGAATTCGGGCGATATCATCATCGACGGCGGCAACAGCTTCTACAAGGACGATGTCCGCCGTGCGAAGGAACTCGCCGAGAAGGGCATCCACTATGTCGACGTCGGCACGTCGGGTGGCGTGTGGGGGCTGGAGCGCGGCTATTGCATGATGATCGGTGGCGACAAGGAAACGGTCGACCTTCTCGATCCGATCTTCGAGACGCTGGCGCCGGGCATGGGGACGATCGTCCGCACGCCGGGCCGCGTCGAGGGTCAAGCCGATCCGCGCGCCGAGAAGGGCTATATCCACGCAGGCCCCTCGGGCGCGGGGCACTTCGTCAAGATGGTCCATAACGGCATCGAATACGGCCTGATGCAGGCCTATGCCGAGGGCTTCGACATCCTCAAGGGCAAGTCGGGCGAGCATGTCGTCGAGGAGGAGCGCTTCGACATCAACCTGACCGACGTTGCCGAAGTCTGGCGTCGCGGCAGCGTGATCTCGTCGTGGCTGCTCGACCTGTCGGCGATCGCGCTGGCGAAGGACGGCACGCTCGAAGGCTTCAGCGGCAGCGTCGCGGACTCGGGCGAGGGCCAGTGGACGATCGACGCTGCGATGGAAGAGAAGGTGCCCGCCAACGTGCTGAGCGCGGCGCTGTATGCGCGCTATCGCAGCCGGGTGGACCATACGTTCGGCGACAAGCTGTTGTCGGCGATGCGCTATGGCTTTGGCGGTCATGTCGAGATGCCCCAGTGAGCGCCCAAGTGAGTTCTGGTATCAAGCTCCTCGTCTCCGATGTCGACGGCACGCTCGTCGACAAGGAGAAGAAGGTGACGCCTGCGACCGTCGATGCGGTCAAGCGGCTGAAGGCGGCCGGCCTCGGCTTCACGATCATCAGCGCACGCCCGCGCTCGGGGATGATGCCGATCGCGGATCTGCTCGGCATCGACGAGCCGATGGGCGCGTTCAACGGCGGGATCGTGTTCAAGCGCGACGGCACCGTGATCGAGCACCACATGATCGACGTCGACGTCGTCCGCGGCGCGATGGAGATCATCGGTGACGCGCCGGTCGACACGTGGTTCTTCGCGGATGATGTCTGGTACGCCAGCACCGACCAGGGCGGCCATGTCGGCAGCGAGAAGAAGGCCTCCGCGCAGGACCCGGTGATCGTCTCCGACTTCACCGCTCTGCTCGCCAAGGCAGACAAGGTGACGTTCGTCAGCGACGACGAGGATTTGTTGCGCGATCTGCACGCGAAGGTCGCGGCGAAGTTCGATACGCAGGCGACGATCGTCCAGTCGCAGACCTATTATCTCGACATCACGCCTGTCGCCGGCAACAAGGGCAGCGGGATCGAGGAACTGGCGGACGCGTTCGGCATCAGCTTGACGCAGACCGCGGCAATCGGCGATCAGGCCAACGACATCGCGATGCTCAAGCGCGCCAAGCTGGCGATCGCGATGGGCAACGCACCGCAAGCCGTTCGCGACGTCGCGCACGAGATTACCAGCGCGAACGATGCCGACGGCGTCGCGCACGCGATCGATACCTTCATCCTTACCGGAGTTTCCGCATGAAAGACCTCGTTGCCTTCGACCTCGACGGAACGCTGGCCGAGAGCAAGCAGCCCTTGCAGGAGCCGATGGGCGAGGCGTTGGCGAACCTGCTCGACGTCGCGCATGTCGCGGTGATCTCGGGCGGCGACTGGCCACAGTTCGAAAAGCAGGTCGCGTCGCGGCTGCCCGAGCGGGCCGATCGCACCAAGCTGTGGCTGATGCCGACGACGGGGACCAAGCTGTACCGGTTCGATGGCGAATGGCGCGCGGTGTATGCCGAGCTGTTCGAGGACGACGAGAAGCAGAAGATCCTCAAGGCATTCGACGAGTCGTTGGAAGCCACTGGCTTCGTGCCGGAGAAGACCTGGGGCGAGCGGATCGAGGATCGTGGCAGCCAGATCACGTTCTCTGCGCTTGGCCAGGAAGCGCCGATCGACGCGAAGCACAGCTGGGATCCCGATTTCGCCAAGCGGAAAGTGATCCAGGCCGATCTGCAGAAGCGCCTGCCGGGGCTGTCGATCAACATGGGCGGCGCGACCTCGATCGACATCACGCGTGAGGGTGTCGACAAGGCGTACGGGTTGAAGAAGCTTAACGAGGCGAGCGGCATCGCGCTCGACAAGATGATGTTCATCGGCGACGCAATCTTCCCGGGTGGCAATGATTATCCGGCGGAACAGCTTGGGCTGGACGTCGTGAAGGTGAAGAACGTCGACGGCACGCTGGCGGCGATCGCTGGAATCGTCGCGTGTCTGAAGTGATGGCATGAGCGTCGCGTTTCGTCGCGAGAGTGACGAGGAACATCTCGAACCGAAGTTCGAACAGCCGATCGCGCCGGGGCCCAATCTGGTCACGGCGCGGGGGCTGCGGTTGCTCGGTGAGCGGGTGACCGAGATCGAGGCTGCGGTTGCTGCTGAGACGGACGAGGAGGCGCGCAAGCTGTTGTTGCGCGATCTGCGCTATTGGCACACGCGCCAGACGACCGCCGAACTCGCACCTTCGCCGGAAGAGGAGGAGGTTGGGATCGGGTCGCGCGTTCGCGTTCGGATGAACGGGGCTGAGCGGGTTATTTCGATCGTCGGTGGTGACGAAGCCGAGCCCGGCGAGGACCGGCTGGCGTTCTCGGCACCGTTGGCGCGTGCATTGATGGGCGCGGCGGTTGGCGAGACGGTCGCGTTCGCGGGCAAGCCGGACGCGATCGAGGTGCTGGCGATCGATAAGGATGATGGCTGATGGCTGAGGCGAAATTCGAGCGGCATCGTCAGGCGTGGACGCAGGACGAGATCCAGAAGCTGCATACGCTGGCGAAGAAGGGCATGGCGCTGAAGGCGATCGCCAAGGCGCTGACGCGGAGTGAGGAGTCGGTGAAGGTGCGGGCGAAGGAAGACTCGTTGAATATCGCCAAGCTGCGGTAGGCTTTTTGCTAGAAGCCCTCTCCCCTTCGGGGAGAGGGTTGGGTGAGGGGCTGTTCCTGGCGACGCACTGCTTGGCGGCCCCTCACCCCGACCCTCTCCCCGGAGGGGAGAGGGAGCAGAAGGGGGCAAGCGTTAGCGTGCTCTACCAGACCATCGGACGCTGTGGCTTCTCCATTTGGCGCCACTCCGAATGGCGCCACCGCGAGAGACACCACCCCGCCCAAATGGCACCACCCCGGCGAAGGCCGGGGCCCAGTTGGAAAGGTCGCTGTAACGAGGCGCAACTTGCGCCACTGCCGTCCCCCAACTGGGCCCCGGCCTTCGCCGGGGTGGTGCTATCTGGAATATGGGTTTCGTAAACTTACGAACGCCTCACCACCTATGTGGCACACCACGAACACGCTACAGCGGCCACCCCTTGTTCTCCCGCGAAGGCGGGAGTCCAGTCTGGGTCCCCGCCTTCGCGGGGAAACACTCTTAATTGGCGGCTGCTGACCGAAGCCGCACGGAGCCACACTTGTCCGAATACGACGCGATAATCCTCGGCGCAGGAGCCGCCGGCCTCATGTGCGCCGCCGTCGCCGGCCAGCGTGGCCGAAAAATCCTGCTCGTCGATCACGCCGAGCAGGCGGGCAAGAAGATCCTGATCTCCGGCGGCGGGCGGTGCAATTTCACGAACGTCGACACCGCCGCCGACCGCTACATCTCCGCCAACCCGCATTTCGCCAAGTCCGCACTCGGCCGCTACACCGCACAGGATTTCCTCGCGCTCGTCGAATCCTACGGCATCGCGTGGCATGAGAAGACGCTCGGCCAACTCTTTTGCGATGGCTCCGCGAAGCAGATCGTCGAGATGCTGCGCGACGAATGCGACAAGGGCCGCGTCGACCTGTCGCTCGGCCGCGCGGTCACCGGGGTGGAGCATGCGGACGGCCGCTATCGCGTATCGCTAGACGGCCGCACCGTCATCGCCCCAGCGCTAGTCATCGCTACCGGAGGCCCATCGATTCCGAAGATGGGCGCAACCGGGTTTGCCTATGACCTCGCGCGGCAGTTCGGGTTGAAGGTCGTCGAGCCACGCCCCGCACTCGTCCCGCTGACGCTCGGCGGCGACGAGACGCTGTTCCGCGAACTGTCCGGAGTCGCCGCCGAAGTCGTCGCGACCGCCGGCAAGACCGCCTTCCGCGAGGCCGCGTTGTTCACGCACCGTGGGTTGTCGGGCCCCGCGATCCTCCAGGTATCGTCCTATTGGCGCAACGGTCAGCCCGTCGGGATCGATTTCCTCCCCGATCGCGAGTCCGGCTGGCTCCCCGCCGCCAAGCGTACCACGCCGCGCGCGACTCTCCGGAAACTGCTCGGCAGCACGCTTCCGGACCGACTCGCGGAGACTTTGAGCGAGCGATTGGGGATGACGAGCGAGATTTCCGCGCTCACCGACCGGAAACTCCAGGACGCCGAACGCGCGCTAAGTCACTGGCAATTCACGCCGAATGGTTCCGAAGGCTATGCCAAGGCCGAGGTCACGGCGGGCGGAATCAGCACCGCGGAACTGTCATCGCAAACAATGCAAGCCAAACGCGTACCAATGCTGTATGCAGTCGGCGAAGCGGTCGATGTCACAGGGTGGCTCGGCGGCTACAACTTCCAATGGGCATGGGCGAGCGGGTGGGCCGCGGGTCAAGTCCTGTAGGGACCACCACGCCAGTGCCTTGCCGTTGCGTAAGCCGGCCACCAATTAGGACGTACATGCCTTTTACAAATATTCCGTCGCTTCTTTCCGAGGCGCTCGAAGCGCGCGGCTATACCGCGCTCACCCCCGTCCAGGCTCATGTGATCGAGGACAATGCGATCGGCCGCGATCTCGTCGTGTCGGCGCAGACCGGCTCGGGCAAGACCGTGGCGTTCGGCCTGGCGATGGCCGGCGAGCTGCTGGGTGAAGCCGGCGAGGACGGCGTCCAGCGCCTGCCCGCGCCGCACAAGCCGCTCGTCCTCTGCATCGCGCCGACTCGTGAGTTGGCACTCCAGGTCAGCCGCGAGCTGATGTGGCTCTACGCCAAGGCCGGCGCGCGCATCTCGACCTGCGTCGGCGGCATGGACGCCTCGAAGGAGCGTCGTTCGCTCGCGCACGGCGCGCATATCGTCGTCGGTACGCCGGGCCGTCTGCGCGATCACCTCGAGCGGGGCGCGCTCGACCTGTCGGCCTTGAAGGTCGCGGTGCTCGACGAGGCCGACGAGATGCTCGACATGGGCTTCCGCGAGGATCTCGAGCAGATCCTCGACGCGTCGCCTGAAGCACGTCGCACGCTGTTGTTCTCGGCGACGATGCCGCGGCCGATCGTCGCGCTCGCCAAGCGCTACCAGAAGGACGCGCTGCGGATCTCGACCGTCGGCGAGGATCGCGGTCATGGCGATATCTCGTACCAGGCCGTCACGGTCTCGCCGTCCGAGATCGAGCATGCGGTGATCAACCTGCTGCGCTTCCACGAGGCGGAGACGGCGATGCTGTTCTGCGCGACTCGCGATAATGTGCGTCATCTGCATGCGAGCCTGGTCGAGCGTGGCTTTGCCGCCGTCGCGCTGTCGGGCGAGCATTCGCAGAACGAGCGTAACGCGGCGCTTCAGGCTCTGCGCGACCGCCGTGCGCGTGTCTGCGTCGCGACCGACGTTGCGGCTCGCGGTATCGATCTGCCGACGCTGAGCCTCGTCGTGCACGTCGAACTGCCGCGCGATGCCGAGACGCTCCAACATCGCTCGGGTCGTACCGGTCGCGCGGGCAAGAAGGGCACCGCCGTCCTGATCGTGCCGTTCCCGCGTCGCCGTCGCGTCGAGATGATGCTCCGTGGTGCGAAGATCAACGCGGAGTGGGTCAACGCCCCGACCGCCGAGGACATCCGCAAGAACGATCACGAGCGCCTGATCGGCATGCTGTTGCAGCCGGTCGAGGTCGAGGAGGAGGATCGCGCACTCGCCGTCCGCCTGATGGCCGAGAAGACCCCCGAGGATATCGCCGCGGCGCTGGTGCACATGCACCGCGCGACGATGCCGCAGGCCGAGGATCTGATCGACCAGAGCAAGCAGCCGGCCCAGGACGAGCGTTCGCAGGGTCCGCGCGCGGGCTTCGAGGACACCGTCTGGTTCCGGATGGATATCGGTCGTCGCCAGAACGCCGATCCGCGCTGGATCCTGCCGCTGATCTGCCGTCGCGGTCACATCACCAAATCGGAAATCGGTGCGATCCGCATCGGGCCGAACGAGACGGCGTTCGAGATTCCTCGCGCCGTAGCGTCGCGGTTCTCGGCGGCGATCCAGCGTACGGCGCAGGCTGGCGAGGAAGAGAGCGGCGTCGCGATCGAGGCGATGCAGGGTGCGCCCGAGAGCGGTGCGCGGCATGATGGCGGCGGCGGTGGTCGCAGCAATGCGAGCGGTCCGCGCTCGACGCTGCACCGTGCGGCACCGCGTGGCGGTCCGGCTCCCGCGCGGAAGCCTCCGTACCGTGGCAATCGCGAGCGTAGCTGAGGGACTCGCGCGTGCTTCCCACAAGGAGAGAGCGCGTCGCTCTCAAGAACTCCGTCATCCTGGCGAAAGTCAGGATCCAGAGTAACGAACGCCGCCCTGCTTGATCCTGGATCCCGACTTTCGTCAGGATGACGGAGTGGGTGGGGCGGTTTGGGATGTGTACGATGATGAGCGTATCTTCCAACACGATCCGTATTCTCGTCGACGCCGACGCGTGTCCCGTCAAAGACGAGATCTACAAAGTCGCATGGCGTCACGAAGTCCCCGTGACGATCGTCGCCAACGGCCATTTCCGCATCCCCGTCCATCCGCTGATATCCCGCGTCGTGGTCAGCGACGGGTTCGATGCGGCCGACGACTGGATCGCCGAACAGGCCGACGCGAAGTCGGTCGTGATCACCGCCGACATCCTCCTCGCCGATCGCTGCGTGAAGGCCGGCGCGACCGTGCTGGCGAACACCGGCAAGCCCTTCACCACCAGCTCGATCGGCGGCGCGATCGCCACCCGCGCGATCATGGCCGACCTGCGCGCGGGCGGCGACATCATCGGCGGCCCCGCGCCGTTCTCCAAGACCGACCGTTCGGCGTTCCTGTCCGCGCTCGATGCCGCGCTCGTGCGGCTGAAGCGGCGCTAGCCATACCGCTTCTATCGCTCGACTTATCGGAGCGGTTTGGGCAGGTATCCCAGCATGCAATCGCATCTTCTCGACCGTGACGAATTGCTGGCACGGCAGGCGTTTCAGCTGGCCCTGGTCGATCTGTTGCGCGGGCTCGACGGCCCCGACCTGATCATGGCGGCAGCCGCGGCGACGCTCGGGTCGCATCTCGGCGTGGCGCGGTGCGGTTACGGCGAAGTGGTGCCCGACGGCACGGCGATGCATATCGCGGGCGACTGGACGAGTGGTGCGCTGCACAGCCTGGCGGGCGAAACGCGTCTGCTCAGTGCGTTCGGTACGGGGCTGCTCGACGATCTGCGTGCGGGCAAGACGGTGATCGTCGACGATTGCCATACCGATCCGCGATCGAGCGATCCCGATTACGGCGCGGCGTGGACGAGCATCGGGGCGTGCGCGCTGATCGTGTTTCCGCTCGTGCGGCACGACGAACTGACTGCGATCCTGTACGTCCATGAACCCGCCCCGCGGATCTGGACGCCCGCCGATATCGCGCTGGTCGAGGACGTCGCGCTGCGGACTTCGGACGCGGTCGAGCGGAGTCGTGCCGATGTTGCGCTGAAGGCGAGCGAAGAACGCTTCCGGTCGCTGTTCAATTCGCTCGACGCCGGGTTCTGCCTGATCGAACTCGCTTTCGAGGGCGCGCGCGCGGTCGACTATCGGTTCATCGAGACCAACGCGGCGTTCGAGCGCGAGACCGGGCTCAGCGACGTCGTCGGCAAGTGGATGCGCGATCTCGTGCCCGATCTCGAGGAACGATGGTACGCGATCTACGCGCGGGTCGCGACCACCGGCGAACCCGCCAGGTTCGAGGATCATGTCGAAGCGTTCGACGGACGCTGGTACGATGTCCACGCCTACCGGGTCGATGAGTCGGGGACCAACCGGGTCGCGGTGCTGTTCAATGATATCAGCGAGCGTCGTCGCAAGGATATCGCGCTCGCCGAAAGCCAGAACGAACTCGAGCTGGCGACGCGGGTCGCGCAGCTTGGCCGGTTCGACTATCGGCCGATCGAGGGCACGCTGACCTGGGACGACCGCTGCCGCGCGCTGTTTGGGATCTCGCCGGGCAAGCCGGTCGATTATGCGTCGTCCTTTCTCGCCAATCTCCATCCCGACGACCGGGTCGCCGCCAATGCCGCGGTCCTAGCGTCGCTCGATCCGCAGGGCACGCGCACGTTCGAGGCCGAATACCGCACGATCGGGCAGGAGGACGGCGTGGAGCGTCATGTGTCGGCGCACGGTGCCGCGTTCTTCGACGACGACACGCCGATCCGGTTGATCGGTACCGTGCAGGACGTCTCGCGCGATCGGCAGGCGCAGGCGGCGCTTCGCGAGACGAGCGAACGGCTGCGCCTCGCCGCCCGCGCGACCAACGACGCGATCTGGGACTGGGATCTGCGCCGCAATTACGTTTTGTGGAACGAGGCGCTGACGACGGCCTATGGCCATGATCTTGCGAGCGTCGACCCGACCGGCGACTGGTGGATCGACCACATCCATCCCGAGGATCGGGGGCGGATCGATCGCAGCATCCATGCGGTGATCGACGGCGGCGGCACCGAATGGACCGAGGAATACCGGTTTTTGCGCGCCGACGGCCACTATGCCGATGTGCTCGACCGCGGCTATCTGATCCGCGATGAAGCCGGCCAGCCGCTGCGAATGATCGGCGCGCTGCTCGACCAGTCCGCGCGCAAGGCCGTCGAGCGACAGCTGCGCGCGGTCAACGAGGGGCTCGAAGAGGCGGTCGTGGCATCGAAGGCGGACCGCGACCGGCTGTGGGACCTGTCGACCGATATCATGCTGCGCGCGGAATATGACGGTACGATCGTCGCGGTAAACCCGGCCTGGACCGAGATGCTCGGCTGGGACATGGAGGAGATCATCGGTCGGCCGCTGTTCGCGCTGCTCCATCCCGACGACGTGGATCATACCAGCGAGGGCGCGGCGGGGATCGCGCGCGGTCAGATCATCACGCGGATCGACAATCGCTATCGCTGCAAGGACGGGAGTTACCGCTGGATCAGCTGGGCCGCGCAGCCGGGCGACGGGATGATCAACGCGGTCGGCCGCGACATCACCGAGGAGAAGGAGAACGAAGCCCGGCTCGCGCGCGTCGAGGATGCGCTCCGCCAGGCGCAGAAGATGGAGGCGGTCGGCCAGCTCACCGGCGGGATCGCGCACGACTTCAACAACATGCTGACGGGGATCATCGGCGGGCTCGACATGGTCCGCCGCAATCTTCCCGAGGTCCGACATGAGCGCGTCGATCGGTATATCGAGGCGGCGACGGTGTCGGCGAACCGTGCCGCCGGCCTGACGCAGCGCCTGCTGGCGTTCTCGCGGCGCCAGTCGCTCGATGTGAAGGCAGTCGATGTTGGCGATCTGGTCGACGGGATGGAGGATCTGCTGCGGCGGACGCTCGGCGAGAATGCTGGGCTGGAGGTGCGGCGCACGCCGGGGATCTGGCCGGCGCATACCGACGCGAACCAGCTCGAAAGCGCGCTGCTCAACCTGGCTATCAACGCGCGCGACGCGATGCCCGAGGGTGGCCTGCTGACGATCGAGACCGAGAACGCGCATCTCGACGCACATTATACCGAGACGATCGAAGACCTCGAGCCGGGCGATTTCGTCGTGATCGGCGTGTCGGACACCGGCACGGGCATGAGCGCATCGGTGATTGCCAAGGCGTTCGATCCGTTCTTCACGACCAAGCCGATCGGGCAGGGCACCGGGCTCGGCCTGTCGATGATCTACGGTTTCGCGCGGCAATCCGGCGGCCATGTGCGGATCTATTCGGAGGAAGGGCAGGGCACGACCGTCAAGCTGTACCTGCCGCGGTTCCGCGGCACGGTGGAGGCGCCGGTCGAGATCGCCGATGCCGAGCTGCCGCGTGCCGACGGCGAGCAGGTGCTGCTGGTCGAGGACGATCCGGCGGTGCGGATGCTGATCGTCGATGTGTTGCAGGGACTGGGGTACGGCGTGCTCGAGGCCGCGGACGGGCGGGCGGCGGTGCCGTTCCTGGAAAGCGAGCAGCGGATCGATCTGCTCGTCAGCGATGTCGGCCTGCCGGGGATCAACGGCCGGCAGGTCGCCGAGATCGCGCGCGTGCATCGGCCGGGACTCAAGGTGCTGTTCGTGACGGGCTATGCGGAGAAGGCGGCGGTGCGCGGCGATTTCCTTGGCGAGGGGATGGACATGATCACCAAGCCGTTTGCGCTGGATGTGCTGGCGAACCGGATACGGGCGATGATCGGGCGGTAGTCGGAACGGGTTGATACGATGTGTCGGCGTACGACCATACCTCCCCGGCGAAGGCCGGGGTCCAGTCGGGGAGCGGTGCTGACGGAGGCCAGCCCGTCGTCATTGCCACCTTTCCACCTGGACCCCGGACTCCGCCGGGGAGGCGCTTTGGGGACGGCGGCGAGGTTATTTGGGCGCATCGGGGATCGGCTTTGGGCGGGTAGAAGTGGCCCGAAACCGACTTTACCGGTTGCCATCTCGCCCTCCGCATCGGCATAGGCGCGCGTTCATTGAAGGACGACGCATGCAGATGGACGCTGGCGGCCCCGCCTTGGGGCTGGACTTCGGCACGACCAACAGCGTCGTGGCGCTTGGGACCCAAGGCGGTTCGCCGGAGCTGGTGACGTTCGCCGCCCCTGCCGAGACGAGCCCGGTGTTTCGCTCGGCGCTGTGTTTCTGGCAGGACGACAGCGGCAAGGGGCTCGCGTCGGATGCTGGGCCTTGGGCGATCGCCGAATATATGGAGTATCCGCTCGACAGCCGGTTCATCCAGTCGTTCAAGTCGGTCGCGGCGATGAAGACGTTCGAGCAGGCATCGGTCTTCGACAAGCGCTATCGCTTCGAGGAAATGGGCCAGCTGTTTCTCGAAAAGCTGATTTCGCATGCAGGCGGCAAGCTCGATGCGCGGCCGCACCGGATCGTGGTGGGTCGCCCGGTCGAATATGCAGGTGCGCGGCCTGACGAGGCGCTCGCCCGGACGCGGTATGACGCGATGTTCAAGGGCTTCGGGGCGGAGATCCATTACGTCTACGAACCGCTCGGTGCGGCATACAGCTATGCGACGCGGCTGACTGAGCCGGCGACGATTCTCGTGGCCGATTTCGGCGGCGGTACGAGCGACTTTTCGGTGGTGCGCGTGGCCGAACCGGGGGCTGCGCGGCGGTGTACGCCGCTGGGTCATGCCGGTGTCGGGATCGCGGGGGATCGGTTCGATTACCGGATCCTCGACCGGCTGGTGCTGCCGATGCTGGGCAAGGGTGGCGCGTACAAGTCGTTCGGCAAGGAATTGGAGATTCCACGCGCGTATTTCGCCGATTTCGCGGATTGGTCCAGGCTCGCGCTGATGCGTAATCGCAAGACGATGACCGAGCTGGAGCGGTTGCAGAAGACGGCGGTCGACCCGGACGCGATCGGGCGGATGATTGCGGTTATCGAGAACGAGCTGGGGTACCCGCTGTACGATGCGGTCGGCTCGCTCAAGCGCGCGCTGTCGAGCGGCGAGGATGCGCATTTCCACTTTGCAGGCGCGGGGCTGGAGATCGAGGCGGATGTCACGCGGGCGCAATTCGAGGGCTGGATCGCCGATGATGTCGTGCGGATCGAGGCGGCGGTCGATCGTGCGTTGGAGGTCGCGAACGTCGGTGGGGGTGAGATCGATCGGGTGTTCCTGACCGGCGGATCGTCGCTGATCCCGCGCATCCGGCGGATCTTTGTCGAGCGGTTCGGCGAGGCGGCGATCATGAGCGGTGGCGAGCTGACCTCGATCGCGCACGGCCTCGCGCTGATCGGAGAGCAGGACGATATCGCGGCTTGGTCGGCATGATCCCGCGCATGCTTCTCGGGACGGCGCAGGTGCCGGGTGGGGGTGAGCTTCGCTTGCTGCAACGTGGCGCCGAGTTCTCGATCATGCTCGGCGCGAACGAGTTGATGAACAGCCGGTTGAGCGGGTCGGAAGAGGCGCTGGCGGAGCAGGCTTGCGACCGGATCGGTGGGCGGCCGGGCGTGCGGATGCTGATTGGCGGGCTTGGGATGGGGTTTACGCTTCGCGCGGCGCTGGCTCGGCTTGGGCCTGACGCGGAGGTGGCGGTTGCGGAGATCGTGCCGGCGGTGATCGAATGGGCGCGCGGGCCGATGGCGGCGCTGCACGGCGATAGCTTGACCGATCCGCGGACCCGGATCTTCGAGGGCGATGTCGCCGCGGCGATCGCGGAGGGTGATTGGGACGCGATCCTGCTCGACGTCGACAACGGGCCCGACGGCATTTCTCGGCCGGGCAACGACCGGCTTTATGGCGCGCGTGGATTGTCTCTGGCGCGATCGGCTTTGCGGCCGGGCGGAGTGCTTGCCGTGTGGTCGTCCGCGCCGAGCAAGCCGTTTTCTACCCGGCTTGCCGAAGCGGGGTTCACGGTCGACGAAGTGATCGCGCGGGCGACGCGGAAGGGCGGCGCGCGGCACACGATCTGGTTCGCTACCAGGGCATGATCGGGCGGTGGGCCGTCTTGATCGCGCTGTCGGCGGTGATTGCCGGGGTGCTCGAAGTCGTCGGGCTGCCTGCGGGGTTGCTGCTCGGGCCGATGGTCGCCGCGGTCGTGCTGGCGGTGCGGGGATGGTCTCTGAGCGTGCCGACTTCGGCGTTTCGCGGGGCGCAGGCGGCGGTCGGGACTTTGATTGCGGGGTCGATCACCACGGGGATCGTCGCGACAGTGGCGGATCACTGGCCGGTGTTCCTGATGGTCAATTTCGTCACGCTCGCGGCGAGTAGCGTGCTCGGATATTTGCTGAGCCGGTGGCAGGTGTTGCCGGGCACCGTCGCGGTGTGGGGATCGACGCCGGGTGCGGCGAGCGCGATGGTGTTGATGGCGCAGGCCTACGGCGCGGACTCGCGGCTGGTCGCAGTGATGACCTACACGCGGGTCGTGAGCGTGGCGGTGGTCGCGTCGGTGTTGGCGGCGATAATGGTCGGCGGCGGGAGCGGGCATCATGTCGCGGCCACGTGGTTCGCATCCGTGGACCCGGTCGCCGTGCTGCGGACGATCGCGATCGCTGGTGTTGGCGCGGGTGTCGGCGTCGTGCTGAAGCTTCCCGCCGGCGCGCTGCTTGGGTCGCTGGTGGCGGGGGCGGCGCTCAATGTCACCGGCGTCGCGCAGCCAGTGTTGCCGCAGTGGCTGCTCGCGATCAGCTATGCGGTGGTCGGGTGGCGGATCGGGCTGTCGTTCACGCGCGATACGTTGCGGGTGGCGGGGAAGGCGATGCCGCGGATCCTGTTGTCGGTGGCGTTGCTGATCGCGTTCTGCGGCGGGATCGCGGCGGCGTTGACGCGCTGGTGGGGGATCGATCCGGTTACCGCGTATCTGGCGACCAGCCCCGGCGGGATGGATTCGGTCGCGATCATCGCTGCGTCGAGTCCGGTGGATGTGCCGTTCGTGATGGCGTTGCAGGTGTTGCGGTTCCTGGGGGTGCTGTTGATCGGGCCGCCGCTCGCGAAGTTCGTGGCGACGCGGCAGGGCGGTGTGCCGCCGCCGGTCATTCCGACTTAGCGCGGCGCTTGCCGCCGTAGCCAAGTCGTGATCCTCCCCCGCAAGGGGAGGTGGCTGGCACTTGCCAGACGGAGGGGGAGGCATACGAAACCACTGTTCCGTGTCCTCCCCCTCCGTCACCTTCGGTGCCACCTCCCCCTGGCGGGGGAGGATTGAGAGTTAGCTCTTGGTCGGGCGGTAGGCCTCGACGTCGATGTCGTGGCGCTTGAGCTTGTCGTAGAACGTCTTTCTCGGGATGCCGAGTGCGGCCAAGGCCGAGCGGACGTCGCCGCTGACCTGTTGCAGCGTAGCGCGGATCGTCGCTTCCTCGAACTTGTCGACGCGGGCGGGGAGGGGGATGTCGCTGTCCTCGTCGACCGCCTCTTCCGCCTCGACTCGGAGCACGAGACGCTTGGCGAGGTTGTCGAGTTCGCGGACGTTGCCGGGCCAGTCGTGCTGGCCGAGATACGCTAGCGTCGCGGTGTCGATCGTCGGGACCTCGCGGCCGAACCGTTCCGCCGCCTGGTGGAGCAGGTGGCCGAACAGCAGCGGGATGTCGTCGCGGCGTTCTCTGAGCGGTGGGATGCGGAGGCGTACCGCGTCGAGGCGGAACAGGAGATCGGCGCGGAAGCGGCCCTCCTCTACCGCCTGTTCGAGACCGGGTTTGGCGGCGGCGATCACGCGCAGGTCTAGCGCGCGGGGGAGATCTCCGCCGACCGGCATCACCTCACGTTCCTCGAGCACGCGGAGCAGCTTCGCCTGGAACGCCGGCAACGTGCTCTCGATCTCGTCGAGGAACAGCGTGCCGCGGTTCGAGGCCTCGATCCGGCCGGTGCGGGGGAGGCGTGAGTCGCCGTCATGGCCGAACAGCTCGATCTCCGCGACCGCCTCGGGCAGCGCGGCGCAGTTGACTGCCACGAACGGGCGGGAGCGGCGGTTGCTCCAGCGGTGGAGGAGGACCGCGACAAGTTCCTTGCCGGTGCCGGTCTCGCCTTCGACCAGCACGTCTATGTCGGCCTGGGCGATCTGGCGCATCGTTTCGCGGAGGCGGACCATCACCGGGGTCTCGCCGATCAGCGGTTCGGCGCCGATCGTTTCCTCCGCCGCGGCGCGGAGGCGGCGATTGTCGAGGACGAGGCGGCGCATTTCGAGCGCCCGGCGCGCGCCGGCGATCAAGTGGTCCGTGGCGAAGGGTTTCGGGATGAAGTCGAACGCGCCGTTCTTGAGCGCGGCGACCGCCATCGCGACGTCGCCGTGGCCGGTCATCAGCAGCACCGGGATTTCGTGGTCGATCGCGGCGATCCGGCGGAAGAGTTCGAGGCCGTCCATCTTCGGCATGCGGATGTCGGACACTACCGCGCCGTCGAACCCTGCGGTTACGCGGGCAAGCGCGACGGTCGGGTCGCGCTCGGCGATCACCGCGATGCCGGCGAGTTCGAACGATTGCTCGAGCGCACCGCGGAGGACGTCGTCGTCGTCGACGAGCAACACCGCTTGCTCGCTCATGCCTTCACCAGGATCATACGGAAAATGGCGCCTTCTGGAGCTGGGACGAGGTCGAGCGTGCCGCCGAACTCGGTCATGATGTCGCGCGCGATACCGAGGCCGAGCCCGAGGCCGTCCTTCTTGCTGGTCGCGAACGGGGTGAAGAGGTGGTCGGCGATGTCGGCCTCGATGCCGGGGCCGTTGTCGGCGACGGTCAACACGACGTCGCGGCCTTTCCTGCCGACCGTGACGCTCACGCGAGCATCGCGGCGGTCGGCGACCGCGTCGAGGGCGTTCTGGAGTAGGTTGACCAAGACCTGCTCCAGGCGGACGCGACCGGCGATCACCGTCAGTCGCGCCTCGGGACCGTTCGGCAGGTCGAGCGTCACGCCTTTCGCGCGGAAGCGGTCGCCGATCAGCAGGCGGACGCCGTCGATCGCTTCGTCGAGCGCCACCGGGCCGATCGAGCCTGCACCGCGCCGGGCATAGCGCCTCAGCCCAGCGGTAATCGTGCCGATTCGGCTGGTGAGGTCGACGATCGACTGGAGATTGGTCGCGGCCCGCGCCGGTTCGCCGCGGTCGAGGAACGCTGCGGCATTGTCGGCGAAGGTGCGGATCGCGGCGACGGGCTGGTTGATCTCGTGCGCGACGCTGGCGGTGATCGTGCCGATCGAGCCGACGCGGTTGGCGTGCGCCAGTTCCTCGCGGGCCTGGCGGAACCGCTGGTCGGACGCCTCGCGCTGCTCGACCTCGATCTGGAGTCGGTCGGCAGTCGCGCGGAGTTCGGCGGTGCGGCGGGCTACCTCCGCCTCGAGTTCCGCCCGCGCGCCGACGTTGCGCTTGCGTCGCTCGTACAGCCACCACGCGCCGAGCATCGTCGCGATCGTCAGCATCGCGGCGATCGCGGTGGCCCAGCGCGTGCGCGCGGCGGCCGTCCGCAAGGCAGCGTCGAGCGGCTCCATGTGCACCAGCCGCCAGCCCGAGATCGGTACCGGCAACGACACGGTGATCGCGGGCGATCCGTCGGGCAGCCGTGAAACGCCCTCGGCAAGCGTCAGTGGGGCGGGGGCCAGCGGCGACGATCCGAACTGGCGCGTCTCGACCAGCTCGGTGCGACGCGAAGGCGAGAGTGGGCGGGTGGTCCTAAATTCGAGCTTCGGATCGCTGGAGATCAGGATGACGCCGTCGGGATCGGTGACGAAGGTCGCCATCCGGTCCTGAATCCACGCCCGCGCGATCTTCTCGAACTCGACCTTGACCACGACCACGCCGAGCGGTCGACCGGCGCGGTCGATCCGTCGCGACAGGTATAGGCCCGGCCGCCCGCTGACGCTGCCGAGCGCGAAGAACTCGGTTGCGCCGGAGGCCATCGCCTTAGTGAAATAGTCGCGGAAGCGGTAGTCGTGGCCGAGGAAGCTGTCGGGGCGCCCGGCGTTCGAGGCGGCGATCGTCATGCCCTGCGTATCGAGCGCGTAGATCACGGGGGCGCCGGTGCGCTCGGCCAGCAGCGCGAGCTTGGTGTTGAGCGCGGGGTCGACCTTGCCCGAGGCCAGCGCCGCGCGGACGTCGGGGTATTCGCCGAGCATGATCGGCAACAGGCGGTAGGTCTGCAACTCGGCTTCGAGCAGGCGAAGGTTGCTCCGAGTCTGCTGGACCGCGCGCATCCGCACGCCCGCACGCGCGTCTTCGGCAGCGCGCTGGCCGTAGATCGAGGCGACTCCCGCGACGATCGTGCCAAGCGCCGCGAACGCCAGCAGCACTGTCAACGCCGTGACGAAAAGGGGAGATCGGAGTCGCGTCATTTTGTGCGGATTATCACACACGCACTGGCCGCGCCATTGGTGAAACGCGGCGATTTCCACACGTCCGAACAAAGGGTATGCTGATAAATGGCTAAAAACCAACGTTCTAAGCGCTGAAGGTGCCGCTCTTGTAGTCCTGGGTTCGGCCCGGCATTACCGTCGCACACAACGTCCCGCGTGAGTGGACGAGAAGACCAGGAGGCGATGTTGACCCTACCCACCCAGACATATGGCGTCGCGGAAACGCCCGCGCGGAAGCGCTGGAGCGGCCAGCTCTATATCCAGGTCCTGATCGCGATCGCGCTCGGCGCGGCGCTCGGGCATTTTTATCCGACGTACGGCGCGGCGCTGAAGCCACTCGGCGATGCGTTCATCAAGCTGGTGAAGATGATCATCGCACCGGTGATCTTCCTGACGCTCGTCACCGGCATCGCCGGGATGAAGGAGCTCGGCTCGGTCGGTCGCGTCGCGGGCAAGGCGTTCGCCTACTTCCTGTTCTTCTCGACGCTGGCGCTGATCGTCGGGCTCATCGTCGCCAACGTCGTCCAGCCGGGCGCGGGGATGAACATCGACGCCGCCACGCTCGATACCAAGGGCATCGCCGACTACACGGTGAAGGCGCACGAGACGACGATCACCGGGTTCCTGATGAGCATCATCCCGGACACGATGGTCAGCGCGTTCACGGAAGGCAACATCCTCCAGATCCTGCTCGTCGCGATCCTGTTCGGTATCTCGCTGAGCCTGGTCGGCGAGCCTGCCAAGCCGGTGCTGAACTTCCTCGAGCGCCTCAGCCTGATCGTCTTCAAGCTGGTCGGCATCCTGATGCGCGCAGCTCCGCTCGGTGCGTTCGGCGCGATCGCGTTCACGATCGGGAAGTACGGGATCGGCAGCCTTGCCAATCTCGGCGCGCTGGTCGCAACCTTCTATCTGACCGCGGCGCTGTTCGTGATCGTCATCCTTGGCACCGTCGCTCGGCTCACGGGCTTCTCGATCTTCAAGCTGATCAAGTATCTGAAGGCCGAGCTGCTGCTGGTGCTCGGGACGTCGTCGTCGGAAGCCGCGCTGCCGAACCTGATCCAGAAGATGGAAGCGGCAGGCTGCGAGAAGTCGGTCGTCGGGCTGGTCGTGCCGACTGGCTATTCGTTCAATCTCGATGGCACTAACATCTACATGACGCTGGCGGCGCTGTTCATCGCGCAGGCGACCAACACGCACCTGACGCTCGGCCAGGAACTGTTGCTGCTGGTCGTCGCGATGATCTCTTCGAAGGGGGCGGCGGGTGTCACTGGTGCTGGCTTCATCACCCTGGCCGCGACGCTGTCGATCGTGCCGACCGTGCCGATCGCCGGCATGGCGCTGATCCTCGGCGTCGATCGCTTCATGAGCGAGTGCCGCAGCCTCACCAACTTCATCGGCAACGCGGTCGCGACGATCGTGGTCGCCCGTTGGGAAGGTGGTCTCGACCGCGACAAGCTCGATGCTGCGCTGTCGGGCACGCTCCCCGAGTTCGTGCCGGCGGCAATCCCCGCCGCTGCTACCGCCCATTGATGCCGGCGGGGACGGCCAGTCCGTCCCCGTTCGCCAGTACCGGAACTTGTTTATGACCTCGATGACGATGCGCCGCTTGCGGCACGCGGCTGGCCTTGCCACGTCTGCACTCTCGATCTTCGCGTTCGCGAATGTCGCCACCGCGCAGGCCGAGGCGCCGCCTTCGCGCCCTGCCAATATCGGCGCCAAGGATGTATCGAGCACCGCCGAAGCGTCGCCGATCGCGGAGAGCTATCCCAATGCCGCGGTCGGCGACGGCGTGACGGCAGGCGGCTACAACCAGTCGCGTTGGGCCGAGGACTGGTCGAAGCTGCGTGATCCGAAGAAGCGCAAGGACATCGTCGACCAGCTGAAGTTCATTTCGCTGGCGGGCGACGGCGACGTCTATCTGACGCTGTCGGGCGAGGCGCGGTTGCGCGTCAACGAGACGACCAACCCCAATCTGCGCAATGCCGAGGCACAGCGGCAGGATATCCTCCGCCTGTTCGGGGGTGCCGATCTGCACGTCGGCCAGCATCTTCGCTTCTACGGCGAACTCGCGCACGGCACGCTGGAGGGCGAGAATCTCGGCACCGCGCTGCCGAACCTGCGCAACAAGCTGGCCGTGCAGCAGGCGTTCGTCGACCTGACCGGGACGGTCGCCGATGTCGATGTCGGCGTGCGCTATGGTCGCCAGACGTTTGCGGACGGTCCGAACTTGCTGGTCGTGCCGCGTGACAACAACACGTTGTTCTTTGGCTTCAACGGCTTCCGCGCCTGGGCGCGCGCCGCCGGCGTCCGTGCCGACGTGTTCGACTTCAAGCCGACCGCGTATGGCAATGGCGGTACGCAGGATGACAATGCGGAGAGCGCGCGGCGGTTCTCGGGCATCTCGACGGGCATCGTCGTGCCGGAGACGCTGTTTGGGGGCTCGAAGCTGTACGTCGATCCGTTCCTTTGGCGCCTGCGCAATCGCGCGGCGGTATGGGGCACGGACAATGCGCGCGAAGTCCGTAATTTCTACGGCCTGCACGTCTGGGGCGATGCGGGGCCGGTCAATCTCGACTGGACGATCAATTACCAGGGCGGTTCGTACGACAACCGCTCGATCAAGGCGTGGCTGATCCTGCTGGCGCAGACCTACAAGCTCGGCGAAGGCAAGTCGGCACCGCGCGTTGGCTTCCACGCGGATTATGCAAGCGGCGGCGGCGCGTACGGTAAAGGCACGTTGCGCAACTCGCTCGCGCCGTTCGGCAACAACATCTATTACAGCTATCAGCTGTTCGCGACGCCGACCAACCTGATCGCGCTGGCGCCGAACGTGACGTTCAGCGTGTTCGACAAGCTGCGGCTGACGGCGGAATATCAACGCTCGTGGCGCGATACGACGAGCGATGCGGTGTACCGTGCGAACGGCTCGGCGTTTGCCGGCACGCAGAATTTCGGGGGCAAGAAGATCGCCGATACGCTGCGATTCCAGGCGGTGTATCCGTTCACCTCACGGCTGTCGTTCACCGGGCGCTACGAGCATCTGATCGCGGGGCCTGCGCTGACGAATGCGGGGTACAAGAACTCCGACTTCCTCGCCGGCTGGATCAGCTATCGGTTCTGATCAGCTCCGTCATCCTGACGAAAGTCAGGACCCAGAGCCAGGACCGTTAGCGCCTGTTACCCTGGGTCCTGACTTTCGTCAGGATGACGAGTGGGCGGCGATACCGCCCGGATTAACCTGCGTCGTTCAGCACCGCGTTTTCTTCGTTTTCGACCATACCGGTACTTCAATTCTCCGATCGACTGTGGCACACAGGCTCCAACATCAGGAGTCACATGGCCATGGATCTCAGCTTCACGCCCGAGGAAGAAGCCTTCCGCGACGAAGTCCGCAGCTTCTTCCGCGACAAACTGCCCGCGCGGCTCTCGACGCTGGTCCGCGAGGGCAAGCGGCTGCGCAAGTCGGACATGGAGGAATGGCACGCGATCCTCAACGAACGTGGCTGGCTGGCGAACCATTGGCCCGAGCAATGGGGTGGTCCCGGCTGGAGCGTGATCCAGCGCTTCATCTTCGATAACGAGTCTGCGCTCGCACACGCGCCCCGCGTGGTCCCGTTCGGCGTCAACATGCTCGGTCCCGTGCTGATCAAATACGGTTCCGAAGAGCAGAAGAAGCAGTGGCTGCCGCGGATCCTCGATGGCTCCGACTGGTGGTGCCAGGGGTATTCGGAGCCGGGCGCCGGCTCCGATCTTGCGGGCCTCAAGACCACCGCGGTCAGGAAGGGCGACGTCTATGTCGTCAACGGCCAGAAGACCTGGACGACACTTGGCCAGCATGCCGACATGATCTTCTGCCTCGTCCGCACCGACGCGACTGCGAAGAAGCAGGAGGGGATCTCGTTCCTGCTGATCGACATGAAGTCGCCCGGCATTGAGGTACGCCCTATCACGCTGATCGACGGCGAGCAGGAGGTGAACGAGGTGTTCTTCACCGACGTCGAAGTGCCGGTGGCGAACCTTGTTGGCGAAGAGAATATGGGCTGGACTTACGCCAAGTACCTGCTGACTTATGAGCGCACCAACATCGCCGGCGTCGGCTTCTCGATCGCCTCGTTCGAGCGGCTGAAGGAAGTCGCGCAGATGCAGAAGAAGGGTGGGCGTGCGCTGGCCGACGATCCGTTGTTCGCGGCGCGGATGGCACGGGTCGAGATCGATCTGGCCAACATGCAGACGACCAACCTGCGCGTGCTCGCGGCGGTCGCGGGTGGCGGTGCGCCAGGCGCGGAAAGCTCGATGCTCAAGATCAAGGGCACCGAGATCCGCCAGGAGATCACGTCGCTGACGCGTCGCGCCTACGGCTCGTACGCGGCGCCGTACATACCCGAAGCTCTGGAGGCCGGGTGGAACGGCGAGGATGTCGGCCCGGAGGACGCGGCGATGGCGGCGCCGAGCTATTTCAACAACCGCAAACTGTCGATCTTCGGCGGGTCGAACGAGATCCAGAAGAACATCATCTCCAAAGCCATCCTGGGTCTGTGATACCATGAACTTCGAACACACCGACGACCGCCGCATGCTCGCCGACACGCTCGTGCGAGCGTTGCGCGACGGCTATCCGATCGAGACGCGCAACGCGGGCGCGTATGGCGAGGCGGGGTATGACCCTGCGATCTGGCAGCAGTTGAGTGAACTCGGCATCGTGTCGGCGCTGTTCGACGAGGCGGCGGGCGGCTTCGGTGGCAGCGGGTTCGACATCATGGTCGTGTTTGAGGCGCTCGGCCGCGCGCTCGTGGTCGAGCCGTTCCTGGGTGCGCTGATGGCGGGGCGTGCACTGGCGAAGGCCGGCGGGCATGACGAGACGCTCGCCGGGATCGTGTCCGGCGAGACGATCGCCGCGTTCGCGCACGAGGATGGCGCGACGTCGGTGACTGCTACGAAGAGCGGCGATGGCTGGACACTGAGCGGGACGAAGGCGGTCGTGCCGCAGGCGGGCGCGGCGTCGGTGTTCGTCGTGGTGATCGAGCAGGACGGCGATCCGCTGGTGCTGCTCGTGCCGGCGGATACGGCCGGGGTGTCGGTCCGCAGCTTCAACGTCGTCGAGGGTGGTGCAGCCGGGGACGTGACGTTCGAGAACGTCACTGTCGGCGCCGATGCGCGTGTCGGTGGCGAAGGGCAGGGTCAGGCTATCATCGATGCGGCGGTCGGGGCGGGGTTGCTCGCGCTGTCGGCCGAAGCGGTCGGGGCGATGGAGTTCGTCAAGGAGGCGACGCTCGGCTACCTCCGCGACCGTAAGCAGTTCGGCGTGCCGATCGGCAAGTTCCAGGCGCTACAGCACCGCATGGCGACGGTGTTGCTCGAGATTGAGCAGGCACATTCCGCGGTGATCAACGCGGCGTCGGCGTTCGACGGCGATGATGCGAAGGCACGGGAACGAGCGCTGGCGGCGGCAAAATACACGATCGGGCGGACCGGCGCGCTGGTCGCCGAAGAGTCGATCCAGCTTCACGGCGGCATCGGCATGACCTGGGAGTACGCCGTGTCGCACTACGCCAAGCGGTTGGTGATGATCGATCACCAGTTGGGCGACGAGGATTATCACCTGCAGCGGTACATCGCGCTGGGCTGAGTGCCCGTTACCCTAACGCGCTCCGTCACCCTGACGAAAGTCAGGGCCCAGGGTTACGGGCGTCGTCCTTTGTGGCTCTGGGTCCTGACTTTCGTCGGGATGACGTTGGGGGATGACGCGAGTTATCGCCGGCGCTTCCCGATCATCGGCCGCAGTCGCACACCGAGACAGATCACCGTCGGCCACAACAGCGTATTGAGGATGTCGAGCGAGGTATCTTCCCACCGCCACGACCCGAACGTCAGGCGGTCCATGATCTCGTTGAACGCCTCGCCGGCAACGACCACCCACCACGGAATGAACGTCCCGAACGACCGGCGGGTCACCAGTCGCGCGAGCATCAACAGCGCCATGCCGGCATGAATATGCAGGATCGTGTCGGGCAGTCCGGTGCCGTCGCCGATCCAGTCGATCATCTTGTGGTACAGGGTCGGGGTCACGCTGTTGCTCCGGACGAGCGGAATGCCGCCGTCGCGCGCTATACTTGGGTCACTCCGGCGCGGCAAACGACCGGGAGGTGTCGCCCAGCATCAACGGTTTAAGCTCGCCGATCGTCGCGTCCAGCCAGCCGATGAACCGATCGATCCGCGCGATCCGCCGGACGTCGCGGTGGACGACGAGCCAGAACGAGCGCTGGATATTCACCGCTTCGGGCAGCACGCGCACCAGTCCTGGCATTTGGTCGCCTATGAAGCACGGGAGTATCCCGCATCCCGCCCCCGCCGCGATCAGTTCGGCCTGCGCGACGATGCTCGAACTACGGATCGAGGCATCGAGCCGCCCGTCGATCTCCGCCAGATAGCGGAGTTCGGGGGCGTAGATCATGTCGGGCACGTATCCGATCAGCCGGTGCCGAATCAGGTCCGCGGTGGTCGCGATCGGCCCTGTCCGCGCGAGGTGATCCGGATGCGCGTACAGGCCGAGGTGATAGTCCGTCAGCTTTCGCGCCACCAGCGGGCCGCTTTTCGGCCGCGCGAGCATCACCGCGATATCCGCCTCTCGCCGTGAGGGATTGAGGAAGCCGGTCGACGCGATCAGGTCGACTGCGATCCGCGGATGCTGGTTCGTGAACGACGCGAGCCGCGGCGCGAGGATGCGGCTGCCGAACCCTTCCGAGACGCTCAATCGGATCGGCCCCGCGAGCACGCCCGCGTCATTGCCGACCACCTCCTGGATGCCAAGCGCGGACGCCTCCATCGTCTCGGCATGGTCGAGCAGCGCCGCGCCGCGCTCGGTCAGCGCGTATCCCGCCACGGTCTGTTCGAACAACGTCGTCTGGAGTCGCCGCTCAAGCCGCTGCAGGCGCCGCGACACCGTCGTCGCGTCCTGCCCGAGCAGTTTTGCGGCTGGCCCGAGCCTGTGCGTGCGCGCCAAAGCGAGGAAATACCGGACGTCGTCCCAATCCATGAACGCCTCACCCTATGCTGCATATTTGCAGAGCGTATCTGCAAACAGCCCCACTTGGCTGCGAAACGCTTATGGCGGACGATGCGGGCAACTAGAAGAGGATGCCCATGCGGACGATCGAGAATTTCGTGAGCGGTGCGGCCAGCACGGCCGAGCGCTTCGGCGACGTGTTCGACCCGAATTCGGGCGAGGTGCAGGCGCGCGTGCGGCTGTCAGGCGCGACCGATCTGGATGCGGCCGTTGCCGCGGCGCAGAAGGCGCAGCCGGGGTGGGCCGCGACTAACCCTCAACGGCGTGCTCGCGTGATGTTCGAGTTCAAGCGGCTCGTCGAAGCCAATATGGACGAACTCGCGCGGCTGCTGTCGTCCGAGCACGGCAAGGTGATCGCAGACTCTAAGGGCGATATCCAGCGCGGGCTTGAGGTCATCGAGTTCTGCTGCGGCATCCCGCACATCCTCAAGGGTGAGTATACGCAGGGCGCCGGGCCAGGGATCGACGTCTATTCGATGCGCCAGCCGCTCGGCATCGGTGCCGGCATCACGCCGTTCAACTTCCCGGCGATGATCCCGCTGTGGATGTCGGGCGTCGCGATTGCGACGGGCAATGCGTTCATCCTCAAGCCCAGCGAGCGCGATCCGTCGGTGCCGGTGCGGCTCGGCGAACTGTTCGTCGAGGCGGGGCTGCCCGAGGGCATCTTCCAGGTCGTCCACGGCGACAAGGAAATGGTCGACGCGATCCTCGATCATCCCGCGATCTCGGCGGTGAGCTTCGTCGGGTCGTCCGACATCGCGCATTACGTGTACCGTCGCGGCGTCGAGGCGGGCAAGCGCGTCCAGGCGATGGGCGGCGCGAAGAACCACGGTATCGTCATGCCCGACGCGGACCTCGACCAGGTCGTCGCCGACCTGTCGGGCGCGGCGTTCGGCTCGGCGGGCGAGCGCTGCATGGCGCTGCCGGTGGTGGTGCCGGTCGGCGAGAAGACCGCCGTGGCTCTGCGCGAAAAGCTGATTCCGGCGATCGCGGGGTTGCGCGTGGGCGTGTCGACCGACAACGACGCGCATTACGGGCCGGTGGTGAATGCGGCGCATCGCACCCGGATCGAGACCTGGATCCAGACCGGCGTCGACGAGGGCGCGGAGCTGGTCGTCGACGGCCGCGGGTTTGCGTTGCAGGGGCATGAGAAGGGCTTCTTCATCGGGCCGTCGCTGTTCGATCACGTGACGACGGACATGTCGGCGTACAAGGAGGAGATCTTCGGACCGGTGCTCCAGATCGTCCGCGCCGCCGATTTCGAGGAGGCCGTGCGCCTGCCGAGCGAGCATCAATACGGCAACGGCGTCGCGATCTTCACCCGCAACGGCCACGCGGCGCGCGAGTTCGCGGCGCGGGTGAACGTCGGGATGGTCGGCATCAACGTGCCGATCCCGGTGCCGGTGGCGTATCATACCTTTGGCGGGTGGAAGCGCTCGGCGTTTGGGGACACCAACCAGCACGGCATGGAGGGCGTGAAGTTCTGGACCAAGGTCAAGACGATCACGCAGCGTTGGCCGGACGGGTCTGCGCTGCCGGCGATGGCTGAGGATGGTGGGCCTGCGCGGAATAACGACGCGTTCGTTATCCCGACGATGGGGTAGGAGGTTGCCGTCCCCACATGCCGTCATCCTGGACTTGATCCAGGATCCAGAGTTACGAAGCGCGACGCTCTTGGCTCTGGATCCTGACTTACGTCAGGATGACGGGCGGTGGTTGGGTGAGGGGTCGAAGCCCCAATCCTCTGCCAGGTCGCGCCACGTCGGGTTATCCGTTTCAATCAATTCGATTTTCCACGAGCGCTTCCAGACCTTGAGCTGTTTCTCGCGCGTGATCGCCGCCTCCATCGTGTCCGCCATCGCGAACCACACCAGCCGGTTGACCGCGTATCGTTTTGAGAAGCCAGCGAATGTACCCTCGCGGTGCTGAACGATCCGCGCCATCAGGTCGGACGTTACGCCGATGTAGAGCGTTCCGTTACGCCAGCTGGCCATGATATAGACCGCTGGTTGCCTAGCCACATCATTCCCCCAAGTCGTCATCCTGACGAAAGTCAGGATCCAGAGCCACAGGTTTCGGCGTTCCTGGCTCTGGATGCTGGGTCGAGCCCAGCATGACGGAAGAGAGATTTATGACCAACCAGTTCGACCTCACCGACGACCAGCGCGAGATCCAGGAGCTGGCGCGCCGTTTCACTGCCGACCGGATCACGCCGCATGCGGCCGAGTGGGACGAGAAGCACATCTTCCCGCGCGAGACGATCAAGGCGGCGGCCGAGCTCGGCTTCGCGGCGATCTACGTCAGCGAGGAAAGCGGCGGGATTGCGCTGGGGCGGCTCGAGGCTGCGCTGATCATGGAGGCGATGTCGTACGGGTGTCCTTCGACGTCCGCTTTCATCAGCATTCATAACATGGCGGCTTGGATGATCGACCGGTTCGGGTCGGCCGCGGTGAAGGACAAGTACCTCCCCGATCTGGTGACGATGGATCGGCTGGCGAGCTATTGCCTGACCGAGCCGGGTTCTGGGTCGGATGCCGCAGCCTTGAAGACGCGCGCGGTTCGCGACGGCGGCGACTGGATCGTGACGGGCTCGAAGCAGTTCATCTCGGGTGCGGGCGAGAACGAGGTGTATGTGACGATGGTCCGCACCGGTGAGGACGGGCCCAAGGGCATCTCGTGCCTCGTGATCGAGAAGGACATGCCGGGCGTGTCGTTCGGCGCGAACGAGAAGAAGCTCGGCTGGCATTCGCAGCCGACGCGGCAGGTGATCTTCGACGGCGTCCGCGTGCCGGCGGCGAACATGGTCGGGGGTGAGGGCGAGGGCTTTCGGATCGCGATGATGGGGCTCGATGGCGGGCGGCTCAACATCGGTGCGTGCTCGCTTGGTGGTGCGCAGCGGTGTCTCGACGAGGCGATTGCGTATACCAAGGATCGCAAGCAGTTCGGGAAGGCGATCGCGGACTTCCAGAACACGCAGTTCATGCTGGCGGACATGGCGACCGAGTTGGAGGCGGCGCGGGCGCTGCTTTACATGGCAGCGGCGAAGGTGACGGCGAACGCGCCCGACAAGACCAAGTTCGCGGCGATGGCGAAGCGGCTGGCGACGGATACCGGCTCGTCGGTGGTCGACCGCGCGTTGCAGCTGCATGGCGGGTACGGGTATCTGCAGGACTATCCGATCGAACGTTTCTGGCGCGACCTGCGTGTGCATTCGATCCTCGAGGGGACGAACCAGGTGATGCGGATGATCGTCGGTCGCGAACTGACCCGGCAGTGAGTCCGCGCAGCTACAAGTCTTTCTTCTGCTCTGCGCCTCTGCGCGAAAAAGAATCTTGTTCGCGCAGAGGCGCAGAGGCGCGGAGATGATGTTCGGGAGGTGAACGCGTGACCGATGATCTGATCGTCGAGAGTGAAGGGCCTGTCGGCCGTATTCGGTTGAACCGACCGAAAGCATTGCACGCGTTGAATTTGGCGATGTGCGAAGGCGTGCTTGAGGCACTGGAGGCATGGCGGGGCGATGCGGCGGTCGAGGCGATCGTGGTCGATCATGCCGAGGGGCGTGGGTTCTGCGCTGGCGGGGATATCCGCATGCTTGCCGCGTCCGGTGCGACCGATGGCGTCGAGGCGCGGGCGTTCTTTCATGCCGAGTATCGGATGAACCACCGGCTGTTTACCTATGCCAAGCCGATCGTCGCGTTCATGGACGGGATCACGATGGGCGGCGGCGTCGGGCTGGCGCTGCCGTGTCGATATCGGGTGGCGACCGAGAATACCAAGTTTGCGATGCCGGAGACGGGGATCGGGCTGTTCCCGGATGTCGGCGGCGGTTGGTATCTGTCGCGGTTGCCGGGGCGGATCGGGCAGTATCTCGCGCTGACCGGGCACCGGCTCGATGGCGCGGAGTGCCTCGCGCTTGGGTTGGCGACGCATTTTCTGGCGAGCGATAGGCTTGATACGGCCAAGGCACGGGTCGCGGAGACGCCACAGGATATCGCTGGCGTGCTCGATGGGTTGGCGGTGCCGGCGCCCGACGCGAAGATTCTCGCGCGCAAGGACCAGATCGACCGGCTGTTCGCGTCGGACGTGCTGGAGGAAATCTACGCCGCGCTCGAAGCCGATGGCGGCGAGTGGGCAACGCAGACGCTCGCGACGCTGAAGACCAAGTCGCCGCAGACGATGAAGGTGTCGCTCCGGTTGCTCCACGAAGGGGCGGCGATGGCGAGTTTCGCGGACGAGATGCGGCAGGAATATGCGGTCGGCGCGCATGTCGTGCAGCGGCATGACTTTATCGAGGGCGTGCGGGCGGTGATCGTCGACAAGGACAATGCGCCGCGCTGGGATCCGGCGACGCCCGAGGATGTGACCGATCACGTGATCGACCAGATCTTTGCGCCGTTGCCTGA
Organism: Sphingomonas sp. PP-CE-3A-406; assembly: GCF_003688625.1. Taxonomy (GTDB): domain Bacteria; phylum Pseudomonadota; class Alphaproteobacteria; order Sphingomonadales; family Sphingomonadaceae; genus Sphingomonas. Next base: position 821,543 of record NZ_RCWY01000003.1, read on the forward strand.
AGCGGAAGCGTGGACACCGGGCTGACCCGTCATCCTGACGAAAGTCAGGATCCAGTGTTGCAGGCAACGACGTTTGTGGCTCTGGATCCTGGATCAAGTCCAGGATGACGTAGTAATTGGAGAACGACATGGCCGAATACGAAACGATCCTGGTCGAGCAGCGCGGTGGCGTCACGCTCGTTACGCTAAACCGGCCTCAGGCGCTGAATGCGCTGAATTCGCAGGTGCTTGCCGACCTGATCGCCGCGTTTGCCGCGTTCGATGCGGATCCGTCGCAGAGCTGCGCGGTGCTGACTGGGAGCACGAAGGCGTTCGCGGCGGGGGCGGACATCAAGGAGATGCAGTCGCAGGGCTTCGCGGAGATGTACGCGAGCAACTTCTTCGCGGGCTGGGAGAATTTCACGCGCACACGCAAACCCGTGATCGCGGCGGTCGCGGGCTATGCGCTCGGGGGCGGGTGCGAGCTGGCGATGATGTGCGACTTCATCCTCGCCGCCGATACTGCCAAGTTCGGGCAGCCCGAGATCAAGCTCGCGGTGTCGCCGGGCATGGGCGGATCGCAGCGGCTTACGCGCGCGGTCGGCAAGGCCAAGGCGATGGAGATGTGCCTGACCGGGCGGATGATGGATGCCGAGGAAGCTGAGCGCGCGGGGCTGGTCTCGCGGATCGTGCCGGCGGACGAGTTGGTCGAGGAGGCGGTTAAGACGGCGACCACGATCGCTGCGATGGCGCCGCTGGCGGTGCTGGCGAACAAGGAAATGGTCAACGTGGCGTTCGAGACGGGGCTGGCGATGGGCGTCCAGTTTGAGCGGCGGCTGTTCCACGGGTTGTTCGGGACCGCGGACCAGAGCGAAGGTATGGCGGCCTTCGTCGAGAAGCGCGCCGGGACCTGGACGGGGAAATGATCGTAGTCCCCCTCCCGCTTGCGGGAGGGGCTAGGGGAAGGGCGCGACGTACGTACCGGCGTCCGGTCTGTGAGGCACGCCCCTCCCCCAACCCCTCCCGTGAACGGGAGGGGAGCAAAATTAGGAGAGAGAACATGGCACGGATCGGTTTCATCGGGCTCGGCAACATGGGCGGCGGCATGGCGGCGAACCTTGCCAAGAAGGGTCACGACGTCCGCGCGTTCGATCTGAGCGCGGACGCCTTGGACAAGGCGAAGGCCGCTGGCTGCCTACCGGTCGCGTCCGCTGCCGAAGCCGCCGATGGCGCCGAGGCGATCGTGACGATGCTCCCCGCCGGCAAGCATGTCGCGGAGGTCTATGACGCGCTGTTCGGCATCGCGTCGCCCTCCGCCATCCTGATCGACTGTTCGACGATCGACGTCGCCACCGCCAAGCAGGTTGCCGCCGCGGCGCAGGCCAAGGGACTCGTCGCGGTCGACGCGCCGGTCTCGGGCGGGATCGGCGCGGCGAATGCGGGCACGCTGACCTTCATGGTCGGCGGCTCGGCGGAGGCGTTTGACCGCGCGCAGGCGATCCTTGCCGACATGGGCAAGGCGGTCATTCATGCGGGCGCGAACGGCGCGGGGCAGGCGGCGAAGATCTGCAACAACATGATCCTCGGCGCGACGATGATCGCGACCTGCGAGGCGTTCGTGCTGGCAGAGAAGCTCGGGCTCGATGCGCAGGCGTTCTACGATATCGCCAGCGTATCGTCGGGGCAGAGCTGGTCGATGACCACCTATGCACCGCTGCCCGGCATTGGTCCCGATACGCCTGCCGACCACGATTATCAGGGCGGATTCGCGGCGGCGCTGATGCTGAAGGACCTGCGGCTCGCGATGGAAGCGGCAAAGGACACCGGCGCGGATACGCCGATGGGCGCGAAGGCGGCCGAGCGCTACGAGGCGTTTGCCGAGGCCGGGCAGGGTAGCCTCGACTTCTCGGCGATCATCCGCACGCTGCGAAACTAGGTTTTAGAGGAAGCGGATCAGCATGAGCAGCAGGCCGAGGATCGACACCGTCCAACACAGGCTGCGCACATATTTGATGCCGAACAGATAGAGCGGGATGTAGGCGATCCGCGCACCGAACCAGAGCCAAGCCCCGATCGCACCCAGCCCGCCGGTGCGATCGGTCACTGCCAGCCCCAGCGCGAGCGCGATGAAGACCGGGTAGGTTTCCTGGAAATTCTTGAGCGCACGTTCGGCGCGGCCGGCCATCTCGCCGAGCGGCTTCTGCACGCCGTCGCGGGGCCCCGCGTTCCAGCCGAGCCCGCGGTCGCGCGTCGCGGTCTGCCCCTGGATCATAATGTAGGCGAACAGCAGGACCGTCGACCAGCCAAACAGCAGCATTTCGGTAGGCAGCGTCATGATCGATCTCCGCGGGGCAGCGGGTCTCGAACGCCGCTATGCGCGCGAGGTTGCGCTCTGTCGCAAAGGAATGGCAAGCTGCTGCGCATCGCGGGCGCGGTGGAACGCGCGGTCGGCGTCGTCGATCGCACCGAGCAGGCTGCCGAAGCACGGCATCTCGTCGATCGGATAGACGCGCGACAGGTCATGGCCAAGCGCGAAGACGTCGCGCTGCGTGAGCAACCCGATCGCGACGATGCGGTCTTGATCAGGCATATGTCACGCTCCTATGGTTTAACACACGTTAACACATTCGCGCGATTATGTATCCTTATTGTCGGACAAAGAGGCCAGCCGAGCCTTAGCCGAGGCCAAGTCGTTCGCGCGCCTGCCAACGGGCGATCATCAGTACCGATACTACGGCTAATCCAGTCGCCAGCCCGGTCCAGATGCCGACTCCGCCCCAGCCTCGGCCGAACGCGAGCCATGCGCCCACGCCGATTCCTATGCCCCAATAGCCGATCGCGGCGAACAGCATTGGCACCTTGGTATCGCCCAGCCCGCGCAACATGCCTGCGCCGATCACCTGCGCGCCGTCGACCACCTGGAACACCGCGGCGACCGCGAGCAGCGAGATCGCCAGCGCGACGACGGGTGCGTTGGCGGGCGCGTCGACGTCGAGGATGATGCCGATCAGCATTTGTGGGGCTAGGATTAGCAGCGTTGCGGTCAGCACCATGAAGCCTTCGCCGATCGCGAACGCCGCCCAGCCGGCGCGGCCGATGCCGGCACGGTCGCCGCGACCCGAGGCGAGACCGACGCGGACGGTGGCAGCTTGCGCGATGCCGAGCGGGACCATGAACGTGACGCTGGCGATCTGGATCGCGATCGCATGCGCCGCAAGTGGCACGGTGCCGAGCAGCCCCATCAGGAACACCGCGGCGATGAACACGGTGGACTCGAACCCGAGCGTGATCGCGATCGGCAGGCCGAGTTTCCAGACCGCGCGGTAGCGTGGCCAGTCGGCGCGCCAGAACCGGCCGAGCAGGCGATAGCGGCGGAACGGCTTGGCGTAGACGATGACCGCGGCCATCGCGACGAAGCTCAGGCCGTTGGCGATGCTGCTCGCCATGCCCGAGCCGAGCAGGCCGAGCGCGGGGAGGCCTGCGTGGCCGAAAATCAGCAGCCAGTTGAGCCCGGCGTTGACGACCAGCAGCCCGACCATCACCACCAGCGACCAGGCGGGTTTCTCGAGCGCCGCGACGAACGCGCGGAGCACGAGGAAGCAGAGGCTCGGGAGCATTCCCCACATCACGGCGCGGACGAACCTTGCGGCTTCGTGCGCGAGCAGCGGATCCTGGTCGAGCAGGTGGACTAGGATCGGCTCCGCATTCCACAACACGATCCACGAGGGCACGCAGAGCGTGGCAGCGACCCAGATCGTCTGGCGCACGGTCCGCCGGATATCACGCACCGCGTGCGGGCGTGCGCCGCGCTCGCGCGCGATCATCGGGACGGCGGCGGTGGTGAGGCCCATCCCGAAGATCAGGAAGACGAGGTAGAGGTTGAGGCCGAGCGTCGCCGCCGCCAGCGTGTCCGACCCGAGCCGCCCTAGCATCGCCACGTCGGTCGCGCCGACCAGTGCCTGCGCGAGATTGGTCGCTACCAGTGGCCAGGCGAGTTTCAGCGTGGCGGCGAATTCGGTGCGCCAGGGGCGGGGCGGGGTGGACGTCATGCGCTGGCTTTAGCCGGGTTGGGTGGCTTGTCGATTACTAGCGTCGATCCTCCTCTTGGTAGGGAAGGCGACGCATGGGAGGAGATGCAACGGATGCCGTCCATGCCGCCCCCTCCGTCAGGCGAAGTGCCTGCCACCTCCCCCTAGCGGGGGAGGATCAGGGCGCGATGCGGTGTGAACGGGCTCTGGCCGCGCGACCTTTCCCAACCACTCCGTCATCCTGACGAAAGTCAGGATCCAGGGTAACGGATGGTGGTCCATATGGCTCTGGATCCTGACTTTCGTCAGGATGACGGGTGGGAGTTGGCGGGAGTGCACCCAACAGCTAGCCGATGCCTATCCTACCGCATTAAACCGGCCGCCCGGAGCGCGTTCTCGATCGTCGCTTGGATACCGGTGGGCGCTTCGGCGCGTGGCCTCGCCGCAGGCTTTGGCAGCACGGGTATTGCGATCTTGGCGACGCGTTCGACCGGGGCCGGCTTGGCCGCAGTCGCCGTCCTCCCAGCCGCAACCAGGCCCCAGGACTTCGCGATCACCGCCGTGCTCGAAAGTCCGACGTCGAGCATGAACGGCCCTGCGGCGCCCAAGCGCTCGCCGTGCAACGGATTGATCGGCGTGCCGTGGCCCATGCCCGGCACGGTCCAGTCCTCGACGACGTCACGCCCGTCCGCGTCGGACCAGATCCGGTGGACGGCGGTGCCTACCCGCTCCGTCCGCACGGCCTTCGCATCGACGTCGTGGATGCCGCGCCATTGCCGCGCGATCGTGTCCGCGTTCGCCACGCTCACCGTCGCGTCCGCGCCGCCGTGCCAGATCGCGAGCGTCGGCCAGCGCCCGTTATGGCCACGCGCGCCGCTGCGGACCAGATCGACCAGCGCTGTGTCGCTGGTATCGCCGTGCCCGCGCATCCGGTCGAGTGCCTGCGACACGCCGGTGGCGGTGCCGTAGGCGAGGCCGCCGATCACCGCGCCACCCGCGAACAGGTCCGGCCGCGTGGCGAGCATCGCCATCGTCATCGCGCCGCCCGCCGACAGGCCGGTAACGTACACGCGGCTGCGGTCGAGGCCGTGGTGCGCGATCATCGTCTCGGTCATCTGCGCGATCGATTCGGCCTCGCCGCCGGCTTGTGCAGTGTCCTCCGATGCGAACCAGTTGAAGCAGAGGTTAGGGTTGTTCGCACGCGTCTGCTCGGGGAAGACCAGCGCGAAGCCCGCGCGATCGGCGAGCTTCGACCAGCCTGCACCGTGGTCATACCCGGCCGCGGTCTGCGTGCAGCCGTGCAGGACGACGACCAGTGGCGCGTTCGCTGGTAGGTTGGCGGGAACGTAGCTGAAGCCCAGCAGGGCACCCGGGTTGGTCCCGAACTCCACTAGCGGCGTCAGGCGACTCTGTACGGTGTCGCGCGGGGTCGGTGCTCCGGCGCGCGCCATGCGGGCGAGGGTATCGGCGATGTTTCTCACGTGACTCGAGCCTTTCGTCGCCAGCGTACTCGGCCGCGATCTTATCTCAACGTTGCATGTACATCATTTGTTGCTGCAATGCAGCAATAGCGTCAGGAGTCTTGCCTGATCGTGTCGCATGCTTCGGCGATCGCCGCGTAGATTCGGTCGAGATCGGAATCGTCGATGCAATAGGGCGGCATGACGTAGACGGTGTTGCCGAGCGGGCGGAGCAGCAGGTCGCGGTCTCCGAAGAACGCGAGCAGGCGCGGGCCGATCTGCGACAGATAGCCGTCCTCGCCGCGGAGTTCGACCGCGGTGATGGTGCCGATCTGGCGCGCGTTGGCGATGCGGGGGTGGCGAGCGAGGGTTTCCAGGCGCGAGGCCTGGCGTGTGCCGAGGTCGGCGATCCGCTCGCGCACCGGTTCGTCGCGCCAGATCGCGAGGTTCGCATTGGCGGCGGCGCAGGCGATCGGGTTGGCGGTGTAGCTTGACGAGTGGAAGAACATCCGCGCGCGGTCTGTGCCGTAATGCGCCTGGTAGATCGCCTCGGTCGCCATCGTCACCGCGAGCGGGATCGCGCCGCCCGTCAGCCCTTTTGACAGGCAGAGGATGTCGGGCACCACGCCCGCCTGCTCGCACGCGAGCAAGGTGCCGGTGCGGCCCCAGCCGGTCATCACCTCGTCGGCGATGAACAGCACGTCGTGGCGCGCGCAGATCCTCCGCATCTCGGCGAGGATGTGCGCGGGATAGATGTGCATTCCGCCGGCGCCGAGTAGCATTGGCTCGACGATGAACGCGGCGGGGTGTGCGGCGCAGGCTTTCTCCAGCGCGTCGAGCGTTGCTTGCGCGCATCCGGCGGCGGGGAAGGGGATCGTGCCGACGTCGAACAGCAGCGGCGCGTAGGCACGGTTGTAGACGCCGCGCGCGCCGACCGACATCGCGCCGATCGTGTCGCCGTGATAGCCGTGTTCGAGCACGAGGATGCGGTGGCGATCCTCGCCGCGATCGAGCCAATAGCCGAGCGCCATCTTCAGCGCGCACTCGACGCTGGTCGAGCCTGAGTCCGAGAAGAAGACTCGCGTAAGGTCCGGCGGCATGATCGCGGTCAGGCCGCGTGCAAGGTCTTCGGCAGGCTGGTGCGTCCAGCCGGCGAAGATGATCTGGTCGAGCTTGCCCGCCTGTTCGGCGATCGCCGCCATGATCTTCGGGTTGGCGTGGCCATGCGTGGTGACCCACCAGGACGAGATCGCATCGACGATCCGCCGTCCGTCCGACGTGTAGAGCGCGGCGCCCTCGGCATGCGTGACGAGCGGGATCGGCTCGCGCAGGCCGTGCTGCGTGAAGGGATGCCAGACGGGGGAGTCGATCATCGGAACGCTTCCAGGTCGAAGTTCGCTGCGAACGCTTCGGCCAGGGTGGCGGCGTTCAGCGGATCGAGGCGGGGCAGGCGGCCCAGCCGACGGACTTTGCCGAGCGTGGCGATCGTCGCCTCGCTATCCTCGACCGCATCGCCGACGAAGGCGATGCCGAGGATGGGGACAGCGCGGCTGCGCAGTGCCTCGATCGAGAGCAGGCTGTGGTTGATCGTGCCGAGCCCGGTGCGCGCGACTAGCACGACCGGCGTGTTCCACCGCGCGAACAGGTCTGCGAAGATCAACTCGCGTGTGACGGGGACCATCACGCCGCCCGCGCCTTCGACCACCAGCGGACCATCGACCTGGGGTAGCGCAAGCCGGTCCGGATCTATCGTCACGCGGTCGATCTCGGCGGCGAGATGCGGCGAGCATGGCGTCGTCAGCCGGTATGCTTCCGGCAGGACCCGGTCCGCGGGGACGCCGAGCGTTACGACCGAGGCTGCATCGCTGCCATCGGCGAGCCCGGCCTGCACGGGCTTCCAGTAGCGTGCGCCGAGTGCGGCGGTGAGCCCGGCGGCGAACACGGTCTTGCCGATATCGGTGTCCGTTCCGGTAACGACGATCGTCATTGCAATGCCTCTTCCATGACCTCGGCCAAAGCCTCGATATCCGCGACCGTGGCGTTGAGCGTCAACGAAATCCGCAACCGCGATCCGCCCTCGGGCACTGTCGGCGGCCGGATCCCGCGCACGTCGAACCCGGCCGCCTGAATCGCGCCGGCGACGCGCATCGTCCGCGCGGCATCGCCCAGCACCAGCGGCAGGATCTGCGATCCCGTCGCCGCGACGCCGTAGGGTGCGAGCACGCGCTCCGCCGTGGCGATCAACGTCCAGAGCCTCTCCCGGCGCGCCGGTTCGTCTGCGACGATCCGCAGTGCCTCGCCGACCGCCAGTGCCATCAGCGGCGACGGTGCGGTCGAGAAGATGAACCCGCGGCCGCGATTGACGATGAACTCGCGCATCACAGCGGGCCCGCACAACAGGGCACCCTCGCACCCCAGCGCCTTGCCGCAAGTCCTCAAGGTGATGACGTTCTCTCGGCCGTCGAGCGCTTCGGCCAGTCCGCGGCCGTCGGTGCCGAACACGCCTGTTGCGTGCGCTTCATCGATCAGCAGGACGGCGTTGTGCCGATCCGCGATCTTGGCGAGCGCTGCGAGCGGGGCTTGGTCGCCGTCCATGCTGTAGAGGCTCTCGACCGCTATCCACACGCGACCTGTGCCGCCCGACGCGCGCCACGCGGCGATCGCATCCTCGAACGCATCGGCATCGTTATGCGCAGCGGCGACGCAGGTCGCTCGCGTGAGACGCATGCCTTCGTGCGCGCTGGCGTGGATCAGCGCATCGTGGACGATCAGGTCGCCGCGCTGCGGGAGCGTCGCGAACAGGATCGTGTTGGCGACATAGCCGCTCGCGAAGAACAGTGCAGCCTCGGTCCCGAAGAACCGCGCGGCGTCCGCCTCCAGCGCCTCATGCTCGGGCGCATTGCCGCGCAGCAACCGCGACCCACCCGAGCCGACGGGTACGCCGCGCGACAGGGCCTCGATCATCGATGCCCGCAGCCGGTCCGATCCGGCGAGACCGAGATAGTCGTTCGAGGCGAAATCGATGCCGCGGCGGGGGGCGAGCGTTCGGCGACGATCCGCTGCGGCGAGGTTGGCAAGGTCTCTGACGTGGTCCGCGAACATCATCGTGTCGCCCTAGTCGCAACGTCGGCCGAAGACGATCCCGCGATGCGCACGTCGGCGCAAATCACGCTCGCGCAATCGCCTGACGTAGTTTATCCGATAAATAAAACCGGGAGAGACTGATTGCCACATCCTACTCGCCGTGCGGTGCTCGGCCAGAGCGCCGCTGCGCTCACCGTTGCCGCCACGCCAGCATTCGCGGGTGCGGCGGCGCAAGCGCCTGTACCGCGCTCGCCACGATCGACGGAGCGGCTCGACGTCTGGCGTTTCCATCTCGGCCATGCGGCGGATCTCGACCGCGATTTCGGCTTCGGACGCAATCAGCGGACCTTCGCCAAGGCGGGCGCGGCGACCGCGGATGCGGCGCTGCCGGCGTTCGACGACGGCGCGTGGCAACAGGTGCGCGTGCCGCACGACTGGGCGGTGGCGCTCCCGTTCGCACCGCCTGCAACGCCGGCGTCGAAGGATACCGAGGACGCCGTCGCCGCGCACGGGTTCAAGGCGATCGGCCGCAATTTCCCCGCCAACAGCATCGGCTGGTATCGCTGCCCGATCGCAGTCACCGCTGCGGATCGCGGACGTCGGCTATGGCTCGAATTCGACGGCGTGTTCCGCGACTGCCTCGTCTTTGTGAACGGCCATATCGTCGGGCGCAACGAGAGCGGCTATGCGCCGTTCCGCGTCGAGATCGATGATTTCCTCGATTACGACGGCGGCCGCAACGTCGTGACCGTCCGTGTCGACGCGACGCTGGGCGAGGGCTGGTTCTACGAGGGCGCGGGGATCTATCGCCACGTCGACCTGGTCCGCGCCGATCCGGTCCATGTCCCGCAATGGGGGACCGTGGTCCGCGCCGAGGTGCGGTCGGACGGCGCGCAGGTGTCGACCGCGACCGAAATCCTCAACAGCGGCGATGCGGCGGTCGAGGGCGTGGTGCGCCAGCGGATCGTCGGCCCGGATCGCCGCCCGGTCGCGGACTTGCCCGAAACCGGCTTTACGCTGCCGGCTGGCGAACGGCGCGTGCTCGACCAGCAGGCGCACGTCGCGACGCCGGTGCTGTGGTCGGTCGAGACGCCTAAGCTCTATACCGTCGAAGCCGAGATCGTCATCGGCGGGCGGGTGGTCGACCGGTACGACACGCACTTCGGTATCCGCACGATCCATTTCGACGGTGCGCGTGGGTTCCTGCTCAACGGCATGCCGGTCAAGTTGCTCGGCAGCTGCAATCATCAGGATCATGCGGGGGTCGGCACCGGCATCCCCGATGCGCTGCATGCGTGGCGCGTCGCGCAACTGAAGGACATGGGTTCGAACGCGTGGCGGAGCGCGCACAACCCGCCGGCGTCCGCGCTGCTCGATGTGTGCGACGCGGCGGGCATGATGATGATCGTCGAGGCGCGGCTCAACAGCAGCGACGACGAGGCGATGGCGCAGCTCGACCGGATCGTCCGCCGCGATCGCAACCGGCCGAGCGTGATCGCCTGGTCGCTCGGCAACGAGGAGCCGCAACAGGGCTCGGCGAAGGGCGCGCGGGTTACGTCCGAGATGCAGGCGGCGGTGCGGAAGCTCGATCCGACCCGGCCGACGACGTTTGCGTTCGACAATAGCTGGGACAGCGGTGCGGCGAAGGTCGTCGACGTGGTCGGCTTCAACTATCGCACCGACAAGATCGAGGCGTTCCACCAGCGCTTTCCCGACGTGCCGACGATGGGCACCGAGACCGGCAGCACCGTCAGCACGAGGGGGGCGTATTTCAACGACGCGGCGGCGCATGTGGTGCGCGCGTACGATACCGAGCATCCGTGGTGGGCGTCGACCGCAGAGGGCTGGTGGTCGGTGGCGGCGACGCGGCCGTATATCGCGGGTGGGTTCATCTGGACCGGATTCGATTATCGCGGCGAGCCGACGCCGTTCGCGCAGTTTCCGAGCATATCGAGCTATTTCGGCGTGCTCGACACGTGCGGCTTCCCGAAGGACAATTTTCACTATTATCGCGCGTGGTGGCGACCGGATCTGCCGCAGGTCCATCTGTTGCCGCATTGGACGTGGCCGGAAAAGATGGGGCCCGGCCGCGAGGGCCAGCCGATCGAGGTCTGGGCGCACGGCAATTGCGACGCGGTCGAGCTGCTGCTCAATGGGCGGTCGCTCGGGCGGAAACCGATGCCGCGCAACGGGCATCTCGCGTGGAGCGTGCCTTACGCGCCGGGCAGACTCGAGGCACGTGGCTTTAACAAGGGGCGGCGCGTGGCGTCTTCGGTGCGGGAGACTGCGGGGGCGGCGACAGCGGTGCGGCTGACCGCGGATCGGCGCGTGGCGAAGGCGGACGGCAACGATGTCGTCATGCTCAAGGCCGAGATCGTCGATGCGCGCGGCCGGCCGGTGCCCGATGCGGATACGCTGCTGCGGTTCGAGACGAGCGGCGGCGCGGCGGTGATCGGGGTCGGCAACGGCAATCCGACCAGCCTGGAGCCCGACGTCGCGACGCAGCGCCGCGCGTTTCACGGGCTCGCGCAGGCGATCGTCCGGGTCGGCGAGCAGCCGGGGCCGTTTGCGGTGCGGGTGAGCGGCGAGGGGATAAAGCCCGCTTCGTTGCGGATCATGGCGATGCCCGCGGGAGACCGTTGATGCGTCGTATCGCTCTCGGCCTCGCGCTGTTCGCCTCGACTGCGACCGCGCAGCCGCTTGCGCCCAAGCCGGCCAGCGGGCTCTATCTCGGTGCCGACCTGTCCTACGTCAACGAGATGGAGGCGTGCGGCACGGTCTATCGCGCGAACGGCAAGCCGGTCGATCCGTTCGTCCTGATGAAGGGGAAGGGCGGCAACATCGTCCGCGTCCGCATCTGGAACGACGCGAAGTGGACGAAATACAGCGATCTTGCCGATGTGACGAAGACGATCCGGCGCGCGAAGACGGCGGGGATGCAGGTACTGCTCGATTTCCATTATTCGGACGATTGGGCGGACGGCGAGAAGCAGATCGCGCCCGCCGCCTGGGCGAAGCTCGACACCGCGGCGCAGGCCAAGGCGCTGTATGCGTACACGCGCGACGTGTTGGGCACGCTCGATGCGCAGGGCTTGATGCCGGAGATGGTGCAGGTCGGCAACGAGACCAATCCTGAAGTCATGGGGCCGTTGCCGAACGGCAATCTGAAGGATCGCAAGATCGACTGGACGCGCAACGCGACGTTGCTCAACGCCGGGATCAAGGCGGTGCGCGACGCGGGAAAGGTTGCGACGATCAACCCGCGGATCATGCTCCACATCGCGCAGCCCGAGCATGTCGCGGCGTGGTTCGACGCGGCGGCGAAGGCGGGCGTGCGCGATTTCGACGTGATCGGGATCAGCTATTACCGCAAATGGTCGACGCGTACGCCCGCCGAACTGGGCGCGACGATCGCGGCGGTGAAGGCGCGGTACAAGGCGGACGTGATCGTCGTCGAGACCGCCTATCCGTTCAGTCCGGTCGGCGAGGACGCGTCACCCGACCTGCTGGGTGCGGATTCGCTGCTGCCGGGCTATCCCGCGACGCCGATCGGGCAGCGCGACTATCTCGTCGACCTGACGCAGGCGGTGGTCGATGCGGGCGGGATCGGCGTGGTGTATTGGGAGCCGGGCTGGGTCTCGACCGGGTGCAAGACGCGCTGGGGGACGGGGTCCAACTGGGAGAACGCGGCGTGGTTCGGGCTGAAGCGGCACGAGGCGCTGCCCGCGTTCGATTTTCTGGGGCGGCGGTATGTGAGGCGGGGTAAGTAGCGTTACCCTCTGCAGGGTTATCCTTTTTCCGTTCGTCCCGAGTAGCCGTCGAGTAGCGCCGTAGGGAGCGCATCGAGACGGCGTATCGAAGGACAGGTTGGCGCGCGGAACCTGTACCTCGATACGCGCCCTCGATACGCCTTTTGCAGGGCTACTCGGTCCCTACTCGGCACGAACGGGGGCGGGGGCGGAAGGCGGAAGGCGCGTTACTCGGCCTTCAACGCTGAGATGAAGGCGGCTGCGCGGGCGCCGACATCGGCTGCGGTCATTCCTGGGGCGTACAGGGCGGAACCGAGCCCGAACCCGGCTGCGCCCGCCTGAGTCCAGGCCGCCATGCCTTCCGGCACGATTCCGCCGACTGGCAGCACGCGCGTATCCTTCGGCAGTACCGCGCGCATCGCCTTCAGGACGGTCGGGCTGGCGGCTTCGGCGGGGAACAGCTTGAGCGCGGCGGCGCCTGCGTCGAGCGCGGCGAACGCCTCGGTCGGCGTGGCGATGCCTGGCAGCGCGACATAGCCGCGCTCGGCCGCCGCGGCGATCACGCGCAGGTTCGCGTTGGGGGCGATGATCAGCGTTCCGCCCGCCGCGCCGACGGCTTCGACGTCTTCCACGCGCAGCACGGTGCCGGCACCGACCACCGCGCGACCCTCGAGCTTACGCGCCAGCCGGGCGATGCTGTCGAGCGGATCGGGTGAGTTCATCGGCACTTCGAGGATCGTGAACCCGGCCGCGACCAGTGCCTCGCCGATAGCCTCGACCTCGTCGGGCTTCACCCCGCGCAGAATCGCGATCAGCGGGCATTTGGCGAAGGCGGCGTCGAAGGCCTGGCGGTGGTCGGTCATGCGGCAAGGTCCTGGATGCGAGTGATGCCAGCTACGAATGCGGCCTGACTATCTATATGGTGTGCGGTGCCGCCGAGCGCATCGATCGCGCTGGCATACAGCGCGCCGAGCGCGGGATCGGCGAGGATATGGACGGTCGCGCCCGGCTCGATCCGCGCGGCGGTATCCGCGCCGATCAGCAGTCCGCTCGCGAACGAGGCGGCGTGTGCGTCGTCGGCGATCCCGAGCACGCCGCGCGCGCGGATCGCGAACAGGCTGGCGGCGAGATCGCGTTTCGCGCCTTCCGCGACGCCGTCGAGAAACGCCGCCCCCGACGCGACCGGGTGGCCCAACTGGCGCGAGAGGACACCGTGCGCGCGGAGCAGCGCGAACATCTCGCCGGTCATCGCGGTGGTGAACCGGACGATCGCGCCGGCTTCGACGGTCGCCCATTTGCAGTGCGTGCCCGGCTGGCACAGCAGCGCGTCGGGTGGGACGAGCCCGGCGGCGACCGCGCCGAGCAATTGAACCTCCTCGCCGCGCATGACGTCGGCATGCAGGCCGTCACGGTACGACAGGCCCGGCACGATCGCGGTGCGCGCGTCGATTCGGTCGAGTGCGGCGGCGATCTGCGGCAGGCCCGCGGGCGCGGCGACATAGGGTACGCTGCGCCAGCCGATGTTCGATCCGACCATCCCGGCGAGCAGCATCGGCAGGTCGCCGAGCCGGTCGCGAATGCCCGCGACCTCCGCGTCATACTCGTCGGTAGCGACGGTCGCCGCGCCGCGATCGTCGCGTTCGGTCGCCACCACGCTGCCGTTCTCGATCCGGAATGCACGGCGGTTGGTCGTGCCCCAGTCGACGGCGATAAATGGGCTCATGGTCACGCTCTCGATTCTAGCCCGATCTTGCGATCGCATCTGGCCAGATATTTATACGATAATAGGAGCAAGTCCAGTAAGGAGCCTGGAAACGTGACAGCAGGGGCATGTTGCGTCAGAACCCGGGCGATGGCTACCGACATGACAGACAGCGAGACATTTCCGCCCGCCGCCGTCGCGGGTCGCAACCTCACCCACGGCATGCTCGATACGCTGGGGCGGGCGATCGTGACCGGGCGCTACGAAACGCGGCCGTTCCCGACCGAGGCGGAGATCGCCAAGACGCACGGGGTCAGTCGCTCTGTCACGCGCGAGGCGGTCAAGATGCTGACCGCCAAGGGTCTGGTGAGCGCTCGGCCGCGTCAGGGCACGGTGGTGCAGCCGGCCAGCGCCTGGAACCTGTTCGATACCGACGTGCTGCGCTGGACACTCGAGCGCAAATTCTCGGTCGAGTTGTTGCGGCACTTCAATCAGCTGCGCGTGGCGATCGAACCCGAGGCGGCGGCGCTGGCGGCGCGGTTTGGCGACACGGCGGACCTGCAGGCGATCCGCGGCGGGCTGACGCAGATGGAGGCCGGCGAAGCGGGGCTGACCGATCCGCTGGAGGCCGATATCGCGTTCCATGTCGCGATCCTGCGCGCATCGAAGAACCCGTTCTACGCGCAGTTCCAGTCGGTGGTGTCGACCGCGCTACGTACTTCGATCCGCTTCACCAACCGGATCAAGGGGCGGTCGGCGAACATCGCCGACCATGCCGCGGTGGCGGACGCGATCATCGCGCGCGATGCGGGTGCGGCGAGGGTGGCGATGACGCGGATCATCGGCGACGTGCTGGTGCTGATCGGCGAGGACTGAGGCGTATCGACGTTCGGTTTTAACCGCCAACTCCGCTTTTTCTTTGCCATGCCGGACCATTCGGGTTTGCTTGGGAGAGGCTGAACCCGGCAGTCGCGGTGCTGCGAAATCCATGAGATTTGGCGTATGGAACGGACCCCGGAACTCGTCGACAGGTATACCTCTGCGACATGCCATGCTCCGTCATCCCCGCGGAGGCGGGGATCCATAAGCTCAAACGGTCGCGATGCTATCGCGAGGCTTGCCAGTATGGGTTCCCGCCTCCGCGGGAATGACGGTTACAGGTTTGACGGGAATACGCGTCGAGCCAGTTCGAGGTGACAAAGTGTTAGGACGGCGCGCCCAGCACGCTGCATGTCGGCCCGTCCTGGCGAAAACCTTGGTGAAAGCGTTTCGCCAGTCGTGACGTTTCGCAAGACGGAGTGATGCGGGTTACCGTTGATCGCCGCCCTCCTGCCCCCTATGAAAAGTAAGACAAATCTTAGAGGATTCCTGCATGGCTGCTGACCTGTCGTCCCTAAAGCCGATCCGCCTCGCCATCGTCGGGATCGGCAAGATCGCTCGCGACCAGCATCTGCCGGCGATCGCGCAGGATCCCCGATTCGAACTGGTCGCTGCGGTCAGTCGCAACGCGGTCGTCGACGGGGTCCCGAACTATCACGATATCGCCGAACTGGTGGCGGCGGGGCATAACCTCGATGCGGTGTCGCTGTGCACGCCGCCGGTGGGTCGCGCCGAGATCGCGATGGCGGCGATCGATGCCGGGCTCGACGTGATGATGGAAAAGCCGCCCGCCGCCACGCTGTCGGAGGTCGCCCGGATCGAGGCGCATGCGGTCGCCGCGGGCCGGACGCTGTTCGCGACCTGGCACTCGCGCGAGGCGGCGGGCGTCGCGCCGGCGCGCCAATGGCTCGAAGGGCGGCGGGTCGAGCGCGTTACGATCGACTGGCGTGAAGATATTCGTCGCTGGCACCCCGGCCAGGACTGGATCCTGGAGGCCGGCGGGTTCGGCGTGTTCGATCCGGGGATCAACGCGCTGTCGATCGCGACCGAGATCCTGCCCGGCGGCTGGACGGTCGACGATGCCGAGATGCACGTGCCCGAGGGGCGGATGTCGCCGCTCGCCGCCGACCTGCGCCTGTCGTGCGACGGGCTGGTGGGGGCGCGCGTGCCGGTAACCGCTGCATTCGATTTCCTTCACGAAGGACCGCAGCAATGGGACATCGTCGTCGACACCGATGGCGGTCGGCTCACGTTGCGGATGGGCGGATCGGTGCTGGAGGTGGATGGGCAGGTCAGCGAAGCGCCCGATGCCGAATATGCGCGGTTATACGGCAAGTTCGCCGATTTGGTGCGGGCGCGGTCGAGCGCGGTCGACGTCACGCCGTTGCGGCTCGTCGCGGATGCCTTCCTGGTCGGCCGCCGCACGATCGTTCCCGCGTTCGCCTGGTAATTCCGCGCGAAGGATCGATTTTGCGCGCCCAAGTAACGCAGGATACAAATGCCTTGATCGACGATAAGCAGTCAGGAACGCGCCGATAGGCCTCACGTTCTGTCCTTATGCGAGCCCGGCAAGGGCCGAGGATAAGGATGCGTATCGGTGCTTCAGGTCAGTCCGCAGGTCGAGCAGGAATACGGCATCGCGATGGAGGCGATCGCGGTGGCGCCACTGGCGACCGCGATCGCCGAGCGACTGGCGGACGCTAACCTCGTCTACATCGCGTCCGACGATCGGCGCGCGACCGAGATCGCCGCGATCGTCGCTGCGCTTTCGCCTGCCGCGCTGGTGATCCATCTGCCGTCGAGCGATGCGCTGCCCGGCGACGACGCTCCCGCATCGCCGGCCAATGTCGGTCTGCGCGTGGCGGCGTTGCGGCGGTTGCGCGCAGGCGTCGAAGCGGGGCGCGCATCGATCCTGCTGGTAACGACCGCGGAGGCCAGCGCGGTGCGCTATCCGGCGCCTGCGATGTTCGACGTCGTCCCGCCGAGGCTCGCGCCCGGCGATACGATTGATCTCGATGCGTTCGCCGCGACCACCGCGGAGATCGGCTATGTCATCGACGATCGCGTCGACGAACCCGGTGAGATCGCGGTGCGCGGCGGTGTCGTCGACATCTTCCCGGTCGATCGCGATTTGCCCGTCCGCTTGGAGTTCGCCGATGGCAGGATCACGTCGCTGCGCCGTTACGATCCCGTCTCGCAATTGAGCCAGGGCGATTTGGACGCGATCGAGATCGGTCGTGCGACCGAGCCCGCCGTCGAACAGGGCGAGACGATCCTCGCGCACCTGCCCGGCGCGGCGGTTGCGCTCGATCCCGATGCCGGACGACGTCGTGAGCGCTTTCTCGCGGTCGCCGCCGATGGTCTGCCGCGGCGCAAGGCGGCTGCCGAACTGGTCCTCGACAAGGCCTGGGCTGCGGCGATGGCGGAGCGCGAGACGACCGCGTTTCAGATCTCCGACGATCTGCCGCCGCGCTTCATCGAACGCCGCGATCCGACCCGCGCCTTTGCCCGGTTTGCCAAGGATGTGCTCGCCGACGGGTGGCTGGTGATCGCCGGGTCGTCGCGCGATCTGCGGTTCCTGCGGCCTCGGCTGGAGCGCGCCGCGAAGACCGGGTTCGATCCGGTCGACGATTGGGCCGGTGTACTCGCCACCAAGCCGGGACAGGCGCTGCTGCTCGACGCGCCGATCGATCGTGGGTTCGTCGTCGGCGGGATTACCGTCGTCGCGGCCGCCGATCTGCTCGGCGGGCGGGCCGGCAGCCATGAGATTTCCGACGGTCGGATCGCGCAATCGATCCTGTCGAGCGAGCTGCGGTGCGGCGACGTCGTCGTCCACGAGACGTTCGGGATCGGGATCGTCCGCGGCTTGCAGGCGCTTCCCGATACGGCCGGCTTGGATACGGGCGGCGACGCGATCGTCCTCGAATATGCCAAGGGCGGGCGGCGGCTCGTGCCGGTCGCGGAGGCCGACCGGATCTGGCGTTATGGTGCCGACGAGGACGCGGTGACGCTGGATACGCTCGATGGCGCGTCGTGGCAGAAGCGCCGCGGGGCGATCGACGCGACGATCGCCGAGAGCGCGCGCGATCTGGCCAAGCTGGCGGCCGAGCGCGATGCCCGCACGACCGACCCGATCGAGCCCGACCGGGCGGCCTATGAGCGCTTCGCGGCCGGGTTCGCCTTTACCGAGACGCCCGACCAGGCGCGCGCGATCGCGACGACGCTGTCCGATCTGGCGAGCGGCAAGCCGATGGACCGGCTGGTGATCGGCGATGTCGGCTACGGCAAGACCGAAGTCGCCTTGCGTGCGGCCGCCGCCGTCGCGCTCGCCGGGCGGCAGGTCGCTATCGCCGCACCGACGACGGTGCTGGTCCGCCAGCATATCGAGACGTTCACCAAGCGGTTCGAGGGCACCGGGATCGTCGTCGCGGGCCTCTCGCGGCTGTCGAGCAGCGCGGACAAGGCGCGCGTCCGTACAGGCCTCGCCGACGGATCGATCGGCGTCGTGATCGGGACCGGCGCGATCGCCGGCAAGGGCGTGACCTACCGCGATCTCGCGCTGGTGGTGATCGACGAGGAACAGCGGTTCGGGACCGCAGACAAGGCCAAGCTCCACGACCTGGGCGCCGGGCATGTCCTGACGCTGAGCGCGACGCCGATCCCGCGCACGCTGCAATCGGCGATGGTCGGTCTGCAGGGCCTGTCGATCATCGCGACACCGCCCGCACGCCGCCAGCCGATCCGCACCGCGGTCTCCAGCTTCGACGACAGCGTCGTCCGCGCGGCGTTGCGGCGCGAACGCGCGCGGGGCGGGCAGAGCTTCGTCGTGGTGCCCCGGATCGAGGACATGGCGCCGCTCGCCGCCAGGCTCGCCAAGCTCGTGCCCGAACTCGGACTGGTCCAGGCGCATGGCAAGATGCCCGCGGCCGAGATCGACGAGGCGATGGTCGCGTTTGCCGCGGGCGACGGCGACGTGCTGCTCGCCACCAACATCATCGAGGCGGGTCTCGATGTACCGAGGGCGAACACGATGATCGTCCATCACGCCGACCGGTTCGGCCTGTCGCAGCTTCACCAGTTGCGCGGGCGGGTCGGTCGCGGCGGGCGGCGTGGCCAGGTAATGCTGTTGACCGATGGCGACGCCACGATCGCACCGGCGACGTTGAAGCGGCTGAGCACGCTCCAGGCGTTCGACCGGTTGGGCGCGGGGTTCGCGATCAGCGCGCGCGATCTCGATCTGCGCGGCGCGGGCGATCTGGTCGGCGAGGCGCAGGCCGGACACATGAAGCTGATCGGCATCGACCTGTACCAGCATCTGTTCGCGCGGGCGTTGCAGCAGGCGCGGATCGACCAGGACGGCGGGGAGCCGATCGACGACTGGGTGCCTGAGCTGCATCTCGAGTTGGGCGGCAGCCTGCCCGAGGACTGGATCCCTGAGGAGGAGGTCCGGCTGGCGCTGTACGGGCGGCTCGCGCGGATCTCCGACGTGGCGACGCTCGATCGGTTCGAGGCGGAACTCGACGACCGCTTCGGCGCGATGCCCGATCCGGCGCAGCGCCTGCTGCACGTCGCCAGGATTCGGATGCTCGCGCGGCAGGCTGGTATCCAGCGGATCGATGCGGGGCCAGCGGCGATCGCGTTCACCCCGCATGATCGACACGCGGCGAAACCGCTGGTGGAGCTGGTCGAGAAGACCGGACGGTGGATCGCGCGCGAGACGATTCCCAATCCGGTCGAGCGCGGCGCGAAGATCGCCGATCTGCTGGGCGCGATGACCGACTGACCCGGTTACTCCGCGGCGGCGGCCAGCGGCGTGAGGCGGGCTTCCTCCGCCAGCGCGTCCAGCATGACGCGGACGAGGTCGACGACGCGCGCGAAACCGGCGCCCGGCGCATGATGCTTGCGATCGAGATACAGCGTGCGGTCGAGCTCGAGCTGGATCGCGTGGATGCCGGTGCCGGGCGCGGCGTGCCGTTCGAGGATATGTCCGCCTGCATAGGGTGCGTTGCGCGCGACCGAAAAGCCGTGCGCGACGCAGGCCGCTTCGACGACCTCGACGAACCGGCCGTCCGCCGCATGGCCGAAGCGGTCGCCGATCACGATGCGGGGACCGCCGGGCGCGAGTGGCGGCATCGAATGCACGTCGAGCAGCACAGCGATCCCGAACCGTGCGCGCGCCGCCTGGAGCGCGGCGCCGACCGCGTCGTGATACGGGCGATGATCCTCGACGATCCGCGTGGTGATCTCGGCATCGGTAAACCGCCGCGCCCAGAGATCGCCGGCAGCCGATGTCCTGCGGGGGACGAGGCCGAGGCCGCTGCGCAGCTTGGCGGATTGCTGCGCCAGCGGAGTCGTCGTCGCCCCCTCGTCGATCAGCGGATCGCGTTCGTCTTCGCTGCGGTTCAGATCGATCCACGCGCGCGCGCGCAGTTGGACGATCGTGGTCTGATGCGTGCGTGCCGCCTTGGCCACCGCATCGACGAGCCGATCTTCCAGCGGTAGCAGGCCGGACAAGGGCACGCGCAACGCCGTTTTCAGCGCAAGCGGATAGTCGCGGCCCGCATGCGGCACGGAGATCACCACCGGGCTCGACGGGGGCGTCGTGCCGAAGCGTTCGAATGGCAGCGAGGTAAACGGGGCGGATGGCATCGATCCACGCTAGGGCGACCGCGCGATGCGGGCAATCGATCTGGAAATCTTAACCGCTTTGCGGCTAGGTCGACTGCAACGATGCTGTGCGAAAACGGGACTTTAGATCGATGTTGCGAATCCTGCTGGCCGAAGACGATCAGGTCATGCGCGAATATCTGACGCGTGCGCTCGAACGGTCGGGCTATGCCGTGACGGCGGTCGACCGTGGCACCGCGGCGATCCCGCTGCTCGAAACCGAGACGTTCGACCTGTTGCTGACCGATATCGTCATGCCCGAGATGGACGGGATCGAGCTTGCGCAGAAGGCAGGGGAGATGTGCGCGGACCTGCGGGTGATGTTCATCACCGGCTTCGCGGCGGTCACGCTGAAGGCCGGGCGGGCGATGCCGAACGCCCGCGTCCTGTCGAAGCCGTTCCATCTGCGCGACCTCGTCGCCGAGGTCGATCGGCTGTTCGAGATGGATAATGCGACGGGCATGCATTGAACGCTTGCACGCCGCGATAACCGCGGCTAGTGGAGCCGTCCGGCGGGCGTGTAGCTCAGTGGTAGAGCACTGTGTTGACATCGCAGGGGTCGCAAGTTCAATCCTTGCCACGCCCACCATTAAAACCCCGCCATTCCAGTTGGGATGGCGGGGTTTTTGTTTTTTAGAGCCGCCACTTGTGTTGACGACTTGCGTGCGTTTTGCGTGAAGCGGAACCGTCGCTTTCTGCAGCAAGTCGGCAATCAACTCCTCCAGCATTGCGCGGACGCTCTCTAGGTAGCGGGGGTCTTCAGGGTCGAGCGTCGCATAGCGCTCGGTTGTCGTATTGAGCGCCTGATGGTCCAGGGCGACTGCGAGTTGATCCTTGTCGACGCCTCGACGCCTGAGGATGGACGCCATGGAATAGCGGATCCGGTCATGCTGTCCCGCAACGGGCTCCGCGATCTCGAAGTCCCATCGGTCCCCAATCGTCTTGGCCGGTCGGTCATGACAAGCGATGTGCAGATGACCATTGCGGCGATCATTATGGTGATCAGGCGCATGGATCGCTGCTACGTACATCATGCCGATGGTTTTTAGTTCCGAGCACATCGCTTCGGTGACCGCCCGCCGACCGGCGGCATCAAGGCCATCTGGAAACTCCGCCGTCAGCCGATAATGAAACTGTCCACCATACGCTCCGAAGCCCGTCCGCGCCTTGCGGAAATCCACGGGTTAATGGTTTAGTATGGCACAATTGTCCCAGAAATACCCCAGTCGGGCCAATAAGCTCGACAAGGCGTGTGATCCTGCCCTCCCTAGCCCGGAAGTACCGTCTTCCGACGGTCGAACGACGGAGGTTGTAGACATGAGGCTGATATTACAAGCATTAACGGTTGCAGGAATGCTTTCTGCACCGCAAATCCTCCTTGCGCAAACATCCGGAAATACCGGACTGTGCAACCGCATTAACCGCAACTGTTCAGGGCCGGAATAAGGCGGGTACGAGTCCTTCAACGAATGTTGGGCGGATCAAGGCGCGCCGTATTGCCGTGAATACCAGCCCGATGCTTTTGATCCCCATGACTACAGCGGCAATCCATACGGAGATATCACGAATCCGCAGCCTCCGAGGGGCATAGTTGTAGTTGAGTGATGTACGCTGCGGCGGAGGGGATCTCCGCCGCACGAACACCTATTCGGCAAGAACCAAGAGCGCACGTTCGTCGCGGTACTTCTCGCCGAGCGTCGCATAAACTGCCGCTTGATCTAGATGGCGTCGCCGCTCGCCAGCGGTTTTTGCGCGCGATGCGACAGCTAGCTCAATCTCTGTCAGCAGCTCGTAATTGATATTGTGGGGCACAGCAGGTTCCATCGTTCGCGCCGAATTTGTAGTGTCGTAGCCACGATCAAATTGCTAAAAAGACGCGGGTCCGAGATCGTTTTTTGCACCCATTATGAATGTATCGCATCCGCGCCGCCCTGCAGGGGTATCGTCGGGGTACATCGCCGCTGTAGCACGTCGAGAACGCTGTATTTTCGCGGCCTAGGGAAGCCTGCGGCGGAGGAGGTAACCTTCGCTGCGTTTTGACATTTTGGGGACTGACGGTGACTGACGAAGACGTCCAACTCCTTATTCCGATCATGGAAAACTTTGGGCGCTTGACCGACGATGCCACTCATCTGGTTAAGGCTAGCAGCTTTCCGAGCGCATTCGTTTTAAACGTCATCGCACTTGAGGAGCTTGGAAAGGTCATTCAGCTAAGATGGAGCCAGCTCGGGGTTAAGACCTCTAGCCAGAAACGATCAGCCCATCTGCAAAAACAGTGGGCGGTCGCGTGCGTGTTGATCGCCGGTAACATGCTGCCTTCGTATAAACGGATGATCTTAGGTGAAGTAAGCAACCAAGAGGGCATGATCGAACTGGCAACCGCATTCATCGACTCCGATGAACGACGGTTTTTCGAACGCATCGCCGCTGTCGAACTCGACCGGTCAAAACAGGTTGGGCTCTACGAAGATGGCGTAACGATCGCGACGCACGCGCGTGATCAGATCGATGCTGAGTTCGTGCATGGATTAACCCAGATGACGTTGGCGTGCCTGCCGTTGGTGCAGGATGATTTGTCATTGCAGCTTGGCGGAGTGTTCTTCGAACATCTCCCATCGTTAAAGGATCAAATTCTAGCCGACCGAGATAAATACTGAGGGCGCGAGCTGCGTCAGATGCGGGGGGAGTTTCAGCGGAGGAGTTTAAATCGTCTTTGCCGATGGGTCGACTTTGCGGACTCCGGATGCTGCGTCGTCCTAGCTCTCGCGGGCTGGGGTATCGACGGGGTACATTGCCTAAATCGGTCCCGAAATTCTCGGTTATCTGCGGGTATCGGGCGCCTGCGGCGGAGGGAATATCCGCCGCCATGTTTTAAGGGGGCTGCATGTTGACGCGCGGCCGGCACGCGGCGCGCGGAACGAGCCCGGCATAACGAAGAAAAGCGCTTTCATACTTAAGGTCGATCCGAGCTTGGCAGCGGCATGCGGCAACCGTCCCAGCGTGACGGCGGCAGCGGGCAGGGACGTTTAGGGCATCCAGCACTCTGCGTCACATCGCGCGTGCGATCGAGTTGCGGGTGCTGCGTATCGTCGCTCGACTTCATTCGCGATCGATCTGGGTGATACCCGGGATCACGCATCGCTGATCGCCGTGCCGGTTAACTGCGTGCGACCTGGGTGTCCGACCTGAGCGTCGGGTCCGATAATTCGGCTGCGCGGGCCCGACTATACGCCGGCTATACGCGAAACGCTGGAATCGGTCTCGAATTGCTATGGGCCTTACGCCAGATGCGCTGCCCTCAACACCGTCGCCACGTCGTTCAACGGAGGCCGTTCAACGGTGGTCGATCAAGGGGGAAGTAATGAAGAAAGCTTTTGCTGCGTTCCTGTGCACCTTCGGGCTGCCGACCGTAGCAGCGCACGCGCAGACGGTCGGCGATGCCGCGGTCGCCGCGCCTGCCGACTCGCCCGCCGGCGTGCCCGCCAACGTATCGAGCACTAACGTATCGAGCACCAACCCGTCGAGCGCCGACCTCTCGAGCGCGGGCGCGTCGAGCGCAAGCGGGGCCTATACGACGGACAATCTCGGCGACGGTGTGCTTACCCGGTTCACGCGCTATTATGCGCTGGAGATGGGGCATGCCAGTGCGCCGTCGGATCCCAATGCGCCGGCGTCGCGTCGCGAAGGATGGCCGGCCCAGCCTGCGACGACGCCGCCCTTGCCGTTTACCGAATGGCCCTATGGCGGTGCGACGAGCATCGGTGCGAACCGGCCAGCGTCCGTCGACAGCCCGTTGATGACCGCGATCGCCCCCACTGGCATCGGCCGGGCGCTCGCGAGCGCGCATGTCCAGGTCTATGGCTGGCTCGATGTCGGCGGCAATTACAGCTCGTCGTCCGTGCCGGGGGGCAATGCGCCCGCGGCATATGACTATCAGCCTCGCCGTATCCAGCTGGACCAGGCTGTCGTCTATGTCGAGCGCACGCCCGATACGGTGCAGCAGGACCATGTCGACTGGGGGTTCCGCGTCGCCGGGATCTACGGCGTCGATTACCGCTACACCACCTCGCTGGGTCTGTTCAGCAACCAGCTGCTGAAGCACAACAACGACTATGGCTACGATCTGCCGATGGTCTACGGCGAGGTCTATATTCCGAAGATCGCGCAGGGTCTGGTGATCAGGGTCGGCCGGTTCATCGCGGCGCCGGATATCGAGGCGCAGCTCGCGCCGAACAACTACATGTATTCGCATTCGATGACGTACACGTTCGACAACTATACGAACACCGGCGTCATGGCGACGCTGGCGGTGACGAAGAACTGGTTCGTCCAGGGCGCCGTCACCGATGGCAGCGAGACCGCGTTGTGGAATGTCGGCAAGCGGGTGACGAACCCCTTTCCCAATCCGCTCTACCCCGGCACGACCTATCGCAAGGATCCCGGCGCGCAGGCCTCGTTCACGGGCTGCGTCCGCTACCAGTCGAATAGCGGACGGGACTCGTTTTACGTCTGCACCAACGCGATCAACAACGGCGAGTGGGGCTACAACAATCTGCAGTGGAGCGGTCTGACCTATTATCACCGTTTCACCGACAAGTGGCATGTCGCGTTCGAAAGCTATAATCTCTACCAGAAGAACGTGCCGAACGGGCTGAACCCCGTCGTCCAGAACGCGTATGCGATGGGCGGCACGCCGTTCAGCCCGCAGCGTCTGCCGTTCAACGCCCCCAGCTTGGCGCAGTGCAACAGCGTCGACGTGTTGCGGTGCTCGGCGCATGCGCAATCGGCGCTCGCCTATCTGAACTTCACGCCGACGCCGCTCAACAATATCACCTTGCGCGGCGAGTATCTCGACGACGAGAAGGGGCAGCGTACCGGTGCGAAGACTCGCTACGTCGCGGGTGCGATCGGCTATCAACACTGGTTCTCGCCCCAGATCGAGATACGACCCGAAGTCGCGTATTACCGCGCGCTCGACGCTAACGCCTTCAACGGCAACTCTAATTTAAGCATAGTCGCGAATAAGCGGTATCTCGTTGCCCTATCGGGCGATGCGATCCTTCACTTCTAGTCGACACGAGCAGGAGGGCCTAAAAATGGAAGACCTTATTTGGATCCTCGTGATGGTCGGGCTGGTGGCGGCGACGCTTGCTTATGCCCGCCTGTGCGACAACGCATGAGGGGGATGCGATGACTCTCGATCTCTGGCTCGCGGCACTGACCGCACTTGGCCTGCTCATCTACCTGGTGGCGGTCCTGATCCGCCCCGAACGCTTCTGAAGGAGGCGGCATCATGACATTCCAGGGCTGGTTCCTGATCCTCGGCTTCGTCGCCATCCTCCTCGCGCTGACCAAACCGGTCGGCCTGTGGCTGTTCGCGCTGTACGAAGGCCGCCGCACCCCGCTCCACGTCGTCCTCGGACCCGTCGAGCGCGGTTTCTACAAACTCGCCGGGGTCGATCCGCAGGCCGAGCAGGGCTGGCGGCGGTACGCGCTGCACATGCTCGTGTTCAACGTCGCGTTGATGGCGTTCACCTATGCGGTGCTGCGTCTGCAAGGTGTGCTGCCGGGTAACCCGCAGGGGCTCGCCGGGCTGTCGCCGAACCTCGCGTTCAACACCGCGGTGAGCTTCACCACCAACACCAACTGGCAGAGCTATTCGGGTGAGTCGACGATGTCGAACCTCAGCCAGATGCTCGGGCTGACGATCCACAATTTCCTGAGTGCGGCGACCGGCATTGCGCTGGCGTTCGCGCTGTTCCGCGGGTTCGCGCGGCGTGAATCGAAGGCGATCGGCAATTTCTGGGCCGATATGACGCGCATCACGCTGTATCTGCTGCTGCCGTTGTGCGTCGTCTATACGGTGTTCCTGATCGCCAGCGGCGTGCCGCAGACGCTGGCCGCGACCGTCAACGTGACCACGCTCGAAGGCGTCAAGCAGGTCCTCGCGATCGGGCCCGTCGCCAGCCAGGAAGCGATCAAGATGCTCGGCACCAATGGTGGCGGCTTCTTCAACGCGAACTCGGCGCATCCGTTCGAGAACCCGACCGCACTCGTCAACCTGATCCAGATGCTGTCGATCTTCCTGATCGGCTTCGGCCTGACCTGGACGTTCGGCAAGGCGGTCGGCAACACCAAGCAGGGCTGGGCGATCCTGTCGGCGATGGTGATCCTGTTCCTCGCCGGCGTCACCGTGACCTATTGGCAGGAAGCCGCCGGCAACCCTGTGCTGCATCATCTCGGCGTCGCGGGCGGCAACATGGAGGGCAAGGAGGTCCGCTTCGGGATCGCCGCGTCCGCATTGTTCTCGGTCGTCACCACCGCGGCCTCGTGCGGCGCGGTCAATTCGATGCACGACAGCTTCACGGCGCTCGGCGGGATGATCCCGCTGTTCAACATCCAGCTGGGCGAGGTCGTGATCGGCGGCGTCGGCGCCGGCATCTACGGCTTCCTGCTGTTCGCGATCCTGGCGGTGTTCGTCGCCGGGCTGATGGTCGGTCGTACGCCCGAATATGTCGGCAAGAAGATCGAGTCCCGCGAGGTCAAACTCGCGGTGCTGGCGATCGCGGTGCTGCCGTTGATGATCCTCGGGCTCACCGCGCTGTCGTCGGTGCTGGCGCAGGGGCTGGCGGGGCCGCTCAACAAGGGGCCGCACGGCTTCTCGGAGATCCTCTATGCCTTCACCAGCGCGGTCGGCAACAACGGGTCGGCGTTCGCCGGGCTGAGCGCCAACACGCCCTATTACAACGGTCTGCTAGGCGTTGCGATGTGGGTCGGCCGGTTCTTCATCATCGTGCCCATGCTGGCGATCGCCGGCAGCCTGGCCGCGAAGAAATACACGCCGGAAAGCGCGGGTTCGTTCCCGACGACCGGCGGCCTGTGGGTCGGCCTGCTCGTCGGCATCGTGCTGATCCTGGGCGGCCTGACCTTCCTGCCGAGCCTCGCGCTCGGTCCCATCGCCGATCATCTCGCGATGATCCGCGGCACTTTGTCCTGACGGGGGCGCCATCATGGCCCAGAATTCGCAAAGCCGTTCGCAGAGCAAGAGCCTGTTCACCGCCGATCTGGTGGTGCCGGCGATCACGGCGTCGTTCGTCAAACTCAACCCGAAGGAGCTGATCCGCAACCCGGTGATGTTCGTCACCGCGGTCGTCGCCGCGCTGATGACCGTGCTGCTGGTCGTCGGCCACGACAGCCTGAGCATCGGCTTCAAGCTGCAGCTCGTCATCTGGCTCTGGCTGACGGTGCTGTTCGGCACCTTCGCCGAAGCGCTCGCCGAAGGACGCGGCAAGGCGCAGGCGGCCTCGCTGCGTGCCACCAAGGCGGACCTCGTTGCCAAGCGCCTGAAGGGCGACGGTCGCGAGCATGAGAGCGTGCCCGCCAGCGCGCTGAAGGTCGGCGACGTGGTGCTGGTCGAGACCAACGACCTGATCCCGTCCGACGGCGAGGTCGTGTCGGGTGTCGCGTCGGTCAACGAGGCGGCGATCACCGGCGAGAGCGCGCCGGTGATCCGCGAGGCGGGCGGCGATCGCTCGGCGGTGACCGCGGGGACGCGAGTCATCTCCGACGAGATCCGCGTCAAGGTGACGGTCGAACCGGGCAAGGGCTTTCTCGACCGCATGATCGCGCTGGTCGAAGGCGCCGAGCGGCAGAAGACGCCGAACGAGATCGCGCTGACTCTGCTGCTGGTCGGCCTGACGATCATCTTCCTGATCGCGGTCGGCACGATCCCCGGCTTCACCAGCTATGCGGGTGGCTCGATCCCGGTCGCGATGCTCGCGGCGTTGCTGATCACGCTGATCCCGACGACGATCGCCGCGCTGCTGTCGGCGATCGGCATCGCGGGCATGGACCGTCTGGTTCGGTTCAACGTGCTGGCCAAGTCGGGTCGTGCGGTCGAGGCGGCGGGCGACATCGATGTCCTGCTGCTCGACAAGACTGGCACGATCACGATCGGCGACCGCCAGGCGAGCGAGTTCCGCGCGGTCGGCGGCGCGAGCGATGCCGAGATGGCGGAAGCCGCGCTGATCGCCAGCCTCGCGGACGAGACGCCCGAGGGCCGTTCGATCGTCGTGCTGGCACGCGAGCGGTTCGGCGTCACGACGAGCGTGTTGCCCGATGGCGCGGAAGTGATCCCGTTCACCGCGCAGACGCGGATCTCGGGCGTACGGACCGCGGACATGCTAGTCCAGAAGGGCGCGGTCGACTCGATCCTGAAGGCCAATCCAGGGGTCGGCCAGACCGCGGCGGCGACCGAACTGCGCCGCATCACCGACGAGATCGCGCGTGCCGGCGGGACACCGCTGGCGGTCGCGAAGAACGGCCGGTTGCTCGGTGCGATCTTCCTGAAGGACGTCGTCAAGGCAGGGATCCGCGAACGCTTCGGCGAGCTGCGGACGATGGGCATCCGCACGGTGATGATCACCGGCGACAACCCGCTGACCGCGGCGGCGATCGCGGCCGAGGCGGGGGTCGACGACTTCCTCGCGCAGGCCTCGCCCGAGGATAAGCTGGCGCTGATCCGCCAGGAACAGCAGGGCGGCAAGCTCGTCGCGATGTGCGGCGACGGCACCAACGACGCGCCCGCACTGGCGCAGGCCGATGTCGGCGTGGCGATGAACACCGGCACGCAGGCGGCACGCGAGGCGGGCAACATGGTCGATCTCGACAGCGATCCGACCAAGCTGATCGAGGTCGTCGGCCTTGGCAAGCAGTTGCTGATGACGCGCGGCGCGCTGACGACCTTCTCGGTCGCCAACGACGTGGCGAAATACTTCGCGATCATCCCGGCGATGTTCGTCGTGCTGTATCCGGGGCTCGGCGTGCTCAACGTGATGCGGCTGGGGTCGCCCGAAAGCGCGATCCTGTCGGCGATCATCTTCAACGCGGTGATCATCCCGTGCCTCGTGCCGCTGGCGCTGCGGGGCGTGAAGTACACGCCGATGGGGGCGGGCCCGCTGCTCGCGCGCAACCTCGCAATCTACGGACTGGGCGGGCTGATCGCGCCGTTCGTCGGCATCAAGATCATCGACCTTGTGGTCGGTGGCCTCGGCCTCGCATAAGGACAATACCATGGGCAAGGATCTCACCTCCGCACTGCGACCCGCGATCGTCATGACGATCCTGTTCGCGGCACTTCTCGGGCTGGCGTACCCGCTGGCGATGACGGGGATCGGCCAGGCCGTGTTTCCGTCGCAGGCAAACGGCAGTCTGGTGACGCAGAACGGCCAGGTGGTCGGCTCGACGGTGGTCGGTCAGGCGTTCGTCGGGGACCGGTATTTCCAGACCCGCCCGTCCGCCGCGGGCAAGGGCTATGACGGGCTGGCGTCGTCGGGGTCCAATTTCGGCCCGGCCTCGCACGCGCTGGTCGACCGGGTGACGCCCGACGTCGCCAAGCGCCGCGCCGAAGGGGTGACCGGGCCGCTGCCCGCCGACCTCGTCACCGCGAGCGGATCGGGGCTCGATCCCGATCTGTCGCCCGCCGCCGCCGCCGTCCAGGCACCGCGTATCGCGCGGGTCCGCCGCATCCCGGTCGACCGGGTGAGGACGATCGTCGCCACCGCGACCGAGACGTCGATCCTGGGCGAACCGCACGTCAACGTGCTGGCGATGAACCGCGCGCTGGACGCTCTGCCGCGCTGATGCCGGTCAGCGATCCGGGCAACAGCGACAATCGTCCGGATCCGGATGCCCTCCTGCGTCAGGCCGAGCAGGAGGGGAGGGGGAAGCTCAAGATCTTCCTCGGCGCGGCACCGGGGGTCGGCAAGACCTTCGAGATGCTGTCCGAAGGCGCGGCACGGCGGCGCGACGGTGTCGACGTCGTCATCGGCATCGTCGAGACGCATGGCCGGGTCGAAACCGAACGGCTGACCCGCGGGCAGGAAATCGTCCCGCGTCGCGACGTCGCCTATGAAGGGCGCGTCCTGGCGGAAATGGACATCGACGCGATCCTCGCCCGCGCGCCCCGGCTCGCGCTCGTCGACGAACTCGCGCATACAAATGCCCCCGGCAGCCGCCATCCCAAACGCTATCAGGATGTCGAGGAACTGCTGGCGGCGGGGATCGACGTCTATTCGACGATCAACATCCAGCACGTCGAGAGCCTCAACGACATCGTCGCCAGTTTCACGCGGGTCCGGGTGCGCGAGACCGTGCCCGACCGAATCCTCGAACTCGCCGAGATCGAGGTCGTCGATATCCCGCCCGACGAGCTGATCGAGCGGCTGAAGGCGGGCAAGGTCTACCTGCCGCACGAGGCGACCCGTGCGCTCAGCCATTTCTTCTCCAAATCCAACCTGTCGGCGCTGCGCGAACTCGCGTTGCGCCGGGCCGCGCAAGCGGTCGACGCGCAGATGCTCGATCATGTCCGCGCGATCGGCATTGGCGGGACATGGGCGGGCACCGACCGGATCGTCGTCGCGATCAACGAACTGCCCGGCGTCGACGGCCTGGTCCGCGCGGCCAAGCGGGTCGCCGACGGACTGCACGGCCCGTGGACGGCGTTGTTCATCGAAACGCCGCGCACCGCGCACTTCACCGATGTCCAGCATCAGCGCGTCGCCGCGGCGATGACGCTGGCTACGCAGCTCGGGGCGGCGGTCGCGACGGTGCCGGCCGCGTCGGTGGTCGAGGGTATCCAGGGCTTCCTGATCCACGCGCGTGCGACCCAGCTCGTCGTCGGCAAGTCGCGCCGATCGCGTGCGTTCGAATTCATCCACGGATCGATCGTCGACCGGCTGATCCGCGGCACGAGCGGCGTCACCGTCCACGTCCTGCCGATGGAAACCGAAACCAGGACCTCCGCGCTGGCGTGGCGGCGGTCGAAGGCGGGTTGGGGCTCGCCGACCGGCTATGCCATCACGCTCGCGCTGGTCGCCGCGATCACGACCGTCGCCAGCGCGTTGTTCCATATCCTCGATCTCGGCAACGTCGCGCTGTTGTACCTGCTGCCGGTGATGGTGGCGGCCAGCCTGTTCGGGTTGCGCACCGGGCTGTTTGCCGGGATCGCGTCCAGCCTCGCCTACAACTTCTTCTTCCTGCCGCCGGTCGGCACGCTGAGCATCAGCAATCCCGAGAACCTGATCTCGATCTTCGTCCTGCTCGGCGTGGCGATCGCGACCAGCCAGCTCACCTCGCGGGTGCGGGCGCAGGCCGACCTCGCGGCGGCGAGCGCGCAGACCAACGCGACGCTGGCGGGGTTCCTGCGGCAGTTGAGCGCGATCAACGATCCCGCGGTCGCGGCGCGGATGATCTGCGACGACGTCGCGCAGGTCTTCGCGGTGCAGTCGGTCCTGCTCGCCCCGACGACGGGCGCCGGGCTGACCGTCCAGGCTGCAAGCACCGCGGATTACCGGCTCGACACGATGGATCTGGCCGCCGCGAACTGGGCGTTCGATGCCGGCGCGGCGGCGGGCAAGGGATCGGCGACGCTGGCCGCATCCGAATGGCTGTTCCAGCCGGTCAAGGCGGGCGGGCGGACGCTCGCGGTGCTCGGCATCGCGCGCGAGAACAGCGGCGATCCGGTCCGCGCCGATCAGCTGCCGCTGCTCACCAGTCTGGTCGATCAGTCCGCGCTGGTGCTCGAACGGCTGCGGCTCGAGACCGAGATGCGCGATGTCGACGCGGTGCGGACGCGCGATCGGCTGCGTGCGGCGCTGCTCTCGTCGGTCAGCCATGATCTGCGCACGCCGCTGACCGCGGTGATCGCTGCGGCGAACGAACTCGATCACGGTGCCACCCCCGACCTGATCGCGACGATCAAGACCGAGGCGGCGCGGCTCAACCGGTTCGTCGCCAATCTGCTCGACATGGCACGGGTCGAGGCGGGGGCGCTCAAGCTTAACGTCGAGGCGACCGATCTCAGCGATGCGGTCGCAGGTGCCGCGCACGACGCGCGCCGCGCGCTGGAGGGGCATGCCGTGCGGCTCGACGTGCCGCCCGACCTGCCGCTGGTCCGGGTCGATCCGCAGCTGCTGCATCACTGCCTGCTCAACCTGCTCGACAATGCCGGGCGCTACGGCGATCCCGGTACCGAGATCGTCGTCGAGGGGCGGCATCGCTACGGCGAGCTCAGACTGGCGGTGCTCGACCACGGCGCGGGCCTGCCGCCGGGTCGCGAGGCCGAGGTGTTCGAGACGTTCCGGCGGCTCGAAGGGTCGGACCGCGAGATCGTCGGGACCGGGTTGGGGCTTGCCATCGTCAAGGCCTTCGCCGAGGCGATGGGGATGATGGTCGAAGCCGGCAATCGCGTCGACGAACCCGGCGCCGCGTTCACGCTGGTGTTCCCGTCCCCTCTCATCGTGCGCAACGTCGCACCCGAAAGCGCGATCTGATGCCTGCGAAGATCCTGGTCGTCGACGACGAAATCTCGATCCGCCGCCTGCTCCGCAACACGCTGGAGCGCGCTGGCTATGCGGTGGTCGAAGCGGTCGACGCGCGCAGTGCGATCGCCTGCGCGGCGGCCGAGCATCCGAGCGCGATCCTGCTCGATCTCGGATTGCCCGATCGCGACGGCCTCAGCCTGATCCCGGTGCTGCGGCGCGATGGCGATGCGGTGATCCTGGTGGTGTCCGCGCGCGACGCGACCGACGAGAAGGTCGCCGCGCTCGATCTCGGCGCCGACGATTTCGTCACCAAGCCGTTCGACAGCGACGAGCTGCTCGCGCGGTTGCGCGTCGCGCTGCGGCATCGGGCCAGCGCCGACACCGCACCGAAGCTCGTGCGGAAAGGCGGTCTGACGATCGATCTCGATCGTCGCGTCGTCACGCGCGACGGCGAGGAACTGCATCTGACGCGCAAGGAGCACGAGGTGCTTGCGGTGCTCGCCCGGCACAGCGGGCGGGTCGTCACGCACGACAAGATCATCGCCGCGGCATGGGGTGGCGACGAAGATCCGCGGATCGAATATCTCCGCATCGTGATCCGCAACCTGCGCCAGAAACTCGAGGCGCCGGATCCGGTCGGCAGCGTGATCGCCAACGAACTCGGGGTTGGCTACCGTCTGCGCACTGACAGCTAGACGGCGACCGGGCCGGTCTGCCCGCTTTCCAGAGACGGGGTAAAGCTGCCATGCGCCGGCGATGATTCGCCTTCCGATCTCTGCACTCGTTTGCGTCCTCCTGTCGTCCGGCGCTGCCGTCGCGCAATCGACCTCCGAACCTGCACCCGACATCGTCGTGACCGGGCGCGGGCTGGCGCCGGCACCGGGCGATCGCGCCTATGACATCGTCACGATCGAGCGCGACCGGATCGACGCCAATGCCAGCAACCGGCTGGAGAGCGTGCTCGCCGACGTCGCCGGCTTGCAGCAGTTCCGCCGGTCGGATTCGCGCAGCGCCAACCCGACCAGCCAGGGGATTTCTTTGCGCGGGATCGGCGGCAATGCGTCGAGTCGCGCGCTGCTGATCCTCGACGGCGTGCCGCAGGCGGATCCGTTCGGCGGGTGGGTCGCGTTTCCCGCCTATGCGACCGGCCGGCTGGGTCGCATCCGCGTGACGCGCGGCGGCGGCAGTGGCTATCAGGGGCCAGGAGCGCTGGCCGGGACGGTCGAACTCGAAAGCGCGACGCCTAGCGAGCTGACGCCGTTCCAGGGCAGTGTCGCCTATGGCAGCCGGGACTCGGTCGATGCGCAGGGTTCGGCGGCATTGGTCCGCGAGGGCGGGTTCGCGACGCTGTCCGGCGCCTATGCGCGCGGCGACGGTTTCACGCCGACCGTGGCCGACAGTCGGGGGATCGTCGATCGACCCGCGCCGTACGAGCAGGCGTCGGGTGCGATCAGGGCGGTCGTCGGGATCGGCGCGAAGACAGAGTTGCAGGTGAACGCGAGCGCCTTCACCGACCGGCGCGATCGTGGGTCCGACTTCACCGACAATACGAGCGAAGGCGCCGATGCGAGCATCCGGCTGATCGGGCGCGGCGACTGGGGCTATTCAGCGCTCGCCTATCTCCAGACGCGCGCGTTCGCGAGCAGCTTCAACAGCATCAACGCCGCGCGCACGACCGCGATCCAGTCGCTCGACCAGTATAATACGCCGGCGACCGGGCTCGGCGGGCGGATCGAGATCCTGCCGCCGTTGGGCGAGAGCATCACGCTGAGGCTGGGCGCCGACCTGCGCGACGTCAGCGGCAAGACGCAGGAACTCTACACCTTCGTCGCGGCGGTCCCGACGCGGCGCCGCGAGGCGGGGGGAAGCACGACGACGACGGGCGTGTTCGCGGACGGCAGTCTGGTCGCGGGCGACTTCACCTTCAGTTTGGGCGGGCGCGTCGACTGGTGGTCGATCGACGGCGGCTATCTGTCCGAACGGCCGGTCGCCGTCGGACCTGCGCTGACCAACCAGCGCTACGCCGACCGCGACGGCAGCGAGACGACCGGCCGCGCCGGTATCGCCTACCAGCCCGCCGACGCGATCACGCTGCGCGCCGCGGGGTATCGTGGCTGGCGGTTGCCGACGCTCAACGAACTGTATCGCCCATTCCGCGTCGGCAACGACGCCACCGCCGCGAATGCGCTGCTTTCGCCCGAGCGGCTGACCGGGGTCGAGGGCGGCGTCACGCTGACGCCCGCGCGAAGTGTCAGCATTGCTGCGACCTATTTCTACAACCGGCTCAAGGACGCGATCGCCAACGTCACGACCACCAGCCCGACGCAGGTCCTGCCCGGCGTCACGACCTACCGCGTCCGCCAGAATCTCGACGCGATCCGCGCGCACGGGTTCGAACTGGATGCGTCGTATCGGCCCGGCCCGTTCGGCGTGCAGGCGTCGTGGTCACATACCAACTCGACCGTCGAGGGATCGGGGATCACCGCGGCGCTCGATGGATTGCGGCCGGCGCAGACGCCGCGCGATGCGGTGTCCGGAACGGTCGACTGGCGCCGCGATGCCGCCGCGCTGTCGCTGACCGTGCGCCATATCGGCCGGCAGTATGACGACGACCAGAATACGCGGGTGCTCGCGCCCGCGACAACGCTCGACGGCTATGCGGCACTGCCGATTCTGCGATCGCTGGTCGCCGAGTTGCGCGCCGAAAACATGGTGAATGAGCGGGTCGAGGCGGGGATCAGCGGCGGAAACATCGTCGAGCGTGCGACGCCGCGGACGTTCTGGCTCGGGCTCCGCTATGGCTTGCGTTGACCCGTGTCTGGGCTGCGACTAATGGCGGTGAGGTGAAGGGTTCCCGGCGACGGGATCAAAAGGGAAGTCGGTGCGCGGGAGGGTCGTCATGACCAAAGCCGCAAAACCGGCGCTGTACCCGCAACTGTGACCGGATAGCGGCCACCCCGAATATGCCACTGGGTGACAGCCTGGGAAGGCGGGGTGGGCGCGAAGACCCGGAAGCCAGGAGACCTGCCTCTCACGGTCGATCCACTGCGCGGGCGGGTGTCCGGCGCGGACGAGAGGCCCCCATGGGGCATCCTCGAGCGAGAGACGTCTGGCCGCTCTGCGAATGGTCGCAGGCGGTTCTGTTCAGGACGTGCCCGATGACGAAAACATTCCTACTTCTGAGCGCGGCGGCCGCGATCGCGTCGCCCGCCTACGCACAATCCATTCCCGACGGTGAGACGCCCGAGCTGGTCGTCACCGCCGCCCGCGTCGCGCAGCCCGCGAGCGAAGTCGGCCAGGCGGTGACGGTGATCGACCGCGCCGAGATCGAGCGCCGCCAGACCACGGTGGTATCCGACCTGCTCGCGACCACGCCGGGCGTCACCGTCACGCGCAACGGCTCGGTCGGCGCGCTGACCGGCGTGCGGATCCGCGGCGCTGAATCCGACCAGACCTTGGTCGTGATCGACGGCGTCCGCGTCAACGATCCGTCGTCGACCGGGGGCGGCTTCAACTTCGCCAACCTGTTGTCGAGCTCGGTCGAGCGGATCGAAGTGTTGCGCGGCCCCAACTCGGTGCCGTGGGGCAGCCAGGCGATCGGTGGCGTCGTCAACATCATTACCGCGACGCCGACCGAAGGCGTGCAGGCCCGCGCCAACGCCGAATATGGCTATGCCGACACTGTGTTCGCAAGCGCGGGCGTGTCGGGCGCCAAGGGACCGGTCTCGGGCTCGCTGACCGGCGGCTATCTGCGCACCGACGGCATCTCGTCGGCGGCTAGCGGCACCGAGCGCGACGGCTATCGCCAATATGGTGCGGCCGGGCGGCTGGGCGTCGAGTTCGCGCCGGGCATCGGTCTCGATCTGCGCGGCTATTATGCGGACAGCAAGGTCGCCATCGACGGGTTTCCGGCACCCGATTTCGTCCTGGCCGACGACCCCGAATATTCGAAGACGCAGGAGATCTATGGCTATGCCGGGCTTCATGCGAACTTCGCCGATGGCCGGTTCAACAACCGCGTGGCGTTCACGATCGCCGACATCAACCGCGACAATTACGATCCGACCTTCGGCACCGACCCGAGCTTCATCGGGCGCGGCCGCAGCGAGCGCTACGAATATCAGGGCGACTTCCGCCCCCTCGATCAGGTGCGCGTCGTCGCGGGCGTCGAGCGCGAGAACAGCCGCTATAACGACGGCTTCAGCTATGCCGACACGGGCATCACCAGCGTCTATGGCCAGCTGATCGTCAAGCCGATCGACATCCTCACGCTGACCGGCGGCGTCCGCAACGACGATCACGACGATTTCGGCAACCATACGACGTTCGGTGCCAATGCCGCACTGGCGTTGCGGACCGGCACGACGCTCCGCGCGAGCTACGGCGAGGGCTTCAAGGCGCCGACCTTGTATCAGCTGTTCTCCGACTACGGGAACCGCGGTCTCGATCCGGAAACCGCGCGGAACTTCGACGTCGGCGTCGAACAGGCGTTTCTCGGCAACCGGGCGCGCGTCGGCGTTACCTATTTCAATCGCCGCACGCGCAACCAGATCGACTTCCGCGATTGCAGCCCTACCGAGCTGAAGACACCCGGCTCGATCTGCGTCGATCGCCCGTTCGGCGTGTACGACAACGTCGCGCGTGCCGAGGCCGATGGCGCCGAGTTCACGCTGGCGCTGCGGCCGGTCGATGCGCTGACGCTCACCGCGAACTACAGCTATATCCACACCGAAAACCGGTCGATCGGCGACGATTTCGGCAAGACCCTCGCGCGGCGGCCGGAGCAGACCGCGAGCGTCAACGCCGATTACCGGTTCGCGTTCGGGCTGTCGATCGGCGGCACGGTAACGATGGTCGGCGACAGTTTCGACGACTCCGCCAATGCGGTGCGGCTCGACGGCTATGCGCTCGGCGGCGTCCGGGCGGAGTTCCCGATCGGCGAGCGGTGCGCGGTCTACGGCCGCGTCGATAACATCACCGACGCGTCGTACCAGACCATCGCCGGCTACGGTACCTATGGTCGGGCGGCCTTTGGCGGCGTGCGGTTGCGTCTGAAGTGAGCCGCGCGGCGATCCTCCTCACGCTGCTGATCGCGTCGATGCTCGGGGGCTGTTCCGTGCCGCCGGGCAGACGCGGCGGCGGGGGGATCGTCTCGACCAATCCGTGCGTCGATGCGGTGCTGGTGCGGATCGTGCCCGCATCGCGGATCGCTGCGATCAGTCATTATTCGCAGGATCCGGGCGGGACCTCGATCCCGCTCGACGTCGCGCGGCGGTTTCGCGCGACCGCCGGCACTGCGGAGGAGGTGATCGCGCTGCACCCCGATCTCGTCATCGCCAGCACCTACACGCCCGCGGCGACGCAGGCGGCGTATGCGCGGGCCGGGTTGAAGACCTTGCTGCTCGGCATCCCCGATTCGATTGCCGAGAGCCAGGCGCAGGTGACGCAGATCGCCGATGCGGTCGGTGCGCCGTCGGGTGGTGCGCGGATCAATGCCGATATCGATCGCGCCGTCGCCAAGTGGACGCGGCACAGCGCCAACCTGCCGAGCGCGCTGCTCTATATCACCGGCGATCTGGCGACCGGCGACGGTACGTTGCTGACCGACATGATGACCCGCGTCGGGTTGCGCAACGCCGCGGTGCGCTACGGCCTGACGCATACCGGCACGCTGTCTGCGGAGACGATCGTCACGCAGCCGCCCGATGTCGTCATCGCCTCGGAGCGCGTCGGGCGGGGGGCGGCACTGCGACACCGGCTATTGCCGACCACGCCGCAAGCGGTGTTTCCGCGTGTGCTGATCAACTGCGGTGGCCCGACGATTCCGCCCGCGCTCGAGCGGCTGGCTGCGATAAGGGCGGGGCTGTGATGGCCCACCTTTACCACCCCGGCGGAGGCCGGGGCCCAGTTGGGAAGGCCGGAGTAATGGAGCGCTGCCCGCAGTCACGATCGTCCCCCAACTGGGCCCCGGCCTTCGCCGGGGTGGCGTCTCGGCTTGGAGCTCTTCCATGTGCGGACTCGCGGCAATGACCCGCACGCTGAAACTGCTCGCGCTCGGGCTGCTCGTGATCGGGCTGTTCGCCCTCTCGCTCGGCTGCGGGAAAGTCTCGGTGCCGCCGTCCGCGTGGTTCTCCGCCGATCCACGCTGGTGGATCATCCTCGAACTGCGCCTGCCGCGCGCGGTGCTCGGCCTCGCCTTGGGGGCGACGCTCGGTCTGTCGGGTGCGGTGTTGCAGGGCTATCTGCGCAATCCGCTGGCGGACCCCGCGGTGGTCGGAGTCTCGTCGGTCGCGGCGCTCGCCGCGGTGGCCGCGATAGTCTTCGGGGTCGGCACCGGACCCGGCATCTTCATCGCGGCGATGCTCGGGGCAGGGGGCGCGGTCGCGCTGCTCGCCGCGCTGACCTGGCGATCGTCGAGCGCGATCACCT
Organism: Sphingomonas sp. PP-CE-3A-406; assembly: GCF_003688625.1. Lineage (GTDB taxonomy): Bacteria > Pseudomonadota > Alphaproteobacteria > Sphingomonadales > Sphingomonadaceae > Sphingomonas. The sequence continues at coordinate 860,843 of NZ_RCWY01000003.1, forward strand.
TCATCCTCGCCGGCACCGTGCTGACCAGTTTCGCCGGCGCGCTCACCGCGTTCCTGATTTCGATCGCGCCGAACCCCTATGCGGTGGCGGAGGTCATGGACTGGTTGATGGGCGCATTGACCGATCGCGGGTGGACCGACGTATATTCCGCGCTGCCGCCGATGCTGCTCGGGACGATCCTGCTGCTGACGACCGGGCGGTCGCTCGATTCGCTGTCGCTCGGCGAGACGGCGGCACGGTCGTTGGGCGTACGGATGGGCCGCATCCGCGTTCTCGTCGTGCTGGGGACGGGGCTTGTCGTCGGGGCGGGCGTCGCGGTGACGGGGGTCATCGGGTTCGTCGGCCTGATCGTGCCGCACCTGCTGAGACCGATATTCGGGCACCGGCCGGGCGCGCTGCTCCTGCCGTCGGCGTTGGGCGGCGCGGCGCTCGTGCTGGCCGCGGACAGCCTCGTGCGGCTTGCGCCCGGCGCCGGCGAAGTGCGGCTGGGCGTCGCGATGGCGATGATCGGCGCGCCGTTCTTTCTCGGGCTGCTGTTCAGGGAGCGAGGCCGCGCATGGATCTGATCGTCGATCGTCTGAGCGTGAAGCTCGGCAAGCGCACCGTGCTGCACGACATATCCGCGCATCTGCGCCCCGGCCGCGTGACCGCGATCCTCGGGCCCAATGGCGCCGGCAAGAGCACGCTGGTCAAGGCTGCGGCCGCGCTCGTCGGCTATGCGTCCGGCAGCGTCAGGCTCGATACGCAGGAGGTCCGGGCGCTGGACCCGAGGGTGCGGGCGCGTGCGATCGGCTATCTGCCGCAGGACGCGACGGTGCATTGGAACATCGTCGCGCGCGATGTCGTGGCGCTCGGGCGGCTGCCGCACCGCGGCGCGCATGCCGGCGCATCGCCCGCTGATCACGCGGCGATCGCGCGCGCGCTGCACGACACCGAAACGACGCATCTGGCGGATCGCCCGATCGCCGAACTGTCCGGCGGCGAGCGCGCCCGCGTCCTGCTCGCGCGCGTGCTGGCAGGGGAGCCGCGCTGGCTGCTCGCCGACGAACCGCTCGCCAGCCTCGATCCGTCGCACCAGATCGACCTGCTCGCGCGCTTGCGTATTTATGCGGCGGGTGGGGCGGGCGTGGCGATCGTCCTCCACGACCTCGTCCAGGCCCAGCGCACCGCCGATGACGCTCTGTTGATAGCGGACGGTCGGGTCGTGGCGTTCGGCCCGGTCGCCGATGTCCTCACGCCCGCCACACTCGGGCAGGTTTTCGGTGTTCGCGTCGCGACGTTGGAGGACGAGGACGGTCGCCTGTTCGTGCCCGTCGGCCGCATCGAACCGGCATAGACGGTCGACGCGCCCCGTTCGTCGCACTATCCCGCACCCGGTGATCGACATTCCTGCCCCGCTCCGTTTGCGCCTCGACGGCGATGCCCTCGTCCAGAACTGGCGCACGCTCGACCGCATGAGCGGGCGCGCCGCCTGCGGTGCGGCGGTCAAGGCGAACGGCTACGGCCTCGGCGCGATCGAGGTCGCGCGCCGCCTCGCCGATGCGGGCTGCCGCGATTTCTTCGTCTCGAACTGGCAGGAGGCCGCCGAACTCGCGCCGCTCGGGCTGACCGTGTCCGTGCTCCACGGCGTCCGCGACGAGGACATGGCGGCGGCGTTGGCGGGGTTCGCCCGCCCGGTCCTGAATACCGCGGGCCAAGTCGGGCGCTGGAAAGCTGAAGGCGGCGGGCCGTGCGACGTCATGGTCGACACCGGCATGAACCGACTTGGGGTGTCCACCGACGACATTGCCGCAGGTCTGCTCGACGGTCTCGAACTCGAGACGCTGATGAGTCACCTAGCCTGTGCCGACGAAGAGTCGCCGATGAACGAGGTCCAGCGCAATCGCTTTGCCGCGCTTGCCGGTCGAACGTCGGCGCGTCGGCTGAGCCTCGCCAATTCGGCGGGGATCGGCCTGGGGACGGACTATGCGTTCGATCTGACCCGGCCCGGGCTGGCGCTTTATGGCGGCATTCCCCGCTCCGATTTGGTGGACGCGATCCGGGCGGTGGCGGCGATCGAAGCGCAGGTTCTCCAGTGCCGCCGGGTCGGCGCCGGGCAGACGGTCGGGTACAACGCGACGTGGACGGCGAAGACCGACACGGAAGTCGCGATCGTCAACCTGGGCTATGCCGACGGCTATTTCCGCGGGTTCTCGAACGCAGGAACCGCAAGGGCGGGCGATACGGCACTGCCCGTGATTGGCCGCGTATCGATGGATCTTGTCGCCATCGATGTGTCGAGGGCGCCATCGGTGCATGAAGGAATGTGGCTCGCGCTGGACTTCGTATTCCCCGAAGCGGCTGCGGTATCTGGGGTGTCGCAATACGAATTGCTGACAAGCTTGGGTGCGCGGTTCAAGAGATCGTGGATCTGACATCGTCGGCCGCGCTTTCGGGACCGTTCCAGACGCTAAAGGGCCGAGCGCGAATCCAGCGCGTGGCCAGCCATTTAACGCCGTTTGTGACGGGCTCTCCGGCGTGCCTGGTCGTCGGATCGATTGATCCATCGGCGCATACATTGTCGAAAATGATCGCATCCCCCATCCGAGGGGTCACTCTAAGCGCGTTGTGGACAAAGTACGTGGCCCCGCCCGAGAAACCGTCGTTCAAATAAATGAGCACGGTTCGGATGCGCTGATTATGCGTGGCAGGCAGCGCGTCGATATGTGGCCGGAACTGCTGGCCGGGTCGATAACGGAGAACCGACAGGGCCTCGCCCTGACGCCAGTCGGTGTTCGATACGGCTGCAACGCGGCGGTTGAGCGCCTGGATAACCAACGTTTCGCGCGTGGGGCCGATGACGGCACTGTCCGAGGTGCGTACGGCGTTCGGAATGCTCGCTCCCGTGCGAGGGTCCGCGACCATCGCCGGCTCCAGTAGATCGGCAGCGCTGTACGCGACGTGAAGACATTCTTCCTGCGTGAACAGCCGGGGAATGTACTGGACGCAAGGGTGCTTGCCGATTGTTTCGGCTGTCGGAATATGTGCCGGCCCACCGTCGATGGTTAAGGTCATGCGGCGCAGCAGCGCGCGGTGCTCGGCCGCAACAGTATGATGATCGGCAATGCTCTCAAGCAAAGCAAGCGCTCCTGCCCAATCACTCGGAGCGCCACTGCCATTGGCGGTCAGTGCTATTTCCACCATCGTCGCATCTGCATTGCCCTGCGTCGACGCTCGACGAAGAAGTGCGCGCGCGCCGGGTAGGTCTCGTGCGATCGGTTCGCCGGCGAGTTTCCACATTGCATTACGGAATAGTGCGTCGGGGTGACCTGAAGCACTCGCTTCCAGGATCAAATCCACGGCTTCGCGAGCATGGCCTTCACGCAAAAGTTGGTCGGCACGTGCGACGGGGTCTTCGGTCATTCGTCTTCCATGATCAACAGCATGAAAAAGGGGCGGTGGAAAACCACCGCCCCTAAGGTAACTCGCATCGGCTTCGTTTAGAACCGGGCGCGGACGCCGGCATAGAAGCTGCGACCACGGATCGAGTAGATCGAGCTACCATCGCCCGTACCCGTCGAGCCAAGCGGTGGCTCCTTGTCGGCGACGTTATCGATACCGACGTAGAAGTTCATGCCCTTCTTTCCCTCTTCGCCAACCCGCAGGTCCAAGCGAATGTCGTGATATACGACGGACGGATATTTCAGGATGTCGGCATAGTCGGCATTCTCAGGAGGCCGCCCCTGAAGGCCGTTCTGATCCTCGTAGGTGTTGACGAACATCGAGCTGATGTACCGTCCACGATATCCCAATGTTACGCGATCGAGCGTCAAATCAGCTGTAAACTGGAACTCGTCCTTTGGATTTCCTAATTCTCCAAGTAGGCGGTTTTCATAGTTCGGGCGGGTTGGATCCTGATAGTTGCTGTTAGCCAAGACGTGCGTGTACAAAAGTCGCGTCGACAAACTGGTAGTTGCACCGATATCCGTGCGGTACGTCAGTTCTGTATCGATACCCGCACGCTTGCGCGATGCAAAGTTGAGCGGGATCTGATTGAGTGTACCGTCCAGGATCTGACCAGGAACTTCGCCATTCGGGCCTCGGGCATCGCCGGTGCCGCGGAAACGCTGGATCAGTGCACAGAACTGATTGTTCAGATCGGGAAGATCGTAGCAGCTGTTGACGACCGACTGCGCCGTCGGTGAAACGATGACGTTCTTCACCTTGATGTTATAATAGTCGACCGTGAGCCCCAGGCCGGGAGCAAAGCGTGGCGTGAAGACGGCACCGAGCGTGTAGGAGTCGGACTTCTCTGCCGTCAGGTTGGGGTTGCTGCCGCTCAGAATTTCCAAAGAATATACCGGAAGGCCTTGGAAATTCTGGTCGTTCAGAAGAGCGCCCAGATCGGCCGCGCAATTGGCTGCGCGGGTCTGGCTGCCGGAACCGATGTTCGTCGGGCGGCAGGGATCCTGGAAGCCCGGTGCGAAATCCTGACCGAGCGGGGAGCCCGTTTCAGTGTAGTTCGGTGCTCGAACGGCACGGCCGTAGTTGCCCCGGAACCGAATATCGCGAATGGGCGACCATTCGACGCCGCCGTTGTAGGTGTAGATCGTACCAGTGGTGCCATTATAGTCCGAGACGCGGCCCGCGCCATTCAATGTCAGTTCGTGAATAAACGGCAGATCGCGCAGGAGAGGAATACGCAACTCGCCGTACGCTTCCTTAACTTCGAAGGCTGGTGGATCGAAGGTCTGCAGGGCGTTCAGGAAGGTGCGCCCGGACTGAACCAGCGGGTCTGCTTCGAAACGAGCATCTTCACGCCGGTATTCGCCACCGATCGAGAAACTGATCGGGCCGCCTGGCAGTTCGAATAGCTGACTCAAATCGCCGGAGACGAAGCCGCTCAGGACGAGTTGCTGGAGCTTGCCGCGCGATACGGTGTCCTGAACGATGTAGTTGCGTGCGGCTGTATTATTGGGAGCGCCAAAGGGATTGTAGGGTACGCAATTCGCGATATCGGCGGCAAGAGCTGCGGCATCACCGGTGCTCGGATCATAGGCTACCGCCGCGGTCGGATCGAACTGCGAGCGGCACTGTATCTGGCCAGTCGAGGGATTGCGGCCCGAGTCCATGGCAAGCAGGAAGCGCTGGGTAACGATGTTGCCCTGGACCGTCGTGCGCTGATCGACCCGGCCATAGTTCGCGGACAGCTCGTAGGACCAGTCGGTGTTGAATTCCCCGCGCACTCCGCCGACGATCCGGTACGTGTCGCGCTTGGCATATTCGTCACGCAGACCGAGATCGAGCAAGTTGCGCGAATTGACGAAACGGAAGGTTCCGTTCGCGATAGCCGCACGATCCGCTGCCGTCAGCGCGGTGCGCGATGACAGGTTGGGGCGAAAGCCAGACGCGAGGACCGCATTGGCAATCGTGGTACGTGCTGCGCCGTTCAGGAACGGGTTGTCGAGGCGCGGGCGCTCGCGTTCATCGCCGAACGTGCCGCCCTGTACAAAGGCCGGACCGGAGTTCGATCCGTTGGAATTGACCCGAACAAACTTCGCCTCGACGAAGACATCGGCAGCTTTGCTGAATTCATAGTGACCCAGCATGTTGAAGTTGGCGCGCTCCTGATACGGCAGCACGGAAAGCTGCGTTTCTTCACGACCCGTTTGTCCATTGCCGCCGATGATGCCGCCGATGATCCCCGTACCGGTGCGGCTGCCCGTCTGCGGCACCAGCGAGCCGTCGGGATTGAAGATGTACGTGCAGTTATACGGCAGGCCGGCCGAGCTGCCGTTCCGGATACCGGTGCCGCAAAGCGGCGATCCGGCAGCCTGCGTGATCGGAACCAGGCCCCACCGGTGGATGCTCGCGCTGCGGATATCGCGAACGAAGGTCCGATCCGGGATGCCGTCGCTGCCATTGGGCAATCCCGCCGGATCGACCTGTGTGACGGCAAAACCGTTATTCTGGCGGAAGAAGGGGATGTCGGAGCCGTAGACGCGCTCCTGATGCGCATATTCGGCAGCCAGCGTGATGTTGCCGCGGCCCTCGTTGAAATTCTTGCCGGCGATTGCGGAAATGATCTGGTTGCCGCCTGCGCCGTATTCCGAAATACCGGCCCCACCGCGGATTTGAAGACCGTCGAAATCACGCTTGAGGATGAAGTTCACGACGCCCGCGATGGCGTCTGACCCGTACACGGCGGAATTGGCACCCGTTACGACGTCGACGCGTTCGATGAGATCGTTGGGGATCGTGTTGACATCGACCGAGACAGCGTTGTTCTGAATGTCGGCGGGTACATGGCGACGGCCGTTCACGAGCGTGAGCGTGCGCTGAGTGCCTAGGCCACGAAGATCCAGAAGGTTCAGGCCCTGGATGCCAATACCCAGTCCTGGATTCTGCTGGCCGACGGTGCTGCGCAGCTGGGGAAGATCGTTGAGCGTATCGCCGATGTTATTCTGACCGCGCTGAAAAAACTCCTCACCGCTAATGGATGTGACCGGCAGGTTCGATTCGAGATTCGGGCGGCGGATGCGCGATCCAGTAACGGTGATCTCGCCGCCTTCGCTCCCTTGGCCGTCAGCGCTCGTAGCCTGGCTATCGTCTGGAGCGGATGTTGGCAGGGTGGTAACCGTAGGGTCGGTTTGCGCGAAGCTCGGAGCCGCGACAAGAAGCGAGCTCGCCAGCGCGGTCGCTCCCAGAAGGTGAGAAAGCGTCATAAAAACCCCCGTTTTACCGGCACTTTTGCCGTTATGGGGGACATACAGCGCGTAAGGCGGCGCACTGGCAAGCCTGTGTTCAGGTTCAGGCCCCGTCGCCGTAACGTTTGTAACCGATCGTGACAAAATCGTCACATTGCGCCATGTAAGGTAGCGCTATCGATACAAAATTGCGCTGTATGTGTGTGTTACCGTTCCAAACACATAGCAATGCCCATGCCGCCGCCGATGCAGAGCGTTGCCAGTCCGCGCTTCGAATCGCGCTTCTGCATTTCGTAGATCAGCGTGGTCAGGACGCGGGCGCCGCTGGCGCCGATCGGGTGGCCGATCGCGATCGCGCCGCCGTTGACGTTGACCTTCGATGCGTCCCAGCCAAGTTCCTTGCCGACCGACAGCGCCTGCGCGGCGAAGGCTTCGTTGGCTTCGATCAGGTCGAGGTCGGCGAGCGTCCAGCCGGCTTTCTCCAACGCGCGCCGGGAGGCGGGGACGGGGCCGATTCCCATGATCGACGGATCGACGCCGGCCGAGGCCCAGCTTCGGATCGTCGCTAGGATGGTCGAGCCGCGGCGTTCGGCTTCGTCGCGGCGCATCATGACGAGGGCGGCGGCGCCGTCGTTGAGGCCGCTGGCGTTGGCCGCGGTGACGGTGCCGTCCTTCTTGAAGGCGGGCTTCACGCCGGAGACGCTCTCGATCGTCGCGCCGGCGCGGATGTATTCGTCGTCGGCGACCACGGTGTCGCCCTTGCGACCCTTGATCGTGACGGGTGCGATCTCGTCCTTGAAGCGGCCCGACCCGCGCGCGGCCTCGGCCTTGTTCTGCGAGGCGACCGAGAAGGCGTCCTGCTCGCCGCGCGTGACCTGGTATTGCTCGGCAAGGTTCTCGGCGGTGATGCCCATGTGATAGCCGTTGAAGACGTCGGTCAGGCCGTCGCTGACCATCGTGTCGACGAGGCTGAGGTTGCCCATCTTCTGGCCGCCGCGGATCGACTGCGCGTGTGCGGAGAGCGACATCGACTCCTGGCCGCCCGCGACGACGATGGTCGCGTCGCCGGTCTGGATCGCCTGTGCCGCGAGTGCGACCGCACGCAGGCCTGAACCGCAGACCTGGTTGACGCCCCAGGCGGGGATTTCCTTCGGGACGCCCGCCGCCATCGAGGCCTGGCGGGCGGGATTCTGGCCCTGGGCTGCGGTGAGGACCTGGCCGAGGATCACTTCGGAGACATCCTCACCGGCGACGCCGGCCTGTTCGAGCGCGGCTTCGATCGCGATGCGGCCGAGTTCGTGTGCGGGTGTGGTGGCGAACGCGCCGAGGAAGCTGCCGACGGGGGTGCGCTTGGCGGCGGTGATGACAACGTCGTTCGGGTTGAGATCGGTCATGTCAGGGTCCTCTATGGTTGGACCCCATGTAGGTCAGTCGAGTGCGGCGATCCAGTTGGCGAGCGGTTCCCAGAGGCGCGCACGCGCGGAACGGCCGACGATCATGCCGACATGGCCGGCGCCGAGGTCGCGGCGGTCGGCGAGGCCGATCGCGGTGGCGGCGGGGACGATGCGGTCGCTGAGCGAGACGAACTCTACGGTTGGGCAGGCGAGCGCTAGTGGATCGACCGGGGTGCCGGCAATGACCCAGTTGCCTTTGCCGGGCAGGTCGTTGGCGATGCAGTCCTCGAACAGCGAGGCGGCGGCGGCGTAGGGGAGGGGGGCACCGGCGTTGGCCCAATCCTCGAGCCGGACGAACGCGCGCGATTGCTCGCTGTCGGGGGGGAGGTCGGCGAACGTTTCGTATTTGGCGATGGTCCGTGCCGGGTCGAGTTGCCAGAAGCCGGCTTGCAGGACTTCCATCGGCAGCACGCCGAGCAACGCGGCGGCGGGCTGGACGGCGGCCCAGGTCGCGGCGAGCGTGGGACGACCCTCGCCATAGCCTGCGAAGTGCCACGGCGCGGCGATCGTCGCGACTCCGGCGGTCGGCGTGATCGCGGCGGCACCGAGCGCGAGCGTGCCGCCGAGGCAATAGCCGACCAGCACCGGTGGTTCGGGGAGTGCCTCGAGCAGCGGGACCAGCAACCGTTCGACATGCGCCGCCAGATCGAGATCGCGGTCCTCGCTGCCGGGCGATCCCCAGTCGACCAGCCAGGCATGAAAGCCTTGCGCCGCGGTCCATTGCACCAGCGAAGACTCGGGCGAATGGTCGAGGATGTCGGGCGGATTTATCAGCGACGGGACGAACACCACGGGGCGTCCGATGCCACCATAATCGCGCAACGCTACGCGTCCGGCGCGGTGGATCGCAGGCTTGGGATCAGGGCGTTTCTCTCGCGGCGCGCCCTGATAGGCGCGCAATCCCGCTAGCGCGCGGGCCATCCGGTCGGGCGATGCTGCGGTCTCGCTGCGCAGCACGGACAGGAACAAGGGTAAGGGCCTCGGACCTTGTTGCGGTGCGTCATCAAAGACTGTAGCCTCCGTTTCAAACATAAGACGGGGGATCCATGAAGAAGCAACCGGCTGCCGACGGAATCGTCATCATCAAGAAGTACGCCAACCGGCGGCTCTATAACACCGAGTCGTCATCCTACATCACGCTGGATCATCTCGCGACGATGACCCGCGAGGGACGCGACTTCAAGGTGGTCGACGCGAAGACCGACGAGGACATCACGCACAACGTCTTAACACAGATCATCATGGAGGAGGAGAGCCGCGGCGAGACGATGATGCCAGTGAACTTCCTCCGCCAGTTGATCTCGATGTACGGCGATTCGATGCAGACGATGGTGCCGGGGTATCTGGAGGCGTCGATGGACAGCTTCCGCCGCAACCACGACCAGTTCAAATCCGCGGTCGAGGGTGCGTTCGCGAACTCGCCGTTCGCCGATCTGGCCAAGCGCAACCTCGAGATGTTCGACGTCGCGACCCAGGCGTTCAAGCCCGGCACCGCTGGTGGCGTCGCACCGGCGGCGGCACCAGCCAGCAAGGACGACGAGATCGCAGCGCTGCGCAGCGAGCTCGCCAAGTTGCAGGAAAAGGTCGAGAAGCTCGGCTGACTGATGGCGCCGGTGTTGTGGAGTGCGAGTGGCGCGCTGGCCGCGCTCGCCATCGTCGCGGGGTTCGGGGAACGGCGCAGGCGACGGCGGCATGATCCGGATTCGGTTGGCTGGGTGGACTGGCCGACGGTGCAGATGCTGGCGTTGATCGCGCTTGCGGTGACCGTCGGGCTGGCGTTCAAGACCTGAATGCGCGGTCGTTCCGGAGATAGACGACGGTGAGCCAGCTGTTCCGCGGAGTCGTGAAGACGGGGCGGTAATCGCGCGCGAGCGTCGACTTGACCGCGCGCAGGCTCCCCCGGTTCCAGATCGACAGGCGCCGGTCGGACGTGACGATGACTGGTGGGCGCTTGGCGAGGATGCGGCGGACTTCGGCGGCTTCGTCGATCCCGGTCGCGCCCTGTTCGGTGTCGTAGGCGAGCAGATTGGGGAAGGCGTAGGCGGTCGGCAGGCACGCATGCGCGAGATGATAGGTGATGGTGTCGCCGATGAAGACGTACGGGCATTCGCGGCCGCTGTTCGCTTCGACGACATGCGCGACCGCATAGGCGCCGGCAGCGTCGCTGGGATGGAGCAGGCGTTTGGCGATCAGGATCGCGATCGCCACGCCCAGGGTCAGGAGCAGCAGGCGGATCGAACGCCCGAGCGTCGGCGCGGCTAGGATCGCCAGCGGCGCGACCAGCGGCAGCGCGTAGTGATCGAAGAACGTACCGATCGCGAAGAATCCGGCGAGCGCGAAGCCGAGCCAGGCGTAGCCGACCAGGATCGTTTCGCCTGCCACGCCGCCGCGCGGTCGGGTCCGCCACGTCAGGATCGCGGCGAGGATTAGTGGCGACAGTTGTGCGGCGATGCCGAGCAACCGCATCGCGAGATCGCTCGCCGAATAGCCCCTGCGCAGCGCGATCGACGTGATGTTGGCGAACCAGAACGCATCGAATGCCGCCGGCCCCTGCGCGCGATACCAGCCAATCGCGGCGAGCGTCGGTGCCAGACCCATCACCGCCCACACCGTCGCTGCAAGGATGACGTGTCGCCATTTTGCGCGGGTGCGCGCGAGAAACCAGATGTGCGTGAGGCCGAACGCCGCGCCTTCGAACATCGGCGTGTATTTCAGCTGGATCGCGATTCCTGCGAGCAGGCAGGCGGAGAGACCGCTGACGACGATCGCGAGGGTCTGGCCGGCGGCGGCCTTGGCGGGAAGCTGGAGCGTCAGCAGGCCGGCGACCGCCATCGGCAGATTGTAGAAGACCGGGGCCTGCCCACCGATGCCGCCGACCAGCGCGATGACCAGCAGATAGGCGGTCCCTGCACCCAGTGCGCCGCGATCGCTTGCGCCGAGAGTCCTTGCCGCGCGGGCGACGACGATCGCGGTCGCCCATGCGCACAACGTTGCCATCAGCTGGTAGGCGAGGATGCCGTTGCCGGGGAGCGTCCGGATGCCGGCGAACAGCAGGAACAGCCCGATCGGCTTGCGATCCCAGATATCGATATACGGCACTGCGCCGTGGAGCAGTCGATCGCCGACGAGCAGATAATATTGCTGGTCGGGATCGATCACCGGATTGCCGAAATCCCATGCCCGGACCGCCAGCGCAACCAGCAGCAGGATCAGCGCCTGCACCCACCGATTGCGCGGCATCAGTAGAAATTCCGCAGAGTAAGGGCGCGTGTCGAACCGTCGCACAGCCCGAGATTGACGACGCGGCCGGGTGCGCCGGCCGACCAGGCGGCGATTGGATTTGTCGCGTAATCTCGGGGTACCGCCGCGCCATCGATCGTGCAGATCATCTCGCCGTCCTTCCAGTTAGCGGCTGCGGGGCCGCCGCGCATGACGTGGAGCACCTTCAGCCGATCGTTCTCGATGCCAACGAGCAACCCGCTGGTCGAGCGCAGCGGCGAGCGGTCGGCACGGGGGCCTCGGCGGAGGATCATGTGGCGTGCGCCGGGATCGAGCAGCACGCGGTAGTTCTGGAGAAAGCCCGAGCCGATCCGGCCGGCGGTGCCGATCGCCTGGGAAAATCCGCCGGCGGGCTCGATCCGCACTTCGGCTTCGCGCGCGACCAACGCGCCGACGCGGAGATAGGGAACGATTGCGAGGCCGCTGACGGTGGGGCCGGCCAAGCCGAACGCGATCGCGGTGGTGGTCGGCAGCGCCTTCAGGTTCGCGGCATGCCATCCGGCGGCGGTGACGGTGATCGACGAGCCATCGCCGGTATCGACGACGATCGGCGCAAGGCGTCGGCCGCCGAGCGTGATCGCGCTTTCGTAGACGGTGCGCGCTGTGGAAATTCGCAGCGGTGCGGTCTCACCCTTGAACGGCATGCGGCCGGAGCGAAGCAGGCGAAAGCGGTGCGCGGCGTAATCGATGTCGAGCGCGTACCCCGAGAGCAGGTCTGCGCCGACCAGCAGGTCGACTGCGGCGGCGCTGCCGGTGGCGATCGCGGGAAGGCTCGCGACGGTCACGCCGCCGCCGGTCCGCGCGAGCCCGCCGAGTGCGAGCGAGCGCGTCGGCATCCAGCCGAGCGCGACCGATCCGCCGATCGCGCTGGCGCTACCGCCGGCGACCAGCTTGGCGGGGTCAAGCGCGGGGGAGGCCTTGGCGAGCAAGGTATAGCTGACTCCGGTATCGAGGATCGCGGTGACCTTTCGGCCATCGAGCTGCATCGTGAAGCGGATCTGGTTGCCGGGGGTGAGATCGAACGGCACCCAGCGCGCCTCGGCATCGGTGGCGAGATGATAGACGCCGCGGTCGCGCGCCTCGGGGGAGATGGTGGGCGTCGGCACGGTCGGCTCGCGTGCGGAGACGGTGAAGACCGCGAGGAGCGGGACGAGCGTGAGAAGAGCGCGACGCATGTGGGGGTGTCCGTAGCGGGTCGGTGGCGGCGTACAAGCGGGGGCTTCGCCGGGCGGGTTCAGGGACCGGGTGCGCGCTGCGCTCGTTATGTCGATCCGGTCCTGCCAATCCTACCGCAACACTCCTCGTTCTCGCGCGAAGGTGGGAGCCCAGGATTAGGGGCGGGGGCGTTCGGGGCTCCTGGACCCCCGCGTTCGCGAGGGAACAGAAGACGGGCGAGCCTGCCCAAGCTAGCCCTGGGAAACTGGGTCGATCAAAATCAGGCCGATGCAGAGCGAACTTGGATGTGCGTAACGCTCGAAAATTGCACCACCCCGGCGGAGGCCGGGGCCCAGTTGGGGGACGGTGCTAAGCGGTCGCAGCACGTCGTTACTGCCACCTTTCCAATTGGGCCCCGACCTTCGCCGGGGTGGTGGCAGGAGGGTTAGCGATGCTCTTCTACTGGCACGCTTGCGCCATTACAGACACGCCTCAAGATAAGCCTGGTCGAACCCGAACTGCTTGGCCTTCTCGAGCGTATACGGCCTGAGCCCCATCGACCGGTACTCGCCCAAAATCTTCCCGTCGGCCGACTCGTCCATATATTCGAACTTGAACAGCTCCTGCGTGACGATCACCGGCCCTTCCATCCCGATCACCTCGGTAATGTTGGTGACGCGGCGCGAGCCGTCGCGGAGGCGCTTCACCTGGATGATCAGCTCGACGGAATCCGCGATCTGGCGCGAAATCGCTTCCTTGGGCACCTTGATGTCGGACATCATCACCATGTTCTCCATACGCGCCAAGGCTTCGCGCGGGGAGTTGGCGTGGAGCGTACACATCGAGCCGTCGTGACCCGTGTTCATGGCGGCGAGCATGTCGAAACACTCGGAGCCACGAATTTCGCCGAGGATGATACGGTCAGGCCGCATACGCAGCGCGTTCTTCACGAGATCGCGGATCGAGATCTCGCCCTGACCCTCCAGATTGGCCGGCCGCGTTTCGAGCGGAAGCCAGTGCGGCTGTTGCAGGCGAAGCTCGGCGGCGTCCTCGATCGTCAGCACGCGCTCGCCGGGGTCGATCATCTTCGACAGCGCGTTGAGCATCGTCGTCTTGCCCGAGCCGGTACCGCCCGAGATCACGACGTTGAACCGCGACGCCCCGGCAATCTTCAGCGCGGTGGCCATCTTCGGCGACATCGAGCCGAACCCCGCCATCATGTCGAGCGTGATCGGTTTCGCGGAGAATTTACGAATCGAGATCGCGGTGCCGCGCAGCGACAGCGGCGGCACGATGACGTTGACGCGCGAGCCGTCCTTGAGGCGCGCATCGGCGAGCGGCGAGGTCTGATCGACTCGACGGCCGACCGAATTGACGATCCGCTGGGCGATCTGGAACAGATGCTCCTCGTCGCGGAACTGGATCGGCGCGAGCTCGAGCTTGCCCTTGCGCTCGACATAGGTCTGCTCCGGCCCGTTCACCATGATGTCGGTGATGTTCGGATCCGCCAGCAGCTCCTCCAACGGCCCGAGCCCGAGCAGTTCGTCGACCAGCACTTTTTCGAGCGCGAACTGTTCGCGGCGGTTGAGCGTCAGCTTCAGTTCGGCAAGCACTTCGCCGATGATCGGGCGGAATTCCTCGGCTAGCTCATCTTTGTTGAGCGTTGCCGCCGCTTCGGGATCGACACGTTCGAGCAGGCGCGGGAGGACCTGTTCCTTGATCTTGTGGATCGACTGTTCGAAACCCTCGACGCGGCTGTTGCCCGCCTCGCCGCTGGCATTCTGGCGATCGGACAGGCGCTGCATCGCGTCCAGCTGTCCGGCGGGCATCGTGCCGGGGCCGAAGCCGTCGCTCTCGCCGGGCATCGGCAGCGAGTCTATCGGCGGAAATTGCGCGCCGCCTTCGGGCTCGGGCCGCGGTGCGGGACCGCTGCCCTGCATGGGACGGGCGACGCCGAATGCGGGACGCACCGCTTGCGCCCCGTTCTGCCCCCCGCTCATGCCACTACGACGCCCGAATGCGCTCATGCCCAAATCCCCGGATGATTGCCTAAGGGGTTACGCGCCAAGGCTTGATAATTCGCTAACCAAACCGGACGTGCGGAGAGTGGCCTACAAGAGCCGAGGGTTGATCGCCGCGCGTAACTCCCCGAAGGCTGCTGCATGATCCGCCTGCTCCTCCTTCTCGCGCTGACTTTCGGGTTGGCGAGTTCCGCGTCCGCGGACGACATCGCCGCCACCGGGCGCGGCGTCGTTCGCGTCGTGACGATCGCGGTGGTCGACGATCAGGTGGTCGGCTTCGGCCACGGCAGCGGTTTCGCAATCGCGCCCAACCGGATCGTCACCAACGCGCACGTTGTCGATCTCGCCGAACGCTACCCCGACAACGTCGTCGTCGGCATCGTCCCGACCGAAGGCAGCAAATCCTACCAGGGCAAGGTGATCGCGTATGATTCGCAGCGCGACCTGGCGCTGATCGAGTTCACCGGCGCGCGCCTGCCGCCGAGCGCGCTGTATACCGGGCCGATGACCGAGGGTGACGCGGTGGTGTCGCTCGGCTTCCCCGGTAACGTCGACCTGGCGACGGCGCGGTCGGCGGCGGATTACATCCGGCCGATGACACCGGTGCGGTCCGAGGGCGTGCTCTCGGGGCGGCGCGTGCTGAGCGGCGTCGAGGTATTGTTGCACACCGCCAGTATCGCGCGCGGCAATTCGGGCGGGCCTTTGCTCGATCGGTGTGGGCGGGTGATCGGGGTGAACTCGGCGATCACGCGCGGGGAGGAGGGCGATTCGACGTTCGGGTTCGCGATCGCGGATACCGAGCTGGCGGGCTTCCTCCACGATGCGAAACAGCCTTATGCGTCGATCGGGACGGGGTGCACCTCGATCGAGGATCGCTTGCGGCAGGACGCCGACGCGGATGCGCGGGCGACGGCGGATGCGGCGTCCGCCAAACGCGACGCCGCGACGCAGGATGCGATGACCCGCGAGGTCGCGCTGGAGAAGGCGCGGACCGAGGCCGGGCGCGCAAGAGAGAACGTCATGGCGCTCGCCGGGCTGTTGCTGGTGGCGGGGGCGCTGGTGATCGGGAGCGCGGGACTGCTCGAATCGCGCGGGCAGCGGCGGCAGGCGGTGTGGGCGCTGTCGATCGGCGGGCTGAGCGTGCTGGTTGCGATTATCGTATTCGTGTTGCGGCCGTCGGGTGAGGTCGACGTGCCGCTGTCGGCGCTACCCAAGACGCGGATTTCGACGCCCGATGCCGCGCTCGGGAAGCTGATGTGCACGCTGATCCCGGAGCGCAGCCGGATCACGATCTCGTCGAGCGAGGACGTGCCGATCGACTGGGGCGCGAAGGGGTGTGTGAACGGCAAGACGCAATATGTCGGCGCGAACGGCCGGTGGGACCGCGTGCTGGTGCCCGACGCCGAGCAGACCGTCTCCGTGCTGTCCTTCGATCCGGCGACGCGCGTCTATTCGAACACGCGCTATCTGATGTCGGCGGCGGGGATGGAGGCGGCGCGGACCGCGCGGGGCGTCGTGCCGAACGTGTGCAACATGGACGATGCGGCGTTGGGTCGGTTGGCGGGGCAGCAGGCTGCGGTCCGTGCGGTGTTGCCGCCGCTACCGAACGAGAAGCTCGTCTATTCCTGCAAGTCGGCGCGCTGATCGGCTCTCGGAGCTTCCGCCGCGAGCAGCGCGCGCTTGCGATCGAGCCCGTAGGCATAGCCGCCGAGCGCGCCGCCGATCCGTTGCGCGCGGTGGCAGGGGATGACGATCGATACCGGGTTTTGCCCGCAGGCGGTGCCTGCGGCGCGAACCGCGGCGGGGCGGCCGGCAAGCGCTGCGAGTTCGCTGTAGGTGCGGGTTTCGCCGATCGGGATGGTGCGTAGCGCTTGCCAGATCGCTTCCTGGAAGGCGGTGCCGCGGACGTCTAGCGGGAGGTCTTGGTCGCGGTCGGGGGATTCCACTGCTGCGACGACTTGCGCCGCCAGGTCCGCGAGGGCTTCGTCGCCGGGTTCGATCGTGGCATTGGGGAAGCGGCGGTGGAGTTCGTCCGCGTCTTCGTCGAACGATACGCGACACAGGCCTTTTTCGGTGGCGGCGACGAACAGGGCGCCCAGGCTCGTATCGGCAGTGGTCCAGCGGATCGTGACGCCTTCGCCGCCGCGCGCCCAGGCGCTGGGGGCCATGCCGAGCCGTTTCGCGTCGGCCTCGTAGAAGCGGCTGGGGGCGGAATAGCCGGCGTCGTAGATCGCTTCGGTCACGGTCGTATCCTCCGATAGAGCGTTGGCCGCGCGGCCGGTGCGGAGCGCCCGCGCGTAGGCGGCGGGGGTGACGCCGGTGGCGCGCTTGAACAGGCGGTGGAAATGGTGCGGGGCGTAGCCGACCTTCGCGGCAACCTCGTCGAGCGAGAGGCGATCTTCGGCGGCTTCGAGAAGGACGACCGCGGCGGCGATGGCGGTCCGGTCGCGGCCGACTTCGTCCGGGGTGCAGCGCAGGCAGGCGCGGAAGCCGGCGGCGCGAGCGCTTGGCGGGTCGGGGTGGAAGGTGACGTTCTCGCGCTTGGGGTGCCGCGCGGGGCAGCTAGGCTTGCAGTAGATGCCGGTGGTCTTCACTCCGACGACGAACCGGCCGTCCCACGCGCGGTCGCGGGCTTCGAACGCGGTCCATGCGGTTTCGGTGTCGGGGGCGATGGTCATGGGATCGGTATAGCCGGTCGCGCCGCGCGCGCATCCCGTGGCTTGCGGTCAAAGCGGAGCCAATCGGCAGGCTGGCCGTTCTCCTCGGCATACCCCCTAACGAAAGATGTCTCATGGCCTCCGACACGCCCGTCTGGTTCATTTCCGGCTGCTCGACCGGTTTTGGTCGCGAACTCGCCAAGCTTGTGCTCGCCCGCGGTTGGCGTGCGGTGGTGACCGCGCGGGATGCGGATCGTGTTGCCGATCTGGCGGAAGGGGCCGAGGATCGTACACTCGCGCTGTCGCTCGACGTGACGGAGCAGGCGCAGATCGACGATGCAGTCGCGCAGGCCAAGGCGAAGTTCGGGCGGATCGACGTGCTCGTGAACAATGCGGGCTATGGGTATCAGGCGTCGATCGAGGAGGGTGTCGAGTCCGAGATCCGCGCGCAGTTCGATGCGAACGTGTTCGGGTTGTTCGCGCTGACGCGCGCGGTGCTGCCGATCATGCGTGGGCAGAAGAGCGGCAACATCATCAACATCACGTCGGTTGCGGGGCAAGTCGGGTTCCCGGGCTCGGGCTATTATGCCGCGTCGAAGCATGCGGTCGAGGGTTGGTCGGATGCTTTGCTGGCCGAGGTGAAGCCGCTTGGGATCGACGTGACGTGCGTCGAGCCGGGGCCGTTCCGGACGGACTGGGCCGGGCGTTCGCTGAAGCAGACGCCGGTGAAGATCGCGGACTACGCCGATACGGCGGGCAAGCGGCTGGATGGGACGCGCGAGGTTAGCGGGACGCAGGCGGGTGACCCGGTGCGGGCCGGCGAGGCGATGATCGCGCTGACCGAGGATGCGAACCCGCCGCGGCATCTGGTGCTCGGGGCCTGGGGGTATGATGCGGTGACGAAGAAACTGGCGGAGCGGTTGAAGGAGATCGAGGCGCATAAGGCGGATAGCCTTGGGGCTGATTTTCCAGCGGGGTAATCTCGGAGGAGCGAGAGAGAGTTGTTTCCCCGCGAAGGCGGGGACCCAGACTGGGCTCCCGCCTTCGCGGGAGAACAAGGAAGCAGGGGCTGCCTTCGCGTCTGTAGTGCTGGCCTGTGTCGAGGCCTTCTACCACAGCCACCACCCCGGCGAAGGCCGGGGCCCAATTGGGGGACGTCGCTAACGAAGCGCATTCCTCAATTATTGCCACCTTTCCAATTGGGCCCCGGCCTTCGCCGGGGTGGTGCCAAAGGGAGGGGCTGTGATCAGCCCCCATTCGCCCGAAACAGCTCCAGCGTTCGCTGTTTCGCCAGATCCGCACTAGGCTCGTGATAATCCTTCCGCCGGTCCGAATTGAACCCGTGGCCGGCCTCGTAGACGTACACCGTCGCATTCGGCCAATCCTTGGCGATGACCTGCTCGACGCCCTCCATCGGGATACCGTGGTCGTGGCGGCCGAAGTGCAGGATCACCGGCACCTTCGGTTCCTCGTCCGCCGCCGCCGGAATCATGCTGCCGTAATAACCGCTCGCCGCTGCGACACTGGTGAGCTTGGTCGAGGCGAACCACGCGACCGAACCGCCATAGCAATAGCCGACCACGAACACCGGCCCGGCGGGGGCGAGCGTGTCGATGCAGGTCTGGACGTCCTTCAGCGACAAGTCGAACGGGTGGAGCTGCCGCGCGAGTTCGACGCCGCGCGCGAGGCCTTCGCCCGAATAGTCCGCCTCGAAACCGGGATGCTCGCGATCAAACAGCGCGGGGGCCAGGACCTCGTAGCCGTCGGCGGCATACTCGTCGCAGAGGTCGCGGATGTGGTCGGTCACGCCGAAGATCTCCTGCACCAGCACAAGGCCACCGCGACGCTCGCCGGTCGGCTGCGCGTGATAGACCGCGACGGCCGCGCCGTCGGACATCGTCATCGTTTCCATCGTGGCGGTCATTCTCTCGTCCTCGTCGATTGGTCGTAACGGATGCCCAATACCGTCATTCCCGCGGAGGCGGGAACCCATAGTGGCAGGCCGTGCGGGGAAAGCGCCGGGTCCGGAGGATAGGGATCCCCGCCTGCGCGGGGATGACGGGGAGGGGCGGAATCATAACCGTCCAACCTCCGATCAATGACAAAACAGTCACAAACCCGTCCCCCTGACCCTCCCGCCGGGTTGCCAATCCGACAACCCGATGCTAACCGCGCCGCGTCCCAGGAGAGGTGCTTTCGCGCCCTCTCTTCCTTTGGGTCGGTTATTCGTTGCAGGCGAGGATAGAGGTTCCGTGGAGACATCCGGCGGTATTCAAGCGAGCTTAGGCGGGCGTTATGCGCTGGCCCTGTTCGAACTCGCGCGTGACGCGAAGACGATCGATGCGGTCGAGTCGAGCCTGGCGAACGTGCGCGACGCGCTCGCACAGTCGGAGGACTTCCGCACGCTGACGTCCAGCCCGATGGTGTCGCGCGGCGCGGCCGTGAAGGCGGTCTCCGCAGTCGCCGACGAACTCGGTGTCGATGCGACCACCAAGAGCTTTCTCGGCGTCCTCGCCGAGAACCACCGGTTGGGGGCGCTGCCGAAGATCATTAAGGCATTCCGGACACTTGCCGCGCAGCATCGCGGCGAGATCGCGGCCGAGGTGACGTCCGCGCATCCGCTGACCGACGAGCAGGTGATCGAGCTGAAGCATCAGCTCCGCCAGCGGGTCGGCCGTGAAGTTTCCGTCGACCTCAGCGTCGACCCATCGTTGCTGGGTGGACTCGTCGTCCGCGTCGGCAGCCAGATGATCGATTCGTCGATCAAGACGCGTCTCAACACTCTCGCGCACGCGATGAAGGGCTAAGCTAATGGATATCCGCGCCGCAGAAATCTCGAAGATCATCAAGGATCAGATCGCCAATTTCGGCACCGAGGCCCAGGTCAGCGAGACCGGCCAGGTGCTGAGCGTCGGCGACGGCATCGCGCGCATCTTCGGCCTCGACAACGTCCAGGCCGGCGAGATGGTCGAATTCTCGAACGGCGTGCAGGGCATGGCGCTCAACCTCGAGGCCGATAACGTCGGCGTCGTGATTTTCGGGAGCGATTCCGAGATCAAGGAAGGCGACATCGTCAAGCGCACCGGCACGATCGTCGACGTGCCGATCGGCAAGGAGCTGCTCGGCCGCGTGGTCGATGGTCTCGGCAACCCGATCGACGGCAAGGGCCCGATCCACACCACCGAGCGCAGCCGCGTCGAAGTGAAGGCACCGGGCATCATCCCGCGCCAGTCGGTCAGCGAGCCGGTCCAGACCGGCCTGAAGGCGATCGACGCACTCGTCCCCGTCGGCCGCGGCCAGCGCGAGCTGATCATCGGCGATCGCCAGACCGGCAAGTCCGCCGTCGCGATCGACGCGTTCATCAACCAGAAGATCGCCAACGCCGGCGACGACGAGTCGAAGAAGCTGTATTGCGTCTATGTCGCGATCGGCCAGAAGCGCTCGACCGTCGCCCAGTTGGTCAAGACGCTCGAAGAGAATGGCGCGATGGAATACACCATCGTCATCGCCGCGACCGCGTCGGACCCCGCACCGCTTCAGTATCTCGCGCCCTACACCGGCGTCGCGATGGGCGAGTATTTCCGCGATCGCGGCATGCACGCATTGATCTGCTACGACGATCTGTCGAAGCAGGCCGTCGCCTATCGCCAGATGTCGCTGCTGCTGCGTCGTCCGCCGGGCCGTGAGGCGTATCCGGGCGACGTGTTCTATCTCCACAGCCGTCTGCTTGAGCGTGCGGCGAAGATGTCGGACGCGAATGGCGGCGGCTCGCTGACCGCGCTGCCGATCATCGAGACGCAGGCGGGCGACGTTTCGGCGTACATCCCGACCAACGTGATCTCGATCACCGATGGCCAGATCTTCCTTGAGACCGACCTGTTCTTCTCGGGCGTGCGCCCGGCGATTAACGTGGGCCTGTCGGTGAGCCGCGTCGGTTCGGCGGCACAGACCAAGGCGATGAAGAAGGTGTCGGGCTCGATCAAGCTCGAGCTGGCGCAGTACCGCGAAATGGCGGCGTTCGCGCAGTTCGGGTCGGATCTCGATGCGTCGACGCAGAAGCTGCTGAACCGTGGTGCTCGTTTGACCGAACTGCTGAAGCAGGCCCAGTTCTCGCCGCTGCCGTTCGAAGAGCAGACTGTGTCGATCTTCGCGGGCACCAGCGGCTATCTCGACAAGGTGCCCGTCGCCGACGTGACCCGCTACGAGCAGGCGCTGCTGGCCGACATGCGCGCGAACCATGCCGACGTGCTGACGCTGATCCGCGATACCCGCGACCTGGGTAACGAGGCGAAGGACAAGCTGAAGGCAGCGCTCGAAGCGTTCGCGAAGACGTTTGCCTGATTAACTCCCTCTCCCCGACGGGGAGAGGGAGCAGAGCATGTAATCCGACCCTCCTCTGTGAGGAGCGAGGGAGCAGGAAGAGAAGATGGCATCACTTAAGGCCCTCAAGATCCGCATCGGCTCGGTGAAGTCGACGCAGAAGATCACCAAGGCGATGAAGATGGTCGCCGCCGCGAAGCTGCGCCGTGCGCAGGACGCGGCGGTCGCCGGGCGTCCGTATGCCGAGCGTCTCGAAGCGGTGATGGCGAGCCTCGCGGGGCGCGTCGGCATCGCGCCGGGCGCGTCGCCGCTGCTCGCGGGTACGGGCAAGGACCAGGTCCATCTGATCGTCATCGCGACGTCGGAGCGTGGCCTAGCGGGTGCGTTCAACACCAACATCGTTCGCGCGGCGCGCCGCAAGGCCGAGGAACTGATCGCGGCGGGCAAGACCGTGAAGTTCTACGTCGCCGGCAAGAAGGGGCGCGTGATCAAGCGCTTCTTCCCGAACGACATCCTCGCCGATCACGAGATGGGCCAGATCAAGCGCCTCGCGTTCAGCGATGCGCAGGAGATCTCGGAAGACCTGATCAAGCGCTTCGGCGAAGGCCAGTTCGACGTCGCGCATCTGTTCTACGCGAAGTTCGTCTCGGCACTGGTGCAGGTCCCGACCGGTATCCAGATCATCCCGATCCCGCTGTCAGCGATCCCGGGTGCCGAGGCCAAGCCGAACGCGCCGGCCGAAGCGGTCGTTGAGTACGAGCCCGACGAGGAAGCGATTCTCGCCGATCTGCTGCCGCGCAACGTTGCGATCCAGATTTTTCGCGCGCTGCTCGAAAACGCAGCGTCGGAGCAGGGCTCGCGCATGAACGCGATGGACAACGCCACGCGCAATGCCGGCGACATGATCACGCGCCTCTCGATCCAGTATAACCGTACCCGCCAAGCCGCGATCACGACCGAGCTGGTCGAAATCATCTCGGGCGCCGAAGCGCTCAAGTAAGTCCAAGGAAGCAGACAATGGCAACCGCCCCAGAGACCCTCGGAACCACGCTCGCCCCCAAGGCCACCAACAACACCGGCCGCATCTCGCAGGTCATCGGTGCGGTCGTCGACGTGCATTTCCCCGACAATTTGCCCGCCATTCTGTCGGCGCTTGAAACCGACAATAACGGCAACCGGCTCGTCCTCGAAGTCGCGCAGCATCTCGGCGAGAACACCGTTCGCACGATCGCGATGGACGCCACCGAGGGTCTGACCCGCGGCCAGACCGTCACCGACACCGGCTCGCAGATCCGCGTGCCGGTCGGCCCGAAGACGCTCGGCCGCATCCTCAACGTCATCGGCGAGCCGATCGACGAGCGCGGCCCCGTCGGCGCAGAGACGACCGCCCCGATCCATGCCTCGGCGCCGCTGTTCGTCGACCAGTCGACCGAGAGCGCGATCCTGGTCACCGGCATCAAGGTCATCGATCTGCTCGCACCCTATGCGAAGGGCGGCAAGATCGGCCTGTTCGGCGGCGCCGGCGTCGGCAAGACCGTGCTGATCCAGGAACTGATCAACAACATCGCCAAGGGTCATGGCGGCACCTCGGTGTTCGCGGGCGTCGGCGAGCGTACCCGCGAGGGTAACGATCTGTACCACGAGTTCCTCGACGCGGGCGTTATCGCCAAGGATGCCGACGGCAATCCGCAGTCGGAGGGCTCGAAGGTCGCACTCGTGTTCGGCCAGATGAACGAGCCGCCAGGCGCACGCGCTCGCGTCGCGCTGTCGGGCCTGACGATCGCCGAGTATTTCCGCGATGTCGAAGGTCAGGACGTGCTGTTCTTCGTCGACAACATCTTCCGTTTCACGCAGGCGGGCGCCGAGGTTTCGGCACTGCTCGGTCGCATTCCGTCGGCGGTGGGTTACCAGCCGACGCTGTCGACCGACATGGGCGCGCTGCAGGAGCGTATCACGTCGACCAACAAGGGGTCGATCACCTCGGTGCAGGCCGTGTACGTTCCCGCGGACGATCTTACCGATCCGGCACCGGCGACGTCGTTCGCGCATCTCGATGCGACGACCAACCTCAACCGTGCGATTTCGGAACTGGGCATCTACCCGGCCGTCGATCCGCTCGACTCGACCTCGCGTCTGCTCGAGCCACGCGTCGTCGGCCAGGAGCATTACGACACCGCGCGTGCGGTTCAGTCGACGCTGCAGAAGTACAAGTCGCTGCAGGACATCATCGCGATTCTCGGCATGGACGAGCTGTCGGAAGAGGATAAGCTCACCGTCCAGCGTGCGCGTAAGATCCAGAAGTTCCTGAGCCAGCCGTTCCACGTCGCCGAGGTCTTCACCGGCATCAGCGGCAAGTTCGTCCAGCTCGAGGATACGGTCCGGTCGTTCAAGGCGGTGGTCGAGGGCGAGTATGATCACCTGCCCGAGGCCGCGTTCTACATGGTCGGCGGCATCGACGAAGCCGTCGCCAAGGCCGAGAAGATGGCTTCCGAGGCTTAAGCTTAGCTCCCTCCCCTTTAGGGGAGGGTTGGGGTGGGGCCTGACCGCGAGCGTCGCGCCTGCCGCACTCCCCCACCCCAACCCTCCCCTGAAGGGGAGGGAGTGAGAAGATAGACATGCTGCATTTCGAACTCGTCACGCCAGAAAAGCTCGTCCGCTCGGAGGAGGTCTACATGGTCGTCGTCCCCGGCACCGAAGGCGATTTCGGCGTCCTCGAAGGCCACGCGCCCTTCATGTCGACGGTCCGCGACGGCGGCGTGCAGGTATATCGCACGCAGGACGGCACCCCCGAGATCATCGCGATCAAGGGCGGCTTCGCCGAGGTCAATGCCAAGGGCCTGACCGTCCTCGCCGAACACGCGGGCGAGTAAAGTCTCCAACTCAACGAAGAGTGTTTCCCCACGAAGGCGGGAATCCAGACTGGGCATCCGCCGTCTGCTTTCTCCGTCATCCTGACGAAAGTCAGGATCCAGAGCCACGCAACGCCACCCTCTGTTCCCCTGGATCCTGACTTTCGTCAGGATGACGGAAGGGGTGGGGCGTGACCGCCAACGCTACAAGAAATTATAAGGGTCGACGTCCACCGTCACCCGCACCTTCGACGGCCAGTCCAGCTTCCCCAACCACTCCCGGATCACATCCTGCACATCCAGCGCCCGTCGCGCATGGACGAGCAGCCGATACCGATGTCGCCCCCGCAACATCGCAAGCGGCGCCGGCGCGGGGCCGTACACGTGCATCCCCTCGACCTCGGGCGCACTACGGCCCACGAGCTTGGCGGTATCGTGCGCGCAAGACTGGTCCTCCGACGACACCACGATCGCCGCATACCTTCCGAACGGCGGCGCACCCGCGTCCTTCCGCGCGTCCGTCTCCGCGGCGTAGAACGCATCTGCGTCGCCGGTGATCAGCGCCTGCATCACCTGCGCGCCCGGACTATGCGTCTGGATGAACACGTGGCCGGGTTTCTCGCCACGCCCCGCACGCCCCGATACCTGCCGGATTTGCTGGAACGTGCGCTCCGCCGCACGGAGATCGCCGCCGTCCAGACCGAGGTCCGCGTCGACCACGCCCACCAAGGTAAGGTTCGGGAAGTGGTACCCCTTCGTCACAAGCTGCGTGCCGACGACGATGTCGATATCGCCCGCTTCCATCCGCCCGACGAACTCCGCCGCCTTGGCGGGCGACCAGATCGTGTCCGAGGTTACCACCGCGGTCTTCGCCTCGGGGAACAGCGCCGTCACCTCGTCGGCGATCCGCTCGACGCCGGGCCCGCACGCGACGAGCGTGTCCTCGCCCTTGCACTCCGGACACACCCGCGGCGTCGGCTCGATATGCCCGCAATGATGGCAAGCCAATCGCCGCGTCAGCCGATGCTCGACCATCCACGCGGTGCAGTTGGGGCATTGGAACCGGTGCCCACATGTCCGGCACAGCGTCAGCGGCGCATAGCCGCGGCGGTTGAGAAACAGCAGCGACTGCTCGCGCCGCGCCAGCGTTTCCTGCATCGCCTTCACGAGCCGGGGGGCGAGCCAGCGGCCCCGCTCGGGCGGTTCCTTGATCAGGTCGATCGGCTCGATCGTGGGCATCTCCGCCGCGCCGAACCGGCCGGGCAGCTTCAGCTCGGCATAGCGCCCGGTCACGACCTGCTGCCGCGTTTCGATCGCCGGCGTGGCGGAGGCGAGGATCACCGGACACCCCTCGAACTTGCCGCGCATCACCGCGACGTCGCGCGCGTGATAATGCACGCCCTCTTCCTGCTTGAAACTGGTCTCGTGCGCCTCGTCGACGACGATCAGCCCGAGATCGCGGTACGGCAGGAACAGCGCGGAGCGTGCACCCACCGTCACCAATGCCTCGCCGCTTGCGATCGCACGCCAAGCGCGCCGCCGCTGGGTCGATCGCAGCCCCGAATGCCACGCGATCGGCTCGCACCCGAAGCGGTCGTGGAAGCGCTTGAGGAACGGCTCGGTCAACGCGATCTCAGGCAGTAGCACCAGAGTCTGGCGGCCATCGCGGATTGCCTGCGCGACCGCCTCGAAATACACCTCGGTCTTGCCCGAGCCGGTCACGCCGTCGAGCAAGGTCGGGTGGAACGCATGCTCCGCCACCCCCGCGACCAGCGCATCTGCCGCCGCGCGCTGATCCTCCGAGAGGACCGGTTCGTGATGCGCGGGGTTCGGGACGGGGTAGGGGCTGTCCAGGCTGACCTCGACTGCCTCGATCGCGCCGACCTTCACCAGCCCGCGGATTACCGCATCGCTGACGTCCGCGGTGGTGGCGAGTTCGCGGATCAGGCCCTGGCGGTCGCCGATCCGCTCCAGCGCCTGCTCACGCTGCGGGGTGAGTCGGGGCGGTACGACGCCGGTCGCGCGGTACTCGACCGCCGTCCGCGCACCCTCCAGCGCCGACGTCGACGCCAGCGTCATCCGCAACACCGACGCCGCGGGCGCGAGGTAGTAATCCGCGGTCCACTCCACCAGCCGCCGCAGCGGTGCGCCCAGCGGCGGCACGTCCGCGACGGCGAGCAGGTTGCGCAACCGGTTGTCGCCGACCTCCGCATCGGACGGCATCCGCTCAGCCTCCCACACCACGCCGAGCAACTGTCGCGGCCCCAGCGGGGCGACCACGACCGAACCCGGCTCGACGCTCATGCCGGCGGGCACGCGGTAGTCGAGCGGCCCGAGGGCGGCGTTGAGGATCAGGACACGGGCGCGGGACGACATCGTGTCCGTATATGGGGACAGATCGACTCCGCGTGAACCGTCTAAGCAGGCACCGACTTGAAGGCGTCAGGCGGCGGCGCGGCGATCGCCGCCCCGGCGGCGTTCGCCGACCCGCGCGCGCTTCGCCTTGTAGAGGATCGTATCGGCCTTGTGGATGAAGTCGCGGATCGCATGGCAATCCGGCTCCAGCGCGGTGATCCCGACCGTCCCGGCGCTGATCATCGCCAGACCGTTCAGCGCGATCGGGAAGCGCAGCGCTTCCTCCAGTCGCGCACTGATGTAGCCGGGCGTCGCGGTCAGACCCGGATCCTCGATCAGCAGTCCGAATTCGTCACCGCCCAGCCGCGCGGCAAAGCTCTGCTTGAGCCAGGGGGCCTGCAATATCTCGCCGACCGCACGCAGCACGTCGTCACCCGAGGTGTGGCCGAGCGTGTCGTTGATCGCCTTGAACCCATCGAGGTCGATGAGTGCGAGCAGCAGCGGCGTGCCGTCGGTGTGCGAACGGGTCATCGCGGCGTCGAGCGCCCGATCGAATGCCGCGCGGTTGGATATTCCGGTGAGCGAATCGGTGTCGGCGGATCGGCGCAGGTTCAATTCGAGCGCATAGCGTTCGGTCACGTCCTGGAAAACGCCGACGAACCCGATGGTCGTACCCGCGTCGTCCTCGAGTTCGCCCAGCACGCGTACGCGCCGCGGCTCGCCCTGCGCGGTGGTGAAGTCGACCTCGATGTCGAACGGTATGCCGGTTTCCAACGTCGTCGTGAGACACGCGCTCAGTACGTCTCGGGCATGAGGCGGATAGAACGCCATCGCGACCTCCATCTCCGGCACCGGGCCGACGGGCAGGCCATAGATGTGAAAGACGCCGTCCGACCAGTCCAGATGCTGGTGATCGAGCGAGGTGCGCCACGATCCGATCGCCGCCATCCGCTCGGCCTGGCGAAAGATACGATCCTGCCGCGCGAGCGTCGCGGCCTGTCGGTCCGCGGTGGTGGCGATGGCGATCGCCTGATGCGCGGCGGACCGTGCCGCGACGGTCACCTCGGCCAGCGTCGCGAGATGCGTGAGCGCGCGACGGCCTGCGTCGTTCAAGCTGCGCGGCACCGAATCGATGACGCAGATCGAGCCGATCGCGTGACGCTCGCCGCGATCATCGACCGCATGGATCGCCGCTCCCGCGTAGAAACGCGCGCCGCGATCCGCCAGCACTAGCGGATTTTCCGCAAACCGCGAATCGGTGTCGAGGTCTTCGATCACAAGGGGGGCCTGGTTCTGGATCGTGTACGCGCACATGCCGATGTCGCGGCTGATCTCGCCGCGTTCGCCGCCGGCCGCGGCCTTGATCCACAGACGGTCGCTATCGACGAGAGTCATCAACGCGGTCGGGCATCCGAGCATTTCGGCGGCGAGTTCGACGAGCGCGTCGAACTCGCGTTCGGGTGCGCTATCGAGCAGCGCTAGCGCATGGAGCGCGGCAACGCGCCGTTTTTCGTCTGCGAATGCGTTTGTGACGAGGTCTTTCGGCGACATGGGCTGTTGGATACCGAAGGGATGTTAATTTTCCTTTGCTGCTGGAGCAGGTTAGTGTCCATCATGGTGACCACGACAGACCTGCCGCCGTCGATGCTCTGGGCGGACCATTTGACGCGAGATCGGCGACGGTCGGTGCACACGGTGCGTGCCTACCAAGCGTCGGCGGAACGCCTGACGGCATTCCTGATCGATCATTGGGGCGAGCGGGTCGAACGCGCGATGCTGGCGCGCGTGACCGCCGCCGATCTGCGCGCGTATCTGGCGTATCGTCGAGATTCGGGGCTCGGCAACGCGTCGGCGGCGCGCGAGCTGTCCGCAGTGCGCGGCTTTCTGGCCTGGGCGAACGACGGCGCGGAGCAGCCGCGGATCCGGGGCCCTCGCGTGAAGAAGGGCCTGCCGCGACCGATCTCTCCGGGCGAGGCGATCGCGCTGGCCGAAGACGTCGCCGAGGATGCGGCCGAGCCGTGGATCGGCGCGCGGGATTGGGCGGTGCTGCTGCTGCTATACGGTGCGGGGCTGCGGATCGGCGAGGCGCTGGCGTTGCCGGGGGCGATCCTGCCGCTTGGCGAGACGCTGGTGGTTACGGGCAAGCGGTCGAAGGCGCGGATGGTGCCGTTGCTGCCCAAGGTGCGCGCGGCGATCGAGGCGTATGTCGCGCAGACGCCGTGGCCGATCGCGGCCGACGCGCCGCTGTTCAGGGGCGCGAAGGGCGGGCCGCTGTCGGCGGTGGTGGTACGGCGCTCGGTGCGCGGCGCGCGCGCGCGGCTCGGGCTCGGCGATCGGACGACGCCGCATGCGTT
The DNA here is from genome assembly GCF_003688625.1 of Sphingomonas sp. PP-CE-3A-406. Lineage (GTDB taxonomy): Bacteria > Pseudomonadota > Alphaproteobacteria > Sphingomonadales > Sphingomonadaceae > Sphingomonas. Next base: position 889,973 of record NZ_RCWY01000003.1, read on the forward strand.
GCGCCACAGTTTCGCGACGCATCTGCTGGGGCGGGGGGCGGACCTGCGCGCGCTACAGGAGTTGCTCGGCCATTCGAGCCTGAGTTCAACGCAGATATACACGCAGGTCGATGCGGCGCACCTGATAGACGTGTACCGCAACGCCCACCCGCATGGCGGGGTCTAGCTCTTCGGCTTCCAGGTCAGCACGCGCCAGCCATAGCCGATGATGATCACGACGAAGGTGGCGACCGCGACCGGCCCGACATAGCGATCGAGCTCCTCGAAATGCGAGCCGAGCAGGATGCCGGCATAGGTGAGCACGGTGTTCCAGATCGCGCTGCCCGCCGCGGTCCAGATCACGAACTGCCAGATCGGCATGCGGGTCATGCCCGCGGGTAGCGAGATGACGGTGCGGAAGGTCGGCATGAATCGGAACACGAAGATCACCCAACCGCCGCGCTTCGTGAAGAAGCGGTGGATCTTCTCGACGTCGGACCATTCCATCGTCAGCCAGCGGCCGTTGCGCTCGATGAACGGGCGGAAGCGTTCGTAGCCGATGTTGCGGCCGATATAGTACCAGAAATAGTTGCCGACGACCGACCCCGCGGTACCCCAGGCGATCAGCGGCACGACGCTCATGTCGCCGCGCGCGACGGCCATGCCGCCGAGCCCCATAATGACTTCGGACGGCACCGGCGGGACGATATTCTCGAGCGCCATCAACAGGAAGATACCGAAATATCCGCCCCAGGCGATGAGATCGAGGATGAATGCGGTCATGGGTATCACATACTGCCGGGATGCCGGATGTGTTCCGCGGACATCACACCACCCCGGCGAAGGCCGGGGCCCAATTGGGGGACGGTTATGACGGAGGACGGCGCTCCGTTACCGCGACCTTTCCAATTGGGCCCCGGCCTCCGCCGGGGTGGTATCCTCGCTTCGACTACCGAGCCGCTACCTTCGCCTCGATCGCATCCCAGATCATGCCGGCTACGTCCGTTCCATCGAACTTCTCGATCGCGACGATACCCGTCGGCGAAGTCACGTTGATCTCGGTCAGCCACGTGCCCCCGATCACGTCGATCCCGACGAACAGCAGCCCGCGCTTCTTCAGCTCCGGCCCGAGCACGGCGCAGATCTCGCGCTCCTTGCCGGTCAGTTGCGACTTCTCCGCCGAGCCGCCGACCGCGAGGTTCGAGCGGATCTCGCCCTCACCGGGCAGGCGGTTGATCGCGCCTGCGACCTCGCCGTCGATCAGCACGATGCGCTTGTCGCCCTTGGCCACGTCGGGGAGGAACGCCTGCACCATGTGCGGCTCGCGCCACGTCATGTTGAAGACCTCCATCAGCGCGGACAGGTTCGCGCCGTCCGACTCGACCTTGAAGATCGCCTTGCCGCCATTGCCGTGCAGCGGCTTGATCACGATCGCGCCGTGCTCGGCAAGGAACTTGCGTGCTTCGTCGAGCGAGCGCGTGACGAGCGTCGGCGGCATGAACTGCGGGTAATCGAGCACGAACACCTTCTCGGGCGCGTTCCGCACCTGCGCGGGGTCGTTCACGACCAGCGTCTTGTCGGCGATCCGCTCGAGCAGATGCGTTGCGGTGATGTAGCCGAGATCGAACGGCGGATCCTGGCGCATCAGAACCACGTCGGCCTCGTCGCCGAGGTCGAGGTTCACGGGCTCGCCGATGCTGAAGTGATCGCCGACGACGCGCTGCACGGTGACCGGGTGCGCCTTCGCCCAGACCCGGCCGTCGCGGTAGTTCAGGTCCTCGGCGGAGTAGTGGAAGAGCGTATGGCCACGGTCCTGCGCGGACAACATCAGTGCGAAGGTCGAATCGCCGGCGATGTTGATGCTGTCGAGCGGGTCCATCTGGACGGCGACGGTGAGGCTCATGCGTCTTCCTTCTGTTCGGTCGAGCGCATGTAGGCGCGGGCGGGCGCGAAGTCATCGGGTGACGTGGCATGCGTAACCCCGTCATCCTGACGAACGTCAGGATCCAGGATAATCGAGGGCATCGCTTCGTGGCTCTGGATCCTGACTTTCGTCAGGATGACGGAAGCGTTGCGAGGTTCGCCACGAATGGTCGAGGCGTCACCCGATCCAGGCATTCTCGATATGGCGGGGTCGGGTGCCGGGGGCGAGCAGGATGACGTCGACGCGGATATCGTCGCCGGGTCCTGCATAGCGCGGCATCAGAAACTCCGCGGCTGCGGCCACGCGGGCGAGGCGGCGCTCGTCGATCGCGAAGTCGAGTTCGGCGGCGGTCGCGCGGGTTTTTACCTCGACGAAGGCGACGAGGTTTCCCTTTCGGGCGACGAGGTCGACCTCGCCAGCGGGCGTGCGGACCCGGCGATCGAGGATGGTCCAGCCTTTGAGGCGCAGCCACCACCCCGCCAAGCGCTCTCCTCTGCGGCCAGCAATCTCGGCGGAACGACGATCACGCATCCCTGCTCCCATCCCTGGAAGGGAGGGGTTGGGGGTGGGTAGGCCGCTGGGACTCGGGACCGCCAGCCAAGCAGCCGACCCACCCCCGACCCCTCCCTTCCAGGGAGGGGGGAAGAAGGGCGATCATCCCTTTTCCGCCTTCAATTCCAGCGCCCGAGCATACAGCGCCTTCCGGTCAAGCCCGAGCTTCTTCGCCACCTCGCTCGCAGCCTGCCCGGTCGACAAGCGCGTTAGCGCTTCGGTCAATGCCGCGTTACCGTCCTCGACACTAGCCGGCGGCGCCTCCCCCGGCGGTGCGACGACGATCACGATCTCCCCCCGCGGCGGCGCATCCGCATAGCGCGCAGCGAGCGTCGAGAGCGTCCCCGTCACCGCCTCCTCGAATTTCTTGCTGATCTCGCGCGTCACTGCGGCTTCGCGGTCGCCGAGTCCCTCCGCCAGTGCGGCGAGGCAGGCTCCGAGGCGGGGGCCGGACTCGTACATCACCAGGGTCGCGCGGATCGTCGCCACCTCCGCGATCGCCTCCGCCCGAGCGTGCATCTTCGACGGCAGGAACCCGACGAACAGGAACCGATCAGTCGGCAACCCCGCCAGCGTCAGCGCCGCCACTGCCGCGCAGGGCCCCGGAATCGTCACCACCAGATGCCCGGCCGCGCGCGCATCGCGCACCAGCTTGAAGCCGGGATCGGAGATCAATGGCGTCCCAGCATCCGATACCAAAGCCACCGCCTGCGTCGCCATCCGCGCGATCAGCGCCGGCCGCACGCCCTCCGCACTGTGATCGTGATACGGCACCATCGGCGTCTTCGTGCCGATGTGACGGAGCAGACCGGCCGTCACGCGGCTGTCCTCGACTGCGATCACATCGGCGCGGCGGAGGATGTCGGCGGCGCGCGGCGACAGATCGCCAAGATTGCCGATCGGGGTCGCGACGATGTAGAGGCCGGGATCGAGAAGAGTTTCAGGGTTCATGGGGACGGTCATGGCAGACGCGACGACGATAGGGCAATCCGCACGTACCGCAGGGCGATGGGCGACGCTTGCCGCGGCGTGCCTGCTCGGCGCGTGCCAGACGATCGTCCCACGCGGTCCCGTCGAGCCGTCGCAGCAGCGCCCGACCACGCGTCCCGCCGATCGCCCCAACATCGGCGTCGAGACCGGTATTCCGCGCGATGCCGAGCGCAACCGCGTCGCGCTGCTCGTGCCGCTGTCGGGCAGCAATGCCGGTGTCGGCACCTCGATCGCCAACGCGACGATGCTGGCGCTGCTCGACACGCAGAACCAGCGCGTCCGCATCACCAACTACGACACCGCGACCGGTGCTGCCGCCGCTGCGCAGCGCGCGATCGCCGAGGGCGCGCAACTGATCCTCGGGCCGTTGCTCGCCGACGACGTCCGCGCGGTCGCGCCGATCGCGCGCGCCGCGAACATTCCGGTGCTGAGCTTCTCCAACGATCTCGGCGTGGCGGGCGACGGTGCGTATCTGATGGGTTATGTCCCGACCCAGTCGATCGCGCGCGTCGTCGATTTCGCGAAGGAGCGCGGCGTCAGCAACTTTGCCGGGCTCGTCCCGAACGGCCTGTACGGCGAACGCGCATCGACCGCGTTCCTACGCGCGGTAGAGGGCGCGGGCGGTCAGGTCGTCTCGCTCCAGACCTACGCGCGGGGCCCTGGTGGCATTTCCGGCGCCGTCACGCGGCTGGCGGCTAAGGCCCCGTATGACGCGGTCCTGATCGCCGATGGCGGCGCCACCGCAGCTTCGGCGGCAGCGATGGTCAAGCGCGGCAGCGGCGCGACGACGCGCATCCTCGGCACCGAACTCTGGAACTCCGACGCGGGGATCGCCGCCAAGCCAGCGCTGTCGGGCGCATGGTACGCCAGCGTCTCCGACACGCTCTACCGTCAATACGCCGCCAAATACCGCGCGCGGTTCGGGGCAGGGCCGTACCGCCTGTCGAGCCTCGGCTATGATTCGGTACTGCTGACGGTCCGCATCGCGCGCGACTGGAAGCCCGGCACGCCGTTCCCGGTGAAACGCCTGCGCGACGGCGACGGCTTCGCCGGGATCGATGGGGCCTTCCGCTTCGGCAAGGACAACGTCGCCGAGCGCGCGCTGGAGGTGAAGGAAATCCGTGGGGGTACCACTACGGTGGTCTCGCCTGCGCCGGCCGGGTTCGGGAAGTAAGCTTGTTCACCCGCCTTCGCGGGTGAACAAATTAAGCGGTAACGATCTCAGGCAAAATCGCGTCGAGGAGTAGGGCGCCGGCTTCGGTGACCCGCAATCGGCCCGGCGTGTGTGCGATCAGCCCCAACTCCTCAAGCCGCGCCACCGCCGCCAGATCCACTGGCACGACACCCGCGTTCAGCGCGGTAATCCGGTCCAGATCCACGCCTTCCGCCAGCCGTAACCCCATCAACAACGCTTCGGTCGCGCGCGTCGAGGGCGTCAGCGGATCCTCGACTTCCATGCCGTGGCCGTTGCGTTCGATCGCCGCCAGCCAATTCTCCGGCTTTTTCCGCCGCACCGTCGCCAGTCCCCCGCGACGCCCATGCGCGCCGGGGCCGATCCCCGCGTAATCCTGGTAGCGCCAGTACGCGAGATTGTGGCGGCTCTCCGATCCGGGTCGCGCGTGGTTCGACGTCTCGTACGCTGGCAACCCCGCGGCGGCGGTATCCGCGCGCGTCGCCTCGAACAGGTCGGCCGCCGAGTCGCCGTCCGGGATCACGATCCGGCCCGCGAGCGCTTCGGTCGCGAACCGTGTCCCCGCTTCGATCGTTAGCTGGTACAGCGATAGATGCTCGGTCCCGAGACTGAGCGCGCGCGCGAGTTCGGCGCGCCAGTCGTCGAGCCGCTGGCCCGGCAGCGCATAGATCAGGTCGAAACTGACGCGGGGAAACACGCTCTGCGCTGTGGCGAGCGCGGCCTGTCCCTCGTTGACGTCATGCGCGCGGCCGAGAAACTTCAACGACTGATCGTCGAGCGATTGCAGTCCGAGGGATACGCGGTTCACGCCGGCGCTCGCCAAGTCGGCGAACCGCGCGGCTTCAACCGAGGAGGGGTTCGCCTCCAGCGTGATCTCGATTCCTTCCGCGAACCCCCAAGCCTTTTCCGCCGCATCCAGCACCGCAGCGACGGTCGACGGCGGCATCAGCGAGGGGGTGCCACCACCGAAGAAGATCGACTGCAGTTTCCGCCCCGGCAACACGCTCGCCTCGTGCGCGAGATCGGTCAGCAGCGCGGCGCGCCACGCAGCCTGATCGACGTCATCGCGGACATGGCTGTTGAAGTCGCAATACGGGCATTTCGATACGCAGAACGGCCAATGGACGTAGAGCGCGAGATCGCCCGCTGGAGGAGCATCGGGGCTTGGTGTTTCGAAGACGGGCATTATCTGGCGCATATGGTCGCACAGGGCGGCCGAAGGAAGCGCAATGACGGCACGGTTGGGTTGGGCGCTTGCCGCGATGCTCGCGATTGCGGGGTGCGCACAGGGTCCGGAACGCGTCGTCGAGCGCCGCGATACGATGACGCCGGCCCCCCGCGGGGCGGCGCTGCTCAAGACCGCGATGGTCGACGGCCACAACGCCGCGCGTGCCGCGGTCCGCGTGGCGCCGCTGACGTGGAGCGATACGCTGGCGACCACCGCGCGCGCCTATGCCGAGCAGATGGCGCGGACCCGCAAGTTCGCGCACGCACCGCAGCCGCAGGGCATGACTCGTGAAGGCGAGAATTTGTGGACCGGTACGCGCTACGCCTATGCGTATTCCGAAATGATGGGCCACTGGGTCGCGGAAAAGCGCGATTTCATCAACATGCCGACCCCCGGGTTCAGCCGCACCGGCAATTTCGAGGACGTCGCGCATTACACGCAGATCGTCTGGCGCGGCTCCACGCAGGTCGGCTGCGCGATGGCGAGCAACACGACCGACGACTATCTCGTCTGTCGCTATTCACCGCCGGGAAATGTCGTCGGCGAGCGTGCGTATTGATCTGGAGCAAGCGATGACCGCGGCGACGGTCGCACTTTCTTAAGTGGACCGAGGTTAACCTGCGTTAATGACCTCACCATCTCATTCCGATGTGCCGCGTTCCGGTGGTTGTGCCGGCTGCCGCGACGGCGCTGGCCTGACCTTCGGCTTCTCGATGGCGTTCCAGCCGATCGTCGATATCGAGACCGAGACCGTCTTCGCCTATGAGGCGCTGGTGCGCGGGCCCGAGGGGCAGTCGGCGGCGAGCGTGCTTTGTCAGGTCGATGCGGAGAACCTCTACGCGTTCGACCAGCAATGCCGGGTCCGCGCGATCGCGGCGTCGGTGAAGGCGGGGCTGCTCGATACGCCCGCGCGGCTGTCGATCAACTTCCTCCCGAACGCGGTCTATTCGCCGGCCGCGTGCATCCAGTTGACGCTGAAGACGGCGCGCGCGGTTGGGTTGCCGACCGATCGCCTGATCTTCGAGTTCACCGAAAACGAGGAGATGCTCGATCCCGTGCATGTCGCGAACATCATCGCGACGTATCAGAAGATGGGTTTCGGCACCGCGCTCGACGATTTCGGTGCGGGGCATGCGGGGCTTAATCTGCTCGCGCGGTTCCAGCCGGGTATCATCAAGCTCGACATGGAGCTGATCCGCGACATCGACACGAGCCTGCCGCGGCGGATGATCGTCGAGGGGATGCTGCGGATGTGCACTGCGCTGGGGATCACGGTGATCGCCGAGGGGGTTGAGACGCTTGGCGAGTTCGAGGCGCTGCGGGGGCTCGGCGTGCGGTACATCCAGGGGTATCTGCTGGCGAAACCGGCGTTCGAGGCGCTGCCCGCGGTGACGTGGCCGGTGAAGCAGGCGATCGCCGTCTGAACCACACCTCCTCCGTCATCCTGACGAAAGTCAGGATCCAGAGTAACGGGCGGTGCCCTTAATGGCTCTGGGTCCTGACTTTCGTCAGGATGACGAGGAGCGCGGCGGAGGCCTTCCCCGCTACGTCTCTCAGAACACCGCGGCTTCGAGCAGCTTGAACGCCTCGTTCCGATGACTGATCGCGTTCTTCGTTTCGTGCGGGAGTTCCGCGTAGGTCTGGTCGTAGCCGAGCGGCACGAACACGGGGTCGTACCCGAACCCGACATTGCCGCGCGGCGGCCAGACGAGCGTCCCCTCGGCCCGCCCCTCGAACCATTCGACGTGACCATCGGGCCATGCGAGCGCCAGCACGCTGACGAAATGCGCGCCGCGGCCCACGTCAGGGCCCTTGGCCACGATCGCGTCCTCGACCTTCTGCATCGCCATCATCCAGTCGCGACCGTTCGGCGTCTCCGCCCAGTCCGCCGTGTAGACGCCCGGATCGCCGTTCAGCGCATCGACGCACAGCCCACTGTCATCCGCGAGCGCGGGATAGCCCGACAGGTCCGCCGCCGAGCGCGCCTTCAGTTCGGCATTCGCAAAGAAGGTCGTGCCCGTCTCGATCGGCTCCGGCAGGTCGAGGTCGGCGGCTGAGACGACTTCGAGCCCCCGGCCTTCCAACAGCGCCGCGATCTCGCGGACCTTGCCCTTGTTGTGGCTGGCGATGACCAGCTTGCCCGGCTGGAGTTTGCGGATCGCCTGCGGTTCCTTGCCTTCGCCGCTCACTTGGCGACGGCTTTCGCCTGCGCCGCGAAGATGTCGGTGCAACCGATCCGCGCGAGACGTAGCAGGCGGAGCAGCGCCTCCTCGTCATACGTCGCGCCCTCGGCAGTCGCCTGTGCCTCGGCGATGTTGCCGTTCTCCAGCAGCACGAAGTTCGCATCGGCATCCGCGCCCGAATCCTCGATATAGTCGAGGTCGAGCACCGGATTGCCCTGGTAGATCCCGCAGCTGATCGCCGCGACCTTCTGCGTCAGCGGGTCGGCGGTCAGCTTGCCGCTCGCCAGCAGGCCGTCGATGGCGAGCCGAAGCGCGACCCAGCCGCCCGAGATCGACGCGGTCCGCGTGCCGCCGTCCGCCTGGATCACGTCGCAGTCGATCACGATCTGGCGCTCGCCGAGCAGCTTGAGGTCGACGACGGCGCGGAGCGAACGGCCGATCAATCGCTGGATTTCCTGCGTGCGGCCCGACTGCTTGCCCTTGGCGGCTTCGCGGTTGTTGCGCGTGTTGGTGGCGCGCGGGAGCATGCCGTATTCCGCGGTTACCCAGCCTTCGCCCTTGCCGCGCATGAACGGCGGGACCTTCTCCTCGACGCTGGCGGTGACGAGCACCTTGGTGTCGCCGAAGCCGATCAGGACGGAGCCCTCGGCATGCTTGGTGAAGCGCGGCTCGATCGTGATCGCACGCATCTGGTCTGGGGCGCGGCCGGATGGGCGCATAGTCGGTGTCCTAATTAAATCCCGTTCGTCCCGAGTAGCCATCGAGCGTGTCGAGATGGCGTATCGAAGGACATGTACCTCGATACGGGTTCTCGACTTCGCTCGACCCCTACTCGGCACGAACGGGGGGTGGAAGGTAATTGCCGCTGCCTAGCCTTTCGTTTGGTCGCTCGCCAGCCTTCCCCGTCATCCTGACGAAAGTCAGGACCCAGGGTAATCGAATGGTGTCCTGTGTGGCTCTGGGTCCTGACTTTCGTCAGGATGACGGGTGGGGGTGAGGCGAGGCGGTTGCATTCCCTCTTTTGGCAAGGATCGATCCGCCCTAGATCAAAGCGATGGCCACGCCCCCCGTCACCGAACTGACCGATCGCGCGCGCGACATTTTTCGCGCGGTCGTCGACAGCTATCTCGCCAGCGGCACGCCGGTCGGGTCGAAGACGATCGCGCAACTGACCGGCCTCAGCCTCTCCCCCGCCTCGATTCGCGGCGTCATGGGCGAACTCGAAGGCCTCGGCCTGCTCGCCAGCCCGCATACCAGCGCCGGGCGCATGCCGACCGACCGGGGCTTGCGACTGTTCGTCGACGGCATGATGCAGGCGATGGAGCCGTCCTTCGAGGAACGCCAGACGATCGAGGCACGCGCCGGTGTTGGCGGCCCGGTCGAGGAGGCGCTGGCCGCCACCACACTCGCGCTGTCGGGGCTGTCGGCGTGCGCGGGGCTGGTGATGGTGCCGAAGCGCGAGTTGAAACTCCGCCAGATCGCCTTCGTCGCGCTGTCGCCCGAACAGGCGCTGGCGGTGCTGGTCAGTGAGGACGGCTCGGTCGAGAATCGCGTGATCGCGCTGCCCAAGGGCATGTCGCCGTCTGCGCTGATCGAGGCGGGCAACTACATGTCGGCGACGCTAGGCGGCCTGACGCTGGCGGATGCGCGGACCCGGATCGAGCGCGAACTGGCGGACGGGCAGGCGGCGCTCGATGGCGCGGCGCGGACCTTGGTTGAGCGCGGGATCGCGGTGTGGAGCGAGGATGCGGATCGCCGCCCGGTGCTGATCGTGCGCGGGCAGGGGCGGCTGATCGATGCCGCCGCTGCCGCCGATCTCGACCGGGTCCGCGACCTGCTCGACGATCTGGAGGGAAAGCAGGAAGTCGCATCGCTTTTGGACAGTGCGCGGGCCGGCGATTCGACGCGGATTTTCATCGGCGCGGAGACCAAATTGTTCGCGTTGTCAGGGTCTTCGGTGATCGCGCGACCGTTCCGTGGATTGGACGGCCGGGTGGTCGGCGTGGTCGGTGTCATCGGCCCGACGCGGTTGAACTATGCGCGCGTCGTGCCCATGGTGGATTTCACGGCTGCAACGCTCGCCCGGTTGATGGGTTGAGCCGGCCCAAATTATAGGGAAAACCATGTCCGACATCGACCAGAACACGCCTGCAGACCTGCGCGAAGAGACCGCCGAAGCCGCACCGGAGGTGGCCTCGAACGACCGCGTCGCCGAGCTCGAGAACCAGCTCGCCGAAGCTAAGCAGAACGTCCTGTACGCGCAGGCCGAGATCCAGAACGTCCGCCGCCGCGCCGAGAAGGAAGCACAGGACGCCCGCGCCTACGCCGCGACCGCGTTCGCGCGCGACGTGTTGTCGGTCGCCGATAATCTGTCGCGCGGCCTATCGGCGATCCCCGCGGACCTGCGCGCGGACGAGAAGATGAAGGGTCTCGTCACTGGCCTCGAAGCGACCGGTCGCGAGCTGGAGAGCGTGTTCCAGCGCCACGGCATCACCAAGATCGCTGCAGAGGGCCAGATGCTCGATCCGAACAAGCACCAGGCGATGCTCGAAGTGCCGAGCGACCAGCCTGCCGGGACGATCGTCCAGGAAATGCAGGCGGGCTACATGATCAAGGACCGCCTGTTGCGTCCCGCCATGGTCGGCGTCGCCAAGGCCGGCTGACACCGTCTTGCTCCCCTCCCTGACAGGGAGGGGCTGGGGGTGGGTCGGCCAGTTGGCTATCGGTGCGCCCGCCCCAGACCGACCCACCCCCGCCCCCTCCCTTCCAAGGAGGGGGGAGAGCAGCGATGAACCAGAACCTCACGACCGATCGCCAGACCTTCGTCACGCATCTCGAATGCTCGATCACCGGCGAGCGGTATGAGGCCGACCAGCTTCACGGGCTGTCGCGCGCCGGACGCCCCTTGCTCGTCCGCTACGACCTCGACGCGGTGCGGTCCTCGATCTCGCGCAACACGATCGAGGCGCGGCCGACAGACCTGTGGCGGTGGCGCGAACTGCTCCCCGTCCGCCACACGTCCAACATCGTCAGCCTCGGCGAGATCGAGACGCCACTCGTGCCGCTGACCAGGTCGGGCGGCCCCAACGTGCTGGTCAAGGACGAAGGCCGACTCCCGACCGGTTCGTTCAAGGCGCGCGGCCTCGTCATGGCCGTCGCGATGGCGAAGGAACTGGGCGTCACCAAGATCGCGATGCCGACTAACGGCAATGCGGGCGCGGCGCTGGCGGCTTACGCCACGCGCTGCGGGATCGAGACGATCGTGTTCTGCCCCGACGACACGCCCGAGATCAATGTCCGCGAGATCGCGATGCAAGGTGCGCGCGTCTGGCGGGTCAACGGGCTGATCGACGATTGCGGCGCGATCGTCGGCAAGGGCGCGGCAGAAGGTCGCTGGTTCGATTTCTCGACGTTGAAGGAGCCCTACCGGATCGAGGGCAAGAAGACGATGGGGCTCGAACTGGCCGCGCAGTTCGGCTGGAAACTGCCGGATGCGATCTTCTACCCGACCGGTGGCGGCACCGGCTTGATCGGGATGTGGAAGGCGTTCGACGAACTCGAAAAGCTCGGCTGGATCGGCCCGGAGCGGCCCAAGATGTTCGCGGTACAGGCAAGCGGCTGCGCACCGATCGTCCGCGCGTTCGAAGCGGGCGAGGAGCATGCCGAACGTTGGGAGGACGCAAGCACCGTCGCGGCGGGCATCCGCGTGCCTAAAGCGGTCGGCGACTTCCTGATCCTCCGCGCGGTTCGCGAGAGCGGCGGGCAGGCATTGGCGGTTGGCGATCCGGCGATCCTGAAGGCGGTCGATGCGGCGGCGAAGCAGGACGGGCTGCTGCTATGCCCCGAGGGCGGCGCGACGCTCGCGGCATATCATCAGGCGCTGAACACCGGGTTGGTCGACGAAGACGACAAGGTCGTACTTTTCAACTGCGCGACCGGATTGAAATATCCGATGCCCGAGGCGCCGCAAGCGCTTGATAGAACACGACCTATCGATTTCGACGCGCTGTAAGCGGCGGATCTCTGCCGATCGGGTGGGTCTTGATCTACCAGATCGGTGGTTGAAATTGATCCATGTTGTCTGCATCGGGGCGCCCTTATTTACAAAAGGGGTCCCCAATGCAGAAAATCGTCCAGGTCGTTTGCGTCGTGCTCATCGCGGCGGCGGTGATGTTCGGCGGTCGCTGGTACATGTACGTCGCGCGCGGCTCGAGCCCGTATGACGAGGTCGGCATCGCGTTGAACGGTTATGCGCCGGGGCCGATGCGTGCCTGGGGCTGCCACCAGATGCAGGCGCGGTTCCCGGGCCAGTTGCCGCCTTATGGCTGTGCCGGGCCGGATGGTCGTAGCTGGCTGTAACGTTAGGCCCGTCATTAAATACTCCGTCATCCTGACGAAAGTCAGGATCCAGAGTCGCAGCCGTCGCGCTGAGTTACTCTGGATCCTGACTTTCGTCAGGATGACGGGCGGGTTTGAGGTTACGCGCAGGCGTAAACGGCAGCACCGTCTCGTATTGCGCGAGCGGCGGGGCGCCCGCGACCTTCGCGCCCGCGCGCAGCAGGAAGGCGTGCCGCACGATCTCGCCCTGTTGCTCGATGCCGTAGCGATGCAGCGCCACCCCAGGCCGGAACGCATAGTCGTACCGACACCACGGATGCCGCGCCAAGGGCAGGAACACGCCGCGCTGATGCTGCCAGATGTGCGTCATCTCGTGGACGAAAAGCCCCTGCAATGTCAGGTTCGCGTGCGCGAAGTCGTCGCACCAGAGATCGCCCTTGGGGTGGAAGTGGATACACCCCCGCGGTGCCATCACCGTATCGCGCGGCTGGAAGAACGCCCATTTGCTGCGTGCCAGGCTCACCTGGGAATACTCGATCGCGCCCCCGAACACCGATGCTGCGAGCGCCGTCTCCCCCTCGGTCAGCGTGCGCTTCACTTCCCTACCGGCGTCCCCGCCGCGACCACGGTCGCGTTGTTTATGATGCGCGTCCCATCTGCGAACGCGAACGTGAGCGTCACGCGATCAGCGGGCTTGATCCCCGAGTTCATGTTGAACAACATCACATGCCGACCACCCGGCGCGAACGCTACGTCCGTCTTCGCGGGAATTTCCACGCGGGTCAGCGGCGCCATCGTCGACAGGCCGCCCTTGTCCATCGTCTCGTGCATCTCCGACTTGATCGCGACGTCGGTGGTGACCGAGATCAGCGTCGCCGGCGTCGGCCCGCCATGCACCGTAAAATACGCCGCCGCCGGTCGGCCCGTCACCGCGCCAAGCCGCACCCAGGCCCCGTCCACGGCCAACTCCTTAGGCTGCGAACACGACGCCAGTGCCATAGCGGCAACACCCAGTCCGAAAACGATACGCATAGGTTAACTTTCCCCGGGGGTTGCCTCTTGTGCATCCTATGACCGGTACAATCTTGCGGCAAGCGCGAGGCCACCTATATCGCGCCCATCATCAGAAAGGTTCCGCCTCCGAAACGGGGTGGAGCGGATTTCGTATTTTCGTTTCAAGTGAGGGGCTAATCAGAACTCATGGCTAAAGTAATCGGTATCGATCTCGGCACGACCAACAGCTGCGTTTCCGTCATGGAAGGCGGCAAGCCCAAGGTCATCGAGAATTCCGAGGGCGCGCGCACCACGCCGTCGATCGTCGCATTCGCCAAGGACGGCGAGCGACTGGTCGGCCAGCCGGCCAAGCGCCAGGCAGTGACGAACGGCGACAACACCATTTTCGCGGTGAAGCGCCTGATTGGCCGTCGCTTCGACGATCCGATCACCAAGAAGGACACCGAGCTGGTCCCGTACAAGATCTCGCGCGGGCCGAACGGCGACGCATGGGTCTCGGCGGGTGGCAAGGATTACTCGCCGTCGCAGATCTCGGCGTTCACGCTGCAGAAGATGAAGGAAACCGCTGAGTCGTATCTCGGCGAGACGGTCACGCAGGCGGTCATCACCGTGCCGGCCTACTTCAACGACGCGCAGCGCCAGGCGACTAAGGACGCCGGCCAGATCGCCGGCCTCGAAGTGCTGCGCATCATCAACGAGCCGACTGCGGCGGCGCTGGCCTACGGCCTCGACAAGCAGGACGGAAAGACGATCGCGGTCTACGATCTCGGCGGCGGCACGTTCGACATCTCGGTGCTCGAGATCGGCGACGGCGTGTTCGAGGTGAAGGCCACCAACGGCGACACCTTCCTCGGCGGTGAGGATTTCGACAACAAGATCGTCCAGTACCTCGCCGACGAGTTCAAGAAGGCCGAGGGCATCGACCTCGCCAAGGACAAGCTGGCGCTCCAGCGTCTGAAGGAAGCCGCCGAGAAGGCGAAGATCGAGCTCAGCTCGGCACAGTCGACCGAGGTCAACCTGCCCTTCATCACCGCGGACCAGAACGGTCCGAAGCATCTGGTGAAGTCGATCACCCGCGCCGACCTGGAGCGGATGGTCGAGGACCTGGTCAAGCGTACGCTCGAGCCGTGCCGCAAGGCGCTCGCCGATGGCGGCCTGAAGCCCGAGGACATCTCGGAAGTCGTGCTGGTCGGCGGCATGACGCGCATGCCGCGCGTCCGTGAAGTCGTGAAGCAGTTCTTCGGCAAGGAGCCGCACACCGGCGTCAACCCGGACGAGGTCGTCGCGATGGGCGCCGCGATCCAGGCCGGCGTGCTGCAGGGCGACGTCAAGGACGTGCTGCTGCTCGACGTGACGCCGCTGTCGCTCGGCATCGAGACGCTGGGTGGCGTGTTCACCCGGATGATCGATCGCAACACGACGATCCCGACCAAGAAGTCGCAGACCTACTCGACCGCCGACGACAACCAGGGCGCGGTGACGATCCGCGTGTTCCAGGGCGAGCGCGAGATGGCGGCGGACAACAAGATGCTCGGCAATTTCGATCTCGTCGGCATCCCGCCCGCACCGCGCGGCGTGCCGCAGATCGAGGTCACGTTCGACATCGATGCCAACGGTCTGGTCAGCGTTTCGGCCAAGGACAAGGGCACCGGCAAGGAGCAGCAGATCCGCATCCAGGCATCGGGTGGTCTTTCGGACAACGACATCGACCAGATGGTCCGCGACGCCGAGACCTTCGCCGAGGAGGACAAGAAGCGTCGTGCGGGCGCCGAGGCGAAGAACAACGCCGAGTCGCTGGTCCACACGACCGAGCGTCAGCTTGCCGACAATGGCGACAAGGTCGACGAATCGCTGAAGACCGAGATCCAGGCTGCAATCGACGCGACCAAGGCTGCGGTCGAGAGCGGCGATGCGGATGCGATGACCGAGAAGAGCACCGCGCTCGCCCAGGTCGCGATGAAGCTCGGTCAGGCGATCTACGAGAAGCAGGCCCAGGCGGACGCGTCGCCATCGGCTGACGGTGACGCGGCGAAGAAGGACGACGACGTCGTCGACGCCGAATTCTCGGAAGTCGACGACAACCCGAAGGCGTAACCGAAACTCCCTCTCCCCCTCGGGGAGAGGGCCGGGGTGAGGGGCAGTTCCGCGCGCTGCCGTGTGGAACTGCCCCTCACCCAACCCTCTCCCCGGAGGGGAGAGGGCTAAGAGGGCCGCTATGAGTACCCAGACAGATTATTACGAACTGCTCGAATGCGAGCGGACCGCGGATGCGGGGACGATCAAGTCGTCCTACCGCAAGCTCGCGATGAAATATCACCCGGACAAGAACGCCGGCTGCAAGGATTCCGAAGCGCAGTTCAAGGCGGTCAGCGAGGCGTACGAGTGCCTCAAGGATCCGCAGAAGCGCGCGGCCTATGATCGCTTCGGCCACGCCGCGTTTCAGAACGGCGGCGGCGGCGGTCATGGCGGCGGCGCGCAGGATTTCGGCGGCTTCAGCGACATCTTCGAAAGCGTCTTCGGCGAATTCATGGGCGGCGCGCAGCGTGGCGGCGGTCGCTCGGCGGCACGGCGTGGCGCGGACCTGCGCTACGACATGGAAGTCAGCCTGGAGGAAGCGTTCCACGGCAAAACGACCGAGATCACGATCGACGTTTCCGCGCTCTGCGACACCTGCGACGGCTCGGGCGCCAAGGCCGGCACGCGGGCTAAGACCTGCCAGCATTGCGGCGGTCACGGCAAGGTTCGCGCACAGCAGGGCTTCTTCGTGGTCGAGCGCGCCTGCCCGGTCTGTAACGGCGCCGGCGAAGTCATCGCCGATCCTTGCCCCGATTGCCGCGGCGAAGGTCGCGTCGAGAAGACCAAGACGCTGTCGATCAACGTCCCCCCCGGCGTCGACGAAGGCACGCGCATCCGCATGTCGGGCGAAGGCGAGGCGGGCGCCCGCGGCGCACCGTCCGGCGACCTCTACATCTTCCTTCACGTGACCAAGCACAATCTGTTCGAGCGCGAAGGCACGACATTGTTTGCGCGCGCACCGATCAGCTTCACGGTCGCGTCGCTCGGCGGATCGCTGTCGATCCCCGGCCTCGACGGTCGCACGCACGAAGTGAAGATCCCCGCTGGCATCCAGTCGGGCAAGCAACTCCGCCAACGCGGTGCTGGCATGCCGGTATTGCAGGGCCGCGGCCACGGCGACCTCGTCGTCCAGATCGACGTCGAAACCCCCACGCGTCTCAGCAACCGCCAGAAGGAACTGCTCGAGATGTTCCGCGAGACGGAAACAGGCGACGAATGCCCGGCCAGCCAGGGCTTCTTCGCCAAGCTAAAGGGCGTATTCGCGGGCGAGTAAGCAGAGGTCGACCACGTTCAAAAGGTACGTGGTCGAAAATAACCCGGTGGACTGTTTCCTAGTCTACCGGGCTTTGTAATCATTAACGCCGAGCATGATGTGCAGTCGCGAGCGCGTTGCAGAGATCGGCCGAGGCTTACGCCGTCAGAACATCCTCACGACCGGCACGCTGATCAGCATAACCTTGCCCTTCGTGCCTTGCTCGCCATCCAGTCCGGTTGCCGCGAGCGCAGGCAGTGCGCCAACGCTCCCGCCGTCGCCTCCGTGACAATGAAAATTGCCGCTTCCGCCGCTCCCACCATTGCCGGCGATGCCGCCACGTCCGCTTCTGCCATAGCCTCCGCCGAATCCCCCTTGGTTCAGGATCGAGGCGTAACCGAACTGGCCCACGCCTTTCTTCGTCGAAAGGAATGTCAGCGAGCCGCCGTTACCTCCTTGGCCTCCGCTACCTCCGGTTCCGCCAATGCCGCCGTCGCCGCCGCGTCCACCATTGCCGCCTCTTTGTATGCATCTGAATGCGCTCTGCGATGCCTCGTGGCCAACCGCGCCATTGCCGCCATCTCCGCCGATACCGCCAGAGCCGCCATCGCCGCCAGCAACGCCGCGCAATTTCAGCGACAGATTTATCAGTCGGGGGTTGGCGTTGCTGCCGATCGAGAAATGATCGACGACCAGATACACATGCGGCAGCACGCGTGTTTCGCCTGTGCCGCCAATCTGTCCGATCGCGCCGGCCGATGCCGATCCGCCTAGAAAGTTGACCTCACCCTGACCGTCTGCACCACGCGCACCGTCCGCGCCCTTGGCGGCTGTCGGTAGGTCAACGTCGGCGAACCGAATACGATAGCCCGATGTCGCGTCCGGAAATTTGACGTCTCGTGCCGCGATGATGATGTAAGGCGCCGTCGTATTCTGCAGCACCAGTTCGCTGTTGGGCGAAAAGCTGATGACGTTCGCTTTAAGCACGGTTCCTGCAAAGGGTTCCGACCCGTTGACCGCGAACAGCGATTGCACATTGTTGTTGCCTGCCAGCAAAAGCCGCACTTCCAAGGGCAGAGCGGCGTCGATCGATGCCTTGGCCAGCGGCACTTCGTCCTGCGCCTGTGCCGGTAGCGCGAAAAGTGCCGAGGTGATCAAGAATTGGTACCGCCGCATGTCCGTCCCTCTCTGATATGCCGAGCAGTGTTCCGCTAAGCTGGTGAGAACACTGCGGCCGTATCGCCAGAACTGCTATCAGGGGTGCAACCGTTTCGACGTAACGCGCTCGACGATTGATCCACTTCGGACCCGGTCGTCGCGTTGCCGTCGTAAACTTCCGGCCTAGCCGCGCCCCCTCGGGAGGGGGCGGGCGGGCCGATGGATCAGAAGGCGGTGATGACCACCCCGACCACCAGCGCTTGAGCCGCGATCGCCAGCATGGTGCTGGTCACGGTTTCGAACATGCGCATGGGTAGGTCTCCGATGCCGGAAACATATCCGGCAAGCGACATATGGGTATAGTTGCGCGTTGTCGCAATTTTGTAACAGGTAATCGCAATTGCATTGCGTGCACTTTGGGGTGGCTGGGGCGTCACATTTATTCCAACCACGACGGTCTCCCCTCCCTGAAAGGGAGGGGCAGGGGGTGGGTCGGCCGCCGAAAATTACAGACAGGGGTGGCTTGAGCCGGCCGACCCACCCCCAACCCCTCCCTTTCAGGGAGGGGGGAAAAGATGTCTCTTGGCGACTTCAGGCCGCGCCGAATACCCGCGCGAAGATCGTGTCGACGTGCTTCAGGTGGTAGCCGAGGTCGAACTTGTCCTCCAGTTCGGCATCCGACAGCGTCACTTCCGGATCCGCCTTCAGCAGTTCGAGCAGCGACAGCGCGCCGTCCGAATCCCACACCTTCATCGCGTTGCGCTGGACCAGGCGATACGCGTCCTCGCGGCTCACCCACGCCTGCGTCAGCGCCAGCAGCACGCGCTGCGAATGAACGAGGCCGCCCATCTTGTTGAGGTTCTTCAACATCCGCTCGGGGTACACGACCAGCTTGTCCATCACCCCGGTCAGCCGCGCGAGCGCGAAGTCGAGCGTGATCGTTGCATCGGGCCCGATGTAGCGCTCGACCGACGAGTGCGAGATGTCGCGCTCATGCCAGAGCGCGACGTTTTCCATCGCCGGCGTGACGTACCCGCGGACCATGCGCGCAAGGCCGGTGAGGTTCTCGGTCAGCACCGGATTGCGCTTGTGCGGCATTGCCGACGAGCCCTTCTGGCCGGGCGAGAAGAACTCCTCCGCCTCGAGCACTTCGGTGCGCTGCAGATGACGCACTTCGGTCGCGAGCCGCTCGATCGAGCTGGCGATCACGCCCAAGGTCGCAAAGAACATCGCATGGCGATCGCGCGGGATCACCTGCGTCGAGACCGGCTCGACCGACAGGCCGAGCTTGCCCGCGACATACTCTTCCACGAACGGATCGATGTTCGCGAACGTCCCCACCGCGCCCGAGATCGCGCAGGTCGCGACGTCCTCGCGCGCCGTCACCAGCCGCGCCCGGTTGCGGGCGAACTCGGCATGCGCCTGCGCCAGCTTCAGCCCGAACGTCACCGGCTCGGCGTGGATGCCGTGGCTGCGGCCGATCGTCGGCGTCATCTTGTGCTCGCGCGCACGGCGTTCAAGCACCACGAGCAGCGCATCGAGATCGGCGATCAGGATGTCGCTCGCCTTGGCCAACTGCACCGCCAGGCACGTGTCGAGCACGTCGGACGAGGTCATGCCCTGGTGCATGAAGCGGGCTTCGGGGCCGACATGCTCGGCGACGTTGGTCAGGAAGGCGATGACGTCGTGCTTGGTCTCGCGCTCGATCTCGTCGATCCGGTCGACCTCGAACGCACCCTTTTCCCAGATCGCGGCGGCGGCTTCCTTGGGGACGACACCGAGTTCGGCGAGGGCGTCGGTGGCGTGCGCCTCGATCTCGAACCAGATCTTGAAGCGCGCTTCAGGCGTCCAGATCGCGACCATGTCGGGGCGGGAATAGCGGGGGACCATCGGGTTTCCTCGGGGCTGATATCGGGCGTGAAAGCGATGCTGCGGTGGCGGTCCTCGTTTTGAGGTCTCGCCGATACAGGCTGAAAACGCGGTAGCAGGACACAGGAAAAGGTTCAAATACCCGTCATCGTGTATAAATCAGCCAATTTTGCGCGTATAGACTGAGTGAGCAGTTCGCGGCCTCGAGTATAGTGCAGGCTCGGTCGCCGGGTTTCTTAGTAAATGCGTAGAACAGTACCGGAGAGACGCAATGTTGAAATATGCTATCCTGGCTGGCGCGGCGTTGATTGCTGCGCCCGTATTGGCGCAAACGACCGCGACGTCCCCACAATCTGCCCCAACCGGCGCTGGTGTTGCATCGCAGCCACAAACGGATGCGATGGCATCACCGCAAGGCACACCGACCGACCCGGTGCCAATGCAGTCCGCCGCGCGCGAGCAACCGGCGACGGGCAGTCAGGTCGCGCAGGTCGTCGACACCGAGTTTCCCACTTATGACAAGAATGGCGACGGCAAGCTCAGCGCGGCGGAATTCGCCGGCTGGATGGTCGCGCTGAAGACCAAGACCGATCCCTCGACCAAGCCAGATGCGCCCGAGACCAAGAAATGGGTCTCTGCCGCCTTCGCGCAGGCCGATACCGACAAGAACAAGTCGCTGACTAAAACCGAAGTGACCAGCTTCTTGACGCAAGGCTGATCGATTCCGCGGATCAGGGGGCGACTTTCAACAATCCCTGATCCGCCAAAGTCGCTAGGCAAGCCTATCGATCAACCCGATTTGCGCGCTGCGCGTTCCTTTTCGGCCTGCGCCTCGATCAGGATCTGGCCTTGCGCTTCGACCGCGGCGTCCAGCAGCCGATCAGATGTCTCGACGGCGGCGTCGGGTGTAAGCGATACCGCAACGCCGTCCGGACCGTCTACCAGAACCTGACCGTGTTCCGCGGTTACGGTCGAGGCTTCGTCGTGTAACTTGTTGTCCACATGCAATTCCTTCGACGAGACAACGAAGGCGCGCGCGAAACGGCCCGGACTTTGAAGGAACTTACACGCTTATCTAGTTGCCTCAGATCAACCCCTGCGCGCGCAGGCTGACATGGCCGCCGGTGCCCATCACGATATGGTCGTGGACGGTGATGCCGAGCCGCTTGCCTGCCTCGGCGATGGTCCGCGTGATGTCGATGTCGGCGCGGCTGGGGGAGGGGTCCCCGCTCGGATGGTTGTGGACGAGGATGATCGACGCGGAGCCGAGGTCGATCGCGCGGCGGATGACCTCGCGGACATACACCGCCGCTTGGTCGATAGACCCCTTGCTCATCACCTCGTCGCGAATCAGCATGTTCTTGGTGTTGAGGTGCAGAACCCGGAAGCGCTCGATCGCGTGGTGCGCCATGTCGGCGCGGAGATAATCGAGCAACGCCTGCCAGTTGGCGAGCACGGGGCGGTCGCTGACCTGCGACTGGAGCAGGCGGATCGCGGCGGCGTGCGCGATCTTGATCGCCGCGGTCGAGATTTCGCCCATGCCCTTCACCCGGCTTAGCGCTTCGGCATCTGCGGTCAGCACACCGCCGATCCCGCCGAATTCGCGCATCAGCGCCTTGGCGAGCGCCTTGGTATCGCCGCGCGGGATGGCGATCGCGAGCAGGTATTCGATGAGTTCGTGATCGAGCAGCGCGTCGCTGCCGCCTTCGAACAGGCGTTTGCGAAGGCGGCCGCGGTGGCCCTTCAGATCGTCCCCCCGGACGTCAGCGTCTTCGTCCGGATCGGCCATTTTGCGATGCTAGCACATCCCTGGGCAATTGCATGACGCCCTCGCTCCCGCCTATGCAGGCCGCGAAAGCGTAGCGGAGTGAGTGGGTGACCGAGACGAGCGAGACGGGGGCCGACCCCGGGGCCGACCCTCGCCGTTCTGCGACTGCCCGCCGTGTTGCGCTGGGGATCGCGCTGCTCCTGATCGCCGCGCTGGTCGTGTTGTGGCTGGTGCGGAAGCCGATCGCCGAGGGGTTCATCGACCGCGAACTCGCCAAGGCCGGCGTACCGGCCCGGTACGACATCGCGGACCTCGCGCTGGGCGGCCAGCGACTGACCAACGTCGTGATCGGCGATCCGGCGTATCCCGATCTCGTGGCGGACTGGGTCGAGACTCGGACCGGCGTTGGGCTGTCCGGGCCGTATCTGGAGGGCGTGCGCGCGGGGAAGGTCCGGCTGCGCGGGCGACTGGTGGACGGCAAGGTCTCGCTCGGCGCGATCGACAAACTGCTGCCGGCGCCATCGGGGAAGCCGTTCGCGTTGCCCGCGCTCGACGTATCGGTCGCCGATGGGCGGATGCGGTTGGAGGCGCCGCAAGGGATCGTCGGGTTGAAGCTCGCCGGCTCCGGCAAGCTCGACGACGGGTTCCGCGGGTCGTTGGCAGCGATCAGCGAGCGGCTCGATGTCGGCGGGTGCGTGATCGATCGACTCGCGGCGACGGTGAAGCTGCGGATCGACGCGGCGAAACCGACGATCACGGGGCCGGTGCGCGTATCGCGGCTCGCCTGCGGGACGACGCAGGCCGAGCGGATCGTGGCCGATCTGGACGTTGGCCTCTCTGCGGCGCTCGATCGCTGGCAGGGCAAGGCTACGCTCAAGACTGGCGCGGCACGAACGCCGGGTGCGACTTTGGCTGGTGTCGGAGGCACGATCGACTTCACCGGAACCGCGGCGGCGACCGGCGGCAAGGCGAACATCGCCGCCGATACCGTTCGCACCCCTGAGGGCGGCGCGCGCCGGGTTGCGCTCACAGGCACCTACCGGATCGGCCAGCAGATGGCGTTCGACGGGCGCGTCCAGGCGAGCGGGGCGGCAGTGGCGCCGAAGCGACTCGCGGGGCTGGTAGGGATCGGCAGTGAGGCCGCGGGGACGCCCGTCGCGCCGTTGGCTAAAGCGGTGACGCAGGCCGTCCAGAAGGCCGGCCGCGAATTTGCCGCGGACGCCGACGTTCGCGTGCGGATCGACGGCGGGCGCGGCAAAGCGGTGCTGTCTCGTCTGGCGCTCGCGTCCGCCAGTGGTTCGCGCGTGGCGCTCGGTGGCGGGAGCGGGGTCGCGTTCGGCTGGCCGAACGGTGGCGTGCGGCTCGACACGGTGCTCGCAATGCGTGGCGGTGGCCTGCCGGAGGCCCGCGTAACGCTCGCACAGGCGAGACCAGGCGCGGCAATCCGCGGCGTCGCCACCATCGCGCCCTATGCGGCCGGTGGCGCGCGACTGGCGCTGACGCCAGTCAACTTCAGCGCGACTCCGGACGGGGCAACCTCGATCGCGACGCGTGTCACGCTCGGGGGACCGATCGGTGCGGGCGGTCCCGGCAACCGGATCGACGGCCTGTCGATGCCGGTCGCTGCGGTGTGGAACGGTCGCGGGCGGCTGGTCGTGAACACTGGTTGCGTGCCTTTGGCAGTCCAGCGCTTTGCGATCTCCGGCCTTGTGCTCGATCCGTCGCGGTTGACCTTGTGTCCGCTCGACGGCGCGCTGGTCCAGATCAATGGCGCGCGGGTCAGCGGCGGCGCGAAGATCGCAGCGGCCAAGATGGGTGGGCGACTCGGCACGACCCCGATCACGCTCGCGACCGCGGGAGCGATCGTGCGGCTGGCGGATCGCGGCTTTGCGATCGACGGCGTGCAGACCCGGATCGGCGCGCCCGCACGTGTCACGCGACTCGATTTCGCCACCGTCACGGGCCGCATGACCGGGCAGGGCGTGGCGGGTGCGTTCACGGGTGGCTCGGGACAGATCGCCAACGTGCCGCTGCTGCTCGGCGAAGCCGCCGGCAACTGGACGCTCGTCAAAGGCGCGCTCAACCTCACCGGCGCGATGGGGGTATCCGATGCCGCGCCGACGCCGCGGTTCAAGCCGCTCGCCGCACGCACTGTGACTCTCGCGCTGGTCAACGGCACGATCACCGCGGCCGGCACGCTGTTCGAGCCGACCACCAATACCAAGGTCGCCGACGTCACGCTGATCCACGCACTCGGCGCCGGCGCAGGCAAGGCCGACCTGAACGTGCCAGCGATCGCGTTCGCCAAGGACAAGCTGCAACCCGACGCGCTGACCCCGTTGACCTTCGGCGTGATCGCCGACGTCAACGGATCGGTCAGCGGCGAGGGGCATATTGCTTGGAACCCCGACGGCGTGACCAGCACGGGCGTATTCCGCACCGCCGGCACCGATCTCGCCGCCGCGTTCGGCCCCGTCACGGGAATCGCCACCGAGATCCGCTTCACCGACCTGCTCAACCTCCAGAGCGCACCCGGGCAGGTGGCGACGATCCGCACGCTCAACCCCGGCATCCCGGTCACCGACGGCACGATCCGTTACCAGACGCTGCCCGGCGCGCGCGTGCAGGTCGAGGGTGGGTCGTGGCCGTTCGCGGGCGGATCGCTGACGCTCGACCCGACCTTGCTCGACTTCTCCGCGCCGAAGGAGCGGCGGATGACGTTCCACGTCGTCAACATGGCCGCCGACCAGTTCCTGCAGCAGTTCGATTTCAAGAATCTCGATGCGACCGGGATCTTCGACGGCGTGCTGCCGATGATCTTCGATGAAACGGGCGGCAGGATCGAAGGTGGCGATCTCCAAGTGCGCAAAGGCGGCGGCACGCTCGCCTATGTCGGCGATCTCAGCCAGAAGGATCTCGGCATGTGGGCGAACATCGCGTTCCAGGCGCTGAAGTCGCTGCGGTATCAGTCGTTGCGCGTCGGCATGAATGGGCCGCTCGCGGGCGAGATGGTCACCGACGTGCGCTTTGCCGGGATCAGCCAGGGTGAGGGGGCGAAGTCGAACTTCATCGTTCGGCGGCTGCAGAAACTCCCGTTCGTGTTCAATATCCGGATCAAGGCGCCGTTCCGCGGGCTGCTCGATTCGGCGCAGAGCTTCTACGATCCGAAGCGGCTGATCCAGCGCAACCTGCCGGCGTTGTTGCAACAGCAGGCCGCGCCGCCGCCGCCTGACCCGACACCCAAACTTCCAACCATTCAGCCTCCCGCAAGCAGGATCGTGCCATGACCGAAACAGGATTGAAGAAGCTGGAGCAAAGGCCGATCTTGCGCAGGATGACGAGGACGATTGCTATTGTTGGGCTGTTAGCCGCCCTGCCGGGCTGCATCAACGTGTCGGCGCCCGACAAGCCGATCGAGATCAACCTCAACATCAATGTCACGCAGGAAGTGGTCTATCGTCTCGATGGCGAGGCGAAATCGTTGATCCAGCAGAATCCGGGGATATTCTAAGATGAAGACCAAGGTCCTTATGATGGTTGCCGCAGCGGCGGCTCTCGGTGGCCTGTCTGTCGCGGCAACCGCGCAGCGCGACCCTGCCTATGCCGCCGCGCGTGCCGGTGGCGAGGTCGGCGAGCAGCCCGACGGGTATCTGGGGCTGGTCGGTGCGGCGAGCGGCGATCTGCGTGCGCTGGTCAACAACATCAATATCCAGCGCAAGTCGGCGTACACCGCCAAGGCGCAGGCGAGCGGCGCGACGGTCGAGCAACTCGCATTCACGAGCGGCTGCAACCTGATCATGCAGACCAACCCCGGCGAGAAGTACAAGACCCCCAACGGTGTCTGGAAGACCCGCACCGCCGGCGCCCCCGACCGCGATTCGCGCTGCGTTTGAACCTCCGTCATGCCGGGCTCGTTCCGGCATCCACGGTTCCGCGTATTCGATAGTCGCGAGCGTGCGGAACCGTGGACCCCGGAACAAGTCCGGGGTGACGAACAAGGGAGCTTCCCCCGCGGCGCGAAGTCCCGGCCTTCGCCGGGATGACGAAGAGCGAGCGTCCTTCCGAGCTTCTCGACTGATCGCACCGAACGTTATCGCCAATCCCATCCGCCCCTCCCATTAATGACGCCCCTGTCACACCGGTTGACTTGCACCCCCCCCTTTTCTAAACGGACCGCGCCTTGGCGGGATCGCTCGTCGCTGCTTGCTTCCTCCCCGATGCGAAATCAGGTGGAGGAACGTGCGTGGCGGAGATCGAACCCGGACAGGACCCCCAGGGTGTTGAAGATCCGCGACTTTCCGCGCTCGATGAGCGATTGAGAGAGGCCAAGGCTCGGGAAGCACTCGCTAAGGGGCAGAAGGGGGCGGATGCCGAGCGGGGGTACTCGCAAGGCAATCGCGTCATTTCCGCTCTGATCGGGAGTCTCGTCGGCAGTGCGCTGATCGGCTGGTTGATAGACCGCTGGTTCGGCACTGGCCCTTGGGGACTGATCGTGCTGCTATTCCTCGGGATAGCGGTCGCGTTCAGGCAGATCATTCGAATTTCAGGCGAACGCCCGGAGTAACCGGGCGTTTGTCGTATCAAGACGGCAGGGATTCCACGTGGCGGCAGAACAGGGCGGCAAGATCGATCCGATGCACCAGTTCCTGATCGAGCCGGCGTTCGGCTCGCACTGGATCGTAGGTGGTTACGACCTGTCGTTCACCAATTCCGCATTGTGGATGGTGGTGACGCTGGTCGCGCTTTGGGCGTTCATGATCGGTGGCATGAAGCGCGAGCTCGTGCCCGGTCGCTGGCAGATGGCGGTCGAGGGCTTCACCGGCTTCATCTCGGGGATGCTCGAGCAGAATGTCGGCCCCGGCGGCAAGCGCTTCGTGCCTTACGTCTTCTCGCTGTTCATGTTCATTTTGTTCGCGAATATCATCGGGCTCCTGCCTTTCGGCATCGTCCCCGGTGTGCATCCGTTCACCGTGACCAGCCACATGACCGTCACCGGCGTGCTGGCGCTGATCAGCTTCGCGATCGTGCTGCTCGTCGGTTTCGGCAAGCACGGCTTCCACTTCTTCTCGCTGTTCGTACCGAGCGGCACGCCAATGCTGATGATCCCGCTGATCTTCGTGGTCGAGCTGATGTCGTTCCTGGTGCGTCCGTTCTCGCTCGGTCTGCGACTGTTCGTGGCGATGACTGCGGGGCATATCCTGCTCAAGGTGCTGGCCGCGTTCGTGATCAACGGCCTGAACCTGGGCGGGATGTATATCGGTCTGGTGACCGCGCCGAGCATGTTGCTGATGATCGGCATCACGCTGCTCGAACTGCTGGTCGCCGCGATCCAGGCATATGTGTTCGCGTTGCTGACGTCGGTCTATCTGAACGACGCGGTCAATCTCCACTGAGTGGGGCAACCTTCACCAAGTTTTCCATTACCTAACTGACTTTCAAAGGGAATTTAACATGGACGCACAAGCAGCAAAGATGATCGGTGCCGGCCTCGCAGCGATCGGCATGGGCCTCGCAGCACTCGGCGTGGGCAACGTGTTCGCCCAGTTCCTCGCCGGCGCTCTCCGCAATCCGGGCGCAGCCGACAGCCAGCAGGGCCGTCTGTTCATCGGTTTCGCAGCAGCCGAGCTTCTCGGTCTGCTCGCATTCGTCACCATGATCATCCTGGTGTTCGTCGCCTAACCACTCGCTGATTTGGCCGGGCAACCGCGCCCGGCCGGATTAACGCAGGACAGACCAATGCCCCAGATTTCCCAGATAGCCGCTACCTACGCCTCGCAGATCTTCTGGCTGCTCCTCACCTTCGGCATCCTGTATTTCGGGATCGGCAAGGGAATGGTGCCAAAGATCGTGTCCAACGTGGACTCGCGCGAAGGCCGAATCGCGGGCGATCTGGCGGCGGCGGTCGCTGCCCGTACGCAGGCCGATACGGTCCAGGCGAACTGGCAGGCCGAAATGGACGCGGCGCGCGTCGCGGCGCAGGCCGAGACCGCGGCAGCAGCCAAGCGCGCGGCGACGGCGTTCGAGCAGCAGGTCCATGCGGCCGACGCTGACCTCGCCGAGCGTCTGGGTCATCACGATCTGGCGGTAGCGAACGCGAAGGCCGAGGCGCTCTCGAACTTGCAGGGTGTCGCCGCCGAAGCAGCACAGCAATTGGCCGCCAAGGTCGCTGGTCTCCAGGTCAGCCTGGACGCGGCGACCGACGCGGTACGCAGGACGACGGCGCATGGCTAATCCAGATTCGGCCGCAAAGGTCATCCACGAAGAGGGCATGGCGCCCGAAGGTGCGATCGACAACCAGGGTCTCCAGGGTCACACGGCCGCCCCCGGCGGCGTCGAGCATGTCGCCGATCCGACCGCGCTCGGCCTGACCTCGACCGGCTGGGTCGCGGTGGCGATGATCGTCGTGATCCTGCTGATGATCTGGAAGAAGGTTCCAGGCATGATCGGCAAGATGCTCGACACGCGCATCGCCGGCATCCGCACGCAACTCGACGAAGCCAAGGCGCTCCGTGCCGAAGCCGAAGCGATCCGCACCGAATACGAGGCGAAGGCCAAGACGGCGCACGTCGAGGCCGAAGCGATGAAGGCCCACGCACACCACGAAGCCGCGGCGATCATCGCCAAGGCGAAAGCGGGCGCCGAAGACCTCATGACCCGCCGCGCGAAGATGGCCGAGGACAAGATCGCTGCCGCCGAACGGGCCGCGATCGCCGAAGTCCGGGCGCGGGCGGCTGATGCTGCGGCCAAGGCTGCTGGTATGCTGATCGCCGAGCATCACGACGCAGCCGCCGACCGCATGATGGTCGACCGCTCGATCTCCGGCCTTGGCCGCCTGAACTGATCCTGCTCCTCTCCCCTCGGGGAGAGGAAGGGGCCCGCTGCAAAGCAGTGGGAAGGTGAGGGCACGTCCCTCCCGCGACCCATCATTATTGACGGCCGTCTCTTCCCGGGTTTCCGGCGGCCGAGTCTCCAATCTGAGCCCGTTGGAGAATATTTATGTCCTGGCTCATCCTCGCCGTCGCCGTCGTCACCGAGATCTGCTGGGCGCTCAGCCTGAAATGGGCAGCCACCGTCGCCACATGGCAGGCCTCCAGCGTCCCGATCATCCTCAGCTTCGTGAACATGGGCCTGCTCGCGCTCGCCATGCGCGGCCTCCCCGCCGGCACCGCCTATGCGATCTGGACCGGAGCCGGTGCGATCGGCGTCATCATCGGCGGCGTGATCCTGTTCGGCGACAAGGTCAGCGGCATCCAGGCCTGCTTCATGGCCCTGACCGTCGTCGGCATCGTCGGCACCAAGGTCTTCGCGCAAACCTGACCGCTTCTCTCGGCCCGCAGGGCTTTGAAGATTGATTCACGCAAAGGCGCAAAGGCGCGAAGAGAAGGAAGATTGGTTCGCGCAGAGGCGCAGAGAGCGCGGAGGAGTTGCGCTCTGGACTGATGTTCGGATTGCTAAGAGGATCTTGAGCCTTCGGCGATCTGAGAACGGACGCTAATTCCGATCGACCCTTCTCTCAGCGTCCTCTGCGCCTCTGCGCGAAATCAATCTTCTCTTCGCGCCTTTGCGCCTTTGCGCGAACCATCTTCCGAAACCCGACAGAGGCGACCGCTGGCATAACCCCCTCGCACTCCCTAGATTCCCCAACGATGTCCTCCCCCAATTCCCCCGACCGGTTCAACGAAGACAAATCGACGTTCACCGTCCGCGGTGGTGGTGAAGCGCCCGACCTCGCGGCTGGCGTAGCGGCGATCAGGAACGTGCTCGACACGCTGCCGATCCGCCCCGGCGTTTACCGCATGCAGGACGCACGCGGCGACGTGCTTTACGTCGGCAAGGCGCGCGCGCTTCGGAACCGCGTCGCGAACTACGTCCAGGTCGAGCGGCTGACAAAACGCCTCCAGCGGATGGTGTCGCAAACCCGGTCAATGACAATCGTCACGACCAACAACGAAGCCGAAGCGCTGCTCCTCGAATCGCAGCTCATCAAGCGCTACCGCCCGGCCTACAACGTGCTGTTGCGCGACGATAAGAGCTTCCCCTTCATCCTCCTGCGCGACGATCACGCCTTCCCGCGCGTCCAGAAGCACCGCGGTGCACGGCGCGCGAAGGGCAATTACTACGGCCCGTTCGCCAGCGCCGGGTCGGTCAACAACACGCTCAACGCGCTCCAGAAGCTGTTCCTCCTGCGCAGCTGCACCGACAGCTTCTTCAAGACCCGCGACCGGCCGTGTTTGCTGTATCAGATCAAGCGCTGCTCCGCGCCTTGCGTGGGGCGGATCGACGAAACCGCGTACCGGGAACTGACCGAGGATGCGAAGGCGTTCCTCGGCGGCAAATCGACCGGCGTGCAGGCCAAGCTCGGCGCGCAGATGCAGGCCGCCGCCGAGAACATGGACTTCGAACTCGCGGCGCTGCTCCGCGATCGTCTTCGCGCGCTGACCTTCATCCAGGGCACGCAGGCGATCAACGCGGAGGGGGTGGGCGACGCCGACATCTTCGCGATGGCGTGCAAGGACGGGCTGATCGGCATCCAGGCATTCTTCATCCGCGGCGGCCAGAACTGGGGTCATCGCAGTTTTTTCCCGCAGCATACCAACGACGTCCCCGAGGACGAGGTGCTGACCAGCTTCCTCGGCCAGTTCTACGAAGAGGTCCCGCCCCCCAAGCAGATCCTGCTCGACCGCGAACTAACGGAAGGTGCGCTGCTGGCCGAGGCACTAGGCGAACGCGCCGGCTACAAGATCACGCTGCAGGTCCCGCAACGCGGTGACCGCCGCCGCCTGATGGATCAGGCCAAGCGCAACGCGATCGAGGCGATCGAACGGCGTCAGGCCGAATCGACGACGCAGGCCAAGCTGCTGCGCGAGGTCGCCGACCTGTTCGACCTCGCCGAGCCACCAGAACGCATCGAGATCTACGACAACAGCCATATCCAGGGCACCGCCGCGACCGGCGCGATGGTCGTCGCGGGTCCCGAGGGCTTTCGGAAAGGCCAGTATCGAAAGTTCAACATCAAGAACAAGGATACCGCGCCGGGCGACGATTTTGCGATGATGCGCGAGGTCTTCACCCGGCGGTTCTCGCGCGCGCAGGCCGAGGACCCCGATCGCGATTCGGGCGACTGGCCGGATCTGGTGCTGATCGACGGCGGCAAGGGACAACTCAATACGGTCAAGGCCGCGCTCGAGGAGATCGGCGTCGAGGACGTGTGCCTCGTCGGGATCGCCAAGGGACCGGAACATGGCCGCGATGGTCGCGAAGTGTTCCACATGCTCGACGGCCGCGAGTTCCAGCTCCCCGTCAACGCCCCGGTGCTATTCTACCTCCAGCGCCTGCGCGACGAGGTCCACCGGTTCGCGATCGGCGTCCACCGCGACAAGCGCAGCAAGGCGATCGGCGCCAGCCCGCTCGACGAGGTCCCCGGAATCGGCCCCGCGCGCAAGAAGGCGCTGCTGATGCACTTCGGCACCGGCCGCGCGGTCCGCAACGCCAGCCTCCAGGACCTCCAGCAGGCGCCGGGCGTGTCGGCGGGCGTCGCGCAACAGGTCTACGATTTCTACCATTCGCGCTGACCTCAGGTGAGGATCGGGCGCCGCTCGACCGGGCTAACCTAATCTTCATCACGAATTGTTACAGGCTGCGGCAGTGACGACATCCGTTTTCCTCACCGTCGATACCGAGTTCGCCTGGCGGCATCACGCGGCGGGTCTGGATTGCGAGGCGATCTACGCGAAGTCGCTCGAACCCGCGGGGGTCGGGCTCGGCTATCAGCTTGCCGAGCTGGCGAGGCACGATCTGAAAGCCTGTTTCTTCGTCGACCCGATGCCCGCGATCACCTTCGGGATGGCGCCGGTCCGCCGCATGATCGAGACGATTCTCGAAGCGGGGCAGGAGGTCCAGCTTCACATTCACCCCAACTGGACCGAGGCCAAGGCGGGGGATCGCGGGGCGGCGCATGCGCGCTTCGAACTGTTCGACTACAGCCTGACCGAACAGCTCGACCTTCTCGGTCAGGCGAGAGATCTGCTGATCGACGCCGGCGCGCCCAAGCCGATCGCCTTTCGCGCGGGAAGCTATGCCGCGAACGACGATACGCTGACCGCGTTGGCGATGCTCGGTTTCAGTTACGACAGCAGCCACAACGGGTCCGAAGCGCCGAAGACGAGCCGGATCTCGCTGGCGGCGGAACAGATCGCGCCGGTCGCGTGGTGCGTGGAGGACGAAACCGGCAGCGGCGAACGCTGCATCGTCGAAGTCCCGGTGACCGTGATCGAGGATGTCCGCGGGCGGGTGCGGACGTTCCAGCTCTGCGCGCTGTCGGCGGGCGAAAGCTACGACGCGTTGGAGCACGCGGCGGTGGCGGGGCATTCGGCGGTGACCATCGTCAGCCACGGCTTCGAACTCGCCAACCGGCGCGGCACGCGGCCGAACGCGGTCCATGTTCGGCGTTTCCAGGCGCTGTGCGGCACCTTGTCGGAGATGCGTGAAGTGTTGCCGACCGTGCACTTCGCCGATCGTCCGACGCTGGCGCTGGGACGCGCCGACGTCCCGCTCGGTCCCGATGCGCTCCGCACGCGCTGGCGGCAGGCCGAACAGCTCTGGTCGAACTGGGTCGAGGAGCGGCCGAGATCGATGCGTCGCGGATGACGACGCCGCGTATCGCGCTGAAGTTTCAGGTTGGCGCGCGGACTCTGGCGACGATCCCGCGACGGCTGGTGCGCGTGGCGTTTTCGCTCGATGCCGTGCTGGCGCCGGCTGCGACAGCGACCGGGCTGGTCCTGCCGCCGCTGCCCGACGATGCCGACGGATATCTGGTGACCTCGTTGCCCGAGCCGATGCTTGCCGGTCTCGATCGCGGCGGTCTGCTCGCGTTCGTTCGGCAGCGATACGTGCGGTATCATGTCGATCTGGCAGCGGGTGAGGCGGCGTGGTTGGCCGGATTGTCGGGCAGCGCGCGGTCGGGGATCAAGCGCAAGGCTAAGAAGCTCGCGGCGGCGAATGGCGGCGTGCTCGATATCCGGCGCTATCACGATGCGGCGGCGTTCGCCGAGTTCCATCCGCTCGCGCGCGGAGTGTCGGCGACGACCTATCAGGAGAGGCTGCTCGGATCGGGGCTGCCGGACGATCCGGCTGCGGTGTGCGATCTTGAATCTCTGGCGGAGCAAGGCCGTCTGCGCGCTTGGCTTATGTTTATCGCGGACATCCCGGCCGCCTATCTGTGCTGCACGGCCGACGGAGAGTCGCTGTGCTATACCCATGTCGGGCATGATCCGTCGCATAACGACCTGTCGCCAGGCGCGGTCTTGCAGATCGAGGCGATGCGCGATCTGTTTGCCGAGAGGCGGTTTGCGCGGTTCGACTTCACCGAGGGCGAAGGACAGCACAAGCGCCAATTCTCGACCGCGGGGACGGCGTGCGTAGATGTGCTGCTGCTGCGACCGACGCTGGCGAACCGCGCGACGGTGGCGGCGTTGCGGGGGTTCGATAGTGCGATAGCCTCGGCAAAGCGCGCGGCGGCCCATCCCGCCCTAGCCAAGCTCGCCCAGAACATCCGACGCTAGAATCGGACTAGTTTATCCTCATCTGCGCATTGGATCGAACTCTTCTAAAGACCCATCACCGTTCTAAAGACCCACCACCGTCATCCTGACACAAGTCAGGATCCAGAGCCACGCAGGGTGGCACTTGTTACTCTGGATCCTGACTTTCGTCAGGATGACGGGGCAGGCGGAACAAGAGGCCTCCCACGCACCGCAGGAGAGGCTAAGAACACCCCATGCACCTTCGCGCAGCCGCCATCGTCGTCGCCGTCCGCCAACATGGCGAGCATGGCGCGATCGTGCGGGCGCTCACCCGGAACGATGGTGTCCAGCCCGGCTATGTCCGCGGTGGACGGTCGCGAGCCATGCGGCCGGTGCTGCTCCAGGCCAACGTCATCCAGGGCGAGTGGCGTGCGCGGACCGGCGAACAGCTCGCCTCGCTGACCGCCGAGCTGATCCACAGTCGCGCGCAGATGCACGGCGAGCCGCTCGCCGCGGGCGCGCTTGAATGGGCCACCGCGCTCACCGCCGCCGCCCTCCCCGAAGCGCAGCCCTATCCGCATATCCACGATGCGCTGGAGGGGGTGCTCGGCGCGATCGAGGCGGCGCCGTCCGCGCGCGGCTGGGCGGCGGCACTGGTGCGGTACGAATTGCTGCTGCTCGCCGAACTCGGTTTCGGGCTCGATCTGGATCGGTGCGTTGCCAGCGGCACCGAGGACGATCTCGGCTTCGTCAGCCCCAAAAGCGGCGCGGCGGTCTCGCGTGGGGCGGCGTTCGGCTACGAGGCCAAGCTGCTCAGATTGCCGCCCTTCCTCAAGGCCGGCAGCGAGGCTGCTTGGCCCGACATCTTCGACGGCCTGCGGCTGACCGGTCATTTCCTCGCGCGCGACATCCTCGTCGATCGTCGCGCCGACCCGTTGGCGGCGCGCGACCGGCTGGTCGATCGGCTCAAAAGGGCGGTTGCGTGAGCGCGCACCGCCCGGCAAGGGCCGCGCAGGAGGAACGCACATGCCTTTGATTGCGATACTGGCCGGCGACGGCATCGGACCCGAAGTCACCGCGGAAGCGCGGCGGGTGCTCGATACGCTCGGTCTCGACCTCACCTACGAAGAGGGCCTCGTCGGCGGTGCCGCGTACAAGGCCGCGGGTCATCCGCTTCCCCCCGAGACGCTCGAACTCGCCAAGCGCGCCGATGCCATCCTGTTCGGCGCGGTCGGCGATCCCGACTGCGATGCGCTCGAACGCCAGTTTCGCCCCGAGCAGGCTATTCTCGGCCTGCGCAAGGAACTGGGCCTGTTCGCCAATTTGCGCCCGGCCAAGCTGTTCGCCGGCCTTGAGGACGCCTCTGCGCTCCGTCCCGAGGTCGCCCGGTCGATCGACATGGTCATCGTCCGCGAACTGACCGGCGACGTGTATTTCGGTACCAAGGGCATCCGCACCACCGCCGACGGCTTGCGCGAAGGCCATGACGAGATGCGCTACGACGAGACCGAGATCGCGCGTATCGCCCGCGTCGGCTTCGAGACCGCACGCACCCGGAAGGGCAAGCTGCTCTCGGTCGACAAGGCCAACGTGCTGGAGACCTCGCAGCTGTGGCGCGACGTCGTGATCGAGGTCTCGGCCGAGTATCCCGACGTCGCGCTCAGCCACATGTACGTCGACAACGCGGCGATGCAGCTGGTGCGCAATCCCGGCCAGTTCGACGTGATCGTCACCGGCAACCTCTTCGGCGACATCCTCTCCGACGAGGCGTCGATGTGCGCGGGCTCGATCGGTATGCTGCCATCCGCCGCGCTGAACGACTCGAACAAGGGCATGTACGAGCCGATCCACGGCAGCGCGCCCGACATCGCCGGGCAGGGCAAGGCCAATCCCTGCGCCGCGATCCTGTCCGCGGCGATGATGCTGCGCCACTCGCTCGACCTGCCCGACGCCGCCGACCGGATCGAGGCGGCGGTCGCCGCCGCGATCCTGAAGGGCGCGCGTACCCCCGATCTCGGCGGCACGCTCTCGACCTCTGCGATGGGCGACGCCATTCTCGCCGAACTAGGCTGACCCGATGATCCCGGACCTTCTCGAACTCGCGATCGTCATCCCGACGTTCAACGAGAAGGCCAACGTCCCGACGTTGATCGCCAAGCTCGACCAGGCGCTGGCCGGGCGCAACTGGGAGGCGATCTTCGTCGACGACGACAGTCCCGACGGTACCGCCGATGCCGCGCGCGAGATCGCCCGGCTCGACAAGCGGGTCCGCGTGATCCAGCGGATCGGCCGGCGCGGGTTGTCGTCGGCCTGCATCGAGGGAATGTGCGCGACGGCTGCCCCGATCGTCGCGGTGATCGACGGCGATCTCCAGCACGACGAGACGTTGCTGCCGAAGATGCTCGATCTGCTCAAGGACGGCGAGACCGACGTGGCGATCGGCTCGCGCTTCGTCAGCGGTGGCTGCACCGGGGAGTGGGACAGCGACCGGGTCGCCAAGTCTGTGCTCGCCACCAAGCTGTCGCGCCGCGTGCTGAAGTGCGACCTCAACGATCCGATGAGCGGCTTCTTCATGATCCGCACCGACATTGTCCGCCGCCTCGCGCCGTCGCTGTCGGCGATCGGCTTTAAGATCCTGCTCGACCTGCTCACCGCGTCGCCGACACCGCTGCGTTTCGTCGAGGTGCCCTATACCTTCCGCTGTCGCACCGAGGGCGAGAGCAAGCTCGATCACGTCGTCGCGATGGAATATCTGATCGCGATCTACGACCGGATGTTCGGGCGGGTCGTGCCGGTGCGGTTCGCGATGTTCTCGGCGATCGGCGTGCTCGGCGTCGGCATCCACATGGCGGTGCTGACCGCGTTGTTCATCGGGTTCGGTGCGAATTTCCTCGTCGGCGAGATCGTCGCGACCTTGGCCGCACTGACCTTCAACTTCTTCCTCAACAACGCGCTGACCTATCGCGACCGTCGTCTCAAGGGCTGGCGGCAACTGGTCGACGGCTGGGTGTCGTTCGCGGTGATCTGCTCGGTCGGCGCGGTCGCCAATGTCGGCATCGCCGCGTTCCTGTACGAGATGCGCGACGGAGCGTGGGCCGCCTCCGCGCTGATCGGCGTGCTGGTCGGCGCGGTGTGGAACTACGCGCTGTCCTCGAAATTCACCTGGGGCCGCTACTAACCGGATCTTTGATCCTCCCCCGCAAGGGGGAGGTGGCTGGCGCTTGCCAGACGGAGGGGGAGGAAAGGGTAACCGCGGTTGCGTGGTCCTCCTCCTTCGGCGCCACCTCCCCCTGGCGGGGGAGGATCGAGACACTCCGCACCCCTCTTCACACCCGCAAGGCTTGTCCCCGGGCTTGTCATAACGGCTCCCCCCCGGCAAAGCGGCGCGCATGAAGCGCAAGACCGGCCAGGATCGTTCGATCACTCAGAATTGGCGTCCCGCGACGCGCGCCATCCGCGGCGGCACCGCCCGCAGCGAATATGGCGAGACGTCGGAGGCGTTGTTCCTCACCTCGGGCTATTGCTACGACAAGGCAGGCGACGCCGCGGCGCGCTTTGCCGGCGAGCAGGAGGGGATGACCTACTCCCGCCTCCAGAACCCGACGGTGCAGATGCTCGAGGAGCGGATCGCGTTGCTGGAGGGCGCCGAGGCGTGCCGGACGATGGCGACCGGCATGGCGGCGATGACCGCCGCTCTGCTGTGCCAGCTCCAGACCGGCGATCACCTCGTTGGTGGGCGCGCGGCGTTCGGCTCGTGCCGCTGGCTGACCGACACGCTGCTGCCGAAGTTCGGGATCGCCACGACGATCGTCGATGCGCGCGATCCGCAGGCGTTTCTCGACGCGGTCCGTCCCGAGACGAAGGTGTTCTTCTTCGAGACTCCCGCCAACCCGACGATGGACATCGCCGACCTCAAGGCGATCTGCGACATCGCGCGCGAACGCGGCATCACGACGGTGGTGGATAACGCGTTCGCGACGCCGGCCTTGCAGCGGCCGATGGAGTTCGGCGCGGACGTCACCGCGTACAGCGCGACCAAGATGATGGACGGGCAGGGCCGCGTGCTCGCCGGCGCCGTCTGTGGGACCGAGGATTTCATCACCAACACGCTGTTGCCGTTCACGCGCAACACCGGGCCGACGCTGTCGCCGTTCAACGCGTGGGTGGTGCTCAAGGGCCTGGAAACGCTCGACCTGCGTATCCACCGCCAGTCCGAGAACGCGATGAAGGTCGGGCAATTTCTCGAAGGCCGCGTGCCCCGCGTGCTGCACCCCTTCCTGCCGAGCCATCCGCAGCACGAACTGGCCAAGCGCCAGATGGACGCCTGCGGGCCGATCTTCGCGTTCGAGGTCGACGGGCGCGAACAGGCGCACGCATTGCTCGACGCGCTGGAGCTGGTCGACATCTCGAACAACATCGGCGACTCGCGCTCGCTGATGACGCATCCCGCCTCGACCACGCACGCGAGCGTCTCGCCCGACAAGCAGATCGAGATGGGCGTGACCGAGGGGCTGTTGCGGATCAACGTCGGGCTCGAGGATGCGCAGGACGTGATCGACGACCTCGACCAGGCGCTCCGTCAGGCGGGCCTGTGAAGGCGCTGTTCCCCAACGCGGCGACGACCGATGGGGTGACGGTGCGCGTGTCGGTCAGCTATTTGCCCGAACAGTCCGAGCCCGAGCGCGGCCGCTGGTTCTGGGCCTATCACATCCGCCTTGAGAATGAGGGCACCGAGACCGTCCAGCTGCTCACCCGCCACTGGGTGATCACCGACGGTCGCGGCGCGCGGCATTCGGTCGAGGGCGAAGGCGTGGTCGGCGAACAGCCGGTGATCGAACCGGGCGCGAGCTTCGACTACGTCTCGGGCTGCCCGCTCGCGACCCCGTCGGGTGCGATGCAGGGGAGCTACCAGATGGTCCGCGAAGACGGCGCCGTGTTCGCGGTCGAGATTCCCCGCTTCTCGCTGTTCGCGCCCGCGGTGCTGAATTGAAGCGTACGCATCTCCCGCTTAATGGCCTGCGCGTGCTCGATGCGGCGGCGCGGCATCTGTCGTTCACGCGGGCTGCGGACGAACTGGCGGTGACGCCGGCGGCGGTGGGGCAGCAGATCCGCGCGCTGGAGGATACGCTCGGCGTCGTCCTGTTCCGCCGCACCACGCGTGGGCTGGAACTGACGCCTGAGGCGGAAGCGGGTCTAGGCGCGCTCCGCGGTGGGTTCCTCCAGTTCGAGGAAGCCGTGCGCGCGATGCAGGCGGGTCAGTCGTCGAAATCGCTGACGATCGCCGCGCCGCGCGACCTGACCGAGAAGTGGCTGATGCCGCGCCTCGCGCAGATCGCCGAGGCAGACCCCGAACTGCGCTTCGTGCTGATCACCGCCGACGAGAATGTCGACTTCACCGAAGCCAATCTTGATCTCGCGATCCGCTGGGGCAATGGGCCCGGCGAGCATGAGGGTGAGGCACTGGAATCGGAGGGCATGGTGACGATCGCCAAGCCCGGCACCGATAGCGAAGCCGCGATCGCGTGGTCGGGTGAGGACGGCGTCGCGCTGGTCCGCGTCACCGACGCCGGGCTCGCGATCGATGCGGCGGCGGCGGGGCTCGGTCGCGCGACGGTGCCGGAACTGCTTGCTCGCCGCGATCTGGCGCAGGCCCGCGTACGGCTTATCGGCGAGTCGCAGCCCTCGAAGGGGGGGTACTGGCTGGTCGCCCCGCTCCCGCAGTGGCGCCAGAAGAAAGTCCGCGCGCTCGTGGATGCCCTGACCGCGTGAGGCAACCCGGGCGCAGACCACGGCGCGCCGGCGTTTCGCCAGTGCTGAAGACGCGTCGGCTGCGCCTGCGGCCGCTGGTCGAAGGCGACGCGACCGCATTGCACCCGATGCTCGCCGACGCCGAATTGATGGCGTATTCCGCCGACGGTCCCTTGGGTTCGGTCGACGACGTCCGCACCTACCTCGCCGAGGAAGCAGCGCCGGGCAACCAGCGTACCTGGGCGATCACCCGCACCGGCGACGACCGCGCGATCGGCTGGGTCTCGGGCAGCGAGGCCGATGGGGCAGGGGTGACGGAGATCGGTTTCATCCTCGCGCGCGAAGCGTGGGGAAGGGGGATCGCGCGTGAGGCTGTGTCGGCGGTGATCGATCGCCTGTTCGCAGAAGGCCGAAGCCGGGTTTTCGCGGATGCCGATACCGAGAATACTGCGTCGATCACCTTGCTGGAACGTCTCGGCTTCCGTCGTGAACGGCTGTTGCGCGACGAGTGGGAAACGCATCTGGGGTTGCGCGACAGCCTGATCTACGGGCTCTGCGCCGATAGCTGGCAGGCGGCCGGGCGAGCCTGAGCCACCGCCGCCATCCCCACTGATAACACCACCCCGGCGAAGGCCGGGGCCCAATTGGGAAGGTGGCAATAACGAAGCGCTACCCGCCGTTAGCAACGTTCCCCAATTGGCCCCCGGCCTTCGCCGGGGTGGTGGCCCTTGATATGAGGCGGGGCAGCGAACCCTACCGCGCCGCCAACAACGCCAGAGCCCGCCCCATCAACCCCGCGAACTGAACCTCGTTCACGCCATCATCAGCCCGGTGCCAGTTCCCGGTCGCCACATACCAGCGGCCGTCCTTCGCCTGCACCAGATAGTTCAGCGTCAGCACCCCAGGCTCGCCGCCTCCCTTAAACCCGACATACCCAAACCGCTTGGCGATCGCCGGATCGACCCCCGCATTGACCGCCAGCACCGCCCGGGTCGTAGCGTCCGCCCCCCGCAGCGCGTTCAGCACCACAGCCATCGCCGCCGGGCTCGAAAACCATTCGACGCTGTCGATCGCCACCGGCTTCCCCGCGAACACCGTCGGATCGAGCTTGGCAGTGGAAATCCTTACCGCATTGTCCAACAGCAGCGCGCGCCGCGCATCTACCGACCCCGCCGCCCAAGCCCTCGTCAGCGCCGAATCCCCCTTCAACGCGAACATCTCGCGCGTCGTCATCACGGGCACGCTGCCGCCAGCCGCTTCCGTCATCGCATCCACCTTCGCGCGTCCGAGCGTCGTCAGCAGCGTATCCGTCGCGGTGTTGTCGCTGATCGAGATCATCATCGTCGCCAGTGTCTGCACCGTCACCGGCGACCCGGCGGGCCAGGTCTGCAACACGCCCGACGGCAAGGACGGCGCTCCGACCTTCACGACGTCCTCCCAGTGTCGCTCGCCGCTCGCCACCTGCCGTGCCAGTTCCGCCAGCACCCATAGCTTGAACGCCGACCCAAGTGGCGCCGCCACATCCGCTCGATATTCCAGGATTGGCGTCGGTCTGCCGTTGCCCAGCGCGTAAAGCCCGAACCCGCTAGCCCCCGGCAGTGCGCGAAACTCCGCTTCGAGCTTGGCGAGGCTGTCGTCACGCGGCGCTGTGCCGGTAATCAGCAATCCGGTCGCGGCATGCGGCGGAGCGGGGTCGATCACCAGGCGGACGCTCGCCGTCCCGCGCGCGTACCCGACGGTCAGGTCCGCCGACCATGCCGAGGTCGCGGTCAACGTCTCGATCTTCTGCGGGGCGCCGAGTGCTGTCTTCAACTGCGCGGCGATGACCGACAGTTGCGCCGCGGGGACCTTGTCGCGAAAGCTCGCCGCGAAATATGTTTCGTACGACCCGCGGCCGTCCAGTATCGCGACCAGCGCGTCCGCCTTGGCGCGCAACGCCGGGTCTGGCGCCAACCCCTGCGCCGCGACTCCGACGGGCAGTACCGCCAGCAGGAGCGCGAACAGCCGGAGCGCCAGCTTTTTCATCAGTTCTTCAGCTTCCAGCCGCTCTGCAACAGCCGGTAGCACAGCGTCGCCAGCACCAGATCGATCACCAGGATCACGATCCCGCCGATCATCACCGGCGAGTCGGCGATCCCCAGGAACCCGTAGCGGAAGCCCGAGATGATGTAGAAGAACGGGTTCGCATGGCTGAACGCGCGGAACGCCGGGGCGAGCTTGTCGACCGAGTAGAACGTCCCCGACAACAGCGACAACGGCGCGATCACGAAGTTGGTGACCGCAGCCGCATGATCGAACTTGTCCGCCCAGATCGACGTCAGCACGCCGAGCAGCGCGAGGAACGTCGCGCCGAGCAACCCGAACCAGATGATCGCGAGTGGCGCATGCGGGGTGACGTGCACGCCCGGATACAGCGCCATCGCGCCCCATACGACGATCCCGACGATCACCGCACGCGTCATCGCGCCGCCGACGAGCGCGGCCAGCAACTCACCCGTCGACAGGGGCGGCTGGAGATAATCGACGATCGTCCCCTGCATCTTGCCGGCCAGCAGCGAGAAGCTGGCATTGGCGAACGCCGGCCCCATCATGCCCTGCGCGATGATCAGCCCCGGCGCGATGAAATCGGCGAAATCGACGATCTGGCCGTCGACGGGCACCGGGCTTTTCGCGCCCGTCGCGATGGTGAACACGATCAGAAACAGCAACGTCGTGATCGCTGGCGCCCACACCGTCTGGAGCTGCACCTTGAAGAACCGGCGCACCTCCTTGATATAGAGGGTTCGCAGTCCCTCCCAGTTCACGCTCTTTATGACGGGAACACCGGGGGCGGAATGCACCGCCGACTGGATTTCACCGATTGGGGGCTGGCTGCTCATGGGAGTTGCGGGTAATCCCTGCCGCTGCCGCCCGCAACCCGGCTTGAAGATTGGCCGACTGACGTAGACTAAGGAACGAACATGTCCTGGACCGACGAGCGCATCGCGACGCTCAAGACGATGTGGGAGGCCGGCCAGACCGCCAGCCAGATCGCCGAAGCACTGGGTGGCGTGAGCCGCAACGCCGTCATCGGCAAGGCGCACCGCCTCGAGCTACAGGCGCGCCCGTCGCCGGTGAAGCCGAACGATCCCGAGGCTAAGGCGGCTGCTGCTGCCGAAGCGTCAGCTGCTGCGGTGGCTCCCGAGCCGGTCGCGGCACCGGAGCCGGTCGAGGTCGAGGCGCCCAAGCCTGCACCGGTCGCACCGCCCGTCGTCGCAGCGGCCAAGCCTACCGCACCGGTCGAGCCGGAGCCGGTCGCCGAAGAGCCTGAAGACGACGAGGACGAGGATGAGGACGAGGCTGCTCCGGCCGTCTCCGCGCCCGTCCGCGCGCCGCAGCCGATCCTGCGCTCGGTCGGCCCGGGCGGCTTCCTCCGCCAGGCACCCGGCGAGCAGCAGCCTCCGAGCACGCCGGCGCCGCCGCGTCGCCTCGTGCCTGCCAAGCCGTCCGCCGAGATGGCGAACAAGACGAGCCTGCTCGAACTGAACGACCGCATCTGCAAATGGCCGCTCGGCCATCCCGGCGAGCCCGACTTCCACTTCTGCGGCAAGGCGGTGAACCCGGGCTTCCCGTATTGCGTCGATCATTGCGGCCACGCGTACCAGGCACAGTTGCCCCGTCGCGATCGTCGTCCGACCCCGCCGCTTCCGTTCGGCGGTCCGCGGCCCAGGTGAGGCGAAGGGCGGCCTGCGCCAACCTGGCGCAGGACTCGCCCAAGCCCGGCCGGCGCGGCTAGCCGCGACCGACGACATGGGCTTTGCCCATGGCTAGCTTGGTATAGAAAAGGCCGTTTCCTCGGGCGAGGAAGCGGTCTTTTTTCCAACAGGCTCCACCCCGGCGAAGGCCGGGGCCCAATTGGAAAGGTCTCGGTAACCGAGCGCTGCGCCCGTTTGGCAACGTTTCCCAACTGGGCCCCGGCCTCCGCCGGGGTGGTGCTCTATAGCTCAGCGCCTACCGCCCCCTCTGGTTCTCCCGCGAAGGCGGGAGCCCAGACTGGGTCCCCGCCTTCGCGGGGAAACAAACTTTGCATGCAATCAAAAAAGGCCGCTTCCCCGTGTGAGGAAGCGGCCTTTTTCATATCACGCTAGCCATGGGCAAAGCCCATGTCGTCGGTCGCGGTGAACCGCGCCGGCCGGGCTTGGGCGAGTCCTGCTCCAGCTTGGAGCAGGCCGCCCCGCGCCTCAGAACCGAAACGCCACCGTGCCGCGCAGGCTGTGCCAACGGAAATTATCATCCGAGCGCTTGAACGCGGTACCCGCCGTGTTCGGCGCGAGCACGAACGGGTTGTTCGCAGGCTGCGTACCGCGCGTCACGAGAACGCGCGCGTCGTCGTCCTGATACTGGTGGAACATATATTCCATGCCGACCGAGATGTTCTTGCCGAGCTTCTGCTCGATGCCACCGCCGCCGGTGATGCCGAACTGGTTCTTCTTGCCACTCTGCGCATAGGCGTTGGCCGTGTTGCTCGAATAGAAATCACGATTGATGCGCGCATAGCCCGGACCGAACGTGCCGTAGAACAGCGTCGTGTTGACCGCATAGCCCACACGGCCACGGATCGAGGCTTCCCAGGCGAGGTCGCGCGTCATCGTGTAGAAGGCGGGCGTGGTCGAGAAGGCGGTGACGCTGTCGCGGATGTTCGACTTGCCGAACTCGCCGACGACGCCGACGACGATGTTGCCACGCTGCTGGTCGATGCCGACGCGCGCGTAATAGGCGGTGTTGTCCTTGTCGTTGCGGCAGCCACGGCCACCGACGGCAGGAGCGGTGCTGCTCCGCGCGGCGCCGTTGCAGAAACCGGGCGAGAACGCGTTTGCGCCGGCCGCGGTCGTGACGGCATCGCCGAAGCGGCCATCGAGGTTGCGATCGAACAGGATCGACGAACCCTCGTCGTTCGGCTGCACGTC
Source organism: Sphingomonas sp. PP-CE-3A-406 (assembly GCF_003688625.1). Classification (GTDB taxonomy): domain Bacteria; phylum Pseudomonadota; class Alphaproteobacteria; order Sphingomonadales; family Sphingomonadaceae; genus Sphingomonas. The sequence continues at coordinate 933,712 of NZ_RCWY01000003.1, forward strand.
ATACCCACCGGCCGCACCGAAATAGATGCCGCTGAACGGCGCGTCGGCCGTAACTTCCTGCGCAGCGGCAGGCGCCGCGAACCCCAGCGTAGCGGCGCCAGCGAGCACCACCATCATCGTCTTGCTCATATTCACTCCCGGAAACTTCATGACAGGTTTTTCATAAACGGCGGATCGCTCGAAATTTATCCCATCGATGCAACAATCTACATCAATGTGGCTTTCCGGTAACACGGAGAACAAACAGAGCCTGTGGCTTTGTCGCAAGCCAGCGGCTACGTTCGCTCCATGGCTGAAGATCTGTTCGCGTCTCCGGGCGCGTCTGGCGGGAAGACCGCTGCAAACACCTATGACGCGTCCTCGATCGAGGTGCTCGAAGGCCTTGAACCCGTACGTCGCCGTCCCGGCATGTATGTCGGCGGCACCGACGAACGCGCGCTGCATCACCTCGCCGCCGAGGTGCTCGACAACGCGATGGACGAGGCGGTCGCCGGCCACGCGACGCGCATCGAAGTCACGCTGGAGGCGAACAACCGCCTGACGATCGTCGACAATGGTCGCGGCATCCCGGTCGATCCGCATCCAAAATTTCCTGACAAGTCCGCGCTGGAGGTGATCCTCTCGACGCTTCACTCGGGCGGCAAGTTCGCCGGCAAGGCCTATGCGACATCGGGCGGCCTGCACGGCGTCGGTATCAGCGTCGTCAACGCGCTATCGTCCGACACCGTCGTCGAGGTCGCGCGCGACCGGCAATTGTACCGCCAGCGCTTCGCCAAGGGCCTGACGCTCGGGCCGATCGAGCATCTCGGGGCCACGCCCAACCGTCGCGGGACCAGCGTCGCCTTCACGCCGGATACCGAGATCTTTGGCAGCGAACTGAACTTCAAGCCGCAGCGTCTGTACAAGCTCGTCCGCTCGAAGGCGTATCTCTTCGCCGGCGTCGAGATCCGCTGGCACTGCGCGCCCGACCTGATCGCGGACGACACACCAGCACAGGCCGTGTTTCAGTTCCCCGGCGGCCTAGCCGACCACCTTCGCGACCAGATCGCCGGCCGCGAATGCGCGACCTCCGACTTCTTCTCCGGCTCGCAGGATTTCCCGAGCGCGAACGGTGAAACCCAAGGCCGCGTCGAATGGGCGGTCGCATGGCCGCTGTGGAGCGACGGCTCGTACAGCTGGTATTGCAACACCATCCCGACCCCCGACGGCGGCACGCACGAACAGGGCCTCCGCCAGGCACTGGTCCGCGGCCTGCGCGCGTTCGGCGATCTCGTCGGCAACAAGAAGACCAAGGATATCAGCGCGGACGATGTCATGGTCGGCAGCGAGCTGATGCTGTCCGTGTTCATCCGCGAGCCGCAATTCCAGAGCCAGACCAAGGATCGCCTCACCAGCCCCGAAGCCGCCGGCCTCGTCGAAAAGGCGGTGCGCGATCATTTCGACCATTTCCTCAGCCACAACATGGAGCGCGGCAAGGCGCTGCTGAACTATGTGCTCGAGCGGATGGACGAACGCCTGCGCCGCAAGCAGGAACGCGACGTCAAGCGCAAGACCGCGACCTCCGCGCGGAAGCTGCGGCTGCCCGGCAAGCTCACCGACTGTTCGGCGAACTCGCCCGAAGGCACCGAACTCTTCATCGTCGAGGGCGATTCGGCCGGTGGCTCGGCCAAGCAGGCGCGCGACCGGAAGACGCAGGCGATCCTGCCGATCCGCGGTAAGATCCTCAACGTCGCGTCGGCCACCAGCGCGAAGATCTTCGCCAACCAGGAAATCGCCGACCTTACGCTCGCGCTAGGCTGCGGCACTCGGAAGGACTGCACCCCGGACACGCTACGCTACGAACGCATCGTCATCATGACCGACGCTGACGTCGACGGCGCACACATCGCTACGCTGCTGATGACGTTCTTCTTCCAGGAGATGCCCGAACTCGTCCGCCGCGGGCATCTCTACCTCGCGCAACCGCCGCTCTACCGCCTGACCGTCGGCACCAAGAGCGTCTACGCCCGCGACGACGCGCACCGCGCCGAACTCGAACGCACCGTGTTCAAGGGCAAGAAGGTCGACGTCGGCCGCTTCAAGGGCCTCGGCGAGATGAACCCGAGTCAGCTCCGCGAAACCACGATGGACCCCGCTACCCGCGGCATGCTCCGCATCACGCTCCCGCAGGAATATGAAGAGCGCGCACAGGTGAAGGACCTCGTCGACCGCCTGATGGGCAACAACCCCGCGCACCGGTTTGCCTTTATCCAGGAAAATGCGGGGCGGATGGACGAGGAGGCGATCGACGCATGAACCAGACACGTCCACTTCGTAAGGAAGCGCTTATCGCTTCATGGGCCAATTCGGACTGGGACGACGTCGCGCGTTTCATCGGGCCAAATGCGCACCGTTTCGCCAGTGCATGGGGAAAGGCACGTGACAAGATGGTGAAAGCCGGCGGGGGGCTCGTGCTCACTTGGTGCTGGCCCGCGCTGTTTTTCGGGTTCGCGTGGTTTCTGTACCGCAAGCAATGGGCAGTTGGCGCCGTCCTGATTATCCTGCCGCTGGTGGTCGGGTATTTCTTTTCCGTTTCGGCCGGCGGTGGCGCGGCAATCTTCATTGCGATGATAGCCAAATCGACAATCGCGCAGGATGCGGTCACCAAGATCGCGAAGATTCGTGCAGCGGGTGGCAGCGACGCGGAGATTGCCGCGGCAGGCGGAGTCTCGGTCATCGCCGGCGTGCTGGGCGGTATCGTCCTGGTGGCGGAGCTGGCGCTCGCGTTCGTGGGCGCAGTAATGGATCAGCAGGCCCATTTGGCCAGTCTCAGCAACGTCTAGAACCGGTGGGCGTGCCCATTCGACCGGCGTCCAGCGTCGGACGTGATTGACGCACCCGCCGCGCTACCGATATGAGGCCGTGTCGGGCGACCATTGGGTCGCCCTTCTCGTTTCGGAAAGGAAGCGCCTGTGACCATCACCCCGCTCATGCCCGTCTACCCGCGGTGTGGCGTGCGTCCGGTCCGAGGCGAGGGCGCGTACCTCTTCGGCGAGGACGGCCAGCAATATCTCGATTTCGCGAGCGGCATCGCGGTCAATGCGCTCGGCCACGCGCATCCGCATTTGACCAAGGCGATCGCGGATCAGGCGGCGACGCTGATGCACGTGTCGAACCTGTACGGGTCGCCGCAGGGCGAGCACCTCGCGCAACGCCTCGTCGACAACACATTCGCCGACACCGTGTTCTTTACGAACTCGGGCGCGGAAGCGGTCGAGTGCGCGATCAAGACCGCACGGCGCTATCACTTCGCCAACGGCAACCCGCAGCGCCACACGCTGATCACGTTCGACACCGCGTTTCACGGGCGCACGCTCGGCGCCATCTCGGCGACCAACCAAGCGAAGATGCGCGACGGGTTCGAGCCGTTGTTGCCGGGGTTCGGCTACGCGAAGTTCAACGATCTCGAAGGCGCGCTGGCGCTGATCGACGACAACACCGCGGGCTTCCTGGTCGAGCCGATCCAGGGCGAGGGCGGTATCCGCCAGGCGAGCCACGAGTTCCTCACCGGCTTGCGCAAGGCCTGCGACGAGCACGGCCTGTTGCTGGTGCTCGACGAGGTCCAGTGCGGCTACGGCCGGACCGGCAAGTTCTTCGCGCATGAGCTGTACGGCATCACGCCTGACATCATGGCGGTTGCCAAGGGTATCGGTGGCGGCTTCCCGCTGGGCGCGTGCCTCGCGACCGAGGAAGCGGCCAAGGGCATGGTCGCCGGCACGCACGGCTCGACCTATGGTGGCAACCCGCTGGCGATGGCGGCGGGCGAGGCGATCCTCGACGTGATGCTTGAGGACGGCTTCCTCGACAACGTCACGGCGATGGGCGACCGGTTGCGGCAGGGGCTCGAGCAGATGATCCCGAACCACGATCACCTGTTCGATAGCGTTCGCGGCACCGGGCTGATGCTCGGGTTGAAGCTGAAGAGCGACAGCCGCGCGTTCGTCGCGTTTGCGCGCGACAACCACAATCTGCTCCTGGTGTCGGCGGGCGAGAACGTCGTCCGTATTCTGCCGCCGCTGGTGATCGACGAGAGCCACATCGCCGAATGCATCGACAAGCTGTCGACCGCCGCGCGCGTCTACGTGCCCGCTGCCGACGATTGAAACTGATCCTCCCCGGTACGGGGAGGGGGACCATGCGAAGCATGGTGGAGGGGGCTTTCCCCGCAGCGTAGCGCCCGTGGAGGTCCCCCTCCACCCCGCTCTGCGAGCGCGGTCCCCCTCCCCGTGCCGGGGAGGAATTATGCGTCATTTCCTGAATCTCACCGACGCCGGAGCCGACGGCATCGCCGCGATGCTGTCCGATGCACTCGACCGCAAGGCAGCGCGCGCCGGCTTCCCCAAGGGCCGCGCCGACGCCGATGCGCCGCTCGCCGGCCACACGCTCGCGATGGTCTTCGAGAAGAGCTCCACCCGCACGCGTTTCTCGTTCGACATGGCGATCCGTCAGCTCGGGGGCACCTCGATCGTGTCCGATGGCGGCTCGATGCAGCTCGGCCGCGGCGAGTCGATCGCCGACACGGCGCGCATCCTGTCGGGCTATGTCGACGCGATCATGATCCGCACCGACGATCACGCCAAGATCGAGGAGATGGCGCATTACGCCTCGGTCCCGGTCATCAACGGCCTGACCGACGCGTCGCATCCGTGCCAGATCATGGCCGACCTGCTGACCATCATCGAGAGCGGCAAGACGCTGCCCGGCCTCAAGGTCGCGTGGCTCGGCGACGGCAACAACGTGCTCGCCTCGATCGTCGAGGCGGCGGGGCTGATGCAGTTCGACGTCGTCGCGGCCTGCCCGCAGGGCTTCCAACCGGAAGAAGAGGCGATCGTCCGCGCTTCGGGCCGTGCCCGCGTCGTGGCCGACCCGCGCGAGGCGGTCGAAGGTGCGGACATCGTCGTTACCGACACCTGGATCTCGATGGGGCAGGCGCACGCCGAGGCCAAGCTGAAGGCGCTCACCCCGTACCAGGTCGACGCCGCGCTGATGGCACTCGCCAAGCCCGACGCTAAGTTCCTCCACTGCTTGCCTGCGCACCGCGGTGAGGAAGTCACGCCCGACGTGATCGACGGCCCGCAGTCGCTGATCTGGCAGGAGGCCGAGAACCGCCTCCACGCGCAGAAGTCGGTGCTGCGCTGGTGCTTCGGGCAGATCGGTTGACCTGAACAGGCAGGGTCACCATCTGGCGGACGATGAACGATACGCCAAAATTCGACCCCAACATGACCGATCTCGACCGCGCGCTGGCTTTCGCGATCCCGACGCGCAGTGCACGCGGCCGGATCGTGCGGCTCGGCACCGCGCTCGACGAAGTGCTTGCCGCGCACGCCTATCCGCCCGCGATCGAGAAACTGCTCGCCGAAGCGCTCACGCTCGCCGCGCTGATCGGTTCGACGCTCAAGGATTCGAGCGGCCAGCTGACGATGCAGACGCGTACCGACAACGGCGTCGTTCAGCTGCTCGTCTGCGACTACCGCGGCGGCGAAGTGCGCGGCTACATCGAATACGACGCGGACAAGCTCGCCGAAGCGCCCGCCGAACCATCGCTGTTCGCGCTGTTCGGCGCCGGCTATCTCGCGATCACGTTCGACATGGCGACCAGCAACGAGCGCTATCAGGGTATCGTCCCCCTCGACGGCGACACGCTGTCGCAGGCGGCGCAGAGCTATTTCACGCAGTCCGAGCAAATCCCGACGATGATTCGCACCGGCATGGCGAAGGGCGCTGACGGTCGCTGCATCTCCGGCGGGCTGTTCCTCCAGCATCTTCCCGAGGGCGAGGACGGGCGTGAGCGCCTGCATACCAAACTCGATCATCCGGAATGGGAGCATGTCGCTACGCTCGGCAACACGATGGGCGTCGATGAACTCACCGATGCGACGTTGCCGCTGGAAACGCTCGTCTGGCGCCTGTTCAACGAGGAGGAGGACGTCCGCATTCTCGCGGATATTCCGATCACGCGCGGGTGCCGCTGCGATCCCGAGTACATCAAGGGCGTGATCTCGAAATTCCCAATCGAGGAACGGCGGTCGATGGCCGACGAGACCGGGTTCATCATCGTCGACTGTGCGTTCTGCGCGACGAAATTTCCCGTGCCGGTCGACGAGTGATGCACTTTTGCCGGTCGATCGAGCCGCTAACGTAAGGAATTAACGCCCCATTTACTTATGTTAGGTATAGATCGGGCTGTGCTTTTTATTCAGCACGTTTTTCTCCCTTGTGGCGCGATCCGCGCCAACCTCAGGGGCTGCCTCACCGGGCGGCCCCTTTCTTTTTGCGCGCCGCTGGCCTAGCGCACTCCGCATAATGACATCCCCTGCTCCCTTTGCGGTCGCGCTCGTTTCGGGCGGGCTCGACTCGATGATATCCGCCGCGATTGCGCGCGAAGCCGGCCAGCGGCTGCTCGCGCTATCGTTCGATTACAATCAGCGTCACCGGATCGAACTCGATGCGGCGCGCCGCGTCGCCACCGCGCTCGGGGCCGAACGCCATATCGTGCTGCCGATGGACCTGTCCGCGTTCGGCGGCTCCGCGCTGACCGCCGATATCGACGTGCCGAAGGACGGCGCAGGCACCGAAGACGGTGGCGGCATCCCCGTCACCTATGTGCCCGCGCGCAACACGATCTTCCTCAGCCTTGCGCTCGGCTGGGCCGAGGCGGCGGGCGCGCGCGACATCTATATCGGCGTCAACGCGCTCGATTATTCGGGCTATCCCGATTGCCGTCCCGAGTTCATCGCCGCGTTCGAAGGTCTCGCCGAACTCGCCACCAAAGCCGGCGTCGAGGGCGAACCGTTCCGCATCCAGGCGCCGCTCCAGCATATGACCAAGGCGGATATCGTCCGCGAAGGCACGCGGCTCGGGCTCGATCTCGGGCTGAGCTGGTCGTGCTACGATCCGACGCCCGACGGCAGGCATTGCGGCGAGTGCGACAGCTGCCGGCTCCGCGCGCGCGGTTTCGACGAGGCTGGGATCGCGGATCCCACCGTCTATGCCGTGAAGCCCGCCTGACATGAGCTATGCGGTCAAGGAGATGTTCCTGACGCTGCAAGGCGAGGGCGTGAACGCCGGCCGCCGCGCGGTGTTCGTGCGGTTCGCCGGCTGCAACCTCTGGTCGGGCCGCGAACAGGATCGCGCGACCGCGGTGTGCCGGTTCTGCGATACCGAGTTCGTCGGCACCGACGGCCTCGGCGGCGGCAAGTTCGCCGACGCGCAGGTGCTGGCGGCGGCTGTCGCCGGCTTCTGGGGCGAGGGTGCGCGCGACCGCTTCGTCGTGCTGACCGGTGGCGAGCCGATGCTCCAGATCGACGACGCGATCGTCGATGCGCTGCATGAGCAGGGGTTCCGGATCGCGATGGAGAGCAACGGCACGATCCCCGCGCATCCCGGGATCGACTGGGTGTGCATCAGCCCCAAGGCCGGCAGCATCGTCGTCCAGCGCACCGGTGACGAACTGAAGCTGGTCTGGCCGCAACCGGGTACCGACATCGACGATATCGAAACCTGGGACTTCGCCAATCTGCTGCTCCAGCCGCTCGACGATCCACGCGCAGACGCCAATCGCGCGGCGTGCGTCGATCTGGTCATGCAGCGGCCGCAGTGGCGGTTGTCGTTGCAGACGCACAAGCTGCTGGGGTTGCGCTGAGCGAAGCGGGGTCGGCGGTCGATATCCTGTCATCCCGGCGAAAGCGGGGATCAGTTTGGCGCGCATCGCCCTCTGACGTTGGGACAAGGTAGGTGAGGGCGGCAGCCAGGGCTCGGCCGGTATTCCTCGCCGATATGTGCCCGTCATCCCCGCGGAAGCGGGGACCCAGATGCTCAAACGGTGGCGATCATGTCGCTGGCGTTTGCCAATATGGGTTCCCGCCTGCGCGGGAATGACGGTAACATGTTTGTCAGGGATAAGCGCCCCGGGGTCTTACTGCCCGGCCATCCCGACGCCCGCTGGCGGCCAGTTCTGCGCGCCGCACTTCTTCTGGACCCACTCGCCCTTCTTGTTCCAGCAGATCGCGTCGAGCCGCGGCATCGTCGCGCGGTCGCGGCCGATATAGCGCGGGAAGCGCTGTTCGCCCCACGGAATCAGGCTGTTACGCAGTTCACGCGAGCGCGCCAGCGCGACCTCGAACAGGTGACCACGCGGCGCGAAGACCGCATCGCGACCGATCGACGAGGCGGTCTTGCAGAAGCCGAACTGTGCGGCGACCGTGGCGAAGCTCGAATAGGTGCGCGTGCCGAACTGGTCGAGCGCAGTCTGGCCGGCCTTGACCCCGGAGGCCTTGTTCACGCGCGCGAAGTATTTGGTCAGCGTCGTGAACGAGTTCTTCAGCTCTTCGCTGTGATCGGAGATCATCGCGTTGTAGTTGGGCACGGTCAGCAAGGTCGGCTCGAACTGGCATTGCAGCGCCGCCACGTTAAGCGCGGCGCGCATGTGCCACACCAGCGCAGCGCGGATTTCGTCCTGCGTCGCGCCGGGCAACACCTGGCCGAGATCGGCTTCGTCGCCGACCACCGCTGCACCCGAGAAATCGCGCGACTGCAAGAAAAACTGCGCCGACGCCGACTGGGCTACAGCCAGTCCACTCGTCGCCACGCATAGCGCGAGCGCGGTACGCAACACCTTCATTCCAACCTCCCCGGGATCTTCAAGTCATCGATTCTAAAGCGTTTCGACGCCGCTCCCAAGTGAATTTAACTATAGAAGGCGGGCGGTAGCGTCCATGTTTGCCGATCACGGCGGTTTTTCGTCGCAGGCGAAATGATTCCGCGGTCGACGGCGGGTATGTGCCTCGCCTGATGGGGCTGGCGTGGAGGCGTCTCTATTCCGCGGACCGCGCGAGCAAGCCCTAGAAGCCCGCAAACGCAAAGGGCCGCCCGGTCGCCCGGACGGCCCTTTCGCAGCACGACATCCCTTTCGGGCATGCCGTACCGCAGCAGTAATTCCCTTGCGGAAATTACATTGCGTTGTTGGTCACCGCGGTGTCGTTCGACATCATCGTGTCGTTCGCCATCATGGTGTCGTTGGCCATCATGCCACCGTTCGACGCGCCGTCTACTGCGGTCATGTTGTCGGTCATCGTGTCCATGCCTTCGCTGGCATTCATGTCGGTGACCATCGTGTTGTCGGTCGTCGTCTCGGTCTTCGGACCGCACGCCGAAACGGCGAGTGCTGCGCTGGCGATCAGCGAACCGGTCAGGACCTTGGAAATGAGTGCACGCATGTGGAAGCTCCCTAGATAGAGGATTTGGCTGGCTGCTCGCCCTTAATACCCAAATCGTAGTGGACATTAATCCGATAACGCTTTGCCCTCAAGCCTCGTTTTCTCAAGGACAAGAAACTGTTTCAAGGAAAGCATCGGCCGTCAACGCCAGGGCGGCGTCGAAGGTTGCAAGGTCGGCCGGAATACCCAACGATTGCAGGCTCGTAACGCCGTACTCCGGCAGGCCGCACGGGACGATGCCACCAAAATGGGCCAGATCGGGCGCCACGTTCACCGAGAAGCCGTGGAGCGTCACCCAGCGCCTGACCCGCACGCCGATCGCCCCGATCTTCGCCTCGCGGCCCCCCGGAGCATTGGGATCGAGTGTCCATATCCCGACGCGGCCATCCACTGCGAACGCCTCGACGCCGAGTTCGCCGAGCGCGGCGATCACCCAGGATTCGAGCGCGTGGACATAGCGGCGGACGTCGCGCCCGCGCTTCGTGAGGTCGAGCACGACATAGCCGATCCGCTGGCCCGGTCCATGATAGGTGTATTTGCCGCCCCGCCCGGTGGGGATCACCGGAAAGCGCGCATCGATCAGGTCGCCTGGTTCTGCGCTCGTGCCCGCAGTGTAGACCGGCGGATGTTCGAGCATCCACAGCAGTTCGCGCGCCTCGCCCGCGCCGACTGCTGCCGCGCGCGCCTCCATCTCGGCCAGCGCGTCGGCATAGGGGGTCAGGCCGACGCTGGTCCGCCATTCGATATCGTCGGGCAGGGGGATGGTCACCGACCCCAATTGCGCACCCGCAGCCCGACTTGCAAGCAGGCGTGCAACCTGTGGTCAAGCGCAAGGGCTTCGGCTAACCCGCGCGCTACAGGAACCCGGGGGAGTTTGGCGCATGGTGAAGATGGGGACGGTCTGGGATCGCACGATCGAGGTGCTCAACGGGCGCACCGGCATGATCGCACCGATCGCGCTGCTCGGCATGCTGCTGCCCAGCGTAATCCGTGACGGCTATGTCGCGTTCGCTGCACAGGGAACGATGAGCTTCGCGCTGATCGGAAGCATTTTGGCGATCGGTACGCTGGTCGCGATGCTCTGGTCGCAACTGGCGATCGTCGCGATCGCCACCGATCCCGCTACCGATGCCGCGTCCGCGCGCCGAGACGCTGGTGCGCGTGTGCTCCCGGCGCTGGGCATCACCGTCCTGATCACGCTTGTCGCGGCGCTGCTCGTCGTGCCGCCGATGATCGTCCTGATCCAGTCGGGGTTCGATTTCACCGCCGCCGCCAACGGCCGCAGCGCGCAGATGACCCCGCCGAGCGCTGGCGTTGCGGGTTTCATCGCGCTGTACAGCCTCGCGTATCTCTTGGTCGCGATCTGGATCGGCGCGCGGCTGGTGCTGCTCAACCCGGTCATCCTCAACGAACGGCTTGGGATCGGCGCGATCCGCCGCTCGGTTCAGCTGACCAAGGGGCTGACGTGGCGGATCATCGGCGTGCTGATCCTGTTCGCGATCGTCATGCTCGTCTCGACCTGGGCCGCGCAGTCGGTGACCGGGATCGTCTTCCGCCTCGCGCTCGGCGCCGACGCGATCGCCACCGCGACCTTCCTGTCGGGTGTCGCCGCGACGGTCGTCACCACTGCCTTCACCGCGCTCGCCGCCGTCTTCACCGCGCAGCTCTACGTCGCGACCAGAGAGAAACACGCCGTTCCATGAAGCTCGATTTCGCGACCGTTCTCACCGACGCCTGGACGCTGTTCAAGCGCGACCGCGACCTGCTGCTGCGGATCGCCGCGCCGTTCCTGTTCCTGCCCGCGTTCGCGCTCGCGCTGGTCGTGCCCGATCCGCCGATGCCCGACGCGGCGGCGGGCAACAACGAAGCGCAGGCGATGGTCTGGGCCGACGCGGTGCAGACCTGGGCGGCGGCGTATGGCGGCTGGTATCTGCTCGCCTATGTGATGAGCTTCTTCGGGACGTCGCTGTTCTACGCGCTGTATCTCGATCGCGAGCATCTCGACCTGCGTGCAAGCCTGACCCGCTGCCTGCGGATTTTTCCGCGGTTCCTGCTGGCGATGGTGATCGTCTCGCTGCCGGCGGGGGCGGGGCTGCTGCTGTACGCGATCCCCGGCCTCTACATCCTCGGCCGGACGATGCTGACGGGGCCAGCGCTGTTCGCCGAAGCGCCGCTCGGTGCGCTGGCTGCGATCCGTCGCAGTCTCGTACTCAGCCGCGGCGCGGGGTTGCCGCTCATGGGGCTGGCGGCGTTCAGCTACATCAGCGGCTGGCTCGTCGGTGCCCCCTTCATGATGGCCGACAAGGCGTTGCGCGACGCCGGCGAGGCCAACCCGGTAGCGCTCGCGATCGTCGATGCCGGTGCCGCCGTGGCAGCAATGGCGGCCGGTATCGCGATGGCCCTTATCGCGATCTCCGCCTACCGCCGCTTGGTTAGATAAGGGGGCAGGCTTCAGCGTTCGCCAAAGCCAGTAAGCATCCACCTGCTTCTCCCGCGTCGTGTTCTCCCGCGAAGGCGGGAGCCCAGTCTGGATCCCCGCCTTCGCGGGGAAACATTTCTTGGGTTTACCCCCGCTTCCCCAGGTACGGGATCTGTGGCGCCGTCTCCAACGGCAACAACCCGGAAGCCCGCGGATCCAGAAACGTCTCGATCGTCCGCTTCACCGCCACGAATCCCTGCGCCCGATAAAACCCCAGCGCGCTCGGATGATCGAGCGTGCAGGTATGCAGCCAGACCCGCACCACCCCCTTGGCCCAGGCCCGCGCGCACGCCTCGGCCATCAGCCACCGACCATGGCCTTGCCCGGCCAGTTCCGGGATCAACCCGAAATACGAAATCTCGCACGCCCCCGCCTCGCGGAAATCGAGTTCGAGCATCCCAATTTCGATCCCCGCCGGATCGAGCACCGCGTACACCGCGATCCCCGGATCCTGCACGATCGCCGCCAGTGCATCGTCCGCCATCACCAGCCGCGAGAACCACAGCCACGGGCTCCCCACCCGCCGGAACAGCGCGCGGTATTTCTCCAGTGCCGGCCGCTCCCACTTCACCAGCCGCAACCGCGACCCCGGGCTCGGTCGCAGCGGTGGCCGCTTGCGCATCTCCAGCGTCGTGACGATCGTCGCGAGGACGTCGTCGGCAACCGGGATCAGCGCCACATCAAGACCACGTAGCGCGCGGCGGCAGGCTCATCAGGATCGCGTCGATGTTGCCGCCGGTCTTGAGCCCGAACAACGTCCCGCGATCATAGACGAGATTGAACTCGGCATAGCGCCCACGCCATTCGAGCATCTGTGCCTCGTCGGCGGCATCGAACGGCGTATCCATCCGCCGCCGCACGATCCGCGGATACGCATCGAGAAACGCCTCGCCGACGTCGCGCGTGAACGCGAAGTTCGCGTCGAAATCGCCGTCGAGATGGTCGAAGAATATACCGCCCGCACCGCGGCTCACTTTCCGGTGCGGGATGTAGAAATACGTCTCCGCCCAGTCCCTGAACCGCTCGTAATGCGCCGGATCATGCGCGTCGCACGCCGCCTTCATCGTCGCGTGGAAGTCGGCCGTATCCTCCTCGATCGGCAGCGGCGGGTTGAGATCGCCGCCGCCGCCGAACCAGCGCTTGGTGGTGTTGAGGAAGCGGCAGTTCATGTGCACCGCGGGCACGTGCGGGTTGGTCATGTGCGCGACCAGGCTGATCCCGGTGGCGAAGAACCGCGGGTCGTCCCCCGCACCGTGGATCGACTTGGCGAAGTCCCCTTCGAACGTGCCGCCCACGGTCGAGACGTTGACGCCGACCTTCTCGAAGACCTTGCCCTTCATCACGCCGCGGACCCCGCCGCCGCCGGGTTCGCCCGACGGATCGATCCGGTCCCACGGGGTGTATTCGAAGCTCGCGTCGGAGCCCGCCTCGCGCTCGATTGCTTCGAACTCGGCGCAGATCCGGTCGCGGAGCGATTCGAACCAGTGGCGGGCGGCGGCTTGCTGGGGGTCGAGATCGGTCATGCGCGGGTCTCTACCAAATCCTCCGCGCGACGGGGAGGGCGCATGGTCGATCGAGTCCGCCGTCCGTCTGCAAACACCGTCATCCTGACGAAAGTCAGGATCCAGAGCCACGAAAGGCGGCGTTCGTTACCCTGGATCCTGACTTTCGTCAGGATGACGGCGTACGTGAGGAAGCACCACGCGCCATCGCTAAACCGGCCAGCCACCCGTCTGCCGCAAAGCCTCGGCCGCGACGATTCCCGTCGCCACGGAAATGTTCATCGATCGCAACTCAGGCCGCATCGGGATTACCACCCGCACGTCAGCCCTAGCATGCACCTCTTCAGGAACCCCGGCGCCTTCGCTCCCCATCAGCAACACGTCGTCCTCGCGAAACTCCGCGACATCCAGCCGCACCGCGCCCTTCGTCGTCAGCAACACGATCCGCCCCTGCACCTGCGCCAGGAACGCGTCCCAATCGACATGCCGCACCACGTCGACCGCCCCGACATAATCCATCCCCGAGCGCGCGACGGCCTTCTCGCTCCAGGTGAATCCCATCGGTTCGATCAGGTCGACGCCGATCCCCATGCACGCGGCGGTCCGCAGGATCGAGCCGACATTTCCGGCAATATCCGGCTGATAGAGAGCAATACGCATACCCGATCCTCTAGCGCGCCGAGGCTCCGGAGGTAACCCAAAGCAAAATGCAGTTGGCAAACCCGCGCCCCGCCGTCTATCAAAGCACAGCCTCCGTGGGGACGGTCGGGCAGGGTGGACGTACGGTTCGTCGAAACCGGAAGCCCCGCCAGGCCACGATAAAAATAACGTGCAAGGGCGAGATGAATGGCGACAGTCGACGACATGGTTCCCCCCGGCGAATCGCCAGAGCCGTTTCACGAAGAGGTCCACGATCCTCGCCGCCGTGATTTCATCAACATCGCCGCCGTATCGTTCGCCGGCGTCGGCGCGATCGCGATCGTCCTGCCGCTCATCAATCAGATGAACCCCTCCGCCGACGTGCTCGCACAGTCGACCACCGAGATCGACCTGTCGAAGATCCTCCCCGGCCAGGCGATCAAGACCAGCTTCCGCAAGCAGCCTCTGTTCGTGCGCAACCTGACGCCGAAGGAGATCAGCGAGGCCGATGCGGTGCCGCTCAGCGAACTGCGCGATCCGCAGACGCTCGAACAGCGCACCAAGGCCGGCAAGAAGAACTGGCTGATCACGCTGGGTGTCTGCACGCACCTCGGCTGCGTCCCGCTCGGAGCCGGCGAAGGCGAGAACAAGGGGCCGTATGGCGGCTATTTCTGCCCGTGCCACGGCTCGGCCTACGACACCGCCGCGCGCATCCGCAAAGGCCCCGCTCCGTCGAACCTCCACGTTCCGGACTATGCCTTCAACTCCGACACCGTCGTCACGGTAGGCTGAGGAACGACCATGAGCTTTCCCTGGGCCAAGCAATACGAACCGAAGCTGCCGCTGACGCGGTGGCTGGATGAGCGGCTTCCCGTTCCCCGGCTCGTCTACAATTCACTCGGCGGGGGCTATCCCGTCCCGCGCAACCTCAATTACTTCTGGAACTTCGGCGTGCTCGCCGGCGCCGCGCTGGCGATCCAGATCGTCACCGGCATCGTCCTGGCGATGCATTACGCCGCCAACGGCCTGGTCGCATTCGACTCGGTCGAGAGCATCATGCGCGACGTCAACGCCGGCTGGTTCCTGCGCTATGCACACGCCAACGGCGCCTCGATGTTCTTCATCGTCGTCTACACACACATCTTCCGCGGGCTCTATTACGGCTCGTACAAGGCACCGCGCGAGATGGTGTGGCTGCTCGGCGTCGTCATCTTCCTGCTGATGATGGCGACCGCGTTCATGGGCTACGTGCTTCCCTGGGGCCAGATGAGCTTCTGGGGCGCGCAGGTCATCACCGGGTTCTTCTCGGCGATCCCGCTGGTTGGCGATACCATCCGCATCTGGCTGCTCGGCGGATTTGCGCCGGACAACGCCGCGCTCAACCGCTTCTTCTCGCTGCATTACCTGCTGCCGTTCGTGATCGCGGGCGTCATCATCCTGCACATCTGGGCGCTGCACATCCCCGGCTCGAACAACCCGACCGGCGTCGACGTGAAGGGCGAGCAGGACACCGTCCCGTTCCACCCCTATTACACCGCGAAGGACGGCTTCGGGCTCGGCATCTTCATGCTGATCTTCGCCAGCCTGCTGTTCTTCTTCCCGAACTATCTCGGCCACCCGGATAACTATATCCCGGCGAACCCGCTCTCGACGCCCGCGCACATCGTCCCCGAATGGTATTTCTGGCCGTTCTACGCGATCCTGCGCGCCTTCACCGCGGACTTCATCCTGCCGGCCAAGCTGTGGGGCGTGCTGGCGATGTTCGGCTCGATCCTGCTGCTGTTCTTCCTCCCCTGGCTCGACAGCTCGCCGGTTCGTTCGATGAACTATCGTCCAAAAGCGCGGATCGCGTTCTGGGTGCTGGTCGCGGACATCTTCGTGCTCGGCTATTGCGGTGGCGCGCCGGCGAACGCGTTCTACGTGATCCTCAGCCAGATCTGCGCGGCATACTATTTCGCGCATTTCCTGATCATCCTGCCGCTCATCTCGCGCTCCGAGCGTCCGCGGCCGCTGCCCAACTCGATCACCGAGGCCGTGCTGAACAAGCATGGCGGCACCAGCCCAGCCCACACCGCGCTGTCGACGGCGCCCACGTCGCATGGCGCGCCCTCCGCGCCGCACGCCGCGCACTGATACGAACTAGAGGACACACACATGGTTCGTCTCATCGCATCCTTTGTCGGCGCGGCCTTCGTGCTGGTGCTCGGCATCGCGCTCTTCGGCAGCGTCTATGGGGTCATCACCGATCCCGTAGCGCCGACCGCGGAGAGCGTCGCGCACAAGCACCCCAAGGAACTCGAGCTCGCCTCCAATGGCGTGTTCGGCAAGTTCGACCGTCGCCAGCTTCAGCGCGGGTTCCAGGTCTACAAGGAGGTCTGCTCGGCCTGCCACTCGCTGCGGCTGGTGTCGTTCCGCGACCTGACCAAGATCGGCTATACCGACCCCGAGGTAAAGGCGATCGCCAACCAGTGGGTGATCGAGCAGCCGTCGATCAACCCGGAGACGGGTGAGCCGGCGACGCGCAAGAATATCCCGTCGGATCACTTCCCGTCGCCGTTCGCCAACGAGATTGCCGCGCGCGCCGCGAACAACAACGCGCTGCCGCCCGATCTCTCGCTGATCACCAAGGCGCGCGAGGACGGCACCGCGTATGTCCATTCGCTGCTGACCGGCTACACGACGCAGCCCGCCGCGCTGCTGAAGGAATTCCCGGATATCAAGACGCCGACCGGGCTCCACTACAATCCGTATTTCGCGAACCTCAACATCGCGATGCCGCCACCGCTCACGTCGGATGGTCAGGTCGCTTACGCGGACGGGACGAAGGCGACGAAGGAGCAGATGTCGACCGACGTCTCGGCGTTCCTGACCTGGACCGCCGAGCCCAATCTCGAGGCGCGTCACGCGGCCGGGTTCGCGTCGATCATCTTCATCCTGATCTTCTGCGGTCTTGCCTGGGGTGCGTACCAGAACGTCTGGCGCGACGTTAAGCATTGATGATGGCCGGGCTCCCGCAGTAAGGGCGCACGGATAAAGGGAGCGGCGGACGGGTGGTATGCCCGATCCGCCGCTTTTGTTTTGGCCGTAGCGCCCTGTCGCGATACGGCCGCCGCTCCGCGCGAAGAAGGGAATGTCCATGGCCGATATCAACGAGCGCAACGCCGATCTGAAGGCCCTGATCCGCACCATCCCGGACTTCCCCAAGCCCGGTATCCAGTTCCGCGACATCACCACCCTGCTGCTCGACCCGCAGGGTTGGGCGACCGCGATCGAGCGGATGGTCGCGGCGGTCTCTGGCCCGGTCGATCTCGTCGCCGGCATCGAAGCCCGCGGCTTCCTGTTCGCCGCCGCGCTCGCCGCACCGCTCAAGGCCGGCGTCCTGCTGATCCGCAAGGACGGCAAGCTGCCCGGCGCGACCATCGCCGAGGACTATGCGCTGGAATACGGCACAGACCGCATCGCGATCCACGCCGACGCCTTTGCGCCCGGCGCGCGCGTCCTGCTGGTCGACGACCTGATCGCCACCGGCGGCACCGCCCGCGCCGCCGTCCGCCTCCTCCACAAGGCCGGCGCGGTCGTCACGCAAGCCCAGTTCCTGGTCGACCTCCCCGACCTGGGCGGCGCGGACGCACTGCGCACCGACGGCATCGAAGCAACCGCCCTGATCCACTTCCCCGGCCACTGACCGCGCGCTTGCCGCGGAAGCCCGCGGCCTCGTTCCCCCGCGGACGCGGGGGCCCAGCTAGATACCGCAGCGCACCACTACCCTGGACCCCCGCGTTCGCGAGGGAACAGTAAAGGGAGGGCGCGCCCGCACAGACGCTCCACCCGCCAAACCCCGTCAGACCCCATTCATGGAACTCGCGATACACCGACTCCGTTGTACGACGAATAGCGGCGCGTTGTGTCCGCTCTCCACGTACGGGAGACTCTCCATGTTCATGAAGCGCTTCGGCATCATCGGCCTAGCCTTGGGCCTCGGACTCGGCGTCGCAGGCTGTACCGACGGGTACGGCTATGGCGGCGCGGGCGTTAGTTACGCCAGCGACCCCTATTACGGCGACGGCTATTACGGCGCGGGCTATGGCGGACTCGGCGGCGGGCTGGGCGGTGGGTATGGCGGCTACGGCCTTGGCGGGCTGAACTCCTACTACGGCTGGAGCGGCGATTATTATTATCCCGGCTCGGGCGTCTACGTCTACGATCGCTATCGCCGCCCGCACCGCTGGAACGGCAACCAGCAGCGCTATTGGCAGGGTCGCCAGCAGTATCGCGGCAACGGCTTTGACGGGCGCGGAAACTGGGGTGGGTTCGCCAACCGCGGTGACCGCGGCAATCGTGGCCGAGACGGCGACTGGCGCGGTAACCGCCCGGGCAACCCCGGCACGCCTGGTCAGGGCCAGTTCGGCAAACGCGATCCCGGCCGCGGCTGGGATCGTGGGCGTGGTCCCGATCGCGGCCAATTCGGTCAACCCGGCCAGCAGCCACAAGCGCAAGGCGGCTTCCGCGGCAATCGCGGCGATGGTGCGTTCCAAGGCAATCGCGGCGGCGGCGGCCAGCGCTTCGGCGGTGGACGGCAGGGCGGCGGTAACCGCGGCGGCGGTCGTCCGTCGCGATAACTAGAAAACGTTTGGTTCACGCGAAGGCGCAATGGCGCGAAGAGAAGGTTCAGATTTCGCGCAGAGGCGCAGAGAGTTACTTGGTGCTAGCGCGGCGAGCTTTCGCGATAGCAGCGAAACTCGCCCGAGCCTCTGCCATCCTAAAATCTCTCCGCGCCTCTACGCCTCCGCGCGAACAAACCTTCTCTTCGCGACTTTGCGCCTTCGCGTGAATCAATACTCGATGGCAGCCAGCCGCCCCTCAGGGCCAAAGTTCGCCAATCAATCGGCCCGCGCATCCGTGGGGCGCGTCGCGACGAGGCCGTTCGAAACGAACGTCATCACCATCACGTCGTCCTGGTTGAACACCCGCATCCGGCTCTTGAAGATCCCCATCTCCGGCCGACTGGCCGACACCCGCTTCTCGAGGATTTCGGTCTCGCAGCGCAGAGTGTCCCCCGGATATACCGGCTTGATCCACTTCAACTCATCGATCCCCGGCGACCCGAGCCCCGCCTGCCGGTTTTCCTTCAGATGCGCGACCAGCATCGCCATCGTCATCGCACACGTATGCCAGCCGCTCGCCGACAACCGACCGAAATGCGTCTGCGCGGCCGCCTCGTCGGACAGATGAAACGGCTGCGGATCGTATTTCGCGGCGAAGTCCATCACCTCCTCGCGCGTGACCGCGTAGGAACCGAACGAAGCAATCCGACCGACCTCGATATCCTCGAAATACTGCACAACCTCTCCTCTTATCGTTGCAGCACCTTCTGGAAGGGTGCGTCGGTGCCGTCCAGCCCCGCCTCGGCCGGCAACCCGATCAGATCGCGCAGCAAAGGCTCGATCGCAACGTTGTCGAAGCTCGCAATCGTCTTGCCCGCCACGAACGCCGGCCCATTGGCGATGAACAGCGCGCGCATTTCCGGAGCCATGTTGTCATAACCGTGCATCCCGCCGACCGAAGCCTTGGTCGGTGCGCTCGGATCGACCCGCCAGCCGACATCGGCAAGGCACAGATAGCTCGGCACGCGCGGGTTGCGTCCATAATGGAATCGTGCCGGGATCTCCCCCTTGCGCCAGCATTGCAGATGATCGTGGCGGGTCAGCAACCGCGCCTCCAGTGCCGCCTCATGCCCCGGCACCGCGAACAGAGTCGCGTACGGCCCCGTCTCGACGGTACGATAGTCCGCCTTGTCCGCGATCGCGTCGAGCGCCACGACGCGCGTGCTGCTCGTCGCCGCCATGCCGTGATCGGCGACGATCACCAGGTTCGCCCGCTGCCCCAGCGCGGCCAGCCCATCGACGAGCGCGCCAATGCTCGCATCGACATCCGCCACCGCCTGAGTCACCCCAGCGCTCTCCGGCCCACCCGCATGACCCGCGCTGTCGACCGTATCGAAATACAGCGTCACCAGCTTAGGCCGGATCGCGGCCGGCCGCCGCATCCAGTCGAGCACCGCGTTGAACCGCTGCGTTCCCGACACCTGCTGGTTGAACTGCTGCCAGTCCTCCGGCTGCGTCCCCCCCTCGATCGCCCCATGGCTGTCGGGTTTCACCTTGCCGCCCACCGCCACGTTCGCGCCCGGCCAGAACATCGTCGCCGTCCGGATCCCGGCCTTCTCTGCATCGACCCAGATCGGCGAACTCTCGCTCCACCAGAACGGATCGTCGGTCGCCATCGTGAACGTCTCGCCCGGCCGCGCGGGATCCTCCATCTTGTTGCCGACGATTCCGCTGCGATCGGGCCGAAGCCCCGTCACCAGCGTCCAGTGATTGGGAAAGGTGATGCTCGGAAACGACGGCCGCATGCTCGCGAACACGCCGCCCGCGCGCAGGCGGTTGAGGTTCGGCGTCACCCCCCGGTCGAGATAATCCGGCCGGAAGCCATCGATCGACACGAGAATCGTGACCGGCGCCCGAGTCTCGTCCGGCATCGCAGCCGCCGCCATCGTGGTCGGAGCAGGCGCAGTAATCGGCGCAAGGGCAGGGGGCGTATACGGATACGCACACCCGGCGAGCGTCAGCCCGAGTGCAGAACCGAGGAGAGCCAGCGCGTTCTTGATCATAACCGTTCGTCCCGAGCAGGTGCCGACGTCGCGCGATCCCTACTCGGCACGAATGGCGAGCGAAAGCGATCCGTTCGCGCAGTATATCTGGCCGCCCAAAGGGCACCACCCCGGCGAAGGCCGGGGCCCAGTTGGGGGCGGGTGCTGATAGGCGTTGCACGTCGTTACTGCCGCCTACCCAACTGGACCCCGGCCTTCGCCGGGGGGGAGCTGATCACCCCCAATTGCTACCGGCCTACAACCCCGCCGCCAGCTTACTGAACAACGTCCAGCTCACCGGCGTCTTCCCATACGCCGCCTCCAGCGCCGCCGGCTTGGCATACGCCGCCACCGTCCCGCCGAGCGCCAACCCAAGCGGCCCGACGATCGGCACCCGGTACGCATACCCGACCTCCGCCTTCGTCACCCGGAACTTGGTATCGTGCAGCGGATCGCCCTCGTCGGGAAACAGCTCGTCGTTCGCCACGTTCTCGAGCCTGCCGAACACGGCATGCCGCGGCGTCAGCTCGTACGTCGCCTCCGCCAGGAACGCGCTCAGCTTCTCCCCCGGCATGCGGTCCTTGAGGCTGTACGCAAACGTCGTCGCCAGCCCGCCCCGCGCATATTGCACGCTGGCGGTCGAGCGGTTCTCGTCCTCCCCCGGATGCTGTGCCTCGGGCTCCTTCAGCCGCCCATGGCTCACCTGCACCGCCCAGAACGGCGACGGCGTCCACGTCCCGCGCACGCTCCACGAATCGAGTCGCGGCGTCTCGATATTCCAGCGATGCTCGTCCGGCTCGCGCCCCTTGAA
The DNA here is from genome assembly GCF_003688625.1 of Sphingomonas sp. PP-CE-3A-406. Lineage (GTDB taxonomy): Bacteria > Pseudomonadota > Alphaproteobacteria > Sphingomonadales > Sphingomonadaceae > Sphingomonas. The sequence goes on from NZ_RCWY01000003.1 coordinate 955,046, forward strand.
CGCCGACGCCTCCAGCTGGAACGAAGGCGTCGCATACCCCGCCGTCACCACGCCGTAGGTGATGTGCGTCGAGTCGAACCAGTGATGCGTGATCGGCGACATCGACTGATACCGCGCCGACCCGCGGTGCATGAACGCGCTCGGCCCCAGCGCCGGCTCACCGACCGGCCCGCCATACAGGAAGATGCTCGCACCGTTCCCCAGCCGGTAATCGACCTTCGTGGCAAGCTCCATGAACAGATCGTGCGGATGCTGGCGGTCGACCAGCGGCCGGTCGTTCGCCAGCTCACCCGTCGCGAACAGATTGGTGTAGCCCCGCGCGCCCATCAACGGCTCAAGGCTGTTCATCGTCCGCAACTGGATATGAAACCGGTCGCCCAGGTCGCGATCCGCCATCAGCATCGCCATCGACTCGACGAACGCCTCGCTCTTGCTGCGCGGCCCCCCCTGGTCGGTCGCGACGCCCCACGCATAGCCATGCGCCATCAGCATCCACTCGCCCGCCTGGACCATATACCCGCGCATCGGCCCCTCGGCCGCCGGCAGCCGCGACGTCCCGCTACCCTGGCTGTAGAAGCCCGCCGACGTCCCCATCGCCATCCCCGCCATCGCCGACCCCGCCGGCATCTTCGCCAACGCCGCATCGGACGCCGAACGGTAGGCGGGATCGGTGATCATAGCGTGCCCCATCGCAGCATGGTTCGCGCCATGGTTCATCGCGCCATGATTCATCTGGGCATCATCCATGGCCGCCTGGCCCATCGAAGCGTCAGGCATCGGCCCCTGGTCCGTCGGCATCGTGGACATGGCCGGCGTCGCGCCCGGTGCCGATGCGGCCTGTTGGTCGACCGCTCCATGCTCTTCGAAGGTGTGTGCGTGAGTTGCCGGCGTCGGCTTGGCAGCCGTGGACTTCGTCCTAGGCCGAGCGCGCGTCGTCGTCTTGGTCTTGCTGGGCCGCACGCGCGCATCCGGCGTGGTCATAGGCATCGGCATGGTCATGCCTGCACCATGTTGCGCAGCCGCGGCATGGGGCAGGCACAGCGCCGCGGCACTCGCCGCGAGCAGCATCGATCGTGTCATCGTCTGAAATCCCGATAAAGCATGAAGGCCAGGGTGCGGATGCACCCGACGATCATGCGGTTCGGGGTGGTGGCAGCGCTGGGGCGGCGGTCATGCCGATGTCGAATACGGCGGCTCGCTCGACCGGTACGGCGGCCGCGGCCGGCGGGACGTGATCGATCTGCGCTGCGGTCCAAGCCGAAGGTGGAATGCAGCCGATGCAGCCGTGCGGCGCGACCGCTTTGTGATCGGCCTCTTGCCCCATCCCGTCCGCGGGCGCGCCTGCCATCGCCGGCATAGCATGCGGAGCCGCCGTCGACCTGCCATGACACGCCGCGGGCGCTGCGGCGGGAAGCGCGAACGCGGCAAACAGAAGCACCAGGAAAAACCGCATCAGCATATGATCCGGGTAAGGACGCACCGGCGCGCGATCAACCCCGTTGCACGGTGGCGTGTCCGATCCGGCCGTGATTGGCTTGCCACCGTTTTCAGCAGCCGCGACAGCGTCGGTATCATGATCGTGTCATCCGAATGCCGTACGCACCTCCTGGCCTGTGCTGGCTTGCATGCCTGCATTCATCCGAAATATCCGCTAATCGGCCGGATACACGGGCCCGCCGGACTGCGCGGACTTGAACGCGGTACAGCGTATGCGGCAGGAGTAATGGCATGACTCGTCCTCTCGAACTTCATCCCGACCGGTTGTTCCCCGCCGATCCTGCCACCCGCGACATCGCCCGCGCGCTGTACGCGGAGATTGCCGACCTGCCGATCGTCAGCCCGCACGGCCATACCGATCCGACGTGGTTCGCGGACAACCGCAACTGGACCGACGCGACGTCGCTGCTGCTCGCGCCCGATCATTACCTGTTCCGGATGCTCTACAGCCAGGGCGTCGATCTCGATGCGCTGATGATCCCGCGCAAGGATGGCAAGGCGACCGCCGATCCGCGATCGGCATGGCGGACGCTCGCCGCGCATTACCCGCTGTTCCGCGGTACGCCGTCGCGGATGTGGCTCGATCATGTGTTCGCCGAGGTGTTCGGGTTCGACGTCGCGTTCGAGCCGGCCACCGCGGACCTGTATTTCGACACGATCGGCGAGAAGCTCGCGACCGACGCGTTCCGCCCGCGCGCGCTGTTCGACCGCTTCCGGATCGATTTCCTCGCCACCACCGAAGGCGCGCACGACAGCCTCGACGCGCACCACCGCATCCAGGCAAGCGACTGGAATGGCCGGGTCGTCACGACCTATCGCCCGGACGGCGTGATCGATGTCGAGCACGAACAGTTCGCCGGCGCGCTGCGACGCTTCGGCGAAATCACCGGCGAGGACGTGTATGACTGGCAGGGCTATCTCGCCGCACACCGCAAACGTCGCGCCGATTTCCGCGCGGCTGGTGCGACCGCGACCGATCACGGCCACCCGACCGCCGCGACCGCGAACCTCTCGACGCCCGAGTGCGAGGCCTTGTTCGCGCGCATAACCGGCAACGCCTGGACCGCTGCCGACGCCGAGCTCTTCCGCGCGCAGATGCTCACCGAAATGGCGGCGATGAGCATCGAGGACGGCATGGTCATGCAGATCCATCCCGGCTCGGTCCGCAACCACAATGCCGGGCTGTTCGTGAGCCACGGCCGCGACAAGGGCGCGGATATCCCCGGGCGCACCGATTACGTCCACGCGCTGAAGCCGCTGCTCGACCGGTTCGGCACCTCGACCGAGTTGTCGATCATCCTCTTCACGCTCGACGAGAGCGTCTACGCGCGGGAACTGGCGCCGCTCGCGGGCCATTATCCGTGCCTGAAGCTTGGGCCGAGCTGGTGGTTCCACGACAGTCCGGAGGGGATGCGGCGGTTCCGCGAGATGACCACCGAGACCGCGGGCTTCTACAACACCGTCGGCTTCAACGACGATACGCGCGCGTTTCTCTCGATCCCGGCGCGGCACGATGTCGCGCGGCGGGTCGATTGCGGCTTCCTCGCGCGGCTGGTCGCCGAGCACCGTCTGGAGGATTGGGAGGCGGCCGAACTCGCGCACCAGTTGACCAGCGACCTCGTGCGCAAGGCGTACCGGCTGTGAGGTTGTCCCGAGCCACCCTGCCAGCGCTCTCGAAGAACGTAGCGCAGCCCGCGTCGTCGGATGCGCCCGTACGACGGATCGTCCATCTCGGGATCGGCGCGTTCCACCGTGCGCACCAGGCGGTCTACACGCAGGATGCTATGACGCCCGACGATGGCTGGCGGATCACCGGCGTATCGCTGCGCTCAGCCCAGGTCCGCGATACGCTCGCGCCGCAGGACGGTCTGTACACCGTGACCGAGCGAGCGAACGGTGCGACCTCGACCCGGCTGATCACCGCGATCGACACCGTGCTGGTCGCCGCCGAGGATCCGCAAGCGGTGATCGCCGCGCTGGCCGATGCAGCTACGCGTGTCGTCACGCTGACCGTTACCGAGAAGGGCTATTACCGGCACCCGGCAAGTGGCGCGCTGCTGACCGACGATCCCGCGATCGCCAACGATCTCGGCGGCGGCGTGCCACGGACGATCTTCGGCTATCTCGCAGCGGCGCTGGAGCTGCGGCGCAGCACGGGGGCAGGGGGGCTGACGCTCGTCTCGTGCGACAATCTGTCGGGCAACGGCGCGCTGTTGATGAGCCTGCTGACCGCGTTCGTCGACCACCGCGATCCCGATCTAGGCGCGTGGGTCCGCGCGCATGTCGCCGCCCCCGATACGATGATCGACCGGATCGTGCCGGCGTCGACTCCAGCTGAGCGCGCGAGCGTGGCGAAGGCGATCGGCGTCGACGACGCCGCAGCGATCGTCACCGAGCCGTTCCGCCAATGGGTGATCGAGGACCGCTTCGCCGGCCCGCGCCCGGCCTGGGAGACCGCAGGCGCGCAGATCGTCGACGACGTCGCGCCGTTCGAACTCGCCAAGCTGCGGCTGTTGAACGCGAGCCATTCGACGCTCGCCTATGTCGGGCTCCAGCTCGGCCACGGCTTCGTCCACGAGGCGATCGCCGATCCGGTGCTGCGCGCGTTCGTCGTCGCGCAGATGCGGGAGGAGGCGGTGCCGAGCCTGACCGCCGCGGCGGGGCTCGACCCCGACGCGTATATCGACGCGATTCTTGATCGTTTCGCCAACGCCGATCTGCATCACCGGCTCGATCAGATCGCGATGGATGGATCGCAGAAGCTGCCGCAACGCTGGATCGCGACCGTGACCGATCGTCTGGCACTAGGGTTGGACAGCCCGCGGCACAGCCTGAGCCTGGCCGCGTGGATCGCCTACACCGCCGACGCCCCGCGCATCTCGGACGATCCGCTGCGCGATCGTTTCGCCACGATCTGGGCAGAGTCCGCAGACGATCCGCGCCAGGTCGTCGCGCGCTTCGTCACCGAGCTCGGCATATTCCCCGCACAGTTCGACGACGCGATCGTCGATTCGCTCGCCCAGTCCGTTGCGACATGGCGTGCGGAAGGTCCACGGGCCGCGCTGCTAGCAGCGGTAGGGGAGTTCGACGCATGACCGGCACGGTGCTCTGTTTCGGCGAGATGCTGTTGCGCCTCGCCGCACCCGATCGCGGGCATCTGTTCCAGGAGGCCCGGCTCGACGCGCATTTCGGCGGCGCAGAGGCCAACGTCGCGGTCGCGCTCGCCAGGCTCGGCGAACCCGCCGCGGTGATCACGACTTTGCCACACGGATCGCTCGGAGACGCTGCGCTCGAATCGGTCCGCGCCGCCGGTGTGAATGTCTCGCGCGTACAGCGCACCGACGGTCGGCTCGGCCTGTATTTCCTGTCGCCGCCGAGCGGTCCGCGCGGCGCGCACATCGTCTACGACCGCCTCGACAGCAGTTTCGCGGTGACGCCGTCCGACGCCTACGACTGGCCCGCGATGCTGGACGGCGTGGCTTGGCTCCACCTGTCGGGGATCATCCCCGCGATCGCCCCCGAAGCGGCACGGCTGTCGCTCGACGCGATCGCCGCGGCGAAGGCAGCGGGCGTGCAAGTCTCGTTCGACGGCAATTTCCGTGCGAGCATGTGGGCGCGCTGGTGCGTCGATCCGCAGCAGATCCTGCTCGACCACGTCGTCGGCGCGGACCTGCTGTTCGGCAGTCACCGCGACATCTCGCTGTTGCTCGGCGAGGACTTCGCCGGCGACACGCCAGCCGCCCGGCGGCGCGCCTGCGAGGCGGCGTTCGCGCGGTTCCCGAGCCTGACCTGCATCGCTTCGACCGCGCGCCGGGTTATCGATGCCGACACGCACGAACTGTCCGCGCGAGTCGATCGTCGCGACGTCGCGTTCGAGACCGAGACGATCCTCGTCACCCAGATCGTCGACCGGATCGGCACCGGCGACGCGTTCGCCGCCGGCGTGCTGTCGCGCCTCGACGAGGGTTGCGAAGCCGCTGCCCGCTGTGGCCTGGCGATGGCGGCGTTGAAGCACGCAACCGCCGGCGATCACAGCCGGACGACGCCCGCCGATCTCGCCGCCTTCACCGGAGCGCCCGCCGACGTTCGACGCTGACCTCAGCGCGGGTTCGGCGTTTCCGAAACCGGGGTGAGCGCCTTGCCGGTGTCGAACCACGCGCGGATATTGTCGACGACGAGCTTCCCCATCGCCTCGCGCGTGTGCTGCGAGGCCGAACCGATATGCGGCAGCAACACCGTGTTGGGCAGTGCGCGCAGGCTGTCGGGAACGTTGGGCTCGTCGGCATAGACGTCGAGGCCGGCCGCCAGGATCGTCCCGTCCTGCAACGCCGCGATCAGCGCGTCCTGATCGACCACGCTGCCACGCGCGACGTTGATGAAGATACCGTCCGGGCCGAGCGCGGCGAGAACGGCGGCATCGACCAGATGCTGCGTCCCCTGACCGCCGGGCACGATTGCGATCAGCACGTCGCAGGCGGCGGCGAGCGCAACAGGTGTCGCGTGATAGTCATAGCCGATGTCCGACTGCCGCGATCGGCCGTGATAGGCGACCGCGACGCCGAACGCCTCGAGCCGCCGCGCCACGGCCTTGCCGATCGCGCCGAGCCCGAGGATGCCGATTCGCCGTCCGCGCAATGTCGGCGACAGCGGAAAGGAGCCTTGCGCCCATGCGCCGGTGCGGACGTGGCGATCGGCCTGCGGGATGCGGCGCAGCGTCGCGAGCAGCAGGCCGAGCGTCAGGTCGGCGACCTCCTCGTCGAGCACGCCGGGTGTGTTGGTGACGACGATCCCGCGCTCGGCGGCCGCCTTCGCATCGATGCCGTCATAGCCGACGCCGAAATTCGCGACGATCTCGAGCGCGGGGAGCCGGTCGAACCAGCCGCTGCCGATCCGCCCCGCCAGCGAACTCGCCGCGAGGCCGCGGATGCGGGGCGAGACGGTCGCCAGGAAGGCGTCGGGATCGGCATGGTCCCGCAACTGGTGGACGACGAATCGCTCGCTCAACGCCGCGGCGACGCTCGGAAGCATGGGCGCGGGTATCAGTATCTCTGGTCGGGTCATGCCGTGGCTTTAGGCGTTACCCGGCGCGCCGGCATCCCCTTTTGCAGCGCCGACCGTTCAGCCGGGGATGCCCCAATTGGCCTCCTCGTTGGCCGCCGCCGCGGTCTTGACGAGATGCTCGACATAGTTCTGGAAGATCGGCACCGTGAACGTCACCAGCGTCGGCTCGCCCTTGGGCTCCTTGAACGTCAGGATGACGAACCGCTGGCCGTCTTCGTCGAGCACGAGGCCCGCTTCCATCGCGCCGGGGCCGCTGGGTGTGATGACGGTCGCTGCCATGTGTCTCGCCTTTACGAAATGTCCGTGGTTATCGCCGAGCGCCTTAGCGACGCTTGCCGCCAAGCAGAAGGATCACACGCGGTAGCGCGCTTCGAGCAGGTCCAGTTCGCGCATCATCTTCTGCGCGGTGGCGCTGCCGATCCGCCGGTCGCGGACCCGCTCGACGACCGAGGCGCGTTCGGCCTTGATCCCCGCCAGCCTGAACGTGCGCTCGAGCTGGTCCTGGAGCCGCGCCTCCGCGGACGCCTTGGCCGACCCGGTGCGGCTCTCGATCCGCTCGCGGTACAGGTCCATCACCCGGGTCCCCGCCGCGGAATAGAAGTCGGCGTTGCCGTCACGCTCGGCCAAGTCGTGCTGCGCAACCTCGATCGCGCCGATCGCCGCTTCGGCCGCCGCGACCCGGGCGGCATCCTCCTCGGCCTGCAACGACGGTTCGGGCGGCATGGTCAGGCCGTTGAGCAGGATCGGCAAGGCGATGCTGGCGACCGCGAGCGACACGATGATCACCCCGGCGGCGAGAAAGATCGCGAGATCGCGCGCCGGAAACGCGGTGCCGTCGGTCATCGTCAGCGGGATGGTCAGGACACCCGCCAGCGTGATCGCGCCGCGCACGCCGGCCAGCGACATCGCCGCCACCAGCCGCCAGTCGGGGCTGTATTCGGGCTTCTCCGAGCCGCGATGACGCCGCCGCAGCAACGTCAGCCGCAGCGAAACCCACACCCAGCCGAACCGCAGCGTCGCCAGCCCCGCGACGATCGCCAGCACGTACAGGCCGAGCCACCACGTGCCGTGATGCCCGGTCAGCAGCACCGTGGCCTTCGCGCCTGCGAGAATCGCGGGAAGCTGTTCGCCCAGCAGCACGAAGATGATGCCGTTGAGCGCGAACTGGATCGTGTCCCACACCGAGTTCCGGCGCATCCGGGTGGCGGCCAGCGCCTGCCGCGAGATTTCCGCGAAGGTCATCGTTACGCCCGCCGACACCGCCGCGAGTATACCCGAGGCGTGGAGGTGTTCAGCCATCAGATAGGACCCGAACGGGATCAGCAGGCTGACCAGGATCTGCGACCCGGGCTCTTCGCCGAACCGTCGCGATACCCACGCCTTCGCGCGCGTCGCGGCGAGCGTGACGAGGACGCCGACCGCAAGGCCCACGCCCGCGACCCACGCGAAATTGGTCGCCGCCGCGGACGCGGAGAATGTACCCGTCAGCGCCGCGGCGATCGCGAAGCGCAGGCACACCAGCCCCGACGCATCGTTCAGCAGCGATTCGCCTTCGAGGATATGCATCATCCGCTTGGGGATCGGTACGCGTGCGGCGATCGCCGACACCGCGATCGGATCGGTCGGGGACACCACCGCCGCGAGCGCGAACGCCACCGCCAGCGGCATCGCCGGGATCATCCAGTGGATGAAGAACCCCATCCCGACCACGGTCAGCAGGACGAGCCCGAGCGCGAGTTCGACGACCGTCGACAGATCCTTGAGCAGCTCGTCCTTGGGGATTCGCCAGCCATCGAGAAACAGCAGCGGCGGCAGGAACAGCAGCAGGAACAGCTCGGGATCGAGCTCCACGCGGTACGAGGTCGACAGCCCGATGACCGCGCCGAGCAGGATCTGCACCAGCGGGGTCGGCACCGACACCGGCACCATGCGCGACACCGCGCCGCTCATTACCACGGCGAGCAACAGGAATAGGACGATCGATACGGCTTCCAAACGGCACTCCCAGCGTTGGCTCACACGTCAGTACCGGGCGCGGTCGGGGTAGAACAACCCCGCACGGACCGAGCCGCGCAGGAACACGTGGCCTTCGATGCGACGTTCGGGCACAATCTAGCGTTCCAGCGCTCGCTGGCCACACGCTTTGAGATCGGGACAATGCATGGGCGACAGCGAGGCAGGTGCAGGATCGGGGAGGGCAGGGCCGCTCGCCGGCGTCGTGGTTATCGAATTCGATGCGATCGGGCCGGTACCCTTCGCCGCGATGATGCTCGGTGACATGGGGGCGGACATCGTCCGCATCGTCCGGCCGGGTCGCACGTACAGCGCCAGCGCGGATGGGCCGGCCTTGGGGCGGGGAAGGCGGACCGTCGAACTCGACCTCAAGACGCCAGCGGGTCGCGTCGATGCGCTGGCGCTCGTCGCGACCGCCGATGCGCTGCTGGAGGGGACGCGGCCGGGCGTGATGGAACGGCTCGGGCTTGGCCCCGTGGACTGCCATGCTGCCAATCCGACGCTGGTCTACGGCCGGATGACCGGCTGGGGGCAGACCGGACCGCTGGCGCAGGAGGCAGGGCACGACATCAACTATCTCGCGCTGACCGGCGCGCTGCACGCGATCGGCCCGGCGGAGCGTCCGATACCGCCGCTCAACCTGGTCGGCGATTATGGCGGCGGGGCGATGATGCTCGCGCTCGGCGTCGTCGCGGGCGTGCTGGCCGCGCGCGGCGGCGGGCCGGGCCGGGTGGTCGATGCGGCGATGACCGACGGCGCCGCGTTGCTGTCGAGCCTGTTCTACACGCTCGGCGCAGTGGGGCAGTGGGACGACCGGCGCGCGGCCAACCTGCTCGACGGCGGCGCGCCCTTCTATCGCTGTTACGCATGCGCGGACGGCAAGCATGTCGCGGTCGGCGCGATCGAGCCACAATTCTTCGCCGCCTTGCTCGCCGGGCTGGGCGTCGCGGACTGGCGCACGGTGCAGCACGATCGCGCCCGCTGGCCCGAAATGGCGGCGGCGTTCGAAGCCGCGTTCGCCACGCGTCCGCGCGATGCCTGGGCGGACCATTTCGCCGGCACCGATGCCTGCGTCACCCCCGTCCTCGATCTCGCCGAAGCACCACACCACCCGCACAACGTCGCGCGAGGGACCTTTATCGATGGCTACCCGGCGCCAGCGCCGCGCTTCGCCGCCGCGGCCTCGAACCAGCGCTAGATTATCGCGGCCTGCTCACGGCGTGCCGACCAGCGCCTGTCGGATCGGCTCGACCCAGCGGTCGTGATCGATATCGTAGACGATGAAATCGCTGTCGAACTGCCAATACGCCCAGGGGAAGCCGTGCGCTTCGGCGGCCTTGCGGACGATCGCGGCATAGCGCGCGCGATCGGCGATCGGCGTGCCGCTCTTGTCGTAGGCGCCGAACTCGCCGAGCAACACCGGCCGCGCGTGGGCCTTGCTCCACGCCGCGACGGTGTCGATGTCGGCGCGGATCCGGGTCTCGTCGGCGGGCGTCAGCGGAATGCCGTGCAGATCGCGATTGTCGGACCACGCGGCACCCTGGTGGGTGAACCGGAACGGCTCGTAATAATGGAACGTGACGAGGATATTGCGATCGTTCGCCGGCAACGTCAGCGTGTCGAGCTTGCCCAAACTGTTCCAGTTGGTCGGCCCGACGACGAGCGTACGATCCGGGTTGCTGGCGCGCACGACCGGGATGATCTGCGCGAGCAGCGCGTTCCAGCGGTCGGCATCGAGCTTGCCGTGCGGTTCGTTCAACAGTTCGAACAACACGGTCCGCGGCGCGGTCCGATAGCGGTCGCCGATCTGCTGCCAGAACGCCTTGAGCTTCGGCGCGCAGGCATCGGGGTCGTCCGAACACAGGTTGAAGTCATGCTCGTCGATGATGACCGACAGCCCGGCATCGGTGGCCTGTTTCACCACGCGGTCGAGCGTCGCAAGCCAGCGCGGATCGAGTCTGTTGACGGCGTCCATATGACTGAAGGCTTGCAGGACCAGCCGGATGAAATCGAAGCCGCCTTTGCGGATGATCGTGAAATGACGCGGCTGAAAGCGTGCGCGCGACGGGTCCTTCCACAGGGGATCATAGCCGAGCACGTTGACCCCGCGGTGCAGCCGGGCTGCCGTCGCGAACGCGTCCCCGGCAGGGGCTGCGCGCGACGCGCCCGACGCGCTGACCGTACACGTCATGCTCGCCAACAGCGCCGCTGCCATCGCAGCCAAGGGTTTCCACCTGATCATCGCGCTCTCCCGATCCGCCTGCGACTCAGCGCGCCGGTGTCGGTGCGGGGCGGTCTGGCGATCGTATCACACAGGAGCCTGCCGAGGCTGTCAACGCACTGTCGTAGCGCGTTTGCAGCCGCTATCGTCCCGCACGATGTCGTCCGTCCCACCCCCCGCAACCGATCGCTCCGCCACGGATCGCCCCGCGACCGCTCGCCGCGTCGCGGAGCGCCCTGCCGTCGATGCGGCCGTGTTCGCCAGCGAGGTGGTGACGGCGTTCCAACCCGTCGTCCTGCGCGGACAAGTGCGCCATTGGCAGGCGGTCGCGGCCGGGCGCGGCGGCGACCGCGCGATGGCGGAGTATCTCGCCGCGTTCGGTGCACCCGGTGGCAAGCCGCTCGACGTGATGATCGCGCCGCCCGAGGTCGAGGGGCGGTTTTTCTACGCCGACGAGACGCTGACGCGCTTCAACTTCCACCGCCAGCAGGTCCCGATCGGTGCGCTGGTGGCGGAGCTTCTGCGCTACGCCGAGACCGACGCGTCGCGGCCGCACACGCTGTACGCCAACGCGGCGACCGCGCCCGAGCATCTGCCCGGCTGGGAAGGCGCCAATCCGCTCGATCTCGGCATCGATGCGCCCGCGCGGCTGTGGATCGGCAACGCGACGCGGATCGCGACGCATTACGACACGTCGATCAATATCGCATGCGTGGTGGCGGGGCGTCGTCGCTTCACGCTGTTCCCGCCCGACCAATTGGCCAATCTCTATGTCGGGCCGCTCGACCATACCATGGCCGGCCCGCCGTCGAGCATGGTCGATCCCGATGCTCCAGATCTGACGCGCTACCCGCGGTTCGCCGATGCGCTCGCGCACGCGCAGGTCGCCGAACTCGAACCCGGCGACGCGCTCTTCATTCCGCCGACTTGGTGGCATCACGTCCGTGCTTTCGACCGGCTCAACGTGCTGGTCAATTACTGGTGGGAGCATCGCTCGGGCGCTGCGTTCCTTGCGCTGGTCCATGCGATCGGCGCCGTCCGCGATCTGCCGGTCGCGGAAAAACAGGCGTGGCACAGCTGGTACGAGCATCTCGTCTTCGCACCGGAGGCTGCGCAGGCCGCCGACCATCTGCCGCCGTCCGCGCGCGGCATTCTCGGACCGGACAGCACGGACCGCACCGGCAGGATCCGTCAGTTCCTGATCAACATGCTGCAACGGCCGTAGTGCCCGCAAGTCAGGACCGGTTGAGGCTCTGTCGCAACGCTGCGCGCATCTGTTCCAGCCCGTCGCGGTCCGCCTCGCCGAGCACGCCCCTGACGTGGGGCGGCAAATGCGCCGCGGGATCGCCCTCGGTACGGAACACGAGATGGTCGAACATGGTCCGCCACACCCGCCGCTGGTCGTCCGGCAGCGTGCGCAGCGAGAACAGCGCGAGCAGCAGCGCGTCATAGGGGTTCGCCATGCCCTGGGGTGCGGGATCCCACCAGTAATTGCATAACATGTTGACCGGCGCGAGTGACGCGACCGCGTGCCACCAGTGGAACGGGATATACAGCGCGTCGCCCGGTTCGAGTGTCGCTTCCCAGGCGTTCTCCATCGCTTGGGCGAACCGCGGATAGCGGTCCAGGTCGGGCGAGTCCGGGTCGACCATGCTGACCGGCGTGCCTGCGGGCGTCAGTTCGTACGGACCCATGTACAGGTTCGCGATCTGGTCGGGCGGGAAGAGCGTGAAGCGGCGGCGACCGGCGATGACGACCGCGATGTTCTCCATCAGATCGTAATGCGTCGTCACCCGGATCGCGTTGCCGAGCCAGAGCCGCGGCACGACCTGCGTATCGACTAGGTCGATGCCCTGCTCGGCGGCAAAGCCCGGCAGCAGGTCGGGGGCGGGGATCGACTGCACCGCCATCGCGTACGGTTGCGGCACCGTGCGATCGCGCAATAGCCGGTCGAGGAACGGATCGAGCGGTGAGCGTCCGCGCGTGAAGTTGAGTGCGGTCATGTCAGGCTGGTAGAAGAAACGCCCTTCGATTTCGGGCGGCCCGACGATCGCGCCGACCGGCTCGGGATGGCTGAAGGTCTTGAGATAATCGACCAGCGCCTCGTCGGAGGTCCGCGCGGCGCGGACCGCTGGCCAGTCGGCGGCCAGACCGCGCAGGACAACAGGCTGCGCGGCGGGGCGGACCTCGGCGTCGAAGCGCACGCGGTCGATCCCGTGAAGCTCGGCGATTGGGGAAGGGGCGGCGAGACCCGTCACGCGTGGGCAAGCCCCCTGGTACGCCGAGGCACCGCTCGCTCATATGTCGGCATCAGAGCGGCGAGCCCCCGCCGCCGACATCGAAGGGCGACTCCGCGGTAAACGCAAAGAACGGAACGTCGTCGGACGAGGTCGGGGCAGGGGCGGAAGCAGGCGCCGAGGAGGACGGTGCAGCCTGCGCGGCGAGCGGGGACAGCGCGGTCCGCCGCAGGAACTCGCCGTGCGTCGGCAGGCGCTGCGCGGTGTCGAGATATCCGCGCCGCATCTGCTCGAGCGCGCTTGCGACCTTCTGCTCGTCGAGCGCATCGGCGGCGGGTTCCCAGCCTTGCGGCGTGATTCCCTGGCCGAGACAGACCGCGACCCAGCTCGGGTTGCTGAACAGGTCATAGCCTTCGCGGAACAGCCGCCCCTTGCCGGCGAACAGGTCGATCTTGTGTTGCAGGCTCTCGGGAACGTCCATCGTCCGCACCTGGTTCCAGAACGGCGAATCGTCGCGGCGCGTCGCCTTGTAGTGCAGGACGATGAAATCGCGGATGTCCTCGTACAGATCGTGCATCTGCCGGTTGAACTCGTCGCGTTCGACCGGATCGAAGCGCTTGTCGGGAAACAGCGCGATCAACCGCTGGATCCCGGCCTGTACCAGATGGATGCTGGTCGATTCGAGCGGTTCGATGAACCCGCTGGACAGGCCGAGCGCCACCACGTTGCGGTTCCAGCAGTCGCGGCGACGACCGGCGGTGAACTGCAACCGTCGCGGCTCGGCGAGTTGTTCGCCTTCGAGGCTCGCGACCAGCTGCGCTTCGGCCTCGTCGTCGCCGAGATATTTGCTGCAATACACCAGGCCATTGCCCATCCGGTGCTGCAACGGGATGCGCCATCGCCAGCCCGCCTTGTGCGCGGTCGAGCGCGTGAACGCATCGGGCTCGCCCGGGTTCGGCAATGCGCAGGGGACCGCGACCGCACGGTCGCACGGCAGCCACTGCGCATAGCTCTCATAACCGGTGTGCAGCGTTTCCTCGATCAACAGACCCCGGAAGCCCGAGCAGTCGATGAACAGGTCGCCTTCGATCCGACGCCCGTCCTCGAGCGTGACCGCGGCGACATAGCCGTCCTCGGGGCGTTGGTTCACTTCGGCGATCTTGCCTTCGATCCGGACGATGCCGGCGCGTTCGGCATAGTCGCGTAGATATCGCGCATAGAGCGAGGCGTCGAAATGGAACGCGTAGAACAGCTCGCGCACGGGCGATCGCGCGTCGCCGGTCGCGCGCCCGAACTTGCCGTTCGCGGCGGCCATCGCGCTCATCGACCAGGCCGAAATGTCGTCGATCGGCCGCCGTGCCTTCTCGCGCAGCCAGAGCTGGTGGAAATGGACGCCTTGCAGGTCGTGGCCGTAATTGCCGAACGGGTGAAAATAGCGTTCGCCGAGCGCGCCCCAGTCGACGAACTCGATCCCGAGCTTGAACGTGCCCGACGTCGCCGCCAGGAACGCGTTCTCGTCGAGCCCGAGCATCTGGTTGAAATTGATCAGCGGCGGGATCGTCGCCTCGCCGACCCCGACCGTGCCGATCTCCTCGGATTCGACCAGCGTGATCTCGGTATAGCCGTTGTTGAGAAACCGCGCGAAGGCCGCCGCGGCCATCCAGCCGGCGGTGCCGCCGCCGACGATGACGACGCGTCGGATCGAATGCTCGTTCATGGCAGGAGATGTCTCGTCTGGGCCGCACAATACGCGGCGTGGGTGGGAATATGCGGCAAGGCGGCGGCAATCTCGGTGGTCAGTCTTGCCATCGCGGTCTGTGCGGCAGCGGCCGGAACCGCCGCGACGAGCGGATCGATCCGTCGTGGCAGGACGCCCTGACCGATCAGGACGGCAGCCCAACTGTCGCGCGCGAACGTCTCCTCCTCGTAAAAAGGAAGCCGGCCACGCTCGGCGAACTGCGCGAGCGTGTGTGCCAAGCTGGAGGGCGGTACGGCAGAGGCGACCGCCTGCCACAGCGGATCGTCACGCCGCGCAACACGATAGTGCAGCGCCAGGAAGTCGCGGACGCGCTCGGCCTCGGCCAGCGTCTGGCGGTTGAACTCCGCCGCTTCGCCAGGAGTCGAGACCCGGCCCGGGAGCATCGCGATCAACCGGTCGATCGCACTGAGCGCGAGGTGGAGGTTGCACCATTCGAGCGGCTCGACCTCAGTCGCGGCGTCGCCGATCGCGATGCAATTGCCCCGCCACGGGTGCGGCCTCGTTCCCGGACGAACCCGGATCGGCTCGCCGGGCGCCGTGCCCGCGGGATTGCGCAACACGCGCGCGGCCTTGGCGTCGCTGATCGCACCCGACGCATAGGCGAAGCCGCTTTGCGCGCCGCTGCTCCAGCGCCAGCCCGCCGGATGCGCGACCGCGGTGGTGAGCACCAGCGGTTCCGCGCTGCCGTCGGCGATCAGGACGCGGTCGCACGGCAGCCATGCGCTCCAGTCGTCCCTGACGTCGTCGAGGGCGCCGCGCAATGTGGCGTCGGGGCCGGTCGCGTCAACGAACAGGTCGGCGACGATGCGTGATCCGCCCGCAAGCTCCACTGCGGCGATCCGGTCGCCGGTATCGCGAACGACGTCGGCTATCTCGCCGGCGATCTCGCGCACGCCGACGTGCAGCGCGAAGGCCCGCATCATCGTCCGGTACCGCGAAAGGTCGAGCGTCAGCCCATATTCGTGATCCGCAAACGGCGTGTCGGGCATCGGCGGCGCGAACCGCCCGGCGCGGGCGAGCGCTGCGGCGGGCGAATGGCTGTCGAACGGTGCCGCGCGCGCGCCCTCCAGCACCGACCGGACCCAGTGGAGATGGAACGCGGTCGGACCCAGCGATCGGCCATAACGGCCATAGGCATGGACATAGTCGGGCAACCGCGTCGCCCAGCCGCGGAACAGCGTCCCCAGGCGATAACCGCTTGCGGTCCGGGCGATGCCGTCGGCGGCACCGATGCCGAGATCGTCGTGGAATCCGAGCAGCGACGGCAGCGTGCACGCGATCCGGTCCGCCAGCGCCTCGCGTGACGGCGTGCAACGCAGGATAGTCACTTCGAGGAACGGCGCGCGGCGTTTCAGCGCGGCAGCCGCACACCACGCGGTGATACCGCCGCCCGCGACCAGGACGCTCCGGAGCCGCTCCCCGGGCATCAGGCCGCCTGTGCCATCGCGCAATAGCGTTCGATGAAGCTGCGGTGGTCGGGGCGTCGCGCGACGTCGCTGGCGATCTCGCCGCGCAGTGCGTCGAGGCTGCGCGCCAGCGCGTCCGACGCGACCGGATCGGCGCGCGGGTCCCAGCCCTCCGGAACGATCCCCTGGCCGAGATATACCGCCACCCAGCTCGGATCGAGAAAGACGCCCTCGCGGTACTTCACGATCCGCGCGCGCGTGCGCCACAAGTCGAGCTTTTCCGACAGCGTGTCGGGGATCGGCATCGTCCGGACATAGTCCCAGAACGGCGAATCGCTGCGCGTCGTGGCGTGGTAGTGGAGGATCAGGAAATCGCGGATCCGATCATATTCGAGGTCGATCACGCGGTTGAACTCGTCGCGGTCGGTCGCGGCGATGCGGGGTTCGGGGAACAGTTCGATCAAGGTCGTGATCGCCTGCTGGACCAGATAGATGCTGGTCGATTCGAGCGGTTCGAGAAACCCGCTCGCGAGCCCGATCGCGACGCAATTGCCGACCCAACTGCGGCGACGGCGCCCGGCCTTGAAGCGCAGCACGCGTGGTGCGGCCAGCGCCTCCCCCTCGACCGCGTCTTCGAGCGCGCGGCAAGCGTCGTCGTCGGACACGAAGCCGCTGGCATAGACATAGCCGTTGCCCGTGCGGTGCTGCAGCGGGATCCGCCAGCGCCAGCCCGCAGGCATCGCGATCGCACTCGTATACGGCGTGACCGCGGTGCGCGTGCGGCACGGCATCGCCACCGCACGGTCGGTCGGCAGCCAGTGCGACCAGTCGACGAACGGTTCCGCCATCGCCTCGCCGAGCAACAGCGCGCGGAACCCCGAGCAGTCGACGAACAGGTCGCCTTCGATCCGCTCGCCGGTGTCCAGCACGATCGCGGCGATGTCGCCATTGTCGCCGTCACGCTCCACCCGGACCACGATCCCCTCGGTCCGCCGGGCGCCCATGCCCTCGGCAATCTCGCGAAGATAGGGTGCGAAGAGCAGCGCATCGAACTGATAGGCATAGCCGAACGTGCCCGCGAGCCGGTTCGGATCGGTCTCGGGACGATCGAACTTGCCGGCGCGGGCCAGCGCACACGCATAGGACACAGTATCGAGCGACGGCAGAGGTGCGCCTTCGCGCAGCAAGCGCGCCCAGTAATGCTGGAAATCCACCCCGCCGGTACCGCGACCGAACGTACCGAACGGATGGATATAGCTGTCGCCGAGGCGGTTCCAGTCGCGAAACTCGATACCCAGTTTGAAGGTCGCCCGGGTGCGCGCCATGAAGTCGGCTTCGTCGATGCCGAGCCGCTCGTTGAACGCGCGGATATGCGGCAACGTGGCCTCGCCGACGCCGACCACGCCGATCGCCTCGGACTCGATCAGGTGCACCGAACACTGGCCCGGAAGCAGGCGCGATAGCGCTGCCGCGGTCATCCACCCGGCCGTGCCGCCACCAACCACAACCACGCGTGTTTTTGGTTTTGCCATGACCGGCACTCGATACCCTCCCGACGCGCCTTATGGTGGCGCTCTCACAAGATGCTCCCTCATTCGACCCGTTGCGTCAACCGCGGACGGATTGTTGTGACGGCGTTGCCAGATTGTCACATTCTAAGTATTTACCGTTTGATTTCCGCACTATGTTACCGCAAACACGCACTGCACGCCGAGGCCCGGGACACTCGGCGGCGACAGGGAATCAGGCGCGATTACAGCGCTGCGTTTAGGAGGGGTCATAATGCGCCGCATTGCGCCGTCGAACACTGCCGTTCGTCATCTTGTTCGTTTTTTACATAGCGCGTCGGCGACGACGTTGTGCGTAGCCTTGGCCGGAGTCGCGCAGGCTCAGGCCGGTCCGGACCCCCAGCAGACTGCTGCACCCGCCGCCAATCAGACGTCGCCGACCGGCGCGAAAACCGGGCAGGGCACCGCCGGGTCGGCCAGCCCCGCGACCGCAACGGCCGATCCGTCCGCGACCGATGCGCAAAGCACCGCCGCCGCCGATACCAGTAATGCGCCCGGCGAGATCGTCGTCACCGGCATTCGCCAGAGCCTTGCCAACGCGCAGAACATCAAGCGCAATTCCGATACCGTGGTCGACGCGATCACCGCGACCGATATCGGCGCCTTGCCCGATCGGTCGGTGACCGAAGCGTTGCAGCGCGTACCTGGCGTATCGATCAGCCGCTTCGCCGGCGCCAACGACCCTGACCATTTCTCGGTCGAGGGTTCGGGCGTCGTGATCCGCGGCCTCAACTTCGTTCGGTCGGAATTCAACGGCCGCGACGCGTTCGCCGCGGGGATCGGTGGGCAGGCGCTCAACTTCAGCGACGTCCCGGCCGAATTGCTGGGGTCGGTGGAAGTCTACAAGAACGTCACCGCCGCCTCGATCGAGGGCGGGCTTGCCGGAACGGTCAATCTGAATACGCGCAAGCCGTTCGACAATAACGGCTTTCATATCGGCGCCGATGCCGAAGCGAACTACGGCGATTTCGCCAAGAAGTGGACGCCGACCGGGTCGCTGCTCGTCAGCAACACCTGGGATACGCCGATCGGCAAATTCGGCCTGCTCGGCGACGTGTCCTATTCGCGAATCCGCAGCCGCGCGGATGGCGTCCAGATCACCAATTTCCAGGCCCGCGACAACAGCCAGGTGCCGTATCAGAACGGCAACGGCGTGCTCGTCTGTCGCAACCCGCTGCCGAGCAGCACCGACACCACCACGCTGCCCGCCGCCGGCGCTGCGTGCAACGCCGCCTCGACCGCCGGGGCGGACGGCTTCGCCGATCTGTCGACGGGGCAATATTCGCCGCTCGGTGGCCAGTATCGGACGCAGACCTTCGATCGCAAGCGCGACGGCGTCGCCTTGGCCGCGCAGTTCGAGTCGACCGATCGCTCCTTCCTGCTGACCGGGCAATATCTTCGTTCGCACACGACGAACTCGACCAGCGAGCATACGTTCGAAGCGGCTCCGGATCTGTCCGAATACAGCACCTTCCCCAATGGCTGTCAGCAGAACAGCAACGGTCCGCTCTACAACAACAACGGCACCACGCGCGCGGAATGCCCGGTCGGCGGGTTCACGAACTACACCTACGACGCAAACGGGCTGTTCAAGAGCGGCTATATCACGACGCCGGGCACCGGTTTTCGCACCAACCGCAGCGGTGCGCCGTCGACCACGTCGATCCCGACCGGCGGCGCGCCGATCTCCCTGTCGCGTGGCCAGACCTATGAGCGGAACCTCATCAACGATTACGGTCTGAATGCGGAAATTCACCCGACCGAACGGCTGACGATCGCGCTGGACGCGGATTACACCCGCTCCGAGCACGACACGTTCAGCCTGAACATCTTCGGCGAGACGTTCGCTGACCAGGAACTGGATCTGTCGGGCAGCGTGCCGAACGTCATCTCGCACAAGCCGAGCACGTTGTCTGCGGCATGGGCGACACCGGCGAACGCCGTCCTCGCCGGCCAGACCGACAGTCAGTATTTCGCCGATCCGAGCACCACGTTCTGGCGCGCCGCGATGGATCATGCCGAGCACAGCGTCGGCAAGGAGTTCCAGTTCAAGGGCGATGCGACGTACGACTTCGCCGATGGCGGCTTTTTCACCAAGGCGCGGTTCGGCGCGCGCTATGCCGACCGCGATCAGACGGTCCAGTATTCCACCTACAACTGGGGCATGGTTAGCGAAGTCTGGGCAGGGTACCCGGTGACGGTGAACCAGTTCGGTGGCGACCGGGCGGACTATTACACGTTCCCGAACTTCTTCCGCGGCGCGACGAATTCCCCGCCGGGCGCTTATTACTACAATGGCGACATGATCAAGGACTATAACGGCGCCGTTGATTTCATCAAACAAGTCGAGTCCACCGCGCAGACGCAGAACGGCAACACCCAACAGCAGTGGCGGCCGCTCGCCGAGCGCCCGGGTGTCGTGGCCGGGACGAATTACCTTCCCAGCGAGATCCAGCGTGTCCATCAGCGCGACTTCTCCGCCTATGCGATGGTGTCGTTCAAGACCGAGTCCGATGGCAACGGGCTGAACTTCAGCGGCAACGTCGGTGCGCGCTATGTGCGGACCGGGCTGGACTCGTTCGGCACGAGCACGATTCCGAACCAGGCGACGTTGAACATCACCAACCCCTATGACACACGCTGCGCCGTTTCCGCGGTACCGGCGGGTGCACCTCCCGGTACGAACCCAACGCGGCCAGGGGGTGTCTGCAATCTCGGGGCAACCGGCTATGCCCAGCTGCAGCAGTTTGCCGGTGTGGATACGGCCAATCTCTTCAACCAGGCCAAGAACAGCTACAATTACCTCCTGCCGAGCGTGAACCTGAAGCTCGGCATCACGCCGAAGCTGCTCGCTCGCCTGTCGGGATCGAAGGTGCTGACCCGCCCAGATTCCGCGCTGATCCGCAACTACCAGCAGATCTCGATCGACGGGAACGGCAACTTCCTGAGCACGGTGGGCAACCCGTATCTGAAGCCCGCGACGGCGTATCAGTTCGATCTCACCGCGGAATGGTATTTCTCGAAGGTCGGTTCGCTGACGATCGATGCCTTCTACAAGGACGTGAAGAACTTCTTCTATCAGTCGGTCGTCAACCTGCCGCTGCAGAACAACGGGATCACCTTCCCGCTGCTCACCCGCGGTCCCGCCAATTACAACGGACACGGCAAGATCAAGGGTGTCGAGGTCGCGTATCAGCAGACCTTCGATTTCCTGCCGGGTGTTCTGAGCGGCCTTGGCTTCACCGGGAACTATTCGTTCATCCAAAGCTCGGGGCTGCCGAACTCGTTCCTGAACGGGGGGACGCCGGTCGGCAACGTCGCGCCGCAGACCAAGACCGGCAGCCTGCCGCTCGAAGGTCTCTCGAAGCACAACGTCAACGCGACGCTGTTTTACGAAAAGGGGCCGGTCTCGGTTCGTGCCGCGTATAACTGGCGGTCGAAATATCTGCTGACGGCGGCCGACGTGATCTTCCCGTATACGTCGATCTTCCAGGCCGCGGCCGGGCAGCTCGACGCCTCCGCCTTCCTCAACGTCAACAAATACATCAAGGTCGGCGTGCAGGGTGTGAACCTGACCAACTCGGTGACCAAGACGCTGCAGGCGTATAGCGGTGATCCGAAAGCGCTCGCGCCCCGGTCCTATTTCGTCAACGACCGCCGCTTCTCGTTCATCCTGCGCGGCAATTTCTAAGCTACCCGGGGGGAGGGCGACCCAACGGTCGCTTTCCCCCAACGCGCACTTTCCCGCCAACGGCGTGTCGTCGGGATGAGGCGCCTGCACGAACTACGACGTGTGGGATAGCGGCTGCACCCGGCAAAGGCGCCGATCCGGTTATGGCGGGCCTTGTTCCCAAAAGGGCACGATCACCGCGGCCCAGGCGGGACAGCGACGTTCCGATTGGGTTTTGATCGTCTGTTCGCAGGGCACGCGACGGCAGCGTCAGTTTGCCGACCATTTTCGCAGCTAAGGCGACCAGCGCCCAGCGATCAGGGAGCGTCGGCGAGGTGGAGTGCTGGTCGGTCGGAGTTCGTGCCGGCGGGACGGACTGAAACGATCTTCGGGACACACCCGTTCATCAGTTGCTCGGCGACGAGCGGCCAGTCGGTGATCCCCCAGTCGACCGGGGACTCTTCCCGAACGATCTGATCATGCCCGAGATCATCGTCGAGGACGAGGTCCAGCAGCGGCAATTGGGTGCGTTCGCGTGCACAGAAAAAGACGCGGACCTTTGGCCGTGACGTTCGGCGGTCATTGGGCATGGTGACGGCCAGCCGGTTGGAGCTGAGATACACCAGCAGACCGGGCGGGTAGACGCCGATCGTCTTCATGAACCCCAGAAGCAGTTCGCGATCGAAATTCCCGTCCCAGTCGTACATGCGACCGATGGCCTCCTCGGCTTTCCAGGCGGCCTTGTAGCTGCGGTTGGAGGTCAAGGCGTCGTAGACATCGCAGATTGCAGCGATGCGGGCGGCCCGGCTGATCTGATCGTCCTTGAGCCCAAATGGATACCCCGAACCATCGAGCCGTTCGTGGTGGTGACGACACACGTCCAGGACGACGTCCGACGCACCGGCATGCCGGCTGAGCAGCCGATAGCCTTGCTCCGGATGAGTGCGGACGAGCGCGAACTCGTCGTCGGTCAGCGGACCCGGCTTCTGCAGGATCGTGTTGGGGACGACAATCTTGCCGATGTCGTGCACCATGCCGGCAACACCATAGTCGAAGACCTCGCTCTCCGGCATGTCGAGATGACGCGCAAAGCTCGTCATCAACGCGCTCACCGCGAGCGAATGCACATACGTGTATTCGTCCTGCTTCTTCAGTCTCGTGACGGCGATGAGCGCGTAGGGATTGCGCGCCACGGAGGCCATCACCTCCGCTACCAGCGGCGCGAACGCAGTCAGCCGGACCTTCTCGCCGGCATGCGCTTCGGCGAACAGGCGCTTAATCTCACGCGCGGAATGCTTGACGAGCGCTACGGCGCGTTCCCGTTCCTCCGCGAAACCGTGCCGTCGTTGAACGGCGAGCAGCGGTGCAGACAGCAGTTCGTACTCGGCGGCCAAGGCGTCGCCACCCTCGGCCGCCGCCCCGTTATCGGCGCTATCGAGCGCCAAGCCCCGTCCTTCGTCGATAACGACGCCGGTGACGGAGCTTTCGCGAATGCGTGCGAGATCTTTCGCGTCCGTCAGGTGAAAACGCGGAAGCCAGAAGGGATGGTCGAGCCAGGATCCTTCGAACCGGTGCACGAACATGCCAAGCGTTACCTGGTCGCGCCGAATGCGTCGCAACACGTCCTGTCTCCTTTCAAGCACTTCTGGGATACAGGCATGAAGGAAGCGTTATGCCGTTACCGTCCGCCTCGCGCGATTTACTTACAATCGTGTCGCTGGTCTGATCGATCGGGCGCGTATTCCAGTATTGCGCCGAACATATTCCGTGCGTTCGTGCAGACGGGCCCTCCGCCGCGCGTGCTACTGCAGTGCTAGTTAGAAGGCCCGATCGCGATCGTCGGCGAGGAATCCGTCGAGCCCTGCGACCGGCGGCCGCTCAGCGAGCAGTATCGCGCGGGTCAAAAGAGTTTCACGTTTCCTCTTCCGTCCCCGTGCGGGCGATCCGTCACTCGGTGTCCTCGAACGTGACCCTTGCCGTGAAGGCGAGTTGCAGCACCTGCGCCACGGTCCGGAGCTTGAGCTTCGTCATCATCTTGGCGCGGTGGATCTCGACGGTGCGGGGGCTGAGCGCGAGCCGGCTGGCGATGATCTTGTTAGGCCAGCCGCCGATCAGGCCATTGAAGACCGAGCGTTCGCGGGGCGACAAGCTGTCGATCCGCGCGCGCGCAAGGCGGGTCGCGGCCCCGACGTCGTCACGCTGCTGCGTGCGTTCGACCGCGGCGGCGAGCGCCCGCAGCAGTTGTCGGGCATCGACCGGCGACTCGAGAACGTCGGTCGCGCCGGCTTTCATCAATTCGACGGCAAGATTGGTTTCGCAGGTGTCGACGATAACGATCGGGACGACCGCGGACTGGCGTTCGACGATGTCCTTCAGGATCGCGAACTCGTCGACGGCCGGCCGGCTGACGTTGATCAACAGGATCGCTGCCAGCGCCGGGTCGTGATGCATCGCAAAGGTCTTGAGATCCGCCGCGATCGCCGAAAGGCCCTGGAGCGGCAACGCGATGGCGTCGCCCGCGACATAGATCGGCAGCGCAGCGTCGGCGCCGAACGGGCTCAAGATCGGGGGTCCCAAGGGATCTCCCCCCTTGCTGCACGGTGCGGGCAAAACACAATCGATTGTGGCCGCGGCTACGGGAATGGCCGAACAGTCCGTGGTGCCGTCGTCCGAACGATCGGTCAGGCGGACGGTAGCAGCAGTATTACGCATCGCCGGTTCCCCTTTGTGCCCGCATGTAACGGAAATCCGGCGTTTATGTCATCAGATCACTATAAGATATCTAATTTATGTTATTAACATAGGTTGTAAATAAATTCCTTACGCGCCGGTGCCGAAGCTTTTTACCAGCGATCCGGCGACTAGAGCCCATCCGTCGACCAAGACAAAAAAGATGATCTTCATTGGTAGCGATATCGTTGGCGGTGGTAGCATCATCATGCCCATCGCCATCAATACTGCCGCAACCGCGAGGTCGATGACGAGGAAGGGGATCAGCAACAGAAAGCCGATCTCGAACGCGCGGCGCAATTCCGAGATCATGAATGCCGGCATCAGCGTCGACAGGCCGGTGTCGGCCCGAGCGACCGGCGGCTTGTGCGCGAGTTCGGTGAACAACGCGAGATCCTGATCGCGGACCTGAGACAGCATGAAGCGGCGGAACGGCTCGATGGTCCGCTCGAACGCTTGAGTCTCCTGGATCTTGCCTGCGGTGTAAGGCTGGACGCCGTCGTGCCACGCCTGTTCGAAGGTCGGCGCCATCACGAAGAACGACAGGAACAGCGACAGGCTGATGATGACCGGGTTGGGCGGCACGCCCTGCGCGCCGAGACCGGTGCGGAGCAGCGACAGCGCGACGACGATGCGCGTGAACGACGTGACGGTCATCAGGATGCCCGGTGCGAGACTCAGCACCGTGAGCATCAGGATGAGCTGGATCGCGCGCGCCGACAGACTGCCCTGGCCGAACGTCACCGATGCGCTCTGCGCCATCGCCGCGGTCGGTGCGAACAGCATCGCCGCGCCGAGGATGAGCGCCACTGCGCTCCGCTTACGCATTGAACCACGCCTCTTCGAGCGACGAGCACAGCACGGGACTGTGTGAGCCTTCCGCCTGTTCGAGATCGGCGATCGCCTGCGCCTCCTCGTCCGCGCGAACGATGCGCGTTTCGAGGATGGTGGCGCGGTCGGGGTGGAGCACGAACAGATGTTCGCGGTCGTCGCGGCGGACGAGGATGATCGACCGCTTGCCGTCGATCTGGATGCGTTCGACCAGCTCGACGCGGCGGCCGAGCTTGACGCCGACGCGGCCGGGCAGCGCGATATCGTAGCGGCGGACCAGCCAAAGCGCGGCCGCGAGCATGCCCAGCACGACGCCGAGACCGCCCATCGTCCGCAACAGCGCGGCGATATCCATCAACGATGCTCCCGCGGAATGACCTGGGTCACTTCGAGCGACATCTGGTCTTCGTCGACCAGCACGCGGCCCTTCGCGACCAGCTTGCCGTTGACATAGACCAGGGTCGGGTCGTCGTGACCGCAATCCAGCGCGATCATCGCGCCGCGCCCCATCGCCAGGATCTGGCGGATCGGCAGATTGGTCGATCCCAGGACGATCGACAGGTCGATGGTGATATCCTCGAGTACGGACATGAATGTTCCTTCCTTGAGGCCATCATAGGAAAGAATTGCCGGGTCCCGACCGGGGCCGGAACTTTTTGCCTATTAGGGAAAGGTGGGTGCCATCACGGTGCCCGACGGAGACAATCATGGACCTGACCGACGCGGTACAGGTGTCGGCATCCGGACTGCGCGCGCAGTCGTTGCGGATGCGCGTCATTGCCGAAAACCTCGCCAATGCGGACTCCGTATCGGCATCGCCCGGCGGCGATCCCTATCGTCGTAGGGTCGCGAGCTTCAGTGCCGACGTCGATCGCGCGAACGGCACGAACGGCGTCAAGATCCGCTCGGTCGACGCTGACAAGACCGCCTTCCAGCGCGCCTATCAGCCGGGCAGTCCGGCCGCCGATGCCAAGGGCTATGTGCTGATGCCGAACGTCAATCCGCTGATCGAAGCGGCCGACATGAAGGCCGCACAACGCGCCTACGAAGCCAATCTCAACGCCATCGAAGCGGCCAAGAGCCTGACGATGCGCACCATAGACCTTTTGAAGTAAGGACGAACAACGATGTCCATCGGAGCATTGGATGCGACCTCCGCCTATGGCCGGGCGCTTGGTATCGGCAAGGACTCGGGCGGGCTGCTCGGCAAGGCCGGCGGGGTCGGCGCGAGCTCGGGTGCGGGCGGGTTCGGCGACATGGTCGAACACCTGGTCGGCGACGCGGCAGGCTCGATGCGCGCCGCCGAGTCCGCGAGCGCGAAGCAGGTCGCGGGCAAGGGCGACCTGATCGACGTCGTCACCGCGATGGGCGCGGCGGAAACCGCGCTCGACACCGTCGTCGCGGTGCGCGACCGCGTGGTCAGCGCCTATTCCGACATCATGCGGATGCAGATCTGACATGTCGCCGACCGACGTCATCGAAATCACGCGGTCCGCGCTGGTCGTCGTGCTGACGGTCTGCGGACCGTTGCTGCTGACCGCGCTCATCGTCGGCGTCGCGGTCAGCCTCATGCAGGCGCTGACCCAGGTGCAGGAACAGACGCTGACCTTTGTCCCGAAACTGGTCGCGATGGGCGTCGTGCTGATGCTCACGCTGCCGATGATGGGGCATGCGATGGCCGATTTCACGCACCTCGTGGCCGACCGCATCATCCATGGCTGACACGCTCAACGGCATCCCGATCTGGGCGGTCGCGTTCCTCGTGCTGTTCGCGCGGGTCGGCGCGGTGCTGATGGTCCTGCCGGTCTTCTCGGAGGATGCGATCCCCGCGCGAATCCGGCTGATGATCGCGTTCGGGATGACCGCCGGCCTGTGGGGTATCCTCTCGCCGCACGTCCAGTCGGTGACGCAGAACATCGATGCGCTGCCTGGCGTGATCCTGTGCGAATTGCTGACCGGCCTCGGCCTCGGCATGCTGGTGCGGATCATGTTCATGGCGATGGCGATCGCCGGGTCGATCGCCAGCCTTCAGGTCGGGCTGACCTCGGCGATCGTCGCCGACAGTTCGCAGGGCGGGCAGGCCAGCATCCTGTCGAAATTCGTCGGCGTCGCCGCCGGCGTGATCTGCATGGCGCTGCTCGTCCATCATCTCTGGATCGCCGCGATCGTGCGGTCCTATGACGTCTTCCCGGTCGGCGGCGTGCCGGCGGCGGGGGATTTCGCCGCACTCGCGGTCAAGACCGTCAGCCGGTCGATGGCGCTCGGCGTCAGCCTGGCCGCACCGATGATCGTCTACGGGATCGTCTTCAACGTCGCGCTCGGCCTGTCCGCGCGGCTGGCCCCCGCGATTCAGATCTTCTTCGTCGCGCAACCGCTCAACCTGCTGTTCGGCCTCGCGCTGTTCTCGACGCTGCTTGGCGTGATGCTGACCGTGTTCGCGGCGTCGATGGGCAGCTGGATCCAGGCGGGCTGGGGCTGATCGGATGGCGGACAAGGACCAGAAGACGCATGACCCGACCGGCAAGCGGCTCGAGGATGCGCGCAAGAAGGGCGATCTGCCGAGCGCGCCCGAGATGCGGCATGCGGCGATCTTCGCGGCGATGCTGGCGGTCATGGGCGGTCTCGGTGTCCACGCGTTCTCGCGATTGGCGACGATGCTGGTGCGGCTATGGGGTCAGGCGGAGGATTATTCGCTGGCGCCGGACGGTGCGCAGAACATCGCCAGCGGGATCATCTTTCAGATCGGCGTGGTCTTCGCGCCGCTGTTCGGCGCGCTGGTCGCGTTCGCGATCCTGGGCGGCGTGATGCACGGTCGGCCGACGATCTCGTGGTCGCGGGTATCACCCAAATGGAGCAAGCTGTCGCCGATCTCGGGCGCCAAAAAATTGTTCGGCAAGCAGGCGCTGGTCGAGTTCGCCAAGACGCTGGCGAAACTGTCGGTGATCGTCGGGGTCGCGGTGTGGGCCTTGTGGCCGCGCGCGAACGCACTCGACAGCCTCGTCGGTGCGGATGCGGCGGATATCGGGACGACCGCCGCCGGGCTGGTCGTGATGCTCGTCAAGACGGTCGCGGTACCGGTCGGCGCGATCGCGCTGGCCGATCTGATCTGGCAGCGCCGCACCTGGTTCTCGAAGCTGAAGATGTCGCTTCAGGAGATCAAGGACGAGCACAAGCAGAGCGAGGGTGATCCCAAGATCAAGGCGAAGATCCGCTCGATCGCGATCCAGCGGTCGCGGCGGCGGATGATGGCCGCGGTGCCGGGCGCCAGCGTGATCATCACCAATCCGACGCATTATGCGATCGCGCTCAAATACGATCACGGTCGGATGGGCGCGCCGGTGGTGGTAGCGAAGGGCGTCGATACGATCGCGCTCAAGATCCGCGAGATCGCGACGCAGGCGGGGGTGCCGATCGTCGAGAACCGCGTGCTGGCGCGGGCGCTGTACGCCAGCGTCGAGATCGACCGGCCGATCCCGACCGAACATTATGCGGCGGTCGCCGAAGTGATCGGTTATGTGATGCGGATTGCCAAGCGCCTGCGCTAGGCTGCGCGAGTTACGTCAGGCGTTGAGGTCGAGCTTGGCCAGTTCGACCCGGACGCGCACTTCGAGGTCGCGCGCGACCTTTGCGAACTCGGGCGTCACCGCGGCATCGTCGGGCACGACGAACGCCTCGACCCATGTCGCCAGCTCTTGCACGCGTTCGGGAGGCGCGGCACCGTGCGCGAGATCGTCGCGCAACCGCTCCAGCAACGTCAGGCCGCGATCCGCCTCCACCGCGATCTTGCGCCGACGTTCCGAGACCGGATCGACCGCGGCGAGCGCGACCATCATCTGAACCGAGGTCGCCGAGGTCGGGACCACTGGCAGGGGCGTCGATGGTGGTGCCTCGGCGGTGGTCGCGGCGGCCGAGGCCAAAGCGGCGGGCAGCGCGAAACCGTCGCGGGTGCGCGTGTCGGCGAGCATCGATTGCAGCAGCGGCGTGATGCCGTCGATCCGCATTATTCGTCCCTTCGGTCGGCGGGCGCCATTCCTATCCTATAAGAAATTTGATGTCCAACGTCTCGCGAAAGCCCCGGCCATGCGCCTCCGTCTTGTTTCTCTGATCTGCGCCGCTCTGGCTGCTGCGCTCGGCGTGGTGCCGGCGTCGGCAGGCACGCGCGTGAAGGACATCGTCGATGTCGAGAACGTGCGGTCGAACCAACTCGTCGGCTACGGGCTGGTGGTCGGTCTTGCCGGCACCGGCGACCGAGTCCGCAACGCGCCGTTCACCGAGGAATCGCTCCAGGCGATGCTCGAGCGAATGGGCGTCAACGTCCGCGACTCCTCGATGAAGCCGGCCAATGTCGCGGCGGTTTCGGTGATCGCGACGATGCCGCCGTTCGCGCGCAAGGGCTCGACGATCGACGTCCAGGTCGCCGCGCTCGGCGATGCCACCAATCTGCAGGGCGGCGTGCTGCTCGTGTCGTCGCTGCGCGCGCTCGACGGCAAGATCTATGCGGTCGCGCAAGGGCCGGTCGCGGTGTCGGGGTTCAAGGCGCAAGGCGCCGGCGCCAGCGTCAGCCGCGGCGTCGCGACCTCGGCGCGCATTGCCGGCGGCGCGATCGTCGAGGAGGAGGTGCCCTATGCGCTGCGCTCCGCGACCAGCCTCAAGCTCGCGCTCAAGAACCCCGATTTCACGACCGCGCGGCACATCGCGGTGG
Organism: Sphingomonas sp. PP-CE-3A-406; assembly: GCF_003688625.1. Taxonomy (GTDB): domain Bacteria; phylum Pseudomonadota; class Alphaproteobacteria; order Sphingomonadales; family Sphingomonadaceae; genus Sphingomonas. Next base: position 984,741 of record NZ_RCWY01000003.1, read on the forward strand.
CGATCAACGGTCGGTTCGCGGGGACCGCCAAGGTGCTCGATCCCGGCACCGTCGAGATCGCGCCGGCGGCGTCGTTTGCCGGCGACTCGGTCGACCTGCTCGGCGAAATCGAGAATCTGCCGATCGCGGTCGATCAGCCCGCGCGGATCGTCATCAACGAGGCGTCGGGCACGGTCGTGATGAGCGCCGACGTGCGGATCAGTCCGGTCGCGATCGCGCAAGGGGGGCTGACGATCAGCGTCAGCGAGACCCCGGTCGCGTCGCAGCCCGCGCCGTTCTCGAACGGACAGACCGTGGTGCTGCCGCGAACGCGCGTCGCGGTCGACGATGGCGGCGGCGCGTCGCTGGCGATGGTCGGCGGCTCGGCCTCGCTGCAATCGCTGGTCAGCGGGCTCAACACGCTCGGCGTGTCGCCCCGCGACCTCATTACCATTCTGCAAGCGGTCAAGAGCGCGGGCGCGCTCCAGGCCGAGATCGAGGTCCAGTGATGCCGATCGATACGACCATTACAGCAACGCCGGTCGCAATGCCCTCCGTCACGCCGAAAGCCCCGCCTTCTGCAGCGACGAAGGGTACGGAGGCGAAGACCGCCAAGTCGTTCGAGGCGGTGTTCCTCGGCCAGATGACCCAGATGATGATGGAGACGGTCGAGACCGACGGTCCGTTCGGGGGTGGTCACGGCGAGGAGATGTTCCGCGGCGTGCTCGCCGAAAAGCTCGGCACCGCGATCGCGGCGAAGGGCGGCATCGGTCTGGCACCCGCCGTCATGGCGCAGATCATCAAATTACAGGGAGGAACGACGCGTGATTGAACTGGTCAAGAGCCTGACGTCGTTGGCGATGATCCTGGATGAGGAAAACGACCGGCTGACTCGTCCGGCCAATGCCAGCGACCTGCCCGAACTTGTCGCGGCGAAGATCCGGCTGGCGGGCATCGTCGAGGCGGAATCGATCCGCCTCGCGCGCGAGCGGCCACGCTGGCTCGACGACCTGCCCGAGGAGGAGCAGGACGAAATCCGGTCGTTGCTGGAGACGCTGGTCCGCCGGCTCGGCGTGAACGCGAACCTGCTCGAGCGCCGGATCGCGATGTGCGACGAGATCATGGGCGCGATCGCCGCCGAGGCGCGGCGTCTGACCGGCGCGAAGAGCGCGGTGTACGGCGTCCGCGGTACGCTGCTGTCGAGCGAACAGGCGACGCCGATCTCGATCAACGGCCATTTCTGACCCACCGCGACGCCGTTCCGACACGTCACCACGACAATGCCGCGCCGCTGCGACCGGGAGGTCCGGCGTCCCCCTATAGATAATGCGTACGGGGCGGGGGCCCTTCTGGAGATCCACATGAAATTCCTCGATAATATTAAGATACCGACGAAGATCGTCGCGTTGCTGCTGATGCTCGGCGCGATCACGATGTTCATCGCCTGGAATGGCTCCCGTCGGATCTTGATCGCCGACAACGCCAATACCGAAATGACCGAAAACATGGCGAATACCGTCCAGCTTGTTCGTGCGACCCGGATGGCCGTGCAGATGAGCAACGCGGCCTTCGCGACCGTCGTCTATGACGGCGCCAGCCCGGAAGCACGCGACGCCGCGCAGAGCGAGTTGTCCAACTACAACGCGGCGCGCGATCTGTTCGGCGCGGTCGAAAAGCAGGAGCCGGCGCTTAAAAGCCAGCTGGGCTCGTTTATCGCGCAGCTCGACCAGAGCCACGTGCTGACCTCGCGTGCTGCCGCGCTGGGATTGCAGAACCGTAACGCGGAAGCCACCGCCGTTATCGGCCAGGCTCGTCCTTTGATCGCCAAACTTTCCGCCGATCTCGTGGCGTTCAATGACGCGCGGATCGCGGCCGCCAACAAGTCCGCCGACGAACTGACGATCGTCGCGAACTCGACGTCGACGACGATGATCGTGATGGGCATCATCGGCGTGGTCGCTGGCGTCGGGCTTGCACTGATCGTCACGCGCACCGGCATCACCGGCCCGCTCGCGCGGCTGCAGAGCCGGATGGGCGAGATCGCTACTGGCGACTACACGCAGGACGTGACAGGTACCGATCGCGGCGACGAGATCGGCGCGATGGCCAAGGCGGTCAAGGTATTCCGCGAGAACGGCATCGCCAAGGACGCCGCCGACGCTGCCAAAGCACGCGCCGATGGCGAGCAGAAGATGGTCGTCGATACCGTGTCCACTCATCTGTCCGAACTGTCGGCGGGCGATCTGACCGCGGCGATCAAGGCCGACTTCCCGCCCGAATACGGCGCACTGAAGAGCAACTTCAACGAGGCGCTCGACAATCTGCGCGGGCTGATCAGCTCGGTCAGCGAAAGCGCGCTGACCATCCGCACCGGCTCGGGCGAAATCGCGCAGGCCTCCGAAGATCTCGCACGCCGTACCGAGAGCAACGCCGCCTCGCTCGAGGAAACCGCAGCGTCGGTCACGCAGATGGATGGCCGCCTGAAGGCCAGTGCTTCGGCATCGACGAAGACCGTCGAGCGCGCCGACCAGGCGATCGCCACCGTTGGTGGTGGCCGTGCGGTCGCCGACGAAGCAGTCCAGGCGATGGGGCGTGTTTCGGAGAGCGCCAAGGGCATCGACAGCGTCATCGAAGGGCTCGACAAGATCGCGTTCCAGACGCGCGTGCTGGCGATGAACGCCGCGGTCGAGGCCGGGCGTGCGGGTGACGCAGGGCGTGGTTTCGCGGTGGTCGCCGATCTCGTTTCGGCCTTGGCGATGCGCGCCGAGGAAGAAGCCAAGCGTGCGCGTGACCAGCTGACGGTCACGCAGACCGATATCGTCACCGCGGTCGAAGCGGTGCAAAAGGTCGATGGTGCGCTCGCCAATATCTCGGGTGACGTCGGCCAGGTGCACGAACTGCTCGCGACGATGGCGGCGGACAATCAGGCGCAGTCGGCGGCGATCACGCAGATCTCCGCGGCGATCGGCACGATGGACCAGTCGACGCAGCAGAATGCGGCGATGGTCGAGGAAACTTCGGCAGCGGCACGCAACCTGGCGAGCGAAGTCGGCAACCTCGCCGATCAGGCGAGCCGCTTCAACGTCGGCAATGGCGGCGGCAACAGCGGCGCACGCGCGAAGATCCAGCAGACCTTCGGCAAGGCGCTGAGCCAGCCGAGCACAGGCTATGCCTCGCCGGTCAAGCCGTTGCCGGCCGCGGCGATCCCCGCGCTGGTTCGTTCGGACGACGATTGGAACGAGTTCTGATCGAGGCTTAGCCGCAAGGCTGAACAGGAAGCCCGCGTCCCCAACCAGGGACGCGGGCTTTCGTGCGTGTGGGGGAGATCGGATATCGAGGTCGGGGCCTAAGCCGCGGGCAACACGCGCGACTTTAACAATTGTTCCCTTCGCACCCGAATAATCCGAGGGCGTCCTATCATGAAGGAGACACACCCTCCCACCGAAAAGGCCCCGCCATGGTCTCTCGTACCCTGGCCCGCATCGCGTTGCTGCTGGCGCTCACCCCGATCTCCGCGACGCCGGTTCTGGCCCAGGCCAAGGATTCGGTGGTCGCGACGGCGACGCCCGACACGGCCGCTCAGACCACCACGCGGGCGACGCCGATCGCCACGGTCTATCCGGCCGAAGCGGCGGGCGATGGTGCGGTGAGCGCGGGGTATGCGATCGCGCGCTGGGCGGAGAACTGGACGCGGTACCGCGATCCCGCGCTGCGCGACGATCCGCTCGATCGGTTGAAGTTCATTCCGATCGCTGGCCGCGACGACGTCTATCTGACGCTGTCCGGCGAAATCCGTGGCCGCGTCGATACCGTCACCAATCCCGGTGCGCGCGACGCCGAGAAGATCCGGCAGCGCGAGCTGCGGCTGTTCGCGGGCGGCGATCTCCATCTGGGATCGCATGTCCGCCTTTACGGCGAGCTGGCGCATGGCGGTGTCGCCGGCGACCGTGCGACGCAGGCGGGCGCGAACATGCGCAACACGCTGATCGTCCAGCAGGCGTTCGCCGAGGTTTCGACCGCGCTGGACGGCGGCGATGTCGGCGTGCGCTATGGCCGCCAGATCTTCGCCGACGGGCCTGGCGTGCTGGTCAGCCAGGGCGATGCGGGCAACATCCAGGTCGTCCTGAACGGCGCCCGCGGCTGGGCGCATTTTCACGCGGTTCGCGCAGACGTGTTCGATTTGCGGTTCACGCGCTACGGTACGGGCGGGACCGGCGACGATCGCGTCGATCATGCGCGGCGTTTCTCGGGCGTCACGACCGGCATCGTCCTGCCGCAGAGCTGGTTCGGTGGATCGAAGCTGTATCTCGAGCCCTTCGCGTGGCGGTTGCGCCGCGACGCGGTCACCTTCGGCAGTGACACCGCGCGCGAGGCACGCCGGTTCTACGGGCTGCGGCTGTGGGGCGATGCCGGACGCGTGACGCTCGACTGGAGCGCCAATCGGCAGAGCGGTCGGTTCGGCCCGCGCGCGATCGACGCGTGGCAGGTGTTCGCGGCGCAGACCGTCCGGCTCGGCGACGCGGGAACATCCCCGCGGATCGGCCTGCACGTCGATTACGGATCGGGCGGGGGCGCCTATCGGAACGGATCGCTTCACAACGCGGCGGCACCGGTGCTCGATGGCGGCTATTTCAGCTATCAGGATGCCTTTTCGCCGACCAATTTCGTCGCGGTCGCCCCCAACTTCACGCTGTCGCCGATCACCCGCCTCCGCCTGACGGTCGAAGCGCAGCGAGTCTGGCGGGCGAAGGTCGACGCCGCCGTCTATGCGGCGAGCGGGCGCGCCTATGCGGGCACGCAGTCGGTGCGCGGCACGCACGTCGCCGACGTCGCCCGCGCGCAGCTCGTCTGGTCGGTCGCGCCGCGGGTCTCGATCACCGGTCGCTACGAACATCTGATCGCACGATCGGTGCTGACGCGGAGCGGGTTCGACAATTCCGACTGCCTGAGCGGCTGGATCAGCATGAAGCTGTAGCCGCACGGCCATCCGGTCGAACGAATTCATAACAGTCCGAGGTTTTGCGCGATCTTCCGCGTGGCCAAGGTCGAACAGGAGAGACGTCAAATGGGAATGCTCAACAACGCGAAGATCTCGACCAAGGTCGTGTCCTTGCTCGTGCTGCTGGGATGTATCACGCTGGCGATAGCGTGGTTCGGATCGTCCAAGATCGCGACGGTCGATGCGTCGTATTCACGGCTGATCGACCAGAAGCTGACCGGCACGATGTTCCGATCGCGGGGCAACACCCGGATGAACGCGATGATGTACGACGGCTACAAGATCGCCGTGGTCGGCGCGAACAGCGAGGAGGGGCGCAAGACGCTCGCGAAATTCCAGGTCGATGCCGACAAGATCGCATCCGATCTCGAACGCGGCAAGGTCGCCAACCCGCCGGCCGTCGCCGAGCTCAACGAGACCCTGCGCGGAATGCAGCAGGTCCGCGCCCTGGTCGAACGCGCGAACCAGCTGAGCGCGCAGAATCGTGCGGGCGAGGCGATCGCCGTGCTCGGCCAGGCGGACGCGGTGATGACGCCCACGTTCGAAAAGTCGTTGTCGCTGGTCGATCGTAACGCCGATCAGGCATCGGTCGAGTCGGCCAAGCTTACCGACGTCAGCATGGCGACGGTCACCATGCTGTATATCGTCGCGATCATCGCGATCATCGCGGGCGTCGGTCTGGCGATGCTGATCACGCGTTTCGGGATCACCGGGCCGCTCAATCGTCTCCAGGCGCAGATGGGCGATATCGCCAGTGGCAACTATGCCAAGGACGTCGAGGGCACGGATCGTGCGGACGAAGTCGGTGCGATGGCCAAGGCGGTGAAGGTGTTCCGCGAGAACGGCATCGCCAAGGACACCGCTGACACCGCCAAGGCACGCGCCGATACCGAGCAGAAAATGGTCGTCGACACCGTATCGACGCATCTGTCCGAACTGTCGGCGGGTGACCTGACCGCGGCGATCAAGGCCGACTTCCCGCCCGAATACGGCGCGCTGAAGAGCAACTTCAACGAAGCGCTCGACAATCTGCGCGGGCTGATCAGTTCGGTCAGCGAAAGTGCGATGACCATCCGCACCGGCTCGGGTGAAATCGCGCAGGCCTCGGAAGATCTTGCCCGCCGTACCGAAAGCAACGCCGCCTCGCTCGAGGAAACTGCCGCTTCGGTCACGCAGATGGACGGCCGTCTGAAGGCGAGTGCGTCAGCGTCGACGCAGACCGTCGAGCGCGCCGACCAGGCGATCGCCACCGTTGGTGGTGGCCGTGCGGTCGCCGACGAGGCGGTCCAGGCGATGGGACGTGTTTCGGAGAGCGCCAAGGGCATCGACAGCGTGATCGAAGGGCTCGACAAGATCGCGTTCCAGACGCGCGTGCTGGCGATGAACGCCGCGGTCGAAGCGGGCCGTGCGGGTGACGCAGGGCGTGGTTTCGCGGTGGTCGCCGATCTCGTCTCCGCGCTGGCGATGCGCGCCGAGGAAGAGGCCAAGCGCGCGCGCGACCAGCTGACGGTCACGCAGACCGATATCGTCACCGCGGTCGAAGCGGTGCAGAAGGTCGACGGCGCGCTCGCCAACATCTCGGGCGATGTCGGCCAGGTGCACGAGTTGCTCGCGACGATGGCCGCGGACAACCAGGCGCAGTCGGCGGCGATCACGCAGATCTCCGCGGCGATCGGCACGATGGACCAGTCGACGCAGCAGAATGCGGCGATGGTCGAGGAAACCTCGGCCGCCGCACGCAACCTGGCGAGCGAAGTCGGCAACCTCGCCGATCAGGCGAGCCGCTTCAACGTCGGCAATGGCGGCGGCAACAGCGGCGCACGCGCGAAGATCCAGCAGACCTTCGGCAAGGCGCTGAGCCAGCCGAGCG
>NZ_RCWY01000003.1:991683-1163484 GCF_003688625.1 Sphingomonas sp. PP-CE-3A-406
GATCAGGCGAGCCGCTTCAACGTCGGCAATGGCGGCGGCAACAGCGGCGCACGCGCGAAGATCCAGCAGACCTTCGGCAAGGCGCTGAGCCAGCCGAGCGCAGGCTATGCCTCGCCGGTTCGCCCTTTGCCAGCCGCGGCGATCCCGGCGCTGGTCCGTTCGGACGACGACTGGAACGAGTTCTGATCGAGGCTTAGCCGCAAGGCTGAACAGAAAGCCCGCGTCCTCCATCAGGGACGCGGGCTTTCGTGTGTCTGCGAATATCGGGGCACGCGCTCGGATCGGCACGCCACGTCAATCGGAAGAACGCCCGTTTTGCAGTCGTTCCCCGTCACGAGGAAGTGGCGTCGAATGCGATGGAGGGGGAGGTTCGGAGCCTTGGTTGCCCGTCGCGTTCCCCGCTTACCGTACCTTCGCCAGGCTACCTCCACGTCCAGATGCCGGGTGGAAGTCCCGGTTTCCGAGAGTAGCCATTCGTTCAGCGCGATCTTCCCGTTTCTCCATCTCGGAACGGCAATGTCGAGAAAGGGCAATCGGGACGGATATTGGGAAAGCGGACGCGCCTGAAGGCTGTCGGCGTGTTTGGCAACGCGGTCGTCTCGCTTCATGTTCCTCTTCGGGAAACTCAGATGGTATTTAGCAAACGACTAAATTTGGACCATCATGCGTGCGCGAGGCATGTTGACGGGTAAGTATTTATTTTGCCTTTGCGGTTTGGAGAAGGCGGTGGAGGAGCCACTCGTTTATTAGATCGAGGGTGGCAGGATCAGATATAGGCCATCCTTGATAATCCTTCTTTCCGGATGCCGTTAAAACAAGCGGTTTGAAACCATGGTCGACGTTTGGCATCTCGACGATTGTAGCATCCTTGTTTTGGCTCAAGGCGCGTCTCGCCTCCGGTAGGCTGAGTGCGCTGGATACGACCGTGTCGTCTGCCGCATAAAGCGCCAGAACTGGGGCACGAAGCTGCGAAAGAACTTGACTGGCAGCAACGGTGTATAGGGAGGACGTTGCCGGATCGGCCAATGTTTTTACCGCACCTTCGGCCTGATCCTGCTTCCATCCGCCGGCGACAAACGATTGGACTAACGCCATACGACCACTAGCGATCGTTTCACGAGGAGCAGTTGTCGTCACTGCATTGAGATAGCAGCGCGTAGCGCGGATGACGTTCTCGACAGCCTTCGCCTCCATCCCAGAAGCCGCCAGTTTTAGCCGCATCGCATCGAGGAACATCACTCCGCGCTCTCCCGCCGGGGCGGCCAGCGCGACAATAGCGGCAATAGGCGGGTTTTCGACAGCAAGCGCCGGCCCGATCACTCCCCCTTGGCTCAACCCCAATATCGCAATGCGATCTTTGTCGATGAGGTCACCGCGCGATCGCAGATAGGCAAGCGCCGCGCGGGCATCGCGTTGCGCAGGTTCCATCGCATCATCAAACCTACCCGTCGATTGGCCTACACCTCGTTTGTCGAAGCTGAGCGTCACTATCCCCTTCGCATTTAGCCGTGCTTCCAACAGCGGATATATGCCGTGAGGGGAAGCGCCGCCTCCGCCCAGCAGCAGCACCGCAGGCTTCCGCGTCTCGCCGGAACGCGGGACATGCAATTCGCCAGCCAGTATGACATCCGGTTCGGATTTGATCCGCACCTGCTCTGCTTGTACTAAGGCAGCTCGGGAGGCATCGGGGCGTGCATCTACGGGCCCGGAAAGCATCAAGTATAAACTGGCAACAACGAAAGCGTGTGTGCGTCCTTTACTGTTCATGATGACTCCTCCCTATTTTACTATCTTCGCCATGATACGACGCGAGCGGCAATTCCCGAAACACCATCCTTTTTAAGAAACACGGCAGCGCCGCATGTCGGCTATTGGTGCCCGACTTCCGTAAGCGGCGGTTCCCCTATCCTATCCCCATGGGTCTCCGCTCACGCCTAGCAGTTCCTCTGGCGTCGAGGCGCTGCACGCTGCGCCCAATGCTGAAAGGCTCGGCGTCGCATGCGCTCACAACGGCCGCGGACATACGAAAGCCCCGGCGTGCGGGGGCACGCCGGGGCTTGCTGACGGCCGGCCGGGTGGATCTCAGCTGGCGGTGAGGCGGATCAGCTTGTCCATCGGCAGCTGCGTGCCGTTGACGCCGAGCGTGACCGAGCCGCCGGCGCCGCCGCCGACGACGTCCTGGACGAGGCCGGTGCTGGTGATCGCGACCGGTACGGCCTGGCCGTTCGCATCAATGCCGGTCAGCGACAGCGTGTAGGCGCCGTCCGACGCCTTCGATCCGTTCGCCAGCGTCCCGTCCCAGGCGACGCGGCCGGTCAGCCCGTCGGGCGCGATATCGCGCGTCGCGACGGTCTTGCCCGACGCGTCCGCGAACGTCGCGGTCAGCGTGGTGATCGCGCGATCGGTCTTGTACCCCCATTGCGCCGGGCCGGTCGACGACAGGCCGGAGACGGGCGTGTCGAACGACGCCTGCCGACCGATGAAGCCCGAGGCCTGCGCCATGTTCTGCGTCGACAGCTGCGTGAGGATCTCCTGCAACGTCGAGGTCTGCTTCGTCGTCTGCTGGACCTGCGTGTATTGCGCGAGCTGTTGCGTGTATTCCGTCGAATCCATCGGCTTCAGCGGATCCTGGTTCTGCATCTGCGTCGTCAGCAGCTTCAGGAACAGGTTGAAGTCGGATGTCGCGCCCGAGACCGTGCCGTTCTTATCCTGCGCGGTCAGGGCGGTGCCGATCGTGGAAATTGTCATGCTGTCATCCTCAGGCCATCAGGTCGATGCGGCCGCGCGGATTGAGCGGTCGCCAAACGGGATCGATGTCGGCGCCGCCATCGGCGTCGGCGTCATCGGAATAATAGGGGCTGGCCGGCTGGTGCTGGCGGGGCTGGCCGTCGGCCGTGCCGTTGCCCCCGCTGCCCGTACCGCCACCGGTTCCGGCGCGCGTATCGAAGCGCAGGCTCTGCTGATCCGCGCGGACGCCGGCATCGCCGAGTGCACGGTTGAGATCGGCGCTGTCGCGGCGCAGCAGATCGAGCGAGGCGGGGTTGTCCGCCGAGACGACCGCGCGCAGGACGCCGTCGTCGTCGAAATGCATCCGCACCTCGATCCGACCCAGGTCGCGCGGGTCGAGCCGGACCGTCATCGCCTCGCCGCCGTCGGTGCGGACGTGACGCGCAATCGCGACGCCGATGTCGTGGCCCATCTGGCCCGGGGTGGGCGTGACGGTGACGGTGGTCGTGACGGGGGTCGGTGTCGACGCGGTGGCGAGCGGCTGGGCGCTTGCGGCGGTCGGTATGACCTGGGCGTGCACGGGCGTGACCGCGGACGGCAGTGCCGGCGCGGTGTCCGCCTGCTGTCCGACGATCGGGGTACCGGCGGGTAGCGCGTCGGGTTTCAACAGTGGCGCAAAGGGCGTGGCGGAGTCCGTGGGCTCCGCCTGCGTCGGCGTGACGGCGTCGGGCGAGGCTGCGATCGAGCGGAGCGCGGTCCGGCCGGCACTTGACGATGGGGGCGTCGCATCGTCGTCGGAGCGGAAATTGGCGCCGGCTTGATGCGGCGCCGCCATCTGCGCCACGGCGTTTGCCGGCGGCGTCGCGAGGACGGCCAGAGTTGGCGCCGCCGCGTCGAGTGCCGGCGTCTTTTCTGCGGTGCCCAGGTTTTCAACATTCAGTGCGGATGAGGGGGCGGTCTTCTCGTCCGGCTCCGTCTGCGTCACGCCGGCTTTCCCGCCGCGCGTCGCTGTGACGGCGCGTCCCGTTGTCGTAGTGGCAGTAGCCGGGACTGCCACCGTTGGAGCCGGCGTCGTTGCGGGATTGGCAGGCGACACCGCGGTGGGGACCGGAACCGTCGTGACCGAGGGCGAAGGCTGTGTCGTCGACGGCAGCGTGCGGTCCGCCACGGTCTCGTCCTCGGAGGCCCGCGTGTCCTTGACCGCGCCGCGCACCGAAGTCGACGGTGCCGTCGCGGGCGCAATCGGCGCCGATTTCGGAGACGGCGGCGAAGCGGTTTTCGATGCCAATATCGCGTTCGCCGACGCCGATCCCGGCGCGGGCTTCGCGGCGATAGAAGGCGAGGCTGCGTCGCCGGTACCATTAGTCGTCGGCGTGGACGGCTTAGCGTCGGCCTCAATTGGCGTCGTTGTTGCGGGCAGCGCGGTCTGCGATGGTTGATTGCCGATAGCAGGGGTTGCCGTGAGGTCGGCGAGCGCAAGTTTTGCGGTCGGCGCAGGCGTAGCAATTGCGGGCGACACGGCTGTGTCCGTCGACTCCGTCTTCGTGTCACCCGGCACGGGGGCCGAGCCTTCTGCATTCGAAGCGGCCGTCGCCGGGCTGGGCGGGGAAGGGACCAACGGCGCGCCGAGGGTTGACGTCGCAGGCATAGCGGTCGCGAGCCCGTAGGTGTCGGCGATCAGCCGCGCGGCCGGGGGCGACGACGCCGCCGCCGTTTGGGCCAGCACTATCGGTGCGCCACCCGATCGGGCGGAGGCGAAGGGCAGCTGTGACGTCGCGTCGGCAGTCGTCGCGCTGCGCGACCCTTGCCCCGTTTTCGTCGGGCCGAACCCCGTTCCGGCGAGTGCCGCGTCGAAGCCTGCGCCGGACGATGTCGCTGGTGACTTGCCGGCCACCGCGACGGCGTCGAGACCTGGCAACAGGGAGAAGCTCGGCGGGGTCATGCGTGTCCTCGACGCGGTGATCGGCGTATCATCGTCTTATTATAGGTGGTTCTCGGACTGTCGGGCGCGGCGGTCACCCAACCACTCCGAGCGAGCGGATGCGGGCTCTCGCATGCACTTCGTTCTGCGAGAGGACGACGGTGGCGGGGCGGACTCGTTCGATGATCGAGCGGACGAACGGCCGGATCGCCGGATTGGTCAGCAGGCACGGGATCTCACCCTCGGTCGCGAGCCGGTCGAAGGTCTCGCGGATCGCGGCGAGGAACGCGTGGAGGCTCGACGGCGCCATCGCCAGATGCCGGTCGTCGCCTTGCCCGACCAGGCTTTCGGCGAACGCCTCGTCCCATTCGCCCGACAGCGTGACGATCGGGATCGCCCCTTCGCGTGTCTGCTGCGCGGAAATCTGGCGCGCCAGCCGGCCGCGGACATGCTCGGTCATCTGGGTGATGTTGGAAGTCAACGGCGCCGCCTCGGCGATGCCCTCGAGGATCGTCGGCACGTCGCGGATCGAGATCCCTTCGGCGAGCAGGTTCTGGAGGATGCGCTGCACCCCCGACACGCTGATCTTGGCCGGCACGATATCGGCGACGAGCTTTTCCGACTCCTTGTGGACTTCGTTGAGCAGCTTCTGCGTCTCGGTGTAGCTCAGCAGATCGGCGATGTTGTCCTTCACCAGCTCGGTCAGGTGGGTGGTGATGATCGTGCCGCAATCGACCACGGTCAGACCGCGCATCCCCGCCTCGTCGCGCAGCTCGCGGTCGATCCACAAAGCGGGCAGGCCGAACACGGGTTCGCGGGTCGCTTCGCCCGGCAGCGACAGCGAGTCCTGCGGCGGGTTGATCACGAGCAGGCGGTCGAGCCGGATCTCGCCGCGCGCCGCCTCGGTCTCCTTGATGTGGACGACGTATTCGTTCGGCTTCAGCGCCATGTTGTCGAGGATCCGCACCGACGGCAGCACGAAGCCGAAATCGACCGCCATCTGCCGGCGCAGCGCGCGGACCTGATCGTCGAGCCGGGGCTCGCGGCGTTCGTCGTTGATGATCGGCAGCAGCGCATAGCCGATCTCGATCCGCACCGCGTCGATCGCCAGCGTGCGCGAGATCGGTTCCTCGTCGGGCATCGCATCGGCATCGGCCGCGGCCTTGTCCATGCGATCCTGCACGACGCGGGTGCGCGCATCGCGATCGAGCTTGTATGCCGCCCAGCCGCAGGCCGCCGAAAATATCGCGAACGGAATGAACGGCAGGCCGGGGATGATCGCCAGCAGTCCCATCATCACCGAGACCATCCCGAACGCCTTGGGATAGCGGCCGAGCTGGTCGCCGAGCGCAGCGCCGGTCTTGCCCGCGACGCCGCCCTTCGAGACCAGCAGGCCGGCGGCGATCGAGACGATCAGCGCGGGGATCTGGCTGACCAGGCCATCGCCGACCGTCAGCAGCGTATAGGTGTGGAACGCCTCGCCGAACGGTACGCCGTGGACCGCGACGCCCATGATCAGCCCGACGACGACGTTGATCGCGGTGATCAACAACGCGGCGACCGCATCGCCCTTCACGAACTTAGACGCACCGTCCATCGCGCCGTAGAAGCCGCTCTCGGCTTCGACTTCGGCGCGGCGTTCCTTGGCCTGGCGTTCGTCGATCGTGCCGGCGTTGAGATCGGCGTCGATCGCCATCTGCTTGCCGGGCATCGCGTCGAGGCTGAAGCGCGCGGCGACTTCGGCGATACGCCCGGCGCCCTTGGTGATGACGACGAAGTTGATCACGATCAGGATCGCGAAGATGGTGAGGCCGATCACGGTCTCGCCGCCGATCAGGAATTCGCCGAACGCCGCGATCACCCCACCGGCGGCATGCGAGCCTTCATGGCCATGCGCCAGGATCAGCCGCGTCGAGGCGAGGTTGAGGCCGAGCCGCAGCATCGTCGAGATCAGCAGGATCGTCGGGAACGCCGACAGCTGGAGCGGTTTGTCGATGAACAGCGCGGTCATCAGGATCATGACCGACAGCGTGATCGACAGCGCTAGCCCGAGATCGAGCATCCAGCCGGGCATCGGCAGGATCAGCATGCCGATGATCGCGATCACCCCGACCGCGAGCGCCATGTCGCGATTGGCGCCGATGCGCTGCAGGAAATTGGCGATGACTGGCGGCATGGCGATGCGGGTCCGGATCAGATGGAGGGGGGCAGGGGGCAGGTAGCGAGCCGGATCAGGTGGCGGGGATGATCGCGATCCCGGCTTCGACGAAGCTCTTCAGCTTGTTGCGCATCGTCCTGACCGAGATGCCGAGGATTCCCGACGCGGAGGTACGGTTGCCGCGACAGCGTTCGAGCGTCTTGAGGATCAGCGCGCGTTCGACATCCTCGACGGTGTGGCCGACGAGACGGTCGACGCCGGGCGTCGCCTCGTCGGTGGTGCGTGCCAGCCGCGTGCCGTCGGCGAGCACGAGATCGTCGGGACCGACCACCGGGCCGCGCGCGAGGACGGTGGCGCGGTGGACGACATCCTCGAGTTCCTGGACGTTGCACGGCCAGCTGTGGCGCGCGAGCAAGGCGAGCGCGGAGTCGGCGATCGGGCGGACCGCGATCTGCTCCACGCGGGCGGCTTGCTCGGCGAAATGCGCCGCCAGGGCGGGGATATCGCCGACCCGGTCGCGCAGCGGCGGCAGTGCGATCCGCACCGTTCCCAGCCGCGCGGCGAGGTCTGCATGGACCGTCCCGGCGGCGGCGGACACTGCCAGATCGGCGTGCGCGGAGGTGATGATCCGGGTGTCCGCATAGCCCGAGGCGAGCGCGTGCGCGAGCCGGGTCTGCGTGTCGAGCGGCAGGCGGTCGACCTCGCGCAGGAACAGCGTACCGCCGCGTGCCTCGTCGAGCTTGCCCCGCCGCGGCGGCAGGGTGCCACCGGCGGCGCGACCGAACAGGTCGGCCTCGATCGCGGTCGGCGTGCCGTGCGCGGCGTCGACGATCAGGAACCGCCCGGTGCGTCCCGAGATGGCGTGGATCGAGCGCGCGAGCATCGTCCGCCCGGTCTTGGGTTCACCGACGATCGACAAGGCGATCCGGCTCGGTGCGATCGACCAGGCATAGCCGACCGCACGGACGAAGCTCGCGTCCTTGCCGATCAGCGTCCCCGGTGGCGCGGCCGCCGCGTTGGTGAGGATCGCGGCGATCAGCGCGTGGTCGGGTGGCAGCGAGACGTAATCGCGGGCACCCGCCCGGATCGCGGCCACCGCCTGCTCGGCCTGGACGTCGATCCCGCAGGCGATCACCGGCATCACGAACGCCTCGATGCGGAGGCTGGTGATGAACCCGGCGACATCGGCGGCAACGTCGATCATCACCAGCCCGACGCTGGTCTCGCGCAGGATCGCCAGCGCCGTATCGATATCGTCCGCGATCGAGACGGTCGCACCGTTGTCGCGCGCCATCTGCGCCGCGATCTTCAGGACCGCATCCGCACCGATCAACAGCAGATGGGGGTCGTCGCCGGTGCGGATCACGCGCGATTTTCCTGCTGGAGGATTTCGGTCAGCGTGATGCCGAGCATGTTGTCGATCAGCACCACTTCGCCGCGGGCGATCAGGCGATCGTTGACGAAGATGTCGACCGGCTCGCCGACGCGACGATCGAGTTCGACGACCATCCCGGCCTTCAGCTTGAGCAGGTCGCCGATCAGCATCTTCGATCGGCCGAGGACGGCGTGAACCTTGACCGGCACGTCGAAGACCGCCTGCAGATCGGCATTGCCGGACATCGCCGCCGCCGCGACATCGGCGGGGTCGTCGAACTCCTCGAGGAACGCGACGGGCACGATGTCGTCGGGGTCGGTAAGATGCGGCACGGGGTTGGTCATCTGCGTATCCATCATGCGTTCATCCATTGGCGAATTACGGCGGCGGCTTCGGGCGGGGCCGCGGTGATTGCGTCACCGACCCGGCGAAGCGCGCCGAATTTGACTTGGCCATCGACCTGCGCGAGCGCGATTTCCTCATCGAGCGCGGGGCCGTTGGCTTCGAGCAGCGGGCGCTGGACCCCGCCCGGTACGGTACCGGACTGGTCGGGCAGCGCCGCCAACTCCGCGGTCTGCGCGGTGAGCAGGCGCTCCGCCGCGGTGCCCGTTTCGCCGCTCGCCTGCGGCCGGATCATCCGAAGCGCGACCAGCCCGACCCCGGCGATGAGCAACAGCTTGCCCAGCATCCACAGCTGATCGACGGGCAGCCGCGACAGGAAGCCGGAGTCGGTATCCTTGAGGCTGTCGTCGGCGGCGAACGCCATGCTTTCGATCACGACGCTGTCGCCGCGGGCGGTGTCCGCGCCGACCGCATTCTCGACCAGCCGCGTCAGCCGCTGGATCTGCGCCGCGGGCAGTCCCTTGGCGCCGCCATCGACCATCACCGCGACCGACAGCCGCTTGATCCGGCCGGGCGCGCGGTCGACGACACTGTGCGTCTTGCTGTTGTCGTAGGTCGTATCCTCCGACGTTTCGTCATGCGCTTCGCTGCGGTTGGTCCCGGTGCCGCCGGCCTGGGGCTGTGCGTCGGGGAGCTGTCGGGCGATGCTGGCGCCCTGCGGGGCGGCCTGCGTGTCGGCGTTCTGATCCTTGCCGGAGACCGACACCTGATGCGCGATCACCTGCTTGTCGGGATCGAAGACGTTGGATTCTTCCTGCGTGCGGTCGCGGTCGATCTCCGCGGAGACTTCGGCGCGAACCTTGCCCTGGCCGACGATCGGCGCGAGCATCGCCTCGATCTCGTCGCGCATGCCGGATTCGACGGTCGCCTGGCGTTCGTCGATGTCGCTCGATCCCATCGTTCCGGCGTCGCCCGCGCGGGCGAGCAACGCGCCGGTCTGATCGACGATCGAGACGGACTCGGGCGACAGGTCGGGCACCGAGGACGAGACGAGGTAGCGGATCGACTGGACCGCTTCGGCACCGAGCCGACCCTTGGTCTTCACGGTCACCGCGGCGCTCGCCTTGGTGGTCTGCGTCGCGAACATCGCGCGGTCGGGCATGACGATATGGACGCGGGCGCGGGAGATGCTCTGGAGCGTCTCCACCGACTTCGCCAGTTCGCCTTCGATCGCGCGCGTCTCGTTCATCTTGGCGCGGCTCGCGGAGACGCCGAACGGCTCCTCCTCGTCGAGCACATCGTAGCCGATCTTACCGCCCAGCTTCTCGCCGGCCATGCCCATCCGCAGTTCGGCGAGCTTGTCCTCGGGCGCCATGATCGAGGTGCCGTCGGCCGAGAGCTGGAAGGCGACGTTCTGCGCCTTCAGCTTTTCAGCGATCGACTGTGCCGCGCTCGGGTCGAGGTCGGTGTAGAGAAACCCCATCGTCGAGTCGCCGCCGCGCGTCGCCACCACCGCGAGAACGGCGAGCAGCGCAGCAGCGATTCCTCCCATCAGGAGCAGGCGCTGGCGACCGATCTGCCCCAACACTGTCCGTATCTGATCCAAGCGAAACCCCATTCGAAACGGCAGCAATGCCTGATTTCATTATAGGAGAGACGCGAGGCGGCAGTTCTTGCCGGGCGGAAACTTTTGCCGGCCGGTGATCGGGTGGCGGTCTGACGTGGTGTCATCAAGCCGGGCGGTGCGATGGTTCGTCATTCCCGCGTAGGCGGGAACCCATACTGGCAGGCTTCCGGGTATGATCGCCAAGACCTGAGCATATGGGTCCCCGCCTCCGCGGGGATGACGAGGACGCTCTACGACGGATCGATCCACAGGCGTCGAATTTCGATCCTCCCCCGCCAGGGGGAGGTGGCTGGCGCTTGCCAGACGGAGGGGGAGGACAGGGAAACCTCTGTTCCGTGTCCTCCCCCTCCGACACCTTTGGTGCCACCCCCCCTGGCGGGGGAGCATGCAGGATCAGCCGTCGACGCGTTCCAGGACCGGGCCGAGCGCTGCCTCAACGGCGGCGATGCGTGTTGCGGCTTCGAGGACGACGCCGCCGCGATCCCAGTGGATATGCGCGTCGCCGATCGCCAGCGCGGCATCCGCGTGGACGGTCAGCGCGAGGTGGCGACGGTCGCCGTTCTGACGGATCGCCACGAGGCGTTCGATCTCGGGGACCAGGTCGGGCGCGACGGCGACGCCGATCTCCTGCCCGCGCGCGACCTGTTGCAGCGCGCGGCCGATCGCCGCGTCGATCGCGCCGCCGGGATATTCGACGAGCGCGCGACCGGCGAGCAGTTCCGCGGCGACGATCGCGACCGACGCCGCCTCGCGTGCGGCCTCCTGTGCCACGCTTTCGAGCTCCGCCTCGACCGTCTCGATCGTCGCATGAAGCGCGTCGACCGCGGCGAGCAGCGCGGTATCGCGATCGGATTGCGCCTGCGCGAGTCCTGCGTCGAACCCGTCCGCCCGGGCGACCGCGACGTGGCGGTCGCAATCGGCGCGGGCGAGGGCAAGCTCGGCCTCCAGCGTCGCGATCATCAGCTGGAGATCCTCGGTCTCCGCATGCGCGGTACGAAGCGGGACGGCGGTTTCGAACACGCGATCGAACGCGAACGGGCGGATATGAAAGGCTGCGTCCATGATCTCAGACGATCATCGCATCGTTGCTCTTCGGATCGACCAGCAGGATATCGCCGCTGTCGGCCAGCTGCTTGGCGAGCCGGACGAGCGCGGTCTGCGCCTCCTCGCAATCGCGCGCACGCACCGGCCCCATCGCGGCCATGTCCTCGCGCATCAGCTTCGCCGAGCGCTCTGTCATCGTACCGAGGAACAGACGGCGGATTTCGTCGGTGGCCCCCTTGAGCGCGAGCGCCATCTGTCGCTTGTCGGCCTGACGGACGATCACCGCGGCAGCCTGCGGGACCAGTCCGCCGAGATCTTCGAACGTGAACATCAGCGCGCGGATCCGCTCGGCGGACTCGGGCGCGTGTTCGTCGAGCGCGTACAGCATCGCCTCTTCGGTCGACCGGTCCATCGCGTTGAAAACCTCGGCCATCGCCTCGTGCGGATCGTGGCGCTGCGCGCGCGACAGGTTGTTCATGAACTCGCTGCGCAGCGTCTGCTCGACCTGGAGCAGCACGTCCTTCTGGACGGTCTCCATCCGCAGCATCCGCTGGATGACTTCGGTGGCGATGTCCTGTGGCAATTGCGCGAGCACGCCGGCGGCGTTTTCGGGCTTCAGCTTCGACAGGATGACCGCGACGGTCTGCGGATATTCGTTCTTCAGATAACGTGCGAGCACCGACTCGCTGACGTTCGACAGCTTGTCCCACATCGTCCGGCCGGCGGGACCACGGATGTCCTCCATGATCTCGCGCACGCGGTCGGTCGGCAAGACGCCGTCGAGCAGGCGTTCGGCGGTCTCGTACGAGCCGTGCAGCGCGTTCATGCTGGTGACTTCGCCGGTGAAGCTGACGAGCAGGTGCTCGGCGACATGCGACGGCACGCGACCGAGCTGGGCGATCGCCGACGACAGGTCCTTGACCTCTTCGACCGACAATTGATCCCAGATCGGTGCGCCATGCTCCTTGCCGAGGGTCAGCATCAGCGCGGCGGCGCGCTCGATGCCGGAATAGCGCTTGAGTTCGGGCGGTTCGGCCAGCGTCATGGTCCGCGTGTGCTCCAAAAGATCGCGTCGGGAACCGGCCCGTACGCTTCCCCCCTATTATAGGAGAGAGCGATCGATCCGGACGGCGCTCGAAGAGGAAGACATGAGCAATTTCTCGAATGGCCTGATCGGTCTCAGCGTGTTGACGGGCAGCGATGCCTTCTCGGCCTTTGCCGCGTCCAACGCGGCGACGCCGATCGAAACCAAGGCGCAGCGCAAGGCGAAGGCGGCGTTCACCACGCCCGTCACGACGCCGCCCTGGAAGCAGAAGGCCTCGACGCTCAGCGACTCGTCGCAGGTGTCGCTGATCAAGAGCATGAAGACGATCATCGACAAGGCGAGCAGCAGCAGCGCCACCGTGCCCGGCGACGTGCAGACGACCTTCGTCGCGTACAAGGCGCTCGATCGCCTGCGCCTGCTCGCCGAAAGCGCGGCCAAGGACACGACTGCGTCGAGCGAACGCACCAATCTGGAAAAGGCCTTCGCCAAGGGGTTGGCCGATCTCAAGACCTATCTGGGATCGGCGCCGTCGGACAAGATGGACCTGTCGTTCGGCAGCCTTGCACGGCAGGCGCAGACCGTCGGCGTCAAGGCGGCGTCGTCGCTGAGCACCGCGACGATCGTCGGGACCGGCGTCAACGACACGCGCACCGCGCCGCTGGCGGGAATGACCGGCAAGGAAATCCTGCGTATCGACCTGTCGCAGCCGGGCGTCTCGGACAGCGTCACGGTCGATCTGTCGGGGACGCCGCAGCCGCCGACGCTCGACAGCGTCGCCGACGCGATCAATGCGAAGATCGCCGCGGTGCCAAAGCGCGATGCGAGCGGCAATGCGGTGCTCGACGACACCGGCAACCCGGTGCCGCGCTGGCCCTCGGTCAAGTTCGTCCCCGCCAAGACCGGCGAGAAATGGACGCTGTCGCTCGAGCGTGCCGGCTTCGAGACGGTGTCTATCGATCAGGTCGGCGCGGGCGATGCGCTGATGGTCGCGAGCGGCGTCACCGAACCCGATACGCCGACCAATACGCGGCTGTCGCGGTTCGACGATCTGACGACCGACCCGACGCGCAAGACGCTCGGCACGATCAGCGCAGTCGATCGGGCGGCGACCGCGCGGCAGGAGGTCGTCGCCGCGACCGATACGACCGGCAAGGCGAAGGCGACGACGATCTCGGCGGCGACCAATGCACAGGCGATGGCGACCGACGCGAACGGGTTCAGCTATGTCGTCGGCACGACCGCGGGCGATATCGGCGGCAATCTGTCGCATGGCGCGGACGATCTGTTCCTGACCAAGGTCGACAGCGAAGGCAGCGTCGTCTGGCAACGCAATCTGGGCGCGGCCGGGTCTGCGCAGGGGGCGGCGGTGACGATCGCGCCCGACGGCGGAATCGTCGTGGCGGGGACGGTGACGGGCGGGTTCGACGGCGCCAACAGCGACGGCGACATGATGGTCGCGCGCTACGATGCGTCGGGCGGCGAGACGTTCTCGACTCTGGTCCGTTCGCTCGGCGCGCAATCCGCGACGGCGGTGGCGGTCGGCGCGGATGGTGCGATCTATATCGGCGGCCAGACCGAGGCGAACGGCGGCGATGCGTATCTCGCGCGGCTGGACGCGACCGGCACGCTGAAGGAGACCCGCACGATCGGCGGCGCCGGTGCGGACACGGTCAAGGCGCTGGCGATCTCGATCGACGGACAGGTACTCGCGCTGACCAGCGAAAGCGGTCAGGCAACTGTCCACAAGCTCGACGCCGGATCGCTGGCGACGGATATCGCGACGCTCGGCCTGGGCAGGGCGGATGCGCGCGCGATCGCGGTGGCGGCGGATGGCACGATCGCGGTCGGCGGTGCGACTGATGCGGCGCTGTCGGGGACGCAGGCGAACGCCGGCGGGGCGGGGCGCGATGGCTTCGTCGCCCGGATCGACGCAGGGTTGTCGGGCGCGGCGATCACCTATGTCGCGACGGCCGGCGAGGATCAGGTCGACAGCGTCGCGTTCCTGGGCGGTGAAATCTATGCGGGCGGCCGCACCAATGGGACGCTCGGCACCACGAAGACCGGGACCACCGACGGCTTCGTCGCGCGGATCGACGCCTCGACCGGGGCGATCGGGACGACCAGCCAGTTCGGCGTGATCGGCGCCAAGACCGAGTCGGTGCGACTGTCGGCGATCGCCGGCGGCGACACCGTGCTCGGCGCGATCGGCTTGCACCGGGGCACGTTGACGCCGAGCGATTCGGTGACGCTCGAAGCACAGACCAGCCTACGCGCCGGGGATGAGTTCTCCGTGCGGATCAACGGCGGTGCGCTGCGCAAGATCGTGATCGGCGACGACGATACGCTGTCTACGCTCGCCGACCGGGTCCGGCAGCTCGTCGGGACGAAGGTCGCGAGCGTCACCACGCCGCTGAAAGGCGTGGGTCGCAATCTCCGCATCGACCTGAAGCCCGGCAACGAGATCGAATTCGTCGCAGGGTCGGCGGGCAAGGACGCGCTCGCCAAGCTCGGGCTCGACGCGCGGCGGATTTCGAGCCCGGCGTCGATTCCCGACGATGCGCCGAAAGTCAGGCCCGGCGGTGCGTTCGCGCTGGGGCTGAACGAGGCGCTCCGGCTCGATACGAAGACCGAGGCGGCCAACGCGCTGTCGCGGATCACGCAGGCGATCTCGTTCGCGCAGTCCGCGTATCGATCGCTCTATTGGGACGACACCAAGGCGTTGCTCGCGGACACCGGCGTGTCGAACGGACGCAAGCCGGGCTCGACCGCGATCGAGCAGGCGCAACTCGGCAATTATCAGGCCGCGCTGACCCGGTTGTCGGGCGGTTCGTCAAGCTACACGGGATTCTAGACATGGCCGTTCCCTCGATCCTCGCCGGCATCACGCGCGAGATGAAGCATCTCGCGGACCGGCAGCGCGTCATCGCGCAGAACATCGCCAATTCGGAGACACCGGGCTTCAAGGCGCGCGACGTTGCGGCGCCCGATTTCTCCGAACTGCTCGCGCAGCAGACCGGCGGGCGCAGCGGCAGCCCGAGCGTCGCGCGTCCGCGCGTGATGCTGACCGGGGCGATGAGCGCGCTGGGTGCGCGCGCGCCTCGAGGTGGCGGGGGGATCCAGCTCGATCACGACGTCAGCGAAACCAAGCCCGACGGCAACAACGTGTCGGTCGAGGATCAATTGCTGAAGATGGGGCAGATCCAGGCCGACTTCACCGCGATGACCAATCTCTATCGCAAGCAACAGTCGCTGCTGAAGACCGCACTGGGCCGCAGCGGCGGCTGAGCTGCACGAGATTTAATCTGGATCATGGTTTTTAGCGGAATTTGGTCATGCCGGCCCTTCGCTACGCTCACGAGAGCTCGTTCCGGGATCCATGGCTCCGCGAATCTGTAGATTTTGGTTGCGAAACGGCGGACCACGGAACGAGCCGGCATTTATCCCCCCCCGATATGGGACATCTCGTCATCCCCGCGGAGGCGGGGACCCAGATGCTCAAACGGTCGCAATCATGCCGCGAGGTTTGCCAGTATGGCTTCCCGCCTGCGCGGGAATGACTGATGCATGGTCGACGCGGCTAACTGCCGCATACGTGTAGGGTGAAGGAACGGTATGAGCTGTAGCGCGCTCGAAACGATAAGCGCCAATCCGTCCTAGACGTGATACGCCGCGATCACCGCTACGGCATCGGCGGGGGCGAGCGTATCGAGCGCGACCGAGTCCGCCGGGTCGAGGCCGTGCGCGGTCATCGCACCCCTTGGATCCAGCGAGACCGCCATCAGGCGGTGGCCTTCGCCGGATTTGACGAGCGCGATGCCGCCGGCCTGCGGATAGCGGTCCGGATCGACGATCACCGTCGCGTGCCCGGGCAGTCCGCTGCCGAGCGGGGCGCGGCCGACGCGCAGGCCGAACGCGCGCGGCCCGGCGAAACTGGGCAGCTCGACGGTTGCGCCGGTCGGCTGCATCGCGATCGCGCCGTCGGGCAGCGGCAGGCCGTAGACCGTCGCAAGCCGGACCGAGGCGCCGACCGTCTGACCAGATGGCAATGCACTCCGGACGCTGGCCGGCGCGACGGGCGCGGAAATGCGTTCGGCGTGGGCAAGCTCCTGACGGAGCGCGGCGATGCGTTGGCGGGTCCGTGCCCTGCGATCCTCAGGGTCGCCGATCTCGTGCAGGAACTGGTCGAGCGCACCGCAGGCGTGCATCTGGTCGAGATGCGCGCGCAACGCGGTTTCGTCCGCGACGTGGAAGAACCGGCACAGTGAGGCCACTGTCGGTGCGCCCCAGCGAAGCAGGCCCTTTTGCGCATTTTCGAGCCGCGACAGGATGACCGGCGCGATCCCGAAGTCGGAATCGATGACTGCGGGCGATAGCGTCGGGTCGCCGGCGCGCGTGGCGCGGATCGCCGCGGCGAGTGCGACCGCGGTCTCCGCTTCGCGCTGGTCGTCGAGCACCGCCGTATCGGCGAACGGGGCAAACCAGGTTTCGAGGTCGAACTGCGGCGATTGCACGTCGATCAGCAGATCTTTGGGCTCGACGTCCAGCGTTCCCGCGATCCGGACAAGCTCGATCGCGCGCGGGAAGACCTCGCCACGCTCGATCTTCGACAGGCGGATATACGGGATTTCGGGGATCGACCCGGCGAAGGCGAGGAGCTTGGGATGACCGCGCTTCAGGCGATGTTCGCGCACGCGATTGGGGAACACGACCGAACGATAGCGGTCGGCGACGATGACGCTGCCGCCGGTTCCGCCATTCGCCAGGACGTCGGCAGCCAACGGCTTCGAATGGCCCTTACGCGGCCGATCCTGCCGAGTGAGGACGGTCACTCACGCTGCTCCACTGTTCAATTCCCCTATACGTCATGTTCCTATCAAGAATTACGGATCGATGACAACGGAAACGCAGCGGTATAGGATGTATCAAAGCGGGATATCGGACCGGTCGAGTGTCGGATCAGTTGAGTGGGGCGTAAAGACGGTCGGCGGCCATCAGCGTCCAGATGCTGTCGGGTGCTGGCGGAATGATGGCGACGGCCGTACCGCGCCGATCCGCGGCGGCGATCAGCGCGCTTGCGTCGCGCGGTGGCCGCCCCGTCATCAGGACCACGCCCGTTCCGTCGGTGACGATACAGGAGAAGGCGGCGCCGTGGCGTGCCGTCCGGATCGCCGCCAGTCGAGCGAACAATACGATGGAGGCGCGCTCGAGCGTGGCCACGGCGGGACCCAGAAGATGATCCGGGCGAGCGCAGCGCGGATCGCGGTAGGGGACGAGGGTCTCGTCCCACAATTTGAGGACAAGCGCGCCCTCGCTGGTTTGAGCCGGTAGTGCCAGCGTCAACAGGACCGCACCCTGGCACTGCATCAATCCCGATCCGATCAACGCGATATCGCGGGCGGCACGGATCAGGCGTTCGTCGATGTCGGATGGACTGTCGATGGCCAGCAAATCCGTCATATCGTGCACCGGCATCTAAACCTCCCGTAAACCTTGTTCTATTTTAGGAGGGTTTAGGATGCCTGTGGCGCGGACGACACAAACTATCTTGGGCATGCCGAAAAAGCGTGGCCGGCGTGCTGTCACCGGCCAGCGTCAGATCACAGCGCGACCGACCCGATAGATTCGCGGCGGGGGCGTGCTGGAACGGGCGTCGACAGCGCTGCGGCGAAGCGTGGCGTGCGATCCGCCATTTCGGCTATCGCCGCGGTGGCGCGCTTGGCGACCTGGCGAGTCCGCTCGCGGACCGCCTCGTCGTCGATCCGGGCGTCCTGCTCGGCGTCCTCGGACAGGCGGCGTTCGATCGCCTCGCGGTGGAGCGCGATCTTGGCTTCCAGCGCGGCGAGGTCCGACGGATCGATCGGATGGACGGACGAGCGCAGGCGCGGCCCGGCGATCTCGCGTGCACGCTCCGGGGTCGCCTTGCGGGCGCGACGTGCGAGCTGATCGGTGCCGACGTCGCGCAGGTGATCGACGTAATCCTCGATCAGCTTGGTCCGCGTGAGCGTCGCCATGTGCGCTGATGCGCCCGATTCGGTCAGCTCCAGCGCATTTTCGTCCATGATCATCGTCTCGAGCGTCATATCCTCGCCATCGGCGTTCGACATCACGGCATGGAGCGACACGGTCGCGGCTGAGACCTTCTTCGCCGAGGGGCGCTGATCGGTCATCAGGCGGAAGCGGAGGCCCTGGAGCTCGCCGCGGAGCTGCCAGTTCACGAAGGTCGTGAACTGCGCCTTGGTCGGGTCATAGCCCTGGATCGCACGGTGCACGCCGATCGCGCAGCACTGCTCGGCGTCCTCCCAGTGCGAGACCAGCCCGTATTGGCGGATGAAGTGGCGGATGCGCGGGGCGATGAGCTTCAGGATCCCGGCAAAGGCGCGGTCGCCATACACGCGCTGGCGGTTGGTCATCGCTGCGCCATCGGCCGGTGTGTTTTCGATAACGATTGCGACGGCGGCCTCTAGCGCGGCGGTGATCTTCGACATTGGTAGTCCCCAAACCTCGGTCGCTACAGCGCTTCCGAACAATCTCCTTTTGGGGTCAATTAGTTAACATCCTGTATCTCCCATATAGGATGTAATTGGATTGTACGGAATCGTCAGCCGGAAATGTTTGCGAACTGCTGCGGACGGATTTTGCGGTCCATGAAATCGAGCAGCCAGTTGCGATGCGCGACCGTGGCGTCGCCGGTCGAGGCGATTCGACGGCTGCTGTCGCCGGCGCCGATCTGAGCATTGAGCAGCGTGTGCGCGCGCGATTCGGATAGCCCGCCGTCGCGGACGAACCGCACCGCGTCGCCCAGTCCGAGGTGGTGGCCGAGATACGCGAGGCGTGCGGTTGCGCCGACCTCGCCGTGCGCCGAAACGCCCGCGCGATCGAGCCCGTCGAGATTGCGTCGGGCGAAGTCGGCGATGCCGTTGATCGCCGCGGTCGGATCGTAGCGCAGCGACAGCACCGTCGCCCGCGCGCTCGCGAGCACCTTGCCGTTCTCGCCGAGCAAGCCATTGGCGCGCGCGAATCCGTTCAGCCATGTTCCGCCGGTTTCGGCCATGCCTTCCCAGGTCCGACTGAGGAATTGACCGAGGCCGGCGGCGCTCGATCGTGGATTGCGCGAATAGGTCTGCCAGGTTCCGTCGCGCGCCTTGCCGGCTTCGGCGTCTACGATCGCGGCCAGTGCCGCTGCCGGAATACCGGTGCGCGCCGCTGCGGCCTGCAAGGTCGGCGCGTGCCGGGCATTGCGCCCGAGTCCGTCTACCGCAGCCACCCCCGTATGCGGGGCCGAATCGATTGCAGGACGATGTAGAGCGGGACCCAGGTCGGCCGTTGCAAAGCGGGCGCGAACCTCCGCGGCTCCGGCAACCGGATCGGGCGTCGTCGCGGGAACCTTGGCTTCCGGCATC
This sequence comes from Sphingomonas sp. PP-CE-3A-406, assembly GCF_003688625.1. Taxonomy (GTDB): domain Bacteria; phylum Pseudomonadota; class Alphaproteobacteria; order Sphingomonadales; family Sphingomonadaceae; genus Sphingomonas. The sequence continues at coordinate 1,011,323 of NZ_RCWY01000003.1, forward strand.
AGCAGCGCGATCAGTGAATCGAGCGAGGTCGGCGACGATGCGTCGCGTGCCGTCACCGAGGCGGAGTCGTCGTGCGATCCGGTCCCCGATCCGCCGAGCGCGGCCTGCCAGAGATGCTTCGCCATCTCGGCTTGTGCGGCACCATAGATGATCGCGGCCCGGCGATCGCGCGGGACGCTCGCCAACCCTGTCGGATCGATCACGGCGTGGGCATCTTGCTGGTCGGAGCAAGTCGGGCGTTCGCGACATGCGCCGCAAATTTGCGGCCGCGCCGTGACGCGGGACGGGCCGCGGTGAGGTCGTCGAGCATCGCCTGTTCGGCGGCGGCGAGACTGCGGGCCTCGGCCTCGCGGTGCGCGCCGACGGCACCTTCGATCGCGGTGCGCGAGCCATAGACTTCGACCGCCTTGCGACGCAGCGACTCGAGATGCAGGTGTGCGGCGGCGCGGTGCTCGGCGAGCTGGCGACGATGGTCGCGGGCGCGGACGAAGTAGCGATCGGTGGTCAGGCGGGGTTCGCCGAACGCGACGAGACCTTCGCGGATCATCGCGTTTTCGACCGCGATATGCGCTTTTTCGATCCGCTCGAGCTCGTCGATCGCGAGGCCGATCGCGGCCCGGACCGCGTCGAGCTTGCGTTCGACGACGCGCAACGCGGTATCGTAAGGCGTCGTCATGCTGCCATCTCCAGCGTGGGTTCAGGGCGCGCGTCCGCCGTCGCTGCAGGCTCGACCGCCAGCAACTCGGCCAGGATCGCGAAGGTCTGTGCGGCGTTCGCCTGATCCTGCTTGCCCTGCGTCAGCAGTGCCTCGATCTGTGGCGCAAGGCGGATCGCCTCGTCGACTTCGGGGCTCGACCCAGGCTTGTACGCGCCGAGCCGGACCATCTCTTCCATGTCGCCATAGGTCGACAGGATGCGGCGCGCGGCGAGGCGGATGTCGTTCTCTTCGGGCGTGTGACAGCGCGGCAAGGTGCGCGAGACCGATTTCAGCAGGTCGATCGCCGGATAGCGGCCGCGCTCGGCGATTTTACGCGTGATCACGACATGGCCGTCGAGGATACCGCGCACCGCATCCGCGACGGGTTCGTTGTGATCGTCGCCATCGACGAGGACGGTGAACAGACCCGTGATCGTACCCTGACCGGGAAGACCCGGACCAGCACGTTCGAGCAACCGCGGCAGCTCGGCGAAGACGGTCGGGGTATAGCCCTTGGTCGCGGGCGGTTCGCCCGACGCAAGCCCGATCTCGCGCTGCGCCATCGCGAACCGCGTGACCGAATCCATCAGGCACAACACCTTGAGACCCTGATCGCGGAAATGCTCGGCGATCGCGAGCGTCGTCCAGGCGGCCTGGCGGCGCATCAGCGCGGGCTCGTCCGAGGTCGCGACGACCACCACGCTGCGCGCGAGACCGGCGGCGCCGAGATCGTCCTCGACGAATTCCTGGACCTCGCGGCCGCGCTCGCCGATCAGCCCGATCACCGCGACATCGCAGTCGGTCCAGCGTGCCAGCATCGACAGCAGCACCGACTTGCCGACGCCCGACCCGGCGAACAACCCGAGCCGCTGACCTTCGCAGAGCGGCGCGAAGACATCGAGCGCACGGACGCCGGTCTCGACCTTGGCACCGACGCGCGCACGCCCGGCAGCGGGCGGGGGCGTCGCGCGGATCGGGCGCGGCACCAGCCCGGTGGGCAACCCGCCCTTGCCGTCGACCGGGCGACCGAGGCCATCGACCATCCGGCCGAGCCACGCGGCGCAGGGGCGGATCGCGAACTCACCCGCGGCGACGACCGCGCGGGCGCCCGCCGCGACACCCTGCGGGTCGCCGAACGGCAGGCACAATGCGCGGCCATTCTCAAGGCCAGTGACTTCGGCGTCGATCGTGCCGGTGCGGATGGCGATGCGGATTAGCGAGCCGATCTGCGCGGCGTTGCCAAGCCCGTCGACTTCGATCAGCGCCCCGCGTGCGGCGACGACGGTGCCGTAGCGCTCGTCGAACGGCATCTCCGCCAGGGTGGCGGTCGCCGCCGCGAGGACCTGCATCGTCCGCATCTCAGGCGGCGCGGCCGGCGAGACGATCGAACGCCGCGGTCTCGTAGTCGATCAGCCGGCGGCAGATGCCGAGCGCGCGATAATATTCGGCGGTGGCGACGCAGTGCGCGAATTCGAGGCACAGCATGCGCGCCGCCGCGGTTTCGAACGCCGACAGCAGTTCACCGAGCAGCACGACGATGCGATCCTGATGCGAGTCGCGTGCTGTATCGTCGATATAGGCCATCATACAGGCGAGGTAGAGCCGCCGGGCGGGCGTGGTCGCCTCGTCCGGCGCCATGATCTCGCGACCGCGGAGCAGCGCGACCTGGTTCTCGACGATCAGCTCCACGCGACCGTTGGCGCGCAGCACCGCGCCGTTGACGATCATCTTTTCCCCGTCCCGCAAGGTTATCCGCAACGTCATCCAACCACCCTTCATGTGTCTGGATCGTTATAGGATGGATTAACGAAGTCCGGTCGCGACCCGGCAAGATTTGCCGCCTTGCGAGCCAGGGGCACGTCCTCGCGATGCCGCGTCGCCGGCATCTTCACGACCGGCATCTTTACGAAACCCGCGCGCTCCCGACCGGCGATGCGTGAACGCCCCTATAAAGTGACGAGAAGGGGCGCGTATCCGCCCACCCTGTCGTCGATGTCCGCTTGGAGACGTATTCGCATGAGCCTGTATTCAGCCCTGTTTTCCGGCGTGTCCGGCCTGTCCGCCGAAGCCAGCGCGATGGCCGCGGTCGCGGACAACATCACCAACGTGAACACGGTCGGCTACAAGGCCGTCGAAACCCAGTTCAGCACGCTTGTCGGCGACGGCCGCGCCTCGAACAGCTACACGGCGGGCGGCGTGACCGCGCAGCCCAAGGCGCTGATCTCGAACCAGGGCCTGTTGCAGGCGTCGAGCAACTCGACCGATCTCGGCATCGAGGGGCAGGGGTTCTTCATCACCCGGTCGAGCAGCGACGCGAAAAGCGGCGTGTCGCTGACCCGGTCGGGCTCGTTCTCGCCGGACAAGGACGGCTTCCTCAAGAACACGTCGGGTCAGTATCTGCAGGGCTGGCGGCTCGATACGAAGGGCGCCTATGTCAACACGGGCAGTGTCAACGCGCTCGAACCGATCCGCGTCAGCGACCTGACCGGCACCGCCGCCGCGACCAGCAAGATCCAGATGCGGGCGAATTTCCAGTCGACCACGGCAGCCTATACGGGCGCTTATACCGCGGGCGACATGGCGAACGGCACGGTGGCGTCGCCGAGCTTCTCGCGATCGGTCGACGTCTACGACCAGCAGGGCGGCGCCCACCGTGTCGCGCTGAGTGCGATCAAGACCGGCCCGAACAGCTGGAAGGCCGAAATCTACGCGCAGCCCGCGACCGACGTGACCGCGGCGAACGGCCTGCTCGCCAGCGGCGACATCAAGTTCAACGCCGACGGCAGCCTCGACCGGGCGAACAGCTCGCCGGCGCTGTTTTCCTCGGTCACGCCGACCTGGACGAACGCGGCGGGCGCCGATCCGATCGCGCTGTCGCTGGGCACCGACGGCAAGGTCGACGGGCTGACCCAGTTCGGCACCGAGTCTTCGCTGGTATCCTCGTCGGTCGATGGCGGCATCCTCGGCAACGTGGCGTCGGTGTCGGTGTCGAACCAGGGTGTCGTCAGCGCGACCTTCGACGACGGTCGCACGCGGGCGATCTTCCAGCTGCCGGTCGCGACGGTGCCCAATCCGAACGGCCTGACGCGCATCAGCGGCAACGGCTATAGCGCATCCAGCGTGTCGGGTGCCTATGCGATCAACGCACCGGGGTCGCTCGGCGCGGGCAACATCAAGGGCTTCGCGCTGGAAGCCTCGACCGCCGACCTGGCGCAGGAGTTCACCAACATGATCCGCTTCCAGCGTGCCTATAGCGCGTCGTCGAAGATCATCACGACGGTCGACGACATGCTCCAGGAAGCAAGCAACCTGAAGCGATAAGCCCGACTAGCACCCGGCTCAACAAAGGTACTGCGCGTGTCGCTCAGCGAAATCCTGTCTTCCGCCCTGTCCGGCCTGAACGCCACGCAGGCGGCCATGCGGACGGTGTCCAACAACATCGCCAACGTGAACACCGCTGGATACGCACGCGAAAAGGTGTCGCTGACGACCGGGGTCACCGCGGGTCGGGTCTCCGGCGTCGTGGTGGGCGAGCCGAGCCGCGTCGCCGACAAGTATCTGGAGACCACCGTCTATGCGCGATCGGGCGATGCCGGTCGCGCCGAGGTGGTCTCCACCTATCTCGATCGGTTGCAGTCGGTGCTGGGGGCGTCGGATTCGGATTCGGGCATCTCGGCGCGGCTGAATGCGGTCGCATCGGCGGCGACTGCGATGACCGGCAGCGCGGGCGGTCCGCAGACCAGCGCGGCGTTCGTCGGATCGGTCGCCGACGCGGTCGGCACGATCCAGCAGCTCGGCACCGACGTCTCGGCGATCCGGTCGGACGTCGAAGGCGAGGTCGGCTATTCGGTCGACCGCGCCAACACGCTGCTGCGCAATATTTATGACTTGAACGACTCGGTCGCGCGGCTCGAGGGGCTGGGGCGGAGTTCGGCCGGCGTCGCCGACCAGCGCACCAGCGCGATCCAGGAATTGAGCGGTCTGATCGGCGTGAACGCGCGCGAACAGTCCGATGGCCGCGTGACGATCGAGACGACCACCGGCGTCCAGCTGGTCGACCGGCGCCTGCGCCAGTTATCCTATGCGGACAGCGGTGCCGGATCCTCGCAGCCGATCTATGCACCGATCGAGGTGCGGTTCGCCGCCGCCGACGGCTCGCCCGGCGCCACGACCGGCGAGAAGATCGACAGCCCGTCGATCGGCGGCAAGCTCGGTGGCCTGCTCGACCTGCGCGATCATCAGCTTCCGGGGTTTTCGGATCAGGTCGCCGACGTGTTCGCGGGGATGGCGCAGGTGCTCAACACCGCGTCGAACGCAGGCACCGCGGTGCCGCCGCCGGCGACGCTGGAGGGGCGCGCGACGGCGTTGACCGGGAGCGACCGGCTCGGCTTCACCGGCGCGGCGACGTTCGCGGTGACCAAGAGCGACGGTACGCTGGTGGCCAAGACCAAAATCGATTTCTCCGCACTCGGGGCGAACGCAACCGTCGACGACGCGGTCGCGGCGATCAATGCGGGTCTCGGCAGCGCGGGCACCGCGAGCTTCGTCGGCGGCAAGCTGACGATCGCGGCGAGCGCGAGCGGTAACGGCGTCGCGATCGGCCAGGATGCGACGAGCCCGAGCGCCCGCGCGGGGATCGGGTTCTCGCAATATTTCGGCCTGAACGACGTGGTCCGCAGCGACACGGCGATGCTCGCGCCGTCGGGCTTCAAGTCGGGCGACGCGCATGGTTTCACCGCGGGCCAGTCGGCAGACCTCGCATTGCGCGATACGTCTGGGCGGGTGCTGGCGCGGTATACGCTGGGCGCGACCGGCTCGACCTTCGGCGATCTCGTCACCAATCTGAATGCGAGCCCGCTGGCCGGCTATGGCAGTTTCGCGATGGACGATGCGGGGCGGATCCGGTTCTCGCCGACCGCGAGCAACGCAGGGGCTGCCTTGTCGGTGGTCTCGGATACGACCGATCGCGCGGGCACGGGCCGCAGCCTGTCCGAGATCACCGGGCTGGGCGGTGCGACCGCTAGCCTTGCTGGTGCCGAGGTGCGCCGCGACATCGTCGCCGATCCAAGCCGCCTTCCGCTCGCACGTCTCCAGGACGTCGCGGTCGGCGCGAAGGCACTCGGCGCGGGCGACCGTCGGGGCGCGTCGGGGTTTGCCGATGCCACCGAAGCGGTCGTCGATCTCGGCAGGAACGGCGTGACTTCGGTGTCGCGGCTGACCGCGAGCGTGCTCGGCAACGCCGCCACCGCCGCGTCGCGCGCGCAGACGATGCAGACGACGACAACGACACGCCGCGACGACGCGGTCGCCAGCCGCGACAATTTCTCGGGCGTCAGCATCGACGAGGAACTCGGCCAGATGGTCGTGCTCCAGAACAGCTATTCGGCGGCAGCCCGCGTGATGAGTACCGCCTCGGCGATGTACGACACGCTGCTGGCCATGGTGAGATAAGAAAGATGAACCGATGATCCGCGTCGCCACCCTTCCGTTCCAGAACACCCTGTCGCAGGCCATCCAGCGTGCGCAGAGCAAGCTGGCCGCGACCCAGACCCAGCTCAACACCGGCAAGAAGGCGTCGACTTTGGCGGGGCTTGGCACCGATGCGGCGCGGACTCTGTCGGCACGTACCGTACTCGCGCGCCAGGAATCGCAATCGGCATCGGCGACGCGGCTCGGGACGACCTTGTCGTTGTACGATGCCAACATCACGTCGATCGATACCGGCGCGACCGATCTCCGCCAGAGCATCCTGACCGCGATCGGCACCGGGAGCGGGGCGGGGCTCCAGGCCTCGATCGACAGCGCGTTCGGGCAGTTCCGGACCGCGCTGAATGCGACCGACGGCAGCGGACCGCTGTTCGGCGGATCGCAGACCGGCGACGTGCCGTTCAAGCCCGCGACGCTTGCCGACACGATCGGCGCCACGCCTGCGAGCGCGTTCGCCAACGATCTGGTCCGCGCCTCGGCCCGCGTCGCCGAAGGCACCGACCTAACGTACGGCGTCGTCGCCAGCGATCTCGGCAGCACGATGCTGGCGGCGTTCCGCACGCTGGCGGAGGCAGGAACGATCGGCGACAAGATGACCGCGGCGCAAAAGGATGCGCTTGGCACCGCGGTCAACCAGATCGCGACCGCGCTGACCGGCGTGCGCGCGGTCAATGCCGAGAATGGCCGCAAGCAGTCGCAGGTCGAGACGCTGGCGACGCGCGGCGAAGAGCGCGCGACGCTGCTCAAGGATTCGATCTCGCGCGTCGAGGACGCCGATTTCGGCCAGATCTCGACCGATCTCGCGCAGCAGCAGAGCGTCCTGAAGGCAAGTTATTCGGTGTTCGGCCAGCTGACCAGCATGAGCCTGGTCGACTATCTCAAATAGGGTGGGCCAAGGTCACAGCGGCTAAATTCCGATCCTCCCCCGCCAGGGGGAGGTGGCAGGCGCAGCCTGACGGAGGGGGAGGCTCGCGGGAACTATCGTTTCGCATGCCGCCCCCTCCGTCGCCTTTCGGCGCCACCTCCCCCTAGCGGGGGAGGATACTGAGGCGGTTGACATTCAGGTCGAGGCGCCAGATTATTTCTCTTCTCCGTCACGCCAGACGCTTCGGCTTTGTTCAGGAGAGCCTGATTCCAGCATCTAGGGTACGGCATCCTCGATAGACTGTAGGTTGCGGAACGGTTGAGCTGCGAAACCAGTCGATGATGATACTCTCAAGCACATAGCCGTCATTCCCGCGCAGGCGGGAACCCATACCGGCAAACCTCGCGAAGAAATCGCCGATGCTTGAGCATATGGATCCCCGCCTCCGCGGGGATGACGAAGGTCACACGTCGGATGGCGATAAGCGCAGAACCAGTCCGGGGTGGCGGAATGATTTCAAGACCGTTCCCCCCCGCTACATATCGATCCGTCTCGGTATGGCACGGCCGCTGGCACTTTAGCGCGCCTTCCGTATCAGCCCGCCTTCGTCGGATGGCTCATCGCCGCGCTGCCCTGATCGAGCAGGTCGCCGAATGCGCCGGCGGGGCTGGCGGCGGGGAGGGCGGCCATCGCGTTGCTGAGCGTCGCCGGATCGATCGAGCCCGACTGCGCGGTCAGCGTCGCGAACGCCGAGCCGGTCGGCAGCGTTTCGAACGCGTGGCCATACCGGCTGCGCAGCGCCGCGAGGTCGGATTCGCGGCCGAGCATCGCCAGCGCGATCGCCTGGCGCAGGACGATCGCCTGGCCGACTTCGCTCAACGCGCTGCGACCGGCGCCGGGCAGCGATTTCGGCAAGGCCTGCTCGCCGACCGCGGCAAGACGCGCCCAGTCGTGCGCGCGCCAATAGAGTTCGGCGGTCAGCGCACCGCCGCCGGGGACATCCTCGACGGTCGCCAGCGCCTCGGCGGACTTGCCGAGCAGTTGCAGCGCGGCGGCCTCGACCCGGCGTCGATCGGCCAGGGTATCGGGCGGATAGGCGAGGATGTCGGTACCGCGCAGCGTGCGGATCGCGGCGTCGGGCGTCCCGGCGAGAATCTGCAGGCTGGCGATGCGGACGGTCAGCGGACCGCGTTCGACGTCGCTGGCCTGCGTGTCGAGTCGGTGATCGAGCAGATCGGCGGCGCGGCCGTACAGGCCCGCGGCCTGGAGCCTGTTCACGAGGTTTTCGACGAGCTGGTTGCCGACCGGGCCGGCGGGCGCGATGTCGCGATAGTCCCAGAACATCCCGGCGGCCTGGACCAGCGACAGCGCCGAGCCGGGCGCGAGCGCCTGCGCGAGCTGCGTCTGGAGTTGCGCCACGAGTGGACCGGAGGCCGCGCCGAGATCGAAATAGCGGAACAGCGTCGCGCCGCTCGCCAGCATGCGACCGGTATCGTGCGTGGCGGTCGCGAGGCGGACCGACAGCTCGAGCGCGCGGCGTTCGATCCGGTCGCCGCGCCAGGTGAACAGCAGCGTCTCGAGCTGGCGGGTCGCTTCGCCGACCGGCAGCGTGTGCGACGCGACGCCGTTCTCGATCGTCGCCAGACGGGCATCGGCCTGCTCGACGTCATCCCCGCTCAGAATGACGCGGTCGAGACGAAGCCGCGCCGGCTGCATCTGGCCGAGCAGCGCATAGGCCTTGCCGCGGAGCAGATTGGCGGCGGGATCGTCGTCGGGCACCGCGTTCAGCCACGCCATTGCGGGTGAGGCGCGGCCCAGATCCAGCGCCGCACTCCCCGCGGCGATGACGAACGGGCGGCGGGCAGCCGACGTCCGGCCCGTGAGCGCGGGCATGGCGCAGCGCAGCTGGCCAAGCGCCTCGGCTGCGCGATACGAGTCCGCGAGCGTCCGCATCCGCCAGAGACAGGCTTCCGAATCGCCGAGCAGCGTGTCGTCGCCGAGCATCGTCAGCGCTTCACTGGTGTGCCGGGCCATCGCTGCTGCAACGCCGCGCGCGCGCATCCACGCGGGGACGAGCGCCAGATCGGGATCGTCTGCGCGCATCACGTCGAGCACGCCGATCGCCTCCGCTGCCAAGCCGCGCGCGATCAGGCTGGTCGCATAATCCCATCGCAGCGCCTGCCGGGTGGCGGGCGTCGCCGCGGCGAGCGAAGCCCAGGCGGACTCGTCGCCCCTGGCCGACCAGGCGGCGGCGCCTGTCGGCAAGGGCCGCTCGGCCAGCGCCGCCGCGAAACCAGGCAGGCGAGCAGGGGCAAGGCTCGCTTTCGGCGGCGTGGCGACGAGCGCAGCGGCGCCGATCAGGAGACCGATCACGCGAAGATCACCGCGACGGCTGCACCACCGGCACCACATCCCAGCACGAACAACAGCGCCAGGATCATGCCGGCACGGCTGGACATCGCCGACGACAGCGCGCCGGATGTCGCGACGGGCAGCGGGGCCGGCGACGCGGCGGCCGCCCCTGCGGCGGTGCCGTCGATGACGATCGGCGGCGTGTCGCCGCGCCGCCGGGACTGCGCGCCGCTGGCGTCGAGCAGTCGGACCTTTCCGGGTTTCTGATCTTGGCTCATGGCGTAAACGTCCCTTATCTTCATCCAATTATAGGATGTCGGAGCTACCGAGGGGCGTCGTCCCGCGCGAAACATGCTGTTGGCGGGCTATGCGTTGCGAGTAGGAATTTCGATGGCTGCGTTCCGTTCCCTTCTGCACATCGCGGCGGCCGCCGTGGCGATCGTCGCGGCAACTGGCTCGTCGGCGTCGGAAGGCGAGTCGCAGCCGGCGATGGACGCGACGTTCGTGGCGATGCCCGAACTGGTCGTGCCCATCATCGACGGCGATCGCGCGGATGGCCGGCTCAAGATCAAGATCGTGCTGAGGGCGGCGGATGTCACGGCGGCGGCGCGCCTCAAGGCCGCGATTCCGAGCCTTCGCGAGAGCGCGCTGGCGTCGGCGAGCGAGTTCGCGCGGCTTCGCGCCTCGCCCTACAAGCCGGTCGATGTCGCGCGATTGGCGCAGGACATGACGCGTGTGCTGCGCGGGCGGAATCCGGATGTCGCAAGCGTTCTGGTGGTCGAAGTATCGGCCCGCCCCGCCTGAGCCGTTCGGCGTAGGCGGGCGGTCGAAATTGGGGTCGAAGGCACGGCCGTAGCCGGGGCCGGGGCCGGGTTACTCGGCGATGCGGACGGCGCGGGAAAGCTCCGCTGCGACCCGTGTATTCCAGGTACGCAGGAACGGCGGCGGCCGGACGGCGCCGATCGCCACGGTGGCGGCCCGCGGTTTGGTCTCGGCGGTCGGTACGGAAATTGCCGGTACGGAAATTGCGGCGCCAACCGAGTCGCAGCTCAGCGTGACGAGTCCGCATCCCGCGACCGATGGTTGCAACAGGAGCAACAGGCACTCCGCGATTTCGGGATCCTCGCGCGGGCCGATCATCTCGACGACGGTCTCGGGCGTCATGTCCGGATAGGTCATCGCCTTGGCCGCCGCGGTGTCCCACAGCGCCGACGCGTCGTCGATGTTCAGCTGGCACCGCAGCTCATAGAGCGCGTTGCTCACGATCGATCCGATCCGTAAGCCGGATGCCTGTATTGTACCGTCACGTTTGAACCCTTGCTTGTACGCGTATGTCACTAGAAATACTCGATGTTGTTCGAGATATGAGGCAAAATGGGTTCGACGGAAATTAGGTAGTTATACGTAATACGATTTTAATGTCGGGTTGTGACGTTCGGGTAACACAATGAAACGTTACGAAAAAAACCGGGACCGACTTTCGCCGATCCCGGTTCCCGGTAGCCCGCCGACGGTTTGGGGGTGCCGACGAGGCGCCCGCTCCCGTTTTACCGGAAGAGCGACGTGATGGTCTGCGGCGCCTGGTTGGCGATCGACAGAGCCTGCACGCCAAGCTGCTGCTTGACCTGCAATGCCTGAAGCTTCGCCGATTCCTTGGCCAGATCCGCATCGACGAGATTGCCGATGCCGCTTTCGATGGTGTCCGACAGCTTGCTGGTGAACGTCGTCTGGGCGTCGATCTTGCGCGATGCCGAACCCAGATCGCTGAGCTTGCCGTTAAGCGACTTGCTCAGTGTATCGAGGGTATCGACCATCTTCTTGGACGTTGCCGAATCGGTCAGCTCCGAGTTCTGGCCGAGGGTGCCGGTACCGGCGCCGGTCGACTGAGTCTCGGTCGTCGCCAGATCCAGACCCTGGTTGGCAATCGACAACGTGTCGGGGGTGTACGACGTGCCGCTGCCCGTTGCGGTATTCGACAGCGACTGAAGTGCGCTGACTGCGCCACCGCTGCTCTTCAGCAGGTTGGTGCCGTTGAACTCGGACGAGTTGACGATCGTGGTGATCTGATCGCGAAGGGCCTTGAAGTCCTTGTTGTAAGCAGAGCGCGTATCGGTCGAGATGCCGTCATCCGACGCCTGCTTGGCAAGCGTCTTCATCTGGTTGACCACGTCCGAGATCTGCTCTGCCCCTGCGACAGCCACGTCGGTAACGCTCTTCGCCCGGCTGAGCGACGAGCTGACCGCCTTCAGACCGCCCAGATCGCCACGAAGGCCCTGTGCGATGGTGAAAGCTGCCGAATCGTCCTTGGTCGAGCTGACGTTCAGGCCGCTGTTGATGCGGTTCTGAACGGTGGCGAGACCCTTGCTGGTCGCGTTGAGAGCCTGGAGGGCTGCCATTGCGCCAGAGTTGGTGTTGACGGACAATGCCATGATGATTTCCTTCTGGAATAAATACGCTGGCTTCTGCCGACGTGGACCGGTTCGCCGGTCCTCGACAGCCTCGGTGCGAGGCCGGTTCTTTATTCTGGGAAGAAATTCGGGAGTTCGGTCGGGCTTGGCGGAAATTTGGTGGTTAACGAAAGTTTAGCCACCGCGCGGGTTCAGAACGGAAACAGCGCGTCGTAGATCTGCTGGCCCCAGCGGGCCTGCTGCGCACTGCTGAGCTGGCCACGGCCGCCATAGCTGATCTGGGCCTCGGCGATCTGGGTATGGCGAATACTGTCGTCGCGGGCGATATCCTGCGGTCGGACGATACCGGTCACGATCAGTTCGCGCAGTTCGTAGTTCACGCGGATCTGCTGTCGGCCGCGGATCACCAGATTGCCGTTGGGCAGCACATCGGTAACCATCGCCGACATCGTCATGTTGATCGTCTCGCTGCGGCTGATGTTGCCGCTGCCGTTGAACTTCGAGGCGGAGTCGCCTGCGACCAGCTTGGCCGGATCGACCGATCCCGGCAGGATTTTCGCGAGCGGAGCCTGCAGCCCGAGCAGCGCCGACAGACCCGCGGATTCGGACCCGCCCTGGCTGCGCGCGGTGGTGTTGCCGACCACCGCCTTGTCGGCGACGTTGATCCGTACCGTCAGGATGTCGCCCGCACGCGAGGCGCGCTGATCGCCGAGGAACGCGCCCGCGCCAGCGCGAAACAGCGAGGCGTTGGGGGCGGATGTCGCCACTGCCGCCGTTCGCCCGCCAATCATGTGCGGCGTCGATCGGCCGAGCGAATCCTCGATCGGCGGACTGTCGACGGGCAGCGCCTCGGTAAAGGTCGGCGCCTTGCCGACTTCCTTGAGGCGTCCGACCGCGCCGCAACCGGACAATGTCGTGACCGCGAGCGTCAGGCCGGCAAGCGTCAGCACGGGTTTCAGAATAGGGGAAAACATGGAGGTCTCCGGAAGAAAGCTCGGCAGGAAAGGAGCGCGGCTCAGGGCCGCCGATCAGGGCTGCCAATCAGGGCAGGGGGACGTGCACGGCCCCGGAGCCCTCGACGGTGGCGTCGAACGTGCGGTTGGTCGATTGCGCGACGACGCGGACGAGATCGCCCATCCCGCCCGCCGACAACGCCCGACCGGTGGTCGCGATGACGAGCCCGCGGCTGCGCAGGTTGATCGTCACCGGATCGCCGCGTCGGACGAGCCGCGGCGCGACCACGTCGCCCGCGCGCACCACCGCGCCGGCGACGAGATTGCGCGCCGCCTCGCGGCCAGCGGCGACATCGGGTGAGATCGCACCGATGGCGTAGCCGGGGGGACGGGGCTGCGCCTCGAAGTCGGTGGCGGCGAGGATGTCGCCGCGCGCGACGGCGTGCGACAGGACCGAGGTCGCGACCGGCTCGGCCGCGGCCATGACCGGAACAGCGAGGCCCAGGCCGGCGAGCGCGACGATCGTCGCGATGCGGAGACGCATGGCGGTCATCGCATCTGGCTGGACGTCGCCAGCATCTCGTCCGCGGTCTTCACGACGCGGCTGTTCATCTCATACGCACGCTGCGCGGTGATCAGCGCGGTGATCTCCGAGACCGGGTTGACGTTCGAAGCCTCGACGAACCCCTGCATGGTCGTGCCGAAGCCCGGATCGCCCGGCGCGGCAATCGTCGCGGTGCCCGAGGCCGAGGTCTCGGTGAAGACGTTGCCGCCCTGCGCCTCGAGGCCGGCTTCGTTGATGAACGTCGCAAGCTGGAGCTGACCGACGGTCTGCATCTCGGCGGCACCGGCGACCTTGATCTGGACCAGCCCGGTCTTCGAGATCGACACGTCGACCGCGTCGGCCGGGATCGTGATCCCCGGCTCGACCGCGTTGCCGTCGGCGGTCACCAGTTCGCCCTGGTCGGACAGCTGGAAAGACCCGTCGCGCGTGTAGCCGGTCTCGCCACTTGGCAATCGCATCTGGAAATAGCCGCGGCCCTGGATCGCGACGTCGTAGCGGTTGCTGGTCTGGTTCGGTGCACCCTGTTCGGTGATCCGGTAGACGCTGCCGGTCTTCACGCCCGAGCCGATCTGGATCCCGGTCGGGATCTTCGCGGTGCCGCTGCTGTCGGTCGAGGAGCCGGCGCGCGTTTCCTGCTGATAGAGCAGGTCCTGGAACGCCGCGCGCTGGCGCTTGAACCCGGTGGTGTTCATGTTGGCGATGTTGTTCGAGATGACGTCGACGTTGGTCTGCTGTGCCAGCATCCCGGTGCTGGCGATCGAAAGAGTGCGCATCGCGTGGTCCTTTGCTGAAATTGGCGTTGATTAAGGGGAAGGTCAGCCGAGCTTCGACAGGCGGTCGATCGCGCGTTTGCGCATGTCGTCCATGTCCTGCGAGATCTTCATGCTGGTCTGGTAGGCGCGCAGGATGTCGACCATCGAGGTGGTCTCGACGATCGGCTCGACGTTCGATCCCTCGATACCGCCGGTCCGCAGCTTGGTCTCGTTGGCGGCCAGTTCGCGACCCCCGGTGGCGGTCATCAGGCCATCGCCGCGCGGGGTGACGCCGCGTTCGTCGTCGAACACGGTCACCGCGATCCGGCCGACCGGGCCGGCCTTGCCCATGACCGAGCCGTCGTTGCCGATCGAGAGCGTCGGCAGATCCTCGGGCGTGACCGCGATCGGCTTGCCGCCCTCGCCGAGAATGCGCTGGCCGCCCGCATTGGTCAGCTCGCCGGCCTCGTTGACCTTGACGAAGCCCGCGCGCGTGAAGGCGGTGCCGCCGTCGGGGGCCTCGACCGAGAGATAGCCGGGGCCGTCGATCATCAGGTCGAGCGGGTTGCCGGTCGACTGGAACGCGCCGGCGCTGGTGTCGTGCATCGCGCCCATGTCGAGCACGAACGAGGTCGTCCGCGTGATGTCGGGCGTGCTCTCCTTCTGCTGCTCGACGAATTCGCGGAACACCGGGCGTTCGCGCTTGAACCCGGCGGTGCTCATGTTCGCCATATTGTTGGCGGCGACGTCCAGGCGGCGACGCAGCGCCTGCTCCTGGCTCAGCAATATAAAGGAGGAGATGTCCATCGGGGCCTGGTCCAAATTTTCCGCATTATCGGCGCCGGTAGGCAAATTCTGCCTGCCGTCTCTCCTATAATAGGTTGGTACGAGGGGTGCCGGTTGGCGCTTCCCCTCGAAATCGCGAGCACCGGCAGCGCCGGTACCAAGGGGACGACGATCGTGGCGACTAAGGAAACGGCGCAGGACATCGGTGACGACACCGATGGCAATGCGGGCGAGGGTGACGCCGTCGCCGCGGCAACCAAACCCAAGCGCGGCAAGAAGAAGATGATCGTGCTCGCGGCGGTCGGCGGCGTGCTGCTGCTCGGCGGTGGCGGCGCGGGCTATATGATGCTCGGCGGCAAGCCGGCGGCGGCGGCGCATGATGGCGCGGCAGCCGAGACCGAAACTGCCGACAGCGAGGGTTCGGGCGAAGGCGCCGGGCATGAGGCGGCAGCGCCGCTCGATGTCCCGCCGATGCTGGTCAATTTGCGCTCGGCCGACGGTGCTCCGCATTTCCTCAAGGTCCACGTCATGCTCGTCCCCGGTGCGAAATCGAACGTCGAGGCGCTGAAGGCCGATCTGCCGGTGCTGCTCGACGCGTATCAGCCGTTCCTGCGCGAACTGCGCCCCGAGGACCTGTCCGGGTCCGCGGCGGTGTTCCGGATCAAGGAAGAATTGCTGATCCGTGCGCGCACGACGATCGGCGCAGACAAGGTAAAGGACGTCCTCGTGCAGGATCTGGTGCAGCAATGAGCGACGATTTCGAAGACCTCGAAGACTTTTCGCTGCCCGATCCGCCGACCGCGGAGCTTGGCGGCGCGGCGTTCGACCAGGCCGGGATCGACGCGCTGTTCGGCACGTCCGGTGGCCCGGAGAAACCCCGCAGCGGCCTCAAGGCGGTCATCGAATCCGATGTCATCAGCTATGAACGGCTGCCGATGCTGGAGGTCGTGTACGACCGGCTGGTCCGCACGTTCGCGACGTCGATGCGCAACCTGACCTCGGACGCGATCGACGTCAGCCTGGAAGACATGAGCTCGATCCGGTTCGGCGATTTCGTCAACCGGCTCGCGCTGCCGGCGATGATCGGCGTGTTCCGGGTCGAGGAATGGCGCAACTACGGCCTCATCACGGTCGAGCCGAGCCTGATCTATTCGGTGGTCGATGCGCTGCTCGGCGGACGCCAGAGCGGCAATCGGTCGATGATCGACGGGCGCGCGTTTACCGGGATCGAAGTCGGGCTGGTGTCGCGGATGCTCGAACTCGCGCTCGCCGATCTCAGCGCGGCGCTGCAACCGATCGTCGCGACGACGATGAAGCTCGAGCGGATCGAGACCAGCCCGCGCTTCGCCTCGATCGCCGGGCCGACCAACATCTGTACCGCCGCGACGCTGCGCGTCGACATGGATGGCCGCGGCGGCTGTTTCAGCGTGCTGCTGCCGTATGCGACGATCGAGTCGGTCCGCTACCGGTTCGGCCAGCGCTTCATGGGCGATACCGATGGTCCGGAAAACGTCTGGGGCGCGCACATGGCGGCCGAACTGCGCAAGACCGAGGTCGCGGTCGACGTCGTGCTCGGCGAGGCGACGATGAGCCTGGGCGATGTCCGGTCGCTGCAGGTCGGCCGGACAATCGCGCTCGGCACGCGGCCCGACGATCTGCTCGGGATCCAGGTCGGCGGGGTCTCGCTCGGCAGCGCGCAGATCGGCCAACGTCGCAACAATATCGCGGTCCGTCTCGCGACCGATATCGTCAGGGGAGCAGGCGCATGAACTTTTCGACGGTCGCGAACATCGCGACGATCATCTTGTGCGCCGCGGTGCTGGTGCAGAGTGTGCGGATGATGCGGTCGCTGAAGGCGGTCCGCGGTGGCGCGATCGCCGATGTGGTCGAGGCGCTCGACCGCTCGACCGGGCAGGCGCGCATGGTTCTGTCCGAATTGCGCGACGCGCTGGGCGAATGCGCGCACAGCGCGCGCGCGGTGGCCGACGGCAAGGCGATCGCCGACGAACTGACCGTGATGATCGGGATCGCCAACGCGTCCGCCGATCGCATGGCGGACGCCGCCGATGCCGCGCGTCGTCAGCAGGCCGGGGACTACAGCGCCGCCGATCACAACGCGGGGGGCTGGGCATGATCGGGCGTCCTTCGCTGTTGATGATGACCGCGGCGTCGGCGGCGGTGGCGATGGTCGGCAATGCCGTCGGGCTGGCGGCGATGCCGAGCGGCGCGCAGGCGGCGGGATCGCCGGCCAGTTCGCGACTGGGCGTGGCGATCGCCGACGATCTCGGCGCGCGCGACCAGGCGGCGGTGCGGCGTGGTCGCGCACTCGACATGCGCGAACAGGCGGTCCGCGCGACCGAAGCGCGGCTCAAGGCGGATGCCGGCAGCCGACAGGACGCGGCAACGGCGGCACCTGCCCAGCCGAGTTCGCCGGGCGCGCCGGCCGGGGCGACGCCGCCGACGGATCAATATGACGATCTGGCGCGGATCTATCAGGCGATGAAGCCCGCCTCCGCGGCGCTGGTCCTCGAACAGCTCGATCTCGACGTGCAGATGCGGGTCGCGCAACGCATGCGCGAACGCTCGACCGCGATGGTGCTGGCGGCGATGACGCCGCGTGGCGCAGCGGCGCTGACGATGGCGCTGGCGCGGCGCGATGCCCGGCGTCCGCCGAGCGCGGTCAGGCCTGCGGGGGCGGCGTTGTCGAAGCGCTGAACCGCAGCGGCAGACGGATGACACGAAAAAGGGGAGCGTACCGGACCGGTACGCTCCCCTTTTTTACGGGCGGCGGGTTGTCGCTCGGTCGCGTGTCAGATTTCGGCGCGGTCGGAGGCGAAGCGAACCGATCGGTCGGTCTGCCACGCCGATACCTCGGCGAACGACAGCATCTCGAGGAAGGCGAAGCCGACGCTCTCGCCGTTCGACCAGCGCATCCGCGCACGACGCGGTGAAAGGCCCGGGATCGTGATCCGCACTTCGCTGTCGCGGGGCAGCGGACTGGCGATCAGAATCCGGCATCCCGATTGCGACAGGTCGCAGAGCACCGAGGCCGACAGCGTTCCCAGATGCCAGAGCACGGTGGGACAGTTGGCGGCGATGCGCGGCGTACGGGCGATGATCGCCGAGGTGTCCGGGACCGTGCCCAGCACCGCATCGATCACGATCGGGCCGTCGAGCTGCAACCCGGCGCGTCCATCGCGCGCCCAGGCGACCCGCGCGTCGACCGCTTGCAGGTTGCGGAGTTCGACGCGGACTCGATCGTCCTCGGCCAAGACGGTCGAGCATTCGATCATCATCCCCGTCTGCGACAGGTTGCGGACACGGCAGACGTGATCGATCCCCGCGGCCTCGAGACGCGCGACCAGGAGGATCGTCATCAGCCGCGTCTCGCGCCGTCCGAACGTGCCACCGACGGGTTCGACGTGATGGAGTCTGGACGCGCCGGTTGCGTGGACCGGACTGGACGTTTCGGGGGGCAGAACGATCATGACCTGTGTCCTTCAGGACGGTTCGGCACGCGTGATCGCGGCGCGGCGTACGATGCCTGGGCCGAAAGCTTCGGGGGCGGCGGTCATCACGACCTTACGCAACGCGGCGATGTCGGGCAGCATCCCGTCGGGACCGGCGGCGAGCGGCGTGCGATAGGTCCGCAGGTTGATCGCATGGAGCAGCAGCGGCAGCCGCGCGGCGACCAGCGCGCCGTCGTCGACCGACACCTGCAACTCGACATCGAACGAGACATAGCCCGCCAGGCGACCATCGCCGAACACCAGCGGCGCGACGATCTTCTCCGCCTTGACGAACGTCAGGTCCGGAACCGAAGTCTCGTGCGCGTCCGCCTTGCCGTGAGACGGCCCGAGTATCGCCCGCGTCGCGAACGCGGCACCGCCGCCGACGCCGCTACCGGCAATCAGAACGGCGAGCGGGAACAGGATCTTTTTCATCGCAAGGGTCCTAGAACCGGAAGCTGGCGTCGCTCGGCAGGGAGGCGGCCGCCCCCTTGACGACGATCGTGATACGGCGGTTTTCGGGCCGGGTCGGCTGGTCGGGATAGACCGGGCGGGTGTCTGCCATCGCCACCATCTCGGCGAACCGGCCGGGGGCGAGCCCCGCGCCGATCATCGCCGAGCGCGCGGCGATCGCGCGTTCGCCCGACAATCGCCAGCTCGAATCGTCGCTGCCGCTGCCGTCGCCGTCGGTGTGCCCCTCGATCGCGATCTGCGCGTCCGAACGGGCGAGCTTGCCTGCGACGCGCGCCATCATGTCCCTCGCATACGGGTTGAGCGTCGCGGTGCCGACCTTGAACATCGATCGCTTGGCGGTGTCCATCAGGCTGATCCGCAGGCCGTCGCGGTCGTCCTCGACGCGCATCGCCTTGTGGCCGTCCTCGGCGGGCGGCAGGCTGTCGATCGCGACGCGGAGTTCCTGCGCGAGGACGCGCAGCGACGCATCGGGAATATTCGCGGTACCACCGCGCGCAGTGCCCGCGGTTGCGGCATTGGCGCTCGGCTGGCCGGTCGGCGTGCCGGTCGCGCTGGCCTGGCTACGGCTGCCATGACCGCCCGCGCCCGGCATCGAGCCGATCCCGCTGGCCGAGGCGGTCGCATCCGAGGTCTGCGACATCGCGGTGGCGGCCGGCGAGAAATATTCCGCCAACCCCTTCAGGCGTTGCTTGTCCGGATTGCTGATCAGCCAGAGCAGCATGAAGAACGCCATCATCGCGGTCACGAAATCGGCGTAGGCGACCTTCCACGCGCCGCCATGATGCGCGGCGGCGGTCTTCTTGATCTTGCGGATGATGATCGGGCGGGTGTTGGCACCGGCGACGGCCATGGTCAGGCGGCCTGCGCGGCGAGCGCGTGCGCGACCGGGGTATGCGCGGCGAGGTCGTGCGCGGTGGGGGCGTGCGGCATCGCCACGAGCGCAAGTGCGGCGTGGAGCCGGCCCTGGATCGCGCTCAAGCGGACCGGCGCGATCGCGGCGTCGGGGGTGATTCCCCCCGCGACGCGGTCGAGCACCGCGGCGCTTTCGTCGGCGCTCTGCACGATCAGGTCGAACACCTGAAGCTGGTCGATATGCCGCATCACGAAGTCCTCGTCGCCGACCAGCGTTTCGGCGAGCTGCTCGACGAGCGCACTGACGCGACGCAGCTCGCTCGCCAGAGCGATGTGCAGGGCCGCATGGGAAGGGGACTGGATCATGATGCGCGCACTCTGGTTGTCTGGCGGGGTGGGTGGGGCAGTCCGAACACTTCCGGACATCAGAAGAGTTCGAGTTCGCCTTCGGATTCGGGCATCGGCGGACGGATGACCGGACGAACCGGCACGGCTTCGGCGACGCAGGTCGACCGTGCCTTGCCCTCGAACGGCAGGAACTCGATCTTCCGCGCGCAGACGCCGCCGACATCGACATGGCCGATCGCGAAGCCCTCGGTCTCGATGAAGCGGCGTGCGAACGCGGCGTTGTCCTGGCCGATCCCACCGAGCCCGGCGATGATCTTGGCGCCGCCATAGATGTGCGCGCGCAGCCGCGACCGCATCGCGCCCTTCTTCATCATCGCGTTGATCAGCAGCTCCATCGCGTGGACGCCGTAGCGCTGGCGGTCCTGGATCCCGACGGCATGACCCGCTTCCGGCTCGCCGAGCAGGAAATGGTTCATGCCGCCGACCCGCGCCTTGGCATCGTACAGGCACACCGCGATGCACGAACCGAGCAACGTCGTCAGCATCGTGTCCGGCTCGGCCATCGCCATATGGTCGCCCTGGATAAGGGGGATCCTGCGCATGCCGATCAGGCCAACGCGCCGAAGACGCGCTCGATCTTTTCCTTCAGCGCGGCCGGGGCGAACGGCTTGACGAGATAATTGTTCACGCCGAGCGCCGCGGCCTTCTGGACGATCTCGCGATCGGACGAGCCGGTGAGCATGATGAACACCGTCTTGCCGATCACCGGATCGTTGCGCACTTCCTCGAGGAACTGCAGACCGTCCATGTCGGGCATGTTGTAGTCCGAGATGATGAGATGCACGCGGTCGCTCCTGACCGCCGCGAGCGCTTCGGGCGCACCGCCCTTGTCGCGCACGTCGCGAAATCCCAGGTCCTGAAGGGACCGGCGGATCATCGCGCGCATACTGGCCTGATCGTCCACGACCATGACCTTGATTTGAGATGCAGCCGGCATCGTCTTCCAATCCCTGTGTTTACTTGCCGCACGCCGCGAGGATCGCCTCGGGCAGTGCAGACAGACTCAATTCACGCTCGACCGCGCCAAGTTCGACCGCCGACCGCGGCATGCCGTAGACGACGCAGGTGTCCTTCGACTGGCCGAAGGTCCGCGCGCCCGCCTGACGCATTTGCAGCAGCCCCTCGGCACCGTCGGATCCCATCCCGGTCAGGATCACCCCGACCGCCTGGGCGCCGCGTTTGGCGACCGACCGGAAGAGGATGTCGACCGACGGACGATGGCCGCTGACGAGATCGTCGGCCTTGAGGCGAACGACCCCCCGGGCACCACCGACGAGCTCCATGTGTCGCGGCCCACCAGGTGCAATATAGGCGGTTCCGGGCATCAACGGGCTTCCGTCGACCGCTTCGCGCACCGTAATCCGACATTCGCGGTCGAGCCGTTCGGCGAAACTCGCGGTGAACGTGCCGGGCATGTGCTGGACGATCAGGATCGGCGGGCAACCGGGCGGTAGTGCCGCGAGCAGCGAGAACAGCGCCTCGACGCCGCCGGTCGACGCCCCGATCGCGATCACCACGTCGTCGCGCGACTGCACCGTCATTTTCGCGGGACGGACGGTCGGCGTGACGCGGACCGCAGACCGCGCCGCAGCCTTGACCGTTGCACGCAACAGCGCCGCATCGCGCGCCAGTTCCTCGGGATTGCCCGACGGCTTGGCGATGCAGTCTACCGCGCCCAGCCGGAGCGCCTCGATCGTCACCGCCGCACCCTGCGCGGTCAGCGTCGAGCACATGACGACCGGCATTGGCCGCAACCGCATGATGCGTTCGAGGAACGACAGGCCGTCCATCCCCGGCATCTCGATGTCGAGCGTGATGACGTCGGGTTCGAGATCCTTGATCATCTGTCGCGCGATGCTCGGCTCGGGGGCCATGCCGACCACCTCGATCTCGGGATCGGCGGACAGCACGCGGTTGAGCGCGGCGCGGATTGCGGCGCTGTCGTCGACGATCAGCGTACGGATGCGCCGCATTATTGTCCCCCCTGCTTGACGTAGATGGTCTGGCCGCAGCTCTGCATGATCTGCGCGGCGGACCCGAACAGTCGTTCCGAATGGCCGATGTACAGATGGCCACCGGGGACGAGCAGGTCGACCAGCCGTTCCTCGAGCTCCGCCTTCGCGCGATCGTCGAAATAGATCATCACGTTGCGGCAGAAGATCGCGTCGTAGCGCTGGCGCATCGGCCAGGCGTCGAACAGGTTGAGCACGCGCGCCTGGACCAGCGCGCGCGCCTCTGCGGCGATCTCGAACTCGCCACCGGGCGCGGGCTTGACCCATGCCGACCGATAGTCGGCGGGGATCGCCGCAACGGTCTGTTCCGCATAGGTCGCGCGGCGGACGCTTTCGACGACGTGCGGTGCAAGGTCGGTCGCCAGCAGCTTCAGGTCGGCGTCGCGCAGCCATCCGGCCGCCGAGCGGTCGCGCCCGAGCAGGCACATCGCGATCGAATACACTTCCTCGCCGCTCGAACAGCCCGCCGACCAGATCCGAACCGGAGCGGTTCGCACGCGCTGTTTGAGCGTCGGGATGACGACGTTGCGGAAATGCTCGAAATGATGGTTTTCACGGAAGAAATGCGTGTGGTTGGTGGTCAGCGCGACGACCATCGCCGCGCGTTCCTCCTTGTTGGTCTGAACCAGACGCACATAATCGCGGAAATTGGCGAGACCGTGCATCCGCAGGCGACGCGACAAGCGGCCGTGGACCAGCGTCTTCTTGATATCGGTCAGGTGGATCCGCGCGTCGCTCTGCATGATCGTCGCGATCGCGGCGAACTCGGCGGCGGCGAGCGGCGGACCGCTCCCCGAACCGGCGACGTCGGCTCCACCTGGCAGGGTGGCAGTGGTCACGCCGCGATATCCATCTGCCGGGTCAGACCGAGCGCCTCGAGATCGAGCAGCAGGACCATGATGTCGCCGGCAGCGCCCTGCGCTTCGGAGGCGCGGGTCTGCGTCTTGACCAGGCCGGCGATCACGCTGGGTTCGCCGATCTCGACGTCGGGCGCGGGGCGGATCTCGTTGGCATCGATCAGGACGATGTCCGACACTTCGTCTACCAGGAACCCGGCCTGCTTGCCGGCGATGCTGACGACCAGGATGCACGACCGCGAGTGGATCGCGCTCGGCTCCCATCCGAGGCGCTCGGCGAGGCCGATGACGGGGACGACGGTCCCGCGCAGGTTGGTGACGCCCTTGATATAGTCGGGGACGCCGGGAAGCGGGGTCGGCTCGTCCCATTCGCGGATCTCGATCAGCGACGACATGTCGATCCCGAAGATCTGCGTGCCGAGCGAGAAGGTGACGATCTTGCGTTCACCCGGGGCGTTGGTCGTGGTCATGCGGCGAGTCCTTTGGTGATGTGGCGAACGGAGGAAGACGGACCGACGAGCGCTTCGATGTCGAGGATCAGCGCGATCGAGCCGTCGCCGAGAATCGTTGCGCCGCCGAGCCCGCGGATCGGATGCAGGTTCTGCTCGAGGCTCTTGATGACGACCTCGCGGCGGTCGTCGATCGTGTCGACCATCAGCCCGACATGGCCGGCGGTCTCGCTCTCGACGATGATGACCAGCGATTCCTCGGGCGAGCGGGCGTCGTTGTCGGCGAACCCGAAGGTGCGGGTGAGCCGGCGGACGGGGACGTAGTTGCCGCGCAGTTCGATCACCTCGCCGGTGGTCGTGGTCGGGCGGACCTGGCCGGGTTCGGGCTGGACGGTCTCGACGACGTTGGCGAGCGGCAGCACGAAGCGCTGGCCGGCGAGCCGCACGATCATCCCCTCGAGGATGGCGAGCGTCAGCGGCAGCACCATCGTGAAGGTGGTACCCTTGCCGGGCACCGAGCTGATCTCGACGCGGCCGCCGAGCGCCTCGACGTTCGAGCGGACCACGTCCATGCCGACGCCGCGACCCGAGATGTTCGAGATCGTCTCCGCGGTGGAAAATCCTGGCGCGCAGATCAGCTGATCGATCTCCTCGTCGGACAGGACCGCGTCGGCAGCGACGATGCCCTTCTCGACCGCCTTGGCGCGGACGCGGACGCGGTCGATACCGGCGCCGTCGTCGGCGACCCGGACGAAAATCCGCGCGCCCTTCTGTTCGGCGGACAGGCGGATCGTGCCCTCGGGCGGCTTGCCGCAGGCGATCCGGTCGGCCGGGCTTTCGATGCCGTGATCGACCGCGTTGCGGATCATGTGGGTCAGCGGATCGCCGATCTTCTCGATCACGCCCTTGTCGACCTCGGTCATCTCGCCGGTCGTCTCGAGCGTCACGAGCTTGCCGGTTTCAGTCGCCAGATCGCGGAGCATGCGCGGCACGCGGCTGAACGACTGCTTGATCGGCTGCGCGCGCAGCGACATCACCGTGTCCTGGATCTCGCGCGTCAGCCGCGAAAGCTGCGGCAGTTCGACGCGTTCCTGGTCCTTCGGGCTCAGGCGATCGGCGAGGATCGAGCCGCGGATGACGAGTTCGCCGACGAGGTTGAGCAGCATGTCGAGCTTGGTCAGTTCGACGCGGATCGTCTGCGACGCAGGCTCGACGCGCGGCGCTTCCGGGCTGGCGGGTGCGGCCATTTTGACGGCAACCGGAACGGCGGGCGGCGCGATGCTGGCGATCGATACGACCGGCGCGACGGGCGGCGGCGCCTGCGTCACCGGAGCGGGTACCGCCGGGGCGACGCTGTCACCGCGGACGATCGTGACGACCGAATCCGGATCGACGAAATCGAAGCAGTCGGTGATCGCCGATTCCTCGATCGTCGCGGGTACGCTGACGGTCCAGCCGATATAGCTGTGCTCGGGATCCATGTCGCGGAGCGAGGGCAGGCGCGACAGGTCCGCGCCGATCACCGAGCCGCCGAGCAGTTCGAGTTCGCGGATGATCAACATCGGCTCGCCGCCGTTGGAAAGCGCGCCGTTGGACGGCAGGAACGTCACCGTCCAGGGCGCGACGACGTCGGGGGCGCTGTCGAAGTCGTCGAGCGAGACACCGACGGGCTCGAACCCGAACGGATCGAACGATTCGATCGCGCCGGCGATCGGCACGAAGCCGAACGGATCGGCATCGACCTCCACGGGAGCAGCAGGGGCGGGGGCGACGACCGGCGCTGTCGCATCCGGCGCGCCGCCGTTCTTGAGGACCTCGTCGAGCGCCTCCAGGGCTGCGGCATCGTTCGGGAGGCCGCGCGTGCCCTGCGCGGCGGCGACGTGATCCGACAGGATGTCGAACGCGGTCAGCATGACGCCGGTGACGCCGGGGGTCGGCGCGATGCGGCCTGCGCGAACCTCGTCGAGGACGTTCTCGAACCGGTGCGAGAAGGCGGTCAGCGCGGCGTGGCCGAACGCGCCGGCACCACCCTTGATCGAATGGACCGCGCGGAACACGCCCGCGATCACGCCGGCCGACACGTCGCCTGCATTCATCGCGGACAGGCCGGTCTCCGCGGTCGTCAGACCTTCGGCGCATTCCTCGAAGAAGATCGCCTGGATATCGTCGAGATCGTCGCTCATGGACATACCCGGCGGATCGCCGTCCCCAGCTTGGCGGCGTCGAACGGCTTGGTGATCCAGCCGGTCGCGCCGGCGCCGCGTGCGCGGGCCTTTTTCTCGTCGGAGAATTCGGTCGACAGGACCAGGATCGGCAGGCCGCGGAATTCGGGCACCGCACGAACCGCCTCGATCAGCTCGAACCCATCCATCTCCGGCATGTTGATGTCGGTGATCAGCAGGTCTGGCTTGACCTCGTGCATCCGCTCGAGACCGTGGCGGCCGTCATTGGCCGCCTCGATGGTGAAGCCCTGCGCGGTCAACGACGCTTTCAGGAGCATCCGCATGCTCGCCGAGTCGTCGACGGTAAGGATGGTCTTGCTCACGAATGGATTTCCTTCTGGTTGTCGAGACCGATGGCGTCGGCCAGTCTGCAGGCCGTCACGCGCTCCACGAATGCGGGGCTGGGCGCGGCGATGGTGAAGCTGTGGCCGTTGGCGATCGCATCGGCATGCGCGGCGACCAGCAACTGCAGCGTCGCGTGGCCGATGCTCTCGACACCCGAAGCGTCGATCACGATGTCGCCGTCGAAATCCGCCGCGAGGACCAGGCGCACCCCGATATCCTGCGCGTGCACCGTGGTGCACTGGCCGGGAAGTATCAGCGTACGATCCTCTGGGGGTTTCGCGTCTGCAGTGGCGGCGAGTGCCATGTCAGGCGGTGAGAGCGTTGAAATCATTTTTCGCCTCCTCGAGGGCGGTTTCTAACTGTTGGAAGGTCGGTGCCTTCGTCGATGGTGTCATGCGGCGGGCGATCTCGATCGCGACCTGCGTCGGCAGGCCCTGTGCGTGCGCGACGATCGCGCTCTTGACGATCAGGAACGGCTTGGCGTCGGCGTCGATCGTCTCGTGCAGTTTCGCGGCGAGCGGACCGACCAGGCAATAGGCCAGCATCACGCCGAGGAAGGTGCCGACCAGCGCGCCGCCGATCATCGCGCCGAGCACGTCGGTCGGCTGGTCGATCGATCCCATCGTCTTGATGACACCTAGCACCGCGGCGACGATGCCGATGGCGGGCAGGCCGTCGGCCATCAGCTGAAGCGCATGCTGTGGCGCCAGCTCCTCGTGGTGATGGTTCTCGATGTCGTTATCCATCGCCTCGGCGATTTGGTGCGGATCCTCGAAGCTGACCGTCATCATCCGCAGATAATCGCAGATGAACGCCACCAGATGATGGTCCGCGAGGATGCGCGGATAGCGGCTGAAGATCGGGCTTTCCGCCGGCGTATCCAGATGCGGCTCGATCCCGATCGCGCCGCTCCGCTTGAACGTCGACAGCAGTCCGAACAACAGGGTCAGCAGATCGCGATAGTCGCTCTCGGTCCAGCGTCCGCCCTTGAAGGTGCGGAGCAGACCTTTGCCGGCCTGCTTCACCGTCGGCACCGAGTTGGAGACGATGAACGCGCCGATCGCCGCGCCGCCGATCGCGACCAGCTCGTGCGGCAGCGCGTGCATCACGATATCCATCTTGCCGCCGGACCAGATGAAACTGCCGAACACGCATGCGAGGATGATGATGAAACCTATACCATTTACCATGGTCCGCGACCGTTCCTTCGTACCGGGTTTATATTGTTATAGGAGGGCCGCAGGGCCTTCGGTCCGGCGCGCGGCATTAAGCGGCGACCGGATGGTCGCGCGTCATGTGGCCGTCCTGCCAATCGATTACCGCGAGGTAGTTGCGCAGGCGGCTCTCCTCGATCCGGGCGAGCAACGCATTGTCGTGGAGGGGTAACAGCAGCGCCGCGACCGCCTCGCTCCAGGGTGCGTCGGCGGCGAACACGACGCCCAGGCCGAACACCGCGGGGATATAGGCGAAGGCCAACGCGCGACCGTCGGTGGTGGCGTCGGCGACGAAATCCTCGACTGCGGTCAGCACGCCGTTGCGCGGGCCGCCGGCCTGCAACGCGAACGCGAACTGGCCCATGCCGCGGAAACCGCGACCGGGGGTCAGGTCGTCGCGGTCGAGCAATGCGCCCGCGGTGTAGCTGTGCGCATGGCGGTGCTCGGCGGGAATACGGTCGGGCGCGTAATACATGTCGCGGCGCGCGCACGGCCAGCCGACGTCATGGAGGAAGGCGAGCAGCGGTTTGCCGTCGCGGCGTCCGATCCGATCGATCTCGGCGAGTTCGCGCGACACGGTGTGGTAGTTGTGATCGCCGTCGATCAGCCATGCGTCGATCCCCGCCAGCCCGGGCACCGCGTCGAGGCTCGGCTGCGCGATATGGCGGACGCAGGGCGTGGCGGCGGCCCAGGCGGCGAAGCCCGGCGCGGGGGAGGGGTCGATGCTCGTCAGATGGCCGTCGATCGGTGCGAGGTGGTCGGCAAGCCGGTGCGACATGCCGCCGAACTCCGCGCCGATCTCGGCAACGTCGCGCGCGTCCGCGGCGGTCAGGCAGGCGAGGATGGTCGCGGAGAATTCGGCCATCGAATGGATCAGCAGCTCGCTCATGCGACGGCTCCTGCGAGCACATGGGCGTGCTGGTCGGTGCGCGGCGCGACCGGATCGCGCGGCACGAGCGGACGGAAGACGATCGCCAGCATCATCGGGACGGTTTCGCTGCCGGGCGTGAGCGGCGGCGGCGGGACCATCAGGAATGCGTCGGGGTCGGTGCACTGGAACAGATGCGGGGCGACCTGTTCAAGCCCTTCGCACGACGGCATTGCGGGGATCGCCCGGGCGCTGGCCCTGGCATCGCCGACGAGGAACGCCTCGACCGGGAGAAAATGCGCGGACTCGATCTGCAGCCATTCATGCTCGCGGCCGAACTGCACGCCGACCGTGTAGCGGCACGCGCCGACCGGGATCGCCGCGACGTGATAGCCGTCGTGCGTCGGCGTCGCGCGCACGCTGTCTGCGAACGCATCCTGCCCGTCGACCATCAGCACCGGGATATCGATCCCGGAATCGCAGAAATCGGCATAGCGGAGGTCGAGCCCGAAGCGGCGCTGTGCGAGGTAGGCGAGGCTGGTCGGCAGGCCCTGACCGCGCAGTTCGGCGGGCAGGTACATCCGGTCGCTGTTCTTGAGATAGAATAACCCGCGTTCGCGGAGACCGCGGCTGGCGGTCGCCGGATCGAACAGCGTGATCATGTGATCGGTACCGAGATTGGCATCGTGTTCGAAGCGGGCGAACAGCGCGATCTCGTGCGGGAGCGGCAGGAACAGCAACCGGGCCAGCGCGGCGACCGCCGCAGGTTGCGTCGTTGTGGCCGCATCGCGATCATGGCGGCGGATCGTCGCTGACCGCTCCGCCTGCGCAAACACGACGCAGCCCGCCTGGACGCGTTCGCGCGCCTCGCTCTGCTGGCCCTTGATCCCGGGCGTGCCGCGGACCGCGACGCCGTCCGCATAGTCGATCACCGACCCCTGTGACGCGGTGCAGAGCTGTTCGACGACGGCGATCGATCCGATCAGCGCGTCGAGCACGCCCTGGTCGTAGGTGGTCGCATCGATCATGCCGCACTTGTCGAGCCCGCTCGGCAACGTCTCCGCGAGCAGCAGGTAGCGGCCGGTGACATGCACCCCGAACGCGTCGGACAGCACGGCCTCGATATTGTTCTGGACGCTGCCGTTATAGCCGAGATCGACGAGCATCAGCGTATCGCCGGGCGCGGGATCGACGAGGGCGCGGATATAGGCGATCAACCGGTCGGCGAACGCGCGTCCACGGTCTGCGATGCGCTCGGCCCAAGGCGCGGCGCCGATCGTTTCGGCGAGCGAATAGGCGCCGTTCTTGGTCGCAGCGTCGGCGACCAGCGCGTCGGCTTCGTCCGCGTCGATCAGCAACTGGCGGAGGAAATCCTTGCCCGATCCGTCGCCGATCTCGTCGACCACGAACCGTCGCGCGGCGCCGTCGCGGCCGAGCCCCGCGGCGATCGCGGTGAAGCGGCTGATCTCGACCGCGTGCGTGGCGCGATCGGGAAAGGCTGCGTCGAACACGAGCCGCGGCAGGAAGCCGTCGCGCATCAGGAACAGCAGATGCGTGGTGCCGCCGCGCTCGGCCTGGTTCGCGTCCGCTTCGGTTGCGATCCAGTGCGCGAACGGCGTCATGATCGGGCCCAACGTGGCGAACCCGAGCGCCGCCGCGGGATCCTCGATCGCGGGCTCGCCGAGCGCGACGGCGGCACGGTGCGGCTGGAAGATCGCATCCGTGTCCGGCCCGGCGACGAGCGTGGCGACGCTCCGCTCGAGCCGGTGGCGCTGGACCGCGGTCTCGGTGAACTGGACCAGATGCAGCGCGCGCAGGCCGTGGCGGGCCGCGGACACCGCGTCCGCGACCGGGTTGTCGCCGATGTGCAGGATGCGGTCGGCGCGGACGGCGGTCTGGCGCAGGACGGCGTCGAACAACGCTTCGGCCTTGGCGCTGCGATGCTCGCACGAGCAGACGATCCGGTCGATCAGGTCCGCGACCTCGTCGCCCGCCGCCGCGCGGATCAGTGTTTCGAGCTGATCGCGTTCGAGATAGGTGTCGCTGACGATCACGACCTTCAGCCCGCGCCGCTTGGCTTCACGCATCAGCGCAACGGTCGGCGCGAACGCGTAGCAATGCTGCGCCTCGACCAGGATCTCGTGGTTCACATAACGCTCGCGCGTGGCGGTATCGGCATCGGGGAGCAGCGCCGCGTAGATTTCGCGCAGCGTGACTTCGCCCGAGCGGCGATGTTCCAGCAATCGTGCTTTCCGCGCGACGGCTTCGGCACGGATCCGCTGGTCGGACGACACGCCGTCGAGCAACGCGAAGATGTCCGCCGGCCTGTGGGTATCGCGCCATAACAGCGTATCGAAACAATCGAGCGACAGCATCGACAGTCCGCGATGGCCATCCAGGGCGTGCGGCAACTGGTGAGGCAGGATGGTCTGCATGGGACGGGCTTTCCGGCTAAATGGCGTCCCGTGGTGCCGCCCGCAGCGGACCCCTGTGGAACCCCGCAGTGGGACATGACCATCTTATAGGACGCAACCGGCACCGCCGGCCGCTGCTGCGTCCTAGAATAGGGGAAAGACCGAACGGAGCAGCCGATGTCCACGTCCCCGATGTCCCTCAACGCGTATCAGCGCACGCGCACGATTACCGAGAGCCCGCGCGCGACCGAATGCCGGCTGATGCGCCAGATCACCGGCGAGATGATCGCCGCACGCGATGCCGGCGTGGTCGGCGTGCCGCTGACCGCGATCCTGTTCCGCAACCGCGAAGTGTGGAACGCCTTCTCGACGGCGTGCGCGGCGCGCGGCAACCGCCTGCCCGATTCCCTGCGCGCCTCGATCGTATCGCTCGGCCTGTGGGTCGATCGCTTCACGAGCACGGTCGTGGCCGGTCGCGACGACATCGACGGCCTGATCGACGTGAACCGGGCGATCATCCAGGGGCTCGAGCAGGACTGACCCGCTCGATCGTCGCATACCCGAATGCGACGATCGAGCGGCGATGCCTGGCATCCGTCCTAGCCGCCAAGCGCGCGGTGGAGCTGGATGTGCGCGAGCGTCGACGCGACGCGCTGGCGAACGGCCGCGAGCTCTGCCGACAATGCCGCTTGGCGTGTGTCGAGCAGGGGTAGTGCGCCGATATCGCCGCGGGCGTAGCGGGCCTCGACCATCGCGACCGTTTGGCGCCGCGACGCAAGATCGCGATCGTAGAGGCTGGTGCGTTCGGTTGCGGCGCGCGTTGCGGACAGCGCGTCGTCGACTTCGCGCCAGGCGTTGAGGACGGTCTGGCGGTAGGCGATCGCGGCGCTGCGGTCTTCGGACCGACGCAGGTCGAGTTGCCTTTGCAAGCGTCCGCCGGAGAAGATCGGCAGCGACAGGCTGGGGCCGATGCTCGTGCTGCGCGCGTTCCAGCCGAAATCGGCTAGGTTCAGCACGTCGATGTCGAACAGCCCGGTCAGGCTGACCTTGGGATAGAAATCGGCCTGCGCGACGCCGATCTGCGCGGTCGCCGCATGAAGCCGCGCCTCGGCCTCGACGATATCGGGGCGGGTCCGGGCGACCTGGGAGGGCAGGCGTACCGCTACCGCCGGGAGCGGCCTGAGCGGTGCCAGCGCGGTGCGGTCGAACGGGACGGTATCCGGTGTGGCCCCGACCAGGATCGCCAGCGCGCGCTGCGTCGTCGCCGCCTGATGGTCGAGCTCGACGATATCGCCGTGGAGCGCACGCAGCTTCTCCTCGGTCGCCGCAAGATCGATCGGCGTCGCGAGACCGCGGCTGAGCAGCGCGCGTGCGATCGCGGCGTTGCGCTCGGCGAGCCCGACGCCGTCCTGCGCGATGCGGCGTTCTTCCCACAGGCCGCGTAGCTGGACATAGGTACGCGCCACCTCGGCCTCGACCGAGAGGCGTACGCCGCGCGCGGCGGCTTCGGTGGCTGCGACCGACGCCTGCGCCGCCTCTGCCTGGCGACGATGACCGCCCCAGAGGTCGAGTTCCCAGCTTGCGCCGACGCCGACGCTGTAGAGATCGAAGTCGACGCCCTTCGGCGGGGCGGTCGTCGGGGTGACGCCGAGCAGCGTCTGCGTCACCGAGGCGATCCCCGCGGTGCCGACCCGCTCGCGGCTGTAGCCCGCCTGACCCTCGACCTGCGGCGCCCCGGCGGCGCGGGCCTGCCCCCGTTCGATCCGCGCGGCGGTGATCCGCTCGATCGCTGCCGCGATATCGAGATTGCCCGAGCCGGCGCGCGCCTCCAGCGCATCGAGCACCGGATCATCGAAGCTGCGCCACCAGCGTGCATCGGTGCTAGCCGACACCGGGGTCGCCCCTTGCCAGACCGGCGGCAGGATCGGCGCGGGGGGCGTGAAGTTCGGGCCGACCGTGCACCCCGCCAGCGCGGCGGCGAACAGCAGCGGCAATGCCCGCGTGATTTTCGGATCATGCATCGTGGTGGTCCTGCTGCGGAAGGCTGGATGTGCGATCGAACGCGAGCGCGTAGAGCGCGGGCAGGGCGACCAGCGTGAGGATCGTCGCGCCGATCAGCCCGCCGATCATCACGATCGCCATCGGCCCCCAGAAGATGTTGAAGCACAGCGGAATGAAGGCGAGCACCGCCGCCAGCGCGGTCAGCACGACCGGGCGCGACCGCCCGATCGTCGCGGCCCGGATCGCCGCGTGCAGATCCATGCCGTCTGCCTGATTATGCGTCACCTGATCGACCAGGATGATCGAATTGCGCATGATCATCCCCGCCAGTGCGATCAGCCCGAGCAACGCGACGAACCCGAACGGCGCGCCCGTCACGACCAGCGCGGCGACCGCGCCGATCAGCCCGAGCGGTGCGGTCGCGAGCACCAGCAAGGTGCGGCCGATGCTCTGCAACTGGATCATCAGCAGCACGAGCATCAGCGCGAAGGTGACCGGCAGCAGCGCATAGATCGCGTCGTTCGCCTTGCCGGACAACTCGCTGTCGCCGCCATCCTCGATCCGGTAGCCTGCGGGCAGCGATTTCGCGATCGCGGCGACGCGCGCGGCGGCGGCGTCGACGACTTCGGACGCCTGCACGTCGCCGGTCATGTCGGCCTGCACGGTCATGCAGAGTTCGCCGTTGCGCGTCCACAGGATCGGCTGTTCGGTGGTCGCGCCGATCCGCGCGACCTGGCCTAGCGGGACCGGACCGCCCGGCGTGCTTACCGCCATGTCGGCGAGCCGCCCCGGATCGGCGCGATCCGCCGCCGTGCCGCGCACGACGATACCGATCCGCTTGGTGCCGCGGAGCACGTCGCCCGCCGGCTGCCCCGACATCATGGTCGCGACGTCACCCGCCAGCCGCGCGCGATCGAGCCCGAGCCGCGCGACCCGCTCGGCGTCGAGATCGAGCCGCATCGCGACCGACGGCGTCCCCCAGTCCGCCTGGACCGCGGTCGTCCCCGGCGTCGCGCGCAGTACCGCCTCCAGCCGTGCGGCGATGGTCCGCAACATTTCCGGATCGGGGCCGATAACGCGGTATTGTACGGGAAAGCCCGCACTCGGCCCGAGCGACAGGCGGCGGATGTGGAGCTTGGCCTCGGGGGACGCGTGGTTCGCGAGCAGCCGCGCGATGACGCGTTCGCGGGCGTGAAGGTCGGTCGCGACCAGCACCATCGTCGCGGTCGCCGGGTCGGGCAGCGAGGGGCCGTAAGGCAGATAGAAGCGTGGCGAGCCCTGGCCGATATAGCTGTCGGCCTGCGCGATATCGCGGTCCTTGGCGATGCTCGCCTCGATCCGCTTCACCGCCGCCGAGGTTGCCGCAAGCGAGGACCCCGGTCGCAGGCTGACGTCGACGATGATCTCGGGGCGGTCCGATACGGGGAAGAATTGCTGGCGGACCAGCATCGCGCCTGCGAGACTCGCGACCAGCAGCGCCGCGGTCACCGCGACCACCGTCTTGCGCCGTGCCATGCACGCATCGACGACGCTGCGCAGTCGTCGATAGACCGGCGTGTCGTACATCGCGTCCGCGTCGTGATGCGCGTGCGCCTCGGGGAGCAGCCGCACACCCAGATACGGTGTGAACACGACCGCGACGACCCAGCTGACCAGCAACGCCGACCCGGTCACCCAGAAGATCCCGCCGGCATATTCGCTGGTGGTCGATTGCGCGAAGCCGACCGGCAGGAAGCCGACGATCGTCAGCAGCGTGCCGGTCAGCATCGGGAACGCGGTGTGCGTCCAGGCATACGCGGCGGCATCGGTCCGGCTCGCGCCCCTTTCGAGCTGGACGACCATCGCCTCGACGCTGATGATCGCGTCGTCGACCAGCAGCCCGAGCGACAGGATCAGCGCGCCGAGCGAAATCCGCTCGAGCCCGATCCCGCTCGCCCCCATGAACAGCGCGACGATCGCCAGCGTCAATGGCACCGACAGCGCGACGACCACGCCGGTCCGCCAGCCGAGCGTCACGAACGCGACCAGCAGCACCACCGTCAGCGCGCAGAAGAACTTGATGAGGAACGCGTTCACCGCCTCGCGGATGTTCTGGCTCTGGTCCTCGACCTGGGTCATGGTGACGCCGGCGGGCAGCGTGCGGCCGAACGTGGCAGCGACCTGCGACAATTGCTTGCCGAAGCCCAGCCCGTCGGCACCCGGCGCCATCGCTATCGCCAGCACGACCGCAGGCTTCGCCGCATGGCGGACCAGCCCGTCGGGCGGATCGGCGTACCCGTTACTGACAACGCCGACGTCGCCGACGCGAATGGTGCCGTCCGCGCCGGGAATGGCGGTGCTCTCGACCGTATCGACGCCGTCGACCGTACCGCCGATCCGGACGGGGACACGCATCGACCGCTCGATCACGCCAGCGGGGGCGACGCTGCTGCGCTTTGCCAGCGCCTGCACGACGGCGTCCGGCGATAGCCCCAGCGCGGCGAGCCGGCGAGAGTCGACATCGACGAACAGCCGGCGCGGTACCTCGCCGGTGATCTGCACCTTGCCCGCGCCGGGGATGCGCAGCATCGCGTCGCGTGCCTGTTCGGCCAACGCCACCAATCGCGCATTGTCCGCGCCGGTCAGCGTGAAGACATAGCCGTAGACGTCGGCATAGTCGTCGTCGGCGGCAATTGTTGCCTCCGCGGGAAGCCCCGGCTCGAGATCCTTCAGCTGCTTGCGGACCTGTTGCCAGATCACCGGAACGCGGTCCTTCGGCGCGCTGTCCTTCAGCGAAACGCGGATCGCGCAGCCACCGTCGACGCAGTAGGTCTGGAGAAAATCGAGGTCTTCGGTCGCCCGCAGCCGGCGTTCGATCGGGTCCGCGACCTGCGCGCGCATCTGCACCGGCGACGCACCAGGCCACGACGCCGCGACGATCATCTCCTTCAGCGTGAAGGTCGGATCCTCGTCGCGCCCCAGCGCGAAGAACTGCGCGGCGCCGGCCGCGAACAGCAACGCGATCAGGAAGCCGACGAGCGCGGGATGACGGATCGCCCAGCGCGACAGGTTGAAGCGGTCCATCGCTCAGTTGCCGCCCGCGACGAGGCCGGCCATGACGACGCGCTGCCCTTCCGACAGCGTGTCGCCACCGCTTGCGACGATCTGCTGGCCATCGGACAGCCCCGAGACGATCGCGTCGTCGCCGCGCAGTTCGACCAGATGCACCGGCTGGCGGTGGACGCGGTCGCCGCCCTTGCCGGCCCCGCCGCTGCCCTTGTCGCCGCCGCTCGACAGCGACCAGACGTGCGGCTGGTTGCCCCGTGCGCCGAGCGCGGTCAGCGGCACGCGGATCGTCGCCTTCGGATCGGGCATCCGCAGCGTGAGCGTCGCCGAGCTGTTGAACGGGATCTGAGACACATCGCCGAGCACGCTGAACCGCGCGGTCCGCAACCGCAGCGCGCCGTCCGCCGCCGGTCCGACCAGTCTCAGTCGCGCCTCGGCGATCGTGTCGGGCGCAGACCAGAAGCTGACATCCGCCATCGTCCCGCTGGCAACCTGCACGCGCTCGGGCAGGCGAACCTCGATTTCGGGACCGCCCGTGGCCAGCCTGACGACGGTGGTGCCGGCATCGACGACGGTCCCGGATTCGACCGCCCGTTCGGTCACCACCCCGTCCTCTGGGGCGATCAGCACCGCGTCGGCGAGCGTCGCTCGGCTGTGGTCGAACGCCGCGCGCGCCGCATCGCGCTTGGCCGCAGCGGCGCTCGCTGCCAGCGCGCGGTCGCGGACCTCAGCTGCCGACAGCGCGCCGATTCCGTCCAGCCCAGAGGCACGCCGCGCCGCGTCGCCCGCGCGGATCGCCTCGGCGGTCGCGGCAGCGAGGTCGGCACGCGCCTGTCCGCTATCTGCGATCGCTTCGGCGTGCGAAAGGCGGGCGAGGACCTGCCCGGCGCGGACGTGATCGCCGACCTGTACGTTCAGCGCGAGCACCCGGCCGCCGGTCTTGAACCCGAGCGCGATTTCGCGGCGCGGGCGCAGCACGCCGTCGAACGTCGCGGTCTGTCCGCCGGCGTGATGGATCGTGACCACGTCGACCAGCGTGGCGTCGGATCTGGGCGATACGATCGGTTCTGAGGAACAGCCGGCGCAGGCGAGGAGGGTCAGACCGGCAGTAATTAGCCTGGTCGGCAGCTTGCTCGGCAGCCCGGTCGGGGCAGTGGAAATCATCGGCATCGTCGCGTCCCGTTGTGAACGCGGTCGCCCTGCCGATCCGAGGCGATCCTGGCCTGCCGATCCTCGAAACCGACCAGTCAATTTTGAAAACGACCGGTTCTGACGCTTGAGAACCGGCTTCGCTAGCCGTCCAGGTGCCGCCGTCGAAACGCGCTGGGGGTTTCGCCGAGACGGTCCTTGAACACCCGGTTGAACATCACGAGGCTGCCGAACCCCGCATCCATCGCGATCGTCAGGATCGGCACGTCCTTCTGCGAGGGGTCGGCGAGCGCGCTGCGGACTTCGGCGATCCGGTGTTCGTTGAGATAGTCGCTGACGTTGCGATAGCCGAGCCCGCCATTGATGTGCCGCCGCACGCGGTATTCGGGCGTCTCGACGCGCGCGGCGATCATCCCGATCGTCAGGTTGGGATCGCGGTAGGCGCGGTCTTGCGTCATCATCGCCGCCAGGCTCTGGCCGAGACCGACGTCGAGCGGTTCGGGCGCCGCGACGGCTGGAACTTCGCCGACCACCGGGGTGGCGTCCGTGCTCAGGAAAACCTCAGGGTGGCGCAATCCGAACAGCAGCGCGCTGATCACGAACGTGCCCATGAACAGCCCGGCGGCGGCGGTCATTCCAGACACGGCCAGTTCGCCGGTCGCGCGACCGACGATCTCGCTGCCCAGCAGCCACAGGATGATGAGCCCGATCGACACCACGAAGATCGTTCGCGCCTGCCGCCGCGCCTCGACCAGATCGCCCTGCCGATTCCGCCATGCGAGCCACTGCGCATGGATCGCAAACGCCATTCCCCCCAGATAGACCGCGATATCGAGCCCACGGATCGGCGCGGCCAGTCCGCGCCCCTGCAGGCTGACATACAGCGTGCATCCCAGGAACGCCGCCGCCAGCGCCATATCGATCGGCTTGGGTCTGAACGCATCGTCGAACCAGGCGCGCGCGAACAGCCAGAACAGGGGGATCGCCGCGCTCGAACTCATATCGAGCAGCGGATCGAACGCGGTCGGCGCATGCGGCAACCCCGCCAGCGTACCGACCACCGTACACAGCGTCAGCGCCAGTCCGAACCGACTCGGCAACGACGCCGGCGACCGCGCGAACACCACCGCCGCCAGCATTAGCAAGCCGATCGCACCACCGCGAAACAGGAGATCGAGCTGGAGAATCACCGTCGACGATACCGGGTCATGCTGGCCATCAGCCGCGACAACCATGCCGTTGCCGGTATGTCCAGTCCTACCGTTTGCGGACGGAGACGCGCGCGCGGGGGCGTCGCCGGGTCGGGCAGGCGACGTGTCGCAAATCCGGGCGGCGGGTCATGTCCGTGCCGCGCGCAGGCGCCGACGAAGCAGCATCGTCACGATCGGCTGGGGAAGGACGGTGGCAATGCGCACCAGCCAGCTTATCGCAGCCGGAAAGCGATAGTCGCTTCGCTCGGTGCGGAGCGCGCGGACGATATGTGCGACGCCGCGTTGCTCGGAGATTTCGAACGGCGAAGGCATGGCATGCGCCTGCGTTCGCGCCGTGGCGACGAAGCCGGGATAGATGCTGATGAATCGGATACCGTGATCGGCGAACTCGACGCGGCACGTGTCCATCAGCAGTCGCATCGCGCCTTTGGCGGCAGAATACGGCCCTTGCAGCGGCACGCCCATCAGACCAGCGAGCGAATTGGTATGCGCGACCATGCCGGAACCTTGGCGCATCATATGGTGAAGCACCGGAAACAGGTAGTTGACGCAGACGTCGTAATTGCTCCGCATATAGTCTTTGACCGCGCCGACGCCGATCGTCCGCAGGTCGAGATCGGGAGCGCCGCCGACGTTCATCAGCAGCAGGTCGATGCGACCGAACCGGGCGATCGTCGCCTCGACGACCGCAGCGGCTTCGTCTTCGCGCAGTGCGTCGGCGGGGTGGATGATGCAGACACCACGGTCGAGCGCGATCTCGGCCGCGAGGCTTTCCAGTTCGCCGGCCCGTCGCGCGGTCGCGACGATCGTTGCGCCTTCCGCGGCTAGCCGTCGCGCGACACCGCGGCCCATGCCGCTCGACGCGCCGACGATCAGCACGACCTTGCCCGCGAAGATCACCGGCCGTCGCCGAGCGGCTTCAGCCCGGCCACCAGCCGCATCGTCAGCCGTGCGGCAGTGCCCCAGGGCGGGCCGATCCGTTCGAACATGTTGATCGGCCCGGCCTTGTGCACCGCGCGAGCATGGCTGAACCGGAAGAAGCCGTCGCGGCCGTGATAGGCGCCCATGCCGCTGGCGCCGATGCCGCCGAACGGCAGGCTGTGCTGCGCGACATGAAGCAGCGTGCCGTTGATCGTCACGCCGCCCGATGTGGCGCCATTGAGGATCCTGCGCTGCGTCGCCGCGCCATCCGCAAAGCAGTAGAGCGCGAGCGGTCGCGGGCGGGCGCGGACGAAAGCCAGCGCTGCGTCGAGCGTGTCATAGGGCTTCACCGGGAGCACCGGGCCGAAGATCTCCTCGCGCATCAGCGTGCAGTCGTCGGGCGCGCCGAGCACCACCGTCGGCGCGATCCGGTGCCCGGTCGGGGCTGGCGCGGGATGGGTGAGGATCTCCGCACCACCGCGTCGCGCCTCCTCGATCGCGTCGGTCAGCCGCTGGTGGTGCCGCGCGTCGATGATGTTGCTGTAGTCGCCGTTGCGCTCGATCGTCCGATAGCGGTGCACGGCGGCAGACAGCACCCCGTCCGCGAACCGGCGCGCCGAGGCGGCGGGCACGAGCGCGTAATCGGGTGCGACGCAGGTCTGGCCGGCGTTGAGATAGCGACCGAAGGCGATCGACTTGGCGGCGCGGTCGATCGCGAAATCGGGGGCGACGATTGCCGGCGACTTGCCGCCGAGTTCGAGCGTCACCGGCGTCAGATGATCGGCGGCGGCACGCAGGATATGGCGCCCGACTTCGGTCGATCCGGTGAAGACGAGGTGATCGAGCGGCAGTCCCGACAAGGCCTGCGACACCGCGACGCCGCCCTGCACGACCGTCAGGCGATCGGCGTCGAACCGGTCCGCCACGAGGCGTGCCAGCAGGGCGGCGAACGCCGGGGAGGCTTCGGATGGCTTGACGATCACGCGGTTGCCTGCCGCCAGCGCATCGATCGCCGGTCCCAGCGTCAGGAACAACGGATAGTTCCAGGGCGCGATCACTCCGATGACGCCGAGCGGCTCGTAGCGAACCCACGCCGTGCCCGGTTGCAGGCTGAGGTCGACGCGGCGCGGCGAGTCGCGCATCCATGTCTTCAGGCGTGCACGGCTATGGCCGATCGCGGTGATCAGCGGCACGATCTCGAGGATGTCGGTTTCGGTCTTCGACCGCCCGCCGAAATCGTCGGAG
Source organism: Sphingomonas sp. PP-CE-3A-406 (assembly GCF_003688625.1). GTDB lineage: Bacteria > Pseudomonadota > Alphaproteobacteria > Sphingomonadales > Sphingomonadaceae > Sphingomonas. The sequence goes on from NZ_RCWY01000003.1 coordinate 1,051,384, forward strand.
ATCGCCTCCACCAATGCGGCGCGTCCCTCGATGAGCAGTCCGTGCAGCGAATCGAGCAACGCCTGACGGATCGGCGCACTTGCCGCGACCTCGTCGCGGGAGGCGCGATGTTGGCGATCGAACGCAGTGCGCAACGCCTGCACTTCGGGGGTCATGGCAATCCTTTCCTAGCGTCTCGACGACTTCCTTCGATCGTATGGCGAACGCTGTTACCTAACAAGAGCGATGATCATATTTAGGTATAGCTATCTATATTAAGGTTGATAGGATGATCACATCGACTCGCTAAAGAGGTCGATGGCATGAGGGAGAGGATCGCTATGGACGACCGCGACAGGCTCGCGCCGGCAGTTGCTGGTACGCCGACGTCCGATCCTTATCGGCGCTATGCGGATGCGCTGGGCTCGGTGCGTCTGCCCGCAGCATTCGTCGATCTCGACGCGCTCGATCGCAATGCCGACCGTCTGGGCATGCGGGCGCGGGGAGTGCCGGTCCGGCTCGTCACCAAGTCGATCCGGTCGGTGGGCGTGCTTCGCTATCTGCTCGACCGGTTCCCCTATCTGCAAGGATTGCTGTGTTTTTCGCCGGCGGAGGCGGCCTGGCTAGCATCGCAGGGGTTCGACGATCTCGTCGTCGCCTATCCGACGGTCGAGCCGAGTGAGATCGCGCGCGTCGCGGCGGCGGTGCAGGGCGGCGCGTCGATCACGCTGATGGTCGACGATGCCGCGCAGCTCGACGTCATCGATCGCTGTGCGGCGGCGGCGGGAACCTCGCTCGCGGTGGCGATCGACATGGATGCCTCGACCAGTTTTCCCGGTTTGCGCTTCGGTGTCTATCGGTCGCCGGTCGCGACCGCGAAGGCGGCGCTCGCGCTGGCCGACGCCATCGCCCGGCGGCGCCATCTGCGGCTCGACGGCGTGATGGGTTATGAGGGCCAGATCGCCGGGCTCAACGACGCGGTGCCCGGCCAGCGGGTGCGCAACCGCATCATCCGGACGCTCAAGGCGCGCTCGATCCGCGACGTGCATCGGCGGCGCGGCGCGATCGTCGCGGCACTGACGGCGGCGGGGCATCGCCTGCGGTTCGTCAATGGCGGCGGCACCGGCAGCTTCGAAAGCACCGCGCGCGATCCGAGCGTCACCGAGCTGGCGGCGGGGTCGGGCTTTTATCTGCCGGGGCTCTTCGATCATTATGTGGTCACGCTGGGCGAGCCCGCGGCGGGCTTCGCGCTGCCGGTGACGCGTCGCCCGGCACCCGGGATCGTGACCTGTGCGGGCGGTGGCTATCCCGCGTCCGGTCCGATCGGCCCGGATCGCCTGCCCAAGCCGTGGCTGCCGACCGGCGCCACGCTGATCGACAACGAGGGCGGCGGCGAGGTGCAGACACCGGTGCGGCTCGCCACCGCCGACGCGCTGCCGCTCGGTGCGCCCGTCTTCTTCCGTCACGCCAAGGCGGGGGAGCTGTGCGAGCGGTTCGACACGCTGCTGCTCGTTCGCGGCGATGACATCGTCGACCGCGTCGCGACGTATCGCGGCGACGGGCAATGCTTCTTCTGACCTGCAACGACAGGCGGGCCGTCGACCGGACCCGCGAGGACCGACGCCAACGCAAAAAAAGGGGATGACGATGAAACGGTCTATCTTGCACCATAGTGTGGTCCTCGTCGCGCTCGCCCTATCGGCGGAGGCGCACGCGCAGCAGGCCGCGGCCGACCAGCCTTCCAAGCCTGCGCCCATGCCCGCGCCCGGGGACGGTGATATCGTCGTGACGGCCCAGCGCCGGTCCGAACGCCTCCAGGACGTGCCGATCGCGGTTACCGCGATCACCGGCGACGACCTGCGTGAACGCCGCATCGCCGACGTGCTCGACCTGTCGGGCCGTGTTCCCGGTCTCCAGATCCGCTCGGCGGACAATGGCGCGAACCCGCGCATCTTCATCCGCGGCGTCGGCCTCAACGATTTCAACCCGGCGACGGCGAGCGCGGTCGGCATCTACGTCAACGGCGTGTATGTCGCCTCGACGCTGGCGCAGCGCGACGCGTTCTTCGATCTCGGCCAGGTCGAGGTTCTGCGCGGACCACAGGGAACGCTGTACGGCCGCAACACTACCGGCGGCGCGATCAACGTCACCACGCGCCAGCCGGGCAACACGCCCGAAGCCGATCTGTCGCTCGATTACGGCCGGTTTAACGCGGTGACGCTGCAGGGCGGGATCAGCGCGCCGGTCGCGGCCGACCTGGCGGCGGTTCGCATCGCCGGTCTGTATCAGCGCGACGACGGGTACATGCGCAACACGCTGACCGGCAACCGCGGCAACAACGTCGACCGCTGGGCCTTGCGCGGCAGCGTCCATTTGACGCCGTCGAGCACGGTGACTGACGATCTCACCGTCAATGCGAGCCGCTCGACCGGCGGATCGCTCCAGGCCTATGCGCGCACACTGATTCCGCAGACCGCGGCGGCGACCGGAGCCGACGGCCTGTGCACGCCCGCCTTCTACACCTCGGGCCAGTGCACCAACATCCTGGGTTACGCCAACACCAGCCGCAATCTGTACGAAGGGGCCTATCGCTTCGAAGGGCGCGACCGGGTCAGCCTGTTCGGCACCGGCAACACGCTGTCGATCGATCTCGGGCCGGTCAGCCTGATCGCGGTGACCGGGTTTCAGCATGCCAGCCGCAACGATCAGGAGGATACCGACGCCAGCCCGGTACCGGTCGTCGCCGCCTCATACATTACCCGGCAGGACACGGTCAGCCAGGAACTGCGCGTGCAGTCCGACGGCCACGACCGGCTGCGCTACGTCGCCGGCGTGTATTATGCGCACGACCTGATCCGCAACGAGTCGTCGCTCGACGTGCTGCCGGTATTACGCGCGCCGACGCCCGACAATCCGAGCGGGGTCGACCTCGTCGCGGGGATCGGCGACTTCGCGTGGCCGTCGCGACAGGTGACGAACAGCTATGCCGGTTTCGGGCAGCTCGATTTCGATCTCACGCCGCGGCTGACGCTGACCGGCGGGCTGCGCTATTCCGCCGATCGCAAGCGTTTCGACTATCGCGCCGAGGCGGCCGGGGGAACGATCCCATTGTTCACCTATGCCGACGCCAAGACGTTCGGCTCGTGGTCGGGGCGCGCCGGGCTGCAATATCGCTTCAGCGACGCCGCCAACGTCTATGCGAGCTATAATCGCGGCACCAAGAGCGGCGGCTTCTTCAGCGGCTTCGCGCAGGACCCCTCGCTGATCGGGCCCTACAAGGACGAGACGGTCGACGCGTATGAAGTCGGTGCCAAGACGCAGTGGCTCGACCGACGGTTGGGGCTGAACGTATCGGCCTTCTATTACGACTATGAGGATCTGCAGGTCTACACGTCGGTGGTCCAGGGGCTGATCACCACGCAGCTCTTCACCAACGCCTCGGCCGCGCGGATCTACGGTGCCGAACTCGAACTGACCGCGCGACCGGTCGATGGGCTCAACCTCAGCGCCTCGACCTCGTTGCTCAGCGCGACCTATCGCGACTTCATTTCGCAGGGTGCCAACTATTCGGGCAACCGACTGCCCTCGGCGCCCAAGATCAGCGTGCAGGGGAGCGCCGAGTATCGCAAACCGATCGCGACCGGCGCGATCGTCGCGCGCGCGGATGTCTCCTATCGGAGCAAGGTGTTCTTCAACACGTCCAACGACGCACGGCTGACCGATCGCGCGCGCGCCTTCGTCGACGGGCGGATCGGCTGGCAGTTCGCGAAGGATCGCTACGAGGTCGCGCTGTGGGTCCGCAACGTCTTCGACGTGCCGGTCATCTCGGACATCACGCCATTGCCTGCGTTGGGCTTCGATGCGGTCGTCGTCGGACGGCCGCGGACCTTTGGTCTGTCGTTGCGGGCGAACTATCGATGATCGCGCCGGATACGGCCCGCTCGGCCTATGTCGCCGCGTTCGTCGTCGGCGTGTACGGCGTCCTGATGGCGGGCCTCGCACCGTTGCTGCTCGGCACGCTGGTCGCGGAGGGGCATCTGACCGCGGCGCAGCTCGGGCTGGCCGCCACGGCCGAGCTGGTGACGATGGGGCTCGCGGCGGGGGCGGCGGGGTTCCTGACCGAACGCATCGCGCCGCGCATGCTCGCGCTGGCCAGCGTGATGGCGATCATCGTGCTCGACGTCGCGACTGCCAGCGCGACCGGCGGCACCGTCATCCTGCTGCGCGCGCTGGCCGGCGCGCCCAGCGGCATGCTGGTCGGCATCGTCACCGCGATGATCGTCCGATCGGCGCAACCCGCGCGCCAGGCCGGGATGTATCTGACGATCCAGACGGTCGCACAGCTGGCCTGCGCGGCGGTGATCAGCGGCCTGGTCGCGCAGCACCACGGCGCGGCGACGGGGTTCTTCGCGATCGCCGCGCTCGGCGTGCCGGTCGCGATCGTCGCGATGGGGACGCCGGTGCGGCTGGCGCCGTTCGCCGCAAACCACGGCATGGGACTCCCCGATATCCGGGGATGGCTCGCGCTCGCGGCCGCGTTCTGCTTCTTTGCCGGCATCCTCGGCATCTGGATCTATCTCGAACCGCTCGCGCATCAGGCCGGACTCTCGTCCGGCACCGGCGGCCTTGCGGTGGTACTCGCGCTTGCCGGACAGGTCGCGGGCGGCATCCTGGGCGCGGCCACGGTCCAGCGCTGGCCGTGCCGGTTCGTGCTGATCGGCGCGACCGCGGCGCTGATCGTCGCAGCGGCGATATTCGCGACGTTGCCCGGTCGGACCGCATTTCTGGCGACCGCGATCGGCTTCGGGATGCTCTGGGCGTTCGCGAGCCCGTATTTCACCCGGCTGCTGATCGATGTCGACCCGACGCACCGCGCCGCGATGCTCGGGTCGGCGGCACTGCTGCTGGGGTGCGCGACCGGTCCGAGCGTCGCGGCGCTGAGCGTCAGCGATGGCGACGTCCGTGGCTGCCTCACGCTCGGTGCCGGGCTGCTCATCGTCACCGGCGGCATCGTGCTGCTGCTTCCCCTACTCCGGCGCGTGGGGTCCCCTGCGTTTGCCGTGCAATCGAAAGACCGATCATGACCGAGTGGACCAACTGGTCGGGCAGCGTCGTCGCGCGCCCCGCCACGATCGCGCGTCCGCGCGGGCTCGACGAACTGGCCGAGGTCGTCAAGGGGGCGCGGCAGGTGCGGATGGTCGGGGCAGGGCATTCCTTCATGCCGCTGTGCCAGACCGAGGGGACGCTGCTGTCGCTTGCCGATCTCGAAGGCGGGATCGAGGTCGCCGCGGATCGCCGGTCGGCCTGGGCCCCCGCGGGCTGGAGCCTCGCACGCCTGACCGACGCGCTGTGGGCAGAGGGGCTGTCGCTCTACAACCAAGGCGACGTCAACCCGCAGTCGCTCGCAGGCGCCGCCGGCACCGGCACGCACGGGACCGGCGAGGCGCTCGGCAGCATCTCGACGCAGGTGACCGGCGTCCGCCTGATGCGCGCCGACGGCACGCTCGTCACGTGCGACGCGCAGACCGAGCCCGCGCTGTTCCAGGCGCAGCGTCTTGGTCTCGGGCTGCTCGGCGTCGTCGTTGCGATGCGGCTCGCGGTGCTGCCCGCCTATCACCTCGAGGAACGCGTCGAACGCTGGCCGCTCGACACGGTACTCGACCGGTTCGACGAACTGACTGCGGCGTCGCGGCATATGGAGTTCTGGGTCTTTCCCTATGCCGACTACGTGATCCTCAAGCGGCTGCATCCGGTCGAGCCCGAAGGTCCCTACCGCCACGCCAACGACGTCAACGAGGGGGCTTTCCGGCTGGCGTGCAACATTTCGCGCCGTGTGCCGGGGTTGATCCCCAAGCTGCAGCGCGGGATGATGCAGGCGATCGGCGGGCCCAAACGGCGTGTCGGCCCGGCCTATCGGATTTTCGCACAGGAGCGGACGGTGCGTTTCGAGGAGATGGAATACGAGGTGCCGCGCGCGAACGGGCTGGCGACGCTCCGCGAGGCTCTCCGCTATGTCCGCCAGACGCGGCTGCCGCTCGCCTTCCCGTTCGAGGTTCGTACCGTCGCCGCCGATGATATCTGGCTGAGCCCGTTCCATGCCGGGCCGTGCCTGTCGATCTCGGTGCATCAATATGCCGGCATGCCGTGGCAGAAGGCGTTCGCGGCGCTCGAGACAATCCTGCGCGATGCCGGCGGTCGTCCGCATTGGGCGAAGCGTCACACGCTCGATTTCAGGGCGGCGCATGCGCTGTATCCCCGGCTGTCCGACTTCCTGACCGTACGTTGCGATGCCGATCCCGAGGGCAAGTTCGTCAATCGCTTCTTCGACCAGCTGTTCGCGATCGGCGGGTGAGCGGGCGAACGACCAACGCCGGTTTGCGTTTGGCACCTGGGTGAGCCAGAGCGACGGCGTTATGGTCGAACCCCGCCGCCTACCCATGCAGGAGCGCAGCATGCGCCGCCGCGAGGCGATCCTCGTCGCGGCGCAGGACCTGCTCCTCACCGAGAACCCCGAGGACCTCGCGATGCGCGAAGTCGCGCGCCGCGCCGAGATCTCGATCGGCTCGCTCTATCAATATTTCCCGTCGAAGCCGGCGATCCTGCGCGCGCTGGTGCTGCGCAACCTCGACAAGGTCGGCGCATTGCTGCGGACCGAGGTGCATGCGCTGCTCGAGGATCATGGCGGGCGCCCGACGATCGCACAGGCGGTCGACCGGATCATCGACGCGTATGTCAGCCATTATCGCAGCCATCCCGAGGCGATCGCGGTGTGGGCGGGTGCGCAGGCCGATCTCGAACTGCGTCGGCTCGACGTGATCGACACGCGCGCGACCGCCGACTTCATGGTCGCACCGATGATGATCCTGTTGTCGTCGTCCGACCGCGACAAGATCCTGTCGGCGGCGTTGCTCATCACCGAGCTCGCCGGCCATGCGATACGGCTGGCGATCGCGCTCGAACCGCCGCTGACCGACCGGATCGTCGCGCAATTCAAGACGATGGTGATCGCCGTCCTCGAAGCCAATCGCGAGCTGAACTAGGGCTGCGAACGACCAGTTTGCCGCGGGTGGCGCGTGCGGGATCGAGGTTGGTCGTGCCGCCCCGCGAGAGGCGCCGCGTGAAATGGCGATGTCGTCGAGCAGGCCAAAAGTTGGGCCGGTCGTTCGTGTTCCTGTCACGGACAGCGCAAAGCCCGCCAACCTGGGTACACCGGCGCCCGCGCACCGCCCGTATCATTCTTCATGATCGTGTCATCATAGTTTCATCTTGCACCACTCCCTCCGCCGTTTATGAGACAATGTATCGTAACGCAAAGCCCGACGGCTTTGCGTTTCTGCATGAGATTGGAACAATGGTGGTCAGGGCAGTGTCGAACGCGGCGCAGTATTGGGAGCGAACGCGCTCGTCACGCCGGAGCCGCGTCGCGCGTGCCGCGCTCTGCGCGATGGCCTGTTCGGGGACGCCGGCGTTTGCGCAGGACGCGGGGCAGGGGGGTGATCCCACGGTCGACGACATCGTCGTGCTCGGCCAGCGTCGCCTTGATCGCACCAGCGGGTCAGACATCGTGACCGAGCGGATGTCGCAGGCCAGCATCGCGCTCGATCGCAGTATTCTGGACGACTACGGCGTGCGCCGCCTGGCCGATGCCCTGGAGCTGGTCAGCGGTATCTCGCAGCAGAACAATCTCGGCGGCCTGCGCGACAATTACGCGATCCGCGGTTTCCTCGGCACGCCGGACACGGGGGCAGAGTATTTCGTCGACGGCTTCCTCGCCAATCGTGGCTTCGGACCGCCGCGGGACCCCGCCAATGTCGAACGGATCGAGGTGCTCAAGGGGCCGGTGGGTGCGGTGTTCGGATCGGTGGATCCGGCGGGTGTGATCAACGTGGTCACCAAGAAGCCGCGATTTCGGAACGGCGGCAATTTGACGGCGAGCGGGGGCTCGTTCGGCACCTATCGGCTCGAAGGCGATGTCGAATCGGCGCTGTCCTCGACGTTCGCGATCCGCCTGGTCGGCGCGATCGAGAACAGCGACGGCTTTCGCGACCATGTCGATCTCAGGCGGCGCCTGTTCGCACCATCGGTAAGCTGGCGGCCGATGAACGGCACCACGCTGACGTACCAGGGCGAATATATTCAGTTCCGCGCGCCGTTCGACCGCGGCATCCCGGCGATCAACGGGAATAGCGAGGCCGTCCCGCGCGATCGCTTTCTCGGAGAACCCGGCGACGGGCGCGTGTCATCCAGCAACTGGCGACACGAACTGACGCTGGAGCAAAGTCTGGGCGGGAGCTGGACCTTCGTCGGCGGCACGGCCTATCGCGACGCTCGCATCCGGGGCTTCTCCAGCGAAGCGTCGACGCTGCTGGCGGATGGAACGGTTCGCCGTCAGCGCCGCCTCCGCGACTGGAACCTGACCGACTGGTCGGGGCGGGCGGAAATCCGTGGCACCGTCACGGCCTTCGGCACGCATCGACCGAGCATGGGCGTGACGCTCTACGATCTCGACTTCGATACCTTCCAGACGCGGTTCCGGCCGACCGCTGCCCAGCCTTACCCGATCGACGTCTTCGACCCGGTCTACGGGGGCGTCGCCGGGCCGCTGACGCCGTTCACCGCGACCAACGAACGCCGTAAAGCCGTTGCCGTCTACGGTCAGGATATGTGGGACCTGACCGACTCGCTCAGCGTGGTCGGGGGCCTGCGCTACGAGCACCTCGACCAGCGCATCGACAATCGACTGTCCGGGCAGCTCAGCCGTCTGGAGCGTGATCCGATCGAGTTTCGCGCCGGCATTCGCTACCGTCCCGATCCCCGGTTCGCCTTCCACGCGAACTGGGGCGAGGGCTCGCGTGCCAATTCGAGCGTCGGACGACTGGGCGACGCGTTCGCGCCCGAAACCGGCCGTGGCTACGAAGTCGGCGCCAAGCTGGTCCTGGCATCGCTTCGCGTTGGGGCGAGCTGGTTCGATGTCTCCAAGCGCAACATCCTCGCAACCGATCCGGTCGACGTGAACTTCCTCGCGACGGTGGGACGGATCAGGTCGCGCGGCATCGAACTCGATGGCGAAGTCGATCTGGCGCCACGCGTGCGGCTGATCGGCAACTACGCCTTCACGGATGCTGCCGCTCGCGATCCTGCATTCCCCAGTGCCGATGTGCTCAACGTGCCGCGTCACGCCGGCACGCTGCAACTGTTCGCGACGGTTCCTCTCGCGGCTCGCGACCTCGCGCTGAGTGCGGGCGGAACCTATGTCGGCGCGCGTGCCGCGGCTCTCGATGGCGGTAACCTGCGACTGCCGAGCTATGTGAAGGCCAAGGCGAGCATCGCGTATCCCCTGACCAAACAACTGACCGCTCGCGTAGAGGTCGACAACATCCTCGACCAGACCTACGCGCAGAGCAGTTACAGCGCGCTGTGGATTTCACCTGGGGCGCCCCGATCGGTCCTGTTCTCGCTGGCGGCACGGCTTTGAGCGCTGGCCAGCGGTAATCGCTCGAGAACAGCAGCCGCGCTTGGCTGACGATCGGTCCCGCGTCCCGCGCCGCCTGTCACGTCGCGTCCGCGGTCAGGTTTGCGCCGATCCACGCCGTCATGTCCGTGACTGGAATGGCATGCGTGCCGAAGTCGCTGTCTCCCGAATTGATCGTATTTGGAATGCCAGCGGAGCTCGCCTGCTATCCGAACGCAGCCGGACCGTTATCCACGCTTTGAGGACGCGTGAATTAACGACTCAGCCACTCGGCAGCCCATCGGTTTGAAAGCCGAGTCATCTCGCAGGTCCGACGAACGCCGCGAGTTGTTGCCCGGACAGCCAGGCGGCTTCGATCCGCGGACCGAGCAGCCAGTCGCCGCAGGCGCCCAGCCGAGTCTCCGCGTTCCAGAACGCACCGCGCGCCGACGTCCCGGTCTTCGCATACCGCCAGCGGTGGACGCTGGTGGCGATGATGGTGGGCGACCCCGCGCCGATGTGATCCGCGAACGCCGCGAGAAGCGCCCGCGCGATCGTGTCCGGCTCGTCTTCGAGGTGCGCACGCGACCAGCCGGCACTGGCCTGTAGCACCCAGGCCTCCGGTCCGGTCCGTCCCGGCTTGGCCGAGTTGCGGACGGCGGATGCGATGATCCCGATATCCGCAAGTCGATCGCAATCGGTCGGCACCGGGCCATCGAACGCTGCCATGACGGTCCAGCACGGATCGGAAACCGCGGCGCGGGCCGCATCGGCCAACGTACCGTCATAGTCCGCGATCAGGGGGGCGACCTGCTCCGCCGGCACCGCGACGATCGCCGCGTCGAACCGTTCGTCGCCGATCCGCCATCCACCGTCATGGCAGAGACCGGCGATGGCGGTGTTCCAACGCATGTCGCAATCGGCCGCCATCGCGCGTATCGGCGCGTTCATCGCCGGTGTCCCGACCCATGCATCGAGCCCTGCGGGCGACCAGCGCGCGGCGTGGCCACCGTGCGCCCAGCGCTCGACCTGAGCCACGAACGCGGGATCGCGTGCCGTCAGATATTGCGCGCCGTGATCGAACGCCGCCTCTCCCAGCGGTGTATCGACCCGGCGCGTCGACATCCTGCCACCCGGCCCGCGGCCCTTGTCGAACAGGATCGGGTTATGACCCTGGCTGCGTAGCGCGTGCGCGCAGGACAGGCCGGCCATTCCCGCACCGATGATTCCGATCCGCATGATACCCCCGTGCCGGCGTGCCGCGACAGAACGTGCCGCTGACCGGACACCCTCAAACGCGACGCGTGTCGATTGGAGCCGGACGGGTACAGATTTTTGGTGATATCCCAGGCCACCAGCCAGACCATCTTGCCTTGGCCTTGGCCTTGGCCCTGGACCCTTAGCCTTAAACATCGCTGCGACCGAAGATGATCTGGTTCCGCGCGACAGGATCGAACAGGCGTAGAGAAACGGCAGGCTGCCACCGCTCACCGCATCGAGCGTGGCACTCCGGCGTAGGTGAAGGCTGACTGCGGCGACATGGTTGGTCACCTGTTCGGGCCGGCCCACGCCCGCGCCGCTACCCGCTCCGACGATCAGCGTCGCGAACCCATCGCGGATTACGAGAAGCTTTATCCATCACCCGCAGCGAACTGCGCCTACCTGGCAGGAGGCGTATTTGGCCAACATCGTCTGGGAAATGAAACCATGAGACACGCTCGTTTCACCCACCAATCATTGCTTGAAAAGCCGATGATGGTGACCCCTACGGGAATCGAACCCGTGCTTCAGCCGTGAAAGGGCCGCGTCCTAACCGCTAGACGAAGGGGCCTGCGTGGTTGGAGGCGCCTAAAAGGAAGCCGCTTTGGCGTCAACCCCTCAATCAGCCCAGGCGGCGTCTTCGACGTGTAATTCAGCCGACGGCCGCGAGGACCAGTCGTCGATCTTCGCGCGGCCCGCCAGCCAGAGTTTGCGGTGGGGGGCGGCCCCTAGCAGCGCCTGGCCTAGCGCGCTTTCGGCCGAGCGGAACGCCATCGCCTTGATGCTGCGGCCGTCGTCGCCGGCGACGATCGTGCGGACGTGGCCGTTGCCGACGACGTCCGCCTTGATCACGCGGACCGGGCCCATCGCGACGCGGGGGGCTGGCCAGCCCATGCCGTAGGGACCGCCGGCTTCCATCGATTCGACGAGGCCGGGGTTGACGCCGCCCGCTGCCAGCACTGCGTCGAGCAGCAGGGCTCGGTCGCCGTTCGAGCGTTCGACGGCGGTCGCAAGGCGTTCTTCGAGGAAGTCGGTGAAGGCGGGGATCGCGGCTTCGCTGATCGTCAGGCCGGCGGCCATCGCGTGGCCTCCGCCCGCCACCAGCAGGCCGTGTTCGCGGGCGGCCATCACCGCGGCGCCAAGGTCGACGCCGGGGATCGAGCGGCCGGAACCCTTGCCAATGCCGTTCTCGTCGATCGCGATGACGATCGCGGGGCGGCCGAGCTTTTCTTTCAGGCGACCGGCGACGATGCCGATCACGCCGGGGTGCCAGCCATGCCCTGCGACCACGGCGACCGCGCGGTCGCGGCTGGAGAGAAGGTCGGCGGCCTCCTGCACGGCGGTCTCGATCGCGCGGCGTTCTTCGTTGAGGCGGTCGAGTTCGGTGGCGATCTGGCGGGCTTCGTCGGGGTCCTGCGTGGTGAGCAGGCGCACGCCGAGGTCTGCGCGGCCGACGCGGCCGCCGGCGTTGATGCGCGGGCCCAGCGCAAAGCCGAGGTCGGTGCAGGTCGGGTTGCGCGTTAGGCGTGACGCCTCGATCAGCGCGGCGACGCCGATGTTCTTGCGCGCGCCCATGACCTTGAGGCCCTGCGATACGAACGCGCGGTTGAGGCCGCGAAGCTGCGCGACGTCGGCGACGGTGCCGAGCGCGACGATGTCGAGCAGGTCGATCAGTTTCGGCTCGGCGCGGTCCTTGAAGAAGCCGCGCGCGCGGAGCGTGCGGACGAGCGCGGCGGCGGCGAGGAAGCACATGCCGACCGCGGCGAGGTGGCCGTGCGCGGCGCCTTCGGTCTCGTCGAGGCGGTTGGGGTTAACCAGTGCGAGCGCGTGCGGGAGCGCGGTCGAGCATTTGTGGTGGTCGATGACGATCACGTCGACTGCCGCGTCGCGGGCGGCGTCGAGCGCGTCGAACGCCTGCGCGCCGCAATCGACCGTGACGATCAGCGTGGCGCCTTCGCCGGCGAGGCGGACGAGCGCTTCGCCCGACGGGCCGTAGCCTTCGAGCAGGCGGTCGGGGATGTAGGGGCGGGCCTCGATGCCGAGGTCGCGTAGGACGAGCACCATCAGCGCGGCGGAGGTGGCGCCGTCGACGTCGTAATCGCCGAAGATCGCGACCTGTTCGCCGGCTTGCACGGCGTCGGCGAGGCGCTCGGCGGCGCGGTCCATGTCGCGGAAGATCGACGGGTCGGGCATGAATGCGCGGATCGACGGCGTGCGGTGCGCGTCGAGCGCGTCGCGGGGGCAGCCTCGGGCGAGGAGGAGCTGGGTGACGAGGTCGTCGCCCGAACCGCCCCCGAAACCGTCACCCCCGAAACCGTCCCGGCCGTCTGCCGCGAGTGCGCGCCAGCGCCAGGGTTGGCCGAGGATGGACGAGGTTACGCCGAGAACTGTCATGCCTTGGACGTAGTGGCTGTGGAGGGATTGTCGAGCGGCGAGGGGGCTGAACGCGCGCTCGCCGTCTACTAGGCCGTCATCCTGACGAAAGTCAGGACCTAGAGTAACGGCGCGAACACGTGTGGCTCTGGATCCTGACTTTCGTCAGGATGACGGTGGCATGGCCTTGGATGTGTCCAACTCCCTCCGTTTGTGCTGAGTAGCGACCGAGTAGCTTCGTAGAAGCGTACCGAGGGCGCGTATCGAAGCATGGGTTCCGTGTGCCAACCTGTCCTTCGATACGCCGTCTCGATACGCTGCTGAGGCAGCTACTCGACGGCTACTCAGGACGAACGGAAGGGGGGACGCGATCGCGCACGAGACGCAACGGTCAGCGCCCCTTCACTTGATCCACGGCCGCTCGCGAAACCACTTCGTCACGATGTACTTCACGCCCTCCACCACCGGCATGCCCTCGTGCAGCGTCAGCCCGTTGGGCGTCCCGTCCGGGTTCATGTTGTTCCACGCGAGCAGCATGCCGCGCTTCGGCGCGATCTTCACGCCGGCCTGCGGGAACCACGTCGCGCCGCCCTCGGGAACGTCGTTGAGGAACACCATCGCGGTCCAGGTGCGCTGGCCGCCTTGCTCCTGCATCTTGGCCCAATAGCTTTCGGACTCGTGGAAATAATCATGGTGCGCGCGGAATTGCTGGCCGGGGGCGTAGCGCTGGCCCTGCATCGTCTCGCCGTGCAGCAGGTCGATGCCAAGCAACGTGGCGATCGCCTCGTCGGTCGGCTGCACGTCGGGCGACCAGCGATCCATGTCGCAGCTCTCGCTGGTCCGGAAACTGCTGTTCGGGCGATCGGAGAGCAAGGTCGACGGCCGCCGCTTGGAATCGATCACCGCGATCAGCCGCTTGCAGGTTGCGGGATCGAGGAACTTGTCCTGATAATAGAACTGCACGGTGTCCATCGCGATGCGCTGCACCGCGGGATTGGCGTCGAGGCGCGCGGCGACCTGCGATCCGAAGGCTTGGCGAAGTGCCGCGGCCGGATCGACCCTCTTGGCTTTTGAAAAGATACCCACGCCGCAGGATTTGGCGAAGCGCCTTCAAAACGCAAGAGCCCCGCGGCGATCAAAATCACCGCGGGGCTCTCCCCTGTTACTGCGTGACGGGCAGGCCGGAACCTACCAGAAGATGTCGTACACCGTGTCGACCACGCGGCCGCTGTCGAGATCGACCAGCAACGCGTCGTTGTAATAGCGCACCCAGCGATACGGGCCGTAGGCTTCGGGCAGGCGGTAGGTGTACGGGTCCTGGATCCAGTAATTCTGGTTGTAGAGGATCCGGTTCAGCGAGAAGCCGACGTTGAAGCGACGGTAGCCAGACCCCCAGCCGCTCGGTGCATAATAGCGCGGGAGGCGGTAGGCGCCGCGGTTCGACGCGCGGTAGTTGCTCCAGGCATAGCGGTTGTCGTTCCGCCAGCCACGGTTCCATGCGCCGCCCTGGTTGTAACGGCCCTGGTTGTAGCCGCCCCGGCCATAGCCCTGGACGTTGCCATAGGCGCGGTTGGGTTGGCGGTTTTGATAGCCGTCGCGACCGCCGTTGCGCCAGTCGCCCCGGTTGTCGCCCCGTCCGTCATTGCGTCCGTCGTTGCGCCAGTCGCCGCGTCCGTTGCGATCGAATTGGCCGCGATCCGCCTGCTGGGTGCCGCGGTCGAAGCCGGGGCGATCTTGCCCTCGGTTCCAGTCAGGGCGGTTCTGGCCAGCTTGCGCGTCGGGACGAGCCTGACCGTTCCAGCCCTGGCCGTTTCCGCGCTGGCCATTCCAATCGGGACGTCCTTGACCGTCGGGGCGGTCGCCGCGGACTTGCGGCTGCGTGCCGAGATCGGCGCGCTGCGGGCGTTGGGCCTGGTCAGGCGTGGCGGGGCGGTCGGGACGCGGCTGCTGGAAAGCCTGGCCGTCCGGACGTGGGCCACGATCGCCGCGATCCGGACGCTGGCCACGATCCTGACGCGGGCCATCATTGCGGCGGTCACCGCGGTCCTGATCGACCTGCTGGGCGGTGGCGGTCGTTGCCATCATGGTCGCCGGCACCAACGCGGAGGCCGCCATCAAGAGTTTGAGAAACTTGCCCGTCATCGCCGTCGTCCTCGACTGCCGGCGCACGAGCCGGCTCCTATGATGGGTCGGGTCTAGGATTTCCGCTATGTGGAGAGGCTGAATGCGTTCGTCAGCGATCAGACAGGTTTAGGTCGGATACGTCGCTACGTCTTTGAAGCATCCACCCCGGCGAAGGCGGGGGTCCAATTGGGGCGGCGAGTAACAAGGCGCGCGACCAATTACCTTGGACGTTCCAATTGGGCCCCGGCCTTCGCCGGGGTGGTGCAGCAGGGGTAGCGGCGGTTATGCTGGCGACGGTTGGGTGGGCGGCCTAACCAACGCACACATCGCGCTCTTACTTGTTCTCCCGCGAAGGCGGGAGCCCAGACTGGACTCCCGCCTTCGCGGGAGAACATGCTTGGCATTGAAGCGCGCGCTACCGCGCCGGCGGCGGCACCAGTGCTGGCACCAGCCGCGCCGAGTCGGCCGGATCGATCCCCGGTCGCGGCCCGGCGGGGATCACCTCTTCCCCGCGCATCGCGCGCCCGGCGCGCTGGATCGCCTCGACCACGCGCGGATACACCCCGCACCGACACAGGTTGGTGATCTGCTCGCGGATCAGCGCTTCGCTCGGGTCTGCATTGCGTTTCAGCAACGCGGCCGCCGCCATGATCATCCCGGGAATGCAGAACCCGCATTGCGGCACCGACTCCGCGATAAACGCCAGCTGTACCGGGTGGTTACGCTCACGCGACAGCCCCTCGATCGTCGTGACGTACGCCCCCTCGATCGAGCCGATCGGCACGCGGCAACTCGGCATCGCGCGCCCATCGATATCGACCGTGCACGCGCCGCACTGCCCGGTGCCGCAGCCATATTTCGTCCCCGTGAGGTTCGACGCATCGCGCAGCGCCCACAGCAGCGGCGTAGCATTGTCGAGCTTGTATTCGATCGGCTCGTTGTTGACGGTGAAGCGGCTCATGCCGTCGTCCTAGCCTGACGTGACGGATCGCACCACGCGGCATTGCCACGCGTCGCCACCCCGGCTTATGTCGCGCGGAAATACCGCGAGAGGGCGCAATACGATGCACGTCGATACCAAATCCACCGCAGCAGCCGGAGGCGACGCCAGCCACGGCTACGACGCGCCCGACCTGCGCGTGTTCGTGTTTGCGCTGTTCTTCATCTTTGGCGGCATCACCTCGCTGAACGACATCATCATCCCCAAGATGAAGGAGCTGTTTACGCTCGACCACGCGACCGCGATGCTGGTCCAGTCGGCGTTCTTCCTCGCCTATGCGCTGTTCTCGATCCCCGCCGCCGCGATCGTCCGCAAAGCCGGCTACATGCGGACTGCGTCGATCGGGCTCGTGACGATGACCGCAGGCTGCCTGTTGTTCATCCCCGCCGCAGGGCAGGCGAGCTTCGGCATGTTCCTGTTCGCGCTGTTCGTGCTCGGCGCAGGCATCACCGTGGTGCAGGTCGTCGCCAACCCGCTGATCTCGGCGCTCGGCCATCCCAAGTCCGCCTCGAGCCGGCTGACGTTCGCGCAGGCGTTCAACTCGCTCGGCACCACCATCTTCCCGTATGTCGGCTCCGCGCTGATCCTCGGCGGGCTGGCGACGGTCGACTCCTCGACGCTCACCGGCGCCGCGCTCGACGCGTACCGGACGGAGTCGTCGCGGACCGTCGTGCACACCTATATCGGCCTCGCGATCGCGCTGCTGATCGTCGCGGCGGTGGTGTGGACCCGTCGCAACCGGCTCAACGAGGAGCAGGACCAGACTGGCAGCATCTTCCACGCGTTCACGCTGCTGAAGCGCCCGCGCTTCGCGATGGGGACGGCGTGCATCTTCCTGTACGTCGGCGCCGAAGTCGCGGTCGGCTCGCTGATCGTGAACTATCTCATGCAGCCGAGCGTGATGGGCCTGAGCGACGTCGCGGCGGGCAAGCATGTGCCGTTCTACTGGGGCGGCGCGCTGGTCGGCCGGTTCATCGGCGCGTACGTGCTGAACAAGGTGTCGCCCGGCAAGGTGCTCGCGGGCGTCGCGACGGGCACGCTGGCGCTGATCCTGATCTCGGCGAACACCGAGGGCGCAGTGTCGGGCTGGGCGCTGCTGGCGATCGGCCTGATGAACGCGGTGATGTTCCCGACGATCTTCAGCCTCGCGTCCGAAGGTCTCGGCAAGCGTGCGGCGGAAGGCTCGGGCGTGATCGCCACGGCGATCGTCGGCGGCGCGATCGTCCCGTATCTGACGGGCATGCTGGCGGACAAGTCGGGCAGCCTGCACTTCGCGCTGCTGCTCCCGGCGATCTGCTACGCGCTGATCCTGGCATACGGGCTTTACGCACGGAAGCCGGTGGCGGAGGTCGCGGCCTAACCCCCATCCGTCATCCTGGGCTCGACCCAGGATCCAGAGCCACGCATGTCTGCGCTAGTGGCTCTGGGTCCTGACTTTCGTCAGGATGACGGACGTGGCAGCATCGGTGCCGCCCGCCCAGTCGCGAGATCGGCCTCGGAAAACCGGATTGGCGTACGCAGCCCCGGAACCAGAGACCCATCCGGCCGCGCGACTTCGATCGCCATCCCCCGGGCGATAACCTGCGGATCATCGAAAGCCTGCGCGACCGTATTGATCGGCCCGGCAGGCACCCCGACCGCCTCCAGCCGCGCCAGCAACTCGAGCTTAGGCACCAGAGACGTCGCCGCCTCGATCCCCGCGAACAAGATGTCCGTGAACGCCAACCGCCCGGCATTGGTCGCGAACCGCGGATCGTCGCGCATCTCGGGCAAGCCCATCGCGTCGCAGAACCGCCTAAACTGGCCGTCATTGCCGACCGCGAGGATGAACCACCCATCGGCACACGGAAACACCGCATACGGACACACGTTCATATGCGCATTCCCGACCCGCGTCGGCGACACGCCGCTCGCGAACCAGTTCATCGCCTGGTTGGCGAGCACCCCCGTCATCGTATCGAGCAACGCCATGTCGATCTGCTGACCCTTGCCGGTCCGCTCGCGCATCGCCAGCGCCGCCTGGATCGCGATCACGGAATACAGCCCGGTCATGATGTCGGCGAACGCCACGCCGATCTTCTGCGGCGCGCCATCAGGCTCGCCGGTCAGGTCCATGATCCCGCTCATGCCTTGGACGATGAAGTCGTAACCCGCGCGGGGGGCATAGGGGCCGTCCTGGCCGAACCCGGTGATCGAGCAATAGACGAGCCGCGGGTTGATCGCGGATAGCACCGCGTAGTCGAGGCCGTATTTGGTGAGACCGCCGACCTTAAAATTCTCGATCACGACGTCGGCGTCGGCGATCAGGTCGCGGACGATCGCCTGGCCATCAGGGGTCGTAAAGTCAGCAACGACCGACCGCTTCCCACGGTTGGCGGCATGAAAATACGCGGCGTCGCGCGTGCCGTCGGGGTTGTCGATGAACGGTGGGCCCCAGGTGCGGGTATCGTCGCCGGCGGGGCTCTCGATTTTCACGACGTCGGCGCCGAGATCGGCAAGAACCTGTCCCGCCCACGGCCCCGCAAGGATCCGCGCGAGTTCGACCACCTTCAAGCCGGCGAGAGGGGAGGGTTTGCTTTCCAATTTACAGCACCACCCCGGCGAAGGCCGGGGCCCAATTGGAAAGTCCGGAGTAACAACGCGCAGCGTCAGCCAATGCGCGTTCCCCAATTGGGCCCCGGCCTTCGCCGGGGTGGTAGGACGTAGGGGTTGAACTCAAAACGCAGCGATACCCGTGATCGCCCGCCCGAGGATCAGCGCGTGCACGTCATGCGCACCCTCGTACGTGTTGACCGTCTCCAGGTTCATCAGGTGGCGCATCACCTGATACTCCCCCGAGATGCCATTCCCGCCATGCATGTCGCGAGACATCCGCGCTATATCGAGCGCCTTGCCAACGTTGTTGCGCTTGACGATCGAGACCATTTCCGGCGCGAACCGGCCCTCGTCCATCAACCGCCCGACGCGCAGCGAAGCCTGCAACCCGAGCGCGATCTCGGTCTCCATATCCGCCAGCTTCTTCTGGAACAGTTGCCGCCCGGCCAGCGGCGTCCCGAACTGGTTCCGGTCCAGCCCGTACTGCCGCGCCGCATGGAAACAGAACTCCGCCGCGCCCAACGCACCCCAGGAAATTCCGTAGCGCGCGCGATTGAGGCAGCCGAACGGCCCCTTCAACCCCTGCACGTCGGGCAGCAGCGCGTCGTCGCCGACCTCGACCTCGTCCATCATCACCATGCCCGTGATCGACGCGCGCAACGACAGCTTGCCCTCGATCTTCGGCGTCTCCAGCCCTTTCATCCCGCGCTCGAGGATAAAGCCGCGGATACCGCCACCATGCTCGTCGGACTTCGCCCAGATCACGAACACGTCGGCGATCGGCGAGTTCGAGATCCACGTCTTCGCGCCCGAAATGACATAACCGTTCGCGGTCTTCTTCGCGCGCGTCGTCATCCCGCCGGGATCCGACCCCGCATCGGGCTCTGTCAGCCCGAAGCAGCCGATCCACTCGCCGGTTGCGAGCTTGGGCAGGTATTTGCGCTTCTGCTCTTCGGACCCGAACGCATTGATCGGGTACATCACGAGGCTCGACTGCACCGACATCATCGAGCGATACCCCGAGTCGATCCGCTCCACCTCGCGCGCGACCAGCCCGTAGGCGACATAGGACGCACCGACGCCGCCATATTCCTCGGGGATCGTCGGCCCGAGCAACCCAAGCGCACCCATCTCGCGGAAAATCGCGGGATCGGTATGCTCGTGCTGGAACGCGTCGATGATCCGCGGCGCGAGCTTGTCGTCGGCATAGGCCTTCGCGCTGTCGCGGATCATCCGCTCGTCCTCGCTCAACTGATCGTCGAGCAGGAACGGATCCGCCCAGTCGAACTTGCCCATCCCGGCCATATGAATCTCCTTCGTTGACCGCCGACTTCGTGGTTCGGCCAGCGAATGTCCACCCCTGACGAGACGTTTACGCGTCGATCAGCGTCAGCACCGCGATCGTCACATGCTCGCGGTCGCCGAGCGACTCGATGCGGTCGACCACCAGATCGGCGACGATATGCCCGCGCATCGCGAACGCCGCTTCGGGCAGCCCGTCGATCCAGTCTCGAAGACCGGGTACGGGCATTGCCGCGATCGTCAGCCGGTGCAGCGTGCCGACGAACGTCGCGCTCGCCCAGGGCATGCACGCGATCGACTCGACGTGCATCGTCAGGCCTGCCGCCGCTGCATGGCCGCGGAGTACGCGGATCAACAGCGTGCCCGCATCGGGGCCGCGGATCGCGTCCATCCTCACGATCCGTTCCGCGCAATGAACGACTCGATCCGCGCCACCATCGGTTCGCGCGCCTGACGACCGCGGCGCAGGTCATGGACAAGCCGCGGATCGCCGACCGCCAGCCGTCCGAACTTGGTCATCGGCATGCCCGTCTGCCGCAGATATCGATCGATCTTCATCAGAATCGTCACCGTCGTTCCTCCCGAGTCCCTTGCGATGTTCCTGATCTGTTCCGTCAAATCCTACTTGTCTAGGAAATTTCCTGCGCTAGGGTCGGGTGATGTCGAAAACCGCATCCGATCCCGATCCGAGAGCCGCGCTGGCGACGCTGGCGGCGGCGCGGGGCGACAGTCTGGCGGCGCTGTCGGCGATGCTCGGGCGCAACGCGGCGTATCTCCAGCAATATGTCCGGCGTGGATCGCCGCGCATCCTGGGTGAACGAGACCGGCGATTGTTGTCCGCCTATCTGGGCGTGAGCGAGACCGTGCTCGGCGCGCCACCCGATCGCGCGGTGGGTTTCCGCATCCGCAAGCTCGATATCGCCGCGTCGGCAGGGCCGGGCGCGCAGGTCGACGGCGAGATCGTGCTCGGCACCGATACGCTAGACCCCGGCCTCGCGCGGAAACTCGGGCTGAGGGATGGGCAGGCAGCGATCATCCGCGTGCGCGGCAGCTCGATGGAGCCGGGGCTGTTCGACGGCGATCACATCGTGGTCGACACCGCCGACCGGACGCCGCGCGCGAAAGGCGGGGTGTACGTCATCCGGATCGACGATGCTGTGATGGTGAAGCGGGTCGCGCTGGCCGGCGGAGCGCTGGTGGCGACGAGCGACAACCCGGCGGCGGGACCGATCCCGCCGGGGCGGATCGTCGTGATCGGCCGCGTGGTGTGGCAGATGCGCGAGCCGCGTTAATGGGTGGCTACTGCCCTTCCCGTTCGTGCTGAGTAGCGACCGAGTAGCTCCGTCAGGAGCGTATCGAGGGCGCGTATCGAAGCACCGGTTCCGCGCGCCACCCTGTCCTTCGATACGCCGTCTCGATACGCCGCCTGCGGCGACTACTCGACGGCTACTCGGGACGAACGGAAGAGGGGGCGGACGAGCGGGATGGGCCCTCGACCGCCCCTCCTGCACCAGACTCCATACCGCGTCGTCATCCCCGCGGAGGCGGGGACCCATATGCTCAAGGGGTATCGAATAGATCGCGAGGTTTGCCCGTATGGGTTCCCGCCTGCGCGGGAATGACTGCTCGATGCTTGTCGAACCCTATCGCCGGTCCCGCACCCAAACAAGCACCGCCGCCAGTACGCCCACCCCGGTCCCGATCAGGAACCCCGGCGTCGCCTGCCCGATCGCGAAGCCGACCCCCGCGCCGCCGAGCATGCCGAGCGCCACGAGGAACCCGCCCGCGGCGCTGGGATCCTTGTGGGGAGGGAGGGTGTCGCGGGAAGTAGGGTCGGCCATCGCCCCGTCCTGCCACGCACCGCGCCGGGATGCCAGCAGCGCGCGTTCGCCCACCCGCCGGACGACCCGCGTCAGGACGCCCCGCACCAGCGCAATCCCCCGCCCGGACGAAACGTGGCGGAAATGCGGCGTTAGATACTGTTCCGCAACGACAAGCCCGGCTAGGAGCCTGACATGGTGTTCCGCGTCGGGCGAGCCGGGCCGGCCGCCGCCTTTTTCGTTCTGACGACAGCGGGGGCGGTTTCCGGTGCCGGCGTATCGACCGCGCGTGCTCAAACCGCACCAGCGCCCGCGCCTGCACAGACACCGGCCCCGCCGACCGCGGACACGCCGATGTCGCTCGACCCAAATTCGCCGCTCGCCGCGCTGCCCGATATCGGCGTCGCGTGGCCCGATCTCGCGAACTCGCCGATCGACCCGGCCGCCACGGTCGCCGCGGTCGATGCCAATACGGAGAGCCGCTACGCCTGGCGGATCGATGGTATCGACGGGATCGACGACACGCTGCTGCGGCAGCGGTTCGCGGCACTCTCGACGCTCGACGCGAACGATCACCAGACCGCCAACGCCGCGCAACTCGATCGCCGCGCGCGCGAAGACGCCGACCTGCTCAACAGCCTGCTTCGTGCCGAGGGCTATTACGACGCCAACGTCGTCACGCGGGTAGAGCCTGGCGCGAAGCCGATGGTCGTGCTGTCGGCCACCCCTGGCACGCTCTACAAGTTCAAGGGCGTGACGATCGACGGCATCGCCGCGGCCGGTGACAAGGCGCCGGGACTGACGACCGCATTCGGCGTGAAGCCCAACGACCCCGTCAATTCGGATGCGATCGTCGCGGGGCAGGCCAAGCTGACGACGCAGATCGGTCGCGAGGGCTTTCCGTTCGCCAAGGTCGGCGATCCGGCGATCGTCGTCGATCACGCGACGCGCACCGCGACACTCGACCTGTCGGTGCAACCCGGCGGCGCGCGCAAATTCGGCACGATCCGCGCGCTGCCCGGCAACCGCGTGTTCGGCGCGGATCATGTCGCGGAGATCGCGCGCTTCTCGCCCGGCGACCTCTATGATGCAGCGAAGCTCGACGATCTGCGCCGCGCGCTGATCCAGACCAGCCTCGTCTCCGCGGTCGACCTCAAGCCGGTGCAAGGGGCAACGCCCGATACCGTCGACGTCGCGGTGAAGCTCGACCCGGCACCGCCGCGCACCGTCGCGGGCGAGCTCGGCTACGGCACCGGCGAAGGCGCGCGCGCGGAACTCAGCTGGACGCACCGCAACCTGTTCCCGCCCGAAGGCGCGCTGACGGTGCGCGGTGTGCTCGGCACGCAGGAACAGCTCGGCTCGGTCGTCTTCCGGCGCAACAATTTCGAGGGCCGCGACCGGGTGCTGACGTTCCAGGCGTCGGGCGTCCACACCAACCGCGACGCATACGACGCGAAGACCTTCACGCTCGCGGGCAGCCTCGAGCGCCAGACCAACATCTTCTTCCAGAAGACCTGGACCTGGTCGGTCGGTGCCGAACTGCTGGCGTCGGACGAGCGCGACGTGATCGTCTCGACCGGCGCACCGCGGCGGCGGACGTTCTTCATCGGCGCGCTGCCGACGACGCTCAATTACGACGGCTCGGACGATCTGTTGAACCCGACCAAGGGGTTCCGGCTCGGCGCGCGGCTCAGCCCCGAGGTGTCGTTGCAGAACTCGGTGTTCGGCTATGCGCGCACGCAGTTCGACGGCAGCGTGTACCAGCCGTTCGGCGACCGCGTGGTGCTTGCGGCCCGCACCCGGCTCGGCACGATCGTCGGCGCGCCACGTGACGAAGTCGCACCGTCGCGGCGTTTCTACGCCGGCGGCGGCGCGTCGGTGCGCGGCTATGGCTATCAGTCGATCGGGCCGCGCGATCCCAACAACGACCCGATCGGCGGGCGCAGCCTGACCGAATTCTCGATCGAGGCGCGGGTGAAGGCGTTCGGCAATTTCGGCATCGTGCCGTTCCTCGACGCGGGCAACATCTACACCTCGCCGCTGCCGAAATTCACCGGCCTGCAATACGGCACCGGTATCGGCGTGCGCTATTATTCGAACTTCGGCCCGATCCGCCTCGACGTCGGCACGCCGATCAACCCGCAGCCGGGCGACAGCCGCGTTGCGGTGTACGTGTCGCTGGGACAGGCGTTTTGAGCGAGGTGGCCGCTCTTCCGAAGCGCCGGATAGCGTGGTGGCGCTGGATCGCCAGCGCGGTCATGGCGCTGCTCGTGATCCTTGGCACCGCGTTGCTGATCGTCGACACGGGGATCGGCCACCGCTTCGTTGCGGACCGCATCGCCGCGATCAGGACTGCCAACGGGCTGCGCTTCACGGTCGGGCGGATCGAAGGCTCGCTGTACGGCGATACGCAACTGATCGACCTGCGCGTGTACGATCTTGAAGGACTGGTCTTCCAGGCGCCCAATGTCGAACTCGACTGGTCGCCGTTCGACTGGTTCTCCAACCGACTGGAGATCCAGCGGTTGATCGTCGATCGCGCGATCCTGACGCACACGCCGCGTACCAGACCGTCAAGGACGCGTGGTCCGATCCTGCCCGACTTCGACATCCATATCGGCAAGCTCTCGGTCGGTCGGTTGACGCTCGCCAAGCGCGTGCTGGGAACGCAGCGGATCGGGACGCTCGAAGGCCGCGCAGACATCCGATCGGGCCGGGCGCTGGTCGATCTCAAGGCACGCGTCGCCGGCAGCGACGACCTGAAGCTCCGGATCGATGCCGAGCCCGCCCGCGACCGCTTCGACCTCGACGTCGCCGCGAAGGGGGCCGCGGGCGGCGTGCTCGCGCGGATGGTGAAGGCAAAGGGCCCGGTCGCGCTCGCGGTCACCGGCGACGGCAGCTGGGCGAAGTGGAACGGCCGCGCGAACGGCATCGTCGGCACGACACGCGTCGTCGATCTCGCGCTCGCGCAGGTCGCCGGCCGCTATACGCTGTCGGGCACGCTCGCGCCGTCTTCGCTGCTGAAGGGGCGGCTGCAAAAGCTGACCGCGCCGCGCATCCTCGTCAACGGCAGCGCCGGGTTCGCCAACCGCCGCCTCGACGGCCAGCTTTCGCTGCGCATGCCCGCGCTGGCGATCGACACGACCGGCATCATCGATCTCGCCGCCAACGCCTATCGCGACGTGCGGATCAAGGCACGACTGCTCCGGCCGCCCGCGCTGTTCGCCAACATGACCGGCAACATGGTGGAATTGCGCGCGATCCTCGACGGCCCGTTCGCGACAGCCGCGTTCGACTACCGCCTCGACGCCAGCCGCTTCGCGTTCGACCAGACCGGGTTCGAGAACGCCCACGCCGCCGGCAAGGGCCGCCTGTCCGCCGCGCCGGTAACCGTGCCGATCCGCTTCACCGCCGCACGCGTCACCGGCGTCGGCACCGTCGCGGGCGGGATCCTGCGCAACCTGTCGGTCGACGGCCTGCTCCGCGTAACCCCGACGCTGTTGACCGGCGATGCGCTCAAGCTCCGGTCGGACAAGCTCACCGGCAGCATCAATCTCGCGGTCGACCTGCGCAACGGCCAGTTCGAGGTCGGCATCAACGGCGGGCTCGGCCGCTATCTGATCCCCGGCCTCGGCATCGTCGACGTGAAGTCCACCTTGCGCGTCGTCCCCGGCCCGAACCGCCACGGCACGCGCGTAATCGGCCAGGGCAGCGCGCAGATGGTGCGGCTCGACAACGCGTTCTTCCGCAGCCTGGCGGGCGGGTTGCCACGGATCACGACCAACCTCGAACGCACCACCGACGGCGTGCTGCACTTCACCAACCTCGTCCTGGCCGCGCCGCAGATCCGGCTGACCGGCAACGGCTATCGTCGTCGCGACGGAACCTTCCATTTTGAGGGAAGCGGGCGCCAGCAGACCTATGGCCCGGTTCAGCTCGTGCTCGACGGCCAGATCGACAAGCCTACGCTCGACCTCGTCTTTGCCAGCCCCAATGCGACGCTCGGCCTGTCGAACGTCCGCGCGCATCTTGATCCGACGCCGCAGGGGTTCGCGTTCACCGCGGCGGGCGGATCGCGGCTCGGGCCGTTCACGACCAATGGCGCGATCCTGTTGCCGCCAGGCGCCGATGCGACGATCCAGGTCGCTGCACTGAACGTCGCCGGTACGCGCGCGAGCGGCAACGTCACGGTCGTCGATGGCGGCTTCAACGGCGCGCTCGCGGTTGCAGGCGGCGGTATCTCGGGCAAACTTCTGTTCCGTCCGGTCGGGACCGTTCAGCGCATCGAAGGCCATCTCGCCGCCAAGGCCGCGACGCTCGACACGGTCGCGCTGCGTGCGGGCAAGCTCGATTTCGTCACGCTGCTCGATCCGGCGGGCACCTCGATCGAGGCGACCGCGACCGGCCTTGGCCTCCGTCACGGCGCGCTCAGCCTCGCCCGGTTCAACGGCGCGGCGTCGCTCAGAAGCGGCGTCGGGACGATCAAGGCCTCAATCGCCGGCTCGCGCGGACGGGCGTTCGATATCCAGAGCGTGACGCAGGTGACCGCCAACAGCTACGCGATCTCCGCGCAAGGCACGCTCGACGGCCGCCCGCTGAAACTGCTCACCCCCGCGATCCTGACTGCGGGCGAAGACGGCTGGCACCTCGCGCCCACCAAGCTCAGCTTCGGCGGCGGCGAGGCGCAGGTCGGTGGCCATTTCACCGGCACCAGCACAGCGGTCGACGCCAGCCTGACGCGCATGCCGCTCGCGCTGCTCGATATCGGGTATCCCGGGCTCGGGCTCAGCGGTTCGGCATCGGGCCGTTTCAACGTTGCCACCGCGAACGGCGCCGCGCCGACCGGCAAGGCCGATCTCACGATCCGCGGGCTCAGCCGCGCCGGCCTCGTCCTTTCGTCGCGGCCGATCGACGTCGGTGTCGCAGCGGTGTTGTCCCCCGACAAGCTGGGCCTGCGCGCGGTGATCGCGTCAGGCGGCAAGACGATCGGCCGTGCCCAGGCGCAGCTTGCGCCACTCGGGCAGGGGGACCTCGCCTCGCGCATCACCAACGCCCGCCTGTTCGGCCAGCTCCGCTACAGCGGTCCTGCCGATACGCTCTGGCGGCTCACCGGGGTCGAATTGTTCGACCTGTCGGGCCCTGTAGCGATCGGTGCGGATGTTGTCGGGACGCTCGCCAACCCAACGCTGCGCGGTATCGTCCAGGCGAACGGCGCGCGGATCGAGAGTGCGACCACCGGCACCGTCCTCACCAACGTCCAGGCGACCGGTCGCTTCGGGGGTTCGCGCCTCGTGATCGACCGGTTCGGCGCGGACGCGGGCAAGGGCGGCCGCGTCACCGGCACCGGCCAGTTCGAATTCGCCGCCGCCGTGGGAGTGGGTCTCGACCTCAAATTGCAGGCCGACAAGGCGGTGATGATCAACCGCGACGACATCGGCGCGACCGTCTCCGGCCCGCTGACGTTCAAGTCGAACGGCTCGGGCGGCACGATCGCTGGCGACGTCGTGCTCGACAAGAGCCGCTACCGCCTCGGCCAAGCCACCGCTGCCAGCGCCGTTCCCCAACTCAACATCCGCGAAATCAACCTGCCCGACGGCGGCGAGGAAGTCGCGACCCCGACCAAGCCCTGGACGCTGGCGATCAAGGCCCGCGCGCCAAACCAGGTCATGGTCAGCGGCCTCGGCCTCACCAGCGAATGGTCCGCCAACCTTCAGATCGCCGGCCAGCCCGAGAACCCGGCGATCACCGGCCGTGCGACGCTGATCCGCGGCGACTACGAGTTCGCGGGGCGGCAGTTCGAGTTGGCGCGCGGCGTGATCCGCTTCGACGGAGGCGTGCCAGCCAACCCCGCGCTCGATATCGAGGCCAACGCGGACTCGACCGGGCTCAGCGCGTCGATCCGCGTTACCGGCTACGCGCTGAAACCCGAGATCGGCTTCACTAGCACGCCCGCGCTGCCCGAGGACGAACTCCTCTCGCGGTTGTTGTTCGGCACCTCGATCACCAATCTGTCCGCGCCCGAGGCTCTCCAGTTGGCCGCGGCGGTCGCGGCGTTGCAGGGCGGTGGCAGCGGCCTCAACCCGATCAACGCGGTGCGCCGCGCCGCCGGGCTCGATCGCCTGCGCATCCTGCCGGCGGACCCGCAGACCGGGCAGGGCACCTCGATCGCGGCGGGCAAATACGTCACCCGGCGCCTCTATGCGGAGATCGTTACCGACGGTCAGGGCTATTCGGCGACGCAGGTCGAGTTCCAGGTCACCCGCTGGCTGTCGCTGCTGTCGAGCATCTCTACGCTCGGCCGCCAGAGCGCCAACGTCCGCGTGTCGAAGGATTATTGAAGGATGATCCTTCCGCGGTGCTGGGATAAAGACGAAACATGAAGCCCGTCATCTTCGGCCTGTCCGGCCCCGTCCTCACCCCCGCCGAACGCGCGTTCTTCGCCGAGTGCGAACCCGCCGGTTACATCCTGTTCAAGCGCAACATCGTCGATCGCACCCAGGTCCGTGCGCTGACGGACTCGCTCCGTGCGCTCGCCGGACGCGACGACCTCGCGATCCTGATCGACCAAGAGGGCGGTCGCGTCGCGCGAATGGGACCACCCGAATGGCCCGCATTTCCCGCCGGCCCGGTATTCGATGCGGCCTACGAATGCGCACCGATGACTGCGATCCAGGCAGCACGCGCCAACGCGCAGGCGCTCGGCGTGATGCTCAGCGAGGTCGGGATCACCGTCGACTGCCTGCCGCTGCTCGACGTGTCGCAGCCCGACACTACGGAAGCCGTCGCCTCGCGCACGTTCGGCTCCGACCCCATGCGCGTCGCAGCCCTCGGCCGCGCGACGCTCGAAGGGCTGGCGGAAGGCGGCGTGGTCGGTGTCGTCAAGCACATGCCCGGCCACGGCCGCGCCAAGGTCGACACGCACCACCACCTCCCCACCGTCACCGCGACCGATGCCGAGCTCGAGATCGATATCGAACCGTTCCGCACGCTCAACCAGGCGCCGATGGGCATGACCTCGCACATCGTCTTCGACGCCTGGGACGCCGATCGCCCCGCGACGCTGTCGCCGATCGTGATCGACGAGATCATTCGCGGGCGGATCGGCTTCGACGGCCTGCTGATGACCGACGACATCGACATGAAGGCGCTGTCCGGCACCGCCGGCGACAAGGCCGCGGGCGCGATCGCGGCAGGCTGCGACTTGGTACTCGATTGCTGGGCGCGGATGGACGAGATGGTCGAGATCGCCGGGCGGCTGGGGGAGATTTCGGAGGCGTCGCGCGGGAGGCTCGATCGAGCAATGGCATCGGTCGGGACGGCCAAGGGTGATTTCGCGGAACTGATCGCAAGGCGCGATGCGCTGTTGGCGCGCGCCTGATCTAACTGGGTACGACCAGCGAGCGTCTTTCTCGCACCACCCCGGCGAAGGCCGGGGTCCAATAGGATAGGTCGCAGTAACGGCGCGCGGTCCCCAGTTACCACCGCCCCCCAATTGGGCCCCGGCCTTCGCCGGGGAAGTGTTGGTGGAGGGGCCCCCGTTCGTGCTGAGTAGCTGCTGAGCTTGTCGAAGCGGCGTATCGAAGGACAGGTTGGCGCGGGGAACCCGTGCTTCGACACACGCCTTCGATACGGCTCTCGCGAGCCTACTCAGTCGCTACTCAGCACGAACGGTTGAGGGGGAGCGCCCGAGATCAAGGGTGAGGCGCGGTCAAACTAACAGCCCCGCCCCCGCGATCACCCCCACCCCCGAGCCCGCTCATCCCCGCGCAACGTCAGCACCTCGACCCCGCCGCGCGTCACCGCCACCGTATGCTCGAACTGCGCCGAAAGCTTGCGGTCGTCGGTCACCACGGTCCACCCGTCATCCTCGGTCGAAACCTTGCGCGTCCCCTGGTTGATCATCGGCTCGATCGTGAAGACCATCCCCTCGCGCAGCGTCATGCCGGTCCCCGCGCGCCCGAAATTGAGCACCTGCGGCTCCTCGTGCATCTCGCGGCCGATGCCGTGGCCGCAATAGTCGCGCACCACCGCATAGCCGTGCTTCTTCGCATGCCGCTCGATCGCGAAGCCGATATCGCCGAGATGCGCGCCCGCCCGCACTTGCCGGATACCCTGCCACATCGCCTCCTGCGCGATCCGCACGAGGCGCTTCGCAGCGGGCGGAACGGTACCCACCATGTACGTCTTGCTCGAGTCGGCGATGAAGCCGTTCTTCTCCAGCGTGATGTCCAGATTGACGATGTCACCGTCGCGGATGATGTCGCGAACGTTCGGGACGCCGTGGCAGACGACATGGTTGATCGAACTGTTCAAGACGTATTCGAAGCCATATTGTCCCTTGCTCGCAGGCCGCGCGGCGAGGTCGTCGGTGATGAAGCGGTCGACCATGTCGTTGACCTGCAACGTCGACAGCCCCGCCAGATCCTGCTCGTCGAGCATCTCGAACACCGACGCCAGCAACGCGCCCGACACGCGCATCAGCGCCAGTTCGGCCGGCGTCTTCACCATCTCACGCTGCCGTCTTGTCGGCGACGCGTACCGAGGCCGTGGCGAGTTGCGCAGTGACGATATCGTTGAACGACAGCGTCGGGTTGGCCTCGGCGAGCATGCCGATCTTCATCCAGAACTCCGCCTGCGCGTTGATCGACCGGCACAGCACCTGGCTCGCCCGCCGCGCATCCTCGTGCAGCGCGTCGTCGATCTTCACGATACCCATTCGAGCCTCACGTTCACCCTGACCATATGAAACGTTTACGGTTCATATGGTCGGTCGTCAAACGTGGAGGGTGGATGCCCGGCAGCGCGCGCTGTAGCGTCCGGCGATGGACGATGCGCAACTGACCCTGGATCTCGACGGATGGGAGGGCCCGCTCGATCTGCTGCTCTCGCTCGCACGCGGGCAGAAGGTCGATCTGCGCAAGATCTCGATCCTCGCACTGGTCGAGCAGTACCTTGCGTATGTCGACTCCGCGCGCGCGCTGAAGCTCGAACTCGCCGCGGACTATCTCGTGATGGCGGCGTGGCTGGCGTATCTGAAGTCGGCGCTGCTCCTGCCACGCGATCCGCTCGCCGAGCCCGACCCGGAGGAACTCGCGCTGCGGCTTCAACTGCGGCTCGAACGGCTGAGTGCGATGCGCGAGGCCGGTGCGAGGTTGATGGCGCGCGACCGGACCGGGCGAGACGTGTTCCTGCGCGGCGCCCCCGAAGGACTGCGAACGGTGCGCAAGGCCGCGTGGCAGGCGGAAATATTCGACCTGATCGCCGCGTACGGCCGCATTTCCGCGCGGACGCGGCCGGTGATGCACGTGGTCGCCGACCGCGAGGTAATGACGCTGGAGGCGGCGCTCGAGCGCGTATCGATGCTGGTCGGCGAACGGATCGACTGGAGCGTGATCGAAAGCTTCCTTCCCGAAGCGGGCGAGCGTCTCCGGCGCTCGGCGCTGGCGTCGAGCTTCGTCGCGGCGCTCGAACTCGCGCGGCAGGGCAGGATCGAACTGCGCCAGGCGTCACCCTTTGCGCCGCTGTATCTGAGAGCCCGCGCGTGACCCCGCCCGACGATTTCACGCGCGCCGTCGAGGCGGTGCTGTTCGCGGCCGAGACTCCGCTGACGCTCGACGCGATCCGCGCGCACGTCGGCAACGGCGACGTCCGCGCCGCACTCGATCAGCTGACCACCGACTATGCCGGTCGCGGCATCGCGATCGTCCGACGCGGCGAGCGCTGGCAGTTCCAGACCGCGCCGGACATGGCGCACATGCTCCGCCGCGACCGCGAGGAACCGCGCAAGCTCAGCCGCGCAGGGATCGAGACGCTGGCGATCATCGCCTACCACGAGCCAGTCACCCGCGCGGAAATCGAGGCGATTCGCGGCGTGCAGATCTCGAAGGGGACGCTGGACGTCCTGATGGAGGCGTGCTGGGTGAAGACGGCCGGGCGGCGCGAAGTGCCGGGACGCCCGCTGATGTTCGCGACCACGCCTGCATTCCTCGTCCATTTCGGGCTCCAGAGCCGCCGCGACCTGCCCGGAATCGACGATCTGCGCGCCGCTGGACTGCTCGACCCGGTCGATCTGGCGTTCGATCGCCTGGAAGGCGACGGCGATGGTGACCGCGACGGGGACGCCGATGGCGAGATGGCTGGCAATGAGACGGGATGAGGCTTAGATAGGGTCCAGTTTCCAGGAGAATTGCCATGGGCGGTTTCAGCCCGATTCACTTGCTAGTCCTCGCGGTCGTCGCGATCCTGCTTCTCGGCGGCGGCCGATTCTCGAACCTGATGGGCGACGTCGCCAAGGGCGTGAAGAACTTCAAGAAGGGCATGTCCGAGAACGACGACGAAACGCCGGCCAAGCCATCGGCGCGGATCGAAGCGCAGAAGACCGCCGATCCTGCGTTCGATCGCGACGGCAATCGCGTCCGTGACGACCGTCCCGCTTGAAACCGGTTGAGTTGACGTCTCCGAATAGGCGCTGCTGATGTTCAATATCGATGCCTCCGAGTTCCTGCTCGTGGCTTTCGTTGCGCTCATCGTGATCGGTCCGAAGGATCTGCCCAAGGCGATGCGCGTGGTCGGCTATTGGGTCGGCAAGGCGCGCGGCGTCGCGCGGCAGTTCCGATCGGGCTTCGATTCGATGGTCCGCGAGGCTGAACTCGAAGAGATGGAAAAGCGCTGGGCGTCGGAAAACGAACGCATCATGCGCGAGCATCCGCAGACGGGTATGGACGCTGCAGCTGATACCACGCAGGTCGTGCATTCGCCGGAGACGGAGGAGCATCGTCGCGATTATCGGTCCCTCGACCACGCGGACGATCATACGGATGAGCCGGTGATGGTAGAGAAGCCGGTCGTCGCCCCAGCCGTGCCGGTTGATCCTTCGGGTCACGATACCGGTCACGGCGATCGGCCTGGGGTGGCCGCGCTTTCTGCGGATCGCGCTCCGGACCTGTTCGATACGCAGACGACCGCTCCGGTTCCTGCGCCCCAAGCCATCGACGACAAGACCGGCAAGTCCGACGTCGCGTCGTCGTGATCGGTCTCAACCTCCGCGCCCCCGTGGCGGCTGAAAGCATGACATGAGCGAGATCGACGCTAGCCGGGCACCGTTGCTCGACCATCTGATCGAGTTGCGGCGGCGGTTGCTGTACTGCATCGCCGCGCTGGTCGTGACGTTCGCGATCTCGATGTATTTCGCCGAGGATATCTTCGGCTTCCTGGTCCACCCGCTGCTCGCGGCGGGGCAGAACAAGGTGATCTACACCGAGATTTTCGAAGCCTTTTTCGTCCAGATCAAGGTGGCGTTCTTCGCGGCGATGATGCTGTCGTTCCCGGTGATCGCGAACCAGCTCTGGCAGTTCGTCGCGCCCGGCCTGTACAAGAAGGAAAAGCGCGCGCTCCTGCCGTTCATCCTCGCGACACCGGTGCTGTTCCTGACCGGCGCGGCGATGGCGTATTACGTCGCGATCCCGATGGCGCTGCACTTCCTGCTCGGGTTCGACGGGATGGTCGGCGGCATCCACCGCGAGGCGCTGCCGGGGATCGGCAATTACCTGTCGTTCACGATGCAGTTCCTGTTCGGCTTCGGCATATCGTTCCTGCTGCCGGTGCTGCTTATGCTGCTTGAGCGGGCGGGGATTGTCACGCGTAAACAACTGATCGGTGCGCGGCGTTATGCGATCGTCGCGGCGTTCGCGATCGCCGCGGTGCTGACGCCGCCGGATATCGGCTCGCAGCTGCTGCTCGCGATCCCGCTCGTCATCCTGTACGAAATGGCGCTGGTCGGTATCTGGTTCACCGAGCGCAGCCGCGCCAAGGCGCAGGCGACGGACGGTGAGGACGAGACCGAAGCCGGTACCGATATCGTCGAGCGCTGATACGAAAACGGGGCCCGGTGCATGTGCACCGAGCCCCGCATTGCGATAAGCGTGAAGGCTTACTTGGCGTTGTCTGCGGTCTTCGCGACGGTCTTGCCGGCCGAAGCCACGTCCTTGCCTGCACCCTCGACGGTGTTGCAGGCCGATACCATCAAAGCGCTAGCCACGATCGCCAGTCCAACCAACTTACGCATAATACTTCCTCCAAGGGCTTGAATGCCACCGGAGATGCAATGTTCGGGCGGGAATTTCGTTCCGGCGGCGAAACTCGCCAACGCAGTGGTTTGGATAATTAAAGGCCCGACAGCATCACCGGGGGGGGAGGGTGATGCGGCCGGGCCTGTGTTCGGGATAGCGAGAGCGGGGGGGGCATAAATTCGCTATCCGAATTATCAAACGGTGGTCGCGGCACTCGGTTCCCAGTTTTTCCGAATTTTATCCTGCGAACCGGAAATACCGGGTTCGCTCAGTCGCGACCGGTGACCGCGAAGGCGATCTCGTACGCGCCGACCAGCGGATCGTGATGGAGCGGCGAGCGCAACTGGCGCGAAAGACCCTCCATGACGCGCCCATAGCGCGAGACGGACTCGCGCAGCGCATCGCTCTCCACCAAGGCGCGCGACACGACGCGCAGCAATCCGCGGTCGGGTTTGTCGGCGATCTTTTCGGCGGGTTTCACGACGATCCGGATCTGCGCGACCGGATCGCAACTGATCGCCAGCTCGATCATCTCGGTTACGAGGAACGCGATCGCGACGGCGACATCCTGGTTGACGAGATACGGGTCGATATCGAGCGTGATGCCGAGGCCATGCGACCTTTCGGACGCGGTCGCGCGGATGTTGGCCGACAATTCGCCGATCATCGTGCGCAGGTTGAGCCCGCGATTTTCCTCGAGCTCGGCGAAATGATTGCGGTGCACCACCGCCAGCGCATCGACTCGGCGCTGGATCGAGGAATAGGCCGCGGTCGCATCCGCACTGGGGGCGCTACGTGCGTGAAAGTTGATGAGGCTGGAGATCACCTGGAGGTTGTTCTTCACCCGGTGATGCACTTCGCGCGTCAGCTTGGTCTGTCTGACCAGCCCCTCGGCGAGCCCCGCTTCGTGCAGCGCGACCGTCCGGCTGATCGACTGGAACGTCTCGCCGAGTTCACGGATTTCCTGCGCGGGCAGCGTGCTGACGACACCGAAATCGAGTTCCTCGCCGGGCGTGAACGCCGCGACCGCGCCGCGCAGCCGCCGCAACGGCCGGATCAGCAGTCGGTCGACCACGAACCAGGCGATGCTGGCGGCGGCGAGCCACATCAGCAGCGGCAACAGCATCGCGACGATCAGCGACGACGTGACCGGCGCGCTGCGGACGCTCGTGCGCAGTGCGAGGCCTGCGACGCCCAGATCGGTACGGGTCGTCTCCATGCGATCGAGCGGTCGCTCGTCGGGGATGGTTTCGAGGTGGAGCGCTTCTTCGTCGAGGACGATCGCGCTGCTGACCGCCGAGGCGCGCGTCGACGGCGTTGCAATCTTTTCGAGGAACGCGCGGGGGAAATAGGCGCGTGCGGAGGTGCCGCCGCGTCGGCCGGACGTGGGGCCGGAAATCGCCAGCAGCAGCCCGGTGTCCGGCACGATCGCCGCCGAGATCGGCATGTCGTCGCGGCGCAACGTCACCGGGTTGGGCAGCGCGACGCCGCACAGCACGTGACCGGCGCGATCGGTGATGATGAAGCGGGTCCCGGCCGAGGACTGCTGGGCGAAGACGCCCTGCGCGCGTGCGCAGCTCGGTGCATCGGCGGGATCGTTGCCGAGCGCGTTCACCGCGACGCGCAGCGCCGTCATGTCGCCCACCAGCTCGATTGCGATCGCACGCGCGCTTTCGTTGGCGGTGACACGCAGCCGTGCCCGCGCTTCCTGATCGGCCAGCCGCGTGGTCTGCAACGTCGCGAAAACCGCGATCAACGCCAGCGGCAGTAGTGCCGCACTGAGGATGAGGAAGAGTTTTGCACCGGTAGGCAGGCGCCGCATCGTTGCAAACAGTCGATGTTCGGGGAGTTCTGCGAGCGGCGATCGCTCGTCGGACAAATCGATCGGCGAGGCCATCCGGCCCGCCGTCAGTCTAGCTTGCCGAGAAGATCGAGCAGATCGTCCGGAATCGTCTCATCGACAGTTTTCTGGTAGACCGAGCGCAAGGCCGACCCCATCTGCTGATCCTTGTTGGGGATAGCCTTCGGGATCTTGGCAGACGAAGTCTTCTCCGTGTCGTGGCCCAAACTCAAAACTTCCCCCTGCACGACGCATACCGATGGTGTGGTTGCGAGCATGGCACGATCCCTGACACAGGTCGCCTACTCACAAAAAGCTGTTCGTGAAACCAAATAGCATCTCGATAGTTCCGTGTTCGAGCGAAATTTCCCCGTCTCCGTACAACGTTGTCATATGTTAAGACGATCGGGCGACGGATCCGGGCCATTTTCGACCGACGCCATTGTAATGCTGCGAGCCGCCCGACACATGAGGGGCCGCATAGGATCAGGGAGTATTCGTTACCCATGTCGCTTGGACAGCAACTCGCACCGCACCTTCCCTTTTTGCGGCGCTATGGCCGGGCACTGACCGGTAGCCAGATGCATGGCGACAAGTATGTTCGTGCCACGCTCGAGGCCATCGTCGCAGCCCCCGAGGAGTTTCCTCGCGATGTCGATCCCCGCCTCGGCCTGTACCGGATGTTCCAGGCGATCTGGAATTCCGCGAACTTCGACGAGGTCGCCGACGAGGGTGTCGACGAGGCCAAGGGTCATGAGGCGGTCGCGCGTGCGCGCTTGGCCCGCATGACCCCGTTGTCGCGGCAGGCCTTGTTGCTGACCGCGATGGAGGGTTTCACGCCCGAGGATGCCGCGTATCTGATCGAAGTCGAGCCGAGCGAAGTCGACGATCTCGTCGCCGATGCGCTGTCCGAGATCGAGAACCAGACCCGCGCGAAGGTGCTGATCATCGAGGACGAGCCGATCATCGCGATGGATATCGAGACGATCGTGCGTGATCTCGGCCATGACGTGACCGGTGTCGCGGTTACCCGCGACGAAGCGGTCGCGTTGGCGATGGAAATGCGGCCGGGCCTCGTGCTCGCCGACATCCAGCTTGCCGACGACAGTTCGGGTATCGACGCGGTCAAGGACATCCTGGCCGAGTTCGAGGTTCCGGTGATATTCATCACCGCGTTCCCCGAGCGCCTGCTGACCGGCGAGCGGCCCGAGCCGACTTTCCTGATCACCAAGCCGTTCCAGCGTTCGACGGTGAAGGCGGCGATCAGCCAGGCGCTGTTCTTCGATCAGGCGACCGTCCCGGCAAACTAATTCGGTCACGTTGGGGGCAGTCAAAGCCTTGATTAGGGCGTATTTATAATTCAGTATGGGTTCGTGTTCGTTACGGCTGCGGACCCAAAACTGTTCCCGGGGGTTAAACATATCATGGCTGACCCGAACGATCGTATCCACGTCAAAACCGACGACGCGCGCGCTGGGGCAACGCCTCACATGACGCGGTATATTCTGGCGATTTCCTTGGTGCTGGTGATCGTGATTTTCGGTTTTCTCGTCCTTCGTTAACTTTTGTTGGGTGCGCGTTGTTGGTAATGACCACAGCGCATCCTTATGCTTGTCACGTGTCGACGGCATCGCTCCATCGGGATTGATCGGATTACCATGACCCAGCCTGCTCCACGCACCGATGTCGACGACGATATCGACGAAGTCGTCGTGCCGGTCGAGCATGTCTCGTTGTCGGATGCCGAGTTCAAGGTTCAGCTGGCGCAGGTGATCCCGCACCTGCGCGCGTTCGGTCGTTCACTGTCGGGTAGCCGCGATCTGGCCGACGATCTGGTGCAGGAAACGCTGCTGAAGGCATGGGCGGCGCGTCTGCGGTTCCAGGCCGGCACGAACATGCGTGCGTGGACGTTCATCATCCTGCGCAACCTGTATCTGTCGCAGATGCGCCGGGCGCGCTTCAAGGGCGAGTGGGATGATCTGGTCGCGGATCGCATCCTGGCAGCACCCGCGAGTCAGGATCGCCACGTCGAGCTAGGCGACATGCAGCGGGCGCTGATGCACCTTCCGCAGCCTCAGCGCGAGGCGCTGATCCTGGTTGGCGCAGGCGGGTTCGCCTATGAGGAAGCCGCCGAAATCTGCGGCGTCGCGGTCGGAACCATCAAGAGCCGCGTCGCGCGCGGTCGCGTAGCGTTGGAGACGATCCTCAACGACGGATCGCTGCCGTCACGTCGCGATCACGAGACCGATACGACCAAGACCGCGCTGGATTCGATTATGGGTGACGTCGAGGAACTCAGCCGCGGTCGGTGATCGCGGCTGATCGACAGGTGTCGTTAGTGCAGGCGACTGGGAATGGCGTCCAGTCTGTGCAGCAACTCCGCGAAGTCTGACGGCGTCCCGTTCGGTTCGTCGAATGCGCCGCGCAACGCATAACCGATCACGTCGGTGACTCGCGGGCGATACACGGTCTGTCGACCGTCCTCTTCGCGCTTGATCGTGAGAAATGCATAAGACATAGACTGATAACGGCCAAAAGTGCTTTTTGTTGCTTTGTAGTTACAGGCTGTCGCCGCGGTCTGTATCATTCCGACATGGCCGAAACATTCTCCGACCCTACGCGCACTGAGCGTCCCGCTCCCGCTGATCGTATCGTCGACGCGACGAGCCGTGCCCGACACTGGTCGCCGTTCCTGTCGATGGTACTCGACCGCGAGCCCGTGCTGGCGACGGCGCTTGGTGAAGGGCGGCTCGATTTGTCGCTCTCCAGCGCCGAACCTGACATGCCGACCGCCAAGCGATTGCGGCTCGAACGGCGCGCGATGGCCTTGTCGGTCGCGGTTGGCGATCTGTCAGGAGTGTTCGATCTGACCGCGGTGACGGGCGCGCTTACCAAGTTCGCGGACCATGCACTCGATACCGCGATCCGTGCGGCGATCGAGGAGCGCACCCCCGGCGCCGAGGTCCGCGGCTTCACCGCGATCGCGCTGGGCAAGCAGGGGAGCGGCGAACTCAACTACTCGTCGGATATAGATCCGATCCTGCTGTTCGATCCTGCCACGCTGCCGTGTCGTCCGCGCGAGGAGCCCGACGAGGCAGCGGTGCGGATCGGCAAACGCGTCGTCGAACTGCTGCAGGCGCGCGACGGCGACGGGTATGTCCTGCGGGTCGATCTGCGGCTGCGACCATCGCCCGAGATCACGCCGATCGTCCTGCCGGTGGAAGCGGCGATCGGCTATTACGAGGCGCAGGCGCTGCCCTGGGAGCGGGCCGCGTTCATTCGCGCGCGCGCCGCGGCGGGGGATATCGCGCTCGGCTCGAAGTTCCTGGAGACGATCCGCCCGTTCATCTGGCGGCGCGCGCGCGATTTCGGCGCGATTCGCGAAATCCGCGGCATGTCGCGGCGGATCCGCGATCATCATTCGCAGGGGCAGGCGTTCGGCCCGGGCTATGACCTCAAGCGTGGGCGCGGCGGAATCCGCGAAGCCGAGTTTTTCGCGCAGATCCACCAGTTGATCCACGGCGGTCGCGATCCGGCGTTGCGGGCGCCCGCGACTCGCGACGCCTTGGCGCGCCTTGCCGAGGCAGGCTGGATCGCGGGTGACGAAGCGACCGCGCTGATCGACGGCTACACGCTGCTCCGCACGATCGAGCACCGCGTGCAGATGATCGACGACCGCCAGACGCACACGTTGCCGACCGGCGATGCGCTCGACCGGGTGGCCAAGCTCCACGGCATGCAGGATGCCGAGGCGCTGCTGGCGCTGCTCCGACCCCGCGTGACCGAAACCGGGCGAATCTACGACGCGCTCGACGATACCGTACGACCCGCATTCTCGCACGACCCGGTCACGCTCGATGCGGATCTGACGCTGGCGGGGTACGCCGACCCGGAGGCTGCGCGGCGCCGGATCGAGGCGTGGCGTGGTGGTGCCTATCCCGCGCTGCGCAGTCCTGCTGCCCGCGAGGCGTTGGAGGCGGTGCTGCCGACGCTGGTGCCGGCGCTGGCGACCGCGCCCGAGCCGCAGTCCGCGCTGCTCAGGCTCGACGCGCTGCTCGAACGGTTGCCGAGCGCGATCAACATCTTCCGCCTGCTTGAGGCGCGACCGGGGCTGGCGACCTTGCTCGCGGCGATCCTCAGCCATGCGCCGACGCTGGCGGACGATCTCGGGAGACGCCCCGGCCTCCTCGACGGACTGATCGATGCGACCGCGTTCGACGCGGTCGGCGACGTCGCGGCGCTGGAGGCGATGATGCGCGCCGGCGATGCGGGCGCGGACTATCAGGCGCGGCTCGATCATGTCCGACGGGTGGTCGGCGAGATGCGGTTTGCACTTGGCGCGCAGATCATCGCCGGAACGTCCGATCCGCTCGCCGTTGCCGCGGGCTATGCGCGGGTCGCGGAAGCGGCGATCGGCGTGCTCACGCAGGCGACGATCGACGAATTCGCCAAGGTTCATGGCCGCGTCCCCGACAGCGAACTGGTGGTCCTGGCGCTGGGTCGGATGGGCGGGGCGATGCTGACCCACGCCTCCGATCTCGACCTGATCTATCTGTTCACCGGCGACTTCTCGGCCGAGTCGGATGGCGCAAAGCCGCTGGGGGCGACGCTCTACTACAATCGGCTGGCGCAACGGGTGACCGGGGCATTGTCCGTCGCGACGGCGGCGGGGCCACTATACCAGATCGACACGCGGCTGCGGCCGTCGGGCGGGCAGGGGCCGCTGGTCGTCACGCTCGACAGCTTTGCCCGCTACCAGCGCGAGGACGCGTGGACCTGGGAGCATATGGCGCTGACCCGCGCCCGGCCGGTGTTCGGATCGGCAACCGCGCGAAAGGCGGTGGCGACGATCGTGCGCGATGTCCTCGCTGGCGACCGGCCGCAGCGCGACGTAGTGGCCGATGCACGGTCGATGCGCTCCGAGATGGCCGCGCATAAGCCAGCCAAAGGCCCGCTCGACGCCAAACTGTTGCCGGGCGGACTGGTCGATCTCGAATTCGCGGTACACGTCGTCCAGCTCGTCCACCATACCGGGTTCGACCCCAACCTCGGCGGAGCGATCGACCGGCTGATCGAGGCGAAACTGATGCCCGCGACGATGCGCGCGGCGCACGATGTCCTGACCCGGCTGCTGGTGACGCTGCGGCTGGTCGCGCCCGATGCCGCCGCGCCGGGGGCCGCGACCGAAGCGCTGATCGCGCGCGCGATCGGCGTGGCGGACTGGCCCGCGGCGATTGCCAAGCTCGACTCGACGCGGCAGGAGGTCCGCGAATTCTGGATGCAGCTCACGGGAGACCATGATGGATGACGGTTCGCCAATCCCCGACGTGACGGTGACGATCGACGACACGGCGGTGTCGCTGGCCAGCCTCGGCGCGCCGCTCGTGGTCTATTTCTATCCGAAGGACGACACTACGGGCTGCACCACCGAGGCGAAGGACTTCTCCGCGCTCGCGGATGCGTTCGCGGCTGCCGGCGTCAGTGTCGTTGGCATCTCGAAGGATACGGCCGCCTCGCATGCGAAGTTCACCGCGAAACACGCGCTCACCGTGCGTCTCGCCAGTGATGTCGACGGCGTGGCCTGCGAGGCGTTCGGCGTGTGGGTCGAGAAGGCGATGTACGGCAAAAAGTACATGGGGATCGAGCGCGCGACGTTCCTGTTCGGCGCCGACGGCACGCTGGCCAAGGCGTGGCACAAGGTTCGCGTACCGGGTCATGCGGAGGCCGTCCTGGCGGCCGCCCGCGCGCTCTAAAAAGACCGCGATAACCCGCGAAGATCCGCGCGTTTTTCCGGTCGTGACGTCACTGTTCCATCGACTCGCCGTACCGACGCGGCGCTCCGCCGCGCGGTGGGCCGCGCGCTATTGCTGAAATCCATTGTATCCGGCCTAAACCGAACTGTCTGACGCGCGGAGGGGCTGCGAATCAGGACCGCGTTTCGGAGCCGTCCGCTTGGGGGCGAACGGCCCTGTATTATTTTGTCGGGGACCAATGGTCGAAATTTCCGCTGCCGCTCTCGGAACGCGCCTCAAGGCGCTGTTCGCACCGCGCGATGTTCTCTTTCACAATGGTACGACGCTGCGGCGCATCCGCTTCGGCGGCAAGCGCCAGGCTGCGATTGCCGCGATCGGTGCGGTCACGCTCGGCTTTTCCGGCTATGGCGCGGCGCAGGCTGCCCATGACGCCGCTGCGGCAACCGGCGTGGTCGTTCCGCCGACCGCCGATATCAAGCTCGCCCAGATGCAGCATCAGATCGGGCAGATGCGCCAGCGCGTCGCGACGATCCGCGAAACCGCCGAGGCGCATGCCAAGCGTATCGAACAGCGTCAGGCGCTGATCACCG
The DNA here is from genome assembly GCF_003688625.1 of Sphingomonas sp. PP-CE-3A-406. Classification (GTDB taxonomy): domain Bacteria; phylum Pseudomonadota; class Alphaproteobacteria; order Sphingomonadales; family Sphingomonadaceae; genus Sphingomonas. The sequence continues at coordinate 1,093,539 of NZ_RCWY01000003.1, forward strand.
CCGCGCTGACCGGCAGCGGCGATGCCAAGGCGCTGTCGCTCGCGACGCCGTCGATCGATCCCGCTGCCGACAAGCTCGCCGCCGAAATCGTCAAGCCGCTGGTCAAGATCGAGGGACGCCAGGTCAAGCTGGCCAGCGTCGCGCAGGACCTGCTCGACCAGCGCTACGCCGAGACGACCGCGACCGTGCGCAAGCTCGGGCTGCGTCCCGAACGGATCGCCAAGCGGTCGCGTGGAGCCAGATCGGCAACGGCGATGGGCGGTCCGATGATTGCCGCCAACAGCGAGGAAGCCTCGTCCGATCTTCGTGCCGATGCGCAGTTCCGCACGCTGTTCCAGACCTGGAAGAAGCTCGATACGTTGCAGCAGGGCGCGATTGCGATCCCGTCGGTCCAGCCCGTGCATGCGCTGTCGTTCACCAGCAATTTCGGCATCCGCTCCGACCCGTTCCGCGGCACCGCGGCGATGCACGCCGGCGTCGACATCCCCGGTCCGATCGGTACGCCGATCTACGCGACCGCCGACGGCATCATCGCGCACGCGGGTCGCCAGGGCGGCTACGGCAACATGGTCGAGATCAACCACGGCAAGGGCATCGCGACGCGCTACGGCCATCTCTCGAAAATCCTCGTCGCGGACAATGCGCGCGTGACCCGCGGCCAGCTCATCGCGCTGATGGGTTCGACCGGCCGTTCGACCGGCTCGCATCTCCATTACGAAGTGCGGATCGATGGTCACGCAGTGAACCCGGTACCGTTCCTAACGACCGCCGATTACCTGCTCGCGGCGCAGGATCGTTCGGTGAATGCCATCCCGGTGTCGACCACCGGCCCCGCCGCACAGGACTGATCCGACTTCTGCTGCTGCCTCCCTTTCGGGGCGCGAAAAGAATCGTGGCAAAACGCGCAGCACGGATCTGACCTCTTTTTGCTCCCCTCCCTGAAAGGGAGGGGTTGGGGGTGGGTCGGTTTCCGCAAGCCGTGATCGTGGTGGCCGAAGCGGGCCTACCCACCCCCGACCACTCCCTTTCAGGGAGGGGGAAGCCGCCGATGAAAACACACACGGCAGTTTTGGCCACACCCCCGTCATCCCGGCGAAAGCCGGGACCTCGATCCGCGTGGACGGACTCACCGCATGAGATCCCAGCGTTCGCCGGGATGATGATAAGGCGCCCTACGCCCCGAGGTTGCCGCGGGTAGCGCGACCGCCTATCTCTCAGCCATGGCAACGCTGGCACCCGACATCATCCTCACCCCCTCCGCAGCGGCGCGCGTCGCGGCGATCGCCGTCAAGCAGGGGAAGCCGGCGATCCTGCGTCTGTCGGTCGATGGCGGTGGCTGTTCGGGGTTCCAGTATAAGTTCGGGTTCGCCGATTCGGTCGAGTCCGACGACGTGATCGCCGAGCATGACGGCGTCCGCCTCGTTGTAGACAGCGTCAGCATCGATCTCGTTCGCGGATGCGCGGTCGATTACGTCGAATCGCTCGCCGGCGCCGCGTTCAAGGTCGAGAATCCCAATGCCGCGTCGGGTTGCGGTTGCGGCTCCAGCTTCTCAGTCTGACACTGCCATGAAAATAGTCACGTACAACGTCAACGGCATCAAGGCGCGGTTGCCGCGGCTGATCGAGTATCTCGTCGAAGAACAACCCGACATCGTCTGCCTCCAGGAGCTGAAGTCGAGCGACGACACCTTCCCGATCGCGGATATCGAGGCGGTCGGGTACGGCGCGGTCTGGCATGGGCAGAAGGCGTGGAACGGTGTCGCGATCCTCGCCAAGGGGCGCGTACCCGAGGTGCGGCAACGCGGCCTCGACGGTGAACCCGAGGACGAGCATAGCCGCTACATCGAGGCCGATGTCGACGGCCTGATCGTCGCCGCGCTCTATCTGCCGAACGGCAACCCGCAGCCCGGGCCCAAATTTGACTATAAACTGCGCTGGATGGACCGCTTGGCTGCGCGTGCGCGCGTCCTGCTGGCCGAAGAGAAACCGGCAATCCTCGCTGGCGACTACAACGTGATCGCCAACGACGACGACACCTACTCGGTGCGCGCGATGCAGGACGATGCGCTGATGCAGCCCGAAAGCCGCGAGCATTACCGCGCGCTCGTCGCACAAGGCTGGACCGACGCGCTGCGCACGCAATTCCCCAAGGGCGGCGTCTGGACGTTCTGGGACTATCAGGCGGGGGCGTGGCAGCGCGACGCCGGGTTCAGGATCGATCATCTGCTGCTGAGTCCGCAGGCGGCGGACCGGATGATCGATGCAGGCGTGGACAAGGCGTATCGCGGTCGGGAAAAGGCCAGCGATCATGCACCAACCTGGGTTCGGTTGCGCTAGCAATCCCCATCGCCGACGCGCATGACGCTCCGAACAGGGGAGCGTTTGCGTTGGGAAAGTTTGGGATAAGGGCCGTTTGCTGGACGGTGGCAGCGATGGTCGGCGCGGCACCGGCATTCGCGCAGGATGATCCGACATTCTGCCCGAACCGGCCCAGTCTGGGATCGTCCGCCTGCATAACCGCACCGGGGCACGTCCAGCTCGAACTGTCCGCGCTCGACTGGCAGCGCGACGACAATTCCGACGAGCGCGAGGACACCATCCTCGCGGGCGATTTCGAGGCGCGGTTCGGCGTTGCCAAGGCTACCGAGCTTCAGCTGTCGTGGACACCGGTCGGCCGCGTGCGGACGCGCGACAAGGCAACCGGCATGATCGACACCACGACGGGAACCGGCGACGTCCGTCTCGGGCTACGGCAGAATTTCCGGAATCCCGACGGCAAGGGACTGTCGTTCGGCGCCGAACCGTTCGTGACGCTGCCGGTCGGTCGCGATCCCGTCGGCGCGGGCGACTGGGGGGCGGGTATCGTCCTGCCGGTCACGTACGAGGTGAGCGAAAAGATCCAGTTGTCCTTCACGGGCGAGGGCGATGCGGCGGTCGACGACGACGGCGACGGGCGGCATCTGGCGTATAGCGGCATCGTCGGCGTCGGTTATTCGCTGACCGAGACGGTAACTGCGACCGCCGAACTGTTCGTGCTGAGAGACGATGATCCGACCGGGCACCATACGGAGACGGCGACCGCCGGATCGGTTGCGTGGCAACCGCGCAAGAATTTGCAGCTTCACATGCTCGCGGTGGCTGGGTTGAACCATGATACGCCGGATGTGCGGGTCGTAAGCGGCGGCGCGGTGTTGTTCTGAGCCGGCCTCGATTTCGCGCGGCGACATGGATTGCCCGGTCACGCTTGACTTGATCTGCGTCAGGCCGTTCCTTCGGTTTCGATGCTCGCGAGCCTGATCTTCCTGCTCCAGTCGGTGGCCGGGCCACCGGTGCCGCGCGAGTTGCGCAAACCAACGCCGCGCGTCGCGATGCCGTGCCCCGTCACCCAGCCGGGCGAGGAGATCGTCGTCTGCGCGCGTCCGACCGATCAGCGGATCGCTCCACTACCCGCACCGACCCAGCCGGCGCGCAGTGATCCGCTCTCGTTCCGGCTACCCGGTGGCGGCCGGGGTAACGTGCATATGATCCGAACCGAATTGCCGGGTGCGAGCGGGCAAGGCGCGGCGGTCACGCTGAAGATCCCGTTCGGCAAAGGCAAGCGCGACTAAGCGCGATCGCGGCGGGTCGACGGTCGAGCTGTCCACAACGCTTTCCCCCTCCCTGGAAGGGAGGGGTAGAAGTGGTTGGCTTCCGGATTACCGGACGTCGGCGGCACAACCGACCGACCCACCCCCAGCCCCTCCCTTCCAGGGAGGGGAGAGATTGCCAGCGCCATTTCGGGAGGCGAAGATAGCCGGCTCCGCCTCGCAAGCGCGACTAGAGCGTCTTCTCGTACACCTGGTACACCTTGTTGACGCGGCTCTCGATTGTTTCGGCGATCGAGCGCATTCCCTGGTTCTCGTCGAGGATCCAGCCGATCTCGCCACGTACCGCACCGTAATGCTCGACCGAGGCGCGGCGGATGTATTCGATCATCATGAAGGCGAGCTGGCTCGCAAGCCGCGACGCCTGGAGTTCCTTGACCACGCCCATCAGCGGCACACGTACCGTTTTCGCCTTGGGTTTGCGCAACCACAGCAGCAGTTTCGCCCAGCCGAAGGGGAGCAGGCTGCCGTTGAGCGGCTTGATCGCTTCGTTCAGGTCGGGGAGCGTGATCATGAACGCGGCGGGCTTGCCGTCGACCTCGGCGATCCGGATCAGGTCGTTGTAGACGATCGGCTTCAGCTTGACGCCCACGTCCTTGACCTCGGGCGGGGTGAGCGGGACGAAGCCCCAATTGTCCTTCCACGCGTCGTTGAGGATCGCCAGGATGATCGCCGCCTCTTCCGCGAACTTGGTCTTGTCGACCTTGCGGATGACGATCCGGGGATTCTTCTCGCCCGACTTGATGATGCGCTGGACGATCGGCGGGAACTGCTTCGTGATATCGACTTCATAGGTCAGCAGCTGCTTGATCGGGCGATACTGCGCCCATTCGATCCAGCCGCGATATTCGGGCTTGGCATGTCCCATCATGATCGTCGGCGAATGATCGTAACCGTCGATCAGCAGGCCGGGCTCCTCCCAGATCGACATGCTGATCGGTCCGACCGCGCGCGTCATGCCTTGGTCACGGAGCCATTGCTCGGCACGCTCGAGCAGCGCCTGGAAGACGTCCTGCCGCTCGGCTTCCATCAGGCCCCACTGGCCGACACCGGGCCCGAAGCCCTGCTCGGGCGGCATCGTCAACGCGAGCGTGTCGATATGCGCCGAGATGCGGCCGACCACGCGACCGTCCTCCTCGGCGAGGAACAACTGCGCCTTGGCATGGCTGAACCAGCCGTTCTTCTCGGGCGTGATCAGCCCGAGCGCCTCGGACTTCAGCGGCGGCACCCAGTTGGGATCATCGGCATAGAGGCGGAACGGCAGATCGATGAAGATCTTGCGATCCTTCTTGGTCTCGACCGGTCGAATGGTAAGCTTGGCCATGTGTCGTTCCTGTGTGCCTGTCGCGCGTGTCTAACCAGCCGCGTCGACAAAGGCGAGCGACTCGCACGACGTCCGGGGCGTGTCCGAGAACGTTCCGAACGGGTCCGGGATCGGCCATCGCCGCATGCGGTCACGGTGATCGCCTTTCCCGCGGAACTGGTGCATTCCCGGTGACTGTAAATGCCACGCTGCGGCCACTATGTTCGGACAATGGATACGCCCATGGACACTTCGCTCAGCCTGCCTCGTGGCACGGCCGCTCAAGCCTCGCCGGTTGCGGCGGTCAGCACCGTACGGATCGCCGACGACAAGGCGATGCTGCGCGCGGCCGCCGACCTCACCCGCGACCTCGTGAAGCCGCGGCCCGCGGTGTATTGGGCCGATCTGATCGGCTCGGTCGTCATCGGCTATGGTGCGCTGGTGGTGGCGGCGACATCGGGATCGACCGCGGTCGCGATCGTCGCCGGGATCGTGGCGATGCTCGGCTTGTACCGGGGTCTGAGCTTCATCCACGAAGTCAGCCACATGAAGCACGCCGCGGTGCCGAACTTCCGGCTCGGCTGGAACATTCTGGTCGGCGTGCCGCTGCTCACCCCGTCGTTCATGTACGAAGGCGTCCACAACCTGCACCACGCCAAGACGCGGTATGGGACGGTGGAGGATCCTGAATATCTCCCGCTCGCGCTGATGAAACCGTGGACGCTGCCGCTGTTCATCGTCGTGTCGGCGCTGGCTCCGATCGCGCTGCTGTTCCGCTATGCGGTGCTGTCGCCGCTGTCGCTGCTGTCGCCCAAGCTGCGGACGACGGTGGTGGAGCGGTACTCGGCACTCGCGATCAACCCGCAGTTTCGGCGTCGCAGCCCCGAGGGTGACGCGAAGGCGTATTGGAACCGGCTCGAGGTCGGTGCAAGCGTCTGGGCGCTGACCTTGATCGGGCTCACCGTCAGCGGCGTGCTGCCATTACGCGCGTTCCTGACCTTCCTCGGCGTGGCATCGGCGGCGGCGGTGATCAATCAGGTCCGGACGCTGGTCGCGCATCTGTGGGAGAACGACGGCGAAGTGATGACGGTCACCGCGCAGTATCTCGATACCGTCAACGTGCCGCCGCCCGCGTTGCTGCCGGCTCTGTGGGCGCCGGTGGGGCTGCGCTACCATGCGCTGCACCATCTGCTGCCGGGCCTGCCGTATCACGCGCTGGGCGAGGCGCATCGGCGGATTTCGGCGGAACTCGATGCGATGTCGCCGTATCACAAGGCGAGCTATCCGGGACTGCCCGGTCTGGTGAGCAAGATCGCGCGGAGCACGATGACCCGCCGCTGACGCTCTATCGTCGGATGACTGAGAAGGAGAGGGATCGCGGCATCATGCCGCGGTCCCTTTTTTATTCCTCGGAGCGGATGAGGACGGCCTCGCCGATCAGGAAGAACAGCAAGAACGGCGCCCAGGCGGCCAGGAACGGCGGGTAGACGCCGAGATTGCCCATCGCGAGCGCGAAGTTGTCGGCGACGAAGAACGCGAAACCGAGGCCCATGCCGATCACCGCGCGGACGAACAGCTTGCCCGACCGGGCGATCCCGAATGCCGCGACCGCACCGAGCAGCGGCATCAGGACGGCGGACAACGGTCCCGAAAGCTTGTGCCAGAGCGAGCCTTCGAGCCCCTTGGTCGGCCGTCCGGCGTCGGACAGATCGCCGATCGCGGACTTCAGCGCGCCGAACGACAACCCGTCCGCATCGACCGAGGCCAGCGTGAACTGATCGGGACGCACGTCCTTGGCGACCACGACCGAACCGAGGTTGGTCACGGTGCCGTGCGCCACCTCGAACCGCGTCGCCGGCCCTACCAGCCAGCCATTCGCGACGCGCCGGCCATGATCCGCCCGCAAGATCGCGACCAGATTGCCGCCGGTGCGATCGTACAGCGTAATCCCGCCAAGCCGCGTCGCAGTCCCGCGCCCGCGAATCTGCGCCACTTCGATCAGGTCGTCGCCATCGCGCACCCAGACGTTCGCCCGGTCGCCGCGATCGATCGGCAGCTTGCCGTAATTGACCTTCTGCCACTGGTTGAGCGTCGCGGTCGCGCGCGCGACGACGTGGTCGCTGAACACGAAGCTGATCACCGCCACGCCGAGGCTGGCGACGAGAAGCGGCGCGAGCACCTGGTGCGCGGACAGGCCGGACCCCTTCAGCGCGACGATCTCGCTGTTCTGGTTCATCGTGATCAGCGTCAGGATCGTCCCGAGCAGCACCGAGAACGGCAGGAACCGCGCGATGATCTGCGGAATGCGCAGCGAGACATAGTGCCAGATCTGCGCATCGCCGTTGCCGGGGAAGGCGAGGATGTCGCCGGACTCGCTCAGCAGGTCGAGCGCCTGCAACACGAGCACCAGCGCGGCGAGGACGGCGAACGTCCGGAGCAGGAACATCCGCCCCATGTAGATCGCGACGGTTCGCGAAGGGAAGAAGCTGGCGAGTTTCATGCGACGCTGGCCTTGCGGCGTCCGGGCATACGCTTGGCGATGGCCTTGAAGGACTTGGAGAAGACGCGTTCGAGCGCGCCGATCGGCTGACCGCCGGGAACGTAGGCGATCGTGTAATACATCCACAGGACGAGGCCGGCGAAGATCGTGAACGGCACCCACAGCGCGACGATCGGGTCGATTCGCCCGAGTTCGCCGACGTCGGCGGCGTACTGATTCACCTTGTGATAGGTGACGATCATCACGATCGAGAGGAAGACGCCGAGCGCCGATGTCGATCGCTTCGGCGGCACGCCAAGCGCCAACGCGAGCAGCGGCAGCAGGAACATCGAGGCGACCTCCGCCAACCTGAAATGGAATTCCGAGCGGCTGCCTTCACGTTGTTCGAGCGTGGCGCCGCGTTGGCCCTGCCGCGCGAGTTCGGGCAGCGTATATTCCAGATTGCGACCACCCCGCACGCGGAAGCTCTCGAATTTGGGCAGGTTGATCGGCAGGTCATGGCTGCTGAAGGTCAGCACGCGGGGCGTCTTGAATTCGGGCCGATTGTGGATCAGCGTGCCGTTCGCCAGCCGGAAGATGATCACGTTGGGATCGTCGGTCGCGAGGAACTTGCCGCGCTCGGCGGTCACCCCCAGCCAGTCGCCATTCTGGCTCTGGGCGTGGACGAAAATGCCCGACAGCTCGCGGCCCTTGTCCTTGCTCTCCTCGATCCGCAGCGTCATGCGGTCGCCCAATTGGGTGAACTCACCGACCTTGATCGACGCGCCGAGCGCGCCGGTCCGCAGTTCGAACCGCAGACCCTCGTAATAATAGCGGGCGATCGGCTGGACATAGCCGACGATCGCCAGGTTCAGCAGCGCCAGCGCCATGGTGTACATGTAGGGCACGCGCAGCAGCCGATTGTAGCTCATGCCGACGCCGCGCAGGACGTCGAGCTCCGATGAGGTCGCCAACCGGCGGAACGCGAGCAGGATGCCGAGCATCAGCCCGATCGGAATCCCCAGCCCGAGATATTCCGGCAACAGGTTCGCGAGCATCCGCCAGACGACGCTGATCGGCCCGCCCTGCGTCGCGACGAAATTGAACAGTCCCAACATGCGATCGAGCACGAACAGCATGACGGCGATCAGCAGCGTCGACAAAAGCGGCACCGCGATCAGCCGGGCCATGTAGCGGTCGATGGATTTCATGCGGAATTGGGGCTCGGGCTGCTGGGCTGGCGATGGTCAGGCGGGGTATAGGCGGGCGCACGCTAGGCGTCATCCTCAATCGCACCGTGCCTGCGGCGCGCTCCGGAGCATTATTCGGCGGCGATCAAGTCGCTTGCGCTCGGTCGATCGAATGCCATCGCGGTCGCGACGGCGCGTTCCAGCCCGGTCAGCGTAAAGGGTTTGCGCAACACATCGTGGCCGCCGAACTGCGCGACATTCACCTCTCCCGCGAACCCGGTCACGAACAGCACCGCGATATGCGGGTAGAGCGGGCTCAGCGCCGCGATCATCTCGGGGCCGGTCTGGCGCGGCATCAGCACGTCGGAGATGATCAGGTCGATCGCCCCGTTCGCGGCGAGCAATGCCGGCGCGGCCAGCGGATCGTCGCAGGGGATCGCGTGGTAACCGAGTTCCTCCAAGGCATCGATCGTTGCCGCGAGAACGCGAGGATCGTCCTCGACGACGAGAATTTCGCGCTGAGTGGGCGGAGCCGGCGCGGCCATGGCTTTAGCGGCGGCTGTAGCGATTCCTGGGGGCACGATCTCGGCCGGTGAGCCCGGTAGGGCCACGACGTCCGCGGTTCGCGGCAGATACAGCGTCACCGCGGTACCTTCGCCGGGCTCGGATGCGATCGCAACCGCACCGTGCAGCTGCTGGACCAGCGCGAAAATCTGGCTGAGGCCGAGACCGGTACCCTTGCCGACCGCCTTGGTGGTGAAGAACGGCTCGAACACGCGATCGGCGACGTCCGGCGTCATACCGCAGCCATCGTCGGCGACCGTGATCGTGACGTGCTCGCCGGCCGCGCATTCGCCGATCTGCTGCGCGTCCAGCAGGGCGCTCCCCGTGACGATGGTCAGCGTGCCGCGGCCGTTCATCGCATCGCGCGCGTTGACCGCCAAGTTGAGGACCGCGTTCTCCAGCTGGACCCGGTCGCCGCGAATGCAGCAGTCGGTCGCCTCGCTCCGCGTCACCAGCGTGATCGCATCGCCCAGCGTGCGGTCGAGTAGGTCGGACATTTCGGCGACCAATGCGGCGGCATCGATCGTCTCGGGTTTCAGCGCGTCTTCCCGGCTGAACGCCAACAGTCGGCGGGTGAGCGCCGCCGCCCGGTTGGCACCCTCGGTGGCGCTGTCGATATGCCGCCGCGTGGTGGCCGGATCGCTCGCTAGGTTGCGGCGCGCGAGTTCGAGCCCGCCCAGCACCACCGCCAGCATGTTGTTGAAGTCGTGCGCGATGCCGCCGGTAAGCTGGCCGACCGCCTCCATCTTCTGGACCTGGCGAAGCTTGGCCTCCTGCATGCGCAGTTCGGCGGTCGCTACGGCGACGGCCGCGGTCAGCTCGTCGGCGCGCTCGCGCTCCAGTTCGGCGTCCGCCAGCGCGGTCGCGCGTTCGCCGACAGCGCGGATCGTCAGCCAGCCGAGCATGATCGCGCCCAGCACGATCAGCACGCCAAAGACGGCGAGCACGCCTGCGACCCAGCTGGAGCGCTCGACCGATCCCATTGCCGCGGCGGTGCGGTCGTCGAGCAGCCCGCGCTCCCCGGCGATCAGCGTGTCGAGCGTGGTGTTGATCTCGGCGAGCGTCGGTGATTTTCGCGACTGATAATAGCGCGCGAGCGCCTGGCCGTTCTTGCCGTAGCTCGTGTTGAGCGCGGTCATCGACAGCTCCTGGCCGCGCGAATCATAGGCAGCGCGGAGCCGGTCGACGCGCGACTGCTGCTCGGGATTGTCGTTGGTGATCCGGTCGAGCCGGTCGATCTGCGTCCCCGCCAGCAGCCATTCGTCGAAATAGAGCTGACCGAGCTGCTTGTCGCCGCTGATGACGTAGCGCCCGAGCGACGCTTCGGACTGCGCGATCGTGCCCGACAGCGTGCGGGCGAGGATCATCACATCATAACTGTGCGCCTGAAGCTCGAGCGCGCGGTCGCGCTGGCGGTTGGCGTTGCCGAGAGTCACGATGAGCGCGACGAGCACCGCGGCGCCGAGCAGACCCATCGCGACGAGCATGGCTACGCGCCACCTTTCCCCGCCCCGCTGGGCCGCAGTCTCGACCTCATCATGGTTCACGACCGGCATCCTAACGCGTCGTTGCCAACGCGCAATGACTCGGAGGACCGGTGCGGTCCCAACATTTCACCGGTGTTTCAATCCTCCACTTTAGTGGAGGAACGAGCTTTAGCCGATCACCCCGACCGCGCGCCCGGCGGCCTCGAACATCCCGAGGATCGTCGTGATCTGCTCGTCGGTATGCTCCGCGCACAACGAGCACCGCAGCAGGAACGTCCCAGCGGGCGTTGCCGGCGGGCGCGCCATGTTGACGTAGAGACCGCCCTCCAGCAGCGACTGCCAGATCGCGATCGCCTGTTCCTGGTCGGTCAGGATCACCGCGATGATCGCCGAGTCGGACGTCTCGGTGCCGAGCTTGAACCCCATCGCCTTCAGCCCGCCGTGCAGCCGGCGCGCGTTCTTCCAGAGCTGCGCGCGCTTGTCGTGCGCGGTCATCAGCTTGCGGATCGAGGTCGCGGCGGTGGCGACTACCGACGGCGGCAGCGAGGCGGTAAAGATGTACGGACGGCACGCAAACCGCACCATCTCGAACTTCGGGTGGTTCGACACGACGAACCCGCCGACCGTGCCGACCGACTTCGAGAAGGTGCCGACGACGAAATCGACCTCGTCGGTCAGTCCCATTTCCTCGTACACGCCGCGCCCGTTGGGGCCGAAGAACCCCATCGAATGCGCCTCGTCGACCAGCACCATGCAGCCATGCTTCTTGGCGACCGCGACCATCTCCTTCAGCGGCGCGATGTCGCCGAGCATCGAATAGACGCCTTCGAGCACTACCAGCTTGCCGGCTTCCTTGGGCAGACGCCCAAGCCGCTTGTCGAGATCGGTGACGTCGTTGTGGCGGAAGCGGACGATCTCGGCATTGCCCTGCTTGCAGCCGTCGTAGATCGACGCGTGGCTGTCGGCGTCGAGGATGACGTATTCGCCCTTGCCGGCGAGCGTCGAGATGATCCCGAGATTGGCCATGTACCCGGTCGAGAACACGATCGCGCCGGTCATGTCGTAGAATTCGCGGAGCGCCTGCTCGACGTCGATATGATCGTGGAACGTGCCGTTGAGCATCCGGCTGCCGTTGGTGCCCGACCCGAACGCGTCGAGCGCGTCCTTGCCCGCCTGGATGACGTCGGGGTCGAACGTCATGCCCATGTAGTTGTACGTGCCGAGCAGGATCGTGTCCTTGCCGCGGATCACCGCCTGGGTCGGCCCCTTCACCTCGTCCATCACGATCGCGAACGGATTGCGCACGCCACTGGCGATCAGCGCCTCGCGTTCGGCGATCAGCGCGTCGAATTTCGACATGAGGTCGCGTTCGGGGGCGAACTCCGGAGCGTCGATGGGGAGGGCGTGGGCAGTGGTGGCGGCTTCGGTCATTCTAAGGATTCCATGAGGTTGGAATGTGTATCCCAACCGTTCGTCCCGAGTAGCCGTCGAGCTTGTCGAGATGGCGTATCGAAGGACATGTACCTCGATACGGGCTCTCGGCTACGCTCGATCCCTACTCGGTACGAACGGCAAGGGGGGTCAGGCCTTCAACTTCGCGACCGCGTCGACCAGCTGGCCGACCGTCTCGATCTCGGCCTGCATGTTCATCGTGATGATGATGTCGAATTCGTCCTCGATCGCCGCGACGAAATCCATGACGGTCAGGCTGTCCCACTCCAGGTCGCCCTGGAACGTCGTCGCATCGGCGAGGGCAACGCCCTTTTTGTTGAACGGCTCGATCTGCGCGGTGACGGTGTCGTAGATCTGCTGGCGGTCGCTCATGATAATCCCTTCGGTGTCGCTACGATCCCTGACAGGGAATTGCGGCGGCTTTTCGGCGCTATAGCAGCCCGGCGGCGCGATACCACGCCGCGGTTTGCGCGAGCGCTTGGCGAGTCGGGACGGACGGCGTCCACAGCGCGGCCGGCGGCGGCTTGTGCGAGACCCAGTCGGGGTGGCAGAAATAGCTGACCCGGTCGCGCGTGAGCTTGGCCTTGCTGCGACGGACGAGGCGGTCCGCGGCGGACGCTAACTTCAGGAGTGCGCGGGGCGTCGAGAAGACCTTGACCGGCTTGCCCACGGCCACGCCGATCGCGCGCGCGAAATCGCGGTTGTCCCAGCCGTTAGGCACGCCGTCGTCGGGCTCCATGATCGACGGCGCATCGGCACTCTCGGCGAGCGCGAGCAACAGCGTGGTCAGGTCTTCGACGTACAGCAACGAAACGCGCGTGCCGGCCGGGGGCATCGGGATGTAGCCGGACCGTGCCGCCTTGAAGACGTCCAGCAGCTCGTGGTCGCGCGGGCCGAAGATCGCGGGCGGGCGGACAATCGTCCAGTCCAGCCCCGACGTCTGCACACGCGTCTCCGCCTCGGCCTTCGACCAGCCATAATTCGACAGCGTCGGCTCGCGAGCGGCAAGCGAGGAGACATGGACGAAACGGCGGATGCCGGCGGCGCGGGTCGCCTGGAGGATGCCTTCGGTGCCGGCGACGTTGCCCTTGCCGAAGCCCGCCCGGTCGGGGGCGTTGACGACACCGGCGACATGGATGACCACGTCCGCGCCTTCGACCAGAGTCGCAAGGCTCTTCGGGCGATCGAGCGCACCTTCGATCCAGGTCACGCCGATGCGCTTGGCCTGCGGCTTCCGCGCGAGCGCACGGACGGTGTGCCCGGTCTCCAGCGCGTGATCGATCAGGTGGCTGCCGACGAACCCGGTGCCGCCGGTGATGGCTAGGATCACGACGCCGCTCCAATCGAAGAAGATTGTTCACCCGCGAAGGCGGGTGCCCAGTCTGGGCACCCGCTTTCGCGGGTGAACAAGACCCGGCCGGTCATACGAGCGCCAGATGATTACGATGCACCAACGCCGACCGGGGCGCATAGCCAAGGATGGCCCCATGATCGTCGCTATGATGACCGAGCAGGCGCGCAGTATCCGCCGCATCATACTCCGCAAGCCCCCGCGCGACAGTCCCGCCCGGCCCCTCGATCGTCACCAGATCGCCCCGCGCGAAACCCCCGTCGATTCGCGTCGCGCCAGTCGCCAGCAAACTCCGCCCCTGACCAAGCGCAGCCGCAGCCCCCGCATCGACATGGATCGCCCCCTTCGCGGTCAGCCCACCAGCAAGCCAGGCCTTCCGCGCAGATGCGGTCCTTTCGGCGGTGAAGATCGTATGACGGGCAGGGGTGGACAGCGGATGCTCGATCCGCCCCGACGCGATCGCGAGCGGAATACCCGCACCCGTCGCGATCCGCGCCGCGGCGATCTTCGAGGCCATCCCACCCGAACCCATTCCCGAACCCGAGCCGTCATCCGCCATCCCCGCAACCGCATCGATCCGACCCACGCTGGCGATATGAGTGGCGGACGGATCGGTATGCGGATTGGCGGTGTAGAGCCCATCGACGTCGGACAGCAGGATCACGCCCTGCGCACCCGCGGCCTGCGCGACGCGGGCAGCAAGGCGATCATTGTCACCAAACCGAATTTCCTCGGTCGCGACGCTGTCGTTCTCGTTGATGACAGGCACGACCTTGAGGGACAGCAGCCGGCTGAGCGTCGCGGCGGCGTTGAGATAGCGGCGGCGGTCTTCGAGATCGTCTAGCGTGACAAGAATTTGCGCGGCGTTCAGCCCTTGGCCGGCGAGGAGTTCGGCCCAGACCTGGCTGAGCGCAATCTGGCCGGTGGCCGCGGCGGCCTGCGCGTCTTCGAGACTCGCCCGCCCGCCCTTAGCCAGACCAAGCCGGCGCGCACCCAAGGCAATCGCGCCGGACGACACGATCGCAACCTGCTGGCCTTCACCAGTCCGAGCGGCGATGTCGGCGACAAGCCCGGTCAGCCACTCCCGCCGAACACTCCCGTCAGGATCGACAAGCAACGCCGACCCGATCTTCACGATCAGCCGCGCGCAAGACGAAGGCGGAAACATCACTGCTCCCTCTCCCCTGCGGGGAGAGGGCCGGGGTGAGGGGCCGCCACAAACGGTACCGCCCGGAACAGCCCCTCACCCAACCCTCTCCCCGCAGGGGAGAGGGCTAAGACGGCGCCTACAGCGGCGACCATGCGACCGGCACTTCGCCTTCTTCCAGTTCCTTCGCCGCGCCCGGCGCCGGCCCGATCGCCTCGATCAGCTGGTCCAGCACCGCCTCGATACCAGCGCCGCTCGCCCCCGAAATCGCCATCACCTCGGCGCCACTCGCTTCCGCCAGCTCCGCCGACAGCGCCGCGATCAATTCGGGATCGAGCATGTCGATCTTGTTCAGCGCGACGATCACCTTCTTGTCGGTGAGCCCCTCGCCGTAATTCTCGAGCTCGTCGCGCACGATCCGGTACGATTCGGCCACGTCACGGTCGTTCGCATCGACCAGATGCAGCAGCACCCGGCACCGCTCGATATGCCCGAGGAATCGATCGCCGATCCCCGCGCCCTCGGCAGCACCCTGGATCAGCCCCGGAATATCCGCGACCACGAACTCGCGCTGCTTGTGGCGCACCACGCCCAGCTGCGGCCGCGTGGTCGTGAAGGCGTATTCGCCGACCTTGGCCTGCGCGTTCGTCACCTGGTTGATGAAGGTCGACTTGCCTGCATTCGGCAAGCCCACGAGCCCCGCGTCGGCGAGCAGCTTCAGCCGCAGCCACACCCACGCCTCGCCGAATGGCCAGCCGGTACCGTGCTGGCGCGGGGTGCGGTTGGTCGACGTCTTGTAGCTCGCGTTACCACGCCCACCATCGCCGCCGCGGAACAGCACTTCGCGCTGGCCGACCTCGGTGAAGTCGATCAGCACCTCCTCCTTGTCTTCCGACAGCACCTGCGTGCCGAGCGGAACGCGGATGACGAGGTCCTTGCCGCCCGCGCCGGTGCGGTTCGAACCCGACCCGCCCGAGCCGCGGGGCGCGCGGAAATGCTGCGTGTAGCGGAAGTCGATCAGCGTGTTCAGGCCGGCGATGCATTCGAATACGATGTCGCCGCCCTTGCCGCCATTGCCGCCGTCGGGGCCGCCATATTCGATATATTTCTCGCGGCGGAAGCTGACGGCACCGGGGCCGCCCTCACCCGAACGTACGTAGATCTTGGCTTGGTCTAGAAAATGCATCGCCGCCCCATAGCGAAATTGGCGAAAATCTCCACCCTCTGCGATTCGGCGACGTTAGCAGTTGGTTGGGGCGGCGGCGTCCTTGCTGGCGAGCAGCGCATCGAGCGCGAGTTCGCGTGCCTTGCCGACCGGCAGCCCCAGCGCGCGCGCCATCGGTGCCCCCATCAACGCGTCGCCAAGCGCCATCAGCACCAGCGTCAGCGTCTGCTCCTGGATCGGCTGATCGCCGGGCATGTCACCCTCCGCCAGCTCGTCGACGAGGTCGTGGATCGCGGTCAGGATCGGATCAAGCGCATTGGTATTGCCCGACAGGATCATCCAGCTCGCCAGCGCCCCCGCGCCCCCTTTGCCAAACGCATCGAAGGTCATCTCGACGACCTCGCGCGGATCAAGCTCGCCCGCCCGCACGCGCAGAACCGCTGCACCTATAGTGCCGACGATGTCCGCCGCCATCCGCGTGATCAGCGCGGTATGCAGCGCTTCCGCCGAGCCGAAGTGATGCAGCAGGTTGGCGTGCGTGCGCCCGACGCGGCCTGCCACGGCCTTTAGCGTGACGGCGCTGGGGCCGCTCTCGACGAGCAGCGCACGCGCGGCCTCGACGGCGGCTTCACGTGATTCGGTGGGGGAGAGGCGCTTGCGAGGTGTTGACGTCACGGACCGGGAAACCTATTTACATCAATGTAAGTAACGAGTGTTCATTCCTGTTTGGAGGTTTCCGTGGCGAAAGCAACCACGCCTGCCGATCTGACGATCACCCCGCGCGACCGCCGCTTCGGCCGCGGTGCCGCGATTCGCCGCTGGTGGCTGAACGATGATCCGATCGCAACGGCGTTCTACAATGCGTTGTCGGTGACGTTTCCGAAGGGCGAGGGCTATTTCGTCGACAGCGTCCGGAAGTTCCGCGAAGGCACGCCGCCGAAACTTCACGCCGAGATCAACGCCTTCATCAAGCAGGAGGTGATCCACACCCGCGAGCACGTCGCGTTCAACCGCCACGTCACGGACCAGGGGTACGACGTCGCGCCGCTCATCGTCGATGTCGACGCGGCACTGGCGCTGACCAAGGGCCGCCCGGAGATCGCGAGCCTCGCCGCCACCACCGCGCTCGAGCATTTCACCGCGATGCTGGCGCATGAACTGATCGCGAATCCGAAACACCTCGCGGGCGGCGACCAGCAGGCGGCAGCGCTGTGGCTGTGGCATGCCGCAGAGGAGATCGAGCACAAGGGTGTCGCCTACGACACGTGGCTGCATGCAACGCGGGGCTGGCCGCGCTTCACGCGCTGGCGGGTGAAGTCGCTGGT
Source organism: Sphingomonas sp. PP-CE-3A-406 (assembly GCF_003688625.1). GTDB lineage: Bacteria > Pseudomonadota > Alphaproteobacteria > Sphingomonadales > Sphingomonadaceae > Sphingomonas. Next base: position 1,110,646 of record NZ_RCWY01000003.1, read on the forward strand.
GATGCTGATCACGACGTGGCGCTTCTTCACCGGACGCGCACGGGGGATGGCGGAACTGTTGCGGCAGGACGGGCTTACCGGACCGAAGGTGTGGGCGCGGATGGCGTGGTACGCGTTCGGCAATCCGGGGATGGCGCGCAAGATCGCCGGCGTCTGGGCGGGGTATTTCCTGCCGGGGTTTCACCCGTGGAAGCATGACGATCGCGCTCTGATTGGGCTGGCGGAGAGCGAGTACGAGGCGGCGGTGCTGCCGGTTGCGAAGCGGGCGGTGGCCGTGGCGGTGGCCTAAACCTTCTCCCGTCATCCTGACGAAAGTCAGGATCCAGAGCCATCAACGACCGCACCCGTTACCCGACATCCTGACTTTCGTCAGGATGTCGCGGCATGAACAACATGATCGCAGACCGCCCTTTGACATCAATCCACCCCGGCGAAGGCCGGGGCCCAATTGGGGGACGCTGTGAACGGAGGTCATCGCTCCGTTACTGCGACCTTTCCAGTTGGGCCCCGGCCTTCGCCGGGGTGGTGTACCTTTAGAGGATGGCCAGTCTCGGACTTACGCCGCGAGCGGCATCGGCGCACATCGGTCGTCATCCAGATCCAGCTCGAACATCACCGCAGGAGCCTCACCCCCACGCCCGCGCGACGTCCGCGGCTCGATCCGCCCCGTCGGCCGAAACCCGAGCTTCGCCAGCACACGCCCCGACGCCGGGTTGTCGACGAAATGCGCCGCCGTGAGCCGGCGTATCCCGAGCGCATGGCGCGCCATCGACACCACGGACTGACCTGCCTCGGTAGCATAGCCGCGACCCCATGAGTCCGGGGTCAACCAATATCCGAGGTTCGCCGAACCTCGATCGACATCGCTGATCCCGATACCGCCGACGAGTCGTGGTTCACCCAACTCCATCGTCTCGATCAGGAAACGCGGCTCATGGGCTCCACGGGGGCAAGCGAGAAACGCCTCGGCATCCCCCAGCGCATACGGCCAGGGCACCCGGCCCAGCTTGGCGACCACGCTTTCATGGCCGATCGCCCGCGCCAATGCAGGCGCATCTTCAGGCCAACCCGGCCGCAATGTCAGTCTCTTGGTGCGCGCGAACACGGCTCTCTCCTATCGCGTCATTGGCTGCGCGCATGCCACGTCGGGATGACGGGACCGCGACAGCCGCGGGGAGGGAGCAATAAAAAAGGGAGCCGGGGTGACCCGTCTCCCTTGTTCAGGTTCGCTTTCGCGACCCGGGTCACCCTGGTGGGCAACCCGGATGGTTACCCGATGTTATTCGGCTGCTGCTGCCATGTCGCCAGCATCCTGGCCGACGTCGTTCGCTGCCAGCTCGACCGAGCAGAACTTGCGCCCGAGTTTGCCCTGGCTGAACACGACGCGGCCATCGACCAGCGCGAACAGCGTATGGTCGGTACCAATACCGACGTTCGTGCCCGGGTAGAACTTCGTCCCGCGCTGACGCACGAGAATGTTGCCGGCGACGCACGCCTGGCCACCGAACTTCTTGACGCCGAGGCGACGACCGGCCGAATCGCGACCGTTGCGCGAAGAGCCGCCTGCTTTCTTATGTGCCATCTGAAGCTACTCCTTATGCCTGAGCGGCCGGGGCATCAGCCTCGGTCTGCTTGGCGGTCTGGCCACCAACGCTGACGATCTTCAGGATCGTATGCTGCTGGCGATGGCCGTTCTTACGACGATAGTTGTGACGACGACGCTTCTTGAAGACGATGACCTTGTCCGCCTTCGCCTGCGCGATGATCTCTGCAGCGACGACGAAGCCCTCGACGGACCGCAGCTCCGAGCCTTCGCCCGCCAGCAGAACGTCACCCAGCGTCACCGACGCACCTGCATCGCCCTCGATCTTCTCGATGACGATCTTATCTCCGGCGGCGACGCGATACTGCTTGCCGCCCGTACGCACGACTGCGAACATGGCCCTTGTCACTTTCCAAATACGTGTACCCCACGAACGCAGGGTCCGCCGGGAGAAGCCGGGCAGCTAAGCGAGGGGGGGAGAGTTGTCAACCGCGAAGGGGCGGAAAGGGGTGGTTTACCGCGAGGTGCTGCCCACAGACGAGGCAGAGAATTGTTTCCCCGCGAAGGCGGGGACCCAGTCTGGGCTCCCGTCTTCGCGGGAGAACAAGCTTTTTACAAACTCAGCGATTCGCCTCTAGTGCCGATAAACCTGCCGCAGCGCATACCGGCCATCCGCATAATCACTGAACAGCCCATCGATAGCCGGATGGTCGACCGGCTCGTCGCTATCGTCCGGCACCAGGTTCTGCTGGCTCACATAGGCGACATAGCTCGACTCCATGTTCTCCGCGAGCAGGTGGTAGAACGGCTGGTCCTTGCGCGGACGAATGTCCTCGGGGATCGCGGCATACCATGCGTCGCTGTTCGCAAACACGGGGTCGACATCGAAGATCACCCCGCGAAAGTCGAACAGCCGGTGCCGCACGACGTCGCCGATCGAGAAATTCGCGTGCGAGATCGGCGGTGCGATCACCTCGGCCGGAATAAGCGGGCCGGTGATGTCGTGAGCGATACTGTCGTGTCGGGGCATATCCGCCAATTTAGGGTCTGTTTTGCGCCGCACAAGGAAAACGCGCCCGACGGTTCCCCGAACCTCGAAATCCGCTTGCGTCCCCAGGGGCACTTCATTAGAGGCCGCGCTTCGACCGATCGGAGGAACTGTTCGCAGCGCCTTGGATGACCTGCGGAGAGGTGGCAGAGTGGTCGAATGTACCGCACTCGAAATGCGGCGTACCCGCGAGGGTACCGTGGGTTCGAATCCCACCCTCTCCGCCATTTACCTATATCAACCGGTCTTATGCTGTCCCACACGGCACGGATTAGCTGTACTTTTTCTCGTGCGGTAGTCTCTTACCGTTCCATCGTGTCTCAGCCGAGCGCGGGCTGAGTGAGGGTATTCTGGGGTACGCCAAAGACGTCCTAGGGGTATCAACTGCGCTGCCATACGGCCAAGGCAGCGGAGAAGCGCTCGTGCAGCCCGGCAAGCTGTCCACTAGGGTCGCTTGCCGGGAGGGAGGTCCAGCGAGGACCAGGGAATGATGGCCCAATCCGGGCTGTCGCACGGCCGCTGCGCTCGTGCGAAATAGGCGCCGAGCCACAGTCCCTTGTCCGACAGCGCCCAGGCCGGGAATTGCCACACCTCCGGGTCCGCATAATTGCAGTCGTCATCGCTCGTGCCCGGCGGCGCCATCTCGTCGGGGTGATAGCGCTCGAGCAACGCGACCACGCCGTAAGCGAAGCTTTTGCCACGATATCTGTACCAGTCGTCGCTGTCTTCATGAGGAATGGGACGCGATCCGAAATGCAGCAATCCGTCCAGCGTCAGCGCGTGCCCGGTGCGCATGTCATAGTTGTAGCCCTGGGTTCCGAAATCCGGATGCGCGGCGCCGGCACAACTCCAGCTCGTGGTCCACACATAGCTCATGTGATTGACACCGAGCCAAGGCTTGCCGGCCTGCGTCACCTCGATGCCGGGCTTCCCGCCCATGTCGGTACAGGCGAACCACGCTGCCACATTCTGCCATTGGCTGCGGGCAAGCGCATGGTTGACCGCGGCCATTGCCGGCGCAGCATAGCCACGTTCGAGTCGGAACAGCCGGATGCCGGACAGCGGCTCGCGGTACCACCGGATGGTCCTGCCGCCGATCGTCTCGCTTTGCGCGGGCGTGAAGCGTAGCCCGGCGAAATGCCAGCGCTCATAGGCGGTCAAATTGGGCGGCAGGTCGTCGGGCAGCCCGACCGGAACGCCCGCGGGATGCAGACTCACCGGCAGGCGCCGCGCCTTCGACGTCGTCAGCGCCCCGGTAAGATTGGCCTCCTGCCGGTTCAGGACCAGTTGATCGCCCGTCGTCCGCGATTCCAGGCGCAGGGGGGTACCCGCCATCTTGCCGGAAAGATCGATGTCGAGCCGCGACGTCCGGTAGAAATACTGGCCGGACACCTCCCCCTTGTTTTGCTCGATCGACAGGACGACGCGGGCGGTGCCGACCATCCCTTCATACATCGTCTCGGGTGCGGCAGTCGCGCTCGTCGGCAGCGCTAGAAGGAAAAGCATCCCGGCAAGAAAGCGGAGGCCGTGCATGGGAAGCCTGTCGCGCAAGAGGAGTTGGGGGCCTTGGCTGTACGGCATCGCTACCGGGAGAGCGATGCGAATCGCAGCGACCGAAAACCCCGGCACGATCGCATCAAGGCCGGCCCACCGCCGCCTGAAGTCTGATACGAGCAGCCGGTATGATTTCTTCCCTTCTGGTCAACACTGCGACGTTGCTTCTCGCCGTCGTCATGGCACCTGCAAGCGGAGCCACCGTCGTCACGCCCGCGCCGGGCAGCCCCGAACGTACGGCCATCCTGAAGGTGCTGCACCACGGTGACGCGCGGCCGGAGGCGCGCTTCCGCATCCGCGACTTTCGCGTCGTTCGTAACGGGCCGCGAGCTATCGCGTATATTCAGGGCGAAAGCGAAGTCGGCGCATTTCGAACCATCCTTACCCAGGAAGCACGGATGCCGTGGCGCGCGGTGTGGGGCGAGAGCGACGGCGGCAGCAACAACTGCTACACAGGCGCGCGCCATTACGCGTGGGTGGTTCGCCTGATCCGTACCTACCAGATTGATCCCGACATGCTGTTCCCTGGGGTGACCGCGCAGGCGCGGGAAATCAAGCAGAAGGCGGTAGAGGATCCCGAGGCGCAATGCGTCGGCGATCTGGATGGCGGGCCGGGTGGCCCGACATCGACGTCGCGATCCGCAGATCGGCAAGCGCCTCGATCCAGTCTGTCCGCGCTACGATATGGCCGCAACGGACGGCCGCGGAGAGCGATTTGGAGAAGCTGCCGATCCGGACCACGCGGTCGAGGCCATCGAATGCCGCGAGCCTGGGTGCGACCGTGAGGTGCGTTCGCCCACACCCAGATATCCAAGCTGGCGATCCGGGCTCCCGATAACGGCCATTCGTTAAGTGCGATCTTTACCGTTTCTCCATCTCTGACAGCCTATTTTGGGAAAGAGCAATGAGGAACAGCTTCGGAAAAAAGGGGGGGGGCCGGACGGCTCGGTCGATCGCCTAGGCGACTGTCCCGCTAGGGTTCGTTTTTGAACAAGCGACGAAGAGGACGAACAGGTGTCTGCGTCATCTGAGCGGACGTGTCTTGTGTACTGCCGCCCCTATCAAGACAGCATACCCTTGCCGTAGTAGTCGCGCTGTAGCAGACCGTCGACATGCGGCTCCTGTCCAATCTCCTTTTTGCCTTGTCGGCCTTTGTCGGCGGCTGTGCGATCCTGTTCTACGTTTACCTGTCAAATCTGGCATGTGGATATTCGCCAGGTGCCTCAAGCTGTCATGCTTGGCCTTGGAATCTTGGCAGCGATGACAGGTTCTGGCTGGTACAGATGCCGGTAGGTATCGTGATTGTCCTTATAGTTGGTGGCTTGCTGCTCCGCCGTAAGGCGACACGGAGAGGAGCGTGCCAGTCCAGCTGAGGACGTATTCGTCGCGTCAGATTATCGCTGCGCCGGCGGTTTGAGGACGCGCCCGTGGGACTATTCTGTGCCCGTTACGTTTCCTGAAGCTTGATCCCTTTTGAGAAAGGCCGCAGCGTCACGCGACGTCCGCTAACGCCATCCGCCTTCCCAATCGCGGACAGGCCGTTTTCTTTCTTATTGAGACATCGCGAGCAGATAGCCGGGCGTCAAAATTGGTCGTATCGCGGTCGTGAGCGGAGCGACCGCGCGGCATCCCGAGCGCGATCACCACGAGGCCTGGCAGCACGTTGCCCCAAAAGCGGGCCCTAGGGTCGACGGTCGTCATCGGCGCGAAGCCCACCCCGGTAACGATTGGCCTGATCGTCGGCGGCCAGCGCGGGCCAATCCGCTCGCTCAGTCGTCCGGCAAAGCGGGACGCGGTGGCGATCATGATCGAGAAAGGGAGCAACGCGAAACCCGCCTAGTCAGTGTATATCCGCCGCCGACGAATAACCGATACGGCAGCAACACCAGCAATCCGCCCAGCGCGCCGTACAGCAGCAGCGTCACGAAGAAAGGGCGTGACGCGAACAGCGTCAGCGGCATTATCGCGCGGTCGCCTCAACGGTGTTCCTGGAAGCCGTCATCGTCGCGGCGATCGTCCAGCCGCGATAGCGCACAGCGATGGTCCGTACGGCCCCTGCACGAGAGTGGCGGCCAGATCCCGGCGGTGGCGCCTTCATGATCCGGCTCGACGGAAACAGCATGTCTCGTGGTCGTTCACGAGACCGCAGGCCTGCATCCAGGCGTAGACGATGACGGGGCCGACGAACTTGAACCCGCGCTGCTTGAGCGCCGCGGATAGGGCTTCGGAGGCAGGCGAGCGGGTCAGCGCCTTGGCACCGTCGCCGATCACCGGCGTACCGTCGACGAAACTCCAGACGAAGCCACCGAAATCCTCGCCGGCGTCGCGCATTGCGAGATAGGCGCGAGCATTGCCGATCGTCGCCGCGATCTTGGCGAGGGAGCGGACGATACCGGCGTTGCCAAGCATCGTCGCGATGTCCGGCTCGCCGAACCGCGCGACGATGTCCGGATCGAAGTCTGCGAAAGCAGCCTGGAATGCGTCGCGTTTGCGCAGGATCGTGATCCAGGCCAGCCCGGCCTGAAATCCGTCGAGCATCAGCTTTTCCCACAGCGCGCGCGGGTCGCGTTCGGGCACGCCCCATTCGGCGTCGTGATACGCCGCAAGCAACGGATCGCCCTGCGCCCATCGGCATCGGGATAGATCCGCGCGAGTCGTGGCGGGCGTTGCCCGGTCTTCACTGTCGATCTGCATGCTACCCGGGACGATGCTCGCTCGGTGCCGGCGTGTCGATGCCGTTCGCCATCGCTGGCGCGGATCACGTCTCGATGACATTCAGCAGTTCGGCGTTGATCCGGTCTAAGCGGGGCGATTGCTATCCTCGCCTTTCAGGCCGTCCAGGCAGCTGATCGGCCGCCGCGCGCTGCTGCCCAACCAGATGAACGAGTTGCCGAAGTCGGGATGCGGGGAAGGGCGGTCTGAGTGTCTGCGATTGGGTCTCGGTGCGCGGAAATAGTAGATCGGCCGGCGACGATGAGGGGCGCGCCGCCGTCAGAAGAGACATGGGCGAGACGTTGGTGTGCATCAGCGCTGCAAAGCTCACAGCCTATCTCAGACCAGCCATAGTACGCCTTTGCCTCACCGAACGGAGGGCAAGAGCTATACATGCTAAGGCTGAACGAACGTCCAGAGGTGGGAAGGGTGCTGCCGCCCCGAATGTCTGGAAGTCAGTCCGCATCGAGACTGCTGCCAGGCATCGAGCGCTAACACTATGATCGCGAGCAGGCGTGGGCACGAGGCAAAAGCCTTGCGTGCAAGAGTCGAAGGCATCGCCCCTGCGGTAATTCAGCGACCCGCAAAATACTGGGCAAGCGGATCAATCATATCCTCAGGGATGCGACGGGCGATCACCGGCATCGTCGACTGCGATTTGCGGGCGTCGACCACCGTCGCGTCACCGCGCCAATTCCGCAGGCGTTGCGCGATGTAGCTCGCGCGCTGGCCGGCAAGCACGGGGTAGGGCTTGCCGGGAGCGTGGCAGCTCGCGCAGGCAGGGAGTTGCACCTTCGGCAGGCCTTCGCGGTCGATCTTCGCGGCCTCGGTCGAGCCCGATGGCTTGACGCCGCCGATCCCCGGCATTGCCGCGAAGTGATCTGCGAGGCGCGTCATGTCCTCGGGCGTCAGCGTCGCGGCGGCGTTCGCCATCACTGCGCTCTGGCGCTTGCCGGTCGCATAGGCCTCCAGCGCAGCGCGAAGATACGCCGGACTCTGGCCGCCGAGCACGGGCATGTCGGGCTGGCCCCGGCCGCGTCCGTCGGCACCGTGACAGCCCGCGCAGGTGGCGATCTTCGCCTCGGTGACACCCGGGACTTCGGTCAGCGAGCGATAGGTTGCGGGCGTCATCTCCGGCAGCAGGCGGACGAAGGCGACCATGCGGCGGACTTCGTCGTCGCGGTCCTTGGCGGCCCAGCCGGGCATGCCGGTATATTTGACGCCGTGCTTGAGGATCCAGAAGATCTGCTTGTCGGTCCACTCCCGTGCGTTGATCGACAGGTTTGGGGCAGGGGGCGTCGCGGCCTGCATTACGGGCAGCGGGCGGACGCCGGGCGCGCCGTGGCACGAGGTGCAGCTTGCCTTGAACAGGCCGGCGGCGCTGACGAGACCCTCTTTAGCCTTGGGATCGTCGGGCGCTGTGAAGGCAGCGTGGGTGCGGACCGAGTTGCGCATCGTCCAGTGGAGGAACCAGTCGGTGATTTTCCAATGGCCCGACGATGCGGCGATGTTGAACACGCCCGACCAGGCGAACAACAGCCCGGCGAGCGCCAGCGCAAGAATCGCGGCGGCGGCGCGCGCCCAGGTAATCCGGATCGTCATGCGGTCGCGCTCCGTGTCTTCAACAGTCCGCCGAGCATCGCGAGCCCGCCGATGAAATAACTCGCCGCGCCGACCATCAGCATGACGACGCCGCCGAGTTGCTGGTCTTCGAGTGCATCGAGGCCGTGGATCGCCGGGTGCATCGCCATCATCGCGTAGAGGGGGCGCGGGGCGAGGCCGATCAATGCGCCGAGCAGGGTCATGTGCATTGAGGTCAGCAGCAAGGCTGCCACACCCGATGCGCGACGGTCGGTCGCACCGCCGATGCGTGTGCCGAGGACGGCGCTCCAGAGGAGGACGCCGGCGATGAGGAAGCTCGCTTGCTCGATGAGCAGCGCGAGGGGCTGCATGTCGACGCGGAGCCTCAGCGCCGGGAGGTGCCAAAGCCACACGACGACGAGTTCGACGAGCGACATTGCGAGCGGTGTCACGACCGCAGGCCAGCGCTCGGCCGGATCGAAGCTGCTACCGGCGATCCCGTACGCGAGGAACGGCGCGGCGACGGCGACGGCTATCATGTGACCCGCCATGTGCCCGACCATCCCGAGCGGCGCTGCGGCGAACGCCCAGCCGAACGGGACTAGCGCGACGCCCAGGATGAGGCTCGCGCGTCTCATCGGCAATCGCCGAACATGATGACTGGCAACGCCGTGAAGATCACCGCGACGAAGCTCAGTCCCGCCAGCAGCCGCGTCGACAGCGCGAGGAAGCGGAGGCGGTCGATCGCCGTGCCCTGTTCATGCGGGGCCGGATCGCCCGGCGTCTCAGACTGGACGCGGGCGATGTAACCCGCCGCGACGATCCCCAACAGCGCCACGATCGTCGCGATCAGCGTCGCCAGTGGGAAGCCGGTCAACGCCGTCCCCGGTCTCGACGATTTCGCACACGTCACCGCGACCCATAGGTAGCAGAACAGGAAGTGTACGGCCCAGATCGTCGGCGGGATGATCAACGTCCACAGCGTCACTTTCAGATCGCGCGCCCAGTGCTTCTTCTTCATGCGACACCTGGGAACAGGCCGATCGTGCAGAACGTCACGATGCCGGTCAGCGCGAGGAAATGGTGGTACACGGTGATGTTGCGGAGGTCCGCGTCATAGACCGGCGTCATCTTCCCCGCGAGGCTGCGGGCGAGCGTGTAGGCCTGCATGATGACCCCGATCGCGGCATGGACCGCGGTCCAGATCGCCAGCGTCCAGACGATCGCGGGATAGACGTGGAGTTCGGGGTCGAGCCCCGAATACCACGGGCCGGCGAGCCCGGCGAACAGGCTCGACAGCGTTGCTACGATCCCGACGATCAGCAGCGCGCGACCTGCACCAACGTTGCCGCGGCGATGGACTTCGCGTGCGCCGACGGTCGCGGCCCAGCCGGTGAGGGTCAGCGCCAACGCGACCATCGGCCAGAACACGCCCGGCCCGTTCAGCCCGACACCGCTCGGCGGGAAATCGTTGTGGATCGTCCAGAAGAAGAAATAGCCGAACACCAGCCCTGAGAACGCGGTCGCGTCGGCCATCATCGTGATGAACATCGCCCACCAGCCGGGCGCCGACGGCCCCGACGTGTAGAGCGGTACCTCGATGCCGTGGCCGATATGCTTGGTCGGCTTTTCGGGGATCTCGGCGGTCCCGGTCCACAGCCACCACAGCACGCAGGCGAGCGTCACGACGCCGCTTACCGCGGACCAGATGTAGAGATGGTACGTCGTCAGGATGAACACGCCGGCCAGCGCGACCGCAGTCATCATCGGCTTCACGCTCGGCGTACCGAGGCGGATCACCTGGAGGGGGCGCGCGTCGAGCACGGTGGTGATGATCGACTCGCGCCGCATCTCCTCCGCGTCGGGCAGGAAGAAGCGGCCCTCGTCGACCTTCTGGACGAAGTTCTTCTGGTCCCAGATCGGATAGCGGCTCTCGATCAGCGGCACCGAGCGGATGCCCCAATCCTCGTCATCGGGCAGCGCGAGCCATTCGAGCGTGCCGGCGTTCCACGGGTTGCGTGGCGCCTTCGGGCGACGCGGCGACAGCGCGAGGTCGATGCAGACGATCAGCACGCCGAGGGCAAACAGGTACGAGCCGGCGGTCGAGGCGAGGTTGAGCCCGCCGATGCCGAGTTCTTCCGGATAGGTGAACACGCGGCGCGGCATCCCGAGCAGGCCCGACAGGTGCATCGGGAAGAACGTCAGGTTCATGCCGACGAACATGATCCAGAACGCGATCCGCCCGAGCTTATCCGACAGCTTCTTCCCCGTCACCAACGGCCAGTAATAATAGAGCCCGGCGAACAGCGGCAGCAGCGTGCCGCCGATCAGCACGTAATGGAGATGCGCGACGATGAAATAGGTGTCGTGCGCCTGCCAGTCGAACGGCGCGACCGCAACCATCACGCCGGTCAGGCCGCCGATCACGAACACCGCCAGGCTCCCGCTCGCATAGAGCAGCGGCGTCGATTTCTTGACGTTGCCCGCCCAGAGCGTCGCGATGAACACGAAGATCTGGACGCCGGTCGGGATCGCCACCGCTTCCGACGCCGCCGCGAAGAAGGCGAGGCTGATCTTGGGCAGACCGGTCGTGAACATGTGGTGGACCCACAGCCCGAAGCTCAGGAACGCGGTACCGACCGCGGCGAGCACGATCCACGGATAGCCGAGCAGATGCCGCTGCGCGAAGGTCGGGATCAGCATCGCGAACAGCGCGATCGACGGCAGGAAGACGATGTAGACTTCCGGGTGCCCGAAGATCCAGAACAGGTGCTGCCACAGCAGCGGATCGCCGCCCTTCTCCGCGTTGAAGAACGGCCAGTTCAGCAGCCGCTCCATCTCGAACAGCACGTCGCCCGCGATCAACGGCGGGAATGCGAACAGGATCATCACCGCGACGACCAGGATGTACCACGCATAGAGCGGCATCAGGTTGAGCCGCATGCCTGGCGGACGGCATTTCAATACGCCGACGATCAGCTCGACCGCCGCCGCTACCGATGACACCTCGATGAAGCTCAGGCCGAGCATCCAGATGTCCGCGCCGAGCCCGCTGAGGTCGGTCCGCGTCGTCAGCGGCGGATACATGAACCAGCCGCCATCGGGCGCCGCGTCGAAGAAGATCGAGCCCGACACGAACACGCCGCCGATCAGGAAGCTCCAATATCCGAACCCGGATAGCCGCGGAAACGGCAGGTCGCGCGCGCCGAGCAGCTGCGGCAACAGGATGATCGACACCGCCTCGAACATCGGCACCGCGAACAGGAACATCATCATCGAGCCGTGCAGCGTGAACAGCTGGTTGAACGTGTTCGCCGTGACGAGGTCGTTGTTCGGCACCGCCAGCTGCGTGCGCATGATCAGCGCGAGCACGCCCGCGAACAGCATGAACCCGAACGCGGTCAGCGTGTACCACACGCCGATCCGGTTGTTGTTCACGTCGGTCCAGCGGAAGAACCAGCCGGTCGGCGGCTTCCACACTTCGCGCAGGCGATCCTCCTGGCCCTTGCGGACCGCGGGATCGCTCTGGTCGGGCGCGATATATTGGGTGCTCTCGGTGGTCATTTGAGCCCCTGAAGGTAGCTTGCGATCTGGTCGGCCTCGGCGGCGGACATCTGCGGGAAGGCGGGCATCCGCACGCCGGGCTTGGTCTTGCCCGGATCTCGGACGAACCCGGCGATGTTGGCGTGCGTCATCGGCAAGACACCGGCAGCGAGCGTCGGGCGCGACCCGAAGTGGGTGAGGTCGGGGCCGATCTTGGCGACCGGGCCGACGCCGCGGACGCTGTGGCAACCGCTACAGCCGTAACTCGCGAAGACGCGCGCGCCCGGCGACGCGGTAACTACGGCGGGCTTACGCTGCTCGGCGAGCCAGCGCTCGAATGCGGCGGGCTCCATCGCGATCACGTCGAACGCCATCAACGCATGGCCGAGCCCGCAGAATTCTGCACAGACGCCGCGGTAGGTGCCGACCTTGGTGGCGCGGACGACGAGCCGGTTGGTGCGCCCGGGGATCATGTCCATCTTGCCCGCCAAGCCCGGCACCCAGAAGCTGTGGATAACGTCGGGGCTGCGCAGCGACAGTTCGACCGTGCGACCGACGGGGAGGCGCAGTTCGTTCGCGGTCTCGACCACCGAACCGCCCGGCGGCGCATAGCGGACGCGCCACCAGAATTGCTCGCCTTCGACGCCGATCCGGAGGTCGCTGTTCGCCACCTCGCGCGGCCGCATCGCGGGGAGGGCGTATAGCAGCAGGCCCAGCAGCAGGATCGAAGGCCCGATCCCACCCAGCCAGAGCACCAGCTTCATCCCGCCCTTGTGCGTCAGCCGACCTTCGGGCGTGCGCATCGCGTGGCGCATCAGCAACGCGAGCCCGCCCGCGAGAATGATCGCGCCGATGACCAGAACGATGGTGATCGAGAGGACCTTGTCCGCCTCCTCGCCGAACGGCGCGAGCGTCGACTGGTGGCGGTTGCACGCCGCCAGCAGCGGCAGGCACGCGCCCACGGAAAGAAAAATAGCCTTCCGCATCATCACCTTGCCACCCTTTTCGAAGCGCGTCCCTAACCCGGCTGGCAAGGGCGCGTAAACCCAAAATGACAGAAATGTCATGTAGGCCTGTCAACCAGAGCAGGCGCGTAGGCAGGTCTAATCCCTACGTTCGGCTCGTGCCGCTGGAGGAACCGAGCTGGAGATCGATTGGGGATTGGCAGCATTCGGTGTGCTAGCGGATCGTGCATGAACTATCTCATGCTAGCAATCGCGATCGTCTCGGAGGTTTGTGCCACGACTGCAATGAAGCAGTCGAATGGTTTCACCCGCATGCCTTGGACGATTGTTACCGTCATCGGCTACGGTATTGCCTTCTACTTCCTGTCGCTGACCCTTCGAACGATACCGACAGGCATTGCATACGCTATCTGGTCAGGTGCCGGCATCGTCCTGATTTCGGCCGCTGCATGGGCATTCCAGGGTCAAAAGCTCGATGCTGCTGTATTTGGCATGGGCCTGATCATTGCCGGCGTCATTGTTATGAACGTGTTCTCTAACGCTTCGAGCCATTGAGCGGACGGCCGAAGCTGGGGAGCGGCAGAGTGCGCTCCAATGGCCGGGTATGGGGCGTCTGACGAGGGTAAGCGTACAGCCGCAAGGCATCAGCGGTGGGCTATGTTTGAATGCCCGATCCCATGACGCTGTCCCCGTCGTGTAAGAATACCGGGCTAGGCGGCGCAGCATGGCTTCTGGAGCATGTTTTGAGCTGGCTGCGTGACATCGATCGCTGGTTTCTCGCGGAGGTGCTGCCGCATGCGGCGGCCTATCGCGCGAAGGCGGCGTATCTTTGCGGCCGCGACAATGCCGAGGATCTGGTCCAGGACGCCTATGCGCGGGTCCTGAAGACGCCGGATTATCGCGCGATCGTCACGCCGCGCGGCTTCGTCCTGACGATCGTGCACAATCTGGCGCTCGAACGATTGCGACGGGCGAACGTGGTGCGGATCGACGCGTTCGCCTCGCTCGATCTGCTCGGTGTCGCGGACCCGGCGCCCGACGCCTTTGCAATCGCGTCGGGGCGATCCGAGTTGCAACGCCTGCTCGACCTGATCGACGCGCTGCCCGCGCAATGCTCGCGCGTCCTGCGCATGCGGAAGGTCGAGGGGATGCCACCGGGTGACATCGCCGAAGCGCTTTGCATATCGGTCTCGACCGTGGAAAAGCATATCGCTAAGGGGCTGGCGCTCATCACGAGAGCCCGGCGCGATAGCGAAGCGCAGGCGGAGGAAGCGTGCCAGGCCGTTCCGACATTCCGCAGCGTCATGCCGACCTGACCGACGAGGCTGCCGGCTGGCTGGCCGCGCTCGACGCGGGATCGGCGGATGTCGCGGCATTCGAGGCGTGGCGCGACGCCGATATTCGCCATGCCGTGGCTTTTGCCGAGGTGGCCGGGACGTGGCGCGATCTCGATGGCCTGCGTGGCTCACGGGGCGAGACGAGGGCTTCGTCTGAAGCGCAGCCTGCGTCGAAAATCGTCGCGCGGCCGAACCGGCGCCAGCTCCTGCGTGCTGCCGGCTCGATCGTCGGCGTTGCCGCGGTCGGCGGGGGCATCGCCTACCGCGCTGCGGCGCGCGATATGGCCGAGACGCGCGTCGGTCAGCGGATGGCGGTCGCGGTGACGCCCGGCATCTCGCTTGATCTGAATACCGATAGTCGAGTCTACTGGCGAACGGGTGCGCCTGCGCGGCTCTGGCTCGATCGCGGCGAGATCGCGCTGCGGCTGGCGGCCGACCACCGCCTGCAGTTGCTGACGCCGGGGGGGCAGTTCCAGCTCGATCCCGGTGCGTACAACGTCCGGCTGCGCGGCGCGGGGTGCGAACTGGCGGTGCTGGCGGGCGGTATCGCCGATGGATCGACGATGCGGATCGGTTCGGGCGAGGTCGCGCTCGTCACGGCGGGGCAGGTCAGCGTCCAGGCGCGCGACGATCTCGGCGGGGTCACCGCGTGGCAGCACGACACGCTGGTGCTCAACGGCGAAAGCCTCGACTATGCGGTCGCCGAAATGAACCGGTACCTGCCGAACAAGATCGTGATCGGCGATCCCGCGCTGTCGCGGCTCCGTGTGGGCGGCAGTTTCGCGACCACCAGGCCTGCGGAATTCCTGCGCGCGCTGCGCAGCTCGTTCGGAATCCGCGCGACCGCGGGCCCGTCCGGAGGAATAGTCCTGACTCGCGCGTAAAGTTTATTTTCGCGGTCGATGGCGGTTTGTCCGCGCTCATCCATCCCTGCTCCGACACACGGTGCGATGCGGGGATTACATGTTCAGGTTTTTGACGACGACGGCGATCGTGGCGGTGGTGGCGGTTCCAGTTGCCGCCAGTGCGCAGGCGCAGGCGGCAAGCGTCGCGTTCGACATCAAGGCCTCCGACACGGCGACCGCGCTCAACGCGTTCGCGCGGCAGGCGGGCGTGCATGTCAGCTTTCCCTACGATGCAGTCGCCAATCGTCGTTCGACTGCGTTGCGCGGTCGGTTTACGCGCGGCGAGGCGCTCCGCCGTCTGATCGCGGGGCAGGGGCTGATGATCGCCGAGGAAACCCCCTCGATGATATCGCTGAAGGTGACCCCGGTCGAAACGCCGCAGGACTCCACCGACGCTGCGACGACCAGTACGCCCGGACAGGATATCGTCGTGCTCGGCCAGGGCCAGTCCCGCCAGGTCCAGACGGTGTCCGCCAAGGCGATGGCGAAGCTGACCGGTGGCTCGTCGCCGCTGCGTTCGCTCGGCCGGTTGCCCGGCGTGAACTTCGACTCCTCCGACGCGCACGGCACGTACGAGGCGGCGACGCAGCTCTCGATCCGCGGCTTCCTCACCGACCAGATGGGCTTCAGGCGCACAGTCATGTCTGCGAGCGGATCGAACTCGACGGGATCTCGTTCATCACGACCGGCGCGGTTGCCGGTGCCGACTGGCACGGGTCGTTCCTCGGCACGCCGGAGGGCTATACCGACATCACGATCTCCGGTCGTAAGGTGGAAAGCCGGTACAGGACCTATGGCTTCACGAGTGTCGATCGACAGGATGTGCCGATCTGAGTCCGACGTGCGGAAGGCTCCGCGGAGTGGGGCCGGCCGGAAGCCGTAGGGCAGGGCGTCCGCCCAAAACCGGACGCTTGGGTTAGCAGTCCGGAGCCCCGACGACTGTCATGTGTTTAGCGCGATCATGCTCGTTTATCGCTCGCCGAGCGGCAATTTCGGGAAAGGCGTATTCAGTCGAGGCCGGCCTTGTCCGGCGTCCAGTAATTTCGCGCGACGATCCTGTTCGAAGGCACGCCCAGGGATGCGAGCCTGCACCGCAAGCGCTGCACGGTGCTGGCTTTGCCGGCCAGAACGACTGTGCATTCCGCTGCGAGCGCGGGCAGGCCTTGCTCGATACGGGCGATATGACCCTCATCGGCTTCGCGCGTGATCAGCTCGAAACCATGGAGCGCTAAATCGTCGAGAACTGTGCGGCAGGCATCGATATCATCGACCTCGAAGCCACCGACGAACCACGCCATGGGATCGCGTCGTACCAGCGTCGTCGATTAGTCGATGCTCAGGCTGCTGCCGACCTCTTGCGCTCTGAAATCATTTCCGCTGCAATCTGGGATGCTTCCTCGTGTGACGAGACCAGCTTCAAAGGATAGCCCCAGAACTTGGCGAAGGCCACGCTGAAGGGTTTGAAGGCCAAACGCTTGATGGCACTGGGCTCGATCACGATCATTGCCAGCACGAGCGAACGAAGTTCGGCCTTGTGCTTCTTCATCCACAGCGAGGTGCGTTTCTTCTCTTCCTGACTATGTTCATGCTCCTCGTTTGGAGCAGAGTCGGTCAGGATCACGAACGGTGTACCGCGCTTCAGATTCGCCTCGAATGCCTCGAAGTCCTGATCGTGGTCGTGATCGGGGCCTTCGTCGTAACTTATCCAGACGAGCGGAAATTTCGTGCTGTCGAAAGGCATGTTTCGTCTCCTTGCAATGTTTTCAATGCAGGCGGATGTGCCGCCACGACATGACCAGGGCGACTGCGGCGGGGAGCGTGACTGCGAGCAGTTCCAAGGCAACGAGATGGCCGCCGTCGCGCAGGCCATCCGATACGCCGCCAAGCGTACTCATGGCGGAAACACCACCACCGATGACGAGCATCGCCCAGTCGGTTCCGCGATTTCCGGCAAGCGCAAGCACTGGAGGGACGACCCAGGCACCGTAGAAAATGGATACTGCCCACAATGCGGTGGGGCCAAACGTGATCGCCTTCATCGTCCCGCCGCTGCCGACATAGCCGTTCAGGTAGGAGAAGCATTGGATCGTGACGAAGAGTGCGGCGCCGACCGCTGGGACGAGCCACGCGAGTGCGAGTTCGACTGGCTGCTTTCTGATCACGTCGACATTCCCATCCGGAGGCAATTGGTGGGCTGCTGAATGCTGCCCTTCTCGAAGAGGAGCGCGATTGTGATCGCCTCTTCTCCCGTCCGTTCGAACGGCATATGGCGATCAGCAGATGGCGTCATTGCGCAATCCGGCCATGATATGTTTCTATCCGGCCGAACCCTCAAATTGCCGAGTCTCTCGATGCATATCGATATCCGCAGTGACTGGCTTTCCTATGTCGATCATGTTCCCCGAGCCCTTGTCGCGGCCAACACCGTCACCAGTCTCGATGCCCTTGAGCAATCGTCGCGGCACCAGCATCAGAAAGCGCAGCTGCTCCTGACCGTCCGTGGCGTCATCAATTGTGAGGTGGAAGACGCCGTCTGGATTGTGCCACCACAATGCGCCGTGTGGATCCCCGGCGGGCTGCCCCACACTGCTTTCGGCTCGGGCGAAGTGGAGTGCATATCCCTTTTCATCGAGCCTCCCGCAGCTCTGGCCCTGCCGAGCAAATGCTGCACGATCACCGTATCGCCCTTGCTGCGTCATTTGCTGATGCGGGCGAACGAACTGGCCGAGCGCTATGATGTCGATGGTCCAGACGGCCGCATCGTGTCGGTTATTCTCGATGAGTTGGCTGCCGCCCCAGTCGAAGACCTCCGCCTCCCGATTCCCAGCGATCCGCGCTTGAGGAAACTCACCGATCTATTGATCGCGGCGCCGGCGGATCACGCCACCGTTGCACAATGGGCCTCGCGGATCGCGCTCAGCGAGCGCAGCCTGAGCCGTATGCTGGCGGAAGAGGTGGGCATGAGTTTCGGCCGCTGGCGGCGACAGTTGCATATCGTCCTTGCCTTGCGGCATCTGAGTGCCGGTCAGACGGTTCAGGCCGTCGCAATGGATCTAGGCTATGAAAGCGCCAGCAGCTTCGTGACCATGTTTCGAAAGATGGTCGGCAAGCCACCAAGCCGCTATCTCCTCGATCGACTTCGGCCTGCCCCCCTCGATCAGGGCCAACGATAGGCGCTGCTGGGGTTTATCGGCGATCGCGGTGCAGCCCATGCTCCAGCGGATCGCCGTCCGGTATACGCTGCGTACACGCTCAGAAGTTCTTGCTGATCACCGGCTCGGACGCTTGCCCGAGGGCGAAGTTCAACGCGTGGCGGCAATCTCCGCGCCGAAAAAGCGGGTTCGAGCGCACAATCGGAACACGAATGAACGGCTGGCTTCGGTGAGAGGCGGGGCCGGCCCGAATGTCGCTTTGTGGATCAGATTGCGGGAACCGGCCAGATCGACGCGAGACATTCATGATGTCCCGCTCTCGCGCCGGATCAGATTGGCGGCTTCGGCCTCTCCCGACTTCTGATCGGTTTCACGCGCCGCGATATCGTCGGCGAGCAACATCAACTGGTGGCCGGTGGTCGATCCATTCGACGCATCTTCCGCAACCCGCAGGCCTGAGCCTTTCGCGATCGCGCGGTCCCAGTCGGTGCGGACCGCGGCCCAATAATCCTTCGTCTTCGCCCAATACGCGTCGGCCGCCGCGACTGCGAAGTCGGTCGCGGGGGTGTAAGTGTTGATGACGTATTCGTGGACGTACGTGGCGGGCCTGCCGTCCTTGAGGCCGATCTTGGCGTTGTCCTGTTCGTGGACCCAGCCGGCGGGGGTCAGCACGTGGCGGTTACTGCCGACGTAATGGTCATAAGGCGGATTCCGGGTCGCATCGCGGCGCGCGAGCGGCCGGCGGGTCTCGTCGCTGGTCCACCGCGTCGCGCCGTCGTCGTAACGCCAGCGACCGATCCCGCCATAGCGTGGGGAATCGTCGGTCTGCCACACCGTCTGCGACCATGCGCCGCGCCGTTCGGTTTCGGACAGCGGCCTTAGCGTCCAGCGGCCTGCCGCGGTGTAGACGAGGACAGTCGCAGGCTGCCACGTCCAGTCCTGTCGCCAGTGCTTGATCACCATCGTCTTGGCGTTGCCGTCGGTGACCACGAGCAGATGCTGGAGCACGACGTGGTCGGGCGTATCGACGATCGCGCGGACGACCTCATGCCCGCCGCTGAGCTTGGCCGGATAGGGCGTGTACCCCGCGACCAGCGGCGTGGTCTCGCGCATGTCGAACGTCACCTTGAAGGTGCCGGCCATAGCCAGGATCGACGCGTGATCGCGGGCCTGGTCGCCGTAGACGGCGTGCGTCTGCGCCGACGCGATCGTCGGCGCGAAGGGGAGCGCGGCCAGCGTCAGCCCGGTCGCGAGGAGAAGGGAGCGGAACATCAGGCGCCTCACAGGTTGAGCGAGAAGGAGAGCCCGGCGTTGCGGCCGGGCTGCGAATAGGCGTCGCGGACGACCGAGGTCGAGGTCAGTCCGCGGACGTCGTTCCACCAGAAATACTTTTTGTCGGTGATGTTGAAGATTCCCGCGCGCAGCATCGCGTGATCCATCACGCGCAGCGACGCGGTGGCGTCGAGTATCCAGAACCCCGACGGCGTGAAGCAACTGGTGGCCGCGGTGTTGCAGGTGTTGTTGGTATCTCCGACCTTCTTGCCCGCCGAATGCGTCGCGACGACCTCGGCACGGAACGGTCCGGCGTCGGGCTGGTAGAAGATGCCGGCGATGACCTTGACCGGCTCGATGCTGTCGAACGGCTGCGTGCCGGCGACACCGGTCGTCCGCATCGTCCCCTTGGCATAGGAGGCGGCGGCGCGGACCCCGACACCGATCGGCAGGCGCGCCTCGCCGCGCGCTTCCAGTCCCTCGATCTTGACGCGGCCGCGGTTGATATACTGGTACACCGCCGGATCCGCCGCGGTGAAGGCGCCGCTGACCTGGACTTGGTCGATGAAGTTGCGGAAGCGGCTGCTAAACGCGGTTCCGCTCAGCGACCAGCCGGTGCCGGTCAGGCGGATGCCGCCTTCGACGCTGTTGCTCGTCTCGGGTTTGAGGTCGGGATTGGGGACCGAGCGGTAATTCTGCGTGATGTTGGCAAAGCCGTTGTTGATCTGGTTCGGCTCAGGCGGCTTGAAGCCTTGCGCATAGTTGGCGAACAGCCGGACGCCCTCGGTCAGCTTGGCGACCGCACCGATCCGCGGCGTCACTTTCGATCCACTCTGCTCGCGCGGTACGAAGGTCGTGAACAGTGGATCGTTCTGCGGGTTCAGCTTGTAGTGATCGTAGCGGATCGACGGGAACAGCGTCAGTAGCCCGTCGGTGATGGCAATCTCGTCCTGCGCGAACACGCCGACCAGCGTGTAGTCGGTCGTCGGGAACGCGCGGGTTGGATAAACCTCGCCCGCGGGCGCGACGGTGCCGTCTCGCACACCCGTCTGGCGGGTGTGCGAGTAGTCGGCGCCATAGGCGAACAGGTGCGTCAACGGCCCGGTCGCGGCGCGGCTCTCGAGTTGCAGCGTGCCGCCGTACACTTCGTTGTCGAAGCGGTTTATGCGCGTGCGATCGGCAGCGGTGTTGCGGTCCTCCGCAGCGGCCTGGAGCGTCAGGCTCTTCTGGTAATAGCCCGCCGCACGGATACCGCTGACGATGCCGTCGCCGATGTAGCGATAGTCGAGCGTACCGCGGTTGCGCTCGGTCGTGTCGTGCGCGGTGAGGCCTATCACCGACGTTGCTGCGAGTGGAGGCTTGGCGATCGCGCTGAGCACGTCGGTGTCGACCACGGACGAGAAATGCTCATAGGTCAGGCGCAATCGGCTGGCGTCGTTCGGCGCCCAGACGAGGCGGCCGAGCAGCGCGTTGGACTCGATGTCCTGCGGGTTTGCCGTCGTGCGATCGGTGGTTGCGGTGTCGTTGCTGCCCTTGGTCTCGGTCTCGTGACCGTCGCGGCGGGTAGCCGTCTCGTTACTTCAACTCGTCATCCGAGATGATCCGGCTGGTGGTGCTGAAATACGGTCGTTTCCCGCTGGGTCGATGGCACGCCCTCGCTGCTCTGGCTCGAGATATCCACCCGCTCTCGTGACCGCGCCCGTCATCCTGACGAAAGTCAGGATTCGGAGTAACGCGGGCAGTGCTGTTTATCGCTGGGTACCGACTTTCGTCAGGATGACAGCACCGCCGCGGCGTCAAGCGCTACTGCCGAAGATGTCTCGAAGTATAGACCGCGCGAAAAACTGCGCCGGACAAGCAAACGCCCGGACCGTTGCCGATCCGGGCGCCTGCGTGACGATCGCTCGTCAGCCCCCATTTTTTCGCTTCCGCTCTGCACCTTGCGGCGCGGCGTAAAAGCAGTCCCCGAACCACGGCCGTTGCCTGTGTCTCAGCGAGTTTGTTGCTAGTTATGTCGATGGATTTTGTCACGGTCTTTGCGCAAGCCGTTTCACGATTGGACCGTGGCTGTGGCGGTTTCGCAACAGACCAATCTAGACACTTCCGAACCGGGCCTAACGCGGGCCGCGCCGTATGGTCCGCCGTACGCTCCGCCGCACCGTCCCACACAGGCCTGACGGTTGCCTCGCAACGGGCTGCGTCCTAGAGCCGCTGCACTGTATCCCTAACGATCGAACCTGGCCGCCCATGATCCTGTCCCGCTATGAACGGATGATAGCCCGCCGCTATCTGCTGCCGGGCAAGGGCGAGGCGTTCATCTTCCTCGTCGCCTCGATCAGCCTGGTCGCGGTGATGCTCGGCGTCGCCGCGCTGGTGATCGTGATGAGCGTGATGAACGGCTTCCGCGCCGAGCTGTTCGACAAGATCGTCGGGCTCAACGGTCATGCGGTGGTGCAGGGCGTCGGCAACCGGCTCCCCGACTGGCGCGAGATCGTCGCACAGGCGCAGAAAACGCCGGGCGTCACCAGCGCGCTGCCGCTGATCGAACAGCCGCTCGCCGCCACCTATAACGGCCGCGCCGAGGCTGTGCTGGTACGCGGCATGCGCGTCGACGACATCCGTCGCAATTCGACGATCAGCAACAAGATCGTGATGGGCTCGCTATCGTCGATCACGCAAGGGTCCGGCCGCGTCGCGATCGGCTCGCGCCTCGCCGAGTCGCTCGGTGCGCAGGTCGGGTCGGAGATTTCGCTGTTCAGCCCGCAAGGCCAGACGACACCGTTCGGCACCGTCCCGCGGATCGTCAGCTACACGGTCGGCGCGATCTTCGAGATCGGCGTTTATGATTACGACAAGGCGTACATCATCATGCCGATCGAGGACGCGCAGACGCTCCTCCTGATGGGCGACGCCGCCGGCATGGTCGAGCTGAAGACGGTCGATGCGGACCGCGTCGGCGAGATTCTCAAGCCGCTCGCCGACAAGATTGGCGGGCAGGCGGTGATCCAGGACTGGCGGACGATGAACGCGCAATTGTTCGAGGCGCTGGCGGTCGAGCGCGTCGCGATGTTCACCGTGCTCTCGATCATCATCCTGGTCGCGGTGTTCAACATCCTGTCGTCGCTGATCATGCTGGTCCGCGCCAAGACGCGCGACATCGCGATCCTCCGCACGATGGGCGCCACGCGTGGTTCGATGATGCGGATCTTCATCGTCGTCGGCACCACCATCGGGGCGCTCGGCACGGTCGCCGGGCTCGTGCTCGGCTTCATCTTCCTGTTCTACCGACAGGGCGTGGTGAACTTCGTCCAGCTCGTCACCGGCCAGAACCTGTGGGATCCGTCGATCCGCTACCTGACCGAACTCCCGTCGAAGACCGACCCCGTCGAGATCGTCGTGATCGCGCTGATGGCGCTCGTCTTCAGCTTCCTCGCAACGCTCTATCCGGCCTGGAAAGCGGCGAGTACCGACCCCGTGCAGGTGCTGCGTTATGAATGAAGGCCTCAAAATCGATCGCCAGATCGAGAAGTTCGACGATTATGTCCTCCAGACCAGCGGACTGACCAAGAGCTTCACGCAGGGCGGCGCGACCATCGACGTGTTGCGCGGCGTCGACCTCGCGATCGCACCGGGCGAGATCGTCGCGCTGCTCGGGCCGTCGGGCTCGGGCAAGTCGACTCTGTTGCAGGCCGTGGGCCTGCTCGAAGGCGGTTTCCAGGGATCGATCAGGATCGCCGGCACCGAGGCGGCCAAGCTCAACGCGCACGAGCGGACCGTGGTGCGCCGTGACAGCCTCGGCTTCGTCTACCAGTTCCATCACCTCCTGCCGGACTTCAACGCGACCGAGAACGTCGTCCTCCCGCAGCTCGTCCACGGCGCCACGCGGGTCGAGGCGGACCGGCGGGCAGCGGAATTGCTGACGCAACTCGGTCTCGGCCACCGCCTGACGCACCGCCCGAGCCAGCTCTCCGGCGGCGAGCAGCAGCGCGTCGCGGTCGCCCGCGCGCTCGCCAACAAGCCGGCGCTGGTGCTGGCGGACGAGCCGACCGGCAATCTCGACGAACACACCGCCGACATCGTCTTTGCCGAGTTCATCCGGCTTGTGCGCGAACAGGGCACCGCGGCGGTGGTCGCGACGCATAACGAGCGGCTCGCGGCGCGCATGGACCGCGTGCTGCGACTGCACGAGGGACGGTTGGCGTGACCTGGGGCGAGACGCCGACGCTGACCGGGCGTCACGTCACGCTCCGCGCTTTTGTCGCCGACGACATGGACGCACTGGTCGCGGCGGCGTCGGCGGACAATTTGTGGGACACTTTCTACGCCAACGTCGCGATGATGAAGGCGCCCGATCGCTGGCTCGCCGCGGCGTTGCGCGAGCAGGACTTCGGCCGGGCGCGGTTGTTCGCAGTAGTGGCAGGCGGGACCGTCGTCGGGACCACCCGCTTCATGCGTATGAACGAGGGCAACAAGCGGCTCGAAATCGGCGGCACCTTCTACGCCAAGTCCGTCCAGCGCACCGGCGTCAACACCGAAGCCAAGCTGATGCTGCTGGCCCACGCCTTCGATGCCTTAGGCTGCGAATGCGTCCAGATCCGCACCGACTCGCTCAACAAGAACTCGCAGCGTGCGATTGAACGCCTCGGCGCCAAGCGTGACGGCGTCCTGCGCGGGCACCAGGTGATGGCCGACGGCCGCTTGCGCGACACCGTGGTCTACAGCATCCTCCGCCACGAATGGCCCGGCGTGCGCCAGAACCTGGCGTACCTGCTGGCCCGAAACGAGGACCGCCCATGACCGCGATCACCGACTTCACCGTAAAGACCGCCGACGGCAGCGCGGCCTCGCTCGAACCCTATCGCGGCAAGGTGCTGTTGATCGTGAACACCGCCTCGAAATGCGGCTTCACCCCGCAATATGACGGACTCGAAGCGCTACATCGCGACTATGCCGATCGAGATTTCGAAGTGCTCGCCTTCCCGTGCAACCAGTTCGGCGGTCAGGAGCCGGGTGACGCGGCGGAGATCGCTAATTTCTGCACGCTGACGTACGACGTGACGTTCCCGGTGTTCGCGAAGGTCGACGTCAACGGGGCAGGGGCGGACCCGTTGTTCGAGCGGTTGAAGTCGGACGCGCCGGGCGTGCTGGGGTCGAAGGCCATCAAGTGGAACTTCACCAAGTTCCTGGTTGGGCGCGATGGGGAGGTGGTGGATCGCTATGCGCCGACCACCAAGCCCGAAGACATCCGCAAGGATATCGAGAAGCTGCTGTAGAAGCCGTCGACCCACACCTGGCACCACCCGGCGAAGGCCGGGGCCCAGTTGGAAAGGTCGCAGTAACGAAGCGCAGACTTCAGTTAGCGACGTCTCCCAACTGGGCCCCGGCCTTCGCCGGGGTGGCGCTTGAGGGGATAAGCTGGCGTATCCCGAAACAAGCTTGTTCCCCCGCGAAGGCGGGGGCCCAGACTGGACTCCCGCCTTCGCGGGAGAACACCCTAGACCGAAAACGCCGGCGCGCCCTTCTTGTGCGCGAGCGCCGAAGCAACCGAAGTCACCCCACCAAACAGGAAACTTATCCCCAGCACATACCCCGGCAGCGTCAACGCCGACCAAGGCAGCGTCGCCAGCACGATCACCGCCAGCAGTATGTTCACTACGCCCAGCGCGATCATCAATCCCTTGCCCCGTCGAAACCGCGCCCCAAGCCCGATTTCCAGCGCCCCACGCACACCCAGCCAAACCGCAATCAGCAACGTCAGCGAGATCGCCCCCGTGGCTGGCTCGAACGCCATGATCAGCCCGATCACCAGCGACACCAGCCCGAACCCGATCGCATAACCACGTCCCTCATGTCCCTTGCCGGCAAACCCAGACACGATCGACACGATCCCGGCCGCAATGAAGAACGCCCCGATCACCAGAGTCGCGGCATAAGTCGCGGAAAAAGGCGATGCGAACGCCATGATTCCGAGCACCACCGACAGCACGCCGTAAGCCAGCATCCACCCCCAGCCAGCGCCTGCGCGCGGCGTCCCCGCAGGGGTGGTTTCAGTATCGGCAAATCGCCCGCGAGGATCGGTCATAAGAAATGCTCCCAGAAGTCCCCGCCGCAACGGCTCGTCGTGTCCACGGTTCCGATTGGACTCATCCCCGCTGGTCGAATCACGCCGCAGCGCCTACCTCCGGTCGATGCATTCCGGTTACGTCCCCCTCCGCGTTTTCTCCTGCTACACCATGCTCGACGGCGCCATCGATCCGAAAGCGATCGCCAAGCAGGCACGCGCGCTGGGCTTCCCCGCCGCCGCGCTCACCGATCGCAACGGGCTATACGCGGCGATGGCCTATTCGGACGCCGCCAAGAAGGATGGCGTCCAGCCGATCATCGGCGTGATGCTCGGCGTCAGCCGCCCCGACATGCCCGACGGCGTCGCCACCCCGTTCGACTGGATCGCGCTCTACGCGCAGGACATGAAGGGCTACGACAACCTCTGCGCGCTCGTCTCGATGGCGCATCTCGACCGCCCTATCGAGATGCCCGCGCACGTCGATTTCGCGGCCCTCGAATGCCACACCGAAGGCCTGCTAGCCCTGACCGCCGGCGGCGAGGGTGGTCTCGCCCGGCTGTTCGCGGAAGGCCAGCCCGACCGCGCGCGCGCCTATCTCGACCGCCTGCAAGGTCTGTTCGGCGACCGCCTCTACATCGAACTCTCGCGTCGCAACGACGCCACGGAGATGGCGGCCGAGAACGACCTCATCGACATCGCCTACGAGCGCAACCTCCCGCTGGTCGCGACCAACCCGTGCTGCTTCACCGAAAGCGCATTCGGCGACGCGCACGACGCCATGCTCTGCATCGCGCACTCGACCTATGTCGAGACCGAGGACCGCATCCGCAGCTGCCCCGAAGCGTGGATGAAGCCCGCGCCGGTGATGCACGAGATGTTCGCCGACCTGCCCGAGGCGATCGCCAACACGCTGGTTGTAGCCCAGCGCTGCGCCGTGATGGCGCCATACCGCAAGCCGATCCTCCCCAGCCTCGCCGGCGATATCGAGGGCGAAGCTAAGCTCCTCCGAGACGACGCCGAAGCCGGCCTCGAAGCACGCCTCGCCCGCATCACCGAACTCCACGGTGAGGGCGAAGACGGCTGGCGCGACGTCTACCGCAAGCGGCTCGCGTTCGAGGTCGACGTGATCGTCCAGATGGGCTTCCCCGGCTACTTCCTGATCGTCGCCGACTTCATCAAATGGGCGAAGGACCACGACATCCCGGTCGGCCCGGGCCGCGGCTCGGGCGCAGGCTCGGTCGTCGCCTGGTCGCTGACGATCACCGATCTCGACCCGATCAAGCTCGGCTTGCTGTTCGAGCGCTTCCTGAATCCGGAACGCGTGTCGATGCCCGATTTCGACATCGATTTCTGCGAAACCCGGCGCGTGGAGGTGATCCGCTACGTCCAGGAAAAATACGGCCGCGATCAGGTCGCGCAGATCATCACCTTCGGGAAGCTGAAGGCGCGCGCAGTGCTTAAGGACACTGGCCGCGTGCTGCAGATGAGCTACGGCCAGATCGACCGGCTGGCGAAACTGGTCCCGAACCACCCGACCGACCCCTGGACGCTCGAGCGCGCACTCAACGGCGTCGGCGAACTGGCGAAGGAATACGCCAACGACAACGGCGTCCGGAAACTGCTCGATCTGGCGATGAAGCTGGAGGGCCTGCCGCGCCACTCGTCGACGCACGCCGCCGGCGTGGTGATCGGCGATCGGCCGCTCGCGCAGCTCGTCCCGCTCTACCGCGATCCGCGGTCCGACATGCCCGTCACGCAGTTCGACATGAAATATGTCGAGGGGGCGGGCCTCGTGAAGTTCGATTTCCTCGGGCTCAAGACGCTGTCGGTGCTCCAGAAGGCGGTGCAGCTGCTCGCCAAGCGCGGCCTGACGGTCGATCTCGACGCGCTCGAATGGGACGATGCCGGCGTCTACGCGCTCCTGCAAAAGGGCGACACGGTCGGCGTGTTCCAGCTCGAGTCGGAGGGCATGCGCCGCACGCTGTCGGCCGTTCGCCCATCCAATTTCGGCGACATCATCGCGCTCGTGTCGTTGTATCGACCGGGCCCGATGGACAACATCCCGTCGTTCGGTCGCCGCAAGAACGGCACCGAGGCGATCGACTACCCGCATCCGCTGCTCGAACCGATCCTGTCGGAGACCTACGGGATTTTCGTCTACCAGGAGCAGGTCATGCAGGCCGCGCAGGTCCTGGCCGGCTTCTCGCTCGGCGGCGCCGATCTGCTGCGCCGCGCGATGGGCAAGAAGGTGAAGGCCGAGATGGACGCGCAGCGCGCGGGCTTCGTCGAGGGGTGTCTCACCGTCAACGGCATCAAGAAGGCCGAGGCGAACGCGCTGTTCGACTTGATCGACAAGTTCGCCGGCTACGGCTTCAACAAGAGCCACGCCGCCGCCTACGCGCTGCTCGCCTACCAGACCGCATGGCTGAAGGCGCACCACCCGCACGAATTCTTCGCCGCCTCGATGTGCTACGATCTGCACCAGACCGACAAGCTCGCGATCTTCACCGACGATATGCGCCGTCTGGGGATCACCGCGCTGCCGCCCTGTATCAATGCAAGCCAGGCGGAATTCGACGTCGAAGTCTTGGCGGATGCTGACGCTCCACCAGCAGAATGTTCACCCGCGGAGGCGGGTGCCCAGACTGGGTCCCCGCCTTCGCGGGGAAACAATCTTGCTGTTCGCTACGCGCTAGGCGCCCTCAAGAGCGTAGGCGAAGGCGCGATGGAGAAGCTCATCGTCGAGCGCGTCCAGAACGGCCCGTTCGCCGGCCTCGACGATCTCGCCAAGCGCGTCGACCCGCGTCTGCTCAACAAGCGCCAGCTCGAAACGCTCGCCGCCGCCGGTGCCTTCGACGGCCTCGACCAGAACCGCGCCGGCATCCACGCCACCGCCGAGACGATCCTCGCGATTGCCGCGCGCACGCACGAACAGAAGACCAGCGGGCAGGGCGGCCTGTTCGGTGATGCGGAACCCGCAGGCGACGCGATCAAGCTCCCCCCCTCGGTCCGCTGGACGCTCAGCCAGCGCATGGACCAGGAGAAGGAGGCGTTCGGCTTCTATTTCTCCGCGCACCCGGTCGATCGCCACCGCCACATCGCGGTCAGCCACGGCGCCCGCGCCTACACCGCGCTGTCCGAGCTCAACATCCCCGACGACGGCAGCCGCGCCGGCGCGACGATGGCGGTGCTCGTCGAGGATGCACGATACCGCACCTCCGCGCGCGGCAAGCGCTTCATGATGGCGCAATGCTCCGACGCCAGCGGCCAGTTCATGGCGACCTGCTTCGACGACCAGGTCTCGAAGGATCTCGAAGAGGCGGCAAAGGCCGGCGGCTGCGGGCTCATCACCGTCGAACTCGATCGCAAGCCCGGCGAGGACACGCCGCGCGTCAGCATCAAGCGCATTCAGCCATTCGAAGGCCTCGCCAACCTCGCCCGCTTCCAGGTGGTCGTGACGATCTCCGACATGACCGCGTTCGCCGGCCTCGCCTCGCTGCTCGCCGAACATCGCGGTGCGCGCGGTGAGGTCCGCGTGCGCGCGCAACTGCCCGACGGCGAGGTCTGCATCCTGCTCGGTCGCGACTTCCTGCTCGACGGAGAGCTTGTCGAGCACATCGAGTCGTTGCACGGTGTTGCCAAGGTGGAGATGAAGACCTCGGAAACGAGGCTCGCTCTGGTCGGTTAACAGCTTGGGAGAGCATGAATGCTGGGTGGAATGCAGGATTTCGAGCTTCGTGTTCCCCGCCTGATCGACCACGCGGCACGCGAACACGGCGCGAGGGAACTCGTCAGCAACTGGGCCGATGGTCGCGAGACGCGTACCAACTGGGCCGGCATCTCCCGCGACGCCCGCAAACTGGCTCAAGCGCTCGAAAAGCTGGGCGTAGCGCCCGGTGACCGGGTCGCGACGCTGGCTATGAACCACGCGCACCACCTCGTCGCCTGGTACGGCACGATCGGCATGGGCGGGGTGATCCACACGATCAACCCGCGGCTGTTCGACGAACAGCTCGTCTACATCGCCAACCACGCCGAAGACCGCGTGATGCTCTACGACAAGGCATTCCAGCCGCTCGTCGACCGCCTGCGCGCGCAATGGGGCAGCATCCGCCATTACGTGTGCTTCGACGATCTCGGCCCCGACGGCTTCCAGGCGCTGCTCGACGCCGAGGACGGCGATTACGAGTGGGTCGAGGGGCCGGAGCGCGAGCCGTGCATGCTCTGCTACACCAGCGGCACCACCGGCAATCCGAAGGGCGTGCTCTACACGCACCGCTCGACGCTGATCCACGCGATGGCCGAGGTCGCGCCGTGGGTGTTCGATCTCTCCCCCAACGCCGTCGTGCTCCCCGTCGTGCCGATGTTCCACGCTGCCGCCTGGGGCCTGCCGTTCGCCTGTGCATTGTCGGGGGCCAAGGTCGTCTATTCCGCGGTCAACGATCCGGCCGTGCTGTGCCGCCTGATGAACGACGAGAAGGTTACGCACTCCGCCGGCGTGCCGACCGTCTGGCTGGCGATGTTCGGTCACATGGACGCGACCGGTGACGCGCCCGCGCACCTGCGGCTGGTCACGATCGGCGGCTCGGCCGCGCCGCGCGCGATGATCGAGCGGATCATGGGCATGGGCGCGACCGTCAAGCACCTCTGGGGCATGACCGAGACCTCGCCGATCGGCACCGCCGGCTTCGCGCCCCCACACTGGGAGGACATGAGCCACGAGGAGAAGCTGGACCTCGTCGGCAAGCAGGGCAGCGTCCCGTTCGGGATAGAACTTCGCATCATCGACGACGAAGGCACGGTGCTAGCCCGCGACGGCAAGGTCGCCGGCCGCTTGCAGGTGAGGGGCCCCTGGGTGGTCCAACGCTATTTCGGCGCCGACGAGGACGCGGTCGACGCGGACGGCTGGTTCGATACCGGCGACGTCGCGATGCTGCATGCGGACGGCACGATGCAGATCACCGATCGCTCGAAGGACGTCATCAAGTCCGGCGGCGAATGGATCAGCTCGGTCGATCTCGAGAACGCGGCGGTCGGCTGTCCGGGCGTGGCGGAGGCGGCGGCGATCAGCATCCACCACCCCAAGTGGGACGAGCGCCCGCTGCTGCTGGTCGTCCGCAAACCCGGCAGCGACGTCGGAGAAGCCGAGATCCGCGACCATCTGGCCAAGCACGTTGCGAAATGGTGGCTCCCCGACGCGATCGTCTTCGTCGACGACCTGCCCCACACCGCAACGGGCAAGCTCCTCAAGAGAGCCCTACGCGAACGCTTCAGGAACTTCGTGTTGGCGACGGCTTAGCCTGCCTCGTCATGCCGGATTCGTTCCGGCATCCGCGGGCTACGAACTTGCGAACATAGGAGACGCTGCGCGGTCAGTTCGCCGTTCCTTGTTCTCCCGCGAAGGCGGGAGCCCAGTCTGGGTCCCCGCCTTCGCGGGGAAACAAGTTTTCTGCCCCCCGACGCTCCCCAACCGCCCAATTCATTTCGCACTTGCACAATTCCGACGATGCAGCGAGCTTGTCACAATGACCGAGGCCAACCCGATCATCCGTACCGGCGCGAACGAGGCGAACGCCGTCACGTTGCCCGCACGGCCGGAAGCGCTCCGCCTCGACCCTGCCGAAACCGCCGTCGTCGTCATCGACATGCAGAACGCCTACGCCTCCCCCGGCGGCTACGTCGACACGGCCGGCTTCGACATCGCAGGCTCAGCCGGCACCATCGCCCAGATCGCCAAGGTCCTGGACACCGCCCGCGCGGCGAAAATGCCCGTCGTGTTTCTCCAGAACGGCTGGGACCCCGACTATGTCGAGGCCGGCGGCCCCGGCTCACCCAACTGGCACAAGTCCAACGCGCTGAAAACGATGCGCGCCCGCCCCGAACTCCAAGGCCAGTTCCTCGCCCGCGGCGGCTGGGACTACGAGATCGTCGACGCGCTCGCTCCACAACCCGGCGACATAAGCGTCCACAAAACCCGCTACAGCGCGTTCTTCAATTCGCAGCTCGACAGCATCCTGCGCAGTCGCGGCATCCGCAACATCGTCTTCGTCGGCATCGCCACCAACGTCTGCGTCGAGAGCACGCTGCGCGACGGCTTCCACCTCGAATATTTCGGCGTGATGCTGGAGGACGCGACGCACCACCTCGGCCCGCCCGAGATGCAGGCGGCGACCGTCTACAACGTCGAGAAGTTCTTCGGCTGGGTCAGCACCGTCGGCGATTTCTGCGGTTCGTTCGGGCAGTTGCCGAAGTGACCCTTCCTTGTTCCCTCGCGAACGCGGGGGGCCAGGAATCACGAACGCTACCGCCCGCAACCCTGGACCCCCGCCTCCGCGGGGGAACGGTGAGGACCTGAAAGGATGACAATGCCGTTCGAAGCCATCAACCCACCCCAGTTCCCGACCCCGATCGCCCCCTATTCGGCCGCCGCGAAGGCCGGCAACACGATCTACGTCTCGGGCGTGCTGGCACTGGGCGAGGGCGGCACGGTCCTCCACGTCGGCGACGCCGCAGCCCAAACCCGCGCCGTCCTCGACACCATCAAGACCACGCTCGAAGCCGCCGGTGCGACACTCGCCGACGTCGCCTTCAACCACATCTTCCTGAAAGACCTCGCCGACTACGCCGCCTTCAACACGGTCTACGCCGAGTATTTCCCCGGCCCCAAGCCCGCGCGCTACTGCATCAAGACAGACCTCGTGAAGCCCGACTGCCTCGTCGAGATCGCCAGCATCGCCCACCTCGCCTGATGGGGAATGCAGGCGGCATCCATTGGGAGGAACACGGCCAGCCCGACGGCCCCGCGATCCTCCTGTCGAGCGGCCTCGGCGGCTCGGGCAGCTATTGGCAGCCGAACCTCGCGGCCCTCGGCGCCGGCCACCGCGTCATCACCTACGACCACCGCGGCACCGGCCGCTCCGACGCCCACGTTCCCGGCGACCTGACCGTCGACGCAATGGCCGCCGACGTCGTCGCGCTCATGGACGCGATCGGGCTCGAGAGCAGCACCTTCATCGGTCACGCGCTCGGCGGCCATATCGGCCTCGCGCTGGCCCTGTCCGCGCCCGAACGGCTCGAACGCCTCGTCGTCATCAACGGCTGGGCCAAGCTCGACCCGCATACCGCGCGCTGCTTCGATACCCGGCTCGCGCTGCTGAAAGACAGCGGCCCGCGCGCGTATCTCCACGCGCAACCGCTGTTCCTCTACCCGCCGCAATGGATTTCGGACCATCACGACCGGATTCAGGACGAGGAGGAGGCGATGCTCGCGCATTTCCCCGGCGCGGAGATGATCCAGCGACGCGTCGCGGCGGTCCGCCGGTTCAACATCGCCGGCCGCCTCGACGAGATCCGCGTCCCGACGTTGCTGGTCGCCTCCGACGACGACATGCTCGTGCCGCCGTCTGCTTCTGAAAAGCTCGCCGCCGGCATCCCGGGCGCGCAGCTTGCGCGAATGGCGGCAGGCGCGCACGCGTGCAACGTTACCCGCGCGGAGCATTTCAACATGTGGCTGCTCGACTGGCTCGACGGCGAATAGGAGCGGCATATGCAGGTCGGCGTCTTCGTGCCCATCAACAACAATGGCTGGCTGATCAGCGAGAACGCGCCGCAGTACAAACCGAGCTTCGACCTCAACAAGGCGATCGCGCAGGCCGCCGAGAAGCACGGCCTCGATTTCCTGCTGTCGATGATCAAGCTGCGCGGGTTCGGCGGCAAGACCGAATTCTGGGACTACGGGCTGGAGAGCTTCACGCTGATGGCCGGGCTCGCCGCCGTCACCGAAAAGATCAAGATCTACGCGACCTGCGCCACGCTGCTCGTGCCGCCCGCCTACGCCGCGCGGATGTGCAACACGATCGATTCGATCAGCCACGGGCGGTTTGGCCTCAACCTCATCACCGGCTGGCAGCCGCCCGAATATACGCAGATGGGCATGTGGCCCGGCGACGAGCATTTCCGCAATCGCTACAAGATGCTCGACGAATACGCCCACATCCTCCGCGAACTGTGGGGGGAGGGGACGTCCGACTTCAAGGGCGACTATTACCAGATGACCGACTGCCGCGTCTGGCCCAAGCCGACCGGCGACATGAAGATCATCTGCGCCGGCTCCTCCGACGACGGCTTGGCGTTCTCGGCGAAATGGGCCGACTACGCGTTCTGCCTGGGGAAGGGCGTCAACACCCCGACCGCTTTTGCGTTCAACAACGATAGGCTGGCCGTCGCGACCGCGAAGACCGGCCGCGACGTGGAGATCTTCGTCCTGATCATGATCATCGCCGCCGAAACCGACGACGAGGCGATGGCGAAGTGGAAACACTATAACGCCGGCGTCGACGTCGACGCGATCGCCTGGCTGATCGATCAGGGCGCGAAGGACACGCACAACACGGACACCAACGTCCGCCAGCTTGCCGCCCCCGAAGGCGCTGTCAACATCAACATGGGCACATTGGTCGGCTCGTACGAAAGCGTCGCGCGAATGCTCGACGAGATGGCCGCCGTCCCCAACACCGGCGGGGTCCTCCTGACCTTCGATGACTTCCTGGAGGGGGTGGAAGCATTTGGGACACGTATCCAGCCGCTGATGAAGAGCCGCGTGGGTGTCGTCCCAAGCTGAAGTGGCCGCTTCGTGGCCTAACCCGCCCCGACCGTCTTTTGCCTCGCCCTCTCCCGTCGGGAGAGGGAAGTGCCCCGCGGCATCTTCGCCGTGGAAAGGGTGAGGGCAAGAGGAGGGCGCGCGTGACGAAGCGATCACCGCACAACCACCACCCCGGCGAAGGCCGGGGCCCAATTGGGGAACGAAGATAATGGAGGGCAGCCTTCCCTTACGACCACCTTTCCAACTGGGCCCCGGCCTCCGCCGGGGGGGCAGGATTTGGGGTAAGGTTCCCTGAGCCAATGGTGTTCCCCCGCGAAGGCGGGGGCCCAGACTGGACTCCCGCCTTCGCGGGAGAACAAGAGGCGCTTGGAGCAGTAAGCGTCAAACCGCGCGAGGCGTCCGCTTCGCCTTACGGATCCGAGGCTCCGCAATCATGTCCGCCGCCTTCTTGATCTCCTGCCGCAACTCATCCCGCTTCTCATGGATCGAAGCAATCACCGGCCCCATCGCCACCCCGAGATCGACCAGCACCGCCTCCGCCAGTTGCAACGAACTCTCCAGCGTCTCCGGCACCGCATCCGTAACACCAGCCCGGTACAACTCCGCCGCATGCGCCGTATCCCGAGCCCGCGCCACGATCGGCAAGTCCGGCGCCAGAGCCCGCACCCGTCGCGCCAGCCGCACCGTCAATACCGGGTCGTCCATCGTCAGGATCAACGCCTTGGCGGTATGCAGCTTCAGCCGATCCACCAGTTCCGGGCGCGCCACATCCCCGAACAATACCGGGTGTCCTTGAGCCCGCGCGGCCTCGACGGAATCGATATCCGCCTCCACGGCAACGTACTTCTGTCCGTGGACTGCCAGCATGTCCGCCACCATCCGGCCCACGCGACCAAAGCCGATCACGACGGTTCCCGGCCCATCGTCGTCGATCTCGATATCCCCGGCATCGGCACCCGACCGGCTTTCGAGTTGACGCGAAACGGTGCGGCCGAGCTTTGCCAGCAGCGGCGTGATCGTCAGCCCGATCGCAGTGACGGTCTGCCAGAACGACGCGGTGGAGGGCAGGATCAACTGCGCCTGAGCGGCGGTCGCGAGCACGATCAGCGTCGTCTCGGAGGGGCTGCCCATCAGCAACCCCGTCTCCGCCGCAACGCCACGCCGCGAATTGGCGACGCGCAGGAACAGGAACGTCACGATCGCCTTGGTCGCCACCACGCCCGTCACCGCCAGCAGCAGCGACGGCCAGTTCTGCGCGATCAGCCGTAGGTCGAGACTCATGCCGACCGTGATCAGGAACACGCCGAGCGCGAGGCCCTTGAACGGCGCGGTGATGACCTCGACCTCGCTGTGATATTCGGTCTCGGCGATCAGCAACCCCGCCAGCAGCGCGCCGACGATCGGCGACAGCCCGGCTGCCGTTGTCGCGACGCTCGCGACGATCACCACCAGCAGCGACGCGGCCAGGAAGAGTTCGGGACTCTTGGTCCGCGCGGCCTGCCCGAACAGCCGGGGCAGGACGACCCGCCCGCCGATATACATCGCGACCACCGTCAGCCCGCCACGCAGCGCGACACCGGCGATGTTCGACCAGCCGTCGGCACTCGCTGTCGGCGCCAGCGCACCGAGCACGAAGATGATCGGGACGAGCGCCAGATCCTCGAACAACAGCATAGCGAACGCACCACGCCCGACCGCGCCGGTGGTGCCGACGAGCGGCAGGACCAAAGCGGTGGACGACAACGCGAGCGCAAACCCGAGCCCGATCGCGCCCGCCCATTCCTGGCCGATGAAGTGCAACGCCACGCCAATGATGAGCGCCGAGCCGATCAGTTCGGCGGCGCCGGTGCCGAACACGAGCTGCTTCATCGACCATAGTCGCTTGAACGAGAGCTCGAGGCCAATCGAGAACAGCAGCAGGATGATCCCGAACTCGGCGAACGGCTCAATCGACTCCGGGTTCGAGATCGTCAGGTAATAGAGCCAAGGCGCGGAGCCGGTGAGCGAACCCAATCCGGCGGGGCCGACCAGCAGGCCGACCAGGATGAAACCGATAACCGGGCTGACCCGGAACCGCGCGAACGCGGGAATGACGAGCCCGGCCGCGCCGAGAATGACGAGCGCGTCGCTGAAACCTTGATTGTCGAGCCGTAATGCCATGCGTGCGACCTTAGGGGACGCATGACGGAATTGTCAGGAAGAAATACTGCGTAATCGAGAGGGGAGGGCGCCGGTAGATATTATCGCTTCGGACGATGCGCCCCCCCCGGCGAAGGCCGGGGCCCAATTGGTGAGGTCGCGGTAACTAAGCGCAGCGGTGATCAGCGACGTTGCCCAACTGGACCCCGGCCTTCGCCGGGGAGGGGGGCGCAGGATAGCCAAGCACGAACCCGAAGGCGCATGCTCGATTAGGTAGCCCCGCTTCCGTTGCCGAAAGCGGGGCGCCAGGTCAGGCCCAGTTGGCCATTTCCGTCTCGAGGTTGGACCGCACCTGCTCGAAGAACTGCTCGGTCGTCATCCAGGGCTGGTCGGGGCCGATCAGGATCGCGAGATCCTTGGTCATGTGGCCGTTCTCGACCGTCTGGACGCAGACGCGCTCGAGCGTCTCGGCGAACTTGGTGACGTCGGGCGTATCGTCGAACTTGCCGCGATACTTGAGGCCACCGGTCCACGCGAATATCGACGCGATCGGGTTGGTCGAGGTCGCCTTGCCCTGCTCGTGCATGCGGAAGTGACGCGTGACGGTGCCGTGCGCCGCCTCGGCCTCGACGGTCTTGCCGTCCGGGGTCAGCAGGATCGAGGTCATCAGGCCGAGCGAGCCGAAGCCCTGTGCGACCTGGTCCGACTGGACGTCGCCGTCATAGTTCTTGCAGGCCCAGACGAACTCGCCGTTCCACTTCAGCGCCGATGCGACCATGTCGTCGATCAGGCGATGCTCGTAGACGATGCCGGCTTCCTTGAACTTGTCCTTGAACTCGGCCTCGAACACCTCGGCGAACAGGTCCTTGAAGCGGCCGTCATAGGCCTTGAGGATCGTGTTCTTGGTCGACAGGTACACCGGCCACTTGAGGTTGAGGCCGTAATGCATCGAGGCGCGCGCGAAATCGCGGATCGAATCGTCGAGGTTGTACATCGCCATCGCGACGCCGGCCGACGGGAACTGGAACACCTCGCGGTCGATGACCGTGCCGTCGTCGCCTTCGAACACGAGGCGCAGCTTGCCGGGGCCGGGGACCAGATAGTCGGTCGCGCGGTACTGATCGCCGAATGCGTGACGGCCGACGACGATCGGGTGCGTCCAGCCCGGGATCAGGCGCGGAACGTTCTTGATCACGATCGGCTCGCGGAAGATGGTGCCGCCGAGGATGTTGCGGATCGTGCCGTTCGGCGACTTCCACATCTTCTTCAGGCCGAACTCGGTCACGCGCTGCTCGTCGGGGGTGATCGTCGCGCACTTCACCGCGACACCGTGCTTCTGCGTGGCGAGCGCGCTGTCGATCGTGACCTGGTCGTCGGTCGCGTCGCGATGCTCGACGCCGAGATCGTAATAATCGAGCTGGATGTCGAGATACGGCTTGATCAGGCGCTCGCGGATCCATTCCCAGATGATCCGCGTCATCTCGTCGCCGTCGATCTCCACGATCGGATTCTTTACCTTGATCTTCGCCATATCCGGGTCCTTCGGGGGAGGGGTTTGGGGAGCGTCTAGGGGAGCATGCCGCAGCGATCAACCACTGGCCAACCGTTGGTGCTGCAAGGAAAAGCCGGTTCATCGTTGTATCGCGCGTCCTGCACGGATAGACCCGCAGGTTATGGCATCGCTCGACAAGCCGCCCGTCACGACCTCCACGGTCAAATGGCGATTTCCCGCAGTCCATCCGGAGGGCCACAAATACGTCGCGATCGCGACCGGCATCACGCTGCTGCTGACGATTCTCAGCCACGTGCTGTTCTGGCCGATGGTCGGCGTCGTGATCTGGGTCGCGACGTTCTTCCGCGATCCGATCCGCACCACCCCACAAGGTGAAGGCCTGATCGTCGCCCCCGCAGACGGGCTGATCACGATGATCCAGCGCGTGCCGATCCCCCGCGAACTCGCCGGCGAGAACGGCCTCGGCGATGCACCGCTTGTGCGCGTGTCGATCTTCATGTCGGTGTTCGACGTGCACATCAATCGTACGCCTGTCGCGGGAACGGTTCGACAGGTGGTCTACATTTCGGGCAAGTTTCTCAACGCCGACCTCGACAAGGCGAGCGACGAGAACGAGCGCCAGCATTTCGTCGTTGAAGATCGCAACGGCATGCGGATCGGCTTCACGCAGATCGCCGGCCTGGTCGCGCGCCGCATCCTCGGCTTTGTGAAGGCCGGGGACATGGTCGCGGTCGGCCAGCGCATCGGCCTGATCCGGTTCGGCAGCCGAGTCGACGTGTACCTGCCGGATCATGTCGTCCCGCAGGTATGTCTTGGTCAGCGCAGCATCGCGGGCGAGACCGTGCTTGGTCGCGTCGGTGGCGTTCCGGTGGGTGGTATCGCCCAGTGATCGATCGCGACGGGATCGATGACGACTCAACCGATTCGATCGAAGAGCGAGGCCGGGGGCGGTTCGGTCGCACGCGTCGTGCACCGCGCGGACTTCCCCTGCGCGCTGTCGCTCCCAACGCCGTTACCGCGCTAGCCCTGTGTTCAGGCCTGAGTGGCGTGCGGTTCGCGATCGGCGGGCAGTGGGAAAGCGCCGTCGCGATGATCATGGTCGCGGGCGTGCTCGACGGCCTGGACGGTCGGATCGCCCGGATGCTGCACGGTGAAAGCCGGTTCGGTGCCGAGCTCGATTCGCTGTCCGACGCGATCTCGTTCGGCGTCGCGCCTGCGTTGATCGTCTATCTCTGGTCGCTCACAGCCTTGCCGCGCATCGGCTGGATCTGCTCGCTGATCCTCGCCGTGTTCTGCGCGCTGCGTCTTGCCCGCTTCAACGCCAAGATCGACGAGAGCCACCAGCCGCACAAGTCGGCGGGCTTTCTAACCGGCGTCCCGGCTCCCGCCGGCGCCGGACTCGCGCTGATGCCGATGTTCTTCTGGTTCTGGACCGACGAACCCAAGTTCGCGTCGCCGTATTTCGTGGCACCCTGGGTTGCGTTCGTCGCGCTGCTCATGGTGTCGAGTATCGCGACCTATTCGTGGAGTTCGGTCAAACTCCGCAGCAACATCCGGTTCGAGGCCATCGCGCTCGTCGTACTGCTCGGCGCCGCGATCGTGAGCGCGCCGTGGCATACGCTCAGCATCATCTGCGTGCTGTACCTGCTCTCTATGCCGTTCAGCATCGCGAGCTACGCCAAGATCAGGCGGCAGCGTTCCAGCGGCGGGCGGGCACCGGAGCCGACGTCGAAGCCCAGCGCCTGACCGCGATCCGGCGCTCCGCAACGGCCAGCGTGCGGAGCGGCTGGAACGCGGGTTCGACGTTGCCCATCGCGAGACGGACGATACGGTCCCACTGCGGCGCGATCGACGAGACGATCATCATGCCCGCGACCGCGAATGCACCAGCAAAAACCATGAAGCTCAGAACCAACATCACGTCCGCCTTCCTATGAGTTGCGAACAAATTCTTAATATTCGCAAACACTTGGTCAGAAACATCGTTCCATTCGTCGCATTTCGAATCCCGTCCTGCCGGGGTGATTCCGCGCCGAGTCGAACATCTGTTCCCCTCTGAGCCCTTTATGTTCTCATTGCGTTCCATGAGTCAAGCGGGGCGTTGAGGATTGCTTTTCAACGAGCGCCCGGTTAAGGGCCGCGCCTCTAACCCCGCATGGGAGGCATCATAGCCCGGTGCGTCACGGTCATTCGGCCACGACGTCATCCGCTTCCCAGAGGCACAACCGGAAGGATATATCCCTATGGCGGCTCCAGTCGTCTCCATGCAGCAGCTCATCGAAACGGGCGCGCATTTCGGCCACCAGACTCATCGGTGGAACCCCAAGATGAAGCCTTACATCTTCGGTGATCGTAACGGCGTCCACATCCTCGACCTTTCGCAGACCGTGCCGCTGTTCGCGCGCGCGCTCGAATTTGTCTCGTCGGCGGTTGCCGGTGGTGGCAAGGTCCTGTTCGTCGGCACCAAGCGCCAGGCGCAGGATCCCGTCGCGGACGCAGCGCGTCGTTCGGGCCAGCACTTCGTCAACCATCGCTGGTTGGGCGGCATGCTCACCAACTGGAAGACCATCTCGGGTTCGATCAAGCGTCTCAAGACGCTCGAGGAAATGCTGTCGGGCGACACGGTCGGCCTGACCAAGAAGGAAGTCCTTCAGCTCACCCGCGAGAAGGACAAGCTCGAGCTTTCGCTCGGCGGCATCCGCGACATGGGCGGCATTCCCGACGTGATGTTCGTGATCGACGCGAACAAGGAAGAGCTGGCGATCAAGGAAGCCAACACGCTGGGTATTCCCGTCGTCGCGATCCTCGATTCGAACGTGTCGCCGGACGGCATCGCCTTCCCGGTTCCCGCGAACGACGACGCAGCCCGCGCCATCCGCCTGTACTGCGAGGCGATCGCGATCGCAGCGACGCGCGGCGGCCAGGAGCAGCAGCGCCGCACCGGTGCCGACATCGGCGCGATGGTCGAGCCGCCGAAGGAAGAGGCACTGAGCGCAGAGCCCGTCGTCGAGGCAACAGCCGACACGGCACAGGCAACCGCGAATGCCGATACCGCTGCAGAATTCGCAGCCGAGGGTGAGCGCCAGATCGACGCA
Source organism: Sphingomonas sp. PP-CE-3A-406 (assembly GCF_003688625.1). Lineage (GTDB taxonomy): Bacteria > Pseudomonadota > Alphaproteobacteria > Sphingomonadales > Sphingomonadaceae > Sphingomonas. The sequence goes on from NZ_RCWY01000003.1 coordinate 1,151,671, forward strand.
TAAGCGTCGTCGCCGAACCGTCATGCGGGCGGGGTAGGGCGAAAGCTCTGCCTCGCCCGCAACCATATTCAGACCTAAAAAGGATTAGAGACATGGCCGATATCACGGCAGCGATGGTCAAGGATCTGCGCGAGAAGAGCGGCGCGGGCATGATGGATTGCAAGAAGGCGCTGAGCGAGAACGCCGGCGACATGGAGCAGGCAATGGATTGGCTGCGTACCAAGGGGCTCGCAGCCGCCGCCAAGAAGTCCAGCCGTACCGCGGCCGAGGGTCTGGTCGGCGTCGCCGTGTCGGGCACCAAGGGCGCAGCGGTCGAAGTGAACTCGGAGACCGATTTCGTCGCGAAGAACGACCAGTTCCAGTCGTTCGTCCGTGACGTCACGCAGATCGCGCTCGCAACCGGTGGCGACATCGAGGCGCTGAAGTCGCAGGCGATGCCATCGGGCAAGACCGTCGAGGAAGTCCTGACGAACAACGTCGCGACGATCGGCGAGAACCAGTCGCTGCGCCGCTCGCGCACGCTGGAAGTCAGCAAGGGTGCGGTCGTTCCGTACATCCATAATGCAGCGGCCCCCGGCCTCGGCAAGATCGGCGTGCTCGTCGCGCTCGAGTCGGAGGCTTCGGACGAGGTTCTCCAGGCGCTCGGCAAGCAGCTCGCGATGCACATCGCAGCCGCTTTCCCGAAGGCGCTGAACGAGGCCGACCTCGACGAGTCCGAGATCGAGCGCGAGCGCGCGATCGCGACCGAGAAGGCTGCCGAGTCGGGCAAGCCTGCCGACATCATCGCCAAGATGGTCGAGGGCGGCATCGCCAAGTACCGCAAGGAGCATGCTCTGGTCAGCCAGCTGTTCGTGATGGACGGCAAGACCAAGATCTCCGACGTCGTCGCCAAGGCCGGCAAGGACGCGGGCGCAGAGATCAAGCTGGTGGACTATGTCCGCTTCCAGCTGGGCGAAGGCATCGAGAAGGAGCAGTCCGACTTCGCAGCCGAGGTTGCTGCTGCTTCGGGCGTGCCCCAGGCGTAAGCTGACTTCCTCCCTCGCCCCTCCGGGGAGAGGGAAGGGGCCCGCTCGGCTCTTGTCGAGTGGGAAGGGTGAGGGGAGTGATTAGGTCTCGAACCTCACGCCCCCTCATCCGGCCCTGCCGGGCCACCTTCTCCCCGAGGGGAGAAGGATAGCGGGGCAGCCTTGGTGCTGCTTCGTCATCCCCGCGTAGGCGGAGATCCATAAACTCCGGCGCCGGTGATCCATCGAGCCGCTAGCCAGTATGGGTTCCCGCCTCCGCGGGAATGACGATCGTTCTCCGTTGCGCGCTTCTGCGAACGAGGATTTCCCGTCTCATCTCCACCCAGTTTCGATGCACGCGCCGCACAGCGCTTCACATCCCGGGCCTCGCCGCCTAAGGTCCGCGCCGCCCCGCCAATCACAATTCGAGATTTATGACGCCTCCGCGCTACAACCGTATCCTGCTGAAACTGTCGGGCGAAGTCCTGATGGGCACCTCCGGCCTGTCGATCGACACCGAGGTTACCGCGCGCGTCGCGCAGGAGATCGCCGACATCAAGGCCCGAGGCTACGAGATCTGCATCGTCGTCGGTGGTGGCAACATCTTCCGCGGCATGGCGGGGGCGGCACGCGGCATGGACCGCGCGACCGGCGATTACATGGGCATGCTCGCGACCGTGATGAACGCGCTCGCCGTGCAGAACGCGCTGGAGCAGATCGGCGTCGACACGCGCGTCCAGTCGGCGATCCCGATGGCGTCGGTGTGCGAGCCATTCATCCGCCGCCGCGCCGAGCGTCACCTCGAAAAGGGCCGCGTCGTGATCTTCGCGGCAGGCGTCGGTAGCCCCTATTTCACCACTGATTCGGGCGCCGCGCTGCGTGCTGCCGAGATGAAGTGCGATGCGCTGTTCAAGGGTACCTCGGTCGACGGCGTCTACAACGCCGACCCGAAGACGCATCCCGACGCGGTGCGTTACGAAACGGTATCGTACAGCCGCGTGCTGTCTGACGACCTCAAGGTCATGGACGCGAGCGCGATCGCGCTGTGCCGCGACAACAACATCCCGATCGTCGTCTTCAACATCCGCGAGCCCGGCAATCTCGCCGCGGTCCTAGCGGGTGATGGCGTGTCGACGATCGTCCAGAACGAGCAGGAGCTTTAAGATGGCTGCATACGACAAGACCGACCTCGAACGCCGCATGGCGGGTGCCGTCGAAGCGCTGAAGAGCGATCTCGCCGGCCTGCGCACGGGTCGCGCGTCGACCGCTTTGCTCGATCCGGTGATGGTGACGGTGTACGGGTCGTCGATGCCGCTGAACCAGGTCGCGACCGTGTCGGCGCCCGAGCCGCGGATGCTGTCGGTGCAGGTCTGGGACAAGTCGAACGTCGGCCCGACCGACAAGGCGATCCGTTCGGCCGGCCTCGGGCTCAACCCGATCGTTGACGGCCAGACGCTGCGCCTGCCGATCCCCGACCTGACCGAGGAGCGCCGCAAGGAGCTCGCCAAGCTCGCCGGCCAGTATGCCGAGAAGGCGCGCATCGCGGTCCGCAACGTCCGCCGCGACGGGATGGATTCGCTCAAGGTTGACGAGAAGAAGGGCGTGTTCGGCGAGGACGAGCGCAAGCGTCACGAAACCGAAGTCCAGAAGCTGACCGATAGCATCATCGCCGAGCTCGATGCGACCGCGACCGCCAAGGAAAAGGAAATCCTGGGCAAGTGAGGGCGTTCGGCGCTGCACAGGCGGGGGCCTCCTCGGCCGCACCGCTTGCTGCCGTTCCTGCAGGCGGCGTGGTGCCGCGTCATGTCGCGATCATCATGGACGGCAATGGCCGCTGGGCGAAGAAGCGGTTCCTGCCACGCTTCGCCGGGCACAAGGCTGGCGTCGAAGCCGTGCGCAAAGTGACGCGCGCCGCGCGCGCGATGGGGATCGAGGCGCTGACGCTGTACGCGTTCTCGTCAGAGAACTGGCGGCGTCCGGCCGAAGAGGTCAGCGACCTGATGGGGTTGCTGCGGCATTTCATCCGCAGCGACCTCGACGAACTCGCGCGCGAGAACGTCCGGTTGCGGGTGATCGGCGATTATCACAGCTTTTCGCCCGATCTGGTCGCGATGGTCGACGATGCGATCGCGCGGACGGCGGGGAACAGCGGTCCGATCCTGGCGATCGCGTTGAATTACGGCGCCCATGCCGAGCTCGTGACGGCCGCACGGCGGTTGGCGGAGCGGGCCCGGGATGGCGCGCTGGATCCGGCGAGCATCGATGCGGCGATGATCGAGGCGGAACTCGATACGCACGACCTGCCGCCGCTGGATCTGATGATTCGGACGTCGGGCGAGCAGCGTCTTTCGAACTTCCTGCTTTGGCAGGCGGCGTATGCGGAATTGCTGTTCGTCGACACGCTCTGGCCAGATTTCGATGCGGCCGCGCTCGCCGATGCGGTTGCGGCGTTCGGTCAGCGTCAGCGCCGCTACGGTGGTCTGTGAACCTTACCGACCCTGACAAGGCGCCCGATCAGGCGTTGCGCACGCCGTCCAATCTCCAGCTCCGGATGATCGCCAGCGTCGGCATGATCGCGGTGGCGAGCCTTGCGCTGACGCTCGGCGGGATCGCGTTCTGGGTGTTGGGCGTGGTCGCCGCGCTGTTCATGATGGCGGAATGGTCGATGCTGCAAGGCGCAGACGCCAAGACCAAGCGGATGACGCAGTTCGCATTGTCGGTGCCGCTCGCGCTGATGGCGCCGGCGTCGCTGATCCTGGTGATCCACGATTTCTTCACGCTGGGGCTGCTTGTGGGGGCCGCGTTCTTCGTCGTCATCACGACCCGCAAGCCGCCGCTCGCGCTCGGCATCCTCTATTGCGGGCTCCCCGTGCTCGCGCTGATGATCATCCGGCGGCAGGACGAGGGCATCCTCTTCACGTTGTGGGCGCTGTCGCTGGTGTGGGCCTGCGATATCGGCGCGTTCTTTACTGGGCGCACGCTCGGCGGCCCCAAGCTTGCGCCGGTGATCAGCCCGAACAAGACATGGTCGGGGCTCATCGGCGGTGTCGTGCTCGCGAGCGCGGTCGCGGCGGTGCTCCACACGCAATACGGCCTGCCGATGCGAATGACGCTGGCGACCCCGGTGCTAGCCGTGCTCGCGCAGATGGGCGATCTCTACGAGAGCTGGTTGAAGAGAGTGGCAGGCGTGAAGGACAGTGGGAATATCCTGCCGGGGCATGGCGGCGTGATGGATCGGCTCGACGGGCTGGTCCCGGTTGCACCGGTCGCGGCGTTCCTCGTCCTTCTGCCGCATTTCTACGCATGAAGAGCGTCACGATCCTGGGCGCGACCGGCTCGGTCGGGACCTCGACGCTCGACCTTATCGAGCGGGAGCCCGATCGCTTTCGCGTCGTCGCGCTGACCGCCAATTGCGACGTGACCAAACTCGCCACCGCCGCGATCCGTACCAAGGCCGAGTTCGCTGTTGTCGCGGACGAAGGCTGCCTTCCCGAACTTCGTGAGGCGCTGGCCGGCACGGGGATCCGCGCGGGCGGTGGTGCCGACGCGATCGCCGAGGCGGCGTCTTCGGGCGCGGACTGGACGATGGGCGCGATCGTCGGCTGCGCGGGGCTGAAGCCGGTGATGGCGGCGATCGAGCAGGGCGGCACCGTCGTGATCGCCAACAAGGAGCCTCTGGTGTCCGCCGGCGACGTCATCCTCGCCGCAGCCAAACGGACCGGCGCGACGCTGTTGCCCGCCGACTCCGAGCACAACGCGATCTTCCAGTGCTTCGACGCGACTCGCCCTGAACGTGTCCGTCGGATCATCCTGACGTGTAGCGGCGGGCCGTTCCGCGACTGGACCACCGAGCAGATGCGCGGCGTCACGCTGGAGCAGGCGGTCAAGCACCCCAACTGGTCGATGGGCGCGAAGATTTCGGTCGATTCGGCGACCTGCATGAATAAGGGCCTCGAACTGATCGAGGCCGCGCGGCTGTTCCCGATCCCGCATAACCGGATCGAGATCGTCATCCATCCGCAGTCGGTGGTCCACAGCCTGGTCGATTACGTCGACGGCTCGGTGCTGGCGCAGCTCGGTCCCCCCGACATGCGCACGCCGATCGCGCATACGCTCGCCTGGCCGGACCGGATGGCGACGCCGATGGCCCCGCTCGACCTCGTCGCGATCGGTCGACTCGACTTCGAGGCACCTGACCAAGTCCGCTTCCCGGCATTGCGCCTCGCCCGCGAGGCGCTTGACGCAGGCGGCGCGCGCCCCGCAATTCTCAACGCTGCCAACGAGGTAGCGGTCGAGGCATTCCTCAAGCGCCGCATCGGCTTCCTCGAAATTGCCGCAATCGTCGATCATACGCTATCGTGCTACGATCCGGCCGCACCGGACAGTGTCGACGCCGTTTTGGCGATCGATGCCGAGGCGCGGGTTTTGGCGGGCGAGCGTGTAGAGGATTGCGCGGTTTGATCGAAACACCCGGTATCCTTCTGACGATCCTGTCGTTCGCGCTGGTGATCGGACCCCTCGTGTTCGTGCACGAGATGGGCCATTACCTCGCCGGACGCTTTTTCGGGATCAAGGCGGATGCCTTTGCGATCGGCTTCGGTCGCGAGATCGCCGGCTTCACCGACAGCCGCGGCACCCGTTGGAAGTTCGGATGGTTGCCGCTCGGCGGCTATGTGAAGTTTGCCGGCGACATGAACCCGGCCAGCCAGCCCTCGGCCGAGTGGCTTTTGCTACCCGCCGAAGAGCGCCAGCGCACCTTCCAGTCGAAGCCGGTGTGGCAGCGTGCGATCGTCGTTGCCGCCGGACCCGTCGTCAATTTCGTCGTCGCGATCCTGATCCTCGCCGGCTTCGCGTTCGCGTATGGCGATATCCGCATGCCGCCGGTCGTTGGTGGCACAGTGCCCGGCAGCGCTGCGGCGACCGCCGGATTGCAGCCCGGCGACCGCATCACCGCGATCGGCGGGCGTTCGGTCGAGACGTTCGACGATCTCGCCCGCTATGCGCGTATCCGCGCCGGCGAGAGCACCCGGATCGACGCGGAGCGCGGCGGGCAGACGGTATCGCGCGACATCGTGATCGGTACCGAACTCCAGCGCGATCGCTTCGGCAACGAATACCGCATCGGCCGCCTCGGCATCGCCGGCAGCAAGCCCGTCATCGTTCCCGTCAGCCTGATCGAGGCGCCCGTCGTCGCGGTGAAGCGTACCGGCGAGATCGTCTCGATGATGGTCGAGACGCTGGGACAAGTCGTCACCGGGCGTCGTTCGGTCAAGGAACTCGGCGGACCGCTCAGCATCGCCAAGGTGTCGGGCGAGCAGATGTCGCTCGGGCTCGACGCCTATGTCTTCCTGATCGCCCTTGTTTCGATCAATCTGGGGTTCATCAATCTGCTGCCAGTGCCGATGCTCGATGGCGGACACCTGTTCTTCTACGCGATCGAAGCGGTGCGCAGGCGCCCGGTCGAGCCGCAGGTGCAGGAATGGGCATTTCGCGGCGGGCTCGCAGCAATTCTCGCGCTGATGCTGCTGGTGACCTTCAACGATCTCGGCAATTTCGGGCTTTGGAAGAATCTGGCCGGCTTGATCGGCTGATCACGATAGGGCAGGGCGGGCGCGCCTTGTATGTGCACGTTTTGAAGGTGGGTTTGGTGACAGCGATCAACGGTTACGATTTCGCGCGTAAGGGCGCCCTGCTGCTCGCAGGTACGATCCTGTCGGGCGTTCCCGCGCTGGCACAGACCGTGCCGGCTGGATCGGCGACTCCGGCGGCAACGCCTTCGTCGAGCCCCGCGTCGGGTCGTCAGGCGCCGACCACGGCCGTCCCTGCAAAGGGTGCTGTTGGTGTAACGCCCGTAGCCGCGCCGGTATCCGCGCAAACGATAAAGACTTTGCGCGTCGAGGGATCGCAGCGCATCGAGCCCGAGACGGTGCTGTCCTACACGAAGCTGCGCGTCGGCATCCCGTATACCGCCGAGACGCTCGATCAGGCGCTGAAGGACCTTCAGGCCAGCGACCTGTTTGCGGATTACTCGATCGCCGGTGTCGAGGACGGCAACATCGTTCTCCGCGTGCGCGAGAACCCGATCATCAACCGCGTGATCATCGAGGGCAACAAGGCGCTCAAGACCGACAAGATCACCAAGGAAATCAAGCTCGCGCCGCGCCAGATCTTCACGCGCACCGCGGTCCGGCAGGATATCGCGCGGATCATCGAGCTGTATCGTCGCCAGGGGCGCTTTGCTGCGGTGATCGACCCGAAGATGGTCAATCTCGACCAGAACCGCGTCGATGTCGTGTTCGAGGTCAGCGAAGGCCCGAAGTCGAAGGTCCGCCAGATCAACATCCTCGGCAACGAGGTGTTCTCGGACGACCAGATTCGTGGCCAGATGGCGACCAAGCAGTCGCGCTTCTTCCGCCTGCTCTCGTCGGCGACCAGCTACGATCAGGATCGCCTTTCGTACGATCAGCAGAAGCTTCGCCAGTTCTACCTAACGCAGGGCTATGCCGATTTCCGCGTGACCTCGGCCGTCGCCGAGCTGACGCCGGACAAGAAGGACTTCATCATCACGTACGTGGTGGAGGAAGGTAAGCGCTACAAGTTCGGCGACGTCACCGTCGACAGCCAGATTCGCGACTTCGACAACAAGAAGCTCGCCGCGTCGCTGCCGCTGAAGAAGGGCGACTGGTACAACGCCAAGCTGGTTGAGGATTCGGTCGATAATCTCAGCCAGACCGCGGGTCTGTTTGGCTATGCGTTCACCGAGGTGAACCCGGAGTTCGCCAAGGACGCCGACACGCTGACGATGGGGATTAATTTCAACATCGCCGAGGCCAAGCGCACCTATGTCGAGCGTATCGACATCAACGGCAACACGCAGACTCAGGACAAGGTCGTCCGCCGCGAGATCCGTCTCGCTGAGGGTGACGCGTTCAACAGCTTCCAGGTGAAGCGCTCGCAGGATCGCATCAACTCGCTGGGCTATTTCCAGGACAAGATGGAGATCAAGCAGCTGCCTGGCTCGGCGCCCGACCGCGTGATCCTCGAGACCAACCTCGAAGAGAAGTCGACCGGCGAGCTCCAGCTGTCGGCGGGCTATTCGAGCCTCGAACGCTTCATCATCCAGGCCAACATCACGCAGCGCAACTTCCGCGGCAAGGGCCAGGAATTGCGCGCCGGCGTCAACTATTCGAGCTATTCGAAGTCGATCGAGCTGGGCTTCACCGAGCCGTATCTGTTCGACAAGAACATCGCGATCGGCGGCGACATCTTCCGCCGCGATTACAATTCGTTCAACTATATCGGCAACGATCGCCAGACTACCTATTCGCAGGTCTCGACCGGCTTCCAGCTTCGTGCCGGTGTGCCGCTGACCGAATTCTGGTCGCTGTCGGCGCGCTACGGTCTGTCCTACGACAAGGTCGGACTGAACGAGTCGACCTACTTCACCGATGGGCAGTGCGACATCCTCAAGGCCGGCCGTTATCTCTGCGAAGCGATCGGCAACCGCTGGACCTCGTCGGTCGGCTATTCGCTGATCCGCGACACGCTCAACAGCCGCTTGCGCCCGACCGCGGGCTCGCGCTTCTCGTTCAGCCAGGATTTCGCAGGTCTCGGCGGCGACGTGAAATACATCCGTACGCGCGCTGAGGGCGCCAAGTACTGGAACGCGGGTAGCGGCTTCATCCTGTCGGCGATCGGCGAGGGTGGCTACATCAAGTCGCTCGAAGGCAGCAAAAGGTCTGGGATCGACGGTGTCCGCATCACCGACCGCTTCTATCTCGGCGAGCCGCAGTTCCGCGGGTTCGACATTCGCGGCGTAGGCCCGCGCGTGTTGCGCATTCCGTACACGACGGACTCGGCGACGGGTAAGCAGATCCTGGTCACCGATCGCAACCAGTACATCGACGATGCTCTCGGCGGTAACGCCTATTATCTTGGCCGCATCGAGATGGAGATCCCGCTCGGTTCGGGTGCGCGCGAACTGGGCCTGCGTCCTTCGATCTACGTGCAGGCGGGCTCGCTGTTCAGCATCACGAAGCCGAACCTGACCGTCGATCCCAACTCGTACCCCCGGACGGTCGACGCCAACGGCAACGTCACGATCCTGCCGTTGCAGACCCCGATCAAGACCGCCGACGGCAAGCTGCAATATGTCGTGCCGTCGACCGACACGACGAACCCGAACGCCGTCACGACCTGCGCCGTCGGCTATTCGTCGACGCTTGGCGGGGCTTGCACCGGGACCAGCGTCAACAGCCAGTATTCGTCGACCTATGGTCCGTATTCGGAGCAGTTCCTCGGCAACTCCGCCAAGCCGCGTCTCTCGATCGGCATCGGCGTGAACTGGAACTCGCCATTCGGTCCGCTTCGTATCGATCTCGCTCGTGCTCTGCTCAAGCAGAAGGGCGACGACCCCAAGCTCATTACTTTCAACGTAGGGACACAGTTCTAATGACGACGTTCAAGACGCTTCTCCTCGCTGCCGCGCTCGTCGCGCCGGCTGCCATGACCGCAACCGCTGCCGATGCGCAGGTTTCGGGTATCGCCGTCGCCGACGCACAGGGTGCGATCGCCAACTCGAAGGCCTGGAATGCTGCGCGCGCCCAGATCGAGACGACCTACAAGGCGCAGCTTGATCAGGCCGAGACGCGTCGCCAGGCTGTCGCGCGCGAGCTTCAGCCGCTCGTGACCGCGTTCCAGGCCGCGCAGCGTGCGCCGGGCGCTTCGGAGGCATCGCTGCGTCCGCAGGCTCAGGCGATCCAGACGCGCGAAAACGCCGCCAACCAGGAGCTCGCTCGTCTGACGCAGCCTGCGCAGCGCGCGCAGCAATACGCGATCGAGCAGATCCAGGCGAAGCTCAGCGATGCCGTCACGGCAGCGGTTCGCGCGAAGAACGTCAGCTTGTTGCTGCGTCCCGAGGCTGCCCTGTTCGCGCAGCCTACCGCTGACATCACCGCTGCGATCACCACCGAACTCGACCGCCTGGTACCGACCGTAAGCACCGCTGTCCCCGCCAATTGGCAGCCCAACCAGAACGGCCAGCAGCAGGGCGCAGCACCCGCGTCGGCACCTGCCGCCGCGACCGGCAAGCGCACCACGCCGCAGGGCCGTTGAGCGAGCCGACGATGACCGACTCGGTTGACGCCGTGAAGACCGGCTTGGGCCCGCTCGATATCGGGCGGGTGATGGCGGCGTTGCCGCATCGCTACCCGCTGCTGCTGGTCGATCGTGTCGAGGATCTGATCCTCGACACGTCGATCACCGCGATCAAGGCGGTGTCGATGAACGAGCAGTTCTTCCAGGGGCATTTCCCGGGCCGCCCGATCATGCCGGGCGTGTTGATCGTCGAGGCGATGGCGCAGGCGGCGGGGATCCTCGCGGTCGAGTCGCTGGGGCTCGCGGGCTCGGGCAAGCTCGTCTACTTCATGGCGATCGACGGTGCGAAGTTCCGCAAGCCGGTCGAACCGGGCGTGTTGCTCAAGCTCGAAGTCACCTTCGTCCAGAAGCGCAGCTCGGTCTGCAAGTTCGCAGGTCGCGCTCTCGTGGACGGGCAGCTGGTGGCCGAGGCGAACTTCACGGCGATGATCGCCGATCCGCCGAAAGCCTGACGACAAGGCTCCAGCCGCGCGATCTTGTAAAATCGGGCGCGTCCGTGTACGGGCGCGCCTTCCTTTTCAGGCTGGTCGGAACCAGCCACTTACGGAGAATTCCCATGAAGGCCGACACGCACCCCGACTATCACATGATCACCGTCCAGATGACCGATGGCAGCAAGTACCAGACTCGTACCACCTGGGGTAAGGAAGGCGATGTGATGACGCTCGAGATCGATCCGCTCGCGCATCCGGCATGGACCGGTGGCCGCGGCACGATGCTCGACACCGGTGGCCAGGTCGCGCGCTTCAACAAGCGTTTCGGTGGCGGTCTCACGCTCCGCAAGTAAACGTAACCCCCCGGAACGGATCGATACTCATTCGTTCCGGGGGCATTTATTAAGATCACGTTAGGCACCGGCGGCTAGGCTTGTAACTGCAAGCCAGACTTAGGACTCGCAAGGACGAGGACGCCATGTTCGCCGCCGATTTCGAACCCGCAGAGCGCACCAGTCGCCGCGGTTCGCCCCGTGCCCCTGTCGCGTTGGACGTCAGCATCGGCAAGACGCGCCGCACGTTGTGCAGAGTCGTCGACATCTCGATCAACGGCGCGCGGCTCCAGACCTATTCGGCGCTCAAGCGCGGGACGAGCATCTGGCTCAATTTGCCGCAGATCGGCCAGATCGTCGCCGAAGTCATGTGGGCGGACGATTTTACCGCCGGCTGCAAATTCCACAAACCGCTATCGATCGAAGCGTTCGATGCGCTCATTCGGGATCACCCGGCGTAGCGTCGTTAATCGCGATCACGTCGGGTCGCACGATGGCACCTTCACCAATAAGACTCTGAGCTTTGGGCCATGATGGCCGCCAGCAACCCTAGCGTCGCACTGGATGAGGCGCGCGATTTCGAAATCTCGAGTTGGCGTGGGCCAAACCGATGTTCGCGGAGCGACTTACAGCGAGCAGCGTCAAGGGGGTGGGCAGCAAGGAGAGCCCGTAGAGTGGCGCGAGCGCCGAAAAATGGAAAACCGACCAAAAACTGTAAAATATTGTTTGACGGGTTTGTGCGTTGGCCCTAGAGGGGTGTCACCGCAGCGAACGGCCACACGGTCTGGACGCAGCGGTCGCAAAAAACCAGATGCTCCAAGCTTCTCGAGAGGGAGGTTATGCGAGTGTCGGTATTTTTGTCGGCTCTTTGACATTGTAGGTTAAGAT
>NZ_RCWY01000004.1 GCF_003688625.1 Sphingomonas sp. PP-CE-3A-406
CGGCTTCCATTGCGAATGCGCGGCGAAGTCCGTGAGGACCGACCACACGCGCAGCGGAGATGCCGTCAGAATCACGACATTCTCGATCGCGGCGCGCCCGGCATTCGCCGGGCGCGCCGCGTCAGGGGAAGCGCCAACTGGACCGATCGCGCCGCCATGCTCAACGTCCGTCATCGCCCGCGTCCGCATCGGCATGAAGGGCGACGATTTCCACCGCCTCCAGCGTTATCAGGCCGATACCCTTCAAGTCGCGCAGTCCCGCTATGAAGGTCCGGAGTTTCGCCTCGTCGTCGACGATCTCGATCACCACCGATCGATCGTTCTCGAGGATATGACGACGGTGCGTGTGCGCCGATCGCCCGATCCCGATCATCGCCTCGATCACCGTCGCACCGCCGAGACGGGCGTCACGCGCCCGCTCGGCAATGAGTTCGAAGACCTTGCGGTCCCCAAAATACGCATTCTCGTCGGTATACACCCGCAGCAGTTTCATCATCGTCATGCCGTGGCCTCCTCGTGTGCGTCGGTCGGTTGGTCGTCATCCTTTGTTCGTTTGCCTGACGTCGCCCCCAAGACGACCTTGGCGATGGCGGGAAGGACCAGCAGCGTCAGGATCGTCGCGGCGACGAGCCCACCGATCACGGTGACGGCGAGCGGCTTCTGCACCTCCGCGCCGGTGCCGTGCGCGAGCGCCATCGGCACGAAGCCGATCGCGGGCACGAACCCGGTCATGATGACCGCCCGCATCTTGTCGGCCATGCCTGCCCGGATCGCCTCCGCGACCGGCATTCCAGCTTCGCTGTGATCCCGGATCGCGGTCATCACCACGAGCCCGTTCAACACCGCCACACCGGCAAGGCAGATGAACCCCACGGCCGCCGACACCGAGAAGTTGATCCCGGTTAAGGCGAGCGTGAACACGCCGCCGGCGAGCCCCAGCGGCACCGCCAGGAACACCGATGCAGCCCTGCCGAATCCGCCGAGCGCCATGTAGAGCAGCCCGAAGATCGCCAGGAAGCAGAGCGGCACGACGATCGACAAGCGTGCCGAGGCCGCCTGCAGGTTCTCGAACTGACCACCCCATTCGAGGTAGTAGCCGGCCGGCAGCTTCACTTTCGCGATCTTTGCCTGCGCTTCTGCCACGAACGAGCCCGCATCGCGTCCGCCAAGGTTTACCTGAACGACGACACGACGCTTTCCGTTCTCCCGGCTGATCTGGTTCAGCCCCTCGGTCAGCCGGATTTGTGCCACCTGTGCAAGCGGCACCTGTGCCCGGGGACGTCCTTCGACTTCCGGCAGCAGCACTGGCAGCGACCGAATGTCGTCGAGGTTGGCACGCGTCGCCTCGGGCACGCGCACGGTGACGTCGAACCGACGATCGCCCTCGTATACCAATCCCGATTCACGCCCGCCCAAGCCTGCCGCGATCGTATCGGATACATCGCGCACCGTGAGGCCGAGCCGCGCGATGGCCGCACGGTCGAGCTTCACGTCGAGCGCCGGCGCGCCACCGACCTGTTCGGCCTTGACGCTTGTGGCACCAGGGACGGTCTGCAGGACACGCACCATCTCATTCGCGGTCTGCGACATCTTGTCGAGATCGTCACCGTAGAGCTTGATCGCGACGTCGCCGCGGACGCCGGCAATCAGCTCGTTGAAGCGAAGCTGGATCGGCTGGCTGACCTCGTAAAGGTTACCGAGCAGTCCGCCCGTCGCCTTTTCAATCTTGGCGACGACATCGGCTTTGGTAACGCCCTCGGCCCATTCATCCTGGGGCTTCAGGATAACAAAACCGTCCGAGACGTTCGGCGGCATCGGGTCGGTCGCGACTTCTGCGGTACCTGTCTTGGAGAACATCAAGGAAACTTCGGGGATTTTCTTCACCGCCTCCTCGACCTTGCGCTCCATCAGCAGCGATTGTTCGAGACTGACCGAGGGCACGCGTGTGGACGCGAAAGCCAGGTTCTTTTCGTCAAGCTGGGGGATAAATTCCGATCCCAGCAACCCGAACGCCGGGATCGCCGCCAGGAAGAAGGCAAGTCCGCCGAGGATAAACGGCCACGGCCGCGCAATCGCCTGATCTAGCAGCGGGAGATAGCGCTCCTTGGACTTGCGGATCAGCCACACGTCCTTTTCCGCGACCTTGCCGCTGATCAGGATAGCAACCAGTGCGGGAACAAGCGTGATCGCAAGCACGAATGCCGCCACCAGCGCCAGCATGATCGTGATCGCCATCGGCGAGAACGTCTTGCCTTCGGTGCCCGTGAAGGTCAGCAGCGGCGCGAATGCGAGTAGGATGATCGCTTGCCCGAAAACGGTCGGCTTGATCATCTCCTGCGCCGCCCGCATCGTCTCTTCCAGCCGTTCCCGAAGCGCGAGCAACCGGCCTTCATGTTCCTGTCGATGCGCCAATCTGGCGAGACAGTTTTCGATGATGATGACTGCGCCATCCACAATCAGACCAAAGTCGAGTGCTCCCAGGCTCATCAAATTGCCGGGGACGTTGAACGCGTTCATTCCCATGGCCATCATCAGGAACGAAAAGGGGATTACCAGCACCGCGATCACCGCGGCACGCCAGTTGCCCAGCAGCAGGAACAGCGCAACCGCAACAAGGATCGCGCCCTCGGTCAGGTTGCGCTGCACCGTAGCCACCGTAGCGCCGACCAGCTCGGCCCGGTTCAGCACTACCTTTACCTGTATCCCGTTTGGCAGGGTCTTGGTTATCTGATCGAGCTTGATTGACGCCTGTTCGGCAACGACGCGGCTGTTCTGCCCGATCAGCATCAGTACCGTGCCGATCACCGCTTCCCGCCCGTTCATGCTACCCGCACCCGTGCGCAGATCGCCGCCGATGCGGACGTTGGCGATCTGGCCGATCGTAATCGGCGTTCCGCCGCGCGTTGCCGCGACTGCGTTGCGGATTTCGTCGACCGTCCGCACGCGGGAGTCGACGCGCACGAGATAGGCTTCGCCGCCCTTGTTATAATAGTTGGCGCCGACCGCGAGGTTGGCGTTTTCAAGCGCCTGCCCCAGCTCGCTGTACGAGATGCCGAAGCTGGCGAGCTTTGTCGGATCGGGCTCGACCACGAACGTCTTGGCAAAGCCGCCGATGGAATCGACGCCTGCCACGCCTTTCACCGAGCGAAGCTGCGGACCGATGATCCAATCCTGCACGGTGCGCAGATAACCGGCTTTCTCGACAGCGTCGGTCAACCGTTCGCCTTCCGGCGTCAGGTAGCTGCCATCGGGTTGCCAGCCGGGTTGTCCCGCCACCTTCTTCGCGCCTTTTCCGTCCGGATTAGCGTAGCCGACTGTGTACATGACGATCTCGCCGAGGCCGGTCGTTACCGGTCCGATCTGCGGTTCCACGCCGTCCGGCAAGTTCTCGGCGGCCTGTCGGAGGCGCTCGCCGACCTGCTGCCGCGCGAAGTAGAGGTCGGTGCTGTCGGTGAAAATCGCGCTGACCTGGCTGAAGCCGTTGCGTGAGATGGAGCGCGTCGTTTCGAGGCCGGGGATGCCGGCGAGCGAGATCTCTACCGGGTAGGTAACGAGCTTTTCGATCTCGACCGGTGAGAGCCGCGGATCGACCGTATTGATCTGAACCTGTTTGGTGGTGATGTCGGGCACCGCGTCGATCGGCAGCTTGGTAAGCTGCCACACGCCGATGCCAGCGATGACGAGAAATAAGGCTAGGACCGTCCAGCGGGCGCGGACGGAGAGCGCCATGAGGTTGGCTATCATGGTCTATTCTTCCTCACCCGCGCCCTTGCCGAGTTCGGCCTTGAGCAGGAATGCGTTCTTGGTCGCGACTTGGCTGCCAGCGGGCAGCCCCTTCAGGATCTCGACGCGGCCATTGCTGCGCTGTCCGATCGTGATGTTTTGTGCGCGGAAGCCCTTGGCGGTCCGTACGAACACGACATCGCGCCCTTCGAGCGTCTGGACCGCATCTTCCGGCACCACGATCGCATTCGACGTGCTGCCCCGGCTCGGGAGTAGACGCACTCGCACCGCGAGACCCGGTTGCAGTGTTCCCGTCACATCAAGGACTGCGGTCGCCGAGCGCGTGTCGTTGGCGAGGCCCGGCGTGATGGCGCGTACCCGCGCCTCCACCGTCCGCCCATCGGGCAATTCGATGATCGCCCGATCGCCGGGAGAAAGCCGCTGTGCGTCGGTCGGTCCGACCGCAGCTTCGACCTGTATCTTCGACGCATCGGCGACGCGCATCAGCTCGGTTTCGGGCTGGACGAAGGCACCCAGGCTGACATTCTCCGAGGTGACGCGGCCTGAAATCGGGCTCGACACCAGCACGCCGCGTCCATCGGACGTGATGCGCGCGGCGCCCGCCGCGACGCTGGCGCGTCGCGCTTCGGCCGCGGCCGAGGCGGCTTCCGCCTGTGCCTGTTCCAGCTCGACCCGCGCCGAGACCTTCTGCCGATAGAGATAGCTTTCGCGTGCGAGCGCCTTTTGCGCCAGCGTCGACTTGGCAGCCGCAGCACTGCGATCGGCCGCGATCTGTGCCGCATCGCGGCTTTCGACGATCGCCAGCGTCTCGCCGGCACGCACCGGATCGCCGAGCCGCTTCATCAGCCGCGTGACGGCACCGGCTGCACGGGCGTTGACGATCGCCTCGCCTTGCGGCGACGCGCTCACCGTCGCCTGTGCGACGATCTCCGCGCCGAGCCCGCCGGGATTGATCGTCTCGGTCACGATGCCGGCCTGCTCGATCGCCTGCGCGGTCATCGCCACCGTGTCGGATGCTTTCTCTTCGGGTGCAGGCGCGGCCGTATTGCCGGCTGCGGCTTCACTGGCAGAAGGCTTGTCCGCGGTGCAGCGGGCGACGCCGAAACCACCGAGGGCGGCGACGAGCGCGACGGCCGCGCCGCCGCCAAGCAGGCGCTTATCCTTCATCATCGTTCATCTCCGGAAATCGTGGGGGCCGGCGTCGTGAGCCGGTCGAGCCGAGCCTGCGCGTCGTGGTACGCGGCGAGCGCATCGACATAGGTCTGACGGGTCTGTGACAGCGTGCGCTCGGCATCGAGGAGCGCGATCTGGTCGAACTTGCCTTGGCTCCAGCCGATCCGAGCGATGCGCGCAGCTTCCTGCGCCGCGGCCAAGCCGGGACCACCCGCCGCCCGTGCCGTAGCGGCAGCATTGGCCACTTCGGTCTGCGCGCTGGCAATCTGCTGACGGGTGTCGACGATCGCCAGACTACGCAGCGCTTGCGCCTGGGTCTGTTCAGCCTGCGACTGCGCGACGAACGCGCTGCCGTTGTTGAAGAACGGTATCGGGATCGAAAGGCCGACGACGGCCGCAGTGTCGTTGGTCGCCGCCAGTCGTCGCGCGAACGCGCTGACCGTCAAGTCCGGAACCCGCAACGAGCGGGCAACGCGAACCTGCGCGTCGGCAGTGCGAACATCGGCTTGTGCCGCAACGAGCGCCAGCGTCTCCTCGATATCGACTGGTCGCTGTGGTCCATAGCCATCGATCCGCTCAAACCAGGCTCGGTCGAGCGGTCCCATTACGGCTGTATTGAGCAACGTCTCGAGATTGGCGCGCGCTGCCTGCGCCTGCCGGGTCGCGCTATCGGCCGCGACCTGCGCGTTGATACGCAGCACGTCCGCGCGCTGTTGCTCGATCGGGCTGACGTCACCGGCCTTCACGCGTTCGCTCGATACGCGGAACGCGTTATTGGCAATCCCCGCCTGCTCCGCCAGTACCTCAGAGCGACGCTCGGTCGCAGCGGCCTCGATGTAGAGCTGCGTGACCCTCAAGCGCAGATCGGCCCGCGCGATCTCGGACTGGATTTGTGCGCGGGTCAGACGAGCAGCCGCAAGGGCGACACGCGCGGGGCGCTTACCGCCCAGCTCGAGCGGCAGCGCCACGCCGACTGTTGTCTCCGAACTCCGGACACCCCTGTAGGCACCGCTGCCGCCGATATTTTCGACCTGCGTCTGAAACTCGGGATTGGGGCGCAGCCCGGCTACACGCCTTGCGGCGGTTGCGGCCGCGACGTTCGCGGTCGCCGCTCCGATCGAAGGCAGCGCGGGTTGCGTGCTGCCGCCGGAACCGGACGCCGCCGCGCCGGAGGTGGTGCCTGTTGCCGGCGTACCGGCAGCCGATGGCATGCCGGCAGCGCCAAGCGCGGCGTCGAGCGAAAAGGCGGGCGTCGCCTGTGACGAAGTGGTCGCCGCCGGGATACCGGGCGGCGGTGACGTTTGCGCCCCGGCCGCACTGGCCAGGGACGCCGCGACCATGAAGGCCGCGATTGTACGATGCATCGATGATGACTCCTGACGAACCTTATTTGCCCCGCGCGGTAGCAGCCGGCGGGGTTAACGGGTTGTCAGGCTTGTGGCGGCCTCAATGCGGGATCGGCCGTGGACAGAGGCAGCATCGATCGGCCTGCGAAAACGGGGGCAAGGCGAAGGTTGCGCATCAGGGTAGTGCTGGCGACTTTTGTCGGGGCTGCGACATGATCGCCGTGGCATCCGCCATGATGGTGGGGATATCCCTTGTCGCCATCCGAGGGCACCTGATCGGCATCGTCGGGCGTATGGCCTTCGGCGATTTGTTCGCCCGGCGTCTCGCTTGCGCTAATGCTGGCATCCGGCCGTTCCAGCGCGTGCGCCGTCGCCGTCGCTCCAAGGGAGCAGACGAGCATGAGGCAGGCAAGGATGTTCAGCAGGCGTCGCACGGGTCGCTCCGTAGCAGTAACGCCGATGATGGGATAGTCATGGCGATGGCGCGGCTAATTATGGCAGTCATCGCAAGACTCTCGGCAACATCGGTCCAGCCTGGCGCCACGCGGGAATCGCTTCGGCGAGTACCCGCCATGCCGATCGCAGGAAGATGAGGGCGATGATGCCGCCCACCGCGATGTCGGGCCAAGCCGCGCCGGTCATCGCCACCACGCCAGCGGCAGCCAGCACCCCGACATTAGAAGCGACGTCGTTGCGCGAACATTCAAATGTGCTGGACATGTTCACGTTCTCGGAGCGGAACCGCCACAGCATGGCGAGGCAGGTTAGGTTCGCGATGAGTGCAGCGCTGCCGAACGCCAGCATCAGAGTCGATGAAGGCGGTACGCCGTTGATAACTTTATTTACGATCTCGAACACGACCGCGATGCCGAACACGAGGATGATGCCGCCCTTGGCGAGCGCCGCCCCGGCTTCCCAACGCGGGCCACGGCTCAGCGCGTAGAGGCTGAGTGCATAGACGACCGCGTCGCCGAGCATGTCGACCGAGTCCGCCATCAGTGCCGACGACCGCGCGAACACGCCCCCGCCGAACTCGGCGACGAACATGACGAAGTTGATGACCATGACGACGATCAGCACGCGCCGCTGATCGGCCTTTCGGCCGAGCTGCGCGATTGTATCGCCTTTCCTGGAACAGCAGTCGTCCGCCATAATGCTCTCGATTCGCGCGTCGGACCCCCCATATGCACCCTCATCCTACTAGAGGGTCAAGGGGCGGCGCATGAAGATCGGCGAAATCGCGAAACTGACCGGCCTGAAGGTCGAAACCGTCCGCTATTACGAAGGCGAAGGGTTGATCGATGCGCCACGCCGCAACGGCGGAAATTACCGGCTTTATGACCGGTCACACCTTGATCGCCTGTCTTTCGTCAAGCGCTCGCGCGACCTTGGCTTTACACTCGATCAGGTGCGCGACCTGCTACGCCTGGCGGACGACCCGCGCGGATCATGTGATGCGGTTGATGAAATGGCCGTGCTGCACATCGCTGAGATCGATCGCAAACTTGCCGATCTGCAGACGCTACGTGACGAGATCGCCAAATGGGGGCGCTGCGACGCCTCGACGATCGCCGAATGCCGGTTAATCGACGCGTTATCTTCACGGCTACCTTGAGCGCGGGCCTGACAATGTCATCCGCGATATCTTCGTTCACCCTGCTCGGGTCAGTTCAACGCAAAGCGGGCAACGATCGCAGGCGACACAAGGACATGTTCGGGTGACCGATCAGCATGGCGCACGCTGGACGGGCGAGGCCGACGCCGAGCTACGCCGGCGTGTGACGGCCAAGCAAACCATCGCGCAGATCGCGCGCGAGATGGGACGAACGATGGACGCGATCCGCGGCCGGGCAGCGTCATTGCGCGTCACGCTTCGCTCGTCGCAACGACCATGGCGGGACGGGGTTGCTCGTCGCCGTAACGAATAGGCGCGACCTCATGCTTCCATGCGGCGAAGAATCGGGCAGTCCGGCCGATCATCGCCGTGGCAGCGGTTTACCAATTCCAGCAGCGTCGATCGCATGTTTTCCAGCATAGCCGCCTTCCGCCCAAGTTCATCAGCGCGCGCCTGGGCAAGCATTTTGACTTCGCTGCTCGAACGGCTGCGATCCGACCAGAGGCCGAGTAACGTCCTGATCTCCTCGATCGGAAACCCCAGGTCACGCGCGTTGGCAATGAAACGAAGGCGGTGAACGTCGGGGTCGGCATAGTCGCGGTAACTCCCGCGCCTTGCCGGCGCGGGCACGAGACCGATTTTCTCGTAATGGCGGATCATGCGCTGCGAGACGCCGCTGGCGTCCGATGCCGCCCCGATGTTCACAGTTTCACCGTGTTCAGCCGGAGCGCGTTGAGGACCACGGTAAAGGACGAGAGAGCCATCGCCGCGCCAGCCAGCATCGGCGACAGAAGGATGCCGGACACTGGGTAAAGCACCCCGGCCGCGACCGGCACACCGATCCCGTTGAACAGGAACGAGAAGAACAGGTTTTGGCGGATGTTTCGCATCGTTGCACGGGCGAGCTTGCGGGCGCGCACGATGGCTGAAAGATCGCCGCGCGTGAGCGTCATGCCTGCGCTTTCGATCGCTACGTCTGTTCCCGTGCCCATTGCGAGCCCGACGTCGGCAGCGGCCAGTGCGGGGGCGTCGTTGATCCCATCACCAGCCATCGCGACCTTGGCACCACCCGCTTTCAGTTCGCCGATGATCCGTGCCTTGTCTTCCGGCCGCAGATCGGCGCGAACATCGTCCAAACCGCCCACAGCGCGCGCAACCGCGTCGGCCGTTCCCCTGTTGTCGCCCGTCAGCATGATAACACGCAGCCCCTCTGCGCGAAGCGCTGCAATGGCATCGCCCGCCGAAGCCCGAACGGGATCAGCAACCGCGAGCAAGCCGGCGAGCGCGCCGTCAATAGCGATCAGGATGACGCCGGCCCCTTCGCTTCGATGACGATCGGCCGCAGCGTCGAGCAGTTTGGGATCGGCGCCGACCCTGTTCATCTGTGCCGCGTTGCCGATCACCACCGAACGGCCGCCTACCGTGGCACTGACACCCATCCCAGTTTGCGAGACGAAGTCGGCAACCGTGCCGAGTTGTAATCCGCGTTCTTTGGCGGCGACGACGATCGCATGGGCGAGCGGGTGCTCGGACTGGCCTTCGACCGCAGCGGCGAGCGCAAGCACGTCGTTCTCCGCAACGGTGCCGGTTGCCTCGATCGCGATCAGCGACGGCTTGCCTTCCGTGAGCGTGCCCGTCTTGTCGATCACCAGCGTGTCGACCTTATCGAGCGCCTGCAGGCTTTCGGCGTTCTTAACCAGCACACCGGCAGTCGCGCCGCGCCCGGTGCCGACCATGATCGACATAGGCGTAGCAAGCCCGAGCGCGCACGGGCAGGCGATCACCAGCACCGCAATGGCATTGAGGAGAGCATGGCCCATGCGCGGCTCAGGGCCGAGCAGCGACCACGTGATGAAGGTCACAATCGAGATCAGCACGACAAGCGGCACGAACCATCCTGACACGCGATCAGCAATCGCCTGGATCGGGGCGCGGCTCCGCTGCGCTTCAGCGACCATGCGGACGATGCGCGCGAGCATCGTGTCCGAACCAACCGCGCGAGCTTCCATGACCAGGCTGCCCGTCCCGTTGATCGTGCCCCCAGTGACGGCCGCCTCGACCTCCTTGAGTACAGGGGCGGGTTCGCCGGTGAGCATGGATTCGTCGATCGAAGAGCGACCCTCGACCACCACGCCGTCGACCGGGATCGCCTCGCCCGGGCGGACCCGCAGCCGGTCGCCGGTCGCCACGTCGGCGAGACCGACTTCTTCCTCCGAGCCGTCAGACCTCAACCGTCGCGCTGTTTTGGGAGCAAGATCCATGAGGGCGCGGATCGCGCGCCCGGTTGCTGCCCTGGCGCGCAATTCGAGCACCTGTCCGAGCAGCACCAGCGTCACCACGACGCCAGCAGCCTCGTAATAGACGGGGACCATGCCCCCGTGCATCCGGAACGTCGCAGGGAAGATGCCGGGCGCGAGTGTCGCGACCACGCTGTAGAGGAACGCCGCGCCGACCCCGATCGCGATCAGCGTGAACATATTAAGATGCCAGGTGCGGATCGAGGTCCACCCCCGCTCGAAAAACGGCCAGCCCGCCCACAACACGATCGGCGTGGTTAGCGCGAGTTGAACCCACGGCGAGGCCGCAGGACTGACCACATGCAAGCCCGTCATTTCGGCGAACATGGAGACGATCAGCAGCGGGATCGTAAGAGCGCCCGCGACCCATAGCCTGCGCGTGAAATCAACCAGCTCGGGATTGGGGCCGTCGTCGAGAGACGGTTCTTCCGGTTCGAGGGCCATGCCGCAAATCGGGCACGTCCCCGGCCCCTCCCGCCGTATTTCCGGGTGCATGGGACATGTCCACATCGCACCCGGCGTTGCCAACGGCTCGGGCTTTGGCTTCACACCGAGGTAGGCATCCGGGTCGGCGACGAACTTGGTCCGACACCCTGCGCTACAAAAATGATAATCGTGCCCGGCATGCTCGGCATGGTGCGCTGTCTTTGCCGGATCGACGGTCATGCCGCATACGGGGTCGGTCACTGTGGCCGAGGGTTCGCCGCCCGCTTTCCCGGAGCAGCAACCTCCCTTGGCAGCTTCCGGCACAGACGAGGCTACGGAGGGCGTGCAGCAGGACGCGGCAGCTTCGCGCTCGACCGCAGCCGGTTTGCCGTCGTGCTTGTCCGAGCAGCCGCAGCCCCCGGTAGAATGGGTATGGGAATGAGGGTCGTTCATAGAGAAACTCCTTCGACCCGAGGGCATGTAGGGTCTGACACCGTGTCAGGGTCAAGACCCCCCATTCCGCGACGTACGGTATCTAATACTTTTACGTCGCCGAGCCCGATTGCCCTCGTCTCGATTTCACATTGCCGACGCTGGCGGCTCGAGGGTTCCGAGCCAGGCGACCAGCGCTAGGATCGTGATGGCGCAGGCCGCCTCGACCGCGAGGCTGCGTCGCAGCGTGCCGAGCGCGGCCCGATAATCAGCCGCAGCGATCGATCGCTCGAATGCCGGCGTCAGGCGGAAGCGATTAAGCGACGCCAGCCCCAGCATCACGCCAAAGAGCGCGAGCTTGGCGAGAAGGAGCTGTCCGTAGCGGGTGCTCGGAAGGTTCAGCAGATTGCCGGCGCCGACCAGCAGCCAGCCATTCACCAGGCCCGTCACGACGATCGTGCCGACCACGATCGTACCCACCATGCCGAAGCCGTGCAGCGCGCGATGGCTCAGTCTGAGATGGGTAGCGTCGACCCGACTTGGCGCGCGCGCGACGAGCAGCGTCAGCCCAAGCAGCGCACCGACCCAGGCTCCGGCTGCCAACAGGTGGAGAATATCGGCCACTAGATGCACCCAACCCGTCGCGTTCTCGTCCATTGCCCCATGACCCGTCCACGCGAGTGTCGCGAGCGCGATTCCCGCCGCGAGCGCAACCGTGCCGAGTGGAGCGGCACGTCCAGCCGCGATCAGCGCGATGATTGAGGCCACCACCAGCGCGACCATGCGTGTCTCCCACGCCGCGCCGGTCGCGGACCCGGTGAGCAGCATCCCGATCGCCTCGCGATCGATCGGCCAAGGCGGCGCGCCGGCCATGGCCGCGGCAAGCAGCGCGAGGGCGATGGCAGAAAGCAGCAGGCCGAGCAGGCCGCTTCCGACCAGCCAGGGGCGCAAGGTGATCGCGTCCGTCCGCTCACCGGCCTTGAGACCATAGAGGCTGAAAGCCGAAAGGCCGAACAGCCCGCTCAACGTCACATAGAGCGCGAAGCGGACCGCGATCAGCGGCCAGTCGGCTTCCACCTTACTTCACCGCGAAAGCGAAGTTGCCGGCGACCCGGTGCGTGTCGGTCGAAACCACGTGCCAAGCAACGCTGTACCGGCCAGCGCCGAGCGGCGACTTGGGCGTGACGACGAGAGTGCGGCCGTCACCGGCTACTCCGACTGCAGCTGCTACCTTCATCGGTTCGTGCGCGCCGCCGCCATGCCCGGTCATCATCAGATCCGCGCCCGAAAATTTCGGCATCAGCTTCTCACTGAAGCGCAGCTCCACCCGGGCGGGCTTGGCGACGGTCGCGTTCGGTCCCGGAGATGCGGACACCAGCTTGGGGTGGGCGTAGGCTGTGCTGGCGAACCCAAGAAGGGCAAGGGCGGCAGGAAGGGCAATGCGACGCATAAGGTTACTCCGATGGAGAGCTTGTGTCCTTTCTACGCGGCGCGAGCGCCCACCCCTCACGCTTCCATGAGGGATGATGGGCATCGCTGCGTAAGGGAGGTAGAGAGGCAGAGTGGACAGCATGGACGATCTGGACAGAGCACTGGCGAGGCTGGCGGGCGCGCCCGTTCCGCTTGCCTTGGATGACATCGACAGTCGGGTGCTGGCGCGCATCGGCGCGCAGCCGGCTGTCGCGCGGCGGGCCGGGCTCGGCATCAGCGTGATGACGGTGGTTGCGCTGGGGATCGGGATGGCCGGTGCGGAGCTGCCGGCGACCGCCAGCTCCGTCGCCTCGCTTGCGCCACTTGGAGGAGCCTCGCCGCTCGCGCCTTCCGCGTTGCTGATCGGCGAACCATGACATCGACCACTCGCGTTGTCCTGTGCGTCGTGCTTGCCTTCTTGGCGGCGATCGGAGGCGTATTCGTCGGACGTGCGTTGTTGCCCCATCCCAAGCAGCCCGGTGCGGCGCTGCACGAGGTGCTGCATCACAAGCTTGCCTTGAATGACGATCAGCAGGCGAAGTTGAAGGTTCTGGAAGACAGGTTCGCGGTGCAGCGCCGTGCCCTCGAACTGGAATTGCGCGCCACCAATGCTCGGCTCGCCGAGGCGATCGAGTCTGAGCACGGCAACGGTCCCCGCGTCGCCGCTGCGGTCGACCAGAGCCACGCCGCGATGGGCGAGCTCCAGAAGGCGACGCTCGCGCACATTTTCGCGATGCGGCAGCTCCTGCGTGCCGATCAGACTCCTCAATTCGACGCCGCAGTGGTGAAGGCGCTCACCGACGGCCAGGGGTGAGTCTCGACTGGACTTCGCTGACCGATGGCGAGCTGGCGACACTGAGCATCGCCGGTCGACAAGCAGCTTTTGCCGAAATCATGCGGCGCTATCGCCAACCGGTCTTCCGGCTCGCCCGCGCCTGCACTGGCGAGCCGGACGAGGCACTCGATCTAGTGCAGGAGACGTTCGTCGCGGCTCACCAGGCCCTGTCGCGCTACGATGCGCAGCGGTCGATGAAAGCATGGCTGTCGACGATCGCGATCAACAAGTGCCGCGATTGGGGGAGAAAGCGGACCGTCCGCCGTTTCTTCTCCTTCGCTATCTCCGAGGATGGTCAGGCTGACGCGGTAATTGATGACGGTCCCGCAACAGATACCACCGTGGCCGATCGGCAGGAACTGGACCGGGTAACGCGCGCGATCGCGACCCTGCCAATGAACCTCAAGGAGGTGCTCGTGCTTCGGACGATCGAGGGCTTGAGCCAGGCCGAGACGGCAGAGGTGCTGGGCGTCAGCCAGAAAGCGATCGAGACCCGCCTGTATCGCGCTCGCGCTCGCCTGATCGAAAAGTTGAACGTGGCTCAAGGGGTAAGCTCCCGGCTCGCGTAGAAGAATAAGACGGGCCGGTAGCGGTCCAACCCCAAGGAGCCACCATGTCGCGCGTTCTCGACCGCCGCCAGTTACTGCGCGGTGCCACTCTTGCCGGAGGAGGCGTCGCCCTGTCGGCGTACATGCCGGCTTGGGCGCAGCCCGTTTCCGCGGGCATCGTGAAGCCCCTGCCGACCGTGTCCGGCGAAGACATCCGGCTGCGCGTCGCGCATCAGATGATGACGATCGACGGGCAGCAGAGCCACGCCATCGGCATCAACGGCACCGTCCCCGCCCCGCTGATCCGCCTGCGCGAAGGCCAGACCGTGCGCCTGCATGTCGAGAACGGTCTCGACGAGCAGACCTCGTTGCATTGGCACGGCCTGATTGTGCCGTTCCATATGGACGGCGTGCCCGGCGTTGCCTTTCCCGGCATCGAAAAGCGTACGACCTTCACCTACGAGTTCCCGATCGTGCAGGCCGGCACCTATTGGTATCACAGCCATTCCGGGTTGCAGGAGCAGATGGGGCTTTACGGCCCGATCGTGATCGATCCCAAGGGCGCGGATCCGATCCAGTCGGATCGCGAGCACGTCATTGTGCTGTCCGACCACAGTCAGCTTCACCCGCACCGCATTTTCATGAAGCTCAAGAAGCAGTCGGGCTATTTCAACCGGCAGCAGCAGACGCTCGCCGGCTTGCTCAAGGGCGAGGATCAGCCGCTCAAGGATCGCCTCGACTGGGGTAAGATGCGAATGGACCCGACCGATGTCGCCGACGTGACCGGCTCGACCTATACCTACCTCGTCAATGGCCATGGGCCAGGGGACAATTGGACCGGGCTGTTCCGGCCCAACGAGCGGGTACGCCTGCGCGTCATCAACGCCTCTGCCATGACTACCTTCAATGTCCGGATTCCGGGTCTGAAGCTCACGATCGTTCAAGCCGACGGCATGAACGTGCGCCCCGTCGAGATCGACGAGTTCCAGATCGGCGTTGCCGAGACCTACGACGTGATCGTCACCCCGACCGACGAGCGCGCCTACACGCTGGTGGGCGAGAGCGTCGATCGCTCCGGGATGGCGCGCGCGACCCTGGCCCCGCGTGAAGGCATGGCCGCCGAGGTGCCTCCACTCCGCAAGCGGCCCGTCGCCACTATGAAGGACATGGGGATGGACATGAACATGGACATGTCGGGTGGCGGATCGATGCAGGGCATGGATCATAGCGCCATGCCTGGGATGGATCATGGATCCATGCCGTCTGCCGGCACGGCCGCTCCCGCGACGGATCACGCGCAGATGGGCCACGGCGCTGCCGGTGCCGGTGTGGGCGCCATGGTAGGTATGGATCACGGCACCCAAGCCGGGGCTGCGATGCCAGGCATGGCCGGTGCGCCAAGCGCGCACGACGGCATGGCGATGGGCGGAATGGCCGGCATGGACATGAATATGCGCGACTTCTCCAAAGCCCCCGGCGTGAAGAAGGGGCCGGGCGTCCAGACCATTGCACCGATGCCGATGGATCGTACCGGCGACCCCGGGCAGGGCCTGGAGAATGTCGGGCATCGCGTGCTCACCTACCGCGATCTGGTGGCGGTCGATCGTAACCCCGATCTACGCGCGCCGTCGCGCGAGGTGCAGATCCACCTGACAGGCAACATGGAGCGCTACATGTGGGCGCTTGACGGCGAGAAGCTGTCCGAGGTGAAAGCACCGATACCGTTCCTTGCCGGCGAGCGCGTCCGCGTCACGCTGGTCAACGATACGATGATGGGCCACCCCATTCACCTCCACGGCCACTTCTTCGAGCTGGTCACGGGCCACGGTGCGTACAGCCCGAGGAAGCACACCGTCATGGTGCAGCCCGGGGGCAAGGTAAGCTGGGACGTAACCGCCAACGAGGGCGATTGGGCGTTTCACTGCCACATGCTCTACCACATGCACGCGGGCATGATGCAGGTCGTCCAGGTCCGTTCCGCAAAGGGAGAAGCCGCATGAAAGCGCTCCTCCTCGCCGGAATCGGCGCGTTAATCGTTGCTTCGCCTGTGGCAGCCCAGACGATGGACCATTCGATGATGCCGGGCATGAGCATGCCCGGGATGAAGATGCCGGCGAAGAAGCCTGCTGCCAAATCCAAGCCCGCTACCAGGAAGGCCCCTCCCAAGAAGGCTTCGTCTCGCAAGGCCCCCACAAAGCGCCCGGTTGCTCCTGCTGCCGACCCCCATGGAGACCATGCCATGCAGGGCATGGACATGGGCGGTGCGAAGCCGGCCGACCCGCATGCGGGCCATGACATGTCGGGCATGCAGGGCATGACCATGAGCCCTACCCCGGCTTCAACCGGGGGCGAGCACGCCGGGCATGACATGTCGGCGATGCCCGGCATGGAGATGGCTCCTGGCCAGTCCATGCAGCACGACATGGCATCGATGCCGGGGATGGCGGCACCTGTCGGCACGGATCTGAAACCGGGCAATGCTCCCGCGCCTGCTCCTGCCCCGGGGCTCGCCGCTTCCCGCTACTATGGCGAAGCGGCGATGAGCGAGGCCGACCGCGACCTGCACCGCGAGCATGGCGGGATGACCTACTATCAGGTGCTCTTCAATCTCGCCGAGTATCAGGCGCGTAAGGGCGGTGACGGTTATCGCTGGGATGGCGAAGCTTGGATCGGGGGAGATATCAATCGGCTTACCCTTAAGAGCGAGGGCGAGGGCACGTTCGGCAAACCGCTCGAAGCGGCGGAGGTACAGGCACTCTATAGCCGCGCGCTCGACCCCTACTGGAATCTCCAGGCGGGCGTCCGCTACGACTTCAAGCCGAACCCGTCGCGCACCTACGCCACGGTCGGGATCGAGGGCCTTGCCCCCTACTGGTTCGATGTCGAGGGCGCGTTTTTCCTGTCCGACAAGGGCGACGTGCTCGGCCGAGCCGAGGCTTGGTACGACGAACGAGTGACACAGTTCTTCGTGCTCCAACCCCGCATTGAAGCCAATTTCGCGGCTCAGGACGTGCGGCGCGACGGGATCGGCTCGGGGCTCACCGACCTCGAGCTTGGGTTGCGCCTGCGGTACGAAAAATCCCGCGAGTTCGCGCCCTACATCGGCGTGTCATGGGAGCGGCAGTTTGGTGATACCGCGCGCTTCACAAGGGCTCGGGGCGATGACACCGGCGGGTTCAGCTTTGTCGCTGGCGTGAGGACCTGGTTCTGAAGAGCGGTAGGCTTCGGTTCCATATCGGCGCCAGCAAGCTTCATCGTTGGCTGGCGCTGATTATTGGCGTGCAGTTGCTGCTCTGGTTTTCCAGCGGCTTGTTGATGAGCATCCTGCCGATCGAGCGGGTTCGGGGCGAGCACCTCGTTGCCCGCGAAAGCGGTGAGACGCTGGCACCGGCTCAGCAGCTCGTTTCCCCCGCGGCCGTTCTGCGCGCTGCGCCGGGTCCTGTGCGCGAGCTGCGCTATACCAGCTTGCTCGGCCGCCCCGTTGCCGAGCTGACGATGGCGGACGGCACGGCGCGCATGCACGACGCCCGGAGCGGAAGCCCGATGGCGCGCATCGATGCCCTGCTTGCCGTGAAGGTCGCGTTGGCAGCGTACCGGGGCGCCGGCGCGCCTGCCCGGTCCGCAACGCTGGTACAAACGGCAAGCACCGAGTTTCGAGGCAAGCTGCCGGTGTGGCGCGTGCAGTTTAAGGATGCCGAGACGACCCGGGTTTTCGTCTCGCCGGCAAACGGCAAGATCGTCGGTGTCCGGACCGGCACGTGGCGGCTCTACGACTTTTTCTGGGGCCTTCACATCATGGATTGGAAGAACCACGAGGACTTCAACACGCCATGGATGGTGGCATTCGCAGCCGGCGGGTTGATCCTCGCCGTGGCGGGTGTGGTGCTCCTCTACATGCGCTGGCCCCGCCGCAGGCGGAGAAAAGTTGAGGGGTAAGCGAGGCTGGCGCGTAGCTCCCTTGTAGGGCGGGGGTTCCTAGGGAGCAGTACTCATGAAGACTATCACCACGATCGGCATACTCGCCGCAGCGCTCGCCGCCAGCCCCGTTGTCGCGCAGCAGGGCGGCATGGCGGGAATGGACCATAGCCAAATGCAGGGCATGGATCATTCCAAGATGATGCAGCCGACTCCGGCTAACCCTTACGGGCCGGACATGATGAAGATGGACGAGAAGATGATGTCGGCGATGGGCGCCGATGCCGGCGAGACGTGGGTCCGCAAGATGATCGAGCACCATCGCGGCGCCGTGACGATGTCGCAGACCGTGCTTCGTCACAGTCAGAATGCCGAGATCCGGCGCGAGGCGCAGAAGACGATCGACAGCCAAAACCGCGAGATCGCGACGCTCAATGCTATGCTGCGCAAGATGGGCAAGCGTCCCCAGTAAGGCCGTTGCCCAAGTCCCCGCCCTCACGGGCGGGGCTTACCCGAGGAGTTGAGCGATGAAGTTGTCGATCCGAAGCGCGCTCGTCGCCGCAGCCATGATGATGCCGGCTGCCGCGTTGGCGGCGAACGGCATTGCTATGCACCGCGATCCCGGATGCGGCTGTTGTGAGAAATGGGCGGCGCAGGTGCGCCAGCAGTTCGGCCGCAACGTCCAGATTATCGACGATGCGCACCGCGATGTGCTCCAGCGCAAGATAGGCGTGCCTGCGGATCTCGGCTCCTGCCATACCGCGATCATCGACGGCATGGCTTTCGAGGGACATGTCCCGATCGCTGACATGAAGCGAGCGCTTGCGCAGCATCCCAAGGGCGTACGCGGCCTAGCCGTGGCTGGAATGCCGATGGGTTCACCCGGCATGGAAGTGCCGGGCATGAAAGCTCAGCCGTATGACGTGATCGCGTTCGGTCCTGGGGGCCGGCGTGTGTTTGCTCATCATGGTGGATAGTCGTTGACACCCGCACGTCCACGCCCGACCGTATCGGCGTGAAAGGTCATCTTTCCCTCCTTCTCCTCTTGGGAGCATTGCTTGGCCTGTTCGGTCAGCAGGCTGCCTATGCCGGGGGACCGGCGCTTGCGCCGAAGATGGAAGCGAGCCACGCCATGCCGTCTGGCATGGACTGCGCCGGGATGGAGGGAATGCCGAAGGCCGTGCACGAGCAGCCCTGCAAAGGGCTTACGCTCGCATGCATCGCTCAGATGGGATGTATGATCCCCATGACCATCCAGGACCGTCTTCCTTTGACGGCACCACGCGTTCCCCTGCCTCCCGTTGCCTTCCGCGCCGTGGATGCACCCTTGGCCGGGCGCGACCTAATGCCGGAACTTCAACCGCCCACCGTCTGAACTGATCCGATCGCGGTCTTGCATCCGCGTTCCCGTAAGGGGGCGTGGGCGAGAGCGCGTGATCGTATCACTCCCTCCAGACGGACTTAGCCATGCGCGCATCCCTGATGCTGGCCGTGGCGGCGCTTTCAACGAGTGCCGCGCACGCAGAATCTCTTACTTATGACCAAGCGATACGCGGGGCGGTCGCAAACGCCCCCGGGGCAGCCGCAGCGCGCGCGGGAGTCACGGCTGCCCAAGCCGAGGCTGGCGCTGCCGGAAGCCTTCCCGATCCCCGATTATCGATCGGGGTTGATAACTATCCGATTTCGGGACCTCCGGCCTTCTCGCTGTCGCGTGACGACATGACGATGGCGCGGGTCGGCTTTCAGCAGGACTTGCCCAACCTGGCCAAGCGCCACGCCGCGCAGGCGCAAGCCCAGTCGGCAATCGTAACCGCTCAAGCAACCCAGGAGGTCAAGCTCCGCCAGATCCGGTTGGGCGCGGGACAAGCGTGGATCGATCTTGCCTATGCCAGTCGACGGTTGGCAGCGATCGATGCGATCATTACGTCGCTGCGCGCACTCCCTCCTGCCGCGCGAACGGCCGTTTCATCCGGCACGGCGCGTCCGGCCCAAAGCTTGGGGATCGATCAGGCCATTGCCGGTCTGGAGGATCGACGCGACGAGCTGGTAGCCGCAGTTGCGCGTGCCCGCGCCATGCTGGCCCGCTGGACGGGCGTGCAGGCTCCCGAGATCGCGGGCGACGTGCCGGCGATCGACTTGGCGCCGGTACGCTTGCGGGCAGCGCTTGAGCAGCATCCCGACATGATTTCTGCCGACGCTGGCATTCGTCGCGCCCAAGCCGATGTGGACGCAGCACGGGCAGAGAAGCGCCCGGATTGGGGTGCCGAGGTGGCGTACCAGCGCCGCGATCCTCGCTATGGAGATATGATATCGGCCGGCGTGTCGATGAGCCTGCCGCTCTTCGCACGGTCTCGCCAGAACCCGCGTATAGCGGCGCGGCAATCTGCTGAAGCACAGGCGGAGGCGCAGCGCGAGGAAACGCGACGCACTCTCGCGGCCGACCTCGAGGCCGCACTTGCTGACCATCAAATGCACCACAGTCAGTGGCAGCGGGCACAACGCGTACTTCTTACGCTGGCTCAAGAGCGAGCCGAATTGGAGACAGCCAGCTACTCGGCCGGTAGGGCAAGCCTCACCGACGTTATCGATGCCAAGGCTGCGCTTGCAGACGCCGAACTGACGTCACTCGAGCGGGAGGCGCAGGTCGCTTCCGATGCAGTCCGCCTCACCATCACTTTCGGGAGCTACGACCGATGAGCGGCACGACCATGACCCGCGCCCGTCTTGCAACCGCCGCGGGCGCACTGGCCTTTGTAGCAGGCGGCATTGGTTTCGGCATCGCGCGGCTTGGAAACACCGCCGGCTCGCCAACGCAGCAGGCGCAGACCGACCAGCGCGAGATACTCTACTGGTATGACCCCATGATACCGGCCGAGCATCATGACGGCCCCGGCCTTTCGTCGATGGGGATGAAGACGATTCCCAAATATGCCGACGCGAGTAGCGGATCAACGGCAAAGCCAGGCGTCACGATCGATCCGTCCGCAATGCAAAATCTCGGCATCCGTATCGCCACGACGACTACCGGGATGCTGGCCGGCACACTGGATGCGACCGGCACGATCGACTTCAACCAGCGCGACGTAGCGATCATCCAGTCGCGCGCAGCCGGGTTCGTCCAGCGGGTCTATAATCGTGCGCCAGGCGACGTGATCGCGCGTGGTGCGCCGATCGCCGACGTGCTGGTGCCCGAATGGGGCGGTGCACAGGCTGAGTATGAGGCCGTGCGGCGGACCGGCGACAGGGCGCTTGCCGCTGCCGCGGCCCAGCGCCTGCGCCTTCTCGGTATTCCGGGCGGCACGCCGCGCGGGCGCGGCATGACCACCGTGCGCAGCCCAATCGCCGGTGTCATCCAGACGCTTGACGCGCGGCAGGGTGTAACGCTCGCCACCGGGCAGACGCTGGCACAGGTCAACGGCCTAGCCACGGTCTGGCTGAATGCCGCAGTGCCCGAGGTGCGCGCGAGCGCCATCAAGGTCGGGCAAACCGCGACTGCCGAACTGGCGGCCTTCCCTGCCGAGCATTTTACCGGACGGATCATCGCTGTCTTGCCGACGACACAAGCCGACAGCCGCACGCTCACGGTACGGATCGAGCTGCGTAACCCCGGTGGTCGCCTGCGCCCCGGCATGTTCGCGACCGTCCATCTAGGCGGCACGTCCGACACCGCGCTGCTGGTGCCGAGCGAAGCCGTCATCCGCACTGGCAAGCGCACGCTGGTCATGCTCGCCGAGGATAAGGGCCGATATCGGCCAGCAGAGGTCAAGACGGGCCGTGATGCAGGTGGCAGGACCGAAATCCTCGCCGGACTGGCACCAGGCGAGAAGGTCGTCGCGTCGGGCCAGTTCCTGCTGGACAGCGAGGCGAGCCTGACCGGCATCGCCGCGCGGCCGATCACGGGCGACACGAAGTGATCGCGCGGATCATCGAGGCGTCCGTCAAGGCGCGCGTCCTCGTTCTGCTCGCCGCCCTCGCGCTGATCGTCATCGGGGTGGGCGCTTTGCGATCGACCGCGGTCGATGCGCTGCCCGACTTGTCGGACGTCCAGGTCATCATCCGCACCACCTATCCGGGCCAGGCCCCGCAGATCGTCGAGAACCAAGTCACGTATCCGCTCGCGACGACAATGCTGTCTGTGCCCGGCGCACGCGTGGTGCGCGGCTATTCGTTCGTCGGCGACAGCTTCGTCTATGTCCTGTTCGACGACGCGACCGACCTCTATTGGGCGCGCAGCCGGGTCCTCGAATATCTGAGCCAGGTGCAAAGCCGTCTGCCCGAGGGTGCAAAGGCATCGCTCGGCCCGGATGCTACCGGGGTGGGCTGGGTCTATGAATATGCACTCGTCGACCGGACCGGTCGTCACGATCTCGCACAGCTCCGCAGCATCCAGGACTGGTTCCTGCGCTACGAACTGAAGACCGTGCCGGGGGTCGCCGAGGTCGCGAGCATCGGCGGCATGGTGAAAGAGTATCAGGTTGTCCTCGATCCGCAGAAGCTGGCCGCTTACGGCATCACCCACGAGGCGGTCACTGAAGCGCTGAAGCGCGGCAACCAGGAGAGCGGCGGATCGGTTCTCGAGATGGCGGAGGCGGAATATATCGTCCGCGCGACCGGCTATCTGAAGACGCTCGACGATTTCCGCAGCGTGCCGCTCAAGACGGTTGGCGGCGTGCCCGTGACACTCGGGGACGTCGCCACGATTCAGATCGGTCCCGAAATGCGTCGCGGGTTGGCCGAGCTCAACGGCGAGGGCGAGGTTGCAGGCGGTGTCATCGTGATGCGCCAGGGCAAGAACGCGCGTGAAGTGATCGACGGGGTACGCACCCGGCTCGAGGAATTGAAGAAGAGCCTGCCACCCGGCGTGGAGGTCGTCACCACCTATGACAGGTCGGGCCTGATCGATCGCGCGGTCGACAATTTGCGCAGTAAGCTGATCGAGGAGTTCATCGTCGTGGCACTCGTCTGTGCGCTGTTCCTCTGGCACGTTCGATCGGCGCTGGTCGCCATTCTCACGCTCCCGCTCGGTATCCTGATCGCCTTCATTGCGATGCGCGTGCAGGGACTGAACGCCAATATCCTCTCGCTGGGCGGCATCGCCATCGCCATCGGAGCAATGGTCGATGCGGCCGTCGTCATGATCGAAAACGCGCACAAGCATCTCGAACATTGGGCGCACGATCATCCGGACGAGACGTTGCCGGGTGCCGAGCGCTGGCGCGTGATCACCGCGGCAGCGGTCGAGGTCGGCCCGGCGCTGTTCCTCAGCCTTCTCATTATCACGTTCTCGTTCGTGCCGATCTTCTCGCTCCAGGGTCAGGAGGGGAGGCTGTTCGCGCCGCTCGCGTTCACCAAGACCTATGCGATGGCGGGTGCGGCGATTCTGTCGATCACGCTGATCCCGGTACTAATGGGGTTGCTGATCCGCGGTCGCATCCCGTCCGAGAATGCCAATCCGATCAATCGCGTCCTCACCCGCATCTACCGTCCCGCGCTCGATTGGGTACTGGCGCGGCCGAAGCAGGCGCTGGTCATCGCCGGCCTCGTATTTGCGACCAGCCTCTGGCCAATCAGTCAGCTTGGCGGCGAGTTCATCCCGCAGATGAACGAGGGCGACCTGCTCTACATGCCTTCCGCGCTGCCCGGCATCTCGACCGCCAAGGCCGGCCAGTTGCTCCAGCTCACCGACCGGCTCATCAAGACCGTACCTGAAGTGGAAAGCGTGTTCGGCAAGGCCGGCCGCGCCGACACCGCGACCGACCCTGCGCCGCTCGAAATGTTTGAGACCACGATCCGCTTCAAGCCCAAAGATCAGTGGCGCGCGGGTATGACGCAAGACAAGCTGATCGATCAGCTCGACAAGGCGGTAAAGGTGCCGGGCCTCGCCAATTTCTGGATTCCGCCGATCCGTAACCGGATCGAGATGCTGTCTACCGGCATCAAGAGTCCGATCGGTATCAAGGTGGCAGGCGCGAACCTCGCCGAGATCGACGCGGCTGCGCGCGAGATCGAACAGGTCGCGAAGACCGTGCCCGGGGTGGGGTCTGCGCTCGCCGAACGGCTCACCGGCGGGCGGTATATCGATGTCGATATCAACCGGGCCGCCGCATCACGCTATGGTCTCAACGTCGCCGACGTGCAGTCGATCGTATCGAGCGCGATCGGAGGCGAGACGATCGGCCAGACCGTCGAGGGACTCGCGCGTTATCCGATCAGCGTGCGCTATCCGCGCGAGCTGCGCGACAGCATCGAGGGCCTGCGCAATCTGGCCGTACTGACGCCGGCAGGGCAGCAGATCACGCTCGGCACTGTCGCTGACGTTCGCATCACCGATGGACCGCCGATGCTGCGGAGCGAGAATGGTCGACCGGTAACGTGGATCTACATCGATGGACGCGGCGCTCCGCTCACCACCATCGTTCGTGATCTGCAGAACGTGATCGCCGCCAAGGTGAAACTGCCGCCCGGCGTCAGCGTCACCTACACCGGCCAGTTCGAGTATCTGCAGCGCGCGGTCGAGCGATTGAAGATCGTCGTTCCGGCGACCTTGGTCATCATCTTCCTGCTGCTCTACGCGACCTTCCGCCGGCTCGATGAAGCCGCGCTGGTGATGGGCACCCTGCCGTTCGCGCTCACCGGCGGCCTATGGCTGCTCTATCTGCTCGGCTACAACCAATCGGTCGCCACCGGTGTCGGGTTCATCGCGCTTGCCGGTGTCTCCGCCGAGTTCGGCGTGGTGATGCTAATCTACCTCAAGCACGCGCTGGATGCCCGGGGCGAGACACCGAACGATGCCGAGGTCGCAGCGGCAGTGCGCGAAGGTGCCCTCCTTCGGGTCCGGCCCAAGGCGATGACCGTCGCGGTGATCCTTGCCGGGCTGTTCCCAATCCTGATCGGGACAGGCACCGGCTCCGAAGTGATGAGCCGGATCGCTGCACCGATGATTGGTGGGATGCTGACGGCGCCACTTCTTTCGATGCTGGTGCTGCCCGCCGCCTATCTGCTGCTGCGACGATCGCGCCAGCCTGCCGCTTCTACGTTCCCCCTTCCCTCTTCAATCAAGGATTAGACATGAAAACCATCGTCCTACTCATCGTCGCCAGCCTCACGGCAACCTCCGTAGTAGCGCAGACAATCAAACCGATGCCGGGCATGGCGACGAAGGCCGCCAAAACCGGCAACGGTAGCGGCATCGTCAAGGCGCTTGATCCGAAGACAGCCAAGGTCACGATCCAGCACGGGCCGATCGCCGCACTGGCATGGCCCGGGATGACGATGGCCTTTGTCGCCAACCCGCCAACGCTCCTTAGAACCGTCAAGGTTGGGCAGCGGATCGATTTTACGGTGCAGGTCACTGCGACGGGGCCGACCGTGACCGCCATCAAGCCACGTTGACGTTGCAGGCGGACCGTCCAAGGCGGTCCGCTTCTACTCTAGGCCGAGGCAGCTTTCTGGGTCCGGCTTCCGCCACGCCGGTTCCACGCGAACCCGATGGCGATAGCGACCGCCATGAGAATTTGCGCGAGCACCGATTGCCAGGTCGGAAACAGACCAAGCATCGACAGCCGTGGTACGTCTGCGAGCGGCGCTATGTCGATGATCCCAGCTTCCTGGAGCGCAGCAACACCCTTGCCCGCAAGCACGACCGTCAACGCCGCCATCAGCCACGAGCTAAATCGGAAGAACTGCGTGATCGGCAGCTTTCGGGTGTAGCGGAGCATGGCCCAGGCGATCACGCCCAGCACAGCAACCGCTGACCCGGCACCGGCAAGGAGCATTGCGTTGTTTCCCTGCGCCGAGAGCGCCGCATAGAACAGTATCGTCTCGAAGACCTCGCGATAGACCACGACAAACGCCAGTCCGAACAGGAACCAGCCCGAGCCGCCCGAAAGCGCGCGCGACATCTTCTCGCGAATGTAGCGCTGCCACTGATCGGCTTGCGCCTTGCCGTGCATCCAGATGCCGACCGAGAGTAGCACGATCGCGGCAAACAGCGATCCGAACCCTTCAGTGAGCTCGCGGCTCGCGCCGCTGATCCCGATCGCATAGGTGGCAACCGCCCAGGTGACGCCGCCTGCGACGAGCGCGCCAATCCATCCGCCATGAACGTAGCGCAGGGCGTCGGTGCGATCGGCCTTGCGCAGAAATGCGATCATGGCGACGACGATGAGCAGCGCTTCGAGCCCCTCGCGCAACAAGATTGTAAATGCCCCCAGGAAGGTGGACGCATCTGTGGCGGCATCAGGGGACAGCACGGCTTCCGCATCGTCGAACAAACCGTCAAGCACCGATACCTTTTCCGTGAGATCTTCGGGCGAGGCACCGCGGTCGATCGCGGCGCGGAATTCACCCATAGCGCCCTCGATACGACCCATCAGGGTCGCATCGCGCGCTGTAAGCGTCGGCTCAACCGGTTCGAACCCGTCGAGATACGCGGACAGGGCGAGCTCCCTCGCCCCGCGCGCATCGCCGCGCCGGGCCGCAGCAACACTTTCGGCGACCTTGGTGCGAGCGATTGAGAGCGATCCGGGGGCTTGCTGCACCACCTGATCGGGGTGGCGCCGCAGGAACGCGAGCAGGGCGTCAGCCCTGGCTTCGCCGATCGAGGTGGCGAGTGCAGCCGGGGTGAGCGCGACCAGCGTTTTCAAATCCGGAATACGTCTGCGAAGCGCCGCGTCCGACTTCCACAGTCGCTCGCCTTCGCGTGCCTGTTCGTCGGTAAAGGCAAAGCTGCCAGCACGGAACGCGGCCGCCCAACGCTGATCGTTCGGCAGATCGGCGAAGCTCTGCATCGCCGTCCCGTCAATGCCCTGCGTCACCACCTGGTAGAGCGCGAACACGCTTCGTTGCCGGGCACGGGTTACGTCGGTGAACGCAATCGGGGGCGTGGAAAGCTTGGCCGCGTCGGGACCGCGCCCGTTTCCTGTCATACCGTGACAAGCGGCACAGGTTTGCTGGAACAGGGCAGAACCCGACGCGAGGTCCGGCACCTTGTCGGGAGCCAGCGGCACCGGATAGGCGCGTAGCAGATCGGCCGCGAGTCCATGCGCGAGAGTAGCGACCTGTTCGGCCGATCCCTTGCGGCCGATAAGTGCTTGGAGGTTGGCGGCCCCTTGAATGAGGATTTGCCGTTCGGGCTTCGCCGGCAAGCGATGAAGCCGGGTCGAGACCGATGCGGCAAACTCATTCATCTCAGCATATTCGGACGTACTCTTGACCCTGCCGGCCTCAACGGCGCCACTATAATCGACCGCCACATAGTCCAGCAGCCGCCACGCGGTTTGCACGTCAGCAGGATCGGCCATCGCCGAGGCTGGGACAAGCAAGGCGACTATTGTGGCCAAAAGCCGCGCCGAGAGCATCGCCCGGATCTTAGGGAGAAAACGCATTATCGCTGCCCCCGTTCGCGCAAAGCGCCTGTGACAATCTCATAAGCTGAGTGCAGGAACAGGAGCGCGATCACACCGGCGACCGCCAAATCCGGCCAGGCGCTTCCCGTCCAGGCGACCAGCCCGGCAGCGATAATCACGGCCACATTAGCGAGTGCATCGTTGCGGCTGAACAGCCAGATCGCACGAACGTTGGCGTCTCCTTCCCGGAAGCGTGCAAGCACCAGTGCCGAGGCGACATTGATTGCCAAAGCGACGACGCCAATCGCGCCCATCAGCTCGGCGTCGGGTGCGGTAGCGTTGAGGGCTCGCCAAATCGCGAAGCAGATCACTCCTATTCCCAAAGCGCCGAGAAACAGCCCTTGCGAGAGGGCAACATTAGACCGTGCCCGGGGCGCCCAGGTGAGTGCAAGCAGGCCAAGGAGGCTGATCGAGCCGTCGCCCAGAAAGTCGAGCGAGTCCGCTTTCAGCGCCTGACTGTCGGCCATAAATCCGCCGAACAGCTCGGCTACGCCAAAGCCGAGATTGAGCACCACGACGATCAGTAACGCGCGACGGTAGGCTGGATCATGTTGCGCGCGAGCTGGTTCGCCGGCGCAGCCACAGCTTGATTCATTGGAGGTCATGGTTTCTCCCCTACATGCTACAGTAGCTGTAGGATCAAGCGGAATCTGCGATCCGTTCGCATTAGCGGGATGACACTATGACGATTGCACCCATGATGATCGGCCAGCTTGCGCGAGAGACCGCGACAAAGGTGACGACAATTCGCTTTTACGAGACGATCGGGCTGCTAGCGGCCCCGCCGCGAACCGCGTCCGGACGTCGGACCTATGCCTCCGGGGACGCGCAACGGCTTCACTTCATCCGCAATGGCCGTAGGCTCGGCTTCTCGATCGACGAGATACGCTCGCTGATCCACCTGGCGGAGAACCCAGCCCAGGATTGCAGCGCGGCATCCGCCATTGCCGCCCACCACCTTGCTGATGTGGAAAGCCGTCTTGCGCAGCTCGCATCCTTACGCGACGAGCTAGCGGCCCTTACCCGAAGCTGCACGAACGAACAGATAGCGGATTGCCGGATTATGCAGGCGATTGGTGAGGTCCGTGCGCCAAAGACTTAGTAATAATCCGCAAGTCGGAGCTGACGGTCATGACCGGCCTGATCCTTGAGTTTTATGACCGTTCCGGATGGCATGAAGCGCCATCGCCAACGCGCCCCGTGTGTGTAAAGCGCATCGATCGGGAAGCCATTCACCGCAACGATGCGGTTTCCGGGTATCCAACCGTCTTTCCCCGCCGGGCTGTTCGCCGCCACATGGACGACGTCGAGGCCCGTTGGGGAAGCTGCGAGCCCGAGGCCGCTTCGATCCTTCAACATGGGAAGGCGGTGTCCGGAGGCGGGCGGGCGGAGCCATACAAACCCGGCAGTCACATCAAATATGGCGTCGAACTGACCAATTAGTGGCAATCCGATATTGCCGACCGTGCGGGTCGAAAGCCAGTTGCGGTTTCCCAACGTCGGAATGTTCTCGGCAGAGAGCCCGCCGATCGTCAGTTTAGGGGTTGTGAAAACGTCGACGGTAGCAACGCCTTCGACGCCGCCAAGCGCCGCAGTAGATGTCGCTCGCCCGCGAGTCAGGCCATGCGCATCGACATAAGCCGAAGACAGCATGAGCGCCGCGGAGCTGCCAAGGTCGATCATCAGCGGCACTGCGCTCATGCCTCCGATCGCGGCAGATACATACAGCTCCTGCTTCGCACCATGCCCCAGAGCGACCGGCGTCCAGTCCGAACCGCCGAGGAAACTGCCGGTCGGCATGAGCGCGAATTGCCGATGTCCAAAATCAAGAGCTATGCAATTCCCGATGAACATATCTGCGCCGAGCAGCATGTTGATCCGTCTTCCGAACGCGGCTGACAGTGCGCCCAGATCCGCTACCACTGCGAACGGAAGTCGACGTGTTCGATGCCCGAGCTGCACCTCGACATCATGGATCAAGCGGACCGCAGCTTTCCCGCCCAAGCCGCTTATCGTGCGCCGTTCGCCGTCCGCCATCCCGAGTGTTCGTGCCAACGACACGTCGATGATGGACGCCCCGCTCCCGCTATCCAGCACCGCCTCGACTGACGATCCCGCCACCCGAGCCTTCACCAACAGCGTGTCGCCGGTTGCTACTTCCAAGGGCTGCCAGTCAGGAAATAGCGGACCAAAGTTCCACTGGCCAACGAGATGCGGCGCGATGGCCGCCAAGCCAGGTTTGCCCACGGCTGCAGACACACCGAAACCCAACAGGCGGCCGATCAACGAGCGCCGGGACACGCGCGGGGTTCCCGGTTGTGTGAACAACACAAAGCAATCTCCAAGCCTCCGTCGACGGAAGGTGCAGAAGTCGCCTACAAGCTACAGTCACTAGAGGAGCAAGCGCTTCTGCTTCGCTGTGCATGTTTGCGGGTGTTGATATGCCAACAGCGGGCGCGACCCTACGGGCACGGCTCTATCGACGCAGTGGCGTCCACCGAGCCGCCTCTGGCGTCTCGTCCCATATGGGTGACGATCCTCGCGTGAGGTGCGCCACGTGGCACACCCGTGGACGCGCAGCGCGCGAGCAATACCGGATTGACGTCGAATTCAGCAACGAGCGCAACGTCAGCCTCCAGAATGCTGGGGCACGCTTGAGTTTGCAATGACAGCGTGTTTTCGCCTGAGCCTTATGCCATAGTGGTTTGGCTTGGGCATGGCTTGAACACCATCCCTGGCCCGCATGTGCGGTCGAATGCTGGGTCCCCGATTTCCGTCGGGCGGCCCGCGAAATACAAGACCTTGCTACCGCTTGTCGGTGCGGGGAATACGTGGGGCGTGGTTACCAGTGTTCCCGCGTGTTCAACCGTCCCGGCTACGGGCGGTTGATGGAATGCGCGCCATGTCCTTGATCAAAAGTTTGCTTACGAGATTCCGCCGGCCCCAAAGCCCTTCACAGGGCTTATCCCGCAGCGGTGAGGGGGTGCTTCAGATCGAAGCGCTGGTGCAGGCACATGGCGACTGGCTGGCACTACTGGCCACGATACTGGAACGCGAACGTATAATTACCAGTGTCGAACTCGCCCGCACCCTGTCCGAATTTGCCGCGCATACAGCCGAAGATCGCCCTGCCGAGGGACAGATCCTTTCCTTTTGGGCCTCGCGCTTGAACGACACAGCCGCAACTCTCGGCAAATTTCCGTCCGTTCACTAGGGCGTCACTCGAACTGAGTGGCGGCCGCTGCCGATCGCCGAGGTGCGCATGGGTTCGGCCACCTTCGAAATTGAGAACTCGGCGAGGCGTCGTGGGCCCTCGAACGAGACCTGTTCGCCGCGTTCGCGCGCCGACTCAACTCATTCGCAATGTCAATTTGATCGGCAGAGCCCGTCAGGAGTTATCCCTGATCTGGAGCCGAATCATTCCGCGTTGCGAGTATTTTCAAGAGCATGCTGACCAACGAACCGGGCAGACCTCCTGCCGAACAGGCGCCCCCAACTCCGACGCCAGATGTAAGCGCACCGGATCGCATTGCCCGCCTGACCGATCGTCAGCGGTCGTATCTCCGCCTTGTGCTTCAGAACCGCAACTCGAAGGAGATCGCCGCGGCTACGGGCAGCAGCCACAGGGCGGTCGATAAGCAGCTGTTAAAGGCCAATAATATCCTCGGTGTGCCGACCCGTTTCGATGCCGCGCGGCTTTTGGCGGATTACGACGGAGGGGTAGAGCCTTTACCCCCTGCAAACGACCTACCTTCCGCGCCGCCAACTTTCCCGCTTTCCCTCCCGTTGCCGACCGCTGGGGCGGCAGCGAATATGCTCACCTGGAAGCAGGTTGCCTTCTGGACTGCGATCATCTCGATCGTGACCCCCTTGGGCCTGACCGCAGCCGGCATGGCGATTGTAACGCTGCTTCTTCTGCTCGGGCTGAAACCACTATGATGGGCGCTGGTCGTCCAAGGGAGCCGTAATGCAAGGACTTTCCAATACGAGCCGGGTAATCGCGGATGAGCTCCGCAAGGCGGAGCGGTCGATCAACCTCGCCGCGCGCGACACTGCTCAGTTTCTTTTGACGACACTCGACGCGACGGAGGTGCATAGCCTTTCGCCTGCGATGACGCAGCGGACGGTGAAGGCAACCGTTGCAGCGCTCGCGTCGTTGGTTGATGGCCAAGACCATATGGCTATGCGAGCGCATCTGGCCGTTGAGCGGGTTGGCCGACAACTTGGTCTCACCGAGACAAACTGGGGCGAAGGCACGCCGAAGCCGACGACGGCTACGCTGACCGAGATGGCCTTGGAGGCAGCGTAAATTGTCTGAACGGAGAATCGATGTCGCTCGGGATATTTTTGGCACTACTGTTTAATTCCACTCTCGTGGGTATCTGCAGTTTTGCTTTCTTCCGGGGCGGTCGACCTGAGCGCTGCGGGGCAGCAATCAATGTTGTTGCCTCTGTGGTGTCGTCGGTTCTTCGTTTGTACGACGTAGCCCGCCTTGCGCCGGCCGACGTGATCATCATGTCCATCGACTTCGGCGTTGCTATCGGGTTCTACTGGCTGGGCATCACCACGACCCGCTTCTGGCCGATCTGGGCGGCAGGTTTTGCGCTCGGCGATCTGTTCATGAGCGCTCTCGGCGCATTGCTGCCTGGAATCCCGCTCTTTGCCTATCATACCGGGCTCGGGATCTATGCTTATCTCGCGCTTGGAGCCCTTGCGCTTGGCACGTTCCGCATACCCCGCGACGCCGAGCCCTACATCCGAAACGGATCAAGACGATTATGGGTGCAGCATATGAAGGAAACGACCTGATCGACGTCGTTGTGCGGCTGCCGCGCAAGGCGATCGAGGACACTTTGCTGTCTATGCCGCCAGACGCGAGAGACCTGTCCGAGCGCAGGCTTGCCGAGGCCAGGGCGGTGTTGGTCGGCCGGCGTAGGCGGGCGACCCACTTCAACGGGGTCCGCTTCTATGATCCGAGCTGGGACATGATCCTGGAGCTTTACGTGGCCACGTGCGAGCGGCGCCGCATCGCTGTGTCCCAGCTTTGTAAGCTTAGCGGAGGCTCGACGACCACCGCTTTGCGCCATATCGAGCATCTCGAGGCGCTTGGATACATAGTCAGACAAACGGATCCCGATGACGGACGCCGCCTGATTATCGGCACGCTCACTCCCCTTCTTGCTGCTTCGGAGCAGTGGCTCGATCTTCAGAT
The DNA here is from genome assembly GCF_003688625.1 of Sphingomonas sp. PP-CE-3A-406. GTDB lineage: Bacteria > Pseudomonadota > Alphaproteobacteria > Sphingomonadales > Sphingomonadaceae > Sphingomonas. The sequence continues at coordinate 32,421 of NZ_RCWY01000004.1, forward strand.
CGCCGAGTCCCGAATACAGGATCGAAGATCGGGCTGACGAATTCCACGGGTCACACAAGACTCCGTTCTTCGGTCGTCAGTGACATATCGAACGCCTGAAAAAGTCCCATTCGGTCTACCGCTTGGACAGACGACGTCAGCCAATTTCGAGCGTGAACTCGCAATTCCTCGCCGGCTCAACTCTCATTTTCCCGCCACGCCTACCCGGCGCGGCGCTGAGGAGGACCCTCTCCTTCTGTGCTACATGTTACGTGGGGCTGCCGAATCGCCCGATTCTCACGCCGTTACCGAAAGCACGAGCGAGAGCGCGACGGCGTTACCGATAGCACGTGCCTCGGCAGCACGGCGTTATCGATAGCACGAGCGAAGATCGACGCTTCGTTACCGATAGCACGTGATTATTGCCCGTTCCGTTACCGATAGCACGATTCATCGCGCACGACCGACCCGCCAGCGATGCTTAACAATCGACGATGTGGATCGGCTCAACGCTGACCGCCGCCGTCCACCCGGGCGCGCGTCACAACGATCAAGGGGGACGCTGTGCGGACATGAAAAACCCGGCACGAGGCCGGGCTTTTCGGGACGCCTGCTAGGGCGGATGTGAGAACTCTCACTTAGCTGGCTCCCTTTCATATTGCTACCCCAAAGCGCCGACCGTGGCGCCACGGTGTCGCTTTGTCTGCACGGGCTCCCCTCCCAGGGAGAACGAACGATGGCTGCTGCCCAAAGCCCCGGCCGGGGACTTCGCCGGTTTGACGAGCATGCCGCCAAGGCGACGAAACTTGTCGACGAATTTTGCGGGCTCGAGACCGGAATGGCACCTTCCAACGCGCTTGCGGCGCTCAAACGGGCGGCTCCTTATATAGGCGTCCCCCTGCGCGTGGTCTCCGTCATCGACCTCCTGTTTGCCTGGACGAAGCCGCAGGACTGGCTGGGTGGACAAATCCCCGTCGTTTGGCCATCGAACGACCTGCTCGCCCAAAAGCTGGGCGTAACCGTCCGACAGGTTCAAAAGCTCTTGAACCAGGCACAGGCCTTCGGTCTGGTCAGCTTTCGGGATAGTCCGAATGGTCATCGTGGTGGACGCCGCGGAGCCGACGGCTTCATCACCTGGGGCTACGGCATCGTGCTCGCTCCGATCGGGACCAGGCTTCAGGAATTTGCTGCCCGCGCGGCCAAGGGTGCCGCCGAGGACGCGGCACTGACAGTGCTCCGCAAGCGCCTGGCCGCTGCCCGCAGGAATATCAGGGCTCTGGCCCAAACGGCATTCGACGCCGATCTTCACGATTTGAAGGCGGGTGACGATCTCGCGTTGGCGTTGATGGCCACCGACCAGATGCGTTGCGTCCGCGATGCCGGCCTTCTGACGGGCTGTGTGGAGCAGATCGAAGAGCGTGCGCGTCGTCTTGCCGGGGCTGTTTCGGCCAAGATTGCCGTCCCCAATACGGGTAGCGATCAGAATGATAGTTCATGCTGGGATGGACGTGAGGACATCCACTCTACAACTACAAGCAAACTCCAATCTGCTAAAGCAGATACCCGTAGTGGCTTGGCGAAAGACAGTAGTGGAAATGGGGACGCCCTCCCCGCTCAACCTCAAACTGCCGTCGACGACGATCTGGAGAAACACGGTGTCGATCCGGAATTCATGATGTCGATCGCGCCGGAGCTTTGTTCCGGTCTGCTCCACCACGATGGATCGTGGGGCGAGGTGGTCGCCACCGCGGAGCGGCTTGCGGGCCAGTCGGGGATCAGCAATCACGCGTTCAAGGAAGCCTGTCGCATCATGGGCCAACGAGGTGCTGCTGCCTCCGTCATCGCCACCATCCAGAAATACCGGCGCGGCGAGGTTCAGCGGCCCGGCGCGTATCTTCGCGGAATGAGCAGCAAAGCTGGCAAGGGCGAATTGAACCTGGGGCGGACGCTCCACGGCCTCAAGGACACGAGCCGCGCGGTCGCCATGCGGGGGATGTCCGATGGAACCGACGCGACGCCGATCGGGAGCCTGATGTCGCGGCTGGTTTCCCGGGGAGCCGGACTAAGATGACGGGATCTCGTCATCTTTTCAAAGGCCTGGACCTCGTACTGCACACCTGGTCTTTGAACGGCTTTCACGGCGTTACCGATAGCACGAGTCCCGACCGAGTTTGCGGTGGCCCGCACCTACCGAAATGTGAAACACACCCCGATTTACCGGCTAAATCGCTCCAAATCCTCGTGCTATCGATAACGCGGTCGCTTATCCGACTGCAGGTTTGCGGCCGATCCGCTATAAGCGGCTTTGCTAAGTGAAGCTGGTGGGAGCCCCGACGATGGATTCGCGAGAAGTCGCTCTCACCCAGGGCAAGCTGTTCGACTATCTCGATAGCCCGCTGCACGGCAAAGTCCGTGGCGAGCAGAGTATCATGGACTTTCCACTCTTCTCGTTAGCGAAGCGGCCTCAGATGGAGGCGATGACCTACGAGATGGACGGCGTTAAAATCGAGATCAAGCCCAGTTCGAGCGGTATCGCGACGATGTGGGATAAGGAGGTCTTGATCTACGTCCTGTCGCTGATGGTGCAGCATATTGGTCGGACCGGGGGTGAAGTACAAAACGTCTTCACCTTCAATGCACACGACTTCTTCCGGGCGACCGGCGTCGGACGCCCATCGAAGCGTGATTACGATCGCTTCATCGAAGCGCTCGGTCGCCTGCAGGGCACGCAGATCCGCACGAATATCAAAACCGGCACCGTGGGGACGAAGGGCTTCTTCTCCTGGTTCGCGGAAGCGCAGGCGACCACTCGCGAAACGGCGAGCGGCGTCGATCAACTCATGCCTGTCCGCGTCCAGCTCTGTGATTGGCTCGTCCGCGCGGTCTCGCGCGACAGCCGTATCTATGACTACCACAACGACTATTTCCGTCTCGGCTCGATTGAACGACGCCTTTATGAATTGGCGCACTGCTACTGTCGTGATGAAGAATATGAAATGCCTCTGGAAATGCTGGGTGCGAAGATCGGCTCAACGTCGCCGCTCCGCACGTTGAAAAGTCAGCTGAAGAAGATCGCAGCCGAGAATAAAATGCCGAGCTACTCCATCGAAGTGCGGGAAGTTGTTCCGGAAGTCCCTGCGCGGGATAAACTAGGCCGACGGGTCGGGAAGCCCGAGACGGTCGTCGTGATGAAGCCCAAGGATCGTTTGACAGGAACTCGAGCCGCGTTGGCCGCCTGATATCGATCCATATGCCTGACATCCTGCGCAACTAGCTGCGGCCGACGCGTCCCAACCGGCTTTGGGAGATGGCTTCGCGGTAGCGATGCTTCGTCGGGCGCAAGGCGTGCAGAGGAGAGGGAGCCTTCGGCTTGTTGATCCGGTGATGAGCACCGGGCGACAAGAAGGAAGCCCTCGATGCGCACCTCAGCCGCAGCTCTCGAACTCGACTTCACCGAACCCTCGATCACGGCCGCCAAGGCCGTCGCCGACACCATCGCCAGGAACGGTTCGCTCCAGCGCGACACGCTGCTGTGGGTCATGGAGCAAGCCTATGGCGGATCCTCGGCCGACGGTCGTTGGTCGCTACGCGACGCTTACGACATGCTCGAACTCGCCGAGGTCATGCACCTGGCGAAGGCCGACCTGCCGTCCACACCCGGCAATTGCCTTGCCGCGCTGACCGAGCTGGTCGCCGGCCTGCCGACGCATACCGTTCGCAGCGAGGAGCAGATTGAGCTTCAGCAATTCTCGACCCCGGCCCCGGTCGCCTACCTTGCTGCGCTCGCCGGCAGGATCGCGGCCACGGATCTGGTCCTCGAACCGTCTGCCGGGACCGGCCTGCTCGCCGTCTTCGCGCACCGCGTCGGTGCCCGCCTGGTCCTTAACGAGATCGATCCGGCGCGCGCTGAGATGCTCGCTGCCGCGTTCCTGGGCGTTGCTGTCACGCGGCACGACGGCGAGCTGATCCACGATCTACTCGAACCAACGATCCGGCCAACGGCCGTCCTCATCAATCCTCCCTTCTCGCGCAGCACCGGTCGCCATGCCGACCCGCTGGCAGCGTTCCGACATCTTCGCGCCGCCTTGATGCGTCTCGGCACCGGAGGCCGCTGCGCCGCCATCCTGCCCGACCGCGTCGATACCTCGAGCCGCGCCTGGGCGAAGGCGACCGAGGGTTGCACGCTGACGCTGCACCTCGAATTGCCGGCGAATGCCTATGCGAAGCATGGCACCAGCCAGACGGTGAAAATCATGGTGCTGGAAAAGGGCACTGGCACGCCTGCCGAGCTGATCCGCTGCGCGACGCTCGCCGATGCGCTTGCGGCGATCACCGCCAAGACCGCTCCGCCTGTGTGCGCGCCTGTCCCGCGCACGGCGTCGCTGCTCACCCGCCCCACCGGGCGTAGCTCGCTTCTTGGCGGCTTGACGAGCAAACCGCGCCTCAACGCACCCCCGGGAAAAGCGGCGCAGTCGCAGACAGCGACGCCGATCGATTACACCGTGTTCGCCGAGCCACTCCCGACCGGCGAGTCTGTCGGTGTGTACCTGCCATACCGGCCCAGCCGGATCGCGATCGGCTGCGCAACGGCGCATCCAACCGCGCTGGTGGAATCGATTGCCATGGGCTCGATCACCGCACCGCGGCCGACTTACGTCCCCACGCTCCCGCAAGCCGTCGTCGACGCGAAGACGCTCTCCGACGCACAGCTCGAGACGCTGATCTATGCCGGCGACGCTTTCGAGCGTGACATCCCCGGCCTGTTCAAACCTGTCGAGGAGGGACTCTCGATCGCACCATCCGAGGATGGCCGTCCGTATCGGACCGGCTTCTTCCTCGGTGACGGCACCGGGGCCGGCAAGGGCCGTCAGGTTGCCGCGATCATCCTCGACCAGTGGCTGCGCGGACGCCGAAAACACATCTGGGTCTCCAAGACCGAGACGTTGCTCGAAGATGCGCGTCGCGACTGGACCGCCGTTGGCGGTCTCGCGCTCGACATCCAGCATCTCAACCAGTGGAAGCTGGGCTCGCCCGTAGGCGCGGCCGAAGGCGTGCTGTTCCTCACCTATGCGACGTTACGCTCCAATCGCGGTGACAAGGGCACCCGGCTCCAGCAGATCCTCGAATGGGTCGGCGACGACTACGACGGCATGATCGTGTTCGACGAGGCGCACGAGATGGCTGGTGTCGCAGGAGGCGAAGGCAGTTTCGGCACCAAACAAGGCTCCGATCAGGGCATCGCCGGCGTCCGTCTCCAGAACCTTCTGCCGCGCGCCCGCGTCCTCTACGTGTCCGCGACCGGCGCATCCGACGTCAACAATCTTGCCTATGCAACGCGGCTTGGCCTGTGGGGTCCGGTCACGGCGTTCGCCGATCGCCGGACCTTCGTCGACTCCCTGCGCCGGGGCGGTATCGCCGCGCTGGAGCTGATCGCGCGCGACCTGAAAATGCAGGGCCTCTACGTCTCGCGCGCGCTGAGCTTCGCCGGTGTCGAATACGATATCCTCCAGCACAACCTCACACCAGACCAGATCGAGGTCTATGACGCCTATGCCGATGCGTGGGCGATCATCCACAGCAACCTGCGCGCGGCGCTGGACGCGACCCGCGTGACGGACAGCTTCTCGAACGACACCTATAACAGCGGCGCCAAGGCGGCCGCGCTGTCGATCTTCGAGTCCACCAAGCAGCGTTTCTTCTGCCAACTCCTGATCGGCATGAAGCTGCCCTCACTCGTTCCCGCGATCCGCGCCGATCTCGCGCGCGGCGAGAGCGTGGTGATCCAGCTCGTCTCGACGTCCGAGGCGATGCTCAACCGGGCACTGGCCGCGCTGACCGTCGAAGAACGCGCCAATCTCGACATTGAACTTTCGCCGAGGGAGTTTCTCATGTCGTACCTCACGGCCGCCTTCCCGGTCCGGCAGATGAAAACCTTTGTCGACGAGACCGGCAAAACCCGTTCCGAACCAATGTCGGACGAAGACGGCCGCCCCGTCTTCGCCCGAGAGGCGCTCGAGATGCGCGACAACCTCCTCGAGCAGCTCTGTGCACTACCCATCGTCGGGTCCGCGCTCGACCATATCATCGGGCATTTCGGCACCGATGCGGTCGCCGAGGTCACGGGGCGTAGCCGGCGCGTCATCATGGACGCCCACGGCCGCCAGCGCGTCGAAAGCCGCTCGCCCCGCACCAATCTCGCCGAGACCGACGCTTTCATGCGCGGTGCAAAGAAGATCCTGATCTTCTCCGACGCTGGCGGCACCGGCCGCAGCTATCATGCGAGTCTCCGTTGCGAAAACCAGTCGCGCCGCAATCATTACCTCCTCGAGCCGGGCTGGCGTGCTGACGCCGCCATCCAGGGGCTTGGCCGCACGCACCGCACGCATCAGGCAACCGCGCCGCTGTTCCGGCCGGTGTCGACCAACTGTCGGGGCGAACGTCGCTTCATCTCGACGATCGCGCGCCGGCTCGACAGCCTGGGCGCGCTCACCCGCGGCCAGCGACAGACTGGCGGTCAGGGCCTGTTCGACCCGCGCGATAACCTCGAAAGCGACTATGCCAAGGAGTCGCTCGAACAGTGGTTCCGCCTGCTCGCCAATGGCAAGCTGCGCTCGACCACGCTGGACGAGTTCCAGAAACTGACCGGCCTCGAGCTGGAGGGCGAAGGTGGCGGCCTCAAGGAAGAGATGCCCCCGATCCAGCGCTGGCTCAACCGTATCCTCGCGCTGCGCATCTCCATGCAGAACGCGATCTTCGACGAATATCTCGGGCTGATCGAGGCGCGCATCGAAGCGGCGAGAGAAGCCGGCACGCTTGATCTTGGTGTCGAGAGCATCAACGCCGAGCGCATCACGATCCTCGATCGCACCGTCATCCGGCGCGACCAGACAAGCGGCGCCGAGACCGAGATCCTTCGATTGGAAACCGAAGAACGCTACAAGCCGCTCGCGCTGGATCGCGCCTTGCGGATCGGCGACGACGCCCGTCCGATCGTCAACCGCAAGTCGGGGAAGGCCGCGATCCGGTGCAGCACCTATTCGCTGACCGACGATGATGGCGAGATCGTGCGCCGCTACGAGCTGGTCCGCCCGACGCGCACCGAACGGATGCGCCAGGATCTTCTTCTCGAAACGATGTGGGAAGATGCGAGCGAGGCGGAGTTTTCCGCGCTCTGGCAGGCCGAGGTCGAGGAGATTACGGGCAAGACCCGCACCAATACGCTCTACCTCGTCACCGGCCTGCTTCTTCCGGTCTGGGACCGCCTGCCCGACGATCACGTCCAGGTCTGGCGGCTCAACACCGATGACGGCCAGTCTTTCCTTGGTCGCATCGTTCCCGCCCCACTTGTGAGCAAGCTCGCGGACGCCTTCGGCATCGCCGCCACCATCACGGTGTCGGGTGCCGAAACCGCCAAGCACGTCATGGGGACGGCTGAAATCACCGCGCTCGGCGCATACCGGCTGAAGCGCAGCCTGGTCGCAGGCCAGCAGCGCCTTGAGCTGCTCGACTGGCCGCACACGCGATTGCCCGAACTGAAGGCAGCCGGGTGCTTCACCGAAATCATCCAGCACAAGACACGGATGTTCATTCCTGTCGCGACGGCCGCGACCGTAATCGACCGTATCACCGCTTAACACGATCGAGGCTCTCTTCCCGGGTCATCAAAGGGAGGGGAGGGAGCCTTCGGCTTTGTGAGCTTGGAGGACCAGGCTCGCGTGACCGCGGGACGCGGCGCGCCATTTCCAAACGGAGACGACCGATGATCCAGTCCGTGAAGGTCAAGAACCTGACGCTGTCGAAGGACAATGTGCGCAAATCCAACCGTGACGCAGGGATCGACACCCTCGCCGCGAACATCGCAGCCCAGGGGCTGTTGCAGAACCTGATCGTCACCCCGCTCAAGAAGGCGGGTACGTTCACCGTGAAGGCGGGCGGTCGGCGCTTGCGCGCGCTCCAGCTCCTGATCCAGCAGGGCACCCTCCCCGCCGATCACACCGTCCCGGTCCTCGTGCTGAGCGACGACGACAACTCGATCGAGGCGAGCCTCGCCGAGAACTTCCAGCGCGTGCCGATGAATCCGGCCGATGAATGCACCGCGTTCAACTTCCTGATCCAGAAGGGCATGACCGCCGAGGACGTCGCCAAGCGCCAAGGCGTGACCACCCGCTTCGTCGAGCAACGCGTGCGCCTTGCCGAGCTGGCCCCGCCAGTATTCGAGGCGCTCGCAGCCGGCGAGATCACGCTCGGCGTTGCGCAGGCTTACGCCGTCACCACCGACGTCGACCGCCAGACGCGTGTGTTCGCCCAGATGAAAACCTCATACTACGGCGACAACCCCGACAATATCCGTCGCGCGATCCTCAACGGCACGGTCAAGGCGAACGACGCCAAGGCCCGCTTCGTCGGTCGCGAAGCCTATGTCGCCGCGGGCGGCCGCATCGAGGGCGACCTGTTCGCCACGGAAGGCGATGAGAACTGGATCGACGTCGACCTGATCGAGACGCTTGCCGCCTCGAAGCTCGAAGCCGCAGCGGCCGAACTGGCGCGAGACCAGGGCCTCGCGTTCGTCACGCCGATCGCGGCGACGCACGTTCCCTACGACCTCGAGCGCCAGCTTCACGAGTATCACGCTCCCGCCCGCGCCCTCACCGAGGACGAGACCGCGCGTGTCGAGGTTCTGTCGGCCGAGAACGACGCGCTGATCGACCAGCTTGAGCAGGAACTGCCCGACGGCAGCGCCGAAGCCGAGGCAGCGAACGCGCGTATCGAGGCGATCGAGCGCGAGCTGGAGACGATCGAGGACGCCCGTCATGAGATCGATCCGGCGCTGAAGGCGCAGATCGGGACGTTCGTCTATATCGGCGGTGACGGTGAACCCCGCGTCCACACCCGCCTCTTCAGCGAAAAGCCGGTCGTGGATCCGAACGCCCCGCCCAAGGAGTCGGGCGGCGCGACCGGGGACGGCGATGCCGGTGACGGCGAGCAGGGTCCGAAGCTCAGCGCCACGCTGATTGATGAACTGGCGACGCAGCGCCGCCAGATCCTCGCCGCCCACGTCGCCAGCGACCCGGGACTCGCACTCGACCTGACCATCTTCCTGATGGCGCAGAACGTGGTGTTCGAGCAGGCGCACATCCCGAACCACTCGACCTTGAAGTCGAGCGCCGCGGGCTTCCCGATCTTCGGGTTCCGCGACGAGGGATCGATGGCGTCGCAGACGATCGACGACCAGCGCCAGCGGCTCGACACGAGCTGGGCGGGTCTGCCGACCATGACCGCCCGCTTCGACGCCTTCCGGGCGCTCGACGACGAGGCCCGGGGCGCTTGGGTTGCATACTCGATAGCACGAACTCTCGAACCGACGCTCAACGTCGCCGAGGGCTATCGGAGTAACGGCTTCCACGACCATCTCGGTCGCCTCCTCGACATCCAGGTCGAGAATTGGTGGCGCCCGACGGCCGAGAACTTCTTCGGCCGGGTTAAGAAGACCGTCATGCTCGACGCGCTCGAGGAGATTGGCGGGCCGATCCTGCGCGGCCGCTACAAGGACGCCAAGAAGGGCGACCTTGCCGGCACCTGTGCCTCGCTGTGCAACGGCCAGGGCATCGTCGAAGCCGAGATCCGCGAGAAGGCGACCGCCTGGTTGCCGGAAGCCATGCGCTTCGAGGCACAAGAGAAGGCGGCGCGCACGCCGCTGCGCTCGAGCTTCGCCGATGACGAGACCGGCACCGATCCGGACGAGGACGACGATACCGACCTCGACACCGGTGACGACGCAGTGATCGATCACGAGGAAGAGGAGGATTTCAGCCAAGCGGCCTGACGCCGGCTTGCACATTTCGAGGCACCTGGGGGCGGCACTTTTCACGGAGTGCCGCCCCTCTTTCTGTGACCCGGCACCGCCTCCCGAAAGAGGGGAGGATGCTCACGCGGGTTCGCCTCACCTCAATCAGGAGAACGATCGTGGCACAGACCACCGACAAGCCCTCGCCTGCTGACATCATCACCAACACGATCATCGACAAGCTCGAATCCGGGGTGCGTCCCTGGGTCAAGCCATGGCGCCCCGGCCTTGGCGGCCGTCCGCTGCGCGCGACCGGCGACCCCTACAAAGGCATCAACTGCTTCTGGCTGTGGCTGTGTGCCGAGGGCGCGGGCTACAACTCGCGCACCTGGATGACATACAAACAGGCGCAGGCCCTTGGCGGCCAGGTCCGCCAGGGCGAGCGCTCGCAGATTGCGATCTTCTACAAATCCTACAGCAAAACCGTCGAATCCGTCGTCACCGGCGACACGACCGACGAGATGCGGCGCGTGCTGCGCTCCTACGCCGTGTTCAATTGCGACCAGATCGACGGGCTGTCTCCTGACTTCTACCCGAGCCCTGTCAGCATCGTGCCCCCGGCCGATGCGCTGCCCGAGCGCGCGCAGCGCTTCCTCGATGCCCTGCCGGCTACGGTCCACACGCGCGGCGATCGCGCGTTCTACGACCGCACCGCCGACACCATCACCATGCCGCCCGTCGCGCTATTCTCGACGCGCGCCTACTTTGCGGCAACACTCGCCCATGAGGCAGGCCACTGGAGCGGCCATCCCGACCGGCTCGATCGCACGTTCGGCAAGCGCTTCGGCGACGACGCCTATGCGTTCGAGGAGCTTTGTGCCGAGATGACCTCAGCGCTGCTCGGTGCCGATCTCGGTCTGCCGACGTCGCATATGGACGACCACGCCGCCTATATCGGCTCGTGGTTGAAGGTGCTGCGCAAGGACAGCCGCGCGATCATGACCGCCGCGGCGAAGGCAGAAGCGGCAGCCGGGTATCTGCTCCGCGCGACCGGCCTCGACGCCTCGGCCGAACCCGAGGAACAGATCCGTGAAGCAGCATGACCGCTCCGGCCGCCCTCCCCGACCTCGGCGCCTACCGGCGCTTCGTCGTGGCATTCAGTGGCGGCAAGGACAGCCTTGCCGCCCTGCTCCACCTCCTCAGCCTCGGCGTGCCGGCACACGCGATCGAGCTGCATCACCATGATGTCGATGGCCACGGCCCGACCTTCATGGATTGGCCGTGCACCCCCGCCTATGTCCGCGCGATCGCCGAGCAGTTAGGGATCGCTCTCTACGTCTCGTGGCGCGAGGGCGGCTTCGCGCGCGAGCTGGCGCGCGACGACGCGCCGACCGCCCCGATCGCGTTCGAGACACCGACCGGCATCGGCCGTGCCGGGGGCAACGGCCCTGCTGGCACGCGCGGGCTTTTTCCCCAGACGTCTCCCGATCTTCGGGTGCGCTGGTGCAGCCCCGCGCTGAAGATCGACGTCCTCGCCGCCGCGATCCGGAATCAGCCGCGCTTCCTCGACGGCCGCACGCTCGTCATCACCGGCGAGCGCGCCGAGGAAAGTCCCTCGCGTGCGCGCTATGCGACGTTTGAGCCGCATCGCACCTCCACCCTCGCGCGTGCAGTCGATCATTGGCGCCCGGTCCATGACTGGACCGAGCGCCTGACCTGGGACGCGATCTCGCAAGCGCGCATCCGCCCCCACCCGGCCTACGTCCTGGGATGGGGACGTCTGTCGTGCCGAGCCTGCATCTTCGGCTCACCGGACCAATGGGCGACGCTCCGGCTCGTCTTCCCCGCCGCCTTCCGACGGGTTGCGGCTCGCGAAGCCGCGAGCGGGAAGACGATCCATCGCTCGCTCACCGTCACGCAGCTCGCTGACCGCGGCACGGCGTTCCCGGCTGCGACGCTCCATCCCGACGAATTGGCGCAAGCCGATGATCCGGTCTGGCGTCTCTCGATCCTGGCGGATCGCTGGACGCTCCCTGCCGGCGCATTCGGCGACCATGCAGGCCCGCCATGAACGCCGCCACGCGCGTCGATCTCATGGACCTGCTCGCTCCCACGCGGGAAGACCCGCTGTGGGAAGCCGAGAAATCGGGATGGCGCTGCTTTGTCATGGGCAACGACCGTTGCCATTACCGCCGAGGGAGCAAGCTCCGTACGGCTTGGCAGTCCGGCTATGACGCGGCCTCACGATCTGCCGATCCTGTACGCTTTATGCTCTGACCAAGGCACCGTCCACGGAGGAGAGGGAGCCTTCGGCCTTTTGAGCGCGCGTGTGCGCTCAGGAGGTTCGGTCATGCTCTACGACACCCATTACCGCCACAACGAGGCGCTCTCCCCTGCCGCGCTGGGCACCCTGCCCGCTGCGCTCCATGCCCTGAACGCGGGCGTTGACGACTGCCGGCGTGCCGGCAATCCGATCGACCGTGATGCGTCGATCCTGCTGCTGATCCGCAACCTGGCGTCCGTCGCCGAATTTGGTGCGCCCAGCACCAACGAACTGCGCCTGCGCTGTGCGGACGGTCGGGGCACCGTCATCGCCGGATCCGCGCTGCTCGCCATCGCCGGCAATACCGTCGCCGGCGATGGCGCGGCGAAACGGACCTTCCATCGACAGGCACGCGTCGCGCTCGCTTCGCTTGCTGCGGCGATCGGCCTCGAGGCGCATGACGTCCGCATCGACACGGACATGGGCGGGATCGCGGACGACGGAACAACCGAGCTGCGCCACGCCGATCTGTCGATCCGGGTGCGGCCGCACAGCTTCCTCCCCGACAGCGAAATCACTTTCAATCGCTGCCGGGGCGGCGAACACGCCGGCCCCGTTCAGCGCGCACCGATCGCCGAGCTGCTGGATGCAGCCACGTTCCAGCGCCGGCTCACGGCGACGGTTGGTGACGTAGGCACTCCGCGCCTCGCCGCTGCCGCCTGATCCTCACGTCATCGGAGACTTATCATGGGTTGGCTCTTCATGCGCGATTTGGGCGGCCACGCCACCTCGCGCTCCTATCTCGACAACCAGTTCACCTACCAGCGAGACACGCATCGCCTGACCGTGCTGGCATCGGCCATGGTCGGATCGACCTATTACGCCGCTTGCGAGCGTCTCGCGGACGACGTCGAACGGATTGTGTTCGGCATCGTCTGCCTCACCAAGACCAGCACCGGCGCGCGCGACGGCTGCACGTTCGGGTACAAGGATATGGATGAAACGGTCGGGCCGAACGAGAGCGAGTGCCCGGCCGCGATCCTCGACGAGCTGACCGCTACGGACAGCAAATATGCCTTGGCCTGGCGCGCGCGGTGCCGCGCCAACCTGCTCGCGAAGAAGCTCGACCGGGCCAAGCCGACCCCGAAGCCTGGGCAGATCATCATCTTCGATGAGCCCATGCGCTTCAGCGACGGCAGCGACCGCAGCCGCTTCGAGGTGGTTGCCAACCCCAAGGGCAAGACGCCGCTGTTCCGCGACCCGGAAAGCCGCGCGATCTGCCGCATCCCGGCGTTTCGCAAGCGCGCCTACCGCATCGTTCATGCGGCGATCATCGTCCGGGATACGACCAATGGTTGATCGCCCGCCCGTCATCGCGGCCTGGGGGGCCGGCGTTGACTCCACCGCCATGATCGTCGAGCTCGCCGAACGCGGCGAGCCCGTCGACATGGTTCTCTTCGCCGATCCCGGCGCCGAAAAATCGGCGACCTATGCGTTCATCCCCGTGTTCCGGGCCTGGATGTCGGAACGCGGCATCCCATCCGAGATCGTCCGCTACCAGCCCCGCAACTTCAAACACTGGCCGCCTTATGCGGGCATCGCCGAGAACATGCTGACCAACGCCACCCTGCCCTCCGTGGTATTTGGTGGCGGGTCGTGCAGCCAGAAATGGAAGGCGGCCCCGCAAGATGCCTGGACCGCCCAGTGGGAACCCGCGCGCCGCTGCTGGGACGCAGGCGGGCGCGTGGTAAAGCTGATCGGCTACGACGCCTCGGGACGCGACACGCAGCGTTACCATCATGCGGTCGGGTGCGAGGATCCTCGCTACGCCTACCGCTACCCCTTGCGGGAATGGGAATGGTCGCGCGCCGACTGCGAGGCGCGCATCGCGCGCGCCGGACTCCCCGTCCCGCCCAAATCGAGCTGCTATTTTTGTGGCAGCATCAAGCCCGACGAGGTGCTGGAGCTTTCAACCGAGGAGCTGCGCATCATTGTGTTGATGGAAGCGCGAGCCAAGCCTCGCCTTCGCAATGTCGAGGGCCTGTGGCGCAAGCCGGTGCTTGGCCGTCGCGGTGCGACGCCGCGTCCCGGCAGCATCACCGAGTTCATCCGCGAACGCGGCCTCCTATCATCGGCCGAAGTCGACCGCATCATCGAGACGGCGCCCTTGGCGCTACTCGATTTTCAGGCCGCGCAGGCCGCACTTCTCCCTGAGCAACGCGTCCCGATGGGGCGCTGGCTCGACGACTTTCATCGCGCGTCCGACGCGCTGGCCAAAGACCATCACCATCGTACTGAGATTCCGGCGAACTCTGTACCGAACCGGCACTGACTGCCTGTGGCGTCACCTTTGCCGAGGGTCACAAGGACCACGGGTGGACGATGGCGCTGGAGTTTCAGGCGCATCTCAATCGCGATTGGAACGTCGGCGATCACGCGCGCGAGATCAGCAGCATCCTCTCCGCTGGTCGCTTCGGGACCCACGCCCACGAAGGCTGGCCCGCTCTCGCCTTTCCGGCCGGGCGTCCCCGCTACGAATGACCCGAGCCGCTTGTGTCTCCCATTTTGCCAGCCTTCAGGAGTCCGGTCTCATGAAGACCTTCACCGACCCCTTTCGAATACCCTGCCCATTACCGTGCGGAAATCACGGTCGAGGCGGAAGATGTCGTCAGCGCCTGCCGCTCCGCTTGTCGATACGTCGCATACGACCGACGGGTGGAAGAGCCTCGGTACGGGGCATCCCACGTCGGCAGCGCTTGTCGCTGGAGGTGCGGACGTCGCGCCTTGGCGCCTTGACCTCGATTGGCGGCGCTGCTTCGCCCTGCCCGTCCCGGGCCTGTTCTCGCAAGCTACGGCGTGCGTGGGCTATGCCGCGACCCGGAGCGAGGATCTGGTCGACCCGCTTGCGCACCATGGTCGATGCGATCGGCGCCGATAGAGCGCCCACGGATCACCCCAGCGGCGATGGTCCGCTTGTGTGCAACGTGGCAGGCGCTTCTCAACGACATCGCGACGTTCGAGTTGAGCCCCACGTCAACCGTAGCAGCAAGCGTGGTCACGTCTGCGCCCGACGCCACCTGACGCCCGACAGCCCTCCGCCAGAGAGATGCGACACATGGGCGGCCGCGAGACCCCCGCAACCGCAAAAATCCGGGCCGAGTTGCCGCTTTGCGGCTGCCCGCACCACCCCGGTTTTTGCGGTTTCCCTCCGCTGCGCTCCGGTGCGGGCGCCTCTTATTCGGCCGCCCAGGAGGTGCGCATCCGGCGGATAGGCCGCCGGCCTCGATCAGATGAAGGGCTTGACCCCATGACCACTTCCCTCGCTGCCGCACTCTCCGATCTGGAGCTTGGACACCTCGAACCCCGCGCCGAAGACATTTCAGGCATGTGCCCGCCCTCGACCGAAGCACTGGAGCAGACCACCACCGCCATCTGGAGCGACCTGTTCGCAACCCTCCAGAACACGTCGCTCGAGCGCGACATCGAGGAGATGGGCTGGGGCCTGGTCAACCTCTTCCACCGGGCCGCGGCGAAGAAGCACGCGACCATCGACCGTCTCACCGACGAGATCAGGCTCCTCCTGGCCGAGCAGGACGGTTCGGAGATCAACACCGCTAACCTCGAGGACAAGATCGACCTTGCGAAGAAGATCGAGGAAGCCGCCACCTGCTACGAACACATGCGCGACACCGCAGCGGCTCACTATATCCGCGAGACCGGCCGTTCCTGGATCCCGTCGACCGGCAACCGCATTTCGCTCGGGGTTACGTCGGCAATCGTTGACGGACGCGCCTTCCTTCAGGCTCGCCGCGAGCGCGTCCGTGACGCCAACACGGCTCAGGGCACCCCGGTCGTGTTTGCCGGGGGACGGCTGACCTTCCGGACCGACGAGGACATGAAGGCGTTTGGCGACAATCTGCTGCGCACCCTGGGTGCGGTTCGGGAGCGCGTCGGCGACATGTATCTCGTCCATGGCGGCGACATGAAGGGGATCGAGCGCATTGCGGCGTCGTGGGCCGAGCAAAACGGCATCCAGCAAGTCCGCTTCGGTCTCGATCGCAAGCTGGGTGATCGTGCCGGCTTCCGTCGCAACGAGCAGATGCTCTCGCTGAAACCTCGCTACGTCATCGCCTTCCAGGGTAACGGCGTGACCGAGCGCTTGGTAATCGACGCCAAGAAGGCCGGTATCCGCGTGGTCGACCGCCGCGGCCCGCTCGGCACCCCGCCCGCAGCTCAGAACGCTCAGCGCGACCGAGAGGTCGCCTGAGCTTCGGCTCGGCCGCTGGCAAAGCCAGCGGCCTCGCCCTTTGCGGCCTCCCCGCGGAAATCCACTTACTTCCACCCCGTTGAGGAGCAAACCGATGCCTCGCCCAAACGGTTACAGACGGCTGCGCAAAGCTGGCGCTTCGCGCTTCCGCTGACGGCGACACCTATCACGTCGTCATGACGGACAACCACAGCGCTCCTCGCGCGCGCGGAACGAGGCTTTTCGACACCGTCGCAGACTCCGGCCCCGGCCTCCCGCCTGAGTGGTGAGGAAGCGGATCGCGCTGTCGATGCCATGATCGGTCGTGCAGGCTTTCCAAGGCGAACAGCCGAGCGTTGATGACTGGTTCCTAAGGGCAATCTTGCGAAGGTTCGGGTGAATAGTCTCGCGACCAGCGCGCTATTCCGCCGAGCCCCTAGCCGGTCTTGGCCTGTTCGGGTGACGCTCGACTGACGGGGACTTATCGCGCCCAAATCGCGATTCCGACGCGGAGCGGTTCCTTGGGGCGAGGCCGGAGCCTGCCCCGGGGCCGTGTTCCTCCCGGACAGGGGGCACGCCACCTCCACCGCGTTGGTCTCTGCGCCGGCTTCGCCGCGTTGTGCCAGGTGGGATGCACTGCCGGCAGGCACGTCAGCCGCGCTTGGTTCCTGCCGTCCAGGCGGGACGCTGCGCAGCACGAACCCCCCATCGTCATCTCGACACGCACGACGCGCGCGCGCCGTGACGGCGAAAGGCGGCACCAAGGTCCACGCCGCAACCATCATCCTTCACGACAGGCACCGGCGCAGGGCGCGAGCACCGGCGAGGGAGGGTGTCAGAGAGCGCCTGGATAGCGGAACCAGGAACAGTGACACTGCCGGACGAGCGACGCGACAAGGGCGTCCTGCCTCACGGTTCCATGTCCGTTGCCCGCCGGTGGGGGTCCATCCCCTCTCTTTCCTGAACGACCTAATCCGGCCGTCCACCCCCTCCAACCCGCGATCATTCGGGCCGAGTTGCCGTGTGCCACGGCTGCCCGCACCACCCCTTCGATCGGGGTTCCCCTTCGCGTCTTCGCGCTTTCGGTGGAGAGGGCGTCCTGGCCGTCTTTTTTGGTGTTCAGTCGAGGGGACGGACCCCCCGGCGAGCAAAAAAGGAACCTCGAAATGCAGAACCTCGTCATCCTCGCCGGCAACGTCGGCGCCACGCCTGAAGTCCGTACCACCCAGGGCGGCACCAAGATCACCAACTTCTCCCTCGCCACCTCGCGGCCCAAGCGCGACCAGGATGGCAAGACCATGAAGGATGGCGAAGGTCGCCGGGTCGAGGACACCGAATGGCATCGGATCACCTGCTTCAACGGGGTCGGCAAGACCGTCGCGCAGTATGTCGAGAAGGGCCAGAAGGTCATGGTCCGGGGCCGCATCCACTACACCCGCTGGACCGACGATCAGAACATCGAGCGCTACGGTGTCGAGATCATCGCCGACGAAGTGACCTTCCTTTCCTACGGCAAAAGCCGCCAGGAACGCCAAGGCGCCGCCCAGGACGATGAGGCGGATGACGTCCCCTTCTGAGGGAGGCAGTACGGGCCCGGAGCTGACGCTCCGGGCATCTTCTCGCGTTCACCGGCAATCAGGACCGCAAGGTCACAAATTCTGCAAAAAGCAGCTAAACCGCCTGCTTGAGCTGCTCGGGTTGCTTGTTGTGCGGCAGCTTCTCCCTGAATGTCGGTGAACCATACGATCGTTGAACGGCTTGCCGATGAACGTCGCTTTGTCGGGCATGTCCCCCGGACCCGGCTTCACGTTGCCGCTTGCGATCACGATCTCGATCCAGGGCCAATGCTCGGCAACGTAATGGGCCAGCGCGAACCCGTCAGTGTCGCCAGGCATCTCCACGTCGGAGAACAGTAGCGTCACATCGTCGGCGTGATCGGCTAGAAGGGTTTTAGCCTCCTTGCCCGTACTCGCCTCGTGAAAACGAAACCCCGCCCTCCTCTAGAATGTCGCAGGCGTGCATGAGGATAAACGGATCGTCGTCGACGACCACGGCATAAGGGACGGTAGAGCTCGCCATCCCGTCTAAACCCTTGTTATGAAACCGGGTTGTCTTTGTTGGTGTCTCGAACCGAGTTGGCGTCTCCCGGCGAAGCCGGGACCGTCGCTCTATTCCGCTTCGCTGCACCGAGCCCGTAGCCGGTCTCGGCCCGTTCGGGTGACGATCGACTGACGGACGCGCAGCGCGGAAACTTCTTTCCGGAAAGCGGCAACTTCCTTCCATCCTAGCCCGGCCGGGGCTGCACCGCCGCGCAGCGCACTGTCCCCGTCGACATCGGGGCGCAGAGAGGGGGCACGGACTGGGCAGGTGTCCACCGCGCCTGCGAGGGCGCGCGTTACCGGCAAACCAACGCTGAGCACGACGTTCCGGGCAGGCGGGCTTCACCCCGCTCTTGAGGCGCAATCCTTGGGCCGGCTCAGGGCCTTGTACGATCAACCCGCCAGGGGTCCGGGCGCTTCGCTACGGCTTTTTTCGCAAGCGAAAAAAGTGATCGCGGCCCTTCCCCGTCCTGTCGGGCGCCTGTCGAGCGGGGATGAACCCCGCCGGCTTCACAGGAGCCTCGGACATGTTCAACGATATCTGGATCGCCCGCAAAAACGCCATGGGCGTCGCAAGAACCTTGATGGTGGCAACCATGGTCATCGCCGTCGGCACCCAATATTCCGTCATCACCGCCGAAGATCACGACGGCTCGCTCACGATCGTCAACGAGTACGACCCTTACGCCTGAGCCTCCCGGGGGGCTTCGGCCCCCCTCCCCTTTCCGCTCGTCATGAAGGCGCCGGAGCGGGCATCGAGCCCGCCCCGGCCCTGCTGCGCAAGCACAGCAGCGCCGTGAGACGAAGGGCTTCTGCTTCTTTCTGTCCACCGCTTGGGTGCGGGATCCAAATTCAGACGGAATCTCTTCCGGAGGCTGGCGATCAGCTCCACGCCGTCCGGACAGGCGTCAGTGCCTCGAACACCTTCATCAGTCGCGGGTCGCGCAGGAGCGTCACCCATTCGCGGCCATAGGTTCGCGACGCCAGATAGAAGGTAGACCCTTCGCACTCGACCATCCGGCAGCGCTCCAGTTTGTCGACGAGCGAATAGTTAGAGCCGTGGCGTGCCACGATGTCTTCCAGCTCGGCCCGCATCAGCGTTCCGCATTTGCAGCACCGGGTCCGGACCAACGCCTTCATCCTGAGCATATCGCCGGCGCTGTCCATCCAGCGGGGCCACAGGGCAACGATGTTGGCAGCCGTTTCCATGGTCGAACGATACGCCCCGATCGGCGTGGTCGTCCAGCATCAGCCTCGACCTGAAGTCTCTTCCAGGTCGACGATCCGCGCGGCATTTCGGGCTCCTACGTCCTGGCCGGGGCGCCCTCCCGCGCAAGCCCGCCAGCGGGCTTCTCCACTCCGTTGCGACCCTACGGGTGCGCGAGCGATCTATGCCCCGGCCGTCCTGTCGCCTGTCGAAAGGCCCCGATCGTCGGGGTCATTGGCAGGAGACCATCATGGCCGAGCAAACGCCTCAATCGAACCACGCCAAGGGTGGCGCAGCGGAGATCGCCCGCCTCAACGACTGGCTGCGCGAGCATCTCACCGCCCCGGGCAACAACCGTGTCGTGATGACCAGCGGGATCGCAGACCTGATAGGCGACGTCAGCCTCTTCCGAAACTTCCGCAAGCGGGCGGAGCTGCTCCGCGCGGTTCGCGACTTCGCTGCCTTCGACGAAGCGATCGACACGTACGGCGAGCACGATCTGGGCCGGTTCCGGTTTGAAGGCGCCGACTGCTACTGGAAGATCGACTATTACAATCACTACCTGAGCGCGGGCTCGGAGGATCCGGCAGATCCTTTCAAGACCACGCGCGTCCTGACGATCATGCGCGTCGACGAACGATGATGCACCGCCCCGGCGTGATGGCGTCGGGGCTCTTCGTTCTGCCGAGAGGATCGGATCGCGAATGTCGAGTCCCCCCTCCCCACTCAACGCCCTGCGATGAGCGCAACCGAGCGCGTGCGACGGAAACGCGAGATCGACTTCCCACGTGGCAACGTCCGCATGAAGCGGCCTTCTTCCCGATGAGATCGAGTGGCTCAATGCCCGTGACTTGCCGCGGAATTCGATAGCGACCGGCTGACGGTCGCGATTTGGGCAACGACGGTTGTACGGGAAGGGTGATTGGCGCGCGTGGGAGGCAAGACCGTCGCGTGGGTCGCCGCCTCCCCTGCCCTACCAACGTCGGAAAGGCTCTGTCGTCGACTCTGTCCATCGTGACGACCGGGCGGAGCCAGCGTCAAGGATGCGCGGTTCCCCCGATTTTGACGCGGCCTTCGCTTCGCTCCGACCACGACAAAATCGGCACCCCCACGCCCCGCTTGCGCGGCCGCTGCGCGGTCCTGTGACCCTGACCCCACCCGATCGTCAGCCGGCATCCGTCTCAACGAACAGACGGAGGTTCACATGCACGTCCAAACCGCACGCACCCAGGCATGGCTCGCTGAACTTGCAAACGTCCGAGCGGAGATCGCAGCACACGGGATGCCCGAGCGGGCACCCCTCCCCGCAGTAAAGCGGACCCGTAAGCTCAAGCCGCTCTGGGAGGAATGAACATCGTCCGGGCGGCCTCGGCCGCCCGATTAGAGGATCGGGTCTTCGTCTTGAGCGTCGTTATATCCGGTGTGGTGCAGGTCGTGTCGAACGAGATCGGGCCGTGGGTACTTCACGATCGATTTCGCCATTTTGCGCTTTGGTGAACGCCGATCGCGTTCGTCGCGTTCGGCGTCTCAATCTCTTGTCGATTTGTGGCTTGGCACTGCGGATTCATCAATTGCTTTGGCGACACGCGAACTGAGGGTGATTGTTCCTTCGTCTGGTAGCTGCTTGGTAGCAACGAGCTAGCGACATTGTAGCGATCTGATCGCGGTTTGCGTTCGGGTAGCAACCCGATAGCTATGACGTAGCATGTTCATACACGGTGTGGCCCTGCTCCTCGCGCCTATACAACCGCGTCTCGACGGTATCGCAAGGGTGCGTATCGCTAGTTGGTAGCAAGCAGCAACCGGCTACCAACCAGGCCGCGAGCATGTAGCTTCTTGGCCGCAACATTGTCGCACCTAAGCTGCAACAGGCTCGCGATAAACTCGCTACCACCTCGCGGTCTATTTGCGATCAAATCGCAACCATATCGCAAGCTGCTCGCTGTCAGATTGCGTCAAAGTCGCTAGACGCTAGCTGCTAGGTTGCGATATAGCAGCTTCATGAACGCTGGCTGCTACATGGTAGCAACCTGGCCGCAACGGGAGAGCAGCATGCCAGTCATCAGCTTCGTGTCGCCGAAAGGCGGGGTGGGCAAGACCACCGCGACATTGTTGCTCGCCGGAGAGTTGGCGGAGGCGGGGGGTACCGTGCGCCTGATCGATGCTGACCCGAACCTTCCGCTGGTCGACTGGGGCCAGTTACCGGGACGACCGGATGCGATAACTGTCGTCGGGTGCCGCGACGAAAACGCGATCATCGACGAGATCGAGAGGGGCGCGTCGGAGGCGCGCTTCACACTCGTCGACCTCGAAGGCGCGGCGACCGCGACCGTCACGTTCGCAATCGCGCAAAGCGATTTGGTGATCATTCCTTGCAAGGGGTCGCATCTGGATGCCACCCAGGCTGCCCGCGCTATCAAGCTCGTCAAGCAGACGGCGCGCGGCACCAGGACAGAGATCGATTATGCGATCCTGTTCAGCCAAATCCCGCCGGCGCTGCGCTCGAACAATCAGAAGGACATCGCGGAGCAGTTCAACGATGCTGAAATTCCAGTCCTTCCGGTCATGATCTATAATCGCGAGGCCTACCGCGCGATGTTCGCCGCTGGTGGAACGCTTCGCACCATCAACGACAAAGGCGTCGGCAACATGAAGGCAGCGCTCGAGAACGCCGAGGCCTACGCGGCAGCGGTGATCGCGAGGCTGCGTAAGGCGCGTACCGTGAAGGAGGCAGCATGACCCGGACCCGGCTCGATCTCTCGGAGTTCGATGATACGCCCCCGAACAAGGATCCAGCCAAGCTACGCGAGATCAGCGACGGGGCGGGCTTTCCGTCGCGTCCGGCTGTCCCAGCTGTAGCTGCTCCGCCTGTAGCGGCGCCCGTGCCTCAAGAGCGTCCCCAAGCCGGGACATTCCAACGGCCGCCACGCGTAACCGGCAATCGCAATATCGCGATCAACGTGAGGGTAGATCCCGAGACCGCTGCGCGACTCTATGCTCTTCGTGACGCGGACCCGGCACGCAAACGCGTGCTCGCCGACGTCGTCGCTGATGCGGCGCTTTTGCTTTACGAGCGCGAGATTGGCGGGGCTGCTTCATAGGCAGGGCAGGGGGCTTGCATGGCCGTTAGCGCGGCGACGCAACGCAATCTTGGTTGACCGCCCGCGCGCCGCAGAACCTCGTTAAAGGCGGCCCCACGATCGAATAAATAGGGCGTGATACCTCGCTTGGCAGGACCGCGACAGCGCCCGAAACACCATACGAGCGGCGCTCGCGTGCACAGGCGCACGGGCGATCGCCAACCACCAACACGACGCAGTCTGTGGCAGGCCGGCAGGGGAGGGGGCAGCCTGATCTGGCGCCGTCAATCTGCTTTCGGGTATCCTGCTAGGCCGCGCTGAAGCGAGCGCCGGCCGTCAGCCTCCGTCGGCGCAACACCCAGACAGGCCGTGGCTGCCAAGATTGGGGAACCGCTGCGTTCGATCCCAGCCAATGCGCTTACCGCATAGAATGGCGGATCGAAGGTCATCCCTTGCCCACGCTAGGTTCGATCAAATCCCATCGGTTTCCGTAGAGGTCTTCGAAGACCGCCGCCGTGCCATATGGTTCATGGCGAGGCGCTTCAACAAAACGGATGCCCCGCTGCGTGTAAGCGAGGTGGTCACGGGCAAAGTCGTCTGCTTCGAGAAACAGGAACACGCGACCGCCGCTTTGATCGCCGATCGCCTCACGTGGCCGGTCGCCAACCGCTCGCGCTAGTAACAGTCCGTTTGCCGCACCATGCGGCGCGACCACCACCCACCGCTTGTCATCGGTCAGCACGGTATCTTCACGCAGTTCGAAGCCAAGCTTCTCGACGAAGAAGAGAGCGCGGTGTCATATTCGTCGACAAGGAGAGCGGTCAGGTTCAAGCGTTGAGGCATCCGATGAGGCTGCCCTAATCTGGATACTAGGCCAACGCCGGCTTCTCGTCTGGATGGTGGACCTGGAAGCCTAGCCTAGCGACGCAAGCTGGCTTGCCACCGCTTTGCCGCCGTGTTTCGAAATAGCCGTCGCGATTGCCCGGGCATCCGCTTTGTCGATCGCTGCAATTTTAACCCGCTCGAGCGCTGCGGTTAGAACCGGACGACCAGCGTCTCGAGCCGTCTGCTCCGCCGCCTTTGCCTGTTCGTCCAGATGAGCAAGTTCCGCTTTTAGAGCTTCCCGCCGAGCCTCGATTGTTGCGAGATCGACGGCGTTTCTTGATCGAGCCATTCTTTGAATCCGGTTCCAATAGAGAACAACTTACCATGTTGCGGGCAATCCGGGAGATAGCAGGTAGGCGTACCTAATCGTACAAACGCCTTGCGCCGGCGCCACAAGAACGAAAGTTACTTGTAGCAAGCATACAGTCAATCACTTTTCACCTCCGCGTTTGGAGTGATTTAGCTCCAAAAAGGTCGTTGTTTCATGAGAACAGGCAATTACTAGGGATGGCAGGATATGCCTCACGGCACCAATGTTTAACATTGGTTTGTGGGGCGCCGCTGCACGGGGCTTTTGAGATGAATGTAGGCCTGCGGTTGAAGGACGATTTGGTCGCCGAGATCGACCGCGTTGCCGCGGCGAATGGGCAGACCCGAAGTCGCTGGATGGCAAACGTATTGGCCAACGCAGTGCTGGCTCCGGAGAACGATGACATTCCGGTGATGCCGATTCAGGGTAGGGGGGATCCCGACGATCTCATTCGCGTCACCGTCCGCCTCGACCGGAGCGAGGTCGAAGGCATCGACACCGTAGCGGCGCCGATGAAGATGACGCGAAACGAATGGATCAAACGCACGCTTCGCTGGCAGCTTTGGGACAAGGCGGGCGTGCTGAGGCTGGCGCCAGCCACCCAGGCTGAGATCGTCGCGTTGCGCAAGCAGGTGCTTCTGATCGGCCGGAACATCAACCAGGCGGTCCATGCGATGAACGCCGCCAACCAGCCCGAAAGCTCGCTCGACATCGCCCGCGTCGCCGGTCCCCTCATCGAGAAATGTGAGGAACTGAAGACGCTGCTGTTTACGACCCGGCTGGGCCTATCTGCTTCGATCGGGGCAGAGGTCGGGTACTGGACCGAAACCTACCGAGCGTCAGGAGCGTGAGCTTCCGCTTCTCTTCTGGAACGATGGACTCCATGGCGGGCGTCTTCGCGCCGCCGAAGAAGTACCGCCTCGGGACTGGAGGCGGCAACGCAAAGGGCCCGAGAACGGGGGGCACGATGCTCGGTCTTGCCGTTGCGTCGATGTTCCCGAAAGCCGCATCCTCGTCGGGGACGTCGCGTGCCAGTGCGCAGGCTAAGCACGCTTTCGGGGGCGGAACGCAGGCCCGAATGAGCGGCCAGGCGACCATGGCTGCGGATCGCACATCGCGTCGCGTCCCCGAGGTCATGGTGCGGATCACGGGGCGACAGCATGGCGGCGGACACGTCATGGCCAACTTCGCCTACATCAGCCGGCTGGGTCACGGTTCCGACGAGGAACTCGGTCTTGAAACGAGCGAGGGCGTCATGCTGCGTGACGGACGGGACATGCAGATTCTCGCGACGGATTGGCATAGCTTCGAGATGGACGGGGACGCCAGACGCAAGGGTGCGACGTCCATTTCGATGATCCTCTCGATGCCGACGGGGACCGATCCGGAGCGTTTGAAAGCGGCGGCCCTGGACTTCGCACGCGAGGAGTTTGCGAACCGGTCGTGGGTTGCCGGCCTTCACGTCGATCGCGACCATCCGCACGTTCACATCACGATCGCGCGTCGCGATTTTGACGGGCGCCGCTTTCATCCGGACCGGGATGATCTGTTTCGATGGCGGCAACGCTTCGCCGAGAAGCTCCGCGAACGCGGCATCGAGGCCAACGCCACGCCGACCAGGGCGCGCGGTATTGACCCCGCGCATGAGCACATTGCGGTACAAAAGATGCGCGACAAGGGGCAGGTTCCGCGGCTCGATAGGAGCCGGGCGGAGCGCGCCATGCGCCTCCGCGACCAGGGTATATCCGACCCGGTCGAGGCCATTATTGCAAGTCGGCAGGCCATCGTTCGCGCGACCTATATGCGATCCGTCGCGGAGCTGTCGGCTTCGCCCTCCCTCGCCGATCAGGTGGTGGCACAGAGCCTCGGGCGGTTCGTCGCGGCATTGCCGCCGCCCGAGCCCAACTCCGCTCGGGCGATGCGTGCCGGTTCACCGTCCCGCACGCGCGGCGCGATTGTCGATGCTCGGACGCGCCCCGCTGTTGCGGATCCCGGGCCCGATCCGATCGCCGCAGCACTGGAACGTTCTCGCGTCTTGCGTGGAAAGCTGGAGGCCAAGCAAGCACTTCGGGAGAGACCCGAGCGGACCGAAGACACGCCGCATGAACGCCGACCTTCGGGGGTATCCGAGCGCCTTCGCTCGCTTATGGACGAGGCCGAACGGCAGGCCACGGCACCGACGCCAAGCAAGCCGGAGGAGGTCCTTCGCGAGATATTGGATCGCGACCGCGCCACTCGGGACCGAGTGCGTTCGCCGGATAAGGGTGGGCCAGAACGATGAGCACGGACAAGGTAAGCGTTGCTCTTGCAGGCGTTCTGGATGCGTTGACGTTCGTGCAGGAGCAGCTCGATGCGCTGACCGCGAGCACCCAGCGCATCGAGGCGACACACAAAGAGATCGTCCATAGGCTCGACACGATCGATGCGGGCCAGGCCGCCGTGACGGATCTAACGCCGATCCTCGAGATGATCCTAGGGCGATCGATCGGCGATCGTGAAATCATGAAGACGCAACTCGGTACGATTGCGGCGGCGATCGGCTTCGCCCATGCCGCCGCTAACGGTAACCGAGCACCCCTGCCTGTCGCAGTAGCCAGCGATCCGCTCCTCGAGCGCTTTATCCTGACTCAACCCGCGGATCTGTTATCGGACGAGCGGTCCTTGACGGACTGGCGCAACGCCGCGTCGGCCGCCAGCACAGCCGAGCTTATTGTTCTCCTGAACCGGCAGTATCAGCCCTCACCAACGGATACCCCGGAGACCCGGGTCCTGCGCTACCGCCTGGCGGCACTAACGCGAGCCGAGATCAAGGGGAGGGGGGCTGCGCCGCCGGCACCACCGGGCACCACCGTGGCGGTCGATCGTACAGCCTCGGCTTGCCTGATAAGGTCCCACGAACTCGCCGAGCTATGGCGTGCAGGGGAAAGCGCAGCGCTTTACGGCGAACCCGAACTGGCGGGCGCCATAGATATCTTCGACGATGCAGAGCGCAGGCTGGGGCCTGCGGCTGGGGAGCATTCTCTACCCGAGCTGGTCTCGCTTCACAGCGATCTAGCCAGCCGCATCGAGGCAGGCGATCGACCGGACATCGGTGACAGTCGCAGGGCTTCCAGCAACGACCGTGCGACTGCGGTCGAGCTCACCAAGGATCGTTAGACGAAGTACGTTAAAGCGGATCGGCGGGTTCCGACCAACTCACGCCGTTCCTCAGCAAAGGGGTAAATGGCGGCTTCTCTCAAAACCTGCCACTCACCCTACGCGAACACGATGTTCGGCTTCGCGACCCCTCCCAGCCATCCCCCTGTTGAGTGAGAGGCGATTGACCTGCCATGTCGGAAAACACCCGTTTGTCGTGCATCCAGGATGGCGACAGGGTTTTCCGCCGTAATCGATGCCTTCAGGGACAAAGGCGTCGTCCCGGCACGGTCTGCTGAACAACAGCTACTGCCAGATCCGGCCGCTCGTGGGCGATGTCCCGTCCTACTATGGCGCAAATCTGGTGGAGTGCGGTCAGACAGGTTTCAGCAAGGAGATGGCGATCGCGGGCGGTCCCACAAAGGATGGCGTTTTGAGAATGCCGATGCGTACCTACCGCCGCTGCAACCCGATCACGTCCAACAGCGCATCCGCGGCTTTCGTGCGATAGCGTTCCTTATGCCGCAGCCCGAAGAAGGGGCGAGGAGCGAATGTGATCGGTGCGACGTGCAACAGACCTGCCTTGATGGCCGGGTCGACCACTAGCGCCGACAGGACAGCAACGTCCGCCCCAGCCTCCACGGCCGTTCGGTCGCTTTCATTAGACGGCATCGTCAGCGCCACGTCGAGGGCAGCCGGATCGACTCCCAAGCTGCGCAACTCGCTATTCAACGTCGATCGCGTGCCTGATCCAGGCTCCCGTTGCCCCCAGCGTGCTCGTCGCAGCCATGTCACGTCGATGTCGGCGTCGCCGAAAGGCTGTGCTCCGACGAGCAACAGCCGGTCTTCGCCGATCGGCCAATGCGCCAACGCCGGGTTGTCGATCTCGCCCTCGACAATACCCAGATCGGCCTTGCCGTCATAGACGCGTGCCGCGGCCTGCCCGGTGTTGCCGATCGACAGTTCGATACTAATCGCCGGATAGCGCTCATGGAAAGCCGCAAGGATGGGCGGCAACCAGCAGACGGCGATGGTCTGGCTGGCGACGAGGCGCAGCGTGCCCCGCTTCAGTCCGCCAAGCTCCTCCAGCACCGTCTCGGCCGCGTCGGCCCGCGCAAGAACTCCGCGAGCCTCGGTCAGGAACAGCCGTCCGGCCTCTGTCAGAGCGATGCCGCGCCCGACGCGGTGGAAGAGCTTGGTTGCGTGTCGCTCCTCAAGCGAGGCGATGGCTGCGGAAGCCTCTGACTGCGTGACGTTTAAGGCCGCGCCGCGACGGTCATATGCTTGCGCTCGGCCACGCCGACGAAGATGCGCAGTTGCTCCAGTGTCACACCGCACCTAATATAGAAACCGATCACGATTGACGATCGGAATGACAACAAGGCTAAGTTGGAGCGATCGGTAGGCAGGGTTTAGATCGTGCGACGGAAGGAACACCGCCGTGGCCAGTTTTGCCTATCCCGATCGTATATTCCCTACCGTCCAGACTAGCAGATTGCCCGCGCTGCTGCCCGGCGTCGGCCTCTGCCTCGCCGTCACCGGCTCGGCCTACGCGCTGGAGGCGGGCGAGCGCGCACTGGCCGGCAAGGCGTGGCTGGAGGCGCTGGTGCTCGCCATCCTGATCGGCACCGCCGTGCGCAGCCTGTGGACCCCGGATGAAAGGTGGCACGAAGGCATCGCATTCAGCGCCAAATACTTACTGGAGGTGGCGGTCGTCCTGCTCGGTGCTTCGGTCAGTGCCGCGACCATCTTGGCGGCCGGGCTGCCGCTCCTCGCCGGTATCGCCGGCGTGGTCGTGAGCGCAATCCTGCTCAGCTTTGGGATCGGCCGATTGCTCGGCTTGCCGACGCGGATGGCGCTGCTGGTGGCTTGCGGCAATTCAATCTGCGGCAACTCCGCCATCGCGGCCGTGGCACCGGTAATCGGCGCCGACAGCGACGACGTAGCTGCCTCGATCGCGTTCACGGCGGTACTGGGTGTGGTGGTAGTGCTTGGCCTGCCACTGCTCGGGATTGCGCTCGGCATGGGCGGGCTCGCCTTCGGGGCGCTCGCCGGGCTCACTGTCTATGCCGTGCCGCAGGTGATCGCAGCCGCCTCGCCGTTGGGCGCCACCGCCGTGCAGATGGGTACGCTCGTCAAGCTGGTGCGCGTGCTGATGCTCGGGCCGGTGTGCCTTGTTCTGTCGCTGGTGGCGCCTCGTCTCGCGCCGCAGTCGGTTCCCGAAGGCGAGTTCGTCGCCGGTGCGCCTACGGCCAAGCGGATGGACCTCGCCCACCTCGTGCCCTGGTTCATCATCGGCTTCCTCGCACTGGTCGCCTGCCGCTCGCTGGGTCTGGTGCCGACCGTCGCCATCGCGCCGATCGGCCGGAGCGCCACGCTGCTGACCGTCGTTTCCATGGCGGCGCTCGGGCTCGGCGTGGACGTCCGCACCGTCGCCAAGGCCGGGGGCCGCGTGACCATGGCCGTCGTGTTGTCGTTGCTCGGCTTGGCCGCGATCAGCCTGACGCTGCTGGCCGCGCTGCACATCGCATGATCGGGCAAGATAGTGAGGATGAGAGTGAGGCCAAACCGATTGTCAGGCGTTACAATAGCATGAGCGAGCTGATGATAGAGCGGAACCCCGAGCCCTACAACGCCGAGCCGGTGCCCGGCGCCTTGATCGAGCGGTTCTTGACGCCACAGAACCTGTTCTATGTGCGCAGCCATGGGCCCGTGCCGGACCTGCCGGCCGATCACCGGATTGAGGTGAGCGGGATCAGTGTGGGCGAGTGCTCCATCTCGATTGCGGAGTTGAAGGCGCGCTTTCCGGTCCGGACTGTCACGGCTGTGCTTCAGTGCGCCGGCAACCGCCGGACCGATCTCCAACAGGTGGGCAAGACTTCAGGCGATCCGTGGGACATAGGCGCGATCGGCAATGCCGAGTGGACGGGCGTGCGGCTCGCAGACCTGTTGGATGCAGTTGGAGCATCGGACGCGTCCAACCTGTTCGTCTGCTTCACCGGCGCTGACGAGGTGGATGTGGAAGGCGAGGTGGCACCGTTCGGCGTCTCGATCGCTATGACCAAGGCGCGGGCGCCCGACGTGCTGCTCGCCTGGGCGATGAACGGCGAACCGCTGGCACCCGAGCACGGTGCGCCGTTGCGTCTGGTCGTGCCAGGCTATGCTGGCGTGCGTAGCGCCAAGTGGCTGACCCGGATCGAGGTCAAGGACACGCCCTCCGAGGCGCCGATCCAGGCGCACGATTACAAGCTTTTTCCGGCCGACGTGACCAGCGAGACGGCGGACTGGACGCAAGGGCTGACGATCAACGCCATGCCGCTCAACGCCGCGATCTGCTCGCCTGGTTCGGGCGAGAGTCTGCCCGCGGGCAAGGTCCGGATCGAGGGCTATGCCGTCGCCTATGAGCGCGACGTGTCGCGGGTAGAGGTGTCGCTGAACGGCGGTCGAGACTGGCGGCAGGCCGATTTCTCCGACGATCCGGACGGGCAGTGGAGCTGGCAGCGCTGGTCGCTCGATGCGGAACTGCCCAAGGGGCGCCAGCACCTTGTGGTGCGCGCGTTCGACGATGCGGGCCAGGGTCAGCCCGAACTACCCGATACGATGTGGAACTTCGCCGGATACCTCTGCACGGCCTGGCACCACGTCCACGTGCTGGTCGAGTGAATCCGCCGCCTTTGTCGGTCGATCTCGCCTTCTGGGTCGACGCGATCGGCAGGATGATCGTGGCGACGGCGGCCGGCATGACGCTCGGCTGGGAACGGTCACGCGAGAACCGACAGATCATGGGTCTGCGGACGCTAGGGCTGGTCGGGCTCGCGAGTTGCATCGCCGTCCAGGCGATCGTCCACAGCGGCTTGCCGAACGTGAACGCCGATGCAGCAGGTCGGGTGATGCAGGGCATCCTATCCGGCGTCGGCTTCATCGGCGCGGGCGCGGTCCTGCGCGTCGGCAGCGGGCAGGAGGTGCATGGGCTGGCAACGGCGGCGTGCATCTGGGTGTCAGCGACGCTCGGAGCGGCAGCGGGATTGGCGGTGTGGCCACTGCTTGTGGGCGGTCTGCTGCTGGCGATGCTCGTGCTGTTCGTCGGCGCACCGCTCGAACGCCGTATCCGCGAACGCGCCCGGCAGACCCCGGCCGAAGCGGACCGGCGGGACGCCGAGCAGAAACCCTGAATAATCCTTGGCGCGAAACGGTGTACCAGTAGTTTTGCAGACGGAGGACTTCATGAGCGATATCGACAAGAAGAAGCCCACCACGCAAGAATCGGCCGAGATTCTGGAGCTGGAGGAGTCGGTCCGCGCCAAACACAAGGCGAAGGTTGACAACGTCAAGGAAGATGATCGCTTCTGAGCCGGTTGGCGCCGCTAAGCCGGGCTGAAGGAGCGAACGAGAGCGAGGCCGCCGAACAGCGCGAGCACGCCCAGCCCAACCGATCCGACAACATAAAGGGCAGCTTGCCCGACTTCGGCTCTCTCCTAATGCAAGGCCGCTTCCAGCGAGAAGGTCGAGAAGGTCGTGACGCCGTCCAGCCCGCCGGTGGTGAGGAACAATCGCCATCCCGGGCTCGATCCGCTTCGCAACAAGAACCAGCCCCCCAGCAGACTCATAAGGAATGAGCCGAGCACGTTGATGATGGGCGTTCCGATCGACAGGTCGGGGCCGAACAGGCGCAGGCTGAGGCCGTTCAGCCCATACCGCAGCATGCCGTCGGAACCAGCCCCGGCGAACACAATCAGGTATGGCCCCATGCCTCAGCCAACCAGCTCGGCCGTATCCGCATCTTCCTGGCGCAAGCCCGCCGGGCTGACCGTCCAATGCTCCAGGTGCTTGTAGACGATGACCTTGTTCGCAAGCAGGTCGCCATGCGCCCGGCAGAAGCCTTCGAGCTGCTCGCGCTGGCCGATCAGTTCGACACACATGGTGAGGTGTGGATCGGCGATCTCGGCGCCGTTCTCATGCACCGGGCCGTGGTTGCTGTAGCCGTAGTGGGTATAGTGGGCGACAGCGTTCATGATTCCGTCCGCCTTGGCCTGCGCGACGAGCGTTCGGTCGAGCGGCTTGGCAGCCCAGCGTGAGCGCGTGCCCGGCTTTACCGCCTTATCGGCTAGCTTCATGTAGATGCGGACCAGCCGATCTCGGTCTGCGACACGTGGTGGGCGTCGGACATGGATAAGCCTTCCGTGAGGTAAGGAGCGAACAGGTCTGAAAGGTCGGACACGGGACGGAGCGCGCGCGCATCGCGCAGCGTCAGGTCCGGCGGCAGGGTGCTGCCCGCCCGCTTCGGCACCGCCACCCGTTGCGACAGGTAGATGCCGTTATGCCCGGAGCAGGCGTAAGCGACGAAACAGGCGACCGCGACCGGCACTGCGGTCTCGGCGCCGAACAGCTCGACGCCCATGATCGTGCAGGCGAGCGGCGTATTGGCCGCGCCCGCGAACACCGCCACGAAACCGAGCGCGGCAAGGAGGTCGACGGGGACACCGATCGGGCCGGCGAGCGCATGACCCAGCACCGCGCCGATGAAGAACAGCGGCGTGACCTCGCCGCCCTTGGGCGGCGGCTCTTCGCCTGCTCCGCCGGCCACAGCAATCGGATGGCTGCGAGCAACAGTATCGGTCCGTCAGTTATCCTGCCGTTTCGGGCCTGTCATCCGGCAACCATACAGTTTCATTTCTACATCGGATTGACGTTGCCGCACCGCGGCGACATATAGCGGCCGAAGGCGATGGATTTCCGCCTGGCTATGTTGGCCGAACCGCCCTCGCAAGGGCCGATGATTCCTACCGGGCGCCGCAAGGCAGCAAGGAGGAATTGTGCGCGCGACGTTTCGCAATCTCTATAACGAATTAAATTTGGCCGCTTTTTTTCGCGATCGCCATGACCATGCCCTGTCGGTGTTGCGCTGGACGCTGATCCTCGTGCCGATGGCGGCGCTGGTGGGAACACTCTGCGCGGCTTTCCTCTGGAGCCTCGACGCCGCGACACAGGCGCGGTTCGACTATCCCTGGCTGCTTTACCTCCTGCCCTTAGGCGGAGCGGCGGTCGCGTTGCTCTATCACCTGACCGGCCGTTCGGTCGAAGCGGGCAATAATCTCATCGTCGAGCAGATACACGAGCCCGGAGGCGGCGTTCCGCTGCGCATGGCACCGTTGGTCTTCATCGGCACGATCGCCACTCATCTCTTTGGCGGTTCCGCAGGGCGTGAGGGCACTGCGGTCCAGCTCGGCGGCAGTCTCGCCAGCGCCGTTGCCGGCCTCTTCCGGCTCGATCCTGCCAGCGTCCGCATTCTGCTTATGGCAGGTGTCGCAGCCGGCTTCGGTGCGGTCTTCGGGACCCCGCTCGCCGGGGCGGTGTTCGCACTCGAGGTGCTGGCCGTCGGACGTATCGAATACGGCGGCATCATCCCCTGTCTGCTAGCCGCGCTGGTCGGCGACTGGGCATGTCACGCCTGGGGCATCCATCATACGCCTTACCACATCACCTATGTGGCCTCCGCGAGCGGTGCCTTGTTCGTCGAGCCGGTGTTGCTCTTCAAGGCGGCAATAGCCGGCGTAGCGTTTGGTCTCGCCGGACTTGTGTTTGCAGAAGCCAACCACGCCTTCGGCGGAGTTTTGAAGCGCCATATCCCTTACGGCCCTGCGCGTGCGGCGCTGGGCGGGGTGCTGGTCATCGCGCTGGTCTGGATCGTTGGTACACGCGCTTATCTCGGCCTAGGCGTATGGTCGGCCATTCCCGGTGATCCCACGATCGCCGGCTTTTTCACCGGCCCTGCCGATCGGTGGAGCTGGGCGCTCAAGATGCTGTTCACGGTCGTGACGCTTAGCGCCGGCTTCAAGGGCGGCGAGGTGACCCCACTATTTTTCATCGGCGCAGCGCTCGGTAATGCGCTCGGTTGGCTGCTTGGCGCACCGCTCGATCTGTTCGCGGGACTAGGCTTCATTGCGGTGTTCGCTGGCGCGGCCAATACGCCGCTCGCCTGCACGATCATGGGGATCGAGCTGTTCGGAGCGGCCCACGCCGTCCCAATCGCAGTCGCTTGTTTCATCGCCTACATCTGCTCGGGCCATAACGGCATCTACCTGTCGCAGCGGATCGCGGTGCCAAAGCGCGCGTCTCGCGCGCATACCGGGGCTGCGACCCTGCGCGATGCTCGTGCGTCACGGCGCGGCCCCCGTCCATCCCCGACCCCCGTCATCACCAAGGAGCATGACTGATGTCTCAACAGCATAAGGTGACGCCGAGCGAGATCGGTATGATCCGCATCTATCTAAAGCCATCCGACAAGATCGCGACCGGATCGCGTAGCTTCTGGTCGCGCAAGCCGCTCTACCGTGAGCTTGTCGCGCAAGCGAAGCGCGACGGCATCATGAACGCGGTCGCTCACAACACGCACTACGGCTACAGCAATCACGGCCCGGTGCGCGAAAATGGTTCCGAAATCGCCGATCCGCACCTGACCATGTGTGTCGAGTTGATCGGGCAGCGCCACGAACTGGAACGCTTCTGCGAAGCACATGGCGAGATCCTTGGTGGCAAGGTTATCGTCTACAAGCATCTCGAACACTGGAGCATTGGCTCTGCCGGTATCCGTCACGAAGATGCCGCGCCCGCGATCCTCGCGGCAGAGCCGGAGTGAGCGCGAGGATGAGAAGCACCGCTTCAGCGTCCTGGCTCGTCTGGGCATTGGGCTCCGCCGGCTTCGCCGCGATGACCGCGATTTTCGCGAAGATCGGCGTCGAAGGGATCGACTCCGATTTGGCCACGCTCTTTCGGACGCTGGTGATAGTTGCCGTGCTGACCATCCTTCTTGCGGTCACGGGCAAATTTCAGCCACTCGATGCGATCAGTCCGCGAAGCTGGCTGTTCCTTGCCCTTTCGGGCCTTGCGACGGGTGCCTCCTGGATTTGCTACTTCCGCGCCTTGAAGATCGGCGATGCCGCCCGCGTCGCACCGATCGATAAGCTGAGCGTCGTCTTCGTCGCGGTGCTCGGCGTGGCGTTTCTCGGTGAGCATCTTTCCACCCGCGGCTGGCTTGGGATCGTCCTGATCGGTGCGGGAGCCGTGCTCGTCGCCCTTGCCCGAACCTCGAAACCGGAACCCAACGATGCGCCTCCTTGCGACACTCTCTGCGACCCTGGTCCTCACGGTCTCGCCCACGGTTCAGGCGCGCACGCCAAAGCGCCACCCGGCGCCCCACAATGTCATTCTTGTCGTGATCGACGGCCTGCGAGGCAAGATCGTCACATCCCAGAGCGCGCCGACGCTCGCGCAATTGCGGGACACCGGCACCTATTTTTCCAACAGCCACTCGGTCTTCCCGACGTTCACCACCGCCAATGCGTCGGCGCTCGCAACCGGTCACCAGCTCGGCGACACCGGAGACTTCAGCAACACGATATGGACTCGTGCGCCGATTGCTGCAGCTGCCGGCAGCGTGACGCCCTTCCTCGAGAACGATGCTGTTCTGGGCGAGGTCGACGAGCATTTCGGGGGCAATTACCTCAACGAGACCACCGTTCTCGAAGCGGCGCGGCAAGCAGGGTACGGCACGGCCGCGATCGGCAAGCTCGGTCCCGCATTGATCCAGGACCATCGTGCACGCGACGGAGCCACCACACTCATCATCGACGATTCAACCGGGCGTCCCGGCGGGATTCCGCTGTCTGCCGACGTTGCCGCTCGCCTCACGCAGGCAGGGCTTGCGCTGCAAGCACCGGACCGCGGCAGTAACGGACGGTCCGGGGATGCCCGAATCCCCGGAACGACGAGTGCCAACCGCGTGCAGCAGGACTATCTCATCGACGTCGCGACCCGGGTCGCTTTGCCGGTCTTCCGAAAGCAGCACCGGCCGTTCGCCATGGTGTTCTGGTCGCGCGATCCCGATGGCACGCAGCACAATCAGGGCGACAGCCTCAATCAGCTGACGCCGGGCATCAACGGTCCCACGACCTTCGCCGCGATCCGCAATGCCGACTATGATCTAGCGAAGCTGCGCGCAGCACTCGATCGCTTGGGTCTTGCGAAGACGACCGACATCATCGTCACGTCGGATCACGGCTTCTCTACGATCTCCAAAGAAAGCCGGACCAGCTCCGCAGCACGCGGGCGCTATGTCGATGTTCCCGAAGGTTTCCTACCGCCCGGCTTCCTTGCGCTTGATCTGGCGTCCGCCTTGAACATGCCCGTATTCGATCCAGAAGCGGGCAACACGCGGGTCGCGGACGGCAAGCATCCGAGCCGCGGCAACGCGGTGCTCGGTGCCGATGCGACGAGACCTGACGTAGTGGTGGCGGCAAATGGCGGGTCCGACCTCCTCTATCTACCGACCCGCGATCCTGCCCTAGCGGCACGGGTCGTTTCCGCACTGCTGGATCAGGACTATGTCAGCGGTATCTTCGTCGATGACCGCCTGGGAGCAATCGCCGGAACACTGCCGCTTTCCGCGATCAATTTGAAGGGCGAGGCACTCCCGCCGGTGCCGTCGATCGTCGTCAACTTCCGATCCGCCAACACCGGGTGTGCGATTGCGACAAACTGCCAGATCGAAGTCTCCGATACGACCCTCCAGCAGGGGCAGGGCATGCACGGCAGCTTCGGCCGCGGTGACACATTGAACTTTACCGCAGCGACCGGCCCGGACTTCAAGCGCGGCTTTGTCGATCCAGCACCGGTCAGCAATGTCGACGTGGGCCGCACCATGATGGCATTGCTGAATCTCCTCCCCACCCCGCGCGGCCATCTGACCGGCCGGGTACTGCGCGAGGCGATGCCGGGTGGAACGGTGCCGCGCTACGAGGGTCGCGAAGAGCGCTCGCAGCCTGCTGCCAACGGCCTCGCGACCGTCCTGCAATATCAGCAGCTGGGCGGCATCCGCTATCTCGATGCCGGCGGCTTCCCCGATCGGACGCTCGGTATAGGAACAGCATCCGTCCCATCGGGTGAAAAGGCGATGCGGCGATGAACCGGCTCCCACAGATTTGGCTCGTCCGTCACGGTGAAACCGCTTGGAGCGTTTCGCGGCAGCATACGGGACGGACTGACATCTCGCTGACCGAGGCAGGAGAAGCCGCGGCGAAACGAATAGCCGAACGTCTGCCAAGCTTGGACTTTACCGCCGTCTGGTCGAGCCCTTCGATACGGGCGCGCCGGACCGGGGAATTGACCGGTTTCGCGACCCGCCTGGTGCCTGCCGACGATCTCGCGGAATGGGATTACGCCGCCTACGAGGGACGAACCAGGAAGGAGATCCTCGCCGACCGCCCGGACTGGAACCTGTTCCGCGACGGCTGCCCGCAAGGAGAGACTCCGGAGGCGGTCGCAGCCCGAGCCGATCGCGTCATCGCATCGCTGCGTGGGCGCAACGCCGATGTCCTGATCTTCTCGAGCGCTCATATTCTCCGCGTGCTGACAGCGCGCTGGCTCGGCTTACCCGTCGGGGCCGCTGCCTATTTCCTGCTCGATACGGCCAGCATCAGCGTCCTCGGGTACGAACATGATGGCGACGAGCCGGTCATTCGGTCGTGGAACCAGTCATGATGCGCCTTGTGACGCGGTACTTCGCGTATCCAAATGAGGGTGCCTGGATGGGATGGGCGGGGAAGAGCCATCCTGCGCCGTCGCAAGGGTTCAAACGATCCGGTGCCCAGCATTCCGGAAACTTCACACACGCCCTCACCCCCGCCCGGGAGACGATGCCATGAAACTGCTTGCCGTGATTGTCGGTGCCGACAGCGCTGCCGCCTGCCTCGATGCGGCGGTTCTCGCCGCCAGATCTCTTGGCGAGTCATCGATCGAGGCCCTCAATGTTGTCGTCGATCCCGAGCAGATCGCGGTTGCGAGCGAGGAGATCGACTTTCAACGCCTACGCGCGCGCGACGAGGGGACAGCCCAAGAGCGCGCGGATGCGGCGCGGGCCGCCTTCGTTGCCTGGACCGCAGCTACCAGCGATGACACACCCGAGGTCGCCTGGCGCTCGATCGTCGGCACCGAAGAAGCGACGGTCAAACAGGAGGCGGCAAATGTCGATGCGCTGATCGTCATCGCGCGCGAGCAGACGATGGACGGCGGCGACGCCCTGCACGCCGCAATTTTTTCGACCGACAAGCCCGTCCTCATCGTCCCGGCTGGGTGGAGAGCCGGCGCGCGAACCGGCTTCGAGCACATGGCCGTCGGGCTCAGCGACAGTGACACGGCGTGCCACGCCATTGAGGAGGCAGCCCCGTGGCTTCGTGTCGCCAAGCGTGTCACGGCAATCCGCATCGGTGAAGAAACCGATCCGGCGCTGGGCTTGGAAGCCTTGCTCGACGAAATCTGTGTTCGTCACGAATTGCATGTGGTGCCGCGCTCCAGCGAGAATCTGGGTGCCCAGCTCGTCGCCGAAGCGAAAGCGATCGGCGCCGAGCTTCTCGTGACCGGCGCCTATCGGCACAACCAGATCATCGAGTGGTTCATGGGCGGCACGACGCGCCACATCCTCGCCGCTGCCGATATACCCCTGCTGATGGCGCACTGAGGGGTGACGATGCTCCCGCACGCGCGTCTGGTCCTCGTTCGACACGGCGAAAGCGAAGCCAACGCAGCCAACCGATTTACTGGTTCTGCGGATCCGGCGCTAACGCCTCTGGGGCACCGTCAGGCCGAGGCGATCGCACACCGCCTGATCGCGCAAGGCATTCGGCCTGCACGGATTTTCCGCTCTACCCTTCGGCGTTGCGCGGACACGACGGCTATCGTCACTGCCGTGATGGGGGCACCAGATGTCCCTATCACGGTAGACCGGTCGCTCAACGAGCGCGATTACGGTGCGCTCACTGGTCTCAACAAGACCGAGGCGTCGGATCGCTACGGTAAAGATCAGGTCCGCCAATGGCGACGCTCCTATGCGGCTGCCCCGCCACACGGCGAGAGCCTGCGCGACACCGTCGCGCGCGTGCTCGCCTATTACGTTCGGACGATGCTGCCTGCCGTGATGAGTGGCGGCACGACACTCGTCGTCTCCCACGGCAACGCGTTGCGGGCGCTGGTTATGGCGCTCGACGGCCTTGATGCCGCCCGGGTCGAGACCCTCGATATCCCGACCGGAGGGGCGATCCTCTACG
The DNA here is from genome assembly GCF_003688625.1 of Sphingomonas sp. PP-CE-3A-406. Taxonomy (GTDB): domain Bacteria; phylum Pseudomonadota; class Alphaproteobacteria; order Sphingomonadales; family Sphingomonadaceae; genus Sphingomonas. Next base: position 71,507 of record NZ_RCWY01000004.1, read on the forward strand.
ATTTCAGTTACACGACCGCGATCATCGGTCGCGCTATCCTTCAGTGACAAGGACTCCGACCATGCCGGCCAGCAGCCACATCACCAGCCTCCGTGCCCTCGAGATCCTCGACTCCCGAGGCTATCCGACTTTGTCCGTCACCGTGACCTTGGACAACGGCATCACAGCATCGGCATCGGTGCCGTCGGGTGCGTCGACAGGCGCACATGAGGCCGTCGAGCTCCGCGACAACAACCCCGATCGTTTCGCCGGAAAGGGTGTTCGGCAAGCCCTGCAGAACGTCGAAGGCGAGATCGGCAGCGCGATCATCGGAATGGATGTCTGCGCGCAGCCGGACATCGACCGGGTGATGATCGAACGCGATGCCACGCCGAACAAGGCGCGGCTTGGCGGCAATGCGATTCTGGGTGTTTCGATGGCGGTCGCGCGCGCCGCATCATCGGTGCTCGGGCAGCCGCTTTACGAGACGCTCGCCGGTACGACCGACTACCTCCTTCCGATGCCGTGCATGAACGTCCTGAATGGTGGCAAGCATGCCGATAGCAGCCTCGACTTTCAGGAATTCATGATCGTTCCGGTGGGAGCCTCCAGCTTCGCCGAAGCGATGCGCTATGGTGCGGAAACCTATGCCGCATTGCGCGACCTCCTCCATGGTCGCGGCCTCAAGACGGCAGTCGGCGACGAAGGCGGATTTGCCCCGAACCTCAAAAGCAACGAGGCCGCCTGCGAGTTGATCGTCGATGCGATCGAAGCCGCGGGTTATCGACCTGGTACAGACATCGCCATCGCGCTCGATCCAGCCGCATCGTCCTTATCGGATGGGGAGCAATACGATCTTGCGCGGTCGGGAACGGGCCTGCTCGACCGCGCAGGCTTGCTCGCGCTCTACGGGCGCTGGATCGATGCGTATCCGATCGTTTCGATCGAGGACGGGTTCGGTGAGGAGGACTGGCAAGGGTTCATCGACCAGACCGTAAGCCAGGGTAGCCGGATCCAGATCGTCGGCGACGATCTCCTGGTCACCAATCCCCGGATCATCCGGGAAGGCATCGCTCGAAAAGCTGCCAACGCAGCCCTCATCAAACCCAATCAGATCGGCACCGTCACGGAGACGATCGAGGCGGTTCGCATCTGCCACGCTGCGGGATGGGGAACGATGGTGTCGCACCGGTCGGGCGAGACCACGGACGCCTTTATCGCCGATCTCGCGGTTGCGGTCGGCGCCGGGCAAATCAAATCCGGCGCACCCTGCCGGGGTGAGCGTTTGGCCAAATACAACCGACTGATCGAGATCGAAGCCGAGCTCGGCGCCAAAGCACGTTTCACCAATCCCTTCGTGTCGCGACCGAAGCCCCGGACGTGACGGATCTACCCTCGCTGATCGCTCCGATCGTCCTCGGCATCGTCGAGGGATCGACCGAGTTCATCCCGGTTTCCTCTACCGGCCATCTCATTTTGACCGAACGACTGATCGGCTACGAAGGGCGGCAAGCCGGGATCAGCGATGTCGTCATTCAGGTCGGGGCGATCCTCGCGATCTGCTGGTTGTACCGCGCGCGGCTCTGGTCGGTCGTCTCCGGCTTGTCGTCCGATGCCGACGCCCGCCGCTTCTCGAGAAACGTGCTGGTCGCCTTCCTTCCCTCGGTCGTGGTCGGCGCGTTGGCGCATGATTTCATCAAGCGCCTTTCGGTGCACCGTTTCCAATTGTTGGTCGCCGCTCTCCTCTCGGTGACGGCAGTTCAGATGATAGTGACGGGGTGAACGATGCCGATCTGGCTTGGCTTTCTGGTCGTGTTCCTGGGCTCGGGCGTGGGCGGCATGCTGCGTCACGGCGTCGGCATCGTGGCACTACGTCTTATGGGGCCAACCTTCCCTTGGGGAACCTTGGCCATCAACGTGGTCGGCTCGGCGCTGATGGGCATGATGATCGGCCTGTTTGCCGCCAAGAGCATCGAAAATGCGGAGTTGCGCCTGTTCGTGACGACGGGACTTATCGGCGGATTTACGACCTGGTCGACCTTCTCGCTCGATGCCGTGACATTATGGGAGCGCGGCGAGACCGGCGCCGCGATCGGCTATGTGCTGGCAAGTCTTGTTCTCTCGGTCGTCGTTCTGGCGATTGCTCTCGTTATCACCCGACGGTGGGGATGATTTCGGAACGATCGGCGCGCGGGCCGCATTGGATTCAGAGTTTCCATGGACCTTTAATCGGACGTCTTTTCCATGCTCAAATATCTCGCTGCCGGCGCGCTGGCACTCGTCATCGCTTCCCCCGCCCTCGCTGACGACGATCGGGTGACCCCGCGCCAGCGGGCCTCGACGCTTACCGCCTTGAAGCGGATCGGCTGCACTGCGCCACGCTCGATCGAGCGCGACGATGGTGGCTTCGAGGTCGACGACGCACGCTGCCGTGGCGGCCGCTATGACATCAAGCTAAACCGCAACTTCAAGGTCGTTTCCCGCGAAAAGCAGGACCGCGACGACGACTGATCCGACGCCTGCGCGTCTCCTCGCATCTAATAGCGAGCCTTTGGCGTTGATGCTTTAAAGGAGACGCATATGGCCGAGACGGACAAGGATGAGCCGACCACGCAGGAAACCGCGGAGATGGTCGAAGTTGGCGAAATGGTCGCCTCGGAGAAGCGTAAAGACGACCGATCGTCTCCAGAAGCGCCGGGGCTAGGGGACAACATCGAACGTCGCGAAGACTGATCACGTAGTCGGTTTCGACGGTCGACGACTAACAGCCCAGCAGGCCATTGGCTGGTATTGCACAGTAGCCGCTCTGATCTTCCATCGCGTCGGGGCGAGGTCAAACACCTCGAGGGGGTGCCGTGGTCGCGATAGTCGACAAGTCTGTCGTCAGGTCGATCCCTACGCGAACTTCCTTGCGCTCGGAATAGCGGTCGACGAGTTGTGCCGCGTGCGGGCGCAGCAGCACCGTGAACCGCACCAGTTCCTCCATTACGTCTACGATGCGGTCATAATAGCTCGACGGCTTCATGCGATCGTCCTCGCCGAATTCGGCGAACGCCTTGGCGACGCTCGACTGGTTCGGTATCGTCACCATTCGCATCCAGCGGCCGAGCACGCGCAGCGTGTTGACGCTGTTGAACGACTGCGAACCCGCCGATACCTGCATGACTGCCAGCGTGCGTCCCTGCGTCGGTCGCATCCCGCCCATCGAGAGCGGCAGATGATCGATTTGGAGCTTCATGATGCCGGTGATCTGGCCGTGCCGTTCAGGGCTGCACCACACCTGACCTTCCGACCACAACGACAGTTCACGCAGCTCGTGGACGGCCGGATGGTCGTCGCCGACGACCTGATCGGGCAACGGCAGCGCCGAGGGATCGTAAATGCGCGTTTCGCATCCGAAGAATTGCAGTAGTCGCGCCGCTTCCTCGACACACAGCCGCGAGAATGACCGCTCGCGCAAGGAACCGTAGAGCAGAAGGATTCGTGGCGGCGGAGCACCCGCGCCGAGGCCATGAGCAGGTCGTTCGATCGCATAGCTTCGATCGAGCGCGGGCAGATGGTCGGGGTCGGAGAGCGTTCGAACAGGCATCAGGCGGTTCGTGGTCCCAAGAGGATGATACAGGTGCCGATCAGACAGAGCGCCGCGCCGCTCACATCCCAGCGATCGGGCCGCACGCCTTCGACGGTCCAGAGCCAAGCAAGCGATGCACAGATGTAAATGCCGCCGTAAGCGGCATACGCTCGTCCCGCGGCATCGCTGTCCACGCGGGTGAGGAGCCATGCGAACAGGATCAATGAGACGACGCCCGGAGCAAGCCACAAGGGTGACTTCGCCATGCGAAGCCAGGCCCAGAAGGCAAAGCATCCGCCAATTTCAGCAAGCGCCGCGCCGATGTAGATCAGGGCTGTCATCCGATCGTGATCCTCAATGCCAAGGCGGCAAGCGTGACCAGCAATACCGGCACAGTCAGCGTGATACCGACACGGAAATAATAGCCCCATCCGATCCGAACACCTTTCTGGCCGAGGACGTGGAGCCATAACAGCGTTGCGAGCGAGCCGATCGGCGTCAGCTTGGGGCCAAGATCGCAGCCGATGACATTGGCGTAGATCATTGCTTCTTGCACGGCGCCAGTGGCATGGGTCGCGTCGATCGACAGCGCGCCCACCAGTACGGTCGGCATGTTGTTCATCACGGACGACAGGATGGCCGCGATCACGCCTGTCCCGAACGCCGCCCCCCACACGCCGCCCTGAGCGGTGCGATCGAGCAGCGCGGCGAGATGGTCGGTCAGGCCCGCGTTTCGCAGCCCGTAGACGACCAGGTACATGCCGAGAGAGAAGATCACGACCTGCCACGGTGCGCCGCGCAGCACCTTGCCGGTCTGGATCACATGGCCCCGTCCCGCAATTACCAGCAGCAGGATCGCGCCGGCAGCGGCAACGGCGCTGACCGGCACGCCGATCGGTTCGAGCAGGAAGAAGCCAGCGAGCAGCAGCGCGAGGACGATCCAGCCGGCACGGAAGGTCGCGGGGTCTCGGATGACATCGCGCGGCGCGCGGAGCGCCCCCACGTCATAGTCTTCTGGGAGGTCGCGCCGGAAGAACAGCAGCAGCACGCCCAGCGTGGCGGCGATCGACACCAGATCGACCGGGACCATCACGGACGCATATGTGCCGAACCCGATCTTGAAGAAGTCGGCTGACACGATGTTGACGAGGTTCGAGACCACCAGCGGCAGGCTGGCCGTGTCGGCGATGAACCCGGCCGCCATGACGAACGCCAGCGTCGCCTTGTCCTTGAACCCCAGCGCGCGCAGCATGGCGATGACGATCGGCGTGAGGATCAGCGCCGCACCATCATTGGCGAACAACGCCGACACCGCCGCGCCGAGCAGCACGATCAGGACGAAGAGTCGGCGCCCATGTCCCCTGCCCCAGCGCGCAACGTGGAGCGCCGCCCATTCGAAGGATCCAGCTTCATCGAGCAACAGGCTTATGACAATGATCGCGACGAATGCAGCCGTCGCGTTCCAGACGATGCCCCAAACGACCGGGACGTCGGACAGCGTGACGACGCCCGCGAGCAGCGCCAAGACGGCCCCGGCGATCGCGCTCCACCCGATTCCGAGCCCCTTGGGTTGCCAGATGACGAGCACGATCGTGACGACGAAGATCAGGACGGCAAGAAGCATCAGGCGATGCGCTGGCCCGAGGCGTTTACCACCTGTTGTCCGTCTTCCTTCGCGAACGCGCCGCGCTGATCGCCCGGCAGCAGATCAAGCACGGCTTCGGACGGCCGGCAGAGCTTCACGCCGAGCGGTGAGACGACTATCGGCCGGTTGATGAGGATCGGGTGCGTCATCATCGTATCCACCAGCGCGTCGTCGGACAGCGATGTGTCGCCCAGGCCGAGCTCCGCATAGGGCGTACCCTTTTCGCGTAGCAGCTCGCGGGGCGTTATGCCGGCGCGGTCGATCAGCTCGACCAGCAGCGCGCGCGAGGGCGGGGTTTTCAGATATTCGACCACGTGCGGTTCGATGCCGGCATTGCGGATCAGGCCTAGCGTGTTGCGCGACGTGCCGCACACGGGGTTGTGATAGATCACGATATCGACGGCCACGGGCGTCCTTTCAGCAGCATGGGGTGAGTTCGGCGATCAGCGGGGCGCACAGCTCCGCGTTGCCGGCGCAGCAATCCTTGACGAGAAAGAGCGTTAGCGCGCGCAGGCCGTCGAGATCGGCACGATAGATGATCGAGCGGCTATGACGTTCGGATCGCACCAGCCCGCCACGGGCGAGGATGCCGAGGTGTGCGGACATCGTGTTTTGCGGTACGTCGAGCTGACGGGCGATTTCGCCGGCAGCCAAGCCATGCGGTTCGTGCCGCACCAACAGGCGGAACACGTCGAGGCGTGTTCCTTGTGCGAGCGCGCCGAGCGCTGAAATTGCCGTGTTGTTTTCCATATATCCAGGATAGCAGCTATATGGTTTCGGTCCAGACGTTGATAGCACCAAGTAGGCAGGCAGTCGGCACCCTACGCTCTTTTCCGAAGTCCCCAACGAGTGGGGCGGGACCCCGCGGGCACGGCTCTATCGGCCCGCTGGGCGTGCCGACCGAGCCATCGTGCCGGCGTCTCGGCCCTGCCGGTGACGATTCTCGCGTAAGGTGTGCCACATGGCACACCTGCGAACGCGCAGGGCGCGAGCAGTGTTTCGATTGGCGTCGACGCCCTCCCCCGGAGGCCACGCCGCACAGCACTTCGCGCGCAGAACCGCGTGTCGTGAGTTGATGGGCTTAGCCTGATCCCCCCGATACGTCGGGCGCAGCCTTCGGATCGGGGTCTTGCGCCTTGCCCTTCGCGGCACCCGGCTGCTTTGCGCTCATGGCGGTCAGATAAGCGACGATCGCCGGCACGTCAGCCTGTGCAACGGGAGCCTTGTAGACCTCGCGCATCTTGGTGACCTCCGCGGTCCACTGGTCGGAAGAGAGTGGCGGCTGGTTCAGCGCCATGCTCGCCGAATGACACGAGGTGCAGTTGGCGTTGATGACGTCCGCATGCGGACCAGCCGGATATTGCCCTTCGTCGGTCGGGAGATCGACCGAGGTGGACGCCAGCGAGAAGCCGCGCGCCGAAACGCTTGGCGGCGGTGGTGCGGCCGGGGCGGCAGGCGGCGGGGCTATGCGGCTGTTCGGGGCACCGATCGCAAGTAGCAGAACGACGGTCGCGCCGACGAACCCAAACGACAGCGTGCCGATGGAAGGCGTTTTCATGGGGGAGCGCTCCTCAGCCGACGACGATGTTGGTGGTTTCAATGTTGCCGCGCATGAACCCGCCCGGGTTCCAGATCGGCGTCATCGGCTGCGCGATGCCGGCGGTGTTCCAGCAGCGCGACATCAGCCTGGTCGGGCCCGCATGCGTGAGCGGCACCTGCGCGTCCCAGCGGCGGAAACTGTATTTGCCGTGATCGGGGCCGAGCGTCGTCTTGTACCAGGTCTTGCCGTTGTCGGTCGACACATCGACCTTGGCGACGCCGCAATCGCCCCCCATCGCAATGCCGCCCAGCGGGATCGACCGGTCGAACGCGATCGCCTGCCCTTCGTCGAGGCTCGTGACCCAACTGCGCGGGATCATCTTGTTGATCGGAACGGCCGGGAAATCCTTCTGGCCCGGCCGCACGTTCGCGCCTGGAGTGTCAGGGATTTTGTACGCCTTGGCCATCCAGTAACCGTCGTCGGGCGCGGCGAGCACCTCGATGTCGTTCAGCATCTTGACCCAATAGGTCGAATACCAGCCGGGTACGATCAGCCGGACCGGGAAGCCGTTGAGGAGCGGCATCTGTTCGCCGTTCATCCCGAAGGCGAGCATCACTTCGCCGTCGCGTGCGTGGTCGATCGACAGCGACTTGGCGAAATCCGGTCCACCCGCGACCACCGGCTGGTCGAGCGCACCGAACCGCACTGCAACCGCGCCCGGCTTCACGCCGGCGATGTCGAGCACGTCGCGCAGGCGCACGCCGAGCCATTTGGCGTTGCCCATGGCCCCGTGACGCCACTGCGCACCGGCAACGGGCGGCTGGAACAGCGCACGCGAATTGCCCGAGCATTGGTTGATCGCCGCCAGCTCGACGCGTGGCAACTTCAGCAGTTGCGCGAGCGAGATTGACAGCGGCCGCGTGACCGCGCCGTGCACCTTGATCCGGAACGCCTCGACATCGATCGCGGTGGGGATGTCAGCCCAGTGCCAGCGGACGAAGAACTGGTCGTTTGGCGTGAAGACGTCACCATTGAACACGCTCATCGGCGTTTCCAGCAAAGGCGGGTGGATACGCTGGAGGATCATGTTGCCCTTGCCAGGGAACGCACTGGTCATCGGTCGTTCCGACGGACCGCCAGGCAGGTGCAGATCGACAATGCTCTGCGCCAGCGCGGGTGCGGCGATCAACGCGCCGCTGCCGATCGCAGCCTCTGCGAGAAAGCGACGGCGGTTCGTCGCCTGCGCCAGTTTCATATCCAGGCTGTCCACCAGCATTCTCCCTTCGATGTCATGCTCTTATGCGCGATCCGTCCGACGGTCTGCCCGGTACGGGTCGATCGGATGCGCCGGTTCGATCCGGCAGGACGATCAGTTCGGCCCATCAATTGGCTTGGGCGATGCAGGGCGACACGAACAGGTTTCCGCGCCAGCCGCCTGTGACCGTCTTGGCGCCGACCAGCAGCCACATCGCTGCGAGCGCGATGGTAAGGACGGTGCCGACGATCCCGAAAAAGCCGAGCTGGAGCGTCGTGCCGAGCTTGAAGGTGGCGACCGTGTAGACGCCGAGCGGGAAGGTGTAGCCCCACCACCCGAGGTTGAACGGAATGCCCGCGCGCCAGTAGCGGATCGTGATCAGCGTCGCGAGCGCCAGCCACCACAGGCCGAAGCCCCAGAGCAACAGCCCGGCGATCGTGCCGATCCCCTGCGCTACCGCGCCGATCTGGCCGAGGCCGTTGGCGGCGAGGATCGCGGGCGCGTCGCTGCCGAGCACCAGCATCCCGAGCGCACCGGTGCCGATCGGGCCTAGTGCGAGCCAACTCGATGCGGCCATGCTCTCGTGCGGCAGCTTGTGCAGCGCCATCCGCAGGATGAGGATCGCGAGGATGCCGAACGCGACCGGCACCGAATACGCCCAGAGGACATAGGAGGTCGCCAGCACAACGAACTGATGATGGGCGTCCGCCAGATGCGGTGCGAGCAGGCCTCCGCTCGCGCCTGCGACCTCGGCCGCGACCACTGGCAGGAACCACACCGCGGTCATGCCGTCGAGCGAATGTTCGTGCCGGGTAAACATGAGGTAGGGGATCGCTACACCGCAGGCGAGCGACATCGCGACGTCGATCCACCACAATGTCTCGGCGATCGGGATAACGCCGGCGCCGAACCGCGGCAGGCCGAACGCCAGGAACCCGTTGATGATCGTCGCGAGGCCCATCGGGATCGTGCCGATGAACATCGACACGGTATTGTGCCCGAAGATCCGACGCGCCTCGTGCCCGAACATCGTCCAGCGTGCGGTGTAGAGCCCGGCGAACAGCGTGAAGAGCGCGATGTTGAAATACCACAACGCCTCGCCGACCGGGTGCAGCGATGCGCCGACGCCCGGCACCTGCGGCAAGGCCAGCGCGAGGATGCCCGTGCCCATCGTAGCGGCGAACCAGTTGGGGGTGAACTGGCGGATCATCTCGCGCGGAGAATCAAGCCGGCTGAGCGGCTTCAGACCATCGAGAACGGGTTTCAGATCGGCAGTCACTTCCCAGTCTCCTTGATGAGATCGGTCAGCGCGTCGGCCGCCCGGGTACGATAGCGCTCCTTGTGCCGCAGCGCGTAGAATGGACGCCGCGGCAGACCGAGCGGCAGATCGTGCAACGTGCCGGCCGCGATTGCAGGTGCGACGACATGCTGCGACAGCACCGCGACGCCCGCGCCGGCCTCGACCGCGCTGCGGACCGCCTCGTTCGATGGCAGGGTCAGCGCTATGGTAAGGTCCGACGGATCGACGCCGCGCTGGCGCAACACCTCCTCGAACGACGAGCGCGTGCCCGATCCCTGCTCGCGGACGATCCAGCGCGCGGTCCGGATCCAGTCCTCGTCGATCGTGTCGGCAGCGCGGTCACTCACCAGCACCATGCGGTCGTTCGCGACGGTCCAATGCGCGAGCGCGGGCTCGTCGATCACACCCTCGACGAAGCCAAGCTCGACTGCACCGTCGAGCACGCGCGCCGCGGCCCCTTCCGTGTTGTCGATCGCCAGTTCTATCGTGATGGACGGGTAGCGCGCATGAAACGCCGCCAGCTGGCGGGGTAGCCAATAGCCCGCGATCGTCTGGCTCGCGACCAGCCGCAGTGTGCCGCGCTCCAGTCCGGCATATTCGGCCAATGCAAGTTCTGCACTGGCAGCACGGCCAAGCACTGCGCGTGCGTCGACCAGAAACATACGGCCCGCTTCGGACAGTTCGATCCCACGGCCGACCCGGTGGAACAGCGGCACGCCGTGCCGCGCTTCTAGCGCGGCGATGGCAGCGCTTGCGGCCGACTGCGTCACATTGAGCGCTTCGGCAGCGCGCGTCATGTGCTCGCGCTCTGCGACACCGACGAAAATCCTGAGTTGTTCCAGGGTCATGCCCGATCTCCTTGCCCCAATGATAGGGAAAGGAGATCAATCGCACCAACCAAATATTATGGTCGTTTCAATCATAATTACAGATTGGTCATTTCAGAATGTCGATAACCGCCTCACGTTCATCGACCAGTTCGGCAATCGTGCGATCGAGCATCGTTCGCTGGAATGGATCGAGGATCAGTCCTTCGATACGCACATAGCCACCGCTTTTGCAGAGCACCGGCACGCCGCACACCAGCCCTTGCGGGATACCGTAGGAGCCGTCTGACACCACGCCCATCGACACCCAATTGTCGCCTGCGCCGTGCACCCAATCGCGCAGATGGTCGATCGCCGCATTTGCGGCCGATGCGGCCGAGGACGCACCCCGTGCTTCGATGATCGCGGTGCCGCGCTGCGCAACGGTGGGGATCAGGGTCTCGCGGTACCAGGCCTCGTTTCCGATACGGTCGGCAAGCTTTTGGCCATCGAGTTCGGCATTCCCCCAGTCGGCAAACATCGTCGGCGAATGGTTTCCCCAGACGACGAGCTTTGTAATCGCATCGACACCGACACCCGCTTTGGCCGCAAGCTGTCCCTGCGCGCGATTGTGATCGAGGCGGATCATCGACGTGATGTTTTCGGCAGGGAAACCCGGCGCGCTTTGCGCAAGGATCCAGGCATTTGTGTTGGCGGGATTGCCGACGACCAGGATCTTGGCGTCGCGTTTGGCCACTGCGTCCAGCGCTGCGCCCTGCGTCTTGAAGATCGCTGCGTTGGCAGCGAGCAAATCACGGCGCTCCATGCCCTTCGAGCGGGGACGAGACCCGACCAGCATGGCCGCATCGATGTCCTTGAAAGCCACCATCGGATCATCAGTAATGATCACATCTGCCAGCAGCGGAAACGCGCAATCCTCCAGTTCCATGACCACGCCGCGTACTGCGTCCAGCGCCTGCGGCACGTCGAGCAGTTGAAGGATAACGGGCTGGTCCGGTCCGAACACGTCACCCTGCGCGACCCGGAAGAGCAGCGAATAGCAAATTTGTCCTGCGGCACCGCTGATCGCGATCCTGACGGGGGGCTTGGTCATTTTGGAAAGGGCTTTCGTTGGAAGATTACAGACGGTGTGAGACCGATTAACGCGCCGCCAGGGCAAGCGCCGCATCGCGCCCGGATGGCACCAGATTGGCGAGACCTTTTCCTGATCTTACGGCACCAGGAACGTAGATCAGGCTTTGCGCATCCGTACTGATCGGGATCGTCGACACGGTGGTGTACGTCAGCGTGTCGATCCCAGCGACCTTGTTGGTTCCGGCCAGGCTGGCATAGATCCTCGTACCATCGCCCGACGGCCAAACCGCACTCGGAGCCGCTTGTAGCGGGACGGTTGCCACAGCCTCCAGGCTGTCGGTTCTATAGACCTTGATTGCAGGTTGATCGCCGCCAACGCTGACATAGGCAAAGGAATCGTCTGCGCGCTGGGCGAAGTTGACCGCGCCCGTCGCTGGACCAGTGTTTATCACTTCGTGTACCGCAAACGGCGGTTTGGCAGCAAAGACCGTGGTCGTGCCGCTCTCGCGGCGTGTTGCCCAGATCTGTTTGCCATCTGGCGAGACCGCGATTGCTCCCGCACCTGCACCGTTGCTGGCAACGTGTCCGACGACGCGCCGATCCTCGACGTCGACAACCAGGATGGACGGCCTTTCAGTAAGCGATACAAAGGCATAGCGTCCGTTTGGCGACAGGATGGTCGCGCCCGCTCCGCCACTTGCTGGTACGCGGGTGATCTCCCGCGCGGTCTTAGGATCCACGACCGCGATGGCATGTTCATCGCCGAGCGAAACCCAGAGTTCGTGCCCATTGGGCGTAAACGCGACGGCGGTAGGCGACGTCTGGAACACGGTCCGGCCTCGTTCCGTGTTCGTGGCCAGATCTACGAGCGTCACACTGTGCTGCGCTGATGCCGATACCGCCAGGGTCCGCCCGTCACGCGTTGCAGCCAGGTGCTGGACTCTGGGGCTGGAAAAGCTGGGCTCAGCTATCGCGCTTTTGGCGAGGTCGATGCGTCCCAGTTCGTTGCCCGCTGCAGGATCGATGACAACGATCTTCGTCGATGTAGGGTCAGACACATAGATCCGGTCATGATGGCTGAGGTCGATATCAGCCTTCGACCACGGTGCCTGAACCGCCTTGATATCGTAGGGAAAGTCGTCCGCCGCAGGTGCAGCCCAATAGGCCTGAGCGATCACCGGGACTGGCGCTACGGAGGCCAACATCGCGGCAACCAGAACGATCGTGGCTTTCATCGTTTGATCCTTATCGCGGATCCGGCGGGTGATCGTGCCAGTCCGATGCCGCTAGATCGACCGATATGTCCCTCGCGTCCAACGCATAGTCGCGATGGTTTCAATACGAAAACGCGATCATAGATCGCCTACCGTTCTTGTTAGATGATCGGAACGACCATGCTTATGCGTTGGACCGGCGGCTGCGCCGCAATTACTTACGCTGTCACGCTCGGCATTCATCGCTCGCGTGTCATAAATGGGAACACTAAAGGCATGACGATGAAATCTCGCACGGCCTTGCTAACGGCGATAGCCGTGTCCGTATCGACGGGTGCTTTAGCGCAAACGGACGGTTTCGCGTCCGCAATGGATGCGGCGATGGCGCGGATGCACGGCGCGATGATGACCGGTTATTCGAGCGATCCCGATCGCGACTTCGCAAAGATGATGATCCCGCATCATCAGGGCGCGATCGACATGGCCGAAGTCGAACTGCGGTTCGGCAAGGATGAACGCCTGCGCCGGCTCGCCCAGGGAATCATCGTCGAACAGCGTCAAGAAATCGCGGTGATGCAGGGTATCTTATCCGAAGCCGGCGCGTTGCCGCTTCACACTGAACCGACCGCGACCGGTCACCCCCATCACGGAGACCGTCCATGAAGCGTTTTACCTTAACCGCCTGTGCTGCCCTGTCTTTTTCGGCCCCGGCATTTGCACAGCAGGTACCGAACGCGACCCCCGACATCCCTGTTAGCGCGCACGATCGGTTCTACACTTCGGACCAGTTCTCCAACACCGTGTCGGTGATCGATCCGTCGACCAACACGCTGCTCGGCGTCATCAAGCTCGGCGACCAGACCCCGGCCAATCTCAGCCCGCTCTACAAGGGGCAGCTGCTCGTGCACGGCATGGGCTTCTCGCCCGATCGCAAGACGCTGGCGGTAATATCGATCGGCTCGAACTCGGTGACGTTCATCGACACTGCGACCAATGCCGTGAAGCACACGACCTATGTGGGCCGATCGCCGCACGAAGCGTTCTTCCGCCCCGACGGTCGCGAAGTCTGGGTCGCGGTGCGCGGCGAGGATTATATCCAGGTGCTCGACGGTAAGACCTTCGCGCCGACCACGCGCATCCCCGTTCCTAATGGCCCCGGCATGACGATCTTTTCGCCAAACGGGAAATACGGTTACGTCTGTTCGAGCTTCTCGCCCGAGACAGTTGTGATCGACACCGCCTCGAAGAAGATCGTCGGTCGCGTCAAGCAGGCGAGCCCGTTCTGCCCTGACATCGCCGCGACGCCCGACGGTAAGCAGGTCTGGTTGACGCTCAAGGACGTCGGCAAGGTCATGGTGTTCGACGCCAAGCCACCCTTCGCAGTGCTCAAGACGTTCGATACCGGCGCGATCACCAACCACGTCAATATCGCCCGCAATAAGAATGGCCAGTTCGCCTTTGTGACGGTCGGCACCGAGAATGTCGTGAAGGTGTTCCGCACCACTGACTTCGTGCAGGTGGCGAGCATCCCGGTCGGCGCGCTCCCGCACGGCCTATGGCCGTCGGGCGACGGCACGCGGATGTATGTCGGGCTGGAGAACGCCGATGCGGTCGCGGCGATCGACACAGCAAGCAACACCGTCATCGCGACGATTCCAATCGGTCAGGGGCCGCAAGGCGTGGCATATGTTCCCGGCGCGGTGCCGGTAGGCGATGGCCGTGCAAACCTGGTGCCGCTCGCGCAGGCCGGCATGAAGATCCAGCTGACTCTATCCGGGACTGGGCGCAGCCAGGTCACGCTATTCGATCAAGGCCAGGTCCAGATTTTGCAGGCGGCGGTTGCGGGCCTCAGCCCAAAGATGCCCTATGTCCTTGGATTATCCTCCCACGCTGACGGCAGCGGCGTGATCCAGCCTCTGGCGAAGTTCATGACCAATCCGGCGGGCGGCGCGATAGTAAACACGCTCGGACCGCTCCGCCAGATCGTCAGCGACGCGAAAGGCGACATGCGCCGTTACCTCGTCATTGCTCCGGGCGACCCGATGATGCCGGGCGCTGTCGTTCAGGTGCAAAAATGAGGATTCCGGTGAAACCTGCGCCCCGCTGTCCGTGTCCGGTATATTCGGCATGACGCTGGGCTAGGTCGACACGACGTCTCGAGAGTGTCGGAAAGCACTTGTTTGTCGCACAATGGTGATTACGACTGGGTTTTCTACATATCGGGCCGCTGAATGCCGACAATGGGAAGGAAAGCGGACTGGCTGCTTTAGAGAGGGCAGGTGCGCTCCACTACCTGGTGCACTTCCATTTCGTCGCAGCAGGATGCCTTTACGCCTAGCTCATTACAGGCCCCGATCCGGCGCCGCATCGGCCTTCCGTGCCTGCCCGCCTGATAGTGCTGGGGGTCGCCGTCGTGATCCACTCGATCATGTCGCAGCTGCTCTACGCCGGGCTGTTCGTCGCCATATCCGTGCCGGTTGAACAGTTTCGCCGCGGTGCGGAGCTGATGTCAGTACATGGCGCCCAACTCGCCGGAATGGGTCTGCGATGCGGCATGTTCTGGGTCAAAATCGAAGCCCGGCTTAAGCGAGACCGGTAGGACGAAGCGTTTGCTGCGTGCCGGCTGGTCAGCTTTCTCCAAACAACTCACGTTGCGCCTTGTCCAATTCCTCTGCGTAGCGGCGTCGCGCATAGCTCTCGGAGAGGATGCCGAGAACTGCCCCGTCGCTTCCAACTACCGCCAGTTCGTCCGCACCTTCGGTATCGAACGTAGTCATGACGCTTCTGATGTCTGAATCCGGCGTAAGGGCGAGACCCGTGTGGATCGCCAGCGACCCGATCGGTGCCTTCTGATCGACCTCTTCGGCAAATGCACTGGCAGTCTGTACGATACCGCCATAATTTTCGTGGTCATCGACTAGTAGGACCCGACTTGTGGAACCAAGCGGAAACGCCCGACGAAACTCGGCGATCGTCGTGTTGCACGGCGTAGCCCTTTCGACACGTCGCATCATCTTGCCCGCTGTAAGCGTTCTGACCCAGCCGACATCGCGGGCGCTTTTGATGGTTTCGCCCCGGAGATGCAGGCGCCACGTAGAAAAGGAATAGCCGAACAGCTCGCGGACGATGGTGGACGAGACCAGCGATGCTGCAATGGCCGCGCCGGCAAGGGAGAAGTCGTGGGTCGCCTCAAGGACTAGCATCGCCATCGTCATCGGCCCGCCAACTACGGCGACCGCTAATGCGGCCATCCCCACCAGGGCCGCATTGTGCGGGTCGATCACAGGCGATCCGACAATCCATTCGAGTGAACCAGCAAACAGGTGACCCAGCAGGCTGCCCAAGAACAAGGATGCGAAGAACAGGCCACCGCGGAAGCCAAAGCCAAGTGAGATGATGGAGGCCGCGCACTTGACGACGAAGATGGCGGCGAGGAAGCGCAGCGATACCTCGGCTTCAAGATTGAGGTGGAGGGCGCCGTGACCAGCAGAGAGAATTTGCGGCGTGAGCATCGCCAGAGGGATGAGCAGAAGACCGCCCAATATCGGCCGGCAAATCGAGGGTATCGGCAGTTTGCGTGTAGCTGCTTCCATCTCCGCAACAGCCCGCATCAGCAGTATACCAGCGCCAGCGGCACAGGCCCCAAGACCGGCGTAGAGAAGGTAGTGGAACGTCTCGATCTGTTCGCCTGCATTAGCCGCAACCAGATACGGTTGAGCACCAAACGCCTGCGCCACAAGGACACTCGCCAGGCACGCCGCAGCGACAGGTGCCAGCGCTGATATCGTATAGGCCCCGATTACGATCTCAAAGGCATAGAAGGCCCCAGCTAATGGAGCCCCGAATGCACCTGCGATGGCGGCGCCCGTTCCGGCGCCGACCAAGATGCGCAGATCGGACCTGCGTAACGCAAACCAGTTGCCGCTGAGCGAGGCGACGAGCCCTCCCAACTGCGCATACGCCGCCTCAAGCCCCACAGACGCACCGAAGCCGTTGGAAAGGATCGTTTGCCCGGAGATAACGAGGCTGTCGGACCATGACATGCGACCACCATGAAGGGCGTTCGCCTCTACAGCGTCGACCATCCGGCGCCGGCGAGCATGAGTAACCCAAGAGAAGAGTGCGAGGACGGCTCCACCAGCCGGCAGGGCAAGTAGAGCAAGGTAAGGGATCGTCGTGGCCGCACTCAGCCTTTCATCCGGCGACAAGGCATAAAGCAGATGCTGCATCGCCTGTGCGAGCGTACCCTGGACGACACTGAGCAATCCGGCTGCACTGCCGATCATGATGGCCAGCACGATGAGTGCAGCTTCGCTGGATCGAAAAGCTTTACGGAGCCACGATGGCGCCACCCGACCAGATCCAGGTGGACTAGCTGCGCTATCGATCAGTGGCGCTGAAGCCATGTCAGTCGGCGTCCTGCATCAAGGTTGCAAACAGGGCTGCGGCGAGAACGGCGCTCGAAAGCCACATCACAATCGACAGCGTCCAAGACGTCGCCAGTCCAGCTGCCGTGATTGTTGCAAGCAGTAGGACGATGAGAACGGGCATGGCTGCCCGCGAGTGGAAAAAACGCATGAAGCCGCCTACGCCTGCTACATCTGCGGTGCCACAACCTTCCGAGCCGCCCGGTACGCTTCCTCGCCACGGACGCCATTCAGTATCTTCGAACGCCTGCGGCTTGGCCATGCTGCCCATCAACAGTACCCGGCGATCAGTGCAGTGGCCAAGTCCACATCACTAGAGGCGTACCAACCAAGACCACCAGAACCGATAGTGGTGCGCCCAGCCGGGCGTAATCGCTGAAGCGGTAGCCCCCAGGACCAAAAACCAAGGTGTTACACTGATGCCCAATCGGCGTCAGGAAATCGCATCCTGCCCCGATAGCGGTCCCGATGAGGAAGGCTTCGGGGCGATATCCGAGGTCATGCGCGAACACCGCCGCGATTGGCGCCATCACCAAGACCGTCGCGGCATTGTTGAGAAACGGCGTCACAGCCATCGCCGCTACGAGGATCAGGGCGACCGCGCCCCATGGCGGCAAGGAGGCCGCCAGATGGGCAAGCGAGGTCGCGAGTACATCCGACGCGCCGGTGGTGCGCAGGGTTTCACTGACCGGAATGAGCGCGCCCAGCATGATGAGAATTGGCCATTCGACGCCATCATAGGCATCTCGCAGCGGTAGCGCTCCGGTCGCCATCATTAGACCGGCAGCGGCGAAGAAGGCGACGGCCACAGGCACATAGCCGGTCGCGGTTACGGTCATCGCCACCGCGAGGATGATAAGTGGTAGGAAGCGACGCTTCGAACTTCCCAGACGCAGGGCACGCTCTGCCAGCGGCAGCGTACCGAGGTCACGCATGCGTTCCGGCAAGAGTGTGAGGGGTCCTTGAAGAACAATGACATCGCCGGCGCGCAAGACGGTCTCGCTGAGCTGCTTGGTCAGCCGTTTGCCGGCGCGCGATACCGCGATGAGATTGACGCCATAGCGTTGCTGAAGCCGCAGTCGTCCAGCGGACTGGCGGACCAACACGGAGCCGGTGGTGATGACCGCCTCAATGACGCCAACCTCATCATCTTCGCTGCCTTCCGGTAGGTCACGATGCTGTCCGGCAAGTGCTAGGTGGTCACCCGCAATGACACGCTCAAGCGTATCCGGGTCACCGCCCAAGATCAGCGTGTCGCCGGCAGCCAGAAGGAACTCGGCCGTAATGCTCGTGCGCACATCGTCACGGACAACATTGGCGATCGTCACCTCATTATCATGACGGTCGATGAAGGACTCAACCGTTTCGCCGACAGCGGGCGATCCGTCTTGGATGGTCGCCTCAGTGACATAGTCCGTGATGTTTAGAGCTTCGCCCATGGTCGGCGCTGCGCGGCGTTCCCTGGGCAGGAGGCGGTAGCCGAAACGCAGGAAAATGAGGCCGACCACAAGCAGGCCCAGCCCCGTTGGCAGATAATCGAACATGCCGAACGGCTCACCGGTCATCTGCTCTCGTACTCTGCTGACAATAATATTCGGCGACGTACCAACGAGGGTCATCAACCCGCCAAGGAGCGAAGCGAACGACATCGGCATCAGGAACACCGAGGGGCTAGTGTCCGATTTCTTCGCCGTCTGCACGGCTGCCGGCATCAGCATAGCCAAGGCACCGACGTTCTTTACGAGCCCGGACGATACCCCGACTGCCGTAGTCAGCACCACGAGTTGCGACCGGACGCGTGTCACGCGCCGCGCCAGTATCCCGAGCGCGCTCTCGATTAGGCCGGAACGCTGCATTGCCGATGAGATCACCAGCGCCGATCCAACGATGATAACGATGTCATCGGAAAAGCCAGTAAATGCCGCTTTGGGCTTCACCAATCCCAGCGACAGCCCGGCAAGCAGGGCGATGATGGCCGTGACATCATAGCGAAATCGGCCCCAAAGAAAGAGGCCCATCATGCCAATCAGCAGGCCAATCGACATAAGTTGCGGCGTGGTCATGCAAGCAGAATCCGTAAAATGGCGATAGTCACGCCGGTTATTGCAGCCAAATCCCGACGAGTGCCGCCAAGACGGCAATCGCTAGGAAGCCGTTCACAGAGATCAGCAACCAAGCCGGCAGTCGCTGAGTGTCGGGCCGCGGTGGGGCGATAGGAATCATTTCACGCCAGACCGCTGCAACGAAGCAGAAGCCGCTGAACAGGATCAGGACGGTTGCGGTCGCACCGGCAAGCCAGCCGGGCACGATGTTCTCAAGCAATGCGCGGGCGCCAATTCCTGCGGCTAGAGCGGCAAGCCCGGTACGGACCCAGGCTGCGTAGGTGCGCTCCGCTGCCATGACTGTTCGATCGGCAGCAAGCTCCGTGCGCCGATCGGCGCTATCTGCTTGCTGCTTGGCGCTATGCTCCAACCGGTCCGCACCGTGAACGAATGGGCCGTTGAAATCACGGGTCAATGACAGTCGTTCGTTGGCCATGGATGATCAACGATACCCACACGCTTTCAGCACATCGAATGTTAAAAAGGATCATGCCGAATAAGTTATCGAGGTTAGCAGATCCCCCGCCTTCACAGGTGTCAAAACCGGCTGGTTGCGGCACGAAACCTTTCTCGAAAACGATCCAGACCGTGCGAAAACTCCAACCCCGAATGTAGCGTACTAATATAGCTGCGTGTCGGTTGCCAGGTGATTGGCTATCTTGCGTCGCAGCCATATCTGGCGACGTTATGTTTCGAGCATCACGTCTGTATCGGGGGCGGCGGTGAGTTTTCGCACGGTCTGGATCGAATTTCGGGAATGTCCGGGTTGGGCAGGAAAGCGGAACGGCGGCTTTCGGGAAGGTGCTGGCGATGGCCGACATTCTGTGGCGCTGCCTCCTTTTACAGGAGTATCTATCGTTACATTCACACGCTCGGCGGTCTGCTACGATCGAACTCCATTTTGAAGATTCCGTCAGACCTCAAAACATAGGTGCAATGATGCCAATCTTCCTGACTCTCTTTAAGCATGTCACGCCTTAGGGCGGATAGAGCATCATTGACGGATCGGTTCATGGTTCTCTCACCTTCCACCCCCTCAACAAGCTTACCGTTGCACACGACATCGTAGCGCCTCTGTATCCAGTCGTCATGAACTTCTGCCACGATCCATACTTCGGATACAGAAGCCGCTAGCATTGGAGCAATTGCGAGGGCGATGCTCTCCAGCTGACGGCTACTTTCCATTTCTGCATTTACCTCCGATGCCAGATTATATCAGCGTAATCGCTTTTGCGATCCATTTTACCGCGCTTGCCCATTGGCCGTAACTAGACAGCTTTACCAATCCCGAGCGCCCCGATTGCAACTCATGTCTGGAAAGTTCCCCATAATCCCACTGAACGAATGACTACTACCGGGACTCCGAATTACTAACCCGAGCGTCCGGGTGTGGGCGTGAACGGCCCTGCCGTTTTTAAGCGCCGACTAGCCCCGCCAGTGTCGGAAAACACATGATAGGCGACGCAGAGCACCGCAAATTCTGGAGAATTGCGGCGTGGGGCGGTGGCGCACGTGCTCTAGGTTCGCACTATTGCGCGAGATACCCTGTCGGATGGAGAAAGTGCGCGACAACCTCGGAGGCGGGGTTTTTCGTTAGGGGAGCCGCGGCTGTTATTTTGGCGTGAGATCGAAGCCCCGCGGAGTCGCTACCGTGCAGGCTGGCGCGATGCCGAGCAAATCTCGGAAGCCCCGCGAATGGCCGATTCATCCGAAACCCGACATTCCCGGCCGATTGCCCGAACGACTGCTTCGTCCCATTTGACGCCATTGGGGACAAATCGCTCGTTCCCAAAAACGATTCCCGCTAGCGAATCGCCGAAAAGGCATTCTCATTAATTACGCAGCTTTGCGTCGCACCATGAGGACGCCTTCGAAGAGTTTGGCGACACGCTCGTTTGGCGGAACGGCCAAAGCCGCGCTGATCGCGGCCTGATTCAATCCCCGCCGACCCATTGCACGAGCGCCGTTGGTAGCAGCAGGTTCTGAGGGTGTCGCGGCGCTTCGCATCGACGAGGCGTCGTCGGCGGGAGCCTGCGTGGCCTCGATCACCCGAAGGCTGTTAGCAGCGACGGCGGGGTCGACGCGGATCTGGGGCATCTCCGGGGCGGGTATTTTGGTCCGCGCCGAGAGCTTCTTCTCGGCATAGTAACGGACCTTCTTTCCATAGGTCGCGTACATGCCTCGCCGGAAAACGATCAGATCGTCCTCCGGCAGCAACTCAACTTCCTGAGGGAGCATCAGCGGCCGGCGCTGATCGGAGTCCGAGGTGGAGCCGCCGCCGCCGCCCCACGTTCCTATCGAGCGCGACCGCGCCTTGAACGTGTAGCTGCCGAGCTGGTCCGAAATCTTCTTCGCCTCGGCCAAACCGGCCGGACGAAGAACAAGCCGCACCGCGCAGTTTCGCTCGATGTCGGCCGCCACCTTGTCCCCATAAACGCCCTGGATCTGTTCGAGCGACTGGAACGCCGGCAGCATCCGCAGCCCGTAGCCGGCGACATAGCTGAAGGCGTTCGCGAGCACGGTGCATTTGCCGAGGCTCGCGAACTCGTCCAGGGCGAGCAGCACCTTGATCTGATGCTTGTCGCCCTTCGGCAGCTCGCGGACGTTGCGGTCGATGAGTTGCTGGAAGAGCAGGCCGTAGATGGGCGCAACCCGCTCTAGGTCGTCCGGCGACACGCCGAGATAGAGCGAGATCCGCTTGTCCCGAAAGTCACTGAGATCGAAATCGCTCTCTGAGGTCGCCGCATCGACATATGGGTTCAGCCAGCCGTTGATCTTGGACGTAACCGACTGGCGCAATCCGGAAAATGTGTTCGCCGACGAGCCGGTATAATCCTTGATCGCCGATACGCACCCTTCCGACAGGGGCTTCCCGGCCTTCTTACGATCGGCGATGATCTTCGGGAAACGCCGCTGGGCATCGCTGGCCGCGAACTGGCGGTACACCTCGCCGAGCGTGAAGGGGAGGGCGTCCTCCCCATCGTCGACGGTTGCCGCGATATATGCGGTGATGCCGAGAAAAGCGGTTCGCGCGCCCTCGGCCCAGAACTTCTCGCCCGTGAGCGGATCGGGATAGAGCATTGCCGCGATCTTCTGAAGCTCGTTGATGACCTCCACCGGATCATGCCGGTTGATGTAGCTCAGCGGGTTCCACCGCACGGTGCGACCCGTGGGATCGAGCGGGTTGAAGAGCAGCACCTGCTGCCCGAGCACCTTCAGCCGATACCCCGCGGTGTTGTCGTAATTCTCCTGCTTGATGTCGAGCACCACGAGAGAATCGAGCCAGTCGAGCAAGTTCGGGATGATGACGCCCACCCCCTTGCCGGCGCGCGTCGGGGCTTCCAGCATCACATGCTCGGGTCCGCCAAAGCGCATCACCTTCCCGCCGAACTTGCCCAGCACGATGCCGGCCGAGGCGAGCATCTTGCCGTTGCGAACCTCGCCGACTCGCGCGAAGCGCGCCTCGCCGTGGAGCTTCTGCCGTTTGAACAGCGTGGAGAGGATGGTGATGACCGTCAGAACGAGGCCGATCCCGAAGCCGATCAGGAACGGCTGATAGACGATCGGATAGCCCTTCAACGCCCACAGCGCGGCCGGCACCTTAATCCAGGGCGTATGCGCGTTGAGGAGGTGGGCACGCCACAGGACGGCGAGGGCGCCGATCGTGGCGCTCAGCGCCAGGCCGATGATGCCAAGGAACGCGATCGCGCCCGGCTGCGACCCTTCGTCGCTTCGCACCCATTTTCCGTTCATGCCGGCACCCCCTTCAGTCGGTCGGCTTGCTCGCCGGATCGAACCATACTTCGGTCATGCGATAGCGCGCCGGCTGGCCCTCGCCGGGTGGCAGGCGGTGCATCTGCACGACGATATCGACCAGCGAGCGCAGCAGCGCCCGGATGTCGTGGCGGTCGAGATCGTTGCCGCCTTCCGATTCCTTCACCAGCAGCGTCAGCTGCTCGAGCGCGCCCTCGGCCGTATTGGCGTGGACCGTGGTGATCGAACCGGGATGACCGCTGTTGACGTTGCGCAGGTAGAAGAAGGCGGTGCCGTCCCGCAGTTCCTGCAGAAGGATGCGATCGGGCCGCATCCGCAGCGCCGATTCCAGCAACTCCTTGGCGCCCGCCTTCTGGAGGCTCTTCCCATCCTTGGCGTACATCATGTGGACGTGGTTGCGCTGGGGTACGACGAGCTCGCGCGTGTCCTCGATCGTCAGGATCCGCTCATAGTCCGGGATCAGCTTGATGAGACCCTTAGAGAAGCTCGTCTTGCCGGAGCCCGTCGCGCCGGAAATGAGGATGTTCTTGCGGGCTTCGACCGCCAGCTTGAAGAAGGCGCGCCAATCGCCCGCCTCGCGCAGTCGCAGCAGATCGGGGTCAACCTCCTCGTACAGGCCGTGCGCGCGCACCTCGCTGAACAGGCCGGCACGCTCGAAATCGTCGATGTTCATCGTCACGCCGGACGCTTTGCGGATCGTGATCGAGATGAAGCCTTGCTCGACCGCCGGGGGAACGACGACCTGTGCGCGCTCGCCGCCCGGCAGGACCGAGGAGCATATCGGATATTCGGAGTTGATGTCCTGCTTGGTCAGCCCCGCGATCAGCTTCGCCAGCGTCATGAGGGCCGCATTGTCGAGTGCGGGCTCCTCATGCCATTCCCAGCCACCACGCGTCTCGAGGCCGATCATCCCTGGCTCGTTGATGACCAGCTCGGTCACATCGTCGCGCAGAAGGTGCCGTCGGATCGGCTCGGCATTATGCTCGTAGATCAGCGACGTCGGACTGGATGCCACGGCCTTAACGCCTCAATCCCACATCATAGACTGAGCGGAAATCGAAGTCCTTGGCGACGAAGATCGCCGCGGTGTCGCCCTGGTTCTTCTTCAAGATCGGTTTGATGTTCATAGTTTGCTGAAGGACGGTCTGCCCGGTTTGTCCGGGAACTTGCGTGGTGTTGCTCCCCTCATTGGCGACCGCCCGACCGGCGATTTGCGAGGCATCCTCCAGCACCGAGATGACGAGCCCAACGCCGAAACGTGCCCAGAACTGGGTATCGACGCCGCCTGGCAACCCGGCCCGACCAAGGCTATCCGCTGCCGGCGACCCGAGGTCGATCGCTACGCCGCGCGGCGTCAGGGCGCGCGTCCACAGTACGAACAGGCGCGCTTGCCCCTGCGTGATGCCGCCGGAATATTGCCCGAGGACCTTGGTCCCCTTGTCGAGCAGGACGATGCGACCGTTCTCGGAATAGACATCGTGGTTGATGACGCAGGACACGAACCCGGCCTGCGTCGAGTTGATCGCCGTTTGGAGCGTGCAGGGGATGACCGTGCCCGCACTCAGCAGAAGGTTACGGTCCGCGACCATCGTTGCCCGGACCGTCTGGATCGCGGCATGGCCGAGCTGATCGTTGAAGTCGGTCGAACCCTTGCCCGCTTCGGCCGGATTGTCTTCGCCCGGCGCTCCGAAACCACTGGCACCGAGACCCCGCCGCGCGACGGTGGATTGTCCAGCGCCGCGCGTCCGGTCCTCGAGGTCCGTACTCTGTTGAGCGTCCGCACCGGGCGCGGAGGCGGGAAGAGCGGTCGAGGCCAGCCCGGTGTTGCCAAAGGCCATGATCGGCGATCGCCGGGCCGCATCGGCCATGGCGCGCGCCTGCTCTGCACGTCGCTGCTCCGGAGATTGCTGTCCGTTCGCCGTGGCGGAGGCTGTCCCGCCCGTTGTCGGCACCGGATTGCCGTTGGCATCGGCGACCTGCGTCCCCGCCGCTGCGGCGATCGGCCGCCCGAAGATGTCGGTCTGCGCCGCGCCGGGCTGGCCGAGTTGACCCGCGAGCGCCGCTCGCTGGGCGTTTGGCGATCCCATCACGTCGTCCACGGCACGGTCACTGGCCTTCGCGGGCTGCGCGGCAGCCGCGGTACTGGCCGATTGGTGAAACGCACCATAGCCTATCACGATGCCGCTTAGGGCGCCGAGCAATCCGATCCCCGCACCGATGAAGGCGAGGTTGCCCCACCCGCCGCTACGCGCGACCGGGTTATCGACCTCGCTTGGAGCAACGGTGTCGGCAGCGACATCGTCCCCGCGGTCAATCACGGTCCCGACCATGTTACTGCCCCTTCACTTCGCGTTCGACGACATTGGAGATGGTGCCCGTTCGATCGCCGCGATCGTTGCGCAGCGGCGCCTCGTTGTAGATGCACAGCACCGTCGCCCCGCGCCGGAGGCGCAACTGACGGTAGACCGCATGGATCACGACGAAATCCTCGCGAACATCGTAGGGGACGATCGTCTCGGTCCCGTCGACGTCGACCGCGAAGATCGAGGGAATGTCGGCGTGGCCCGGATAGCGCAGCACGGTGAACTCGCCGTTGTCGGAGACCTCGGTGGGTTGCAGCGCGACGTCGCCCTGCACGGTATAACTCATATTCCGGGTGCCCTCGATCACGGCATGGTCGAGCGCGGCGATGGTGATGGTCGTCTCGATCGCCTTGGCGGCCTGGACCTGGGCAAGCTGCACCTGCAACGCCGCCATCGCCCGTTCCTCGCGCGGATAGCGGAATCGTACGCCGTACATCGTGGCGCCCGTCCCTAGTGCGAGGTTGAAATGATAGGTGCGCGACACGCCGCCCGCGTTGGTGACGACGATCAGGTTGGTTCCTCCAGCCCTCTCGCGGGGTTTGAGAAAGACGATGTTTCCAACGGGCGCGATCTGCCAGGAGACGGTATCGCCCAAGGCGGCCTGCGTGACCGTTTCGCCGGGCCCGAACTGGATCTCGATCGCGTGCCGGAAACTGCCGACGATCGTCACCACCTGATCTGGATCGTAGTTGACGTTGCGAACGCGAGCGTCCTTGGCCCCAGGGACGGGGGTCTCCGACGCGAACGCAGGCTGTGGCGCGAGCGTGACTGCCGCGGCACCCAGAACCGAGAACGCGACGAGGCGGAGCCACACCGCCCCGACCCCGCGCCAGAAGCGGTTCCTGGCGCCATCCTCCGTCAGCACCAACGCCGTCGTCGGCGGTGACAGGCGCAGACCCAGCTCTTTGCGGAGCGCGGGCATGAAGGGGACGGCAACACGGTCGCCATTGTCCGACGTATTTGGCTGATCGCTCATGTCACGCCTCCGGGTCAGAACGATAATTCACGACCTGGAAGCCGAGCGGATTGATATTCCGATCCTTCTCATGCTCCGGCGCCGTCGTGTATCTGAAGGTCATGATCGCGTTCCAATTCTGCGCGATCGGCGTGTTCTGCCCGAAGGTGATGATCTTCGTGAAGCGGACCTGCGCCACGGTAGGACTGAGGAAACTGATCGTTCTTATCGAGATCGAGACGAAGCCCTTGTCGCCATAGATGTTGGACGGAGCGTTCTTGTTGTTGGCCTGAACGCTGTTGAGGTAACGAGCGCTCTCGGCGGAATCGCTGGTAAGCATGACCGTATAGGCGTTCTCGCGCGCGGCATCGTTGAGCCAGCCTTCGCGCAACCGCACATATTGCGAGATGAAGTAGCGGTTGACCGCATCCTCATAGGTGCGCGGCTGCGGCCCCTTGAGCGCGGTCACGACCTGCGTCTCGCCCGAGCTCTTGTCGACCCTGATGACATAGGGCTCGACGGTCTTCAGCGGGCTGAGCATCGCGACTGCCGCAACTGACGCCACAGCGAGCGTGCACGCAGCCGCCGCAACGCCCCAGGCGAGCCGCTTGGACTGGATCGCCGCACGCATACGGTCATATTCCCACGTCCTCGATGTCTCGTAGTATTTCTCTTTATCTTCGGCCTTCACCGCGCCCATGGCGTCGATCCCTTCAGCAGGAGGAGTAGGTCGGCGCGACGTCCTGCGCGGACGTGCGTGGCGCCGATCGCGGGATATTCATGGCCCCAGGTCCGATTGGGGCGGCAGGCGGACCTCCGGCACCGGGCGTAGGGGGCGGTGCGGGCTCGCGTGATGGAGGAACCACCATCGACTGCCCTGCGCCCTGCTGTGACGCCGGCAGTGGCACCGGCAAGCTTGGCAGGATCGACCCGTAGAGGTTGGCGGGACGCCGGTGTTTGCCGTCGCACACCGAGACGGGCTTGATATGGGTCCCGGTGCAGCCGCCAAGCACAAGCGTGCCGATCGCCACGATGGTCAGCCTTTTCATACCGTCTCCGTTCGTAAGGTCCCGCGCCTGCGGTGTTCCGTGTTTCATGGTTCTGGACTGGCAGCCGGCCTAATTGGACCGAGATGCCGAGCCGCCCGTGCCGCTTCCTCCTGCGGGGGGACGGTTCGCCTGCGTCGCGCGCCGGAACATGAGCCGGTTGGTCAACATGTTCGCCCCGGTCTGCAGGAAGCCATGGCCGCCAGATGACGCACCCCCCGAGATACCCGCAGCGATGGCCGGCGATTGAAAGAAGAAGATCGTGCCGACGATGTAGATCGCCGCGCAGGCGATCGTCGCGACGAGCATCACGGCAGCTTTCAGAACGATGTAGCCGTTCTGCGCCATGACGAAGGACGAGCCGTCTTCGGGGATCGATCCCATGATGCCGTCCATGGCGGCTTCCTGGAGGCCGGTGATGAACTTGGTCATGATTGCCATGACGACCATCAGCAGGATGAAATTGACGGTCTGCTTCAGCCACCCGTCGAACAGCCAGCGGGAGGAGTTGAAAAGCAGACACGCCAGCGCGAGCGGCGCGAGCGCGACGCAGATCGCAACGGACAGCTTGGCAAAAATGACGATGCAAAAGCCGATCGACGCCGACATAAACGCGAAGATGTAGAGGACGGCGACACACAGATAGGTGATCAGGGTGGCGCTGAGCTGGATCACGGGTGTGCGAAAGTCTGTGATGCCCTTCTGCTCTTGCGATTGAACTTTCAGGTTCGCGTTGACCAACTTTTCCGAGAGCTTGCCGGTATCGGCGACATAGGTATCGAAGGTGGTGCCCGGGTTGGTGACGGGCGTGCCCGATCCAGCCGCGATGATCTCGCTTGGCAAGTTGGTGACCACGTTCACCACGAACGCCGAATAGCCAACCGCGCTGGCAGCGGCGAGGGCGAACCCGACCTTACCAGCCTGGAATACCAGCTCGCGAAGTGGAGCCTGGATAGCCCCTCGTAGCACGGCAAAGCCGAGCAGCAGGAAGTAGATGATCGCTGCCAGGGCCAAAGGCGCTGCAACGAAACTGACGAGCCCCGCTCCGAAGCTCGCAACCGAGGTCGCTATGGCGGTTTCCACATACGAATACATCGTCGTGAACAGCGTCATGATGTTGGGTGGGCCGGCAGCCATTGGATGAGGTTCCGATCTTCGGCGATCAAGGCGCAGCGATTAAATCTACTTCTTGCGGATCGTGCTCTGTTTGAAGAAGTCCGCCTCTTCGTTGCCGGCCTTGGTCTGGGCGACCGAGATGGTCGCGTCACCGGTCGTCGCGCACATCTTGGCCTTCTGATCCGCAGGGAGATGGCTGTATTCCCCCGCATCGCACTTCGCCTGCCACTGCGAGAGGAGTTGAGGACTGGCGATCAGCTCCTTGGCGGTAGGCACCACGACGTTCTGTTGGCATCCGCAGACGACGAGCAACGAGCAGAGGGATAGTATCTTGCGCATGATCACTTCCTGATCGTGTTGGCACTGAAGAATGCTGCTTCATCGCGACCGGCCGCCACTTGCGCTGCGCTGATCTGCATGTTCGCCTGACCGGCCTGCGCCATCTGGATCGCCTGCATCTTGAGCATATCGTTTTGAAGCTGTGCCTGTTCGACCGAGATCCGGGCTTGCAGATCCATCACGTCCTTGGGATCTTTGGCATACGACAGTTGCTCGCGGAGCTGGTCGAGGCCCTGCATCCGGGTCTGGGCGATGCTGAGCGTATTCTCGCCCAGCGCGGCCGTGGCAGCCGATGAGCTGGTCGCATCCTTGAGCGCCTGGTTGTAGGCCAGATCCGCGTCGGAGGACGACGTTGCCGGCAGCGCGTACCGAGATTGGATGCTCGATGCGAGCGAACCGAGCGGACCGATCTTCGACAGGTCGCCACCGAGCAACGTCGAGGCGTCGATTGTCGTGTTGGGCAGGATGTTGCGCACTTGCGCGTTGAGCAATTGCGGGGCGAGCGCGTTAACGTTGGTCAGCTTTTGAAGCGAGCTGAGCGTCGTCGTCGCCGTCTGGATCTGCTGCTCGCCCTGCTGAATCATTTTGACCGTGTTCTGAACCTGGGCGAGCGCCTGCACATAGGTCGAGGTGTCGAACACAGGGATGCCCTGTGCAGCGGCCGGCGACGTAAACGCGACGATCGCGACCGGCGCGGCTGCAACCATGATGATGCGCTTGAGCGACATGTCAGCTTCTCCTTTGGTTGGCATAGAAATGCGGCAGCCACGCCGCAGGATCGTTGCCCGCCAGGGCAATGGCCTCCTCCATGGCGACGAGGGTTTCCTCGCGGCCAGAAAGCACTTTCAGCTCATTGGGCATCCCGCCGAGATCGAGCTTTGCAACGATCGAGGTATGCCCTTGCTTGACCAGAAAGGTCCGGCTCTCCGGCGTCAGATCCTCACGGATCAGCCGGTACTCCGCGTCCGTCAGGCCGAGCCCGTCGCAATAATCCGATCGCTTGGCGTCCGAGTTTGGAAGCAAGATCTTGGTCGCGGTCTGCTCGATGATCGAGTGCGCGATCGGCGAGCGCAGCGCATCGGCCGGGGACTGCGTGCCAAATACCATGAAGGCGTTGCGCTTACGGAAGGTCTTGAGACCGTCCTGCGCGAACGCCCGAAAGGCTTCGTCCTGAAGCGCCTTCCAGAACTCGTCTACGTCGACCACGACACGCTGCCCGTCCAGCAGCTCGTCGACGCGGTGGAAGAGGTACAACATCGTGGGAGTGCGGATCTCCGGGTTCTCCAGGAAGTCCGTCATGTCGAAGCCGATGAACCGCGCCGACATCGACACCTCGTCCTGCGGACCATCGAAAGCCCAGCCGAGCGGGCCGCCCAGACACCAGCGCTCCAGCCGCGCACCAATGCCCTCCGCATCGGCGTAGCCCAGCATTTCGCGCAACGCGCTGAACGAGCGCGACGGCGCCGGCAGCCGCATCACCGCCTCGATACCCTCGTCGATCAGTCGCTCTTCGGCGACGCTGAGAGGGCGGTTTTCCCGGCGTACCAGAACACGGATAAACTGCCGCAGAAACGCGATGTCGTGCGGAGACGGGGTGAGGCCCTTCAACGGCGCGAAGCCGGTGGGCTCGCCGTCGCGCAGCGCCAAATAGGTGCCGCCACAAGCGCGCACGAAGATCTCGGCACCGCGGTCCTTGTCGAAAAACACCTGTTTCGCGCCGGTCTTTTCGAGCTGCGCTTGCAGGAAGTTCTGCAGCACCGTCTTGCCGCCACCGGTTGGCCCGATGATGAGCGTGTGGCCGATGTCGGCACGGTGAAAATTGAACCAGAAGGACGAGCCCGCGCGCGTCTTGAGCAGCGTTACCGCCTCGCCCCAGTGGTTCCCCGACTTGCGGCCGGCCGGGAAGGTGTAGAACGGGCTCAGGCCTGCAAAATTGCGTGTGTTGATGACCGCGGGGCGCGCGCGCATCCTGAAATTGCCGGGAAGCTGCGCCCAGAAGGCGGCTTCCAGCGCGACGTCCTCGCGCGCCATCACCATGCCCGTATCGGCCGCTGCCGATCGGGCTATCGACAAGCGTTCCAGCAGCCGCTTCGGGTTCTCGTCGATGACCGCGATCGAGAGGTGATGCTCGCCCATGGCGAAGCGGTTCGCCATGAGATCGTCGACGCCGTCGAGCAGTTCCTCCGCCTGGCTGACGCCGGCATCGTCCGAGGAGACCATTTGCTTGTATTTTTTCGTGAACCGCTCGCTCGCGACCGACTTCACCAACGGCGCGAAACTCTGGGTCAGCACGAACGGGAAGTCGAGCGTGAGCAGGCTGTTGAACTGACCGGTCCGCGTGCTGGCGACATACTCGCGCACACCGAACATGCCGAGGAAATGCGACGTGTGCGGCAGCCGGATCTCGGCCGCCTCGCGACCGAACACCACGCGTGAGGCATACAGGGCTTGGCCCAGCCTGCCGTCGAGCAGCGGCACGCGGATGCGGTCGCCGGTCAGGATGAAGTGCAGCACCTCCATCGGTCGTGAAAAAAGGACGCCGTTGTGCTCATACAGCGAGAGCGGCTCTGGCGCGACATCGGCGAGCAGCGTTTCGAAGTCGCGGCACTTGTCCGCCATGATAGTGAGCGCGCGATGGTCAATCTCGGCGTTGGCTTTTCGCCTGGAGAAAAGCCGCGTCACTTGCTCGCCGGCCATGCTCGACGGCCGGACGATGATCGTGACGTAGAACTCGTTGTGGTAGAGGACTTTCTCCTTCAGCGTGTCGGCGTATTTCTCCTGCAAGGTTCGCGCGAAGTCGGAGTGGAAGTCGCCACCGAGAACAGGGTCGGTCGCTGTCCGCACGAGATGGGTCCACAGCGCGACGCGATCGTCACCGATCGAGCGCCACGCGATGTTGAGCTTGTTATGCCAGGTGTTGAGGTCGCCGATGTCGCTGGTCTCGAACGGCCGCCCATCGACGCGGTACATGCGCATGAGCGAGCCGTCTTCGAGGGCAACCAGCGTGTCGTCGACGTGCCGCGTGTAAGGAATGAACTTGATGTCATCCGTCTCGCGAACCGCGATCTTCTTATGCCTCAGCCTGGTATCAGTCATTGCCGAAATGCTTCCGCTTCACGCCTTTGGCGAGGCGGACGGGTGAGTAGCTCCCGCCGCCCCAGAACTTGCGGTTCTTGGATAGGAAGCCGGTCTGGAACCACAGGCCCCACAGCCGGAACGCGTTGAAGTCGTAGTGACAGATCATGCGTGCCGGGAAGTAGAGCGCTCCGAACAAGGCCAGGGGGTAAAACGGATTATGGAAAACCCCCCAGATCACCATGCAGACCATGATGATCGGCAGGATCGCCTCGAGCGGCAATCCCATGAACACCGATGGTCTGGTCAGGGCGAGGAACACCTTATCCTCGGCGAGCCTATCCGCGTCAGCCACCCGAGCTGCTCATCCAGCCGACGATCGTCGTGGCCGAAAAAATGATACCGATGCCAATCAGCACCGTGACCGCTTTTCCCCAGTCCATCCGACCGGTCAGCTTGGCATAGCCGACCGCCATGACGGCGATGACGCCGACCACGGACGCAACGGTAGTCATCCATGCCTTGATAGTGTTGAGACCACCTTCGATCGCGGTTCCATCGGCAAAGGCCGGCTGGGCGATCGAAATGAGGGCGAGCGCACCGACAAAGCCGATGACCTGCCGCGCGCGGGCGTCGGACAACATCCGGCCCATGCCTTGAGTGAACTTCATACGGGTCTCCATGGCTTGGGGTTTACCTCTCGAGATCGTGGGTGGGGCGGATCGGCTCGACCTGCCGCACAGGCGTCGGCTCGCGGACCGAAACATCCAGGCCGCGCCGCAGCACGTCCGAGATCATGTGGCGGCTCTCCAAGCTCGCGGACGTCATCCGTTCCGCGTCGCCATCGAACGCCACACCAAGGTGCTGATCCATCGCCGCCTGCGCCAGTAGCGCGTTGGCGAGGCGCGGCTCGGCGGCGATACTCTCCGCCCCGCCATGAAGGAACAGTTCGGCCAGTTCGTCATTTTCGTGACGTCGCTCAGGCGCGGCCTGATGAAGGCGCTCCTCCCGAACGATATGGGGTTCCTGTTCGGTCTGTCGCTCGGGCGCAGCCGTCGCTTCGCCGGCTAGGCGGTCTTCGGGCGTGGCGGCGAGCGCGCCGCCGAGCGGCACGTTCGCACCGGCTTCGCGGGCGACTTCGTGCCGGTTGAGCCCAGAGCGGACGATGTAGATCGCATCGGCGACCTCGCCGTCCCACGCGCCGTCGCGCGCCATCTGGCGCAGACCGTCGGGTTCATAACCGGACCTTGAGAAGGCGCTGACCAGCGTCGGGCTTTCCAAGGCCCGCTCCAGCGCCCCGTTCAGCGCATCCCTGTTCAGATCGATACGTTCGGCCTGAACCTCCCTCCGCAAGGGGTCCATGTCCTCGCTGACGGCCGCGTAGAGCGCCTTGCGATCCTGCGTGTGGACGCTCACCGTCAACAGGAGGCGCTTGTCTGCGTCGGACAATTCGGTGCTGCTTCCGCTTGGCAACGGCTGAGGCGCGCCGTTCCTCTCCGCGTCGGCCGACGGCGCGACTACTGTCGCCTCCGTCGCCCCGACAGCCGCCGTCGGAGCGACGGGTTCGACAGTCGGCGCCGGCTTCTCCGCCACCTCACGGTCGCGTCGTGCAGCATCGGCGCGACGCAGCTCTTCCATTCGCGCCTGTTCGTCGAAGCTCGGCTCATAGCCGCGCACGGTCAGGCCTTCGCGCGACGCTGCCGTCCACACGGCCTGACGAAACTCAGGCGAACCTTCGACGTCGATTCCTGCCCAGCCATTGTGCTTGGCGATCGTGACCAGGGCCGAGACGGTCTCGGGATCCTCGTTTCGAGCAATGATGCGATCGCCGGCAATCTCGATCGACGGGTTCTCACGATCTGTCGGCAGGAACATGCCGACGCGGCGCTCGCTGCCGTCGGACGGCTCGATGATCCGTACCTGATACCGTGTCGCCAGCTCAGGCGGAATCTGGAAAGCCGCCTGTCCGGCTTGCGTCTCCGCGTCGAGGCCGCCCCGTGCAACGCTGTTATCCGCGCTCATTTGAAGACCTGAACCGCGCTGGAATCGATCTGCCCCACCACCCAGCTAGCTTCGGCGATCCCTTGCTTTGCCGAGGCGGGCGTGGCGGTCGGCGCCGACGCCGAGCCTGGGATGGGCGGGGGTGTCTGGATCGTCCCCATGCCGCTCGCGGCCGACCAAACGCGACCGACATAACCATTGCGGAAACCGCGTGTCAGCGTGCCGGTGTTGTAGAGCGAATAGGTCGCCGAGATCGCGTCCAGCCCCGTATAATGCTGGATCGCGAGGCCATATCCCGCCCGAAGGATCGAGGATGCGAGCCGCAGGTTCGTACAAGGATCGAAGGCCTGCTCGACGGTGACACCCAATCGCGCGAAATTGGCGGAGTTCACCTGCGCCAACCCGACATCGACCGTATAGCCGGCCGCCATGTACCGCCGCACCAGCGCGGCACCGTCGGCGATCGACGCGGCGCGGACACGCGGCCCCTTGTTGATATTGATCGCCAGATCGTCGCCGCCGCTTTCGGTCACGACGAGGGGAACAACCGCCTCGGTCGCGATCTCAGGCGCGCATTGCTGCGCAAGCATGGTGATCGCGGCGATGGCGTGGATCATTGCTGCGTCACCGTCTGGTAGCGGGTGTCGAGCGCGTACCGCGACGTTCCGCCATCGGCCTGCGTCACGGTCAGGTCGTAGCCGTGCTTGGCCTTTTTCATTTTGACGCCGACCCCGGTGCAGGTCGGGAACGAGCCGCCGATAGCGAGGGCGTTCCAGAGTTTCGTGATCGGCGGGACGCACTCGACATATTTCGTCGGCGAACCGGGTGTCGCGAGGCAGAGGACCACCTGACACCCCCAGTCCGACGCGTAGGCGGGTTGTGGGCCCGCGACCGCCACGACGCCGGCCACGCAAAGCGCGATGGCGCCAGTAGTGCCGCCCAGCTTGGTCATCAGGTATCGGATCATGAGCCACCTCCATGAAATGCGCGCCACTCTTCGGTTGCGAACACGTCCCACTGCGCCGGTGCATTGGCGGCAAGGGCGAGGGCCGAGGCCGGCGCAGTCGGTGCGGGGGCCGCCTCAACTCCGGCGGGCGTCGGCGGGGACGGCGCGTCGCCTTGTGCGACGGTGATGATCCAGTCCTCGTCGCCTTCGATCGGTCGGGTCCGGTCGATGACCTGTCCGGGTCGCGCGAACGCCACATGCCAGTGGTTCGCGTGACCGCGATCCCCCGGCCCAAGCAGCTCGATGATACGGATACCGCTCTGTGCCATGAGCGCCCGGATCTGCTCGCGGTCGATCGCGTGAACGCCGCCTGCGGGAACGAAATCGACCGCTTGGCCGAACTTGTGCCAGCTATACCGCGCGCCGTAGCTGGCGTTCATTGGGCGGATCGTATCGGTGATCCGCGAGCCAAAGGCGCGACGAACGAGGGCTGCGACGTTCGACACCGAGGGCGCGCCCACGGAGCCGATAGAAGACCGGTCGTCGTCGAGATGCGAGAGCGCGCAGGCATCAAAAACCGTTGCCGGCGTGATACCGTGAGTCGCAAAATCACGGCCGCGGATCCCAAGCGGCCCCGCCTCGAAGTCCGCGCCCAACGCGATCAGATCACGCACCGTCGCCTCTGCGTCAGCTGCGTTGCCCGGCTGCCGAACGAGGACCGCACCCGAACGAACGGAGATTGCGAGCGACGCGGGAGATGGCGTTCCGGCCCCGGCTAGCCCGGCGGCACAGAGTTGAATTGCCTTCGCTACGATACTCGCCGGAAGCACACCAATGCACCATTGCTGAATTGAACCCAAGCAGATGTCAGCGACTAGAGGACATCGACATCAAAAGGCTAAACCTGAAGCATAAGGCAAACAACAACACATCTGGAGCGATCCATTCGCGATTATGGAGTGATACGGCGTAATCCATTGCGACTAGAGGCACGATATTGCACCATGAGCATAGGAGATGTGTTGCAAACCGCTTTAGGCAATTGTCAGCTAGGCCAGCACCTAGCTGATTTAGTTGTCGAGTGGTTTCGAGTTGACTGGGACGACGGTGGATATACGGGCCATTCGCTCTTGAGGCTGCAAGCTATATCGGGCGGGTTGGCGCTCTTGATCGCCATCGGCTTCTGGTATCGGCCGTTCGACGACACGCGGGCTAGGAGGCGCGGTGAGGTTTCGGCCTGCAGCGTCGCCGCGACCCATGACTTCTGCGATGCCGTTGCCGGCCTATCGACGGCGCTCCGCAATCCCTTCTTGCGGGTGGACCGAACCGGCATCCTGCCGCCCCGCGATACGCCAGGGGCCGTCGATCCCTCTATCACTCAGGCGAACATCGGCACGACGATCTGCCGACCCGGCTATGCACGATCGGTCCGCCCCGCCTTCGCGGTTACCGCGCCCGTCAAACGGCGATTGATGGACGCGCAGCATCCAGGCGAGTCCTTCGCCGATTACGAACTCGACCATCTGATCCCGATCTCGCTTGGCGGCGCGCCGCTCGACCTGCGCGATCTATGGCTCCAGCCCCGGCGCGGCCAGGCGAACGCGGCCGACAAGAATGCCTTGGCCTATGTCTTGTGGCGATTGGTTTGCGAGCGCCGCGTGCCACTGCGAACGGCGCAGCAGGCCATCCGGCGCGACTGGACGAAGGCCTACGACACATACGCGACGCCCGAGAATTTGGCGCGCTACCACTTTGCGCACCGCCAATAGGAGCGCGACTAGGCTCGCACAGGCCCGCCGGATCCGATCCGAACATCAACGAAGGAGGAAATCATGCCACAGAATATTGCCGAGTTCCGGATCATCGGTCGCATCGGCAAAATCACGGCGCGCGAGAAGGTCACCTATGTGAGCGTCGCCGCCAATTATAACCGCCGCGACGGCGACGACTGGAAGACCGACACGCTGTGGAACAGCGTCGTGTGCTTCTCCAATGTCGGACCTCAGGTCGAAGCAGCCGGGAAGGGTGATCTGGTGCATGTCACCGGCCGGGTCCGCGAGAGCAATCATGGCGACAGCAACGAAGTTTCCTACCGCACCGAGCTGATCGCCGACACCTTCTCGATCCTGACCAAGGCCGAAGCCGAGCATAGCTGATTGGGGGTCGGAAGCGGGTTGGCGGCACGGCTCCACCTCCGCCGCGTTGCGGTCGAGCCAGCGTGGCCGTTCCAACCCGGTCGGGTGACGATCCTCGCTTGGTTGCCACCCGGACGAAAGAGATCGTCGCGCCGCGCGCAGCCCACCTTCTCATGCCGACCATCCAGAGTGGAGGATGCCGCCTGTGCGTTCGGTGATATTTTCCGGAGGCTAAAGTGACCGAAACCGACCAACTTCACAGGACGTGGCCGATGACGAGACTACCGCTCGATGCCGAAGTCCGAGCCAAGAACATCGTCGAACAGCTCGGCGGGGTGTGGCGCGGGACTCGCGGCGAATGCCGCTGCCCGGCACATGACGATGGCTCACCCAGCCTGTCCGTCCGCCTCGGCGATTCGGCGATCCTCTTCCACTGTTTTGCCGGCTGTACAGCGCTCGAGGTGCTGAAGGCGCTTCAGCGCCAAAAGCTCCACGACCGTTCTGCGGTGGCAATGCCGGAGGGCAAGCCGAAGCGCGACATGGGCCCGCTCGCCCTGCGTCTCTGGAATGCCAGCGTGCCGGTCGCGGGCACGCTCGCCGAAGCCTATCTCGTCGCCCGCGGCCTCTCCACGCCCTATCCCAAGGCTTTGCGCTTCAACCCGGCGACCATATTCGGCTCCGGTGCCGACAGACGCGTCATGCCCGCGATGATCGCCGCAGTCGAAAACGACCTCGGACTGGTTGCCGTCCAGCGGACCTTCCTCGATCCTGTCGATGTGCTGCGCAAGCCCATCCCAAAGCCGAAGGTTGCGCTCGGACTGCTCGGCACAGCAGCGATCCGTCTTGCGCCTGCGACCGACGAGCTGGGCCTTGCCGAAGGGATCGAGGACGCCCGGTCGGCGACCGAATGGTTCGGGACGCCGACATGGGCGCTGGGCGGTGTCGAACGGCTAGCCTTCGTCGCGATCCCGGAGAAGGTCCGCCGTGTGATCGTTTACGGTGACCGGGGCCGTGCGGCCGACCGCCTGCTCGAAAAGGCACGCGATCACCTGACAGCGAACGGGCGCGAACTCATCAGCCGCGTGCCCGAGCATCACGACGACTGGAATGATGCCTGGCGCGCGCACCGGCGAAGTGCATGAAAGCGCAGCAGCGGATGCTGGATCGTGGGGATTATGAGCGTGTCAGCCGAGCCGCATCAACTGGGAAGGGTAGGGGGCGACGAGCCCCTTCAGATCGTCCCATGGTGCCGATAGCCAGCGATCATAGTCGTCGTCGTGAAGGACCACCGGCATCGCCTTTGGATGGATCGGCGCGACGATCGCATTCGGCTCGGTGGTCAGGAATCCGTAAGCATTCCCGCGCTCGGTCGGTCGCCAGATTCCGGCAAAGGCAAAAATCGGGCGGCTAGGCACGTCGAACCAGTGCAGCGGCTTCTTTCCGTCCTCGCCAGGCGCGATCCCGAACTCGGAGAACGCCGTTACCGGCACCAGGCAACGGCGCGCCGGCGTTGTCAGCATCGACCGCCAGAAGCTCGAGTTGAGATTGCGCACGTTGGTCACGTATTTGGTGAGCTTTACGCTTGGGTCGCGCTTGCTCGGCACCTGGGTCGGTACACCCCACTCCATCCGTTCGATCTTCCGGTCGGTGCCGTCCTCGATGACCACTTGGCCGAAGAAGGGCGTCTTCTTGCCCGTCGGAAAGATGTCGGGAGCCGGGTACGTCTCGTCGGGCTCGTAAGGCGGGCGGATGCCGAACGTCGCGGCTATCTCCGCCTGTTTCGCCGTCAGCCTGTATC
Organism: Sphingomonas sp. PP-CE-3A-406; assembly: GCF_003688625.1. Lineage (GTDB taxonomy): Bacteria > Pseudomonadota > Alphaproteobacteria > Sphingomonadales > Sphingomonadaceae > Sphingomonas. Next base: position 109,989 of record NZ_RCWY01000004.1, read on the forward strand.
GATTGCACATCCGAGCACCCTATCGTGGTGCCGGCAAGCTTCGCCCGCCGGCACTCTGGTCTTAGAGCTTGTCCTTCAGGCCCTTGGCGGGCGTGAACGAGACCTTCTTCGATGCAGCGATCGTCATCGCCTCGCCGGTCGACGGATTGCGGCCCTGGCGCTCAGGACGATCCTTGACGGCGAATTTGCCGAAGCCCGCGATCGAGACCTCTTCGCCCTTTGCGGCCGCGCTTGCGATCTGGTCGAACACGGCGGCGATTGCGGCCTTGGCCTCTGCCTCGCTCGTGCCTGTCGTCCCAGCGACGCCCTTCGCCAGTTCACCGATGTTCATGCTACTTACTCTCCCTAGTGGATCTGGCCGGACCTTAGCCGTGCCGAGCGCCGATACAATGATGCTCCTCGACGATGTGCATGTCGCGGGCGCCCGCCTAATGGTCCGCAAACTGGCTAATCATGACGTGGTCGAGGTGTATCAGCCCGGGTGCGGGCAGGGGGCGATCGCCGAGCTGGCGCCCGAGCCATCGCAAAGCCTTCGGCCGGGTTTCTAATGCGCGCTGCGCTCTCGCGTGACGCGCGGATCTTCATACAGGTCGCGGATTGCGCGCAGGCGAAAGACGTTCCACCAGCGCTGCCATCGATGCTCGGCCGCATCGTGGATCATATGGCAACGCTGGCAGAGCGCCGCGAGATTGCCGGGCATGCTGTTGCCTGGATCGTGATCGAGATGCGCACAAGCCAGCACGACATACGTCGTTCGTACCGACGCCAGAATGAAGCCGCCTTTGAGCGCGATCCGCTTGCCACGGCCGGAGCGCCAACACACGGCATCGGCATCCCACCAGCGACCATCGCCAAGATGTGCGACCCGACGCATATGCGGCCTCGAGCAGTGCTCGCAGCGCGCGCCGGCCCGATCGAACCGGATCACGTCCGACAGCTGGCGCCAGTCGATCGGGTAAAGCCAGCGGTTTTCAGGGCGGATCGGCATCTCGATTCTATGAGTCAGCCGATGGCAGAACGAAAGCGAAATCTTCTCGGTTTGTTTTTGGTCTGTTGTGTAACCGTTCCACGCGGTGCGTACCGTCAGTTTTCGTGGCGGCTGCCCGTGATCGTGCGCGGCGATACTGGCAACTCACTCGAAATCGCGCCGTAGAGCGCGTGTTCGTTACGACTCCGTACCGTCCGGCCCTTGGCTGCGGTCAAGCGCAAAGACTCGATCTGGCAGACATAAATCCGTTGACCAAGCGTCGGCGGTAACGGAACATAAAGCGAACACGTAGAGTCTAGCCACCATGTCAGCCGTCCTCGATTCGCTTCGTCAAAGCATCGCGCACTTACGAAGCATCGCGATGCCGCTCGCCGATTACCGGGTCCTGCCGTTCGGGGTTGGTGACCTGGACAATCGTCTGAACGGGGGAGGGCTCCGGGCTGGAGCGTTGCACGAGGTTGCGGCACGGACCTGTTCGCTGGTCGACGATGCGGCTGCCACGTTGTTCCTTGCCGGTATCGCCGCGCGAGAAGCGCGGAACACGCGTGCCCCGGTGCTTTGGGCAAGCTGCCGGAACGATCTCTACGCCCCCGGCTTGGCGCAAGCAGGATTGTGCTCGGCGAACGTGATCTACGCCCAGCCCAAGGACAACGCCGCGCTTCTGGCGGTTGTCGAGGACGCGATCCGGGATGGTACGCCGGCAGCGGTGGTGGCCGAGGCGGCAAAGGTTTCGATGGTCGCCACGCGCCGCCTGCAGCTTGTCTCGGCGGAAGCCGACATTCCCGTACTGCTCCTGCGCCGTTGGCGGGGCCGATCGCAAGACCCGCTCGGCGAGCCCTCCGCTGCCTGGACGCGCTGGCGGGTTGCCAGCGCCCCGTCGCAGCGGCTCAAGGTTGCCGGGGTGGGACGCGCCCGTTGGTCGGTCGAGCTGGCGCGTCAACGCACCGGCGGGTCCTTCTCATTGATCGTGGAGGGGTGCGATGAGACGGGTTGTCTCGCTGTTCCTGCCGCACTTGGCCATCGAGCGGCTGAGACGGCTGGACCGGCACGCCACGCCGCGGCCTGAGCGCTTAGCGCTCCACCTCCCGATCGACGACGATCCGGGTGAATGCTCTGTCCCCAGGGGTGGCGGATGGCGGCCGGGTGCGCGCTGGGCGCGGGCGCAATCCCCGACCAAGGTCGAGGTTGCCGGCAAGATTGCGGCGCTTCCGGCGCATGCGAAGCCGCCCATGCGCGAACTCGGGCGGCGATCGGAAGCCGCGAGCCATCCGTACAAGAGCCAGTCGGTCACCCGACCGGCCATGATCGTGACACGGCCCGCAACCGCTCATGCTCCGCTGGCGCTTGTCGGCAAGGTCGGGCGGCGTGAGGAAGTCGTGGCGGCGTGCGCTGCGGCGGCCTCGCTCGGTATCCATGTCGGAATGGCCGCTACCCATGCCCGCGCTCTGGTGTCCGATCTCGACTTCCGGCCCGCCCAGCCAGAGGCGGACGCGGTCCTGCTCGATCGCTTGGCGCTGCTTGCCGTTCGGCGTTGGTCGCCCATTGCGGCCGCGACGCCGACCGATGGCCTATGGCTTGACCTCGCCGGCTGCGATCACCTCTACGGGGGAGAAGAGCGCTTTTGCCGACGCCTGCGCGCCTTCTGCCAGCGCGCCGGATTCACGGCGCGCATCGCGGTCGCCGACACGCCTGGTGCCGCACACGCGCTCGCCCGGTACGGCCGGGAAGATCTGACGATCGTGCCGGCCGGTGGTACGGTCCAAGCGATATCGCCGCTTCCGATCGCCGCCTTGCGACTGACCGGCACGGCGCTCAGTGCGGCCAAGCGGTTCGGTTTCGAGACTATCGCAGACCTTTTGCCGGTCGCGCGCGGCCCGCTTGCGCGGCGGCTGGGCCTGCCCGCCATCACCCGGCTCGATCAGGCGCTCGGTGGCGTGGCGGAGCCGATCACGCCGCGCGAAGATGTCACCGTTCCAGCCGTCGAGCGCCGCCTGCTCGAGCCGATCGGCACGGCCGAGGCGATCGCACAGGTGATGGAGGATTTGCTCGGCGATTTGGCCGTGGTGCTGCAGGCGAGGGGGCTCGGTGCGCGATCGCTCCGACTGACGGGGCTGTGTGTCGATGGAACCGAACAGGTGGTTGCGGTCGGGACATCGCGGCCGACACGTGATGTCTCCCATCTCTTGCGCCTCATGAAACTCAGGATCGAGCGCATCGATCCCGGACTGGGGCTTGAGCAGTTCCTGCTGGTGGCACCGCATACCGAGCCGCTCGATGCAGTGGATCTCGGCGCAGTGCTAGCTGGCGAGGTTCTGGTGCGCGATCCCGCGCGCCTCGTCGATGTCGTCGCCGGCCGCATCGGCCCGAATGCGGTCTATCGGATCGCGCCGATCCCGAGCCATGTACCCGAGCGAGCGGTCGCGCGCGCCGACCCGGTCGAGATGCCGGCAGGGTGGCCGACATGGCGGCGGCCGGTTCGGCTCTTCGCCAGGCCAGAGCCCTTATGGGGCGTCATTGCGCTGCTGCCCGACCAACCGCCGCGGCGCTTCGAGTGGCGTGGCGAAGCGCACAAGGTCGTCGCCGGCGATGGCCCCGAGCGGATCCACGGCGAATGGTGGCGCCGCGACGCCGAGACCTGGGCGGTTCGGGACTATTACCGCGTCGAGGATGAGGCAGGCGGCCGTTTCTGGGTATTCCGGCGCGGCGACGGCACACATGATGATACCGGCGATCTCAGCTGGTGGATCCACGGCGTGTTCGCATGAGCGCGCCCTATGTCGAGCTTCAGGTGCTCACCCATTTCTCGCTGCTGCGCGGCGCGTCGAGCCCCGACGAGCTGTTCGCGGCGGCGGCAGTGCTCGGGTATTCCGCGATTGGGATCAGCGACATCGGTACGGTGGCGGGCGTCGTGCGCGCCTGGGAGGCGCAAAAGGCGACCGACGTCCGCTCGATCGCGGGTACGCGTGTCGATCTCTCCTGCGGGCGCCGCCTGATCCTTTATCCGACCGATCGCCCCGCCTGGTCACGGATCACGCGGCTCCTGACCGTCGGGAAGAAGCGGGCGGGGAAGGGGGGCTGCCTGCTGCACTGGCACGACCTTGAGCCATGGTCGGAGGGAATCATCGCTATCCTGCTACCGGACGAGGCGGATCAGGCGAACCTTGCGGCACTTGCCGACCTGAAGACGGTTTACGGCCGACGCGGGTACATGGCGCTGTTCCAGCGCCGGCGGCCGGACGACGCCGTCCGTATCGATGCGCTGGCTAGGCAGGCTGGCGGCGCCGGCGTCCGCGCGGTCGCAACCGGCGACGTCCTCTACCATGCGCCCGAAGCCCGCCTTCTGCAGGACGTGGTTACGGCCGTGCGCGAGAAGTGCACCGTTGATGAGCTCGGCTACCGCCGTGAGATCAACGCCGATCGCGCGCTCAAATCACCGGAGGAAATGGTCCGGCGCTTTCGTGATTATCCCGATGCGCTGCGCGCCAGCGTCGATATTGCCCGGGCCTGTACCTTCGATCTTGGTGAGCTGGCCTATCAATATCCCCACGAGCGGCTGATCGATGGCCTGAGTGCGCAGGACGCGCTGCAGAAGCTGGCGACCGAGGCGGTCGAGCGGATGTTCGATGGCAACGTGCCGGCTGCCTATACCGACCAGATCGGCCACGAGATGCGGTTGATCGGCGAGCTCGGTTACGCGCCCTATTTCCTCACCGTCTATGCGATCGTGCGCGAAGCACGCCGCCGCGGCATCCTGTGCCAAGGGCGTGGCTCGGCCGCGAACTCGTGCGTGTGCTTCGTGCTAGGCGTCACCTCGATCGATCCGATCAAGCACGAGCTTCTCTTCGAACGCTTCGTGTCGGGCGAGCGGCGCGAACCACCCGACATCGACGTCGACTTCGAGCATGAGCGCCGCGAAGAGATCATCCAGTGGATCTATGAAACCTACGGGCGTGATCGATCCGCGTTGACCGCGGTCGTCCAGCGCTACCGCGCGCGCGGTGCGGTGCGCGATGTCGGCAAGGCGTTGGGGTTGCCCGAAGACCTGACGTCCTCGCTGGCGGGGCTGGTGTGGGGCTGGTCCGCCGAAGGCGTGGGTGAGAAGCAGGTCGAGGAACTCAACCTCGATATCGGCGATCGGCGGCTCCGCTTGACCCTGGAACTGGCCCGCAAGTTGATCGGCGTGCCCCGCCACATGAGCCAGCACCCGGGCGGGTTCGTCCTGACGCATGACCGGCTCGACGATCTCGTGCCGATCGAGCCGGCAGCGATGGAAGATCGCCAGATCATCGAGTGGGACAAGGACGACATCGATGCGCTGAAGTTCATGAAGGTCGACGTGCTCGGCCTCGGCATGCTCGGGTGCATGAATCGCGCCTTCAACATGCTCGAGCACGACAAGGGCATCCGCGTCGGCCTGGCCGACCTCCAGGACGACGATCCGGCGGTGTACGCGATGATCCAGAAGGCCGACACGCTCGGCACCTTCCAGATCGAGAGCCGCGCGCAGATGTCGATGCTGCCGCGGATGAAGCCACGCCGGTTCTACGATCTCGTGATCCAGGTCGCGATCGTCCGACCCGGGCCGATCCAAGGCGACATGGTTCATCCCTATCTTCGTCGGCGCGAGGGGCTGGAGAAGCCCGAATATCCCCGGCCGGAGCTCCGCGCGGTGCTGGAGAAGACGCTCGGCGTTCCACTATTCCAGGAACAGGCGATGAAGGTCGCGATCGTGGGTGCGGGCTTCACGCCTGCCGAGGCTGATCAGCTGCGCCGCGCCATGGCGACGTTCAAGGTCACCGGCGGCGTATCGCACTTCTCGGAGAAGCTCGTCGAGGGCATGGTCGCGCGCGGTTATCCGCGCGACTTCGCAGAACGCACCTTCCGCCAGCTGGAAGGCTTCGGCTCCTATGGCTTTCCGGAGAGCCACGCGGCGAGCTTCGCCAAGATTTCCTACGCCTCGAGCTGGATGAAGCATCACCATCCCGACGCCTTCTGCGCGTCGCTCATGAACGCCCAGCCGATGGGATTTTATGCGCCCGCGCAGATCGTGCGCGACGCCCAGGCGCACGATGTCCAGGTCCGGCCCCCGTGCATCAACGCGAGCCGCTGGGACTGCACGTTGGAGCCGACAGGCGGCCGCTACCTCGCGGTGCGGCTCGGGCTTCGCCAAGTGCGCGGGCTGTCGAACGCCGACGGTGCCGCGATCGTAGGCGCACGCAGCACGACGCTGTTCGATTCCATCGAGGACGTGTGGCGTCGATCCGGCGTCCAGCGTGCCGCGATCGAAAAGCTGGCGGATGCCGATGCGTTTCACGCCTTCGGCGCGGATCGGCGGCAGGGCCTGTGGAAGGTGAGGGGCCTTGGCGAGGCGCCGCTGCCGCTGTTCGCGGCTGCGGATCGCGCGGCGGAAACGATCAGCGCCGAAGGGATCGAACCGTTAGTAGACCTCCGACCGCTGACGGACGGTCGCGAGGTGATCGAGGATTACCGCTCGCTGCAGCTGTCGCTGCGGGCGCATCCGCTGACGTTCGTTCGGGGTGAGCTGGCCAGGCGTGGCGTGACCAAATGCGCGGAACTCGCGAACATCCGGGATGGCCGGCACGTCGAGGTCGCCGGGATCATCCTGGTCCGCCAGAAGCCCGGCTCGGCCAAGGGCGTGTTGTTCATCACGATCGAGGACGAAACCGGGATCGCGAACGGCATCCTGTGGCCGGATCGGTTCGAGCGGCAACGCCGCACGATCATGTCCGCGTCTATGATAGGCATGAAGGGCAGGGTGCAGAAAGAGGGCGAGGTGATCCACGTCATCTGCGACCGGATCATCGACCATGGTGACCTGCTGCACCGCGTGGGCGAGATGTCGTTCCCCCATCGAACCGGCCGCGGCGATGGGGCCAAGCATGCCGGATCGCCTGACCGGGGTGACGCGGGTTGGAAGCCGGAGCCGCGCAACTGCTACTGGCCGCCGCACGCCGAGGGCATGGACCCCGAGGACGCAGTTCGCTTCAAATCGCATGACTTTCGTTGAGCGATGGCAAAGCTTGCTCGCCACCAGCGCGTCGTCATTGCGCTATCGGTCCATATCCTGCGGAGCGGCGTCGCCCGCTGCTCGGACACGCGCGTGGACGGCGTGGAGGTTCGATTGGCGCTTCGGTGCCTGCTACCGCATTGCCCGGAGCGTTGGCCGCTTGAGCTCTACTGGGATGCGGCGCGTCAGGAAAATGAGATTGGCAGGGCGCAGGGTGTGACCGCCGCGTTCAACGGCATTGTCCGTCAGCTGCGCCGCGCAGGCCGATATGAGGAAGTGCTGGATCAGTGAGAAAGCGTGCCGCCCGCATCCTTGGCTGAGGCACCTCGGGGATGGTGCCCGTCGGATGCCATGGATCGATCCAGCTGGCGCTTCCTTCCGCCACGGCTTCAGCCCTCTACGTCGGCTGCGGTCAGCAGGATCGGGGGCTCCCCGCCGAGCCGCTTGACGAATTCGCGCTGTGCTATGCGGTGAATGTCGCTCTCGAACTCGATGAAGACCTCGAGGGCAGTTTCGGAATCGAGCGTATCGCGATCGGGATCGAGGAGCTGCGTCAGAGCCTCGCTGGTGATGAGGAATTCGACGACTCCTAAGTTGGTGGTACCCGTGAAGCCGACGCTCTCGCGTTCGGCAACCCAGTAATAGTCCCCCATCTCGAAACGGACGCTGGGATTGGCCATGCCGGCTTACTCCTCGGTTGGGCTGGAAGCCGGCAGGTGCTCCGCCAGTGCTGCGATACCCTCACCGGTAAAGGTCGTGCTGGAGGCGCCCTCGATCTGGACAGGATGCTCTACCGTCAGGACGGCCGCGGCTTGATGCTCGGGGTCCAATCCGCGCCAATCGCGAACTGCTCGCGCGAGGTTGGTGACTTCAGCGACGTCGCTATCGCCGCGCGGGACGTTTTCGAGCGACGCGCTCATCCGCCAGTTGATCTCGGGGGTCTTTGCGCTTTCACCCCAGGTCGCTTCGGTCATGATCGTCTACTTTCCCGCGCCTGGTTCTTGGCGCAATTTCGAATGTAGCCCGACAGGGCGCGTCCGTGCCAGTCCGAAGCCCACAATGCTCGAGCTTCAAGGGCCGCGAGGGGCGACTGCGATGATATCGAGCTTTCGCAGGGCTCGTGCCATGCGTTTGGCATCGAGCAGCCCGATGCCTTGTGCGCGAAAGGCGCTGGCGAGCTGTCGCTCGGTCAGTGGCGCCGACACCTGATCGAGAACGGCAAGCGCTGCTGCGCGCACCTCAGGGGGTGCAGCCTTCAGGGCGTCTAGGGCTTTCATTCTGCCTCGTGAAGGTTGCTCGGTCTGATCGGTAGACCAACGACATAGCCCCGTGCCATGCGACTTGCACGTGCCCCGCCCCGCGGTGCCAGCCACCCGAAGAGCAAGCCGCTACGGCCAACGCTCTGTGTGAGATTGCCGTGTCTGCCGATGTCGCTCGAGCAGACACCCACATCCGCCCTGTAGGATCCGGGCATCGCATCTCGAAATCGCCATCTCGACTGTTAACTTAAGGTCGTTTATAACGCACCGTATTAGCCCGATGGGCGCTTATATGAGACGCTAAATGCGATCCACCATCGCTGATACCCTTCCGCCCCGCGTGCGGCGCAGCTTGACGAAGCTCGGTGCCGATATCGCTCTGGCGCGCAAAAAGCGCAGCCTCACGGTGGTTATGATGGCCGAACGGATCGGTGTAGCCAAGAGCACGTATCTGAAACTGGAGAAAGGCGATCCCACCGTCGCGCTGGGCACGTACGCCATGACCTTCTTCGTTCTGGGTTTCGGCGAAAGCCTCGGAGAGATCCTCGACGCCAGGAACGACGAGCAGGGTCTGTTGCTCGACGTGGAGCGCATGCCCCAGCGGGTCCGCAGACCAAAGCCGCCGGTTTCGCTGTGAGGCGCACGATCGGCATCCAGATCGGCGACGAAGCCCGCGGCGTCGGGTTGCTGCACTACAATCAGCAGGGGAGCCGCGAGAGCGCAGGCTTCGAATATGATGCCGGCTGGCTGGCCGAGCCCGACCGCTTCGCCCTTGAGCCCGCGCTACCGCTAGTCGCCGGCCCGCAGTTTCACCGCAAGGTGGGCACTGGCTCTGTCTTCCACGCCGCCATCGCCGATACCGAACCGGACGGATGGGGAAAGCGCGTCATCCAGCGCGACCATGCCAAGCGGCGGCAGGACGCCCGCCGCCGCGGCGAGGAGGTCGATCCTCGGGCACTGAATGGCCTCGATTATCTGTTGGCGGTCGATGACGTCAGCCGGGTGGGCGCACTACGTCTTGTCGACGAACAGGGGGTTGCCCAGCGGGCGACCGAGGATGGTCGCCGCACTACGCCGCCGTTGATCGAATTGGGCCACCTCCTGGCCGCCAGTCGGGCGGTTGAAACGAACACCGAAACCGCAGCGGACCTTGCCTATCTACGCGGTCGCGGCACGTCGCTCGGCGGACTGCGCCCCAAATGCACCGTCGTCGATGACGAGGGGCACCTGTCGATCGGCAAGTTTCCGAGCGTCGCCGACGAGCGCTCGGTCACGCGAGGGGAGGTGCTGGCGATGCGGCTCGCCCGTCGCGCTGGGATTGACTCCGCCGATGCCCGGCTGATCGAGAGCGATGGAGACGCGATCGCGCTGATCCGACGGTTCGACCGGCCCGTCGGGGGTGGGCGGCTCATGTACGTATCGGCGGCGACGATGATCGGTGCGGAACCCGGCGACGCGCAGGAGCACGCCTATACCGAGATCGTCGATGCGCTCCGTGTGAATGGCAGCGCTCCCACGGCCGACATTGAGGAGCTATGGCGGAGGATCGCTTTCTCGATCCTGATTACGAATGTCGACGATCATCTGATGAACCACGGCTTCCTGCACGTCGATCGTGGCCTGTGGCGGCTGGCGCCAGCCTTCGACATCAACCCGTTCCCCGAGCGACTGCGCGAGTTGAAGACCTGGGTCTCGGAAGAGGTTGGACCCGAGGCAACCATCGATGCCCTAATGTCGGTGCTGCCGTACTTTCGCATTACCCTGCTGCGCGCGCAGGAAATGCTCGCGCAGGTCGAGCAGGCTGTCGCGGGTTGGCGGGAAGAGGGACGTGCACTCGGCATGACCGCCGCCGACCTCGAGAGTTTTGCGGAGGCCTTTGAGCACGGGGAACGGGCTGCGGCACGAGCCGTGCTCAAGTGAGACGCCTTTAATTTTGTGAGAGCTGATAAAGGGAGAACCATGCAATGAAGAATGAAAGCCCTGTTTCGACTCTATCGCGTACACGAAAATATGTCGACCGAAGCACGCTGCATTCAGGGGAGCTTGGGCTTGTCGTTGCAGAAGCCTTCGTGCGCGGCATCAGACACATCGGCTATAAGAGCAACATCGAAGCCTTGGCAGAACTGGTCGATAATTCGATCCAGGCGTATGCGGAGCGCATCGACCTTGTCCTCGGGTACGCAGACGGCGGTTCCTCTGCGAAACCAGAGCAGCTCGCGGTCATAGATGACGGCCACGGGATGAGCCCGGATATGCTCCGGTTCGCGATGATGTGGGGCGGCACACATCGCGAGAATGATCGGCACGGTCTCGGACGCTTCGGCTATGGCCTACCCTGCGCAACCGTCAGCATAGGCCGCCGCTTTACGATTTATTCGAAGCTTCGAGAGGGAAGGGTCCATTCGGTTAGCCTTGATCTCGATCTGCTCGATCGCGGAGATTATAAAAACAGCAGTTCGGTTATCGCGATCCCGGCGGCTCAGCCTGCTGCGCTCCCTGGGTTCGTCGTTGATGCGATTAAGCGAGACCACCCGCAGGGCTGGAAGTCCGGCACGGTCGTCGTAATCGATAAGCTCGATAGGCTCGACTGGGCGACTGCGACCGGGTTGCGGCGCAATCTGGTCCGCCACTTCGGCGTGACGTATCATAAGCTGCTCGCAGCAACCGCAATCCACGTCGAAGGCGAGCAAGTGCGCCCGATCGATCCGCTCTTCCTTGATCCCACCGCAGAACTTCATTCGCTGGACGACGATCGGGCCCAAGCGCTTGATCCACTGACATTGAGCGTTGAATGCGAGGATGGTCGTTCTGGTGATGTCACGCTACGTTACGCCTGGTTACCACCTACCTTTGGCGCCTCCGACAAGACGCGCGATGCCATTGGAATGAATGCCAACAAGCGCTTTCCAATAATTAAACAGTATCACGGGTTGGTATTTAGTCGGAATGGTCGCGTAGTAGACGTGCAATCGCGCACACCGTGGACTACGTTCATAAACAATGATCGCTATATTCGCATTGAGGTCGAGTTCTCGGCATCCTTGGACGAAGCTTTCGGAGTTACGACTGCCAAGCAACAAGTTTCATTGTCACCAGAAATGTGGGATCGCCTGAGGACTGCTGGACTTTCAAAGGCAATCGAACACCTCAGATCAAAGGTCCGCGTGGCCAAGGCGGAGCGACAAGGAACTGCCGCGTTTGCAGGCATCGAGGCCTGCGGTTCACCCACTGCCCCGGGCGTTCCGTTTGCCACGGACGTCTCAGACGTCACTTCCAATACCGAGTTCGAACGATCGGGGGAAAAGGATGAATTAGCCGCACTCCTTCGCACAGCCTCCGAAGCGACGGACCCCTCATTTGCGCTCTCCGCATTGCTAAGAAGGATCGACCGGCGGATGTCGGATAGCGAGTCGCGGGTGGTGGCCGAGTATCAACGTCTTCTCAGAGGGTGGGCGCGGGAGATGGTACGCGTATCGTCTCTCGAGGAAACCCAGGACCTTCCGTCAGACCAGCATGTCGGCGCAATGGCCGCTGGCGTGACCGACGGGATCTTGGCATTGCAGCATGCGCAATCAACGTGGGCAGGGGAGGGATATGGCGAAAAGTGACGATAACCAGTCCGGTCTGCGGAAGTTCGCACCGTTTCTTGCACCGTCCGAGCGCGATCAACTCCACGGTCTTCTGAGCTTTGCCGGCCCTACACCTGAAGGTTTCGCCGAAAGTCTGCGTGCACTTGCACGCAGTTTCATCGACGATGGCAGCAGCGCGAAGCTGAGGGCCGTTTGCCTGCTGGTTGCCGACCTGCTTGAGCAGGGTTGGGATGTATCGTTCGAAACAGAGGGATTGCACTTCAAGCCTCCGGGCATCGAGACCAGCACCCAGCGATCGATGGAGGACGTCAAGCTGCGAATTCGATCGGTCCTGCAGGTCGCCCGTCGCCGGCAACTGGCGGAGCCTTCCGTTCGGAACTTCATCACTCGGATGGAACGCCGCACCCTGAGGACGCCTGGCGTCAAGAGCTCGGTTCTCGACCTGATCGACGATGGCGGTGCGCTGGCCAACGAGCTAGCGATGGTCAATATCCGTCCCGACGCCGAACGCGACATTGCACTCGCAGAGCTCGTTGATCCGGTCGTCGAGATCTGCCAGCCGGGCAAGCGATGCCAAGACACCGGCTTGCCGCTCAACGACATCTGGCGCTATTTTCGGCACACGTGGGCACACGAGTATCGGCCGATCCCGGGTCGCCAGCTCCTCGTGCTAATTAGAAATGCCGCCCGGCCGAACCGACCGGTCATGGGGATCGCCATGCTCGCGAGTCCGGTGATGAGGGTCTCGGTCCGCGACAACTGGATAGGGTGGCTACGCGAGGCGGCCGAGACGCACCTGTTCGACGGCACCTGGCAACCAACGACGTTTGCGCGTGCGATCACCAAACGGCTGGAGAGCTCTATTCAGTCGGTGCGATGGGACGATCTCGTGAGCCCAGAGGAGATCGAGACACCGGTCGACAACACGGTGCTAAGGCTCGAGCAGAAGGCATCTGGTGCAGCCTTTGCGCGCGACCTTGAGCTGCGGGCGCACTATCAGACCCATATCGAGGTAGGCGGCCGGGTAAAGCCGATGCGCGGCTCCCTGAAGATGGCCGGCGACGATACCGACTGGCTAACGGCATCGGAGGACCTGCTGTTCGTGCGCAAGCGCGCTGAGCTGCTGGCGCAACTGCTGTTCGCAAAGCAGGTGTTCCGTGCGGCAGACCTTAGTGGTGATCCAACCGCAGCACTCGATCAGCTCCTCGCGGCGCGCACCGGGCAGCGTGCAATCGACATTGTGCTGACTGAGTTCCGGAAGGCAGGCCTGTCCAGCCGCGTCGCCGACGTGAGCATCTGCGGCGCAGTGGCACCATACAACGAACTTGTGTGCGGCAAGCTGGTCGCATTGCTGCTGGCCTCGAAAGAAGTGCGCGACCACTATTCGGCGCGTTACGGTAGTCAGGTCAGCGTGATTGCGTCACAGATGGCAGGCCGCGCTATTTCGAAGCCCGCGGATCTCCGGGTGCTGACCACTACGAGCCTCTACGGTGTCGGCTCAAGCCAGTACAATCGACTGAACCTCCGGTCCGCCGACCACCACGACTTAGATAATGATCTGCGCTGGGATTCGATCGGCCGCAGCAAGACCGGCGGCTTCGGTACGCTGCATCTCGGGGCGGACACCGCCCACGCGCTTAGGCAGATGGCGCAGACTCTCCACACCTCAAGGCGCGTAAACAACCGGTTCGGCGAGGGCACAAGCCCACGACTGCGTCAGATCAGGGAAGGGCTGGACGCGATAGGCATAGCGAGCGACACCGTCCTTCACCATGCGACGCCGCGGCTATTTTACGCCTGCGAACTCGGCGCGGACGCGAGGATGTCGCTTATGGGCATGGCATCTGAGCAAGCGGAGCCCGCAACGGCAGCGACGATCGCCGGTGCATGGCGACGCCGCTGGCTGGATGGGCGGGCACGGCGCGACGAGACGTTGGCCGCCATGTCAACACTTGGCCCGAAAAGCGTCCGCAGGTCACTGATCGCCGGGTCACAAGACGACCTGCTGTCCGATCTCGACTAGAGGTCTGAGGCGCCCAGATCGATCCACTCCACGAAGTCCGGGCGGCGGTCGGCAACGCGTTGCAACACCGACCGCAGGGGACCGTCCGCCGGGCCGACGTTGATCACGAGCGTATCTATAGCACGCGTCAGCGGGATCATCGTCCAGCGTGCCGCGTGCCGCTCAGCCGCCTCGTCCCTGCTCTCCATAAGTGGATCGTGGACGTGGTCCTCCGACAGCCATTGGCGGACCTTGTAGTCCCAAAGCAGATCCAGGTCGTAGTTAACGGTGGTCCATCCCTCGAGCCCACGACACGAATCGTACTGGACGAAGCGCAACTCGTCGCGGTCGGTCGGATAGTGCTCGCGCACGTCGCGCGCGGTGCCATCCCAGACCTTGCCTCCCGCTACCAAATAGGCCTCCGCTGCCACGCTGCCGGAGACGCCCAAAGTCCGCTTAACCGACTGCGGCGGAACGCACGCAAGTAGGTCCACGGGATAGTTGCCCAGATCGCGCGCCTCGCCGACCAGTTCCGCGATGCGCGCCGGCTGCGAGGCGAGATCGCCCTCGTAAATGATCACGCGTCCACCCGCGGCATCGGCGTTCGGGACCAGATCCCAGTCATCCAGACCAAGCTCGAGCGCGACGTCGGCAACGAAGGACGCCACGTTCGCCTTCATGCGTAAGCACTTCTTGAGGCGGCGCATGGTCGACTGGCCTTTCTCGAGATTAGACGCCCAGTCGGCCACGGACTCGCGGACGTACTGATCGACGCCGTCCGATACGATGAGGCGTTTCGGCCCATAAATCGCATTGAGGATCGCGATCTCGTCGCCAGGCCAGTCCTGACCTTCGTCGACGAACACGAGGTCCCAGTCAAAATCGGTAGCGTCCGCCCTCATCATCCCGGCCAAGTCATCGGCAGTGACCGCGCCACTCCGGAGATAATCCAGCAGAGTTGCCTTGTGACGTTGGTAGTCCTCAAGGAAGCCGTCGTATCCGCCAATGACCCCCAGCTTCAGCATCACCCTGCCGATGAAGCTGTGCACCGTTTCAATGGCGACGCCGCCGGCCTGCACTCCGCGAGGCACGCCCAGCAGCGACATCGTCCGACGCATGTCAGCTACCAGCGCCTTATTGAAGGTAAGGACGATGGACCGCCGGTTGGACTGATCGAAGGCACGGTAGGCCATCTGCAGCAGTATGACGGTCTTGCCGACACCCCCGCGGCCCTTCAGCAGGATCTGACGCTCGCCCAGATCACCAAGCCAAGCGTCCGGGAGCGCCGACTTTGCAATAAGATCCATGCGACGCCGATCCAAGGGCGTCGGCTCCAAGGTCATGAACAGCGGTGAGTTCGGCGCCAACATCCGATCGAACGCCTCATCGCTACCGTAGGACAACGTGACCCGCCGATCGTTCTCGCGCGGACTGGTGACCTGCCCGAGTACATTCAGGATCCGCTCGAAGCTCGTGTCACTCGCGATGCAGACGTGCGGGCGTGGTGGGAGATCACGCTCCTTGAGACCCGTGAACAGCACCAAGTTCTGGACGTGCACGTAATCTAATCCGAATCGGTCGAGCCATTTCTTGAACTCGAACATCTGCGCCCTGTTCTTTTCCGTGACGCACTCCCAAGATACCTCGCCGTTGCGAACGTACCGGACTGACGCGACGGAGTTCTCGAACCGAACGCCAGTGGCGGTGTGGGATTTGACCTCGATCACCAGGGCGAAGTTGCGGACTTTGGCCGACCTCGGTGTGAACGGCTCGGCGTCGCGGGGATAGAACTTCCATTCGACATCGAACGAGCGAGCCTCGGCAAACGTACCGATCACGACCAGATCGAGATCCTCGATCTTCTGCCCGTGCATCTTCAGCCCAACGAAGATCCGGACGTGGTCTGTCTTGCTGCGGGCGAGGTCGGGCCACAGATCCAGCAGCCGCCTCTCGAGCCGCCTTGCCGCCGCGTACTCGTCGCCCTCCGTCACTCCGGAAACGATTATCACCGCCGGGTCGCCCAATGGTCCGCCGAGGCGCCGCGATCGCTCATGCTAGCACCTCATCCTCAACTGCCCTCGTTGCCGCAGGGAGATTGCCCCTGACGAGCAACTCGTTGACCGGGATGACCTGGCCACCGTCCCACTTCTCCCTCAACTCCCCAATCAAGGGATCCGCCGGATGATCGGCCGTAAGGGGTCCGGCGATCGCGATAATGCTCTTCGCGCCGTTCGCACGCGTCGCCAGTATGGGCACCGTGACGTCGCCCATGCCGGGTACAATCACCGTCGCGTCCCTAGCGTAGGTCACGCCGCTGTCTGCGTTCCTCTGCAGATCGAGCAGCAGGACCCTCGTCGAGGCCGCGACACGTTGCGGACTGAAGGGCTGCATGTTGTCGGTCAGGAGGAACTCCACGAGTTCCGAACCGACGTGACGATCAAGCTGCCCATGTTCGAACTTGTTTTTGAAGCTGCGGAGGCAGCGGTAGCATGAGGAATCGCAGTTCTCCTTGCATGTCTTCATCACGGTCAGCGCCCGCTGGAAGAGCTCCAGTCCACGCCCGGCGAGCTGGCGGGCGAAGCCCGCACCGCCAGGCAGGGTGTCGTAGAGGAAGATCTCGGCCTCAAGCCCCGCCATGCCGGCGGGCGTAAGCGCGGGCCGATACTCCGCCATCATCTCGCCGGGCTCGACCTCAAGGATACTGCAGGCAGCCTTCGCCATGGCCTCGCTGACGGTCCGTAACGCGACGTCCGTCGGATAGTAGCCCGGCTTGAGCTTGAGCGGTGCCTCCACCCGCAGCGAGAAGAGCGCGATGTCGGTGATGAAATCGGTCCCCAGGACGATGTGCCTGGATGTGCGGTTCCCAGGACAAGTCGGATCCTTGTCGGGGAATGGCTTCAAGTGCGGCGCGAACATTGACGCCGTACCTTCGGCAGAGGATTCGATGCGTCCGCAGATAGTGCAATAATTGTACCCCTCATGCTTCGGGCCCGTATTCGAGACCAGCAGGTGCTCGCGGTTGGGAATCACGCGGATGCGGTCGTTGACAGGAATCCACTTGGCGTCGTCCGCAGGGGTCGGCATCACAAGCTTCGCGCGCGTGGCGTAGCTCGTCTCGGGCATGTCGTCTGGCGAAGTGACCTCTTCCTGGTCAATGCGGTGGGCAAAGCCTGGTGGCCGCAGCCAGTAGCGTGCCGGACCGAACGACTCCTCAGAGCCGCATGCACGGCAATCCGTAATCGTGTCGCGCTCCAGCCCCGTGTCGATCTTGACGGTCTCGGCAAAACCGCATTCGCTGCACTCGCGATAGAGCCGCCGGTTCTGCCAAGCGTCAGAACGATCTTCCTTCATGGCCGCGTAGATTGCACCGGAAGTGTAGCACTTCCCCGAGATCCACACCTGCTTGCCCGGCGCATATTGTGACAGGGCAACCGGCAGCCCCTGCGAAGGCGCAAAGCGCTCGACCGGCTTGTAATGCGTGGACCGCTCCAGATCGAAGACGCTGAACGTCGCTACGTCGGTGGGGAATGCGTAGCGGGGCAGCACGCCCTTGTAGAGCAGGCGGTCTAGCAACGTGCCGGTCACTGCCTTCTGGGGAGGAGCCTCCTCGCCGACCTCCTCCTGGAACTCGGTCCCGTCCGCTTCCTCCGATCCGTCGTCGTCCGCCTTCTCGACCTTAGCGCCGCCAACCGCGTCGTTCGTGATCGCCTTCTCGACCTCTGTCACGCAGTCCTCGACCATGCCATCGAGCAGCGCCCTTCGATTCTCACCCGTCACCTCGTGCGGGATCCAATCTGCGACCCGGGACTTGAGCCCGTCCTCGTTCTCGGCAAGCCATTGCTTGAAGTCGGCCGCGTTGAGCGTCGTCCCGGCGGCTTTGAAATCCTCAACGGACCCCAGGACAGAGAACAGGTCCGGGCTCGCGCTGGGATCGAATACCGGTAACTTAACCTGGTGATACGATTGCAGCAGGTAGGCTCGAATGTGCCGCTTGACGATGTCCGGATTGTCGAGTGTCAGCTTCGGATCAATGACCTTGCCGGAGATCATCTCCTTGGGTTCGCTGAAATAGTGCTCGTCGTGACTGTCGGCGCTCCCGAAGGCAACGACGGTCGCCACCGCGTTGCCACGACGGCCGGCGCGGCCGGCCCGCTGCTGGTAGTTGGCCCGTCCCGGCGGCATGTTCCTCAAGGCGACGCCGGACAGCGCTCCGATGTCGATGCCGACCTCCATCGTAGTCGTGCTCGACAGCACGTCGATCGCCGTCGATTGGCCGGCCGAAGTTCCCCAATCCAACTCGACATCCTGAAACAGCAACTCGTTCTCTTCGGCCTTGGAGAACACGTCGTCACTCTGCGGCGCGTTGAGCTGCGCGGTGTGCTCGGCGGCGATCAGCGCCATCGGAATTTCTGGAGGATCTTTTAGGGCACCGAGCACCGGCGAGCGATAGTAACCCTTGCGTGCCGAGAATACGCTGTCCGTCGCGGGGTCGAGGACGAAGACTTCGTCGCTACCGCAATCGAGACAGTGCGGGATTGTGCAGACGGGGCGATGGACTGACTTGCAGTTAGAACATCGCCGCCATTCGCCACTCAACTCGAGTGACAGGTTCTGTCCGGCAAGTCGCCGGAAGCCGCCGTCCATGTCGGTCGTGAAGATGTTGAGCAGCAGCGGCGTCCAAGCCTTGAACGCCTTGCGCGACGCGGCGTCCTTCAGCACGACGTCCATCGCCTTGAAGGTGCCCTTCCGCGAGTTGACGCTGGTGCCCTTGCCCCGTGGCCGCTTGTACCAGCCGGTGGGCATCGAGTTGAGCCAGAACCCGACCGGGCGCCAGCAGCGCAGCCAGGCACGCGCGAGCGCGACCTTGTCCTCGTCGTTCTCTGCGACGCCCGGGATAGGCGGCAGTGCGTGGAGTTCTTTGGTCTTGTTCGCGCGCTCACGAAGGGACGCAAGCGCAAGTGCTTCCAGCCCGAGATACCTGTCCTGAACGGTCTTCACGATGTCGTCGAGCAGGGCTGCCGGCGGGGTTTCCCCCCGGACCTCCATCCAAAGCATTGTCAGGCGCGTTTCGTCAGTCTGCGCGTTCTCGGCGACGGCCTTCGCCACCATCTCTTCGGCGGCGGAGAAGTTTTCACCGGACCTCCTCTCAGGCCGGAGCCGCACGCCCAGAGCCTGGGATGCCAGCAGGACGGCAAGGTACAGCTCCTCCAAGCTCAGCATCTGCTGCACCATCTGCGGCTTGGACAGCCGATCGTATCCCCAGATGATGAGGGAGCGGAGTGCGTCGCGGACAGAGTACATCTGGAGGTTTGGGGCGAGCCGGGCGGCCACCTGCCGAGAATCTGAGAAGACCAACACCTTGCGCCCGCGAAGCGGGGCGAAGCGGCTGGCCGCCTGCTTGCCGGGCGGCTGCACCGAAAGTTGCCGGGACACGATGGCCTGGAAAGGCTGATCGCCCTTCGTCTGGTGGTTCTGGACGGTCGTTCGGCCGCTGGCGGTCTGCCCGCAGACGCCGCAGGGTACGAACTGACCCCGGCGTTCCGAATTCGTGTCGGTCTCCCCTTCGTCATCGACCGGCGGCGTAATGCGGTCCTTGCGGATGTATACGGTGCGCGTCCGTAGACCAGCCGAAAGACGCCCCGTGTCGAGATCGTATTCCGCGAGTTCGGCAGCGTCGATCCGCCTGGGCGTCTCCAGCAGAAGGTCGAGGTCCAGGAGCGGCAGGGTGTCGCCCCCCGGCATGCGAAGCCTGCGTCCGGACTCCGACCAGAGCGCATCGGGCGAGTCCAAATCGTCTGAATAGGCCCTGGCGTATGCGGACCCACAACTGCGGCACGTGAATAATTCGAGGACGCGAGATCCACAGCCGCACACCTCGTGGGGTTGACTGTACATCCGACCGCAGAATCCATTCCGCTCCTCCTCGACCATGTCGGTGCACTCCGGATCCATGCAAACCCAGAGGCCGGGCAGGCCGCGGTAGAAGTTGTGGACCCGGCACGGCAACGGACCCGAGGCATCCGGCTGTTCACGGGCGACACTGCCGATCGCGAGCAGGGCCGTGACGGCCGCGTCCGCGGTGTCAGGTGAATCGGGGAAGAGCTCGGCCCCGAGCTCTGCGACCGGCTGTGCCGAACCCATCGTCGTATTGACGAGCTGGCCGAGCGGTGCGAACTCCTTCAACGCCTCGAATAGATCCCGCTCCACGCCCGCAGCGGCGGAGACGCCGCGGTGGGCGAGGAACGGGGCCACGGCTGCCGCGCGGTTAGCCTCGACCGGGGAGTAGAACAAGCCCATGTCAAGCGCGGCGAGAACCTCGGCGTCCGCCTTGGTTCCTGCCGTCGCATGGGAGCGATGGTCGAGATCGCCGGTAATGGCGACGAACGTATCGGCCGGCACCCCGGATAGTTGAGCCCCGAACTCGGTCGCATACTCCTTGCTGTCGAAACTTGCCGTCGCGCAGATAACCTGGAAGCGCTCGGCGGGAATGTCCAAACGGTCACGAAGCCGCCGCAGCAGCAATCCCACCTCGGCGCCCGCGGCGCCCCGGTAGAGATGAGCCTCGTCCAGGACCACGGTGAACTTCTCCGTGGGATTGGCCGCCAGCCAGGCGCGGGTGCTGTCGAAGATCGGCCGCTCGATCGGACGCATCATCATGTACTCGAGCATCGAGTAGTTGGTGACCATCAGGTCAGGGCAGGATGCCTGGACCTCGTGGCGCGTGATGAGTTCGGAATCCTCGGGAAGCGTCGTGGCACGCAGGAACTCGGCCGTCTTCGGATTGTACCAGCGCGAGCCCTTGGTTCCGAACCACTTGTCGAGGTCCGGCTTGGCTGGCCACTTCCCGCGTTCGTGGAGCTGTCCGCGCAGTCGCGCCGCCGCCGCCTGCGCCTCGGATGCCGGTCCCGCCGCCTGTCGCTCGATCTCGACGTAGAACTCCTCGAACGAGGACAGCTTACGGCCGTCCTTCTTGCCTGAGCGGACGCCAGCATATGGAGTCCGGCTGGTGTAGCGGGCGAAGCGTGGCGGTCGACCCGCCCAGGTCGTGAACTGATCGACGAGGTCTGGATCGCCGAAGATCGCTCGGAGGCGGCCCAGCTGATCGTTCACCAGCGCGTTCATCGGATAGAGAAGGAGCGCCCTCATCGCCGGCTGTCCGAAGGATGCCGGACGCTCGGATGCCTCGCGAGCGAACTTGCCAAGGATGGGAAGCAGGAACGACTCCGTCTTACCGGAGCCGGTGCCCGTCATGATCACGAGGTTCTTACCCTCGATCAGCGCATGGCGCACTGCGTCGCCCTGATGGCGGTAGGGCGGATCGAACAGGAGCCGCGCACGATCCTGCCGCACACTCGATAGCTTCTCGAAAATCGTGCGAGCGGCGGGCGGCAGGTTTTCGACTTCCGCGAACCGCGAGCCGACCTGGTATCTCGGTGTCGTTTCGAGGAACGGCTCCTGATGCGTGACGCCCGTGCGGTTGAGAAGCTCTCGACGCTGATCGATTAGCGCCGGATCGCCAATGTGGTACGTCGCCTCGATGTACTCTTTCAACGAGGAGTGAAGGCGGTCGATCGTCTCCTGGATCGTTGCGGACATGCTAGTGACCCTCCTCATTCGCCGTCCGGTTCAGGTACAGCATATCTTTCAGAAACTTCTCTTCCGTCGCGAGTTCGCCGGCGGCCACGCGAAACGACATCAGGCAGCCATCGGGATCGACCTCGCTCCCGACCACGGCTAGGCGCCGTCGCGCCCACTTCGGGATGGGGGAGAACAAATCGATTGTCGCGCCATGCTCGTCGCTCCGCAATCGGTATCCCTGAGAACGGAGCGCCACGGCGTCGATCGCCATCTGCAGCCGCCAGGCCGCGTCGCAACCGCGAAATCGATCCCCATGCAGCGGAAGGTCCAGGAGCGTGAGCGGAATACCGTCGCGAAGCTGCGCGTAGCCCCAGAGGTCCGATCCGAAGGTTTGCGAGCGTCGAACGACAAAATTGCCGGTCAGCAATCCCGGTAGACCCCAGCGCCTTCTGTAGCTTCGTGTATCGCGTGACCCGTCAAGCACAAGCAGGTCGGGGATCCCGCCGGAGGGCAGGCAGGCGGAGAGCTTGGCATTGTATGAAGCTAGCAGGTCGGTAGCCGGGAGCGTCTTTGGACACTTCATCCAGGCGGCGTTCGACAGTTCCCGCAAACCGAGTTCGCGAAGCGCCGTCGCCAGGTCCTCGCCCGGCAACGGTTCGATATATCGGACACCAAAACGGTTGACGACGCGCGTGCGCATCTCCGTTGGTAGAGGCGTTTGCTCGTCGGCCGATAGGCCGAGAATAAAGGCGCTTCCACTCGGCCTGGCAACGAACGCCGGGGGCGCAGCGACCAGCCAGGTGCTCCGCACCTGCTCGCCGACTAGCGCTACGTCGCTTAACTCGAGCAAGTCGCCGATTGCCACCAATGCCTCGATCGACCGTTCCACCAGTTCCTCGAACGAGTCCTCGTCGACAACCAGTCCGCGATGGCTGTCGATCATGGTGCGGACAAGCGTGCGAGGCGAGCAAGGACAGAGGAAGCCCGCCAACCTCCGGAGGACCGCCGCGAGATAAGATGGCGCAAGCACGCCAGTCTCCTCCCGGTCCATCCCGAAAAGGGAGACAGTCGTTGCGACGACTGTTCCCGGCTCGATCACCTCGATCACGTGCTGCCCCCCGTAGTCCCCTGGTGACCGACATCTGCTCGCCCGAGCAACTGGATGATGCGTGCTCCCGCAGTTAGCGCCTGATGATCCCAAAGGTGGTCTATTATGGCGATGAGCTCGGCTTCCGCCGGCCGCGATTCACCGTCCAAAACTGCCAACAGATCGAGCGCGGGCTTCGACGCTACACCCGGGGCTACGGAGTAGCGATGCGCTAGCGAGGCGAACTCTCGCTGGCGCACGTGGTCCGCAAGGCGTGCGAACTTGCCTGCGTCGCGCGCCAACACCAATGCGAACACTCGCTTCTTCTCAAAGCACTGGAGCAGTGCCTCTACGGCTGCTTCCACCGGCAGGCCCATTCTCAGGCCCCGCTCGGCGTTCGCCCAGTTCGGACCGCACATCACCTCGAAGAAATGCTCTTTGAGGCGCGCCACGACCCGGGCTCGACGTTCCGTTGCCAGGGCGCCGGCCACTCGCGCGTCGGACCAAGAGAAGATCGCGTGTACTATGGCGAGCGCAAGCTCCTTGGAGCGGGGCACTCTCGCGAAATGTGGTTCAACCAACAGCCCCCCGAAACCGTCTACCTTCCTCATTCCAACGACAAGGGAGACACGGTGGTCGCCGAAGCGCGCGACAAACAGGCCGCCTGGCGCCAAGGGCTCGACCCCGGTACCGATCGCCTCGGCGTCGAGGTGCTCCTCCTCCAATGGCTTCGCGAACGAGTGGAACGACACCCGTACCGGAGCGTCACCGTCGTGGTCGTCTATGAGGCGAAGGAGGGTGGTCTTGTTGGTCGCGCGCCATATCCACCGCACCGGGGAGACGTCGCGGTGCAGCGGGATGAGAACGGTCCCCAGTTCCTCGCCGTCGACCAGTATTCTGCCCGAACTTGCCCCGAGGTAGCCCCACGGTTCCTTCTCCCTGCGCTCGAAGGTCTCGAATGCCGTCCGCCACGCGCCTTGCCCCAGGGGAAGGGTCAACTGCCCGACCTGCTCCACTGCAATCCGCCCGCCCGAGCCGTCGAGAAGCTCGACGCATACCGTTACCTGCCGCCCCGCAGGTCCCAAGACACTTACCTGCGCGAGACCTTCCCAGAACTCGTCCAACGTAGGCTCCGCCGGCTCCGAGGTCGCGATGAGGCCCGAATGCCCTATGGAGCCGCTGACCCACGGTGCGGGTGGACGCACAGCCAGTGAGATCACCCCCTCCACTGGCGTGCCCGCCGCGTCCGCAGCCGCATCCTTGGCCACGCTGATCGATAGAACGTGATTGCCGGCGGGCATTGGCTGTAGCCGGACGAAAGTGGGAATCCCGATGGCTTGGGCCGCCACCTTCAGCGCCGGTCCTGCTCCGAGCCGGAGCTCGTATTCGGCAACCGGATGGTCGTGCTGGATCGCGAAGCAGGGACACTCTGTCTCAAGCCACTCGGTGGCACCCTCGCCGTCCCACCCTCTCGCTGCGAGGCCCACGGGCCAGACGCGGATCGTCTGTGCGACCGAAAGTCCCGCCTTCTTGAGTTCCTCCGCGTGCGCCACGGTTAGAGCCGCTGGGATCTCGATACGGATCGCGGCGGCCCCCTTGCAAAGGATCCGCGTTGGGCTCGCGGTCGAAAGAGACGGAAGATCGGCTCGTGCCACGAGGACGTAGGACTGCCCAGGCCGAACCAACCGGCCTAGGACCTCCACGGCGCGTCCGTCCGATCCTGTCCGGAACAGCCAGTACGGCCCCGACGAGATCCGGCCTTCACTGGAAAGGAGATGATCCATGGCCGCATTGGCGGTGGCGAAAGACAGCACCGGGGCGTCCGCAGGTGGCCAGGTATCTAGCACCCGCATCTGCGAACCGTTCAGCAACCAGCCGGGAGGGCGGACGCCTGGCGATCCCGCCACCGAGCATCGGGTGCGTTTCAGGAACTCGCCGAGTTCAGGCGATAGGTCCGCCACGGCGTGGAAACTTGGAAGCTCGACGACAGGCGTCCATTCGTCCGCACCGGTCCGGCGCAGCGACAGCGCTGGCCGAATGGTGGGCCGCCGCAGTTGCGGTGTCGCGTCGGCGCGACGCACCACGGACGCGTCGGCATGCGCCGGGCGCGCCGCGCCGCGCATCCTCGCGACTTCCACTGCCTTGCGCGTGTCGTGCAACCACTGACGGGCGTTCCGCGCCTTCTCGAGATCCCGGACGATCCTGGCCAAAGCCTGCGGCAGGATCGCGCCGTCGGCCTCCGCCGTTCGCTGATCCAGAAGCCCGAGCACGATCCGACCGACCAGTTCCTCCTGCTCAAGGAAGTTGTCGAAGCGCGAGCTTCCGCCACGGGTCATACGGGCCACGTAGCGTCCGACTTCCAACGGTGACTGATCGAGGCGCGAGACCAACTGGTACCGCAAGCCGTAAAGAGCCCGGGCCAATTGGCCCTGAAGGTCCTTCGGCAACAGCGCATGGGTGATCGGCCACGCTATGATCGAGAAAAAATTTGCCCACCGACCCATCGGAAGCAATCCGCAGTACGTCTTGTGAAACTTGCCAAACCACGCGCGCAAACTGGGACGCCATCCACGATCCCACATTGGCATGCGTCGCTCAAACGTGTGCCAATATTCGTCGCCGTCGTAATCGTACCCCTGCTCGGTCGCGTATACGATCCATACCAGCCAATGCTTCGATAGCTGGTAGCCCCCGGTGCCCAGAGCAGCCTTCAAAAACCCGGGGAGCTTAGATAACTCATCGGAATCGAGGCCATGCTCGAACGCAAAAACAGCGAGCGATCGGTCCTTTCGCGCGCTTGCGAGCGTCGCGAAATGGACCTCCAAGCGTGCTTGAAGGGCGTTTAAATTAGCTATCACAAAGAGCGGCACCCATGTTCACTTGAGTGCTGCTACCCCGCTCAGATTTCTCATTCCCACTCCCCCGTAGCAACGCGCCCTTATCAGGCCGCCGTTACCAATGGATGGGCAGCTTACATGAACAAACGGTTCGCGCTACTTGAAAGCCGGAAAAGCGCTGTGACCTCCTAGTTCGAGGATGAGACCTCAAGAACTCGGCGGCCTCAGTTTACATAATGGCACGATTGGCAGGTAGGCGTTGTGAAACAGCCTGCGTGTCGCGTCGCAGGGTTATCCAAGGCTGAATTTCAGCTCGCGCTAACGCAGAGCAGGCATCGACGTTCAAGCGACGATCAATCGTTTCACACTTCAGCTTTTCCTGAGAGACGGAAAAACCGCGCCCCAACCTGCGACAAGGGCTCCGGCAAACATGATAGCGCCAATCCCCCAGTTCATCTTATCCTTATAAAGGACGCCGATTATCGCCGGTGCCGCCGTACCGCTGGCGATCAGGAGAATGCGCAAAAGCAGGCGTGGCCACCAGCCGTTGAAGCGCGCTTCCAGCACGATGTCGCAGCGCGTTTCGCGCGTCTCGGGATGAGCATCGTCGGGGATCGACAAAGCTAGCCGTAGGCCCGCTGCGACCGCATCAAGCTGCTCGTCGGTGGTGAAAGTGAAGCGGTTAAGGTCATAGCGCGAGTCTAGCGCCAGCTCCTTTGCCGTCGTAAAGCGCACGGCCTTTTCGTCGCATCCGATGACCAGCTTTGTCACGCCCTTATCGGTTTGACCACCGGTTGGCGAGTAAGTGTAGATTTCGATATCGTAGCGATAGCCCGACTGGAGCGCGTAGCGGCGGTCGGCGTAGGTAGCACCGCGCCGCCCTCGGTTCCAACGTAGCGGCCGCCAGTCGTCGGCGGTCACCAAGTCGCGCACTGCAAAAAACGCGATCTTCGTGCCTTTGCCAAACCGTTCGAACGCACTGAGAGCGGTCGCCGCCGCCTCAAACGCCCCCATCTCTTGGCTGAGTTTGGCGGCCTGTTGGCTATCGATCGCAGCATCGACTTCGATCACATATTTGCCGAGCGGATAGTTGGGATCCGTGCTCCAGGCGGGGATCAACGCCTGCTCTCGAGCGTCAAGCTTGCCCCGCAGATCATGGTCGGTCAGCGGCTGAAGATAGTCCCCAGCGGTGAGAGTAAGGATGCAGGATGAGCCGACAAGTGCGCTGCGGCGTACCGTAACGGCGCGGCATAGTACCAGAGATACCGTCCGAGCTGATTTGTCCCCGTTTAGGAAAGCGATGATCGCTTTTTGGCTGGCAAGGCTATCTGATTTGGCTCGGGCCAGCAGCGCGGGATCAAAATATTTGAGGTCATAGCGGAACTGAAAATCGCTTCCGCGTGGATGGGCAAGCGCGCGAACGATATCGTCGCCATACCGACGTGCGCTATTCGAGGAGAGCAAAAGTAGCACGCGTTTGAGGCCTTTAAGGCGTCACTTTACGAAATTCGGAGCGCCGTCCTTGACTGTCCATTTCAGATGGATCCACCCCGCGGGAACGTAATGCGAAATACCCTCTGCGTCGAATATTCGGTGGCCGCCGCTTGCGCTGACATTAAGCTTTAGGGGGGAATTAATTCTGATCGCCTGACCGTTCAAGAATTGATACTCACGCCACTGCTCGCTGGAGATATCAGTGAATTCAAGGCCAGACGCATTGTTGAACTCAGATGCGTCGGCAAGCGCGGTGGCCATGGTTTACTCCTATGCAGTCCTCTCATAGCACCATCGCGCATCAATTGAATCCCTTTTCGACCTAGCGGCTCCGGTCCCGCCAAACGCCGAGCTCAAGGCCCTCGATCGGTTCGCGGCGGGGCTTAGGCGGCGATGCAGACGCTTCTCGTCGTCGCATCCAGTCAAACGCTGAGAACGGTCAGTGCCGATCGCGGTGATGATACCCGCCTGCGTCTCGATGGGACAACAGGCGTGACCCTGTCTAATAAAGAAGCCTTAACTCGCTTCGAAACAACTTTCCGATACTCATAACCACCTCGTTCTTATCGCTTTCAAATTCGGCAACACCCAAAACGCCGGGGTCCTGCTTCCGTTCTAAAATACTCTCTTCCAAAAGATAGGCCGAATCGTCTTCTATTAACTCAGGGTTCACCCCTTGCTGCAGTTCAATTCGACGTACAATCTTGTCGTTCAGAATCAGGGGAGCCGGCAACTCAATGACGGACCGTCGTCCGATCAGCGGACCGCGATCACTCGTTAGGTCCTCTGCCCTTGGCCGCTCGGCTAGCTCTACGCGCGCCTCTCGGAAGCGCTCTGCGCGTTCCTCGATCGGTGCAAAGACATAGCGTTCACCTTCAATCCCCCTTGGTCGGCCCTCAGGGAAAGCTGCCAAGTTCGCCGCTTGTGGGAAGCCCGAGGCTCGGAGCATCTGAGCAAGCGTTCCACGCGCGATTGGATCGAAGGCCATCGGGCCGTTTTCCTCACCAACTTCAAGCAGTGGCGGTTCCTCGGGATCAATGATTTTTAGCGAAGACCGCTGCTCTAAGTCGCTAGATATAAAGGTCCCACAGGCCAGCCGTTCTCCTGCGATATTGGCGGGAAAAGAGACCGTTCGTTTTTGCGCGTTTCCGCCGCGGGAGCCTTTACTCAGTGGCAATCCGAGTTGTTCGTCTCGATACGCGGTCGATGTCTGCGTCCCCTTGCACTCCACAACATGGAATCTACCATTGCGGCTGACGCACACGAAATCAGGTGCTTTGCCCGGCCCGCGTTTGGCCGCTTTGCCGGTGTAGGTTCCGCCATACGTCGCCAAATAGCGCTCTATGAAATAACGACCGTCGCAGATGCCGATGAGGCTCATGCGACGGCTCAACCAATGTAGCGGCAATCCCATTCCCACGTCGTCGCTCAGTATCGTTTTCTGATGTGCGTCAAGCTCTGAGAATTCCGGGGTCAAGGTTAGCCGCTCGTCACCCTGCCAAGCGAATATGTATCGAGCGTATGCCCAGAACTCCGCTAGCGATGCACCGGATGCCAGAACAGGTATGGTCAGCCGGCCAATCATCAGCAGCACTTCTGCCATGTCAGCCTCGTAGACCCGCGGAAGAGTCGGAAAGCGTGGCGGGAGCTTATTATTCGGCCACGTCGATGGTACCGTTCCTACAGTGAACTTTTTCGGTAGAATGGCCATAAGCTCACCTTTAAAAAGCGTTCTACGTTCCGCCTGGAGCCACGCTTGACCGGTTGTGTGGTTGATGTCGACATCAGGGCGGGCATTGAGGGCGACCACTGGCGAAATGACTATGAAGAATCTGGTCTTGATGGCCGTCAAAAGCCGCGCGTCGGTCGCTCGTCGACGCGCGGCTTTGCGTGGTCCAGTCCGCGGGTTGGGGGCGTTTGCCCTTGGACTGCTGTCGCCAACGTGGGGCCTCGCTGAGTTGGTCAAGCGACAGTTGGATGATGACTGGGCAACCGTCTTCATCCGTCTCATGAACGGCGTCTACCTAACATTTGCGATGACGCTGATGCTGGTTATTCTGTTGTGGCCGTTGGGCCTGTCCGATTTACAGTCGACAGATTGGAACGGGCGTTTCCTCCTCCTCGCATGGTATCCATTCTCACGCTGCACAGAGGTGTTCGTTGCTTTTCTAAGAGATGCGACCCACAAATTGGATCCAGCTAGGCGGAGTCGAAGTCTGCTAAGTTGGAGAGGTCGGGTCGCACTTGCGCTTCGGAGTTACCTGGAGCTCGTGATAGACTTTGCCATTATCTACGCCCTTGTGCCAAGTTCTGGGTGGCAATGCGGCTACGCCGTAAAAAAAGTCACCGACGTTATTTCATATAGTGCTACAACAATCACGACAAGCGGCGGCGGCGGCTATACTGCGACCGACTGGAGGTTGCAGGCGCTAACTGGTTATGAGGTCGCCTGTGGAGTGATTCTGCTGGTAGTCTGCTTTACGATCTACGTTGGGCACGCGCTCGCAGAATTTCCCGCTAAACCATCGATTGGGGATCCACCTACAGGTGGCGCGGGTGAGACCGTCCCCCAAGCTCCGTCGCTTGCAGGCGACTGACCGGCAAAGTTGGCCGTCGGTCTATAAAAATCCTTCGCCGGCATGCTCCCGAAACCGTTCATGATCCCGCACATATTCCGCCACCATCTCCAGCGAGGAATGTCGGCTGTGCTCCTTCATCTTGAACAAATTGGCATTCTGGCGACCGGCTTCGGTTAAGAAGCCAGCGCGGAGCGAGTGGCCTGAAAACAGCTCAGGCGCGTAGCCCGCGGTGACCGCAGCCGCCTTTACCACCAAAGCCACGCCTTGGGCGCTCATCGGCTTGTCGGTTAGCCGGCCCTGTGGAGTCAGTTTGCGGAACACCGGCCCGCTTGTGATGCCTGCCTGCCCCAGCCAGGCGCGGTAATGCCTCACCGGCTCGAGCCTGCGGCCGTCGGGGATAGCGACGGTGTGGCCCTTGCCCTCCTGGTCGGTTTTCGAGGTCGCGATGCGGATCAGCAGCCCGCGGCTGTCCTCGCTGACGCGCCCGACCGTGATCGCCACGAGCTCGGAACGCCGGAACGCGCCCGCCATCCCGATCGCGAGAAGTGCACGGTCGCGGTAGCTGCGCAGATCCTCCCCGACGATCGCGCGCACCATATCGCGCAGCACGTCGCCGTCGGCGGGTCGTTTCTTGCCGGGCATTTCGCCACGCTTGTCCTTGCGGATGCCGCGCATAGCGCGCTCGAGGCGGGATGCGTCGGGCTGCGAAGTCGGCGGTTCGACGTCAGCGGCCCGGTGTGCGAACACGATTGCAGCGAGCCGCCGGCCGATCGTTGCGCGGCCGAGCGCCACCGGTTCCTTGCGCGGTAGCACCGTGCCGCGCTTCGTTCGGCGAGGTTCCTGGGGACTGAACCCGCTCTCGGCGAGCAATGTCAGGAACGCGGCGACCGTCGCCGGCGTCGCGGGAAGCGGGCGATAGCCGCTCTCCTGGCACCACGCGCAAAACAGTCGCCAGTCCGACTTGTAGGCGCGCAGAGTCGCGTCGGCAGACGCCCGGCTGACATAGTCTTCGACGCGCTCGCGATCTTGGGGGGCGAGTTGCGGGAGATAGGGTTCAAGCGACTGGACCTGATCAACGACGACCAGCGCGTCAGCCACGATTGCGTCTAAGTCCGCGCGGTCGACGCGAGCCGCATCATTGATGTCATCATCGGCCAAGCCGACCTCCTGCGCCGCTCGTTCATCTAACCGGCCGGCGTGTGAGACCGCTCGGAATCTGGAAAACGGGCTAACCGATCACCGGAACCTGCGCCAGCATGTAATTAGCGGGAATCAGCGTTATTGCTAATTACAACGGCGTGGTAGGTGACGTGGAGAGCCTAACCCGGAGAATGAGTTTTGCGACACGGTGCGCCGCAAACGCCGACGCGTTCCTTTTTCGAACTGCATCCGTCGTATAGGTTCAAGGACACCCTCAAGCGTAGGCGGATCCACAATGGGCAATGTCGAGCTAACAGAGATGCAAAGGCAGATCCGCTCCATGAAGTTTGAACGCGGCACGCCGGATCAAATCGCACTTTGGCGCGACGATCTGGCCGAAGCGCGCGCGAACCTCGTCATCGAGGGGCTTGCACCGACATCAGATGATGATGAGATGTTCGCAATGATGCTTGAAGAGGGCGTTCCACCACGATTGATGCCAACCCTTATACTTCAGCTTTACCGGCAGGACGGTCGCGGCTGAAATCTTGCGTTATCGGACGCAAGAATGAAGTCAGCTTTGGTTAAACCTTCTAGGCGTCTACAACGGGCGACTGAGTTGCATTTACTTAACGCCCATTTCTATCCAACTCGCCTGCGATCGCTGTCAGACCGCTGCTTCTGCCCGTGACTGCCATTTGGCGCCTTTTGGCGGTTACGTTCAAGGCCGGCTGATCGCGCCGCTAAATAAGTCCGTCGTGTCGCGCACTGCTCGATCAAGAAGCCAAGATCGCGTGCGTAAAGGATAGAGGGGCGCTGACATACGTGCTCGTTCTGGCGGCGCGATATAGCCTTATTCGCGATGCTGGTCAGTCACGAATGGTCGTCGAAAGCACGAACTCGCGGCCTTTCGCCTGACCATCCTTGAGTTGCATCTCGCGTATGAGCTTCCCGATTCGTGCTTTTGACGACCGATCACGACGGCGGCTCCGTCAGCACAACGTTGCCGCCCGCGCGGATGTGCGACGTCGCGCAAAGATTGTTGAGGGATCGCTACAGCCCAGACGATAGCTCAGATCTGCGAGTACCACTGGGGAAGCGGACAGGTCCACTAAGCCGCCGCAGGTATGGCGTATCTAGATGCTGTAAGGAAAAAAGCGTGTCTGCCGCGCCGGTGCCGATAAATTGAAATTGGGGTAGAGGAGGTGTGCCACGTGGCACACCTATCTTCCGCGGGAGCGAGAAGGGATATTCGAGCTATGGCAAAGGCGCAGCTTACCTCAACCAGCACTTCGGTTCGTGACCCGAAAACGGGTCGTTTTCAGATGGTTCGCGGCGTTGGTGCGCTCAACGGCCGCCTTATAATTGAAAAGGGCGTCGATCTTACCAAACCGATCGCGTCCCAGGTGATGAAGGGCGGCAGACCCCGCAAGAATGCATCTCCGAACCTGTAGAGACGCCTCGTCGAGAATAAGTCACACGCTTGCCGGCCTGGCGATAATGCCAAACGAACGCGCGGTCGGAATAATCAATTAGCAGTCGGGGCCTGCGCTTTACGCCGCTCCGTGCCGGCGCCCCGGATCTCGGATTGGTTGCCGCCTTCGCTGGTGACGATCGCTAGGCTGATGCGGGCTGCCCTGGCCGGGCGGGCGTAAGGCACGGCTTGGCATTATCAGAACAGGTCATTGACCCTCCGGTCCGGCCTGTAACGCCTCAAGGATAGGGCAGCCCAAACCGCCCCCGCCGTGCTCACACCGCGCAGAGATCGCGACCAACGTCTTCTCCAATCGCGCCAGGTCGCGCAGCTTGGCGCGCACGTCGGCTAGGTGACGCTGAGTGAGCGCATTGGCTTCGCCGCAGGCCTCGGATCCAGATCCGCCTAGACTGAGAAGCCCTCGCAGTTCGTCAATCGAGAAGCCGAGTTGACGACCGCGTAGTATAAACGCGAGTTGCGCCTCGTCGTCGGCCGAATAGAGGCGGTGCCCAGACTCTGTTCGATCCGGCGCGTTGAGCAGGCCGATTTTCTCGTAATGACGCACCGTCTCGATGTTGCATCTGAACCGCCGGGCAACGTCCCCGCGCTTCCTGGACCGTCCTGCAACCGCCATCGAAATACCTCTTGAACCTGTAGTTACTACAGACCCTATAATCTCTTCATACGAGAATCGGAACCTAGAATGGATCGACCTTCAGTACCCGGCAGCCCCGGTGATCGCCGTGCCGGCTGGCTCGCCGCAGGCGGCATCGCAGGCGCGCTGCTTGCGTCGTCCTGCTGCCTGCTTCCTCTCATTCTCGTCCTGATCGGCGTCAGCGGTGCGTGGATCGGCAATCTTGCTGTGCTCGAGCCCTACACCCCGCTGTTCGCGGTCGTGACGTTGGGGCTGATCGCAGTCGGTCTGTGGCACTCCTTTCATGCGCCGCCAACCAGATGCGCCGAAGGGGCCTGCGCCAGCACCCGTCGCCGGACGCTCACCCGGACAGTGCTCTGGCTTGGTGCCGTGCTGGTCATTCTCGCGCTTACCACCCGTTGGTGGGCACCCTTCTTCTACTAGGAATCTCAATGAATCGACATCTCGTGCTCACGCTCGCTGCGTTCTGCCTGCCCTCAGCGGCCGTCGCCGCCCCTGAACGCAGCGCCATGTTTGCGGTCAGCAATCTCACATGCCCGACCTGCCCGATCGCGGTGAAGGCGGCGATGGGACGCGTACCCGGCGTCAGCCACGTTACCGTGGACTTCTCGACCAAGGTCGCGACAGTGAATTACGACCCGGCGCGCGCGACGCCTGCAGGGATCGCGGCGGCCGCGACCAAGGTCGGCTATCCCGCACGGATTGCGACCCGATGAGCCGGGGGGCTTACGCGACGGCGATCGAACCAAGATCGACGATTACCTGTCCGAAGTGCGGACACGTCGAAACCGAGACGATGCCGACCAATGCGTGCCAATTTTTCTACGATTGCAAGGGTTGTGCCGCGGTGCTCCGGCCGAACGCTGGTGATTGCTGCGTCTACTGCTCGTTCGCCGACGTCCCATGCCCGCCCATTCAGGAAGCGCGGCTGACCGGGGGCGCGGCGAGTTGCTGCGGCTAGAGTTGCGGAAATGCAATCATCAAGCGCCGGGAATTAGCAGCCGCTGAGTGGCACTCCTTGAGAGCAGATAAACCAAGGGCCGCCCGTTTCGGGCAGCCCCGGCCTGTTAGTACCCTCTCGGGAAACGGACACGCCCGATAAGCGACCGCAGGTTCAATTTATTATATAGGGGCAGCGGAGAAGAACAAGCTCGATACCTGCCTTACGGCCCAAGGGTCCGGCGAGACTGATCGCGAGGGCCTTTGTGCTTCTTTTAGGTCTCGCGAACTTGGTGGATCGCTTTGATCGCCGGTGTCAACCCACCGCCTTGAAGGCACCATTGACGAAGCTGCCTCGCTCGACCTTACCGTTGAGCTTGCGGATCATCACGTCGGGATTGTCGCTGTCGAGCGAATAGAGCGGCACGTCCTTCTTGGCGTAAAGTCGGACACCGGCTTTTGCCAAACGTCCCGTTACCCGCTCGAGCGCTTGCGTGCTGACCTTCACGTTGTGCTGGACCACCGCCTTGGAAGGCGCGGGTGCAGTCACCGTCACGCTTCCGAAGCGGGTCTTGCGCCTTGTTACCTTGCGATTGCCGAGCTTAATGATCGCATCGGTCGCCATATCATACCCTCCCGCGGTTAGGTTAAATCATCATCTCAAGATAACGCCTGTGGCCTTTCTCGCTACAGCAGGTCGCTTGATCGACGTCGGTATCAAAGCACTTTCCCACAATCGCCGCCGAATGGCACCCAGCAGACGTTGCAGGTGTGCCACGTGGCACACACTCTCCTCGGTCACGCCTCTCTGGCGATACGCCGCACGTTCATCAATGCGACCAAATGGCCGATCAGCAGCGCATCTTCGGGGCGCGATGTTCAAGGCGGTTCCGGCAACGTTGAGTTGAAGGAGTGCGGACATTCCCGGGGGAAGCTGCATAACTGCCTCCCTGACCGGCTTTCGAATCTTATTTGAACCCTCATGCACCGCCGCCTATATCGGACGCAACATGGCCGTCCCCTCTGTTGCCGCTGGCATCAAGGGGCGGCCTTCTCCGTATCTGGGCCGGATGCTTGCGCCCTGTACGACGCCCTGTCTTTAGTTTCGCCGATCAGTTCGCGCTTCTCAAGCCGCGCGGCTTGGTCGTGCCGATCTGGACGGCAGTCGAGGCATGGGATTTTGGCACCTTGTCCTGGTTGCTCAAGATGGCGCATGCCAACGATCGTGCCGCCATCGCTAAACGCTACGGCCTTCTTCCCAACACGCTGGTGAGCTGGATCAAGACGCTGGCGTTCGTGCGCAACATCAGCGCGCATCATGCCCGTCTGTGGAACGCAGGCATCATCAATCAGCCGTTGGTGCCCAAGCCGTTCGAGGCACCGCAGCTCGTACATATTGGTAGCGATCTGGAGCGGCGCACGCGTGTCTGTGGTGCCGCGGCCGTAGCCAGCTACTTCGTCGTGCGGATCAATCCCGGGACATCCTGGCCGTCCCGCATGAAAGCACACTGGCAAGCCTTTCCGGCGATGCCGTTCGGAAGTCCAATCCAAGGCGATTTCTTGGCCGGCTGGGACGCAGAAGCGATCTGGGCCCGATCCAAGGGGTTTGCGGCACGACTCTGCCGGAGCCGGCTTTATCGGCACATTTCTGCCAACCGAGCCACCGTGCCGGCGTCTCAGCCCTGACGGGTTACGATCCTCCCGTGAGGTGTGCCACGTGGCACACCTATGGCCCCGCGCCCATGCGCGGCACTGAGCCCGTCAACCGCCGCAGCCCTCCCCCGGAGGCCCGCCAGCGCAGGGACCACCAAGTGGCTGCTCGCCGAGCGTCGTCAGCATTCACGTCGACTAGCGCTAAAATCTGTCAGGCTATCCTTGGCGGGCGGTCGCAATGCTCGACAGATCCGTCGCCGTGTCGATCGGCACGCCAGCTTCCTTCCGTTCCGAGTAGCGATCGACGAGCTGGACCGCATGAGGGCGCAGCAGCACCGTGAACCGCACCAGTTCCTCCATTACGTCGACAATCCGGTCATAGTAGCTGGACGGCTTCATACGCCCGGCATCGTCGAACTCGTTGAACGCCTTGGCGACGCTCGACTGGTTCGGGATCGTGACCATCCGCATCCAGCGGCCCAGCACCCGCAGCGTGTTGACGCTGTTGAACGACTGCGATCCCGCCGACACCTGCATGACCGCCAGCGTGCGCCCCTGCGTCGGGCGCATCCCGCCCATCGACAGCGGCAGATGATCGATTTGCAGCTTCATGATGCCGGTAATCTGGCCGTGCCGTTCGGGGCTGCACCACACCTGACCTTCCGACCACAGCGACAGTTCACGCAGCTCGTGGACGGCCGGATGGTCGTCGCCGGTGACCTGATCGGGCAACGGCAACGCCGAGGGATCGTAAATGCGCGTTTCGCATCCGAAGAATTGCAGCAGTCGAGACGCTTCCTCGACACACAGCCGCGAGAATGACCGCTCGCGCAAGGAACCGTAGAGAAGAAGAATCCGTGGCGGTGGATCACCAGCGCCGAAGCCAAGAGCAGGCCGATCGATCGCGTAGCGCCGATCAAGCGCGGGCAGATGGTCGGGGTCGGAGAGTGTTCGTACAGGCATCAGGCAGTTCGTGGTCCCAAGAGGATGATGCAGGTGCCGATCAGACAGAGCGCCGCTCCGCCGACATCCCAGCGATCGGGCCGCACGCCCTCGACAGTCCAGAGCCAGGCAAGCGATGCGCAGATGTAAATGCCGCCGTAAGCGGCATACGCCCGTCCTGCGGCATCGCTGTCCACGCGGGTCAGGAGCCATGCGAACAGGATCAGTGAGATGACGCCGGGAGCAAGCCACAAGGGCGACTTTCCCATGCGAAGCCATGCCCAGAAGGCAAAGCACCCGCCGATCTCGGCAAGCGCCGCGCCGATGTAGATCAGGGCTGTCATCCGATCGTGATCCTCAATGCCAAGGCGGCAAGCGTGACCAGCAGCACCGGCACGGTGAGCGTCACGCCGACCCGGAAGTAATAGCCCCACCCGATCCGCACGCCTTTCTGGCCGAGGACGTGAAGCCATAACAGCGTCGCGAGCGAGCCGATCGGCGTGAGCTTGGGACCGAGATCGCAGCCGATGACGTTGGCATAGATCATCGCTTCCTTCACCGCGCCCGTGGTATGAGCCGCGTCGATCGACAGTGCGCCCACCAGCACGGTCGGCATGTTGTTCATCACCGACGACAGGACGGCCGCGATCACGCCGGTTCCGAACGCGGCGCCCCACACGCCTCCCTGAGCGGTGCGATCGAGCAGCGCGGCCAGATGGTCGGTCAGGCCCGCGTTCCGCAAGCCGTAGACGACCAGGTACATGCCGAGAGAGAAGATCACGACCTGCCACGGCGCGCCGCGCAGCACCTTGCCGGTCTGGATCACATGGCCCCGCCCCGCGATCACCAGCAGGAGGATCGCGCCGGCAGCGGCGACGGCGCTGACCGGCACGCCGAGGGGTTCGAGCAGGAAGAACCCTGCGAGCAACAACGCCAACACGATCCATCCGGCGCGGAAAGTCGCGACGTCGCGGATCGCTTCGCGGGGCGCACGCAGCGCGCCCACGTCATAGTCTTCCGGTAAGTCGCGCCGGAAGAACAGCAGCAGCGCGCCGAGCGTGGCGACGATCGACACCAGATCGACCGGCACCATCACGGACGCATATGTGCCGAACCCGATTTTGAAGAAGTCGGCCGACACGATGTTGACGAGATTCGACACGACCAGCGGCAGGCTGGCCGTGTCGGCAATGAACCCGGCCGCCATGACGAACGCGAGCGTCGCCTTGTCCTTGAAACCTAGTGCCCGCAGCATGGCGATGACGATCGGCGTCAGGATCAGCGCCGCGCCATCGTTGGCGAACAGCGCGGACACCGCCGCGCCGAGCAGCACGATCAGGACGAACAGCCGGCGACCATGTCCCCTGCCCCAGCGGGCGACGTGCAGCGCCGCCCATTCGAAGAAACCGGCTTCATCGAGCAGCAGGCTTATGACGATGATAGCGACGAACGCGGCTGTCGCGTTCCAGACGATGCCCCAAACGACGGGGACGTCGGACAACGTGACGACGCCCGCGAGCAGCGCCACGACGGCTCCGCCCATCGCGCTCCACCCGATCCCGAGGCCTTTGGGTTGCCAGATGACGAGCGCAATCGTGGTAACGAAGATCAGGCCGGCAAGAAGCATCAGGCGACGCGCTGACCCGAGGCATCGACCACCTGTTGTCCGTCTTCCTTCGCGAACGCGCCGAGCTGATCGTCCGGCAGCAGATCAAGCACGGCTTCGGACGGCCGGCAGAGCTTCACGCCGAGCGGCGAAACGACCAGCGGTCGGTTGATGAGGTCCGGATGCGCCATCATCGCGTCCACCAACGCATCGTTGGACAGTGACGTGTCGCTTAGGCCCAACTCCGCATAGGGTGTCCCCTTC
Source organism: Sphingomonas sp. PP-CE-3A-406 (assembly GCF_003688625.1). Classification (GTDB taxonomy): domain Bacteria; phylum Pseudomonadota; class Alphaproteobacteria; order Sphingomonadales; family Sphingomonadaceae; genus Sphingomonas. The sequence continues at coordinate 148,104 of NZ_RCWY01000004.1, forward strand.
TCGCGCAGCAGATCGCGAGGCCTCATGCTGGCGCGGTCGATCAGCTCGACCAGCAGCGCGCGCGAGGGCGGGGTTTTAAGGTACTCTACGACATGCGGCTCAATGCCGGCATTGCGGATCAGGCCGAGCGTGTTGCGCGACGTGCCGCATTCGGGGTTGTGATAGATGACAATATCGACGGCCATGGCGCGTCCTTTCAGCAGCAGGGGGTGAGTTCGGCGATCAGCGGGGCGCACAGCTCCGCATTCCCGGCGCAGCAATCCTTGACGAGGAACAGCGTCAGCGCGCGCAGGCCGTCCAGATCGGCACGATAGATGATCGAGCGGCTATGTCGTTCGGATCGCACCAGTCCGCCGCGGGCCAGAATACCGAGGTGTGCTGACATGGTGTTTTGCGGCACGTCGAGCTGGCGGGCGATTTCGCCCGCCGCTAGGCCATCCGGTTCGTGCCGCACCAACAGGCGAAACACGTCGAGCCGCGTTCCTTGTGCGAGCGCACCTAGTGCTGAAATTGCCGAGTCATTTTCCATATATCCAGATTAACAGATATCTGAATTAAATCCATTTTTGTTCTTGGCCTTATGCTCAACAAGCAGCTGCGTTTGGATGTACGTCCGTCGTCCAGGATCGCGTCGACGGTGTCGATCACACGCCGTGCCGACCATGAAGTAACAAAGATGCGGGGCGGATCGTCCCGCAAACCGGCATGCGGCGACAATGACGTTAGAGGCGCACACCGAGGCGCGGCGCGATAAAAACTAGCCCAAGATAAAGCAGCATTGTCAGCAGGCATCCTGCGCTAAGCGACAGCCAAAACGGCACATGGCGATCAAGCAACGCCGGGATCAGCAGAAACATCGGCAGCGACGGTAACACGAACCAGAACGTCGCGCCGGCGTGTGAGGCCATCAAAGCCCGATCTTGCGTGTCGCGCCACAACCATATCATGCCCAGCACCGAGACGAGCGGCAACGATGCAACCAACGCGCCGATGCCGGGACTTCGCTTGGCGATTTCCGACACGGCCGCGATGATCGCACCGGAGATCAGTGCCTTGATGACGACATAGAGCATCCGCCGGTTGTGACTTCTAATCGTCTCGCTGACTAGCGGTGAAGGTGTTGATCGTCCTCGCACGCTTGCGAAGGCGCTTCGGTCTGGATCGTCGAATGTTCGATCCCGAACCTTTCATCGAGCGTCGTCGTGACCGCAACCCTGACGCCATCGGGATCAACACCCTCGCCGAGCGTCACGTGCGCGGTGCAGTTGATCTCGTCGGTAGCCATCGACCAGACGTGCAGGTCGTGAACGCCAGCAACACCCGGAATGGCGGCGATCGCAGACCGGATTTCCGGCAGCTTCAGCCCGCCAGGCACGCCTTCCAACAACACGTTGATCGTGCCCTTGAGTAGCACCCAGGTTCGCGGCAGCACCCAAAGCCCGATGCCGACGGCGATGATAGGATCGACCCAGGTCCAGCCCGTAAACCGGATCGCAAGCGCGCCCAGGATCACGCCGACCGAGCCGATCATGTCGGCCCAGACCTCCAAATACGCCCCCTTGACGTTGAAACTCTCGTCCTTGCCAGCGGTCAGCAGCCGCATCGAGGCGAAGTTTACGATCAGGCCGATGACCGCGACGATCAACATGCCGGTCGACTGGATCGCTTGCGGCTCGCGGAAGCGCTGGATCGCTTCGTAGAGGATATACATGGCGACGACGAACAGCAGCATCGCGTTGAAGGTCGCGGCGAGGATCTCCAATCGCTTGTAACCGAACGTCCGCTTGTCGTCGGCAGCCTTCTTGCCAAGATGGATCGCCATCAACGCGATAACGAGACCGGCGACATCGGTCATCATGTGCGCCGCGTCGGACAGCAGCGCGAGACTGTTGAACACAAAGGCGCCGACCACTTCCGCAACCAAATAGGTCGCGGTAAGCGCTAGCGCCCATCTGAGCATCTTCGCGTTGGCACCGGCCGTATGGTCGTGGCTATGTCCGGCTTCGCCGTGGTCGTGGGCCATTATCGGGCTTCCTTCTTCGCGGCCTGCCGCTCGGCGAGCCATGTCTGCATTGTCTGGATTTCGGCTTGCTGCGTCCGGATCACCTCCTGCGCCATCGCACGGATCTTCGGATCAGTTCCGTTGGCTATCTCGGCGCGCGCCATTTTCACCGTACCTTGATAATGCGGGATCATCCCGCGCAGGAAGTCGGCATCGGGATCGCCGGTCGACTGCATCGCCATCCCGGCCTGTCCGTGGGCAGCGTTCGATCCGTGGATGGCATCGGTCGCACCCGCTTCGTTCGATGCGAACTGCCCTGCTGGTTTGCCGCCGGAACATGCGGACAGGGCAACCATGGCGGCCAGAAGCGCGCACCGCGCCGTGACGATCGACATTCTCTTCTCCTGACGGGGTTTGTTGCAGCGCCTATGGACGACGCCCACGATAAGGCCGGTCACATCGCGATCTCTTCGATCAGCAGCAGCGCGAGGAAGCCGACGAAAAACATGGCGCTGATGAGTGGTGAGTCCGGCTTCTCGTGCGCCTCGACCAGCAGCTCTTCGGTGACGAGGTAGAGCAGCGCCATGAGGCCGAAGCTCAGGAAACCGGTGATCCACGCCGGTGACAGGAGCGCCACCGGTTGCGCGACGAGCGCGCCGACCGGCATCAGCAGTGCCAGTGCGCAAGTCAGGCTGATCGCCTTAATCTTGCGATACCGGGACGTCAGGTCGTTGGTCAGCGTCAGGGCCAGGAACAGCACTTCGAGCGTCAATGCGACCGCCAGCAGGGTGCCCGCCTTCTCGCCGGCAATGAAAGCGAGGCCGAGGACCAGGCCATCGATCGCCAGATCAAGCCCGATCGCGGCGAGCAGCGCCACGGGGCCTTCAAATCGGCTTTCCGCCGCCTTGAGGCCGAGCATCACCGCGACACCGATCGCGCCGCCGATTAGCGTCGCGGTTGGCGATCCGCCGTGCATCACCAGCGGCAGGATCTCGGTCGCTGCCGCGGCGAACACCACGCCAGCCGCGAGATGCTGCATCGCCGCTACCAGCTTCTCGCCAGGCGTGCGCCAACCCGCAATGAGCGCGCCGATAATGATCGCCACCATAGGGATCAGGGAGAACTTGAGCGCTGCCATCGTCAGCGCTCCCAGCCATAGAGCGTTGCCATCATGACGCGTTTTCCTTCGTGCAGAGGATCGGGCGCTTGCCCGGTGCCTCGATCTTGATCTGATTGCCGGCGAAGGTGGCGCTTTCCACGTCGCCGACATATTGGAGGCCCTGCATCGGCGCGGTCAGGACGGTCGGCGCCGCGCGCGCGTCGCGCCGGAACTCGACCGTGAGGCCCTGATCCTTGTAATCAACGATGAGCGTCTGATCGTCGTCGCATCGGTAGAGATGGCGGCCAGGCGCCCCACTCGCCACGCCGCTGTCGCCGGCGTGAATTTCCTGCTCGGTTGGCGGCCCCTTCTGGGGTTGCTCGGAACAGGCGGCGAGCGCCAGCGCGAGACAGACACCGGCACGGCCAAATCCGGTTCGAAAGGGTATCATCTGTGCCCCCGGGTTTTCCGACCGCCATGACGTGGCGACGCAGGACGCGGCTTCACACCGGGTTGCACTGCCAACCGCCGCAATTGGCGGTCCAGACACAGATCGGACTGCACGAGTCCGGCCTGTAGTTTCCGGCGCAGCAGCGCTGTCCACATCCCGCTAAGGAAGCCGTGAAAGCACAAGCTATGTCGCAAGCGGGTGCCGACAGGATCGCGCTCCAGCTCATAAATTTCTTCGAACTGCAGAAGCTTCGCCACCCCCGCGGTCCAGGCGAACGCGACCGGCTTTTCGACACGGGTGATGTCGGCCGCCGTCGTTACAGGCTTCCCAAGCCCTCCGATGAGGAAGCTGTACGTTGCCTCGCCACCCTCGACCGCTTCACCCGCGAGTTGGGTGAACGGCTTCCATTGCGAATGCGCGGCGAAGTCCGTGAGGACCGACCACACGCGCAGCGGAGATGCCGTCAGAATCACGACATTCTCGATCGCGGCGC
>NZ_RCWY01000005.1 GCF_003688625.1 Sphingomonas sp. PP-CE-3A-406
CATGTTGCACGGGCTTCAATGCCTGGCGACGACCTACTCTTCCATCGCTTGAGCGATAGTACCATTGGCGCAGTCGGGTTTCACGGCCGAGTTCGGAATGGGATCGGGTGGGACACCGACGCTATAGCCACCAGGCAATGGAGCCGGTGCGACATGCGTACGCGTCATATCTGGGTCCCTCGGGCTTCGCCTTGCGGCGAAGCCTGAGGGTTTAAAATCGATACCGTGCAAGGTTGTAGTGGTATTTGTGACCAATCCCTCGACGGCGAGGGGATTGGCAATCTGGCGTCGTCTTAATCATCCGCACTATCGAATGGCTCTGCTGGTTGCCCAGTGTTGTCATTGATGGTGTGAGACTCTCAAGCGCGAATAGAGCAATTAGTATCGGTTAGCTCCATGCGTTACCGCACTTCTACATCCGATCTATCAACGTCGTGGTCTCCGACGGCTCTATGAAATCTTATCTCGAGGGAGGCTTCCCGCTTAGATGCTTTCAGCGGTTATCCCGTCCATACATAGCTACCCAGCTGCGCTCCTGGCGGAACGACTGGTACACCAGAGGTATGTTCAACCCGGTCCTCTCGTACTAGGGTCAACTCCTCTCAAATTTCGACGCCCACGGCAGATAGGGACCAAACTGTCTCGCGACGTTCTGAACCCAGCTCACGTACCACTTTAATTGGCGAACAGCCAAACCCTTGGGACCTGCTCCAGCCCCAGGATGTGATGAGCCGACATCGAGGTGCCAAACAACCCCGTCGATATGAGCTCTTGGGGGTTATCAGCCTGTTATCCCCGGCGTACCTTTTATCCGTTGAGCGATGGCCCTTCCACGAGGGACCACCGGATCACTATGACCGACTTTCGTCTCTGCTCGACTTGTCAGTCTCGCAGTCAGGCGGGCTTATGCCATTGCACTCTAACAGACGGTTTCCGACCGTCCTGAGCCCACCATTGCGCGCCTCCGTTACTCTTTAGGAGGCGACCGCCCCAGTCAAACTACCCGCCACAGAGGGTCCCTGTTCCGGCTTACGGAACGAGGTTAGACATCAGAAACAAACAGGGTGGTATTTCACCTATGGCTCCACATCAGCTGGCGCCGATGCTTCAAAGCCTCCCACCTATGCTACACAGTTTCTTCCTAATGCCACTCTGAAGCTGCAGTAAAGGTGCACGGGGTCTTTCCGTCTAACCGCGGGTACTCCGCATCTTCACGGAGAATTCAATTTCGCTGAGCATGTCCTGGAGACAGTGGGGAAGTCGTTACGCCATTCGTGCAGGTCGGAACTTACCCGACAAGGAATTTCGCTACCTTAGGACCGTTATAGTTACGGCCGCCGTTTACCTGGGCTTCATTTCAGAGCTTGCACCCCTCCACTTAACCTTCAGGCACCGGGCAGGCGTCAGGCCCTATACGTCGTCTTGAAGCCGACTTAGCAGAGCCCTGTGTTTTTGCTAAACAGTCGCTACCCCCTGGCCTGTGCCCCCTCAAAGTGCTTGCGCATAGTGAGGGCCTCCTTCTTCCGAAGGTACGGAGGCAATTTGCCGAGTTCCTTCAGGACACTTCTCTCAAGCGCCTTGGTATACTCTACCTGACCACCTGTGTCGGTTTCGGGTACGGTCTATACGGTGGGGCTATTTCCTGGAACCATTTCGAAGCCATCCCAATCCGATAAGGGATGACAACACACATGATCCGTCACACACCACCAGGCCCACGAATATTAACGTGGTTCCCATCGACTACCCCCTTCGGGCTCGTCTTAGGGGCCGGCTCACCCTGCGCGGATTAGCCTTGCGCAGGAACCCTTGGTCTTTCGGCGAGAGGGCATCTCACCCTCTTTATCGCTACTCATGTCTGCATTCGCACTTCCGATACCTCCACGACCCATTACCAGATCGCTTCACAGGCTTACGGAACGCTCCGCTACCGCGTACCACATCAGTGGCACACCCTAAGCTTCGGCACGTATCTTGAGCCCCGTTACATCTTCGCCGCAGGACCTCTTGTTTAGACCAGTGAGCTGTTACGCTTTCTTTAAAGGATGGCTGCTTCTAAGCCAACCTCCTGGTTGTTTTGGAAGTCCCACATGCTTTCCCACTTAGATACGATTTGGGGGCCTTAGCTGTAGGTCAGGGCTGTTTCCCTTTTGACGACGGACCTTAGCACCCGCCGTCTGTCTCCCGCATATCACTCTTAGGTATTCGGAGTTTGGTTAGGTTTGGTAGATCTCGCGACCCCCTAGCCCATCCAGTGCTCTACCCCCTAAGGTGTTCGTGCGAGGCACTACCTCAATAGTTTTCGCGGAGAACCAGCTATTTCCCGGCTTGATTGGCCTTTCACCCCTAAACACAACTCATCCGGTAACTTTTCAACGTTAATCGGTTCGGACCTCCAGTGCATGTTACTGCACCTTCATCCTGGTCATGCCTAGATCGCCGGGTTTCGGGTCTAATACATCAAACTCTGGCGCCCTATTCAGACTCGCTTTCGCTGCGCCTACACCTATCGGCTTAAGCTTGCTTGATACATTAAGTCACAGACCCATTATGCAAGAGGTACGCTGTCAGGCCATAAAAGCCCTCCAACTGCTTGTAGGCAATCCGTTTCAGGTACTGTTTCACTCCCCTCATCGGGGTGCTTTTCACCTTTCCCTCACGGTACTAGTTCGCTATCGGTCACATACGAGTATTTAGGCTTGGAGGGTGGTCCCCCCATGTTCAGACAGAATTTCACGTGTTCCGCCCTACTCGAGTCCTGAATTCTCACTTTCGTATACGGGGCTGTCACCCGCTATGGCGTCACTTTCCAGAGACTTCTACTAGTTGAAATTCAGGCACTGGCCTGGTCCGCGTTCGCTCGCCACTACTAACGGAATCTCGGTTGATGTCTTTTCCTCCAGCTACTGAGATGTTTCAGTTCGCCGGGTTCGCTTCACGAAGCCTATGTATTCAGCTAAGTGATACCTAACCTAATTAACTCGACCTGTGCGTTACCGCGCAGGTAGAATTAATCGGGATAGGTGGGTTTCCCCATTCGGAAATCGTCGGGTCAAAGCTTGCTCACAGCTCACCGACGCTTATCGCAGCGTGCCACGTCCTTCATCGCCTGTATGTGCCAAGGCATCCACGAATTGCCCTTACCTCACGCTTGAGAGTCCACACCACCAACGACATCACTGGGTGTCCTTTCGGATCACCAACTCGGCAGAGCAGTGCGCGTTGGCCTTTGTCAGGTGCGGATGATTATAATCTCAGCCAGATTATTAGTTATGATGATGTCGATATTCAGAGCCTCGAACCGCTCGTCCAGATCGCTGACGCCGAAGCGCTCACGAACTGCCGAAGCAATCCTCTTCTCCAAAATCGAGCACCTCACGGCATCGATTTTAAAAAACCCATTCACAATGTCAAATACGGGTCGTCTCGACCCAATCACCGTGCTCTCGCACGGCGAACCGTTTCTCTTCATCTCTAGGTTGTGGCTGATGGTGCGTTGTCCGCGAGCCCGTCAGTCGCGGCGAAGCCGCGCCTTGTGGGCGCGCTCCGTAGCGCTGGCCGTTCTTGTCGTAGTGCGCGGCAGCTTTGCTGCCTCGTCTCTTCGACTGCGAAATGGTGGAGCCTATCGGGATCGAACCGATGACCTGATGCTTGCAAAGCAACCGCTCTCCCAGCTGAGCTAAGGCCCCAAACGCACTTGTGTGTGGTGGGCCTAGGTGGATTCGAACCACCGACCTCACCCTTATCAGGGGTGCGCTCTAACCAACTGAGCTACAGGCCCACACCCGCTGCGCCCGTCAGACGCAGCAGAACTGCGCCCAAGAGGCGCGCTTCGCGCGCTGGCCGAGCTTGCCCACGTGCCAAATAGCAAAGCTATTCGTCTCGTGGACTAACCTAGTGATGAAGGGACATGAGGACGGCGGCTAATGTTCTTTGGAATGGAAGAAGCTCTTCCGACAGGGTGGCACCCTAAGATGCGGGCCTGTCAGCGCTTTCTGCCGATATCCTTAGAAAGGAGGTGATCCAGCCGCAGGTTCCCCTACGGCTACCTTGTTACGACTTCACCCCAGTCGCTAAACCCACCGTGGTCGCCTGCCTCTCTTACGAGTTAGCGCAACGCCTTCGGGTGAATCCAACTCCCATGGTGTGACGGGCGGTGTGTACAAGGCCTGGGAACGTATTCACCGCGGCATGCTGATCCGCGATTACTAGCGATTCCGCCTTCATGCTCTCGAGTTGCAGAGAACAATCCGAACTGAGACGGCTTTTGGAGATTAGCTCACACTCGCGTGCTTGCTGCCCACTGTCACCGCCATTGTAGCACGTGTGTAGCCCAGCGCGTAAGGGCCATGAGGACTTGACGTCATCCCCACCTTCCTCCGGCTTATCACCGGCGGTTCCTTTAAAGTGCCCAACTAAATGATGGCAACTAAAGGCGAGGGTTGCGCTCGTTGCGGGACTTAACCCAACATCTCACGACACGAGCTGACGACAGCCATGCAGCACCTGTGTGCAGGTCCCCGAAGGGAAGAAATCCATCTCTGGAAGTCGTCCTGCCATGTCAAACGCTGGTAAGGTTCTGCGCGTTGCTTCGAATTAAACCACATGCTCCACCGCTTGTGCAGGCCCCCGTCAATTCATTTGAGTTTTAACCTTGCGGCCGTACTCCCCAGGCGGATAACTTAATGCGTTAGCTGCGCCACCCAAACACCAAGTGTCCGGACAGCTAGTTATCATCGTTTACGGCGTGGACTACCAGGGTATCTAATCCTGTTTGCTCCCCACGCTTTCGCACCTCAGCGTCAATACATGTCCAGTCAGCCGCCTTCGCCACTGGTGTTCTTCCGAATATCTACGAATTTCACCTCTACACTCGGAATTCCACTGACCTCTCCATGATTCAAGCGATGCAGTCTAAAAGGCAATTCCAGAGTTGAGCTCTGGGCTTTCACCTCTTACTTACAAAGCCGCCTACGTGCGCTTTACGCCCAGTAATTCCGAATAACGCTAGCTCCCTCCGTATTACCGCGGCTGCTGGCACGGAGTTAGCCGGAGCTTATTCTCCCGGTACTGTCATTATCATCCCGGGTAAAAGAGCTTTACAACCCTAAGGCCTTCATCACTCACGCGGCATTGCTGGATCAGGCTTTCGCCCATTGTCCAATATTCCCCACTGCTGCCTCCCGTAGGAGTCTGGGCCGTGTCTCAGTCCCAGTGTGGCTGATCATCCTCTCAGACCAGCTAAGGATCGTCGGCTTGGTGCGCCTTTACCACACCAACTACCTAATCCTACGCGGGCTCATCCCTCGGCGATAAATCTTTGGACTTACGTCATCATCCGGTATTAGCAGTCGTTTCCAACTGTTATTCCGAACCAAGGGGCAGATTCCCACGCGTTACGCACCCGTGCGCCACTAACTACCCGAAGGTAATTCGTTCGACTTGCATGTGTTAGGCATGCCGCCAGCGTTCATTCTGAGCCATGATCAAACTCTCAAGTTTATGTCACCAGCCAATCGCAGTGGAATTCCACGATCAACCAGCTCATCTCAAGGAGCCGCTCTGCACAATATCATTCAGACAATCGCCACAGTCCGAAAACCGTAACAACCGTCGATTACATATGGAATATGTGAAGGACATATGAGAACGACTTAGCTTTAAACGATACCCCGAACCCTTGAGGAGCCCGGAAACCGCAAGCCGCCGCCCACATGTCCCTTCATCTTAACCTACAATGTCAAAGAGCCGACAAAAATACCGACACTCGCATAACCTCCCTCTCGAGAAGCTTGGAGCATCTGGTTTTTTGCGACCGC